>NZ_CP151966.1:0-1837500 GCF_038593135.1 Geobacillus sp. FSL K6-0789
GTGGAAAATATCCATGATTTATGGGATCGCGTGCTTCAGGAAATTGAACGGAAAATCAGCAAGCCGAGCTTTGAGACTTGGCTCAAGTCAACGAAAGCCCACTCTTTGCGTGGTGACACGCTCGTCATCGTAGCCCCGAACGAGTTTGCTAGAGACTGGCTTGATTCCCGCTATTCCCATTTAATTGGGGAAACGATCTACGCCATTACCGGCGAAGAGCTGGCCGTCAAATTTATCATTCCGCCAAACCAGGCTGACGAAGAACTCGAGTTTCAACCGGCCAAAAAACAGCGGAAGCAGTACGAGGAAGCGAATGATTTCCCGCAAAGCATGTTAAATCCGAAATATACATTCGACACGTTTGTCATCGGCTCCGGCAACCGGTTCGCCCATGCTGCATCACTCGCGGTCGCCGAAGCCCCGGCCAAGGCGTACAACCCGCTTTTCATTTACGGCGGAGTCGGACTTGGAAAAACGCATTTGATGCACGCGATCGGCCATTACGTCATTGAACATAACCCGTCCGCGAAAGTTGTCTATTTATCTTCAGAAAAGTTTACAAACGAGTTTATTAACGCCATTCGCGACAACCGCCCGGACGATTTTCGCAACAAGTATCGAAACGTTGACGTTCTGCTAATCGATGATATTCAGTTCTTGGCTGGAAAAGAACAAACGCAGGAGGAATTTTTCCATACGTTTAACACGCTGCACGAGGAAAGCAAGCAAATCGTCATTTCAAGCGACCGGCCGCCTAAAGAAATCCCGACGCTTGAAGACCGCTTGCGTTCGCGCTTTGAATGGGGGCTGATCACCGACATCACGCCGCCTGATTTGGAAACGCGGATCGCCATCCTCCGAAAAAAAGCGAAAGCGGAAGGGTTTGACATTCCGAACGAAGTGATGCTTTATATCGCCAATCAAATCGATTCGAACATCCGTGAGCTCGAAGGCGCCCTCATCCGCGTCGTCGCCTACTCATCGCTTATCAATAAAGAAATCACGGCTGACCTGGCAGCGGAAGCATTGAAGGATATCATTCCGAGCGCGAAGCCCAAAGTGATCACGATCCAAGACATTCAGCGCGTTGTTGGACAGCATTTCAATATTAAGCTTGAAGACTTTAAGGCAAAAAAACGGACAAAATCGGTCGCGTTCCCCCGGCAAATCGCCATGTATCTCTCCCGCGAACTGACCGACTGTTCGCTGCCGAAAATCGGCGACGAATTTGGCGGCCGCGATCATACGACGGTCATCCACGCCCATGAAAAAATATCAAAGCTTTTGCAAACCGACACGCAGCTGCAGAAACATGTGAAAGAAATCCAAGAAAAGCTGAAGCAACTGTGAATAACCGCCGCCGTCTTACGCACAGCTTATCCACATGTGGGCAAGCTGTGCTTACTTCGCTTTTCTTGGTTATCCACATACCAACAAGCCATACTACTAGTACTACGGTTTTTATTTTTTATATTTTTATAATTTATTTCCGATCACCATTAAAACGAGGAGGAACAGCAAGTGAACATCTCGATTGACCGTGAAGCGCTGACAAGAAGTGTCCAAGATGTGATGAAAGCTGTATCGACGAGAACGACGATTCCGATTTTGACAGGGATTAAACTGACAGCGACGGCCCTTGGGGTGACATTGACAGGCAGCGACTCCGATATTTCGATCGAGTCGTTCATTCCGCTTGAAAAAGAAGGTCGGCTGCTCGTTGATGTCAAAAGGCCGGGAAGCATCGTGCTGCAAGCTCGCTTTTTTGCTGAAATTGTCAAAAAGCTGCCGCAGCAAACTGTCGAGATCGAGACGGAAGACAACTTTTTGACTGTCATCCGCTCAGGCCACTCGGAATTCCGTCTCAATGGCTTAAATGCCGACGAATATCCGCGGTTGCCGCAAATTGAGGAAGAAAACGTCTTTCAAATTCCGGCTGATCTATTGAAGACAATCATCCGACAAACTGTTTTTGCTGTTTCAACATCGGAAACGCGCCCCATCTTGACAGGTGTCAACTGGAAAGTGGAGAATAACGAACTCGTCTGCACGGCGACAGACAGCCATCGTTTGGCGATGCGAAAGGTAAAAATTGAAGCAGGACATGCTGTGTCGTACAACGTCGTCATTCCGGGGAAAAGTCTAAACGAGCTGAGCAAAATTTTGGACGACGGCAGCGCTCCGGTTGATATTGTCATAACGGCCAACCAAGTGTTGTTTAAAGCGGAACATCTTCTTTTCTTTTCCCGGCTGCTTGACGGAAACTATCCGGAAACAGCCCGCCTGATTCCGACAGAAAGCAAAACAACGATGACCGTCAATGCGAAAGAGTTTTTGCAAGCGATTGACCGGGCATCACTGCTTGCAAGGGAAGGGAGAAACAATGTCGTGAAACTGACGACGCTCCCGGGAGGGCTGTTGGAAATTTCCTCGGTTTCTCCAGAAATCGGGAAAGTGACGGAACAGTTGCAGACCGAATCACTTGAAGGGGAAGAGTTAAACATCTCGTTCAGCGCAAAATATATGATGGATGCACTCCGGGCCCTTGATGGCACCGATATTCAAATCAGTTTCACCGGGGCAATGCGCCCGTTCGTGCTGCGTCCGCTTTACACCGACTCGATGCTGCAGCTCATTTTGCCGGTAAGAACATATTGATGTATGTCGGAAACGCATAAAAGGCGATCTAGTCATGGACGCCGTCCTTTTCGCAATGCCTCCGATGGAGAGGATGGGGACAATTGCGTCCCATTCTCTTCATCGGCTTTCTTTGCGGGCGGGCGATGTTTTCGATAAAATAAAGGAATAGGCGACTTAGAGGAAAGCGAGCGCTGAACGGATGGAACAAACGGTGACGATTAAAACGGAAACGATCACGTTAGGACAGCTGTTGAAGCTTGTGCAGTTAATTGATACAGGCGGCGCTGCGAAATGGTTTTTGCAGGAATACAACGTGCTCGTCAATGGCGAAAGAGAGACCCGGCGCGGGCGGAAGTTAAAAGACGGCGACCGGGTGGATGTGGAGCAAATCGGCACGTTTGTCGTTGTACGGGCAGAGTAGGTGAAGATCGGGTGTTTTTAACCGACTTAGTGTTAACGAACTACCGCAACTACGAACATGAAATGGTGAATTTCAGCCAAGGCGTCAACGTCATTCTCGGGGAAAATGCCCAAGGGAAGACAAATATGATGGAGGCCATTTATGTATTGGCCATGGCGAAATCGCACCGCACATCGAACGATAAAGACCTTATCCGTTGGAATGAAGAGTATGCTAAAATAGAAGGAAGAGCGGAAAAACGAAGCGGTTCTCTTGCCCTTGAACTGCTTATCTCAAAAAAAGGGAAAAAAGCGAGATGCAACCATATTGAGCAGCGACGGCTCAGCCAATATGTCGGGCAGTTAAATGTCGTCATGTTCGCTCCGGAAGACTTGAATCTGGTCAAAGGAAGTCCGCAAGTGCGGCGGCGGTTTATCGATATGGAAATCGGACAAGTATCCCCCGTTTATATACATGATTTGGGGCAATACCAAAAACTGTTGCAGCAGCGCAACCACTGCTTGAAGATGATGCAGACGCGCGAGAGGGGCGGCGAGGCGGTGCTTGACGTATTAACCGAACAGCTCGCCGTGCTGGCGGCGAAGATTACGTTGCGGCGCCGCCAGTTTTTATCGCTGCTTGAGCAGTGGGCGATGCCGATCCACCGTGAAATCAGCCGCGGAGCTGAACAACTCGGCATTCGGTATGAACCGTCGGTCGACGTATCAGAAAAGGCAGAATTGTCGAGAATAGTAGAAGCATACTGCGAAACGTTCGCTTCCTTGCGAAAACGGGAAATCGAGCGGGGAACGACGCTTGCCGGCCCGCATCGCGATGACATCGCGTTTATCGTCAACGGAAAAAACGTCCAAACGTTCGGTTCCCAAGGGCAACAGCGCACAACCGCGCTGGCGGTGAAACTGGCGGAAATTGAGCTCATCTTTTCCGAGTTAGGTGATTACCCCATTTTGTTGCTCGATGATGTGCTGTCCGAACTTGATGACTTTCGGCAAACCCACCTCTTAGATGCGATCCGAAAAAAAGTGCAAACTTTCGTGACCACAACGAGCATTGACGGCATTAAGCACGATATCATTCAAGAAGCGGCTATTTATCGAGTCCACTCCGGTTCGGTAGCTGCTCCTTCTTGACCGCAAAACGTTGAACGTTTGCAAAGAAAGCGTAGGTGATCTGGCATGACAATGGAACAACGGGTTGAGCGAGCGTACGACGCGAGCCAAATCCAAGTGCTCGAAGGCCTTGAAGCAGTTCGAAAGCGCCCGGGGATGTACATCGGCTCGACGGGGCCTAAAGGGCTGCACCACCTCGTTTGGGAAATCGTCGACAACAGCATTGACGAAGCATTAGCCGGCTATTGCACGGAAATTCATGTGACGATCGGAAAGGATAACAGCATCACGGTCGCTGACAACGGGCGCGGCATTCCAGTCGATGTGCATGAGGCAACCGGACGGCCGGCTGTTGAGGTCATCATGACCGTTCTGCACGCCGGCGGGAAGTTCGGCGGCGGCGGTTATAAAGTATCCGGCGGCTTGCACGGCGTCGGCGCCTCGGTCGTCAACGCCTTGTCGGAATGGCTGGAAGTTTACGTATACCGAGATGGGAAAATCCATTATCAAAAATACGAGCGGGGCAATCCGTGCACCGATCTGCAAGTCATCGGCGAGACGGACCGAACCGGGACGACGACCCGCTTTAAGCCGGATCCGGAAATTTTTACAGAAACGACCGAGTTTGATTACGAAACGTTGGCCGCCCGGCTGCGCGAGCTCGCCTTTTTGAACCGCGGCTTGAAAATCACCTTGACGGATGAACGGGTTGACAACCGGAAAAGTGAATACTTTTATGAAGGCGGCATCCGCTCTTACGTCCGCCATTTGAATCGGACGCGGGAAGTGTTGCACGAAGAGCCGATTTACATTGCCGGCGAGCGCGACGGCATCGCTGTCGAAATCGCCTTGCAGTACAACGACGGCTATACGAGCAACATTTATTCATTCGTGAATAATATCCATACGCACGAAGGCGGCACGCATGAATCCGGCTTTAAAATGGCGTTGACGCGCATCATCAATGACTACGCCCGCAAACAGCAAATTTTCAAGGACAATGATGCCAATTTGACGGGGGAAGATGTGCGGGAAGGGCTGACGGCCATTGTGTCAATCAAACACCCCTCCCCGCAATTTGAGGGGCAGACGAAAACAAAGCTCGGCAACAGCGATGCGCGCACGGTGACGGACGCTGTCTTTTCTGAACAATTTGAAACGTTTTTGCTCGAACACCCGACCATTGCCCGAAAAATTGTCGAAAAAGGGATGATGGCCGCCCGCGCCCGCCTAGCGGCCAAAAAGGCGCGCGAACTGACGCGGCGCAAAAGCGCGCTTGAAGTCTCCAATTTGCCGGGCAAACTTGCCGACTGCTCGTCAAGAGATCCGTCGATCAGCGAGCTGTATATCGTGGAGGGGGATTCGGCGGGCGGTTCAGCGAAACAAGGGCGCGACCGCCATTTCCAGGCAATTTTGCCGTTGCGTGGGAAAATTCTCAACGTTGAGAAGGCAAGAATCGACAAAATCTTGTCCAACAACGAAGTGCGGGCGATCATCACCGCTCTTGGCACCGGCATTGGCGAAGAGTTCGACATCTCAAAGGCGCGTTATCATAAAGTCATCATTATGACCGATGCGGACGTCGACGGCGCTCATATCCGCACGCTTCTTTTGACATTCTTTTATCGCTACATGCGTCAATTTATCGAGCACGGCTATGTGTACATCGCCCAACCGCCCCTTTATAAAATCGAACAAGGAAAACAAGTGCGCTACGCTTACAACGACCGCCAGCTCGAAAAAATTCTTGCTGAGCTGCCGGAACAACCGAAGCCGACAATCCAACGCTACAAAGGGTTGGGCGAGATGAACCCAGAGCAACTTTGGGAGACGACGATGAACCCGGAAAAGCGAACATTGCTTCAAGTCAGTTTGCAAGATGCCATTGACGCAGATGAAACGTTTGAAATTTTAATGGGCGACAAAGTCGAGCCACGCCGCCAATTTATCGAAGAAAACGCCCGTTATGTGAAAAACTTGGACATTTAGGATGAAAAGAGAGGGATGGGGCCGCCCTCCTCGCTTCTTTTTGCCGACGGGGCCAACCGGGGCGCAAACGAAGCGGCGCCCGCCGTCCGCCTATGTCTGCTCCCTGTAAAGGCAGACCGGGCCGAAGAAGGCTCAAAAGGGAGGTTTATATGAATGGCAGAACATGAACAATCGCGCATTCGCGAAGTCAATATCAGCCAGGAAATGCGCTCGTCGTTCCTTGACTACGCCATGAGTGTCATCGTTTCCCGCGCCTTGCCGGATGTGCGCGATGGGCTGAAACCGGTGCACCGCCGCATTTTATATGCCATGCATGACCTCGGCATGACCGCTGATAAACCGTATAAAAAGTCAGCCCGCATCGTCGGCGAAGTGATCGGGAAATACCACCCGCACGGCGACGCCGCCGTGTATGATACGATGGTGCGCATGGCGCAAGACTTCAACTACCGGTACATGCTCGTTGACGGGCACGGCAACTTCGGGTCGATCGACGGCGATGCAGCAGCGGCCATGCGTTACACGGAAGCCCGCATGTCGAAAATCGCCATGGAGCTGTTGCGCGACATCAATAAAGACACGATCGATTACCAAGATAACTACGACGGTTCAGAAAAAGAACCGGTTGTGCTGCCGTCACGGTTTCCAAACTTGCTTGTCAATGGTTCGTCAGGCATTGCCGTTGGGATGGCGACGAACATCCCTCCGCATCAGCTTGGCGAGGTCATCGATGCGCTGTTGGCGTTAAGCCGAAACCCGGAGATGACCGTTGCCGACTTGATGGAATACATTCCTGGTCCGGATTTCCCGACGGCCGGGCAAATCATCGGCCGCAGCGGCATCCGCAAGGCGTACGAAACGGGACGGGGATCCATTACGTTGCGCGCCAAGGCTGAAATTGAGCAGCATGCCAATGGCAAGGAAACGATTATTGTAAGCGAACTCCCCTATCAAGTGAACAAAGCAAAGCTGATTGAACGGATCGCCGAATTGGTGCGCGAGAGAAAAATCGACGGCATCACCGATTTGCGCGATGAATCGGACCGGAGCGGAATGCGCATCGTTATTGAAGTGCGGCGCGATGCGAATGCGAAGGTCGTGTTAAACAACTTATACAAACATACCGCCTTGCAGACGAGTTTTGGAATCAACATGCTCGCCTTGGTGGATGGCGAGCCGAAAGTGTTGAACTTAAAAGAATGTTTGGAGCACTATTTGAACCACCAGAAAACGGTCATCCGCCGGCGAACTGCCTTTGAGCTGAAAAAGGCTGAAGCGCGCGCCCATATTCTTGAAGGCTTGCGCATTGCCCTTGACCATTTGGATGAAGTGATCGATCTCATCCGTCGTTCGCGAACGACAGAAATAGCGCGCGAAGGGTTGATGGAGCGGTTTTCGCTCAGCGAACGGCAGGCGCAGGCGATCCTAGATATGCGCCTGCAACGGCTGACCGGCCTCGAGCGGGAAAAAATTGAACAGGAGTATCAAGAGCTTCTCCGCCTCATCGCTGAGTTGAAAGCAGTGTTGGCTGACGAAGAGAAAGTATTGCAGATCATTCGCGATGAGCTGGCCGAAATCAAAGAGCGGTTTAACGACGAGCGGCGCACAGAGATCATTGCGGGGGCTGTCGAACAGTTTGACGACGAAGACTTAATCCCGCACGAACATGTCGTCATTACGCTCACTCATAAAGGATATATTAAGCGCCTGCCGTTATCGACGTATCGAAGCCAGAAACGCGGCGGCCGGGGCGTGCAAGGCATGCATACAGCCGAGGATGATTTTGTCGAACATTTGCTCGTCACTTCTACTCATGACAACGTGCTGTTTTTTACAAATAAAGGTAAAGTATACCAGGCGAAAGGCTATGAAATTCCGGAATTCGGACGCACCGCCAAAGGGTTGCCGATCATCAACTTGCTTGAGCTCGACAAGGATGAATGGATCAACGCCATGATTCCCATTGAAAATGAGTTTGATAATGAGCTTTATCTCGTGTTTGCGACAAAGCAAGGGATCGCCAAGCGCTCTCCGCTCTCAGCTTTCGCCCACATCCGCAACAATGGGCTCATCGCCATTCACTTGCGCGAGGGGGATGAGCTGATTTCCGTCAAGTTGACGGACGGTAAAAAACATTTGATTATCGGCACGAAAAGAGGAATGCTCATCCGTTTTCCAGAAACGGATGTGCGGACAATGGGCCGCAGTGCGACGGGAGTCAAGGCCATCTCACTCGATGACGGCGATGAAGTCGTTGGCATGGAAATCTTGGAAGACCATCATGATGTTCTTGTTGTGACGAAAAAAGGGTTCGGCAAACGTACCCCAGCTTCGGAGTATCGCGTGCAAAGCCGGGGCGGAAAAGGGTTGAAAACATGCAATGTCACGGAACGGAACGGTCCTGTTGTTGCAGTGACAACAGTCGTCGGCAATGAAGATTTAATGGTCATTACGACAGGCGGCGTGCTGATCCGCATTGCTGTCAGCGATATTTCCAGGACAGGGAGAATTGCCCAAGGCGTCAAGCTCATTCGCCTCTCGGACGAAGACGAACATGAGTGTGTAGCGACAGTTGCCAAAGTGCCAGAGGAAGAAAAAGAAGAGAGAGAGAGGAAGAAGGGCATCCCGCTTAATTGAATGGCGTTCCGCCTGCAGGTGCGGGGCGTCCTTTCGTTTGAAAATGCGTGCGTCTGTTTTTACGGCGAATCGGAAAGCGAAACGCGCTTATTGGGCTTTCCGATTGCGAAAGTGCTGTTATTGCAGCCTATAATAGATGCAACGAAATCGTTTAACATATCCTTGAAGGAAAAGTGGCTCATCCATTTTTGACTGTCGAAGGCAAGCCGTAGGCTTGCCTCCGTCACGCTAAGGCGTGACGGACAGTTGGATGAAATGACCGGTCAAAACGAAAAATGTTAAAGCTTTAAATTGCATCTATATAAATCGTGCTACGATAAAAACAAAAAGACGGGGGGCTACATGGATGGTTCGCGTGAAGCGCTCCCAGCTTCGCGAAGGCTGTGTGCTTGCTGAAGATGTAATCGGCAAAACGAAACGGCCGATTATGACAAAAAACACTATTATTACAACACCGTTGTTGCAAGTGCTTGAAAAATTTCTTGTAGAGGAAGTGGAGATTGAGCCGTTTCTCGCAAACGGCGAACCATTTTCGCCGGGGGATTCGGCCGCGGCGGAGGATCAACGGTCGCTCTCTTTATATTTAGAGACCGTCCGCCAATACAAGACATGGTTTCAATCTTGGCGGTCCGGCTTGCCGGTCGACATCAATGAAATAAGGGAAGCTGTCATTCCCCTTTTTGAACACATGACAGGCTGCAAGCGGGAATTGCTTGCGTTGCACCATTATGCGACAAAAGAGGAATATTTATATCATCACGCCGTCAGTGTAGGATTGCTCGCCGGCTTTTTAGCCATGGAGCTCGGGTATAGCCGCGGGGAATGCCACCAAGTCGTTTTAGCCGGCGTCTTGTCCGACTGCGGCATGGCAAAAATGAGCAAACAAATTTTAACGAAGCCGTCGGCGCTCACTGAAGTGGAGTTCCACGAAGTGAAGCAACATCCGATTCTCGGCTACCGCATGGTGCAGAAGATCACAGCGTTAAGCCATGGAGCGAAGCTAGCCGTTTTGCAACATCATGAGCGAAACGACGGCAGCGGCTATCCGCTCAAGTTAAAAGCGAAAAAAATTCACCCCTACAGCCAACTCGTCGCAACAGCGGATGTGTACCACGCCATGACGTCAGAGCGCTTGTATCGGCGCAAACAACCGCCGCTTCGGGCCATTGAAACGATGTTGCGGCAGCAAGCCGGCAGATTGAGCGCAGACGCCGTCGCTGTACTGTTGAACCGTCTCGTCGGCCTGCAAACAGGAGCCGTCGTCAAACTATCCAACGGTGAGACAGCCGAAGTCATGTCGATTCAGCCAGACGAGCCAACCCGGCCGGTTGTCAAAGCAGCGAGGACGGGACGATTGCTTCTGTTAAGCACTCAACATGATATATATATTGAGGAGGTTTTGCGTGCACCAATGGATGAATAGTCGACCGAAAAGGCCGGTGAAAAACAATCATTTTCTCTTGCTGCTGTTGTTCATTGCCGAAAGAGGAAGCGGATTTCAGCAGGTTTCTCAGCTTGAGAATAACGCATTTCGCATTGTTTTTTGAATTAAATTGCCAACCGTCCAAAAAATACCGTTGCATAAACAACATCAACATGATACAATAAACTTTGCTTGCGCCGGCAACAACGAAATAAAAAAACTATTGACTTTTCATCGCCCATCAGTTATTATGTAATAGCTGTCATCATTAAAGTAAAGATCAAGCTCCTTGAAAACTAAACAAAACGCAAGCGTCATGAAAAAAACTTCGGCTGCATTGGCCGAAGCAAAAGTCAATCAACTTTCTTTGGAGAGTTTGATCCTGGCTCAGGACGAACGCTGGCGGCGTGCCTAATACATGCAAGTCGAGCGGACCGGATTGGGGCTTGCCTTGATTCGGTCAGCGGCGGACGGGTGAGTAACACGTGGGCAACCTGCCCGCAAGACCGGGATAACTCCGGGAAACCGGAGCTAATACCGGATAACACCGAAGACCGCATGGTCTTCGGTTGAAAGGCGGCCTTTGGGCTGTCACTTGCGGATGGGCCCGCGGCGCATTAGCTAGTTGGTGAGGTAACGGCTCACCAAGGCGACGATGCGTAGCCGGCCTGAGAGGGTGACCGGCCACACTGGGACTGAGACACGGCCCAGACTCCTACGGGAGGCAGCAGTAGGGAATCTTCCGCAATGGGCGAAAGCCTGACGGAGCGACGCCGCGTGAGCGAAGAAGGCCTTCGGGTCGTAAAGCTCTGTTGTGAGGGACGAAGGAGCGCCGTTCGAAGAGGGCGGCGCGGTGACGGTACCTCACGAGAAAGCCCCGGCTAACTACGTGCCAGCAGCCGCGGTAATACGTAGGGGGCGAGCGTTGTCCGGAATTATTGGGCGTAAAGCGCGCGCAGGCGGTCTCTTAAGTCTGATGTGAAAGCCCACGGCTCAACCGTGGAGGGTCATTGGAAACTGGGGGACTTGAGGGCAGGAGAGGAGAGCGGAATTCCACGTGTAGCGGTGAAATGCGTAGAGATGTGGAGGAACACCAGTGGCGAAGGCGGCTCTCTGGCCTGCACCTGACGCTGAGGCGCGAAAGCGTGGGGAGCAAACAGGATTAGATACCCTGGTAGTCCACGCCGTAAACGATGAGTGCTAAGTGTTAGAGGGGTCACACCCTTTAGTGCTGCAGCTAACGCGATAAGCACTCCGCCTGGGGAGTACGGCCGCAAGGCTGAAACTCAAAGGAATTGACGGGGGCCCGCACAAGCGGTGGAGCATGTGGTTTAATTCGAAGCAACGCGAAGAACCTTACCAGGTCTTGACATCCCCTGACAACCCAAGAGATTGGGCGTTCCCCCTTCGGGGGGACAGGGTGACAGGTGGTGCATGGTTGTCGTCAGCTCGTGTCGTGAGATGTTGGGTTAAGTCCCGCAACGAGCGCAACCCTCGCCTCTAGTTGCCAGCATTCGGTTGGGCACTCTAGAGGGACTGCCGGCGACAAGTCGGAGGAAGGTGGGGATGACGTCAAATCATCATGCCCCTTATGACCTGGGCTACACACGTGCTACAATGGGCGGTACAAAGGGCTGCGAACCCGCGAGGGGGAGCGAATCCCAAAAAGCCGCTCTCAGTTCGGATTGCAGGCTGCAACTCGCCTGCATGAAGCCGGAATCGCTAGTAATCGCGGATCAGCATGCCGCGGTGAATACGTTCCCGGGCCTTGTACACACCGCCCGTCACACCACGAGAGCTTGCAACACCCGAAGTCGGTGAGGTAACCCGCAAGGGAGCCAGCCGCCGAAGGTGGGGCAAGTGATTGGGGTGAAGTCGTAACAAGGTAGCCGTACCGGAAGGTGCGGCTGGATCACCTCCTTTCTAAGGGGAAAAGCGAAGGCCGCCCGCCTATCGGCGAAACGCGCTGGAGGGCCTGCGAGGAGGCTGTTGCCGCCGCAGCAGGACCGAAGCGTCGCGAGCCGATGGCGGCCGGAGCTAGACAGTACGAAAAGCGGAGGCGAGCGTTTCGCCGCGATGGGCAAATGTTCTTCGCCTGCAAGGGTGCTTGCACCCGGAAGGCGAAGGTTATTTGACCCCGAGCGGCGGCGAGCCGGAGCTAGACAGAATTTCTTGACAAAACCTATCGGTTTGATTATAATGACGCTTGTCGTTTTGTTTAGTTTTGAGGGAACTTTCCCTCCATGGGCCTATAGCTCAGCTGGTCAGAGCGCACGCCTGATAAGCGTGAGGTCGGTGGTTCAAGTCCACTTAGGCCCATCGGTTGCGGGGCCTTAGCTCAGCTGGGAGAGCGCCTGCTTTGCACGCAGGAGGTCATCGGTTCGATCCCGATAGGCTCCACCACTTTTCTTGATTCGTTCCTTGAAAACTAGATAACCGGAAAAGCGGAGGCGAGCGTTTCGCCGCGATGGGCAAATGTTCTTCGCCTGCAAGGGTGCTTGCACCCGGAAGGCGAAGGTTATTTGACCCCGAGCGGCGGCGAGCCGACGCTAGACAATAAGGAAGAAGCCGAGAGCGCTGTAGGTTAAGCTAGAAAGGGCGCACGGTGGATGCCTTGGCACTAGGAGCCGATGAAGGACGGGGCAAACGCCGAAACGCTCCGGGGAGCTGTAAGCAAGCGTTGATCCGGAGATGTCCGAATGGGGGAACCCACTGTCCGTAATGGGGCAGTATCCATGCCTGAATCCATAGGGCATGGAGGGCACACCCGGGGAACTGAAACATCTTAGTACCCGGAGGAGAAGAAAGCAAACGCGATTCCCTGAGTAGCGGCGAGCGAAACGGGAACAGCCCAAACCAAGAGGCGTGCCTCTTGGGGTTGTAGGACCGCTCATTGTGGGAGTGAGAAAGGAACGGGGTAGACGAACCGGTCTGGAACGGCCGGCCAGAGAAGGTGACAGCCCTGTAGTCGAAACTTCGTTCCCTCCCGAGCGGATCCTGAGTACGGCGGGACACGGGAAATCCCGTCGGAAGCAGGGAGGACCATCTCCCAAGGCTAAATACTCCCTAGTGACCGATAGTGCACCAGTACCGTGAGGGAAAGGTGAAAAGCACCCCGGAAGGGGAGTGAAAGAGAACCTGAAACCGTGTGCCTACAAGTAGTCAGAGCGCGTTCATGCGTGATGGCGTGCCTTTTGTAGAATGAACCGGCGAGTGACGATGGCGTGCGAGGTTAAGCCGAAGAGGCGGAGCCGCAGCGAAAGCGAGTCTGAACAGGGCGAAAAGTACGTCGTCGTCGACCCGAAACCAGGTGATCTACCCATGTCCAGGGTGAAGGCCGGGTAACACCGGCTGGAGGCCCGAACCCACGCACGTTGAAAAGTGCGGGGATGAGGTGTGGGTAGGGGTGAAATGCCAATCGAACTTGGAGATAGCTGGTTCTCCCCGAAATAGCTTTAGGGCTAGCCTCGGGATGGAGAGTGTTGGAGGTAGAGCACTGATTGGGCTAGGGGCCCTCATCGGGTTACCGAACCCAGTCAAACTCCGAATGCCAACGACTTATGCCCGGGAGTCAGACTGCGAGTGATAAGATCCGTGGTCGAGAGGGAAACAGCCCAGATCGCCAGCTAAGGCCCCAAAGTGCACGTTCAGTGGAAAAGGATGTGGAGTTGCAAAGACAACCAGGATGTTGGCTTAGAAGCAGCCACCATTTAAAGAGTGCGTAATAGCTCACTGGTCGAGTGACTCTGCGCCGAAAATGTACCGGGGCTAAACGTGCCGCCGAAGCTGCGGGATGACCGTTGGTCATCGGTAGGGGAGCGTTCTAAGGGCGTTGAAGCCAGACCGGAAGGACTGGTGGAGCGCTTAGAAGTGAGAATGCCGGTATGAGTAGCGAAAACAGAGGTGAGAATCCTCTGCGCCGAAAGCCTAAGGGTTCCTGAGGAAGGTTCGTCCGCTCAGGGTTAGTCGGGACCTAAGCCGAGGCCGAAAGGCGTAGGTGATGGACAACAGGTTGAGATTCCTGTACCACCTCCTTCCCGTTTGAGCGATGGGGGGACGCAGGAGGATAGGGCGAGCAGGCGGCTGGAAGAGCCTGTCCAAGCCGCAAGGCTGATCCGTAGGCAAATCCGCGGATTGTAAGGCCAAGCGGTGATGGCGACGGAGTCATCCGGAAGTCCCCGATTTCACACTGCCAAGAAAAGCCTCTAGCGAGGGAAGAGGTGCCCGTACCGCAAACCGACACAGGTAGGCGAGGAGAGAATCCTAAGGCGCGCGGGAGAACTCTCGTTAAGGAACTCGGCAAAATGACCCCGTAACTTCGGGAGAAGGGGTGCTCGTTTGGGTGAAGAGCCCGAACGAGCCGCAGTGAAAAGGCCCAAGCGACTGTTTATCAAAAACACAGGTCTCTGCGAAGCCGAAAGGCGACGTATAGGGGCTGACACCTGCCCGGTGCTGGAAGGTTAAGGGGAGCGCTTAGCGGAAGCGAAGGTGCGAACCGAAGCCCCAGTAAACGGCGGCCGTAACTATAACGGTCCTAAGGTAGCGAAATTCCTTGTCGGGTAAGTTCCGACCCGCACGAAAGGTGTAACGACTTGGGCGCTGTCTCAACGAGAGACCCGGTGAAATTATACTACCTGTGAAGATGCAGGTTACCCGCGACAGGACGGAAAGACCCCGTGGAGCTTTACTGCAGCCTGATATGGAATTTTGGTATCGCTTGTACAGGATAGGTGGGAGCCTGGGAAGCCGGAGCGCCAGCTTCGGTGGAGGCGGCGGTGGGATACCACCCTGGCGATATTGAAATTCTAACCCGCACCCCTTAGCGGGGTGGGAGACAGTGTCAGGCGGGCAGTTTGACTGGGGCGGTCGCCTCCCAAAAGGTAACGGAGGCGCCCAAAGGTTCCCTCAGAATGGTTGGAAATCATTCGGAGAGTGCAAAGGCACAAGGGAGCTTGACTGCGAGACGGACAGGTCGAGCAGGGACGAAAGTCGGGCTTAGTGATCCGGTGGTTCCGCATGGAAGGGCCATCGCTCAACGGATAAAAGCTACCCCGGGGATAACAGGCTGATCTCCCCCAAGAGTCCACATCGACGGGGAGGTTTGGCACCTCGATGTCGGCTCATCGCATCCTGGGGCTGTAGTCGGTCCCAAGGGTTGGGCTGTTCGCCCATTAAAGCGGTACGCGAGCTGGGTTCAGAACGTCGTGAGACAGTTCGGTCCCTATCCGTCGCGGGCGCAGGAAATTTGAGAGGAGCTGTCCTTAGTACGAGAGGACCGGGATGGACGCACCGCTGGTGTACCAGTTGTCCCGCCAGGGGCACCGCTGGGTAGCTATGTGCGGACGGGATAAGCGCTGAAAGCATCTAAGCGTGAAGCCCCCCTCAAGATGAGATTTCCCACCGCGTCAGGCGGGTAAGATCCCTCGAAGATGACGAGGTCGATAGGTCCGAGGTGGAAGCGTGGCGACACGTGGAGCTGACGGATACTAATCGATCGAGGGCTTAACCTAACAAGAAAAGTGGAGGCCGCCTGCTTATCGGCGAGGCGCGCTGGAGGGCCTGCGAGCGGGCTTAGCCCGCCGCAGCAGGACCGAAGCGTCGCGAGCCGATGGCGGCCGGAACTAGACAGCGAAAAGCGGCGGCGAGCCGGAGCTAGACAATGAAAAGTGAAAGCGTCCCGGCTTCTTCCTGAAACGGTTATCTAGTTTTCAGGGAACGAATTCCTGACAACCTCATATGGCCTAGTGGTGATAGTGGAGGGGAAACACCCGTTCCCATCCCGAACACGGAAGTTAAGCCCTCCAGCGCCGATGGTAGTTGGGGCCAGCGCCCCTGCAAGAGTAGGTCGCTGCTAGGCGGAAAACAGAGCACCCCATTGTGCATGACGCGCAATGGGGTGTTTTTTATCAACCTGCGCTGGGAAGCCTTTACTCTCGCGTGTTCGTGCAGGTGGGAGGGCATTCAATCATTTGGCTTGGCCCAAAACTTATGCATTAAATATTCGTTTAGCAGCAGGGGCACTTTGTCCGCCGATATGGAAAGAAATTGAAGAATAAAAATGTACGCCTTGCTTGAGTAAGAGTGAAGAAGTTCGCTCCACCACTCTGTTTCGTAGCGGGAGATCATGCTCAAATTGTACAGCAGCAAATAATGGGCATGGATTTCCGGGAGCGCAAAGATTTTTTCCTTCTTCGTTGGGATATGGTATGTTCCGTTCGAATGGAATAAAAATGGCCCTTCCTTAATCGGCGATAGCGGCGATTCCATTTTGAAATAAAGAAATTCCCCTTCCTCCTTGGCGAATGTCAGCTGTTTTTCGTGCCCTTCCTCGCTCATGTACTGGATGAAGCGGAGCTGCGACATATGGTAATGGTCCAAAATCGCCTTCGGAATGGCCAGCATGGGCGGTGAAACCGTATGTACGACCGGCAACGACAATGGCTTTTTTCGTTCGCTTAAACAAAAAAATGTTTCGTGCAGTTCGCAGATTCGTTGCAACAGCATGCCCATGCGAAATTTTTCCCCCGCCTCTTGTTTCACATGAAACATTTTTTCAGAAAAATGAGTGAACAAACCGTTTTTTTGGATTTTGACTTCGTCATCTAAAAATTCATAGCCTTGTTTTTTGCGCTTTCTCGTTGACACTCCATGGGCTAAAACGGATGTCGATTCAGGATAGTCCGGATCGACGGTGAGCAGGCACGCCTTTATCAGCTGCACCATGCCATAAAACAAAAGAACCGGTTTAATGGACAATGGCGACTGCCTGGCGGCGGCATAAAAGTTTTGCCCATGCTCCAAATAATATAAAAATGGATAACAGTTTGTATAACTGCGCTGAACAGCGTCTTCCCGTTGTTGCTGTTTGTAGCATTGCAGCAAAAAGCGCTGGGCGACGTCAGCGGAGCGGAAAATAGAAAAGTTGACAGCTTTACCGGGATTTCCGAACATTTTTACCCCCCCTTGCCATGGAATTGTAAGAAGATAACTGAAAAGTTGGACATTTTTTTGATTCCTTGACAGTAGTTTAACCAGTTGTTAAGCTACTAATAATATTTCCGGACAAGGGGGAGAAAACATGTGGGAAGCGAAATTCGCAAAGGAAGGCTTGACGTTTGATGATGTTCTTCTCATTCCAGCAAAATCGGACGTGCTGCCGCGTGATGTTGATGTCACGACGAAATTAAGCGATACGCTCCAGTTGAACATCCCAATTATTAGCGCCGGCATGGATACAGTAACCGAAGCGGAAATGGCTATTGCGATGGCGCGTCAAGGCGGTCTTGGCGTCATTCACAAAAACATGTCGATTGAGCAACAGGCGGAACAAGTCGACAAAGTAAAGCGGTCAGAGCGCGGTGTTATTACGGATCCGTTTTTCTTAACGCCTGATCATCAAGTGTATGATGCGGAACATTTAATGAGCAAGTATCGCATCTCCGGCGTGCCGATCGTCAACAATGCCGAGGAACAAAAGCTTGTCGGCATTATCACGAACCGCGATTTGCGCTTTATTCAGGATTACTCGATTAAAATTTCCGAGGTAATGACGAAGGAGAACTTGGTTACAGCCCCGGTAGGGACTACGTTAGAAGAAGCGGAAAAAATTTTGCAAAAGCACAAAGTGGAAAAATTGCCTCTCGTCGATGAAAATGGAGTTTTAAAAGGGCTTATTACGATTAAGGACATCGAAAAGGTGATCGAGTTCCCGAATTCGGCGAAAGATGCGAAAGGGAGGCTGATTGTCGGGGCGGCCGTCGGGGTGACGGCGGACACGATGATTCGCGTCAAAAAGCTTGTTGAGGCAGGGGTTGATGTCATTGTCGTTGACACGGCGCACGGCCATTCGAAAGGCGTCCTAGAGACGGTGGCCAACATCCGCCGCCAATACCCGGACTTGAACATCATCGCCGGCAATGTCGCGACAGCTGAAGGGACGCGCGACTTGATTGAGGCTGGGGCGAACATTATTAAAGTCGGAATCGGTCCGGGGTCCATCTGCACGACCCGGGTTGTCGCCGGGGTTGGTGTGCCGCAAATTACGGCGATCTATGACTGTGCGACTGAGGCGCGCAAACATGGCGTCCCGATCATCGCTGACGGCGGCATTAAATACTCTGGCGACATCGTGAAGGCGATTGCCGCTGGAGCTCATGCGGTCATGCTCGGCAGTTTGCTCGCCGGCGTCTCGGAAAGCCCAGGCGAGACGGAAATTTACCAAGGCCGCCGCTTTAAAGTATACCGGGGCATGGGGTCGGTCGCGGCGATGGAGCGCGGCAGCAAAGATCGTTATTTCCAAGAAGACGCGAAAAAGTTTGTCCCGGAAGGCATCGAAGGGCGTGTGCCGTACAAAGGGCCGCTCGCCGATACGATTTATCAGCTTGTCGGTGGCTTGCGCGCCGGTATGGGCTATTGTGGAACGCGGAACTTGGATGAGCTGCGGGAGAAAACGCAATTTGTCCGCATGACGGGCGCAGGGCTTCGCGAAAGCCATCCGCATGACGTGCAAATTACGAAAGAAGCGCCGAACTACTCCGCGTTTTGATCAAGGCTGCGTCCATCAGCCTAACTTTGACGGAGACAGATTCTCCGTCTATTTTTTTGGCCGCCTGTATGTTACAATAACGGTTGTGTGAGGAGGGTTTCGATGTGAAGAGGAAACGAAAGTGGTTGTTTTGGCTGCTGTCTGTTTGTCTTTGCTTAACACTATGGCCGTTTCAACAGACGGCGAAGGCGGAAAGCGCTCCGCTTGACATCCGGGCGGACGCCGCGATTTTAGTGGACGCGAAGACGGGAAGAATTTTATATGAGAAAAACATTGATACGGTGCTTGGTATTGCCAGCATGACAAAAATGATGACCGAGTATTTGCTTCTTGACGCCGTTAAGGCGAAACGTGTCAAGTGGGATCAGACGTATACGCCGAGTGAGTATGTGTACCGGTTGTCGCAAGACCGGGCGCTGTCCAACGTTCCGCTGCGCAAAGATGGCAAGTATACAGTGCGCGAACTGTACGAGGCAATGGCCATTTATTCGGCCAATGGGGCTACGGTCGCGATTGCGGAAATCATTGCTGGGTCAGAGAAAAATTTCGTGAAAATGATGAATGAAAAAGCGAAACAGCTCGGGTTGAAAGATTATAAATTCGTGAATGCGACAGGGTTAAGCAACGAAGACTTAAAAAGATTCTACCTGGAAGGGACAAACTCGGATGAGGAAAATGTCATGTCTGCGCGGGCCATGGCCACCCTTGCCTACCGGCTGCTGAAAGACCATCCAGAGGTGCTGGAAACGGCGAGCATTCCCCATAAAATGTTCCGAGGAGGAACAGAGGACGAAATTAAAATGGACAACTGGAACTGGATGCTACCAGGGCTTGTGTACGGATACGAAGGGGTAGACGGGTTGAAAACCGGCTATACGGAATTTGCCGGCAACTGTTTCACCGGGACGGCGAAGCGGAACGGCGTCCGTCTAATTTCCGTCGTGATGAATGCCAAGGATGCAAGCGGAAAAACGACGAAAGAGGCGCGTTTTAAGGAGACAGAAAAACTATTTAACTATGGATTTCATCAATACTCGCTCCAAACGCTCTATCCGAAAGGGTATCAGCTGAAGGGGAAAGAGACGATTCCAGTCGTGAAAGGGAAGGAAAAAGAAGTTCGCGTCGCAACGGCGAAAAAGCTGTCTCTGCTCATCAAAAATGGCGAGGAAAAACAGTACAAGCCGGTTTATGTATTGGATCAGAAAAAAATGACGAAAGAAGGAAAATTGATCGCTCCGTTGAAAAAAGGAGAGACGGTCGGATATATGACGCTTGAATACAAAGGCGATGACTCGCTCGCGTTCTTAAGCCCGGACATGCAAAAAAACATCCGGGTGCCGCTCGTTACGACAACCGAGGTGGAGAAAGCCAACTGGTTCGTTCTCTCGATGCGTGCGATTGGCGGACTGTTTGCTGATTTATGGACAAGCGTTGCCAAAACGGTGAAAGGTTGGTTGTAACGCTGCTCCCCGGTTAAGGGGAGCTTTTTTCCATTGTGATTTTTGTAAAAATTGAGGTAAAATGAAACAGTGGAATCATCCTTTTGCGTATATAGCAAAGCATAAGGATAGGAACAGGGGGAATCAACGTTGGCATTGACAGGTACAGACCGCGTCAAACGCGGCATGGCGGAAATGCAAAAAGGCGGCGTCATTATGGACGTCGTCAATGCGGAGCAAGCGAAGATTGCTGAGGCGGCAGGGGCTGTCGCAGTCATGGCGCTCGAGCGCGTCCCGGCAGACATTCGCGCCGCTGGCGGTGTCGCGCGCATGGCTGATCCGACGATCATTGAAGAAGTGATGAACGCTGTATCAATCCCAGTCATGGCAAAAGTGCGCATCGGGCATTATGTGGAAGCGCGCGTCCTTGAGGCGCTCGGCGTCGACTATATTGACGAAAGTGAAGTATTGACGCCGGCTGATGAAGAGTTCCATATTGACAAACGGCAGTTTACGGTCCCATTTGTATGCGGTTGCCGCGACTTAGGAGAGGCCGCCCGCCGCATTGCTGAAGGGGCATCGATGTTGCGGACAAAAGGGGAGCCAGGGACAGGAAACATCGTCGAGGCCGTTCGCCATATGCGCAAAGTCAACGCGCAAATCCGCAAAGTTGTCAGCATGAGCGAAGACGAACTTGTCGCCGAGGCGAAACAGCTTGGGGCTCCGGTTGAAGTGCTGCGTGAAATCAAACGGCTTGGCCGCCTCCCGGTCGTCAACTTCGCCGCTGGCGGTGTCGCGACACCAGCTGACGCCGCGCTCATGATGCACTTAGGCGCCGACGGTGTCTTCGTTGGTTCGGGCATTTTTAAATCGGAAAATCCGGAAAAATACGCTCGTGCGATCGTTGAAGCGACGACTCATTATGAAGACTATGAGCTGATCGCCCATCTATCGAAAGGGCTGGGCGGCGCAATGCGCGGCATCGATGTCGCGACACTGCTGCCGGAGCATCGGATGCAAGAACGAGGCTGGTAAGCCGGACAAAGGAGCAAGATCACAATGAAAATAGGTGTACTTGGACTGCAAGGAGCTGTGCAGGAACATGTCCGCGCCATCGAGGCGTGCGGCGCCGAGGCGGTCGTCGTGAAGAAACCGGAGCAGCTTTCGGGACTCGACGGACTCGTGCTCCCGGGCGGCGAAAGCACAACAATGCGGCGCCTCATGGACCGGTACGGATTGATGGAGCCATTGAAGCAATTTGCCGCTGATGGCAAGCCGATGTTTGGGACATGCGCCGGGCTCATTTTGCTGGCGAAACGAATCGTCGGGTATGATGAGCCTCACTTAGGCCTGATGGATATTACGGTCGAGCGGAACTCGTTTGGGCGGCAGCGGGAAAGCTTTGAGGCGGAGCTGTCGATCAAGGGGAGTGGCGACGGGTTTGTCGGCGTCTTCATCCGTGCTCCGCACATTGTCGAGGTCGGCGACGGGGTCGATGTCCTCGCGACATACAATGACCGCATTGTCGCGGCCCGGCAAGGCCAGTTTCTTGGTTGCTCGTTCCATCCAGAGCTGACCGACGATCATCGATTGATGCAATACTTTCTCAACATGGTCAAAGAAGCGAAAATGACGTCAAGCCTTAAGTGAAGTGATCAAGCGAAAGCGATGAGAGGAACAAGCAGCAGACCCCCTTTCTTTCAGAGAGCCGGTGGGTGGTGCAAACCGGCAGGAAGCGCCTGTGAATCCATCCTCGAGCAAAACGTTGAACGCCAAAGCGGGTCAGTAGGCGTTTTCGGTAGCCGCCGTGAACGGCAAAAAGGGAAGGCATCGCAAGCCTTCAATAAGGGTGGCACCGCGGGGTCGCTCCCGTCCCTTTTGGGGACGGGGGCTTTTTTATGTATAATATTGAATGGAAAAGGAGGTAAAAGCCATGCTGGATGTGAAAATATTGCGCGCCCAGTTTGAAGAAGTGAAAGAAAAACTAATGCAGCGCGGCGGAGATTTGGCGAACATCGACCGGTTTGAACAGTTGGACAAAGAACGCCGCCGTTTGATTGCTGAGGTGGAAGAGCTAAAAAGCAAACGCAATGATGTGTCGCAGCAAATTGCCGCCCTTAAGCGCGAGAAAAAGGATGCGGAGCCGCTGATCGTCCAAATGCGCGAAGTCGGCGACCGCATTAAGCAAATGGATGAGCACATTCGCCAACTGGAAGAGGAACTCAACGCCCTGTTGTTATCGATTCCAAATATTCCGCATGAATCCGTACCGGTCGGCCAGTCGGAAGAGGACAATGTCGAAGTGCGGAGATGGGGGGAGCCGCGTTCGTTTTCGTTTGAACCGAAACCGCATTGGGATATCGCCGACCAGCTTGGTCTGCTTGATTTTGAGCGGGCGGCTAAAGTGACAGGAAGCCGGTTTGTGTTTTATAAAGGGTTGGGCGCCCGGCTTGAGCGGGCGTTAATCAACTTTATGCTTGACATCCATCTCGATGAATTCGGCTATGAAGAAGTACTGCCCCCCTATTTGGTGAACCGGGCAAGCATGATTGGAACCGGGCAATTGCCGAAATTTGCCGAGGATGCGTTTCATTTGGACAGCGAAGACTATTTTCTCATTCCGACAGCGGAAGTGCCGGTGACGAACTTGCATCGCGATGAAATTTTATCTGCAGATGATTTGCCGCTTTACTATGCAGCGTACAGCGCCTGTTTCCGCGCTGAAGCTGGTTCGGCCGGCCGCGACACAAGAGGGCTCATCCGTCAGCATCAGTTCAACAAAGTGGAGCTTGTTAAGTTTGTCAAACCGGAAGATTCATACGAGGAACTGGAAAAATTGACACGGCAGGCGGAAACGATTTTGCAACGGCTCGGGCTTCCGTACCGCGTTGTCGCCTTGTGCACGGGTGATCTCGGCTTTTCAGCAGCGAAAACATACGATATTGAAGTATGGCTGCCAAGTTACGGAACGTACCGGGAAATTTCGTCGTGCAGCAACTTTGAGGCGTTTCAAGCGCGCCGTGCCAACATCCGCTTCCGTCGCGATCCAAAAGCGAAACCGGAGTACGTGCATACATTAAACGGTTCGGGGCTAGCCATTGGGCGGACGGTCGCCGCCATTTTGGAAAACTACCAGCAAGAAGATGGATCGGTCATCATCCCAGAGGCGCTCCGCCCATACATGGGAAACCGGGACGTCATCCGTTAAAATCGTTGGTTGACTTTTCCCGGCAGCCGTGTTATAGTGAATGACGTTGGCGACGGAGAAAAAGAGGCGGCGGACGCCGGCCTCGAATGCTTCTCTGCCAAAGCGATAAAGAACAGTACTGACGCGCATAAGAGGAGATTGTCATCTGGAACGGCTGATCGGAATCGCCGTTTCCAGCCATAAAAAAACCCGCCGGGAGAAAGGCGGGTTTTTTTATCTCTTTGGCGCGGGCGGCCTTATCTTTTGACGACTGCAAACTGGTCAGAAAGGAGCAGCCAGTTTTGCGGGAAATCGAAGCCCAGTTTCCAATAGCTGACTCCGCGCAGGCCAAGTTCTTTCACGAGATTGAATTTTGCCTGAATGGAGCGGGCGTCCTCAAACCATACTTCGTGCTCGCGCCCGTTTTCATCGCGGTAGCGAAAATGCGGCGCCTGCGCCTCGGTGTCGTATTCAATCGCGACGTTATACCTCGCGGCGAGGGCGATGGCCTGCTGCGGGCTGATGGCGCGGGCGTACGGTCCGCCCGGTACGTACGGCAGTGTCCAATCATAACCATACAAATTTTGCCCCATTAAAATCTTTCCGGGAGGCATTTCCGAGACGGCGTACTTGAGGACACGGCGGACAGGGCCGATGGGGGAGACCGGCATCGGCGGACCGCCGCTATAGCCCCACTCATACGTCATTATGACGACAAAGTCGGCAATTTGTCCATGGGCGCGGTAGTCATGGGCTTCGTACCAACGTCCGCGCTGGGTGGCGCTCGTTTTTGGCGCCAGGGCGGTCGACATCATCCATCCTTCCCGTTCAAATCGCCGTTTCGCTTTGCGCAAAAACGCATTATACGCCTCACGGTCTTCCGGGCGCAAATATTCAAAATCAAAATGGATGTCGCGGAAGCCATACCGTCTGGCGGTGGCGACAATGTTGTCGAGTAGACGATTTTGCAGCGTTTCATTCGTCAAAATAAGCGCGCCCAGCTCGTCGCTGAACTGCCCGTTTTCAATGTTGGCGACAACCATCACGAGCGTGACGCGGTTGGCGCGGGCGATATCCGGAAAGTCGTCAAGCGGCGGCTCTTGCAATGTCGCGTCGCGCCGAATGGCAAAATAAAAGGGACTTAAATACGTTAAATGTGGAGCGGCTTCGCGGGCGCTTGCTTCCAACGCCGGACTGACGGTCGCACCGCGCGGTTCAATATAGGCGTTAAACTCCGCTCTCCGCTTGGCTCCGGGCGGAATGTAAAGACGCTGGCCGACCCGCAATGGCGCATTTAACGAGAGGCGGTTCACTTCCGCGAGACGCTGCATCGGAATGGAAAACCGGCGGGCAATCGACCATAAACTGTCTCCGGGTTGCACCCAATAAAAACGACCGACGATCGGAATCACGAGCGCCTGACCGACGACAAGACGGTCGGGATTTGGCAGCTTGTTCGCCCGAACAATGTCCTCGACCGTCGTTTCATATGCTTTAGCGATCCCGCTTAACGTTTGTCCTCTCTGTACGACATGGATCTGCATCGCTTGACCTCCTAGTTGCGTCTTCATTCTCCATATTTTATGATGGAAAAGAAAGAGAAATGACCGTTTGTGCAAAGGGGTATATGATGAGCAACGATGAGTATTACATGAAGTTGGCGATTGAAGAAGCAAAAAAAGCTGAACGGATCGGCGAAGTGCCGATCGGGGCCATCATCGTTCAAGACGGCCGCGTCATCGCCCGCGCCCATAATTTACGGGAAACGGAACAGCGCGCGATCGCCCATGCGGAGGTTTTGGCCATTGACGAAGCGTGCCGGGTGACCGGCTCATGGAGGCTTGAACGGGCGGTGTTATACGTGACGCTTGAACCGTGCGCCATGTGCGCGGGGGCCATCGTTCTTTCCCGCATTGAGCGGGTCGTATTTGGAGCTAGCGACCCAAAAGGGGGATGCGCCGGGACGTTAATGAACTTATTGCAGGAAAGCCGGTTCAACCACCAGGCTGAGGTTGCAAGCGGTGTGTTGGCGGAGGAGTGTGGGGCGCTGCTGAGCGGCTTTTTCCGCCGATTGCGCGAACAAAAGAGAAATGTTGGCGGAAGTTCCAACTAAAATTCGGCTTGTGTACATTGCATTTTCCCTATAAACGCGCTATACTGATAGTGCCGTGCTAAGCGGGGAGGTAGCGGTGCCCTGTACTCGCAATCCGCTCTAGCGAGGCTGAATCCCTTCTCGAGGTTAGTCTGTTGTGAGGCCTGTCTCAAGTAAGTGGTGTTGACGTCTGGGTCCCGCGCAATGGGATTCCGTGAACCCTGTCAGGTCCGGAAGGAAGCAGCAGTAAGCGGATGCTCCCATGTGCCGCGGGGGCGCCTGGGCTGAGCCAACTGCTTGAGCAACGCTCGGGGCAGCTAATCGACAGAAGGTGCACGGCCTTACATAAGCAGCAAGAGGGTGTCCCAAAAGCAATGGGACACCCTTTCTTCATTGACAAGATGCAGAGGCAATTTGCTTCGGCAACACGATCATATTGTATCTCTTTTACATAGAGAGACGATCTTTTGGGACAGCCTCTTTTTATTTTAAAATAGGGCAGAACGTTATATAATAGTGGAGATGAGAGGAAGAGGAGGGCCGTTTTCCGTGGCATACCAAGCGTTATACCGTGTTTTTCGGCCGCAGCGTTTCGCGGACATGGTCGGCCAAGAACACGTGACGAAAACGTTGCAAAGCGCCCTGCTTCAACATAAAATATCGCATGCCTACTTATTTTCCGGACCGCGTGGGACAGGCAAAACGAGCGCGGCGAAAGTGTTCGCCAAGGCGGTCAACTGTGAACAGGCCCCGGCGGCCGAGCCGTGCAATGAATGTCCCGCTTGCCTCGGCATTACAAACGGAACGATTCCCGATGTGTTGGAAATTGACGCTGCTTCCAACAACCGCGTCGACGAAATCCGCGACATCCGTGAAAAAGTGAAATTTGCGCCGACCTCGGTTCGTTATAAAGTGTACATTATCGACGAAGTGCACATGCTGTCAATCGGCGCGTTTAACGCGTTGTTGAAGACGCTTGAGGAACCGCCCAAACACGTCATTTTCATTTTGGCCACCACCGAGCCGCATAAAATCCCGGCGACGATCATTTCCCGCTGCCAACGGTTCGATTTTCGCCGCATCCCGCTGGCCTCCATCGTTTCGCGGTTGAAATATGTGGCGAACGCCCAGGGCGTAGAAGCATCCGACGAGGCGCTGTCGGCTATCGCCCGCGCTGCCGATGGAGGGATGCGCGACGCGCTCAGTTTGCTTGACCAGGCGATTTCATTCAGCGATGGGAAGCTTCGGCTTGATGACGTGTTGGCGATGACCGGAGCGGCATCATTTGCCGCGTTGGCTGATTTCATTGCCGCCATTCATCGGAAAGATACAGCGGCTGTTTTGCAACAGTTTGAAGCAATGATGGCGCAAGGAAAAGATCCGAATCGTTTGGTTGAAGATTTGATTTTGTATTATCGCGACTTGTTGCTGTACAAAACGGCCCCTCATGTGGAAGGAGCCATCCAAATTGCGGTCGTTGACGAAGCGTTCACCTCGCTTTCGGAAGCGATTCCTCTTTCCGATTTGTACGGAGCGATTGAGCTGTTGAACAAAAGCCAGCAGGAGATGAAGTGGACGAACCACCCGCGTCTTCTCCTCGAAGTGGCGCTCGTCAAGCTTTGCCATCAGCCAGCGGCTGCTGCTCCATCGCCGAACGCTTCTGAACTTGGGCCATTGATCAAGAGGATTGAAACGCTGGAAATCGAGCTGCGCCGCCTAAAAGAGCAGGCGCCTGCCGTCCCGCCGGAGGCGCCTTCTGCGAAAAAAACGGCGAAAGCGGTGAAAACCGGGGGATATAAAGCACCGGTCGGCCGCATTTACGAATTGTTGAAGCAGGCGACGCATGAAGACTTAGCCTTGGTGAAAGGCCGCTGGGCCGACGTACTTGATGCGCTGAAGCGGCAGCATAAAGTGTCGCACGCCGCTCTCTTGCAGGAGAGTGAACCGGTCGCAGCAAGCGCTTCAGCATTTGTGTTAAAGTTTAAGTATGAAATTCACTGCAAGATGGCGACCGACCCGGCGAGTTCGGTCAAGGAAAATGTCGAAGCAATTTTATTTGACCTGACGAACCGCCGTTTTGAAATGATCGCCATTCCGGAAGAGGAATGGGGGAAAATAAGGGAAGAATTTATCCGCAGCAAAGAAGCGAAAGCGGAAAAAAGCCAGGAAGACCCGTTGATCGCCGAAGCGAAACGGCTGTTTGGCGAGGAATTGATTGAAATCAAAGAATAAACGAATTGAAGGAGGATGCCAACCATGATGCGTGGCGGAATGGGAAATATGCAAAAAATGCTGAAGCAAATGCAGAAGATGCAAAAAGAAATGCAAAAAGCACAGGAAGAGCTGGCAGAAAAAACAGTGGAGGGCACGGCAGGCGGCGGCATGGTGACGGTCATCGCCAACGGCCATAAACAAATTTTAGAAGTGAAAATTAAAGAAGAAGTCGTTGACCCGGACGATATTGAAATGCTCCAGGATTTAGTTTTGGCAGCGACAAACGATGCACTCAAAAAAGCTGATGAGCTGGCCAACGATATGATGGGGCAGTTTACGAAAGGACTCAACATTCCAGGGCTGTTCTAGGGGGAAGCTATGCATTATCCAGAACCGTTATCCAAACTGATTGACAGTTTTATGAAATTGCCCGGAATCGGTCCAAAAACGGCCGCCCGCCTCGCGTTTCACGTGCTGGCGATGAAAGAAGACGTTGTGCTTGAATTCGCCAAAGCGCTCGTCGACGTAAAGCGGCATATTCATTATTGCACGATTTGCGGGCATATTACAGATGCGGACCCGTGCTACATTTGCAAAGACGAACGGCGCGACCGGACGACCATTTGTGTCGTCCAAGACCCGAAAGATGTCATCGCTATGGAGAGAATGAAAGAATACAATGGCTTGTACCATGTGCTGCATGGAGCCATTTCTCCGATGGAAGGCATCGGTCCGGAGGACATTAAGATCGCCGAGCTGCTGGCGCGGCTGCAGGATGAGACGATCCAAGAAGTGATTTTAGCGACTGACCCGAACATTGAAGGGGAAGCGACAGCGATGTATATCTCACGCCTGCTCAAACCAACAGGAATCAAGGTAACCCGCATCGCCCACGGCTTGCCGGTAGGCGGCGATTTGGAATATGCGGACGAAGTGACGTTGTCAAAAGCGTTGGAAGGACGCCGCGAACTGTAGAGAGAAAGAAGGTGGGGATCGGTTTGTTATGGCGGCGGAAGGGGAAATTAAAAAGACAATTTGACGAAAAGTTGATGGCCGAACTGCAACAAGCAAGAGCGGAGTGGTTTGAACAAAAACAGCTCATTGAAAAAAGCGTTGACCCGTCTCGAGAGGTGCTGAGCGCGCTCCAACTGGCGGAGGCCAAGTATTTTTTTCTTCTCCGCGAAGCGAAGCACCGTCGTGTTACACTGAAGGAAGTGCGTTGACTTCCTTTTTTGTTCTTTTTTCCCCAAAGGCGCATATGCTTGTAGTACAAGCATAGAAGGGGGCATGAAACGTTGGAGCCGAAAGTGGTGATTACCGTATTGTCGGCGCTCATTGCCGTGTTGCTCGTTGTTGGCGCCCGCCTTAAGGCGCTTCGCTTTATCGGCCATGCCGCTATCCGCCTGATCGTCGGGGCGCTGGCGCTGTTTGCCATTAACGCGATCGGCGGGCAGTTCAGCATTCATATTCCGATTAACCTTATCACCTCGCTCGTTTGCGGATTTCTTGGCCTTCCAGGGGCTGCGGCATTAATTGTGATTGACCAATATATTCTGTCATGATTCATAATGAAAAGGCATCGTCTAGTCAAAATGCCTTTTCATTTTTTTATGAAAAACTATTGACTTTTGTATAGATATAAAGTATATTAATAAACGTCGCTGTTCATAAAAAACATGTTGACAGCGAATTGAACAGTAATTATAATAATAAAAGTGCGCAACACTAAATCGAAAGCTCCTTGAAAACTAAACAAAACGCAAGCGTCATGAAAAAAACTTCGGCCGCATTGGCCGAAGCAAAAGCCAATCAACTTTCTTTGGAGAGTTTGATCCTGGCTCAGGACGAACGCTGGCGGCGTGCCTAATACATGCAAGTCGAGCGGACCGGATTGAGGCTTGCCTTGATTCGGTCAGCGGCGGACGGGTGAGTAACACGTGGGCAACCTGCCCGCAAGACCGGGATAACTCCGGGAAACCGGAGCTAATACCGGATAACACCGAAGACCGCATGGTCTTCGGTTGAAAGGCGGCCTTTGGGCTGTCACTTGCGGATGGGCCCGCGGCGCATTAGCTAGTTGGTGAGGTAACGGCTCACCAAGGCGACGATGCGTAGCCGGCCTGAGAGGGTGACCGGCCACACTGGGACTGAGACACGGCCCAGACTCCTACGGGAGGCAGCAGTAGGGAATCTTCCGCAATGGGCGAAAGCCTGACGGAGCGACGCCGCGTGAGCGAAGAAGGCCTTCGGGTCGTAAAGCTCTGTTGTGAGGGACGAAGGAGCGCCGTTCGAAGAGGGCGGCGCGGTGACGGTACCTCACGAGAAAGCCCCGGCTAACTACGTGCCAGCAGCCGCGGTAATACGTAGGGGGCGAGCGTTGTCCGGAATTATTGGGCGTAAAGCGCGCGCAGGCGGTCTCTTAAGTCTGATGTGAAAGCCCACGGCTCAACCGTGGAGGGTCATTGGAAACTGGGGGACTTGAGGGCAGGAGAGGAGAGCGGAATTCCACGTGTAGCGGTGAAATGCGTAGAGATGTGGAGGAACACCAGTGGCGAAGGCGGCTCTCTGGCCTGCACCTGACGCTGAGGCGCGAAAGCGTGGGGAGCAAACAGGATTAGATACCCTGGTAGTCCACGCCGTAAACGATGAGTGCTAAGTGTTAGAGGGGTCACACCCTTTAGTGCTGCAGCTAACGCGATAAGCACTCCGCCTGGGGAGTACGGCCGCAAGGCTGAAACTCAAAGGAATTGACGGGGGCCCGCACAAGCGGTGGAGCATGTGGTTTAATTCGAAGCAACGCGAAGAACCTTACCAGGTCTTGACATCCCCTGACAACCCAAGAGATTGGGCGTTCCCCCTTCGGGGGGACAGGGTGACAGGTGGTGCATGGTTGTCGTCAGCTCGTGTCGTGAGATGTTGGGTTAAGTCCCGCAACGAGCGCAACCCTCGCCTCTAGTTGCCAGCATTCGGTTGGGCACTCTAGAGGGACTGCCGGCGACAAGTCGGAGGAAGGTGGGGATGACGTCAAATCATCATGCCCCTTATGACCTGGGCTACACACGTGCTACAATGGGCGGTACAAAGGGCTGCGAACCCGCGAGGGGGAGCGAATCCCAAAAAGCCGCTCTCAGTTCGGATTGCAGGCTGCAACTCGCCTGCATGAAGCCGGAATCGCTAGTAATCGCGGATCAGCATGCCGCGGTGAATACGTTCCCGGGCCTTGTACACACCGCCCGTCACACCACGAGAGCTTGCAACACCCGAAGTCGGTGAGGTAACCCGCAAGGGAGCCAGCCGCCGAAGGTGGGGCAAGTGATTGGGGTGAAGTCGTAACAAGGTAGCCGTACCGGAAGGTGCGGCTGGATCACCTCCTTTCTAAGGGGAAAAGCGAAGGTCGCCCGCCTATCGGCGAAACGCGCTGGAGGGCCTGCGAGGAGGCTGTTGCCGCCGCAGCAGGACCGAAGCGTCGCGAGCCGATGGCGGCCGGAGCTAGACAGTACGAAAAGCGGAGGCGAGTGTTTCGCCGCGATGGGCAAATGTTCTTCGCCTGCAAGGGTGCTTGCACCCGGAAGGCGAAGGTTATTTGACCCCGAGCGGCGGCGAGCCGGAGCTAGACAGAATTTCTTGACAAAACCTATCGGTTTGATTATAATGACGCTTGTCGTTTTGTTTAGTTTTGAGGGAACTTTCCCTCCATGGGCCTATAGCTCAGCTGGTCAGAGCGCACGCCTGATAAGCGTGAGGTCGGTGGTTCAAGTCCACTTAGGCCCATCGGTTGTGGGGCCTTAGCTCAGCTGGGAGAGCGCCTGCTTTGCACGCAGGAGGTCATCGGTTCGATCCCGATAGGCTCCACCACTTTTCTTGATTCGTTCCTTGAAAACTAGATAACCGGAAAAGCGGAGGCGAGCGTTTCGCCGCGATGGGCAAATGTTCTTCGCCTGCAAGGGTGCTTGCACCCGGAAGGCGAAGGTTATTTGACCCCGAGCGGCGGCGAGCCGACGCTAGACAATAAGGAAGAAGCCGAGAGCGCTGTAGGTTAAGCTAGAAAGGGCGCACGGTGGATGCCTTGGCACTAGGAGCCGATGAAGGACGGGGCAAACGCCGAAACGCTCCGGGGAGCTGTAAGCAAGCGTTGATCCGGAGATGTCCGAATGGGGGAACCCACTGTCCGTAATGGGGCAGTATCCATGCCTGAATCCATAGGGCATGGAGGGCACACCCGGGGAACTGAAACATCTTAGTACCCGGAGGAGAAGAAAGCAAACGCGATTCCCTGAGTAGCGGCGAGCGAAACGGGAACAGCCCAAACCAAGAGGCGTGCCTCTTGGGGTTGTAGGACCGCTCATTGTGGGAGTGAGAAAGGAACGGGGTAGACGAACCGGTCTGGAACGGCCGGCCAGAGAAGGTGACAGCCCTGTAGTCGAAACTTCGTTCCCTCCCGAGCGGATCCTGAGTACGGCGGGACACGGGAAATCCCGTCGGAAGCAGGGAGGACCATCTCCCAAGGCTAAATACTCCCTAGTGACCGATAGTGCACCAGTACCGTGAGGGAAAGGTGAAAAGCACCCCGGAAGGGGAGTGAAAGAGAACCTGAAACCGTGTGCCTACAAGTAGTCAGAGCGCGTTCATGCGTGATGGCGTGCCTTTTGTAGAATGAACCGGCGAGTGACGATGGCGTGCGAGGTTAAGCCGAAGAGGCGGAGCCGCAGCGAAAGCGAGTCTGAACAGGGCGAAAAGTACGTCGTCGTCGACCCGAAACCAGGTGATCTACCCATGTCCAGGGTGAAGGCCGGGTAACACCGGCTGGAGGCCCGAACCCACGCACGTTGAAAAGTGCGGGGATGAGGTGTGGGTAGGGGTGAAATGCCAATCGAACTTGGAGATAGCTGGTTCTCCCCGAAATAGCTTTAGGGCTAGCCTCGGGATGGAGAGTGTTGGAGGTAGAGCACTGATTGGGCTAGGGGCCCTCATCGGGTTACCGAACCCAGTCAAACTCCGAATGCCAACGACTTATGCCCGGGAGTCAGACTGCGAGTGATAAGATCCGTGGTCGAGAGGGAAACAGCCCAGATCGCCAGCTAAGGCCCCAAAGTGCACGTTCAGTGGAAAAGGATGTGGAGTTGCAAAGACAACCAGGATGTTGGCTTAGAAGCAGCCACCATTTAAAGAGTGCGTAATAGCTCACTGGTCGAGTGACTCTGCGCCGAAAATGTACCGGGGCTAAACGTGCCGCCGAAGCTGCGGGATGACCGTTGGTCATCGGTAGGGGAGCGTTCTAAGGGCGTTGAAGCCAGACCGGAAGGACTGGTGGAGCGCTTAGAAGTGAGAATGCCGGTATGAGTAGCGAAAACAGAGGTGAGAATCCTCTGCGCCGAAAGCCTAAGGGTTCCTGAGGAAGGTTCGTCCGCTCAGGGTTAGTCGGGACCTAAGCCGAGGCCGAAAGGCGTAGGTGATGGACAACAGGTTGAGATTCCTGTACCACCTCCTTCCCGTTTGAGCGATGGGGGGACGCAGGAGGATAGGGCGAGCAGGCGGCTGGAAGAGCCTGTCCAAGCCGCAAGGCTGATCCGTAGGCAAATCCGCGGATTGTAAGGCCAAGCGGTGATGGCGACGGAGTCATCCGGAAGTCCCCGATTTCACACTGCCAAGAAAAGCCTCTAGCGAGGGAAGAGGTGCCCGTACCGCAAACCGACACAGGTAGGCGAGGAGAGAATCCTAAGGCGCGCGGGAGAACTCTCGTTAAGGAACTCGGCAAAATGACCCCGTAACTTCGGGAGAAGGGGTGCTCGTTTGGGTGAAGAGCCCGAACGAGCCGCAGTGAAAAGGCCCAAGCGACTGTTTATCAAAAACACAGGTCTCTGCGAAGCCGAAAGGCGACGTATAGGGGCTGACACCTGCCCGGTGCTGGAAGGTTAAGGGGAGCGCTTAGCGGAAGCGAAGGTGCGAACCGAAGCCCCAGTAAACGGCGGCCGTAACTATAACGGTCCTAAGGTAGCGAAATTCCTTGTCGGGTAAGTTCCGACCCGCACGAAAGGTGTAACGACTTGGGCGCTGTCTCAACGAGAGACCCGGTGAAATTATACTACCTGTGAAGATGCAGGTTACCCGCGACAGGACGGAAAGACCCCGTGGAGCTTTACTGCAGCCTGATATGGAATTTTGGTATCGCTTGTACAGGATAGGTGGGAGCCTGGGAAGCCGGAGCGCCAGCTTCGGTGGAGGCGGCGGTGGGATACCACCCTGGCGATATTGAAATTCTAACCCGCACCCCTTAGCGGGGTGGGAGACAGTGTCAGGCGGGCAGTTTGACTGGGGCGGTCGCCTCCCAAAAGGTAACGGAGGCGCCCAAAGGTTCCCTCAGAATGGTTGGAAATCATTCGGAGAGTGCAAAGGCACAAGGGAGCTTGACTGCGAGACGGACAGGTCGAGCAGGGACGAAAGTCGGGCTTAGTGATCCGGTGGTTCCGCATGGAAGGGCCATCGCTCAACGGATAAAAGCTACCCCGGGGATAACAGGCTGATCTCCCCCAAGAGTCCACATCGACGGGGAGGTTTGGCACCTCGATGTCGGCTCATCGCATCCTGGGGCTGTAGTCGGTCCCAAGGGTTGGGCTGTTCGCCCATTAAAGCGGTACGCGAGCTGGGTTCAGAACGTCGTGAGACAGTTCGGTCCCTATCCGTCGCGGGCGCAGGAAATTTGAGAGGAGCTGTCCTTAGTACGAGAGGACCGGGATGGACGCACCGCTGGTGTACCAGTTGTCCCGCCAGGGGCACCGCTGGGTAGCTATGTGCGGACGGGATAAGCGCTGAAAGCATCTAAGCGTGAAGCCCCCCTCAAGATGAGATTTCCCACCGCGTCAGGCGGGTAAGATCCCTCGAAGATGACGAGGTCGATAGGTCCGAGGTGGAAGCGTGGCGACACGTGGAGCTGACGGATACTAATCGATCGAGGGCTTAACCTAACAAGAAAAGTGGAGGCCGCCTGCTTATCGGCGAGGCGCGCTGGAGGGCCTGTGAGCGGGCTTAGCCCGCCGCAGCAGGACCGAAGCGTCGCGAGCCGATGGCGGCCGGAACTAGACAGCGAAAAGCGCAGGCGAGCGGCGGCGAGCCGGAGCTAGACAATGAAAAGTGAAAGCGTCCCGGCTTCTTCCTGAAACGGTTATCTAGTTTTCAGGGAACGAATTCCTGACAACCTCATATGGCCTAGTGGTGATAGCGGAGGGGAAACACCCGTTCCCATCCCGAACACGGAAGTTAAGCCCTCCAGCGCCGATGGTAGTTGGGGCCAGCGCCCCTGCAAGAGTAGGTCGTTGCTAGGCGGAAAACAGAGCCCCCCATTGTGCATAACGCGCAATGGGGTGCTTTTTTTTACCCTTTATCGTCTACTAGTATAGAATGTTATCAGTGTGGGAAACATAGAGAATGGGAGGTGGAAAGCGTGGGGGCGCCGGTGATTGGGAAAAATCGACGTGAAAAAGTTTGTCTCGTTTGTGAGCAAGAAAAAGAGAAGGGCATTTTCCTTTTTGGCCATTTTCTTTGTATTGACTGCAACCAAGCGATTGTACAAACGAATACGGATGACCCAAATTACGCATTTTATGTGCAGAAGCTTCGGAAAATGGTTGCGTCGAAAATTTACTCATGAAGGCCTGTACAGGGCCTGTTTTTATTTTTCTTCGGGAAAAATGGCGGCCGCTGTGTGTGAGTAAAATATTTGTGGGTGACATTCCGAAATGATCCCCGACGAGGGTTGCGAACTTTTGTTCGCGACGCTCGTCGGGGCCACCAAGCGAAGCGCGGTAGAAAAAAGCAAATGTCATGCAAAAAGGACTCTCTCCCTGCTATGATGGTGATGACCAACATCCATAAAACAGGAGGGAGAGAGTCCATGAAACATCTTACCACAGAATGGCCTTTATTAAAAGAGCTGGAGGAACAATTAGTCAGAACTCTTCAAAAGGTGTTCGCTGTCTTGTTGGCGACCCTTTTGGAGGAGATTGATCAACAACTGGCGGAAGCGCGGGACAAGCGCCGGTATCAGCTGAAAGACAAACGGCCGACCACGATCCAAACGCTGTTTGGAGAAGTGACGTTCCGACGGAACTACTACTATGATCGGCAGGCGGGGGCGTATACCTTCTTGCTGGATGCCGAACTGGGCTTTGATGGAGCGCAGTCGATCAGCCCTTGCCTCGAGGAAACGGCGGTCGAGTTGGCCGTAGAGTGCTCTTCCTACCGCAAAGCGGCCCGTACGTTGGAGTCGATCGTGGGGTATGCGGTCCTAAGCCACGAGGCGATTCGCCAACTGGTGCTGGAGGCCCCTGTCTCGCTGCACCGCCCTGTTTCCCAACGGCACGGCCGAGTGCTATTTGTGGAGGCGGATGGGCTGTTCATTTCCCGCCAGGGGAAAGGGAAACGGGCGAAAGAAGAGAAAATCCTGGCGGTTCACGAGGGATGGAAACGAAACGGTTCGCAGCTCGAGCTCGTGAACCGGCGCCACTACCTCCATGAAGGGGCGGGAGACGTGTGGGAACGGTTTGAAGAGTGGCTGATGAACGAATATGCCTATGATCCGTGCCGGGACCTTTTGATCATCAACGGCGACGCGGCGTCGTGGATCACGGCCTGCCGGGAGTATTTTGGGAAGCGGGCGTGCTTTCAGCTGGATCGATTTCATGTGGCGCGGGAGCTGCGTCAGTGTCTGTCCGGCCATCCGCGTTGGCGGGAGGTGCGGAGGAAGCTGGCGAAACAAGACGAAGAAGGACTTTTGGTCGAGCTGAACAGCGCGGTCGGCACGTTGGGGGACGAAGGCAAAGAACAACAGCTGGCCGCCTTGATTCGCCGGATCGAGTCGATGCCGGGATGCATCCGGGACTATCGGGAGTGGCTGTCGGAGCAAGGGGTGGAGACGACCGGCATGCGTCCGATGGGCCACGCCGAGAGCGTGATGAGCCGGTTTGCGCATCGGGTGAAATCCCGCCGCAGCTGGAAAGACCAAGGGCTTCGGGCGTTTCTGAGGGCGATGGCGGCCCGAATCGACGGGATTTGGCGGAGAAATGGGCAGTTGGTGGAGGAAGAAGAGACCCGAACGGCGGCCTCGGCCTCAACAAAGTCCAAGCGGGTTGAACAGGCCAAACGGAAGGCCGGACGGTTATGGGCAGATGTGGTGCGTCAGAATCTACCGTGTCTGCAGCGGTCATCCGGGACGCCGATCCATCAAGCGTTGTCGGCGCTCCGGGATGGTGGTTGGGTGTAAAAAAATGGAATACAATATCATCACTTCAAGATGAGGGATGAGAGTCCGAAAGCGCTTACGATATGAATTCCTTAAAATGGTTCGCTAACTAGTGATTGACAACGCCCGTAGTGAACCGAAAAAATGTTCTCCACAAAGTCTTGACTGACTCGGCCGCTGTCTGTTCATTTTCTTTCCGGCTGGTTCATGTTAATATTATTTTTAGCATTTCCCATCAGGCTGGCGAAACACAATGATTTCGGCCGACCCGTGTTTTGGGCTGCAAGGGAAGAGCTGTTTTGAAAAGGTTTCTCATCTTGGAAAAAGCACGTTTGGGGCCGATGGTTCAACCAATCATCAGCCTTCATACATATCGGGTGTCTGTGTACTTTTGGTGCATGCGGACGTTGCACTTCGTAAATGATGATTAGGAAAGAGGATCATGATGGATCAAGCGAAAACTCCTTTATATGATGCATTGGCACGGCATTGGGCCCGCCGCCCCGTGTCTTTCCATGTGCCGGGGCATAAGTATGGGGCGTTGTTTCCGCCGCAGGCAACGGAATTTTTTGCGCCGTTGCTGGCTCTTGATGCGACGGAGATCGGGGGGCTTGACGATTTGCATCATCCGGAATCGGTTATCGCTGAGGCGCAGTCATTGGCGGCTGAACTGTATGGGGCTGCTAAGACATTTTTCCTTGTCAACGGGTCAACAGCGGGCAATTTAGCGATGATTGCCGCTGTATGCGATAAAAATAAACAGAAAGTCATCGTACAGCGCAACTGCCATAAGTCAGTGATGCATGCGCTGCAAATCGCGGGGGCGGCTCCGATTCTCCTTTCCCCCGAATTTGACAGCGATGTACGCGTCGCCTCGCATGTTCGTGCCGAAGCTGTCAAGGAAGCGCTTGAGCTTCATCGCGATGCGGCAGCTGTTGTGTTGACCAATCCAAACTATTACGGGATGTCTATTGATGTAACGGACATCGTCCGCTTTGCCCATGAACGCGGCGTTCCCGTTCTAGTTGATGAAGCGCATGGCGCCCATTTTGCGGCTGGCCCGCCGTTTCCTCAGTCAGCGCTTGCCTGCGGCGCCGATGTCGTTATCCAGTCGGCGCATAAAACGCTGCCGGCGATGACGATGGGAGCGTTTTTGCATGTAAACAGCGAGCGGGTTGATCTTGAACGGTTGAAATATTTTTTGCAGTTGTTTCAGTCAAGCAGCCCGTCTTACCCGATTATGGCCTCGCTCGATTTGGCGCGGCGCTACGTCGCTCAGCTGACGGTGGACGATGTCGCGGCGATTGTCGCTGAAATTGACGGATTTAAGACAGCGCTTGATCGTATTAGCGGGGTGGCGGTCGTTTCCTCCCGTCAGCCCGGTGTTCAAACCGATCCGCTGAAGGTGACGGTGCAGACGCGCAGCTCGCTGACGGGCTATGAACTGCAGCGGCGTCTTGAGGAAGAAGGAGTGTTTGCCGAACTGGCTGATCCTTCCAATGTTTTGCTCATTTGCCCGCTTGCTGCCACTGGACGGTTGATGGAGGCGGCGGAGAAAATCAAATGGGCGTGGCGCGATCTGCCGGTTGAGGAAACGCCGCCGTTTGACTTCATCCCTTGCGTACATCCTCCGATGTCGACGGTGGTTCCATACGATGAGTTGCGCCATGTGCGGACAAAAGCCGTCGCGATCGAGGAGGCGGAAGGGTGCATAGCGGCGGAAACGGTTATTCCGTATCCACCCGGGGTGCCGCTCGTTTGGGTTGGGGAGCGGATTGACGGGCGCCATATTGAGCAGATTCGCCGTCTTCTCGGCCATCGGGCGCATATACAAGGAGGGAGCCGGCTTAGGCACGGGCAGCTGGTCGTCTATGAACTCGAATGAGAGAAAGGATGCCGTGAACGATGAACGGGTATTTTTTTTCGTTTGAAGGGCCGGAGGGGGCTGGAAAAACGACGATGGTCGGCAAGCTCGAATCGTTGTTGCGCAAGCGTGGATTTGACGTGATGGCGACGAGGGAGCCGGGCGGGGTGCGCATCGCCGAGGCGATTCGCGCCATTATTTTGAATCGCGATTATACGGAAATGGATGGACGGACGGAAGCATTGCTGTACGCGGCGGCCCGGCGCCAACACTTGCTCGAGAAGATCGTGCCGGCGCTTGAGGCGGGGCGCATTGTTCTTTGCGACCGGTTTGTGGACAGTTCGTTGGCTTACCAAGGGTTTGCCCGTGGGCTTGGCATTGAGGAGGTATGGAAAATTAACGAGTTTGCCATTGATGGATATATGCCATCGCTCACCATTTATTTCGATCTTGACCCAAAAATCGGGCTCGAACGGATTCGGAAACATACGGGGCGGGAGGTCAACCGGCTCGATCTCGAGGCGTTGTCTTTCCATACGAAAGTCAGGGAGGGGTACTGGAAGCTCGCCAAGCGGTTTGCCGACCGAATCGTGGTGATCGATGCGAGCCGGCCGCTCGATGTCGTGTTTGACGAGACGGCCGCGGCAGTGCTCGCCTGCCTGGAAGGAAGATCAAAGCGCGATTTCCATGAATCCGGCCGTGATGATTTGCCATAAACATGATAGAATAGAAGGTAAGAAATGAGAGAGAGTGATGGCGATGCGATGGGAGCAGCTGGCCAAGCATCAGCCGGTGGCGGCGAAAATGCTGCAAAGCGGCCTTGAAAAAGGGCGGATTTCCCATGCGTACTTGTTTGAAGGGCAGAGGGGGACGGGAAAAAAAGCCGCTAGCTTGTTGTTGGCAAAAAGCTTGTTTTGCTTGTCCCCGTCAGGAATCGCCCCGTGTTTGGAATGCCGCAACTGCCGGCGCATCGATTCCGGCAACCATCCGGACGTTCGGATGATCAGCCCGGATGGAGGGTCGATCAAGAAAGAGCAAATCGAATGGCTGCAACAAGAGTTTACAAAAACAGCCGTTGAGTCGGATAAGAAGATGTATATCGTCGAGCACGCCGATCAAATGACAGCCAGCGCAGCCAACAGCCTGCTGAAGTTTCTGGAGGAGCCGCATCCGGGAACGGTGGCCGTGCTGTTGACCGAGCAATATCACCGAATGTTAGGAACGATTATTTCCCGCTGTCAAGTTCTTTCTTTCCGACCGCTGCCGCCGGCGGAACTCGCGGCCCGGCTCATGGAGGAGCGCGTGCCGCCTTCGTTGGCGTTGCTGGCGGCCCACGTGACGAACAGCTACGATGAGGCGTTGGCGATCAGTCAAGACCGTTGGTTTGCTGATGCGCGAACGTTAGTGCTACAATTGTATGAGATGCTCGGCAAACCGGAGCTGCAGTTGCTGTTTTTCATCCACGATCGTGTGGTTCCGCACTTTTCGGAAAAACACCAGCTTGACCTTGGCCTCGATTTGCTTTTATATATATACCGCGATTTATTGCATATTCAGGTGGGACGGAGCGAGGGCGCCCTCTATCGCGACCATCTTGACCGCCTGCAGCAGTGGGCGCTTTCTTGCCCGCAGCGGCGGATTTTGGACAGCATGGAAGCGATTTTGCAAGCGAAAGCGCGTTTAAATACAACGAACATGAGCCAGGCGCTGTTGATGGAGCAGCTCGTTCTTCAATTAAAGCGGTAAAGGAGGGAGAGCGTTGTATACTGTCGTCGGTGTCCGCTTTAAAAAAGCGGGGAAAATTTATTATTTTGATCCAGGTGATTTCATCATTCCCGTCGGCGAATTTGTCATCGTCGAAACGGCACGCGGCATTGAATACGGAAAAGTCGTCATCGCCAATAAACAAGTCGATGAAAACGATGTGGTGCTGCCGCTGAAAAAAGTGATCCGCGTCGCGAACGAAAAAGACAAATGGGTCGTTGAAGAAAATAAAAAAGCGGCGCGCGAGGCGTACGACATTTGTTTGCGCAAAGTGGAAGAGCACGGGCTGGAAATGAAGCTTGTTGATGTTGAATATACGTTTGACCGCAACAAAGTCATCTTTTATTTCACCGCCGATGGCCGCGTCGATTTCCGTGAGCTTGTCAAGGACTTGGCCTCGATTTTCCGGACGCGCATCGAGCTGCGGCAAATCGGGGTGCGCGATGAGGCGAAAATGCTTGGCGGCATTGGACCGTGCGGCCGCATGCTTTGCTGTTCGACCTTTCTTGGCGATTTTGAGCCGGTGTCGATCAAGATGGCGAAGGATCAAAACTTATCGCTCAACCCGACGAAAATTTCCGGGTTGTGCGGACGTCTCATGTGCTGCTTAAAATATGAGAGCGAGGAGTACGAAACAGCGAAAGAACAACTTCCTGATTTAGGGGAATATGTCGAAACGCCGTATGGCTTTGGCAAAGTCGTCGGGTTAAACATTTTGGAGCGGGTGTTGCAGATCGAATTGCCGGAGCACGGGCGGGTCGTTGAATATACGCTCGATGAGCTGATGAAGAACGGGACGCTGTCCATTCGTGTCGCAGATTAATTTGGGGTGGGGCCATGTGGAAAAGGTAGACAAAAAAGAAGTGTTTCAATTGGTGGCCAATATGGAGGAGCAGCTGAGCCATTTTTACCGTGAGCTTGTGCAGCTGAAGCAACGCGTATCAGAACTTCTCGAGGAGAACCATCAGCTGCAGATTGAAAACGCCCATTTGCGCCGGCGGCTCGAGCAGATGTCGGAAGCATGGGATGAGGAGAAGAAAAAAGAAACGAAACAGGGCAAAAAGCTGCTTGACATTGGCGAAGGGTATGACAATTTGGCACGCCTTTACCAAGAAGGATTCCATATTTGCCACGTCCACTACGGAAGCGTTCGCACGGAAGGCGATTGTTTGTTTTGCTTGTCGTTTTTGAACAAAAAATAAAGGCAGTGCTCCCCTTTCCATTTCGGAAAGGTTATTTTTTTCTATGGAGGATTGTGCGCAAAATGGTGGAATTGTACGCAGATGAACGACTCGATTATTTGCTCAATGAGGAGCTTCGCATTATCCAAAGTCCGTCTGTGTTTTCCTTTTCCCTTGATGCCGTGCTGCTTGCCCATTTTGCCTACATGCCGATTCAAAAGGGGAAGATTGTCGATTTATGCACAGGCAATGGGGTCATCCCGCTGCTGTTAAGCCGGCGGACAAAGGGGAAGATTATCGGCATCGAAATTCAGGAGCGGCTTTGCGACATGGCGAGGCGGAGCGTCGCATACAACGGACTTGAAGGACAAATTGAAATCATACACGGTGACATTAAAGAGGCGCCGCAGCGCATCGGCTACAGCCAGTATGATGTTGTCACATGCAACCCTCCGTATTTTCCGACTGTTGGCCGAGAGGAGCTAAGCAAAAATGAACATTTTGCCATCGCCCGCCATGAAATTTACTGCACGCTGGAGGATGTCGTTCGTGTCAGCAGCCAGCTGCTGAAACAAGGCGGAAAGGCGGCGTTCGTCCATCGGCCTGGACGGCTGTCCGACCTTGTGACGTTTATGCGCCGATACCGGCTCGAGCCGAAACGGATTCGGTTTGTATATCCAAAAGCGGGCAAAGAAGCGAACATGATTTTAATCGAGGGGATGAAAGATGCGAACCCGGACTTAAAAGTGTTGCCCCCGCTCATCGTGTATGGCGAGGATGATGAATATACCGAAGAAACGAAGCGCATTCTATACGGCATCATTTCATCGTAAAGGGGCGGGAGACGGATGCTTTGGCACCAAAAAAGCTTTGCTGACCGAGATAAACAAGGAACGCTGTACATCGTGCCGACGCCGATCGGCAATTTGGACGATATGACGTTTCGCGCTGTGCGGATCCTGCGGGAGGCGGACGTGATCGCTGCGGAAGACACAAGGCAGACGAAAAAGCTGTTGTCGCATTTCGACATTCATACGCCGCTCGTCAGCTACCATGAACACAATAAATATGCGAGCGGCCGGCAGCTTGTCGAATGGCTGAAAGAAGGGAAAACGGTGGCGCTGGTGAGCGACGCCGGCATGCCCGGCATTTCCGACCCTGGCTATGAGCTTGTTGCTGCTGCACTGGATGAACGGTGCCGCGTCGTGCCGCTTCCCGGAGCCAACGCGGCAGTGACGGCGCTCGTCGCCTCCGGGCTGCCAACGGAGCGTTTTTTGTTCGTCGGTTTTTTGGACCGGTCGAAAAAAGAAAAACGAGAGCAGCTGCTGTCGTTGAAAACAGCGCGGGAAACGTTGATTTTTTATGAGGCGCCCCATCGCTTGAAAGAAACGCTTTCTGTCATGTACGACGTGTTCGGTGAACGGCGCATTGCTCTTTGCCGTGAGCTGACGAAACGGTTTGAGGAATTCATCCGCGGCGATTTGAGCGAGGCGGTTGCTTGGGCCGAGACGGCGGACATCCGCGGCGAATTTTGCCTCATTGTCGAAGGGGCGCGCGGCGGTGGACATGAAGCCATGCAAGAGGAGGGGGCATGGTGGCAGCCGCTGTCGATTGTCGAACATGTCGACTATTATGTTCAAGAGCAGGGCCTTTCCGTAAAAGAAGCCGCAAAGCAGGCAGCGGCTGATCGGCATATGTCCAAACGCGACGTCTATCAACAGTACCATCAGCAGCAAGAAAAAAAAGAGTTTCTCTGAAACCAGAGAAACTCTTTTTTTACTCGTTGTCCGCCGCTTCTTGCAAATGCTGGCGGATTTCCTGCAGCAAAATTTCCGCGCCTTCGCGGCTTAAAATGATTTTGCCGCCCGCTAATTTAAAGTTGTCGTCCGATACTTCCCCCGTGACGACGCATGTCATATTCGGCTTATATTTTTTCAAAATGATGCGATCGTCATCGACGTAAATTTCCAATGCATCCTTTTCGTTAATGTCCAGTGTACGGCGCAACTCAATCGGGATGACGACACGGCCCAACTCATCGACTTTACGTACGATCCCCGTCGATTTCATCGTCTGCTCTCCTCTCCGCAATGATTTTTATCGTTTATTCGTCAATATTCGACAAATTTCCTACACCCTAATCATATCAGTGTTTCCATTATGCGTCAATCCTTTAATATGTAAAATTTTAAAAAAATGTATATTGTTATTGTGGAAAAAAGTTTGTGGTTGGGTATAAAGGAACATGAACCATTTTATTTGCCAAAACTCTATCCCTCTATAATAAATTCGCGGCGATTGCCCAAAATAAGGAGGTATTTTTGCCCATTTGCGTATATTTTTTTCGTCATGGAGAAATAGATGTTTTTGTACAATGAAAAAATTATGTAAAATAGAAGTAACGCCGCTCTCGTCCTCAGGACAGGGGCTTTTGTGCGCAACAGTACGAGGGAGGGCCTAACCGATGGAGAAAAAGACGTTTTATTTGACGACGCCGATTTATTACCCAAGCGACAAATTGCACATTGGCCATGCTTATACGACCGTGGCGGGGGATGCGATGGCTCGCTATAAGCGGCTGCGCGGCTATGATGTCATGTATTTGACCGGAACGGACGAACATGGGCAAAAAATTCAGCGCAAGGCGCAAGAAAAAGGGGTCACGCCGCAGCAATATGTCGACGACATTGTCGCCGGCATCCAAGAGTTGTGGAGAAAATTGGACATTTCATACGACGATTTTATCCGGACGACACAGGAGCGGCATAAAAAAATTGTCGAAAAGATTTTCGCCCGTCTTGTCGAACAAGGTGATATTTATTTAGGCGAGTATGAAGGCTGGTACTGCACGCCGTGCGAATCGTTTTACACCGAACGGCAGCTTGTTGACGGCAACTGCCCAGACTGCGGCCGGCCTGTTGAAAAAGTGAAAGAAGAGTCGTACTTTTTCCGGATGAGCAAATACGTCGACCGCCTGCTGCAATATTACGAAGAAAATCCAGATTTCATCCAGCCGGAATCGCGGAAAAACGAGATGATCAACAACTTCATCAAGCCGGGGCTCGAGGACTTGGCTGTATCGCGGACGACGTTTGACTGGGGCATTAAAGTGCCAGGTGACCCGAAGCACGTCATTTACGTCTGGATCGATGCGCTGGCCAACTACATCACAGCGCTCGGCTACGGTACGGACAACGATGAAAAGTTTCGCAAATATTGGCCGGCGGATGTCCATCTCGTCGGCAAGGAGATCGTCCGCTTCCATACGATTTACTGGCCGATCATGCTGATGGCGCTCGGCCTGCCGCTGCCGAAAAAAGTGTTCGGACATGGCTGGCTGCTGATGAAAGATGGGAAAATGTCGAAATCGAAAGGCAATGTCGTGGATCCGGTGATGATCATTGATCGTTACGGGCTTGATGCACTCCGCTACTATTTGCTGCGGGAAGTGCCGTTTGGCTCTGACGGGGTGTTTACGCCGGAAGGGTTTATCGAGCGCATCAATTACGATTTGGCCAACGATTTAGGCAATTTGTTGCACCGGACCGTCGCGATGATTGAGAAATATTTTGGCGGCGCGATTCCGCCGTACCGCGGCCCGAAAACGCCGTTTGACCGAGATCTTTCCGAAACGGCGCGCGAGGTTGTCCGTCAATATGAAGAGGCAATGGAGCGGATGGAGTTTTCCGTTGCCCTCTCCGCCGTTTGGCAGCTGATTGGCCGAACGAACAAATATATCGACGAAACGCAGCCATGGGTGTTGGCGAAAGAGGAAAGCAAACGGGAGGAACTTGCCTCTGTCATGGCCCATCTAGCCGAATCGCTCCGCTATACGGCGGTGTTGCTGCAGCCGTTTTTGACGCGCACGCCGGAGCGCATCTTCACCCAGCTCGGCATCAGCGACCGTTCATTGAAAGAGTGGGACAGCCTGTACGATTTCGGCCTTATTCCGGAAGGGACGAACGTGCAGAAAGGGGAGCCGCTCTTCCCACGCTTGGATATCGGCGTTGAAGTCGAGTACATTAAGGCGCATATGCAAGGCGGCAAACCGGCGGAAGCGGCCAAAGAGGAAAAACAAGCGGCTCGGGCGGAGGAAATCTCCATCGACGACTTTGCGAAAGTCGACTTGCGCGTCGCCGAAGTCGTGCACGCCGAGCGAATGAAAAACGCCGACAAGCTGTTGAAGCTCCAGCTTGATCTCGGCGGCGAGAAGCGGCAAGTGATTTCCGGCATCGCCGAGTTTTACAAGCCGGAGGAACTCATCGGCAAAAAGGTCATTTGCGTCGCCAACTTAAAACCGGCCAAGCTGCGCGGCGAATGGTCGGAAGGAATGATTTTGGCCGGAGGCAGCGGCGGCGGCTTTTCGTTGGCAACCGTCGACCAGCACGTGCCAAACGGCACAAAAATCAAATAATGCAACGAACGGATGAGGGGGTGTCGTCGTTGACACCTCCTTGTTGCTATTTTGTAATGGAAATGTTACTAAATTGTGACATACGTAACTAATTTCTATGCTACACTTAACATCAAGGTGGAAAAGAGGGACTTCGTATGCTTTTTGACACTCATGCTCATTTGAACGCCGTCCAATATGAGGAAGACTTGGAGCAAGTGATCGAGCGCGCCCGCGCTGAAGGAGTTTCGCACATCGTGGTTGTCGGGTTTGACCGGCCGACGATTGACCGGGCGATCGAGCTCGCTGAGCGATATCCGTTTATTTATGCAGCGGTCGGCTGGCATCCGGTCGATGCGATTGATATGACCGATGACGACTTGGAGATGATTGAACAGCTCGCCGCCCATCCGAAAGTGGTGGCCCTCGGCGAGATGGGACTCGATTACCATTGGGACAAATCGCCGAAAGACGTGCAGCAAGACGTTTTCCGCCGGCAAATCGCGCTGGCGAAAAAAGTGAAGCTGCCGATCATCATCCATAACCGTGAGGCAACAGCCGATATTTTAAAAATTTTGCAAGAGGAAAACGCTGCTGAAGTCGGTGGGATTATGCATTGTTTCAGCGGCAGCGTTGAGGTGGCCAAACAATGCATTGACATGAACTTTTTCATTTCCCTTGGCGGCCCGGTCACGTTTAAAAATGCGAAAAAGCCGAAAGAAGTGGCGAAAGAAATTCCGCTCCGCCATTTGTTAATCGAGACGGATTGCCCGTATTTAACGCCTCACCCTTTCCGTGGAAAACGAAATGAGCCGAGCTATGTCAAATACGTTGCCGAGGCCATCGCGGAAATTAAAAACGTTTCTTTTGCCGAAGTAGCGGAAACAACGGCGGAAAATGCCAAAAAATTGTTCGCCATCGACCGCTAAAATTAGGCGTCGAATAGCGGGGAGGCTTGTCGAAGGTGCGGCGAAGACGATAAAATTCTACAAATTCAGCCGATATGAACCAACCGCGTGTCGACAAGTCTTCCTTCCTTTTTCACTGAATTTTCCGCATAATAGAGTATGCTCGCGCGTACATGTTAGAGGGAGAGGGGATTTCAGAGGAAAAGGAGGCGTTTCCGATGTTGCCAAACAGGAGAAAGTGGCTGGACTTATGGAGGAAAAATGCGACCGTTACGGCGAGCGGATTTCTCGCCATCTCGGCAACCACAGGGGTGGCCGGCTACGAGATGGCCAAAGATGATGTAACACTCACGATCAACGGAAAAAAGCAGGAAATCTGCACTTATGCGAAGGATGTGGAGGAACTGCTTGAGGAACAAGGCATTCAGCCTCGCAAGGAAGATTACGTCTATCCGTCTCTAAATACACCGATCACCGACGATCTTCACATCATTTGGGAAGCAAGCAAAGAAGTGACATTGACGATCGATGGAAAAAAGAAAAAAATATGGACGACGGCCGATACGGTCGGGGAATTGCTCCGTTCGCAACACGTGGCAGTCGGGCCGCATGACAAAGTGGCGCCGTCGCTTTCCGCCAAAGTTCAAAAAGGCATGAACATCGGCATTGAAAGGGCGTTTCCGGTTCGTCTAAATGTCGGCGGCAAACAGCAACAGGTATGGACCACTTCGACTACGGTCGCTGACTTTTTGAAACAGCAAGGGATCCCGTTGGGCCAATGGGACCGAATTGAACCTTCCTTGCAAGAAACAGTCAAAGCTGGGATGACGGTTTACATCGTTCGGATTAAAAAAGTCACCGATGTAGTGGAAGAGCCCGTCGACTTTGCCGTGGTGACGAAGCGGGACGATTCGCTGCCAAAAGGAGAGCGGCGCGTCATTGCACCCGGGGAAAAGGGAAAAATCGAAAAAACGTATGAAGTGACATTGGAAAACGGCAAAGAAGTGGCGCGCAAATTGCTGGCGACAAGAACGATAAAAGAGAGCAAACCGCGCATTGTCGCCATTGGCACTAAAACGGTGCACCCGGTTGCATCATCCGGCCGGCCGTCCTCGCGCGGCGCCGATCAAGCCGCGAAGGAGTTTTACGTCACCGCCACCGCCTATACCGCCTATTGTGAGGGTTGCTCAGGCATAACGAGAACAGGCATCAATTTGCGCCAAAATCCTTCCGTCAAAGTGATTGCCGTCGACCCGTCCATCATCCCCCTCGGGTCGAAGGTGTATGTGGAAGGATACGGATATGCTATTGCCGCTGACACCGGCTCAAGCATTCGCGGATATAAAATCGACGTGTTTTTCCCGGAACGGTCGGATGCGTTTGGTTGGGGCAGAAAGCGTGTCAAAATACGGGTGCTGCCATAGAAAGGCGATTGGAGAATGCAAGCGGAGGGGTTTTTCCCCTCTGCTTTTTTTCGCTATAATGGCATTGGGCCGCAACAATGCGCGTATTGCTCCATCTGTCTAATTAGACTTCTGATGCAGAAAAAAGTTTCAACAAAGTTGAAAAAATAAAATAGGGGCATGGAGCGGCGGCGGTTCGCTCTACCCTTTATTTTACCGGAAAGGAGGCATTGCAGAAATAGGAAAAATCGCTCATTCCGCTGTTTCTGCAATGATGGGATGAAGATTAAAGAAGTGATTGTCGTGGAAGGGAAAGATGATACAGCGGCGATCCGGCGCGCCGTTGATGCCGATACGATCGAAACAAACGGGGCGGCGGTGGGGGCGGAAGTCATCGAACGGATCAAGCTGGCGAAAGAGCGGCGCGGGGTGATCATCTTCACCGATCCCGACTTCCCCGGCGAGAAAATCCGCCGCACGATTGCCGAGCAAGTGCCGGGATGCAAACACGCCTTTTTGCCGCGCGAAGCCGCGAAAGCGAGAAGTGGGAAGGGCATTGGGGTCGAGCACGCTTCCCCCGACGACATTCGCCAGGCGCTTGCGAACGTGTATGAAGAGACAGCCGATTGGGAAGAAGAAATTACGTTTGCAGAATTGATTGAAGCCGGACTGGTTGGCGGGGAGATGGCGCGCCGGCGCCGGCAGCGGCTCGGGGAGGAGCTGAAAATCGGTTATGCCAACGGCCGACAGTTTCATAAGCGGCTGAAAGTGTTCCGCATTTCCCGAGACGCCTTTTACGCCGCGCTGGCGCAAGTGATGCGGGAGGAGGCGGGCGATGCATAAAGACATTGCAACACCGGGGCGGACGAAAGAAATTTTGGAGCGGTATGGTTTTTCGTTTAAAAAAAGCCTCGGACAAAACTTTTTGATTGACGCGAACATTTTGCGGAAAATTGTTGATGCTGCCGGCGTCTCCAGCGATACGGGGGCGATTGAAATCGGACCCGGCATCGGGGCGTTGACCGAACAGCTCGCACGGCGGGCAAAAAAGGTCGTCGCCTTTGAAATCGATGGCCGGCTGCTGCCGATTTTGGCGGATACATTGTCCCCCTACGACAATGTGCGCATTATTCACCAAGATGTGTTGAAGGCGGATTTGCATGCGGTCATTGCGGAAGAGCTGGCCGATGTGAACGACCGGATGGTGGTCGCTAACTTGCCGTATTATGTGACCACACCGATCATTATGAAGCTGCTTACCGACCGGCTCCCAATCCGCGGCATCGTCGTCATGCTGCAAAAAGAGGTGGCCGACCGCCTCGCTGCCAGGCCGGGAACGAAAGATTACGGCTCGCTGACGATTGCTGTGCAGTATTACACAGAGGCGGAAGTCGTGATGGCGGTGCCGCGCACCGTGTTTATGCCGCAGCCAAACGTCGATTCCGCCGTCATCCGGCTGACGAAACGGGCCCATCCGCCTGTCGCTGTTGAGGATGAGGATGTGTTTTTCCAAGTGGTGCGGGCGAGCTTTGCTCAGCGCCGCAAAACGCTGCTCAATAATTTAGTGAGCAGCTTGCCAGGCGGAAAAGAGAACAAAGAACAAATCGAACAGGCGCTTGCTGCGGTGGGCATCGATCCGCGCCGCCGCGGGGAAACGCTTCATATAACCGAGTTTGCCTCGTTAAGCAACGCATTGGCGCCGCTTTTTCGCCGTTGAGGCCGCAGCAGTTGAAAACAGGCGTCTATCACCTATTGTCCGCGTCTGCATATCGTATGGATGACAACGATTATGCAATGGAGTGAGCGGTGATGGACGTCAAAATCGGCGATATTGTCGCCCGCAAGTCTTACCAATGCGACGTATTGTTCCGCGTCATTGACCTTAAAGAAAAGAACGGGGAATGGGAAGCCATTTTATATGGCGAGGACGTGCGGCTTGTGGCCGACGCCCCGTGCAGCGACTTGGTCATTATCGATGAGCGGGGGCAACAAGAACGAAAAAGGCGGGAAATCGAACTGATTGAACAGTCATACTGGCTGTTTCGCCAAGATTATCAGATGATCAAGCAAAAAGTCGAGTATCGGGCAACCGGCGGGTACCGGGTGGAGAAAGATTTTTTTCAAATTCCGGGATGCGTCCTTCATTTGGACGGCGACCCGTTATATTTGCGCAAATGCATGGATTTGTATGAACGGATTGGGGTGCCGGTGCACGGCGTTTACTGTGAGGAAAGCGAGATGCCGGAAAAAGTCGGCTCCTTGATTGAGCAGTTTCGTCCGGATATTTTAGTCATTACCGGTCATGACTCGTATTCAAAGTCAAAAGGGAAGCTTCATGATTTGAAAGCGTACCGCCATTCACGCCATTTTGTTCAAACAGTGAAAGAAGCGCGCAAAAAAGTGCCGCATCTCGATCAGCTCATCATTTTCGCCGGCGCCTGCCAATCGCATTTTGAATCGCTCATCCGCGCGGGGGCGAATTTTGCCAGTTCGCCGGCGCGGGTCAACATTCACGCCTTAGATCCGGTTTATATCGTTTCTCGTCTCAGTTTTACCCCGTTTACGGAAACGGTCGATGTGTGGGATGTGCTTCGCAACACGCTGACCGGGGAAAAAGGGCTGGGTGGAGTCGAGACGAAAGGTGTGCTCCGCACCGGGATGCCGTTTCGCCTGATCGAAGAACGGGGGGAAAACCGCCGCAATTGACGGGCGGTTTTTTTATGTCTTTCGCCATATTTTTTACAAAAAAGTTCCACAAGGTACATAAAAAGAAGGATATTGTAGAAAAATATTCATTGACAGCAATAAAAACACGCTGATATAATTTTTATTTTTTTTGACTTTGAAGACCATCTTTGTTATAATTGCAAATAGTGAGGTGGATGACGAATGCCAAAAACTTTATCCGATATTAAAAAAGCGCTGGACTCTAATATCGGGAGACGTTTAACGTTGCGGGCCAACGGCGGACGCAGAAAAATGATCGAGCGTTGCGGCATTTTGGCGGAGACTTACCCATCGGTATTTGTCATTGAACTGGATCAAAAAGAAAACTCGTTTGAACGTGTATCGTTCAGCTACGCCGACGTGTTGACAGAGACCGTAAAGCTGACGTTTTGGGACGATGAGCAAGCAGGGGGGCAGTAGACAAATTTGTTTGCTGCTTTTTGTTTTGTCATAAATAGGCGGACATAAAGCCGCCTTCCCCACTTCATACTAAAACTGCCGCAGCCGCCTTTCATCTGCCCCATGACCAGGCGAGTCAGCCGGCTGTTGCGCCGGCGGGTTGCACAACGTTTCGCGCCTTAACGCCAACGAACATGGAAAGGGGTTGCTGACATTGGGTCGACGCCGCGGGGTTATGTCGCAACGCTTAAAAGAAGAGCTGGCAAAAGAGCTGGGCTTTTACGATGTCGTGCAGCGTGAAGGGTGGGGAGCCATCCGCGCGAAAGACGCAGGAAATATGGTAAGATTGGCGATTGAACGGGCGGAACGGCAGCTGGCCGGAAAAACGGAATAGCGCCGGCGGCGATGGCGCGCTGCGGCAAGGGTGCCCTAGCAGGGGCGCCCTTTTTACATATATCGTTTGGCGACGGCACCAGGACATGTTAATATGGTAAAATGGGTTGATGAAAAAAGCACGAATGTCACGCGGGAAAACGCTGAAAATAGGAAACAACGGGCGGATAGGCGGCTGGCCAGAAGCCGTTTATCATCAATGTGCGTGGAAGTAGGTGAAGATGAGTGAGGCTGTCGATCAAAGCGCCGGCAAAAATTAATTTATCACTTGATGTTCTTTATAAACGCCCCGATGGTTACCATGAAGTGAAAATGGTGATGACGACGATCGATTTGGCGGACCGCATTGAGCTTATTCCGCTGCCTGAGGAGGATGTGATCCGCATTGTGTCGCAAAACCGCTTTGTGCCGGATGATTGCCGCAATTTGGCGTACCAGGCGGCGAAACTGATGAAGGAGACGTTTTCGATCCGCCAAGGGGTGGCCATTTCGATTGCGAAGCATATTCCGGTGGCGGCCGGCCTGGCAGGGGGAAGCAGCGACGCGGCCGCAACGTTGCGCGGGCTCAACAAGCTTTGGCAGCTCGGATTGACCGTCCGGGAATTGGCTGAGCTTGGTGCGCAAATCGGCTCGGATGTTGCGTTTTGCGTCTACGGCGGAACAGCTGTGGCGACCGGGCGCGGCGAAATCATCACCCCCATCCCGTCGCCGCCGCCATGCTGGGTGGTGTTGGCCAAGCCCCCAATTGGCGTGTCGACGGCCGATGTGTACCGAAATTTGCAGCTTGAGCATGTCTGCCATCCGGATGTCGATGCAATGGTGAAAGCGATCGAACGGCAAGATTATGAGGGCATTTGCCGGTTGGTCGGCAACGTGTTGGAGGAAGTGACCTTAAAAAAATATCCGGAAGTTGCGCATATTAAAGAGCAAATGAAACGGTTCGGAGCTGATGCGGTGCTGATGAGCGGAAGCGGGCCGACAGTGTTTGGGCTGATCGAGCATGATTCGAGAATGCAGCGGGTGTATAACGGACTGCGGGGCTTTTGCGATCAAGTGTTTGCGGTCAGGCTGTTGGGGGAGCGGCATTCGCTTGATTAAACACGTACATTTTTGTTAAAATAAATTTATAATATTCGGTTTTAGGAGGTCGGCTATGAAGCTTAGGCGAAGCGGCCGTTTAGTCGATATGACGCATTATCTTCTCGAACGGCCACATCAGCTCATTCCGCTGACGTTTTTTGCCGATCGGTACGAATCGGCCAAATCATCGATCAGCGAAGACTTGACGATTATTAAACAAACGTTTGAGCGGCAAGGAATCGGGACGGTTCGGACGCTGCCCGGCGCGGCCGGCGGCGTGCAATACATTCCGAAAATGGTTGCCGGGGAGGCGGAGGAAGTGATCGCCTATTTGTGCGAGCAATTGTCGCGCCCGGACCGGCTTCTTCCCGGCGGATATTTGTATATGACCGACATTCTTGGCGACCCCCGTATTATGAACAAAATCGGCCGCCTTTATGCGTCGATGTTTGCCGACCGTCCGGTGGATGTTGTTATGACCATTGCCACCAATGGAATTCCGATCGCATATGCGATCGCCAATTTTTTGTATGTGCCGGTTGTGATTGTCCGCCATGACAATAAAGTGACGGAAGGGCCGATGGTGAGCATCAACTACGTATCCGGCTCGTCCAAACGCATCCAAACAATGGTTTTGTCGAAGCGCAGCCTGGCGGAGGGAGCCAACGTGCTGATTGTCGATGACTTCATGAAAGCGGGCGGCACGATCAACGGTATGGTCAGCTTATTGCAAGAGTTTAACGGCAACGTCTCCGGCATCGGTGTGCTCGTTGAGTCTGAGGAAGCAAAAGAGCGGCTTGTCGACGAGTACATCTCGCTCGTCAAACTGTTGGCGGTGGACGTGAAAGAAAAGCGGATCGCCGTCAAGGAAGGCAATTACAAAGCGTTTTTTTAGGCAGCCTGCTGCCTGATTATAAAACTTTAGAAAGGGGATTTCTTTCAATGAAAAAAGTGGAAACGACCAATGCGCCGCAAGCGATCGGCCCGTATTCACAAGCGATCATCGTCAACAATATGGTTTACAGCTCTGGGCAAATTCCGCTCACTCCAGAGGGGGAAATGGTAAAAGGCGACATTCAGGCGCAGACGCATCAAGTGTTTCAAAATTTGAAAGCAGTGCTGGAAGCCGCCGGTGCCTCACTCGACACAGTCGTGAAAACAACCGTTTTTTTAAAAAGCATGGATGATTTTGCGGCCATGAACGAAGTGTACAGTCAATATTTCCCGAACCATAAACCAGCGCGCTCATGCGTTGAGGTGGCTCGGCTGCCGAAAGACGCCCTAGTTGAAATCGAAGTCGTTGCCCTCGTGCGATAAAGAGGGGCGCATCCATCTTTTCCCTTGCTGAAATTTAGAAAAAATTTTTTGAAAAAGGAAGGAAATTGCCGAAAGGCGTGGAATTAATTACATCGAGTCTTATATAGGGGAAAAGGTGGTGAACATAATGGAAGTGACAGACGTAAGATTACGCCGCGTCAACACCGAAGGACGGATGAAAGCGATCGCCTCCATTACGTTGGACAATGAGTTCGTTGTCCATGACATCCGCGTCATTGACGGGAATAACGGCTTGTTTGTCGCGATGCCAAGCAAGCGTACACCGGACGGGGAGTTCCGCGATATCGCGCATCCGATCAACTCCGCTACGCGCGGAAAAATTCAAGAGGCGATCTTAGCTGAGTACCACCGCCTCGGGAAGCTGGAAGAAGAACTTGAAGAAGCGGGCGCTTCGTAAACATATGAAAGGGGGCTTAGGTGAAATTCACCAAGCTCCTTATTTTTTGCCATCCGCATTGTTTCCTTGAAAAGTGCTGTTGATTCATATATATTCAATTATGGGCGAACTACTCCCACTTCGCTTTGCTTGAAGTGGGAGCTTCTCAGTTCCATGACGAAAGCCATTTTTTCGTCTCCCTGAGCGTCACTTCGGGTCGTCCCAACCCTGGTTCGACGATTTGGGGTTTTTTTCGCGCCTTTGAATATGGTACGCATGGAAGGCTTCGCTTGTTTTCGCATTGAATGTTCTCCATGCAACCCGCTATATCTAGTTTACAAAGAACATGATATACATTGATTTGATTATGTGTTTTGGCTGATGCCACCGGCATTCCCCCGCTGGTCGTGGGGCTTCGTCTTTCACGCGCTTGAAGTGGGGGGATCTTCTCTTGGGACTATGATTAAAAGGATAATTGGAGGCTTTTCACATGAAGCGATATGCGGTCGTTTTGGCGGCCGGACAAGGAACGCGGATGAAGTCGAAGCAGTATAAGGTGCTTCATCCCGTTTGCGGCAAGCCAATGGTTCAGCACGTCATGGATCAAGTATCCAAACTTGGGGTGGAAAAAACCGTCACGGTCGTTGGATTTGGGGCGGAGCAGGTGAAAGAGCAGCTTGGCGCCCAATGCGAGTACGCATTGCAAGAGGAACAGCTTGGGACGGCGCATGCGGTGATGCAGGCAGCCCCATATTTGCAAGGTCTCGAAGGGGTGACGATCGTCGTCTGCGGAGACACGCCGCTCATCACCGCTGAGACGATGAAGGCGCTCGTCGAGCACCATTTGGCCGCCAAAGCGAAGGCGACGGTATTGACAGCCATCGCTGACGACCCGGCTGGATATGGCCGCATCGTCCGCAACAGTGCCGGCGGCGTTGAAAAAATTGTTGAACATAAAGATGCGAATGAAGAGGAACGGGCTATTCGCGAGATTAACACTGGAACGTATTGCTTTGACAACCAAACATTGTTTCAAGCGCTTACAAACGTGACAAACAACAACGCCCAAGGGGAATATTATTTAACCGACGTGATTGAAATTATCAAAGCGGGCGGCGGCACAGTATCCGCTTATCAGGCGCCGTCATTTGAGGAAACGATCGGGGTCAATGACCGCATCGCCCTTGCCGAGGCGGAGCGGATCATGCGCGAGCGCATTTGCCGCCGGCATATGGAAAACGGGGTTACGATCATCGACCCGGGCTGCACGTATATTTCCGCCGACGCGACGATTGGCCGCGATACGGTCATTTATCCCGGCACAGTCATCGAAGGCGAAACAGTGATCGGCGAGGATTGCACGATTGGACCGCATGCGGAAATTAAAAACTGTCATATCGGCCACCGCACGTCCATCCGCCATTCGGTCGCCCATGACAGCGAGATCGGCAACGATGTCACGATCGGCCCGTTCGCCCATATCCGTCCGCTGTCGAAAATTGATGACGAGGTGCGGATCGGCAATTTTGTCGAGGTGAAAAAATCGACGTTCGGCAAAGGAAGCAAAGCCTCGCATTTAAGCTATATCGGCGACGCGCAAGTCGGCGCCGATGTCAACCTTGGTTGCGGGTCGATTACCGTCAACTATGATGGCGTGCATAAGTATATGACCAAAATTGAAGACGGGGCGTTTATCGGCTGCAACGTCAACTTGATTGCCCCGGTTACGGTCGGCCGGGGCGCTTACGTCGCCGCCGGATCGACGATCACCGACGACGTTCCCGGCCGCGCCCTCGCCATCGCCCGCGCCCGGCAAGTCAATAAAGAACATTATGTTGATCGCCTGCCAGGCAAGAAAAAATCTTAATGGAGGTTTATCATGTCTGAATGCCAGCACCAACTAAAGTTGTTCGCCCTTAACTCGAACATGAGGCTAGCGAAAGAAATTGCGGAAGTCATGGGGATCGAGCTTAGCAAATGTTCCGTTTCCCGCTTTAGCGACGGGGAGATCCAAATTAACATTGAGGAAAGCATCCGCGGCGACGATGTATTTGTCATTCAATCGACGAGCGTCCCGGTCAATGAGCATTTAATGGAGCTGCTCATTATGATCGATGCGTTAAAGCGGGCGTCAGCGCGTACGATCAATATCGTCATCCCGTATTACGGCTATGCCCGCCAAGACCGGAAAGCGCGGGCGCGCGAGCCGATCACGGCCAAGCTGGTGGCGAACTTGCTTGAGACGGCCGGGGCGTCGCGCGTCATTACGCTTGATTTGCATGCCCCGCAAATCCAAGGGTTTTTTGATATCCCGATCGATCATCTAATGGGCGTGCCGATTTTGGCTGATTATTTTAAAAGCAAACAGTTGGATGACATTGTCGTTGTGTCCCCGGATCACGGCGGCGTAACGCGGGCGCGCAAACTCGCCGACCGTCTGAAAGCGCCATTGGCGATCATCGACAAACGCCGGCCGCGCCCGAACGCGGTGGAAGTGATGAACATTATTGGGCAAGTGAGCGGGAAAACGGCCATTTTGATTGACGACATTATCGACACGGCCGGCACGATTATGCTCGCGGCGAACGCTCTTGTTGAACATGGGGCGAAGGAAGTGTACGCGTGCTGCACCCATCCGGTGCTGTCTGGTCCAGCGATCGAGCGCATTCAAAGTTCCAAAATTAAGGAACTGGTCGTCACCAATTCGATTGCCTTGCCAGAAGAAAAGAAAATTGATAAAATTGTAGAGCTGTCGGTGGCGCCGCTCATTGCTGAAGCGATTACGCGCGTGTATGAAATGAAGTCTGTCAGCGTCCTGTTCGACTAACGCAAGAAAACATGTTTAGCCCTTCTTGTTTTAGGATAAAGTAGTCAATAGATTCTAATTCAGGAAGGTGAAGAAACATGGCGATTGTGTTGGAAGCGAAAGAACGCACAGACAAAAAACGTTCGACATTGCGGCGTATTCGTTCGCAAGGGGGCATTCCAGCGATTTTGTACGGCAAAAAAGTCGAAAACAAAATGATTTTTGTCAGCGCTGCTGAATTGGAGAAGGTGCTTCGTGAAGGTGGGCGCACGAGCTTGATAACATTGAAAGTCGGCGGCGACGACTATTCGGTGCTCTTGCGCGAGCTGCAGCGCGATCCGCTGCGCGGCGAGCTCCTTCACGCTGATTTTCAAGCGGTCGACATGTCGACAGAAGTCGATATTGACGTAGAAGTCCGATTGGTGGGCGAAGCGCCGGGGGTAAAAGACGGCGGCGTGTTGCAGCAAAACTTGCATGAGTTGTCGATCCGCGTCTTGCCGGCGAACATTCCGCCAGCGATTGAAGTGGACATCTCCGGTTTGCAAGTCGGCGATACCGTCACGGTTGGCGATGTGCAGACAGATGGAAAATTTGAAATTAACCATGAACCTTCCGAAGTGATTGCGACGATCTTGCCGCCGCAGCAGGAAGAGGAAATCCATAGCGGCGAGCAGCAAGAGCCGGGGCAGCCTGATGCCGAGGAAGGAAGAGAGACGACGCCAGAAAAGTGACAGACGTAACCGTTTCGGTTACGTCTTTTGTAGTATCATGCATAGAGAGGGGCGCAACGATTGAAGCTGTTTGTCGGGCTTGGAAATCCGGGCAAGGAATACGAGCAAACGCGGCACAACATCGGTTTTTTCGTCATTGATGAGCTGGCCAAACGTTGGGACGTTTCGTTGAAAACCGCCAAGTTCCGCGGCCTGTTCGGAACGGCGTCCGTTTCCGGCGAAAAAGTGGCATTATGCAAACCGTTGACATATATGAATTTATCAGGGGAATGTGTTCGCCCGCTCATCGATTACTATGGCATCGCCATTGAAGATGTCATTGTCATTTACGATGACCTCGATCTTCCGCCAGGAAAAATCCGTCTTCGCTTGAAAGGGAGCTCCGGCGGTCACAACGGTGTCAAATCGCTTATCCATCACCTCGGCACCGAGCAGTTTAAGCGCATTCGCATCGGCATCGGCCGGCCGGCCAGCGGGCAGCCGGTGGCGGATTATGTGCTCAGCCGTTTTACGGAGGAGGAGAAGCCGGCGGTCGCTGAAGCGGTTTTGCGGGCTGCCGATGCGTGCGAACAGGCGGTGGCGGCGCCGTTTACCCAGGTGATGAACGAGTTTAACAAGTGAATATTTTCCTCCAAACTGGTGCACAATGTGAGTACGGAAGGCATGGGGCGCCGGCTCCATCCGCCCTGCGGACGGAACAGCCCAGTGAGGAGGTTTGCTTCGATGGCATTGCATTACTATTGCCGCCATTGCGGCGCCAGAGTCGGAACTATTGAACAGGTATCCGTCTATAGCGAAAAGCTCGGATTCCACCATTTAACGGAAGAGGAACGGCTTGATATGATTTCGTACAAGCCGAACGGGGATATTCACGTCAAAACCATTTGCGAAGACTGTCAAGAAGTGTTGGCGCGAAATCCGGAGTGGCATCAATACGAAAAATTTATCCATTAGGCGCAGCTTTGGGCGACCAAAGCATTTTTATGTTTTGGCTGAACGCGGAAAGAGAAAGAAACTAGCATTGAGAGGAGGGAGAATAGGGGTGCTTTCATTGCATCGCTATTTAGCTGAGAACCAAGATGTTCGCACCATCATAGAAGGAATCCACGCCCGCCTGAAAGAACAGCTTGTCGCCGGGCTGTCGGGGTCGGCCCGGTCTGTTTTTGTTTCCACGCTTTATAAGGAAACGGGACGCCCGTTGCTCGTAGTGGCTTACAACTTGTTTCAGGCGCAAAAAATGTATGATGACCTCGTTTCGCTGCTCGGTCCGGACGAGGTGTTTCTGTATTCCGTCGATGAAGTGATCGCCGCCGAAATGGCAGTCGCCAGTCCGGAGCTGAAGGCACAACGCCTCGAAATTATGAACCATTGGGTGCAAGGCGGGAAGGGGATCGTCGTCTGTCCGGTCGCCGGCCTGCGGCGCTTGCTGCCGCCGCCATCGCTTTGGAAACAGTATTTGTTCACGTTCACGGTTGGACAAGAGCTGGATCTCGAGCAGTATAAACAGCGGTTTGTCCAAATGGGATACAAGCGGGTGGCAACTGTTTCCGCCCCTGGGGAGTTCAGCATCCGCGGCGGCATCGTGGATATTTATCCGCTCACGGCCGAGCTCCCGTACCGGATCGAGCTGTTTGATACGGAAATCGAATCGATTCGCACGTTCACCCCCGATGATCAGCGCTCGCACGGGCAAGTAGAGAGCATCGCCATCAGCCCAGCCGACGAAATCATTCTCGACGAGGGGACGCGGCAGCGGGGGATTGAACGAATTGAAGCCGGTTTGGCGGCCAGCCTCGAAAAAATGAAGGATGACGCCGCCAAGCAGCGGATGTACGAACAGATCCATGCCGAATTGGAACAGTTGCGCGAGGGCCGGGAAATCGAGCAACAATATAAATATATGTCCCTTTTCTATGAGAACGTTTCAAGTTTGCTAGATTATATGCCGGAAGACGGCGTGCTGCTGATGGATGAAATGAGCCGGTTGCAGGAGACGGCGGAGCGGCTCGACCGCGAAGAAGCGGATTGGTATACAAGCCTGCTTGACAGCGGGAAAATCATTCATGATGTGCCCATTTCACACTCACTTTCTGAATTGTTGAAAAAACATCGATTCCAGCGGGTTTATTTGTCCTTGTTTTTGCGCCATGCGCCTTATACCCATCCGCAAAATGTCGTCAATATTACGTGCAAGCAAATGCAAAACTTCCACGGACAAATGGCGCTTCTCCAGTCTGAAGTCGAGCGTTGGAAGAAAGCGAATTACGCCGTCGTCTTTTTGGCGCCGGATGCCGAACGGGCAAAAAGGCTGCAGTCAGTTTTGGAAGATTATGGGGTCGATGCAGCGCCGCTTCCGCCTGAGGCCGCACTGCTTTACGGCAAATGCCAACTTCTCGAAGGCGATTTAAATACAGGATTTGAGCTGCCGCTGCAAAAGCTGGCTGTCATTACGGAAGAGGAACTGTTTAAGAAGCGAGCGAAACGCCCGGTGCGCCGGCAAAAGCTGTCCAACGCCGAGCGGATTAAAAGCTACGCTGAACTGCAAGTCGGCGATTACGTCGTCCATGTCAACCACGGCATCGGAAAATATTTAGGCATCGAGACGTTAGAAATCAATGGAGTGCATAAAGACTACATCCATATCCAATATCAAGGCGGCGACACGCTGTACGTCCCGGTCGACCAAATGGATCAAGTGCAAAAGTACGTCGGTTCGGAAGGAAAAGAGCCGAAAATTTATAAGCTTGGCGGCTCGGAATGGAAAAAAGTCAAAAAGAAAGTGGAATCGTCTGTTCAAGATATCGCGGAAGATTTGATCAAGTTGTATGCCGAGCGCGAGGCGAGCAAGGGGTACGCGTTTTCGCCGGACACGGAAATGCAGCGCGAATTTGAGGCCGCGTTTCCATATCAAGAGACGGAAGACCAGCTCCGGTCGATTGAAGAAATTAAGCGCGATATGGAAAGCGAAAAGCCGATGGACCGCCTCCTTTGCGGCGATGTCGGCTACGGGAAAACGGAAGTGGCGCTGCGCGCGGCGTTTAAAGCCATTATGGACGGCAAGCAAGTCGCTTTTCTTGTGCCGACGACGATTTTGGCTCAGCAGCATTACGAAACGGTTCGTGAGCGGTTTCAAGGATTTCCGATTAACGTCGGGCTGCTCAACCGGTTCCGCACGAAAAAACAGCAGGCGGAGACGATCAAAGGGTTGAAAGACGGCACAATCGATATGGTCATTGGCACGCACCGGCTGCTGTCGAAGGATGTCAAGTTTAAGGATTTAGGGTTGCTCATCATCGACGAGGAGCAGCGGTTTGGCGTGGCGCATAAAGAAAAAATCAAGCAGCTGAAAGCGAATATCGACGTGCTCACCTTAACGGCGACGCCGATTCCGCGGACGCTTCATATGTCGATGATCGGCGTGCGCGATTTATCGATCATCGAGACGCCGCCGGAAAACCGGTTCCCGGTGCAGACGTATGTCATGGAATATACGCCGGAGCTTGTCAAAGAGGCGATTGAACGTGAGCTCGCCCGCGATGGGCAAGTGTTTTTCCTCTACAACCATATTGAAGACATCGACTTGAAAGCGGAAGAAATCGCCCAGCTTGTCCCGGAAGCACGCGTCACGTTCGCGCACGGGCGGATGTCAGAAACCGAACTTGAATCAACGATTTTAGCGTTTTTGGAAGGACAATATGACGTGCTCGTGACGACGACGATTATTGAGACAGGCGTCGATATTCCAAACGTCAATACACTCATCGTGTACGATGCCGACCGGATGGGGCTGTCGCAGCTGTACCAGCTGCGCGGGCGCGTCGGCCGTTCGAACCGCGTTGCCTACGCGTATTTCACCTACCGGAAAGACAAAGTGCTGAATGAAACGGCGGAAAAACGGCTGCAAGCCATTAAAGAGTTCACCGAGCTTGGCTCCGGCTTTAAAATCGCCATGCGTGACTTGTCGATCCGTGGCGCCGGCAATATTCTCGGCGCTGAACAGCACGGCTTTATCGACTCGGTCGGATTTGACTTATATTCGCAAATGTTGAAAGAGGCGATCGAAAAACGGCGCGGCTTGAAACGAGAAGACGAGCGGCCGGAAGTGACGATCGACGTGGAAGTCGACGCCTACATTCCGGATGCCTACATTTCCGATGGGCTGCAAAAAATCGAGATGTACAAGCGGTTTAAAGCGGTCGAGACGCTCGAAGATGTTGAAGCGCTGCGCGAAGAGATGGTGGACCGCTTCGGCGATTATCCGGATGCCGTCGCCTATTTGCTACAGATTGCCGAGATCAAAGTGCTGGCGAAACAGCTCGGTGTTGAATCGATTAAGCAACATAAGCAGCAAGTTGACATTCTATTCACTGAAGAAGCGTCGAAAACGGTGGAGATTCAGCGCTTGTCCGGCGTCGGCCGGCAGTACGGGCGCCTGTTTGGGTTTGGCATGGAGGGGGTGAAGCTGAAAATTGTGCTTTACATTAAGCAAATGAAAGCGCACGAGTGGCTGGCGATTTTATATGAGACGTTGAGGGAATTGTCCGGAGTGAAAAACGAAAAGTCGATCATCGCCTAGCTATAAAGAAAAAATGAGGCGTTATGTTCATTTTATACGTTTACGGTTTTGCTGATGTGGCGATAGTGAAGGATGGGCAATTTTACTAAAATGGCCAAAATCACTTTCATCGTGCATAGAACGTGGATTGTGAAGGATACTAATGACAACAATGGTGAATTCCCCATTACAACAGGGTTCATCGGAGTATCCTTCAAATCCTAGATGAAAGTGAGGGTATACAAGGCATGAAAGCAACCGGTATTGTTCGTCGGATTGACGACTTAGGCAGGGTTGTAATTCCGAAGGAAATTCGCAGAACATTACGCATTCGCGAAGGAGATCCGCTCGAAATATTTGTCGATCGCGATGGAGAGGTCATTTTGAAAAAATATTCGCCGATCAGTGAGCTCGGCGACTTTGCCAAGGAGTACGCCGAGGCGCTGTTTGACAGCCTCGGACAGCCGGTGCTCATTTGCGACCGCGACGTATTTATTGCCGTTGCCGGTGTTTCGAAAAAAGAATACATGAACAAAAGCGTCAGCCCGTTAGTGGAGAGAGCCATGGAAGATCGCAACTCCGTTCTCCATACGGAGGAGGGCGAGGTCGAGCTGGTCGACGGGATGACGGAAACGTTGAAGTCGTATACGATCGGCCCGATTGTGGCCAACGGCGATCCGATTGGAGCCGTCATCATTTTATCGCGCGAGAAAACGCTCGGCGAAGTTGAACATAAAGCAGTGGAAACAGCGGCCAGCTTTTTGGCCCGGCAAATGGAACAATAAATGGAACGCAAAAAGAGGGTGTCCCAAAAGATCGGGACACCCTTTTTGATCGGGCCGCACATTTATCGTTGATGGGAGAAGGTCGGGATCTTTTCCTTTCTGCTTTGTCTGCAATGGGGTTGCTATGTTGGTTGGTCCGTTCCCGTTCCGCTGGACTGAGGCCATGGCCGATGGGCGGCTCCCGCTTTTGTCTCATCGCCTGCATTGCGCTATAATATCGAGCGTAGCCGTTTGTTGCGGTAATGTTGACGGTTTGTGCGGCCAGTGCTCTTGATGGACTGTTCGCCATCTGGCGCCATACAAGCGGGAGGAGAAGGGGCATGGGAAACGTATGGAAAGGTGCAGCTGCCTTGACTGCTGCCACTTTGCTTACGAAGCTGTTAAGCGCGCTCTACCGCATCCCGTATCAAAATATGGTCGGGGATGTCGGTTTTTATATTTACCAACAAGTTTACCCCATTTATGGAATCGTTGTCGCGCTGTCGCTGACCGGTTACCCGGTTGCCATTTCGAAGCTCATCGCTGAGCGGCTGGCGGCGCGGGACGAGGCGGGAGCGGCCGCTGTCGGCCGCATCGCGCTGCTGCTGTTGGGCGGGGCGGGAGCGGTGTTGTTTGCCGTGTTATATATAGGAGCCGGCGCCATTTCGTTATGGATGGGCGACAGGCAGCTTGAAGGGTTGGTGCGGGTGCTTTCATTTTCATGCTTATTCTTTCCGCTCATTGCGGTGTTGCGCGGCGTTTTTCAAGGGCGCCATGACATGGCGCCGACGGCAGTGTCCCAAGTCGGCGAGCAGACGGTGCGTGTGACGGCGATTTTAGGGTTGTCTTATTGGGCGATCAAGCGCGGCGCTGACGCCTATGCGTGCGGCATGGCTGCGGTCGGCGGGACGTTGGCGGGCATGGCGGCCGCGCTTCTCATCTTGCTCTTTTATCTGGTCCGGCGCGGACGGCAAAAACCGGCCGGGCATACGCCGCCCGGCTCGGTGCGACAGGCGGGATGGCATTTGCTTACAGTTGGAACGGTCATTTGTTTCACCAACATGGTGTTGACGCTTGTTCCGCTCGTCGACTCGTTTTTGTTCGTCCCGCTTCTCCAAGAAACCGGGCTGGAGTTGAATGAGGTGAAAGAGTTAAAAGGGGTGTACGACCGCGGCCAGCCGCTGATTCAGCTTGGCACGGCTGTCGGCACATCGCTTTCATTGGCGCTTGTTCCGTTCGTTTCCGGCATGCGGCGCGGGCGGGAGCCGTCCTTTCTGCACAGCATGTTGCCGATCCGGTTCGCCGCGGTCATCGGCGTCGGCGCTTCATCGGGGCTCATTTGCCTCATTCGCCCGATCAACACCATGCTGTTTGAAAACGACCGCGGTTCGTTGGTCCTTGCCGTCTTGTCCGCTTCTGTCTTTTTTGCGACGATGGCGTTGACTGCCTCCGCTTTATTGCAAGGAATGGGGAAAGAGTGGACAGCGGCGGCCGGCGTGGCGGCGGCTTTGGCAGGGAAAATCGTCCTTATGCGCTGGCTTGTGCCGTCGTTCGGCGCCCTTGGCGCCGCCTTGGCGACAACAGGGGCTTATGCGCTTATGGCAGGCTTCTTATACGTGCGTTTGCCGCGTGAATACCGGTCAGCGCGCGCGCGAGTATGCATATATCCAATTGTGAAGGCGGCTGTCGCCATGATGGCGGTGCTGAAGTTGTATACATGGTTAATGGACGCTTCAGGCGGGGGACGCCTATGGGCGTCCGCCGAGGCGCTTGGCGGCGTCGTTCTCGGCGCGGCTGTCTATATCGCATGCATCGTGAGGGGGAGTGTATTTTCCGAACAAGAGTTGTCCGCTCTCCCGTTCGTTCACAAATTTCATTTACGATTAGGAAGCAGGTGATCAGCGGTGAATACGATTTATATTTTCGGCCTTGGCGCCGGGGATGTGGAGCAGCTGACGGTCGGCGTGTATCGAAAGCTAAAAAAGGCGCATCCGCTTTTTTTGCGGACGAAGGAGCATCCGGCGGCCGAAGGGCTTCAAGAAGAGGGCATCGCGTTTACATCGTTTGATGATGTTTACGAAAAGCATGAGCAATTTGCTGATGTATATGAAGAAATTGCCGGCACTCTCATCGAGCAGGCAAAACACGGGGATGTGTTTTACGCTGTCCCTGGCCATCCGCTTGTCGCCGAACGGACGGTGCAGCTGTTGTTGGAAGCGGAGCAACGCGGCGATTGCCGGGTGGTCATCGAGGGCGGGCAAAGCTTTTTAGATGCGTTGTTTACAGCGGTGCGCATTGATCCAATCGAGGGGTTCCAGCTGTTGGATGCGACCGCTTTCCAAGGGGACGAATGGTCGCCATCGCTGCATGCTGTCTTTTGCCAAGTGTACGACCCGTTCGTCGCTTCGAATGTGAAACTGTCGCTGATGGAACAGCTTCCGGACGACTATCCGGTCTATATTGTGACCGCGGCCGGGACGAAGAGCGAACAAGTGAAGCAAGTGCCGCTCTATGAATTGGACCGTCAGGCGGCGCTTGACAATTTAACGAGCGTCTATGTGCCGCCGGTCAAGGATGAGCCGCTGCTATACCATCGGTTTGAAACGTTGCGCCGCGTCATCGCGACGTTGAGAGGGCCGCACGGCTGCCCGTGGGACCGGAAGCAGACGCATGCGTCGCTGAAGCGGTACTTGCTTGAAGAGGCGTATGAGTTGCTTGAAGCCATTGACGATGATGACGATGACCATATGGTCGAAGAGCTCGGTGACGTGCTGCTGCAAGTGATGCTCCATGCCCAGATCGGCGCTGACCGTGGGATGTTTTCGATTGATGACGTCATCCGGACATTGACTGCGAAGATGATTCGCCGCCATCCGCACGTATTTGGCGATGCGACGGCTGAAACAGCTGAGCAAGTTACAGCGAACTGGGAAAAAATTAAGGAGAAGGAAAAAGGGACCGGCCGGCCAGCGTCGATTTTAGCGGATGTTCCAAAAAGCCTGCCGGGGACGATGCGGGCGTATGAGCTGCAGAAAAAAGCAGCAAACGTCGGCTTTGACTGGGACGATGCCGCTCCCATTTGGGAAAAGGTAGAGGAAGAAATGGCGGAGTTCCGGGCTGAAGCTTCGGGCGGCCGCCGCGCGGCGCTCGTCAGCGAGTTCGGCGACGTATTGTTTGCGCTTATCAACCTTGCCCGCTATTATGATATTCAGCCCGAAGAAGCATTGCAGATGGCGAACGACAAATTCGCCCGCCGCTTCGCCTACATTGAGGAGCAAGTGCGAAAAAGCGGCCGACCGATCACATCGTTCTCGCTCGCTGAGCTCGACCGCTTTTGGGAAGAAGCAAAAGAAAACGAACAGTAAGGGGGGAAAGGGCATGCGCCTTGATAAATTTTTAAAAGTATCCCGCCTCATTAAACGCCGCACATTGGCAAAAGAAGTCGCCGACCAAGGCCGGGTGTGGATCAACGGCCACGTCGCGAAGGCAAGTTCAGATGTAAAAATCGGCGATGAACTGACGATTCAGTTCGGGCAAAAACGGGTAACGGTAAAAGTGACTAGTGTAAAAGAAACGGTGAAAAAAGAAGAGGCAGCCGAAATGTACGAGCTCGTTCGCGAGGAACGGACGGCCCCTGATCCGGATCAAGGCGGCGTTTAACGGATTTCCGAAAGACGTCTCCTGTCTCAGGGAGCGCGAAGGGCGAAGCCTAGTGAATAGGGGGAAGTGAATTTCGGCCGGCAATCGCCAATTGAATATCATTCGGTTCTTGTTCGAACGGGCGCCTTCGGAACGAAGGGAAGCGTCAAGGATTCCTGTGCAGGGCTGCCGTTCAGCGGAGCACGCACAAGGCGCTGGAAGCCCCTGCCTCTAAGTGAAGCGCAGGCGGTGGGGGTTCACTTTGTCCTTAAGGCTTGTTCTAAACGATCCCCCGCTGACATACATATGGTACAGACAGCGGATGAGAAACAACGGGCGGCCTAGCCGGCTTTCATTCTAAATCGGAAATGCGGGGGATGAACATGAACCGACATGAGGAATTTGGCGGAAACACGAACAAAGGCCCGGTCCAAGAACACGACGTGATCATGCGCGGCCGGCGCCTCCTTGACATTACCGGGGTCAAACAAGTGGAAAGCTTTGACAATGAGGAGTTTTTGCTTGAGACGGTCATGGGTTTTTTGGCGATCCGCGGGCAGAATTTGCAAATGAAAAACTTAGATGTCGACAAAGGCGTCGTTTCGATTAAAGGGCGCATTTTTGACCTCGTTTACTTAGACGATCATCAGGAGAAGGCTAAAGGATTCTTTAGCAAGTTGTTCAAATGACCATCACCACACAGTTCCTCACCATGCTCGCGATGATTGGCATGGGGGGCTGGCTCGGCATGGCGCTGGACACGTACAATCGGTTTCTCAACCGGCGTGAACGGGCGCACTGGCTCGTTTTCGTGAACGATGTACTGTTTTGGGCGGTGCAGGCGCTTCTCGTATTTTATGTGTTGCTGCTCGTCAACAATGGCGAGCTTCGCTTTTATCTGTTTTTGGCGCTGTTGTGCGGCTATGCCGCCTATCAAAGCCTGCTCCGTTCGTTGTACGTTCGGGTGCTGGAATGGCTCATTCAGCTGGCGGTCAGAACCGGAAACATCATCGCCCAGCTGTTCCGTTACATCGTGATCCGCCCGCTCGTTCTTCTCGGGCAAATGGCGCTTGCGCTTCTTTTGTTTGCCTGGCGGCTTGTGATATGGATGGGACGATTTTTGTTGCTTGCGGTTTGGAAAGCCGTTGTTCTTCTGTTTGCCCCGTTTCGTTGGACGGGCATCGCCGTTTGGCGGCGGATTCCGCCGTCCCGCCGGGCCTGGGTGGAAAAATTTTTTCGCCGTTTGAAGGGATTTGCTGGACAAATCAAGAATACACAAGAGAAAATAGGCATGTGGCTGGCGAAATGGCGAAAGTAAAAGAGGTGCAAAGGCAATGAACATGCCCAGGAGAACAAACGTGACGAAGCTGGCATCGACGTATGCGGCCGAGCAGGAGGAGAAACAGCGGAGGGCGTCGCGAAGACGGCGAATTTTGGCCATCCGTTTTGCCTTTTGGTCGTTGCTGTTGGCCGTGGTCGCCTCCGTCCTTGTCTATGCTTTGCACCTGCATGCAAAGACGGTTGATGCGAAAAGGGCGGAAAAAGAAAGGTTGACCAAACAGCTTGCGGAACTGAAACGCCAGAAAAAGCAGATGAAAGAGGAAATGAAAAGGCTGCATGATGATGACTACATCGCTGAGCTGGCGCGAAAAAAATATTATTTGTCAAAGGATGGGGAAATTATTTTTGTGTTGCCCGAAAAGTAACAAATCCCTCCAATGCCCGTTCAATACGGGCATTCGTCATATTGACACTTATTTTTTTTATTCGCTATAATGAAATCAACACCATCTTTAAAGCGTTTTAAGGAGGAGCACTTTTTTTATGTCGATTGAAGTAGGCAGCAAGTTACAAGGCAAAGTCACAGGCATTACGAAATTCGGGGCGTTTGTGGAGCTGCCGGAAGGTGTGACAGGACTCGTTCATATCAGCGAGGTAGCCGATAACTACGTCAAAGATATCAACGACCATTTGAAAGTCGGCGACACGGTGTATGTCAAAGTCATTAACGTCGGCCAAGACGGAAAGATCGGCTTGTCCATTCGCAAAGCAAAGGATACGCCTTCTTCGCAGCGGCCGCGCCGGGCGCATGACCGCTCTGCGGCTGACAGCTTAGAGCAAAAAATCAGCCGTTTCCTGAAAGAGAGTGAAGACCGATTGGCGTCGTTGCGCCGCCATACCGAATCGAAGCGGGGAGGTCGTGGATCGAGACGCGGGTAACTTGCTGCTGAATGAATGCCGGAAAGATGACGAATAGGGGGACAACAAAGCATCCATGGTCATGGATGCTTCTTTGTTGGGTTTGGCGAAAGAAAGGATGTATTTTCCGGAACGATACATATTGACAATCGGTATGGGCTCCAGTATTATATTAAATGTTGCCACACGGCGGTGTAGCTCAGCTGGCTAGAGCGTACGGTTCATACCCGTGAGGTCGGGGGTTCGATCCCCTCCACCGCCACCAAAATTCAATATGGCCCGTTGGTCAAGTGGTTAAGACACCGCCCTTTCACGGCGGTAACACGGGTTCGAATCCCGTACGGGTCATCATCATTGACGAACGAGCATGCGCCATGAAGCGACATGCTCGTTTTTCGTTTTTGTCTGCTTCTGTCGGAACAAAAACGTTGCCTGCACATTGTCGGGAAAAACGTCGAACGATTTTTTATTTTTCTCCGTTGTTTTGACAAATTTTTGGCAATTTCAAATATATAATAGGGGGTAATAGAAAAGCAAAGGAGAGGATCGGGAATGGAAAGAGTAGAAAGAGGGACGTTGCGCCGTATTTCGGAAGTGCCGATTCATGACACGCAAGCGACCGTATCGCGTTGGATACGCCATGTGAAGCTGCGCCTTGGCCACTTGTTCGTCCATCAAGGATTTTTGCTTCTTCTCGTCGGCTTTTTGCTTGGACGAGCACTCATTTTGGCGAAGCTGACCCCGTTTGCGCTGCCGTTTTTCGTTTCCGTCTATATGTTGCGCCGTGACAAGGCGGCCTTTGCTTTGATTGCCCTAATGGCCGGCGCATTGACACTGTCGTTCGATGTTTTGCTGTTTGTCGGCGTTTCCATTTTCGGCTTTCTCTTTATTTACGGATGGGTGCGCAGGGTGATCAGCGAATCGTTAAAAATCGTCCCGTTCGTCGTCTTTGCGGTCTCATTGGCAGCGAAATGGCTGATCTCCTACTACTGGGTCGGGGAGCGGACGGTTTACGGGACGGCCATGGCGGTTGTCGAAGCCGGGCTTTCGCTTGTGCTTACACTGATTTTTATGCAAAGCATCCCTTTGCTGACGGTCCGGAAACACAAACATGCCTTGCGGGCTGAGGAAATCATTTCATTGATTATTTTGCTTGCCTCGATGTTGACAGGGATGATCGGTTGGTCGGCGTATGGCTTGTCGCTTGAGCATGTGATGTCGCGTTATCTCGTGCTGCTGTTCGCATTTGTCGCCGGGGCGGCGACCGGTTCGACTGTCGGAGTGGTCACCGGCCTCATTTTGAGCTTAGCGAACGTCGGCAACTTGTTGGAAATGAGCTTGCTTGCCTTCGCTGGGCTGCTCGGTGGGCTGCTTAAAGAAGGGCGAAAGCTTGGGGTCGCGTTCGGGCTTATCGTCGCGACGTTGTTAATGGGTTTATACGGGAATGGAAAGGCGGAGCTTGTGCCGACGTTGCTTGAATCAGGCATCGCCATTGTGCTGTTTTTGTTCACGGCCCACTCCTTGACAGAGAAAATCGCCAAATACATTCCGGGTACGGCCGAATATATCAATGAGCAGCAACAATACGTCCGCAAAATTCGCGACGTGACCGCCCAGCGCGTTTCACAGTTTTCGAACGTCTTCCAAGCATTGGCGGAAAGTTTTTCACCCGAACCATTGTCAGATGACAGTGAACATCAGGAGCGCGAAGAAGACTACTTTCTTGGCGATATTACGGGGCAAACGTGCCAAACGTGTTTCAAAAAGGCCCAGTGCTGGGTGACAAACTTTAGTACAACCTATGCGTATATGAAGCGAATGATGCATGAAGCCGAAGAAAAAACATTGGCGCACAACCATCAGCTGCTGCGCGAATGGGAGCGCCATTGCGTAAAAGCAGGCAAGGTCGTTGACGCGATGGAAAAGGAGATGGTCATTTATCAGGCGAATCGCAAACTCAAACAGCAAATTTATGAAAGCCGAAAACTCGTCGCCGAGCAGTTGCTGGGCATTTCCCAGGTGATGGACGATTTCGCCAAAGAAATGCAAAAGGAACAGGAAAACCATTATTTGCAGGAAGAGCAAATTTACCACGCTTTGCAAGAGTTTGGCATTGAAATCGGCCACGTCGATATTTACAGTTTGGAAAAGGGAAATATCGATATTGAAATGAGCATTCCGTATTGCGATGGGCGCGGCGAGTGCGAAAAACTGATCGCGCCGATGCTGTCGGACATTTTAGGGGAAACAATTGTTGTCAAGCGTGAAGAGTGCGCCGCTTACCCGAACGGCTACTGCCGTGTTGCCTTTGGTTCAACCAAAGCGTTTGTCGTGGAAACGGGAGTCGCGTTTGCGGCTAAAGGGGGCGAGCTCATTTCCGGCGACAGCTATGCGACGATTGAGCTTGGCACCGGCAAATATGCGGTTGCCGTCAGCGACGGCATGGGCAACGGCGAACGGGCGCACTACGAAAGCCGCGAGACGCTGCGCCTGCTGCAAAAAATTTTGCAGACAGGGATGGACGAATCGATTGCCATTAAATCGATCAATTCGATCCTGGCGCTGCGGACGACAGAGGACATGTATGCGACGCTCGATTTGGCCATCATCGACTTGCAAAACGCCGCGACAAAGTTTTTGAAAATCGGGTCGATGCCGAGTTTCATCAAGCGGGGCAACAAAGTGATCAAGGTAGAGGCGAGCAACTTGCCGATGGGGATCCTTAAAGAGGTCGAATTTGATGTCGTCAGCGAACAGTTAAAATCGGGCGACTTGCTCATCATGATGAGCGATGGGGTGTTTGAAGGGCCGATGAACGTAGAGAACCATGATGTATGGATGAAGCGAAAAATTCAAGAGTTAAAAACGAACGACCCGCAGGAAGTCGCTGATTTGATCATAGAAGAAGTGATCCGCCAATGCGGCGGGGAAATTGAAGACGATATGACGGTCGTTGTCGCGAAAGTGCGGCACAACACGCCAAAATGGGCGACGATTCCCGCGTATATGTATATGAAAAAGGCGCAGTAATGCGCGTATAAAAATGTTCCCTGGCGGCGATGATGGTAATACTTATTCGCCAAGGAGGGGAACGAACATGCGGAAAGGAACGTTGCGGCAAATTTTGTTGATTACGGACGGCTGCTCAAACCATGGCGAGGACCCGGCTGCGATGGCGGCATTGGCTCGCGAACAAGGCATTACAGTGAACGTAATCGGCGTGTTGGATCAAGACACGATTGACGAAAACGGACGGCGGGAAATTGAAGCGATCGCTGCCGCCGGCGGCGGCATGAGCCAAATCGTGTACGCGAAACAGCTGTCGCAGACGGTGCAAATGGTGACGCGCCAGGCGATGACGCAGACGCTGCAAGGGCTCGTCAATCGCGAGTTGAAACAAATCTTTGGTTCTGACGTTTCGCTTGAGGACTTGCCGCCGGACAAGCGCGGCCAAGTGATGGAAGTCGTCGATGAACTTGGGGAAACGGCCGCACTTGATGTGCTCATCTTAATCGATACGAGCGGAAGCATGAAGACGAAACTGCCGATGGTCAAAGAGGCGCTCCTTGACTTGTCGCTCAGTTTAAACGCGCGCATGGGCGAAAATCGCTTTTCTGTGTTTATTTTCCCGGGCAAACGGAATTACGCTGAGAAAATGATGGATTGGACGCCGAAAATTGAAGAGCTGTCCACCATCTTTCCAAAGCTTTCATCAGGCGGGCTGACGCCGACCGGACCGGCGTTGCGTGAAGCGATGGCCTATTTCGGCCGCAATCGGTCGCTAAGGAGTTGGATTCATGATGGCGATGAGCCATACATCGAAGGATCGTCTTGGTAATCTTCCGCCCGGCACGGTCATCACTGGCAAATGGCACGGCCATTCGTACCGGTTGCTGCGTCGGCTCGGCAGCGGGGCGAACGGCGTCGTCTATCTGGCGGAGAGCGGCCGCCGCCGCGTTGCGCTGAAACTGAGCGACGACTATGCGTCGCTAGCCTCGGAAATGAATATATTGCGCCGTTTTGCCAAGGTCCAGGGAGCCGCCCTCGGGCCTTCTTTGCTGGAAGCCGATGATTGGCAAAGCCCGTTTGCCCGGAGGGTGGTTCCGTTTTATGCCATGGAGTACATTGAAGGGGAGCAGTTCTCCGCTTTCGTCCGCCGGCGCGGAAAAGAATGGGCGCCGGTGCTGCTTATGCAGCTTTTGTCTGTGCTCGGACGGCTTCATGAAGAAGGATGGGTATTCGGTGATTTGAAGCCGGACAATTTGATCGTCACCGGGCCGCCGCCGTCCGTCCGACTGTTGGATGTCGGGGGGACGACGATGCAGGGGCGGGCGATCAAAGAGTTTACCGAGCTGTATGACCGCGGCTATTGGGGGCTCGGGTCGCGCAAAGCAGAGCCGTCGTACGATTTGTTTGCGGCGGCGATGGTGATGATTGCCGCCTGTTATCCGGGGCCGCTCGAGAAAAAAGGGAACGGGAGGGCGCAACTTTTGTCCATCATTGAAACGGATCGTTTTTTAGCCCAATATAAAGAAGTTTTGCAAAATGCGCTTGACGGCCGGTATGCGAAGGCCGAGGACATGCGCCGCGACTTATTGGCTGCCTCTTCCCGCCGCGTGGCGGCACACTATGAGGTCAAGACAGCAGCGGCCGCACCGAACCGCCGGTCGGGGCGGCGGGCCGCCAAGCGCCGCAAAACGGGCAGGGTTGCCGAAACGGTGCTGATCGCTGTTTTGCTGCTTGGCGCGTACGGTTTTTATATATACTGGCATCTGTCGATGTAACCTAGTAAAATAATAAAGAAACGGAAGTTTTGAGAAAATGGGGCGGTCGTGTTACGATGAAGCTAAAAGAGGGTAAAGAGGGTTTCGGCGATGATGGATAAAGTGCGCGCCTTTATTGACAGGCACGGACTGCTTTCAAAAGGGGCGACAGTCATTGTCGGCGTTTCCGGGGGCCCCGACTCGCTTGCTCTGCTGCACGTGTTTCTTTCGCTTCGCGATGAGTGGAAGCTTCGCCTTGTAGCGGCTCATGTCGACCATATGTTTCGCGGGCGGGAATCGGAAGAGGAGATGGAGTTTGTGAAACATTTTTGCGCCGAACACCGTATTTTATGTGAGACGGCGCAAATCGACGTTCCTGCTTTCCAGCGCCGCACGGGCCTTGGCGCCCAAGAGGCGGCGCGCAACTGTCGATACCGCTTTTTTGCCGAACTGGTGAAAAAACATCAAGCCCAGTATGTCGCTGTCGGCCATCACGGCGATGACCAAGTCGAGACGATTTTAATGCGGCTTGTGCGCGGCAGCACAGGAAAAGGATATGCCGGTATCCCCGTCAAGCGGCCGTTTCACGGCGGGTATCTCATCCGCCCGTTTTTAGCCGTCAGCCGGGCGGACATCGAGGAGTATTGCGAAAAGGCAGGGCTCGCCCCGCGCCGCGACCCAAGTAACGAAAAAGACGACTACACGCGCAACCGGTTCCGCCGCTATATTATTCCGTTGCTGAAACAGGAAAATCCGCGCTTGCATGAGCGATTTCAACAATATAGTGAAATGATGGCGGAAGATGAGCAGTTCTTGGAGGAATTGGCAATCGACGCGCTGAATAAAGTAATGGAAAAACAATATAATGAAGTTGTGTTGCATCTCCGCCCGTTTCTCGCATTGCCTCGGCCGTTGCAGCGTCGGGTGTTGCAGCTTTTGCTGCTTCGCCTTTACGACGCCGTTCCGGCGGCGTTGACTTTTGTACATATCGGTCATATACTGATGCTTTGCGAACGCGCCCACCCTTCCGGACAAATTGATTTGCCAAAAGGGCTCAAAGCGATCCGCTCGTATGACCGCTGTTTGTTTACGTTTGGCGTCCAAAGCGGCGCTCCAAGCTATCAGCTTGACTTGCCGGTTCCAGCGCTATTGCCCCTCCCAACCGGTGGTGCAATCGTGAGTGAATTTAGGGAACACTATCCGAAGGGACGGCTGGGAAACGATTCGTTTGTGGTTGACCCCGATGCGGTGTCCCTTCCGCTTCGCGTGCGGACGCGCCGCGAGGGCGACCGGATGGTGCTGAAAGGGACGGGAGGCACGAAAAAAATTAAAGAGATTTTCATTGAAGCCAAAGTTCCGCGGACGGAAAGGGATGGCTGGCCGATCGTCGAAGATGCCGACGGCCGCATTCTCTGGGTGCCAGGGCTGAAAAAATCGGCTTTTGAAGCCGAAGACCGCGGGCAAGCCCGTTATATCCTGCTCCATTATGAGGCGATGAACAGCTAGGAGGAAAAAAGATGGGAATGAAAGACGATATTCAAAAAGTGTTGATCACTGAGGAGGAAATTCAGGCGAAAGTCAAAGAACTCGGCGGCTTGTTGACGAAAGAGTATGAGGGGCGTTTTCCGCTCGCCGTCGGCGTCCTCAAAGGGGCGATGCCGTTTATGGCCGATTTGCTCAAACATATCGATACATACTTGGAAATGGATTTTATGGATGTGTCAAGCTACGGCAATGCGACTGTTTCATCCGGTGAAGTGAAAATTGTCAAAGACTTAAATACATCGGTTGAGGGCCGCGACATTTTGATCATTGAAGACATTATCGACAGCGGATTGACGCTCAGTTATTTGGTGGATTTGTTCCGCTACCGGAAAGCGAATTCGATTAAAATCGTCACCCTCCTTGACAAGCCGTCGGGCCGGAAGGCGGATATTCAGGCTGATTACACTGGATTTACCGTCCCCGACGAATTCGTTGTCGGCTATGGCCTCGATTATGCTGAAAAATACCGCAACCTCCCGTTTATCGGCGTCTTAAAGCCAGAAGTGTACCAAAAGTGAAGCGATTGTCGTGCACCGGCCGAATTGTTTGTATTTAAGCAAATTTCTATGCTAGTATTGAGTATAGTGTGTTTCATATGGGAGGAGGCAAGAAATGAACCGGATTTTCCGCAACACCATCTTTTATTTGCTGATTTTCCTCGTCGTGATCGGCGTCGTCAGCTTTTTTAACGGCACGAACCAGCGGACTGAGCCGATGACGTACGATGCGTTTATCACTCATCTGGAAAACGGGGACGTTAAGTCGTTTTCTATTAAGCCGGAGCGCGGCGTATATGAAATCAAAGGCCAGTTGAAAACATATAGCGAAGGGCAGTACTTTTCCACCTACGTCATGAACAGTGACAAAGTGCTTGACCGCATCGATGCGGCGGCGGCGCGGACGCGGGTGGAAGTCGTGCCTGCGGATGAAACGAGCGGATGGGTGACGTTTTTCACTTCCATCATCCCATTTGTTATTATTTTTATTTTGTTCTTCTTCCTTTTGAACCAGGCACAGGGCGGCGGCAGCCGGGTGATGAATTTCGGCAAAAGCCGGGCGCGGCTGTATACGGATGACAAGCGGAAGGTCCGTTTTCGCGATGTGGCTGGAGCGGACGAGGAAAAAGAAGAGCTCGTGGAAATTGTTGAGTTTTTGAAAGATCCGCGCAAATTCGCCGAACTCGGCGCCCGCATTCCAAAAGGGGTGTTGCTTGTCGGGCCGCCGGGGACCGGGAAAACGTTGTTGGCGCGCGCGGTTGCCGGGGAAGCGGGCGTGCCGTTTTTCTCGATCAGCGGGTCGGATTTCGTAGAAATGTTCGTTGGGGTTGGCGCTTCGCGCGTGCGCGACTTGTTTGAAACAGCGAAAAAGAACGCACCGTGCATCATTTTCATCGACGAGATTGACGCCGTCGGCCGCCAGCGCGGCGCCGGCCTTGGCGGCGGCCACGATGAGAGGGAGCAGACGCTCAACCAGCTGCTTGTGGAAATGGACGGTTTTAACGGCAATGAAGGCATCATCATTATTGCGGCAACAAACCGGCCGGACATTTTAGACCCGGCGCTGTTGCGCCCGGGCCGCTTCGACCGGCAGATTACCGTCGACCGGCCGGATGTGAAAGGGCGCGAAGCGGTGTTGCGCGTGCATGCCCGCAACAAGCCGCTCGATGAGTCGGTTGATTTGAAGGCGATCGCCATGCGCACGCCGGGATTTTCCGGCGCCGATTTGGAAAACTTGTTGAACGAAGCGGCGCTCGTTGCAGCGCGCCGCAACAAAAAGAAAATCGACATGAGCGACATCGACGAGGCGACCGACCGCGTCATTGCCGGACCGGCGAAAAAAAGCCGCGTCATTTCGGAAAAAGAGCGGCGGATCGTCGCGTTTCACGAAGCTGGGCATACGGTCATCGGCATGGTGCTTGCCGACGCGGAAATGGTGCATAAAGTGACGATCGTTCCGCGCGGCCAAGCCGGAGGCTATGCGGTCATGCTGCCGAAAGAAGACCGGTACTTTATGACGAAAGCCGAATTAATGGATAAAATCACCGGCCTGCTCGGCGGGCGCGTCGCCGAGGAAATCGTGTTCAACGAAGTGAGCACGGGGGCCCACAACGATTTTCAGCGGGCGACAAACATCGCGCGCCGGATGGTGACGGAGTTCGGCATGAGCGAAAAGCTTGGTCCGCTGCAATTCGGCCAACCGAGCGGGCAAGTGTTTTTAGGACGCGACTTGCATAATGAGCAAAATTACAGCGATAAAATTGCTTACGAAATTGACTTGGAAATCCAGCGCATCATTAAAGAGTGCTACGAAAAGGCGAAGCAGATTTTAACGCAGCACCGTGACAAACTGGATCTAATCGCCACAACGCTGTTGGAAGTCGAAACGCTTGATGCGGAACAAATTAAACATTTATTTGAGCACGGCACGCTGCCGCCCGACCGCAAAGGCCGCGATGAAGCAGGCAAGGGCGACATCGACGTGAAAATCAATATTCAAAAGAAAGAGGAGTAATCGATGTCTCTATTCAGAGGCATCTTTTTTTTAGCCGCGGCCCCGTAGGTTGGCGCTGTTTTTTCCGCGGGAAAATCAAGTATGATATGATAGAGAAAGGAACTTATTGAAGAAAAGTGGGGAATGAGGCCATGATTTTTGTGTTGGACGTCGGCAACACCAATACCGTGTTGGGGGTTTATGACGGCGATGAATTAAAACACCATTGGCGCATCGAGACGAGCCGGGCGAAAACGGAAGACGAGTATGGCATGACCATCAAGGCGCTCTTGAGCCATGTCGGCTTGCAGTTTTCCGACATCCGCGGCATCATCATTTCTTCGGTTGTGCCGCCGATTATGTTTGCCCTTGAACGCATGTGCTTAAAATATTTCCACGTAAAGCCGCTCGTTGTCGGACCGGGCATTAAAACCGGGCTGGACATTAAATACGATAATCCGCGCGAAGTGGGCGCCGACCGGATCGTCAATGCGGTCGCGGGCATCCATTTGTACGGCAGCCCGCTCATTATTGTCGATTTTGGCACGGCGACCACGTATTGTTATATTAACGAACATAAACAATATATGGGAGGGGCTATTGCCCCGGGAATTATGATTTCGACGGAGGCGCTGTTTGCGCGGGCAGCAAAATTGCCGCGCATTGAAATCGCCCGTCCGGACGATATCATCGGCAAAAATACAGTCAGCGCCATGCAGGCCGGCATTTTATACGGATATGTTGGACAAGTGGAAGGCATCGTGTCGCGCATGAAGGCGAAAAGCAAAGTTCCGCCGAAAGTCATCGCCACTGGCGGCCTTGCGCCTCTCATTGCCGGCGAATCGGACGTGATCGATGTCGTGGATCCGTTTTTGACGCTGACAGGCTTAAAATTGTTGTACGAGAAAAACACCGAGAAAAAAGGATGAAGGGTTTGGTGAAGATGGGAGATTACTTAGTCAAAGCGCTCGCCTATGACGGACAGGTGAGGGCGTATGCGGCAAGGACGACGGAGACGGTGGCGGAAGCGCAGCGCCGCCATCAAACGTGGCCGACCGCCTCGGCGGCGCTCGGACGGGCGCTGACGGCCGGCGTTATGATGGGAGCAATGTTAAAAGGGGATGAAACGTTGACCATCAAAATTGATGGCGGCGGGCCGATCGGCACGATTTTAATCGACAGCAATGCCAAAGGGGAAGTGCGCGGCTATGTGACCAATCCGCACGTGCATTTCGAGCTGAATGAACACGGGAAACTCGATGTCGCGCGGGCGGTCGGCAAAAACGGGATGCTGACGGTCGTCAAAGACCTCGGGCTGCGCGACTTTTTCACCGGTCAAGTGCCGATCATCTCGGGGGAGCTCGGTGAGGATTTCACCTATTATTTCGCTTCTTCCGAGCAAATCCCGTCGTCCGTCGGCGTCGGCGTGCTCGTCAACCCCGATTACACGATCCGGGCCGCGGGAGGGTTTATCATTCAATTGATGCCTGGAACGGAAGAACAAACGATCAGCCGCATTGAGGAGCGGTTGAAACAAATTCCGCCTGTGTCGCGCATGATTGAAAACGGCCTAACACCGGAGCAAATATTGGAACAATTAGGCGGCGGCGTTCGGGTGTTGGAGACGATGCCGGTGTCATTTGTCTGCCGCTGTTCGCGCGAGCGGATCGCGGATGCGCTCATCAGCCTGGGGCCAGGGGAGATTCAAGATATCATCGACAAGGAAGGGCAGGCGGAAGCGTCATGCCATTTTTGCAATGAAACATACCATTTTGCGAAAGAAGAACTCGAACAGCTGAAGCAACTTGCCGAAAAACGGTGAAAACGCGAAAATGATTGACAATTTCACCAATAGCTGATACATTGGAGATAAATTCGATAAAATTAATCGGGATTAGGGGTGGAACCATGGCACGCACAGTCAATTCTGTAACGGAACTGATCGGCGATACACCAGCCGTGAAACTAAATCGTATCGTCGATGAGGACAGCGCTGATGTTTATGTAAAATTGGAGTTCATGAACCCGGGCAGCAGCGTCAAAGACCGGATTGCATTGGCGATGATTGAGGCGGCGGAAAAAGAAGGAAAACTGAAGCCAGGCGATACGATCGTCGAACCGACAAGCGGCAACACCGGAATCGGGCTGGCAATGGTCGCGGCGGCGAAAGGATACAAAGCAGTATTGGTCATGCCGGATACGATGAGCTTAGAGCGCCGCAACCTGTTGCGGGCGTATGGAGCTGAGCTGGTGCTCACGCCGGGCGCTCAAGGAATGCGTGGTGCGATCGAAAAAGCGGAAGAGCTCGTTCGCGAGCATGGCTATTTTATGCCGCAGCAATTCAAAAACGAAGCCAACCCGGAAATTCATCGTTTGACAACGGGCAAAGAAATCGTCGAACAAATGGGCGACCAGCTTGACGCGTTTGTGGCCGGCATCGGGACGGGCGGAACGATCACAGGCGCCGGCAAAGTGTTGCGTGAAGCGTATCCAAACATTAAAATTTATGCGGTTGAGCCGGCTGATTCGCCGGTCTTGTCGGGCGGCAAACCGGGCCCGCATAAAATTCAAGGAATCGGAGCCGGATTTATCCCGGATATTTTGGATACAAGCATTTACGATGAAGTCATTACCGTCACAACCGACGAAGCGTTTGCGGCTGCCCGCCGCGCCGCCCGCGAAGAAGGCATCCTTGGCGGCATTTCGTCCGGCGCTGCCATTCATGCGGCATTGAAGGTGGCGAAAGAGCTCGGCAAAGGAAAAAAAGTGCTTGCCATCATCCCGAGCAATGGGGAGCGCTATTTGAGCACGCCGCTTTACCAATTCGAAGACTAAGCAGCTTTACTTTCGGCAGGGGTGACCCTGTCGAACTTTTTTATGTTTATGGGTGATATGAGCGCCGACTCATTGTACAATAAGGATAATGATGAGCGTCGTAAAGGGGTTGGCTGTGATGAAACAAAGACGAAGGCGGCTGAAGCGGACCATTCATTACAGCGGGCGGGATTGGTTTTATCAGTATGAGCAACTGGCATACGGCCGGCGGCACCACGTGTTGCTGGAGAGCGGACAAGGGGGAAGATACAGCATCATCGGCCTCAATCCGAGCGGGATCATTCGTGCCGCCGGGCATCAGCTGTCCATTATCTATCGTGGAAAAGAAACGGTGCTGAACGGGCCACCGCTCGAGTTGCTGCAGCAATGGTTTTCACAACGTGTGGCGCCGGGGGAGGGGGAGCCGCTCCCGTGCCAAGGCGGGTTGGTCGGCTATATCAGCTATGACGCCGCTCGTTATATCGAACGGCTTCCATCGCTGGCTGTAGATGATTTGCAGCTACCGTCTATGCAGTTTTTTGTATTTGACGATGTGGCGATTTACGATCATCAAACCGATCGCCTTCATTTGCTCGCTTATGCAGATGAAGGGGAAGAAGGAGAAGCGGAGCGGCGGTTGGAGATGTATGAACGGCTGTGGCTTGAAGAGCGAAGCAGCCCGCCGGTTTGGCCGTCCGTTGTCTCATCGGCTTGTCCATCGGTTTCCATGACAAAGGAGCAGTTTATGGAAGCGGTCCGCCGCGTTCAACATTATATTGCAGCGGGCGATGTGTTCCAAGTTAATTTGTCGGTGCGCCAGTCCCGTCCGCTGTTGACCCACCCGTTCGCTGTGTACAAACAACTGCGGACCATTAACCCGTCGCCGTACATGGCGTATGTGCATACCCCTGAATGTCAAATTGTCAGCGGTTCGCCGGAGCTGCTCGTCCGCAAGCAGGGAGAACGGCTGGAAACACGCCCGATAGCCGGAACCCGCTCGCGCGGACGCACGGAAGCGGAAGACGGGCAAATCGCCCGCAAACTGCTAGCCAGCGAAAAAGAGCGGGCCGAGCACGCCATGCTCGTTGATCTTGAGCGGAATGACCTTGGGCGTGTCTGTGTCTATGGGACGGTGCGTGTCGATGAGTGGATGACGGTGGAAAAGTATTCGCATGTGATGCATATTGTTTCCCACGTATCCGGCATCATGGCTCCGGAACATGATGCGTTTTCTGTTATTCGTGCGATGTTTCCCGGCGGAACGATCACCGGCGCTCCGAAAGTGCGGACGATGGAAATCATCGAAGAATTGGAGCCGGTTCGCCGCGGTTTGTACACCGGTTCGATCGGCTGGATCGATTTTCAAGGGAATATGGAGCTAAACATCGCCATCCGCACGATGGTTGTGAAAAACGGGCTGGCCCATGTGCAAGCAGGCTCAGGCATTGTCATCGATTCCAACCCGGAGCACGAGTACAAAGAATGTTTGAAAAAAGCCGCTGCCCTCTGGAAAGCGAAAGAGCTGAGCGAAGCAGAGACTTTATTTCAGAGCATGAGGTGAGAAGGATGATCGTCATGATCGATAACTATGATTCGTTTACGTACAATTTGGTGCAATATTTAGGGGTTTTAGGCGAAGAGCTGTTCGTAAAGCGGAACGACGAAATTACGGTGGACGAGATTGAGCAGCTTCATCCCGATTTTATCATGATTTCCCCCGGCCCATGTACACCGAATGAGGCGGGAATCAGCTTGGCCGTTATCGATCGCTTCGCCGGCCGCATCCCGATTTTTGGCGTCTGCCTCGGCCATCAGGCGATCGCCCAGGCGTTTGGCGGCCGCGTCATCCGTGCCCCAAGGCTGATGCACGGGAAAACGTCGTCCGTTTACCATGACGGGGAAACGATTTTCCGCGGCGTGCCAAGCCCGTTTACAGCGACGCGCTACCATTCCCTTATCGTTGAGAAAGAGACGCTTCCAGACTGTTTCATCGTGTCGGCTTGGACGGACGAAGACGAAGTGATGGCCATTCGCCATAAAACATTGCCAATCGAAGGAGTGCAGTTCCACCCGGAGTCGATTATGACCAGCCATGGGATGCAGCTGCTGAAAAATTTTATTGATACGTACAAAAAGGCGTGATGGGCATATGTATGTGTATGTCAATGGGGAGATTGTCCCGTATGAGGAGGCGAGGGTTTCGGCGTTTGACCACGGTTTTTTATACGGGATCGGCTTGTTTGAGACGTTCCGCACGTATGAGGGACATCCGTTTTTGCTTGACGATCATTTAGCGCGGCTAAATCGCGGGCTTTCCGAGTTGCGCATCCAAAAGCAGGTAAGCCGTGCGGAGGCGCTCGGGATCATCGAGCGGTTGCTCAGGGCCAATGGTCTTCAGGACGCCTATGTACGTTTCAACGTCTCGGCTGGGGTTGGCGGTCTTGGCTTGTCGATGGAGCAGTATAGCCATCCAACGGTGATCGTCTATATGAAGCCGCTGCCGCCATCCGCCCCTCCAGAAGGGAAAGAAGGGGTCGTTTTAACAACGAGGCGGAACAGCCCTGAAGGCGATGAACGGTTAAAATCGCATCATTATTTAAACAATATAATTGGAAAGTGGGAGCTTGGCCGCCGTGTGGATGTGGAAGGCATTTTTTTAAATCGGGACGGGCAAGTAGCCGAGGGAATCGTTTCGAATATTTTTTGGGTCAAGGACGGCGTTGTCTACACCCCGGCGCCGTCTGTCGGCATATTAAACGGCGTTACGAGGCAGTTCGTCATCGCCTTGCTCGAACGGCTTCATATCCCGATTAAAGAGGGAGCGTATCCCCTGTCCCATTTGCAGGAGGCTGATGAGGTCTTTATTACGAATTCACTGCAGGAAATTGTGCCGCTTCACTGCATCGGCCGCCGCTCTTATAGCGGAAAACATGGCCCGGTGACCTGTGCGCTGCAACATCATTACCGCCGCTTTACCGATACATTATGGACGAGGAACGAACTGAAAGAAAGGATGAACGAATGATGGCAACGATGACGCGTTCCTTTGTATTAAAATGCCGCGGGCATGAGCTGGATTTGCGCCAAAAAACGTTGATCATGGGCATTGTCAATGTGACGCCTGACTCGTTTTCCGACGGCGGCCGGTTTTATGAAGTGGAAAAAGCGGTCGAGCATGCGAAACGGCTCGTGGCGGAAGGAGCCGACATCATTGACATCGGCGGTGAATCAACTCGTCCGGGGGCGGATCCAGTGCCGCTTGATGAAGAGCTACGGCGCGTCATTCCGGCAGTCAAAGCGATCGCCGATGCGGTGGACGTGCCGATTTCCGTCGACACGTATAAAGCCGAGGTCGCAAGGCAGGCCATTGAAGCGGGAGCGCATATCATCAACGACGTTTGGGGCGCCAAAGCCGATCCGGATATGGCCCACGTCGCCGCTTCGTACGGAGTGCCGATCATTTTAATGCACAACCGTCACGATATGGCATACCGCGATCTCATTTCCGACATGATCGCCGACTTGAAGGAGAGCATCCGTATTGTCAAACAGGCGGGAGTAAAAGAGGAAAACATTATTGTAGATCCGGGGATCGGATTTGCCAAAACGGTTGAACATAACCTGGAAGTGATGCGGCGTCTCGATGAGTTTGCTGCTTTGGGATACCCACTTTTGCTTGGCACATCGCGCAAACGGTTTATCGGCCATGTGCTCGATGTGCCGGTTGAGGAGAGGGTCGAAGGAACGGGGGCAACAGTTTGCCTTGGCATCGTGAAGGGGGCGCATATCGTCCGCGTCCATGACGTATTGCCGATCGCCCGCATGGCGAAAATGATGGATGCGATGCTCGGGAAAGGAGAGAGCGGCCATCGATAAAATTTATATTCAAGGTATGGAATTTTACGGTTATCACGGAGTGCTCCGAGAAGAAAACGTCCTCGGCCAGCGGTTTTTGGTCGATGTGGCCCTTGAGCTCGACTTGCGTCCAGCCGGCCGGAGCGACCGTCTCGAGCATACGGTGAACTATGCGGAAGTATACGAGCGCTGTCGGACGATCGTGGAAGAGAGGACGCTCGCCTTGATCGAAGCGGTTGCCGAGGCGATCGCGGATGAGCTGCTTGCCGCTTTCCCCGCCGTTCAGCGGTGCACGGTGAAAGTAATCAAGCCGAATCCGCCCATTCGCGGCCATTATCAGCATGTCGCCGTTGAAATCTACAGGGGGCGGTAAGGTGGAAAACATTGCGTATATTGCTTTAGGTTCCAACCTTGGAGATCGTGCGTACTATTTGCGTTCAGCCGTCGCGGCGCTTCATCGCCATAAGGGAATTTTTGTCACATCGGGTTCGTCCATCTATGAAACCGACCCGGTCGGTTACGTCAACCAAGACAAGTTTTTAAACATGGTGATTGAGGTGGCGACCGCTTTGTCGCCATTTGCTTTGTTTGACGTGACGCAACAAATCGAACAGGAATTTGGCAGGAAAAGGGAAACTCGCTGGGGGCCGCGCACGTTAGACCTTGACATTTTGTTGTACAATCATGAAAATATTGAGACAGAGCGACTTGTCATTCCGCATCCGCGCATGGCGGAGCGGGCGTTTGTTTTAATCCCATTGCTCGAGATCAATTCCCATTTGACAATACCGAACGTTTCGGAACCGTTAGCAGACATTATTGACCGACTACCCGACAAAAAAGGAGTTCGTGTATGGAAGCAGAAAGATGGGGAAGACGTATTCGCGCTTTTCGAAAGCTGAAAGGATATACACAAGAAAAGTTGGCCAAGGAACTCGGCATTTCCGTTTCGATTCTCGGCGAAATTGAACGGGGGAACCGGATGCCGTCCGACACGCTTGTCGGACAGATCGCCGAGCGGCTGAACGTATCGGTTGAGGAGCTGGCACCGCCAAAGTTCGAATCAAACAGGTAGAAAGGAGCATTCCCGTTAGAAGCTTTTCCGGGGACTTGATCAAAAAAAGCCCTCTTGGTATGATGCAGGGGTGTCAACCACATCACTCACCATACCAAGGAGGACTTCAGATGAATTGTACACAAAACTATAAAATTGATCAAGTTACGGAACAAACGCTTGTCGTGGGCATCGATATCGCGAAACGAACCCACTACGCCTGCTTCGTGGATGACCGGGGGCGCGTGCTTCGCAAGTCGTTCCCGATCTTCCAGTCGAAAGAGGGGTTTCAGCAGCTGTATAAAGCGATTCAGGAGGCGATGCAAGCGTTTGGGAAGTCAGAGGTGATCGTCGCGGTGGAGCCGACCGGGCACTACTGGTTGAACCTGGCCTACTTCCTCGAGGAGCACGGGATCCCGTTGGTCATGGTCAACCCGGCGCATGTGTGCCGGTCGAAAGAACTCGATGACAACCTGCCGACGAAACACGACGCCAAAGACGCCCTGGTCATTGCCAGACTGGCAAAAGACGGACGATTCCTCGTTCCCCGGCTGCTGCACGAGATCGAAGCCGATTTGCGCGTGGGAAGCACGCTCAAAGAGAAGCTCCGCAAGGAACAGACGGCGGTGAAAAACGCGATCGTCCGCTGGACGGATCGGTATTTTCCAGAGTTTTGGACCGTGTTTCGTGACTTGGGGAAAACGGCGCTTTCGGTGTTGGAGTGGACGCCGCTTCCGGCTGATATGGCCGGTCGGACCGCCGAGGAGCTCATCGAGGTGTACCGGCAAAGCAAAGGGATGAAATGCCCGCAGAAGGCCAAAATTCAGGCGTTGATCAACACCGCGAAGGACTCGATTGGGGTGACGGAAGGGACAGCGATGGCCCGGTTTGAGATCGCCGCGCTCGTCCGCCGATACCGCCAATTGGAGGCGGAGATCGCTGCACTGGACGCCGAGTTGAAGGCATTGGTTCAAACGACGATGGAGTACCAATGGTTGAAAACGGTCGACGGGTTGGGAGACGCCACGATCATCGATCTGCTGGCGGAGATCGGCAGCTTCGCCCATTATCGGGACCCGCGCCAATTGGTGAAGTTGGCGGGCCTGACGCTCAAGGAGAACTCCTCCGGCCAGCGCAAAGGGCAAAAGCACATCTCCAAACGGGGACGGAAACGGTTGCGCTCGGTGCTGTTTCGGGCGATGATTCCGCTGATTCGGCATAACGAGGCGTTTCGCGAGCTGCATGAGTATTATACGACCCGATCCGTCAATCCGCTGACCGGAAAGCAGTCCATCGTCGCCTTGTGCCGGAAGCTGTTGAATGTGCTGTTTGCGATTTGTACGAAGAAACAAGCGTTTGACGCGGAGCGAATGAAACAGGACGTCTTGTCCCAGGTGCAACGGGCGGCCTAAGGCCTCCCCCTGCGAACGGAAGAATCGTTGGACAACGAGATGACACCGGAGAAGCTGGCGTGATTTCATCCATTCGACCTTGAGTCCCTAAAGGAGCTTGGCCGGCCTCCGCCTGATGACGAGACCGAACGAGGGAATGTTGGCGCGAAGACGCCCGGAGACATGGGAGGGTTCGTCCTCATCAGCGACGCGGAGATCCAAAGGGTGCATCGAATATGCTTCCCCCCACGGCAGGAAAATATCCCCAGCCGTGGCCGCGAAGCGCACCCTAGGTCTGTAAGATATCCACAAAACTGAAAAAGGATGTAAGGGATTTTGTCGAAAAATATTTTTTGGACACCCCTGAGGGGCCGAAAAGCCTTGATACATCAACATTTCTAGAGGGAGGCGTTTTTATGTTTCGCATTGGTGATGTGGAAATTCAAAACCGTGTCGTCCTTGCGCCGATGGCAGGCGTGTGCAATTCGGCTTTCCGCCTGACCGTAAAGGAGTTCGGCGCCGGTCTTGTATGCGCAGAGATGGTGAGCGATAAAGGAATCGTATACAACAATGAAAAGACGTTAAATATGCTCTATATCGACGAACGCGAAAAGCCGCTCAGCTTGCAAATTTTCGGCGGTGAAAAGGAAACACTTGTCAAAGCAGCGAAATTTGTCGACAAAAATACAAATGCCGATATTATCGACATCAACATGGGCTGCCCAGTGCCGAAAATTACGAATTGCGATGCCGGAGCGAAATGGCTCCTCGACCCGAACAAAATTTACGATGTCGTCGCCGCCATTGTCGACGCCGTCGAAAAACCCGTCACGGTCAAGATGCGAATCGGTTGGGATGACCAACATATTTACGCTGTTGAAAACGCCCAAGCGGTCGAACGCGCCGGCGGCAAAGCCGTCGCCGTCCATGGACGGACAAGGGTGCAAATGTATGAAGGGAAGGCGAATTGGGACATCATTAAGCAAGTCAAAGAGGCCGTCAACATTCCAGTCATCGGAAACGGTGATGTCAAAACGCCGCAGGATGCCAAGCGGATGCTCGAAGAAACTGGGGTTGACGGCGTGATGATCGGGCGGGCGGCGCTCGGCAACCCGTGGATGATTTATCGCACAGTCCGCTATTTAGAAACAGGGGAGCTCATTCCCGAACCGACCCCAAGGGAAAAAATCGATGTCTGCCTGCTGCACTTGGACCGTCTGATCGCCCTTAAAGGCGAGTATATTGCGGTGAAAGAAATGCGCAAGCACGCGGCTTGGTATTTAAAAGGCATCCGCGGGGCGGCGAAAATCCGCAACGCCATCAACGAGTGCGAGACGCGGGACGAATTGGCCGCGCTCTTGCTTCAAGTCGCCGAAGAAGCGGAAAGCCGGGCGGCGAACGCCGAAGCCGTTTAACGGATTTCCGAAAGAAGTCTCCCACCTCAAGGAACGCGAAGGGTGTAACCCAGTGAGTAAGTGGGAGATGAATATTGGTTGGCGTTAGCCAACGAATAGGATAGAATATGGCTAGAACGGACACCTTCGGAACGAAGGGAAGCGTAAAGGGTTCTGGTGTGTGGCTTACCGTTCGGCGAACACGCACAAGTCGCTTGAAGCCTTCACCTCTAAGCGAAGCGTAGGTGGCGGGTAGTTCACACAACGGAGATGACGTTCGTGCAGCGGAAGACTGCCAGCGGGTGCTGGCAGTATTTTTCGTAAAAAATCGCTAAATGGAGTGAATGAGGTATGAGCCATGAAGAATTGAACGACCAATTGCGCGTCCGCAGGGAAAAGCTGAAAAAAATTGAGGAATTGGGTGTCGATCCGTTTGGCAAACGGTTCGAGCGCACGCATAAAGCGGAAGAGCTGTTTGAACTGTATGGAGATTTGTCAAAAGAGGAACTCGAAGAGCAACAAATCGAAGTCGCCGTCGCCGGCCGCATCATGACAAAGAGAGGCAAGGGAAAAGCGGGCTTTGCTCACATCCAGGACGTGACGGGACAAATTCAAATTTACGTCCGCCAAGACGATGTTGGCGAACAGCAATACGAGCTGTTTAAAATCTCCGACCTCGGCGACATCGTCGGCGTGCGCGGCACGATGTTTAAAACAAAGGTCGGCGAACTTTCGATCAAAGTATCGTCGTATGAATTTTTAACAAAAGCGCTGCGTCCGCTGCCGGAAAAATACCACGGCTTAAAAGATATCGAGCAGCGCTACCGCCAACGCTACCTCGATTTAATTATGAATCCGGAGAGCAAAAAGACGTTCATCACCCGCAGTCTCATTATTCAATCGATGCGCCGCTATCTTGACAGCCATGGCTACTTGGAAGTCGAAACACCGATGATGCACGCCGTAGCAGGCGGTGCGGCGGCGCGCCCGTTCATTACGCATCATAATGCGCTCGATATGACGCTGTATATGCGGATCGCCATCGAGCTGCATTTGAAACGGCTCATCGTCGGCGGCTTGGAAAAAGTGTATGAAATCGGGCGCGTTTTCCGGAATGAAGGCATTTCCACCCGCCATAACCCGGAGTTTACGATGCTCGAATTGTACGAGGCGTATGCCGACTTCCGCGATATCATGAAATTAACGGAGAACTTGATCGCTCATATTGCCACGGAAGTGCTTGGCACAACAAAAATTCAGTACGGCGAACATCTTGTCGACTTGACGCCTGAATGGCGGCGCCTCCATATGGTCGATGCGATCAAGGAATATGTCGGCGTCGATTTCTGGCGGCAGATGAGCGACGAAGAGGCGCGGGAGCTGGCCAAAGAACACGGTGTCGAAGTCGCGCCGCACATGACGTTCGGCCATATCGTCAATGAATTTTTTGAACAAAAAGTAGAGGATAAACTGATCCAGCCGACGTTCATTTACGGCCACCCGGTCGAAATCTCGCCATTAGCCAAGAAAAACCCAGACGACCCGCGCTTTACCGATCGGTTTGAGCTGTTCATCGTCGGGCGCGAACATGCGAACGCCTTTACGGAACTAAACGACCCGATCGATCAGCGTCAACGGTTTGAGGAGCAGCTGAAGGAGCGCGAACAAGGAAACGATGAAGCGCATGAAATGGACGAAGATTTCCTCGAAGCGCTCGAATACGGCATGCCGCCAACAGGCGGACTCGGGATCGGGGTCGACCGGTTAGTCATGCTTTTGACCAATTCACCGTCCATTCGCGATGTATTGCTCTTCCCGCAAATGCGCCATAAATAACCACGATCGTCCCCTGTTGCGAACAACGGCAGGGGACAGTTTGTTATGAGAACTCGATTCAAGAAAAAGCCGGCTGCTGCCAGCCCCTAAGAAGGCCGGTGAAAAACAACGGATTCGTTTGGTTTTTGAGAAATCGAAAGGAACGAAGTTATAGTGTTGCAAAGTTTCTCAATTTGCCGCCCGTCCTAGACAAATGGAAAGATCTAAACCGGAAAATCGTTGATCATTACTATCGTCTTGGCAAATCATATTTGCATCATACACCACTCGCATTTGCCTATAAAACGTACCAACGATAATTTTCGTTCGACGATTGACTTTTAGTCATAGAATGTATATAATGAGCAATGTTGTTTTTGAGAACAAAACAAAAAACGAAATGAGTTGACAAGCTTTCTTCAGTGTGTTATATTATGATAGCACGTGAGACGTCAATAATGACGAACAAAAGGATATTGACAAGCAAACAAATTTGGTTATAATATAACTTGTCTGTTCTGTTGACTGCCTAGTGATGATAGCGGAGGGGAAACACCCGTTCCCATCCCGAACACGGAAGTTAAGCCCTCCAGCGCCGATGGTAGTTGGGGCCAGCGCCCCTGCGAGAGTAGGTCGTCGCTAGGCAACAGCGTGGAGGATTAGCTCAGCTGGGAGAGCACTTGCCTTACAAGCAAGGGGTCGGCGGTTCGATCCCGTCATCCTCCACCATTTATATACCATGAGCCATTAGCTCAGTAACGAGCGTTGCATCTTCGAGTTCGCTGCGAGTTGCCCCGACGCACTTGACTTCTTCGAATAAGCTTGTAGAGGAAGGGGCAGGTAGAGTGAAATGAAGCTTAGAGTGTATACCCAACCATGAGCCATTAGCTCAGTAGGTAGAGCAACGAGCGTTGCATCATCGAGTTTGCTGCGAGTTGTCCCGACGCATCTTGCATCTTCGAATACGCTAGCAGAGGAAGGGACATCGTTCGCTGTGAGTGTATACCCAACCATGAGCCATTAGCTCAGTAGGTAGAGCATCTGACTTTTAATCAGAGGGTCGGAGGTTCGAGTCCTCCATGGCTCACCACCAACTATATATTTGCGGGTGTGGCGGAATTGGCAGACGCGCTAGATTCAGGGTCTAGTGCCCTTTACGGGCGTGGGGGTTCGAGTCCCTTCACCCGCATAATGATTTGGGCGGAAGTAGTTCAGTGGTAGAACACCACCTTGCCAAGGTGGGGGTCGCGGGTTCGAGTCCCGTCTTCCGCTCCATTTATTTGCCTGTTAGCCGGGGTGGCGGAATTGGCAGACGCACAGGACTTAAAATCCTGGGGTAGGTAACTACCGTGCCGGTTCGAGTCCGGCCCTCGGCACTTGCGCTCGTAGCTCAATTGGATAGAGCATCTGACTACGGATCAGAAGGTTAGGGGTTCGAATCCTCTCGAGCGCGTTAGCGGGAAGTAGCTCAGCTTGGCAGAGCACATGGTTTGGGACCATGGGGTCGCAGGTTCAAATCCTGTCTTCCCGATAGCGTCCGCATGGGGCCTTAGCTCAGCTGGGAGAGCGCCTGCTTTGCACGCAGGAGGTCATCGGTTCGATCCCGATAGGCTCCATTATCGTTCCTTGAAAACTGAACGAAACGAAGCGCGACGAAAAGCGGAGGTTCGTGGGTCGCCGCGACGGGCAAATGTTCTTCGCCTGCAAGGGTGCTTGCACCCGGAAGGTGAAGGTTATTTGACCCCGAGCGGCGGCGGACCGAAGCTGGACAATACGAAAAGCAGAGGTCCGCATGGGCCGAAGCAAAAGCCAATCAACTTTCTTTGGAGAGTTTGATCCTGGCTCAGGACGAACGCTGGCGGCGTGCCTAATACATGCAAGTCGAGCGGACCGGATTGGGGCTTGCCTTGATTCGGTCAGCGGCGGACGGGTGAGTAACACGTGGGCAACCTGCCCGCAAGACCGGGATAACTCCGGGAAACCGGAGCTAATACCGGATAACACCGAAGACCGCATGGTCTTCGGTTGAAAGGCGGCCTTTGGGCTGTCACTTGCGGATGGGCCCGCGGCGCATTAGCTAGTTGGTGAGGTAACGGCTCACCAAGGCGACGATGCGTAGCCGGCCTGAGAGGGTGACCGGCCACACTGGGACTGAGACACGGCCCAGACTCCTACGGGAGGCAGCAGTAGGGAATCTTCCGCAATGGGCGAAAGCCTGACGGAGCGACGCCGCGTGAGCGAAGAAGGCCTTCGGGTCGTAAAGCTCTGTTGTGAGGGACGAAGGAGCGCCGTTCGAAGAGGGCGGCGCGGTGACGGTACCTCACGAGAAAGCCCCGGCTAACTACGTGCCAGCAGCCGCGGTAATACGTAGGGGGCGAGCGTTGTCCGGAATTATTGGGCGTAAAGCGCGCGCAGGCGGTCTCTTAAGTCTGATGTGAAAGCCCACGGCTCAACCGTGGAGGGTCATTGGAAACTGGGGGACTTGAGGGCAGGAGAGGAGAGCGGAATTCCACGTGTAGCGGTGAAATGCGTAGAGATGTGGAGGAACACCAGTGGCGAAGGCGGCTCTCTGGCCTGCACCTGACGCTGAGGCGCGAAAGCGTGGGGAGCAAACAGGATTAGATACCCTGGTAGTCCACGCCGTAAACGATGAGTGCTAAGTGTTAGAGGGGTCACACCCTTTAGTGCTGCAGCTAACGCGATAAGCACTCCGCCTGGGGAGTACGGCCGCAAGGCTGAAACTCAAAGGAATTGACGGGGGCCCGCACAAGCGGTGGAGCATGTGGTTTAATTCGAAGCAACGCGAAGAACCTTACCAGGTCTTGACATCCCCTGACAACCCAAGAGATTGGGCGTTCCCCCTTCGGGGGGACAGGGTGACAGGTGGTGCATGGTTGTCGTCAGCTCGTGTCGTGAGATGTTGGGTTAAGTCCCGCAACGAGCGCAACCCTCGCCTCTAGTTGCCAGCATTCGGTTGGGCACTCTAGAGGGACTGCCGGCGACAAGTCGGAGGAAGGTGGGGATGACGTCAAATCATCATGCCCCTTATGACCTGGGCTACACACGTGCTACAATGGGCGGTACAAAGGGCTGCGAACCCGCGAGGGGGAGCGAATCCCAAAAAGCCGCTCTCAGTTCGGATTGCAGGCTGCAACTCGCCTGCATGAAGCCGGAATCGCTAGTAATCGCGGATCAGCATGCCGCGGTGAATACGTTCCCGGGCCTTGTACACACCGCCCGTCACACCACGAGAGCTTGCAACACCCGAAGTCGGTGAGGTAACCCGCAAGGGAGCCAGCCGCCGAAGGTGGGGCAAGTGATTGGGGTGAAGTCGTAACAAGGTAGCCGTACCGGAAGGTGCGGCTGGATCACCTCCTTTCTAAGGGGAAAAGCGAAGGCCGCAATGGCCAACTGTCGATACACAGCGCTTCTGTTTCGTTCAGTTTTGAGGGAGCGAGTCATGTTCTCTCAATGACAAAAATCGTTCCTTGAAAACTAGATAACCGGAAAAGCGGAGGCGAGCGTTTCGCCGCGATGGGCAAATGTTCTTCGCCTGCAAGGGTGCTTGCACCCGGAAGGCGAAGGTTATTTGACCCCGAGCGGCGGCGAGCCGACGCTAGACAATAAGGAAGAAGCCGAGAGCGCTGTAGGTTAAGCTAGAAAGGGCGCACGGTGGATGCCTTGGCACTAGGAGCCGATGAAGGACGGGGCAAACGCCGAAACGCTCCGGGGAGCTGTAAGCAAGCGTTGATCCGGAGATGTCCGAATGGGGGAACCCACTGTCCGTAATGGGGCAGTATCCATGCCTGAATCCATAGGGCATGGAGGGCACACCCGGGGAACTGAAACATCTTAGTACCCGGAGGAGAAGAAAGCAAACGCGATTCCCTGAGTAGCGGCGAGCGAAACGGGAACAGCCCAAACCAAGAGGCGTGCCTCTTGGGGTTGTAGGACCGCTCATTGTGGGAGTGAGAAAGGAACGGGGTAGACGAACCGGTCTGGAACGGCCGGCCAGAGAAGGTGACAGCCCTGTAGTCGAAACTTCGTTCCCTCCCGAGCGGATCCTGAGTACGGCGGGACACGGGAAATCCCGTCGGAAGCAGGGAGGACCATCTCCCAAGGCTAAATACTCCCTAGTGACCGATAGTGCACCAGTACCGTGAGGGAAAGGTGAAAAGCACCCCGGAAGGGGAGTGAAAGAGAACCTGAAACCGTGTGCCTACAAGTAGTCAGAGCGCGTTCATGCGTGATGGCGTGCCTTTTGTAGAATGAACCGGCGAGTGACGATGGCGTGCGAGGTTAAGCCGAAGAGGCGGAGCCGCAGCGAAAGCGAGTCTGAACAGGGCGAAAAGTACGTCGTCGTCGACCCGAAACCAGGTGATCTACCCATGTCCAGGGTGAAGGCCGGGTAACACCGGCTGGAGGCCCGAACCCACGCACGTTGAAAAGTGCGGGGATGAGGTGTGGGTAGGGGTGAAATGCCAATCGAACTTGGAGATAGCTGGTTCTCCCCGAAATAGCTTTAGGGCTAGCCTCGGGATGGAGAGTGTTGGAGGTAGAGCACTGATTGGGCTAGGGGCCCTCATCGGGTTACCGAACCCAGTCAAACTCCGAATGCCAACGACTTATGCCCGGGAGTCAGACTGCGAGTGATAAGATCCGTGGTCGAGAGGGAAACAGCCCAGATCGCCAGCTAAGGCCCCAAAGTGCACGTTCAGTGGAAAAGGATGTGGAGTTGCAAAGACAACCAGGATGTTGGCTTAGAAGCAGCCACCATTTAAAGAGTGCGTAATAGCTCACTGGTCGAGTGACTCTGCGCCGAAAATGTACCGGGGCTAAACGTGCCGCCGAAGCTGCGGGATGACCGTTGGTCATCGGTAGGGGAGCGTTCTAAGGGCGTTGAAGCCAGACCGGAAGGACTGGTGGAGCGCTTAGAAGTGAGAATGCCGGTATGAGTAGCGAAAACAGAGGTGAGAATCCTCTGCGCCGAAAGCCTAAGGGTTCCTGAGGAAGGTTCGTCCGCTCAGGGTTAGTCGGGACCTAAGCCGAGGCCGAAAGGCGTAGGTGATGGACAACAGGTTGAGATTCCTGTACCACCTCCTTCCCGTTTGAGCGATGGGGGGACGCAGGAGGATAGGGCGAGCAGGCGGCTGGAAGAGCCTGTCCAAGCCGCAAGGCTGATCCGTAGGCAAATCCGCGGATTGTAAGGCCAAGCGGTGATGGCGACGGAGTCATCCGGAAGTCCCCGATTTCACACTGCCAAGAAAAGCCTCTAGCGAGGGAAGAGGTGCCCGTACCGCAAACCGACACAGGTAGGCGAGGAGAGAATCCTAAGGCGCGCGGGAGAACTCTCGTTAAGGAACTCGGCAAAATGACCCCGTAACTTCGGGAGAAGGGGTGCTCGTTTGGGTGAAGAGCCCGAACGAGCCGCAGTGAAAAGGCCCAAGCGACTGTTTATCAAAAACACAGGTCTCTGCGAAGCCGAAAGGCGACGTATAGGGGCTGACACCTGCCCGGTGCTGGAAGGTTAAGGGGAGCGCTTAGCGGAAGCGAAGGTGCGAACCGAAGCCCCAGTAAACGGCGGCCGTAACTATAACGGTCCTAAGGTAGCGAAATTCCTTGTCGGGTAAGTTCCGACCCGCACGAAAGGTGTAACGACTTGGGCGCTGTCTCAACGAGAGACCCGGTGAAATTATACTACCTGTGAAGATGCAGGTTACCCGCGACAGGACGGAAAGACCCCGTGGAGCTTTACTGCAGCCTGATATGGAATTTTGGTATCGCTTGTACAGGATAGGTGGGAGCCTGGGAAGCCGGAGCGCCAGCTTCGGTGGAGGCGGCGGTGGGATACCACCCTGGCGATATTGAAATTCTAACCCGCACCCCTTAGCGGGGTGGGAGACAGTGTCAGGCGGGCAGTTTGACTGGGGCGGTCGCCTCCCAAAAGGTAACGGAGGCGCCCAAAGGTTCCCTCAGAATGGTTGGAAATCATTCGGAGAGTGCAAAGGCACAAGGGAGCTTGACTGCGAGACGGACAGGTCGAGCAGGGACGAAAGTCGGGCTTAGTGATCCGGTGGTTCCGCATGGAAGGGCCATCGCTCAACGGATAAAAGCTACCCCGGGGATAACAGGCTGATCTCCCCCAAGAGTCCACATCGACGGGGAGGTTTGGCACCTCGATGTCGGCTCATCGCATCCTGGGGCTGTAGTCGGTCCCAAGGGTTGGGCTGTTCGCCCATTAAAGCGGTACGCGAGCTGGGTTCAGAACGTCGTGAGACAGTTCGGTCCCTATCCGTCGCGGGCGCAGGAAATTTGAGAGGAGCTGTCCTTAGTACGAGAGGACCGGGATGGACGCACCGCTGGTGTACCAGTTGTCCCGCCAGGGGCACCGCTGGGTAGCTATGTGCGGACGGGATAAGCGCTGAAAGCATCTAAGCGTGAAGCCCCCCTCAAGATGAGATTTCCCACCGCGTCAGGCGGGTAAGATCCCTCGAAGATGACGAGGTCGATAGGTCCGAGGTGGAAGCGTGGCGACACGTGGAGCTGACGGATACTAATCGATCGAGGGCTTAACCTAACAAGAAAAGTGGAGGCCGCCTGCTTATCGGCGAGGCGCGCTGGAGGGCCTGCGAGCGGGCTTAGCCCGCCGCAGCAGGACCGAAGCGTCGCGAGCCGATGGCGGCCGGAACTAGACAGCGAAAAGCGGCGGCGAGCCGGAGCTAGACAATGAAAAGTGAAAGCGTCCCGGCTTCTTCCTGAAACGGTTATCTAGTTTTCAGGGAACGAATTCCTGACAACCTCATATGGCCTAGTGGTGATAGCGGAGGGGAAACACCCGTTCCCATCCCGAACACGGAAGTTAAGCCCTCCAGCGCCGATGGTAGTTGGGGCCAGCGCCCCTGCAAGAGTAGGTCGCTGCTAGGCTAAGCAGAAAGCACGCCTTTTTCTTCATTAGGAGAAAAAGCGTGCTTTTTCGTTTATCTGACCGAGAAGCGTTTTACTGGGCGAAAAAACGGATATTCTATAGATAGTCTCCCTTGTTTCGGTAGCCCTTGCAATTTTTCGTCATACATTGTATAGTAAAAGCAAGGTCAAATATAGTCAAAGTCAACAAGATGGCGGTGATGCTTCTTCCCAAGGAATGCCCGTTTATTATTGGGCAGGGAGCAGCTTGGTTGTGAGGAAGGTGGGAGGTAGAGTGCCAAACATTTCCGACATTATCGAGCAATATTTGAAGCAAGTACTCAATATGAGCGACCAAGACATCGTTGAAATTAAACGAAGTGAAATTGCTAATAAATTCCGATGTGTTCCCTCGCAAATCAACTATGTCATCAACACGAGATTCACGCTCGAGCGCGGATATATTGTTGAAAGCAAGCGCGGTGGCGGCGGCTATATCCGCATTATGAAAGTAAAGACGAAAAGCGAGGCGCAGCTGATTGACCAGTTGCTCGAGCTGATCGACCACCGCATCAGCCAGTCGAGCGCCGAAGATGTGATAAAACGACTTATGGAAGAAAAGGTGATTTCGGAGCGGGAAGCGAAAATGATGTTGAGCGTGATGGATCGCTCCGTTTTATATATCGATTTGCCCGAGCGGGATGAACTGCGGGCGCGCATGTTAAAGGCGATGCTGACGTCGCTAAAGTATAAGTAGGGGAGGGGAAGGCATTGATTTGCCAAGAATGCAAGCAACGCCCGGCGACGATGCATTTTACGAAAATAGTCAACGGGGAAAAAACGGAATTTCACCTTTGCGAGCAATGCGCCAAAGAACATGGTCATACGTTTATGCTCTATGGCCATGACGACTTTCCGCTCAACAATTTGTTAGCGGGGCTTCTCAACTTTCAAGCTCCGATGAAAGAAGTGACGGCCAATGCGTTCCCGAATCCGGATTTGCTTCAATGCGAGACGTGCCAAATGACATACCACCAGTTTACGCAAATTGGGCGGTTCGGTTGCGCCGACTGCTATCGGACGTTTGCCCGTTACCTTCCGCCGATTTTAAAACGGCTTCATAGCGGAAATACTGCTCATTCAGGGAAAATTCCGAAGCGAAAAGGCGGCGTCCTCCATTTGCGGAAGCAGCTGGCCACGTTGAAACAAAAGCTTCAGGAATTAGTTGCCCGCGAGGAATTTGAGCGGGCGGCCGAGGTGCGCGACCAGATTCGTTCGTTAGAGGACGAACTTCGCCGACGTGGAGAGGGGGAGATGTAGCGGTATGTCATTTGGAAAGTTTTTCAACACAGCGGTCAGCGCTTGGATGAGCCAGGAGGGGCCGAATTCGGACATCGTGTTGAGCAGCCGCATCCGGCTGGCGCGCAATATTGTTGATTTTCGTTTCCCAACGCTGTTTAGCAGCGAAGAGGCGAAACAAATCGTTGCCTTGTTTGAGCGCGCGTTCGTCCATCGTCCGTATGGGGAAGCGGGACGGTTTGAACTGTTGAAAATGTCGGAGCTTCAACCGATTGAAAAACGGGTATTGGTGGAAAAGCACTTAATCAGCCCGCATTTGGCTGAAGATTCGCCGTTTGGCGCCTGCCTGCTTTCGGAAAATGAGGAAATCAGCATTATGATCAACGAGGAAGACCATATCCGCATTCAGTGTCTGTTTCCAGGGCTTCAGCTTGCCGAGGCGCTTGAGGCGGCGAGCGAGTTGGATGATTGGATTGAAGGGCATGTCAACTATGCGTTCGATGAACGGCTTGGTTACTTAACGAGCTGTCCGACGAACGTCGGAACGGGGTTGCGGGCGTCGGTGATGATGCATCTTCCGGCGCTGGTGCTGACGCAGCAGATCAACCGCATCATCCCTGCCATCAACCAGTTGGGACTCGTCGTCCGCGGCACGTACGGGGAAGGAAGTGAGGCTTTAGGGAACATTTTCCAAATTTCGAACCAAATTACGCTCGGAAAATCAGAAGAAGATATTGTCGCTGATTTGCATACGATCGTTGAGCAGCTCATCGCCCAAGAAAGGGCGGCTCGCCAGGCATTAGTGAAAACGTTGGGCATACAATTAGAAGACAAGGTATTCCGTTCATACGGCATATTGGCCAACTGCCGCGTCATCGATTCGAAGGAGGCGGCGCAATGCCTGTCGGATGTGCGTTTAGGGATCGATTTAGGATATATCAAAAACGTCTCGCGCAACATTTTAAATGAGCTGATGATTTTGACGCAGCCAGGATTTTTGCAACAATATGCCGGAGGGGTGCTTCGCCCTGAGGAACGGGATGTCCGCCGGGCGGCGTTGATTCGGGAACGCTTAAGGATGGAAACACGAAGAAAGATGGAGGGTGATGAACGATGATGTTTGGCAGATTTACGGAACGGGCGCAAAAAGTGCTGGCGTTGGCGCAAGAGGAAGCCATCCGCCTCGGCCATAACAATATCGGAACCGAACATATTTTGCTTGGGCTGATCCGTGAGGGGGAAGGAATCGCTGCTAAAGCGCTCATGGCGCTTGGACTTGACCCGGATAAAATCCAAAAAGAAGTCGAATCGCTCATCGGCCGCGGCAATGAAGTGTCCCATACGCTCCATTACACGCCGCGGGCGAAAAAAGTGATCGAGCTGTCAATGGACGAAGCGAGGAAACTTGGCCATTCGTATGTCGGCACGGAGCATATTTTGCTTGGCTTGATCCGCGAGGGGGAAGGCGTGGCCGCTCGCGTGCTGAACAACCTCGGGGTGAGCTTGAACAAGGCGCGCCAACAAGTGTTGCAACTGCTCGGCAGCAATGAATCGGTATCGGGCCACGGCGGTGGGGGGGCTTCGCATGTAAGCACGCCGACGCTTGACAGCCTTGCCCGCGATTTGACGGCGATTGCCCGCGAAGGGCGGCTTGATCCGGTCATCGGCCGCAGCAAAGAAATTCAGCGTGTTATTGAAGTGTTGAGCCGACGGACAAAAAACAACCCGGTGCTCATCGGTGAACCGGGGGTTGGAAAAACAGCGATCGCGGAAGGATTGGCCCAGCAAATCGTCAACAACGAAGTGCCGGAAACGCTGCGCGACAAACGGGTCATGACGCTCGATATGGGGACGGTCGTCGCCGGGACGAAATACCGCGGCGAATTTGAAGACCGGCTGAAAAAAGTGATGGACGAAATTCGCCAGGCGGGCAATATCATTTTGTTCATCGATGAACTCCATACGTTAATCGGCGCTGGCGGAGCCGAAGGGGCCATCGACGCGTCGAACATTTTAAAGCCGGCCTTGGCGCGTGGAGAATTGCAATGTATCGGTGCGACAACGCTTGATGAATACCGCAAATACATTGAGAAAGATGCTGCGCTCGAGCGCCGCTTCCAGCCGATTCACGTCGATGAGCCGACAGTTGAAGAGTCGATTCAAATTTTAAAAGGGCTGCGCGACCGGTATGAAGCGCATCATCGCGTCTCGATTTCCGATGAGGCGATCATTCAGGCAGTCAAACTTTCCGACCGGTATATTACCGACCGGTTCCTGCCGGATAAAGCGATCGACTTGATTGATGAAGCTTGCTCGAAAGTGCGTCTCCGTTCGTTCACGGCGCCGCCGAAACTGAAAGAACTGGAGCAAAAGCTTGAAGAAGTGCGAAAAGAGAAAGATGCGGCCGTGCAAAGCCAAGAATTTGAAAAAGCGGCGTCGCTGCGTGATATGGAGCAGCGGCTGCGTGAAGAGCTTGAAGAAACGAAACGTGCGTGGAAAGAAAAACAAGGCCAAGAAAATTTGGAAGTGACGGTCGAAGACATTGCCGCGGTCGTCTCGAGTTGGACCGGGATTCCGGTATCGAAGCTGGCCGAGACGGAAACCGAGCGGCTGTTGAAACTGGAAGAAATTTTGCATTCGCGCGTCGTCGGCCAAGACGAGGCGGTCAAAGCGGTGGCCAAAGCGGTGCGCCGCGCCCGGGCTGGCCTCAAAGACCCGAAACGCCCGATCGGTTCGTTCATTTTCCTCGGCCCGACCGGCGTCGGGAAAACGGAATTGGCCCGTGCATTGGCCGAGGCAATGTTTGGAGATGAAGATGCCCTCATTCGCATCGATATGTCCGAGTATATGGAAAAACACTCGACATCGCGGCTCATCGGTTCGCCGCCGGGGTATGTCGGCTACGAAGAAGGCGGTCAGCTGACCGAAAAAGTGCGTCGCAAGCCATACTCGGTCGTTCTGTTGGATGAGATGGAAAAAGCGCATCCGGACGTGTTTAACATCTTGCTGCAGGTGCTCGAAGACGGGCGGTTGACTGACTCGAAAGGGCGGACGGTTGACTTCCGCAACACGATCATCATTATGACATCGAACGTCGGCGCGGATGCTTTGAAGCGGAACAAGTATGTCGGCTTTAACATCCAGGATGGAAACCAGCAATACAAAGACATGAAAAGCAAGGTCATGGATGAGCTGAAAAAAGCGTTCCGTCCGGAGTTTTTGAACCGGATCGATGAAATTATCGTCTTCCATTCGCTTGAAAAAGACCATCTAAAACAAATTGTCCGTCTGATGGCTGATACGCTGGTGAAACGGCTGAAAGAGCAAGATATTGACCTTGAATTGACGGAGGCGGCGATTGAGAAAATCGCTGCTGAAGGTTTCGATCCGGAATACGGGGCTCGCCCGTTGCGCCGCGCTTTGCAAAAACATATTGAAGACCGTTTGTCCGAAGAACTGTTAAAAGGCACGATCGCCAAAGGACAAAAAGTCGTCGTTGATGTGAAAGATGGGGAATTTGTCGTATTGGCAAAACAGGCCGTGATGTGATGAAAAAAGGTATGCGGCACGATGCTGCCCATACCTTTTTTCCATATGGAACACAAGAGAGAAAGGGTTAGTTCAATGGCGAAAAAGAAGACGAAATTTGTTTGCCAAGAGTGCGGATACGAATCGGCGAAGTGGCTCGGCCGCTGCCCGGGATGCCAAACGTGGAACTCATTCGTCGAGGAAATCGAGCCGGTCAGAACCGCTGTGCGTGGGGCATTTCTCCATTCGGAGCCGTCCGGGTCCGCTAAACCGGTTCCGATTACTGCCGTTGCCGCGGTGCAAGAGCCGCGCATCGAAACGAACAGTGCAGAGTTCAATCGCGTGCTCGGTGGGGGGATCGTCAAAGGGTCGCTCGTCTTAATCGGCGGCGACCCCGGCATCGGCAAGTCGACGCTGTTGCTGCAGGCCTCAGCGCAACTGGCGGCTAGGCATACAGTGTTGTATGTATCGGGCGAGGAATCCGTCAAACAGGTAAAACTGCGCGCTGGGCGCCTTCGCGCCGAGTCCGATCATCTGTATGTGTTAGCGGAGGCGAATTTGGAATATATTGTATCAGCGATTGAAACGATTCAGCCCTCCTGTGTCGTGATTGATTCAATCCAGACGGTGTACCGGACGGATATTACGTCAGCGCCGGGCAGTGTCGCCCAAGTGCGCGAGTGCACCGCTGAGTTGATGAAAATCGCCAAAACAAAAGGCGTCGCCATTTTTATCGTCGGCCATGTGACGAAAGAAGGGGCGATCGCCGGGCCGCGCATTCTCGAGCATATGGTCGATACCGTCCTTTATTTTGAGGGGGAGCGGCATCATACGTACCGCATTTTGCGGGCGGTGAAAAACCGCTTCGGTTCGACGAATGAAATCGGTATTTTTGAAATGCGCGACATCGGGCTGCGGGAAGTGGAAAATCCGTCCGAAGTGTTTTTGGAAGAGCGATCGCACGGGGCGGCGGGTTCGACGGTGGTGGCGGCCATGGAAGGGACGCGCCCGGTTCTGGTGGAAATTCAAGCGCTCGTTTCGCCGACAAGCTTCGGCAACCCGAGGCGGATGGCGACCGGCCTCGATCATAACCGCGTGTCGTTGCTTATGGCCGTATTGGAAAAGCGGGTCGGGCTGCTGTTGCAAAACCAAGATGCCTATTTGAAGGTGGCGGGCGGAGTGAAGCTTGATGAGCCGGCCATTGACCTAGCCATCGCCGTCAGCATCGCCTCAAGCTTTCGCGATCGGCCGACCAATCCGACCGACGTCATTATCGGTGAAGTCGGGTTGACCGGGGAAGTGCGGCGTGTCTCCCGCATTGAACAGCGTGTGCAAGAGGCTGTCAAACTAGGTTTTTCCCGTGTCATTGTACCGAAAAACAATTTGGCAGGTTGGCAGCCGCCGGCAAGCGTTCAGGTGATCGGCGTTTCCCATGTGGCTGAGGCGCTCGAGCACACGATGATTTGAACGCTTTCTTCGGGGGAACGGGCAAATAGGAAACGGCTGGGGGCGCTCGCTAAAGCATCCTCTTGCTCCGCCCCGATCATGTTTTGCATGAAATGACCGAACTTTTTGTTTCGAACAACGTAAATATATATAGGGGGGCAACGTCCTTCCGCTGTGCACAGGCGTCCAGCGCGAATTGTTACAAGCGGATGTCGAATGTTCAAAAATGGTTAAAAATTGGGTTTCGGTTGGTTTCAAACATTGGAAACTGTTTATAATGTTAGATAGGGAGGTGAAGATGAGCCGATGGTCAAACGTGTCGTACAACTATTTTTTTTCGCCGTAGGCGGAACGCTGGGCGCCATGTTTTTGCCTGATTTGCTTGCGCTGTTGAATGTAAGCGACATGCCGCTCATCCATAATTCCTATACGTTGGCGGTGTTGGGCGCTGTTCTTTTCTTTTTGTTGACGTTTTGGCTTGTGGATTATGTTGTGGACATGGTGCGCTGGGTCGAGGAAACATTGGTAAGGGCGCCTGCTGCTGACGTGCTGTTTGGCAGCCTCGGGCTGATTTTTGGTCTTATTATTGCGTTTTTGGTCGTCATGCCGCTGCAATCGTTTCGAATTCAAGTGTTGAACACGGTGCTGCCGATTTTTTTGACGATCTTGCTTGGCTATTTAGGGTTTCGTGTCGGCTTAAAGAAACGGAATGAGCTGATGAACTTATTTTCTCTTTCCAATCGAATGACAAAGAAAAAAGGCGGAGAAACCGAGAACGAGGCGCCGAAAGGTGGAGCGGTGAAAATTTTGGACACAAGCGTCATCATCGATGGGCGGATCGCGGACATTTGCCAAACCGGGTTTTTGGAAGGCCCGCTTGTCATTCCCCGTTTTGTGTTAGAGGAGCTCCAGCATATCGCCGACTCCTCCGATGTGCTGAAGCGAAACCGCGGCCGCCGCGGCTTGGATATTTTAAACCGCATTCAAAAAGAGATGGCGATGAAGGTGGAAATTCATGAGGCCGACTTCAGCGATGTGCAAGAAGTCGACAGCAAGCTCGTCAAACTAGCCAAACAGCTTCAAGGCGTCGTCGTCACAAACGATTTCAACTTGAACAAAGTGTGTGAGCTACAAAACGTGCGCGTCCTTAATATCAACGATTTGGCTAATGCCGTCAAGCCGATCGTCCTGCCGGGCGAGGAGCTGAATGTGCATGTCATTAAGGACGGAAAGGAACATAACCAGGGCGTTGCTTACTTGGATGACGGAACGATGATTGTTGTCGAAGACGGCAAAGAATATATCGGCAAACGGGTTGACGTCCTAGTCACCAGCGTGTTACAAACATCTGCGGGGAGAATGATTTTTGCCAAGCTGAAGCTGTTGCAAAAAGCGCTGTAAACAGAACAGGGGAAACGTCCAATGAACTACGAAGCGATTGTCTTGGCGGCCGGACAAGGAAAGAGGATGAACGCCGGTATGAATAAGCAGTTTATTGAACTAGGTGGCGAACCGCTCATCGTCCGGACGCTGAAGGTGTTCGACCGCGATGAACGGTGCGCCCGCGTCGTGCTTGTCGTGAATCAGGCGGAGCGAAGCCGCTTTGAGCAACTTGTCGTTCGTTTTCGTATCAAAAAAGTGGCAGCGTTCGCTGAGGGCGGCGAGGAGCGGCAACATAGCGTCTATAACGGGCTGCAGGCGTTAGAGGGACGGGGCATTGTCCTGATCCACGACGGCGCCCGCCCGTTTATTCACGTCCGCCATTTGCATGAGCTGGCGGATGCAGCCGCCCGATACGGGGCAGCGGTCCCGGCTGTGCGGGTGAAAGACACAATCAAAAAAGTGGACGGTTTGTTTGTCGAACAGACGATTGATCGTTCCAGCTTGTGGGCGGTGCAGACGCCACAAGCTTTTCGTCTGTCTTTGATCGCCGAGGCGCATGAGGCTGCGAAACGGGAAGGCTATCTTGGCACGGACGACGCCAGCCTCGTCGAGCGGCTCGGCAAGCCGGTGAAAATTGTAGAAGGGGACTACCGCAACATTAAACTGACGACTCCGGAAGACATTTTGTTTGCCGAGGCGATTTTAGCGAGCCGCGTCGCAGAGTAAACGGAGGTGAAGACATGTTTCGCATCGGACAAGGGTTTGACGTTCACCAGCTCGTTGAAGGGCGTCCGCTTATCATTGGCGGCGTACATATTCCGCATGAGAAAGGGCTGCTCGGCCATTCGGATGCCGATGTGCTGCTCCACGCGGTGGCGGACGCGTGCCTTGGAGCGATTGGCGCCGGCGATATCGGACGGCATTTTCCTGATGATGACCCGCGCTATAAAGACGCGGACTCAACCGAATTGTTGGCGCACGTATGGACGCTCGTCCGGAAGGAAGGGTATGCATTGGTGAACGCCGACTGTACGATTATCGCTCAAAAGCCGAAAATGGCTCCGTACATTGAGGAGATGAAAGCCGTGATCGCCCGCCTGCTTGAAGCCGAGCGCACACAAGTGAACGTCAAGGCGACGACAACGGAAAAACTCGGGTTCACCGGGCGCGGGGAAGGCATTGCCGCCCAAGCGGTCGTGTTGCTTAAAAAGAGCGGGGAGTAAGGCGCAACCGTTAGGCGCCGAATGGGGCGAGCCGTCCGTTTTGAACTTTGCCGCGATAAACGGTACAATAAGGGTACAAGTTTGGATGAAAGTGGAGGGTTGGACGATGGCAAAAGATGTGCGCGTGCGCTATGCGCCGAGCCCGACCGGCCATTTGCATATCGGAGGGGCGCGGACCGCGCTGTTTAACTATTTGTTTGCTCGCCATCACGGCGGAAAAATGATCGTCCGCATCGAGGATACGGATATCGAACGGAACGTGGAAGGCGGCGAACAGTCGCAGCTCGAAAACTTACAATGGCTCGGCATCGATTATGACGAGTCCGTTGATAAAGATGGCGGCTATGGGCCGTACCGCCAGACGGAGCGGCTTGATATATACCGGAAGTATGTGGACGAACTGCTCGAGCAAGGACATGCGTACAAATGTTTTTGCACGCCGGAAGAGCTTGAGCGGGAGCGGGAGGAGCAGCGTGCGGCCGGCATCGCCGCTCCGCAATACAGCGGCAAGTGCCGCCGTTTGACGCCGGAACAGGTCGCGGAACTTGAGGCGCAAGGCAAGCCGTATACGATCCGCCTCAAGGTGCCGGAAGGGAAAACATACGAAGTCGACGATCTGGTGCGCGGCAAAGTGACGTTTGAATCGAAAGATATCGGCGATTGGGTCATTGTGAAGGCGAACGGTATTCCGACGTACAACTTTGCCGTCGTCATCGACGACCACCTTATGGAGATCAGCCATGTGTTCCGCGGTGAGGAGCATTTGTCCAACACGCCGAAGCAGCTGATGGTGTATGAATATTTTGGCTGGGAGCCGCCGCAGTTTGCCCATTTGACGTTGATTGTCAACGAACAGCGGAAAAAGTTGTCCAAGCGCGATGAGTCAATCATTCAGTTCGTGTCGCAATACAAAGAGCTCGGCTATTTGCCGGAAGCGATGTTCAACTTTTTCGCCCTCTTAGGCTGGTCGCCGGAAGGGGAGGAAGAAATTTTTTCGAAAGACGAGCTCATCCGCATCTTCGACGTTTCGCGGCTGTCAAAGTCGCCGTCGATGTTTGACACGAAAAAGCTGACATGGATGAACAATCAATACATCAAAAAACTCGATTTGGACCGGCTCGTCGAATTGGCTTTGCCGCATTTGGTGAAAGCCGGGCGCTTGCCGGCGGACATGAGCGACGAACAGCGGCAGTGGGCGCGCGATTTAATCGCACTGTATCAAGAGCAAATGAGCTACGGGGCGGAGATTGTTCCGTTGTCCGAGTTGTTCTTTAAGGAAGAAGTCGAATACGAAGATGAGGCGCGCCAAGTGCTCGCCGAAGAACAAGTGCCCGACGTGCTTTCGGCCTTTTTGGCCCATGTGCGGGACCTCGACCCGTTTACAGCCGACGAAATTAAAGCGGCGATTAAGGCGGTGCAAAAGGCGACCGGACAAAAAGGGAAAAAGCTGTTTATGCCAATTCGCGCCGCGGTGACCGGGCAAACGCACGGGCCGGAGCTTCCGTTTGCCATTCAGCTGCTCGGCAAACAAAAAGTAATCGAGCGGCTCGAGCGGGCGCTGCAAGAAAAATTTTAGCGGAATAGGTGTGCACGTTTGCGTAGTGCGTGTGGTATAATAATACAAAGTTTATCGGTTGAACAAGCGCATAGTGAAAAAGCGTTGACGAGGAGAAGTAGGAAACGCCGTCATCCCAGAGAGAGTCGCCTTGGCTGGAAGCGGCTTATGCCCGGCGTTATCCGAAATGCGCCTCGGAGTCTCCTTTCGAACCGGAACAGAGACGTTCTGCAGTAGAGAGGAGCGGAGCCTCTCCGTTATCGGACTCGAGTGAGTGAAACGGCGTTTTCCCGTTTCGCTAAACAGAGTGGAACCGCGCCAAAAGCGTCTCTGTGTCTTCGGCACAGGGACGCTTTTTTATTCAAAACAACTTAGAGGGATGGAGGGAGGACATGATGTTTAAAACGTTAAAAGAGGATATTGAGGTCATTTTTGAGCAAGACCCGGCGGCAAGAAGCTACCTGGAAGTCATTTTAACGTACTCCGGTCTGCATGCCATTTGGGCGCATCGGATCGCTCATGCGCTTTACAAACGGAAATTTTACTTTCTTGCCCGGTTGATTTCGCAAATCAGCCGCTTTTTCACCGGCATTGAAATTCATCCGGGCGCCAAAATCGGCCGCCGCTTTTTCATCGACCACGGCATGGGTGTGGTGATCGGCGAAACGTGCGAAATCGGCGACAATGTCACGGTCTATCAAGGGGTCACATTAGGAGGGACAGGGAAAGAAAAAGGGAAGCGGCACCCGACGATCAAAGACAACTGTTTGATCGCTGCCGGCGCGAAAGTGCTCGGGTCGATTACGATCGGCGAAAACTCGAAAATTGGCGCCGGGTCGGTCGTGTTAAAAGACGTGCCGCCCAACTCAACCGTCGTTGGCATTCCGGGCCGCGTGGTTGTGCGTGATGGAGTGAAAGTGAAAAAAGATTTGAACCACACCGACCTGCCAGATCCGATCGCTGACCGGTTCCGGGAGCTTGAAGAGGAGATCGTCCGGCTGAAAAGCGAGTTGGAGGCATTGAAACAGCAAGAAAGGAAGAGCGAGTATGAGCAGCATCCGGCTTTATAATACGTTGACGCGAAAAAAGGAACCGTTTGAGCCGCTTGAGCCCAACAAGGTCAAAATGTATGTATGCGGTCCTACCGTTTACAACTATATCCATATCGGGAACGCCCGGGCCGCCATCGTCTTTGACACGATCCGCCGCTATTTGGAGTTCCGCGGCTACGACGTGACGTACGTATCCAATTTTACCGATGTCGACGACAAACTGATTAAGGCGGCCCGCGAGCTTGGCGAAAGCGTTCCGGCGATTGCCGAGCGGTTTATCGAGGCGTATTTTGAAGACATTCAGGCGCTTGGCTGCAAAAAGGCGGACATCCACCCGCGCGTGACAGAAAATATCGGGACGATTATCGAATTCATCCAAGCGCTCATCGACAAGGGGTATGCGTACGAGGTGGATGGCGACGTCTACTACCGGACGCGCAAGTTTCCCGGTTACGGCAAGCTGTCGCACCAATCGATCGATGAATTGCAGGCTGGAGCGCGCATCGAAGTCGGCGAGAAAAAAGACGACCCGCTCGATTTCGCCCTTTGGAAAGCGGCGAAAGAAGGAGAGATTTGTTGGGACAGTCCATGGGGGAAAGGGCGGCCGGGTTGGCATATCGAATGCTCGGCGATGGCGCGCAAATATTTAGGCGATACGATCGATATCCACGCCGGCGGCCAAGATTTGACGTTCCCGCACCATGAAAACGAAATCGCCCAGTCAGAGGCTTTGACCGGCAAACCGTTTGCGAAATATTGGCTGCACAACGGGTATTTAAATATTAACAACGAAAAAATGTCGAAGTCGCTCGGCAACTTCGTGCTCGTCCACGATATCATCCGGCAGATTGACCCGCAAGTGCTGCGCTTCTTTATGTTGTCGGTGCACTATCGCCATCCGATCAACTACAGCGAAGAGCTGCTCGAGAGCGCCCGGCGCGGGCTCGAACGCTTAAGGACGGCATATGGCAACTTGCAGCACCGGCTCGGAGCGAGCACGAATTTAACCGACGACGATGACAAATGGCTGTCGCGCATCGCTGCGGTCCGCGAATCGTTCATCCGCGAAATGGACGACGATTTCAACACGGCGAACGGCATTGCGGTTCTATTTGAGCTGGCGAAACAAGCGAACTTGTATTTGCAGGAAAAGACGACATCGGAAACCGTTATTGGCGCCTTTTTGCGTGAATTTGAACAGTTGATGGACGTGCTTGGCCTCGATCCAAAGCCAAAGCAAGAAGAGCTGCTTGATGAGGAAATCGAGGCGCTGATCCAACAGCGCAACGAAGCGCGGAAAAACCGCGATTTCGCGCTGGCTGACCGCATTCGCGACGAGTTGAAGGCCAAAAACATTATTTTGGAAGATACGCCTCAAGGGACAAGATGGAAACGGGGATCATAAGCAATGGCGCAGTTTGAGACCGTTCATGATGTCAAACAATTAAATGGCTTGGCGCTCGCCTATATTGGCGATGCGGTTTATGAAGTGTACGTGCGCCGCCACTTGCTGGCGATGGGCAGCGTACGGCCGCACGAGCTGCATCGGCGGGCGATCCGCTACGTGTCGGCCCGGGCGCAAGCAAGAGTCATTTTAACCTTGCTTGATGAAGGCGTGTTGACGGAAGAGGAGCAAGCCATCGTCCGCCGCGGCCGCAACGCGAAATCAGGCACGATTCCGAAAAATACGGATGTGCAGACATACCGGCACAGCACCGCGTTCGAAGCGTTGATCGGCTATCATTTTTTACAGGACAACGGCCGGCGGGTCGACGAGTTAATCGGCCGTTCATTTGCGATTATTGAAAGGGAAGAAAGGGCGTTGGAATGATGGATTACATTATCGGCAGAAACCCGGTCATCGAGGCGCTCAAATCCGGGCGCGACATCAATAAAATCTGGATCGCGGAAGGAGCGCAGCGCCACGCCGTCGAGCCTGTCTTCGAATGGGCGAAGCGGCGGGGCGTGCTCGTCCAATATGTTCCGAAGCGCAAGCTTGACCAAATGGTTGACGGGGTGCACCAAGGGGTGATCGCCCAGGCGGCCGCATACCGCTATTACGAGGTCGACGATTTGTTTGCCCGCGCCGCCCGACGGGAAGAAGCGCCGTTTTTCCTCATTTTGGACGAAATCGAAGACCCGCATAACTTGGGCGCCATTATGCGCACCGCAGATGCGGTCGGAGCGCACGGGCTCATCATCCCGAAACGGCGGTCGGTGGGGTTGACGCCGACCGTAGCGAAGGCGTCAACCGGAGCGATCGAGCACGTTCCGGTCGCGCGCGTGACGAACTTGGCGCGGACGATCGACGAGCTGAAAGAGCGGGGCGTTTGGGTGGCTGGCACCGATGCAGACGCCAAAGATGACTACCGCTTCCTTGACGGCACGATGCCGTTGGCGCTGGTCATCGGCAGCGAGGGAAAAGGCATCAGCCGGTTAGTGCGGGAAAAGTGTGATTTCTTGTTTCGGCTGCCGATGCGGGGGCACGTCACTTCGCTCAACGCTTCTGTCGCCGCCAGTTTGCTCATGTACGAGGTGTACCGAAAGCGGTATCCGCTAGGGGAATAGCCGATGAACGTTTTAATTGTCGACGGTTACAACATCATCGGGGCATGGCCGGCGCTGCGCCGGCTGAAAGAGGAAGGCGATCTGGCAGCGGCAAGGGATTTGTTGATTGACAAACTGGCCGATTACAAAGGGTTCACCGGGGATCACGTCGTGGTCGTGTTTGACGCCCATCTCGTGCAGGGAAACGAGAAAAAGTATAAAAACTACGATATCGATGTCATTTTTACAAAGGAAAATGAGACAGCGGACGAACGGATTGAGCGGTTGGCGAAAACGCTCATCAACGCGCGCACCAAAGTGTATGTCGCGACATCGGATTATACGGAACAATGGACGGTGTTCGGTCAAGGCGCCTTGCGCAAATCGGCGCGCGAACTTCTGCACGAAATCGAAGAGGTGGAGCGGGATATTTCAAAAAAGTTGCAGTCAATGAAGCAGCATACACCGACCTTGAAAGTGCCGCTCAATGACATAGTTGCCGAAATTTTTGAAAAATGGCGGAGAGGGCAAAAATGAGCGGTTGACGCTGTAAAAATTTGCACTGTATAATAAATGTTAGCGATTGATGCGGTCGGGGGGGGATCAGCGTGGGGGAATGCTTAAAAGTAGACAAGCCAAAGGATTATAAACATTTAGAGGATGAACAGCTTGTTACACTTGTTCACGAAGGGGATGGAGAAGCGCTTGATTTTTTGATCCACAAATACCAAAACTTTGTGCGCGCCAAAGCCCGCTCATACTTTTTAGTCGGGGCTGACCGCGAGGACATTGTGCAGGAAGGGATGATCGGGCTGTACAAGGCAGTCCGCGATTTTAAGGGGGACAAGCTCTCTTCATTTAAAGCGTTTGCAGAACTATGCATCACGAGGCAAATGATTACCGCGATTAAAACCGCGACCCGCCAAAAGCACATTCCGCTCAACTCTTACGTTTCCTTGGACAAGCCGATTTACGACGACGAGTCGGACCGGACGCTGATGGACGTGTTGTCCGGCACGCAGGTGACCGACCCGGAAGAGCTGATTGTCAACCGCGAGGAAGTTGACGATATTGAGCTGAAAATGGCGGAATTGCTCAGCGATTTGGAGCGGAAAGTGCTCGCGTTGTATTTGGACGGGCGCTCGTACCAAGAAATTTCCGAAGAGTTAAACCGCCATGTCAAATCGATCGACAACGCCTTGCAGCGCGTCAAACGGAAGTTGGAGAAATATTTGGAATATCGGGAAATCAGTTTGTAGGCGGTGCATCGGCCGATGGCCGAACGGAGGCCAAAAGATGGCATTGACAGCGGAAATGCTGATATGATAAATTTTTATGGACATCTCGCGGGAACGGTCAAACGTTTATGTTAACGAGCAACGTTGGCTCGCGCGCAATGCGGGAGCCGAAACTGCACGGCTGCAAAACAGGCCGGTTGCCTTGGTGCAGGCGCTTGGCGGCCAACAAGTTTTGTTCGATGAGCAACAATCATACCGTCCATCGCGAGACGAAGCAGGCGGTGGGGACAGTTTTGATCAATCGTGGAGGTACGAGGGATGCAGCGAGTAATCAACTTTTTCAAAGAAGTCGTGCGGGAGTTGAAAAAAGTGAGCTGGCCGAGCCGGAAAGAACTAGTGAACTATACGGGAATCGTATTGGCTACGGTGGCGTTTTTCACCATCTTTTTCGCCGTTGTCGACCTCGGCATTTCGCAGTTGATTCGCCTTGTATTTGAATAAGCGGGCGGATGATATGCTATAATGAAAGATAATCGTGCGAACATGGAACCCGGAAACGGGTTTTTGTTTTGCGCAGAAAACAAAATGAAAACCGCCCTAGGGAGGCTCGCTGATGGAGAAAAACTGGTATGTCGTCCATACATATTCGGGATACGAAAATAAGGTGAAAGCCAATTTGGAGAAACGCGTTGAATCAATGGGAATGCAAGACAAGATTTTCCGTGTTGTCGTCCCGGAAGAAACGGAAACGGACATCAAAAACGGCAAACGGAAAACGACGAAAAAGAAAGTGTTCCCCGGTTATGTGCTTGTCGAAATGATCATGACCGACGATTCGTGGTACGTCGTGCGCAACACGCCGGGCGTGACCGGATTTGTCGGTTCGAGCGGGGCTGGTTCGAAACCGACGCCGCTCATGGAGGAAGAAGTCAAAATGATTTTGAAGCGGATGGGCATGCCGCTTACTGAGATTGATGTCGACTACGAGGTGAATGAAACGGTCCGGATTAAAGAAGGGCCGTTTGCCAACTTCACTGGAAAAATTGAGGTGGTTGACCTCGACAAACATAAGGTGAAGCTGCTTGTCGATATGTTTGGCCGCGAAACACGGGTGGAATTGGAGTTTTCGCAAATAGAAAAAATCTAATGGAAAAGAACTTGCAATCGTTGTTGAAAAGTGATACTATTTTAAAGTCAGTATGTCTTGAATCTTAGACAAGGCATGCAGCGATGAACTTATACGTGCTGTATAAGGGAGCGAACGTGCTTGATGCGCTAATCCTCCCGGCCGAAACGGGAGATATGAAAGCGGCTCGTCAGATCGGAGCCGGATGGAGTGGGAGGGGCAATCCCTAATACCACATCACGGACTTAAGGAGGTGTGTCTCGTGGCGAAAAAAGTAATCAAAATCGTCAAACTGCAAATTCCTGCAGGGAAAGCAAATCCGGCGCCGCCAGTAGGTCCTGCGTTAGGTCAAGCCGGTGTTAATATTATGGCGTTTTGCAAAGAGTTTAATGCCCGTACCGCTGACCAGGCAGGCTTGATCATTCCGGTTGAAATTACGGTTTTTGAAGACCGTTCGTTTACATTCATCACGAAAACGCCGCCGGCCGCTGTACTGTTGAAAAAAGCGGCGGGCATCGAATCGGGCTCCGGCGAACCGAACCGCAACAAAGTAGCGACGATCAAACGTGACAAAGTGCGCGAGATTGCTGAATTGAAAATGCCGGATTTGAATGCAGCGAGCATTGAAGCAGCCATGCGTATGATTGAAGGCACGGCTCGCAGCATGGGCATTGTGATTGAAGACTAAAGCCGGTGCGTCGTTTGTAGGGGAGGTTGCGTCATTGGGCAACCTCTCTCTCCATGAACAAAAACAGCAAGACGGGCCTGATGAATGGGCATCTGTCCGCTTCTTCGTTTTCGAAAGAAGCGAAGAACGTTCAATGTGGGAGGTTTTTCCGCTAAAACCACAACCGAGGAGGATTTTTCACATGCCGAAAAGAGGAAAGAAATACTTAGAAGCATTGAAACTCGTCGACCGCTCCAAAGCATACCCGATTGCTGAAGCAATCGAGCTCGTGAAAAAAACGAACGTCGCGAAATTTGATGCGACGGTGGAAGTTGCGTTCCGGTTGGGCGTTGACCCGAAAAAAGCGGACCAACAAATTCGCGGCGCTGTCGTTCTGCCGCACGGCACGGGGAAAGTAGCGCGCGTGTTAGTGTTCGCAAAAGGGGAAAAAGCGAAAGAAGCAGAAGCAGCTGGCGCTGACTATGTCGGCGATACAGAATACATCAATAAAATCCAGCAAGGCTGGTTTGACTTTGACGTCGTTGTTGCCACGCCGGATATGATGGGCGAGGTCGGGAAACTCGGTCGTATTTTGGGTCCGAAAGGGTTAATGCCAAACCCGAAAACCGGCACGGTCACGTTTGACGTTGCGAAAGCTGTGCAGGAGATCAAAGCTGGTAAAGTGGAATACCGCGTTGATAAAGCCGGCAACATTCATGTGCCGATCGGCAAAGTATCGTTCGACAACGAGAAACTGGCCGAAAACTTCGCCGCCGTCTACGAGGCGATTTTGAAAGCCAAACCGGCGGCAGCGAAAGGGACATACGTCAAAAACGTGACGATTACGTCAACGATGGGTCCTGGCATTAAAGTGGACCCGACGACGGTGGCTGTTGCACAGTAACGGTTGACTTTCTGCGTCGAGTCTGATAAAATGCCATTTGGCTGAACAAACGAATATCATTTATACCGTAGACAGTAGGTGCCTGTTTGAGGCTTAATTTCCTACCGAGGTATGTGGACGATAGAACAGCGCGCGCCCTGCGTCGGGGACGAGCGGCGGTGCGTTGAACGACACCTCCATGTCTACGCGGCATGGAGGTTTTTTATTGAGCAGACGGTATAAGTGGTATTCTCTCATTTTCCTTACAGGAGGTGCAGGACGTGTCGAGCGCGATTGAACTGAAAAAACAAGTGGTTGCCGAGATTGCGGACAAATTTCGCGCCAGCAAGGCAACCGTCATCGTCGATTACCGCGGCCTGAACGTGGCGGAAATGACCGAGTTGCGCAAACAGCTGCGCGAGGCAGGCGTCGAGTTTAAAGTGTACAAAAACACCTTGACCCGTCGGGCGCTCGCGGAAGTCGGCCTGGAAGGACTGGATGAAGTGTTCACCGGTCCAAATGCCATCGCCTTCAGCAATGAAGATGTTGTGGCGCCGGCAAAAATTTTAAGCGAGTTTGCGAAAACGCATGAGGCGTTGGAGATCAAAGGCGGCGTCATCGAAGGGAACATCGCCAGCAAAGAAGAAATCGATGCGTTGGCGAAGCTCCCGTCCCGCGAAGGGTTGCTTTCGATGTTGCTTAGCGTTCTCCAAGCCCCGATCCGCAACTTTGCGCTTGCGGTCAAAGCGGTGGCTGACAAGCAAGAAGAACAAGGCGCGTAATGGCGCATCGATATGTGCTTAACAATCATTCAGAAAACAAAGGAGGAAGTTGTGATGACGAAAGAACAAATCATTGAAGCAGTGAAAAATATGACCGTATTGGAATTAAACGAATTGGTGAAAGCGATCGAGGAAGAATTCGGCGTAACAGCTGCGGCTCCGGTTGTTGTCGCGGGCGGCGCAGCAGCCGGCGCTGAAGCAGCGGCAGAAAAAACGGAATTCGACGTCATTCTTGCCGACGCCGGCGCGCAAAAAATCAAAGTCATCAAAGTCGTTCGCGAAATCACTGGCCTCGGCCTGAAAGAAGCGAAAGACTTGGTCGACAACACCCCGAAGCCGATCAAAGAAGGCATTGCGAAAGAAGAAGCAGAAGAAATCAAAGCAAAACTCGAAGAAGCTGGCGCGAAAGTCGAAATCAAGTAATGGCTGCGCCATTGAAAAAAGAGGCTTGCCCGAAGCAAGGGACGGCCTCTTTTTTGTTACACTATATATACGGAAGGCAGTGCAGCCTGTCGACAAGGAGGAGGGGATGATGATGAGCGAGCATTATTACTCAGTCAATCCGACGTCGGAGCGAAACCCGCAAACGTGGACGTTTACGCTCCGGGGGCATGAATTTCGCTTTACAACCGACAGCGGAGTGTTTTCAAAGCGCGAAGTCGACTTTGGCACACGCCTGTTAATTGAAACGTTCGAGGAGCCGGGAGTGGCTGGGGATTTGTTGGATGTCGGCTGCGGATATGGGCCGATCGGGCTTGCCTTGGCCAAATCGTTTCCAAACCGGCGCGTTCACATGATTGATGTCAACGAGCGGGCGCTCGAACTGGCGCAGGAAAACAAGCAGGCAAACGGGATTGACAATGCGGTGATTTACAAAAGCGATCTTTTTTCGGAAGTCGGAGAACAGCGATTTGCAGCGGTCGTCACCAATCCGCCGATCCGGGCTGGCAAACGGGTCGTTTACGCGATTTTTGAACAAAGCCGCGATCATCTGCTCGATCATGGCGAGCTATGGGTCGTCATTCAAAAAAAGCAAGGCGCCCCATCGGCCTTGCAAAAGCTGAACGAATGCTTTCCTGCTGTAGAAGTCGTCGCGAAGAAAAAAGGATATTATATCATAAAGGCGAAAAAATGTTGACACCGTTTTTTTATTGTGGTAGCATTATAAAATGCTAAATATGCACATTTCCCACATGAGGGGATGACGTATATTTTTGGATATGATGGAAAAAATGATAAAATCAATATACAGCTAAACATATGGTTTTCTACTGGATAGAAACCATTTTCTTTTTTTCTCCATCCAACGCCTGGTTTCCTCGCACCGGGAGCGTGTGAAATCCCCTTACCGAAACGGCGGCGTCATAGCTGAACCGTTTCCGTCCGGATGGCGGGGGCCAGCCGCATGCATGCCTAGCGCTTTGCCCCGGAATGGCGGAGCGGCCGACGGCCTTGGCGGCATATGCCGCCAAGGCGGCTGGATCAATGCGATGTTCCGCTTCCGGTTTTCACTAATGTCTACATTTGAGGGGTGAATCACTCTTGACAGGCCGACTAGTTCAATACGGGCGACACCGCCAACGCAGAAGCTATGCACGCATCAGCGAAGTGCTGGAATTGCCGAACTTGATCGAAATTCAAACGTCCTCCTACCAATGGTTTCTCGATGAAGGGCTGCGGGAAATGTTCAAGGAAATTTCCCCGATTGAAGACTTTTCCGGCAATCTCTCGCTTGAATTTATCGACTATAGTTTAGGAGAACCGAAATATACGGTCGAAGAGGCGAAAGAACGCGACGTTACATATGCGGCGCCGCTTCGCGTCAAAGTTCGCTTGATTAATAAAGAAACGGGCGAAGTGAAAGAGCAAGACGTGTTTATGGGCGATTTTCCGCTCATGACGGAAACCGGAACGTTTATTATCAATGGGGCGGAACGCGTCATTGTTTCCCAGCTCGTCCGTTCGCCAAGCGTCTATTACAGCGACAAAGTTGATAAAAACGGCAAACGCGGCTACTCGGCGACAGTGATTCCGAACCGCGGCGCATGGCTTGAATATGAAACCGATGCGAAAGACGTCGTTTACGTTCGCATCGACCGTACCCGTAAACTGCCCGTTACGGTGCTTCTCCGTGCGCTTGGGTTCAGCTCCGACCAAGAAATCATCGATCTGCTCGGCGACAACGAATACTTGCGCAATACGCTTGAAAAAGATAATACCGACAGCACGGAAAAAGCGTTGATTGAAATTTACGAGCGTCTTCGTCCGGGAGAGCCGCCGACGCTTGAGAATGCGAAAAATTTGCTGGCGTCGCGCTTTTTTGATCCGAAGCGCTATGACTTGGCGAGCGTAGGCCGTTATAAAATCAATAAAAAACTTCATATTAAAAACCGCTTGTTCAATCAGCGGCTCGCGGAAACGATCATTGATCCCGAAACCAAGGAAGTCATCGCTGAAGCTGGAGCGATGATCGACCGCCGGACGCTGAACCGCCTGCTGCCGTATTTGGAAAAAGGAGTCGGGTTGCGGACGTACCGTCCGGCTGAGGGAGTGGCGGATGGTCCGATTGAGGTGCAGACCGTGAAAATTTATGCACCGAATGATCCGGACAACGAAAAGGTAATCAACATCATCGGCAACGGCTTTATTGCGGAAGATGTCAAACATATTACGCCGGCGGACATCATTGCATCGATCAGCTATTTCTTCAACTTGCTCCACGGCGTCGGCGATACGGATGACATCGACCATTTGGGCAACCGCCGCCTCCGTTCGGTCGGCGAACTGCTGCAAAACCAATTCCGCATCGGCTTGTCGCGCATGGAACGCGTCGTGCGCGAGCGCATGTCGATTCAAGATACGAACACGATCACGCCGCAGCAGCTGATCAACATCCGCCCGGTGATCGCAGCGATTAAAGAGTTTTTCGGCAGCTCGCAGCTGTCGCAGTTTATGGATCAGACGAACCCGCTCGCTGAACTGACGCATAAGCGCCGCCTTTCTGCGCTTGGCCCCGGCGGATTGACGCGCGAGCGCGCCGGGTTTGAAGTGCGCGACGTTCACTATTCGCACTACGGGCGGATGTGTCCGATCGAGACGCCGGAAGGGCCGAACATCGGGCTCATCAACTCGCTGTCCACTTACGCGAAAGTGAACAAGTTTGGTTTTATTGAAACGCCATACCGGCGCGTCGATCCGGAAACAGGTCGGGTAACGGACCAAATCGATTATTTGACAGCCGATGAAGAGGACAATTACGTTGTAGCGCAGGCGAACGTACCGCTTGCGGAGGACGGCACGTTCCTTGAAGAAAACGTCATCGCCCGTTTCCGCGGCGAGAACATCGTCGTCAAGCGCGATCGCGTCGACTATATGGACGTGTCGCCGAAGCAAGTTGTCTCGGCGGCGACGGCGTGCATCCCGTTTTTGGAAAATGACGACTCGAACCGCGCCTTGATGGGGGCGAACATGCAGCGGCAAGCCGTGCCGCTGTTGGAACCCGAAGCGCCGATCGTCGGCACAGGCATGGAGTATGTTTCGGCGAAAGACTCGGGCGCGGCGGTGATTTGCAAGCATCGCGGCATCGTCGAGCGCGTCGAAGCAAAGGAAATTTGGGTGCGTCGGCTGATTGAAGTGGACGGCAAAGAAGTCAAGGGTGATCTAGATAAATATCGGTTGCTGAAATTCGTCCGGTCGAACCAAGGCACGTGCTACAACCAGCGGCCGATCGTGAAAAAAGGCGATATCGTGGAGAAGGGCGAAATTTTGGCCGATGGCCCGTCGATGGATAAAGGCGAATTGGCGCTTGGCCGCAACGTGCTTGTTGCCTTTATGACATGGGACGGCTACAACTACGAAGATGCGATCATCATGAGCGAACGGCTCGTCAAAGAAGACGTGTATACGTCAATCCATATTGAAGAGTATGAAGCCGAATCGCGCGACACGAAGCTCGGTCCGGAAGAAATTACACGCGACATCCCGAACGTCGGTGAAGATGCGTTGAAAAACTTGGATGAGCGCGGCATCGTCCGCATCGGTGCAGAAGTGAAAGACGGCGATTTGCTCGTCGGCAAAGTGACACCGAAAGGAATGACCGAGCTGACGGCTGAGGAGCGGCTGTTGCATGCGATCTTCGGCGAAAAAGCGCGCGAGGTGCGCGATACGTCGCTGCGCGTCCCGCACGGCGGCGGCGGCATTGTCCTTGACGTCAAAGTTTTCAACCGCGAAGACGGCGACGAACTCCCGCCGGGCGTGAACCAGTTGGTGCGCGTCTATATCGTGCAAAAGCGGAAAATTTCCGAAGGCGATAAAATGGCAGGCCGCCACGGAAACAAAGGGGTTATCTCCCGCATTCTTCCGGAAGAAGATATGCCGTTCTTGCCGGATGGCACGCCGATTGACATCATGTTGAACCCGCTCGGCGTTCCGTCGCGGATGAACATCGGGCAAGTGTTTGAGCTGCATCTTGGCATGGCGGCGAAAAAACTTGGCTTGCATATCGCTTCCCCAGTCTTTGACGGAGCGACGGAGGAAGATGTTTGGAACATTCTTGAAGAAGCCGGCATGGCGCGCGATGCCAAAACGGTGCTGTATGACGGGCGGACGGGCGAACCGTTTGACAACCGCGTGTCGGTCGGGATCATGTACATGATCAAGCTTGCCCACATGGTCGACGACAAACTCCACGCTCGCTCGACCGGCCCGTACTCGCTTGTCACCCAGCAGCCGCTCGGCGGTAAGGCGCAGTTCGGCGGCCAGCGCTTTGGCGAGATGGAAGTATGGGCGCTTGAAGCGTACGGTGCGGCGTATACGCTGCAGGAAATTTTGACCGTCAAGTCTGACGATGTGGTTGGCCGCGTCAAAACGTACGAAGCGATCGTCAAAGGGGAAAACATTCCGGAACCGGGCGTGCCGGAGTCGTTTAAAGTGTTGATCAAAGAGCTGCAAAGTCTAGGGATGGACGTCACGATTTTGACGAGCGACGAACAGGAAATCAACATGGAAAACTTTGACGACGATGATGATCATGCGCCGGATGCGATCATGGTCGATGTGAAACCGGCTGAACCGGAAGAAGCCAGCGAAGAAAAAGATGCGGTAACGAAAGAGTAACCGGCAATGGCGAAAAGGCGGGGAGCGTTTCCCCGCCCGCGGCCATTGAGGCGAACGGATGACGAACAAGCCATGGAGCAAAACCGACGGATCAAAGAGGGAGGTATACCCCTTGCTAGATGTCAATAAATTCGAGTACATGAAAATCGGGCTCGCTTCCCCGGAGAAAATTCGTTCTTGGTCGTACGGTGAAGTCAAAAAGCCGGAAACGATCAACTACCGGACGCTAAAGCCGGAAAAAGACGGCTTGTTTTGCGAACGCATTTTCGGCCCGACAAAAGACTGGGAATGCCATTGCGGCAAGTATAAGCGCGTCCGCTACAAAGGGGTTGTCTGCGACCGCTGCGGCGTTGAAGTGACGCGGTCAAAAGTCCGCCGCGAACGGATGGGTCATATTGAGCTCGCTGCTCCGGTTTCCCACATCTGGTATTTCAAAGGCATCCCGAGCCGGATGGGGCTTGTGCTTGATATGTCGCCGCGGGCGCTCGAAGAAGTGATTTATTTTGCCTCTTACGTCGTCACCGATCCCGGCGATACGCCGCTGGAGAAAAAACAACTGCTGTCGGAAAAGGAATACCGCGCCTATCGCGAGAAATACGGCCAGTCGTTCCAAGCGTCGATGGGGGCGGAAGCGATCAAAAAGCTGCTTCAGGACATTGATTTGGATAAAGAAGTGGCGGCGTTGAAAGAAGAACTGAAGACGGCGCAAGGACAGCGGCGCGCCCGTATCATTAAACGGCTTGAAGTGCTTGAGGCGTTCCGCAGCTCCGGAAACGACCCAGCGTGGATGGTGCTAGATGTATTGCCGGTCATTCCGCCGGAATTGCGCCCGATGGTCCAGCTCGATGGGGGCCGGTTTGCGACATCGGACTTAAACGATTTGTACCGCCGCGTCATTAACCGCAACAACCGGCTGAAGCGCCTGCTTGACCTTGGCGCGCCGAATATTATCGTCCAAAACGAGAAACGGATGCTCCAGGAAGCGGTCGACGCCTTGATTGACAACGGCCGCCGCGGCCGTCCGGTGACCGGGCCGGGGAACCGCCCGTTAAAATCGCTTTCCCACATGCTGAAAGGGAAGCAAGGGCGCTTCCGGCAAAACCTGCTCGGCAAACGCGTTGACTACTCCGGCCGTTCCGTCATTGTCGTCGGTCCGAACTTGAAAATGTATCAATGCGGCCTGCCGAAAGAAATGGCGCTCGAGCTGTTTAAGCCGTTCGTCATGAAGGAGCTTGTGGAGCGGGGGTTGGCGCACAACATTAAAAGCGCGAAACGGAAAATTGAGCGCGTCCACCCTGAGGTATGGGATGTGCTTGAAGACGTCATTAAAGAGCATCCGGTGCTGCTCAACCGCGCCCCGACGCTTCACCGTCTCGGCATTCAAGCCTTTGAGCCGACGCTCGTCGAAGGCCGGGCCATCCGCCTTCATCCGCTCGTTTGTACGGCATACAACGCCGACTTCGACGGCGACCAAATGGCGGTGCACGTGCCGCTGTCGGCCGAGGCACAAGCGGAAGCTCGCCTGTTGATGCTGGCGGCGCAAAACATTTTGAACCCGAAAGACGGAAAGCCGGTCGTGACACCTTCCCAAGACATGGTGTTAGGAAACTATTACTTGACGATGGAACGCGAAGGGGCGATCGGCGAAGGCATGGTGTTCAAAGATACGGACGAAGCGCTGCTCGCTTACCATAACGGTTATGTCCATCTCCACTCGCGCATCGCCGTCCATGCCGGCTCGCTGAAAAATGAAACGTTTACCGAGGAGCAAAACAACAAACTGCTCTTAACGACGGTCGGAAAACTGATTTTCAACGAAATTTTGCCCAACTCGTTCCCGTACATTAACGAGCCGACGACGGAAAACATCGAAGGGCGGACGCCGGACAAGTATTTCCTTGACAAAGGGGTCGACGTGCGCGAGGAGATTCGCAAGCGCGAGCCTGTGCCGCCGTTTAAGAAAAAAGTGCTCGGGCAAATTATTGCTGAAGTGTTCAAGCGGTTCAAAATCACCGAGACGTCAAAAATGCTGGACCGCATGAAAGACCTCGGTTTCCAATATTCGACGAAAGCCGGGATTACGATCGGCGTCGCTGACATTGTCGTCTTGCCGGAAAAACAAGAAATTTTGGATGAGGCGCAAGCGAAGGTCGATACCGTCTTAAAGCAGTTCCGCCGCGGGTTGATCACCGACGAAGAGCGGTATGAGCGTGTCATCTCCATCTGGAGCGCGGCGAAAGATAAAATCCAAGACCGCTTGATGAAATCGCTCGATAAGCGCAACCCGATCTTTATGATGAGCGATTCCGGAGCGCGGGGGAACGCGTCGAACTTTACGCAGCTCGCCGGGATGCGCGGCTTAATGGCCAACCCGGCCGGCCGGATCATCGAACTGCCGATCAAATCGTCGTTCCGCGAAGGACTGACAGTATTGGAGTACTTTATCTCGACGCACGGCGCCCGAAAAGGGTTGGCGGATACGGCGCTCAAAACGGCCGACTCGGGATATTTGACGAGACGTCTCGTCGATGTGGCGCAGGATGTCATCGTCCGCGAAGAGGATTGCGGCACCGACCGCGGCATTTTGGCACGCGCATTGACGGATGGCACCGAGGTCGTCGTCAAGCTGGAAGAACGGCTTGTCGGCCGCTATGCGCACAAAACGGTGCGCCATCCGGAAACCGGTGAAGTGATCGTCCGCAAAGATGAAATGATCACTGAAGACATTGCAAACGAAATTATTAAGGCGGGCATTACGGAAGTGTGGATCCGCTCCGTCTTTGCCTGCAACACGCGCCATGGCGTATGCAAAAAATGCTACGGCCGCAATATGGCGACGGGCATGGATGTGGAAGTTGGCGAGGCGGTCGGCATTATCGCCGCTCAATCGATCGGTGAGCCGGGCACGCAGCTGACGATGCGGACGTTCCATACGGGCGGCGTCGCCGGGGACGACATTACCCAAGGTTTGCCGCGGGTGCAGGAGCTGTTTGAGGCGCGCAATCCGAAAGGGCAAGCGGTCATTTCCGAAATCGACGGCACGGTCATTTCCGTGAACGAAACGCGCGACAACCAATATGAGATCGTTGTTCAAGGCGAGGTCGAAACGCGCACGTACGTTGCTCCATACAACGCGCGGATCAAAGTGGAAGAAGGACAGCGCGTCGAGCGCGGTCAGGAGCTGACAGAAGGCTCGGTCGACCCGAAACAGTTGTTGCGCGTGCGCGACATTACTTCTGTGCAAGAATACTTGCTCCGCGAAGTGCAAAAAGTATACCGGATGCAAGGGGTTGAAATCAGCGATAAGCATATTGAAGTGATGGTGCGGCAAATGCTGCGCAAAGTGCGCGTTGTCGATGCCGGCGATACGGATGTGCTGCCGGGCACGCTTTTGGACGTCCACCAGTTTACCGATGTCAACGCCCAAGCCATCCGCGAAGGAAAGCGACCGGCGACAGCCCGCCCGGTGCTGCTGGGTATTACGAAAGCGTCGCTTGAAACGGATTCGTTCTTGTCCGCGGCTTCGTTCCAAGAAACGACGCGCGTCCTGACCGACGCCGCCATCAAAGGGAAGCGGGATGAGCTGCTCGGCTTGAAAGAAAACGTCATTATCGGCAAACTTGTCCCAGCCGGAACGGGCATGGCCCGCTATCGAAAAGTAAAACCTGCCGTCAAGAAGGAAACGGCTGGCGATACGGTTCCATCGAAGTAAAAAGTAGAGATCGGTCGGTTCAAGGCAACCTTTGACCGGCCGGTCCTTGATGAAAAAAATCCAGTTGACAATGAACAAAGAAAATGGTAGTCTAATAAAGGTGTTCCAACAACCTGGTACTTTGGAGGATATGTTACATGTCTTATGAAAAAGTATTGCAGGCTGGGAAAATCGTCATTGGAACCAAACAAACGATAAGGGCTTTAAAGGAAGGGAAAGTAACGGAAGTGATCGTAGCGGAAGATGCCGATTTGCCGATTATCGAAAAAGTGACCGCTGCTGCCAATGAAGCGAACGTGCCGGTCACGAAAGTCGACTCGATGAAAAAGCTCGGCAAAGCATGCAAAATCCAAGTCGGCGCGGCTGCGGTGGCGATTCTCCGTTGACCAGTTTGCCTTTAAACCTTTGTTTGCATACATGATGAACCACCTGGATATGTGGGCTTAAACGATACATGTGAAAGGAGGAACTTTTTCATGCCTACAATCAACCAATTAGTCCGCAAAGGACGCGAGAAAAAAGTATTTAAATCGAAATCCCCTGCGTTGAACAAAGGGTACAACAGCTTCAAAAAAGAACAAACAAACGTGGCGTCTCCGCAAAAACGTGGCGTCTGCACGCGTGTCGGCACGATGACGCCGAAAAAACCGAACTCGGCGCTTCGGAAATATGCCCGTGTCCGTCTGACGAACGGGATCGAGGTAACGGCTTACATCCCGGGGATCGGCCATAACTTGCAAGAACACAGCGTTGTGCTGATCCGCGGCGGACGTGTTAAAGACTTGCCAGGGGTGCGCTACCATATCATCCGCGGTGCGCTTGATACGGCTGGCGTTGCCAACCGGATGCAAGGTCGTTCGAAATACGGTGCGAAAAAACCAAAAGCAGCGAAAAAGTAATGAAGTGAAGAGAATGTTTTCCTGAAGGGAGGAAAAACTATGCCACGTAGAGGCCCTGTTGCTAAACGTGACGTATTGCCAGACCCAATTTACAATTCAAAACTTGTTACCCGTTTGATCAATAAAATTATGATCGACGGAAAAAAATCAAAAGCGCAAAAAATTCTTTACACTGCCTTTGATATTATTCGTGAACGAACGGGTAAAGATCCAATGGAAGTGTTTGAGCAAGCGCTGAAAAACGTGATGCCGGTGTTGGAAGTGCGCGCTCGCCGCGTCGGCGGAGCGAACTACCAAGTTCCGGTCGAAGTCCGTCCAGATCGCCGCGTCTCCCTCGGATTGCGCTGGCTTGTGCAATACGCCCGCCTTCGCGGAGAGAAAACGATGGAAGAACGCTTGGCGAACGAAATTATGGATGCTGCCAACAACACGGGCGCAGCGGTGAAAAAACGCGAAGATACGCACAAAATGGCCGAAGCGAACAAAGCGTTTGCCCACTACCGCTGGTAAGAATAGCTGCTTGAAAGGAATAGGTGAAAAGGCGCAATCGACGGCCTGTTCACCTATCTTCCTACATATTTCGGCTTTTTGGCCGCGTGCGCGATCATTTCTCTGCAGAACAAGAGGATGGAGGCGCCATCTATCTATTTTATTTTGAAGGAAGGAGAAAATAACCACTATGGCAAGACAGTTCTCCTTGGAAAATACTCGCAACATCGGGATCATGGCGCACATTGACGCCGGGAAGACGACGACGACCGAACGGATCTTGTTCTATACAGGCCGTGTTCATAAAATCGGGGAAGTGCATGAAGGCGCAGCCACGATGGACTGGATGGAGCAAGAGCAAGAGCGCGGGATCACGATCACGTCGGCGGCGACAACGGCACAATGGAAAGGCCACCGCATCAACATCATCGATACGCCGGGGCACGTCGACTTCACGGTTGAGGTTGAACGTTCGTTGCGCGTATTGGATGGAGCTATCACGGTTTTAGACGCGCAGTCAGGTGTAGAGCCGCAAACGGAAACGGTTTGGCGCCAAGCGACGACGTATGGCGTTCCGCGGATCGTGTTCGTCAACAAAATGGACAAGATTGGTGCGGACTTCTTGTATGCGGTGAAAACGCTCCATGACCGCTTGCAAGCAAACGCTCACCCGGTGCAGCTGCCGATCGGCGCTGAAGACCAGTTCTCTGGCATTATCGACTTGGTTGAAATGTGTGCATACCATTACCACGATGAGCTCGGCAAAAACATTGAGCGCATTGAGATTCCGGAAGAATATCGCGATATGGCAGAAGAGTACCATAACAAGTTGGTTGAGGCGGTCGCTGAGCTGGATGAAGAATTAATGATGAAATATTTGGAAGGTGAAGAGATCACGAAAGAAGAGCTGAAAGCCGCCATCCGCAAGGCGACGATCAGCGTTGAATTCTTCCCGGTCTTCTGCGGCTCGGCGTTTAAAAACAAAGGTGTTCAGCTGCTTCTTGACGGCGTTGTCGACTACTTGCCGTCTCCGGTAGACATTCCGCCCATCCGCGGGGTGATTCCGGATACGGAAGAAGAAGTAACGCGTGAAGCGCGCGACGACGCTCCGTTTGCGGCGCTGGCATTCAAAATTATGACCGACCCGTATGTCGGGAAATTGACGTTCTTCCGCGTATACTCGGGAACGCTCGATTCCGGTTCGTACGTCATGAACTCGACGAAACGCAAACGCGAACGGATCGGCCGCTTGCTGCAAATGCACGCCAACCATCGGGAGGAAATCTCGAAAGTATACGCCGGCGACATTGCGGCAGCAGTAGGTTTAAAAGATACGACAACCGGCGATACTCTATGTGATGAGAAAAACCTCGTCATCCTAGAATCGATGCAGTTCCCAGAGCCGGTTATTTCGGTCGCGATCGAACCGAAATCGAAAGCAGACCAAGACAAAATGGGTCAAGCGCTGCAAAAATTGCAAGAAGAAGACCCGACGTTCCGCGCTCACACCGACCCGGAAACAGGGCAAACGATCATTTCCGGGATGGGCGAGCTGCATCTTGACATCATCGTTGACCGGATGCGCCGTGAGTTCAAAGTTGAGGCGAACGTCGGCGCGCCGCAAGTTGCTTACCGCGAAACGTTCCGCAAATCGGCCCAAGTCGAAGGCAAATTCGTTCGCCAGTCCGGCGGCCGCGGTCAATACGGTCACGTTTGGATCGAATTCTCGCCGAACGAACGCGGCAAAGGCTTCGAATTCGAAAACGCCATTGTCGGCGGTGTCGTTCCGAAAGAGTATGTGCCGGCCGTCCAAGCTGGTTTGGAAGAAGCGATGCAAAATGGCGTCTTAGCTGGCTATCCGATCGTCGACATTAAAGCGAAACTGTTCGACGGATCGTACCACGACGTCGACTCGAGTGAAATGGCGTTCAAAATCGCCGCTTCATTGGCGCTGAAAAACGCCGCGACGAAGTGTGATCCGGTTCTCCTTGAGCCGATCATGAAAGTCGAAGTTGTCATCCCTGAGGAATACCTCGGCGACATTATGGGTGACATCACGTCTCGCCGCGGTCGCGTTGAAGGGATGGAAGCGCGCGGGAATGCCCAAGTCGTGCGCGCGATGGTACCGCTGGCCGAAATGTTCGGTTATGCGACATCGCTCCGTTCGAACACGCAAGGGCGCGGAACATTCTCGATGGTATTTGATCACTACGAAGAAGTTCCGAAAAACATCGCCGATGAAATTATCAAAAAAAATAAAGGCGAATAATTGATTTCTCTTGCTAGTTCCGCTATAAATACTTATGTAAGTAAGACTTGGGAACATTTTGTTCCCAAGCATCCTATACTTACCTAACTATACAAATTCATATTTTACTTTTAAGGAGGATCTTTCTCATGGCTAAAGCGAAATTTGAGCGCACGAAACCGCACGTCAACATTGGCACGATCGGCCACGTTGACCATGGGAAAACGACGCTGACAGCTGCGATCACGACGGTTCTTGCGAAACAAGGGAAAGCCGAAGCAAAAGCGTACGACCAAATCGACGCAGCTCCGGAAGAGCGTGAACGCGGGATCACGATTTCGACGGCCCACGTCGAGTATGAAACAGAGGCTCGTCACTACGCGCACGTTGACTGCCCGGGCCACGCTGACTACGTCAAAAACATGATCACGGGCGCAGCGCAAATGGACGGTGCAATCCTTGTTGTATCGGCAGCTGACGGTCCGATGCCGCAAACGCGCGAACACATTCTTCTCTCCCGCCAAGTCGGCGTTCCGTACATCGTTGTTTTCTTGAACAAATGCGACATGGTGGACGACGAAGAATTGCTTGAACTCGTTGAAATGGAAGTTCGCGACCTTCTCTCTGAATACGACTTCCCGGGCGATGAAGTGCCGGTTATCAAAGGTTCGGCATTAAAAGCGCTCGAAGGCGATCCGAAATGGGAAGAAAAAATCATTGAATTGATGAACGCGGTTGATGAGTACATCCCGACTCCGCAACGTGAAGTTGACAAACCGTTCATGATGCCGATTGAGGACGTTTTCTCGATCACAGGCCGTGGTACGGTTGCGACGGGCCGTGTTGAGCGCGGTACGCTCAAAGTCGGTGACCCGGTTGAAATCATCGGTCTTTCTGACGAGCCGAAAGCCACGACGGTTACGGGTGTTGAAATGTTCCGTAAACTTCTTGACCAAGCAGAAGCTGGAGACAACATCGGTGCGCTTCTCCGCGGTGTATCGCGCGACGAAGTTGAGCGCGGCCAAGTATTGGCAAAACCGGGCTCAATCACGCCGCATACGAAATTTAAAGCACAAGTTTACGTTCTGACGAAAGAGGAAGGCGGACGCCATACTCCGTTCTTCTCGAACTATCGTCCGCAATTCTACTTCCGCACAACGGACGTAACAGGCATCATCACGCTTCCGGAAGGCGTTGAAATGGTTATGCCTGGCGACAACGTTGAGATGACGGTTGAGCTGATCGCACCGATCGCGATCGAGGAAGGAACGAAATTCTCGATCCGTGAAGGCGGCCGTACAGTTGGCGCTGGTTCCGTATCGGAAATCATCGAGTAATCAAGAAAAAAGGATGTCCAACGATTGGACATCCTTTTTTCTTTATCCTGGCTGCCAGAGAATCCTATTCATCACCGTTCTTTCAATCTTTGACGCGGCTTTGCCAAACTTCACCGTTTGGGTGTCTTGTTGAAAATGAGGCGGCCGCTATGTATAATGAGGAAGTGTGGGAAAAGCGAAGAAATCACTTGCAATCTCGCTTACATACGAGTATAATATCAAATGTTGGTCTTTGACTGCGATGAAGTGGAAGGTTGCTGACACACCCGGCCGCTTTGCCACGGCGGTGTGCAGGAAATTTCCATGGAGAAGTCTATTTTCAAAATAGGCGAAGAAGGAGGGAAACCAAAATGGCAAAAGAAAAAATCCGTATTCGTTTAAAGGCTTATGATCATCGAATTTTAGATCAATCGGCAGAGAAAATCGTCGAAACGGCAAAACGTTCTGGGGCGAAAGTGTCGGGGCCGATCCCGCTGCCGACGGAAAGAACGGTCTATACGATTTTGCGTGCCGTTCACAAGTACAAAGACTCTCGTGAACAATTCGAAATGCGGACACACAAACGTTTAATTGACATTATCAATCCGACTCCGCAAACGGTTGATTCGTTGATGCGGCTGGATTTGCCGTCGGGCGTTGATATTGAAATTAAACTTTAATCGATTAGGAGGTGTGACGAATGACGAAGGGAATCTTAGGCAGAAAAATCGGTATGACGCAAATATTTGCGGAAAATGGCGATTTGATTCCGGTTACTGTCATCCATGCAACGCCAAACGTCGTGTTGCAAAAGAAAACGATCGAAAACGACGGTTATGAAGCGATCCAATTAGGGTTTGAAGATATTAGCGAAAAACGCGCCAACAAACCGCAAATTGGCCATGCTGCCAAAGCAAACACGGCACCTAAGCGCTTCATTCGTGAAATTCGCGGCGCCAACATCAATGAGTATGAAGTTGGCCAAGAAGTAAAAGTAGACATTTTCAGCGAAGGCGACATCGTCGATGTCACAGGCATTTCCAAAGGGAAAGGGTTCCAAGGGGCCATTAAGCGCCACGGCCAGTCGCGCGGGCCAATGGCTCACGGTTCTCGCTATCATCGTCGCCCGGGTTCGATGGGTGCCATCGCGCCAAACCGCGTATTCAAAACGAAAAACTTGCCGGGACGCATGGGCGGCGAGCGTGTGACGATTCAAAACTTGAAAATTGTCAAGGTCGATCCGGAACGCAACTTGTTGCTCATCAAAGGGAACGTACCGGGCCCGAGAAAAGGATTAGTGATCGTAAAAAGCGCCGTTAAAGCGAAAGCGAAGGCGAAATAACATTTGGCCGAGAAAGGAGGAACTACGTAATGCCAAAAGTAGCATTATATAACCAAAACGGGCAGACAGTCGGAGAAATCGAGCTGAACGATGCCGTTTTTGGGATTGAACCGAATAAACACGTATTGTTCGAAGCTGTCATTATGCAGCGCGCCTCGATGCGCCAAGGAACGCACAAAACGAAAAACCGCGCGGAAGTGAGCGGCGGCGGCCGCAAACCGTGGCGTCAAAAAGGGACAGGACGCGCCCGCCAAGGTTCGATTCGCGCTCCGCAATGGCGCGGCGGCGGCACGGTCTTTGGTCCGGTTCCGCGCAGCTACAGCTACAAATTGCCGAAAAAAGTCCGTCGTTTAGCGATCAAATCGGCATTGTCTTCAAAAGTGCTCGAAAACGACATCGTGGTACTGGACCAATTGTCGCTTGAAGCACCGAAGACGAAGGAAATGGTCAAAATTTTAAACAATCTCTCGGTGGATCGGAAAGCACTCATTGTGACCGACGAACTCAATGAGAATGTATATTTGTCGGCGCGCAACATCCCGGGCGTCAAAGTCGTTCCAGCCAACGGCATCAACGTGCTTGACGTGTTAAACCACGATAAGCTCGTCATTACGAAGGCGGCCGTGGAGAAAGTAGAGGAGGTGCTTGCATAATGAAAGACCCTCGCGACATTATTAAGCGCCCCATCATCACGGAAAACACAATGAATTTGATCGGGCAAAAGAAATATACGTTTGAGGTCGACGTCAAAGCGAACAAAACGGAAGTGAAAGACGCGGTCGAGAAAATTTTTGGCGTCAAAGTCGAGAAAGTCAACATCATGAACTATAAAGGGAAATTTAAACGCGTCGGCCGCTACAGCGGCTATACGAACCGCCGCCGCAAAGCGATCGTTACGCTGACGCCAGACAGCAAAGAAATCGAACTGTTTGAAGTGTAAGACTAAAAGCGAAGGAGGGACATTCCGATGGCGATTAAAAAATACAAACCGACATCGAACGGCCGTCGCGGCATGACGGTGCTTGATTTCTCGGAGATCACGACAGACCAGCCGGAAAAATCGCTGCTTGCTCCATTAAAGAAAAAAGCAGGCCGCAACAACCAAGGGAAAATTACCGTTCGCCATCAAGGCGGGGGTCATAAGCGTCAATACCGGATCATCGACTTTAAGCGTGACAAAGATGGAATTCCAGGACGCGTTGCTACGATTGAGTACGATCCGAACCGCTCGGCGAACATCGCGCTCATCAACTATGCAGACGGTGAAAAACGGTACATCATCGCGCCGAAAAACTTAAAAGTCGGCATGGAAATCATGTCGGGTCCGGATGCGGACATTAAAATCGGGAATGCATTGCCGCTTGAAAACATCCCGGTCGGTACGCTTGTCCACAACATCGAATTGAAACCGGGCCGCGGCGGGCAATTGGTGCGTGCAGCCGGAACGTCGGCGCAAGTGCTCGGGAAAGAAGGCAAATATGTCATCGTTCGCCTCGCTTCGGGCGAAGTGCGCATGATTTTGGGCAAATGCCGCGCTACTGTCGGTGAAGTCGGCAACGAGCAACATGAACTTGTCAACATCGGGAAAGCAGGGCGCGCTCGCTGGTTAGGCATCCGTCCGACTGTTCGAGGTTCGGTTATGAACCCAGTTGATCATCCGCACGGCGGTGGTGAAGGGAAAGCACCGATCGGACGCAAGTCGCCGATGACGCCGTGGGGCAAACCGACGCTCGGATACAAAACGCGCAAAAAGAAAAACAAATCGGATAAATTCATCATTCGCCGCCGTAAGAAATAATGAACGAGCGCAATTCAGAAGGGAGGTTCACTTATGGGTCGCAGCTTGAAAAAAGGTCCGTTTTGCGATGAACATTTGATGAAAAAAATCGAAAAGCTCAATGAAACTGGGCAAAAACAAGTGATCAAAACATGGTCTCGCCGTTCGACGATCTTCCCGCAGTTTGTCGGCCATACGATCGCCGTATATGACGGCCGCAAACATGTACCGGTATACATCACAGAAGACATGGTCGGGCACAAATTGGGTGAATTTGCGCCGACGCGCACGTTCCGCGGCCATGCTGGCGATGACAAGAAAACAAAACGGTAATGAGAGGAGGTTCTGGATATGCAAGCTAAAGCTGTTGCGAGAACCGTTCGCATCGCTCCTCGTAAAGCGCGCTTAGTCATTGACTTGATCCGTGGGAAGGAAGTGGGCGAAGCATTCGCGATTTTGCGCCACACGCCAAAAGCGGCTTCCCCGATCATTGAAAAAGTGTTGAAATCGGCTGTTGCCAACGCTGAACACAACTATGACATGGACGTCAACAACTTGGTCATTTCCCAAGCGTACGTTGATGAAGGTCCAACGTTGAAACGTTTCCGTCCGCGTGCGATGGGCCGGGCAAGCGCCATTAATAAACGCACAAGCCATATTACAATCGTCGTGTCAGAAAAGAAGGAGGGATAATCCGTGGGTCAAAAGGTCAATCCGATCGGTCTGCGCATCGGCATCATTCGTGACTGGGAATCGAGATGGTATGCGGAAAAAGACTATGCAGACCTCGTGCATGAGGACTTAAAAATCCGTGAATACATCAACAAACGTTTGCAGGACGCAGCCGTTTCCCGCGTAGAGATTGAACGCGCCGCCAACCGCGTCAACGTGACGATCCATACGGCGAAACCGGGCATGGTCATCGGGAAAGGCGGTTCGGAAGTGGAAGCGCTCCGCAAAGCGCTCACGCAATTGACCGGCAAACGCGTTCACATCAACATCGTTGAAATCAAAAAACCGGATTTGGATGCGAAACTTGTTGCGGAAAATATTGCCCGCCAGCTTGAAAACCGCGTATCGTTCCGCCGGGCGCAAAAACAAGCGATTCAACGGGCGATGCGCGCCGGGGCGAAAGGGATCAAAACGATGGTGTCCGGCCGCTTAGGCGGTGCAGAGATTGCACGTTCGGAACATTACAGCGAAGGGACGGTTCCACTCCATACGCTGCGCGCTGACATTGACTATGCGACGGCAGAAGCCGATACGACGTACGGAAAAATCGGCGTGAAAGTATGGATTTACCGTGGGGAAGTCCTTCCGACAAAGAAAAAAGCTGAGGAAGGAGGAAAATAATCATGTTAATGCCAAAACGCGTCAAATATCGCCGTGAACATCGCGGACGGATGAAAGGCCGCGCCAAAGGCGGTACGGAAGTTCATTTTGGTGAATTCGGCCTGCAAGCGCTGGAATCGGCTTGGATTACGAACCGGCAAATTGAGGCCGCCCGTCGGGCAATGACCCGCTACATGAGACGGGGCGGAAAAGTATGGATTCGCATTTTCCCTTCGAAGCCATACACAGCGAAACCGCTTGAAGTGCGGATGGGTTCCGGTAAAGGGGCTCCGGAAGGCTGGGTTGCCGTTGTCAAACCAGGCAAAGTGATGTTTGAAGTGGGCGGTGTTTCCGAGGAAGTGGCACGTGAAGCGTTGCGTTTGGCTTCTCACAAACTTCCGATCAAATGCAAATTCGTAAAACGTGAAGAAACTGGTGGTGAGGCGTAATGAAAGCGAAAGAAATCCGTGAGTTAACCACTGCCGAAATCGAACAAAAAATTAAAGCGTTGAAGGAAGAGTTGTTCAACCTTCGCTTCCAGCTGGCGACGGGCCAACTCGAAAACACGGCGCGCATCCGCCAAGTGCGCAAAGACATCGCCCGTATGAAAACGATCATTCGTGAACGTGAGCTCGCTGCCAATAAATAATGTTTGAGAGGAGGTTTGCGGAATGAGCGAACGCAATCAACGAAAAGTGTACGTCGGACGGGTCGTATCAGACAAAATGGACAAAACGATTACCGTTTTGGTTGAAACGTACAAAAAACATCCGTTATACGGCAAGCGCGTGAAATATTCGAAAAAATATAAAGCGCATGACGAACATAACGAAGCGAAAGTGGGCGACATCGTCAAAATCATGGAAACTCGCCCGCTGTCGGCAACGAAACGATTCCGCCTCGTCGAGATCGTTGAAAAAGCAGTTGTTCTGTAATCATTTCATTCCAGTTCGGGGAGATAAGTCCGAAAGGAGGTTTCGTCGATGATTCAACAAGAATCTCGCTTAAAAGTAGCTGATAACTCTGGCGCACGCGAAGTGCTTGTCATTAAAGTGCTCGGAGGCTCGGGCCGCCGCTATGCGAACATCGGCGATGTTGTTGTCGCTACGGTTAAAGATGCGACGCCAGGTGGCGTTGTTAAAAAAGGTCAAGTCGTAAAAGCGGTGGTCGTCCGCACAAAACGCGGGGTGCGCCGTCCGGACGGTTCATATATCCGTTTTGACGAGAACGCCTGCGTCATCATCCGTGATGACAAAAGCCCGCGCGGCACGCGTATTTTTGGGCCGGTTGCCCGCGAACTGCGCGACAAAGATTTCATGAAAATCATTTCGTTAGCCCCGGAAGTTATCTAATGGGACGGAAGCACGTTTCAAGGAGGTGCGAATGCGATGCATGTAAAAAAAGGTGACAAAGTGCAAGTAATCTCCGGTAAAGACAAAGGCAAACAAGGCGTCATCCTGGCGGCGTTTCCGAAGAAAAACCGCGTCATCGTTGAGGGCGTCAACATTGTGAAAAAGCATGCGAAACCGTCGCAAGCGAATCCGCAAGGCGGCATCATCGAAAAAGAGGCGCCGATCCATGTGTCGAAAGTGATGCCGTTAGATCCGAAAACAGGCGAACCGACGCGCATCGGCTACAAAATTGTCGACGGTAAAAAAGTGCGCTACGCGAAAAAATCCGGAGAGATTTTAGATAAATAATCGTGACGCAGGAAAGGAGGTACCTTTATGAACCGCCTAAAAGAGAAGTATGTAAAAGAAGTCGTTCCTGCTCTGATGAGCAAGTTCAACTATAAATCGATCATGCAAGTGCCGAAAATCGAAAAAATCGTCATCAACATGGGTGTCGGCGACGCGGTGCAAAACCCGAAAGCATTAGACAGCGCCGTTGAAGAGCTGACGTTGATCGCCGGCCAGCGTCCGGTTGTGACGCGCGCGAAAAAATCGATTGCGGGCTTCCGTCTCCGCCAAGGGATGCCGATCGGTGCAAAAGTAACGTTGCGCGGTGAACGGATGTATGAATTTCTTGATAAGTTGATCTCGGTCTCGCTCCCGCGCGTGCGCGACTTCCGCGGGGTATCGAAAAAAGCGTTCGATGGCCGCGGCAACTATACGCTCGGCATTAAAGAGCAGCTCATTTTCCCGGAGATTGACTACGATAAAGTGAACAAAGTGCGCGGCATGGATATCGTGATCGTCACAACGGCCAACACGGACGAAGAAGCGCGTGAACTGCTGGCGTTGCTGGGCATGCCATTCCAAAAATAATGATCCCATAAGGAAAGGGAGGCGAAATCGTGGCTAAAAAATCGATGATCGCGAAACAAAAACGGACGCCGAAGTTTAAAGTAAGAGCGTATACCCGCTGCGAGCGCTGCGGCCGCCCGCATTCGGTTTACCGCAAGTTTAAACTTTGCCGTATTTGTTTCCGTGAACTCGCATATAAAGGTCAACTTCCTGGCATCAAAAAAGCCAGCTGGTAATCAACCCATTGATTGGGAAGGAGGTAAAACAAAATGGTGATGACAGATCCAATTGCTGATATGCTGACCCGCATTCGGAATGCGAATATGGTTCGTCACGAAAAACTCGAAGTCCCGGCTTCGAAAATCAAGCGGGAAATCGCCGAAATTTTAAAGCGCGAAGGGTTTATTCGTGATTATGAATATATCGAAGACAACAAACAAGGCATTCTCCGCATCTTCTTGAAGTACGGCCCGAACAATGAACGCGTCATTACAGGGCTGAAACGCATCAGCAAACCCGGTTTGCGCGTATACGTCAAGGCTCATGAAGTGCCGCGCGTCTTAAACGGCTTAGGCATCGCGATTCTTTCGACATCGCAAGGCGTCTTAACGGACAAAGAAGCACGGCAAAAAGGCACGGGCGGCGAAGTAATCGCCTACGTTTGGTAATTTATTTGCTCAAGAATGGAGGTGTGTTTGACATGTCACGTGTCGGCAAAAAACCAATTGAAATTCCTGCCGGTGTCACCGTTACTGTGAACGGCAATACCGTTACGGTCAAAGGGCCGAAAGGGGAATTAACCCGCACGTTCCATCCGGATATGACGATCACCGTTGAGGGCAATGTGATCACCGTTACGCGCCCAAGCGATGAAAAACATCACCGCGCGCTCCACGGCACGACGCGCAGCTTGCTCGCCAACATGGTCGAAGGCGTTTCGAAAGGGTATGAAAAAGCGCTCGAACTCGTTGGTGTCGGGTACCGGGCGTCCAAACAAGGGAAAAAGCTTGTGTTGAGCGTCGGTTACTCCCATCCGGTAGAAATTGAGCCAGAGGAAGGGCTCGAAATCGAAGTTCCGTCCCAAACGAAAATTATCGTCAAAGGGGCAGACAAACAACGCGTCGGCGAATTGGCAGCCAACATTCGTGCTGTACGCCCGCCGGAGCCGTATAAAGGCAAAGGCATTCGCTACGAAGGCGAATTGGTGCGCCTGAAGGAAGGCAAAACTGGTAAATAACGCGGCATAGCGAAGCGAAAGGAGTGACACTCGATGATTACAAAAGTTGACCGAAACGCGGTCCGCAAAAAAAGACACGCGCGCATCCGGAAAAAAATCTTCGGCACGACTGAACGTCCGCGGTTGAGCGTGTTCCGTTCAAACAAACATATTTATGCACAAATTATTGATGATACAAAATCAGCAACGATTGTCAGCGCGTCGACATTGGATAAAGAGTTCGGCTTAGATTCGACGAACAACATTGAGGCGGCGAAAAAAGTCGGCGAACTTGTCGCCAAACGGGCGTTGGAAAAAGGCATCAAACAAGTCGTCTTCGATCGCGGCGGATATTTGTACCATGGCCGGGTGAAAGCACTAGCGGATGCCGCCCGCGAAGCCGGTCTGGAATTCTAATTACAAAGGAGGGACAACGATGCGTCGTATCAATCCAAATAAACTCGAACTCGAAGAGCGTGTAGTCGCGGTCAACCGTGTAGCAAAAGTCGTGAAAGGCGGACGTCGCCTGCGCTTTTCAGCTCTCGTCGTCGTCGGCGATAAAAACGGCCACGTCGGATTTGGCACCGGGAAAGCGCAAGAAGTTCCGGAAGCGATCCGCAAAGCCATTGAAGATGCGAAGAAAAACTTAATTGAAGTGCCGATCGTCGGCACAACGATTCCGCATGAAGTCATCGGCCACTTCGGCGCTGGGGAAATCATTTTAAAACCGGCCTCTGAAGGTACCGGGGTTATCGCCGGCGGTCCGGCCCGTGCCGTATTAGAGCTGGCGGGCATCAGCGACATTTTGTCAAAATCAATCGGCTCGAACACACCAATCAACATGGTGCGCGCCACGTTCGATGGGTTGAAACAATTAAAACGCGCCGAAGACGTAGCAAAATTGCGCGGCAAAACAGTCGAGGAACTGTTAGGATAAGGAGGGAACGATCATGGCAAAAAAACTGGCGATTACCCTCACGCGCAGCGTGATTGGCCGTCCGGAAGATCAGCGCATTACCGTCAGAACGCTCGGCTTGCGGAAAATGCATCAAACGGTCGTCCATAACGACAATCCTGCCATCCGCGGGATGATCAACAAAGTCGCTCATCTGGTCAAAGTGAAAGAAATTGAGGAATAATCGTAAGGAGGTGCTTCGCCATGAAACTTCATGAATTGCAACCAGCGCCGGGTTCCCGGAAGAAAGCGGTTCGTGTCGGCCGCGGGATCGGGTCAGGCAACGGCAAAACGTCCGGACGTGGTCAAAAAGGTCAAAATGCCCGCTCGGGTGGGGGGGTTCGCCTCGGTTTTGAGGGCGGTCAAACACCGTTGTTCCGCCGTTTGCCGAAGCGCGGCTTCACGAACATCAACCGGAAAGAATATGCAGTTGTGAACTTGGAAAAACTGAACCGTTTTGAAGACGGAACGGAAGTAACGCCGGAATTGCTCCTTGAAACGGGCGTTATTAGCAAGTTGAAATCGGGTGTGAAAATTTTAGGCAAAGGCCAAATCGAGAAAAAACTGACGGTCAAAGCACATAAATTCTCAGCATCGGCGAAAGAGGCCATTGAAGCGGCTGGCGGTAAAACTGAGGTGATTTAATGTTTCGGACAATCTCCAACTTTATGCGCGTCAGTGATATTCGAAACAAAATCATTTTCACTCTTCTTATGCTGATCGTGTTCCGCATCGGAACGTTCATCCCGGTTCCGAGCGTGAACACCGATGTGCTCAAGCTGCAAGATGAATTAAATTCGTTCGGCGTCCTGAACATTTTTGGCGGCGGGGCGCTGCAAAATTTTTCAATTTTTGCCATGGGGGTTATGCCCTACATCACCGCGTCGATTATCGTCCAGCTGCTGCAAATGGACGTTGTTCCCAAATTTACGGAGTGGTCGAAGCAAGGCGAGGTTGGCCGGCGTAAATTAGCTCAGTTTACCCGCTATTTCACGGTCGTACTCGGGTTTATCCAAGCGCTTGGCATGTCGTACGGCTTCAACAATTTAGCCGGCGGGATGCTCATTCGAAATCCGGGCATCGGCACGTATTTGTTGATCGCGGTTGTCTTGACCGCCGGCACCGCATTTTTAATGTGGCTCGGCGAACAGATCACCGCGAAAGGCGTGGGCAATGGCATTTCGATCATTATTTTCGCCGGGATTGTCTCAGGCATTCCGACGGTCTTGAACCAAATTTACGCCCAACAGTTTGAAAATGTCGGGGAAGATGTGTTTTTGCGCATCGTCCGGCTCCTGCTTGTGGCGTTGGCGATCGTTGCCGTCATTGTTGGTGTCATTTACATCCAGCAGGCGTTCCGGAAAATTCCGATTCAATACGCAAAGCGGCTTGAGGGCCGAAGCTCGGTGGGCGGCCACTCGACTCATTTGCCGCTCAAAGTGAACCCAGCGGGAGTCATTCCGGTCATTTTTGCTGTATCGTTTTTGATTGCACCACCGACCATTGCATCGTTTTTTGGCACGAATGATGTAACATTGTGGATTCGCCGAACGTTTGATTATACCCATCCGATTGGCATGACGATTTACGTCGTGCTTATTATCGCGTTTACGTACTTTTATGCGTTCGTCCAAGTCAACCCGGAGCAAATGGCGGAGAATTTGAAGAAGCAAGGCGGCTACATTCCAGGCATCCGTCCTGGAAAGAATACACAAGAGTATGTAACGAGAATTTTGTACCGGCTGACGCTCGTCGGCTCTGTCTTTTTAGCGGTCATTGCCGTGCTGCCGGTGTTCTTCGTGAACGTTGCGAACTTGCCACCTTCTGCGAAAATTGGCGGTACGAGCTTGCTCATTGTCGTCGGCGTGGCGCTGGAGACAATGAAACAGCTTGAGAGCCAGCTGGTGAAACGCCATTACCGTGGATTCATCAAATAAAGAAGGCAAGAGCGGGCGTCCCTTGCCGATAGGGGGAGTTAGGATGAATTTAGTGCTGATGGGGCTGCCGGGTGCCGGCAAAGGCACGCAGGCCGAGAAAATCGTAGCGGCTTACGGTATTCCGCACATTTCAACGGGCGATATGTTTCGGGCGGCGATGAAGGAAGGAACGCCGCTAGGGCTTCAAGCGAAGCAATATATGGACCGCGGCGACCTTGTTCCGGATGAAGTGACGATCGGCATTGTCCGTGAACGGCTGAGCAAAGACGATTGCCAAAACGGTTTTTTGCTCGATGGATTCCCGCGCACGGTCGCTCAAGCGGAGGCGCTGGAAACGATGTTGGCCGACATTGGCCGCAAACTTGACTATGTCATCCATATCGATGTCCGCCAAGACGTTTTAATGGAGCGCTTGACCGGCAGACGGATTTGCCGCAACTGCGGAGCGACGTACCATCTTGTTTTTCATCCGCCGGCGAAACCGGGTGTTTGCGATAAGTGCGGGGGGGAATTGTACCAGCGCGCCGATGATAACGAAGCGACAGTGGCGAACCGGCTCGAAGTGAATATGAAACAAATGAAGCCGCTCGTTGACTTTTACGAACAAAAAGGCTATTTGCGCAACATTAACGGCGAACAGGACATGGAAAAGGTGTTTGCCGATATTCGTGAATTGCTCGGGGGACTTGCTCGATGATCATTTGCAAAACCGCGCACGAAATCACCCTCATGCGCGAGGCTGGAAAAATTGTTTCCGCTACGTTGGAAGAGTTGAAAAACCATATTCGCCCCGGGGTCACGACAAAGGAACTGGATGCCATCGCGGAGGAAGTGATTCGTTCCCATGGCGCCGTTCCATCGTTTAAAGGATACCAAGGGTTCCCGGGAAGCATTTGCGCTTCAGTCAATGAGGAGCTTGTGCACGGCATTCCCGGCGACCGTGTGTTATGCGAGGGCGACATTATTACGATCGATGTGGGCGCCCAGTATGAAGGGTATCACGCCGACTCCGCCTGGACGTATCCCGTTGGGGAGATCGATGCGGAGACGAAGCGGCTGCTCGACGTAACAGAACAATCGTTGTATGTCGGACTCGCCGAGGCGAAGCCAGGCGCTCGTTTGACGAACATTTCTCATGCGATTCAAACGTATGTTGAAGCGCACCATTTTTCCGTCGTTCGCGAGTATGTGGGGCATGGAATTGGTCAACACTTACATGAAGACCCGCAAGTCCCACATTATGGGCCGCCGAATAAAGGGCCGATTTTGCGTCCGGGGATGACGCTATGCATCGAACCGATGGTCAATGCGGGCAGCCGCCATGTCAAAACGTTGGCTGATGACTGGACCGTCGTGACGGCGGACGGAAAACGGTGTGCCCATTTCGAACATACGATTGTGATTACGGAAAATGGCTATGAAATTTTAACGTGAACGGATCGAGGCAGAGCCGCCTCAAGGCGCTCGGGCAGATCGGCGAACCGTTTTCAACGTTTGCAGTTGTCTAAAGCTGTTTTGTCGATTCCGCGATCAAGGCGGCCGCTTACCGACCTTCCCGTTCACCGTGGACAATTGCGCCGCCTTATGTCCGTCCGGTTTTGCGTAACACAATGTTACTCATTCGAAGGAGGGGGAGCCGCTCGATGGCAAAAGACGATGTCATTGAAGTAGAAGGCACCGTCATTGAAACATTGCCAAATGCGATGTTTCGTGTAGAATTAGAAAATGGGCATACGGTATTGGCCCATGTGTCCGGCAAAATCCGCATGCACTTCATCCGCATTTTGCCCGGCGACCGAGTGACGGTGGAATTGTCGCCCTATGATTTGACGCGTGGACGAATCACGTATCGGTATAAATAAAAGATTGCACTCCGTTTAATAAGGAGGTAAACAACATGAAAGTGAGACCATCTGTCAAACCGATTTGCGAAAAATGCAAAGTTATTCGCAGACGCGGAAAAGTCATGGTCATTTGTGAAAACCCAAAACACAAACAACGTCAAGGGTAATTTCCAAGGAGGTGTACTACGATGGCACGTATTGCAGGTGTTGACATTCCGCGCGACAAGCGCGTAGTCATTTCGTTGACATACATTTACGGGATCGGCAAACCAACGGCGCAAAAAATCTTAAAAGAAGCAGGAGTATCGGAAGACACGCGCGTCCGTGACTTAACGGAAGAAGAGCTTGGCCGCATTCGCGAAATCGTTGGCCGCTTAAAAGTGGAAGGGGATTTGCGCCGCGAAGTATCGTTAAACATTAAACGGCTGATGGAAATCGGTTGCTATCGCGGACTCCGCCATCGCCGCGGATTGCCGGTTCGCGGCCAAAACACGAAAAACAATGCCCGCACGCGCAAAGGTCCGCGCCGTACGGTAGCGAATAAGAAAAAATAATCACGCAAAGGAGGTCATTTGACGAATGGCACGCAGAACAAACACTCGCAAACGCCGGGTGAGAAAAAATATTGACACTGGCATCGCTCATATCCGTTCGACTTTCAACAACACGATCGTGACGATTACGGACGTTCATGGCAACGCCATCGCCTGGGCGAGCGCCGGTTCGCTCGGATTCAAAGGCTCGCGTAAATCGACGCCGTTTGCGGCGCAAATGGCAGCCGAAGCGGCAGCGAAAGCGTCGATGGAACACGGCATGAAAACGGTCGAAGTGAACGTCAAAGGTCCGGGGGCTGGCCGTGAGGCAGCGATCCGGGCGTTGCAGGCAGCCGGATTGGAAATTACGGCGATCAAAGACGTCACTCCAATCCCGCACAATGGATGCCGTCCGCCAAAACGTCGCCGCGTGTAACGCCCCTGTATAGAATTTGAACCATTGTCAATAATGGGATATGATAAAGACCATGGCAGGCAAGCGTAAAGAGAGATTCATGGGGGAATGTTGTTAGGCGTGTACCGTTTGGTCGGGGTCTCGACGTTTTGAAGGAGGGTATAATAATCGATGATTGAAATTGAAAAGCCGAAAATTGAAACGGTCGAACTGAGCGAAGATGCCAAATACGGCAAATTCGTCGTCGAACCGCTTGAGCGTGGATATGGTACAACTTTAGGGAACTCCTTACGTCGTATCCTATTGTCTTCACTCCCTGGTGCGGCTGTGACATCGGTGCAAATCGACGGTGTACTGCACGAGTTTTCAACGATTGACGGCGTCGTCGAGGATGTGACAGCCATCATCTTGAATATCAAAAAATTGGCGTTGAAGATTTATTCAGATGAAGAGAAAACGTTGGAAATTGATGTGCAGGGTGAAGGAGTTGTCACGGCTGCCGATATTACTCACGACAGCGATGTAGAAATTTTAAACCCGGACCTTCATATTGCTACGCTGGCGGAAGGCGGTCGCCTGCGCATGCGCATGACCGCCAGACGGGGACGTGGGTATGTCCCGGCCGAGGCGAACAAGCGCGAGGACCAGCCCATCGGCGTGATTCCGATCGACTCCATCTATACGCCGGTCTCCCGTGTTTCCTATCAGGTCGAAAATACACGGGTCGGCCAAGTGACCGACTATGACAAATTGACGATCGACGTTTGGACCGATGGGAGCATCGGGCCGAAAGAAGCCATTTCCCTTGGGGCGAAAATTTTAACCGAGCACTTGAACATTTTTGTCGGCTTGACGGATGAAGCGCAAAATGCTGAAATCATGGTAGAGAAAGAGGACGATCAAAAAGAAAAAGTGCTGGAAATGACGATCGAGGAGCTCGATCTGTCTGTCCGTTCCTACAACTGCTTGAAGCGTGCCGGCATTAACACCGTTCAGGAGCTGACGCAAAAAACGGAAGAGGATATGATGAAAGTGCGCAACCTCGGCCGCAAATCGCTCGAAGAAGTGAAAGCGAAGTTAGCGGAACTGGGGCTTAGCCTCCGTAAAGACGATTAAGCGCCAGCCCCGCCCGGTGGGGCGGACATGCGCGTTGGCCATAGATTTGGCGTTAAGCGCCGATCGACTACGACAGCAATGAGGAACACATCATTTTAAAAGGGAGGGACATTTGATGTCGTACAGAAAACTAGGACGCACGACTTCTCAACGGAAAGCATTGCTTCGCGATTTAGCGACAGATTTAATCATCAATGAACGCATCGAAACGACGGAAGCGCGAGCAAAAGAATTGCGCGCGGTTATCGAAAAAATGATCACGCTCGGTAAACGCGGCGATTTGCATGCCCGTCGTCAAGCAGCGGCATTTATCCGCAAGGAAGTCGCCAACAGTGAAACCGGCCAAGATGCACTGCAAAAGCTGTTCAGTGACATTGCGCCGCGCTACCAAGACCGCCAAGGCGGCTATACGCGCATTATGAAACTTGGTCCTCGCCGCGGAGACGGGGCGCCGATGGTCATTATTGAGCTCGTGTAACGGTTTCATTTCAACAAGGGCGAGACAGTTTCGTTTGAACTGGATCTATGCCCTTTTTTTTTTTTTACCATCATTTAGCAAGGCACGGCTGGAAACGTGCCAAGGCGAGGAGAAACAATCATGGCCGAACCGATCCTTTCGATCGAAGGAGTGTATTTCCGTTATCCGAACCAATCGGAGTATGCAGTGCAAAACGTGAGCTTCCAGGCCGGACGCGGGGAGTGGCTGGCGATTGTCGGCCATAACGGATCCGGCAAGTCGACCATTGCCCGGCTGTTAATCGGTTTGCTTCGGCCGGAGCGGGGCGTCATTCGCCTGTTTGGGCGCCCTCTCGATGAAACGACTGTCTGGGAGGTGCGCCGGCGCGTCGGCATGGTGTTTCAAAATCCAGATAACCAATTTGTCGGGACAACTGTCGAGGATGATATCGCCTTTGCCCTTGAAAATAATGGTGTTCCGCGCGATGAAATGATTGAGCGCATCCGTGAAGCCATCCGCCTGGTGCATATGGAGGCGTTCCTCGAACACGAGCCGCACCGGCTTTCCGGCGGGCAAAAGCAGCGTGTCGCTATCGCCGGCATTTTGGCGCTTCACCCTGATATGATCATTTTGGATGAAGCGACATCGATGCTCGACCCGCGGGGAAGGGAAGAGGTGCTCGAGACGGTTCGCCGCTTGAACCGGCAACAGCGCATTACAGTATTGTCGATCACGCACGATTTGGAGGAAGCGGCGAAAGCCGACCGCATCATCGTGATGAACAAAGGTGAGGTCATGGCGGAAGGAACGCCGGAGCAAATCTTTCGGCTTGGGGGCAAGCTCGAGCGCATCGGCCTTGATTTGCCGTTTGCCGTGAAAATGGGCAGCCGTTTGCGGGAACAAGGCATTCCGCTTCGTTCCGCACACTTGACGACGGAGGAGTTGGTCGAAGAGCTATGGACATTGTATTCGAAAAAGTAGAACATGTATACAATGCCCGTTCGCCGCTCGCCCGCCGGGCGCTGTATAATGTGAATGTGTCGATTCCCAGCGGGGCATACGTCGCCATCGTTGGCCACACCGGTTCGGGCAAATCGACGCTCCTTCAACACTTAAACGGCTTGCTGCAACCGACAAGCGGCACGATAAAAATCGGCGATGAGATCATCACCGGCGACAAGCGGCCGAAGCAGCTCAAACCGCTGCGCAAAAAGGTTGGGATTGTGTTCCAATTTCCGGAACACCAGTTGTTTGAGGAAACGGTCGAGAAGGATATTTGTTTTGGCCCGCTTAATTTCGGCGTTTCCGAAGAAGAGGCGAAACGGAAAGCGCGAGAGCTTATCAAACTAGTCGGGCTCAGCGAGGATGTGTTGGCCAAATCGCCGTTCGATTTAAGCGGCGGGCAAATGCGGCGCGTCGCCATTGCCGGCGTGCTGGCGCTTGAACCGGAAGTGCTGGTGCTTGATGAACCGACCGCTGGGCTGGACCCACGCGGGCGGAAAGAGATTATGGAGATGTTTTACCGTCTTCATTGCGAAAAACGGTTAACAACGGTGCTCGTGACTCATAGTATGGAAGATGCCGCCCGTTATGCCGACCAAATCATCGTCATGCATGAAGGGACGGTGTGGGGGCAGGGAGCGCCGGAAGAGGTGTTCCGCGATGCCGATCGGCTTGCCGCCATTGGCCTTAGCGTACCGGAGACGGTCAAGTTGAAGCGGGAGCTGGAAGCGCGGTTTGGGGTCGCCATTCCCTCTCCGTGTTTGACGATCGAACAGACGGTGGAGGCCATCCAGCAACTGTTTTCTAGGGTGAGCATTCATGACTAATCATTTCATTATCGGCCAATACGTGCCCGGCCATTCGCTCATTCACCGCTTAGATCCGCGGGCGAAGCTGCTGATCGTATTCGCCTATGTTTTCATCGTTTTTTTGGCGAATAATGCAGTGACGTATGCGGTGCTGTCGTTGTTTACGTTTGCTTTTGCAGCCCTGTCGCGCATCCCGTTTTCTTTCATTTTGCGCGGCTTAAAGCCGATTTTATGGGTCGTGTTGTTTACGTTGTTATTGCATGTATTGATGACGAAAGAAGGGGATGTCCTCTACCGGATTGGCGCGCTGTCCGTTTACGAAGGCGGCATTCGGCAAGGAATTTTTATTTCCATGCGATTTTTGCTCCTTGTGCTCATAACGACGATGCTGACGCTGACGACAACGCCGATTGAAGTGACCGATGGCGTCGAAAGCTTGCTTAGTCCATTGAAAAAATGGCGCGTGCCGGTTCATGAGCTCGCCTTAATGATGGCGATTTCGCTCCGCTTCATTCCAACTTTAATGGAAGAAACAGAAAAAATTATGAAAGCGCAAGCCGCCCGCGGCGTCGACTTTTCCGGCGGCCGGTTCTCTGAGCGGATGAAGGCGATCGTCTCGCTTCTTGTGCCGCTGTTTATCAGTTCGTTCAAGCGGGCGGATGAGCTGGCGACGGCGATGGAAGCGCGCGGCTACCGCGGCGGCGAAGGGCGGACGAAACTCCGCCAGCTTGCTTGGAAGCCGGCAGACACCGTGTTGTTAGCCGCTACGGCCCTGCTGGCGCTGTTGCTCTTTTTATTACGCTCATAGCGGAGGAAGGCCATGACGAGACGGATCAAATGCGTGGTAGCGTATGACGGCACCCATTTTTCCGGTTATCAAATTCAGCCGGGAAAACGGACGGTGCAAGGCGAGATTGAGGAAGTGCTCAAACGGATGCATAAAGGGAAAGCCGTGCGTGTAACGGCTTCCGGGAGGACGGATGCCGGGGTTCACGCCTATGGGCAAGTCATCCACTTCGATACGGCGCTTGTGCTTTCTCCTGAACAGTGGAAAAGAGCGTTAAACGCCCAGCTTCCGGACGATATCGCCGTTCGTTCGGCAGAGGAGGCAGACAGCACCTTTCATGCCCGCTTTTCGGCCAAGGCAAAAGAGTACCGCTACAAAGTGTGGACTGCCGCCGACCGCGACGTCTTTCGCCGCCATTACTGCGCGTGGCATCCATACCCGCTGCATATCGGCGCCATGGATGAAGCGCTTCGCCAACTGATCGGGACGCATGACTTTACGAGCTTCTGCTCCGCCAAAACGGAAATGGAGGATCGCATACGCACCATTTACCAGGCAGAGGTGGAAACCGACGGTTCGATGATGGAATTCCGGTTCATCGGCAGCGGCTTTTTGTACAACATGGTGCGCATCATCGTCGGCACAGTGCTTGAAATTGGCCAAGGGAGGCGGTCCCCGGCAGACATTGCAGCATTGCTTGCAGCCAAAGACCGGAGACTCGCTGGCCCGACGGCGCCGGCTGAAGGATTGTATTTATGGCGGGTGTACTATGATGATGAGTTTTTCGCCGTCAGTTGACCGGTGGTGAACACCGTGTTCGAAAGTCGTCTCACGCTTTTAGATGACAAAAAACCGGGGCGCCATAAGTGAAGACAACGAGTCCCCGTGTAACATCTTCTTGACATTGGCGTTCCGGCAAGCTATTATATCATATGGCATGTATTTTCCACGATTAGCCCCGGACAGCAATCGTGTTGAAATAAACAACTTTACTTGTTCATTTTTCTTTTTAGGAGGGAACTACATTGCGTACGACTTATATGGCGAAACCGAATGAAGTAGAGCGTAAATGGTACGTTGTCGACGCAGCCGGCAAAACGTTGGGTCGTCTGGCCAGCGAAGTCGCAGCGCTGTTGCGCGGCAAACATAAACCGACATTCACTCCGCACGTTGACTGCGGGGATCATGTGATCGTCATCAATGCTGACAAAGTGGAACTGACAGGGAAAAAGTTAACGAAAAAATTGTACTATCGCCACAGCTTATATCCAGGCGGTTTGAAAGTGAGAACGGCGCTCGAAATGCGCACGAATTATCCGGAAAAAATGATTGAACGGGCGGTGCGCGGCATGCTTCCAAAAGGCAGCCTTGGCCGTCAAATGTTCAAAAAACTGCATGTTTACCGCGGAAGCGAACACCCGCATCAAGCGCAAAAACCGGAAGTATACGAACTTCGCGGATAATTGACAAGGGAGGGTATTTATTTTGGCACAAGTACAATATTACGGTACAGGTCGTCGCAAAAGCTCGGTTGCTCGCGTCCGCCTCGTCCCGGGCGATGGACGCATCATCGTCAACAAACAAGACATTCGTGAATATATTCCGACAGAAGCGCTTATCGAAATGGTAAAGCAACCGCTTGTACTGACAGAAACGCTCGGCAGCTACGACGTGTTGGTGAACGTTCACGGCGGCGGATTTGCCGGCCAAGCGGGCGCCATTCGCCACGGCATCGCCCGCGCGTTGCTTCAAGTCGATCCGGAATTCCGCACCGTATTGAAGCGCGCTGGCTTGCTGACGCGCGATGCCCGCGTCAAAGAGCGGAAAAAATACGGGCTCAAAGGCGCCCGCCGCGCTCCGCAGTTCTCGAAACGTTAACCGTGTTGTCCAACCCAGCCAGTTTGGCTGGGTTTTTTGCTTATTTCTGCCTTTGGCCCGCGCGCATGTTTGCGTTCGATCGTTAAACACTACATCGTAAAGGAGCGTGAAACACGATGACAGTCATCACTTCATTCGCGGAAAAAAGGCAGGAAAAGCAGCTCCGCTATGAGCGGAAAATGCTGCGGGAGTTGTCGCTGGAGAAATTGCGGGCCAAAGTGTTGGAACATTTTGCCCCTTTCTATCAAATGTACCGGATTTTCCCATCTACTGTTGAGGAAGGCTGCATTGACCTGGCCATTGAAGCGTATTTGCTCGGCGCCCATTACAGCCGGTTCGGCTATTATGGGGAGTCTGTGGACAGCGTGCGCCGACGTTGCGCGCAAGAGGAGAAATATTTAATTGACACACTTTTTGATTTTCTCTGCTTTTGGGGCAACATCGACGACGATCTGCTCGGCCAGTCGCTCTATTACGCCTGCGAGCAATATATCGTCGGCTGGTGGACCGAAGGGTTTGAACGGGGAAAAAAACGGCGCCGCCTAAAACTTCACTGAATAAGTTCTATTCCCGCCCCTTGTCCCATATAAGATAGAGAAGGGAAACGCGCGGGAGGAGAAACGATGAAAGAAAAATGGAAGTGGCTTGTCGCCTTTACCGCGGCTGCCATTGCGGGAATTTTGTTATTTCCGTCTTTATTTTCTGATCTGACCTCAACAAAACCGTGGAATCTCCCATTGTCCGGGCGAATTATCGTCCTAGACCCCGGCCATGGCGGGCCGGATGGCGGGGCGGTCGGCGGCGAGGTGCTGGAAAAAGAAATCGCGCTCAACGTCGCGAAAAAATTGCGGGACTACTTGCAGCAACAAGGAGCGCTCGTTCTGATGACGCGGGAGACAGACCGCGATTTGGCCAGCCCGTCCACGCGCGGCTACAGCCGGCGGAAAACGGAAGATTTGCACGAACGAACATCATTCATTAACCATTCCGATGCGGATTTGTTTATCAGCATTCACCTCAATGCCATTCCATCCCCGCACTGGCGGGGGGCACAGACGTTTTATTACGGCTCGCTCATCGAAAACGAGCGGCTCGCCAAATTCATCCAAGCCGAGTTGCGGCGCAACTTGGAAAACACCCACCGGGTAGCGAAAATGATTGATACCGTTTATTTGCTAAAGCATGCCAAAAAGCCCGGAGCGCTCGTTGAAGTTGGATTTTTATCGAATCCGGACGAGCGGGAGCTGCTCGCCTCTGACCATTACCAGACGAAACTCGCCGCCTCGATTTACAAAGGAGTGCTGCGTTACTTTTCGAACGAACCTACCCCTCGTGAATAGCGAGGTTTTTTATCGTCCCGAAGCGGGAAAGGCCCTGCTTCCAAGCGGGGAAGAACGGCCAAGGCGAGAGAACCGTTCTCCCCCGTCCAAAAGCGCGCCATCGCCATTCATACATCTGAAAAGAACACTCAATGTAACGAATGTCGAAAAGCCGGGACAGGCAGGGGGCCGAAATGGAAGCCATCTGGCGGTTTATGGTATAGTAAATATATAAGGGAACTATTGATTTGAAAAAGGGTTGGTGAATACGATGCTGACGGAAAACGAAGTGCGAGCCGTTCTTGAAAATATGAAAGACCCGTTTTTAAACAAGACCTTTAAGGAAACAAACGCCATTCAAGAAGTTAAAATTAAGGAAGAGAAAAACCATGTCAGCGTAAAGATCGCGCTTGCCAAAACCGGCACGCCTGACCAACTGCGCGTGCAAACGGCGATCGTCCAGCAGCTGAAAGAGGCTGGCGCTGCATCCGTCGGCTTGCGGTTTGCCGAACTGCCGCGCGAAGTGGTTGAGAAATACAGCGACAATCCACAAAAAACGACGTATATCGCCATCGCCAGCGGCAAGGGCGGCGTCGGAAAATCAACGGTTTCCGTCAACTTAGCGGTCGCGCTCGCCCGGCTTGGCAAAAAAGTCGGGTTGATCGACGCCGATATTTATGGGTTTAGCGTTCCAGACATGATGGGAATTACTCAGCGTCCGACAGTGCGGGGCGATAAAATCATCCCCGTCGAGCGGTTTGGGGTGAAAGTCATTTCGATGGCCTTTTTCGTCGAGGGCAATGCTCCGGTCATTTGGCGCGGCCCGATGCTTGGAAAAATGCTGAACAACTTCTTCAAAGAAGTTGAGTGGGGTGACTTGGATTACTTGCTGCTCGACTTGCCTCCAGGCACCGGCGATGTCGCGTTAGACGTGCACACGCTTTTGCCGTCATGCAAAGAAATTATCGTCACCACTCCGCACCCGACCGCCGCGTTTGTCGCTGCCCGCGCTGGGGCAATGGCGCTGCGCACCGAACATGAAATTATCGGCGTGATCGAAAATATGTCGTACTACGAGAGCCGGAAAACAGGAGAGCGGGAGTATGTCTTCGGCAAGGGTGGCGGAGAAAAGCTGGCCAAAGAGCTGCAAACCGAGCTGTTAGGGCAGCTGCCGCTTCAGCAGCCGGATTGGAACGACGACGACTTCGCTCCGTCCGTTTACGCAGAAGATCATCCGATCGGGAAAATTTATATGGATATCGCCCGCAAAATCGTTGCAAAATATTAATCGGTTTCACAAAAAGCGTCCGATGGCGAGAAACCGCCGATTAGAGCGTTGGCGGTTTTCAGCGCACGGACGCTTTTTGCTTGATTAATCTCCTCCGCCTTGTTGGTTGCCGGTGCTTTCTTCTCACTCTCCCCCTTCCCCTTCGCCTTCTTCTTGTTTTTCTCCGCCTTGCTGAACCTTTTCAGCTGCTTTCATCAACATATCTTGAATTTTCGCCTGATACAGCGGGCTGTTCAACGTTTCCGTGATCACCTTTTGCAAATGCTGGCGGAACTCTTTGCTTTTTAAGACATCGACCATGGCTTTTTCCATTTCTGGATCTTTTAAAATATCGATCATCAGCGCCTGGTAATCGGGATCTTTCATGAGCGCCTTCATCATTTTTTCATGTTCTGCTTGCAGCCCTTTGGCAAAACTTTCAGCGAATTTCGGGTCTTTTAACGCACTTTCCCAGAACTTTTTTCCTTGATCGGATGTCAGCATTTGTTGCAGCGTTTCTTTTACAGCTTTTTGATCTATGACTAGTTGCTGCTTCATCTGATCTTCCGACATAATATCTTGAATCGCCTTTTTCCCCTCGTCGGTTTTTAAAATGTCAACAACCATCTTTTTCGTTTCGTCATAATCCGGGGGAGGGGGGCTGGTTTCTTGAGGGGCACAGGAACCAAGAACGAGAAAACTGAGCAAGAGGAGCGGTAGGCATTTGTTCATGAAAGTGAGCTCCTTTCTGCAAAAATCCCTCACCCTTAATATGAATGTTGGCGAAAAAAATATACATGGGGAAGATCGGAGCTGGCTTTTTCACAAGGGCGCTGGTAAAATGGTAAGCGGGTTATGCTGAAACGATGGAGGATGAAGCTGTGAACAGCCGCAAATGGGTGCGTTTATTTTTGACCACGCTGCTGATCGGCGGAATCGCGACAGCAGCCGTCGGGATAGTTTTGAATTGGAAAGAGTTTGGACATCTCCTTGTACGTTTCGAGGTCATTGAATTTCTTGCCGTATTGCTTTGGCATGTCGGCGTCGGCTTTATTTTCAGCGTCATCAGCCAGGCGGGCTTTTTTGCCTATTTGACCGTCCATCGGTTCGGACTTGGCATGTTCCGTTCCCTCTGGAACGCTGTCCAGCTTGTTTTGATCATATTCGTGCTGTTCGATCTAGTCTATTTCCGCTACATGGTGTTTGCGGATAAAGGCGATTCGATCATCCCGTATGTATTGACCGCCTTGTTTATTTTGGCGGTTGGCTTAGCCGTTGCCTACATAAAAAGCGCGCAGACGAACAAAGGGGCATTCGTCCCGGCGCTGTTCTTTATGGTCGTGGTAACGGTGATTGAATGGTTTCCCGTTTTGCGCATCAATGACCGAGACTGGTTATATTTGATGCTGATTCCGTTATTAGTATGCAATGCATATCAACTTCTTATACTGCATAAATTGACAGGCGGCGCAGGATCGTCCGCGTAAAGCGCCGCCTGTTCTTTTTTGTCGGGCCGCTCATTCTAAAAGGAAACATGATCAGGATATCATCCAACTGCAACGGCCATGCTAAAGTCTTGAGGGAAGGCTGGCGGCTTTTAGGCGAAAACCCGCCTCCCGCCCTTTTTAGTCGATCCCTTTGCTTTCTGCTTCACCGTTGGCCAGCAGCTCAGAGAGGCTGGCGTTTTTATAGCCGTTTTCTTTCATGGCTGCAATAATTTTCGGCAGCGCCTTTGCCGTTTGTTTGGCCGAGTCGGACGCGTGAAGGAGCACAATATCGCCCGGCTCCAAATCGCTTGTAACGTTGGCGACAATTTGCTCTGTGCCGGGATTCAGCCAGTCCTTCGAGTCAACGCTCCAATGCACAACCGTATAGCCGAGAGACTCCGCAAGTTTTAGCACCTTTTTGTTAAAATTCCCTCCCGGGGGGCGCAGCAACTCGACGTTTTTCACACCTAACATGTCGAACACTTTCTCCGCCATCATTAAATCTTGGCGGATTTTAGCGTTCTCGAGTTCTGCATAATTGACAAAATTATACCCCATGCTGCCGATTTCATGCCCTTCCTCTTTGATCCGCTTTACGACGGACGGATGGCGTTCAGCCCATGAGGCTGATAAAAAAAAGGTTGCGTTTTTAATCCCGTGTTGCTTCAATACGTCCAAAATTTTTTCCGCGTTCTCATCCCCCCAGCTAATGTCAAACGTCAATGCCACCTCATCGCGGTCATTGTCCACCTTGTACACGGCCTTAGGCCCAGAGGAAAGCGAAAACACGGGTCGGTTCATTTCATAAGCGTATAGGATGACCGCAGTGAAAAAAGCAGAACAAATAATAATGAGAGCTTTTTTCAATGTCCGCCCATTTAGTGCGTAAAACATGGCTTCCATCCCTCCCTAAACAGTTGTCCTATGTACATCTTATGCGGCGGTCTATGGCAGTTATGAAACATAATTGCCACTCCTTGGCGCCAGAGGAGGTAAAAGCGGGGGTGGGGATAAACATGGATTGGGATCCGCAAACTTCCTAAAAATATTATCTTGCATTTTTGGAGGTAAAGTGGTATATTTTTAAACGTCGCTGTTCGGAAAAGCAGCTTGGCAACAGCGAAGCAAAAAAGTGGTTGACATCAAAAAAGTGTTATGATAATATAAAAGAGCTGTTTACAAAGGGAAATTTACAGCGTTCCTTGAAAACTGAACGAAACGAAGCGCGACGAAAAGCGGAGGTCCGCGGGTCGCCGCGATGGTCAAATGTTCTTCGCCTGCAAGGGTGCTTGCACCCGGAAGGCGAAGGTTATTTGACCCCGAGCGGCGGCGGACCGAAGCTGGACAATACGAAAAGCGGAGGTCCGCATGGGCCGAAGCAAAAGCCAATCAACTTTCTTTGGAGAGTTTGATCCTGGCTCAGGACGAACGCTGGCGGCGTGCCTAATACATGCAAGTCGAGCGGACCGGATTGGGGCTTGCCTTGATTCGGTCAGCGGCGGACGGGTGAGTAACACGTGGGCAACCTGCCCGCAAGACCGGGATAACTCCGGGAAACCGGAGCTAATACCGGATAACACCGAAGACCGCATGGTCTTCGGTTGAAAGGCGGCCTTTGGGCTGTCACTTGCGGATGGGCCCGCGGCGCATTAGCTAGTTGGTGAGGTAACGGCTCACCAAGGCGACGATGCGTAGCCGGCCTGAGAGGGTGACCGGCCACACTGGGACTGAGACACGGCCCAGACTCCTACGGGAGGCAGCAGTAGGGAATCTTCCGCAATGGGCGAAAGCCTGACGGAGCGACGCCGCGTGAGCGAAGAAGGCCTTCGGGTCGTAAAGCTCTGTTGTGAGGGACGAAGGAGCGCCGTTCGAAGAGGGCGGCGCGGTGACGGTACCTCACGAGAAAGCCCCGGCTAACTACGTGCCAGCAGCCGCGGTAATACGTAGGGGGCGAGCGTTGTCCGGAATTATTGGGCGTAAAGCGCGCGCAGGCGGTCTCTTAAGTCTGATGTGAAAGCCCACGGCTCAACCGTGGAGGGTCATTGGAAACTGGGGGACTTGAGGGCAGGAGAGGAGAGCGGAATTCCACGTGTAGCGGTGAAATGCGTAGAGATGTGGAGGAACACCAGTGGCGAAGGCGGCTCTCTGGCCTGCACCTGACGCTGAGGCGCGAAAGCGTGGGGAGCAAACAGGATTAGATACCCTGGTAGTCCACGCCGTAAACGATGAGTGCTAAGTGTTAGAGGGGTCACACCCTTTAGTGCTGCAGCTAACGCGATAAGCACTCCGCCTGGGGAGTACGGCCGCAAGGCTGAAACTCAAAGGAATTGACGGGGGCCCGCACAAGCGGTGGAGCATGTGGTTTAATTCGAAGCAACGCGAAGAACCTTACCAGGTCTTGACATCCCCTGACAACCCAAGAGATTGGGCGTTCCCCCTTCGGGGGGACAGGGTGACAGGTGGTGCATGGTTGTCGTCAGCTCGTGTCGTGAGATGTTGGGTTAAGTCCCGCAACGAGCGCAACCCTCGCCTCTAGTTGCCAGCATTCGGTTGGGCACTCTAGAGGGACTGCCGGCGACAAGTCGGAGGAAGGTGGGGATGACGTCAAATCATCATGCCCCTTATGACCTGGGCTACACACGTGCTACAATGGGCGGTACAAAGGGCTGCGAACCCGCGAGGGGGAGCGAATCCCAAAAAGCCGCTCTCAGTTCGGATTGCAGGCTGCAACTCGCCTGCATGAAGCCGGAATCGCTAGTAATCGCGGATCAGCATGCCGCGGTGAATACGTTCCCGGGCCTTGTACACACCGCCCGTCACACCACGAGAGCTTGCAACACCCGAAGTCGGTGAGGTAACCCGCAAGGGAGCCAGCCGCCGAAGGTGGGGCAAGTGATTGGGGTGAAGTCGTAACAAGGTAGCCGTACCGGAAGGTGCGGCTGGATCACCTCCTTTCTAAGGACGAAAAGCGGAAGCGCCGCGTTCGGCTCTCGAAGCCAAATGTTCTTCACCCGGAGGGGTGCTGGCACCCCGAGGGGGAAGGTTATTTGGCAGAAGAGAGCCAGGCGCTGGAGCTAGACAAGACGAAAAGTGGAGGCCGCAATGGCCAACTGTCGATACACAGCGCTTTCGTTTCGTTCAGTTTTGAGGGAACGAGTCATGTTCTCTCAATGACAAAAATCGTTCCTTGAAAACTAGATAACCGGAAAAGCGGAGGCTCGCGGGTTGCCGCGATGGGCAAATGTTCTTCGCCTGCAAGGGTGCTTGCACCCGGAAGGCGAAGGTTATTTGACCCCGAGCGGCGGCGAGCCGACGCTAGACAATAAGGAAGAAGCCGAGAGCGCTGTAGGTTAAGCTAGAAAGGGCGCACGGTGGATGCCTTGGCACTAGGAGCCGATGAAGGACGGGGCAAACGCCGAAACGCTCCGGGGAGCTGTAAGCAAGCGTTGATCCGGAGATGTCCGAATGGGGGAACCCACTGTCCGTAATGGGGCAGTATCCATGCCTGAATCCATAGGGCATGGAGGGCACACCCGGGGAACTGAAACATCTTAGTACCCGGAGGAGAAGAAAGCAAACGCGATTCCCTGAGTAGCGGCGAGCGAAACGGGAACAGCCCAAACCAAGAGGCGTGCCTCTTGGGGTTGTAGGACCGCTCATTGTGGGAGTGAGAAAGGAACGGGGTAGACGAACCGGTCTGGAACGGCCGGCCAGAGAAGGTGACAGCCCTGTAGTCGAAACTTCGTTCCCTCCCGAGCGGATCCTGAGTACGGCGGGACACGGGAAATCCCGTCGGAAGCAGGGAGGACCATCTCCCAAGGCTAAATACTCCCTAGTGACCGATAGTGCACCAGTACCGTGAGGGAAAGGTGAAAAGCACCCCGGAAGGGGAGTGAAAGAGAACCTGAAACCGTGTGCCTACAAGTAGTCAGAGCGCGTTCATGCGTGATGGCGTGCCTTTTGTAGAATGAACCGGCGAGTGACGATGGCGTGCGAGGTTAAGCCGAAGAGGCGGAGCCGCAGCGAAAGCGAGTCTGAACAGGGCGAAAAGTACGTCGTCGTCGACCCGAAACCAGGTGATCTACCCATGTCCAGGGTGAAGGCCGGGTAACACCGGCTGGAGGCCCGAACCCACGCACGTTGAAAAGTGCGGGGATGAGGTGTGGGTAGGGGTGAAATGCCAATCGAACTTGGAGATAGCTGGTTCTCCCCGAAATAGCTTTAGGGCTAGCCTCGGGATGGAGAGTGTTGGAGGTAGAGCACTGATTGGGCTAGGGGCCCTCATCGGGTTACCGAACCCAGTCAAACTCCGAATGCCAACGACTTATGCCCGGGAGTCAGACTGCGAGTGATAAGATCCGTGGTCGAGAGGGAAACAGCCCAGATCGCCAGCTAAGGCCCCAAAGTGCACGTTCAGTGGAAAAGGATGTGGAGTTGCAAAGACAACCAGGATGTTGGCTTAGAAGCAGCCACCATTTAAAGAGTGCGTAATAGCTCACTGGTCGAGTGACTCTGCGCCGAAAATGTACCGGGGCTAAACGTGCCGCCGAAGCTGCGGGATGACCGTTGGTCATCGGTAGGGGAGCGTTCTAAGGGCGTTGAAGCCAGACCGGAAGGACTGGTGGAGCGCTTAGAAGTGAGAATGCCGGTATGAGTAGCGAAAACAGAGGTGAGAATCCTCTGCGCCGAAAGCCTAAGGGTTCCTGAGGAAGGTTCGTCCGCTCAGGGTTAGTCGGGACCTAAGCCGAGGCCGAAAGGCGTAGGTGATGGACAACAGGTTGAGATTCCTGTACCACCTCCTTCCCGTTTGAGCGATGGGGGGACGCAGGAGGATAGGGCGAGCAGGCGGCTGGAAGAGCCTGTCCAAGCCGCAAGGCTGATCCGTAGGCAAATCCGCGGATTGTAAGGCCAAGCGGTGATGGCGACGGAGTCATCCGGAAGTCCCCGATTTCACACTGCCAAGAAAAGCCTCTAGCGAGGGAAGAGGTGCCCGTACCGCAAACCGACACAGGTAGGCGAGGAGAGAATCCTAAGGCGCGCGGGAGAACTCTCGTTAAGGAACTCGGCAAAATGACCCCGTAACTTCGGGAGAAGGGGTGCTCGTTTGGGTGAAGAGCCCGAACGAGCCGCAGTGAAAAGGCCCAAGCGACTGTTTATCAAAAACACAGGTCTCTGCGAAGCCGAAAGGCGACGTATAGGGGCTGACACCTGCCCGGTGCTGGAAGGTTAAGGGGAGCGCTTAGCGGAAGCGAAGGTGCGAACCGAAGCCCCAGTAAACGGCGGCCGTAACTATAACGGTCCTAAGGTAGCGAAATTCCTTGTCGGGTAAGTTCCGACCCGCACGAAAGGTGTAACGACTTGGGCGCTGTCTCAACGAGAGACCCGGTGAAATTATACTACCTGTGAAGATGCAGGTTACCCGCGACAGGACGGAAAGACCCCGTGGAGCTTTACTGCAGCCTGATATGGAATTTTGGTATCGCTTGTACAGGATAGGTGGGAGCCTGGGAAGCCGGAGCGCCAGCTTCGGTGGAGGCGGCGGTGGGATACCACCCTGGCGATATTGAAATTCTAACCCGCACCCCTTAGCGGGGTGGGAGACAGTGTCAGGCGGGCAGTTTGACTGGGGCGGTCGCCTCCCAAAAGGTAACGGAGGCGCCCAAAGGTTCCCTCAGAATGGTTGGAAATCATTCGGAGAGTGCAAAGGCACAAGGGAGCTTGACTGCGAGACGGACAGGTCGAGCAGGGACGAAAGTCGGGCTTAGTGATCCGGTGGTTCCGCATGGAAGGGCCATCGCTCAACGGATAAAAGCTACCCCGGGGATAACAGGCTGATCTCCCCCAAGAGTCCACATCGACGGGGAGGTTTGGCACCTCGATGTCGGCTCATCGCATCCTGGGGCTGTAGTCGGTCCCAAGGGTTGGGCTGTTCGCCCATTAAAGCGGTACGCGAGCTGGGTTCAGAACGTCGTGAGACAGTTCGGTCCCTATCCGTCGCGGGCGCAGGAAATTTGAGAGGAGCTGTCCTTAGTACGAGAGGACCGGGATGGACGCACCGCTGGTGTACCAGTTGTCCCGCCAGGGGCACCGCTGGGTAGCTATGTGCGGACGGGATAAGCGCTGAAAGCATCTAAGCGTGAAGCCCCCCTCAAGATGAGATTTCCCACCGCGTCAGGCGGGTAAGATCCCTCGAAGATGACGAGGTCGATAGGTCCGAGGTGGAAGCGTGGCGACACGTGGAGCTGACGGATACTAATCGATCGAGGGCTTAACCTAACAAGAAAAGTGGAGGCCGCCTGCTTATCGGCGAGGCGCGCTGGAGGGCCTGCGAGCGGGCTTAGCCCGCCGCAGCAGGACCGAAGCGTCGCGAGCCGATGGCGGCCGGAACTAGACAGCGAAAAGCGGCGGCGAGCCGGAGCTAGACAATGAAAAGTGAAAGCGTCCCGGCTTCTTCCCGAAACGGTTATCTAGTTTTGAAGGAATGAACTTCCTGTTGACAAATAAAGCAGGGTGGATATAATAATTATTGTCTAAAGCAAATCGATCATCCATTGCCTAGTGGTGATAGCGGAGGGGAAACACCCGTTCCCATCCCGAACACGGAAGTTAAGCCCTCCAGCGCCGATGGTAGTTGGGGCCAGCGCCCCTGCAAGAGTAGGTCGCTGCTAGGCAATGTTATTCACTTCGCAATAGCTCAGCGACGAGCTTTAGCATCGTTGAATTTACTTTGAGTTGTCCCGACGTATCCGACTCCTTATGAATTGGCTGGCAGAGGAAGAGGCAACAAGCACATTGAGAAGATGCGCATGACATATAGTTTATTCATCATTCCGCAATAGCTCAGCGGTAGAGCAACCGGCTGTTAACCGGTAGGTCGTAGGTTCGAATCCTACTTGCGGAGCCATTTTTATGCTTCCATAGCTCAGTAGGTAGAGCACTTCCATGGTAAGGAAGAGGTCACCGGTTCGAGCCCGGTTGGAAGCTCCATTTCTCACTGGCCCGTTGGTCAAGTGGTTAAGACACCGCCCTTTCACGGCGGTAACACGGGTTCGAATCCCGTACGGGTCACTTTCGTTCAAATCAACCGTCCTTCGAAGGGCGGTTGATTTGAAAATGTATAGCCACATTGCAACAGTGACATAATAATTACCGGATATCGAATCGTTTCACAGCGTTGGGCTATAGCCAAGCGGTAAGGCAACGGACTTTGACTCCGTGATGCGCTGGTTCGAATCCAGCTAGCCCAGCCATTATTTTTTGTACATAAAATTTACATGCTATGGGTCATTCGTTCAGCAACGAGCGTTGCATCTTCGAATTTGCTTCGAGTTGTCCCGACGCATCTGACATCTTCGAATATGCTAGTAGAGGAAGGGACATCGTTGTCTCGGGAGTGTTATTGAACCCATGAGCCATTAGCTCAGTAGGTAGAGCAACGAGCGTTGCATCATCGAGTTGGCTTCGAGTTGCCCCGACGCACTTGACTTCTTCGAATAAGCTTGTAGAGGAAGGGGCAGGTAGAGTGAAATGAAGCTTAGAGTGTTATCCTAACCATGAGCCATTAGCTCAGTTGGTAGAGCAACGAGCGAAGCATCTTCGAATTTGCTTCGAGTTGTCCCGACGCATCGTGCATCTTCGAATATGCTAGCAGAGGAAGGGACATCGTTCACTGTGAGTGTATACTTCACTATGAGCCATTAGCTCAGTAGGTAGAGCATCTGACTTTTAATCAGAGGGTCGGAGGTTCGAGTCCTCCATGGCTCACCATAGCGCGGAAGTAGTTCAGTGGTAGAACATCACCTTGCCAAGGTGGGGGTCGCGGGTTCGAGTCCCGTCTTCCGCTTGGGCGGGGCCTTAGCTCAGCTGGGAGAGCGCCTGCTTTGCACGCAGGAGGTCATCGGTTCGATCCCGATAGGCTCCATCAAGAGCAGACTGCTTGTGGTTGTCAAGCAGTCTGCTTTTTTTGTTATATCGGTATAAATATTCAAAATTTTGTCAAGTTGAGTCATCCCCTTTCTTTCCTCTACAATAAAGACGTAACGAAAGGAGTGGGAGACAGCATGAAGCCAATTTCAATTATCGGGGTTCCGATGGATTTAGGGCAGACACGCCGCGGCGTTGATATGGGGCCGAGCGCAATGCGTTATGCAGGCATCATCGAACGTCTGGAACGTCTTCATTACGATATTGAAGATTTGGGAGATATTCCAATTGGGAAAGCAGATCGGTTGCACGAGCAAGGAGATTCATGGTTGCGCAATTTGAAAGCGGTTGCGGAGGCGAATGAGAAACTCGCGGCGGCGGTTGACCAAGTCGTTCAGCGGGGGCGCTTCCCACTTGTGCTGGGCGGCGACCATAGCATCGCCATTGGCACGCTTGCCGGGGTGGCGAAACATTATGAGCGGCTTGGAGTGATCTGGTATGACGCGCACGGCGACGTCAACACCGAGGAAACGTCGCCGTCTGGAAACATTCATGGCATGCCGCTGGCGGCGAGCCTCGGGTTTGGCCATCCGGCGCTGACGCAAATCGGCGGATACAGCCCCAAAATCAAGCCGGAACATGCCGTGTTGATCGGCGTCCGTTCCCTTGATGAAGGGGAGAAGAAGTTTATTCGCGAAAAAGGAATCAAAATTTACACGATGCATGAGGTTGATCGGCTCGGAATGACAAGGGTGATGGAAGAAACGATCACCTATTTAAAAGAACGAACGGATGGCGTTCATTTGTCGCTTGACTTGGATGGCCTTGACCCAAGCGACGCACCGGGAGTCGGAACGCCTGTCATTGGAGGATTGACATACCGCGAAAGCCATTTGGCGATGGAGATGCTGGCCGAAGCACAAATCATCACTTCAGCGGAATTTGTCGAAGTGAACCCGATCTTGGATGAGCGGAACAAAACAGCATCAGTGGCTGTAGCGCTGATGGGGTCGTTGTTTGGTGAAAAACTCATTTAATGCATGTGAGCAAAGAGGGTTGGTTGCGGGATTCACGGATATGATGATGATTTGTTCCCGCTGTTTGTGAAAGAGGGGCTGCCATTTGTTTGGTGTCTCCTCTTTTTCAGTTGTATGATACAATAAATATGTTGCATGAAACTTTTCTTGATCGAGCGCCGTAATATACAGTAAGCCGTGAGGCGGGGGTATTGTATTTTATGGATCTATTTATTAAAAAGAGAATTAAGGCGATCCAAAAAGGGGATCAAAACGCATACGCGGATCTTGTCGATTTGTATAAGGACAAGATTTACCGCCTTTGCTATCGAATGTTGGGCAATCGGCATGAGGCGGAAGATGCGGCGCAGGAGGCGTTCATCCGCGCCTACATCCATATTGATACGTACAATCCTGAAATGAAGTTTTCCACTTGGCTGTACCGGATCGCGACGAACTTGACGATCGATAAATTGCGGAAACGGAAGCCGGACGTGTATTTAGATGAAGAGGTCGGAGGCACGGACGGGTTGACGATGCAGGCTCAGCTTCTTTCCCGCGAAACATCCCCGGAGGAGGCAGTGGAAAGCCTGGAGCTGCAAGAGACGGTGCAGCGAGCGATTGAGCAGTTGCCGGAAAAATACCGGAGCGTGATCGTGTTGAAATATATGGAAGATTTGTCGTTGCAAGAAATCAGCGAGATTTTAGGGTTGCCGGTCGGCACGGTGAAAACGCGGCTGCATCGCGGCCGCGAAGCGTTGCGCAGGCAATTGGGTCATTTATAAGAGGGTGGGAGACTATGGAATGTCCGAAAGAAATCGTGTTGCTCATGCACAGCTATTTTGATGGAGATCTCCAGCCAGAAGGAGAGCAGCAGCTGAAAGAACATTTGCGTTCGTGCGCTGCGTGTGCTGCCCATTTTCACGAGCTGAAAAAGACGGTTGCTTTCCTCCAATATGCCGCCCACGTTGCGGCGCCGCCGTCGTTTGCAGCCAAGGTTATGGAGGCGATGCCGAAAGAGAGAAAGACCGCGCGGCTGCGCCGCTTCCTGCATCGCCACCCGCTGCTTACGGCTGCCTCGTTGTTTTTAGCGCTCACTTTCGGCAGCTTAGCTTCTTCATGGGGGGAAAGAAGCGCGTTTTCCGTCTCAGCTGATGAACATGTCATCATCCGCGATCATACTGTCATCGTGCCGAAAGGAGAAACGGTCAAAGGGGATATTGTCGTCCGCAATGGCTTGATTCGGATTGAAGGAACGGTTGATGGGGACGTGACTGTGATCCATGGAAAGAAATATATGGCGTCCGCCGGGCAAGTGACAGGGGAAGTGGAGGAAATTAATCAAGTGTTTGAATGGATTTGGTATAATATTAAAGAAAGGTTCAATCGTGCGCTCCAATCGATTGAATGATGGCAGCCATCGTTCGATGGCTTTTTCCGTGGCCATCAACAGATTGGAATTAGAGATAAAGGAAGTGTGAAGATGTCCTTCGGAGAGCTCCCCATCGTGTCATATTTGTTAAAAGTGGTTGATATCCTTGTCGTTTGGTATGTGATTTACAAGTTGATCATGATGATTCGCGGGACGAAGGCCATTCAGCTGTTAAAAGGCATTTTTTTAATTATTTTGGTTCGTTTCGTGAGCAATTACCTCGGATTGACGACGTTGCAATGGCTGATGGATCAGGCGATCATTTGGGGATTTCTCGCGATCATCATTATTTTTCAGCCGGAATTGCGGCGCGCCCTGGAGCAGCTCGGCCGCGGACGGCTGTTCACCCGCAATACGGTCAATGAAGATGAAGAGCGGATGCGAATGGTGGAAGCCATTGTCAAAGCGACCGAGTATATGGCGAAGCGACGCATCGGCGCGCTGATTTCCATTGAGCGGGAAACCGGAATGAACGATTATATCGAAACCGGCATTATGTTAAACGCTCATGTGTCGTCGGAACTGCTCATTAATATTTTCATTCCGAACACGCCGCTTCATGACGGGGCGGTCATTATTCAAAAAAACCAAATCGCTGCGGCGGCCTGTTATTTACCATTATCGGAAAGTCCGTTTATTTCGAAAGAGCTCGGAACACGCCATCGGGCGGCGCTCGGCATCAGCGAAGTGACTGACAGCGTCACCGTCGTCGTGTCGGAAGAGACGGGAGCAGTATCGTTGACGAAAAACGGCGAGCTGCACCGCGATTTAACGATCGATGAGTTTCGGGAGCTGTTGACCGGCGAACTTGCTCCAGCGACGAAGGCGCCCGCTTCTTCCCGTTGGCAATGGAGGGGGAAGAAACATGGATAAGTTGATGGACCATCCTTGGTTTATTCGCGTTGTCTCCTTATTGCTGGCGATTATGCTGTATATGTCAGCCAATGTCGGGGCGAAAACCGGTGAAACGCGCAACACGTTTGGCCAGGAAGATACGGAAACGTTGATCGATATTCCGGTGGTCGCTTACTATGATGAAGACAACTTGGTTGTATCTGGCGTCCCGAAATACGTGAACGTTACGCTCCAAGGGCCGGCCAGCATTGTCAAGCCGACGGCTCTGCAGCGAAATTTCGAGGTGTATGTCGATTTAACGGAATTGCCGTTAGGGACATACACGGTGCCGATCAAATACAGGGACATCTCTGACAAGTTGAAAGTGACGATTCAGCCTTCCTCGGCCAAAGTGACGATTCGTGAAAAAGTGTCGAAACGGTTTCCTGTCGGTGTTGAATTTTTCAATCGAAACAAAATGCCGGATGGCTATTCCGTTGGAGAACCGACTGTGAAACCAGATGCCGTGACGATTACCGGGGCGAAGGAACTAATCGACGAGATTGCGTTTGTCAAAGCCATCGTCGACTTAGATGGGGCGACGGAAACGTTGACGAGAGAAGCGCGCGTTTGGGTGTACGATCGACGGGGAAATGAGTTAGATATTGAGCCAGAGCCATCGTCGGTGGAAGTAACCGTGCCGGTGAAAAGCCCGAGCAAGACGGTGCCGGTTCAAGTGCGAACAACTGGGGAGTTGCCGGATGGTGTGCATCTTGTCAGCATCACGCCGGAGCCGGATCGAGTGACGATTTATGGACCGAAAGAAGTGTTGAACCATATTGACAAGCTGGAAGGATTGACCGTTGATTTGGACGATATTACGGATGATGCGACGGTAGAACTTGACGCTCCGCTCCCTGATGGCGCAAAAAGCATCAACCCAGACAAAATCAAGGTCCATATTGATGTGGAAAAAGACGTCACGCAAACGTGGAAAGACGTGCCGATCGCTGTCGTCGGCTTGCCGGATTCATACAAAGCTGAATTTGTCAAACCGCTTGAAGGCAAAATTACGGTCCACCTTGTCGGTCCGCCCGATGTCGTCCGCGGGTTGACAAAAGACGATATTCGTTTGTATGTCGATGTCGGTGGACTTGACACCGGCGAACATCAAGTTCCCATTCAATGGAACCACCCTAAACAAGTCCAATGGCAACCGTCGGCGGAAACGGCGATGGTCCATATTCGCGACAAAGCAACTGCACAATAAACTGCATAGTAAGGAGAGAGTGAACGAATGGGCAAATATTTTGGCACTGATGGTGTACGAGGAGTCGCAAATCGTGAATTGACGCCAGAGTTGGCGTTTCAAATCGGCCGCTGCGGCGGATACGTGCTGACCAAAAGCGCTGAGCGCCCGAAAGTACTGATCGGGCGCGACACCCGCATTTCCGGCCATATGTTGGAAGGCGCCCTTGTCGCCGGGCTTTTGTCGATCGGGGCGGAAGTGATGCGCCTTGGCGTCATTTCCACGCCAGGCGTCGCCTATTTGACGAAGGCGCTTGGAGCGCAGGCCGGCATTATGATTTCCGCCTCCCACAACCCGGTGCAAGATAACGGCATTAAATTTTTCGGTCCGGACGGGTTCAAGCTGTCGGATGAGCAGGAAGCGGAAATTGAGGCGCTGATCGACAGCGCGGAGGATATGCTGCCGCGGCCGATCGGGGCTGGGCTTGGGCAAGTAAACGACTATTTCGAAGGCGGGCAAAAGTACTTGCAGTATTTAAAACAAACGATTGATGAAGAAGATTTTTCCGGGATGAAAATCGCCCTCGACTGCGCGCACGGGGCGACGTCATCGCTTGCGACGTACTTATTTGCCGATTTGGATGCGGATGTCGTGACAATGGGGGCTTCGCCCAATGGGCTCAACATTAACGAAGGGGTCGGGTCCACCCATCCGGAAGCGCTCGCCGCATTTGTCAAAGAAAAAGGAGCGGATGTCGGGCTCGCCTTTGACGGCGACGGCGACCGTCTCATTGCCGTCGATGAGAACGGCAACATCGTCGATGGCGACCAAATTATGTACATTTGCGCCAAATATTTAAAAGAAACCGGCCGCCTCAAGCACCAAACCGTCGTCTCAACCGTCATGAGCAACCTTGGGTTTTACAAGGCGCTTGAGGCGCAGGGAATCAAAAGTGTACAAACGGCCGTTGGCGACCGCTATGTCGTCGAGGAAATGAAGAAGAACGGCTATAATCTCGGCGGCGAGCAGTCCGGACACATCATTTTCCTTGACTACAACACGACGGGGGACGGAATGTTGACGGCGCTCCAGCTTGTCAACATCATGAAAATCAAAGGCAAGCCGCTTTCCGAATTGGCGGGGGAAATGAAAAAATACCCGCAGCTGCTTGTGAACGTCCGGGTAAAAGATAAAGAAAAAGCGATGGAAAATGAGCAAGTGAAAAAAGTGATCCAGGAAGTGGAGGCAGAGATGAACGGCAACGGCCGCGTTCTTGTCCGCCCATCGGGGACTGAGCCGCTTGTGCGCATTATGGCGGAGGCCCCGACCGAAGAAGCGTGCCGCGCCTACGTGGAGCGGATCGCGGATGTCGTTCGCCGTGAAATGGGAGTGGAATAACCGACCGCTTGGACAACCACCCTATGCATAGACGGAACGTTCGCTTCCGTTTATGCATAGGTTATTTTATATAAAGGGATGGATAGATGATAGTTGACGCCGCTGGGAATGTCCTGTAATATTAACGTTGTTGCTTTTTTCTTGAAAGGAGGCGATGGCAGGGCGGAACAAGGAGATCAGGAACAGCAGTTGTTCCAGCGGATGGAACGTTTCAAAAAGAAAAACCGGTTGGTTGTTGCAATCGTTTTGACGACAAAAGCGCCTGGACTAAGCGTTGGACGGAAGAACGCTTAGTTGACGAGGAGGAGGTTTATCGAGGTTTTCGGCGGATGCCTCCCGGCTGGAGCGATGACAGCCGCAAGTCCTCTCTTAAAACAAAGGGGTGACCCTTTGCACAAAGGGGAGGATGTCATCGCGCGAAACGAAGAAGGGAGTCTGCCGCCCGTGGATCGGCGAGGCCCCGTTGTTCTTTGACAACTGAACATGGAAGGATCTCATTAGCGGCAGCCTCCAAGATGAAAAGGAGGAACATTTGCCATGTGCGGCATTGTTGGCTATATCGGTAATCAAGATGTGAAGGAAATTTTATTGCGCGGATTGGAAAAACTCGAGTATCGCGGCTACGATTCGGCGGGGATCGCTGTGTTGAACGAAAGCGGCGTGCATGTGTTTAAGGAAAAAGGACGGATTGCTGATTTGCGCCGCATCGTCGACCCGAACGTCAACGCGACGGTCGGCATTGGCCATACACGCTGGGCGACACACGGGGCGCCAAGCCGAGTGAACGCCCACCCGCATCAAAGCGCTTCAGGCCGTTTTACGCTTGTGCATAACGGTGTCATTGAAAACTATGAAATGGTCAAGCGCGATTATTTAGCCGATGTTACGTTTCAAAGCGACACGGACACGGAAGTCATCGTCCAGCTCGTGGAAAAATTCGTCCGTGACGGGCTGACAACGGAAGAGGCGTTCCGAAAAACGCTCTCGCTGCTAAAAGGATCGTACGCCATCGCCATGATCGATGCGCAAGACGAAAACACCATCTATGCGGCGAAAAACAAAAGCCCGCTTCTCGTCGGCTTGGGCGATGGGTTTAACGTCGTGGCGAGCGACGCGATGGCGATGCTTCAAGTGACGAATCAATTCGTCGAACTGATGGATGGGGAGCTCGTTATCGTCACGAGCGAGAACGTCACGATTCAAACGCTCAACGGCGAGACAGTCGAACGGAAGTCGTTTACGGCCGAGCTCGATGCAAGCGACATTGAAAAAGGAACGTATCCGCATTACATGTTGAAAGAAATTGACGAGCAGCCGTTCGTCATCCGCCGCATCATTCAAAAATACCAAGACGAAAACGGCGGATTGACGATTGACCAAGCGATCATCAACGAAGTGCTGAACGCTGACCGCCTGTACATTGTCGCGTGCGGAACGAGCTACCATGCAGGTCTCGTCGGCAAGCAGTTGATCGAATCGTGGGCGAAAATTCCGGTGGAAGTGCATATCGCCAGCGAATTTTCGTACAACATGCCGCTGTTGTCGGAAAAGCCGCTCTTCATCTTTATCTCGCAAAGCGGCGAAACGGCCGACAGCCGCGCCGTGCTCGTGCAAACGAACAAACTCGGCTATAAAGCGATTACGATCACGAACGTCCCAGGTTCGACGCTGTCGCGGGAAGCCGATTATACGCTCCTGTTGCACGCCGGCCCGGAAATCGCCGTTGCCTCGACAAAAGCCTATACGGCGCAAATTGCTGTGCTTGCGATTTTGGCCGCCGCGGCGGCAAAAGCGAAAGGCTTTGAGCTGGACTTTGACTTGACGAAAGAGCTTGCCATCGTCGCCAATGTGATGGAAATGCTGTGCGATGCGAAAGAGGAAATGGAGAAAATCGCGAGCGACTACTTGACCCTGACGCGCAACTGCTTCTTCATCGGCCGCGCCGTTGACTACTATGTCTGCCTAGAAGGCGCGCTGAAACTGAAGGAGATCTCTTACATCCAAGCGGAAGGGTTCGCCGGCGGCGAGCTGAAACACGGCACGATCGCCTTGATTGAGGACGGCACGCCGGTGATTGCCCTCGCCACCCAAGAGCACGTCAACTTAAGCATTCGCGGCAACGTAAAAGAAGTCGTCGCCCGCGGCGCGAACCCGTGCGTCATCTCGATGCGCGGCCTGGAAGGCGACGGCGACCGCTTCATCATCCCGGCTGTCCATCCGGATCTTACGCCGCTTGTGTCCGTCGTGCCGTTGCAGCTGATCGCATACTATGCCGCCTTGCACCGCGGCTGCGACGTCGACAAACCGCGCAACTTGGCGAAGAGCGTGACGGTGGAGTGAGCGGTTCGTTGGTCGGAAAGGCTGTTGTCCGCGGAAAATAAAGTTGGTAACTAGAAAATAAAGATGGTAACTGAAAAATAAAGTTGGTAACCAAGATAAAAGTGTTGGCAATAAAGCATTGCCAACACTTTTATTGTTTTTTAAAATAAATCGGTTAAATTCATATGGAAACCCAAAATGAAGGGGTCTATACTAAAAACGAAGAAGCATTTAAAAGGATTATGCTGATATAAAGGGAGTGAGGGTGTTATGAATTTTTCTGATAAAGTAAGTTTAATTTGGAATACTGCCGAATTATTACGTGGTGATTATAAACAATCCGATTATGGTAAAGTCATTTTACCGCTTACGGTCATTCGTCGATTAGATTGTGTTCTTGAGCCTACTAAGGATGCAGTATTAGAAAAATATAAAACGATGCAAGAACCTTTAACCTTGTTTAATCAAAGGATTTTATACCGTGTAGCGAATGCGCCGTTTTATAATGTTAGCCCTTTTACCTTGAAGAGCCTAAAGAATTATCCTAATTTGTTAGCAGATAACTTTCGTACATATTTGAACGGATTTTCCGAAAACGTCCGGGAAATTCTCCGACATTTTGATTTTGACGTGCATATTCAGAGATTAAGCGAATCAAATTTGTTGTATTTAGTATTAGATGAATTCTTAAAAATTAATCTTCATCCGGATGTCGTAAGCAACATTGAAATGGGGTACATATTTGAGGAGCTTATCCGTCGTTTCTCTGAACAATCCAACGAAACTGCCGGAGAACATTTTACTCCACGAGAAGTAATCAAATTAATGGTAAATATCTTGTTTGATGCCGATAAAGAAGCGTTAACCGGAGAAAAAGTTGTTCGTAAAATTTATGATCCAGCTTGTGGAACAGGAGGAATGCTTGCAGTAGCTCATGAGTATCTACGAAAGTTAAATCCTACGATGAATATCGAAGTTTTCGGACAGGAGTTAAATCCGGAATCCTATGCCATTTGTAAAGCAGATATGCTTATCAAAGGGCTTAATGCGTCTAATATAAAGTTTGGAAATAGCTTTACTCAAGATGGATTAGAGAATGAACAATTCCATTATTTCCTTTCTAATCCGCCATTTGGAGTTGATTGGAAAAAAGTTCAAAAAGAAATTGAAAAAGAACATAAAGAGCTGGGTTACTCAGGAAGATTTGGGGCAGGTCTTCCTCGCGTAAGTGATGGATCATTATTATTCTTACAACATATGATTTCTAAAATGAAACCAGGAGAAAGTCGTATTGCTATTGTTTTAAACGGAAGTCCGTTGTTCACTGGTGGAGCTGGTTCAGGGGAAAGCGAAATACGGAGATGGATTATTGAAAACGACTGGCTTGAAGCGATTATTGCTCTTCCGACAGATCTTTTCTATAACACCGGTATTGCAACCTATGTGTGGATCTTAAGCAACCATAAAAGTCCAGAAAGACAAGGAAAGATCCAGCTGATTAATGCCGTAGATTTTTACCAAAAAATGCGTAAGAGCTTAGGAAATAAAAGAAATGAACTTACTGAAGAACATATTCAAAAAATCGTAGAGCTATACAGTTTCTTCGAGGAAAATGAATACAGCAAAATTTTTGATAACGAAGACTTTGGCTATCGACGTATTACCATTGAACGACCATTACGTTTGAATTTCCAAACGAGCAAAGAGCGAATAGAAAGACTTTATGAGCAAAAATCATTTACAAAACTAACAAAAGAAGAACAAGAGGCAATTATTAATGCAATCAGAGATATTGATGATTCAAAACTTTTCCGAAATCGGGACGAATTTGAAAAGGAACTTAAAAAAGTAATAAAAAAAGCGGGGTTATCCATAAAAGCATCGGTCATGAAAGCGATTTTAACTGCACTATCCGAACGAGATGAACATGCGGATATTTGTTTAGACAAAGACGGAAATCCAGAACCAGATCCAGAACTTCGCGATTATGAAAATGTACCGTTAAAACAAGATATTTACGAGTATTTTGAACAAGAAGTAAAACCTTATGTTCCGGATGCCTGGATTAATGAAACGATAACCGATGATAAAGATGGATTCGTTGGAAAAGTTGGCTATGAGATTCCGTTTACTCGATACTTTTACAAATTCGAAAAACTTCGTCCATCCTCCGAAATTGCCAAAGAAATTCAAGAGCTTGAAGCAAGTATTGTGGAGAAGATTCGGGGGTTGTTGGCATGAAAGATTTAAAACAGATAGAACAATACACATCTTATACGAAATATAAAGATTCAGGAATTGAGTGGTTAGGTAAGATACCTGAACATTGGAAGGTGTCGAGAATAGAATATGTTGCTAATAAAACACTAAATTCAATAGACACCAAAGATATGAAAGGAAAAGAATTATTTTACTATGATATACCAACAGTACAAAGTGTTGGTTCATCACCAAAAGTTGTACTTGCACCTGTCATGAAAGTATGTTAGCTGTTTCTAGCCGAACCCGCAATGCAAAACGCTGGATATTTCTGTATCCGTATCCCCGACGTTTCATCAGCTTGATCTTGTTATTTGTTCCCTCCATTTTCCCATTTGAATAAGGGGATAAAATGCACGATATGATTTCGTCTGTTCGTTTGACGAGTGATTTTGCTGTAAATTATCACTTTATTTCGGAACAAAAGAGACATTTTTTTGCACATTCCTTCAGAAAGCCCTCTCCCCTTTTCTGAAAGAATGTGCTAAATTTTTTGTGAATTATTTCGGAAGAGAAAATCCATCGGTTCATAGGAGGGGGAGGAGGACGTGATTCAATTTCATGACTTTGGCATTGACGTCCAAACGTATGCAGAGCGTGGAAAAGAAAACGACTTCCCTCTTCTGAAAAAGTGTCCGCATTGCCGGGCCAAGCGCCCGTTGCACCGCCACGGTTACTATAAGCGAAACGCATTGACCCCACATGGCGATTATCGCATTTGGATTGTCCGGTATCGCTGTCGGGAATGCTTGAAGACGGTGAGTGTGCTGCCTTCCTTTCTCCTCCCGTATTTTCAGTATACGTTGTCCGCCATATGGCAAGTCGTGAAAGAGCAGTTGGGATTGACCGAAAGGACGAACCAGGCTCCGTTTCTCCCGACAAAGGACGGCATCATCTTTTATGTCCGACGGTTCTACCGAAACCTATCAAGCCTTCATAGCTTTTTTGCGAGGCGGTGGAGGATCATAGGCCCTATCGTGAAAAAAGAAAAGGAACGGGCTTCTTGGTGGATCCAGACGTTAGAGGAACACGGTCTTGATTCGGCCATCAGAGAGATGTGGGAGGGCGGATTCCGACACCCTTTTGCGAATTAAATGGGATCCTGATTTTACATACATACCCTAAATTGGAAATAGTTTCGGTTCCCACAAACCTTTCCTATCGACGGAGAAAAAGCAATTCGGTACGATAAGGGCAGACGGACCGGAACGGTCCTGATTCCAAGTGAGACAAGGAGGAGATTTGAATGAATGAGTCGATGAGACACGACATTGCCCTGTTTCGGTACGGGCTAATCGCTCCGTTGGTGAATGGGCAGGTGGAACCGAAGACGTATCTGAAAGAGGTGAGCGAGCGAGTGCACCATGTTCCCCACCAGGGAGACAAACGAATCGCAGCCAAGACGATCCTCGATTGGTGCACCCGATACAAAAAAGGGGGCTTTGACGCCTTAAAGCCGAAGCGCCGTTCGGACCGCGGCCACTCAAGGCGTCTGTCGCCCGATGATGAGGATCATATTTTAGCCCTAAGAAAAGAACATCCCACCATGCCCGTGACGGTGTTCTACGAACACCTGATCGAGCAGGGGGAAATCCCAGAAAATCATACCTCTTACTTTACTATATACCGATTGTTGAAAAAACACAACCTGGTGGGAAAAGAAATCTTGCCGATGCCGGAGCGAAAGCGTTTTGCGTATGACCAGATCAATGAGCTATGGCAAGGGGACTTATCCCATGGACCCACGATTCGCGTCCATGGGAAAGCCCAGAAAACGTTTTTGATCGCGTATATCGATGACTGCTCGCGGTTAGTGCCATATGCCCAATTTTTCCCTTCGGAGAAGTTTGACGGGCTGCGGATCGTCACGAAGGAAGCGGTGCTTCGTTGCGGGAAGCCGAAACGCATTTACTCGGACAACGGGAAAATTTATCGGTCCGAGGTGCTGCAGTATGCGTGCGCCGAGATGGGGATTACACTCATCCACACCCAGCCGTATGACCCGCAAAGCAAGGGAAAAATCGAACGGTTCTTCCGCACCGTACAGACACGGTTTTATCCACTGTTGGAGCTGAATCCGCCGAAATCGCTTGACGAGTTGAACGAGCGTTTTTGGAAGTGGCTTGAAGAGGAGTATCATCGAAAACCGCACGCCTCACTGGACGGAAAAACGCCGCATGAGGTGTTTCAATCGCAAGTGCATCTCGTGTCGTTCATCGAAGATGGCGATTGGCTGGATGCGATTTTTCTGAAACGGGAGCACCGCAAGGTGAAAGCCGATGGCACGATCACCCTGAATAAACAGCTATACGAAGTGCCGCCTCGGTTCATTGGGCAATCGATTGAGCTCCGCTATGACGAACGAGGCGTCTATGTGTACGAAGATGGCAAACGGGTGGCGGAAGCCATTCGGGTGCGTTTGGAGGACAATGCCTATGTAAAACGCCATCGGTCCCCGTTTGCGGCGATTCCGGCGAAGGAGGGAGAACACGGTGTATAAATCGTTTTACTCCCTTTCGCGGGAGCCGTTTGCGAAAGAAACAGACCCGTCCGAGGCGTATCAAGGGGCGTCATTTCAGGAAGCGTTGCGGGCGCTGGAGTACGTGAAACGAACCCGGGGGATCGGGCTGTTGATCGGAGAGCCGGGGGCGGGCAAGACGTTCGCCCTTCGGGCGCTGAAAGAGTCATTGAATCCATCATTGTATCATGTCGTCTACTTTCCGTTATCCACCGGAGGCGTGATGGATTTTTACCGTGGACTGGCCTTGGGATTAGGAGAGGAACCGAAGTACCGCAAGGTAGACCTCTTCCGCCAAATCCAGCAGGCGATCGAGCGATTGTATCATGAACGGCGGATCACGCCGGTGTTCATTTTGGATGAGATGCATTTAGCGAAGGATGCATTTTTACAGGACATCGCGATCTTGTTCAACTTTGAGATGGATTCGACCAACCCATTTGTCTTGATTTTGGCCGGGCTGCCCCATTTACAGGGGAAGCTGCGGCTCAATCAGCACCGCCCTCTCGACCAGCGGATCATCATGCGATACCGGATGGGGCCGCTGGAGAAGGAAGAGGTGGCGGGCTACATCGAGCATCGGATGAAACAGGCCGGGGCGAAGCATCCGATCTTCACCCCATCGGCGTTAGAGGCGATTGCCCTGCAGTCGCGGGGATGGCCTCGGGTGATCAACACGTTGGCCACGACGTGCCTGTTATACGGGTATCAGCTGAAAAAGGACGCCATTGACGAAGAAGTGGTGCGCATGGCCGCAGAGGAAATGGGGTATTAGCATGAAAGGGGCCGAATCGGCCTCTTTTGTGCTTTTTCTTTTCCATCGGTCCATCAGGCGCGCTGGAAATCTTCATCTGAAAGAGCGTGCAAACGTTCCGAAAGAATGTGCAAAATCCGGAACAATCCGCAAAAATTTTGCACATTATTTCCGAATCCGCCTGAAATAATTTGAAAAAGGGATTCTGAAATAATGTGCTAGTTTACATTTGCGATGGCGCGAACAGCAGAACAAGGACAAAACAAATACCGATGAACCCAGGCGTTCAAACGACGTTTCGCTTGTCGCTCGTTTTGGCTTTTGGATACATAACGAAAATGTTGAAGGGATTGATAGACAGCCTGCAAGGAATCACTCTCTTTCTGCCACTCCCGCACCGTTTGGCGCTCCTCCTCGGTGAGTTTCTCGGGGCACTGGGTCAATAAGCGGCAAACATGCCGAACATGCCCATGTTTCTTGTTCCCTTTTCCGAAGGATTTGCGGCATCGATCCAACGCTTCCGTAAACAATTGAATCACATGAAAATAATCGACCACATGCTTCGCTTCCGGACACACCCCTTGAATGGCTTTTTTCATCGCTGGAGCCAAATCACTCACGACATACTGAACAGAACCAGACACAGGAGCCAACACACGTCCAATGGCTTCCTCGTTCTTTCCTGCTTCAACGGCATACACTTCTCCCGTTTCGGCATCCATGACTGCCACTCCGTAATCATGTCCTTTTCGAAACGCAAACTCATCGACACAAACTGCCTTTGGTTGGATGTCATTCGATAGGAAGGAAGGGGCATGGGTATAAAACCAGCGTTCAACGGTCGTGTACGGAAGCTTGAGCATACGAGCCACCGCCTGAATGGATGTTCCGATGCAAGATTGCGCCACCCATTGCTGAAACGCATCCGTCGCTGCACTTCGAGGGGAAATTCCGGGATAAGACGTGCTGAATGTCATGCCACATGTACAACAACGTCTACGCTCCACAGGGAGTTCCACCCAAAAGATGCCGATCCGTTGAGCATACCCATGCATCCATTGCTTCTTTTTTCCTGTCATTTTGATCGTGCGTTTCAAGCAAACAGGACATAACGGGCATTGTTCAGGAAGAGAAAGTTCGAAAATCCAACGTTCTTCTTCTTTTCGCACCTTTTGAATCAAAACATCTGGTAAATCGATGAGTTCTTTGATAAACTGAGCGTACATGCGAATTTTCCTCCAATGGTTTGGTTTGGACACCTTTACCATACAGGAAAATTCGCATTTTTTGTACCCTCTATTTTCTCTATGCACACCGATCTTCAATGATCAAGTACAACTTGTGGTGAAGAGCCAAAGTGTTAATGATGGCAGATTAGAAAATGGAGATAACATAGAAAGTAACAAATATAAATTAAAAGGTGGAGAAGTATTAATTTCCAAATTAAATCCAAGAAAAAAAACAGTGGTATTAACAGAAAAGAAAAAACAAGATATAGTTTGTTCAACTGAATTTGTCCCATTTTATCCGAAAAAAATAATGGGCAAATACCTGTATTATATTCTAAGCAATAGTAAATTAGCTGATTATTATAATTCGTTTGTAAAATCAGCAACTAATAGCCATCAAAGGGTAGAACCAGCAATAATATCAAAGACGAAAATCCCAGTCCCGCCATTAGATGAACAGAGGTTAATTGCAGATTTCTTGGATTATAAAACATCTCAAATTGACGTTATCATCAAAGGAAAAGAACGACTCATTGAGCTCCTTCAAGAACAGCGCCAAGCCATCATCACCGAAGCAGTCACGAAAGGATTATCGCCAGAAACAACTAAGATGAAGGATTCAGGGATTGAATGGCTTGGAGAAGTACCTGAGCATTGGGAAATCAAAAAAATAAAATATTTATTTAAGCAGATTGATGAGAGAAATAATTCGGAAGACGCTGAATTATTATCTCTTTATACTGATATAGGTGTCAAACCAAGAAAAGAACTAGAACAGAAGGGAAATAAAGCACAAACCGTTATTGATTACAAAATTGTTAAGAAGAATGACATTGTTGTTAATAAATTATTAGCATGGATGGGGGCAATTTCAATTTCAGATTACGAAGGGGTTTGTAGCCCAGATTATGATGTTTACAGAAAAATAGATGAAGAAATTGAACCAAGATTTTATCACTATTATTTTAGATCTCATTATTTCAAAGGTGATTGCTATAGGTTTGGAAAAGGAATTATGATGATGAGATGGCGAATATATCCAGAACAATTTAAATCAATTTTTGTAGTAAAACCACCTTATGATGAACAAGTACAAATTGTAAACTATGTTGAAAGAATATATACAGAATCACGAGTGTTGATTATCCAAAATTAGACATACGCCTTCCATAAATTTGGGCATACTCAAACAAAGCAGCGGCCATCCCGGATTTCCAATCGAGAGGAAGCTGCCCAGAGAAAAAACGGCGAACAAACGAAATGAAGGAAAGAGAGACGTTCGTCCGTTTTTTGGTTTGATCATACAGCCATCGCAGCAACACATACGCGATGAACGCCGCAAACAGTTGGTTGTATACCGCATTTTCCGTCGTGCCAAACAAGGTCGGGACATTCAGATATTGCTTCACCCAACGGAAAAAGATCTCAACAGTCCAACGTTGTTGGTACATGTCGGCAATGGTTTCCGCAGACGCATGGAAGAGGTTCGTCACGACCCGAATGTCGCGGCCATTCGCATCTCGAAAGATCACTACCCGGTGACGCTTGGTGGAGCGGTATTGTTTCGTTCCCAACTGGCACGTGAAGTCGGCTTGAACCGATGAAGATGCGCTCGGAAGGCGGTTCAAGCTTTTTTTCTGATGAAGTTCGATGTTGTCCTTCATCCGAATGACAAAGAGCTGATGCTGCTCCACAAATCGATCGAGGCGTTCGATTTTGAAATACGCCCGGTCTTCCACCAGCACTTGTTGAGCGTTCGTCAACTGTTCTCCCACCGGGCCATCATGACGCAGTCCGATGGTTTCCACCACGTCTGCCGGCAACGAGGATTCCGGCGAATACGCGACGTGCAGCTTCACTCCGGCGCGTTCGCCGTGATACGGAGCCCATGGGAGGCGGTTTTTCCCGACCGTGACGGTCGTCGAATCCACCACCCGAAGCGGTTTGGGAAACCGAAGCGAACGGCGGGTTTGGCGGTTGCACTTGGAAATGATCAACGCCAACAAGCGTTTCATGATGTCATAGGGAACTTCTTTCGCTTTCTTGGATACAGTTGAATAATGGAATCGCGGCAATCCATACAGAGGCCCCACATCGGCTCCGTGGCGAAAGCTTTTCCATTGATGCATGGCGGCCAGCAGGAAGAAGTGAATCAACTCGCGCAACGTAAAGGTTCGAGACGAATCACGATACCCAACCGCTTCGGCAATCAGTTGAATCTCTTCATCCGAAACAAGTTTTTGCATCAAATTCGGGAGTGTGGTATGCTTGTTCATAGAGAGCACCTCCTGGGTTTGTTTGTGTTGCTACTCACATTCTACAGGAAAGGTGCTCTTTTTTCTATACCCTTTGGATTTTATTGGATAATCAACACGCCTGATACAGAATATGAAAATTTAATTGAAGCAATAAATAATCAAATAAAGAAGTTGCATGAATTTCGAGAATCTTTAATTTATGAAGCCGTTACCGGAAAAATCGATGTTCGTGGATTTCGAAAGGGGGAATAAACATGACCGTCGATCATCGTGAAGTGGCTTTTGAATCAGCGATAGAACATGTATTACTTCAGCAGGGTTATCTGAAAGGTAATCCTGCTGAATTTAATCCTTATTTAGGGCTATTTCCAACCAGATTAATCAATTTTATTAAAGATACACAGCCAAAGGCTTGGGAAGCGCTTGAAACGATTTATGGGGCAAATGTTGAAAATAGTTTTCTTACATCCCTTACAAGAGCAATTAAAACGCATCCAAAAGGATTAATTGGTTTATTGCGTGATAGTGCTAAGGGTAAATATAAAGACCGCGGTATTCCAATAAGATTATTCTTTTTAAAACCAGACAATGATTTAAATCCAGATGCAGTAGCTAATTATCATAAAAATCGATTAACGATTACACGACAAGTGAAATACAGCACAAAAAGTAATGAATCCATTGATGTGGTAATTGATTTGAATGGATTTCCAATTATCACAATGGAATTAAAAAATCATTTAACTGGTCAATCCTATGAAGATGCTATTGAACAATACAAAGACCGAGATCCAAACGAGCCGATCTTTTTGTTTAATCAGCGCTCTCTCGTTCATTTTGCAGTCGACCCAGATGAAGTTCATATGACAACAGAATTAAAAAAAGAAAAGACGTACTTTTTACCATTCAATAAAGGATATGAATACGGTAAAGGAAATCCGCCACACCCATCTGGATATAAAACTTCGTATCTTTGGGAAGAAATTTTACAAAAAGATAGCTTATTTGATGTTTTACAAAACTTTATCGAGCTAAAAATTGAAAAAGACAAAAAGAATAAGAAAAAAAATAAAAAACAATTAATTTTCCCTCGTTTTCATCAATTGGATGCTGTAAGGAAAATTGTAGATGATGTATTAGCAAATGGTCCAGGAAAACGCTATTTAATTCAACATTCTGCAGGAAGCGGAAAGAGTAACACGATCGCATGGCTTTCCTATCGACTAGCATCACTAGCAGACGCCAAAGGTAATGTCATTTTTAATACGGTTACTGTAGATGAGCATTTTTCATTACAATAATTTCCATGGTTAGAGAGACAAACAGGGTACCCCTTACGCGATACGGAGCTGTTTTTTGATCACATCAATGGGAATATCTTGCTTCGCAGCGTCATAAATGAACTCGACGACGCTGTGGTCTTTCCGCGACCGAAGAAGCTCCAGCCCGGTGGAGAGGTTTTGTCGGGATTCGGCGATGCTGTACACGCAGGCCAACAGCACCACCGCCCAATACCGTTTCACCGCCCGAATGTGGCGAACGCGGTATCCATCCAGCTTCAGTTGATCTTTCGCCTGCCGGAAAAAGCACTCGATCGTCCAGCGCTGGGCGTAGTAACGCAAGATGTCTTCGTCCCCGAGTTCCCGGTCGGTGCTCAAGATGCAATGAAGATGTTCCGGCGCCATCGGCTGATCCGCCTTCCAAGCCAGCAGCACCACCGCGTCATCGAGGCCATGGATGGCCCCCTCATAGCGATACACGCGATAACGCTCCTGCCCCACCGTGACGAGGCGGGTGTCTTTGGACTCGATATAGCGGGCGAACTGCTTGGCTTGGATGGCGATGCCTTTCGGGTAGAGAATCCGGTTCGTCTTGAGCATCGCGATGACATGGAATCCCTGTTTCAAGCAGGCTTCAATGAGCTTTTTGGACGGATACCACGAATCCATGAGCACATACACCGGCTGAGCCCGCTTCACCTTGAGCGAGGAAAGCATCTCGATCGCCAGGTCGATCTTGCTTTTTCCCGCTTTCTTGTCATACAGGCGGAACGCAAATGGGAACGCCTGCGTGAAGGTGTGCACCATCAGCCAAACGAGCGAATGCCCCCAGACCGATTGATGATCTTTATGCGAGTAGTGCCAGTCGCACCCTTGAATGGCGTGCACAGCCCGTGACGAAGGCTTTGTTTTTTGGCAAATCGTATCATCAATCGAAACAAAAAGGGGTTGATTCTTCCGTTTGGCCAGTCGTTCGACCTGGGAAAGGATCCACTCTTGAAGCTTCCCAAGCAGCCTTTCCTCGTTCCAAGGGCTTTTCGTGAAAAAGTGACGGAGCGTCGTTCGATGATTCGGATGAAAGCTCCAGTAATGAATATCAGTCAATGTTCCCGAGAATCCCTTGGTGGTCAAGGCATCGACAATATGAATGAGATGCTTGATGACCGGTTTGGAAAGCTGCAGCGTCAACCCCAGCGTGAAGAAAAACTTGTGGATTCCTTGGTGATGTGCTAATCTATTCATGAGACATGAACCTCCTTGTGTGAATGGGTTTTGAGCACATCTATTTTACCCAAGGAGTCCGGTTCATGTCTCCTTTTTTGTTTAGTTGTCAATTTATGTCAGTGAATTTGCTCATCTACAGTACGGTTATTGTAATTACCGATCGAGTTGTTTTAGATGAACAAATTCAAGATACTATTCGCCAATTTGATTCCACTCCAGGCTTTGTTGCTTATATCGATAAAGATTCTAACCAGTTAGCTGAAGCTTTAAGTAAAGGATCTAAAATTATTGTAACAACCCTTCAAAAATTCCCGTTTGTGATCGAGAAAATTCAATCGATGCCTGAAGATGCAACATATGCCATCATTATGGATGAAGCTCATAGTTCTCAAACAGGGATAACTGCCAGAAAAATGAAGGATATTCTATCCTACAAAAATTTAAACCAAGCAGCCGAAGCAGATGCTCTTGAAGAAAGCGATGAGCCGGATATTGATGATCAGATTGCTAGCATTTTATCGGCTTATAAAAGAAAACAAAACTTAAGCTTATTCGCATTTACAGCGACACCAAAGAAAAAAACATTAGAGATGTTTGGGCAAATAAATGAAGAAGGAAAACCTGAACCATTCCATCTGTATTCCATGCGCCAAGCTATTGAAGAAGGTTTTATTTTAGATGTGTTAAAAAATTACGTTACATACGAAACATATTTTAAAATATGCAAAGCAATCAATGATGATCCAGAAGTAGAAAAGAAAACGACCATGAAGGGAATTGCTCGTTTTGTATCATTGCATCCGACTAACTTATCTCAAAAGGCAGAAATAATCATTGAACATTTTCGAAACTTTACTCGCCATAAAATTGGCGGTAAAGCAAAAGCGATGGTTGTCACAAGCTCACGTCTTCATGCGAAACGATACATGGATGCATTCCAAGAGTATCTAAAGAAAAAGAATTATAAAGATTTATATGTATTAGTTGCTTTTTCAGGAAAAGTACATGATGAAGAATTAGGCGAAACAAAAACGGAATCAGAAATGAACGGGTTCCCTGAATCCCAAACGAAGTCTAAATTTGAAGAAGATGATTATAAAATCATGATTGTGGCGGACAAATACCAAACAGGTTTTGATCAACCACTTCTTCATACAATGTACGTTGATAAAAAATTATCAGGCGTCAAAGCGGTACAAACGCTATCGCGATTAAATCGTACACATCCTGAAAAACACGATACATTTGTGCTTGATGTAAATTATCACTTTATTTCGGAACAAAAGAGACATTTTTTTGCACATTCCTTCAGAAAGCCCTCTCCCCTTTTCTGAAAGAATGTGCTAAATTTTTTGTGAATTATTTCGGAAGAGAAAATCCATCGGTTCATAGGAGGGGGAGGAGGACGTGATCCAATTTCATGACTTTGGCATTGACGTCCAAACGTATGCAGAGCGTGGAAAAGAAAACGACTTCCCTCTTCTGAAAAAGTGTCCGCATTGCCGGGCCAAGCGCCCGTTGCACCGCCACGGTTACTATGAGCGAAACGCATTGACCCCACATGGTGATTATCGCATTTGGATTGTCCGGTATCGCTGTCGGGAATGCTTGAAGACGGTGAGTGTGCTGCCTTCCTTTCTCCTCCCGTATTTTCAGTATACGTTGTCCGCCATATGGCAAGTCGTGAAAGAGCAGTTGGGATTGACCGAAAGGACGAACCAGGCTCCGTTTCTCCCGACAAAGGACGGCATCATCTTTTATGTCCGACGGTTCTACCGAAACCTATCAAGCCTTCACAGCTTTTTTGCGAGGCGGTGGAGGATCATAGGCCCTATCGTGAAAAAAGAAAAGGAACGGGCTTCTTGGTGGATCCAGACGTTAGAGGAACACGGTCTTGATTCGGCCATCAGAGAGATGTGGGAGGGCGGATTCCGACACCCTTTTGCGAATTAAATGGGATCCTGATTTTACATACATACCCTAAATTGGAAATAGTTTCGGTTCCCACAAACCTTTCCTATCGACGGAGAAAAAGCAATTCGGTACGATAAGGGCAGACGGACCGGAACGGTCCTGATTCCAAGTGAGACAAGGAGGAGATTTGAATGAATGAGTCGATGAGACACGACATTGCCCTGTTTCGGTACGGGCTAATCGCTCCGTTGGTGAATGGGCAGGTGGAACCGAAGACGTATCTGAAAGAGGTGAGCGAGCGAGTGCACCATGTTCCCCACCAGGGAGACAAACGAATCGCAGCCAAGACGATCCTCGATTGGTGCACCCGATACAAAAAAGGGGGCTTTGACGCCTTAAAGCCGAAGCGCCGTTCGGACCGCGGCCACTCAAGGCGTCTGTCGCCCGATGATGAGGATCATATTTTAGCCCTAAGAAAAGAACATCCCACCATGCCCGTGACGGTGTTCTACGAACACCTGATCGAGCAGGGGGAAATCCCAGAAAATCATACCTCTTACTTTACTATATACCGATTGTTGAAAAAACACAACCTGGTGGGAAAAGAAATCTTGCCGATGCCGGAGCGAAAGCGTTTTGCGTATGACCAGATCAATGAGCTATGGCAAGGGGACTTATCCCATGGACCCACGATTCGCGTCCATGGGAAAGCCCAGAAAACGTTTTTGATCGCGTATATCGATGACTGCTCGCGGTTAGTGCCATATGCCCAATTTTTCCCTTCGGAGAAGTTTGACGGGCTGCGGATCGTCACGAAGGAAGCGGTGCTTCGTTGCGGGAAGCCGAAACGCATTTACTCGGACAACGGGAAAATTTATCGGTCCGAGGTGCTGCAGTATGCGTGCGCCGAGATGGGAATTACGCTCATCCACACCCAGCCGTATGACCCGCAAAGCAAGGGAAAAATCGAACGGTTCTTCCGCACCGTACAGACACGGTTTTATCCACTGTTGGAGCTGAATCCGCCGAAATCGCTTGACGAGTTGAACGAGCGTTTTTGGAAGTGGCTTGAAGAGGAGTATCATCGAAAACCGCACGCCTCACTGGACGGAAAAACGCCGCATGAGGTGTTTCAATCGCAAGTGCATCTCGTGTCGTTCATCGAAGATGGCGATTGGCTGGATGCGATTTTTCTGAAACGGGAGCACCGCAAGGTGAAAGCCGATGGCACAATCACCCTGAATAAACAGCTATACGAAGTGCCGCCTCGGTTCATTGGGCAATCGATTGAGCTCCGCTATGACGAACGAGGCGTCTATGTGTACGAAGAGGGCAAACGGGTGGCGGAAGCCATTCGGGTGCGTTTGGAGGACAATGCCTATGTAAAACGCCATCGGTCCCCGTTTGCGGCGATTCCGGCGAAGGAGGGAGAACACAGTGTATAAATCGTTTTACTCCCTTTCGCGGGAGCCGTTTGCGAAAGAAACAGACCCGTCCGAGGCGTATCAAGGGGCGTCATTTCAGGAAGCGTTGCGGGCGCTGGAGTACGTGAAACGAACCCGGGGGATCGGGCTGTTGATCGGAGAGCCGGGGGCGGGCAAGACGTTCGCCCTTCGGGCGCTGAAAGAGTCATTGAATCCATCATTGTATCATGTCGTCTACTTTCCGTTATCCACCGGAGGCGTGATGGATTTTTACCGTGGACTGGCCTTGGGATTAGGAGAGGAACCGAAGTACCGCAAGGTAGACCTCTTCCGCCAAATCCAGCAGGCGATCGAGCGATTGTATCATGAACGGCGGATCACGCCGGTGTTCATTTTGGATGAGATGCATTTAGCGAAGGATGCATTTTTACAGGACATCGCGATCTTGTTCAACTTTGAGATGGATTCGACCAACCCATTTGTCTTGATTTTGGCCGGGCTGCCCCATTTACAGGGGAAGCTGCGGCTCAATCAGCACCGCCCTCTCGACCAGCGGATCATCATGCGATACCGGATGGGGCCGCTGGAGAAGGAAGAGGTGGCGGGCTACATCGAACATCGGATGAAACAGGCCGGGGCGAAGCATCCGATCTTCACCCCATCGGCGTTAGAGGCGATTGCCCTGCAGTCGCGGGGATGGCCTCGGGTGATCAACACGTTGGCCACGACGTGCCTGTTATACGGGTATCAGCTGAAAAAGGACGCCATTGACGAAGAAGTGGTGCGCATGGCCGCAGAGGAAATGGGGTATTAGCACGAAAGGGGCCGAATCGGCCTCTTTTGTGCTTTCTCTTTTCCATAGGTCCATCAGGCGCGCTGGAAATCTTCATCTGAAAGAGCGTGCAAACGTTCCGAAAGAATGTGCAAAATCCGGAACAATCCGCAAAAATTTTGCACATTATTTCCGAATCCGCCTGAAATAATTTGAAAAAGGGATTCTGAAATAATGTGCTAGTTTACAGCAATATAAAAGAAATATTTCAGGTTTCAATGGAGCACAATTTCATGGAGACAATGTCAATTTTGGGGACAATGTAAAACAAGAGAAAACCATAAACTATGGTTTAACAGAACAAATTTTTAAGGAATTATTATCTGAAATTAAAAATATTGCTGACGAGATGCAACGCGAACAGGCTGAGCATTTCGCCAATGAACTGAAAGTCGCCATCGAAAAAAATGATATTGAAAAAGCAAAGAAATTATATGGCTGGTTGGAGAAAATATTAACAAATTCCGCATCATTATTAACACTCGGAACAACCTTTGGTTTGATTTAAAAAATTATTGAGTAACGAAGAAGTTTAACGACCTATTCAAAGGTCGTTTTTAATTTGTACATACAGAATTGATTATGATCACGAAAAATCATTGTTACAACCATGATGTTCGGTTACCAACTTTATTTTTTATTCGAAATTACAATGCTTAATGATCAGTTACCAACTTTAATAAAAGACGTACTACTTTAACAAAGTAAAGAAACCTTGGAATAAAAGAACTATTGGTTACCAACTTTATTTTTCACTAACAGCTGTTGTTGAGTGACAAAAAAAGCCTTATACTCGCGATCGTATCGAAGCGAAACAAATTCAATTCAGTTTGATTGGCAACGAGGATGGGATTCCAATTAGGGAGAAGGAAATAGGATTGAAGGGAATCGAGAAAGGTACCTAAAGGTGCTTTTCTCGATTTTTTATTTGGAGCCAAAAGAGGAGAAATGGATCGTGAATGTTAGTTAATTGATCAAGCAAGGCTTAGCAAAGAGATAAATTAGAATCGAAACAAAAATTTTACATATAAGGGCACGAGTGTTGATTATCCAAAATTAGACATACGCCTTCCATAAATTTGGGCATACTCAAACAAAGCAGCGGCCATCCCGGATTTCCAATCGAGAGGAAGCTGCCCAGAGAAAAAACGGCGAACAAACGAAATGAAGGAAAGAGAGACGTTCGTCCGTTTTTTGGTTTGATCATACAGCCATCGCAGCAACACATACGCGATGAACGCCGCAAACAGTTGGTTGTATACCGCATTTTCCGTCGTGCCAAACAAGGTCGGGACATTCAGATATTGCTTCACCCAACGGAAAAAGATCTCAACAGTCCAACGTTGTTGGTACATGTCGGCAATGGTTTCCGCAGACGCATGGAAGAGGTTCGTCACGACCCGAATGTCGCGGCCATTCGCATCTCGAAAGATCACTACCCGGTGACGCTTGGTGGAGCGGTATTGTTTCGTTCCCAACTGGCACGTGAAGTCGGCTTGAACCGATGAAGATGCGCTCGGAAGGCGGTTCAAGCTTTTTTTCTGATGAAGTTCGATGTTGTCCTTCATCCGAATGACAAAGAGCTGATGCTGCTCCACAAATCGATCGAGGCGTTCGATTTTGAAATACGCCCGGTCTTCCACCAGCACTTGTTGAGCGTTCGTCAACTGTTCTCCCACCGGGCCATCATGACGCAGTCCGATGGTTTCCACCACGTCTGCCGGCAACGAGGATTCCGGCGAATACGCGACGTGCAGCTTCACTCCGGCGCGTTCGCCGTGATACGGAGCCCATGGGAGGCGGTTTTTCCCGACCGTGACGGTCGTCGAATCCACCACCCGAAGCGGTTTGGGAAACCGAAGCGAACGGCGGGTTTGGCGGTTGCACTTGGAAATGATCAACGCCAACAAGCGTTTCATGATGTCATAGGGAACTTCTTTCGCTTTCTTGGATACAGTTGAATAATGGAATCGCGGCAATCCATACAGAGGCCCCACATCGGCTCCGTGGCGAAAGCTTTTCCATTGATGCATGGCGGCCAGCAGGAAGAAGTGAATCAACTCGCGCAACGTAAAGGTTCGAGACGAATCACGATACCCAACCGCTTCGGCAATCAGTTGAATCTCTTCATCCGAAACAAGTTTTTGCATCAAATTCGGGAGTGTGGTATGCTTGTTCATAGAGAGCACCTCCTGGGTTTGTTTGTGTTGCTACTCACATTCTACAGGAAAGGTGCTCTTTTTTCTATACCCTTTGGATTTTATTGGATAATCAACACGCCTGATATAAGGGGGTTTATTAAGATAAAAAATATGGTATAATTTACAAAAAATGAATTCAATATGTTGCATTGAAACTCCTTCCGAAGTCGAGAAAAAGGAAGGGGCTGACCCAAAACGCGAATGCGTTTTGGGATCAGCCCCCACTTTTTTGCCTCAAATATAGAAGAATCGCCCTTTTTTCTGGTAGAATAGAGTCACCAAAACCACTACCACCGAAAGAAGGGCGATTCTTTTATGAAACATGATCATATTTCCTTTAAAGAGTATACCATGGACAACCTCTCTTTGCCAAGCAACATCGCCGATCTCATTCCACGGGATAACATGGCCCACGTGGTTCATGAGATGGTTGAACGCATCCCGATGGAGACGTTTCTTGCTTACTACAAAGGAGGGGGCGCCTCCGCCTATCATCCGAAAATGATGACCAAAATTCTCCTTTACGCTTACACCCAAAAAATGTATCATGGCCGTGAGATTGCACGGCAGCTCGAAGTCCACCTTCCCCTCATGTGGCTAAGTGGATTTCAAAAGCCGGACTTCCGCTCCATCAATCGGTTTCGTTCGGAGCGGATGAAAGACCTGATTGACGACCTGTTCCGGGAAATGATCACGCTGCTCGTGGCCGACGGCTATGTCAAGATGGAAGATTATTTTGTGGATGGAACGAAAATTGAAGCGAATGCCAACCGGTACACCTTCGTTTGGCGCAAATCGGCTGAGAAGTACCAGGAGAAACTCCAAGCCAATGTCGATCGGCTGATTGCCCAGATCGAGGCGATCGTGGAAGAAGAAAAGGCGGAAGACATCGACCCTTCGCCGGCCTTTACGTCAGAAGAAATCCGAAAGAAAACCGAGGAGTGGGAAAAACGGTTGGAGGCCGAGCCGGACAACCAACCGTTGAAGAAGGCCATCAAGAAGATGAAGGAGGACTACTTGCCCCGCAGTGAAAAGTATGAACACCAACTCCATGTATGCGGGGATCGCAACAGCTATTCCAAGACCGATGTGGATGCCACCTTCATGCGGTTGAAGGAGGATCACATGCGAAACGGCCAGCTCAAGCCGGCCTATAACGTACAGGTGGGTTCTTCCGGCCAATTTATTTTGGGGTATTCCCTTCATCAGAGGCCGGGCGACACTCGTTGTCTTCTCCCGCATTTGGAGACCGTTCGAGAGAAGTACGGCGTGGAACCCGAACGTTTGATCGCTGACGCGGCTTATGGCTCGGAAGAGAACTACGTGAAGCTGGAAGAGAAGCACATATCGGCCTTGATCAAGTACCATACGTATGAGAAGGAGAACACGCGCAAGGTCAAGAAAAATCCGCATCATCAGCAGAATTGGACCTATGTGGAAGAAGAAGACGTTTGGATTTGCGCCAATGGGAAAAAGCTGGTTCGCACCGGAACTTCGAAACAGACCACGGAATCAGGATACACCTCGGTCACCCGACACTACCAATGCCATGAATGCGAAGGATGTCCGTTCCGTTCGGCCTGCACGACTTCCAAGTATGGACGAACCACGCAATGGAACCCCATCTATCATGAACAAAAACAGAAAGCCCGCGAACGGTTGGAGAGTGAAGAAGGGCAAGCCCGATACCGCCAACGCCAAACCGACATTGAGAGTGTATTTGGGCAAATCAAACAAAATCGCGGGTTTCGTCGCTTTGTCCTGCGAGGCCTCCAAAAAGTTTCCATCGAATGGGGGCTGGTTTGTGCTGCCCACAATCTTCTCAAAAAAGCCGCTAGGGACAAGCAATTGTCCTTGGTGGCGTAAATGAGGGGGAGAACAGAGTCGGAATTTTGTTCCGTTTGGTAAAATATACAAAAACCAGAGAGGGCTGACTCCAAAAGTCCGCTTTTTGGCGGACTTTTGGGTCAGCCCCTTCTAGTTTTGTAGGGAATTGTTGAATGCAACATAATATCTATAAGGATCTAACCTGTTCGGGTTTCATGGCGGCGAATGGCCACCGCTTTTTGAGGGTTTCTTTTCCTCGCGATGTTTCCGTTTGCCCGTGTGCTCTTGTCACGCCAGACTGAGCCATTGCATAAGATAGTGGCAGATTCCAAGTGTGAGGAGAGTGAACAGGCAATTGAATCCGAATTACGTCCATCCGTATATTAGCACTCAGTGGCCCTACCCGATGTCCAGTTACTTCCCCCCTCATTATGGCTGGTGGAGCTGGTCACCGTATGCTTATGGTATGCTACAACATGCAAGGAACGACAGGTTTCCTTCCATCAAATTGAGAGATTACGGCGGAAAACCGTTCGTTGTCAATATTGAGAGAGCCGCCGAGCAAAATCAAAATTTCCGAACCGCATTATGGACAGGAAAACATTTGCAAGTGACGTTGATGAGCATTGAGGTAGGAGGAGATATCGGACTGGAAGTTCATCCGAATGTGGACCAGTTTATTCGTATTGAACAAGGACAGGGTCTTGTGCAGATGGGGGAACGAAAAGACCGTCTGGATTTTGAAAGAAGAGTGTCCGAAGATGACGCGATCATGATTCCAGCTGGGACGTGGCATAATGTGACCAATATAGGGCATGTTCCCTTGAAGCTATATTCCATTTATGCTCCGCCCGAGCATCCGTTTGGCACGGTTCACAGGACGAAAGCCGAGGCCATGGCCGATGATCGGTGACTGATTTGGCAGTTTCGTTGGAAACCAGAGTTATGTCAGGTTTTCAATTGATTATGGGAAAAAGTAGCCGCAGAGCCCTTCGTCAGGGGTGTTCTGCGGTTTTTGCTTTCAAACGAGGGGTGCCGCCTGCAACATTTAGGGGTTCGTTTGGCAGAACGTCGCGGCTGATCAAAGCGTTTGTGCAGCTTGTTCGCTTCGGTTGGGCGCAGGCGCAATCTTGCGTGTTTCCGGTTGTCATTTTTGCCTCATTGGCGCTGACGAAGATCGCGCCGCTTCCGCTATTGCCGCGGTATGATTGGCTGCTTGTTATTTGCCTGCTCATGCAATGGTGGATGGTGCGGTCAGGGATGGAAACGCGGGATGAACTCAAAGTGATCACCTTGTTCCACGTCATTGGACTTGCGCTCGAGCTGTTTAAAGTGCGCATGGGTTCGTGGTCGTATCCGGAAGAGGGGTATACGAAAATCTTTGGCGTGCCCTTGTACAGCGGCTTTATGTATGCGAGCGTCGCCAGCTATCTTTGCCAGGCGTGGCGAAGGCTGAAGGTGGAGTTGGTGCAATGGCCGCCGTTTTGGATGGTCGTTCCTCTCGCTTCGGCGATTTACTTGAATTTTTTCACCCACCATTATTGGGTGGACGTTCGTTGGTGGCTCTCAAGCCTCGTCATGCTTGTCTTTTGGCGGTCATGGGTGACGTATGAGGTCGGGGGAATCCGCTACCGGATGCCGTTTGTTTTGTCGTTTTTGCTGATCGGATTTTTCATCTGGATCGCGGAAAACATCGCCACCTTTTTTGGCGCTTGGCAATATCCAAACCAGGCGAAGGCGTGGAGCCTTGTTCATCGTACGATAAGGAAGATCAACCGTAAAGCCGTTTTGTGTTCGCCGTGATCATGGTTTTGACTTGTTCGATATCTCGGCCATAGTGTGCCGCCACGGCTCGCGCGGAGTCCAATAGCCATAACGGCGTCGTCAGTTTTCCGGCAAACGGGCCTGCAAACGGCCATGGGCCATCGGTTTCAAGGAGCAGCTGCTCGATGGGAACGAGGGATAACAGCTGCTTGTCGCGCTCGCGGTAGCACACTTCCGGCGTGACGGAGATGTAGTAGCCGCATTGGACGATTTGTTTGACCACGGCAGGCTCGGCCTTCAGCCAGTGGAAATGGGCGTGTCGGACGCCAGCTTGCTGCAAGATGGCCAAGGCGGTTTCGGCGCGGTCGTAGACGGCGTGAAGGGCGAGCGGCAAGGAAGCATCCGCGGCGATGGCCGCGATTTCGGTTAATCGTTCTTGATACGCGGGCAGCTTGGCGCATGCTTCCGCTGAATAGTATGGCAGCCCGACTTCGCCGATGGCGGCGAGCAGCGGCCGCTCTTGCTTGACAAGCTCTGTCCATTCGTTCCAATCGGCTTCGCTTGGCAGCGGTTGCTCGGGATGAAAACCGATGGCGGCGTAGACGAAGGAAGGGAATCGCTGTTTCAACTCGAGCGTTCGGCAGCTGGAGCGCAAATCGGTGGATACGGCGACGACGCCGGTGATGCCCGCTTCTTGCCAACGGTTGATTTGTTCATCGATGTCCGTGTACTGGTCGAGATGAATATGAGCGTCGATCATCCACAGCGACCTCCCCTGTCCTTTTGGCCGTACGATCGCCAACTGCAGCTTATCCCCATTCCTTATCAATCTGGTACTTGCGGATGCGGTATTGCAAGTTTTGTCGGCTTAAGCCGAGCGCTTTGGCCGTTTTGGTGATGTTGAAGCCGTGATGCTGCAGCGCCTTGCGGATGTAGTAAATTTCGACTTCTTCCATGTATTTGTCAAGAGGCAAAATGTCTTCCGTATCAAATAAAAAGTCCGTTTTCGTTTCGTCGGGCGCCAGCTTGGCTCGAAAAGGGGCAGGCAGATGGGCGAGGGTGATGGTTTGTTCTTGTTCCATCGTCGCCATCGTTTCCAACATGACGGCCTCAAGCTCGCGCACGTTGCCGGGCCAGCTGTAAGCAAGAAACGCCTCTTGCACGTCATCGCCGAGTCCTTCGACATGTAGGCCATAGCGCTCGTTGCCTTGACGGATGAAATGGATAGCGAGCGGCAAAATGTCCTCTTTCCGTTCGCGCAACGGCGGCAGGACGATGCAGTGGACGGCAATTTGGTAGTAAAGCGATTTGATCAATTCTCCGTTTTGGACCGCGTCAATCGGGTCGCCGCTTGTCGAGGCGATGAGGCGAACGTCCGCACGAACCGGTTCTTGGCCATGGGCGCGGACAAACTGTTTTTCTTGCAGGAAACGGGCGAGTTTTTGTTGAAGCGGCAGGCTTAACGAGTCAATATCGTCAAGCAGGACGGTGCCGCCGTCCGCTTGTTCAAACAAGCCGGGCTGGATCTCGCCGCCTTCTTCGCTGCCAAACAGCATCGTTTCCATCCAATCGTCCGGAAGCGACAGGCACGTTTGCGCAAAAAACGGCTTGGCCCGCCGTTCGCTTTCATGGTGAATGCAGGAAGCGAGCAAGTCTTTTCCTGTCCCTTTCTCCCCAATGAGCAGCACAGGCGCTTCCGAGCGGGCGGCATGACGCGCAAGGCGGATGGCCTTTTGCATCGCTTCGCTTTGGCTGATGATATCGGCAAACGTGCGGCTGGCTTCCTTGCGTTGGTGGTGTTCTTGGATCAGTTTGCGGAACTTCGTGATGTCTTTGGCGATTTCCACGGCGCCGATGATGCGCCCGTCTTTTTGCAGCGGGTGTGTTTGATTGACCGTTGTCACGGCTTGTCCTTTGTTATTGAAATAGGTTTGCTGCTTGTTCAGAATGCTTTCACCGGTGCGCAGCGCTTCAAGCAATGTGCTCGGCTGCTCCGGGTTGAAGCGGAAGACGTCCAAAATGTTTTTATCGAGCACGTCCTCGATGTTCATACCCTCGATGTCCCGCATTTTCCGGTTGTAAATGACGGTTTTCCCATGTTGATCGACGGCATGGACGCCAAGGTCGATCATTTCGAGAATTTGCTCATACATTGATAAAAGCGTTTCCATATCCCGGTTCACGATCAGCACCTCTCTTTTTTGTATTATAGCATAAGGTGGACGGGAGACAGGAAGGGAAAGAAAGATGTGAAAAATTTTTTTGCTAAATATATTGAAAATAGACAAAAATAGTTCCATAATAAAGTTATAGTTTATTATAAATTGACAAATAGATTTGCAGTAAGGGAGGTTCTGTTCCCTTTCTCGGAATGTAAGCGGTTGCGAAATCGATCATAGAGAGGGGAGAGTTTTCGGGTGCAACCCGTGCAAGAACTGAAACGAGAGCTAAAAAGCAGGCATTGATTTATGATCGCGCTAGGTGGGGTGATCGGCACCGGTTTGTTTTTAGGATCGGGTTATACGATTCATGAGGCGGGGCCAGGCGGGGCCGTCGTTGCGTATACAGCCCGATCCGTTTTTCCCGAATTTTACTGATCATGGCGGATTGTTTCCAAACGGGTTTTGGGCCATCTTTACGACGATGATCCTCGTGAACTTTTCGTTCCAGGGGACGGAATTGGTCGGCGTGGCGGCAGGGGAAAGCCGCGAGCCGGAAAAAACGGTGCCGGTTGCGTTGCGCAACACCGTATGGCGCATTTTGATCTTCTTTATTTTGGCCATTTTTGTGCTGGCTGGTTAGTTTCCGTGGGAGAAAGCCGGCGTTGTGGAAAGCCCGTTTGTTGAGGTGTTTGACAACATTGGCATTCCGTATGCAGCCGATATCATGAATTTTGTCATCATTACCGCGGTGCTGTCGGTGGCCAACTCAGGGTTATACGCGACGTCGCGCGTCCTCTGGTCGATGTCGCGCCAAGGCATGGTCAGTCCGTTTTTCAGCAAGCTATCGAAACGCGGTGTGCCGATCAACGCACTTATTGCCAGCATTGCCATCGGCTGCTTGTCGCTTTTGTGCAGCATTTACGCTGAAGATACAGTGTACGTTTGGCTGACGGCGATCGCGGGATTTGGCGCCGTCACGGTGTGGGCTTCCATCGCGCTGTCCAGCTATTTTGGACGAAAAGCGTTTTTGCGTGAAGGCGGCGATGTGCGCGATCTGAAATACCGGACGCCGTTGTATCCGTTCGTGCCGCTCGCGGCGTTTGTGTTGAATATGGCGACGATCATCGGGCTGGCGTTTATTCCATATAGATGCAACGAAGAAGTTTAACATATCCTTGACGGAAAAGCGGTTTGTCCATTTTCGACTGTCGAAGGCAAGCCATAGGCTTGCCCCGTCACGCCAAGGCGTGACGGAAGACCGAACAACCACCTGCTTCACAGACCCATATATGGGTCTGTGAAGCGGCGTTGTTCGGTCGCCTGACAGTCGATAAAAGCTGCAAATGGTAAATCTTCAAATTGCATCTATACAGATCAACGGATCGCTCTTTACTGCGGCATTCCGTTTTTGCTCGCTTGCTACGTGTACTACCACCTTGTGGCGAAAAAACGGGTTCAGCCCCTAGCCGCAGAAAAAGGGGAGCTCAAGGCGCCAAGTAAAAATCATTGAAAAAAGCCATAATCATTTGCATAATATAACTATGAAACCGTTTTATAACGAAAAATTTTTTTGCCTTTAAAAAGGAGGATGACGAAATGGTGCAGCCGTACAGACACGAACCGCTCACAGATTTTACCGTGGAAGCAAACCGCGAGGCGTTTTTAGCAGCGCTCAAAAAAGTGGAATCGGAGCTTGGGCGCGATTATCCGCTTGTGATCGGCGGCGAGCGGGTGATGACGGAAGACAAAATCACGTCGATCAATCCAGCGAACAAAGCGGAAGTCATCGGCCGGGTGGCGAAAGCGACCAAAGAGCTGGCGGAGCGGGCGATGAAAACCGCTGATGAGGCGTTTCGCACTTGGAGCCGGACGAGCCCGGAAGCGCGGGCCGATATTTTGTTCCGGGCGGCGGCGATCGTGCGCCGGCGCAAGCACGAGTTTTCCGCTTGGCTGGTGAAAGAAGCGGGCAAACCGTGGCGTGAAGCGGACGCCGATACCGCGGAAGCGATCGACTTTATGGAATATTACGGACGGCAAATGCTGAAGCTGAAAGACGGCATTCCGGTTGAGAGCCGTCCGGGGGAAACGAACCGGTTTTTCTACATTCCGCTTGGCGTCGGGGTTGTCATTTCGCCGTGGAACTTCCCGTTTGCCATTATGGCCGGAACGACGGTCGCTTCGCTTGTCACGGGCAATACGGTGCTGTTGAAACCGGCAAGCGCAACGCCGGTCGTGGCGTATAAATTTGTGGAAGTGTTGGAAGAAGCGGGGCTTCCGGCTGGTGTGTTGAACTATATTCCGGGCAGCGGAGCCGAAGTCGGGGATTATCTCGTCGACCATCCGCGCACACGATTTATCAGCTTCACCGGATCGCGGGATGTCGGCATCCGCATTTATGAGCGGGCGGCGAAAGTGCACCCAGGGCAAATTTGGCTGAAACGCGTCATCGCGGAAATGGGCGGCAAAGACGGCATCATTGTCGATAAAGAAGCGGACCTCGAACTGGCGGCGCAATCGATCGTGGCGTCGGCGTTTGGCTACTCTGGGCAAAAATGTTCGGCGTGCTCGCGCGCCATTATCGTCGAAGATGTGTATGACCAAGTGTTGAATCGCGTTGTCGAGCTGACGAAGCAGCTCAACGTCGGCGATCCGGCGGAGCAAGCGACGTTTATGGGACCTGTCATCGACCAAGGGGCGTACAACAAAATTATGGAGTATATCGAAATCGGCAAGCAGGAAGGCCGTCTCATGACCGGCGGGGAAGGAGACGACTCGAAAGGGTTCTTCATCCAGCCGACCGTGTTTGCGGATGTCGACCCGAACGCGCGCATCATGCAGGAGGAAATTTTCGGACCGGTCGTGGCGTTTGCGAAAGCGCGCGACTTTGACCATGCGCTTGAGATTGCGAACAACACCGAATACGGTCTGACAGGAGCCGTCATCTCGCGCAATCGGGCGAATCTTGAAAAAGCGCGGCACGAGTTCCATGTCGGCAACTTGTACTTCAACCGCGGCTGCACAGGGGCGATCGTCGGGTATCATCCGTTTGGCGGCTTCAACATGTCAGGCACTGACTCGAAAGCGGGCGGCCCGGACTATTTGATCCTCCATATGCAAGCGAAAACCGTATCGGAAATGTTTTAAACCAAAAAAGGGCGGCGGCGTCCGCCCTTTTATAGCGAAGAAACGCAGATAAGGAAAGGAGCGGTTGATGATGGCTACGAAGTCCGAACAGCTCATTGAACAGACGGAGCGATACGGAGCACGAAATTATCATCCATTGCCGATTGTCATTTCGGAAGCGGAAGGGGTATGGGTGAAAGACCCGGAAGGCAACCGCTATATGGACATGTTAAGCGCCTATTCGGCCGTCAACCAAGGACATCGTCATCCGAAAATTGTGGAGGCGTTGAAGCGGCAAGCTGACCGCGTCACGCTCACATCGCGCGCCTTCCATAACGACCAGCTCGGCCCATGGTACGAAAAAGTGTGCCGGCTGACGAAAAAAGAGATGGTGCTGCCGATGAACACCGGCGCCGAGGCGGTAGAAACGGCGCTCAAGGCGGCGCGCCGCTGGGCGTATGACGTGAAAGGCGTCCCTGACAATCAGGCGGAAATCATCGTTTGTGAAGGCAATTTCCATGGCCGGACGCTCGCCGCGGTGTCGTTGTCGTCCGAACCGGCTTATAAACGCGGTTTTGGTCCGCTTTTGCCCGGGGTGAAAATCATCCCGTACGGGGATATCGAAGCGCTCAAGGCAGCGATGACACCGAATACGGCGGCGTTTCTTGTCGAACCAATCCAAGGGGAAGCCGGCATCCGCATCCCGCCGCAAGGCTTTTTAAAAGCGGCCTATGACGTGTGCAAAGAACACAACGTGTTGTTCATCGCCGATGAAATCCAAACCGGGCTAGGACGGACGGGGAAGTTGTTTGCTTGCGACTGGGAAAATGTTGTGCCTGATATGTATATTTTAGGGAAAGCATTGGGCGGCGGGGTGTTCCCGATTTCGTGCGTCGTCGCCAACCGCGACATTTTGTCGGTGTTTGAACCGGGCTCGCACGGGTCGACGTTCGGCGGCAATCCGCTCGCTTGCGCGGTGTCGATCGCGGCGCTTGAGGTGATCGAAGAAGAGCGGCTGGCGGAGCGGTCGCTTGAGCTTGGCGAATATTTTTTGGCAAAGTTAAAGCAAATCGAAAACAAGGACATTAAAGAAATCCGCGGCCGCGGCTTGTTTATCGGCGTCGAGCTGCATGGACCGGCGCGTCCGTATTGCGAAACGCTGAAAGAACAAGGGCTGCTTTGCAAGGAGACGCATGAGACGGTCATCCGTTTTGCGCCGCCGCTCATTATTACGAAAGAAGAGCTCGACTGGGCGATTGAGCGGATTGTAAAGGTGCTGTCCCAACCGGCTGCGGTTTAAAAAAGTGGAAAAAAGGTGTCCCGAAAGTACAGCGGGGCGCCTTTTTGTTTTGCGGGGAATGGCGGTTTTCTGTTAAGATAGGGAAAGGATTGCATTGACGCTGCATAAACATCCTACATAAGCGAAGGACGAGTGAATGGAGGAAGAACGCGTGCAGGCTTGGATCACTGATTTTATGGAGCAATTCGGATATATCGGTATTTTTTTGATGATCGCGCTTGAAAATATTTTCCCGCCGATTCCGTCGGAAGTCATTTTGCCGTTTGGCGGGTTCATGACGACGTACACGTCTTTGACGGTGCCAGGCGTCATTGTGGCAGCGACAGCGGGATCGATCGTTGGGGCGATCGTGCTGTATGGGATCGGCCGGCTGTTGTCCGTTGAGCGGCTTGAGCGGATCGTTGACCGCTGGGGCGGATGGCTGCGGGTGAAGCCGGAAGACATTGCCAAGGCGAACCGGACGTTTCATCGCTACGGGGTGTGGGCCGTTTTTTTCGGACGCATGATTCCGCTTGTACGCAGCTTGATTTCCATTCCAGCGGGCATGGCGAAGATGAATATCGGGCTGTTTGTCTGGCTGTCGGTATTGGGGACGCTCATTTGGAATACGATTTTAATCTCCGTCGGCGCGGCGCTCGGCCAGTCGTGGGGAAAAGTATCCGATGTGATTGGCGCGTACGCTGATGTTGTCTATATCATCATCGCGATTGTCATTGTGGTTGCGGTTGTCCGCTTTTGGAAAAGACGCCGGGTTTTATGAACCGGCGTCTTTGTTTGGCGGGTGTCATCGCTCGAACCCGTTCTCATAACGGGCAGCGGATGTCAACGCTTTAACAACAAGTAAATGAAATACGGCGCGCCGATCAAGGAGACGATGACGCCGGCGGGAAGCGGCTCGGCGAGAACGTTGCGCCCGATCGTGTCAGCTGCAAGCAGCAGCCAGCCGCCAATGAGCATGGAGGCCGGAATGACCCGCTCATGGCGTGGGCCAACGATCGACTTGGCGATATGCGGCGCCATTAAGCCGATAAAGGAGATGCTCCCGGTTACAGAGACGGCGGCGGCCGCGACGGCAATAGCTGTTGTCATAAGCACGAGCCGCTCGCGGCGGACGTGGACGCCGACCCCGATCGAAACAGGGTCGCCTAAGTGCAAAATATTGAGATGCTTCGCCCGATATAGCGCCACCAGTGTGCCCGCAGCCAACCACGGCAGCACGGCCCAAATAAACGGCCAATCATCGCCCCAAATGTTGCCGGAAAGCCAGCGGGCGATAAAATCGACTTTTGTCCGGTCGGCGGCGGAAATGAGGACGATCATCAGCCCAGATAGCGCCATCGACATGCCGACGCCGGTTAAGATAAACGGCACCGGCTGCAGCCCGGTTGTTTTCTTGTAGGAGATGGCATAGATGGCAACTGCTGTCAGAATCGCCCCGGTGAAGGCAACGAGCGGCAAGGCGTAAAGAAATGTTCCGGCCTCAATCGGAAAAAACAAAAAGAACAAGGCGACGCCCGCGCCTGCGCCGGCGTTGATCCCAAGCACGCCCGGGTCGGCGAGGTCATTGCGCGTGAGGCCTTGCAATACGGCCCCGGATAAGGCGAGCGCCATGCCGGCCAACAAGGTGATGAAAAGGCGCGGCAGGCGAAGGGAAAACAAAATGAATTCCTCTTCCATCGAACCGTAGCCCAATAGTGTCGGGACGATGCGGTTATATGAGAGCGGCGCATCGCCGGTGCTTAAGGCGACGGCCGCTGTTGCGGCAATGAGCAACGCAAGCACGGCAAAGAGCGAAAAACTTTTTTTTCTCATGAAAAGCCCCTCCCTTGTTTCCGCACGACGAAGAGGAAAAACGGCAAGCCGATGACGGCGATGATGGCGGCCACCGGCGTTTCAAACGGGGCATTGACCGTGCGCGCCGCCGTGTCGGCCAGCACCATGGCGCTGGCGCCGACAGTCGCTGACAGCGGGATGACAAACCGGTAGTCGGCGCCGGCTATTGCCCTCACGAGGTGAGGAACCATTAAGCCGATAAAGGTGATATTGCCGGCGATGGCGACCGACGCTCCTGTTAATAAAAACACAGCGAAAAACAGCCATGTTTTGACGGTCGTTGTTTTTTGTCCAACGCCAACCGCGACGTCTTCACTCAAACTAAGGATCGTCAGCTGCCGTGAATACCATGCGGCAATAGCGAGCCCGGTCGTGATGAGCGGGATGACGATCGACAATTGTTTCCATGAAGCTCCGGCCACCCCGCCTGACATCCACATCGAGACGTCTTTGGAAATGTGGAAATACAGTCCGATTCCTTCGGCGATGGCGAATAAAAGCGTCGAAACCGCCGAGCCGGCCAAGACGATGCGAAGCGGTGAAAACCCTCCTTTGCGGGCGGCGCCGATGCCAAAGACGGCCCCTGCCCCGGCGGCCGCACCAAGCAAACAGGCGACCGTGATCAAAAGATAATGGGCGGAAGGGAAAAAGGCCATTGTCATGGCCAACGCTGCGTTTGCGCCGGCGGTGAGGCCAAGGAGACCGGGGTCGGCAAGCGGATTGCGCGTCATCCCCTGCATGATCGCTCCGGCGACGGCAAGGCCGGCGCCGACAAAGGCGGCCGCTGTTTCGCGCGGCAGACGGAGCTCGCGAATGAGATCAAGCTGTTTGCTTTGTTGATCGGAAAACAACGCCCGCCATACGTCGCTCCATGTCGTATCGGCGACGCCGACTCGCATCGAGCCAAACCAAACGGCGACAAGCAGGCCAAGCGACAGAAAAAACATATAACGAAACGGCCAACGCCGGCGGTCTGCGTCCATTGGTGACTCCCTCTTTGACACAAAGAAGGACGGGACATTCACTGCCCATGAACGCCCCGTCTCGTCGTTATTGGCCTAAAAAATGTTTTTTAAAGAAATCGAGTTGGTAGTCTAACGTAATCGGGTCGTTGAAATAAAATGCCTTCGCATCGGCGACAAACATATGGCCGTTTTTGACAGCAGGGATGTTTTTGAACGTGTTCGTTTCCATAAACGATGTGTCGCCGTCGTCGTTTTTGCTTAAGATGAGATAATCGCCGACAAACTGCGGGAGCGCCTCAAGGGAAACGGCATAGTAGCCCGGTTTGAGCGCCTGTTCTTCTACAGCTTTTGGCATTTTCAGCTTCATTTCTTGATACAAAATCTCAGTGCCGCGCGCCCAGTTGTTGCCGAACACATACAGCTGCTTATCAAAGTTTTCGACTACAGTGACGGTCGCGTTTTCGCCAATTTTGGCCCGGATTTCTTCCCCGGCTTGTTGCGCCCGTTGTTTGAAATCGTCGATCCACGCTTTCGCTTCTTTTTCTTTATTCAACAGTTTCCCGATTTCCAAAAACTGTGTCAAATAATCGACTTTGCCGTATGTAAAGGTGACGGTCGGCGCGATTTTGCTTAATTTGTGGACGTTTTTCGTATTGGATAATCCGATGATTAAGTCCGGTTTTAACGCCATAATTTTTTCAATGTCTTCATCGGTCACGACTTCGGCATCTTTCAGTTTTTCTTGAAAAAGCGGGCTCATTTTCGACCACGAATCCACGCCAACAACGGGGACGTCCAAGGCCAGCACATGTCCGGCAAACGTCGATAAGACGACGACGCGCTTCGGATTAGCCGGCACTTCCACCGGTCCGTTTTCCGATTGGTATGTAATCGTTTCCGTCTTTTTTTCTTTTGGTGAAGCGCTGTTGTTCTTTTGATCGTCCGCCGCGTTGCCGCATGCGCTTAGCACAAGCGCGAACATCAGCAACAATGCAAGCCATGTTTTCCTCATGATGAATAAGCCTCCTTGAGCAATTGATAAGTGAAGCAAATTGGTTTGTTCGTCCGCGGGTCGCGGCCGATGTCGGCGTCGATGCCGAACACGTCGCGGAGCACTTCGCGACAGATAACGTCTTCGCTCCGCCCGGACTTGATGATGGCTCCTGCTTTCATAGCGATGATATAGTCGGCAAAGCGGGCCGCCTGGTTGATGTCATGAAGCACCATGACGATCGTCCGCCCTTCTTCTTGGTTCAGCCGCTCAAGCAGCTCGAGCACCTCAAGCTGATGGGCGATGTCCAAATACGTCGTCGGTTCATCCAAAAAGATGATGTCGGTCTCTTGGGCGAGCGCCATGGCGATCCAGACGCGCTGCCGCTGCCCGCCCGAGAGAGCATCGACCGGCCGGTGCTTTAAGTCGGCCGTTTTGGTGACGTCAAGCGCCCAGTCAATCGCTTCATAATCCCGCTTTGTCAGCCGTCCGAATCCTTTTTGATACGGAAAGCGGCCGTACGAGACGAGCTCAGCGACCGTTAATCCGCTTGTCGCTTCCGGCGTCTGCGGCAAAATGGCCATTTTTTTCGCCAGCTCTTTCGTCGGTTGCTGGGAAATGGCTTGGCCGTCTAAAATGACCGCGCCCGATTGTGGGGAAATGATGCGCGTCAACGTCTTGAGCAGCGTCGACTTGCCGCACCCGTTCGGCCCGATAATGGCAGTGATTTGCCGATCGGGAATGCGGACGGACAATCGTTCAAAAATCGTCCGGTCGTCATAGCGGACGGTGAGCTCCTCGGCATATAAGCGAACCATGCGGCCACCTCCTTTTGGACTAAGAAAATGAAAATCACTATCATTAACAATCTTTATTATAACGAAATTCTTAAAAAAGACAATGAATTTTCTCATCGAAAAAACAAGTTTTATGATGGAAAAAAGAAGGAGAACAGGATGGACAAGGTATGCGGCCGCCACAGCCACTTCCGGTCCATGCGCGCCTTGAGGAGGTCGCGTTTGGCGGCAGTCTGCTCCGCGCCGTTGTTGATGAGAGCGGCCGCCTGGCCGGTCTATTGACAAAAGAGCAGTATTTGGCGGCGCAGGCAAAGGCGTCCCGCCTTCGCTTAAAACAGCCAGAAGCTATGTTCAACCTCACATTTCGCACCCTCTCGACGAAAATCGGGAGGATTTTTTCGTTCCGATGTCGAATGAATCCTTGACACACAAGGAACGTAAAGGAGTTTTTCTCTTATGAACGTTCAAGTCAAAAAGGTCTATCGCAATTCTTATTTGAACCCGTGGTGCTATATAGATGCAATTTGGCTCTTCACCACAAGTTGTACTTGAGATTTTAAGATAGGTATGCATAGGGAAAATAGAGGATACAAAAAATGCGAATTTTCCTGTATGGGGGTGTCCAAACCATTGGAGGAAAATTCGCATGTACGCTCAGTTTATCAAAGAACTCATCGATTTACCAGATGTTTTGATTCAAAAGGTGCGAAAAGAAGAAGAACGTTGGATTTCCGAACTTTCTCTTCCCGAACAATGCCCGTTATGTCCTGTTTGCTTGAAACGCACGATCAACATGACAGGAAAAAAGAAGCAATGGATGCATGGGTATGCTCAACGGATCGGCATCTTTTGGGTGGAACTCCCTGTGGAGCGTAGACGTTGTTGTACATGTGGCATGACATTCAGCACGTCTTATCCCGGAATTTCCCCTCGAAGTGCAGCGACGGATGCGTTTCAGCAATGGGTGGCGCAATCTTGCATCGGAACATCCATTCAGGCGGTGGCTCGTATGCTCAAGCTTCCGTACACGACCGTTGAACGCTGGTTTTATACCCATGCCCCTTCCTTCCTATCGAATGACATCCAACCAAAGGCAGTTTGTGTCGATGAGTTTGCGTTTCGAAAAGGACATGATTACGGAGTGGCAGTCATGGATGCCGAAACGGGAGAAGTGTATGCCGTTGAAGCAGGAAAGAACGAGGAAGCCATTGGACGTGTGTTGGCTCCTGTGTCTGGTTCTGTTCAGTATGTCGTGAGTGATTTGGCTCCAGCGATGAAAAAAGCCATTCAAGGGGGGTGTCCGGAAGCGAAGCATGTGGTCGATTATTTTCATGTGATTCAATTGTTTACGGAAGCGTTGGATCGATGCCGCCAATCCTTCGGAAAAGGGAACAAGAAACACGGGCATGTTCGGTATGTTTGCCGCTGATTGACCCAGTGTCCCGAGAAACTCACCGAGGAGGAGCGCCAAACGGTGCGAAAGTGGCAGAAAGAGAGCGATTCTTTGCAGGCTGTCTATCAATCCCTTCAACATTTTCGTTATGTATCCAAAAGCCAAAACGAGCGACAAGCGAAACGTCGTTTGAACGCCTGGGTTCATCGGTATTTGTTTTGTCCTTGTTCTGCTGTTCGCGCCATCGCAAAATCACTCGTCAAACGAACAGACGAAATCATATCGTGCATTTTATCCCCTTATTCAAATGGGAAAATGGAGGGAACAAATAACAAGATCAAGCTGATGAAACGTGGGGGATACGGATACAGAAATATCCAGCGTTTTGCATGGCGGGTCCGGCTAGAAACAGCTAACATACTTTCATGACAGGTACAAGTACAACTTTTGGTGATGAACCTGCAATTTGAAGATTTACCATTTGCAGCCTTTATCGACTGTCAGGCGACCGAACAACGCCGCTTCACAGACCCATATATGGGTCTGTGAAGCAGGTGGTTGTTCGGTCTTCCGTCACGCCTTGGCGTGACGGGGCAAGCCTATGGCTTGCCTTCGACAGTCGAAAATGGACAAACCGCTTTTCCGTCAAGGATATGTTAAACTTCTTCGTTGCATCTATATAATACCAAATTTGTTCTCAGGTGCTTTGGTATTAGTTTGCGAATAATGCGGCTATAATAGTTATCTCTTACTACCGCTTCGCCAGATTGGAAGTCAGTCCCTCTTTCCCATTTCAACAAAAAATTTATCCTTTTCCCTATGGTAGGAATTACTTCACTTTTTCAAGTTTAAAGTGGTTGATTCTGTAAACTTCATCACAAAGAATATCAATATCCTCTTGATTATGGCTGGTAAGCAAAATAGTTCTCCCTTCTTGCTTGAATTTTCGGAGTAAATTGCGGATATTTTCAACGCTTTCAGCATCCAAAGCATTAAATGGTTCATCTAAAATAAGTGTTTGTTGATCTTCCATAATGGCTTGAGCAAGGGCAAGCTTTTGTTTCATTCCAAGCGAGTAATGTTTTACCTTTTGTGTCGATTCTGGATTTAATCCAACCATCTTCATCGTTTTCTTTATTTTGTCATCATTAATTTTGTTTCTAATTAGGGCTAATGCTTTTAAATTATCAAACCCTGTCTTTCCCGCTATATATCCAGGCCGATCAATGATAATCCCAAAATTATTCGGAAACCGTTTATTGGTACCCAACTCTTCCCCATCCACGATCACACTACCGTGATCAGGAAATATAAATCCGCATATTAGTTTGAATAATACTGACTTGCCAGAACCGTTAGGACCAATAATTCCATAAATTTTCCCCTTTTCCACTGCAAAATTCATATTTTCAAAAATCGTTACCCCTTTAAAAGATTTACTGACTTGATTCAGTTGTATATGTGGCAACTTCCTCACTCCCCTTTTTATAAATCAATGTCTTTTTTATGAAAAATATACAACACAAAAATTATTCCTAAAATATTCCATAAAGATAGAACCACACTTATACGATAAATAGAGTGATCGCTTAATATATAGCCAATACTATTCAATCCAGATGGAATGATTAACCAATTATTAAGACCTGGAAACATAAAGATCGAAAGTATACAAATAGCCAATAGACTATAAAAAATTTCTTTGCTTAGCCAAGAAATAATAAACACAAATAACACATAGAAGAGAACTTGTAGATAACCATTGACAAAAAAATGATAAAATACCTCGGATATCGTAATAGAGTTATCAACAGAAATATAGAAATCAAAAGAAAAACGTTTCAAAGAAGAGAGCAACAAAGAAAATAATGCCAATATTAACAAATAGAATGCAATATATATCATTATTTTGCGATACCATTCCCAAAACCACTTACTTATAGAGCGATAACGCAAAAGCTTATAATAACCAATTTCCGACAATTCTCTTTGTAAATACAATTGTATTAAATAGATAAAACCAAAATATATAACCCAATAAGACAAAAATGACTTTAAACTAAATGTGTGGTTTGAACCGCCTATAAACATGAAAATAAATTGATCCCAAATGGTTTTTCCTAACTTTTCTCGCATACCGGACCATAATGCTATGACAATCAGTGCAAAAAAAATGATATAGCCCCAGTTATATCGCAATTTACTAAATATTTTCGTATTTAAATCTATTCGATTTACACTCCATACAATCAACGTCGCCAATCCTATTACAATTGCGAACGGTCCCCATATATTACCGAACTGTGCAGCCCCCGAATGTAAAATGAGGTAATTGCACAAATTGAATAAATAAGCATGACTAGGAAGAAGTTTAAATGACACTCCACTATATACCCATATGAAAACCGCAATGAATATGACAATACCTTTTCTTTGTGATTTTACATAAATGATGGCTAGAATAAAGTGGATACAAATCAAACTTAGAATGAGTAACGAAAGATGTAATAACAATGCTAAAAAGGGTGTATCTATAAATTTTTGCAATATTTGCGTTTCACTTAGAGAACCATCAAGCTTACTAAACGGGCTCCAACCAGCAAAAGAAGGAGCGCCAATTAATAAAAGCCCACTCACTGCTCCCCAAACTATCGTTGCTATACTGAGGCTTTGAACAAATTTATTTAATGTTTGATACACCCAACTTCGATAAGAACCTAATCGTATAAGAATCGTGTACTCAAAATCAGATATGATAATCGAAATAGAACGGTATAGTAAAACAGGTAAAATGAAATACAAAATAAGATAAATATCACTAAGAAAGCTATGCAACAAGTCCCACTTGTTCAACGATAATTTTGTTTGAACTGAAAAATAATATAATTGTTCTTTCCTTCTTGATCCATATATGTAAATAATCATTCCAAAGATAATCCATTTGAATGTAAATAGTTCATCGATGACATCTTTCCATTTACTTCTTAATATCCTAGCCATAGTGTTTGTGTAGATTCTCCTTTAAATAAAATCCTAATATGATAATGACAATACATAATATCAGGCGTGTTGATTATCCAATAAAATCCAAAGGGTATAGAAAAAAGAGCACCTTTCCTGTAGAATGTGAGTAGCAACACAAACAAACCCAGGAGGTGCTCTCTATGAACAAGCATACCACACTCCCGAATTTGATGCAAAAACTTGTTTCGGATGAAGAGATTCAACTGATTGCCGAAGCGGTTGGGTATCGTGATTCGTCTCGAACCTTTACGTTGCGCGAGTTGATTCACTTCTTCCTGCTGGCCGCCATGCATCAATGGAAAAGCTTTCGCCACGGAGCCGATGTGGGGCCTCTGTATGGATTGCCGCGATTCCATTATTCAACTGTATCCAAGAAAGCGAAAGAAGTTCCCTATGACATCATGAAACGCTTGTTGGCGTTGATCATTTCCAAGTGCAACCGCCAAACCCGCCGTTCGCTTCGGTTTCCCAAACCGCTTCGGGTGGTGGATTCGACGACCGTCACGGTCGGGAAAAACCGCCTCCCATGGGCTCCGTATCACGGCGAACGCGCCGGAGTGAAGCTGCACGTCGCGTATTCGCCGGAATCCTCGTTGCCGGCAGACGTGGTGGAAACCATCGGACTGCGTCATGATGGCCCGGTGGGAGAACAGTTGACGAACGCTCAACAAGTGCTGGTGGAAGACCGGGCGTATTTCAAAATCGAACGCCTCGATCGATTTGTGGAGCAGCATCAGCTCTTTGTCATTCGGATGAAGGACAACATCGAACTTCATCAGAAAAAAAGCTTGAACCGCCTTCCGAGCGCATCTTCATCGGTTCAAGCCGACTTCACGTGCCAGTTGGGAACGAAACAATACCGCTCCACCAAGCGTCACCGGGTAGTGATCTTTCGAGATGCGAATGGCCGCGACATTCGGGTCGTGACGAACCTCTTCCATGCGTCTGCGGAAACCATTGCCGACATGTACCAACAACGTTGGACTGTTGAGATCTTTTTCCGTTGGGTGAAGCAATATCTGAATGTCCCGACCTTGTTTGGCACGACGGAAAATGCGGTATACAACCAACTGTTTGCGGCGTTCATCGCGTATGTGTTGCTGCGATGGCTGTATGATCAAACCAAAAAACGGACGAACGTCTCTCTTTCCTTCATTTCGTTTGTTCGCCGTTTTTTCTCTGGGCAGCTTCCTCTCGATTGGAAATCCGGGATGGCCGCTGCTTTGTTTGAGTATGCCCAAATTTATGGAAGGCGTATGTCTAATTTTGGATAATCAACACTCGTGACATAATATTGTAAATGGGACGAATACCGTCCACAAAGGTTGTTGTGAGATACTAAAAGGAAACAGGCGTGTTGATTATCCAATAAAATCCAAAGGGTATAGAAAAAAGAGCACCTTTCCTGTAGAATGTGAGTAACGACACAAACAAACCCAGGAGGTGCTCTCTATGAACAAGCATACCACACTCCCGAATTTGATGCAAAAACTTGTTTCGGATGAAGAGATTCAACTGATTGCCGAAGCGGTTGGGTATCGTGATTCGTCTCGAACCTTTACGTTGCGCGAGTTGATTCACTTCTTCCTGCTGGCCGCCATGCATCAATGGAAAAGCTTTCGCCACGGAGCCGATGTGGGGCCTCTGTATGGATTGCCGCGATTCCATTATTCAACTGTATCCAAGAAAGCGAAAGAAGTTCCCTATGACATCATGAAACGCTTGTTGGCGTTGATCATTTCCAAGTGCAACCGCCAAACCCGCCGTTCGCTTCGGTTTCCCAAACCGCTTCGGGTGGTGGATTCGACGACCGTCACGGTCGGGAAAAACCGCCTCCCATGGGCTCCGTATCACGGCGAACGCGCCGGAGTGAAGCTGCACGTCGCGTATTCGCCGGAATCCTCGTTGCCGGCAGACGTGGTGGAAACCATCGGACTGCGTCATGATGGCCCGGTGGGAGAACAGTTGACGAACGCTCAACAAGTGCTGGTGGAAGACCGGGCGTATTTCAAAATCGAACGCCTCGATCGATTTGTGGAGCAGCATCAGCTCTTTGTCATTCGGATGAAGGACAACATCGAACTTCATCAGAAAAAAAGCTTGAACCGCCTTCCGAGCGCATCTTCATCGGTTCAAGCCGACTTCACGTGCCAGTTGGGAACGAAACAATACCGCTCCACCAAGCGTCACCGGGTAGTGATCTTTCGAGATGCGAATGGCCGCGACATTCGGGTCGTGACGAACCTCTTCCATGCGTCTGCGGAAACCATTGCCGACATGTACCAACAACGTTGGACTGTTGAGATCTTTTTCCGTTGGGTGAAGCAATATCTGAATGTCCCGACCTTGTTTGGCACGACGGAAAATGCGGTATACAACCAACTGTTTGCGGCGTTCATCGCGTATGTGTTGCTGCGATGGCTGTATGATCAAACCAAAAAACAGACGAACGTCTCTCTTTCCTTCATTTCGTTCGTTCGCCGTTTTTTCTCTGGGCAGCTTCCTCTCGATTGGAAATCCGGGATGGCCGCTGCTTTGTTTGAGTATGCCCAAATTTATGGAAGGCGTATGTATAATTTTGGATAATCAACACTCGTGAAAAGGAAAAATAGTATAAGTGGGTGAAAATTGCTCATATCCAAGAATTTGCGTAATAAAATTGCCTAACAAATAATACATAAATGGGATGGAAAGCGCAACAAAAGGTTTCTCTAAGATCATAACTAGCAATAATCCCATTGTCGCATACATCATTCCATTCAATCCTACCCATAGCGAGTAAATAATTCCATATGGCAATGTTCCAAGAAAAAGCAATTGCTCAAACGTCGTATAAGGAATAGGATTGCCATCTGCAGGATATAAATGAACGATGTCCAAAACAGGTTCAATATACATAGAAAATATAAAAGGGATGAATACCATTAAAAAGGCTATCAAAAAAGATAGAATCGCATTGACTACTAATTTGCTAAATAAGTAAGTAGCCAAAGGGATACGAATACGCACATATGGAATAAAATAGTTTTTTTGTTCACCAACGAAGTAAATCGCATACACAAGAACCATTATGATAGGAAAAAGCAGCGGAACAAAATTAGAATTTAATCGTAGAAAAAGATCTAATTGTCTATAATAAACATAATTCTCTTTAATCAATAAAAATTGAATGGTGGGAAGAACCAATATCAATGCCGCCCAAATCACACATTGACGCCAGGTGACGGCTCTCATCAATTCTACTTTCACCTGATGACTTAACATTTTTGACATCCTTTCCTGCTCTTAGTTTTAGTTTTGAAGAGAATGGACCGGTCGAATGGCTCGGTCCATTCTCATTGTGAATTAATTGCTTCTCCACTCTCCCTTTACCCTTACGTCTACCAATTGAGTAAGATCCGAGCTGAACTCAACTCGGGCATCCTTACCTGATTTGATCGAATTAGGCAATTTGAATGGCCCCCCAACGGTTGCGATACGAACCCAAGGCCCAGTTCCCCCGCTATAAGAATGCGCTCTTGCATCCAATGCTTTTCCAAGTATAGATACTTTCAAATCAGCTGATGCACCGGTAGTAGATTTGGTTTGTTGAGGAGTAAACGCATTATCGTTTAACTTTGGGACAATTACGTCATACCCGTCATACGTTGTACCAGCCTGAGCCAAGCCTCCTGCCGCGAGAAGCCCTGCTGCTAAGGTAAGTACTGCGAATTTCTTTTTCATTTTTTAACATTCCTCCTCGTAATTTTAGATGATAACTGTAGATGAGTATTTTTCATTACAGTAATTTCCATTCCCTAAGAGACAAACAGGGGACCCCTTAGGCGACATGGAGCTGTTTTTTGATCACATCAATGGGAATATCTTGCTTTGCGGCGTCATAGATGAACTCGACGACGCTGTGCCCTTTCCGAGACCGAAGAAGCTCCAGGCCGGAAGAGATGTCTTGTTGAGATTCCGCGATGCTGTATACGCAGGCTAACAGCACCACGACCCAATACCGTTTCACCGCCCGAACGTGGCGAACACGGTACCCATCGAGCTTCAGCTGGTCTTTTGCCTGCCGGAAAAAGCATTCGATCGTCCAGCGCTGGGCATAGTAACGCAAGATGTCTTCGTCACTCAGCTCCCGGTCGGTGCTCAATATGACATGGAGATGATCCGGCGTCATCGGTTGATCCGCCTTCCAAGCCAGCAGCACCACCGCGTCATCAAGACCGTTGAGCGCGCCTTCGTAGCGGTAGACACGATAGCGCTCGTTCCCCACCGTGACGAGGCGGGTGTCATTTGGCTCGATATAGCGGGCAAACTCCTTCGCTTGGATGGCGATACCTTTCGGGTAGAGAATCCGGTTCGTCTTGAGCATGGCGATGACATGGAATCCTTGTTTCAGACAGGCTTCGATGAGCGCTTGGGACGGATACCATGAATCCACGAGCACATACACCGGCTGAGCCCGCTTCCCCTTGAGCGAGGAAAGCATCTCGATCGCCAGGTCGATTTTGCTTCTTCCCGATGTCTTGTCATACAGACGAAAGGCGAACGGAAACGCTTGCGTGAAGGTGTGCACCATCAGCCAAACAAGCGAATGCCCCCAGACCAATTGATGATCGCTGTGAGAGAAATGCCAGTCACACCCTTGAATGGCGTGCGTTGCCCGTGACGAAGGCTTCGTTTTTTGGCAAATGGTATCATCAATCGAAAGGAACAGGGGTTGATTCGTCCGTTTGGCCAGGCGTTCGATCTGGCGAAGAACCCACTCCTGAAGCTTCTCAAGCAGTTTTTCCTCGTTCCAAGGGCTTTTCGTGAAAAAGTGGCTGAGCGTGGTTCGATGATTCGGATGAAAACTCCAGTACCGGACATCCGTCAATGTCCCCGAAAATCCCTTGGTCGTCAAGGCGTCGACAAGATGAACGAGATGCTTGATGACCGGCTTCGAGAAATAAAGCGCCAATCCCAGCGTCATGAAAAACTTGTGGATTCCTTGATGATGTGCTAATCTATTCATGAGACATGAACCTCCTTGTGGGTAGTTGGTAGCACATCTATTCTAACCAAGGAATCGGGTTCATGTCTCCTTTTTTGTTTAGTTTGTAAATTTATGTTAGCAAATTTGCTCATCTACAGATGATAACCGGCCGGCTTGGCCCCATTATATCAAAACGAATTATAATTGTATAGATGCAATTTGAAGATTTACCATTTTAAGCCTTTATCGACTGTCAGGCGACCGAACAACGCCGCTTCACAGGCCATTTCACCCCTTCAGCGGGGAATTCATGGTTTTTGCCCCAGTACTTCGGTGCTGGGGTTTTATTTTTGTAAACATTTTTTGTCAGACACAAAATAAAAACCATCCTTTGCATGGAGGATGGTTTTTTACTGGTTTTTACTTCGTATCACAAGCTCATATCCCATCATTTCACATATCCTGACAAGTTCAGCCACTCGAAGAGAATTGTTATTGATAGCTGATCGGAAAGTTGTTTCTTTGATGTTCAAATTTCTGGCCACGGCAGCCATGCTGTCAATATCGGATTCTGCCATCATAATCTTCAATGCGCGTTTGAGATCTGTATCATTTAAGACAATTTCTCTTTTCATAGTTCCCCTTGTCCCCTTTCCAATATTTTCATTCAACGACAATTATAACATCGAAATAACAAATATTTGATTAAAAAGGTAAAATATTCATTAATTTTCGTCGGCTCGACGAATATTTCATTGTATCATAGGGAATGAATAGAGATTTAATCATTTTTTGGTAACGGGGAGGGGAAGAAGATGGATTTTACGTTGCCAGCCGAGATTGAATTTTTAAAAGAAAACGTCCGTAAATTTGTGAAAGAAGTCGTGGAACCGGTGGCCATGGACATTGAAGAAAACGACCACATTCCAGAAGATATTATTGAAAAATCGAAAGCCATGGGGCTGTTCGGCTTAAGCATCCTGGAAGAATACGGCGGCCTTGGCTTGTCGATGGTCGGCAAATGCGCCATTTATGAAGAACTCGGGAAAACGCATAACGGCTATACGACATTAATCGGCGCTCATACCGGCATCGGTACGGTCGGCATCGTCGAGCTCGGCACCGAGGAACAAAAGCGGCGCTACTTGCCAAAAATGGCGACAGGCGAAAGGATCGGCGCCTTTGCCTTAACCGAGCCGAGCGCCGGCTCGAACGCCGCCGCAATCGGCCGTGTGCCAAGGCCAAGCATCATCGCCCAGCCGCCGGCAAGCTCCACCATCGTCACGATGTAGGCGAGCCAGCCGGGAAGCCCCATCGCCGCAAACGAATCGGCCGCCGCCTCAAGCCCCCGCTGCCATTTCACCCAGCCATGGGCGAAAAAGATGAACCCGGTGACAATCCGCAACAGAAAGGCGCCGAATTCCTGGGAATGCATGAGATTCTCCCTCCTTGTCCCAACAGCATGGTAGTACAATGTATGCGGGTGGGTCCGCCCCCATGCCTTTCGTTAGCCATTCGACCGGCAATGGGCTACAATGGAGGGGAAGCGCGTCAAAAGTAGAGGAGGATATGGCCGTGAAAATTGAAGTATGGTCCGATTTTGTCTGCCCGTTTTGCTATATCGGCAAACGCCGATTGGAACAGGCGCTTGAGCCATTTCCGCACCGGGAAGACGTTGAAATCGTATTCCGCAGCTTTGAACTCGATCCAAACGCACCAAACGAGACCCCATTGACGATTCATGAAATCATCGCCAACAAATACGGCATTTCGCTCGAGGAAGCGAAGCGGGCGAACGCCGATATCGGCCGGCAGGCGGAGGCGGTCGGTTTGACGTTCCGCTTTGACACGATGAAGCCGACGAATACGTTTGACGCCCACCGGTTGGCTCAATATGCGAATGAAAAAGGAAGGCTTCAAGATGTCGTCGAGCGGTTGTTTTACGCCTATTTTACGGAGTCGAAGCGAATCAGCGACCGCAATGTGCTGCTTGCGATCGCCGAAGCAGCCGGGCTTGACCGGACGGAAGCGGAAGAAGTGTTGGCCAGCGGCCGCTACACACAAGAGGTGCGCCGCGATGAGGAAGAAGCGGCGGCGTTGGGCGTCCGCGGCGTGCCGTTTTTCGTTCTGAACCGGAAGTATGCGATTTCCGGCGCCCAGCCGGTTGAGGTGTTCCGGCGGGCGCTGGAGAAGGTATGGGAGGAAGAACAATCGCGGCCGCTGCAGCCGCTGTCGACTGATCAAGGCGGGACGTGCACCGACGAAGGGTGCTCTATTTAAGAAAATAAATCAAAAGGAAAAGCCGGTTAGGGATGCCTAGCCGGCTTGCTGCTTTGCTGTCATCGAGGTCGGCGTCGGTTTGTAATCATAATGCGCCTCGTCGATTTTGTGGATCAATTCCATCGTGACATGGCGGTGGGAAAGGAAATATTGCACCCATTGTTGTGCGCGGGACATGCGTATTCCTCCTTTGGAATTTATTTCCTCGTCCTATTATACCACAAATAGAGGAAATGTTGGCGGCTAGTGTTTCTCCTTGTTTTGGTCCTTTGCCTGTCACCTTTTCCTTTCAAATGCTTATTCTATTAATAAAATAAGAAAAAATGTGGAGTGGATGTCCCTATATTGTCTTCGTGAAAAACGCCGGACATGTAAGGAAGGGGAGGAAACGACGATGCCGAAAATTTTTATTGACCCCGGTCATGGGGGAAGAGATACCGGAGCGATCGGCAACGGGTTGTTGGAGAAAGACATTACGTTGTTTATCGCTCTTGAAATCAACCGTCTGCTGCAAAATGAGTATGAAGGAGTGTTGGTGCAGCTGAGTCGGACAAAAGATGAAACGGTGCCGCTTGAGGAGCGGACGGATCGGGCCAATCAATGGGGGGCGGATTTATACGTGTCGATTCACGTGAATGCCGGTGGCGGCACGGGGTATGAAGATTATATTTATAATCGGCTCGATGACGATTCGGTAACAGCCCGCATCCGCGATGCCATTCATGAAGAAGTCGTCAAGGCTACAGGATTTCGCGACCGTGGGAAAAAGAAAGCAAACTTCCATGTGCTGCGCGAAACAGTGATGCCGGCGGTGCTCACGGAGAATGGATTTATTGATCGAAAAGAGGATGCAGAAAAATTGAATGACACCCAGTTTTTGCGAACAGTCGCCCGTGGGCATGTGAATGGAATGGCACGGGCATTGGATCTGACAAAAAATCAAACCTCTTTTTAACTTCCCTCCGAAAGAAGTCTCCTACTTCTAAACGTGAAGGTGCGCCAGCACCAGTGAAAGTGGGAGATGAATGTCGGTTGGCGTTAGCCAACGAATAGGATAGAATATGGCTAGAACGGACACCTTCGGAACGAAGGGAAGCGTAAAGGGTTCTTGTGTGTGGCTTACCGTTCAGCGAACACACACAAGTCGCTTGAAGCCCCCACCTCTAAGCGAAGCGTAGGTGGTGGGTAGTTCACCGCGTGTGACAGTGGATGGAACGCAAGTCGGGGCATTTACGGAGAAGGAAAATGTGCTGCGTCAAGTGGAGCGTTATTTAGGAAGAGCGAAGCGGATTGTGCTTGAACAAGTCGAGGAATGACGGGAACGCTTGCCTAGTTTCAGCTGGGCGAGCGTTTTTTTGTCCGTTTGTCCTAGAAGGGTAGTGATGGAGTGAAAAAAACACGAAAAACACGGTGTTCTCAAGTTGAGAAGCCTTTTAAAACCAGGCCTTCTCTCGCGCCCCAAAACACTGATTAAGCGAAAGTCACCGTTTTTCACCGGCCTTCTAGAAAAAAAGAGGGAAGCGCTTATTGTGCGCTTCCCTCTTCATTTTCGCGTTTGTTGTAATCGTATTTCGACGGATCGACCGGTTCGAAGCCTTTTGGGGTATAGAACCGGAGCAAATCGCCGTAAACAACCTTATCCGACAGGTCGAGCTTCGTGCGGACGATTTGTTCGAGACGTTGAATCTCCGGCGTTTCTTCAAGCGGCTCGCCCGTTTTCGTATCATAGTACTTGCCGTTGACCGCTGTCACGGTTGGCGTTACGAAGTCACCGTTGCGGAACGGGATGATTTCTTGATGGTCCGGCGACAACAAGTCCGTTCCGAAGTGGACGTAATTTTTCGAGTCGATGCCAAGCAAATGCAGCAAAGTCGGCAACAAGTCGATTTGGCCGCCGAATTCATGAATGACGCCGCCTTTTATGCCTGGGACATGGATGAACAGCGGCACTCGTTGTAACTGGGCGTGTTCATACGGCGTGATTTCCTTGCCTAAAATTTGCGACATGGCCTTGTTGTGATTTTCCGAAATGCCATAATGGTCGCCGTACAAAATAATGACCGAGCGGTCGTACAGACCGGATTTTTTCAAGTAATCAAAGAACTCTTTGATGGCCTCATCCAAGTAGCGGGCCGTTTGGAAGTAACGGTCGACCGTTCCGTCTCCCGTCGTTGCCGGCGGGATTGTGGCATCTTCCTCGCTGATCGGGTACGGGAAGTGGTTCGACAGTGTAATAAATTTCACATAGAACGGCTCTTTCAACGTTTCCAACAGCGGGATCGACTCCCGGAAGAACGGTTTGTCTTTCAACCCGTAGTTCAAGACGTCCTCGTCGTTCATATCATAGTAGCTGGCGTCAAAGAAATGATCGAACCCGAACGATTTGTAAATTTCATCGCGGTTCCAGAACGATTTGTAGTTGCCGTGGAAAACCGCGCTTGTGTAACCGTATTGGCGCAAAATGGCAGGAGCCGCATGGTACGTATTTTGCCCTTTCGTCGTGAAGACGGCCCCTTGCGGCAGGCCATAGAGCGAGTTTTCGAGCATAAACTCTGCGTCCGATGTTTTCCCTTGACCCGTTTGATGGAAGAAGTTATCGAAATAGAATGTGTTCGGATCGCGGGTGAGCGAGTTTAAAAACGGCGTCACTTCCTGGCCATTCAGTTTGTAGTTGATTAAAAAGTTTTGGAATGACTCCAAGTGAATATAGATGACGTTCATTCCTTTGGCGACGCCGAAATACTTCGGATTCGGCTCGGCATATGTCGCCTGCACATGGTTCAATACGGTTGTGATGTCGCTTTTGTTCGCGAACGCCCGTTGTGTCGACGATTTCATGCTTTGGATCGTGTCATAGATCAAGTAGTTGTATACCCCTAAATATTTGACGATATAGTTGCGGTCAAACGTTCTAGTCAACAGCTGCGGGCGGTCGGCTTCCGCGAGCGCCAAGTTGACGCTGAACATTAAAATGGCCGAAGCAAAAATAACGCCTTTTTTGACGCGACCGGCCCGCACCGGCGGAAGCGGGAACCGTTTCGAGAACACGATCACTGCCAAAATGATCGTGTCCAAGAAATAAAGCGGGTCATACCATCTGAGCAATTCCAAAATGCTGCCGCCGAGATCGCCAAAGTTTTTCGTTTGCGTCAACGTCGGCAATGTAATAAAATCGCTGAAAAAGCGATAATAGACGATATTGGCGTATAAAATGAACGACAAAATGAGATTAATAGTAACGAGCCGCCTATATACCCGTGTTTCTCTGCCCAATAGGGCTAAGCCAAAGAAAAACACCGCCGAGCTGATCGGATTGATCAACAGCAAAAACTCCTGCATGGAGTTGCTGATGCCAAGGTTAAATTCCGCTAGATAGGCGACATACGTCTTCAGCCAAAACAAGAGCACCGCCAAAATAAAAAAACCAATATATTGGTTAGGGAGAGAACGGCATTTTGTCAACAATTTCTTTCCAATCGTTTTCACGTTCTCTTCTCCTCCTTTGTCTCTGTATTCTCGAAAGATCCATTTCTATTTCTATTCTTCTATGAACAGCTTCCGCGCATAGCAGCCAGCATTTTGTCCTGACATCATTTTACATCGGAACGTCTCCATGTCAAGTAGCATAATACGTCTTTTGCCAAAAGTCAATGGAATGTTTTTTAAGGATTGACGGGCGCCTCCCTCCTTGCCACCTCGTTTCCCTGTATGGCGATGGACTGCCACTCATATATGACGAATGGAAATCGAAAAGGTTTCAACTGCCCTTCTGAAAACGTCCCGATGCGCGTGGCCATGCCCTTTACCCATTTTATTAGACAACGAGGACATTATGATAAAAATTATTGGCTGTACCGGAATCGGCTTGTTTTTGGTATATTTTTTCTATGCATTATCCACAAACTATAAGGAAGAACTGGATGAAGGGAAAGAGGTAAGCCATGCCAATGAATCCGAAAGGCAAATTTTTTGATCCGCCGAAAATTCTCGTGTCCGGATTTGCGCTCATTATTTTGATTGGAGCGCTGCTGTTGATGCTTCCTGTTGCGACCGTGGATGGAAAGGGGTTGCCGTTTTTAGACGCGCTGTTTACAGCGACTTCCGCGACGTGCGTAACTGGACTTGTTGTCGTCGACACCGGGACGACGTTTACCCTGTTTGGCCAGCTTGTCATTTTGGCGCTCATTCAAGTCGGTGGGCTCGGATTTATGACGTTTGCGACGCTGTTTGCCTTTTTGTTTGGCAAACGCATTTCGTTGAAAGAACGGCTCATCCTCCAAGAGGCGCTCAATAATTTGACGATCGAGGGCATCGTTCGGCTCGTCAAACGCATTTTCCTTTTTACTGTTGTGATTGAAGGGATCGGCGGGGTGTTGCTCTCAATCCGCTTTGCCTTTGACATGCCGCTCGGCCGGGCGATTTACTTTGGCTTTTTCCATGCGATTTCGAATTTTAACAACGCCGGGTTTGATTTAATGGGTGAGTTCCGCAGCTTGACCGGCTATGTGGACGATCCGGTCGTCAGCCTTGTTGTGCCGATTTTGATTATTTTAGGTGGAATCGGCTTTATTGTCATGAATGAAGTGTACGAGTATAGGCAGATGCGCCGCCTTTCCCTTCATACGAAGGTCGTCGCCATTACGACGGCATGGCTGCTAGTAGCCAGCATGGCGCTGATATTGCTGCTGGAGTGGAACAATCCGAAGACGATGGGGCCGCTGTCGCTCTCAGGCAAGTTTCTGTCCGCGTTTTACCAGGCGGTCACTCCGAGAACGGCGGGCTCGAATACGCTTAACATCCCGGATTTGACGCAGCCGACGCTGTTTTTGATCGTGTTTCTCATGTTTGTCGGCGCTTCCCCGGGTTCGACGGGCGGCGGAATCAAAACAACGACCTTTACGACGTTGCTCGGCGCGGTTTGGTCGCAAATTCGCGGGAAGGAAGACGTCATTTTGTTCCGAAAACGAATTGTCTATGATACGGTATACAAGTCGCTGACCGTGACCATGAGCGGGCTGTTTATCGTCATGTTTGTAACGATGGTGTTGACGATCACCGAAAGCGGAAAAGACTTTCTCATGATTTTATTCGAAGCGACGTCGGCGTTTGGGACCGTCGGACTGTCGATGGGACTGACTCCAGAGTTGTCTCCGCTTGGAAAGACGGTCATTATCTTGACGATGTTTGCCGGCCGCGTCGGTCCGCTGACGATCGCGTACGCGGTCACGCTGCGCCGTCAGCCTGATCCGTTCCGCTATCCGAAAGGGAAAATTATGATTGGATAGAGGCAAGACAGGAAAAAGAAAGAAAGTGTAAAGATAAGGACGGTTTATGCGAAAAAGCGGCTCAAAGGCAGAGAAAATTGTTGTTTTTTCCGCTTTTTCACTGTTTACGGAGAAAAGGAGGAGGAGTAATATATGGAAGCAGAAACAACTGAATATTTAGCGCTGAATCCGTCATGGAGCGGGGGACCCACTTGTTGCAACGCTCGTTGCTAGGGGTGAATCCGAAAGGACGGGCATCTCTCCAAGCCCGAACCCGACAGCTAACCTCGCAAGCGCTTTGGGGAGGGACGAGTATGGTTTTGAACCAAACGTAGCCGTTGAGCGCGTCCTCAGCGGTTTTTTCTTTTTGAATCAACTCGAATATGCTTTGGGAGGAACGGAAGCATGGCTTCGTTAAAACGTTTGTTGATTGGGAAACCGATGGAGACAAAACGGCTCAAACATGAAAAATTGCCGAAATGGAAAGCGTTGGCCGTTTTTTCTTCCGATGCCCTGTCATCGGTGGCCTACGCGACGGAAGAAATTTTGCTTGTGCTTGCTTTATTAGGGACAAGCGTCTTTTTCTATTCGCTGCCGATCGCGGTGGCGATTTTAGTATTGCTTTTGTTAGTGACCTTGTCGTATCGGCAAATCATTTACGCGTTTCCGTCCGGCGGCGGGGCGTATGTCGTCGCCCGCGACCATTTGGGGACGAAAATTAGTTTAGTGGCCGGGGCGGCGCTGATGATCGATTATATTTTAACTGTCGCCGTCAGCATCAGCTCCGGCGTCGCCGCGCTGACATCGGCGTTTCCGGGGCTGCTGCCGTGGAAAGTGGAGCTCGCTGTCGCTCTTGTCTTGCTTTTAATGGTGCTCAATTTACGCGGCATTACCGAATCCGCAACGGTTTTCGCCTACCCGACGTATGTGTTCATTGGCTTCGTTCTTGTGATGATCGCTGTCGGCGGGTGGCAGTTGTGGCAGGAAGGATGGCATGGGTTTACGATGCATGAGCATGCTTCCACAGCTCACATGTTTGCGTCCGGTTACAGTTTGTTTATTTTGCTGCGCGCCTTTTCATCGGGATGTTCGGCGATGACTGGGGTCGAAGCAATCAGCAACGGCGTGCCGGCGTTCCGGCCAGACAGTTCAAAAAACGCCGCCATTACGATGGGATGGATGTCCGCATTGCTTGGCGTGATGTTTTTAGGCATCACCGTGTTGGCGGCGGGATTCGGCGTTACTCCGACCGAGCATCAAACGGTCATTTCGCAAATCGGACGCCATGTGTTTGGGAATGGTCTTTTGTTTTACTTGTTTCAGCTGGCGACGATGGTCATTTTAGTGCTCGCGGCGAATACGAGTTTTGCCGGGTTTCCGCAGTTGACGTCGATTATGGCGAAGGACGGTTTTTTGCCGAGAAGCTTGGCGGCCCGGGGCGATCGCCTTGTGTTTTCCAATGGCATTATATTGTTGAGCGTGCTGGCGATCGCATTGATCATCGCGTTTCATGCCAAAACCCATTCGCTCATCCCGCTTTATGCGGTTGGCGTCTTTCTTTCCTTTACGATCGGTCAGAGTGGGTTGATTAAAAAATTATGGAATCGGGAAGAAGGACGGAAATTCGGCGTGCTGCTCACCGTCGGAACGGGAGCGGTGGTCACCGGGATCGTCACGCTCGTCACGATGATCGCTAAATTTACGCAAGGGGCCTGGATCGTCATCGTGGCGATTCCGCTGTTCGTCTGGATGTTCATCCGAATTCACGAGCATTACAAAAAACTTGGCGAGCAATTGCGGCTTGACGAACGGGAGTGGCAACAGCGCGAGAAACTGTTGAAACCAAAAGTCATTATTCCCATTTCCGGCGTCAGCAAAGTGGTCGCCCAATCCGTTCAGTACGCTCGCAGCATTTCCGACGACATTACGGCACTGTCGATTATTTTCGACGAAAAAGCCGAACAAAAGCTGCGGCAAAAGTGGGAGAAGTTTTATCCGGACATTCCGTTGGAAGTCATCTATTCACCGTACCGAACCATTTTGTCGCCATTATTAGAATACATCACGAAAGCGGAAAAAGAAGCAGACCGCGCGCCGGTGACAGTGCTCTTGCCGCAATTTATCGTGAAAAAATGGTGGCATACATTTTTGCATAACCAAACCGCCATCATCTTGCGCTTTTTCTTGATCATGAAAAAAGATGTGGTCATTGCGACGCTTCCGTATCATTTGCGGGAATAATGTCGAGAAAAGGGGAAACATTTCCCCGGAAATCGATGCGTGTCGAATGGCAAGAAAGTCCCCTCTCTGTACGGAATTGCATATCGTACGGCAGGGGGGGATTCCTATGTGGTTATGGGTGTCCATGATTTTGCTCGCTTTCAGCGTGAGCATGGACAGTTTGAGCGTAGGCATGACGTATGGAATGAGGGGTGTCCGTTTCTCCTTTGTTTCGTTGGTGCTGATCGCATTCATGTCCGGGGCGGTGGTGTTTGCGTCCATGAACATCGGCCGCCTGTTGGCGCTTTTTTTGCCGTTGCAAGTCGAGCGAGGGCTTGCTTCGGTCATTCTCATGGCGCTTGGCGGTTGGGCGATTTATAACGTCTATAAACCAAAGGGAGACGGGAGCGAGTTTTCGATGGAGCCTGATGAAGCAGGGGGGGCTAACCGTTTCAGCGGCACTGTTCAAGTATTGAAACGCCCCGAACTTGGCGATCTTGATCGTTCAGGCACGATCAGTCAAAAAGAAGCGTTATTAATCGGCATTGCTCTTTCGATGGATTCCTTTGGCGCCGGGATCAGTTCGTCGCTTTTGCATTTTCCGCCGCTTTCGTTTGCCTTGCTGGTTGGTATGTTCAATCTTGTGTTCATCAGACTCGGCTTATCGTTGGGGTATATGGTGTCAAAAACAAGAATCATGAAAAGGGCGACCATGCTGCCTGGGGTTGTATTGATCGTCTTGGGGTTGATCAAATTATTTCGGTGACACCATGTTGGCGGCTTGTTCGTAATTCAAGTGTGAATAAGATGAAAAAAGGAGAGAGGTCCGATGTGGAAAAAGTTTTTATCGAGACTCGGCATCAGCGCTGCCAAAGTGGATCTCGTGCTGCATCGCCCGCATGTGCGCCTTGGTGAAACGTTGGAAGGGGAATTTTTGCTGGAAGGGGGTTCAGTCGCCCAACACATTCGGAACTTAGATGTCGTATTGCAATTAGAAGTGCAAGCGGAAGGGAAGGCATATCGCAAAACCGCGGCGGTGATCCCGGTCGCGTCTTCGTTTACGATTCAGCCTAGCGAGCGGAAAGTGCTCCCGTTTTCGTACACACTGCCGCACCATTTGCCGATCAGCCGCCCCACGGTTCGTTATACGTTCGTCACCCGGCTCGATATTGCCGATGGGGTGGATGCATATGACCAAGACGCCATTCACATTTTGCCGCCGACCGCCTTGGATCAAGTGTTTTCCGCATTGGCTGCCTTAGGATTCCGGGAGAAACCGGCATCTGGGAGCATTACACCGTACGGACAAGAATTTTCATTCTTCCCAACGGGTGAGTTTCAAGGGATCGTCCAGGAGGTTGAGTTTTTTGCCCTTGTCGAGGGAGAAGGGGTGCGTTTGTATATGGAGATCGACGTCCGCCACGGCTTTGGCGGGGAACGCGAAATGAAACGGGAACTGTTGATTACTCACGAACAGCTTCGCGATTCGGCGGCGGCAGCCCGTCTGCTTCGAGAAGCCATCGAAGAGGCGGTGCAGGCGGCTGGGGCGTTCGGCCAGCTGAGTGGGCATCCGTTGGCAACGCCACATTCGCCAATCTATAGCCATCCCGTAGGCCATTATTCACCCGTCCATCATTCGCACCATGGCGGACATGGATGGGCCGGAGCCATTGGCGGATTCGCGGCTGGCATGTTGGCGGGAATGGTAGCGGAGGAGTTGCTCGACGATGCAGTTGATGATGTGGCTGACGGTCTGGATGTCGATGACTGGTTTGACGGCGGCGATGGATTTGATGGCGGGGATTGGCTGTAAACAGGATGGAGGAAGGCGTTTCGCCTGAGGCGAGACGCCTTTTTTGCCGATACGGAAGGCCCGTACAATGGTGACCGTTTCCTTTTTATAGGCATATAACAGTAAATGGAAATGAACTGATAAAAAACGAGGGGGAAGCGTGATGAACCATATGCATGGGCAAATGCACGGCCATCGCCATTTGGCATGGCATGAAACGTTGGAGCTGCATGAATTGATCGCTTTTCAGGCCAACGCGTTAATGAAAATGAAAAAGGCTGTCGGCAAGATCGACTGTCCTGAGTTGAAAGGGCTTTATACGGAAACGATTCAAGGATTGGAAACGAACTTGCGCGAGCTGCTTGCCTTCATTCCGGCGGCACCGATGATGGAAGAAAGCCGCGACCATGATGATGGCGACCGGGCCTTGCACGCTGGCGATTTGCTTGGCTTTTCAAAAACGGCAGTGCGTAATTATGCTGCTGCCATTACCGAGGCGGCGACGCCGGTGTTGCGCAAAACGTTTGTCAAACATCTGCTCAAAGCCATTGACACGCACGAAAAAGCGTTCAACTATATGTATGAACGTGGTTACTATCCGGCGTACGACCTCGCCCAGCTTCTTTATCATGATGTCCGTAATGCGCAAAAGGCGTTGTCAATGGGATATGAACGATGATGGAAACGAGCCGCTCCCGCCAACGGAGCGGCTTCTTTCATTGCGGCAGGGAGGTGCAGACGATTGGATCACGAATACATAAAGCATAAAATAAAGCAAGGAAATAGTGAAAAGAATGAAGGAGGCGCCATCGATGCGTTGCTATATCGTTTTCGACATTGGCGGCACGTATGTGAAACATGCCGTCATGAACGAGCGCGGTGATTTTTTGGAAAAGGGGCGCTACCGTTCGGAGCGTCATGACTTTCAACGGTTTCGCGACGACTTGCTTCGCGTCGTCCGCCACGCGCAGGCGAGTTACGAACTTTCTGGCATCGCGATCAGTTCGGCAGGCAGCGTCGACAGCGACATCGGTGTCATTGGCGGAAGCAGCGCCTTGCCGTGCATTCACGGCCCTAACTTTAAAGACGTATTCGGCGGGGCGACGGGTCTGCCGGTGGAGCTGGAAAATGATGCGAACTGTGCGGCGCTTTGTACCACTACCTAGAACGGCGTGGGGAGATGGGGGCAGGCCCATTTCCGCCCGCTGACTGATGACTGACGCTCTTCCCGGCATCGCACCCATCCAAAAACGTGCGGGTAGTAGAAACGAATGATTTTGTAGTACAATAGAGCAGGCACGGCCGAAGCAGGGTGTTATTTCGCCCGCCCGGCCCATATGTATAAAAAGGACGACCCCGCGCAGAAAGGATGGAACGAATGAACTGGATCGAGCTGTTGAAGGCGGTTATTTTAGGGATGGTTGAGGGGCTGACCGAGTTTGCCCCTGTGTCTTCGACCGGGCATATGATCATTGTGGACGATCTTTGGTTGAAATCGACCGAGTTTTTAGGCAAGTACGCGGCGAATACGTTTAAAGTCGTTATCCAGCTCGGCTCGATTTTGGCCGCTGTTGTGGTGTTTAAAGACCGATTTCTCGATTTGCTTGGTTTCCGCGGCCGCCATCCGGGCGGACATCCGCGGCTGACGCTTCTTCACGTCATCGTCGGCCTGCTTCCAGCCGGGGTGCTCGGCGTCTTGTTTGAAGACTACATCGACGAACATTTGTTTTCTACGAAAACGGTGCTCATCGGCCTTGTGCTCGGCGCGCTGCTCATGATCGCCGCCGACAAATTCGCGAAAAGAGCTGCGCGGGCGCAGACGGTCGACGAAATTACGTACAAACAGGCGTTTCTCGTCGGATTGGTGCAATGCTTATCGTTATGGCCCGGTTTTTCCCGCTCCGGTTCGACGATTGCCGGCGGGGTGCTCGTCGGCATGAGCCATCGCGCCGCCGCCGATTTCACGTTCATTATGGCTGTTCCGATCATGGCTGGGGCGAGCGGGCTGTCGCTGTTGAAAAACTGGCAATACGTCACGGCTGCCGACATCCCGTTTTTCATCGCCGGTTTTTTGAGCGCCTTCGTCTTTGCCTTGCTGGCGATCCGTTTCCTCTTGCAGCTCATCAACCGCATCCGCCTCGTGCCGTTTGCGGTATATCGGATCGTGCTAGCCGTTGTTATTTCTTTGTTATACTTTTAGTCGCGCCGCTTGGCGGAGGTGTTCCGCCGGGCGGTTGTTTGTTATCTTCTACTTTTACTCTGTTGGCTGGCATGCATTCCGCTTAGGGGAACAAAAGATGATGGATTGTAGAAGACCAAGGATTTAAGGGGAAATGTTGTGCTTCAACAAGGTTTTTCAAATAGAAAAGTCTTGAAACATCATCATTTGCTTTTGGGCGAGCTCCCTAAACCGCATGAATTCGTTGTTTTTCGCCAGTCCGTCTTCTAAAAAATGTTAAGAAAAGTAAAAAAATAGTTGTTGCTTATCTGTACTATGGATTATAATACGGATAAGCCGTTTAGTCGAGTTGCTTATTTCCATGCCTATGCAAAATAAGGCGATGCCGAAAAAACGGCCGTGGTTAGCCGCGTCAGGCATCGCCTGCTTTCACCGGCGGGCGGTGTCTTGAATGATGGAAAGCAATGTTTGCAGCGGATCGCTTCCGCCGGCTTTCTCCATGTTTTTCCGGTAGCGCTCTTTGTTTTCATATAGGCGGCGAATGGCGGCATAGACCGATTCGTTTGTCAAGTCTTCTTCCATCAGCACTTCCGCATAGCCCGCGTTTTTAAACGAGCGGGCGTTGAGAATTTGGTCGCCGCGGCTTGCCGCTTTCGAGAGCGGGATGAGCAGCATCGGCTTGCGCAAGGCGAGCAGTTCGAAAATGGCGTTTGCGCCCGCGCGAGAGACGACGATGTCGGCCAAAGCCAACAAGTGTGGCAGCTCTTCGTTGACGTATTCGAACTGTTTGTATCCTTTTTGGTCTGCGAGGCTTGGGTCGATGTTTCCTTTGCCGCAAATGTGGATGATGTCAAATTCGGCAAGCAGCGTTGATAAGTTGGCGCGCAAGGCGTCGTTGATTCTTTTCGAGCCTAAGCTGCCGCCCATCGCCAGCAGCACCGGTTTTTTGCCGTCGAACTGGCACATCCTCCGCCCTTGGGCAACGCTGCCGTGCTTCAGTTCCTCGCGGACGACGGCGCCGATGTAGACCGCTTTATCGGCGCTGACGTGTTGCTTCGTTTCCGGAAAGGTGAGGCAAATTTTCGTCGCAAAGGGCATGGCGATTTTGTTTGCAAGACCAGGCGTCAAGTCGGATTCATGAATCACCGACGGTACACCGTTCAGCCAGGCGCCAAGAATGACGGGAACGGAGACGAATCCGCCTTTGGAGAACACGACGTCCGGCCTTTCTTTTTGGATAAGGCGGTACGCCTGCCAAACGCCTTTTAGCACGTTGAACGGATCTTTAAAGTTTTTCCAGTCAAAATAGCGTCGCAGTTTTCCGGTCGAAACCGAATAGTACGGTACGCCGTCGATGCGGCCGATGATCTCCCGTTCAATTCCCTCGTGAGAGCCGATGTAGATGATGTCCCAGCCTTGTGCTTTTAGTTTCGGAATCAAGGCGACGTTGACCATCACATGGCCAGCCGTGCCGCCGCCGGTTAAGACGATTTTCTTTCGCAATGCAGATCACCTGTCTTTTTGCAAGATGAATAACGTACAATGCGGCCGTCCCGTTCCGGCCGTCCGGCGGAACGGATATGCCGATGAATTGCTCTTTGCGGCTAGAGTTTCATACCGATTATGTATTATAGCAGATGCAATGTCATTTATGGTAACTATTCACCCCAGTGCTAGTGTATAAAAAAGCCCAGCACAAATAGGGCATTTCGGTCATAGAAAATGCCCTAGGTAGCGGAAAGAACTCGATCGATCGTTTCGCCTGCCAACAGAAGACATAACGAATCCCACACGTTTTTTTCGTGTTTCGTCAGTGTGGAAACGATGCTTCTTGCGATGCAAAACGACTGCGCGAATGTTTCTTCGCGAAACGTACCCGAAATGTTCTCTTTGACTTTGACCATGCGAAGATCGCGTTCGGCTTGGTTGTTGTCAAAGGGAACATGTACTTCACGTAAGAAACGCAGCGCTTCTTCCTTTCGTTTTTGAAGGCGTCGAACAAAAGCGAGTGCTTTTTTCGGAAGAGGCGTCATCGTTTCTAATCGGTGTTGTGCTCTTTCTAGGATGCGATCATACACTCGTTCCCACCGTCTCGCTTCTTCTTCGGAAAGTGCACCGTGATGGGCTTCGACGGCTTGCTTGGCGGCTAACAGAAACGTGGTCATGCGCATCGCCCACGTATGCCCCTGTTCGATGAATCCTTTTAACTCACGCAAATGGTGGGCATGACAAAGGGCATGGGTGGCATGTGTGTATTTCGGATACGTACCGAACGCATCGTGCATCATCGTCCCTTCATATCGGGGAAGAATCCCGATCTCATCGGTCGCTTTTTTTCCACGAGAAGCGTGAGGAGCCAAGTATGTATATCTCGATGTACACGCGACATGCACCCATGCGAGTTTCCCATTGATGCGCAAACTCGTTTCATCGACATGCAGGATGTTGGATTCAAGTAAGGCGTCTTCGATGATGTCCATATTTGATTCCAGCGCTTCGCGTCCTCGTTTCACCATATTGGCAAGGGTTCCTGTACTAATCGAGTGTTGATATAACGCTTCGATTGTATCACTTAAACGCTTGTACGGGATCAATTGGATATGATGTAAATAAACAACGAGTGCCGTGAGCCGTGGACCGTATTGCACATGATTCGTGACATGGGATGGGAATTCGGCTTGTTGCACGCATCGACAATGTGGACACGATTTCACTTCACGTTCATGTTGTGTCACCTCGATCGCCACAGGAGGGACATCAAACACTTGACGGATATCGACTTTGAACGGTTTGACTTCACGCAAAGAAGCTCCACATCCTTGACACGTATGCACACGGTGGACGATGCGATGATGTGGATGTTCCACTTGACGGAGCGTCTTCCCCTCATGTCCCTCTTGCCCACCAGGCTTTTTGCCAGACGGCTCGCGGGAGGAACGCTTTTTCTCAAAACGGTCAGAAGATGGGGGCAAATGGCTATTGGAGCTGTTTTTTTTCGTGCGTGCTTCCAGCTCTTGAACACGGTACTTCAGTTGTTCATTTTCTTTGCGTAGCTGTTTGTTTTCTTTCAACAGTTGCTCAATGACTTGTTGCTGGTGAGTAATGAGCTGCTTTTGTTGTTGAACTTTGCCGATTAAGCCCTCAACTGTAAATACAGCTTGTTGTACCGTCAACATGCGATTCACCTCCTTGTCTATCAATATTCACATCATAGACAAGGAAAGAAGAAAATATTCAGCTCACTTTATGATGTGGCTGAATAGTTACCATTTATGGAGGAAACCGATCGGCTGGACGTTTCGTATAGAAAAAGGGAACGTTTGGGCGTCACATGAAAATTTCATTGTTTTTCTTTTGATTTTTTTTTCATCGAAATTATAATATTATTATTATAAATTTAGTAGTCTGTATTATATATTATTTATTATAAATTTAGTAGTCTGTTCGCACGTTGTGATTTTTTAAAGGAAAAAATATTGCGAGGTGAGGACGATGTTGGCATGGCTTTTCGGTTGTCTGATCGCTGGAATCATCGTTTACGGGGTTGTGCCGACGATCGTCATTCGCAAAAAGCGGGTACTGTTGTTTCGGGAAGGAACAGCGCCCGATTGCCTTGCTTTGACGTTTGATGACGGTCCTGACCCGTATTATACGCCAAAACTGTTGGATTTATTAAAGAAACACGGTGTCAAGGCGACGTTTTTCGTCGTCGGCCGCAAAGCGGAACGTTATCCGGACATTGTGCGGCGCATGGTGGAGGAAGGCCATGAAGTCGGCATTCACAACTATCGCCATATAAGCAACTGGCTTGTGCCGCCGTTTTGGCTCGATTGGGGGGTGCGCCGCGCCGCTGCGGCGATTGAGCGGGCGACGGGCCAACGACCGATTTATTACCGCCCTCCGTGGGGGCATTTTAACGCATGGGCACCGATCGTACAAAAACGGTATACGACCGTGTTATGGACGCATATTGTTGGCGACTGGAACGCCAAACTGGGGGAAATGGAGTTGTTCCGCCGGTTAAAAGGAGCGTTGCGCGGCGGAGCTGTGATTGTTCTTCATGACAACGGCGATGCGTTGGGGGCCGACCGGCATGCGCCGGAGCAAATGTTGTCAGCGCTTGAGCTGCTGCTGAAAGATGAAGCAGCGAGAAAGATGCGCTGGGTGACGATTACAGAAATGAGAAACGCGCAAACTAACAAACGAATCTCGTCGATGTGATGGGGGAGCCATGGAAACAGGTGTATGGTTGCCGTACGTTCAGTCGTACGGATATGTGACGCTGTTTTTGTTTTTATTTTGCGGCATTGTCGGCATCCCAGCGCCGGAGGAAAGTTTGCTTTTTTTCGTCGGTTTGATCGTCGCCAAGGAGCAGCTGCTGCTTTGGCCGTCGCTCGCGTCATGCTGGGGAGGAGCGATGACCGGCATGGTGGCGGCGTATGGCGCCGGACGATGGTGGGGGGCGCCGTTTATGAAAAAGTACGGCAAATACGTGGGAATTACGGACGAGCGGTGGGGGAGGGCTCAGCTTTGGTTCCGCCGTTATGGGAAATGGGGCATTTTGTTCAGCTGTTATGCGCCAGGCGTCCGGCAAATCTTCCCGTATATGGCGGGGGTAAGCCGGTTTCCGTTTCGGCCGTTTTTGCTGCTTGCAGCGCTTGGAACGGCTGGATGGGTCGCCCCGATGATGTTCGTTGGGCTGCTGCTCGGCCGGCATGTCCATATTCCCCTCGTTTCTTTCCCGCTTGTCGGATTGGCGTTGTTTTTGCTGTTTTTGCTTGCGGCGTGGATCGGACAGCGGAGGCGCAAAAATCTTTCGAAAGCTAAAGGGTGCGATCGATGATGAAAGTGTTGTTCTTGCCGTTGTTTCAAATGAACACGGGACACCATAAAGTCGCGGATACGTTGATCGATTTTTTGCGGCGCCAGTTTCCGGCGGTCGAAAGCAAAAAAATCGATTTTTTGAGCTATTGCAATGAACTGATGGAAAAAATGGTGTCAGAAGCGTATTTGCGCTGGATTCGTTCACATCCCGCTTCCTATCATCGCGTGTACAAAACGTTTATGTATCAAGAGCCGCCGCGGTTCGAGTTTGTTTCATTTGAGCCATGGCTGCCATATTTCGAAAGCAAAATGAAAAAAATGCTCGAGCAGGAACGGCCGGATTTGATCGTTTGCACCCACTCGTTTCCGTCTCGCATTTTGCAGCAGCTTAAGCGGAAACAGGCGTTGTTTGTTCCTGTGGTGAACGTCTATACCGATTTTTTCATGAACAGCGTCTGGGGGAAACGGTTTATCGATTATCACTTCGTCCCCCATCCAGAGGCGAAATGGGAACTGGTCACAAAATACGGGATTGACGAAGGGCGCATCGTGGTCACAGGCATTCCGGTTCATGATGCGTTTCGGATCACGACGGAAACGCGGCGAAAGAGGTGGCCGGCCCATATACTTGTCGCCGGCGGAAGCCAAGGGCTTGGCAATATGATGGCCTTTTTGCGGGCGGCCCAGGCATCGACGCTGTTTCGCTATTCCGTGCTATGCGGCGCCAACCGCCAGTTATACGACGAAATTTCCAGCTGGAATCTCCCGCACATCCGTCCGCTCCCGTACATTGCCGACCCGGAAGAAATGAACCGGCTGTATGATGAGGTGGACGCGGTGGTGACAAAGCCGGGTGGAGTGACGGTGAGCGAGCTGCTTCATAAACGCATTCCGATGTTTACGATCGATTGTCTGCCGGGTCAGGAGCGCATCAATTTGCAATATTTGCAGCGGAACGGCTTGATTTACCATTTAGCTGAACCAGACCGCGGCGAGCGGGCCATGTTGCGCCTGCTCAATGATGATGTTGAGAAAAACCGGTTTTTCCGCCGTGTGTCCGACTATTTCGCCGGGGTGGAGAAAACGGGGCAGGAAGCGCTCGCCGAAATGGTGGCGGCGATGCCGAGGCGTCGCGCCCAGCGTGTGCTTCACCCGTAGCGTGGGCCATCTAACGGACGTTAGATAGCATTTTTTTGTGCCGGGTGGATGCCCCAAGAGTAGCGAAACAAGCTGCACCGTACATATAAAATATCAGACCGTTGGGCGCGAAACGTGTTACAATAGGAACGATGGCCAAGGAAAGAGGAGGAACGAAGATGAAAACGAGAGTCGGAGTGTTGTATGGCGGGAAGTCGCCGGAGCATCAAGTATCGTTGTCAACGGCGATGGCAGTGATGAACGCCATCGATCCCCATAAGTTTGATGTGATTCCGATTTACATTACTCCACAAGGGCAGTGGATTAAAGGAAAGCGATTGACCGGACCGGTCAAAGAAGTGAAACAGCTGCAGTTCACGTCGACAGCGACGGCCATGATCCCGGTATCTTTAAACCAGGTGCCGGCGTCGGAATCGTCGTCTGCGGACAGCGAGGAAACGATTGACGTCATCTTCCCGCTTTTGCATGGGCCGAACGGCGAAGACGGAACTGTGCAAGGACTGCTCGAAATGTTAAACCTCCCGTACGTAGGCAACGGTGTGCTTGCCTCGGCCGTCGGCATGGATAAAGTGATTATGAAAAACTTGTTTGCCCAAGCCGGGCTGCGCCAGGCGAAATATGTGGCGGTGACCAAATATGACTGGCAAAAAAGCGGGGAAGCCGTTTACGACCGGATCGAACAAGAGCTTGGCTACCCGTGCTTTGTCAAGCCGGCCAACGCCGGTTCGAGCGTCGGCATTTCGAAATGCAAACAGCGCGGCGATTTGCACAAGGCGTTTGCCGAAGCGTTTAAGTATGACCGGAAAATCATCATTGAAGAAGCGATCGTCGGCCGGGAGATCGAGATCGGCGTCATCGGCAATGATGAACCGATTTGTTCGGTCGTCGGAGAAATTGTGCCAAAAAAGGAATTTTACGACTATGAGGCAAAATATGAAGACGGACAAACGGAACTGATTATTCCCGCTAAGGTGACGCCAGAGCAGTATGAAACGATTAAGGAAATGGCCATTGCCGCGTTTAAAGCACTTGACTTGTCCGGGCTCGTGCGTGCCGACTTTTTCCTCGCTGAAGATGGCACTGTGTATATTAACGAAATCAATACGATGCCGGGATTTACCCCGTACAGCATGTTTCCGCTTCTTTGGCAGCACAGCGGCGTGCCGTATCCGGAACTGATCGAGCGCCTCATTGCGCTGGCGTTGGAACGGCATCAAGAAAAGCAGACGATCACGTACACATTTGAAAAATAAAGAGGGTGAAAGCGGATGATGAAACGGACGGTGCGGCAAATTGCGGAGATGTCAGGCGGTCGGTGCGTGAAGTCGGAATGGGAGACGATTGCCGTCAGCGGCGTATCGACAGACACGAGAGCGATCCAAGCCGGCAACTTGTACGTTCCGCTTATTGGCGCGAAGTTTAACGGCCATGCCTTTGTGAACGAGGCGGTGCAAAAAGGAGCGGCAGCAGTGCTGTGGGCGGAAGCGGAAGGGACGCCGCCAGAAGGTGTTCCGGCGATTATCGTTGACGATACCCTTTCGGCGTTGCAGCGGCTTGCCGCCCGTTACCGCCAACAGCTTGGGCTGAAAGTGGTTGGCGTGACCGGCAGCAACGGCAAAACGACGACAAAAGATATGATTGCTGCGTTGTTGGCGGCCAACTACCGCGTGCAAAAAACAGAAGGCAACCTTAACAATCATATCGGCGTGCCGTTGACGCTGCTTTCGCTCGAGGAAGACACAGAGATTGCCGTTGTCGAAATGGGGATGAGCGGATTCGGCGAAATCGAGCGGCTCACGTTGATTGCCAAACCGGATGCAGCCGTCATTACCAACATCGGGGAATCACATTTGCAAGAGCTTGGTTCACGGGAAGGCATCGCCAAAGCCAAATTGGAAATTTTGGAAGGGGTGCACCACGATGGCTTGTTCGTCTACCATGGCGACGAACCGCTGTTGGCCGAGCGGGTCCCGCATTTATCTCTTCCCCGCCACGTCGTGACATTTGGAGCGGGAGCGGAAAACGACTACTACCCGACCGATGTGTGCATTGAAGCGGGGGGGACGTCATTTGCCATTAACGTGCTTCCGGGTCGGACGCTCTTTATGCCGGTGTTGGGAAAACATCACGTATACAACGCGCTCGCAGCCATCGCGGTAGCCCGCTTTTTTGGCGTCGATTGGGAAGGCATTGATGCGTCTCTCTCCCGCCTGCAAGTGACGCGCATGCGTACGGAAGTCGTCAAGACGAAATATGGCTTTACCGTCATTAATGACGCCTACAATGCTAGCCCGACATCGATGCGCGCCGCCTTGACGCTGCTTGGGGAATTAGGCGGCTACCGGCAAAAAATCGCCGTATTGGGCGATATGTTGGAGCTTGGTGACGAAGAAGTGGCGTTTCATCGAGAGATCGGGGAGGTGCTGCGGCCGGGAATGGTGGACTATGTGTTCACTTACGGGCCGCTTTCGCACCATATCGCCGCGGCGGCCGCCCCATTTTTTGATGATGGACGGGTGAGGGAGTTCGACGATAAAGCAGCGTTGGCCGAGGCCGTGCGTTCCGTCGCGACTTCGGATGACATTGTTTTATTGAAAGCATCGCGCGGCATGAAATTGGAAGAGTTGCTTCGATATTGGGTGTAACATCAAGCAACCCGAGAGAAACTAAAAGCGGCGTCACAGGCGCCGCTTTTCATTCGGGCGGGGGTGGAAATGATGATCGGCTGTTTATGTATTCACGGGTTTACGGGAAGTCCAGAAGAAGTGGCGCCGCTGGCCGATTATTTGCGAGAGCGGACCGATTGGATGATCGAAACGCCGACCTTGCCGGGCCACGGAAGCGAACTGCGGTTGAAAGGAATTACATACGACCAATGGATCGCAGCGGCGGAACAAGCGTTTTTAGCGCTCCATCACCGTTGCAGTGTGGTGTATGTCATTGGGTTTTCAATGGGTGGAGTGATCGCCGTCTACTTGGCGGAAAAATACCCGGTCGCCAAACTCGTGCTGCTAAGCGCTGCGTTTTACCTCATATTTCGCAACCTTTGCATAATATACAAAAAATGACCAAAATATTCGCATAAAAATAAACTTTTATACAGATATTGTAAAATAACTAATTTTTATTCGATGAAATCAGGTTTATTTTGAATTTTTATTCAAGGTGCGAAATGTGAGTTTTACTATGTCAACCCGCGCCAATTATGGCGCGACATCCGCGAGATGTTTGCCAATGGATGGAAAGGAGCGCGGGAGCACCCACTGTTTCTCCGCTATCGAAACAAAATGATGGCGACGCCGTTTTCAGCTGTCAGGGAGTTTCGCAAACTCGTCCGCGATGTGCGTCCCCGACTTCCGCGCGTCGCGGCACCCGCGCTCATTGTGCAAGGAGAAAAAGATGGGATCGTGCCGCTAAAAAGCGCCTATTATTTATATGAGCAGATTGGATCGGCGGAAAAAAAGCTGTTGCTTTTGCCCAATTCGTTCCATCATGTTTGTCATAGTATCGATCGGCACGTTCTGTTTGCTGAGGTGGAAACATTTTTGCGCGCTGCCCATGCCCATCATTGCAAATCACCGCATAACATGGTATGATAACTGTCAAACCTTTCTCACGAATCAGGGACGATTTTGAATTTAAGGAGTTTGGATAACATTGACGACATTCCAAGAACTAGGATTAAGCCAAGAAGTGATGAAAGCTGTCGAGCGGATGGGATTTGAAGAAACGACCCCGATTCAGGCAAAAACGATCCCGCTCAGCCTGCAAAACAAAGATGTCATTGGCCAAGCGCAAACCGGAACTGGGAAAACGGCGGCGTTTGGTATTCCGATTGTGGAAAAAGTGGACGTAAAAAACGGCGCCGTTCAAGCGCTCGTTGTCGCGCCGACGCGGGAGCTCGCCATTCAAGTGTCGGAAGAGCTGTATAAAATCGGCGCGGTGAAGCGGGTGCGCGTCCTGCCGATTTATGGAGGACAAGATATTGAACGGCAAATTCGCGCCTTGAAAAAACATCCGCACGTCATCGTCGGCACGCCGGGCCGCATTCTTGACCATATCAACCGCGGCACGCTGCGTCTTGAGCACGTGCATACCGTCGTGCTCGATGAGGCGGACGAGATGCTCAACATGGGGTTTATCGAGGACATTGAAGCGATTTTAAGCCATGTGCCGACCGGTCGGCAGACGCTCCTGTTTTCCGCAACGATGCCGGACCCAATCCGCCGCATCGCCGAGAGGTTCATGAATGAACCGGAGCTCGTGAAGGTCAAGGCGAAAGAGATGACCGTGCCGAACATTCAACAGTACTACTTAGAAGTGCACGAGAAAAAGAAATTTGACATTTTGACGCGGCTTCTCGATATTCAGGCGCCGGAGCTTGCGATCGTGTTCGGCCGCACGAAGCGGCGCGTTGATGAGCTTGCCGAGGCGCTCAACTTGCGCGGTTATGCGGCGGAAGGCATCCACGGCGATTTAAGCCAGGCGAAGCGCCTGTCGGTGTTGCGCAAGTTTAAAGAAGGATCGATCGAAATTTTAGTCGCAACCGACGTTGCCGCGCGCGGATTGGATATTTCCGGCGTGACGCACGTATATAACTTCGACATCCCGCAGGATCCGGAAAGCTACGTCCATCGGATCGGGCGGACAGGTCGCGCCGGGAAAATGGGTGTGGCGATGACGTTTGTCACGCCAAGGGAGATCGGCCAACTTCGCCATATTGAGCGGACGACGAAGGGGAAAGTGGAGCGGATGAAGCCGCCAACGCTCGATGAGGCGCTGGAAGGCCAACAGCGCATTGCCATTGAGAAGCTTCTCAATGTGGCGGAAACGGAAAACTTGTCGTTTTACAAGCGGGCCGCCGAGGAGCTGCTGGAAGAGCATGATTCGGTGACGCTTGTCGCCGCCTGCTTGAAAATGTTGACGCGCGAGCCGGATACTACGCCGGTAAAACTGACCGAAGAGCCGCCATTAGCGGTCAAGCGGGAGAAAAAACGGGGCGGCCGCCCGGACGGCTCCGCGCGCGGACGGACGAAAAAACGGCGGATTACGGCGCATTAAGCGCCGTTTTTTCATGGCCGGACGACATGAAACGACGGCGGCTCGGGGCGGACGGTCAAAAACGGAGCGAGCAGCCCGCCGGTGACAAAGCCAAACAGATGGGCGATGAGGTTGCCGTCCGGCTCCATCAAGCCGAGCAACAGGTTGATGGCCATAGCGGCCAACAGCAACTGGGCGTGCCGGGGGGCGATGAGGTCGCGGCGAAAAAGGGCGAGATAGCTGTACATGCCAAATAAGGAGAAAATGGCGCCCGACGCCCCAACATGGCTGTACATCGGCGGAAGAAGCAAGGCGGTGGCAAGGTTGGCGCCGACGCCTCCCCCGATATAAAGAAGCAAAAACTTCCTTTTCCCAAGCGCTTGCTCGAGCCACGAGCCGAACAACCATAAGGAGAGGCTGTTCGCGGCTAAATGATCGAAATCGAGGTGCAATAAAAGCGAGCTGACAAGCCGCCAATACTCCCCATGGCGGATGGCGCCGTTCGTTCCGACGATGCTCTGCCAGACTGGCTCAAGCGCCGGAAGAGGAAGCGTGAACAACCCCCATAAGCCAACATGGACGAGCAACAGGATGAATACGGCGGGGCAAAGGCGAGGCAGCGGCCGACCGTCCCCGGTACGGTGAAACATGAACGAGCCTCCTTTCTTGGCAGGAAACCAAACATATGTTATTGCTATAAGCCATCTTATGCGCGACGGCCGGAAAAAATTTGTCCGCGGCCGGCAAACCGATAGCAGGGGGGGAACGCGATGATCATCGGCATCGGCATTGACATTGTGGAATTGGAGCGCATTCGGTCCATCCTTGCCCGCAGCCGCAAACTCCCGGAGCGGATTTTAACGCCGCGGGAGAAGGCGCAGTTTGATGAGTTGCCGCCTGCCCGGCAGGTGGAATTTCTCGCCGGACGGTTTGCGGCGAAGGAAGCGTACGCCAAAGCGCTCGGGACAGGAATTGGACGGCATTTGTCATTTCAGGATATTGAAATCGCCACAGATGCCTACGGGAAACCGCGCATTGCTGCTGACTGCGACCGCGAAGTCGTTCATCTTTCCATTTCCCATAGCCGCGATTATGCGGTTGCCCAAGTCGTCATCGAGCGGTTGGAACCATTCAAGCCGTTCGATCTTTGTCATAGCTAGTCTGCATATTCCCGGGTGTTGTCTCATATATTGTAGTGCATGGACAGAAACCGATATATGAGGCAAAGGGGTTGAAGCGATGGGCAGAAAGGTGCTTATGGCATTGGTCGGCATCATCTTTCTATTTGTGTTAGCTGGCTGCGGGTCCAAATCGCAGGAGGAAGTGTTCAAGGCGCTGAATGAAAAGATGGATGAGATGACAGGTTACCAAGCGGAAACGAAAATGACGTTCCACACCGGCGCCGAGCCGCAAGTATACCATGTGGAAGTGTGGCATAAGCAGCCGTCGTACTACCGCGTCAGCTTGAAAAACGCCGACAAAGGGCAAAGCCAAGTGATTTTGCGCAATGATGAGGGGGTATTCGTCTTTACACCCGCCCTCAACAAAAGCTTCAAGTTTGTCAGCGATTGGCCGAAAAACAGCAGCCAAGCGTATTTGTACGAATCGCTCGTCAAAGACATTTTGAGCGATCCAAAGGCAAAGTTTAAGGAAACGAAAAATTATTACGTGTTCGAGACAAAAACGAACTACCCGAACAGTGAGGTCGTCCCAACACAGGAGATTACACTGCGCAAAAAAGATTTGGCGCCGGTCTCGGTCAAAGTGATGGATACCGACCGGAAAGCATTGTTGACGGTCGAATTTTCCAATGTTGAATTTAACAAAAAGTTTGATGACGATGCGTTCGACACGTCCAAAAACATGACCGGGGCGCGTCTTGAGGTGCCAACGATGGCCGCAGGAAAAGAACAAGTGATGGAAGTCATGTACCCTGATTTGAGCCGGCTGCCTGAAGGAGTGAAAATGCTCGAGGAAAAAGAGGTCAAAAGTGAGAGTGGCAAACGAGTGATTATGACGTTTGGCGGCAAAAAATCATTTACGCTCGTTCAAGAAAAAGCGGAAGTGCTTCCGGCAACGAGCATGCCCGTCTTGGTGAACGGCGATCCCGTCGATTTAGGCTTCACCGTCGGCGCTCTCACCGATCGAACGCTGACATGGTCGTACAACGGGGTGGAGTTTACGCTCGCCTCGGACGATTTGACTCCACAAGAAATGATAATGGTGGCCAGCACAGTGCAGGAAAAAGCGGCAAAATAACGATGCCATCCGAAAAAAAGGCGTGTCTCCCCGCTTCCGAAAGCAGGGGAGCCGTCTTTTTTCTATTGCCCGATTGGAGTTGCGCACCGGTGCAGCCAACCGCAGCGCCCGTCCAACGTTTTTCACTGTCTTTGTACGCTTTTCCCTATTCCTTCTTCCGCAATGGCATGGTAAACTAAAAAAGGACAAAAATGATTTCGAGCGCTTTCAAGTTTGCGCAACAGGAAAGGCAGCGAGAAACCATGAACGACTTTCATCGCGATACGTGGGCGGAAGTGGATTTGGACGCCATTTACGACAATGTGGCGAATTTGCGCCGTTTGCTGCCGGACGACACGCACATTATGGCGGTCGTGAAGGCGAACGCCTATGGACATGGGGATGTGCAGGTGGCAAGGACAGCGCTCGAAGCGGGGGCCTCCCGCCTGGCGGTTGCCTTTTTGGATGAGGCGCTCGCTTTAAGGGAAAAAGGAATCGAAGCGCCGATTCTAGTTCTCGGGGCTTCCCGTCCAGCTGATGCGGCGCTGGCCGCCCAGCAGCGCATTGCCCTGACCGTGTTCCGCTCCGACTGGTTGGAAGAAGCGTCCGCCCTTTACAGCGGCCCTTTTCCTATTCATTTCCATTTGAAAATGGACACCGGCATGGGACGGCTTGGAGTGAAAGACGAGGAAGAGACGAAACGAATCGTAGCGCTGATTGAGCGCCATCCGCATTTTGTGCTTGAAGGGGTGTACACGCATTTTGCGACTGCGGATGAGGTGAACACCGATTATTTTTCCTATCAGTATACCCGTTTTTTGCACATGCTCGAATGGCTGCCGTCGCGCCCGCCGCTCGTCCATTGCGCCAACAGCGCAGCGTCGCTCCGTTTCCCTGACCGGACGTTCAATATGGTCCGCTTCGGCATTGCCATGTATGGGCTTGCCCCGTCGCCCGGCATCAAGCCGCTGCTGCCGTATCCATTAAAAGAAGCATTTTCGCTCCATAGCCGCCTCGTACACGTCAAAAAACTGCAACCAGGCGAAAAGGTGAGCTATGGTGCGACGTACACTGCGCAGACGGAGGAGTGGATCGGGACGATTCCGATCGGCTATGCGGACGGCTGGCTCCGCCGCCTGCAGCACTTTCATGTCCTTGTTGACGGACAAAAGGCGCCGATTGTCGGCCGCATTTGCATGGACCAGTGCATGATCCGCCTGCCTGGTCCGCTGCCGGTCGGCACGAAGGTGACACTGATTGGTCGCCAAGGGGACGAGGTAATTTCCATTGATGATGTCGCTCGCCATTTGGAAACGATCAACTACGAAGTGCCTTGCACGATCAGTTATCGAGTGCCCCGTATTTTTTTCCGCCATAAGCGTATAATGGAAGTGAGAAACGCCATTGGCCGCGGGGAAAGCAGTGCATAATCTGCTTCAAAAGACAAAGGATAGAAAATGGAGAAATGACTTTGCAGCGCCGTTGTTTAATGGTATCATGAAGTGGAAGCAATGAATGGCTGCAGTTCGTGGAGGTGTATATTTGTGTCGGAATCTGGCGCAACGACGGAAATCATCGTTCGTTTGCCGCAGTCGCTGCTGACGGAGCTCGACGTCCTCGTCAAACAGGAGAACGGCAATCGCAATGAACTTATTTACCAGGCGACGAAAATGTATATCCGGGAGCGGAAAAAGCGGCAAATTCGCGAAGCGATGAGACGTGGCTACATGGAAATGGCGAAAATCAATTTATCTATTGCTTCTGAAGCGTTTCATGCTGAATACGAGGCCGATCACACCGTTGAACGCTTAGTTAGCGGGGGGTAATGCTTTGATTGTCAAACGTGGCGACGTGTATTTTGCGGACCTTTCCCCGGTTGTTGGCTCAGAGCAGGGCGGCGTCCGCCCCGTGTTGGTGATCCAAAACGATATCGGCAATCGCTTCAGTCCAACGGTTATTGTAGCGGCGATCACGGCGCAAATCCAAAAGGCAAAGCTGCCGACGCATGTCGAGATCGATGCGAAGCGCTACGGGTTTGAGCGGGACTCGGTCATTTTGCTTGAACAAATCCGTACGATTGATAAGCAGCGGCTGACTGACAAAATCACCCATCTGGATGATGAGATGATGGACAAAGTCGATGAAGCGCTGCAAATCAGCTTAGGGCTGATCGACTTTTGAAGCAAGCGCAAGGAAATCTTTCCGCTTCAGCGTGAGGGACGCCAAAACAGCAAGTGTTGCTGTGGGAAGATCAATCGATGCGCGTGGAAGCAGCATGGGTGCGCAACGTCTCATGGCAGCGATGTCGGCTCACCGGCCAAACGGGCAGATCGGCTCATGGAACGGTCTGTCCCCTCTATTGGCATTTATGTGTATTCTTTCACAAAGAGGCTACGAATAAGTAGCTCTTTTTTTGTCATCCCCGGTCCGGAACTCTCTCCCTGCCCAAGCTCGGTGCAACCGGCGGGGAATGATGGCTTCCTCTTGCTTCGAATGGACAAAAGATCAGCGGGTGCGTCCGGATTGCGGTGCGGTTGCGGCTGGGACATCGTGCTAACGGGAATATGTTGCGTGAAGAAACGTCGTTTGCCGTCTTCGGAAGGCGGCCGAAGTGTGGAATACGCAGAGACGGTCTAGCGGGCAGCTGTTTGCAAACATTGCTCATTTTCAGGAGCGAGTGTAGATGGGAGAACGTGCAAGGCTGTGCATAAGGAGGGAACGTGTTGGCGATTGAACAGCGTTTGATTCAAACGATCGCTGATGAACAACGGCTGGCAGCCAAACAAGTTGAAAACGTCATCAGCCTGCATCAGGAAGGAAATACGATTCCATTTATCGCCCGCTACCGGAAAGAGATGACGGGTGCGCTCGATGAAGTGCAAATTCGTGCGGTGCTTGAGCGCTGGGAGTATTTGCAGCATTTAGAGCAGCGGAAAGAAGAAGTCATTCGGCTGATCGATGAGCAAGGGAAATTGACCGAAGAGCTGAAAAACGCGATTATCAGCGCCACGAAACTGCAGCAAGTCGAAGATTTGTACCGCCCGTACCGGCAAAAGCGGCGCACGAAGGCGACGATTGCGAAAGAAAAAGGGCTTGAGCCGCTTGCCGATTGGCTTCTTTCCTGCCCTGCCGCCCCAACTCCGGAAGAGCAGGCCCGGGCGTTCATTGATACAGAAAAAGGGGTCGCAACGGCAGACGAGGCGCTGCAAGGGGCGAAGGACATCATCGCCGAGCGGGTGGCCGACGATGCCGCTCTTCGTCAATGGGCGCGGGAACAGACGTGGCGGAAAGGGATGATCGTGTCCACCGCGAAGGCGTCGGAGAAGGACGAAAAAAACGTATACGAGATGTATTACGACTACGAAGAACCTGTGGCGAAAATCGTCCCCCATCGTGTCTTGGCGCTGAACCGCGGCGAAAAAGAGGAGGTGCTGCGCGTCTCGGTCCAAGCCCCTGCCGAAGAAATCATCCGCTATTTGCAGCGGCAAACGATCGTCAACGAGGCGTCCCCGGCCGCCCGGCTCGTGGCTGAAGCGGTGGAAGACGGATACAAACGGCTGATGGAGCCCGCCATTGAGCGCGACATCCGCAACGAGTTGACGGAGAAAGCGGAAGAGCGGGCGATCCATATTTTTGCCGAGAATTTACGCAAACTGCTTCTTCAGCCGCCATTGAAAGGAAAAACGGTGCTCGGTATCGACCCAGCCTACCGAACGGGATGCAAGCTTGCCGTTGTTGATGAAACAGGGAAGCTGCTTCATATCGATGTCATTTACCCACACCCGCCGCAAGAGAAAAAGGATGAAGCGAGGACAAAGATTCTTCGTTTACTTGACGACTATCATGTGGATATGATCGCCATCGGCAACGGAACAGCCTCTCGGGAAACTGAACAGTTTGTCGCCGACACGCTGAAGCATGTGCAACGCGATATCTTTTATTTGATTGTCAATGAAGCAGGAGCGAGCGTCTACTCGGCTTCCGACCTTGCACGCGCCGAGTTTCCCGACTTGCAAGTTGAAGAGCGGAGCGCCGTCTCAATCGCCCGCCGCGTCCAAGACCCGCTCGCCGAACTGGTGAAGATTGACCCGAAATCGGTTGGCGTCGGCCAATACCAGCACGATGTGTCGCAAAAAAAGCTGGCGGAGTCGCTCCGTTTCGTCGTGGAGACGGTCGTCAATCAAGTCGGCGTCAACGTCAACACGGCGTCCGTTTCGCTGCTCCAATACGTCTCGGGACTGACGAAAACCGTCTCCGAAAACATTGTCAAACGCCGCGAAGAGCAAGGGAAATTCCGCAGCCGCGAGGAGCTGAAAACGATCCCGCGTCTTGGGGCGAAAACGTATGAGCAATGCATCGGGTTTTTGCGCATTGTCGACGGCGACGAGCCGCTTGACCGCACGCCGATTCACCCCGAGCGGTACGCGGAAGTGAAGCAGTTGTTGCAAAAGTTAGGATTTACAACCGCCGCCATCGGCAGCAATGAGCTTCGCCAAGCGCTGCAAGCCATCGATGTGAAAGCAGCGGCATCCGAATTCGGCATCGGGGAACTGACGCTCCGCGACATCATTGACGCGTTGTGCCGCCCAGAGCGCGACCCGCGCGACGAGCTGCCCAAGCCGATATTGCGAAAAGACGTTTTGAAAATGGAAGACTTAAAGCCAGGCATGGAGCTCGAAGGAACGGTGCGCAACGTCGTCGACTTCGGCGCCTTTGTCGACATCGGCGTCAAACAGGACGGGCTCGTGCACATTTCCAAGCTAAGCAAACAATACGTCCGCCATCCGCTTGATGTCGTCTCCGTCGGCGACGTCGTCAAAGTGTGGGTGGAAAGGGTTGATGCAGCGAAAGGAAGAATTTCATTATCGATGCTTCCGCCGGAATAAGCTGGAGAGGCTGTCCCGTACTGCCCAATGAACAGCAGGGACAGCCTCAAACATATGTTACGGACAGTGCTTCCTTTGATAAAAAAACCAGCATTGGTTTAACAGCTTAATTTGATCAAGATTTTTCTCATAATAGGCTCGTCTCATCTGATTTTTTAGCCACGTAGGCAAAACAGTCACCTCCCTAACATACGGAAAGGTAGTATATAATGTATGTAGCTGCGCATTGTCCTGTGCTGAAAACATAAAAGGGGGGCGCCTGTCATGGATCAAAAACGCTTGCAAGCGCTCGTTGAACAAATTTCCATAAGCACATTTGGCAAGCCGTTCCGCCATACCGCTTTCTTCAACCCTCGTTTGCGCACCACCGGCGGGCGCTACATGTTGCAGACGCATAACATTGAGCTCAATCAAAAACATTACGAGCAGTTCGGCGAGGAAGAATTGATCGCCATTATCAAACATGAGCTTTGCCATTACCACTTGCACCTTGAGGGAAAAGGCTACCGCCATCGCGACCGCGACTTCCGCGAACTGCTGCAAAAAGTGGGGGCGCCTCGCTATTGTCGTCCAATCGGCCAAAAAACAGACAGGTCGAAAACGATCTATACATACATTTGCACATCTTGCGGCCTGACGTACACTCGAAAAAAGCGCATGAACACCGCCCGCTACGTCTGCGGGAACTGCCGCGGGCGGCTTAAACTAGCGAACCAACGCCGTTGAACGCTTCCTTGCTTATGCCGAACCCTATTAGGAACATCCGCCGTGTCTTTCCCGAAGGAAACGAAACTTTTTATGGAGCTCTTGTATCACGGCACGGATATGCGAACGTCCTCTTCGAAAAGAGAGCAGTATCACATTTTGCAAAAAAAAGTGGTTGACAATTAAATTGGCCATATGCTAAATTATAAAAGCCGTCGCCAAACGGCGATGAAACAAACAGCAAAAAACATGTTGACAAAGAGTCGACAGCTCAATATAATAGACAATGTCGATTGTGAAAGTGTAGGAAATCTGAGCCGTTCCACAATAGTTCAACGACGAGCATTAGCATCATCGAATTCACTACAAGTTGTCTCGACGCATCTTTCTTCCTTGAATTATCTGGAAGAGGTAACGAGCACATCGTAAAGTATAGCATAATTTCTTCATCATTCCGCAATAGCTCAGCGGTAGAGCAACCGGCTGTTAACCGGTAGGTCGTAGGTTCGAATCCTACTTGCGGAGCCAGTGTTTGGAGAAGTACCCAAGTGGCTGAAGGGGACGGTTTGCTAAACCGTTAGGTCGTGACTTAACGGCGCGCGGGTTCAAATCCCGCCTTCTCCGCCACTTTCGATAGTCGCATGGCCCGTTGGTCAAGTGGTTAAGACACCGCCCTTTCACGGCGGTAACACGGGTTCGAATCCCGTACGGGTCACTTACAGCGCGGGGGTTTCCCGCGGATTGCGGTCCCGTAGTGTAGTGGTTAACATGCCTGCCTGTCACGCAGGAGATCGCGGGTTCGAGTCCCGTCGGGACCGCCATTACACCAATCGCTGGGCCATAGCCAAGCGGTAAGGCAACGGACTTTGACTCCGTGATGCGCTGGTTCGAATCCAGCTGGCCCAGCCATTTTATGTGTTAAATACGAGCTATTAGCTCAGCAACGAGCGTTACATCATCGAATTTGCTTCGATTTGCCCCGACGCATCGTGCATCTTTGAATATGCTAGTAGAGGAAGGGACATCGTTCACTGTGAGTGTATACCTAACCATGAGCCATTAGCTCAGTAGGTAGAGCATCTGACTTTTAATCAGAGGGTCGGAGGTTCGAGTCCTCCATGGCTCACCATATTAGCGGGTGTGGCGGAATTGGCAGACGCACCAGACTTAGGATCTGGCGCCTCACGGCGTGGGGGTTCAAGTCCCTCCACCCGCACTGATTAGTCCATATGCGGTCGTGGCGGAATGGCAGACGCGCTAGGTTGAGGGCCTAGTGGGGGCGACCCCGTGGAGGTTCAAGTCCTCTCGACCGCATTCCACTAAACCCAAACATTATGTTGATAAAAGAACGAGTAGTTGTTATAATAAAATTTGTCGCTAAAAAATGCGCTCGTAGCTCAATTGGATAGAGCATCTGACTACGGATCAGAAGGTTAGGGGTTCGAATCCTCTCGAGCGCGCCATGATCGGGAAGTAGCTCAGCTTGGTAGAGCACATGGTTTGGGACCATGGGGTCGCAGGTTCAAATCCTGTCTTCCCGATTTGAATATCTTCATCAATTGCTATACGGGTGCAGTTTAGTGGTAAAATCTCAGCCACGAGCATTGCCTTATCGAATCCGCTTCGAGTTGCCCCGACGCATCCAGCGTCTTTGAATGTGCTTGCAGAGGAAGGGGCACGGAAGAGTGTGGTGGATGTTAGTTCGAAATTATATGCGGGTGTAGTTTAGTGGTAAAACCTCAGCCTTCCAAGCTGATGTCGTGGGTTCGATTCCCATCACCCGCTCCACGAAGAAGCAAGAAGAGAAAAATACAAGAAGTTACCTTGTTCCTTGAAAACTGAACGAAACGAAGCGCGACGAAAAGCGGAGGTTCGCGGGTCGCCGCGACGGGCAAATGTTCTTCGCCTGCAAGGGTGCTTGCACCCGGGAGGCGAAGGTTATTTGACCCCCGAGCGGCGGCGGACCGAAGCTGGACAATACGAAAAGCGGAGGTCCGCATGGGCCGAAGCAAAAGCCAATCAACTTTCTTTGGAGAGTTTGATCCTGGCTCAGGACGAACGCTGGCGGCGTGCCTAATACATGCAAGTCGAGCGGACCGGATTGGGGCTTGCCTTGATTCGGTCAGCGGCGGACGGGTGAGTAACACGTGGGCAACCTGCCCGCAAGACCGGGATAACTCCGGGAAACCGGAGCTAATACCGGATAACACCGAAGACCGCATGGTCTTCGGTTGAAAGGCGGCCTTTGGGCTGTCACTTGCGGATGGGCCCGCGGCGCATTAGCTAGTTGGTGAGGTAACGGCTCACCAAGGCGACGATGCGTAGCCGGCCTGAGAGGGTGACCGGCCACACTGGGACTGAGACACGGCCCAGACTCCTACGGGAGGCAGCAGTAGGGAATCTTCCGCAATGGGCGAAAGCCTGACGGAGCGACGCCGCGTGAGCGAAGAAGGCCTTCGGGTCGTAAAGCTCTGTTGTGAGGGACGAAGGAGCGCCGTTCGAAGAGGGCGGCGCGGTGACGGTACCTCACGAGAAAGCCCCGGCTAACTACGTGCCAGCAGCCGCGGTAATACGTAGGGGGCGAGCGTTGTCCGGAATTATTGGGCGTAAAGCGCGCGCAGGCGGTCTCTTAAGTCTGATGTGAAAGCCCACGGCTCAACCGTGGAGGGTCATTGGAAACTGGGGGACTTGAGGGCAGGAGAGGAGAGCGGAATTCCACGTGTAGCGGTGAAATGCGTAGAGATGTGGAGGAACACCAGTGGCGAAGGCGGCTCTCTGGCCTGCACCTGACGCTGAGGCGCGAAAGCGTGGGGAGCAAACAGGATTAGATACCCTGGTAGTCCACGCCGTAAACGATGAGTGCTAAGTGTTAGAGGGGTCACACCCTTTAGTGCTGCAGCTAACGCGATAAGCACTCCGCCTGGGGAGTACGGCCGCAAGGCTGAAACTCAAAGGAATTGACGGGGGCCCGCACAAGCGGTGGAGCATGTGGTTTAATTCGAAGCAACGCGAAGAACCTTACCAGGTCTTGACATCCCCTGACAACCCAAGAGATTGGGCGTTCCCCCTTCGGGGGGACAGGGTGACAGGTGGTGCATGGTTGTCGTCAGCTCGTGTCGTGAGATGTTGGGTTAAGTCCCGCAACGAGCGCAACCCTCGCCTCTAGTTGCCAGCATTCGGTTGGGCACTCTAGAGGGACTGCCGGCGACAAGTCGGAGGAAGGTGGGGATGACGTCAAATCATCATGCCCCTTATGACCTGGGCTACACACGTGCTACAATGGGCGGTACAAAGGGCTGCGAACCCGCGAGGGGGAGCGAATCCCAAAAAGCCGCTCTCAGTTCGGATTGCAGGCTGCAACTCGCCTGCATGAAGCCGGAATCGCTAGTAATCGCGGATCAGCATGCCGCGGTGAATACGTTCCCGGGCCTTGTACACACCGCCCGTCACACCACGAGAGCTTGCAACACCCGAAGTCGGTGAGGTAACCCGCAAGGGAGCCAGCCGCCGAAGGTGGGGCAAGTGATTGGGGTGAAGTCGTAACAAGGTAGCCGTACCGGAAGGTGCGGCTGGATCACCTCCTTTCTAAGGACGAAAAGCGGAAGCGCCGCGTTCGGCTCTCGAAGCCAAATGTTCTTCACCCGGAGGGGTGCTGGCACCCCGAGGGGGAAGGTTATTTGGCAGAAGAGAGCCAGGCGCTGGAGCTAGACAAGACGAAAAGCGAAGGCCGCAATGGCCAACTGTCGATACACAGCGCTTCTGTTTCGTTCAGTTTTGAGGGAGCGAGTCATGTTCTCTCAATGACAAAAATCGTTCCTTGAAAACTAGATAACCGGAAAAGCGGAGGCGAGCGTTTCGCCGCGATGGGCAAATGTTCTTCGCCTGCAAGGGTGCTTGCACCCGGAAGGCGAAGGTTATTTGACCCCGAGCGGCGGCGAGCCGACGCTAGACAATAAGGAAGAAGCCGAGAGCGCTGTAGGTTAAGCTAGAAAGGGCGCACGGTGGATGCCTTGGCACTAGGAGCCGATGAAGGACGGGGCAAACGCCGAAACGCTCCGGGGAGCTGTAAGCAAGCGTTGATCCGGAGATGTCCGAATGGGGGAACCCACTGTCCGTAATGGGGCAGTATCCATGCCTGAATCCATAGGGCATGGAGGGCACACCCGGGGAACTGAAACATCTTAGTACCCGGAGGAGAAGAAAGCAAACGCGATTCCCTGAGTAGCGGCGAGCGAAACGGGAACAGCCCAAACCAAGAGGCGTGCCTCTTGGGGTTGTAGGACCGCTCATTGTGGGAGTGAGAAAGGAACGGGGTAGACGAACCGGTCTGGAACGGCCGGCCAGAGAAGGTGACAGCCCTGTAGTCGAAACTTCGTTCCCTCCCGAGCGGATCCTGAGTACGGCGGGACACGGGAAATCCCGTCGGAAGCAGGGAGGACCATCTCCCAAGGCTAAATACTCCCTAGTGACCGATAGTGCACCAGTACCGTGAGGGAAAGGTGAAAAGCACCCCGGAAGGGGAGTGAAAGAGAACCTGAAACCGTGTGCCTACAAGTAGTCAGAGCGCGTTCATGCGTGATGGCGTGCCTTTTGTAGAATGAACCGGCGAGTGACGATGGCGTGCGAGGTTAAGCCGAAGAGGCGGAGCCGCAGCGAAAGCGAGTCTGAACAGGGCGAAAAGTACGTCGTCGTCGACCCGAAACCAGGTGATCTACCCATGTCCAGGGTGAAGGCCGGGTAACACCGGCTGGAGGCCCGAACCCACGCACGTTGAAAAGTGCGGGGATGAGGTGTGGGTAGGGGTGAAATGCCAATCGAACTTGGAGATAGCTGGTTCTCCCCGAAATAGCTTTAGGGCTAGCCTCGGGATGGAGAGTGTTGGAGGTAGAGCACTGATTGGGCTAGGGGCCCTCATCGGGTTACCGAACCCAGTCAAACTCCGAATGCCAACGACTTATGCCCGGGAGTCAGACTGCGAGTGATAAGATCCGTGGTCGAGAGGGAAACAGCCCAGATCGCCAGCTAAGGCCCCAAAGTGCACGTTCAGTGGAAAAGGATGTGGAGTTGCAAAGACAACCAGGATGTTGGCTTAGAAGCAGCCACCATTTAAAGAGTGCGTAATAGCTCACTGGTCGAGTGACTCTGCGCCGAAAATGTACCGGGGCTAAACGTGCCGCCGAAGCTGCGGGATGACCGTTGGTCATCGGTAGGGGAGCGTTCTAAGGGCGTTGAAGCCAGACCGGAAGGACTGGTGGAGCGCTTAGAAGTGAGAATGCCGGTATGAGTAGCGAAAACAGAGGTGAGAATCCTCTGCGCCGAAAGCCTAAGGGTTCCTGAGGAAGGTTCGTCCGCTCAGGGTTAGTCGGGACCTAAGCCGAGGCCGAAAGGCGTAGGTGATGGACAACAGGTTGAGATTCCTGTACCACCTCCTTCCCGTTTGAGCGATGGGGGGACGCAGGAGGATAGGGCGAGCAGGCGGCTGGAAGAGCCTGTCCAAGCCGCAAGGCTGATCCGTAGGCAAATCCGCGGATTGTAAGGCCAAGCGGTGATGGCGACGGAGTCATCCGGAAGTCCCCGATTTCACACTGCCAAGAAAAGCCTCTAGCGAGGGAAGAGGTGCCCGTACCGCAAACCGACACAGGTAGGCGAGGAGAGAATCCTAAGGCGCGCGGGAGAACTCTCGTTAAGGAACTCGGCAAAATGACCCCGTAACTTCGGGAGAAGGGGTGCTCGTTTGGGTGAAGAGCCCGAACGAGCCGCAGTGAAAAGGCCCAAGCGACTGTTTATCAAAAACACAGGTCTCTGCGAAGCCGAAAGGCGACGTATAGGGGCTGACACCTGCCCGGTGCTGGAAGGTTAAGGGGAGCGCTTAGCGGAAGCGAAGGTGCGAACCGAAGCCCCAGTAAACGGCGGCCGTAACTATAACGGTCCTAAGGTAGCGAAATTCCTTGTCGGGTAAGTTCCGACCCGCACGAAAGGTGTAACGACTTGGGCGCTGTCTCAACGAGAGACCCGGTGAAATTATACTACCTGTGAAGATGCAGGTTACCCGCGACAGGACGGAAAGACCCCGTGGAGCTTTACTGCAGCCTGATATGGAATTTTGGTATCGCTTGTACAGGATAGGTGGGAGCCTGGGAAGCCGGAGCGCCAGCTTCGGTGGAGGCGGCGGTGGGATACCACCCTGGCGATATTGAAATTCTAACCCGCACCCCTTAGCGGGGTGGGAGACAGTGTCAGGCGGGCAGTTTGACTGGGGCGGTCGCCTCCCAAAAGGTAACGGAGGCGCCCAAAGGTTCCCTCAGAATGGTTGGAAATCATTCGGAGAGTGCAAAGGCACAAGGGAGCTTGACTGCGAGACGGACAGGTCGAGCAGGGACGAAAGTCGGGCTTAGTGATCCGGTGGTTCCGCATGGAAGGGCCATCGCTCAACGGATAAAAGCTACCCCGGGGATAACAGGCTGATCTCCCCCAAGAGTCCACATCGACGGGGAGGTTTGGCACCTCGATGTCGGCTCATCGCATCCTGGGGCTGTAGTCGGTCCCAAGGGTTGGGCTGTTCGCCCATTAAAGCGGTACGCGAGCTGGGTTCAGAACGTCGTGAGACAGTTCGGTCCCTATCCGTCGCGGGCGCAGGAAATTTGAGAGGAGCTGTCCTTAGTACGAGAGGACCGGGATGGACGCACCGCTGGTGTACCAGTTGTCCCGCCAGGGGCACCGCTGGGTAGCTATGTGCGGACGGGATAAGCGCTGAAAGCATCTAAGCGTGAAGCCCCCCTCAAGATGAGATTTCCCACCGCGTCAGGCGGGTAAGATCCCTCGAAGATGACGAGGTCGATAGGTCCGAGGTGGAAGCGTGGCGACACGTGGAGCTGACGGATACTAATCGATCGAGGGCTTAACCTAACAAGAAAAGTGGAGGCCGCCTGCTTATCGGCGAGGCGCGCTGGAGGGCCTGCGAGCGGGCTTAGCCCGCCGCAGCAGGACCGAAGCGTCGCGAGCCGATGGCGGCCGGAACTAGACATCGAAAAGCGCAGGCGAGCGGTTCGCCCCGGCTTCTTCCGACGGTTATCTAGTTTTGAAGGAATGACTTTCCTTCTTGACAATATTTATTTTTTAAGTATAATAAATGATGTCGAAACTGAATCGCTTGCCTAGTGGTGATAGCGGAGGGGAAACACCCGTTCCCATCCCGAACACGGAAGTTAAGCCCTCCAGCGCCGATGGTAGTTGGGGCCAGCGCCCCTGCAAGAGTAGGTCGCTGCTAGGCAATCTTATTCACCAGGGAGTAGCAACACGCCTAATTCCCTTTTTCTTTTTGTTTTGCGAGTTTGATCTCAGGACTGCCCGGGAGGCTCAATATAGCCTTAGCAGGGCAGTCCTTTTGTTTTGTATGGCTGTTTTTTTGGCGCCGGCAGTGGCAACGTTGCCGTTCCTTATGGTAAAATTTCAAAAGTGGAAGCAAAGATGATAAAATGGAATAAGGTGGAACACCATGAAGCAGTTTGAACTTACCGTGCATTCTCCGGAAGAGACGAAGGCGGTTGCACGCCGGCTCGGAGAACGGCTTCAGCCGGGGATGGTCATCGCGTTAGAGGGAGATTTAGGTGCGGGAAAAACAACGTTTACGAAAGGGATTGCCGAGGGGCTGGGCATTGTACAAAACGTCAACAGCCCGACCTTCACGATTATCAAGCAGTATGATGGGCGGCTGCCGCTTTATCATATGGATGTGTATCGGCTTGAAGACGAATGGGAGGATCTCGGATTTGATGAATATTTTAACGGTGATGGTGTTGCGGTTGTCGAGTGGGCCCATTTGATTGCGGGGCAGCTGCCTGAGGAGCGGCTGACCGTTTCTTTGTTTCGCCATGGCGGCGATGAACGGAGACTTGTCTTTGAGCCGTCAGGGTGGCGCTATGAACAGCTATGCAAGGAGATTTTTGCGTCATGAAAATATTAGGGATTGATACATCGAATATGCCGCTAGGCATTGCTGTGGCGGATGGGGATGTTATTAAAGGGGAATTCATTACGAGTGTCAAAAGAGATCATTCTGTCCGGACGATGCCGGCCATTGAGTCGCTGCTTCGGCAGTGCGGAATGGCGCCCAATGAGCTTGATTTAGTTGTTGTTGCGAAAGGCCCTGGATCTTATACCGGGGTGCGGATCGGTGTCACCATTGCGAAAACGCTCGCTTGGTCGCTCGGCATTCCGATAGCCGGCGTCTCGAGTTTAGAGGTGCTCGCCGCTAATGGCCGGTATTTCCCCGGTTTGCTCGTCCCGCTGTTTGACGCGCGGCGCGGACAAATTTACACCGGGTTGTACCGGTACGAGGACGGCGCGCTCCGATGCCTTGAAGCGGACCGGATTGTGGCGGCGGACGAGTGGGCCGATCATTTACGCAGACGGGGAGAGGATGTATTGTTCATCGGGGCCGATGCGCCGGTATATAGTGAGCTGTTTCGGAGCCGCTTGGGCGGGCGGTTTTTCATGACGCCGCCGTCGTTGACATTGCCGCGGCCAAGTGAGCTCATCATGCTCGGAAAAGAGAAAGAACATGAGAATCCGCATACGTTTGTGCCGAATTACATCCGTCTTGCGGAAGCGGAAGCGAAATGGCTTGCGAAACAAAAAGGGGACGGGGACGATGGGGATCGATGTGCAATTCCGGCCGATGACCATTCATGATATCGATGAGGTCGTGCAAGTCGAACAGGCGTCGTTTACCGCGCCGTGGAGCCGGGAATCTTTTTATAATGAACTGATGTACAATCGTTACGCGAAATATATTGTCATGGTGCACCGCGGACGGATCATCGGGTATGCGGGGATGTGGCTCGTGATTGATGAAGCGCATGTGACGAATGTCGCTGTGCTGCCACAGTTTCGCGGACAAAAACTCGGCGAAGCGCTTATGCGCCGCCTTATGGAAACAGCCAAGCAGCATGGGGCGGCGACGATGACGCTGGAAGTGCGCGTCTCGAACCATGTCGCCCAGTCGTTGTACCGAAAGCTTGGGTTTCGCAATGGCGGCATCCGCAAACGGTATTATCCGGACAATTTTGAAGATGCGCTAGTGATGTGGGTGAAACTGACATGAATGAAAACGTGCATGTACTAGGTATTGAAACGAGCTGCGATGAAACAGCGGCGGCCGTGGTGAAAAACGGAAAAGAGATTTTATCGAATGTTGTGGCGTCGCAAATGGAAAGCCATCGGCGGTTTGGCGGTGTTGTGCCGGAAATTGCCTCGCGCCATCATGTCGAACAAATTACACTCGTCATGGAGGAAGCGATGCGGCAGGCTGGCGTATCGTTTTCCGATCTTGATGCCATTGCGGTGACGGCCGGACCGGGGTTGGTTGGGGCGCTCCTTGTCGGGGTGAACGCCGCAAAGGCGCTCGCGTTTGCCCACGGGTTGCCGCTTGTCGGGGTGCATCATATTGCTGGTCATATTTACGCCAACCAGCTCGTGGCGGAGATGAAATTTCCGCTGTTGGCGCTTGTCGTTTCCGGCGGGCATACGGAGCTTGTTTACATGGAAGGCCACGGGGCGTTTCAAGTCATTGGCGAGACGCGCGACGACGCTGCTGGTGAGGCGTATGACAAGGTGGCGCGGGCTTTAGGCCTTCCGTACCCAGGAGGACCGCACATCGACCGGCTGGCTCATGAGGGCGAGCCCGTGATTGATTTGCCGCGAGCGTGGCTTGAGGAAGGTTCGTATGATTTCAGCTTCAGCGGCTTAAAATCAGCGGTTCTCAATGCGCTCCACAACGCGAAGCAGCGCGGCGAGGAGATCGATCCGAGACAGATGGCCGCGAGCTTTCAGGCCAGCGTCGTCGATGTGCTGGTGACGAAAACGGTGCAGGCCGCCAAAGAATACGGCGTACGACAAGTGCTGCTCGCCGGCGGAGTGGCGGCCAACCGCGGGCTTCGGGCTGCACTGCAGGAGAAAATGAAAGAGCTTCCCGATGTGGAGCTTGTCATCCCACCGTTATCGCTATGCACTGATAATGCGGCGATGATTGCCGTTGCGGGAACTGTGTTATATCAACAAGGAAAGCGGGCTGATTTGGCGCTCAACGCCAATCCAAGCTTGCCGCTTGTCTAGAAGGTCGGTGATTTAGTACAAAATACTGCTAGCTCCACTTGTTTCTCAATTAGAGAAAAACTGTGGAATCAGCCTTCTTTTTTGGCGAAATGCCGTTGATTTGCTCGTGACAGCAGTTTGTCACCGGCCTTCTAGGAGGTTGGGGATTTCATGAAAAACTGGCCCAAAACGCACTTTTCTCAAGTTAAAAATCCTTTTAAAGAGCGGATCGCTTAGGGCAGGCGGTCTGCTCTTTTTTGTTTGGCAAGCGGAACGGCCGTCGGGTGGGGACTTGTTGTGCATATTTTTATCCATAGGTTGTGGACAATGTGGAAAAGTAAAAAAAACATGATAACGGCGAGGAGTGCAATACACAATCATTTTTTCATAGAGGAAAGGGATTGATTGTGGATAATGTGGTAATAACTTCTGTTTTGCACAGAAAAGTGTGGATTTCTTTGTGGATAATGTGATTAACACAAAAACGGGGCTGACCTAAAAGGTCGCCTGCCTTCAAGATAGGCGCACGTCTAGTGCGGCAGAAACAGCAAGCATATATATGCAACGAAAGAGGGTGTTCCAATCCTTTGGGGACACCCTCTTGTCAGTCATCGTCCTTCACCTAAGAAGCAGCTTTCATGAACAAGGCAAAAGGCTGCTAAACGAGTTGGCCTGTGATCGGCCTGGCGCGGTGATGCGCACGAGCAGTGCACATGAAGCCGCTAGATGCCCGTGTTGGCGTTCCCTGGCAGCGGATTGGCTCAAAACGAGGCGTAGAGCTGTTCCCACTCGGCCAATAACGTTTCAAGCTGCTGTTTCCGCTTTTCGTTTTCTTGCGTGAGCTGCTGCACGGTTTCATAATCGCCGTATACAGACGGGTCGCACAGCTGCTGCTCGGTTTCAGCGATTTGTGCTTCCAGTGCGGCGATCTCGGCTTCGATCTCTTCCAGACGGCGCTGCCGTTGGCGCTGTCGTCTTTTTTCCTCTTTTTCTTGCTCGTATGTGGATTTGGCTGTTTCGCCGCTGTCCGGTGATGCGGGCGGGTGGGAGTCCAGGCGCGCCAATTCGCGCATTTCTTCTTTTTTCGCCACGTAATAGTCATAGTCTCCTAAATATTCGACAAGCCCATCGCCCGAGAGTTCAAACAGCTTTGTCGCGATGCGATTAATGAAATAGCGGTCGTGGGAGACGAACAAGATCGTTCCCGGATAGTCGACAAGCGCCTGCTCGAGCATCTCTTTGCTGTCAAGGTCGAGATGGTTGGTCGGTTCATCCAACAAGAGAACGTTGGCTTTTTGCAGCATGAGTTTGGCGAGCGCCAGGCGTGCTTTCTCTCCGCCGCTTAAGGCGGAAACCGGTTTTAAGACGTCGTCGCCGGAAAACAAAAAGTTGCCGAGCACGGTGCGAATTTCTTTTTCGGTTTTGTCCGGGTAGGCGTCCCACAACTCGTCGAGCACTCGTTTGTTTGTCGACAGTTCCGCCTGGTTTTGGTCGTAATAGCCGATTTTCACATTTGCACCGTACCGGAGCTTTCCGGATTGGACTGGGAGCTTTCCGGCGATCGTCTTCAACAATGTCGACTTGCCGATGCCGTTTGGTCCGACCAAGGCGACACTCTCCCCCCGTGTTATGCGAAAGCTGATTTGGCGGATGACCGGTGCGCCTTCGCGATAGCCGGCGGTCAATTGCTCTGCGGTGAGCACCTCATGGCCGCTCGGCCGCTCAATCGCAAAAGAAAAAGAAGCTGATTTTTCATCTCCGGCCGGGCGTTCAAGCCGCTCCATTTTTTCGAGCTGCTTTCGCCGGCTTTGCGCCCGTTTCGTTGTCGAGGCGCGGGCGATGTTGCGCCGGATGAAGTCTTCGAGGCGGGCGATTTCCTCCTGTTGCTTTTCGTATCGTTTTAGCTCTTGTTCGTATTGCTCGGCCCGAAGCTCCAAATAGCGGCTGTAATTGCCGCTATACCGCTTAAGCGTCGCGTTGGACAGCTCGTACACTTCGGTGACGACTTTGTCCAAAAAGTAGCGGTCATGGGAAACGAGCAGAACGGCGCCGGGGTATGCCTGTAAATATTGCTCGAGCCATGTGAGCGTATCGAGGTCCAAATGGTTCGTCGGCTCGTCTAAAATAAGCAAGTCCGGCTTGGCCAACAGCAGTTTTCCAAGGGCGAGCCGCGTCCGCTGTCCGCCGCTTAGCGAGGAAACGGGCGTTGTTTGGTAATCGTATGACGAAAATTGCAGCCCGTGCAAAACAGAGCGGATGTCGGCTTCATACTGATAGCCCCCTTGTTCTTTGTATTGCTCTTGCAAGTTGTCATACGCTTGAAGCGTTTTTTCGTAGCGGGACGGATCGGCGAGCAGATCCGGGTCGCCAAGCTGGGCGCCGAGCTCTGCTAGCTGCGCTTCGATCGCCCGGAGCGGCGCGAATACGTCCAGCATCTCGTCCCAAATGGAGCGTGACGAGTCGAGCCCGCTGTTTTGCGCCAAATAGCCGATTTTGATATGGCTTGGCTTGATGATTTCACCGCTGTCGGAAGAAAGTTCGCCGGCGATGATCTTCAGCAGCGTCGATTTGCCTGCGCCGTTGCGGCCGACAAGAGCAATGCGGGCGCGGGACTGTATTTCTAGTTTTATATTCGATAAAATAAGGTCAGCGCCAAAATATTTCGTGATTCCATTCACTTGCAAAATGATCATGTCCGTCACCTCGCGAATAGTTTAACGTAAGTCGCGAAAACGGTCAAAGACAGATAACGAAAAATGGTGTATAGTGATAAATGGAGGAGATTGTCTTGTCATCGTTTACGCATTTCAATGAACAAGGCCGGGCGAAAATGGTCGACATTACGAACAAGGAAGATACGATCAGGATAGCGGTGGCGAGAACGAGCGTCACCGTCAATGAAGAGATTTACGAAAAGATGACGAACAATGCCATTGAGAAAGGTGATGTGCTGGCGGTAGCCCAGGTGGCCGGGGTCATGGCGGCGAAAAAAACGGCCGATCTTATTCCGATGTGCCATCCGCTTATGTTAAAAGGCGTCGATATTGCCTTTGCTTGGGAAAAAGAGGCGGAAGCGTATAAACTTGTGATTACCGTGACGGTCAAAACGAAAGGGAGCACAGGAGTGGAGATGGAAGCGCTGACGGCGGCTTCGGTATGCGCATTGACTGTGTACGACATGTGCAAATCGCTCGATAAAGGAATGACGATCGGTCCAACGTATTTGGTCGAAAAAACGGGCGGGAAGTCCGGCCATTATCGACGGAAAACCGATTAGCTGGGGGATGAAACGATGAGCAACGAACAACCGAAAATCCCGCAGGCGACTGCCAAGCGTCTGCCGTTATACTATCGGTTTTTGAAAAATTTACATGCCTCAGGGAAGCAGCGCGTGTCCTCCGCCGAGCTGAGCGAGGCGGTGAAAGTCGATCCGGCGACAATTCGCCGCGACTTTTCGTATTTTGGCGCGCTTGGCAAAAAGGGATACGGGTATAATGTCAATTATTTGTTGTCGTTTTTCCGCCAGACGCTTGAAGAGGATGAGGTGACCGAAGTCGCCTTGTTTGGCGTCGGCAATTTAGGCACCGCCTTTTTAAACTACAACTTTTCGAAAAATAACAACACGAAAATTGTCATGGCGTTTGATGTCGATGAACGGAAGGTCGGAACGACAGTCGGCGGGGTGCCGGTCTATCATCTCGATGAGCTGGAGGAGCGGCTTCGCGGCGACATTCCGATCGCGATTTTAACCGTGCCGGCCGCCGCGGCTCAAGCGCTGACCGACCGCCTTGTCGCGCAAGGAATTAAAGGCATTTTAAACTTTACTCCGGCGCGGTTGAACGTGCCGAACCATATTCGTGTCCATCATATCGATTTAGCCATTGAGCTGCAGTCGCTCGTCTATTTTTTGAAAAACTATCCATCGCCATCGTAAAAAGGAGAGAACAACACATGAAATATTTGTTGCTCGTTCTTGTCATTTTGTTGCTGTTTGGCACGAAAAAGCTGCCGGAGTTGGGGCGGTCGTTCGGCCAGTCGCTTCGCGAGTTTAAAGACGCCACAAAAGGGCTCGCTGATGACGAAGAAACGAAAACCGACCGATGACAAGGCAGGATGGGGAAACGATGAATGACAAAGAAATGTCCGTGTATGAACACCTCGGAGAGCTGCGGAAACGGCTGATCATCGTGCTTCTCTTTTTCGTTGCGGCGCTTGTAGCCAGCTTCTTTTTTGTCGATGACGTCATTGTGTATTTGCAGCACACTGCGGAAGCGAAACAGCTGACGATGAACGCGTTCCGCCTCACCGATCCGATTAAAGTGTATTTTCAGTTTGCCTTTGTCATCGCCGCTGTACTGACTGCTCCGGTGCTGTTGTATCAAATTTGGGCGTTTGTCAGTCCGGGGCTGTATGAAAAAGAGCGGAAAGCAACGCTCAGCTACATTCCAGCATCGATCATTCTATTTTTAGCCGGGGTTGGTTTTGCGTATTTCGTCTTGTTTCCATTTGTCGTCCGGTTTATGAATCAGCTGGCGGAACGGCTCGGCATTCAACAGATGATCGGCATTAATGAATATTTTCAGTTTTTGCTGCAGCTCGTGCTGCCGTTTGGCATCGTGTTTCAGCTGCCGATTGTTGTCCTGTTTTTCACCCGCTTAGGGCTTATTACGCCGCAGCTTCTTGTTCGCATCCGCAAGTATGCGTATTTGGCGCTGCTTATTTTAGCGGCCGCCATTACGCCGCCGGATGTGTTGTCGCAAGTGATCGTCATGATTCCACTGACGCTTTTGTATGAGGGGAGCATCTGGGTTGCCAAAATCGGCTATCGAAAGGCGCAATTAGCGGCGGAGGAAGGAAGCGGCGATCCATATTGAGGGCAGCATCAAGAGGACGGTTCATACGGCGCCAGGCAAAAACCCTCCCCCAATGGGGAGGGTTTTATTGTCTCGGTGTGAAGAACAAGCGAAAGGCGGTGCCGAAATCAAAAGCGGCCAGCGCCGCCAACGCGATGGTTGAGACGTTCCAAATCGTTTCATGAACGCTTTCGATCGCCAAATACGTAAACAGGAAGCCCAAGATGAAATACGGAACAGAAAACAGCCGCGGATGGCGCGTCATAGCCAAATCCTCCAAATGGCCAGCGGCAGTTCCGCTTGGCGCATCATGTTTTCCAATTCATCAGCCAACAAAATTTGAACGGCAACGACAAACGTGTTCATTGCTACATGGGCGAACATCGGCACGAAAATGCGTCCGGTTTTGGCGTATAAAAAGGCGAACACCATCCCCATGGATGTGTACAAAAGCAAATGCTCCGGCTCCATGTGGGCGAGAGCAAACAGAAGCGAGCTGGCCAGCGCTGCCAACCAAAAGTTGTATTTTTCATAAAGCGAGCCAAAAATGATTTTGCGGAAGATGAGTTCCTCCAAAACCGGGCCGATGACCGACGTGACGACGACGAGCAATGGCGTCAGGCGGATGATGTCGATGATTTGCCTTGTGTTTTCCGAGCCCGGCTCAATGCCCAATAGACGCCATTCGATGTTGGCGGCAACGCTTTGCGCGGCAAGCGCCAAAAAGACGCCCGAGATCGCCCACATCCATGACGAGGCGAGCGGCAGCCGCCGCATTGTCCGTTCATCGCGGTCGCCGCGCAGCAGCCATAAAATGATGGCAAAAGCCAATAAAAAGCTGATGACCGCCCAATAGCCGGAGGCAATTTTCGCTGCTTCGAGACGTGTTTGCGCGCCTTGGCCGACGCCGAGGGAGCGAAGGAGCGGCACACCGACAAAGGAAGACAGCTGCATGGCGATATAGGTGATGATGACATACCAGTAACGGCGCTTCAAATCGTTTTACCCCTTTATTTCAAATATATCCGTATTGTAGCACATGTTCGGCGAAATGATAAGAAAAGCGCGCCGGCCGTGGTTGGCGCGGCCGCCACAAAAAAATTGCCTAGCGTTGTTTATTGATGTTAGAAATGTGCAATAATGAAAATGGATTTTGTGCGCCGATTGATCTGGGGCCTGACAGCTTGTTATCCCATTTTCTCCTTATCTTCGCGCATGAAAGAAAAACAGTTATTTTTTTGTATTTCCTACTTGCAAAACGGAGAAGAGTTCATTAATATTATAAGTGTGTTAGCACTCAATAATGATGAGTGCTAATAAGAACGGCGAAAACTATCGTTAAGGAGGTTGTTTCCCGTGTTGAAGCCATTAGGCGATCGCATTGTCATTGAAGTCGTGGAAACTGAAGAAAAAACGGCTAGCGGCATCGTGCTGCCGGATACGGCGAAAGAAAAGCCGCAAGAAGGCCGCGTTGTCGCTGTCGGTGCAGGCCGCGTGCTTGACAACGGCCAACGCGTTGCGCCGGAAGTTGAAGTCGGCGACCGCATCATTTTCTCGAAATACGCCGGCACGGAAGTAAAATACGACGGAAAAGAATACTTAATTTTGCGCGAAAGCGACGTTTTGGCTGTCATCCGCTAATATATTGCGTTTACCACATAAACATTCCGGAAAACTGACATATCCTTAACTTTATGACACGAATACTTACCTTTTTCACGGCATGCAGTGAAATAAATTCATAAGGAGGTAACGGGGTATGGCAAAGGAAATTAAGTTCAGCGAAGAAGCGCGCCGTGCGATGTTGCGCGGGGTGGACAAACTCGCAGACGCAGTGAAAGTCACATTAGGTCCGAAAGGCCGCAACGTCGTATTGGAGAAAAAATTCGGTTCTCCGCTCATCACGAACGACGGGGTAACGATCGCGAAAGAAATCGAACTCGAAGACCCGTTTGAAAACATGGGCGCGAAACTGGTCGCTGAAGTCGCCAGCAAAACGAACGACATCGCTGGGGACGGGACGACAACGGCTACCGTATTGGCTCAAGCGATGATCCGTGAAGGATTGAAAAACGTGGCAGCTGGCGCCAATCCGATGGGCATCCGCCGCGGGATTGAAAAAGCGGTAGCGGTAGCGGTTGAAGAATTAAAAGCCATCTCCAAACCGATCAAAGGAAAAGAATCGATCGCCCAAGTGGCTGCGATCTCGGCTGCTGACGAAGAAGTCGGCCGATTGATCGCTGAAGCGATGGAACGCGTCGGCAATGACGGCGTCATCACGCTTGAAGAATCGAAAGGCTTCACGACGGAACTCGACGTTGTCGAAGGGATGCAATTCGACCGCGGTTACGTTTCGCCGTACATGATTACAGATACGGAAAAAATGGAAGCTGTTCTCGAAAATCCGTACATCTTGATTACGGACAAAAAAGTATCGAGCATCCAAGAGCTGTTACCGGTTCTTGAGCAAGTCGTGCAACAAGGCCGTCCGCTCCTGATCATTGCGGAAGATGTCGAAGGCGAAGCACTCGCAACGCTTGTTGTCAACAAACTGCGCGGCACGTTCAATGCGGTTGCTGTCAAAGCGCCTGGCTTCGGTGATCGCCGCAAAGCGATGCTCGAAGACATTGCGATTTTGACAGGCGGCGAAGTGATCTCGGAAGAGCTTGGCCGTGAACTGAAATCGACCACGATCGCGTCGCTCGGCCGTGCGTCAAAAGTGGTTGTTACGAAAGAAACGACGACGATCGTCGAAGGCGCTGGCGATTCGGAGCGCATCAAAGCGCGCATCAACCAAATCCGTGCGCAGCTTGAAGAAACGACGTCCGAATTCGACCGCGAAAAACTGCAAGAACGCTTGGCGAAACTCGCTGGCGGCGTAGCGGTCATCAAAGTTGGCGCAGCGACAGAAACGGAATTGAAAGAACGCAAACTGCGCATTGAAGATGCGCTCAACTCGACTCGTGCTGCGGTTGAAGAAGGCATTGTCGCTGGCGGTGGCACGGCGTTGATGAACGTCTACAGCAAAGTTGCGGCCATCGAAGCGGAAGGCGATGAAGCAACGGGTGTGAAAATCGTCTTGCGCGCGATCGAAGAACCGGTTCGTCAAATCGCGCAAAACGCTGGTCTGGAAGGCTCGATCATCGTTGAGCGCCTGAAAAACGAAAAACCGGGCATTGGCTTCAACGCGGCAACAGGCGAATGGGTCGACATGATCGAAGCTGGTATCGTTGACCCGACGAAAGTCACTCGCTCGGCGCTGCAAAACGCTGCCTCTGTCGCCGCCATGGTCTTGACGACAGAAGCGGTCGTTGCCGACAAACCGGAAGAAAACAAAGGCAACAACAACATGCCGGATATGGGTAGCATGATGTAATCTCGCCGCAAAAGCCTTGGAACACTGGGGTTTCCCCGGTGTTCTTTTTCTTTTTGACTATATATGCCTCAGCCAGGTGTTCTTACAGCCGCTGATCGGGTGAAGGGCAGCTGTTGTTTCTCCCTCATATCGCTATTCTATTGCACCTTTTCCTCCGCTGTGCTAGTTATCGCACCTCAATGAAAAACGCATAAATCGCATTCCCTTTTTTCCAAGAGGTGTGAATGGCATAAATGTATGCCTCTTTCTTTTCCGGAAGAGTAATGATTCCGTTTTGCACCGGGCGCCAGTCGGCATCTCCGCCGTTCCATACACCCGCTTCGATCGTCAACGGGAGGTTGTCAAATTGGAGGTGTAATTTTGCCCCAGGGGCAACCGGACAGCCATACAGCGATGAGGAGCCATAGCCATCTATTTTTCATGTCGTTTCCCCCTTTCTCAGTTAGGGTATTGTCAAAAGTTTATCCTCCACACTCACGGTTTTCCCTTGAGTTTCAACGGTTGGAAGAAAAAAAGCTTGCCACCCCCGTTGTTTTCGGCCATCATTGAGGTAACGACACCCAACAGCCAAAACAAAGGAGTGACAAGCTTTGTTACCTCAATTATTAGCCTATTTGCTCGAAATAATCAAGACCCAATATCAAATCATTGTGTATTTGATGGGTGTGATCGTGGGAAAATCCTTGAATCTCGAGGACTTGGACGAACCCATCCAAAAGCCGTACCGGAAACTTCAGGTCGATGACCTTCCGATCATCGATGTGCCGGAAACCCTTGATTACCGAAAGCTGTTGGCAGACTATGAAGCCCAGCACGGACGTCCTTTACGGCCCATCCAGCGCCGCGCGAATGCGAAACACCGTGTTCCGGATTCGTTGACCTGCCCTCGCTGCCAGGCTCCCTCTTCTTACCTGTACGCCAATAACGGCGGAAAAGGGCAATACCAATGCAAAGTGTGCCAGTGCCGGTTCAACCACCGAAATCGGTTCACCAAGCAAGCGGTCTTTCGCTGCCCGCACTGCAAAAAGACGCTGGAAAAAATCAAGGAACGCAAAGAATACAACATCTATAAGTGCAAGAACAACGCTTGCCCGTTTTACCAGGCCAACCTTCGCCGGATGACGAAGAAGGAGCGCCAACAGTTTCAACAGGATCCTCAAGCCTTCAAGGTGCGGTATTTGTTTCGAGAGTTCTTGTTTGACTTTCTCCCGTTGGCTTCCTCGTCGCTCATCAAGCCGAAGGTCGATTTGTCCCGGCTGGCTGCGTCGCCGCACGTGTTGGGGCTCGTGTTGACGTACTACGTCAACTTTGGGATGTCCTCGAGGGAGACCGCCGCCGCCATGAAGGACATCCATGGCGTCTCGATCTCCCATCAGACGGTGCTCAACTACGCCAACAGCGTCGCGCTTTGGATCAAGCCCTTTGTCGACCGGTTCCCGTATGAGCTGTCCGGTTCGTTTTGCGGGGACGAGACGTATATTCGCGTCAAAGGGCGCTGGCATTACCTGTTCTTTATGTTTGACGCCGTCAAAAAGATCGTGCTGTCGTATCGCGTCTCGCCCAACCGGGACACGCTCTCGGCCATCAAGGCCATCGATGATGTCCTCAGGAAGCTAGCGTCCCTCCCAGACGACTTGTCGTTCGTCGTGGATGGCAACCCGATTTATCTGCTGGCGCAACACTTCTTCGCCCAACACGGGATTTCATTTGACGTCCGCCAAGTGATCGGGCTGACCAATGAGGATCCGGTCTCGGAAGAGTTTCGCCCTCTCAAGCAGATCATCGAGCGATTCAACCGGACCTTTAAAGGCAACTACCGCCCGACCCATGGGTTTGGTGCGGAAGAAGGCTCGGTGTCCTTTGTGACGCTGTTTGTGGCGTATTTCAACTTTCTGCGCCCACACAGCGCGCTCGAAGGCCGGGTGCCGGTCGTCATCCCGGAACTGGCGGATCTTCCGCATATGCCGGCCCGGTGGACGAAGCTGATCGCCATGGCACAAGCGTTTCTCCAACAAGAGGCGGCCTGACTTTTTTGTCCTCTGGAGCCCGTTGAACAGAACTCCTGCCGGATTCGGCGAAGCGAACCCTTGACCAACCGAACACCGCCAAAGGTAAAATTCGGTCATGGCAAGGGCGGCTTTCTTATTGCCTTCTTTTTTGTCCCCGTCGCCCTTGACGACTCTTCCGCACCTTTGGCGGGTGTTGGTCAAGGGCGAATCCGGCCCTCCGCATGCCCCACGATGCTCAATGGGATGATCTGTGTGGAGTTTTCATAGAACTTTTGACGCTACCTCAGTTAGGCGTTTTGCCTGCTCATTTGTTTCATTGTCGATTGTGATTTTGGGTAAAATTAGAAATGGAAAGGCGATATCCAAAGGAGGAGAATGGAATGAACGTGCGGATTGAACGCGACTCGCTCGGTGAGGTGCAGGTGCCGGCTGATAAGTACTGGGGAGCGCAGACGGAGCGAAGCCGGCAAAACTTTCGCATCGGCAAAGAAACAATGCCGCTTGAACTCATTTATGCCTATGCCGAGCTGAAAAAGGCGGCGGCGATCGTGAACCATCAGGCTGGAAAGCTGAGCGAAGCGAAGCAGCGGGCGATTGTGGCCGCGTGCGAGGAAATTTTGGCGGGCCGATGGGATGACCATTTTCCACTCGTCGTCTGGCAGACGGGAAGCGGGACGCAGACGAACATGAACGTCAACGAAGTCGTGGCGAGGAGGGCGAATGAGCTGCTAGGTGACGGGGAGGGGCGCATTCACCCAAACGATGATGTGAACATGTCGCAAAGCTCGAACGACACATTCCCAACTGTGATGCATATCGCGATCTTCACGAAGATCCAAACGCACCTCCTGCCAGCGCTTGATGGCTTGATCGGAACATTCGCTGCGAAAGAACGCCAATATGAAAAGACGATCAAAATCGGGCGCACCCACTTGCAAGACGCGACGCCGCTCACATTTGGGCAGGAGATTTCCGGCTGGCGGACGATGCTGGAAAAAAGCAAGGCCATGATCACCGAAGCGAGTGAGAAGCTGCTTGATTTGGCGATCGGCGGCACGGCGGTCGGAACCGGAATCAATGCGCCGCCGGGATTTGGCGAACAAGTGGCCGAGCAGCTGAAGGCGCAAACCGGCTATCCATTCCGTTCGGCAACAAACAAATTCCATGCGTTAACCAGCCATGACGAGATTGTTTACGTCCACGGGTCATTGAAAGCGCTCGCTTCCGATTTGATGAAAATCGCCAACGACATCCGCTGGCTGGCGAGCGGGCCGCGCTCCGGGCTCGGGGAGATCACGATTCCAGCCAATGAACCGGGGAGCTCGATCATGCCGGGGAAAGTGAATCCGACGCAAAGCGAAGCGATGACGATGGTCGCTGTTCAAGTGTTCGGCAACGACGCCACGATCGGTTTTGCGGCAAGCCAAGGCAACTTCCAATTAAATGTGTTCAAGCCAGTCATCGCTTATAACGCCATTCAGTCCGTGCAGCTGCTCGGCGATGCGATTCGTTCGTTTGATGAGCGGTGCGCCAAAGGGTTGGAGGCGAATGAAGCGAAAATGAAAGAATACGTAGAGCGGTCGCTCATGCTCGTGACGGCGCTGAGCCCGCATATCGGCTATGACCGGGCGTCGGAAATCGCGAAGCTCGCCCATCGCGAAGGGTTGACGCTCAAGGAAGCGGCATTGAAAACCGGGTATGTGACAGCTGAGCAGTACGAAGAATGGGTGAGGCCGGAGAAGATGATTTAGCGGCACAAAACGACGGGTAGATCAGCCGTGAGCGAATAGGCGGGCCAAAAACGGGGCTGACCCAAAACGCGAATGCGTTTTGGGATCAGCCCCCACTTTTTTGCCTCAAATATAGAAGAATCGCCCTTTTTTCTGGTAGAATAGAGTCACCAAAACCACTACCACCGAAAGAAGGGCGATTCTTTTATGAAACATGATCATATTTCCTTTAAAGAGTATACCATGGACAACCTCTCTTTGCCAAGCAACATCGCCGATCTCATTCCACGGGATAACATGGCCCACGTGGTTCATGAGATGGTTGAACGCATCCCGATGGAGACGTTTCTTGCTTACTACAAAGGAGGGGGCGCCTCCGCCTATCATCCGAAAATGATGACCAAAATTCTCCTTTACGCTTACACCCAAAAAATGTATCATGGCCGTGAGATTGCACGGCAGCTCGAAGTCCACCTTCCCCTCATGTGGCTAAGTGGATTTCAAAAGCCGGACTTCCGCTCCATCAATCGGTTTCGTTCGGAGCGGATGAAAGACCTGATTGACGACCTGTTCCGGGAAATGATCACGCTGTTCGTGGCCGACGGCTATGTCAAGATGGAAGATTATTTTGTGGATGGAACGAAAATTGAAGCGAATGCCAACCGGTACACCTTCGTTTGGCGCAAATCGGCTGAGAAGTACCAGGAGAAACTCCAAGCCAATGTCGATCGGCTGATTGCCCAGATCGAGGCGATCGTGGAAGAAGAAAAGGCGGAAGACATCGACCCTTCGCCGGCCTTTACGTCAGAAGAAATCCGAAAGAAAACCGAGGAGTGGGAAAAACGGTTGGAGGCCGAGCCGGACAACCAACCGTTGAAGAAGGCCATCAAGAAGATGAAGGAGGACTACTTGCCCCGCAGTGAAAAGTATGAACACCAACTCCATGTATGCGGGGATCGCAACAGCTATTCCAAGACCGATGTGGATGCCACCTTCATGCGGTTGAAGGAGGATCACATGCGAAACGGCCAGCTCAAGCCGGCCTATAACGTACAGGTGGGTTCTTCCGGCCAATTTATTTTGGGGTATTCCCTTCATCAGAGGCCGGGCGACACTCGTTGTCTTCTCCCGCATTTGGAGACCGTTCGAGAGAAGTACGGCGTGGAACCCGAACGTTTGATCGCTGACGCGGCTTATGGCTCGGAAGAGAACTACGTGAAGCTGGAAGAGAAGCACATATCGGCCTTGATCAAGTACCATACGTATGAGAAGGAGAACACGCGCAAGGTCAAGAAAAATCCGCATCATCAGCAGAATTGGACCTATGTGGAAGAAGAAGACGTTTGGATTTGCGCCAATGGGAAAAAGCTGGTTCGCACCGGAACTTCGAAACAGACCACGGAATCAGGATACACCTCGGTCACCCGACACTACCAATGCCATGAATGCGAAGGATGTCCGTTCCGTTCGGCCTGCACGACTTCCAAGTATGGACGAACCACGCAATGGAACCCCATCTATCATGAACAAAAACAGAAAGCCCGCGAACGGTTGGAGAGTGAAGAAGGGCAAGCCCGATACCGCCAACGCCAAACCGACATTGAGAGTGTATTTGGGCAAATCAAACAAAATCGCGGGTTTCGTCGCTTTGTCCTGCGAGGCCTCCAAAAAGTTTCCATCGAATGGGGGCTGGTTTGTGCTGCCCACAATCTTCTCAAAAAAGCCGCTAGGGACAAGCAATTGTCCTTGGTGGCGTAAATGAGGGGGAGAACAGAGTCGGAATTTTGTTCCGTTTGGTAAAATATACAAAAACCAGAGAGGGCTGACTCCAAAAGTCCGCTTTTTGGCGGACTTTTGGGTCAGCCCCGTTTTTCCATTGAGACAGCCTCCTGCCGCCAGCTGGCTGCTTTGCACCGGGCAAATGTTAAGCAAACAGGCGAATGAGTTCATTAATCGACAAGACGGCAAACAGCGCCAGACAAAGAACGAGCAGCGCATTCGAGAGCCAATGGTTGCGCCCTTTTTCTGGAAGCGCTTTTTTCGAATTGAGCAAATAAAGAAGCGTCACAGCCAAAAATGGCATAAACAGCGCGCCGAGCGCCCCGTAGGCGATGATGAGTCCGACCGGCTTGCCGATGAAATGCAAGAGCATCGGCGGGAAGGTGAGCCAAAAGACGTAGAAGCGGAACGCTTTTGACTGGTTGAGCGATTCAGCGCCAACCGGCGTTTTCCGCATGTTGCGAACAAAATCGGCGAACAAATACGAAACGCCGTTCCAAACGCCGATGACCGATGTAAATGACGCCGACCAAAAGCCGAGCAAAAAGAGCCAACGGGCAGCCGGGTGCAGCTCGTTGCCCATGATCGAAGCGAATGACACAAGCCCCTGCTCGCCGCTGATCGTCGTGTCAGTGCCGTACAACAAGGCGGCGCCCCAAGCACGAGAAGCGACAACATAAAGATGGCGGTGACAATATAAGCGACAGCGGGATCATAGCGCATCGGCGATACGTAAGCTCGCCCTTTCCAGCCGTTTTCCTGTAGCCAATATCCGTATGACGCCATGGTGATAGAGCCGCCGACGCCGCCGATCAGCCCCGGGCCGATCATCGTCCACTTCGATTTCCCTTTTTTCTCTTCCCCCTTGTTGCAAATAGGTTCCAAAAGTTCAGTATATTCGATATTGTAGTAATAGTATAAACTTCACCTTGTCTACCGCTGAAAGACCCATTCATTACTATAAAAGGAGTTTGATGTCATGGCGATTTACGAGCCGCTGCTCCCCCCTTTTGAAAAGGTGGTCCGCAACATTGAGCAAGTCATTGTCGGAAAACGCGACGTCATCATCCTCAGCTTAACAGCGTTATTGGCCAAAGGCCATGTGCTGCTCGAGGATGTGCCCGGCGTCGGCAAGACGATGTTGGTGCGTGCGCTGGCGAAATCGTTCAACGTGGAGCTGAAGCGCATTCAGTTTACGCCGGATTTGCTGCCGAGCGATGTGATCGGCGTTTCCGTCTACAATCCGAAAACACAGCAATTTGAGTATAAACCCGGACCGATTGTCGCCCACATCGTGCTCGCGGACGAGATCAACCGGACGTCTCCGAAAACGCAATCGGCGCTCCTGGAAGCGATGGAAGAAGGAAGCGTGACTGTTGACGGCGTCACCCGGGCGCTGCCGCAGCCGTTTTTGGTGATGGCGACGCAAAATCCGATTGAATATGAAGGAACGTATCCGCTCCCCGAGGCCCAGCTTGACCGGTTTTTAGTGAAACTGCACATGGGCTATCCGTCTCCCGATGAGGAAATCGAAATGTTAAACCGTCTCGAAAAAGCGGCGCCACTTTCGGAGATCGGGCCGGTGATGCCGCTTGATGAACTGCTCACTCTGCAGCGAAAGGTGATGGGCGTGCATGTGAGCGACACCGTGAAGCGGTATATCGTCGATCTCATCCAGCAAAGCCGTGTGCACGAAGCGGTCTATTTGGGCGTCAGCCCGCGCGGGGCCGTCGCTTTGATGAAGGCGGCGCAGGCGTACGCGTTCATCCATGGCCGCGATTTTGTCATCCCTGATGATGTGCAGCACCTTGCTCCCTACGTGCTGGCTCATCGCCTGCTTATTCGTCCGGAAGCGAAATGGGACAAGCTTGATGCCACTGCCGTCATCAAACAGCTTCTAGCCTGTACGCCGGTGCCGGTGCAAGGACGGCGATAAAAGCGATGAACGCGAAGCGAATGAAGAAGGGGAGGCGTTGGCTCCCGCTTGTTGGATTGTTGCTGTTGACCGCCATCTTGTTTTCCTATGCCATGTTTCAAGGCGGATTTGTCAGCTGGTTTTTGTTTTACAGCTTTTTGCCGTTTGGACTGCATGCGTTTGCCGTCGCCTTGTATCCGATCAGACGCGTTGCGGTAAGCCGGACGGTGCCGGCGAAGCGCTATCATGCAGGAGAACCGATTCCGGTGACGGTCCGCATGGAGCTGCCTTGGGCGATTCCGCCCGCTGCCCTCACCGTTTCGGGCCAGGAGCCGCGGCATGGAGGGGCGATGGCCGCGTGGCCGTTTCGACGCCGCCTTTCTTGTGCGTGGTCGCTCTCGTTGCCGCGCGGCCGCCATCAGTTGGACATCGTGCGCCTCGAGGCTTCTGACGCCCTCGGCTTTGTGAACAAAGCAGAATCGTTTTCGGCGCCGTGCACGATCATCGTGTATCCCCGCTATTGGCCTTGGCCGGCAGAAATGGTGCGTGAATGGTTCGCCTATGGAAAAGAGGCCCGCCCGCTTGCTTACCGCCGCGATCTGGCGGTGGCGGCCGGCGCCCGCGAGTACGCGCCCGGTGACAAAATGTCGTGGGTGCATTGGAAGGCGTCAGCGCGAAGGCAAGCGTTGATGACAAAAGAGTTCGATGAGCCGCGCAATGACGATTGGATCGTCGTGCTCGACGGCGCCGCATCGCCATGGTTTGAGGAGCTTGTCACGCTGGCGGCGTCCATCGCGAAAGCGTTGATCAATGAAGGAGTCCCAGTCGGCCTGCTCGTGACTGGAAAAGCCCGTTCTTATTTAGCGCCGCGGCGAAGCGAGGAGCAGTGGCCGTCGCTCCTTCTCCGTCTGGCGGAAGCGGAGGCGAACGGATCAGCGCCGCTTGCGTCTCAATTGGCGGAGGAGGGGAACTGGAGAACAGCGGCCGGTTGCGTGGTCGTGACGTCGAGGTTATCCGCCGAGTTGGCTGCGCAGCTGCGAGCGATGGCGTCAAAACGCTGCATAGTGTTGTATGTGGTCAACCGTGAATGGGGAGAGGACGAGCGGAGGTGGGCGGACGGACTCCGCCATGCGGGGGTGCACGTATCCCACATGCCCCCTCAATCATGGCAAACTGTCCGGCAAGGAGGAGAAGACGGATGAGGCGGTTAGGGACAAGGATGTTGTCTGCTATGCTGCCCAACGTCCTAGCGGCTTGGCTGCTCACGGAATGGCTTTGGCCGTTGGAAGACGTGACGGATACAGCGCATATTAGATTGTTTGCGGCCTTTGTCGCCCTTTGCTTCGGGATGTATTGGCTCCGCCTTCCGATCTGGCTGTCCGCTTTGGGGAAAGCGGGATATATATGGTGGTCGCTCGCTTGGCTGTTTTCGTTCCATTCGGCCGCCTCGCTGCCGTATTCCTTATGGCGGGATGGCGCGGCTTGGCTGCAGGGGGGACGCTTGTCCATGCCGAGCGATGCCGTGCGCACCTTTGCCTTTTTTCTGCTGCTATGGGCCATCTCGTTTCTGTTTCATTGGCTGATTGTCCAGAAAAAACGGTGGTTTGTCCCATACGCATTGACAGTTGGGTATATCGCTGTGCTTGATACGTTTTTTCCGTATAGCGGGAACGACGCGATCGTTCGCCTTGTGGCGCTTGGCTTTTTCGCCTTCGTTTGGCTGCATGGCGAGCGGCTGCAGGCAAAAGCGCCGTCTTTTCGCATCGGAACGTGGCGGGCGGCCGCTCTGTTCATTCCTGCCGTCGCTCTTGCGGCTGGGTATGCGGGACCGAAGCTGCCGCCGCAATGGCCGGATCCGGTTGCGTTTATCCGCAGCGATCATGCCCAGCCGGAAGAAACGAACGATGACTCGCCTTCTCCTGGCGTGGCAAAAGTGGGATACGGACAGAATGATTCCCGCCTCGGCGGGCCGTTTATCGCGGATGATACCGTCGTCTTTACGGCGAAAGATCGAGGGCTTCATTACTGGCGGATTGAGACGAAAGATATTTACACCGGCAAGGGATGGGAAGTGTTTCCGAGCGAGCAAGTCCGCTCGTTTGCCAACGGCGAAGAGCTCAAGTATGAATGGTGGAGCGATCAAGTTGAGACAGTGGAGCAAAAGGCGGAGATCGAGCGGCGCAATCAAGGGTTTCATCTCGTTTATCCGCTTGGGTTGCGGCGGGTGGAAGCAGCCGAACCGGTCGTGTACCGTATGGATGTGGCGACAGAGAAAATTTATACGACCGATGACAGGTCGAATGCGTTCCCTGTTGGCAAGTATTCATTGACCTATTGGGAGCCGGATTTTCCGATTGCGGCGTTGCGCGCCGCGCCCCCAGTTCGAGACCCTCTTCTGTTGAAACGATATACGCAGTTGCCAAAGACGCTTCCGCAAAGGGTGCGCGACTTGGCGAAGCAAATCGCCGCCGGAGAACAGACGGCTTACGACAAAGTGAGAGCCATTGAGCAGTATTTTCAACTTGGGCAATATACGTACGAAACAAAGGATGTCGCCGTTCCAAAAGAGAACGAAGATTACGTCGATCAATTTTTATTTGAAACAAAACGGGGGTATTGCGACAATTTTTCGACTTCTATGGTCGTGCTCGTGCGTTCGCTCGGCATTCCGGCGCGCTGGGTGAAAGGCTATACGTCCGGAAGGCTTGTCAGCGAGCAAGACGGGGAAAATCTTTACGAAATCCGCAACCATGACGCTCATGCGTGGGTTGAGGTGTATTTTGAAGGCGTCGGCTGGGTGCCGTTTGAGCCAACGCGGGGGTTTGTCAACCCGTATGCGTTTTCACTTTCTCAACAGAATGAGGAGCAACAAGCGCAGCCCTCGCAGCCGGAACTACAGGAACAGCCGCGCGTGCCGCTCGAACAATTGATCAAACGATCATCGCCAGAGCAAGACCGCCATTGGTGGGAGAAGCTGGCCGACAGTTGGTCATGGCAAATGGTGCTGGGCGTGTTCGCGATGCTGGCGGCATTGGGCGGAACGATTTACACGACAAGACGAAAATGGTGGCCGCGCCTTACGCTCCTTCGATTCCGCCGCCGCCAAGTTGACGGCCCGGAATGGCTTGTCCCCGCTTACTTGGCATTGTTGCGTCAGCTGCATGACTACGGGCTGAAACGAAAAGAAGAGGAAACGTTGCGTCAGTATGCCATCCAAGTGGATCGTTTATTCGAAACCGATGAAATGGAACGTTTGACCAAATCGTATGAACAAGCGGTCTACGGCGCAAACAGCAGCCGGATCGACCTCCGTGAGGCGCGTCAATTGTGGGAAAATTTAATAAAAAGGACGATCTCTTGACCGCCTGCCGGCAAGTTGATAGAATGAATTCAAATTTGCATACGGATAGACGAAAGCCCTTCATATAAGCGCAAGAATATGGCTTGCGCGTCTCTACCGGGCCGCCGTAAACGGCCCGACTATGAAGGCAGAAGACGCTGCTATTCTGCCTTCATCCATGTTTTGGGCAACGGCAGCGTTTATTTTTTGGACGGGGTGGAGAACATGAATCAAGAAATGATCGTCGTATTGGACTTCGGAAGCCAATATAACCAACTGATCACCCGCCGCATCCGTGAATTTGGCGTGTACAGCGAATTGCATCCGCATACGATTCGCGCCGACGAGATTCGCGCGTTGAACGCCAAGGGGATCATTTTTTCCGGCGGCCCGAACAGCGTATATGATGAGCAGGCGTTTCGGTGCGACCCGGCGATTTTTGAGCTCGGGCTGCCGATTTTAGGGATTTGCTACGGGATGCAGCTGATGGCGCACCACTTAGGCGGCAAAGTGGAAAAGGCGTCGCACCGCGAGTACGGGAAGGCGCTCATTCAAGTGAAACATGACTCCCTGTTGTTCCACGGTTTGCCGGACGAACAAGTCGTCTGGATGAGCCATGGCGATTTGGTTACCGCTCCGCCTGACGGCTTTGTCGTAGATGCCACAAGCCCTTCCTGCCCGATCGCAGCGATGAGCGATGAACGGCGGAAGTGGTATGGAGTGCAGTTTCATCCCGAAGTGCGCCACTCGGTCTACGGCAACGATTTGTTGAAGAAGTTTGTTTTCGATGTATGCGGCTGCCGGGGCGACTGGACGATGGAAAACTTCATCGATGAGCAGGTGCGTCGCATCCGCGAACAAGTGGGCGAAAAAAGAGTGTTGTGCGCCTTAAGCGGCGGGGTTGACTCGTCGGTTGCGGCTGTATTGGTGCACCGCGCCATCGGCGATCAGCTCACCTGCATTTTTGTTGACCACGGCCTTCTTCGCAAAGGCGAAGCGGAAAGCGTCATGAAGACGTTCCGTGAGCAATTCCAGATGAATGTCATCAAAGTCGATGCGAAAGACCGCTTTTTGGCGAAACTAAAAGGGGTCAAAGATCCGGAACAAAAGCGGAAAATCATCGGCAACGAGTTTATTTACGTCTTTGACGATGAGGCGGCGAAGCTTGAAGGCATTGAATTTTTAGTGCAAGGGACGCTCTATACCGACATTATCGAAAGCGGCACGGCGACGGCGCAAACGATCAAATCGCACCATAACGTCGGCGGTTTGCCGGAAGATATGAAATTCGAACTGATCGAACCGCTCAATACGCTGTTTAAAGACGAAGTGCGCGCTCTTGGCACACAATTAGGCATTCCGGACGAAATCGTTTGGCGCCAGCCGTTCCCGGGTCCGGGGCTTGGCATTCGCGTCCTTGGCGAGGTGACGGAAGAAAAATTGGAAATCGTCCGCGAATCGGATGCGATTTTGCGCGAAGAAGTGAAAAAAGCGGGGTTGGACCGCGACATTTGGCAATATTTCACTGTTCTTCCCGACATCCGCAGCGTCGGGGTGATGGGTGATGCCCGCACGTACGATTATACGGTCGCCATCCGCGCCGTAACCTCGATCGACGGGATGACCGCCGATTGGGCCCGCATTCCGTGGGATGTGCTGGAACGCATTTCAACGCGCATCGTCAACGAAGTGCCGCACGTCAACCGCGTCGTCTACGACATTACAAGCAAGCCTCCGGCGACGATTGAGTGGGAATAAAAACGAACAAAAGACGAGCATTTCCAAAGAAATGTTCGTCTTTTTTTCTTGACAAGCGACCGACAGGCTGATACAATAGCCGTGGAATCATGAATATTGTCGAATTCCGTCGTATAATCCCGGGAATATGGCTCGGGAGTTTCTACCAAGCTACCGTAAATAGCTTGACTACGAGGGATGTGAAATAGAGAGCCGATGTCCTCTCTCTGTTCGTCATTCCTTCTTAGTCAACGCTTCTGGTAGCTGCAGAAGCGTTTTTATTCTTTATAGGGGGGACAGACGTGAGAAAGTATTTTCAGTTTGATGAGCTCGGCACGAATTATCGGACGGAGATCATCGCCGGGCTGACGACGTTTTTGTCGATGGCGTACATTTTGTTCGTCAACCCATTTACCTTGTCGTTAGGGGCGGTGAAAGATTTTCCTGACGAACTGCGCATTGACCAAGGAGCTGTCTTTGTCGCCACGGCTTTGGCGGCGGCATACGGGTCGATTTTAATGGGAGTGCTGGCCCGCTACCCGATCGCCTTGGCGCCGGGGATGGGGCTGAACGCTTTCTTCGCCTTCACGGTCGTCTTGCATATGGGCATTCCGTGGCAAACGGCCTTGGCGGGAGTGTTTGTTTCCGGCATCATTTTTACGATTTTATCGCTCACCGGCGTTCGAGAAAAAATCATCGATGCCATTCCCGTTGAACTGAAATATGCCGTCAGCGCCGGAATTGGGCTGTTCATCACGTTCATCGGCCTGCAAAACGCCGGGATCATTGTGAATAACGACGCCACGCTGGTCGGATTGAGCGATTTGAAAGACGGCAATACGCTGCTCGCCATTTTCGGATTGTTCATCACCGTTGTTTTAATGGTGAAAAAGGTAAACGGCGGCGTCTTTTACGGCATGGTCATTACGGCTGTCGTCGGCATGATCTTCGGTTTAATTGAAGTGCCGAAGCAAATTGTCGGCGCGATTCCGGATATTTCGCCGACGTTCGGCGTCGCGATTGAACACTTGCCGGACATTTTCTCGTGGAAAATGCTTGGCGTCGTTTTGACATTCTTTATCGTTGACTTTTTCGATGCGACTGGCACCCTTCTAGCTGTCGCCAACCAAGCCGGGTTGTTGAAAAACAATAAACTGCCGCGCGCCGGCAAAGCGTTGCTTGTTGACGCGACAGCGGTGATGGTTGGGGCGGTGTTTGGCACATCGACGACGACATCGTATATCGAATCGTCGGCCGGCGTCGCTGCTGGAGGACGCTCCGGGTTTTCCGCGGTCGTGACGGGGATTTTGTTCTTGCTGGCGCTGTTCTTCTCCCCGCTCCTGAGCGTCATTACCGCACCGGTCACCGCACCAGCGCTCATCATCGTCGGGGTGTTGATGGCTTCGTCGATCGGCGAAATTGACTGGAAAAAGTTCGAAGTCGCTGTACCGGCATTCTTCACGCTCATCACGATGCCGCTTTCCTACAGCATCGCCACTGGGATTGCCGTTGGCTTCATCTTCTACCCGATCACGATGATTTTAAAAGGCCGCGCCAAAGACGTGCATCCGCTGTTATATGTGCTGTTTGTCGTCTTTATCTGTTACTTCGTCTTTTTGCGGGAATAGAAGAGGAATAAAGGGCTGTTCCTAAGGCGGATTGGCTGCCGTGGGAACAGTCTTTTTTTTGACAAGAGCGTAGCGGGGACGACAGAGTGTGGAAGGTGATGTGCTATAATGGAAGAAATGATGAAAGGGGAATGAACGATGTTTATCCATCGCTTAGAGGAACATTCATGGCTAAAGTTGCTCACAATGGAAGATGCGGAATCGCTTTTTGCGTTAATTGATTCATGCCGCCCACATTTGCGTCAATGGCTCCCATGGGTGGATTCAACCCAAACAGTAGCGGATTCGAAAACGTTTATCTTTCAAGGGTTGCAGAAGTTTGCTGCTGGAAACGGCTTTGAGGCCGGGATTTGGCACCGCGGCCAATTGGCTGGTGTGATCGGAATTCATTATATGGATCGAGCGAATCGAAAAACGAGCATTGGCTATTGGCTTGGCGAATCGTTTCAAGGAATGGGGCTGATGACGAAAGCATGCAAGGCGTGCATCGACTATTTGTTTACAGAGCAAGGGATGAATCGCGTTGAAATCCGCTGTGCAACAGAAAATCACCGGAGCAGAGCGATTCCAGAACGGCTGGGATTTACAAATGAAGGAACGATTCGAGACGCGGAGTGGCTTTACGATCGTTTTGTCGACCATGTTGTGTACGGGATGCTAGCGAGAGAATGGGAGAAATGTGAATAAGGGGGTTTGGGGGATGCGGAAAAATGGCTCTTCCCCCATAAGGGATTGCATGTCTGATTCCATTGTGAACAATGCCATCATGGTAGTGGTAGTGCCGAAAAGCCATGCACATCTTTAAGGGATCTTGACCGACTCCCTTTGCAAGTGTGAGTAAAATATTTGTGGGTGACATTCCGAAATGATCCCCGACGAGGGTTGCGAACTTTTGTTCGCGACGCTCGTCGGGGCCACCAAGCGAAGCGCGGTAGAAAAAGCAAATGTCGTGAAAAAAGGACTCTCTCCCTGCTATGATGGTGATTGGCAAACCAACCGAAAACAGGAGGGAGAGAGTCCATGAAACATCTTACCACAGAATGGCCTTTATTAAAAGAGCTGGAGGAGCAATTAGTCAGAACTCTTCAAAAGGTGTTCGCTGTCTTGTTGGCGGCCCTTTTGGAGGAGATTGATCAACAACTGGCGGAAGCGCGGGACAAGCGCCGGTATCAGCTGAAAGACAAACGGCCGACTACGATCCAAACGCTGTTTGGAGAAGTGACGTTTCGACGGAACTACTACTATGATCGGCAGGCGGGGGCGTATACCTTCTTGCTGGATGCCGAACTGGGCTTTGATGGAGCGCAGTCGATCAGCCCTTGCCTCGAGGAAACGGCGGTCGAGTTGGCCGTAGAGTGCTCTTCCTACCGCAAAGCGGCCCGTACGTTGGAGTCGATCGTGGGGTATGCGGTCCTAAGCCACGAGGCGATTCGCCAACTGGTGCTGGAGGCCCCTGTCTCGCTGCACCGCCCTGTTTCCCAACGGCACGGCCGAGTGCTATTTGTGGAGGCGGATGGGCTGTTCATTTCCCGCCAGGGGAAAGGGAAACGGGCGAAAGAAGAGAAAATCCTGGCGGTTCACGAGGGATGGAAACGAAACGGTTCGCAGCTCGAGCTCGTGAACCGGCGCCACTACCTCCATGAAGGGGCGGGAGACGTGTGGGAACGGTTTGAAGAGTGGCTGATGAACGAATATGCCTATGATCCGTGCCGGGACCTTTTGATCATCAACGGCGACGCGGCGTCGTGGATCACGGCCTGCCGGGAGTATTTTGGGAAGCGGGCGTGCTTTCAGCTGGATCGATTTCATGTGGCGCGGGAGCTGCGTCAGTGTCTGTCCGGCCATCCGCGTTGGCGGGAGGTGCGGAGGAAGCTGGCGAAACAAGACGAAGAAGGACTTTTGGTCGAGCTGAACAGCGCGGTCGGCACGTTGGGGGACGAAGGCAAAGAACAACAGCTGGCCGCCTTGATTCGCCGGATCGAGTCGATGCCGGGATGCATCCGGGACTATCGGGAGTGGCTGTCGGAGCAAGGGGTGGAGACGACCGGCATGCGTCCGATGGGCCACGCCGAGAGCGTGATGAGCCGGTTTGCGCATCGGGTGAAATCCCGCCGCAGCTGGAAAGACCAAGGGCTTCGGGCGTTTCTGAGGGCGATGGCGGCCCGAATCGACGGGATTTGGCGGAGAAATGGGCAGTTGGTGGAGGAAGAAGAGACCCGAACGGCGGCCTCGGCCTCAACAAAGTCCAAGCGGGTTGAACAGGCCAAACGGAAGGCCGGACGGTTATGGGCAGATGTGGTGCGTCAGAATCTACCGTGTCTGCAGCGGTCATCCGGGACGCCGATCCATCAAGCGTTGTCGGCGCTCCGGGATGGTGGTTGGGTGTAAAAAAATGGAATATCTTATCATCGCCTCAAGATGAGGGATGAGAGTCCGAAAGCGCTTACGATATGAATTCCTGAAAATGGTTCGCTAACTAGTGATTGACAACACCCGTAGTGAACCGAAAAAATGTTCTCCACAAAGTCTTGACTGACTCCCTTTGCAATAAACATTTGACATATCAAAATGGAGATGCTATATTAATAAAGCCGCTTCGATGCGGCAAAAAAAACAAAAAAGAGTGTTGACAAAAAAACGAAAAGATGATACATTATAATAGTCGCTTTTGAGGAAGTAATTCTTCTGGCGATGAAGAGATTGATCGTTCCTTGAAAACTGAACGAAACGAAGCGCGACGAAAAGCGGAGGTCCGCGGGTCACCGCGACGGGCAAATGTTCTTCGCCTGCAAGGGTGCTTGCACCCGGAAGGCGAAGGTTATTTGACCCCGAGCGGCGGCGGACCGAAGCTGGACAATACGAAAAGCGGAGGTCCGCATGGGCCGAAGCAAAAGCCAATCAACTTTCTTTGGAGAGTTTGATCCTGGCTCAGGACGAACGCTGGCGGCGTGCCTAATACATGCAAGTCGAGCGGACCGGATTGGGGCTTGCCTTGATTCGGTCAGCGGCGGACGGGTGAGTAACACGTGGGCAACCTGCCCGCAAGACCGGGATAACTCCGGGAAACCGGAGCTAATACCGGATAACACCGAAGACCGCATGGTCTTCGGTTGAAAGGCGGCCTTTGGGCTGTCACTTGCGGATGGGCCCGCGGCGCATTAGCTAGTTGGTGAGGTAACGGCTCACCAAGGCGACGATGCGTAGCCGGCCTGAGAGGGTGACCGGCCACACTGGGACTGAGACACGGCCCAGACTCCTACGGGAGGCAGCAGTAGGGAATCTTCCGCAATGGGCGAAAGCCTGACGGAGCGACGCCGCGTGAGCGAAGAAGGCCTTCGGGTCGTAAAGCTCTGTTGTGAGGGACGAAGGAGCGCCGTTCGAAGAGGGCGGCGCGGTGACGGTACCTCACGAGAAAGCCCCGGCTAACTACGTGCCAGCAGCCGCGGTAATACGTAGGGGGCGAGCGTTGTCCGGAATTATTGGGCGTAAAGCGCGCGCAGGCGGTCTCTTAAGTCTGATGTGAAAGCCCACGGCTCAACCGTGGAGGGTCATTGGAAACTGGGGGACTTGAGGGCAGGAGAGGAGAGCGGAATTCCACGTGTAGCGGTGAAATGCGTAGAGATGTGGAGGAACACCAGTGGCGAAGGCGGCTCTCTGGCCTGCACCTGACGCTGAGGCGCGAAAGCGTGGGGAGCAAACAGGATTAGATACCCTGGTAGTCCACGCCGTAAACGATGAGTGCTAAGTGTTAGAGGGGTCACACCCTTTAGTGCTGCAGCTAACGCGATAAGCACTCCGCCTGGGGAGTACGGCCGCAAGGCTGAAACTCAAAGGAATTGACGGGGGCCCGCACAAGCGGTGGAGCATGTGGTTTAATTCGAAGCAACGCGAAGAACCTTACCAGGTCTTGACATCCCCTGACAACCCAAGAGATTGGGCGTTCCCCCTTCGGGGGGACAGGGTGACAGGTGGTGCATGGTTGTCGTCAGCTCGTGTCGTGAGATGTTGGGTTAAGTCCCGCAACGAGCGCAACCCTCGCCTCTAGTTGCCAGCATTCGGTTGGGCACTCTAGAGGGACTGCCGGCGACAAGTCGGAGGAAGGTGGGGATGACGTCAAATCATCATGCCCCTTATGACCTGGGCTACACACGTGCTACAATGGGCGGTACAAAGGGCTGCGAACCCGCGAGGGGGAGCGAATCCCAAAAAGCCGCTCTCAGTTCGGATTGCAGGCTGCAACTCGCCTGCATGAAGCCGGAATCGCTAGTAATCGCGGATCAGCATGCCGCGGTGAATACGTTCCCGGGCCTTGTACACACCGCCCGTCACACCACGAGAGCTTGCAACACCCGAAGTCGGTGAGGTAACCCGCAAGGGAGCCAGCCGCCGAAGGTGGGGCAAGTGATTGGGGTGAAGTCGTAACAAGGTAGCCGTACCGGAAGGTGCGGCTGGATCACCTCCTTTCTAAGGACGAAAAGCGGAGGCCGCAATGGCCAACTGTCGATACACAGCGCTTTCGTTTCGTTCAGTTTTGAAGGAATGAGAAATTCCTTCAAAAGCGCCTGTGCCTGCGTCTGCTAGCAGGTTCAGGGAAGCAAGATTCCTCGGCACAAAGCCGCAAGGAAGTTTGTTCAAAGAAGTCGCTTTGCGTCTACAAGTGAATTCAGAGAAGCTGGATTCCTCGACGCAAGACTGCAGAGAAGTGAATTCAATGAAGTAGTCTCGTTTGCGTCTGCGTCTACAAGCGGATTCGGAGAAGCCGAATTCCTCGACGCAAACCAGCGAAGAAGCAGGTTCAAGGCAGCAACTTCGTTCCTTGAAAACTAGATAACCGGAAAAGCGGAGGCTCGCGGGTCGCCGCGATGGGCAAATGTTCTTCGCCTGCAAGGGTGCTTGCACCCGGAAGGCAAAGGTTATTTGACCCCGAGCGGCGGCGAGCCGACGCTAGACAATAAGGAAGAAGCCGAGAGCGCTGTAGGTTAAGCTAGAAAGGGCGCACGGTGGATGCCTTGGCACTAGGAGCCGATGAAGGACGGGGCAAACGCCGAAACGCTCCGGGGAGCTGTAAGCAAGCGTTGATCCGGAGATGTCCGAATGGGGGAACCCACTGTCCGTAATGGGGCAGTATCCATGCCTGAATCCATAGGGCATGGAGGGCACACCCGGGGAACTGAAACATCTTAGTACCCGGAGGAGAAGAAAGCAAACGCGATTCCCTGAGTAGCGGCGAGCGAAACGGGAACAGCCCAAACCAAGAGGCGTGCCTCTTGGGGTTGTAGGACCGCTCATTGTGGGAGTGAGAAAGGAACGGGGTAGACGAACCGGTCTGGAACGGCCGGCCAGAGAAGGTGACAGCCCTGTAGTCGAAACTTCGTTCCCTCCCGAGCGGATCCTGAGTACGGCGGGACACGGGAAATCCCGTCGGAAGCAGGGAGGACCATCTCCCAAGGCTAAATACTCCCTAGTGACCGATAGTGCACCAGTACCGTGAGGGAAAGGTGAAAAGCACCCCGGAAGGGGAGTGAAAGAGAACCTGAAACCGTGTGCCTACAAGTAGTCAGAGCGCGTTCATGCGTGATGGCGTGCCTTTTGTAGAATGAACCGGCGAGTGACGATGGCGTGCGAGGTTAAGCCGAAGAGGCGGAGCCGCAGCGAAAGCGAGTCTGAACAGGGCGAAAAGTACGTCGTCGTCGACCCGAAACCAGGTGATCTACCCATGTCCAGGGTGAAGGCCGGGTAACACCGGCTGGAGGCCCGAACCCACGCACGTTGAAAAGTGCGGGGATGAGGTGTGGGTAGGGGTGAAATGCCAATCGAACTTGGAGATAGCTGGTTCTCCCCGAAATAGCTTTAGGGCTAGCCTCGGGATGGAGAGTGTTGGAGGTAGAGCACTGATTGGGCTAGGGGCCCTCATCGGGTTACCGAACCCAGTCAAACTCCGAATGCCAACGACTTATGCCCGGGAGTCAGACTGCGAGTGATAAGATCCGTGGTCGAGAGGGAAACAGCCCAGATCGCCAGCTAAGGCCCCAAAGTGCACGTTCAGTGGAAAAGGATGTGGAGTTGCAAAGACAACCAGGATGTTGGCTTAGAAGCAGCCACCATTTAAAGAGTGCGTAATAGCTCACTGGTCGAGTGACTCTGCGCCGAAAATGTACCGGGGCTAAACGTGCCGCCGAAGCTGCGGGATGACCGTTGGTCATCGGTAGGGGAGCGTTCTAAGGGCGTTGAAGCCAGACCGGAAGGACTGGTGGAGCGCTTAGAAGTGAGAATGCCGGTATGAGTAGCGAAAACAGAGGTGAGAATCCTCTGCGCCGAAAGCCTAAGGGTTCCTGAGGAAGGTTCGTCCGCTCAGGGTTAGTCGGGACCTAAGCCGAGGCCGAAAGGCGTAGGTGATGGACAACAGGTTGAGATTCCTGTACCACCTCCTTCCCGTTTGAGCGATGGGGGGACGCAGGAGGATAGGGCGAGCAGGCGGCTGGAAGAGCCTGTCCAAGCCGCAAGGCTGATCCGTAGGCAAATCCGCGGATTGTAAGGCCAAGCGGTGATGGCGACGGAGTCATCCGGAAGTCCCCGATTTCACACTGCCAAGAAAAGCCTCTAGCGAGGGAAGAGGTGCCCGTACCGCAAACCGACACAGGTAGGCGAGGAGAGAATCCTAAGGCGCGCGGGAGAACTCTCGTTAAGGAACTCGGCAAAATGACCCCGTAACTTCGGGAGAAGGGGTGCTCGTTTGGGTGAAGAGCCCGAACGAGCCGCAGTGAAAAGGCCCAAGCGACTGTTTATCAAAAACACAGGTCTCTGCGAAGCCGAAAGGCGACGTATAGGGGCTGACACCTGCCCGGTGCTGGAAGGTTAAGGGGAGCGCTTAGCGGAAGCGAAGGTGCGAACCGAAGCCCCAGTAAACGGCGGCCGTAACTATAACGGTCCTAAGGTAGCGAAATTCCTTGTCGGGTAAGTTCCGACCCGCACGAAAGGTGTAACGACTTGGGCGCTGTCTCAACGAGAGACCCGGTGAAATTATACTACCTGTGAAGATGCAGGTTACCCGCGACAGGACGGAAAGACCCCGTGGAGCTTTACTGCAGCCTGATATGGAATTTTGGTATCGCTTGTACAGGATAGGTGGGAGCCTGGGAAGCCGGAGCGCCAGCTTCGGTGGAGGCGGCGGTGGGATACCACCCTGGCGATATTGAAATTCTAACCCGCACCCCTTAGCGGGGTGGGAGACAGTGTCAGGCGGGCAGTTTGACTGGGGCGGTCGCCTCCCAAAAGGTAACGGAGGCGCCCAAAGGTTCCCTCAGAATGGTTGGAAATCATTCGGAGAGTGCAAAGGCACAAGGGAGCTTGACTGCGAGACGGACAGGTCGAGCAGGGACGAAAGTCGGGCTTAGTGATCCGGTGGTTCCGCATGGAAGGGCCATCGCTCAACGGATAAAAGCTACCCCGGGGATAACAGGCTGATCTCCCCCAAGAGTCCACATCGACGGGGAGGTTTGGCACCTCGATGTCGGCTCATCGCATCCTGGGGCTGTAGTCGGTCCCAAGGGTTGGGCTGTTCGCCCATTAAAGCGGTACGCGAGCTGGGTTCAGAACGTCGTGAGACAGTTCGGTCCCTATCCGTCGCGGGCGCAGGAAATTTGAGAGGAGCTGTCCTTAGTACGAGAGGACCGGGATGGACGCACCGCTGGTGTACCAGTTGTCCCGCCAGGGGCACCGCTGGGTAGCTATGTGCGGACGGGATAAGCGCTGAAAGCATCTAAGCGTGAAGCCCCCCTCAAGATGAGATTTCCCACCGCGTCAGGCGGGTAAGATCCCTCGAAGATGACGAGGTCGATAGGTCCGAGGTGGAAGCGTGGCGACACGTGGAGCTGACGGATACTAATCGATCGAGGGCTTAACCTAACAAGAAAAGTGGAGGCCGCCTGCTTATCGGCGAGGCGCGCTGGAGGGCCTGCGAGCGGGCTTAGCCCGCCGCAGCAGGACCGAAGCGTCGCGAGCCGATGGCGGCCGGAACTAGACAGCGAAAAGCGGCGGCGAGCCGGAGCTAGACAATGAAAAGTGAAAGCGTCCCGGCTTCTTCCCGAAACGGTTATCTAGTTTTGAAGGAATGACTTTCCTTCTTGACAACATTTATTTTTTAAGTATAATAAATGATGTCGAAACTGAATCGCTTGCCTAGTGGTGATAGCGGAGGGGAAACACCCGTTCCCATCCCGAACACGGAAGTTAAGCCCTCCAGCGCCGATGGTAGTTGGGGCCAGCGCCCCTGCAAGAGTAGGTCGCTGCTAGGCAGGCAAAAATGAGGGAGCTGTTTGGTTCTCTCATTTTTTTGCCTATTTCAAATGAGTCATTTTGAATGACGCCATTTTTAATCCTCTCCCCCAAAATGTAAAGCGTGATCATCGTTTCCTAGACCCCCTTTTTCATAAAAGCGATAGGAAACGGAAACTCCCGAAAGGGTGTCCTGCACGCCATGGGACACCCTCTTTTTTTATATGCGGCGGTTGACGGTCTGCTGCCTATTGGGACGATCATTCCCCTTTTTTAATCATAATTTTCTTTTTGGGTTCTTCGGGAATGAGGCGATGCAAGTGAATGAAGAGCAGGCCGTGATGGTATGTCGCTTCAATGCGGTCCTCTTTGACCGGGAATGGCAGTGGAACGGTTTTTTCAAACCGGCCTTGGAAAATGCCTTCTTCTACTAATTCAAACCCTTTAAAGTTGAGATTGACTGTCGCCTTCACTTCCAGCGTTTTGTATGATACATACACTTCCGCGTCCTCGATTTTTTTCAGTCCGGGAAGGCTAATGACGATGAGCAGTTCGTTGTCTTTCTTGTATAGGTTCATGCCGGATGATGATTTGTTTGCCGACGGCAGCAACGGCTGAATGCTCCCCCAAAAATCGGTTTGGAAAAACTGCTCCCAATGCTTTGTCCAATCGGAAAACGGTGTGAACGGGTTTTGATCAGCCATGGCGTTTCCCTCCTCTGCTCCTTCATCATATGCCGCCCCGTCTGTTTGGTGATTGATAAAATACGAACATTTCCTTTTCAAAAATATTAAATGTTCGATTTTGCCTTGACACTTTGTTTCAAAACTTGTTAATATAAAAGTAGCTTCATAGTGTATCGCAATGTCCCTCATATAATTTTGGGAATATGGCCCAAAAGTCTCTACCCAATCACCGTAAATGATTGGACTATGAGGGAAAGGATCGGTTTTGGCTTTTTTTTTCGATCAGCAACTGTCAAAGCCCAGAACGATACTTTCCCTCGTTTATGAACGGGAACGCATGTTCTGGGTTTTGTTGTGCTAGCAAAAGGAGTGAAACGGTATGAGCCCGCTCGTTGGGGTGATCATGGGAAGCCATTCGGATTGGGAAACGATGAAACATGCTTGCGCTATTTTGGCGGAATTGGGTGTTCCGTTTGAGAAAAAAGTCGTATCGGCGCACCGGACGCCGGATGAGATGTTTCGGTATGCGGAGACAGCCGAGGAGCGCGGCATCCGCGTGATCATTGCCGGCGCTGGCGGAGCGGCTCACTTGCCGGGGATGATCGCGGCGAAAACGACGCTGCCGGTGATTGGGGTGCCCGTGCAGTCAAAAGCATTGAATGGACTGGATTCGTTATTGTCGATTGTGCAAATGCCAGGCGGGGTGCCGGTGGCGACGGTGGCGATCGGCAAGGCGGGGGCGACCAACGCCGGACTGCTCGCCGCATCGATTCTTGGACTGCTTGAGCCACGCTATATGGAGGCGCTCAAAGCGCGGCGGGAAGCGATTCGCAAACAAATCGTAGAAAGCAGTGATCAATTTGACTAAGCAACGGATCGTTCCTGGGCAGACGATCGGCATCATCGGCGGGGGGCAGCTCGGGCGGATGATGGCTTTGGCGGCGCGCGAGATGGGTTTTCGCATCGCCGTGCTCGACCCAACGCCTGACTCCCCGTGCGGGCAAGTGGCCGATGTGGAGATTACGGCGCCTTATCATGATTTGGACGCCATCGCTGAACTGGCCCGCGTGAGCGATGTCATTACGTACGAATTTGAAAATATCGATGCGCGAGCGCTTGAGTGGCTGGAGGCAAACGCCTATGTCCCGCAAGGAAGCCGACTGCTTGCGGTGACGCAAGACCGGGCGCTGGAGAAAGCGGCGATCGTTGATGCCAGCTTGCCGGTGGCGCCCTATGTCGAAGTGAATGGAGCGGAGGAACTTGAACAGGCCGTTCAGACGATCGGTTTCCCGTGCGTCTTGAAAACGCGGCGCGGCGGCTACGACGGCAAAGGACAATATGTGCTGCGCGGCGAAGGCGATCTAGCCAAAGCGGCTGATTTGCTTGGGCTTGGCCCATGCATTTTGGAAGGCTGGGTGCCGTTTGTGAAGGAAATGTCGGTCATTGTCGCCCGCAACCTCGATGGTGAGACGGCTGTTTTTCCAGTGGCGGAAAATATTCATATCGAGAACATTTTGCATCAAACGATCGTTCCGGCTCGAATTCCGGAAAGCGTGCAAGAGCGGGCCATTCGCTACGCGGAAGTGTTGGCCGCATCGTTTTCGCTCGTTGGGACGCTGGCGGTGGAAATGTTTTTGACTGCGGACGGGGATATTTATATTAATGAGCTGGCCCCTAGACCGCACAACTCCGGACATTATACAATCAATGCATGCGCGACGTCGCAGTTTGCCCAGCACATCCGCGCCGTCTGCAACTGGCCGCTCGGATCGACCGAATTGTTGAAGCCGGCGGTGATGGTCAATATTTTAGGCGAGCACGTCGAGCCGGTCATTCGGCATATCGGTGCGTTCGACGGGGGGACCTACGTCCATCTGTACGGCAAACACGAAGCGAAGCCGAAGCGGAAAATGGGGCATGTGACGGTGCTGGCAGACGATGTCGAGGCGGCGTTGGCGAGAATCGAATCGTGGCAAATTTGGCATGATCGGAGGCTGGAACGAGGATGATTGAACGTTACACAAGACCGGAAATGGGAGCGATTTGGACCGAGGAAAACCGCTTTAAGGCATGGCTTGAGGTGGAACTGCTCGCGTGCGAGGCGTGGGCCGAGCTTGGCGTCATCCCAAAAGAAGATGTCCGCCGCCTGCGTGAAAACGCGTCGTTTGACGTCAACCGCATTAAGGAAATCGAAGAAGAAACGCGCCACGATGTCGTCGCCTTCACCCGCGCCGTTTCTGAGACGCTTGGGGAAGAACGAAAATGGGTGCATTATGGTCTCACGTCGACCGATGTCGTCGATACGGCGCTCGGCTACTTGTTAAAGCAGGCGAACGCGATTTTGCGGCGTGATTTGGAAAACTTCATTCAAGTGCTGAAAGAGAAAGCGCGCGAACATAAATACACGGTCATGATGGGGCGCACGCACGGCGTTCATGCCGAACCGACGACGTTCGGGCTGAAGCTGGCGCTTTGGTATGCCGAGATGGTGCGAAATTTGGAGCGGTTTGAACAAGCTGCCAAGATGGTGGAAGTCGGGAAAATTTCCGGCGCAGTCGGCACGTACGCCAACGTGGATCCGTTTGTGGAGCAGTATGTGTGTGAAAAACTCGGCTTGACGCCGGCGCCGATTTCGACGCAGACGCTGCAGCGCGACCGCCACGCTTACTATATGGCGACATTGGCCTTAATTGCGACATCGATTGAAAAATTTGCCGTCGAGATTCGCGGCTTGCAAAAAAGCGAAGTCCGCGAAGTCGAAGAGTTTTTTGCCAAAGGACAAAAAGGCTCATCAGCGATGCCGCATAAGCGCAATCCGATCGGTTCGGAAAATATGACCGGCATGGCGCGCGTCATTCGCGGGTATATGGTGACGGCGTATGAAAATGTGCCGCTTTGGCATGAGCGCGACATTTCCCATTCGTCGGCTGAGCGCATCATTTTGCCGGATGCGACGATCGCGTTGAACTATATGCTGAATCGGTTCGCGAACATTGTGAAAAACTTGTTGGTCTACCCGGAAAATATGAAGAAAAATATGGAGCGCACGTTCGGGCTCATTTACTCGCAACGCGTGTTGCTCGCTTTGATTGACAAAGGGATGACGCGCGAGGAAGCGTACGATTTGGTGCAGCCGAAAGCGATGGAAGCGTGGGAGCGACAAGTGCCGTTCCGCTCGCTGCTTGAGGCGGATGAGCGGATTACAAGCCGGCTCACCAAAGAGGAACTCGATGATTGCTTTGACTACCGCCATCATTTGAAACACGTCGATACGATTTTTGCCCGCTTAGGATTGGATTGAGCAGAAAACGGCTGGCTTTGGGCCGGCTGTCCGAGCGGAAAATTTTCAATCTTCTGGATAACGGAGGCGTTCATCATGCCGACAAAACAACAGCTGCTGTACGAAGGAAAAGCGAAAAAGATTTACGCGACCGATGCGCCGGGCGTGCTTTGGGTCGAGTACAAAGACAGCGCGACCGCATTTAACGGCGGGAAAAAGGCGACGATCGCCGGCAAGGGGCGGCTCAATAACGAGATTTCCAGCTTGTTGTTTTTGAAGCTGCGCGAAGCCGGCATCGCCAATCATTTTCTTGAAAAGCTGTCGCCGACCGAGCAGCTCGTCCAACAGGTGACGATCATTCCGCTTGAGGTGGTCGTGCGCAATGTTGTAGCGGGCAGCTTAGCGAAACGCATCGGCTTGGCGGAGGGAACGCCGCTTGAGGCGCCGCTTGTCGAGTTTTACTACAAAAACGATGATCTTGGCGACCCGCTGCTCGTGGAAGACCATATTGCGATTTTAAAACTTGCCAGCCGCGAGGAGATTGACCAGTTGAAACGCGAAGCGCTCAAGGTGAACGACGTGCTGGGGGCCCATTTTGCGGAACGAAAGGTGAGATTAATTGATTTTAAGCTGGAGTTCGGCCGCACGGCGGACGGGGCGATTGTTTTAGCCGACGAGATTTCGCCCGATACGTGCCGGCTGTGGGACGCTGACACGAACGAGAAGCTCGACAAAGACGTGTTTCGCCGCGATCTCGGCAGCTTGACGGAGGCGTATGAAGTCATTTTACAACGATTAGGGGGAGAATCGGCATGTACAAGGTAAAAGTATATGTGACGCTGCGCGAAAGTGTTTTGGATCCGCAAGGGACCGCGGTGAAAGGGGCGCTGCACAGCTTGTCATATACGGAAGTGAAAGATGTACGAATCGGGAAGTTCATGGAGCTTGTGATGGAAGAGAGCGGCCGCGACATCAACGAGATCGTTCGCGAGATGTGCGAAAAGCTGCTCGCCAATCCGGTGATTGAAGATTACCGCTATGAAATTGAGGAGGCCGTCGCCCGATGAAGTTTGCCGTCGTTGTATTTCCGGGATCGAATTGCGACGTCGACATGTATCATGCGATCGCCGATGAGCTTGGCGAGGAAGTCGAGTACGTCTGGCATGATGAGGACAACTTGGACCGGTTTGACGCCGTTTTGCTTCCGGGCGGATTTTCGTACGGCGATTACTTGCGTTCCGGAGCGATCGCTCGCTTTTCGAAAGTAATGGCTGCCGTCAAACAGGCGGCTGATGCCGGAAAACCGGTGCTTGGCGTGTGCAACGGGTTTCAAATTTTGCTTGAAGCCGGCTTGCTTCCTGGGGCGATGCGCCGCAATCAAGGGTTGAAGTTCATCTGCCGGCCGGTGCAGCTTGTGGTGGAAAACAATGGGACGATGTTTACATCCGCCTACGAAAAAGGGGAAGTCATTACGATTCCGATCGCCCATGGTGAAGGGAATTATTATTGCGATGAACAGACGCTCGAGCGCTTAGTGGAAAACAAGCAAATCGTGTTCCGCTACCATGGGGAAAACCCGAACGGCAGCCTCATGGATATTGCCGGCATCGTCAATGAGCGGGGCAATGTGCTTGGCATGATGCCGCATCCGGAGCGGGCGGTCGACGCCTTGCTCGGCAGCGCGGACGGGCTGAAACTATTTCGATCGATCGTCAACTATTGGAGGGAGACGCATGTCGTTACTGCTTGAGCCGAGCGCGGCGATGATCAAAGAACAACAATTGTACCGCGAGATGGGATTGACGGATGACGAATTTGCGCGCATTGAGGCGATTTTAGGAAGACTGCCGAACTACACGGAAACCGGCATTTTTTCGGTAATGTGGTCGGAGCACTGCAGCTATAAAAACTCGAAGCCGGTGCTGAAAAAATTCCCGACCGACGGCCCGCACGTGCTGCAGGGGCCGGGCGAAGGCGCCGGGATCGTCGACATCGGCGACGGGTTGGCGGTGGTGTTTAAAATCGAAAGCCACAATCACCCGTCGGCGATCGAGCCGTATCAAGGGGCGGCGACCGGGGTCGGCGGCATCATCCGCGACGTCTTTTCGATGGGGGCGCGGCCGATCGCGCTGCTCAATTCACTTCGGTTTGGCGAACTGACGTCGCCGCGCGTCAAATATTTGTTCGAGCAGGTCGTCGCCGGCATTGCCGGGTACGGCAACTGCGTCGGCATCCCGACGGTCGGCGGTGAAGTGCAGTTTGATCCGTCGTATGAAGGGAATCCGCTTGTCAACGCCATGTGCGTCGGGATCATCTGCCATGAGGATATTCAGCGCGGCATTGCGACGGGAGTCGGCAACACGGTCATGTACGTCGGGGCGAAAACGGGCCGCGACGGCATCCACGGGGCGACGTTTGCATCGGAAGAGTTGAGCGAACAGTCGGAAGCAAAGCGCCCGGCCGTGCAAGTCGGCGATCCGTTTATGGAAAAACTGCTGCTGGAGGCGTGTTTGGAAGCAGTCAAGTCGGATGCGTTAGTCGGCATTCAAGATATGGGGGCGGCAGGGCTCACGAGTTCATCCGCCGAAATGGCAAGCAAAGGCGGATTTGGCATTGAAATGAATTTGGATCTCGTCCCGCAGCGCGAGACCGGCATGACGCCGTATGAAATGATGCTGTCTGAATCGCAGGAGCGGATGCTGCTTGTCGTCAAGCAAGGGCGGGAAGACGAAATCGCTGCGATTTTTGCCAAATACGGCCTAGAGGCCAAAGCAATCGGCAAAGTGACCGATGACAAAATGCTTCGTCTCTGGTTCCGCGGCGAGGTGGCGGCGGAAATTCCGGTGGACGCGCTGGCGAAAGACGCGCCGGTTTACCATAAGCCGTCGAAAGAGCCGGTTTACTACCGCGAATTTCAAGCGATGCCGCCGTATATTCCGCACATCGAAGACTACAACCAAACATTGCTCGGGCTCCTCGCCCAACCGACGATTGCGAGCAAAGAATGGGTGTACGACCAATATGACTACATGGTGCGGACGAATACGGTCGTCGCCCCAGGATCGGACGCGGCCGTCGTGCGCATCCGCGGCACGAATAAGGCGCTTGCGCTCACCACGGATTGCAATTCGCGCTACTTGTACTTGGATCCGGAAGTGGGCGGGAAAATCGCCGTCGCCGAGGCGGCGCGCAACGTCGTTTGTTCGGGGGCGAAGCCGCTCGCGATTACGGACTGCCTTAACTTTGGCAGCCCGGAAAAGCCGGAGATTTTCTGGCAGCTCGAAAAAGCGGTCGACGGGATGAGCGAGGCGTGCCGGGCGCTCGGGACGCCGGTCGTGAGCGGCAACGTCTCGCTGTACAATGAAACGAACGGTGTGGCCGTCTACCCGACACCGGTCGTCGGCATGGTCGGGCTCATTGAGGACCTTTCGCATATTACCACCCAGCTATTTAAGCAAGTGGGCGACCTCATTTACGTGATCGGCGAGGCGAAGCCGGAGTTTGGCGGCAGCGAGCTGCAAAAATGGCTGGAAGGCCGCATTTTCGGAAAAGCACCGGAGATTGACTTAGAGGTGGAGGCAAGACGCCAGCGCCAGCTGCTGGCGGCGATCCGCGCTGGGGTCGTGGCGTCGGCGCATGATGTGGCGGAAGGTGGGTTGGCGGTCGCGTTGGCGGAGTGCCTGATGGGGGCTTTAGGGCTTGGCGCCAAGGTGACGGTCGGCGGCGACCTCGTCAGTGAACTGTTCGGCGAAACGCAATCGCGCTTTGTTGTTTCAGTGAAAAAAGAACATCAGGAAGCGTTTGAACAGCTCGTGGAAGCGAAGCGAATCGGCGAAGTGACAGACGACGGCATCTTGACAGTGAACGGGGAACAGGGGGAAACGGTCATCCGCCTTTCGGTTGACGAGATGCGAAACGTCTGGAAAGGGGCTATTCCATGCTTGCTGAAATCAAAGGATTGAACGAGGAGTGCGGCATTTTCGGCATTTGGGGGCATGAAGACGCCGCCCGGCTCACATATTACGGGCTTCACAGCCTGCAACACCGTGGGCAGGAAGGGGCCGGCATCGTGGCGGCGCATAACGGGGGCTTATCCGGTCATAAAGGGCTGGGGCTGGTGACGGACGTGTTTCAAAGCGGCACGCTCGATGCACTCAAAGGGGCGGCGGCCATCGGTCATGTCCGCTATTCGACGGCGGGCGGGGGCGGCTATGAAAACGTGCAGCCGCTCTTGTTCCGCTCGCAAACCGGATCGATGGCGCTCGCCCATAACGGCAACTTGACGAACGCCATCGAGTTGAAGCTCGCGCTTGAAGGACAAGGAAGCATTTTTCAGACGACATCGGATACGGAAGTGTTCGCCCATCTCATCCGCCGCAGCCAAGCGCCGACGTTTGTCGGGCAAATGAAAGAGGCTCTAAGCCAGATCGAAGGGGCGTTTGCGTTTTTGCTGCTGACGGAAGAAGCGCTCTATGTGGCGCTTGACCCGCACGGCTTCCGGCCGCTGTCGCTCGGCCGGCTCGGCTCGGCGTATGTCGTGGCATCGGAAACGTGCGCGTTCGACGTCATCGGCGCCACATACGAGCGGGAAGTGGCGCCTGGGGAATTGCTCATCATCAGTCATGAAGGGGTGCATTCGGAACGGTTTGCTCCTAGGCAGCCGCGGTCGATTTGCAGCATGGAATACATTTACTTCGCCCGCCCGGACAGCCATGTCGACGGCATCAACGTCCATACGGCCCGCAAAAACTTAGGGAAACGGCTGGCGCTTGAGGCGCCGGCAGAGGCCGACATCGTCACCGGCGTGCCGGACTCGAGCATTTCGGTCGCCATCGGCTATGCGGAAGCGAGCGGCATCCCCTATGAATTAGGGCTCATCAAAAACCGTTACGTCGGCCGGACGTTCATCCAGCCGTCACAAGCGCTTCGTGAGCAAGGCGTGAAAATGAAGCTGTCACCGGTGCGCGGGGTTGTGGCCGGCAAGCGGGTCGTGATGGTCGACGATTCGATCGTGCGCGGGACGACAAGCCGGCGCATCGTCACGATGCTCCGTGAAGCGGGGGCCGTGGAAGTGCATGTGCGCATCAGCGCCCCGCCGATCACCCATCCTTGTTTTTACGGCATTGATACGTCATCAAGGGAAGAATTGATCGCGACGAAACATTCGGTCGAAGAGATTCGCCGCTTGATCGGTGCGGATTCACTAGCGTTTCTCAGCCAGGAAGGGATGCTTGAGGCGATCGGGCGCCCGGACGTCTCGCCAGAGCGCGGGCAATGTTTGGCATGTTTCACTGGCCAATACCCAACCCGCATCGGCCGGGCTGTCCGACCGTGCTTGACGGTGAAATAACATCGCGATGGAGAACGCGATTCGGTGTGAAGTTGGCTGCATGGCGGCCAAAGGGAGGATGGAATGTGGCAAACGCATATAAAGAAGCAGGGGTTGACATTGAGGCGGGTTACCAAGCGGTCGCTCTCATGAAACAGCACGTACAAAAAACGATGCGCCCGGAAGTGCTGGGCGGGATCGGCGGCTTTGGTGGTTTGTTCGATATATCGGCGCTTGGCTATCGCCAGCCGGTGCTTGTCTCCGGCACGGATGGCGTCGGCACGAAGCTGAAAGTGGCGTTTTTGCTTGACCGACATGATACAATCGGCATCGACTGCGTCGCGATGTGTGTCAACGATATTCTTGTCCAAGGAGCGGAACCGCTCTTTTTCCTTGACTATATCGCCTGCGGCAAGGCGGTGCCGGAGAAAATCGCCGCCATCGTCAAAGGGGTGGCCGACGGCTGCGTCGAAGCCGGCTGCGCCTTGATCGGCGGGGAAACGGCGGAAATGCCGGGAATGTATGAGGAAAATGAGTATGATTTGGCAGGGTTTGCGGTCGGCATTGCGGAAAAAGAACGATTGGTGACCGGGCAAACGATTCAAGCGAGCGATGTGCTGATCGGACTGCCTTCAAGCGGTCTCCACAGCAACGGCTACTCGCTCGTGCGCCGCATCGTGTTTGACCAAGCGAAGTTGGACGTTGACCGCATTTACGAGCCGCTTGCGGTTCCGCTCGGCGAGGAGTTATTGAAGCCGACACGCATTTATGCGAAACCGTTGCGTTCTTTGCTGCAGACGTTTACGATCAAAGGGATGGCTCATATTACCGGCGGCGGATTTATCGAAAACATTCCGCGCATGCTGCCTTCCGGGCTGGGTGCGCGCATTGAGCGCGGCTCATGGCCGGGGCTGCCGATTTTTGATTTGTTGCGCCAAAACGGCGGGCTTGAGGAAGAAGAGATGTTTTCCGTCTTTAATATGGGCATCGGCCTTGTGATGGCGGTCAGCCCGGAGGCGGCGGACTCGGTTGTCGATGCGCTGGCCCAGCAAGGGGAGGCCGCATACATTATCGGCGAAGTCGTCGAAGGGGAAGGCGTGTCGTTTGCCGGAGGGAACGGCGCATGAAACGGTTGGCGATCTTTGCGTCCGGGAGCGGCACGAACTTTCAAGCGATCGTCGACGCAGCCAAGCGCGGTGAGGTGCCCGCGGAAGTAGCGCTTTTGGTGTGCGACCGCCCGGGGGCGAAAGTCATTGAACGGGCGGCGCGCGAAAACGTGCCGGCGTTCGTGTTTTCGCCGAAAGAGTATCCATCGAAGGCGGCGTTTGAAAGCGAAATTTTGCGCGAGCTGAAGGAGCGGCGCATCGACTGGATTGCGCTCGCCGGCTATATGCGTTTGATCGGGCCGACGTTGCTTTCCGTCTATGAAGGGAAAATCGTCAACATTCATCCATCGCTGCTGCCGGCGTTTCCGGGCAAAGATGCGATCGGCCAGGCGTACCGGGCGGGCGTTTTGGAAACAGGCGTCACCGTCCATTATGTTGATGAAGGGATGGACACCGGGCCGGTCATCGCCCAGTGCGCCGTCCCGATCGTGCCCGGTGAGCCGATCGAGGTGCTTGAGGCGCGCATCCATCAAGTTGAACATGAGCTGTATCCAGCGGTGTTGCGCATGCTGCTAGGGGAGAAGGAACAACAGGAAGAAAGGATCGAGAATGATGGCAGTGAAACGAGCATTGATCAGCGTGTCCAATAAAGAAGGGATCATTCCGTTTGCAAAGCAATTGGCGGAACTTGGCGTCGACATCATTTCGACCGGCGGGACGAAACGGGCGCTTGAAGAGGCCGGCGTTCCGGTCATTTCGATCTCCGATGTCACCGGGTTTCCGGAAATTTTGGACGGGCGCGTCAAAACGCTGCATCCAGCCATCCATGGCGGCATTTTGGCGGTGCGCAGCGATGAGCGCCACCAAGCGGCGCTTAAAGAGCACGGCATCCGTCCGATCGATTTGGTCGTCGTCAACTTGTACCCGTTCCAGCAAACGATCGCCAAACCGGACGTGACGCTGGCCGAGGCGATTGAAAACATCGATATCGGCGGCCCGACGATGGTGCGGGCGGCGGCGAAAAACTATGCCGATGTCGCGATTGTCGTTGACCCGGCCGACTATCCAATGGTGATCGAAGAGCTGAAAACAACCGGTTCGATCCAAGCAAAGACGCGGCAGCAGCTGGCGGCGAAAGCGTTCCGCCATACGGCGGCGTATGATGCGATGATCGCCGAATATTTGACCGGTCTTGCCGGCGAAGAGTATCCGGAAACGCTCACCGTCACCTACACGAAAAAACAGTCGTTGCGCTATGGCGAAAATCCGCATCAATCGGCGGCGTTTTACGCCAAACCGCTCGGCGCGGCGTTCTCGATTGCCAAAGCGGCACAGCTGCACGGAAAAGAGCTGTCGTACAACAACATCAACGACGCCAATGCGGCCATCAACCTCATTCGCGAATTTCAAGAGCCAGCCGCAGCGGCGATCAAACATATGAACCCGTGCGGCGTCGGGGTCGGTGCCACGCTTCTTGAGGCATTTACGAAAGCGTACGAGGCCGATCCGGTCTCGATTTTCGGCGGCATTGTCGCCGTCAACCGGGAAGTGGACAAAGAAACAGCCGAACGGATGCACGACATCTTTTTGGAAATCGTCATCGCCCCATCGTTCAGCGACGAGGCGCTCGCCATTTTGACGAAAAAGAAAAACATCCGCTTGTTGACGCTTGATTTTGCCGCGCCGGACGTTAAGGAAAAAACGCTCGTTTCCGTCAATGGCGGCTTGCTTGTGCAAGAGGCCGATAAGTATACGCTTGAAGACGCCGAATGGAACGTCGTCACGAAACGCGAGCCGACCGAGGCAGAGCGCGAACAGCTTCGATTTGCTTGGAAGGTTGTCAAACATGTGAAATCGAATGCGATTGTACTCGCCAAAAATGGGATGACGGTCGGCGTGGGCGCCGGGCAAATGAATCGAGTCGGCGCGGCCAACATTGCCATTGAACAAGCCGGGGAACAGGCGGTTGGCGCTGTGTTGGCGTCCGATGCGTTCTTCCCGATGGACGACACGGTTGAAGCAGCAGCAAAAGCCGGCATTACCGCGATCATTCAGCCGGGCGGCTCGATTCGCGACGCCGACTCGATTCGCAAAGCGGATGAGTACGGCATGGCCATGGTGTTTACCGGTGTGCGCCATTTCAAACATTAACGGCGGCAAAAAGGAGAGGAAGACAATGAACGTTCTAGTAGTCGGACGCGGCGGGCGCGAGCATGCCATCGCCTGGAAAACGGCGCAAAGCCCGCTTGTGGACAAACTGTACGCGGCGCCAGGCAACCCGGGCATCGGGGAAGTGGCGGAGCTCGTCGACATTGATGAGCTCGATATCGACGCGCTTGTGCAGTTTGCCAAGCAACGCGCAATCGATTTGACGATCGTCGGGCCAGAAGCGCCGCTTGCTTCCGGCATTGTTGACCGTTTTATGGCCGAGGGGCTTCGCATTTTCGGCCCAACTCAAGCGGCAGCGCTCATCGAAGGAAGCAAGGCGTTTGCCAAAGAGCTGATGAAGAAATACGGCATCCCAACGGCGGATCATGCGACCTTTGCGTCGTATGAAGAGGCGAAAGCGTACATTGAACAAAAAGGCGCGCCGATCGTCGTGAAAGCGGACGGATTGGCTGCCGGAAAAGGCGTGACCGTCGCCCAAACGGTGGAAGAAGCGCTGGCCGCCGCGAAGGCAGCGCTTGTCGATGGCCAGTTTGGCACAGCCGGCTGCCAAGTCGTGATCGAGGAGTATTTGGAAGGCGAAGAATTTTCGTTTATGGCGTTCGTCAACGGCGAGAAAGTGTATCCACTTGCCATCGCCCAAGACCATAAGCGGGCGTATGACGGGGATGAAGGTCCGAACACCGGTGGGATGGGAGCGTATTCGCCAGTGCCGCAAATCTCAGCGGAGACGGTGGAAACAGCGCTGGAAACGATTTTGCGCCCGGCCGCCAAAGCGTTAGTGGCTGAAGGCCGGCCGTTTACCGGCGTGCTGTATGCTGGGCTGATCGAAACGGCAGCCGGGCCGAAAGTGATCGAATTCAACGCCCGTTTTGGCGATCCCGAGGCGCAAGTCGTGCTGCCGCGGCTGAAAACCGATTTGGTTGAAGCGATCCTCGCGGTGATGGAAGGAAAAGAGTTGGCGCTTGAGTGGACGGACGAAGCGGTGCTCGGTGTCGTGCTGGCTGCCAAAGGCTACCCGGGCGCCTATGAGCGCGGAGCGGCCATTCGGGGGGTGGATCGGCTTGATTCCGATGTGCTGCTATTGCATGCCGGGACGAAGCAAGAAGACGGTGCACTGTACACGAACGGCGGCCGCGTTCTTCTGGCAGCAGCGAAAGGGAGTACACTCGTTGAGGCGAAGGAAAAAGTGTATGAACAGTTGACGCGAATCGAGAGCGACGGGCTGTTTTACCGCCGCGACATCGGCCGGCGCGCTATCGAACGCGCCTCCGCCGCATATACACGTATGAAAGAGCGATAATTCCCCCGATTAACGCGGCCAATACGAACGACATATCGGTCATATATTCCAGCAACATGGTCAATCACTCCTTTGGGTGGAAGGTGTCCCGAATCTGGGACACCTTTTTGGCGTGATAATGGAACAATTCGGGCGGGGTCGAAGCCAACTTTCCTGAGAAGTCCGGGCGGCTCAAGACGCAAGTTCCAAGTAAATGGACGACAAGGCCGAAGCCAGTTCCCCGCAAAGTGGATGCCTCCGAACTTGACGAGACGAGGTCGCAGCATCTTCGTCCGCCGGCGCAACACACGCCAGCACGACAGGAAACAGGTGCCATATGCAACCTTGTTCCAAGTTGACCGCATGATGTTCGTTACGTTGGATTGACAACGGCTTCTTTTTGTTCTTCAAGCAGCTGCTGGCGCTGCATGTTGTCAAACAAGGCCGTCAGCGGGCAAAAACGGGTAATCCCTTCACCGACTTTCATGGCCCCAAGCAAAGCGGCGAACAAGTACGATGTGCACCATGGCCGCCGGGCCAGGCGGGCGGTCGCCCATGCTACGACAGTCAAACCGAGCGTAATGCGAATGAGCGCATTCACAATGCCGATATTTGCCATTGGCTTGCCCCTCCTCATCTTTTTATTGTGAAAATCGCTTTCGTACGTTAAAATGGTTATATGGAACGATTAGGAAACAAGGGACGGGGTGTCAATGGGCGAACAACGTTACCGCTGGAAAGGCAGCGAACTGCGTGAACAAGCAGCAGTGATTGAAGGCAAATAATCACCAACGAAAGTATTGGTGAATGCGACGTATTTGCACTCGTATTTTCGTGAATGGATAAAAGGAAATATATGGATTAATGGTGACCGCATCGTGTATGCCGGAGAGCGTCTTCCCGACCGGGTCGACGGGGCATGCGAAGTCGTCGACTGCCGCGGGTATGTGCTCGTTCCCGGCTACATCGAGCCGCATGTCCATCCATTTCAATTATATAATCCCCGTTCCTTTGCCCGTTATGCAGCGGCGCGCGGGACGACGACGCTAGTGAACGATAACTTGTTTTTCCTTTTGCATCTGAATGATGACGAGGCGCTTTTGTTTTTGCAACAAATGAATACGCTTCCAACTTCGATGTATTGGTGGTGCCGGTTTGATGGCCAAACGGAGCTGGAGCGCGAGGATGAGCAATTGTCCAACGTACGGATCAAACGATGGCTTGACCAGGAAACGGTCCTCCAAGGCGGCGAGCTGACATCATGGTCGAGACTCGTCAGCGGCGATGACATCGTTTTGTATTGGATGCAAGAGGCGAAACGGCGGCGTCGCAAAATCGAAGGGCATTTTCCGGGAGCGTCGGAAAAAACGCTTGTTAAAATGGCGCTGTTTGGCGTGGATGGCGACCATGAGGCCATGACGGGAAAAGAGGTGCGAACCCGTCTTTGGCACGGTTATACGGTCACGCTCCGCCATTCTTCGATTCGTCCGGACTTGCCGGTGCTGCTTGACCGGAATGGACGCTGGCACGTCAACACGATGCTCAAAGGCTTTTCATCAGCGCTCGGCGGATTGGCGAGCTCGTACTCGAATACGGGCGATTTGGTTTTAATCGGCAAACATAAGGAAGATATGTTGCTCGCTTTCCGACGGATGAAGGAAATCGGCGGCGGCTTGGTGCTTGCCGAAAATGGCGAAATCGTATTTGAGCTTCCGCTTCCGCTTGGCGGCATGATGTCCGCGCTGGAGATGGAGTCATTGATCGACAAGGAAAAAGAGTTCATCCGTCTGTTGCGGGAGAGGGGATACCGCTTTGAAGACCCTGTGTATTCGTTGCTCTTTTTGCAGTCGACCCATTTGCCGTATGTGCGCATCACCCAGCGCGGCATTTACGATGTCATGCACAAAACGGTACTCTTTCCTTCGATAATGCGGTAAAATAAAAAAGAAAGGGTTGTGTGTCCATTGAAACATTGGCTGTTCGTCATCAGCTGCGCGGCATTGTTGTTAGGGGGCTGCACGACCAAAAGCGAGCCGAAGCAGGCTGAACCAGCCAAACCGGCTCCTCGGCAGGAGCAGCCGTCCAAGCCTCCGGTGGAGGAAAAACAAACGTTCCCGCTGACCGGGCTGCCGGCGAAAGGGAACGTTCATCAACGGGTCGTCGGCGTGATGGTCAACAACCATCCGAAGGCGCGCCCACAGTCGGGATTAAGCAAGGCGGACATCGTGTATGAGGTGCTCGCTGAGGGGGATATCACCCGCTTTTTGGCGCTTTACCAAAGCGAACAGCCGGAACGAGTCGGACCGGTGCGGAGTGCGCGTGATTATTATATTGATTTGAGCGAGGGCTACAATGCCATTTATGTTTGCCATGGATGGAGCCCGGAAGCGAAAGCGCGGCTCGAGCAGGGGGAAACCGATTATTTGAATGGGCTCTTTTATGACGGAACGCTGTTTAAGCGCGTTTCCTTCCGCAAGGCGCCGCACAACTCGTACATTACGTTTGCCAACATTGAAAAAGGGGCGGAACAAAACGGGTATGCTTGGACGGACGATGTCGCTCCGCTGCCGTTTCGCGCGGACAAACCGAGCGGGGAAAAGGCAGGGAAGGTCCACATCGCCTATTCGCACCGCTCGTACGCCCAAGTGGAATACCGCTATGCTCCGGAACGGCATGGGTATTACCGATACAGCGGCGGCGAGCAGACGGTCGATTACGATACGCGCGACCCGGTTGTGGCGCAAAACGTGATGATCATCGCCGCCCGCCATCAAGTGATCGACAGCCATGGGCGGCGCGACGTTGACCTCACGTCCGGCGGCCAAGGCTATTTGCTGCAAAACGGCATCATCCAGCCGATTGAATGGAAAAATGTCGACGGCCGGCTGCTGCCATACCGCGATGGGGCGCCGGTCGGGTTCGTGCCAGGCAAAACGTGGATCAATATCGTTCCGGAACTGGCGATCGTGCAATGGCGGTGACCCGAAAACGGCCGCCGGCGGGTTTTCCAAACCATAAACATAAAGAGGAGAGCGCCAACAGTCCACCAAATCGTTTTTCGCCAAAGCAAGGAGGAGACAAACATGCAAATCGACAAGCTGCGCGGCAGAGAGCTTGATCAACTGTTTAAAGCCATCTTGTCGCTGCGCGATTTGGAAGAGTGTTACCGTTTTTTCGATGATTTATGCACCGTCAACGAAATTCAGGCGCTTGCCCAACGTCTGGAAGTCGCCCGCATGTTGCGGGAAGGGTATACGTACCATAAAATTGAAACGGAAACCGGAGCGAGCACGGCGACCATTTCGCGCGTCAAACGCTGCCTCAACTATGGAAACGATGCCTATGCCATGGCGCTTGACCGCATTAAAGAGGAACAACCGCAAGAAGAGAATGAATCGGTGACAGACTAAGCAGGCAAGGAGATTCCTTCCATTCGCAAAGGAACTCCTTTTCTTTTTGCGGATTTGTTATAATGAAACAATGGAGAACAGAGTGGAAGGGGTATTGTCATGGAAGAGATTCGCGCCTGGCGCCATGTGTTTAAGCTCGATCCGAACAAACCGATCGATGATGAGCGCCTTGAGCGCCTTTGCGAGTCGGGGACGGATGCCGTCATCGTCGGCGGAACGGACGGGGTGACGCTCGATGGTGTGCTCGATTTATTGGCCCGCATCCGCCGTTTTTCGGTGCCATGCGCGCTTGAAGTCACAAATCTTGAGGCCTTGACGCCGGGGTTTGATGCGTATTTCATTCCGATCGTGTTAAACAGCCGCCATGTCGACTGGGTGGTGGGCCGCCATCATGAGGCGGTGAAACAATATGGCGAGATCATGAATTGGGATGAGATTTTTGCCGAGGGGTATTGCATTTTAAATCCGGAATGCAAGGCGGCGAAGCTCACCGAAGCCGACGCCGGCCTGAGCGAAGACGATGTGGTGGCCTACGCTCGCCTCGCTCAACATTTGTACAAGCTGCCGATCTTTTATCTTGAATATAGCGGCATATACGGCGACCCCGCCTTGGTGGAAAAAGTGAAACAGGCGCTCGGCGAGACGCAGCTGTTTTATGGCGGCGGCATCACCGCACCGGAGCAGGCGGCTGAGATGGCGCGCCGGGCGGATACTGTTGTCGTCGGCAACGCCGTTTACGAATCGTTTGAACAGGCGCTGCTGACCGTGGACGCCGTAAAGCGGGCGAATGAGGCGAAATAGAACATATGGTGTATTGGTGGTGAAAACAATGAACTTTTTATCGGAACAGCTGCTCGCCCATTTAAACAAAGAGCAACAAGAAGCCGTCAGGACGACGGAAGGCCCGCTGCTCATTATGGCGGGGGCGGGAAGCGGGAAAACGCGGGTGTTGACGCACCGCATCGCCTATTTGATGGCGGAAAAGCATGTGGCGCCGTGGAACATTTTGGCCATTACGTTTACGAACAAGGCGGCGCGCGAAATGCGGGAACGTGTGCAGTCGCTCTTAGGTGGGGCGGCGGAAGACGTCTGGATTTCGACGTTCCACTCGATGTGCGTCCGCATTTTGCGCCGCGACATTGACCGCATCGGCATCAACCGCAATTTTTCCATCCTTGATCCGACGGACCAGCTTTCAGTCATGAAAACGATTTTAAAAGAAAAAAACATAGACCCGAAAAAATTTGAGCCGCGGACGATTTTAGGCACGATCAGCGCGGCGAAAAACGAGCTGTTGCCTCCGGAGCAATTCGCGAAGCGGGCCTCGACGTATTACGAAAAAGTCGTCAGCGATGTGTATCAAGAATACCAACAGCGCCTGCTTCGCAATCATTCGCTCGATTTTGACGATTTGATCATGACGACGATCCAACTGTTTGACCGCGTGCCGGATGTGCTTCACTATTACCAATATAAGTTTCAGTACATCCATATTGATGAGTACCAGGATACGAACCGCGCTCAATATACGCTGGTCAAAAAGCTGGCGGAACGCTTTCAAAACATTTGCGCCGTCGGCGACGCCGACCAATCGATTTATCGGTGGCGCGGGGCGGACATCCAAAACATTTTGTCGTTCGAGCGCGACTATCCGAACGCAAAAGTCATTTTGCTTGAACAAAACTACCGCTCGACGAAGCGCATTTTGCAAGCGGCGAACGAAGTCATCGAGCATAACGTCAACCGGAAGCCGAAACGGCTTTGGACGGAAAACCCGGAAGGAAAGCCGATTCTTTATTATGAGGCGATGAACGAAGCGGACGAAGCGCAGTTTGTCGCTGGACGCATCCGCGAGGCGGTGGAGCGCGGCGAACGCCGCTACCGTGATTTTGCTGTCTTGTACCGGACGAACGCCCAGTCGCGTGTCATGGAGGAAATGTTGCTGAAAGCGAACATTCCGTATCAAATTGTCGGCGGCTTAAAGTTCTATGACCGGAAAGAAATTAAAGACATTCTCGCCTATTTGCGCGTCATTGCCAATCCGGACGATGATTTAAGCTTGCTTCGCATCATTAACGTGCCAAAACGCGGCATTGGCGCCTCGACGATCGACAAACTCGTCCGCTATGCAGCCGATCATGAGCTGTCCTTGTTTGAGGCGCTCGGCGAGCTAGAGATGATCGGGCTTGGCGCCAAAGCGGCCGGGGCGCTCGCCGCGTTCCGCAGCCAGCTCGAGCAATGGACACAGCTGCAAGAATACGTCTCCGTCACCGAACTCGTCGAAGAAGTGCTCGACAAATCGGGCTACCGCGAGATGCTCAAGGCGGAGCGGACGATTGAAGCACAAAGCCGGCTCGAGAACTTGGATGAGTTTTTGTCGGTGACGAAGCATTTTGAAAATGTGAGCGACGATAAATCGCTCATCGCCTTTTTAACCGACTTGGCGCTCATTTCCGATTTGGACGAGCTGAACGGGACGGAACAGGCCGCTGAAGGAGATGCCGTCATGTTGATGACGTTGCATGCCGCCAAAGGGCTCGAGTTTCCGGTCGTCTTTTTGATCGGCATGGAAGAAGGCATTTTCCCGCACAACCGCTCTCTCGAGGATGACGATGAGATGGAAGAAGAACGGCGGCTGGCGTACGTCGGCATCACCCGCGCGGAGGAAGAACTTGTGCTGACGAGCGCGCAAATGCGGACGCTGTTTGGCAACATCCAAATGAACCCGCCGTCGCGCTTTTTGAATGAAATTCCGGCGCATTTGCTTGAGACAGCCTCGCGCCGCCAAGCGGGCGCCTCCCGCTCGGCCGTTTCGCGCCCGCAGGCAAGCGGCGCCGTGGGATCGTGGAAAGTCGGCGATCGGGCGAATCACCGGAAATGGGGCATCGGCACCGTCGTCAGCGTCCGCGGCGGCGGCGACGACCAAGAGCTCGACATCGCCTTCCCGAGCCCGATCGGCATTAAACGACTGCTTGCCAAATTTGCGCCGATTGAGAAAGTGTAGGAAAGGAGAACAGGTGAACGTATGGACCGCCAACAAGCCGAACGGCGCGCGGCCGAGCTGCGCGAACTGTTGAACCGCTACGGGTACGAATATTATGTGCTTGACCGCCCGTCTGTTCCAGATGCCGAGTATGACCGGTTGATGCAAGAGCTCATCGCCATTGAGGAACAATATCCGGAGCTCAAAACGAGCGATTCGCCGACCCAGCGCATCGGCGGTCCGCCCCTTGAGGCGTTTCGCAAAGTGGCGCATCGCGTTCCGATGATGAGCTTGGCGAACGCGTTTGGCGAAGGAGACTTGCGCGATTTTGACCGCCGCGTCCGTCAGGAAGTCGGGGAAGCGGCGTACGTATGCGAGCTGAAAATCGATGGCCTCGCCGTCTCGGTCCGCTATGAAGACGGCTATTTCGTCCAAGGGGCGACGCGCGGCGACGGGACGACGGGTGAAGACATTACGGAAAATTTGAAAACGATCCGCTCGCTGCCTCTCCGTCTGAAAGAACCGGTGTCGCTTGAAGCGCGCGGCGAGGCGTTTATGCCGAAAGCGTCGTTTTTGCGCTTGAATGAGGAGCGAAAAGCCCGCGGCGAGGAGCTGTTTGCCAACCCGCGCAACGCCGCGGCTGGCTCGCTCCGCCAGCTCGACCCGAAAGTGGCGGCCTCGCGCCAGCTGGATTTGTTTGTATATGGCTTAGCCGACGCCGAGGCGCTCGGCATCGCTTCACACAGCGAAGCGCTTGATTATTTGCAGGCGCTCGGGTTTAAAGTAAACCCAGAGCGACGGCGCTGCGCCAATATCGATGAGGTGATCGCCTTTGTCAGCGAGTGGCACGACAAGCGGCCGCAGCTGCCGTATGAGATTGACGGCATCGTTATTAAGGTGGACTCATTCGCCCAGCAACGGGCGCTTGGCGCGACGGCGAAAAGCCCGCGCTGGGCGATTGCCTACAAGTTCCCAGCCGAGGAAGTGGTGACGACGTTAATCGGCATTGAGGTGAACGTCGGCCGCACGGGTGTCGTCACGCCGACGGCGATTTTAGAGCCGGTGCGCGTCGCCGGCACGACGGTGCAGCGCGCCACCCTTCACAATGAAGATTTTATACGGGAAAAAGACATTCGCATCGGCGATGCGGTCATCATTAAAAAAGCGGGCGACATCATCCCGGAAGTGGTCGGCGTCGTCGTTGACCGGCGCGATGGGGATGAAACGCCGTTTGCGATGCCGACGCACTGCCCGGAATGCGAAAGCGAGCTCGTCCGTCTCGAGGGGGAAGTGGCACTCCGCTGCTTGAACCCGAACTGCCCGGCCCAGCTGCGCGAGCGGCTCATCCATTTTGCCTCAAGGGCGGCGATGAACATCGAGGGTTTGGGCGAAAAAGTCGTCACCCAGCTGTTTAACGCCGGCCTTGTCCGCGATGTCGCCGATTTGTACTGCCTGACGAAGGAACAGCTTGTCGGGTTGGAACGGATGGGGGAAAAGTCGGCGGCCAACTTGCTTGCGGCGATTGAGGCGTCGAAGCAAAACTCGCTTGAACGGCTGCTGTTTGGCCTTGGCATTCGCTACGTCGGAGCGAAAGCCGCCCAACTTTTGGCTGAGCATTTTGAAACGATGGAGCGGCTCGAACGGGCGACGAAAGAGGAGTTGATGGCCGTCCCCGAAATCGGAGAGAAAATGGCGGATGCGATCACGGCGTTCTTCGCCCAACCCGAAGCAACTGAGCTGCTCCAGGAGCTGCGCGCTTACGGTGTCAATATGGCTTACAAAGGGCCGAAGCGGTCGGCTGAAGCGCCTGCTGACTCTGCCTTCGCCGGCAAAACGGTCGTCTTGACCGGCAAGCTCGCGTCGATGTCGCGCAATGAAGCAAAAGAACAAATTGAGCGGCTTGGCGGGCGCGTCACCGGCAGCGTCAGCCGCAGCACCGACCTTGTCATCGCCGGCGAGGATGCCGGATCGAAGCTGGAGAAAGCCCAGCAGCTTGGCATTGAGATTTGGGACGAATCACGATTTTTGCAAGAGATCAACAGGGGGAAACGATGAAACAAATCTCACTACTGCGCAGTTTCGTTGCTTGTCGTTGGACGAATCGGGCCCGAAAACGGTTGGCCGTTATCGGGCTCGCTTCGATTTGTTTGTTGTCTGCGTGTGCGCCGAAGTTTGACAAAGGTGAGGAAGTCGTGCAAGACAAAGGAAGCAAAGAGCAAGAAGCGGTCATCCCGAAATACAACATTTCTGATTCGTATTACCGCGTTGTCTTGCCTTTTAAGCCGTCCGGGGCGCGCGGGCGGGTCGTCAACGACGTCAACACCCGGCTTGATGTCGATGAATTTGAAACCGGGCTGATGCGCTTGGCATCTGAGCAATTTTCCCCGGATGAATATTTGTTGCAGGAAGGGCAATATTTGGACAGCGAAACGATCGGGCGCTGGCTCGCCCGCAAGCGGACGGAAAGCCAGCTGAAGGCAGAGAAAATGAAACCGGAAGACAACATCGGCTTAAACCCGCCGATCAGCGACAAAGGAACGAATGAGCAAAAAAACAAACAAAGCCCGATTTACCTGGCCAGCATTTTGGAGCACGACTACTTAGTGAAAGTCGATAACGACAAGGTGAAGCTTGGTGGCGTCGCCATCGGCCTGGCGTTGAATTCCGTCCACTACTACTCAACCGAGCAAGGGTATCCACGCGAAGTGAAAATCAAAGACGATGTCATCGAACGGGAAGGAAAGCGGATCGCCGCCGAGGTGTTGAAGCGGCTGCGAAATATCAAAGGGCTCGGCAACGTGCCGATCACGATTGCCTTGTACAAACAGGCGCCGCGCTCGTCCGTGATTCCGGGCCACTTTTTCGCGGTCACCCATGTTGACGACGGAAGCGCCACGATCGATGATTGGGAAGCGGTGAACGAGGAATATTATTTATTCCCGTCCGATGAGGCGGAAAAGAACCATCGCGATGACTGGCTCAAATTCAATAATTTTAAATCAGACGTTGAAGACTTTTTCCCGAACTACACCGGCATCGTCGGCAGAGGATTGTACGTCAACGACCAGCTTCAGAAGTTAACGATCAACATTACGATGCCGTTTTACGGCAAAGCGGAAGTGATCGGCTTTACCCAATACGTGACCGGCTTGGTGATGGAAAAATTCCCGGACTACATCACCGTTAATGTCTACATCGCCTCAGCCGGCCAGCCGGAAAGCCTCATCGTGCGCCAGGCGAAAGCAGACGAGCCGTTTGTGCATATTTATCAATAAGGTCGGCATCATCGCGTTATTTGGGATACGGCGAACGGAGTGATCCGAACATTTGATTCTCCAAAAATGAAGGAAGCGGAAAGGGCTGCAGCAGCGGCCCTTTTTTGCGTGAAAAGGCCGTCCGAACGATGGTGGAAAGAACAGGGAGAGCATTGTATAATGACGGTAGGAAAATGAGCGCAGCACTCGAAAACGGATGCAAAACGAGCAACAGGTTATGGCAGGAGGCGGGTGTGAGACTTGAAGGCGATTTGCGTGTTTTGCGGATCAAGCAATGGAAACGATGGGAGATATAAGGAAGCGGCGAAAGCGCTCGGAACGTTTTTAGCCCGAAGCGGCATTACGCTCATTTACGGCGGAGGGACACGGGGCTTGATGGGAGAGGTTGCTGAGGCGGCGCTGCGTCATCAAGGGCGCGTGGTTGGGATCATTCCACTGAAAGTTTTGGAGAAACATACGGGTGGGACACGGTTGGACTCCCCCTTTGCCATCTATGGTTTGCGATAATCAAGAAGCGGTTACTCCATCTTATTCAGCGGCAAAGGGGAGTATGTGGGAATGCATTCGCCAAGGGCTGGCACGGCGCCTAGCGCGAGGGGGCGCAGCATGTGGCAATACAATGGCCGTCAAGAGCCAGATATGATGTACGTGGCGCCCTCGATTTCGATGCGGCGCGGTTTCTGCACGCCCACAAGCCGGCACGAAAACGGGCGCGTCGATGGATGACGGCGGTCAGCCTCATAGAACCGAATCGCAATGCCGTCGACAGCGAGCTCCGCGTATGCTCCCGCTTCATCGCGCCCGACATCGGGTTCGGGCAAGTCAAACAGCCGGCGGTAGCCGTTGACCGTCCGCTGGAGATCGAGGGTGTAGAGGCTAATTGACGACAGCGAAACAGAGCCAATCGGGTGTCTCATGAGCGGCGCCAGCTCGTTCATGCGTACGTCATCACGGTCGCCCCATTGAATGAAAAACGGATAGCGAAACGCGCCGTCTGTGTCGTCTTCGATAAACAGCATCGACCATGTGAGCTGCTTGCCGTCATCGCGCTCGCGGCTGCCGGGGAGCGGACCGACTGGGGCGAATCCTTTGCTTTTGAGCTGCGCCGCCACCGCTTCGATGTCGTTCGTGCGAAAGGCAAACTGGGAGAAGCCGCTTCCTTCTTGGCGGTCGGCGACAAGCTGAGTGATGAGCGGGTTTCCGCACGTTCTCGCCGTCTGTATATCGGCAATGCCGATCCACTCGATGTAGCGCAAATGCTCCACGTAACATAAGGCGTTGTACGTTCCCCATGATGGATGACGGCCGCCGTGGATGGCCACAAGCCCCCATTGTTCAAACGCCATTTTCACTTGCTCGGGCCGTTCGGTCAAGTGGACGAGATGGTCAAACGCGATATGCATGGCAGCGGCCTCCTCTTAGATGAATCGATCAGCGGAACAGCATTTCTTTCAGCTTGTAAATGATTCGTTCGTTGTCGACGGTGCGGTGGGCGATAAAATTCAAGTCCAGCTTGATGTCTTCGATTTGGGCAGCCAATTGTTCGTAACGGGAGTCCATTTTTTGTTCGAGGCGGTCCACCGTTTGTTTCAATGAGGAAAATTCCCGGTGAAGCTGGTGGACGTCAGCGGCGAGAGCTTCCAGTTTGGCGTCTGTTTCGTCTTGGCGGTGGAGGAGAGCAGCCACGATGCCGTTTAATTCCGTTTGCCCAGCGCGAAGCGAATCTTGTTCTTGACGCAGACGCTGTTGTTCCAGGCGGATTTCCTGCTGCTCTTTTCGAATCTCTTGTTGTTCTTTTCGAATCTCTTGTTGTTCTTTTCGGATTTCTTGTTGCTCTTTTCGAATTTCTTCTTGTTCTTGGCGAATGGCGATTTGTTCCCGCTCGAGCCGCTCTTGGCCCTCTACGAGCTTTTGCAGCGTGCCATCCATGGCGCTTAGGCGGTCGAGCACTTGGGTGAGCAAAGCGTCACTCATCGTCATGATTCCCCCTTTTTCGTCCGTTACAGTCATTATAGTACATATGTTCGGGATTGTCAATTAAGAAAATTTGAACATCCATGGCGGACAAACTCCTTCACATTCCTTGTTTGTCAAGGATTTATTCCATATCGGTGCAAAAAAATCCTCCCGATTTTTGTCAGGAGGGTTCTCACATGGAAGCGAATACTTTTGGCAATGCGATGAAGATTACGTAATCTGCATATGTCCATGGATGATTTTGATTTGGCAGCGACATGCAATTTCCCTCCTTGTGCTTTCATTTTATCGTATTTCTTTGAATAAAAAAAGGCGTCACGAGCGATTCCTTCCTGTGTCTAAAATAGGAGCGCGTCCTTTTCCTCCCATCAACCGTTTACTCATGCGTGTGCCATCCCATCGTGCTCTGTTCAGGAAAACGAAATATTCCTACATCAAACATCAAATCCCCCCGGTTTCACGCCTGCCTTCGCTATTGGGAGAGGTTATAGAACGTATATTCGTTTGCATCGTGAATATATAGATTGATTCTCGCCCAGAACACGTGACAACGGTTGCTTCATTGGATAAAAGTTTGGTATCATCATGGTATTGTGATAGGTCGAACTCGTTGGAGGTGAAACTATGTCGCGAATTTCCATTGACCAAGTGAAACATGTCGCCGATTTGGCGCGGTTGGCGATTACCGATGAAGAGGCGGAGATGTTTACGAAACAGCTCGATGCGATCATTACGTTTGCCGAGCAGTTGAATGAATTGGATACGGAGAACGTTCCGCCGACTTCGCACGTGCTTGATATGAGAAATGTGATGCGCGAGGATATTCCAGAACCGGGGCTGCCGCGCGAGGAAGTGTTGAAAAACGCGCCGGATCAGCAAGACGGCCAGTTCCGTGTGCCGGCCATTTTAGAGTAAGGAGGGGGATTTATGTCGCTTTTTGACCATTCCGTATCAGAATTACATACGTTGCTGCAGAAAAAAGAAGTGTCGATTTCCGATTTAGTCGACGAATCGTACCGACGCATCGGCGAAGTGGAAGAAAAAGTGCAAGCGTTTTTAACATTAAATGAAGAACAGGCGCGGGCGAAAGCGAAAGAGTTGGATGACCAGCTCGCCAAAGGCGAAGAAACGAACCCGCTGTTCGGCTTGCCGATCGGCATTAAAGACAACATCGTCACAAAAGGATTGCGCACGACATGCGCCAGCAAAATTTTATACAACTTTGACCCGATTTACGACGCGACCGTTATGGAGCGGCTGAACGCTGCGGGCGCCATTACGATCGGGAAGCTGAATATGGACGAGTTCGCCATGGGTTCGTCGACGGAAAACTCTGGCTTTCAGCTGACACGCAACCCGTGGGACTTAGAGCGCGTTCCGGGCGGCTCGAGCGGCGGTTCGGCGGCGGCGGTGGCGGCAGGGGAAGTGCCGTTTGCTTTAGGTTCGGATACGGGCGGTTCGATCCGCCAGCCGGCGGCGTTTTGCGGGGTTGTTGGTTTGAAGCCGACATACGGCCGCGTCTCGCGCTTCGGGCTTGTCGCGTTTGCGTCGTCGCTGGACCAAATCGGTCCGATTACGCGCACGGTCGAAGACAACGCCTACTTATTGCAGGCGATTGCAGGCGTCGATCCGATGGATTCGACATCGGCAAACGTGCCGGTGCCGAACTATGTGGAGGCGTTGACCGGGGACATCAAAGGATTGAAAATCGCCGTGCCGAACGAATATTTAGGGGAAGGCGTCGACGAAGGCGTGCACCAGTCGGTGCTGGCGGCGCTTGCCGTGCTTGAGAAGCTCGGTGCAACGTGGGAAGAAGTGTCGCTTCCGCATTCGAAATATGCCTTGGCGACGTACTACTTGCTCGCTTCGTCGGAAGCCTCGGCGAACCTCGCCCGCTTTGACGGCGTCCGCTACGGCTACCGGACGGACAACGCGAAAAACTTGATCGATATGTATAAACTCACACGGAGCGAAGGATTCGGGGCGGAGGTCAAGCGCCGCATTATGCTCGGGACGTTCGCGTTAAGCTCGGGCTATTACGATGCGTATTACAAAAAAGCGCAAAAAGTGCGGACGTTGATCAAGCGCGACTTCGAAAACGTATTTGAACGATATGACGTCATCATCGGCCCGACAACGCCGACTCCGGCGTTTAAAATCGGTGAGAAAACGAGTGATCCGCTGACGATGTACGCAAACGACATTTTAACGATTCCGGTCAACCTGGCGGGCGTGCCGGCCATTTCCGTGCCGTGCGGCTTTGTCGACGGCTTGCCGGTCGGCTTGCAAATCATCGGCAAGCACTTTGATGAAAGCACGGTCTATCGCGTCGCCCACACCTTTGAACAGGCGACTGACTACCATAAGCAAAAACCGGTGTTGTAAGGGGGGTTAGGTGATGAACTTTGAAACGGTCATCGGACTTGAGGTGCACGTCGAGCTGAAAACGAAATCGAAAATTTTCTCCAGCAGCCCGAACGCGTTCGGAGCGCCCCCAAACACGCAAACGAACGTCATTGACTTAGGGTATCCGGGCGTGCTGCCGGTGTTGAACCGCCAGGCGGTCGAGTTTGCGATGAAAGCAGCGATGGCGTTAAACTGCGAAATCGCGACCGAGACGAAATTCGACCGCAAAAACTATTTTTATCCGGACAACCCGAAAGCGTACCAAATTTCGCAATACGATCAGCCGCTTGGCCGAAATGGCTGGATTGAAATTGAAGTAAACGGAAAAAAGAAAAAAATCGGCATCACCCGCATTCACTTGGAAGAGGACGCGGGCAAATTGACGCATACAGGCGACGGCTATTCGCTCGTGGATTTTAACCGCCAAGGGACGCCGCTCATTGAGATCGTCTCGGAGCCAGACATCCGCTCGCCGGAAGAGGCGTACGCCTACTTGGAAAAATTAAAAGCGATCATCCAATACACGGGCGTCTCCGACTGCAAAATGGAAGAAGGATCGCTCCGCTGCGACGCCAACATTTCGCTCCGGCCGATCGGATCGGACCAATTCGGCACGAAAACGGAGTTGAAAAACTTAAACTCGTTCAACTTCGTCCGCATGGGGCTCGAGTACGAAGCGAAGCGGCAGGAGAAAATTTTGCTCTCGGGCGGCGTCATCCGTCAAGAAACGCGGCGCTTTGACGAAGCGACAAAAACGACCATCCTCATGCGCGTCAAAGAAGGCTCGGAAGACTACCGCTACTTCCCGGAGCCGGACTTGGTCATGCTTTATATTGACGACGAATGGAAAGAGCGCGTCCGCGCCTCGATTCCGGAGCTGCCGGACGCCCGACGGAAGCGGTATGTCGAAGAATGGGGCCTGCCGGAATACGACGCCAAAGTGCTGACATTGACCAAAGAAATGGCCGACTTCTTCGAAGCAACGGTCGCCAACGGCGCTGATCCAAAACTGGCGTCGAACTGGCTCATGGTCGAAGTGTCCGGGTACTTAAACGCCGAACAAAAAGAGCTGCATGACATCGCCTTGACGCCGGAAAGCCTAGCAAGCATGATCAAACTCATCCAAAACGGCACGATTTCGTCGAAAATCGCGAAAAAAGTGTTCAAAGAGCTTGTTGAAAAAGGCGGCGACCCGGAGAAAATCGTCAAAGAAAAAGGGCTCGTGCAAATTTCCGACGAAGGAGCGTTGCGCAAAATCGTGCTCGAAGTGCTTGACGCCAACCCGCAGTCGGTGGAAGACTATAAAAACGGCAAAGACCGCGCGCTCGGTTTCCTTGTCGGCCAAGTGATGAAAGCAACAAAAGGGCAAGCGAATCCGCCGCTTGTCAATAAGCTGTTAATAGAGGAAATTGGAAAACGGTGATGAAACAAATAGGAGGCCTGCCCACCGGCAGGCTCTGTTTTCAATAAAAATTTTTTCACTATTAAAAAAATATAATTGACAAACGTTGTGATCCAGTGATAGATTCTTTATAAGAAAAACCAATTGATTTAGTAGGATATGAGATCTCGAGGGATCAAAGAGGGGGAGAGGAAACGATGAGCAATGAACAAACCTTCCGCCCGGAGACGCTCGCCATCCACGCCGGGCAAAAACCGGATGCGGAAACGGGCGCGCGGGCGGTGCCGATTTACCAAACAAGCTCATATGTGTTCCGCGACAGCGAGCACGCAGCCAATTTATTTGGCTTGAAAGAGGAAGGGTTTATTTACACGCGCATTATGAACCCAACGAACGATGTGCTTGAAAAACGGATCGCGGCGCTTGAAGGCGGGATCGGGGCGCTTGCGCTCTCATCAGGGCAGGCGGCGGTGTTTTATTCGATCATCAACATCGCCTCGGCGGGCGATGAAATCGTGTCGTCGTCGTCCATTTACGGCGGCACGTACAACTTGTTCGCTCATACGCTGCGCAAGTTTGGCATTACGGTGAAGTTTGTCGATCCGTCCGATCCGGAAAACTTTGAGAAGGCCATCACCGACAAAACGAAAGCGTTGTTTGCGGAAACGATCGGCAACCCGAAAAACGATGTGCTTGACATTGAAGAGGTCGCCGACATCGCCCATCGCCACGACATTCCGCTCATTGTCGACAACACGGTGGCCAGTCCATACTTATTGCGGCCGATTGAATTCGGCGCCGACATCGTCGTCCACTCAGCGACAAAGTTTATCGGTGGGCACGGCAATTCGATCGGCGGCGTGATTGTCGACAGCGGCAAGTTTGACTGGAAAGGGAGCGGCAAGTTTCCGGAGTTCACCGAGCCAGACCCAAGCTATCACGGGTTGGTGTATGTGGATGCCGTCGGCGAAGCGGCGTACATCACGAAAGCGCGCATCCAGCTGTTGCGCGACTTAGGAGCGGCGCTGTCGCCGTTTAACGCGTTTTTGCTTTTGCAAGGATTAGAGACGCTTCATTTACGGATGCAGCGCCATAGCGAAAACGCCCTTGCCGTCGCCAAGTTTTTAGAAGAGGAAGAAGCCGTCGAATCCGTCAGCTATCCAGGGCTTCCAAGCCATCCGTCACATGAACTCGCGAAAAAGTATTTGCCAAACGGGCAAGGTGCGATCGTCACGTTTGAAATCAAAGGCGGCGTCGAAGCCGGGAAAAAACTGATCGACTCGGTCAAGCTGTTCTCCCATTTGGCCAACATCGGCGATTCGAAATCGCTCATCATCCACCCGGCCAGCACAACGCACGAGCAGCTGAGCCCGGACGAGCAATTGTCCGCCGGCGTCACCCCGGGCCTTGTGCGTCTGTCCGTCGGCACGGAGTCGATCGACGACATTTTGGACGACTTGCGTCAAGCCATCCGCCAAAGCCAGACGGTGGGGGTGAAGTAGAAGCAACGAAGCGAGAACCATTTAGAAAATAGAAAGAGCGCCCTAATCGACAAACTAGGGCGCTCTTTTTTGATTTGCAGAGCAAAGCTATCTCAGAACACGCCTTCTCTGCACTTGCAAGGGAAAATCAGTACATCAGATTTTCCGGACACGGAGACTCCAGACTATCCTCGCTTGTCAAGTACGTTCCACCTGAATCCGTGATAGAAGTGTACCCGAAATGCCGGGAAACTCTCAATTATGCAGAGGCCTCTACTCTATTTCGAATGTTCACCTATTAGGTGAAGAACCGAGATGTAATATTTGGTTGATTGATCAAATTTTCTTGTGGGGGCGTGAACCCGTCTTGATCACCGATTCAAGGTTACAGTGATGCACCCATTTTGTTTTAATTTTTCGTATTTACTTCTTTTTTTTTGTTATAATATCCCATGGGACCGGTCCTGTATTTTAAGGTTCATCACCAAAAGATGTACTTGACTTTTAAAGACAAACATGATAGCAATGTGGGAGCGATTATAAAGCGAATATGTGGATTCAGCAAGGCTCCACGAAAGTGTCGCCAACCGCGCTGAATGTAACCGATAATGACACGCGTTATTTCACTGTCGACCAAAGCGCTGTTGGCAAAAAAGTTTCATTAGTGGCGGAAAATGCATCCTTCACTTACGTTACAGTTGATATCGCAGGCAAATTTTACCCCGACAATTGATCGATTTTATAGATATGTTCAGTCAACTTGGACAAGAGAGAGGTTTTCTTCGTCAGGGACGGTCTTCTTCAATTTCAATGAAGAAGACCGTCCTTAAACAGAAGAATTAGGAGATGATTGTATGTATATGGAATTGCTTAAACTTCTGAAAAATAAGAACTTTTATATCAGCGCAGCTTGCCTGTTGTTGCTCGTCATTGGCGCTGTCGTGTTGGGGGTGAAAGATTATCGTGAAAATGTGCAGTTGCTTGAACGAATTTACCACGACAATCCAAATGTTTCCGCCTTGGCATCGCCTCACCTTGAATGGGTTGGTCTAGGAGGCTTCCGATTTAACGTACTCTCTTCTTTATATTACTTCCTTTTTCCACTATTGTTGTCCATTCCATTGGTAGATTCGATTGATCGTGAGCGAAAGAGCGGAAATATTCATTATCAATTGACACGGATGGGAAGGGGAGTCTATTTTCGAAGGAAATTTGTGTTTTCCTATATCAGCGCTTTCTTCTTATTCCTTCTTCCTCTTGTGCTGGGAGTTGTGCTGGTGAATCTTTTGACGAACCATTGGGATTATTCGAGCTTTTCCCAGGCTTATCGGCAATTGGTCCATGGCACGTTGCCGTTGCCGGACAATTCATTTGAAGGGGAAAAGAAAAGCCTTTTTTCTCCTTTATTGGAGATCTCCCCTTATTGGTATGTTCTCGCGTATTATGTCATTGGCGGGTTGTTTGCCGGTGGCTACGTTTGTCTCGGTTTAGCCTTTTCTTTATTCTTGAAAAATCGGTATTTGATCACGTTGATGCCACAAATCATTTATATGGTTTGTTGGGCAGCGCTGACCATTACCAACCAATTGGCCTGGGATCCGTTTAATTTTTTAATCCCTTCACAACCAGTGGAAGGATTGTCCTATTGGAAAATCGTCATCGTGTTTATCCTCCAATTGTTGATCGCGGTAGGGGTATTTTCATATGGAGTGAAGAAGAGTGAAGATGTTCTCTAGACAGATTGTTTTTTTTTGTTTGGCAAGATTTGCTGTTGCATCGCACCGTTATCCGAATGATTTTGGGCGTCATGGCTCTGTTGATGGTGGTGAGCATCTTGCCGCTAGGAATGGTGGTAGTGGGGAAATGGCACAGCCTTAAAGATTTTATCTTGCTCTATCGGTATGAGTTTTTTCATCTGCCTGTTTTTTTATTTCTTTTAGGTTCAACTGTAAATTATCACTTTATTTCGGAACAAAAGAGACATTTTTTTGCACATTCCTTCAGAAAGCCCTCTCCCCTTTTCTGAAAGAATGTGCTAAATTTTTTGTGAATTATTTCGGAAGAGAAAATCCATCGGTTCATAGGAGGGGGAGGAGGACGTGATCCAATTTCATGACTTTGGCATTGACGTCCAAACGTATGCAGAGCGTGGAAAAGAAAACGACTTCCCTCTTCTGAAAAAGTGTCCGCATTGCCGGGCCAAGCGCCCGTTGCACCGCCACGGTTACTATGAGCGAAACGCATTGACCCCACATGGTGATTATCGCATTTGGATTGTCCGGTATCGCTGTCGGGAATGCTTGAAGACGGTGAGTGTGCTGCCTTCCTTTCTCCTCCCGTATTTTCAGTATACGTTGTCCGCCATATGGCAAGTCGTGAAAGAGCAGTTGGGATTGACCGAAAGGACGAACCAGGCTCCGTTTCTCCCGACAAAGGACGGCATCATCTTTTATGTCCGACGGTTCTACCGAAACCTATCAAGCCTTCACAGCTTTTTTGCGAGGCGGTGGAGGATCATAGGCCCTATCGTGAAAAAAGAAAAGGAACGGGCTTCTTGGTGGATCCAGACGTTAGAGGAACACGGTCTTGATTCGGCCATCAGAGAGATGTGGGAGGGCGGATTCCGACACCCTTTTGCGAATTAAATGGGATCCTGATTTTACATACATACCCTAAATTGGAAATAGTTTCGGTTCCCACAAACCTTTCCTATCGACGGAGAAAAAGCAATTCGGTACGATAAGGGCAGACGGACCGGAACGGTCCTGATTCCAAGTGAGACAAGGAGGAGATTTGAATGAATGAGTCGATGAGACACGACATTGCCCTGTTTCGGTACGGGCTAATCGCTCCGTTGGTGAATGGGCAGGTGGAACCGAAGACGTATCTGAAAGAGGTGAGCGAGCGAGTGCACCATGTTCCCCACCAGGGAGACAAACGAATCGCAGCCAAGACGATCCTCGATTGGTGCACCCGATACAAAAAAGGGGGCTTTGACGCCTTAAAGCCGAAGCGCCGTTCGGACCGCGGCCACTCAAGGCGTCTGTCGCCCGATGATGAGGATCATATTTTAGCCCTAAGAAAAGAACATCCCACCATGCCCGTGACGGTGTTCTACGAACACCTGATCGAGCAGGGGGAAATCCCAGAAAATCATACCTCTTACTTTACTATATACCGATTGTTGAAAAAACACAACCTGGTGGGAAAAGAAATCTTGCCGATGCCGGAGCGAAAGCGTTTTGCGTATGACCAGATCAATGAGCTATGGCAAGGGGACTTATCCCATGGACCCACGATTCGCGTCCATGGGAAAGCCCAGAAAACGTTTTTGATCGCGTATATCGATGACTGCTCGCGGTTAGTGCCATATGCCCAATTTTTCCCTTCGGAGAAGTTTGACGGGCTGCGGATCGTCACGAAGGAAGCGGTGCTTCGTTGCGGGAAGCCGAAACGCATTTACTCGGACAACGGGAAAATTTATCGGTCCGAGGTGCTGCAGTATGCGTGCGCCGAGATGGGGATTACACTCATCCACACCCAGCCGTATGACCCGCAAAGCAAGGGAAAAATCGAACGGTTCTTCCGCACCGTACAGACACGGTTTTATCCACTGTTGGAGCTGAATCCGCCGAAATCGCTTGACGAGTTGAACGAGCGTTTTTGGAAGTGGCTTGAAGAGGAGTATCATCGAAAACCGCACGCCTCACTGGACGGAAAAACGCCGCATGAGGTGTTTCAATCGCAAGTGCATCTCGTGTCGTTCATCGAAGATGGCGATTGGCTGGATGCGATTTTTCTGAAACGGGAGCACCGCAAGGTGAAAGCCGATGGCACAATCACCCTGAATAAACAGCTATACGAAGTGCCGCCTCGGTTCATTGGGCAATCGATTGAGCTCCGCTATGACGAACGAGGCGTCTATGTGTACGAAGAGGGCAAACGGGTGGCGGAAGCCATTCGGGTGCGTTTGGAGGACAATGCCTATGTAAAACGCCATCGGTCCCCGTTTGCGGCGATTCCGGCGAAGGAGGGAGAACACGGTGTATAAATCGTTTTACTCCCTTTCGCGGGAGCCGTTTGCGAAAGAAACAGACCCGTCCGAGGCGTATCAAGGGGCGTCATTTCAGGAAGCGTTGCGGGCGCTGGAGTACGTGAAACGAACCCGGGGGATCGGGCTGTTGATCGGAGAGCCGGGGGCGGGCAAGACGTTCGCCCTTCGGGCGCTGAAAGAGTCATTGAATCCATCATTGTATCATGTCGTCTACTTTCCGTTATCCACCGGAGGCGTGATGGATTTTTACCGTGGACTGGCCTTGGGATTAGGAGAGGAACCGAAGTACCGCAAGGTAGACCTCTTCCGCCAAATCCAGCAGGCGATCGAGCGATTGTATCATGAACGGCGGATCACGCCGGTGTTCATTTTGGATGAGATGCATTTAGCGAAGGATGCATTTTTACAGGACATCGCGATCTTGTTCAACTTTGAGATGGATTCGACCAACCCATTTGTCTTGATTTTGGCCGGGCTGCCCCATTTACAGGGGAAGCTGCGGCTCAATCAGCACCGCCCTCTCGACCAGCGGATCATCATGCGATACCGGATGGGGCCGCTGGAGAAGGAAGAGGTGGCGGGCTACATCGAACATCGGATGAAACAGGCCGGGGCGAAGCATCCGATCTTCACCCCATCGGCGTTAGAGGCGATTGCCCTGCAGTCGCGGGGATGGCCTCGGGTGATCAACACGTTGGCCACGACGTGCCTGTTATACGGGTATCAGCTGAAAAAGGACGCCATTGACGAAGAAGTGGTGCGCATGGCCGCAGAGGAAATGGGGTATTAGCACGAAAGGGGCCGAATCGGCCTCTTTTGTGCTTTCTCTTTTCCATAGGTCCATCAGGCGCGCTGGAAATCTTCATCTGAAAGAGCGTGCAAACGTTCCGAAAGAATGTGCAAAATCCGGAACAATCCGCAAAAATTTTGCACATTATTTCCGAATCCGCCTGAAATAATTTGAAAAAGGGATTCTGAAATAATGTGCTAGTTTACACCTAACACAGCCACAAATAGCGATAACTTGACTTTTCTCCCTTCGATCACGACCTCCCCGACTTCTTTCCAATCGACTTGCATTTGTTCGCCAGGAAGCGTTTCATAACGAACGGTGTATTTCTTTTTCGCCGTCTCTCGGAAAGGTTTCATATAGTCTTTTAAAATCGTCTTTCCTCCCGTATAGCCCTGTTGTCGAATTTCAAAAAACAACTTTTCGCTATTAAACACCCCATCTTCTAACATTCGTTTTTGAAGATACGGCTTAAATGGATCTAACTTGCTTTTTCTTTGTTTTCGCTTGGATTTGGAAGGAGGATTGGGGGAGTGAATATATTTTCGGACGGTTTTCCGATCGATCCCCAATTCCCTCGCAATATCGGAAATACTCATTCCCCTTTCATACATCTCTTTGATCATAAAAAATTCCCCTCTCGTAATCATGAACCATAGCTCCTCTCGTTGACACTATGGTTCTATTGTAAGTGGGGAATTTTATTCCGGCTATATTGGGGATTTTATCATCGGCTTTAACATTATTAGCGCGTTTGTGTTCGCGCTCGTTTCGATTCGCTTTTTCTTAAAGCTTATTAACCAAATCCGCCTCGTGCCGTTTGCGGTGTACCGTATTGTCTTGGCGCTTGTTATTTACATCGTGTATTTCTAGAAATTATTTAACTGACGCCCGATGGACAACGTTCCATCGGGCTGTTTTTATTCCAATATCCCAAGCTTCATCGCTTTGACAACCGCTCCCACCCGTGAGTCGACATCCAATTTTCGCAAAATCGAAGATACGTGGTGTTCGACCGTTCTTCTGCTGATGTTTAACAGCTCGCTGATTTCTGCGTTTGTCCTATCCTCGGAAATGAGTTGGAGAATGTTTAATTCTATTTTTGTGAGAGGAGAATTATAATTGGATAATCGCTCAATCGGAAAAGATTTGATTCCTAAATGGCTTTGCCTAATCGCATTGGCCAATTCAAAGGCGGAATTTTCTTTTGTCACAAACGCATAAGCCCCGGCTTCGTAAGCAGCGTGAATGTATTCGTCATAGTCATACCCTGATAAAATAACGACTTTACATGTTGGATATGTTTCAGTGATTTTCTTCGTCCATTCAATTCCGTTATCGTTTTTCATTCTTATATCCATGACAATGACGTCAGGGTTGTGCTTGATGATTTCCTCCTCTAAACGGGCGGGATGACAAATCGTATTTACAACCTCTAAATCAGCTTCATTTTCTAACAATTGTTGAATCCCGAGCATCACTAATAAATGGTCGTCCACTAGTAATACTTTGATTTTCATTTGTTCCATCCCCATCTATTGGCAGAGTTATCGAAACGCAAGTTCCAGCTCCCGGTTCAGACTGTATGTCAAGTGTGCCTTTGAACTGATTGACTCGTTTTTGAATCGTAATCAATCCTAAATGATTGTTTTGCGATAACTCTGATAAACGATTCGGCACCTTAAATCCAATACCATGATCTTTTACTTTTATGTTTAGGAAATTGTTCGTTTCTACAACAGAAACGAAAACCTTCTTTGACGAAGAATGTTTTATGGCGTTGTAAACCAATTCTTTGATCATTCGAAACACTTGAATAGAGAGGGAAGCGGGAATGACTCTCAGATTCGTATTATAATCAATCTCAATGGTAACATTATGGTTCGTTTGGCATTTTCTTTTTAATGAATAGAGACTTTTCTCCAATCCCAAATCTTCTACTATAACCGGATATAACTCATGGCACATTTCCCTTATTTCAAAAATACTGTTGCGGAGCGACTCTTTGATGTCTTCGAAAACTCCGTTATCCATTTTTTTATTTTTGCTTAGCAATTCAAGTTTATTAAAAAGCAGGATTAAATTTTGCAACACCTCATCATGGAGAAAAACAGATAGCTTCTTTTTTTCCTCTTCTTGTTCATTAATCAGTAGCAAATGAAATTGTTTATAATCTTGAGATTCTTTCATTGTTTCCTTTAACTGTTTTTCGATTTGCTGTAACGATTTCGAGCTGGAAAATAATTCTGTCGCGTCGGTTCGAATTTTTTCGATGAGTTTGATTTCTTCTTTTTCAAAAACCGTCGCGTTCGTTTTCTCTCCGATGATGACCCATCCGATCGTTACATCCTCCATATTCATAGGATAGAAAAAGAAGTTCTTTCCATTGATATTCATTTTTTCAGGATGGCAGCTCTGATGAACGCAAGTCAGTAGTTCCGCATCGTTAAAATGGAGAAAAACTCCTGTTTTATGCAAGACCATAGGGATGTTATCGTTTTTCCATATCAGGCATACTCCGCTAACATCGATCGTTTTATGTATTAAATCAGCAATGAGCTTTGCGCAATATTCCAAATGCTTCCCGTTCAGCAATTGCTGAAGGATGAGCAATTTTTCTTTTTGTATTTCTTGATTCTTAAGATGCCATTTTTTCATTTTTAAAGGTTCCAACCCTTTGTGGATCAGGTCGCAAACAACGAAGGTGCATATGAGTAAGGTGTTCATTAAAATCGCTGACTTTAAGTTGAAATTGTAAAACATAGACAATAATAGGTTAAATGCAACTAAACTCAAAATCACTGCTAATAATTGAAAACTAATTTTTCGAAAGATTTCTCGAAAATCAACGATTTCTTGCTTCGTTAATAGATATGACAGTGTCATAGGAAAGATGATGATGCTGCTAAGACTATAATGAAAAGGAACGCCCGAAAAAGAAAAAAATACATCTGGAATTAAGCTAAGAATGACAACAGGAGCAAACGATAGAATCAGGCCAGCGATTAAAAGATACATTTGATTTTTTATTTTATCGGAATTAGATCGAAGGTGTAAATAAAAGATGACAATACAAGATAGTAACGATAGAACCATGTTCGCGACAATGAATGGCCGAACGATCGTGCTGACGATGACATCGTGACGAATGCCTATTAAGAAATAAATGAGCGTTGCGAAGATGGCAATCAATAATGTGATCATACGCACTTGACGAAAAAATGTCGGTTTTGTTGATGAAGGGAAATGCTCAAAAAATTTCATAAGAATATAGGGAGCAAAAGAGACAACAATTACTTCCAATTCTTTTGCCGGTTTTATATTCCAGCTAGAAGGTGTTGACAAAGCAATAGCAAGCCCGCTAATAAACATTAACGCTAAAAAATGTTGAACAACGATCGAGTTCGGTTTTTGCACATAGCTATAGATGCCAATAAAAAAAAACGCCATTCCAATGAACATCGTGAAATAATGCTGGAACGAAAAGTGCTCATTGTACATTTTCAATAGAGTATAACAAATAATAAGGACAAAAATGAGTGGCATGACAAAGGGAAAAACTTTTTTGTTCATATTATCCCTAGCTTTCCAAATAACTTTTTAAACGATTTACTTGAACTTGTTTTTCCGGAAAATGGGCAGTAAGCTGGTCCACTGCTTTATTCATATAGACTTTGGAAAGAATGAAGCAGTAATCGATTGCTCCGGTTTTACGTATATAGTTCTTAATCTCCTGCATTAATAGAGAGTTGTGATCATTTGCTTTCAGTTGATGAAGTTTCTTTAGCAGCCACCCATTATCTTTTTCGATACTATATTCAACGGCTTTAATGAAAGGAAGAGTGGCCTTTTTGTTCGTTAAATCACTCTTATAATCAGAAAGAATATCTTTTGCATCATTTTTCAGTTGACCGGCAATGCCGATGTCAGTCGCAATGGGACCCCATATGTTTTGGTTATGGATATCGCTGAGTTCGCAAACTAGTTTTACTAAGGACGAAGACTTTTGTTTGATAATACGAAAATAATCATCTTCTGTCGGAACATGTTCAGAAATGACAAAATGTAAATCTCTCCACTGTCCATTACAAGCGTTTTGCAACTCATAGATGATAATAGCGAATTTTTCATACACATCTGTCTTAGAATTATGAAGAATGAGTCGAAACGCTTCCATCATACTCGCATTGGCAATGGTGACCGCTTCACCTATAGATAACTGACTTATTATCTCATCACTTTGATCATGATCGGAAATCTCATCAAAAATGTCTGTTGCTAAAATAAGAAGTTCAATAGCAGCAGCGTGAGTGATAACAGATTGGCTGCACGTATCCTCATCAAAATGGAATGAGGATACGTATGCATAAAACTCTCCCCAAGAAAAATAAGTTCCATCATTATTAAATATTTTTCCTTTGCGGTGCAGCATATGGAAAATATATTGTATGATCTCTTGTTCTAACATACAATTAGTGGACAAGTGATTTTGCAAAAAGGTCTTTATTTCGCTTCTTCCAACAATATTCATTCAACCTTACACCCACGGATTTCCTTTCGCTTTCAATCCATCTTGCAGATACTCTACCAATGCTGAGAAGACTTCTGGACTTAAACTCTCCCTTGCTAACGCAAGTTCCGTTGTTCCGATGGAATCTTTCCCTAGTAGTGTTTGAAGAACATTCCATAAGTTTTGGTTCATAATACCTACCTCCAACCAATATTTTTATCAAAATTTTACACTATATTACAGCTTTTGTCATCACTTTCTAAAAAAATAGGTATTTTCCGCAATCAAATTTACGGAAAATACGGATGTTTTTTGTTTTTAAATGTAGTAAATTGTAGTCGTAGGCTATGAACGCATCTTAATAGGAGCATTCCCGTTAGAAGCTTTTCCGGGGACTTGATCAAAAAAAGCCCTCTTGGTATGATGCAGGGGTGTCAACCACATCACTCACCATACCAAGGAGGACTTCAGATGAATTGTACACAAAACTATAAAATTGATCAAGTTACGGAACAAACGCTTGTCGTGGGCATCGATATCGCGAAACGAACCCACTACGCCTGCTTCGTGGATGACCGGGGGCGCGTGCTTCGCAAGTCGTTCCCGATCTTCCAGTCGAAAGAGGGGTTTCAGCAGCTGTATAAAGCGATTCAGGAGGCGATGCAAGCGTTTGGGAAGTCAGAGGTGATCGTCGCGGTGGAGCCGACCGGGCACTACTGGTTGAACCTGGCCTACTTCCTCGAGGAGCACGGGATCCCGTTGGTCATGGTCAACCCGGCGCATGTGTGCCGGTCGAAAGAACTCGATGACAACCTGCCGACGAAACACGACGCCAAAGACGCCCTGGTCATTGCCAGACTGGCAAAAGACGGACGATTCCTCGTTCCCCGGCTGCTGCACGAGATCGAAGCCGATTTGCGCGTGGGAAGCACGCTCAAAGAGAAGCTCCGCAAGGAACAGACGGCGGTGAAAAACGCGATCGTCCGCTGGACGGATCGGTATTTTCCAGAGTTTTGGACCGTGTTTCGTGACTTGGGGAAAACGGCGCTTTCGGTGTTGGAGTGGACGCCGCTTCCGGCTGATATGGCCGGTCGGACCGCCGAGGAGCTCATCGAGGTGTACCGGCAAAGCAAAGGGATGAAATGCCCGCAGAAGGCCAAAATTCAGGCGTTGATCAACACCGCGAAGGACTCGATTGGGGTGACGGAAGGGACAGCGATGGCCCGGTTTGAGATCGCCGCGCTCGTCCGCCGATACCGCCAATTGGAGGCGGAGATCGCTGCACTGGACGCCGAGTTGAAGGCATTGGTTCAAACGACGATGGAGTACCAATGGTTGAAAACGGTCGACGGGTTGGGAGACGCCACGATCATCGATCTGCTGGCGGAGATCGGCAGCTTCGCCCATTATCGGGACCCGCGCCAATTGGTGAAGTTGGCGGGCCTGACGCTCAAGGAGAACTCCTCCGGCCAGCGCAAAGGGCAAAAGCACATCTCCAAACGGGGACGGAAACGGTTGCGCTCGGTGCTGTTTCGGGCGATGATTCCGCTGATTCGGCATAACGAGGCGTTTCGCGAGCTGCATGAGTATTATACGACCCGATCCGTCAATCCGCTGACCGGAAAGCAGTCCATCGTCGCCTTGTGCCGGAAGCTGTTGAATGTGCTGTTTGCGATTTGTACGAAGAAACAAGCGTTTGACGCGGAGCGAATGAAGCAGGACGTCTTGTCCCAGGTGCAACGGGCGGCCTAAGGCCTCCCCCTGCGAACGGAAGAATCGTTGGACAACGAGATGACACCGGAGAAGCTGGCGTGATTTCATCCATTCGACCTTGAGTCCCTAAAGGAGCTTGGCCGGCCTCCGCCTGATGACGAGACCGAACGAGGGAATGTTGGCGCGAAGACGCCCGGAGACATGGGAGGGTTCGTCCTCATCAGCGACGCGGAGATCCAAAGGGTGCATCGAATATGCTTCCCCCCACGGCAGGAAAATATCCCCAGCCGTGGCCGCGAAGCGCACCCTAGGTCTGTAAGATATCCACAAAACTGAAAAAGGATGTAAGGGATTTTGTCGAAAAATATTTTTTGGACACCCCTGAGGGGCCGAAAAGCCTTGATACATCAACATTTCTAGAGGGAGGATGAAAAATGTCAAGTGTAATTAGAAAGATCGCAGAATACTTACTCAAATACTGGCCTAAAATGAGCAACTGGCTAAAACAGGCTATCATCACTCTCGCGGGTAGTGCAATTGTAGACGCGATTGCTCGAGGTCTTAATGCGCTCATTAATTATCTTTCTACCTTATCATCTGCCGTTATCGAAGCTATTGCAAAATTATTAGGTCTATAAAAAAATTGGCTACAAAAGAACTCTATGAAAGTTCTTTTGAGCCAATCCAAATTTGCCGGAATAACTAGAACACATCGTTAACTCACAATTAATTCACAAAAAACGATGCGTTCTAGCCTACATCTAAATATAAACCATTTATTATTAATAATTATAATGGAGTTTTTGTAATATGTCAATGAGTAATAATGTATTATATGTACGCAACTTAACAAAATCCATAAATAATAAAGTTATTTTACAAGAGTGTAACATTACAATAAAAAAAGGAGAGATATGTTCCCTCTTTGGAAAAAATGGTACGGGGAAAAGCCTATTTTTAAAATGTATACTAGGTTATACAGATTTTGATTTTGGTGTGGTTAAGATTGGAGATTATAATATACGGGAAAGACGGCAGATAAGAAAATACAGTGGATTTGTTCCAAGTGATGATTACTCATTTTGCCAATTGTTAACCCCTAATGAATATTTCTCGTTTATACAAAGTGTTTTTTCCTTACCTTATAAAGAAACAAGGAAAAAAATTGAATATTTAGCTGAGAAGTTAGCAGTACAGCCCTATCTAGATGAACTCATTGAGAATTTATCCTTTGGTACAAGAAAAAAAATTGTGTTGATAGGCACCTTATTGTATGATCCTATTCTTCTAGTTTGTGATGAGATTTTCGAAGGATTGGATGAACAATCTGTAAGAGAAGTTCAAGATTTGTTTTTAAACAAGAAAAAAATCGGACATTCTATTCTTTTTACCACTCATTTATATGATGAGGCCATCACTATTACGGATAAATGTTATCAAATAGTGGATAGAAAAATTATAGAAGTTGACACTTCACAAAAAGGAGTGCTATAGGATAGCATGCTCATAAACCAATATTTTAAAATTTACTCGAAATTAGTAGAAGGGCATGTTAATAAATTACTATCGTGGGGTACAGCTTTCCTTTTTGGTGGAATGTTAGCCGTTATGTTATATATGTTTGAAGATGACATTGTATTAAAGGGTGTTCCAGCAGTCATTTTCCTTTTACATCTAGTTGCAATATTTATGAATGAAAATCAAAGAGAAAGTATCAACTTATTATTTGCGTTTTTAAAGACAACTCCTATACCCCCTTTTACTATTATTGTCTTTAACTTTCTGTGTAAATTATTCAGTAAAGACCAAATTCGTTTTTATTTCTGTAGCTTTTTTGTGTTGATTGCATTTAAAATCCCATTATCATTAATAGGACTCTATTTTTTTCGAATCTTTTTTCTAATAATGATTTCTCAAGTTATAGAGTATATGGTGTGCGTAGTAAAAGAAAAATATTTTTCCCGCTTCTTGGTTCCTTTGCTTCTATTATTTATTTTATTTTTATTAGGGAAAAAAGAACCATACTTTTTTAGTATTAATCTTTTATTAAAGAATTTAATAAAATTATACGATGATATCATTTTATTAGGATTTATTATATTATTAGTTATAAGTCCGTTTTTTGTTAATAAATTGTTAAACACTAAAAAGACTAGTATCCCTACACCAATTATAAAGCTAAGTAATATTATAGCAGGAGTGAGCAGTCTAGTATTATTTAATAAGCAGTTAAAGAACATTATTAAAACTTACATAAAGATATACATAAGAGATAAATTCGTACTCTTTAAATATTTAGTAATCACCACTTTATCTATAATATATTCTTGGATTAGTTACACTTTTCAAGGTTCTGAAGATAAAATTTCTAGCTTTTATTTAACTCTTATGATGAATTTTTATTTTTTCTATGAAATTAGAATGTTAGGATTACTCTATTCGAATGATCTTGATGACTTTTTTCCTATATTAAATCGCTATAAAACTATTTCAATCGATTTTATTGCAGGTTGTTTAAATATCTTGTTTAGTTTATTAGCTTTGGCCTTCTATAGCATTTTGTTAAAAGTCGATTTATCTATTATGTTAACTAATTTGACAATTTCTTGTGTTTTTTATATTATCAGTGTTTATTTTAAAGTACGAAAATCTGCAACAAAGAAAGGGATAATTATTACTTCAATTAAATATATTGTTTTATGCCTATTTATTGGTCTAATGTTGTTGGAACTAGGGATATTCTTCAATATCTTAGTTTTAATAATCTTATGTATTTTCACTTATTACAAAATATATAGAGAAGAGAGGACTGAAAATACACTATGAAGTACGTTTTACTAATTGCTGCTACCATTGCCTATTTTATTTATCGTAACCAGTCTCCACAAAATTTTATATTTATAGCAATTATTGCGTTACTTTTAATATCTGTATTTAATTCCAAAGGAAAGCAAAAATAGGTGACTATTATGAAAGCAATTGTCGAGAAAGAATTTAAAAGCTTGTTCAAAGGTTTTAAGTCTATTGCTGTGATTGCATTTTTTCTTGTAGTGTGTTTTGCTGCTTCTAAATTTTTCAGTAATAACCTGGATATATTACAAAAAGATCATGCTGAATCAGCTTACGTCTCTAGTATTCGAGGGCTAGTTATGTTTTTAGGGTTTCTCTTTGTCTTGTCTTTATCCCATGATGCAATCAACCGAGAAGTTGAAAACCAAACGATCCGCTTTTTGGTTACTAAATCCTCTAGAAGTTCTATTGTTATTGGAAAGTTTTTAGGGATTTTTTTGTTTTGGCTGATTTGTATTTTATGCTCATTTATTGTTATTGGTTTATTTGCTAAGCAGATATTTGTTTTTGACTTTCTGCAAATTATGTGTTTCATTGCCTATGCTGTCAGTTTAACCATCTTGATATCTTTAGTAATAAAAAAACCGTCTCATACTACATTTGTAAGTATTTTGTTAGGTATTGCGCTACCTGTTTTAGGATTGTGGTCTGTTAGCTCGACTAAATTCATATCGGAAATCATTAAGTATATACTCCCGTATTACTATATTCTTAAAGGCGGTTACTATATCATTTTTCCGTTTTTTCTCTCTATTCTTATGCTGTTGATAGCTTTGGCTATATTTCAAAGGAGAGATTTGTAGTGAAAATCATAGAGGTATATAACCTAAAAAAGAAATTTAAAGATCATTATGTCGTGAAAGGTGTTACTTTTGATGTAAAAAAAGGTGAAATTTTCGGGTTTTTAGGTAAAAATGGAGCGGGAAAAACGACAACAATGAATATGTTAACAGGTATTATTTTGCCCACTGAGGGCAGTTTTACTATAGGTGGAAAAACGAATCAAGAAATCGATCAAATCAAGAGGATCATTGGAGTAATGCCTGATGCTGCAAACTATTACTATGATTTAACTGCTATTGAACATCTCATATTTTTTTCAAAATTAAAAAAATTAAAAATGAAAAATAGTGATTTGCTTGCTATATTGGAGAGAGTAGGGCTGAAAGGTCATGAAAAGAAAAAGGTTGGCAGTTATTCGTTTGGTATGAAAAAAAAGCTAGGAATTGCCCAGGCTATTCTAGGGAAGCCACAAGTCGTTTTTCTGGATGAACCTACCTCTGGTTTAGATCCGGAGTCAGCCGTTGAAATTCAGCAACTTATTCAAGAGCTATCTCAAGATCACATGACTATTTTTTTAACTTCACATAATCTTATTGAAGTTGAGAGAATCTGTGACAGAATAGCTATTATGGAAAACGGTATAATATCTAAAATCGGGAGCATGGAAGAATTAAGAGCTTTACATCAACGTACTATACGACTTTCCATCAAAATAAAGAAAGAGGATTCTTTTATTGCCCATTCCATGAAAAATAATTTAGTCGATTATGTTTCTGATATACAAGTAAAAGACCAATATTTATATTGTTATCTGTATAAGGAAGCTGATATACCTAAATTGATTCATTATTTATCCAGCCAAAACATTGATATATATGAAGTAAAAACGGAAAAAGCTACACTAGAAGATATTTTCTTTGATCGGACATCTAGGGATGCGATAGATATGATCAAAACTTAATTTTTACATATTATGGACTAATTACATTAAAAAGGCTCTTCACCACAAAATGTACTTGACAATCAGGTTGTTTTCTGATTAAGGGTACAAAAAATGCGAAATTTCCTGTATGGTAAAGGTGACCAAACCATCAACCACGGAGGAAATTTCGCATACAATCTCAGTTTATCAAAGATTTGATCGCTTTACCAGGCTTTCTTATTCAAGGAGTCAGTCAAGACTTTGTGGAGAACATTTTTTCGGTTCACTACGGGCGTTGTCAATCACTAGTTAGCGAACCATTTTCAGAAATTCATATCGTAAGCGCTTTCGGACTCTCATCCCTCATCTTGAGGCGATGATAAGATATTCCATTTTTTTACACCCAACCACCATCCCGGAGCGCCGACAACGCTTGATGGATCGGTGTCCCGGATGACCGCTGCAGACACGGTAGATTCTGACGCACCACATCTGCCCATAACCGTCCGGCCTTCCGTTTGGCCTGTTCGATCCGCTTGGGCTTTGTTGAGGCCGAGGCCGCCGTTCGGGTCTCTTCTTCCTCCACCAACTGCCCATTTCTCCGCCAAATCCCGTCGATTCGGGCCGCCATCGCCCTCAGAAACGCCCGAAGCCCTTGGTCTTTCCAGCTGCGGCGGGATTTCACCCGATGCGCAAACCGGCTCATCACGCTCTCGGCGTGGCCCATCGGACGCATGCCGGTCGTCTCCACCCCTTGCTCCGACAGCCACTCCCGATAGTCCCGGATGCATCCCGGCATCGACTCGATCCGGCGAATCAAGGCGGCCAGCTGTTGTTCTTTGCCTTCGTCCTCCAACGTGCCGACCGCGCTGTTCAGCTCCACCAGAAGCCCCTCTTCGTCTTGTTTCGCCAGCTTCTTCCGCACCTCCCGCCAACGCGGATGGCCGGACAGACACTGACGCAGCTCCCGCGCCACATGAAATCGATCCAGCTGAAAGCACGCCCGCTTCCCAAAATACTCCCGGCAGGCCGTGATCCACGACGCCGCGTCGCCGTTGATGATCAAAAGGTCCCGGCACGGATCATAGGCATATTCGTTCATCAGCCACTCTTCAAACCGTTCCCACACGTCTCCCGCCCCTTCATGGAGGTAGTGGCGCCGGTTCACGAGCTCGAGCTGCGAACCGTTTCGTTTCCATCCCTCGTGAACCGCCAGGATTTTCTCTTCTTTCGCCCGTTTCCCTTTCCCCTGGCGGGAAATGAACAGCCCATCCGCCTCCACAAATAGCACTCGGCCGTGCCGTTGGGAAACAGGGCGGTGCAGCGAGACAGGGGCCTCCAGCACCAGTTGGCGAATCGCCTCGTGGCTTAGGACCGCATACCCCACGATCGACTCCAACGTACGGGCCGCTTTGCGGTAGGAAGAGCACTCTACGGCCAACTCGACCGCCGTTTCCTCGAGGCAAGGGCTGATCGACTGCGCTCCATCAAAGCCCAGTTCGGCATCCAGCAAGAAGGTATACGCCCCCGCCTGCCGATCATAGTAGTAGTTCCGTCGAAACGTCACTTCTCCAAACAGCGTTTGGATCGTAGTCGGCCGTTTGTCTTTCAGCTGATACCGGCGCTTGTCCCGCGCTTCCGCCAGTTGTTGATCAATCTCCTCCAAAAGGGCCGCCAACAAGACAGCGAACACCTTTTGAAGAGTTCTGACTAATTGTTCCTCCAGCTCTTTTAATAAAGGCCATTCTGTGGTAAGATGTTTCATGGACTCTCTCCCTCCTGTTTTATGGATGTTGGTCATCACCATCATAGCAGGGAGAGAGTCCTTTTTGCATGACATTTGCTTTTTTCTACCGCGCTTCGCTTGGTGGCCCCGACGAGCGTCGCGAACAAAAGTTCGCAACCCTCGTCGGGGAATCATTCCTGAATGTCACCCACAAATATTTTACTCACACTAGGAAAACGGTTTTTGCTAGAAAAAGAGCGGAGAAAATCGTTACAATAAACAGTAGGAAAAAACCGAAGCGAAGGTGGACGGAGATGGATGCCACATGGCTCAAACCCATTGTCGAAACCAAATATTTATCGACCGAAAACGCGCACCGCTACCGTGCGATTTTGCGCTATTTCTATATTCAGCACGAGCGGATGCGCCAATATTTGTTTCCAGAAGAAGTGTACGCTTTTTTAAAGCAGCACGAGGAGTTTGCCGATTACACAGAAGATGACTTGCAGCAAGACCTCGACCAGCTCGTGAAATGGAACAACTTGATCGCCCGTCAAGAGACGTCCCACGTGCGGACGATTGAAGAGTTTAAGAAAAAGCGATTCCGCTACCAATGCAGTCCGTACACGGTGGAGATCGAGCGGATGATCCGCACGCTTGAGCAGCTTGGGGATTCGTTCGGAGGATCGCTTGAGAAAACGCGGTTTGACCGCTTGTATGCTTCCCTTTCCCGCATCGAGGCGATCATCGCCTCCGGGTTTCAGGAACAGAGAGATGAAATGTACCAAGTATGGGAAGAGACGTTCGATTATTTCAAGAAAATCATCCAAAATTCCGCAGACTATATGGCCTATTTACATAGCGAAAACGTGGAAGAGCGGATGACGTCCGAGTCGTTTCTCGTCTATAAAGAGCAGTTTACGGCGTACTTGCGCGATTTTATCGTCGCCTTGCAAAAAACGTCGATGCAGATTGAACAATTGCTTGAAGATCTGCCGGAAGAAGGGGTTCGGCAGTTCATCGGGCATGTCGTCGACTATGAGCGGTCGATCCCGCGCTTTGCCGATGCACCGCCGCCGCGCGCTGTGCAGATTGAAGAAAAATGGGAGACGTGGCGCAGCTTGTGTGAATGGTTTTTAGGCCGCAACGGGCGCGAGAGCGAGCTTTCGTTTTTGCAATACCAGACAAATGAGGCGATTCGCCGTCTGACGCGCGTCGTGCAGCGGCTTGGCGAGCGGCATCATCATTTTCGCAGCCGCAAAGGCGACTACTTGCATTTGGCGCGCTGGTTTTCCCGCCTTGAATCGATTGAAGAGGCGCACTGCCTGTCAGCGGTCGTATTCGGCTGCTTCCATACGAAACATCTCGTCGCTGATGCGGAGGCGACCGACAACATATACCGCGACGTATGGGACGAGCCGCCAGCCGAGTGGGTGACGAAGCCGCGCGTCCGCCATTACGGGGAAAAGAAAAAGCCGCAGGCGATTGAAGACAAAGAACGGGAGAAAGAAGAAGCGCGCCTTCGCTATTTGGAAGAAAAAGAGCGCGAGGAAGCGGCGCTCAGACAGCTTGTGACCGATGGAAAAATCGTGCTGGCTGACCTTCCCGAGGTGACTCCATATGTACGAAAAACGCTGCTCGGTTGGATCGCCAAGGCGATGGGGCGCGAGGGGCAAGCAATGAAGACGGAAAACGGGTGGGTGGTCAAAGTGGTGAACAAAGAGGGGACGATTTGCCTTCGTGCAGAAGATGGGGAACTCGTGATGCCGAACTACGAAATTCATGTGCTTTCGGGAGGTGAGTGAGGATGGAAACGGCGTTTGACGACAAGGCGAAAGAAGCGCTCGCCGCGCTGTTTGAGCAGTTTTGGATCATTCGCGACCAAGAGCCGGATTTGTACCAGCTCGTCCGCGAGCGTGAACATGTGTTGAAACGGTATGTGGAGGAGAAGTTTGGGTATCGACTCATCGTCCACCGCTATTTCGCCAAGCTCGAGAAAATTCCCGCCGATCCCGAGCCGTGGATGGGCATCGAGTCGTTTCAAGAGCCGCTCGATTATGCGCTGTTTTGCTGCTTGATGGCGTATTTGGAAGGCAAGGCGGTGGAGGACAAGTTTTTGCTTTCTGACGTATGCGAAGAAATTCGCGCCATGTACCCGGGGGATCTACCAGTCGATTGGACGAACTACGCGCATCGGCGCGCGCTCATCCGCGTGTTGAAAACGGCGGAACAAATCGGTCTTGTCCGCCGGATGGATGGGGAGATTGAAGCGTTCGCCCAGCATGTGGAGGAAGAAGCGCTGTACGAAGTGCCGGTGCTCGCCCGCTATTTTATGCGTACGCATCCGAAAGATTTGTTGCAATATGAATCGATCGACGAATTGCTCGCCGAGGAGTGGAAAGCCTCGCCGCAAGATTATCGGCGCCATCGCCTGTATCGGAAGCTGTTTTTATCCCCGGCGGTGCATCGGACAGAAGGGGACGAGCAAGATTTTTACTACTTGCGCAACTTCCGCCATCGGCTGCGCGATGACATCGAAGCGCATACGCCGTTTCGGTACGAGTTGTACAAAAACGCCGCCATGTTGATGTTGCCTGAGCGGCAGGCGCCGTACACCGTATTTCCTGATCAGAAAGGAACGTCGGAGATCATCCTTCATTTTGCCGCCTTGGTGCGCGAGCGGCTTGGGGAATATCCACCGGATGAATACGGCCGCATCCGGTTGACGTCTGAACAATTTTCCGCCTGGCTTGCCGATTGCCGCCGCCGTTACGGGGCGGGGTGGGGGAAAACGTACCGCGACATGTCGGCTGCCGAGCTTGTCCGCGAAGTGCTTGCGGCGCTCAACGAATGGCGCATGGCCGATGTGGAGCACGACACCGGAATGATCGTCCTTTACCCCCTCCTCGGGCGGGTGTCGGGACGGTATCCAGATGATTTTGACGCGAAAGAGGGAGGAGAACATGGCGAATCCATGGGTGCTTCATCGTGCGGGGCTGATTAATTTTTGGTATTACGACGAGCAGTATTTTCATTTCGCTGACGGCAAGCTGCTGTTGCGGGGAAGCAACGGGGCGGGCAAGTCGGTGACGATGCAAAGCTTGATCCCGGTGCTTTTAGACGGCAAGAAGACGCCCGATCGCCTCGATCCGTTCGGCTCACGGGCGCGGCGCATGGAAGACTACTTGCTTGGGGAAAAAGACGTCGTCAATCGCGATGAGCGGACGGGGTATTTGTTTTTGGAATACAAACGAAAAGCATCCGACCAATACGTCACAACGGGCATCGGCCTGCGGGCAAAGCGGCAAAAAAGCCTCGACTTTTGGGGGTTTGTCATGTTCGACAACCGCCGCATCGGCTATGACCTTCAGTTGTATAAACAAGAAAAAACAGGTGAAAAAATCCCGCTGACGAAACGCGAGCTCGCCGCATTGCTCGGTGCGGGCGGGACGGTCGTCGAGACGCAAAAAGAGTATATGGAGCTCGTCAATAAGCATGTGTTTCGCTTTGAATCGCTCGAGGCGTTTCAAGAATTGATCGAACTGCTCATTCAACTGCGCAGCCCGAAGCTGTCGAAAGACTTTAAGCCGACGGTGATTTATGAGATTTTGGAAAGCTCGCTGCCTCCGTTGACCGATGACGAGCTCCGCCATTTATCCGAAACGATTGAAAACATGGACCAAGCCAAGCAGCAGCTTGAGCAGCTCGAACGCGACGAACGGGCGTTGAAGCGCCTTTGCGATCAATACCGCCTGTACAACGAATATATGATCGCCGAAAAGGCGGCAGAATACGTAAAAGCGGTCAAGCAGGCCGAACAGCTCGCCGCCGAGCAACAACGCCTTCACGATGAAGAAGAAAAGACGCGAAAGGCGCTTGATGAGCTTGAGGAGTCCATCACCCGCCTCGGCCGCGAAGAAGACGTGCTGCGAGCGCGCGAAATCGACTTGGCTGGCCATGAAGTGTTCCAGCAGGCGGAAAAGTATGAACAGCTGAAAGCCGAACGGCAGCGCCTAGAGGAACGGCGGGAGCGGCACGAGCAGACGATTGCGGAAAAAGAACGACAGGAACGTCAGCACCGCCGCCGCCTCGATGAAGCGGAAGCGCGGCTGGATGACCTTGAGCGGAAGCTTGAAGACGAGCTGGAGCAGCTGCGTATGGATGCCGACGAAGGATCCTTTTCCTTGCATGAAACGAACGAAGACGATTTTCACCGCCATCGCCAAAAGCAACAAGAGTTTTCGTTTGCCGCGTGGAAACAGGAAGCCGACCGCCATATCGAGCAGCTCGAGGAGTTGGCGCGTCTTTGGCGCAGGCATGACGAGGTGAAACGACGCTATGAAGAAGCGAGCAGCGAAGCGGGCGAAAGGCGGCGGGAAATGGACGAATGGCGCCACCAGCAATGGAAATGGGAAGAGCTGTTCGAAGAGGAGAAAGAGCGGTTTGAACAAGCCGTGCTTGCCTGGGTCGAGCAGGGAGGAATCGACGTTTCCGAAACGGACATTCAGGCGTTTTTGCAACAAATGGGCGCCCTCTATGAACAGTATTCGCTCGATGATTTGAAGCGCCCATTCGTGCAAGCGTATTACGATGCCGTCGGCAAGAAAAAGGATGAGAAATGGCGGCTCGAGCATGACATCCGTATGTTGGAAGAAAAACGGGCAGAGCGCGAGGCCGAACTGCGTCAATGGCGGGAACAACGCGACCCCGAGCCTGAACGGGATGAACAAACCACTGCCGCCCGGTTGGCGCTGGAGGAGAAAGGCATTCCGTTTGTCCCGCTTTATGCCGCGGTCGAATTTGTCGACGATGTGCCTGACGATGTGCGCGAGCGAATCGAATCGGCGCTTTCACACGCGGGGCTGCTTGACGCCCTCATTACTGCTCGCGAGATCGACGTCGCCTGCGACCGTGTGCTCATTCCGAAACCGGTCCATATGGCGCACACGCTTGCTGATTATTTGCGCCCAGATGCCAATGCCCCTGTGTCAATGGAGCGGATTGACGAAGTGCTCCGAAGCATCGTCATCACCGATGCCGACCAAGAAGGCGGCATGACGATCGATGAAACGGGGCGCTATTCGCTCGGCCTTGTCCGCGGCCATGCGCCGCGGAGATCGAAGGCGATGTTCATTGGCCGTGCGGCGCGCGAACGGTGGCGGCTTGAGAACATCGCAGCGCTGGAAGCCGAGATCGCCGCTGTGGGGCAAGAGATCGACCGTCTGCGCGGGGCGCATCAGGCGGTGGAAGCGGCCATCCAAGCGCTCGCCGACTGGTTGGCGTCCTTCCCATCGGACCGCGATGTGCGCACCGCGTTTGACGAAGCGCAAGAAGCGCGCCGCCAAGCCGAAAGCAAAGAACGGGAATGGAAGCGGCAAGAAGAAAAAGCCGCTCTCTTGGCGCGCGAATGGAAACAAATCAAACAACAGCTCCACGACGAGTCGGCCGAGCTCGATTTGGCCTTTACTTTAGACGGTTGTGAACAAGCCCAGCTCGCCATGAAATCGTACGTCCGCCATGTGCACGAACTCGAAGTGCTTTACCGCGAAACGTGCCATACCGAGGCGATGATCGCCCAACAGCGCGAGCGGCTCGCGGCGCTGGAAACGGAGATCGACGAAGCGAAAGGCGAACGAAATCGGCTTCGGGATGAAACCGAGCGGCTCGCCTTGCGAATCGCGGAGATGGAACGGACGCTCGCGCAAATGGGGGCGGATGACATTCGCGCCGAAATCGCCCGCATTCAAGAACGATTGGCGTTTTTGCGCCAAGAAATTCCGCGCCTTGTCAACGAACGGGCGCGGACGGAACAGCGGCTCATGCGCTTAGTCGAAGAGCGGGAAAAAGGGGCGCAGCGGGAAGCGTTCGCCCGCGAGCTCGCCGCGATGTGGGAAAAGTCGTTTGCCCGTGAAGCGGCGCTTGGGCTTGTGGATCTTGATCGTTCCCGATCCCTCCTGGAGCAGGCGAAAGAAGCGAAACAACGGTACGAAGCAGTGTTAAAAGAGACGCGTTCCTCGCTTCTGGCGCGGCTGAACACCGTCTTTTTCCAAGAGTCGTCCAACTTGACCGAATACCGGGCGTCCTTCGAGCCGCTGGAAGAACAAACGAAGCCCGAATGGACCGCCGCTGCCCCAGACGATGAGATGGCCATGAAAGCCGCGGACTGGCGGGAGAAACAAGAACGGCACGTCATTTACCTCGACTACAAAGGCGAGCGCGCCACGCCGTTTGCGGTGCTGGCGGAAGTGGAGCGCGACATCGTCTTGCAGCACGAGTATATGAAAGAACAAGACCGCGAGCTGTATGAGGACGTCATCTTAAAATCAGTCGGCCGCATTTTGCGCAGCCGCATCCAGCGCGCCGAACGGTGGGTGAATGAGATGAACAAGCTGATGGGCGGCCTCGACACATCATCAGGGCTTGTGCTGTCCATTCAATGGAAGCCAAAAACGGCGGAGACGGAAGCGGAGCTCGATACGAAAGAATTGGTGCGCCTGTTGCGGCTTGATCCGCGGCTGCTTAGAGAGGAAGATTTACAGCGAGTGACGAACCATTTCCGCTCGAAAATCGCCCGCGCCCGCGAATTGCTTGAAGAGCGCGGCCAAGGCAGCACGCTCCATCAAATCATTAAAGAAGTGCTCGACTATCGGAAATGGTTTTCCTTCACTTTGTACTATGAAAAAACAAACGAGCCGAAACGCGAGCTGACGAACCACCGCTTTTACCAATTCAGCGGTGGGGAAAAGGCGATGGCGATGTACATTCCCCTTTTCGCCGCGGCGTATTCGCGCTACCAAGAAGCGGGCGATGATGCCCCGTACATCATTTCGCTCGACGAGGCGTTCGCCGGCGTCGATGAAAACAACATCCGCAACCTGTTCGGACTTGTCGAACAGCTCGGCTTTAACTACATCATGAACTCGCAGGCGCTTTGGGGCGACTACGACACCGTGCCCGCGTTGTCCATTTGCGAACTCGTCCGCCCGCGCAATGCGTCGTTTGTGACCGTCATTCATTACCGTTGGAACGGGCGCGTCAAACAGCTCATGGTCGATGACAAAGAATGGGAGATGATCGAAACGTGAGCACGGCCAAGGAGGCGGCTGCCTTTTTCCGATCCGAACCGGGCTTCAAGCGGCTGTTTGCCGAAATGAAACGCAAGTACGAGTCGCTCGGCCGCGTCGGCGGCGCGGTGTCTTTAGAGGTGTTCACCGATGAAGAGCGGGAGGCGGTGGCCGCCTTTTTCGGCAAAGACGTCTCCCGCGTCTCCCTTATCGCGTTTGAAAAACAGCTCGGACAGACGAGGTTTGCGGGCGTTGGGCTTGTCGAGCTGCTTGAACAGTACTTCGGCGCCCCGCTTGTCTCAAACAAAGAACGGCGCCAGGCGGAGGAAGAGGAACGGGATCGTTTTTTTGCGCGTCTGACCGAGGAGCATCATTGGGTTGAGTCGGTCCGCCCTCAGCGCTTCGTCCAAACGGCGTACGAAACCGACCGCCGCAGCCTGGAGGAGGCCATCCGCCTTGTCAGCGCGGCTTTGGGCCGCCTCCCGCTCCCGTCATACATGCGCCTCCCGCTCTTTGCCCAGCAAGTGGCGGGCGACCCGCATGCGTTCGATTTGTCCACGCTACCGGGGAGATTGTTGCTTTCGGCGTTGCAAGCGACCGTGCCCGGGGATTGGGACATGGCATCTGTAGAGAGCGTCAACGAGTTGCTCCAGTCCGTCGGCTTGCTCCGTGAGGATATCCTGAACTTTGTCACATGCGCCAACATTCTTGCTGAAACCAAGGACGGACCGCATCCTGTTTTCTCCGCTGCCTGGGAGGCGAACACAGCGCTGAACATGCCGCTTAGAGATGTGCTGTCGCTTGTCCGCGCCCGCCCTGCCCATGGGGGGACGGTGTACATTGTCGAAAACGCGGGCGTCTTTTCGACGCTGCTTGACACCCGCGCCCCGCTTGTCAGCACGAACGGGCAAATGAACGTGGCGACGATGAAGCTGCTCGATCTTCTCGCCTCTTCAGGCGCCAAGCTGTATTACTCCGGCGACTTCGACCCAGAAGGATTGGCCATGGCAGAGCGGCTGCAGGAGCGGTATGGACAGGCCGTCACCCTTTGGCGCTTTTCCGTCGAGGATTATAGGGCCGCCAACCCTGTCGTCGACCTCACCCCCGAGCGCCTCGCCAAGCTCGCATCCGTAACGTCGACGCCGCTGCAGCCGCTGAAAGAGGAGATGGCGGAAACGAAAAAAGCGGGGTATCAAGAGGCAATTATCGGGAGGCTGACAGAGGATATCAACGGGTAGTCCATCCACGAGCCAGAGAAGGAGCCCGGAGCGATCGGGTCTCCTTCTCCAAAAGGAATTTTTGCGCATGCTCGTCCGTCTCGAATTGGATGAAGCGAAACAGCGGCTGTTGTTCGGTTTTTTCGAGACGTATTTGCGGCGATCTGAAGAGGAGGAAGCAAAACGGCGACACGAGGGGAGCCAAATGGAAACGAAGGAAGCAAAGCGTGTGATGGAGCTCATCGTCTCATACGAACAGCGGGGGATGGAAAAGGGAATCCAACAAGGAATCGAACAGGGGTTAAAGCAAGGGATGAAGCAAGGACGCCAAGAAGGGATCGAGGAAGGGAAGCTCGACGTGGTGAAGAGAATGCTGGCGAAAGGATACGATGTCGACACGATCCACGAACCGACCGGACTGCCGATGGAGAAGATTGAAAGGATGAAGGGGTGAGATGGTCCTTCGCCGTCAAGCCCCACATTGTCGTCGACCTCCAATCGTGCTAAAACCCCGGGGGATCGACGACAATGGTTTTTAGCGCCTCAAGCCTACAGCCATCAAGGTTGAAATCCGTTGACAGAATTTTTGAAACGTGGTATGCTGAAAACAGCTCCAAACCGAAAAGCTTGATGGAACAAGCATTTTTGGGGTTTTTATCGTACCTATGAGGGATTGAAACAAAGTTTATGATTAAAAAAGCGATAGCGTTTATCGGTTTTTATCGTACCTATGAGGGATTGAAACGGCACCGGGTAGGCCGTCCGCCGGATTGGCGGGAAATCGTTTTTATCGTACCTATGAGGGATTGAAACGAACGCATGGCGCTGACCAAGCTCAGCCCCATCCAAGTTTTTATCGTACCTATGAGGGATTGAAACTCTACATCCGGCTTACTTGTTGGCCGTAGCTGCCCAGGTTTTTATCGTACCTATGAGGGATTGAAACGGAGATACTGGTGTTCTAGGAATGTACCCAGTATCGGTTTTTATCGTACCTATGAGGGATTGAAACTGCGTATAGGAGCAACATTTCCGCCTGGGTTTTTGGTTTTTATCGTACCTATGAGGGATTGAAACTGGGATAAAGCGGCGGAAAAATCCATGTGGCTCATGAAAGTTTTTATCGTACCTATGAGGGATTGAAACCAATTCCTCGGTTTCCCAATCATCATCCCAATCGTCAGTTTTTATCGTACCTATGAGGGATTGAAACCGGATATGGAGCTAACTCTCCGGTTATGGGCTGGATTGTTTTTATCGTACCTATGAGGGATTGAAACCCATCTCCACACAAAAAGCGATATTCGTCATTCGTTTACGTTTTTATCGTACCTATGAGGGATTGAAACCTTGAGCGGCGCATCCTCGCCTCTCTCGCTTGCTTTCGTTTTTATCGTACCTATGAGGGATTGAAACCAAAATTGATCGCATATTCTTCGGATTCAATCGGCACGTTTTTATCGTACCTATGAGGGATTGAAACCGTACCTCCTTCTCCATCATTTCTCGGAGGAGATCAGTTTTTATCGTACCTATGAGGGATTGAAACATCGCATAATGTCTTTTCGTTTTGAGCGCCTCCTCGTTTTTATCGTACCTATGAGGGATTGAAACTTTTTTAGCTTGTAAGCATCATCGAGAGCCTCATTGTTTTTATCGTACCTATGAGGGATTGAAACTGATAAGTCAGTCCGGCGATTTCCCGCCAATCCGGGTTTTTATCGTACCTATGAGGGATTGAAACTAGCGCCACAACAAATAACAGCGACACTGTAAAAAGTTTTTATCGTACCTATGAGGGATTGAAACAATCGTGGGTGTTTGATGAAGTCCTCCCAACCATCCGTTTTTATCGTACCTATGAGGGATTGAAACTTGGGGATATCGAAAAATACCGCTTCAAAGGCGTGATTGTTTTTATCGTACCTATGAGGGATTGAAACATAAAAGCCGCATAGCTAAAAAATGCTTGATACATCGTTTTTATCGTACCTATGAGGGATTGAAACTGCAGCCGTTCCTTGTCCGTCATCGCCGTTTCAAAGTTTTTATCGTACCTATGAGGGATTGAAACAAAGATGCTGCACTTTCTATTTTGGCAGCAGTCGCAGGGTTTTTATCGTACCTATGAGGGATTGAAACGTAATCGTTGAAGTGACATAACCATTCCTCCTTCTGGTTTTTATCGTACCTATGAGGGATTGAAACGCTGTTCCGGTTGGTGATGCTTGGGCGAATCCGTACACGTTTTTATCGTACCTATGAGGGATTGAAACTGGACAGTGAATTTGCGACGGGCGTTTTCGCAGTAGAGTTTTTATCGTACCTATGAGGGATTGAAACATTTCGGAAAAGCGGCCTGATGTATGCTCGAGCCAAGTTTTTATCGTACCTATGAGGGATTGAAACAGATACAACAAACGTAAATCTTGATCCGTGAGTTTGTTTTTATCGTACCTATGAGGGATTGAAACATTCGCTCGCGCTTCAGAACAGGCTCAATTTCTCTCGCTGTTTTTATCGTACCTATGAGGGATTGAAACCTCGCTTCGCACTTGCTTTGGTGAATCGTTCAATTTGCGTTTTTATCGTACCTATGAGGGATTGAAACTCATACCCTCACCCCACTAAAACGCAAGTGATTCCGTTTTTATCGTACCTATGAGGGATTGAAACGCTGGTTGTAAATCTCCATTTTCACGCGATAAATCTCTTTGTTTTTATCGTACCTATGAGGGATTGAAACACCAACGTATTTTTTCCAACAATACACGCTTTGCAAGTTTTTATCGTACCTATGAGGGATTGAAACCGGCTTCAAAAGCTAAACGAGCCAGACCCATCGTAGTTTTTATCGTACCTATGAGGGATTGAAACTTTCATCATCACATGCGGTTGAAATTCGATTGATACGTTTTTATCGTACCTATGAGGGATTGAAACACCGCTATGTCGAATTAATCGAAACCATCAGCCGCGAGTTTTTATCGTACCTATGAGGGATTGAAACCAGTTAGCACAAGAAACGGATACATCAGGAATGGAGGTTTTTATCGTACCTATGAGGGATTGAAACGAAGCCACCCGTGGCGATGACATTGTGGTTGTCACGGTCGAGTTTTTATCGTACCTATGAGGGATTGAAACAACTGGGGGAAATACAACCTCACTAAAGGCGGCAAGCCGGTTTTTATCGTACCTATGAGGGATTGAAACACAATCCGCAAACAGCGAACGCCGAGGGGTTCTACAAGTTTTTATCGTACCTATGAGGGATTGAAACGATGTTAGGAACTAGCTTTTCGTTGCCCATGATTTCTGTTTTTATCGTACCTATGAGGGATTGAAACCCTGTGACAATCCATTCAAAGGCTTCCATTTTCTCAGTTTCTATCGTACCTATAAGGGATTAAACCTGCGCTAACGTCATAAAACGTTCGGCGCTTTTTTGTTTTCGCCGGACTTATGGGGAGTTGCATGTCTTGTAGTAGTATCGTAATTATGAATTTTATAAAAAACAATCTCGTTTTTTATACCATTTTTTTGTCTATATGGTATAATTAGATTAGTCCAAACGATGCGGAGGGGTGATAGATTGATCGAAGCAATCGCCCGAATCGGAAAGATGGTGCTCGAGAAGCAAGGAGAAGTGTCGGTCATTGATCAGCTGGTTGAGAATCCAGGTTATCCTTCTTGTGTGCTCATTTCATTGCGTGTGGATGGTGAGGGAAACGCTGTCTGGGAAGGATGCGAGGTTGAGGAATGCGGAAGTGATTATAAGAAATATTTGTTTCGTTCCGGATCAACGCGCGGAATCAATTATTCTCCGACAGCGAGAATTACGACGATCGAAAATACATATGATCAAAAAGTTCTCGGATGGTTTCGCAAAGTGAATCGGGTGATGGATGACCCGTTTCTCCGTTCTATCGAGCATGTGCTTGTGCAGCAACAAGAAGCGATTTTGCACGAAATGAAAGACAAGCTTTCGCTTTCTGGCGAACGTGCCATCGTCTCATTGAAAATCAATGGTGCTTATTTGTACGGTTGGACGCCATTTCAGGACGCTTTTTTGTATTTGGTGAATGAAAAAGATATGGAATTGGCAGCCCGCCATCAAGTGTGCGCGATTTGCGGAGAACGCAAGGAAACGGTGATTGGTAAGTTATCCGTCTTTCGTTTTTATACGTTGGACAAACCGGGGTTTATTACCGGGGGGTTCGATGAGGCAAAGGCATGGCGAAATTATCCTGTCTGTTTGTCCTGCAAATCCCATATTGAGGAAGGAAGAAAATTTATTGAATCGTATTTGCAGTATCGGTTTTATGGGTTTTCTTATTTGGCGATTCCCAAGCTGCTGATTCCTGCCGGTCGTGATGTATTGGATGAGCTGTTGGAGTATTTGGTGAATGGGAAAAAGGATATCCGCATCCATCAAGACCAAGCGGAATCGTTTATGACTACGGAAGAAGATTTGCTTGGAACGTTGCAGGATTATAACAATTCTCTTTCGCTGCAGTTGTTGTTTTTGCAGAGAATTCAAAGTGCGGAGCGGATTTTGTTGCTGATTGAGGATGTATTGCCGTCGCGAATCAGCGAACTGTTCCGAGCGAAAAAGGCGACGGAAACATTGTTGTACAGAGAAGGTAATCATCCCTTCCATTTTGGCTTTATTCGCACGTTTTTTCCTATCGGTGTCTATGATAAATATTTTTTGCAAGTGGTGGAATGCGTATTTCAAAAGAAAGCGTTGCCGCTTTCGTTTTTTGCTTCTTTTTTTATGGAGCAGTTGCGGGCTGATTTTCACGATTATGAAACCGGTGATGGGTTCTTTGCCGCTAAGACGCGTCAAGCCATTGCGGTCATGGTTTTCTTGGAGCAGGCTGGAGTATTGATGAGGAAAGGGGATCGGGTGGTGGAAGGAAAATTTGCCCGTTTGTTCGAAACGTATGGAGGACAACTGGAGTCGCCGGAGAAACAAGCGGTTTTTCTGCTTGGGGCATTGACGCAAATGTTGCTTGACATCCAGCAGCAACAACGCGGCAGCAAGCCATTCCTGAAACAACTCATGGGGCTCAAAATGGATCAGCGGGCCATAAAAGGGCTGCTTCCGAAAGTGATTGGAAAGCTGGAAGAATATGAGTCTTACTACGGTGGGCATCGCCAGCTCGCTGAAGAAATTTCCCGTTTATTTTTGTCCTCTTCCCCGAGATGGAAATTGTCTGTGGATGAATTGAATTTCTATTTTGCATGTGGGATGAACCTAACATCGCAAGTCAAAGAAATCATATGGAGCAAGGAGGAACAGTAATATGGTGAAACAGCGTTCAGAACTGCTCTTTTTGTACGATGTGCAGTGGGCGAATCCGAATGGCGATCCGGTGGATGGCAATAAGCCGCGCATTGATGAGGAAACAGGGAAAAACATCGTCACCGATGTGCGCTTAAAACGGACGATTCGCGATTACTTGTATGAGTATCGCGGGCAAGAAATTTTCGTCCGTGAAATTGCGCAAGATGATGAGTATATTCAAGATGCGAAGGCGAGAGCGGAAGACTTTCTGGTTCAAGACGGAAAAAAATTAGAAAAATCAAAATTGAACTTAAGTGAAATGAAAAAGATCATCAATGATGAAGTGTTGCGTCAATGCATTGATGTAAGGCTGTTCGGCGTCACCTTGCCGATTGAAAAAAGCTCAAAGGAAAAAGGTTCGATTACTCACACAGGACCTGTCCAGTTTAAAATGGGGCAGTCGCTCCATCGGGTCAAGCTGGAATATATCAAAGGAACAGGTGCGTTTGCCTCGGGCGGGCAAATGACGCAGAAGACGTTTCGTGAAGAATATGTGCTTCCGTATTCTCTTATTGCGTTCTATGGGGTGATCAATGAGATTGCAGCCCGTTCGACGAGACTGACAGAAGAAGATGTGGAGTTGCTGGTTGAAGCAATGTGGGAGGGGACGAAAAATTTAATTTCCCGCTCGAAAGTCGGCCATGTCCCAAGGTTGCTTTTGCGTGTCGTTTATCAAGAGCCTCACTTCCATATCGGCGAACTGGATCAATACATTTCCCTGCATACGGAAAAGGCGGAAGAGGAAATTCGCGATGTCCGAGATTATGTGCTGGATGTATCTCCGCTCATTAAGGTATTGGTTAGGGAAAAGGAAAAGATTGCGAAGATTGAGCTGCGGCAAGATGAAAGGCTTGTGTGCAGCGAACAGCTCGCTGACCGATTGCGTCAAGAAGGCATTGTTGTGGATATTCGATCATAAGGAATGAGCGCGATGAATGTGCTTGTATTTGATATTCGAGCTGATTTCGGGCATTTTCGCCAGTTGTATTCGACTTCTTCTCCGCTCACGTATTCCTTCATTCCGCCGACCGCGCTTTTTGGGCTGCTCGGCGCGATCACAGGGGTGGGAAAAGAGGAAAACGAGTATTTGCGAGTGTTCAACCATGAGACAACCAATGTGGCCGTACGCCTCATGGGGCCAGTGCGGAAGACAAGAGTGGGCATCAACTATGTGAACACGAAAGGGAACATATGGGTGCCAAAACAGCGGCGTGAAGGAGCGCGAACGCAAATTCGTGTGGAATTTTTGCGTTTTCCTCATTTCCGCTGTTATGTTTCGCTCAAGGACAAGGAACGTTTTTCGGAGCTTGTGGATCTCGTTTGCCAGCATAAAAGCGTATACACGCCCTGCCTTGGTCTGAGCGAATGTTTGGCGGATGTCCAGTTTGTCGCGATGGAAGAGTTTCGCTTCGTCGAAGTGGATGGAGAGGATCACGTGCCAATTTGTTCGGTCATTCCTGGAAACGAGATGCGAGCGTTGAAAGTGGAGCCAGGCAAAGAGTATCGCAAGGAGCGAGTGGCTTGGAAGATGAATGCGGAACGGGTTGTTTCCCAGTACGAAGAGGTAGTGTTTGAGGCGGAAGGACAGCCCATTCTCGCCTCTGTCCCTCACTATTGGGAGAATGAACACGGGGAGCGGATCGTCTTTTTCTATTCCGATGGAAGGGGAGAGTAAGATGTATTCCCATCCGCACTATTTATTATCTGAACATTTGCGGGGGGTGGAGCAGCTTTCCTCCCTCTTTTTGTCTGAAAAGTCCATTCGCTTAGCCGATCCAGTGCTATTGGGTAAGATGAACCGTTGGATCGCACTTTTTCACGATCTTGGCAAGGGCCATGCCTTCTTCCAGCAATACATCCAATCGCCTGATGCGTTTCAAGGTCCGCCAGCGCTCAAAAGCCACGCTCTTTTATCGGCAGTCCTATTAGCGATGTTCCTTAAGGAGAAGGGGATTGACGAGTTTGGGCGGTTGTTGGCCTTTCTTGTCGTGAAGCGTCACCATGGGAACTTAGATGACTGGCTCGAAGAGTTGAAACGGATGGGGGAGGAGACGAAGGCGCTGCTTAGGCGTCAAGTTGAAGCCGTCGATTATGCAGCATTGGCGGAACAAATGGCGCTTGCTGGCTTAGGGAAAGAGGGGATCTGGACAAAAGAAACCTGGTCGGCATGGCTCGATGAATTTTTCACCGAGGCCCGGTCCTTGCGCCGTTTCATCATGTCATGGAACCGGGAAAACAAGTCCCTCGCTCCGTATGTACGAGTATTGTTTCTTTTTTCTTTGCTGATTGATGCGGACAAGTCGGAGGCAGGGATCGTCCAAAAGCAGTCATGGTCATTTTCCGCGCGCAAAGAGATCCCCGCGGATCTCATTTTGCGCTACAAACAGAGACAATCATGGGAAACAACAGCGCTCAATCAGCTAAGGGAGCGGGCGTTCCGTGAGGTGGATGAAACGCCGATCGACCTAAGCCAACACTTTTACCGACTCAATTTGCCGACAGGGATGGGGAAAACGCTGGCAAGCCTCCATTTTGCGTTGCGCTTGCGTGAAACCATTGAGCGGCAACAAGGGATCAAGCCGCGCATCATCTATACCTTGCCGTTTCTTAGCGTCATTGACCAAACGGCGAATGTACTTAAAGAGATATTTTCTTGCAATGGAGTCGGGGAAGATCACCAACTGTGGCTCGCGCACCATCACCTCGCTGACATTCGCTATACGACCAAGCAAGATGATGAACGATATGATGCGGATTATGAAGCTGCTAAGCTATTGATCGAAGGTTGGCATTCGGAATTGATCGTGACGACCTTTGTGCAATTATTTGAAACGATCTTTTCCAATCGCAATGCCTCGTTGCGCAAATTTCATCGGCTGGCCAATTCCATTATTTTGATTGATGAAGTGCAGGCCGTGCCTCATCGATATTGGCTGGCCATTCGTCAGTTGTTTGAGGCCATGGCGGAAGAACTTGGCTGTTATTTCCTGTTCAGTTCGGCCACGGATCCGAAATGGTTCCCTGAAGCGATTTCACTTGTGAATGAACAGGCCTATTTCCAGCCGCTTTCCCGTGTGGCACTGTATCCCGATATCGACAAACCGATGACGATCGAGGAGTTTGTCCGCCGCATTGAGTGGGACGAAGAGAAAACGTATTTGTTTATCTTGAATACGATTGAAAGCGCTAAAACCTTTTACAAGACGCTTTTAGACGAAGGCATCGATGAAGCGGAGGTTGCGTTTTTATCCACTCATATTCCACCTAAAGAGCGTCTGCGGAGGGTGAAGGCCGCGAAAAATGGCGAATATCGAATTGTCGTCAGCACTCAGCTGATTGAAGCGGGCGTCGATATTGATTTTGACGTGGTGTACCGCGACTTCGCGCCGCTTGATTCCATTCAACAGGCTGCCGGGCGGTGCAATCGCCACGGGCATCGAACCGGGGAAGTGCACGTTGTGCGCTTGACAGACAACAGGCGGTTATATGCAAGCTATATTTACGATGCCATTCGGTTGGATATTACCCAAACGTTGTTAAAAGGAAATAAGGAAGTGCATGAAGGGCAGTTTTTGCGGCTGATTACATCTTATTTTGAAACATTGGCAGCCCGGATGAGCAATGCGGAATCGGAGCGGTTGTTAAAAGGGATGATGACGCTGTATTTTGATGGCGAGGAAACGATTGACCGAATCCCTGTGTCTCATTTTCGTTTGATTGAAGGGGATGGAGAAAAAATGAATGTCTTTATTGAATTAGATGAAGAGGCTGTTGATGTATTTCGCGAATATGAGGCCATTTTGCGCCTGCATGACCGTTGGGAGCGCCGAAAACGGTTTGCGTCGTTAAAGAGCCGCTTTTCCCAATATGTGATTGCCATTCCTGCGAAAGTGGACCATCAGCCCCCGATTGTCCATGGCATTGGGTATGTAGGGAGAGACTCCCTGAACGATTTTTACGACGAGAAACTCGGTTATCGAACGAAAAGCGAAGGCTTGATCTGGTAGGTGAAGTCAATGGAATATGAAATGCCTGTCACCGGAACGGATATTTGGTATTATTACATTTGCCCGCGCGAAGTTTGGCTTATGAAACATCAAATTGCCCCCGATCAAGAGGATGAGGCGTTAGAACTTGGACGATTTCTTTCTGAAACATATTATCAACGGGATAAAAAGGAACTGTCGATCGGCCATATTGTCATTGACCGCATTCGTCAAGAAGAAGGAGAGCTGATCATTGGGGAAGTCAAAAAATCATCGAGCTATTCCCAAAGCGCCCGAATGCAGCTGCTATACTATTTGGATACGTTAAAGAGAGCGGGAATTGAGGCGAAAGGGGAACTGTTGTTTCCGAAAGAGCGGAAGAAAGAACGGATCGAATGGACGGAAAAAGCGCGGAGCGAGCTGGAACGCGCCGTGGCAGACATCCGCCGCATCGCGCGAATGCCCGTCCCACCGCCGCCAAAAAAGATCTCATTCTGCGGTAAATGCGCCTATCGTGAATATTGTTGGGCGGAGGAATAAGAATGAAAAAGACGTTGTATATTTTCCAAAATGGTGAACTGCGCCGTAAAGATAATAGTTTATACTTTGAAACGGAAGAGCGGAAACGGTACATTCCGGTTGAAAACACAAATGATATTTATATTTTCGGCGAAGTGGATGTGTCCAAGCGATTTTTGGAATTTGCGGCGCAAAAAGAGATCATCGTTCATTACTTTAACCATTACGGGTACTACGTTGGTTCTTTTTATCCGCGGGAACACTTGAATTCAGGTCATGTCGTGTTGAAGCAGGCAGAACATTATCTCGATCCTCGAAAACGGTTGGAACTTGCCCGTCTGTTTGTCCAAGGCTCCATCCGTCAAATGGAGCGGGTGCTAAAATATTACCGCCCTCGCCTTTCCGAACCAGAGGAATTGGAAAAGGCGCTGCAATCGATTGAACAAGAAGAGGCGAAGCTTGATCAGGCGGAAACGGTGGAGCAGTTAATGGCGGTAGAAGGTCATATTCGCGAGGTATACTATGCATCGTTTGATTCCATCATTCGCCATCCGGACTTTGTGTTCGAGAAACGGACAAAGCGTCCTCCGCATAACCGTTTAAATGCGCTGATCAGCTTCGGCAATTCGATTGTGTATACAATGTGCCTCAGTGAGATTTATAAGACATACCTAGACCCGCGCATCGGGTTTTTGCACAGTACGAACTTTCGCCGTTTCTCCTTGAACTTGGACATCGCGGAAATTTTCAAACCGATCATTGTAGATCGCTTGATCTTTGCATTAGTAAATAAGAAAATGCTGTCCAGTAAACATTTTGAGAAGTTGACAAACGGCATTATGCTGAATGAAGAAGGAAGAAAACTGTTCGTCAGTGAACTCGAGAAAAAAATGCAGACGACCGTCCAGCATCGCCATCTTGGCAAGTCTGTATCCTATCGCCGTCTGATTCGACTTGAACTGTATAAAATTCAAAAGCACATTCTTGGCGAAAAAACGTACGAGCCATATGCGGCTCGCTGGTAGGTGGGATCGTTTGTTCGTGATTCTTGTGTATGATTTCAATGAAAAGCGTGTAGCCAAGGCGTTGAAGATTGCCCGCAAATATCTCCACTGGGTGCAAAACTCTGTATTCGAAGGGGAAATTACGTCAGCCAATTACGAAAAGTTAAAGATGGAATTGCGCCAACTTATGGATCCCGATGAGGATTCAGTTATTTTTTACACGTTTCGCACCCAAAAGTATTCGAAAAGAGAAGAGATGGGATTGAAAAAGGGTGGGGACGAATTCATTTTATAAGAACAAAGGACGGCACTCAACAAGGAAGGCAGGATAACATATGAGATTGACAATCACGATGAGCGGGCGGCAAGGGCCTGTTTCCTTGCCGCTCCATTACCAGCATTTGTTGCAAGGGATGTTGTATCGTTCGTTAGAAAATGAGCAGTTAGCTGCATTTTTGCATGACAAAGGATTCCGTCACGGGAAACGGTCATTTAAACTCTTCACGTTTAGCCGTTTATTTGGAACGCACCAAGTGGATCGGGGAAAAAAAGCGATTCGGTTTTTGGATGATTTCCAATGGCATATCGACACCGTTCTCCCAGAGCTGACTCAGCAACTTGGACAGCGATTTTTGTTGCAGAGAGAGATTGAGCTTTACGGACAGCTGATCGAAGTGAAAAGTGTCAAAATGGAGAACATCGACATACGCGAAAACGAAATGGACATTGTCATGCTCTCTCCATTGACCGTATATAGCACATATGAAACGTTCGACGGAAGAAAGAAAACGCAATTTTTTGACCCCGATGATGAGGTGTTCCCCCACCTGATTGAATTGAATTTCCGTCATAAATATGAAGCGTACTACGGCGTTCCGCCGACGGAAAGACTGTTGATCGAGCCGGTTCACGTTCATCATCGTCATCGTGTGGTGACAATGTTCAAGAATATGTATATTACAGGGTGGCTTGGCTATTACCGCCTCTGTTCTTCACCAGAACAGTTGACATTTTTATATCATGTCGGTCTAGGTGGCCGAAATTCACAAGGATTCGGCATGTTTCGCCTTAAAAGCGAATAAACGGGTCAAGAGATTGTCGTCGACCTCCAATCGTGCTAAAACCCCGGGGGATCGACGACAATGGTTTTTAGCGCCTCAAGCCTACAGCCATCAAGGTTGAAAGCCGTTGACAGAATTTTTGAAACGTGGTATGCTGAAAACAGCTCCAAACCGAAAAGCTTGATGGAACAAGCATTTTTGGGGTTTTTATCGTACCTATGAGGGATTGAAACGCGACTCCCGAGATCGCTCTGTCGCTGGAGCCTCCGGTTTTTATCGTACCTATGAGGGATTGAAACGCGACTCCCGAGATCGCTCTGTCGCTGGAGCCTCCAGTTTTTATCGTACCTATGAGGGATTGAAACTCGCAAACGTATCGAAACTCATCCCGGAGATCCCAGCGTTTTTATCGTACCTATGAGGGATTGAAACGACGAACTGAAAAACAAGCTACAAAATGAAAAGTAGTTTTTATCGTACCTATGAGGGATTGAAACTCGATAAAAATCATCCGGGATACCCGGCAAATTCAGTGTTTTTATCGTACCTATGAGGGATTGAAACAACAAAAAGGAAGAGGAAATTTACAGTCAATTGAACGTTTTTATCGTACCTATGAGGGATTGAAACAGTAGTAGCCATCTAAATACGATTCGCCTAGAACGTCAGTTTTTATCGTACCTATGAGGGATTGAAACTTTATTTTCTCCTTTATATCTTTTCTTCAAATTTTTGTTTTTATCGTACCTATGAGGGATTGAAACAGAAAAGGCTCGCTTGCTGGAGTCGATGGGCGCTTACAGTTTTTATCGTACCTATGAGGGATTGAAACCGAAAAGCGCAAGCTGAAAACGGCGAGGAGGATCCGGTTTTTATCGTACCTATGAGGGATTGAAACCCGCTAATCTTATTATAATCCTTTGCGTTTCATTTGGTTTTTATCGTACCTATGAGGGATTGAAACAATCAACAAACAATCTCCTTACAAAAGATCGTGAACGGTTTTTATCGTACCTATGAGGGATTGAAACCCTCTACGAGATACAAAATGTCGCCTAGATTTTCGCGTTTTTATCGTACCTATGAGGGATTGAAACAGTCTATTTGTCTAGCATACTTTTTCGTTTTTGTCAATGTTTTTATCGTACCTATGAGGGATTGAAACCAGAATACCAAATCACTCTGTATATAAAGAACAGCTAAGTTTTTATCGTACCTATGAGGGATTGAAACCTGCCGATCATAATCATAATCGCGCCGCCGGTCATGTTTTTATCGTACCTATGAGGGATTGAAACTCGACCTACTTAGACCATTTTCCCCGCCCTTTGTACGTTTTTATCGTACCTATGAGGGATTGAAACCTCGTTGAATGTGTCCATTGCCCACATGACGTAAGAGTTTTTATCGTACCTATGAGGGATTGAAACATATTTCGAAATCCAGATTTCGCTTTTCACTACTCGTTTTTATCGTACCTATGAGGGATTGAAACCAAGTTTACGGAAGAGCAAAGGAAGCGTGTTTCTGGTTTTTATCGTACCTATGAGGGATTGAAACAGCTGAGTGTCAGCGAACTGGGAGTTGAACACGTCGTTTTTATCGTACCTATGAGGGATTGAAACAGTATCTGTATCGTCTCCTGCGTCGCCACGTACGCGTTTTTATCGTACCTATGAGGGATTGAAACATCAATCGCCTGAGCAAATCGCCATTTCCGCATCCAGTTTTTATCGTACCTATGAGGGATTGAAACTTCATAACCATACCTCCTACATTTTGTTTTTGTTGCGTTTTTATCGTACCTATGAGGGATTGAAACGAATGGAATCGCCCCATCTTCCATCATCGGTGGTACAGTTTTTATCGTACCTATGAGGGATTGAAACTATCTCGTTTCTGCCAGTCTTCTAGTCCTTCTGGTATGTTTTTATCGTACCTATGAGGGATTGAAACCTCCTTCATCTTTGAAGAATCCGCGGTATGTATACGTTTTTATCGTACCTATGAGGGATTGAAACACGGACGCCAATGCGGATTCCACTCACGAAGTTTACGTTTTTATCGTACCTATGAGGGATTGAAACGTAGATCGGCGTCAAGAAATTATCCAACAACTCAATGTTTTTATCGTACCTATGAGGGATTGAAACAAAGGTATTCAGCAAAAGTTGGATGCAGTCGTTGAGCGTTTTTATCGTACCTATGAGGGATTGAAACACAGAACAGACGAGAAAGGGCATCAAGAAGTACGGCGTTTTTATCGTACCTATGAGGGATTGAAACCCTTGCTTCGGCTTCTGATGATGTAGCGGAATTCATGTTTTTATCGTACCTATGAGGGATTGAAACCTTTGGCGTTTCTTCTCTACCTTCATTGTAAATTATCACTTTATTTCGGAACAAAAGAGACATTTTTTTGCACATTCCTTCAGAAAGCCCTCTCCCCTTTTCTGAAAGAATGTGCTAAATTTTTTGTGAATTATTTCGGAAGAGAAAATCCATCGGTTCATAGGAGGGGGAGGAGGACGTGATCCAATTTCATGACTTTGGCATTGACGTCCAAACGTATGCAGAGCGTGGAAAAGAAAACGACTTCCCTCTTCTGAAAAAGTGTCCGCATTGCCGGGCCAAGCGCCCGTTGCACCGCCACGGTTACTATGAGCGAAACGCATTGACCCCACATGGTGATTATCGCATTTGGATTGTCCGGTATCGCTGTCGGGAATGCTTGAAGACGGTGAGTGTGCTGCCTTCCTTTCTCCTCCCGTATTTTCAGTATACGTTGTCCGCCATATGGCAAGTCGTGAAAGAGCAGTTGGGATTGACCGAAAGGACGAACCAGGCTCCGTTTCTCCCGACAAAGGACGGCATCATCTTTTATGTCCGACGGTTCTACCGAAACCTATCAAGCCTTCACAGCTTTTTTGCGAGGCGGTGGAGGATCATAGGCCCTATCGTGAAAAAAGAAAAGGAACGGGCTTCTTGGTGGATCCAGACGTTAGAGGAACACGGTCTTGATTCGGCCATCAGAGAGATGTGGGAGGGCGGATTCCGACACCCTTTTGCGAATTAAATGGGATCCTGATTTTACATACATACCCTAAATTGGAAATAGTTTCGGTTCCCACAAACCTTTCCTATCGACGGAGAAAAAGCAATTCGGTACGATAAGGGCAGACGGACCGGAACGGTCCTGATTCCAAGTGAGACAAGGAGGAGATTTGAATGAATGAGTCGATGAGACACGACATTGCCCTGTTTCGGTACGGGCTAATCGCTCCGTTGGTGAATGGGCAGGTGGAACCGAAGACGTATCTGAAAGAGGTGAGCGAGCGAGTGCACCATGTTCCCCACCAGGGAGACAAACGAATCGCAGCCAAGACGATCCTCGATTGGTGCACCCGATACAAAAAAGGGGGCTTTGACGCCTTAAAGCCGAAGCGCCGTTCGGACCGCGGCCACTCAAGGCGTCTGTCGCCCGATGATGAGGATCATATTTTAGCCCTAAGAAAAGAACATCCCACCATGCCCGTGACGGTGTTCTACGAACACCTGATCGAGCAGGGGGAAATCCCAGAAAATCATACCTCTTACTTTACTATATACCGATTGTTGAAAAAACACAACCTGGTGGGAAAAGAAATCTTGCCGATGCCGGAGCGAAAGCGTTTTGCGTATGACCAGATCAATGAGCTATGGCAAGGGGACTTATCCCATGGACCCACGATTCGCGTCCATGGGAAAGCCCAGAAAACGTTTTTGATCGCGTATATCGATGACTGCTCGCGGTTAGTGCCATATGCCCAATTTTTCCCTTCGGAGAAGTTTGACGGGCTGCGGATCGTCACGAAGGAAGCGGTGCTTCGTTGCGGGAAGCCGAAACGCATTTACTCGGACAACGGGAAAATTTATCGGTCCGAGGTGCTGCAGTATGCGTGCGCCGAGATGGGAATTACGCTCATCCACACCCAGCCGTATGACCCGCAAAGCAAGGGAAAAATCGAACGGTTCTTCCGCACCGTACAGACACGGTTTTATCCACTGTTGGAGCTGAATCCGCCGAAATCGCTTGACGAGTTGAACGAGCGTTTTTGGAAGTGGCTTGAAGAGGAGTATCATCGAAAACCGCACGCCTCACTGGACGGAAAAACGCCGCATGAGGTGTTTCAATCGCAAGTGCATCTCGTGTCGTTCATCGAAGATGGCGATTGGCTGGATGCGATTTTTCTGAAACGGGAGCACCGCAAGGTGAAAGCCGATGGCACAATCACCCTGAATAAACAGCTATACGAAGTGCCGCCTCGGTTCATTGGGCAATCGATTGAGCTCCGCTATGACGAACGAGGCGTCTATGTGTACGAAGAGGGCAAACGGGTGGCGGAAGCCATTCGGGTGCGTTTGGAGGACAATGCCTATGTAAAACGCCATCGGTCCCCGTTTGCGGCGATTCCGGCGAAGGAGGGAGAACACAGTGTATAAATCGTTTTACTCCCTTTCGCGGGAGCCGTTTGCGAAAGAAACAGACCCGTCCGAGGCGTATCAAGGGGCGTCATTTCAGGAAGCGTTGCGGGCGCTGGAGTACGTGAAACGAACCCGGGGGATCGGGCTGTTGATCGGAGAGCCGGGGGCGGGCAAGACGTTCGCCCTTCGGGCGCTGAAAGAGTCATTGAATCCATCATTGTATCATGTCGTCTACTTTCCGTTATCCACCGGAGGCGTGATGGATTTTTACCGTGGACTGGCCTTGGGATTAGGAGAGGAACCGAAGTACCGCAAGGTAGACCTCTTCCGCCAAATCCAGCAGGCGATCGAGCGATTGTATCATGAACGGCGGATCACGCCGGTGTTCATTTTGGATGAGATGCATTTAGCGAAGGATGCATTTTTACAGGACATCGCGATCTTGTTCAACTTTGAGATGGATTCGACCAACCCATTTGTCTTGATTTTGGCCGGGCTGCCCCATTTACAGGGGAAGCTGCGGCTCAATCAGCACCGCCCTCTCGACCAGCGGATCATCATGCGATACCGGATGGGGCCGCTGGAGAAGGAAGAGGTGGCGGGCTACATCGAACATCGGATGAAACAGGCCGGGGCGAAGCATCCGATCTTCACCCCATCGGCGTTAGAGGCGATTGCCCTGCAGTCGCGGGGATGGCCTCGGGTGATCAACACGTTGGCCACGACGTGCCTGTTATACGGGTATCAGCTGAAAAAGGACGCCATTGACGAAGAAGTGGTGCGCATGGCCGCAGAGGAAATGGGGTATTAGCACGAAAGGGGCCGAATCGGCCTCTTTTGTGCTTTCTCTTTTCCATAGGTCCATCAGGCGCGCTGGAAATCTTCATCTGAAAGAGCGTGCAAACGTTCCGAAAGAATGTGCAAAATCCGGAACAATCCGCAAAAATTTTGCACATTATTTCCGAATCCGCCTGAAATAATTTGAAAAAGGGATTCTGAAATAATGTGCTAGTTTACACCATGGTTAGAGAGACAAACAGGGTGCCCCTTACGCGATACGGAGCTGTTTTTTGATCACATCAATGGGAATCTCTTGCTTTGCAGCGTCATAAATGAACTCGACGACGCTGTGGTCTTTCCGCGACCGAAGAAGCTCCAGCCCGGTGGAGAGGTTTTGTCGGGATTCGGCGATGCTGTACACGCAGGAGAGCAGCACCACCGCCCAATACCGTTTCACCGCCCGAATGTGGCGAACGCGGTATCCATCCAGCTTCAGTTGATCTTTCGCCTGCCGGAAAAAGCACTCGATCGTCCAGCGCTGGGCGTAGTAACGCAAGATGTCTTCGTCCCCGAGTTCCCGGTCGGTGCTCAAGATGCAATGAAGATGTTCCGGCGCCATCGGCTGATCCGCCTTCCAAGCCAGCAGCACCACCGCGTCATCGAGGCCATGGATGGCCCCCTCATAGCGATACACGCGATAACGCTCCTGCCCCACCGTGACGAGGCGGGTGTCTTTGGACTCGATATAGCGGGCGAACTGCTTGGCTTGGATGGCGATGCCTTTCGGGTAGAGAATCCGGTTCGTCTTGAGCATCGCGATGACATGGAATCCCTGTTTCAGACAGGCTTCGATGAGCTTCTTAGACGGATACCACGAATCCATGAGCACATACACCGGCTGAGCCCGCTTCACCTTGAGCGAGGAAAGCATCTCGATCGCCAGGTCGATCTTGCTTTTTCCCGCTTTCTTGTCATACAGGCGGAACGCAAATGGGAACGCCTGCGTGAAGGTGTGCACCATCAGCCAAACGAGCGAATGCCCCCAGACCGATTGATGATCTTTATGCGAGTAGTGCCAGTCGCACCCTTGAATGGCGTGCACAGCCCGTGACGAAGGCTTTGTTTTTTGGCAAATCGTATCATCAATCGAAACAAAAAGGGGTTGATTCTTCCGTTTGGCCAGTCGTTCGACCTGGGAAAGGATCCACTCTTGAAGCTTCCCAAGCAGCCTTTCCTCGTTCCAAGGGCTTTTCGTGAAAAAGTGACGGAGCGTCGTTCGATGATTCGGATGAAAGCTCCAGTAATGAATATCAGTCAATGTTCCCGAGAATCCCTTGGTGGTCAAGGCATCGACAATATGAATGAGATGCTTGATGACCGGTTTGGAAAGCTGCAGCGTCAACCCCAGCGTGAAGAAAAACTTGTGGATTCCTTGGTGATGTGCTAATCTATTCATGAGACATGAACCTCCTTGTGTGAATGGGTTTTGAGCACATCTATTTTACCCAAGGAGTCCGGTTCATGTCTCCTTTTTTGTTTAGTTGTCAATTTATGTCAGTGAATTTGCTCATCTACAGAAAACGTTTTTATCGTACTTATGAGGGATTGAAACTTTTCGCTTGCGGCGGTCAAGCCAATCTATGATGTTTTTATCGTATCCACAAGGAACTGAACCCTCTCCATCTTCGCGCGCAGGTGTGATGGGGGGCTCGTTGTTATCGCAGAGTTAGTTTAGACCACATCTCTCATGTGCTTCGTTTGCGGAGATGAAGCGTTGTGCGCAACGGATGGGCGCCTGCGGAACAGGCAGCACAGCATTCTAAGTTGGGCAAAGGCATTTCTAGTCTCACAGGTTGCCTTTCCAAGAGGCGGGAGAAAAAATAAGATGGCGGCAATTTATGTCGGCGGCATCTTTCGATCGAGGGAATCCCTTTTGAGCAGGGGATTCTTTTTTTGTGTTTCGTCCTCCGACGTTGTTTTGTGTCACTCCTTAAGAGGGGGGTGAAACAGTTAATAAATTTCTATAATTTTTTATAAAACTCTCTACAAAAATAATAAATTTTATGGTGTTATTTATGTAGGGAGTTGATTGTTGTGAAGTATTATAGTATTGGCGAATTTGCAAAACTTATCGGAAAAAGTCAGCAAACTTTGCGAAATTGGGATAAAAATAATGTTTTACAGCCTGCTTATGTTGCACCGTCAGGATTTCGCTATTATTCAGAAGAACAGCTTCATCAAATACTTGGGATCAAAAAGGCAACTCCTCCTAAAAAAGTCGTTGGTTATTGTCGAGTATCGAGTCGGAAACAAAAAGATGAGTTGGAACGGCAAGTTGAAGCAGTACGCACGTATATGATTGCAAAAGGGTATTCGTTTGAAATCATCGAAGATATTGGAAGTGGAATCAACTACACGAAAAAGGGATTAAGCCGCCTAATCGACATGGTTTGTAATCATGAAGTGGAAAAAATTGTTGTTTTGTATAAAGACAGATTCGTTCGTTTTGGGTTTGAACTGATTGAACAAATCTGTCAACGTTATGGGACAGAAATTGAAATCATTGACCAAACAGAAAAAACAGAAGAACAAGAGCTGGTCGAGGATTTAGTCCAAATTATTACCGTTTTCAGTTGTAAACTTCAAGGGAAAAGAGCCAACCGAGTCAAGAAGATGATAAGGGAGTGGCTTGAGGATGATTCGGTCCATCAAAGTTAGGCTAGAGCCAAACAACAAGCAAAAGACCGCATTATTTGGCTCCGCTGGTGTGGCTCGTTGGGCATACAATTGGGCGCTTGAACAACAAGAAGCCAACTACAAAAAGGGCGGCACATTCATCAAGGATGGGGAGTTGCGAAAAAGGCTGACGGCTTTAAAACAAAACGATCCAAATTATCAATGGCTATATCAGTATTCCAACAACATCACCAAACAAGCCATTAAGGATGCTTGCGAGGCATACAAGAAGTTCTTTAAGGGGCAAGCAAGAAAGCCGAGGTTTAAAAGCAAAAAGAGAAGCAAACCGTCCTTCTATCACGACACAGCCAAAATCAAGTTTCGCGATACGCATGTATATCTCGAAAAAGTCGGCTGGGTGCGCCTATCCGAATGAGGAAAAATTCCAACGAATACAAAGTATAAAAACCCTCGGATCACGTTTGACGGTGTGCATTGGTATGTATCCGTAGGATATGATATCCAAAAGCCGCTTATCGCATTAAACAGCCATACGCTAGGAATTGATGTGGGAATACAAAATCTGGCCGTTTGTTCAGACGGTCGGGCATTCCAAAACATAAACAAAACGAAAGAAATCAAAAAACTAGAAAAGCGTTTGCGTCGGTTGCAACGCCAATGCTCAAGAAAGTATGAAATGAATAAAATTCAAGAGAAAGGTGGTGCAGTCCGTTACGTCAAAACACGCAACATTGCAAAACTCGAGAGACAGATGCAGAAGATGCGGATTCGATTGGAACATAAACGCGTGGACTACGAAAACAAAGTCGTCAACGAGTTGGTGAGAACCAAGCCTTCTCGTATGGTAATGGAAGATTTAAACATTCAGGGGATGATGAAAAACCGTCATCTATCCAAAGCCATTCAACAACAACGTTTGTACATGCTGAAACAAAAAATCAAACACAAATGTGAATGGCATGGGATCGAATGGGTGGAAGCCGACAGATGGCATCCATCATCGAAAACGTGCAGTTCATGCGGGGATGTAAAACAATCATTCAAGCTGTCAGAACGGGTATTTCGATGTGAGGATTGTGGACTTGAAATGGACAGAGATTTAAATGCAAGCATCAATCTTTCGGGATATCCTGCATAGTGACGGGTACCGTGAGTTACACGGGAAGTGAAGCCTTCGGAGCGTCAACCAAACGAGAGTAGCTTCGGCGAAATCGGACGCGATGAACAAGGAAGCAAACGAAAACTTCTGCAAGTCTCTTGTAGAGTTTTGTAAGTTTTGCGTAACGGGAGCAGCGGAAAAACCAGCTGGAAGAGACGCTCTTTTACTTTCGAGGGGCCTTGTTATTTTCCATTCGCCTTCGCGAAGTTGGGTGGAAAATTCGTTTTTCACCCGTCTCTTCAGCGGTAAAATGTTTGGAATTGTTGAAAAATATCTCCCTCTATACTTGAAAAATAGGATATAATTGATATAAACATAGCTATATTTTCCCAAGATGAAAGAAATATGGAGGGGAAGGGCGGTTGTACCAGCATATTGTTGTAACGTGTGGTGTGTCGCTGTTGACAGGAAACAGGAACGTTTTCTCGATGAATCGGGATGAAATCATGGGGGAGATTCGTCCTTGGTTGAGCGCGGCCAACATCAATGAGGAAAAACAACGAAAAATTGACGAATGGATTCGTCATGCCAGGCAGTTTGCTCATGAGGCCGCCCGGGATCCCAACCGTGTGTCGGCGGAGTATTCGATGATTTATGAACTTCGTCGACAAGGGAAATTGGCGGAGAGGCCGACGGTTGTCCTCATTGCGACAGACACGGTGGGAGGACGGATTGTGGAAGCCGTGTTGACGAGATTGCTTGAGGAAGACTTTGCGGCAAATGTTCGCGTCATGTACGTGGATGTGGATGTGAATCATCCAAGACGGATGCAAGAGACATTGGGGGAATACATGTGGAAGGTGGCGGATGCTCTCTCCCACGGGGAACCGTCAACAACTTGTTTTGCGCCGATTGGCGGGTATAAAGTGATGACATCGTTGGGCTACATCGTCGGGGCGTTTCTGCACTACCCGACGGCTTATATGCATGAGGACGGCCAAGTGTTGCATGAGATTCCTCCTGTGCCCATACATATTGACGAGCAATTTGTTCATGATCACTTTGATCTGTTGCGGAAATGCCAAAAGGACATGGTTGATGCGGATTCGCTTTCTTACCGCGAAAAACAATGTATTCTTCAATATCCGTTTTTGTTCCAGCAAGAGGATGGTCTTGTGTATTTAAGTGCATTTGGACAATTTTTGTTTGAACATGAAAAATATAAACATTTGTTTGCGACCACGTACCTTGTATCCAAACAAGTCGCCAATATGTTGCAACACAATCATCACCAGTTGCTGTTTGTGCACCAACAAATGCGGGAGCTGGTAAAGAAGCTGAAGCATGAAGAGGGAGACATGGGCGTTTTGTACCACGAAAAGTCATTCAAAACGATTGATGTCCGAAAAGTGAAATATCACTTGTACAAAGGAGCGAGCAACGGACAGACGGCGTTTCGCCTTGCTTACCGATACGATGAAAAAGAAGATTGCTTGTATGCCAACTATTTATGGCTTGACCATAACCGATATGAGCGGGAAGCGGAAAGAGGAAAAGGGATTTATGAAGAGGATTCTGAGTTTATCGATATCACGAAACAATTGGCGGGAGTGGGGAGATAAGCGTGGGGAGAAGGGTATTGTTGTCGTTTCTTGGATTGAGCGATTATGAATATTGTTATTACACATACGAGGGCAAATCGTCTTCTTATACGCGTTTTATCCAGACAGCGGTGTATGAGTTGTTTCGCGGGGATGGGCCGATGGATGTGGTGGTGTTTGCGACGAAAGAGGCGCGGGAGCGGAATGGGCAAGACCGCTTGAAAGGGGAGGAGCGGCTGGAGGGCTTGACCACCGCTTTTCAGCGCATCGCCCCTGAGGCGAATGTGAAGCTCGTGGAAATGGAAAGCCGTCAGGATGAACAGGCCAATTGGCGGTTGTTTGACTGCATTCTGAATGAAATTCGGGAAGGGGATACGATTTATTTTGACATCACCCACAGTTTCCGTTCCATCCCGTTTGTCGCGCTCATCGTGTTGAACTACGCCCGCTTTGTGAAAAAAGCGGACATTGGCGCGATCGTTTACGGCTGGTTTGAAATGCTTGGGCGTCCAGTCGATGTCAAACAGTTGCCTCCAGAACGGCGGTTGGCGCCGATTGTCAATTTGACAAGCATGGCGAGGCTGCTCGATTGGACGAACGGGGTCGATCAATTTTTGCGCACGGGGGATGCCTCCATCATCCAGGCGCTGACCGCGAAAGAAAACAGCGAAGTGTTCCGCAATCCGTCTTCGAGCCAGACAATGCGAAACGAAGTGAAAGAATTAAATCAGTTGACGAAGCAGCTTGATCAGACGGAAAAAGTGATCCGCACGTGCCGAAGCTTGCAAATCGATGAAGAAGTGCAGAAATTTCATGAACAGCTCGGCCGCGTTCGCTCAGCGTCGGCGGAAGCGATTAAACCGCTTGTCCCATTGTTGGATGTGATGGAGAAAAAGTATGCGATGTTTGATGATGATCCGATCATGAACAGTTGGAAGGCTGTGCGTTGGTGTTTGGACCACGGATTGATTCAGCAGGCGCTGACGATGTTGGAGGAAAATGCGGTGACGGCCGTTTGCCGGGTGTTGGGGCTTGATTTGCGGAATGAGAAGGCCCGGGGAGATGTTCATTCGGCTATTGAAATTTTATTGCGAGATATTCCGAAAGAGGAATGGCGCGTTCGTTCCGTAGAGCGGGTTGAACAAATAATCGATTTCTTGTCTCCTTATAAGGGCGACTTAAAACGATTTAGCACGCTTAAGGAGCGGCGCAACGACATCAATCATGCTGGGGCGCGGCCGCAACCGCTAAAGGCGGAAAAGTTTTGGCCCGATGCGGAGCAGTCGTTCCGAGAACTTGGTGCGTTTTTTGAACGCATGTCAGCGCTCGCAAAAACGATGCAAATCTCAAAGGAGAATGCGTGATGGCCTATCAGGAAAGCGGGGTAACAGCTGTTGCTCAGTCGTCATATCCGCTTGTTCTCTTGACGCCGGCCGCCATTCACGGCGCTGATCCGAGGGAGAAGGCGGAGTTTCGCCTTCCGTCGTTGCGAGGGGTATGGAGGTACTGGTGGCGGACGCTGCAGGATGAACCTAATCACGAAAAGCTGCTTGCCAAGGAGGAAGAGTGGTTTGGCGGCACGAGGAAAACAAAGCAGCAATCGCCTGTCCATCTAACGTTGGCAAGAGCGATGGAAGGGACAATGAGAGAAAATATTTTGCCGCATCGTACGTCTCCAACGTTTGTTCCGGCGCTTCCTGCCGGCGGGGAGGTGACCGTGACGCTCTCGGTGCGGAAGCGTCATCAAGAGCGATTGGCGCAATATGATTGGCACTTTCAATATATGCTTCACCTCGCCAGCTTCGGGCAGCGGTCGCGCCGCGGATTCGGAGCTGTGCAATGGACGGAGCATCAATGGGATCACGTTGAGGAATACGGTGAAAGTTTGCGTATGACGCTAGAACGCATCGGGGCGGCGGATGCGTTTTCCTTTGCGGAGCGCGGCTGCCTTGTGGCACGACGTGAAGACATCGCAACACCTCATCCGGTATTGTACGCGGTGTGGGTTGGAGAAGGAAAAGAGAGCGCGGCGGAAGTGGTGAAGGCGTTTGGCAGGGCATCGCATGAAGCGAATCGTTATGGCAGCCTAGGATATATGAGAGGGAAAGAAGGAAAGCTTTCTTCCCCGTTATGGTGCACGGTGAGAAAAATTGGGAATCGGTACCACCCGATTGTGACGGAAGTGAGAAGCGGCGGCTCGCGCTACAGCGAGCCGCGCTATGAGCGAGATCGAAACCGGTTTTTAGAGATCGTTGGGGTGAGGATATGACCAATCGCTATATCGTCATTTTTACGGTCGGGCCTGTGCAGTCGTTTATCGCTTCAGCCCGCAAAACGGAAGATTTTTGGAGCGGAAGTTATATTTTGTCCCACTTGGTGCGAGAGGCGATCAAACAGTTTTACCAATTGGACGCCAACTGTGAAGTCGTATACCCGCTCGTCACAAGGGAGGAGTTGCGGTCGCCATCTGCGCGGGATTTTCGCATTGCTTCGATCCCGAACCGCGTGACGGTGGTGATGAAGGGAACAGAAGAAAAGGTTGGCGGCTGGCTGCGCGAAGTGGAGGACAATGTTCGCCAAGTGTTTCTGGACTTCTGCTTTCAAGCCATTCGACGCGTGTTTCCACATCTCACTGCCGAAGAGTATGAATGGCTGGAGATGATGGTGGAACAGCAAGTGCAGTCGTTTTTAGAAGTGTACTGGGTCGCTGAACCGTATGAGCCGTCCGCTTCGTTCCGGACCGTGCGTGAACGCGCCGAACGGCGGTTGGGGGCGCTGAAAAATGAGAAGCATTACATTCCTGTTTCCCAATCCGGCCTTGTTTGCTCCGTCTGCAAGGAAAGGGAGGCGTTGCGGCTTGCCGAGATGAAGGAAACGGATCATTACGGTGAGATCAAGCGGAAAACGCTCCACCTTTGGAAGCGGCGGGCGGCGGAATTTCAAGGAGCTGGGGGCGAAGAAGATGACCGCCGCGCGGGACGGATTCAAGACAATGAATTTTTATGCGGCATTTGTTTAGGAAAACGGGCCGCCCGCGATTATTTTTCCAAGTTGTTTGGCGCCTCGTTTTTGTCGTTTCCGTCTGTCCTCGAGATCGGAGCGGGCGATTATTACGCTGTGCTCATGATGGATGGGGACAACATGGGGAAATGGTTCTCCGGGGAGCGGAAAGAGGAGTATAGCGAAACGAGTAAAAAGTTGGCGCGATTTGCGAAAGAAGTCGTTCCTCAAATTGTCGAAGAACAATGCCACGGCAAGCTTGTTTATGCAGGAGGCGATGATGTTCTCGCCTTCTTGCCGACCGAGACGGTGCTGAAAGCGGCGGAGGAGCTCCGATTGGCGTTTGGCGATGAATGGAAAGGATTAGGTCATGGAGCGACCGCCTCGTTTGGCGTGGTCATCGCTCACAAAAAGTCGCCGCTCCATCTCGTTCTTAACGCTGTCAGAGCGTTGGAGAAAAAGGCGAAACAGTATTCCAACGACAAGACGGGGCAGCAAAAGGACGCCCTTGCTTTAGCGCTTCACACCCGCTCTGGTGAGATTTCGGAAGCGGTTCTCCCATGGATGATTGGGGGAGAGAAGGTTTCACAATTATTGGATCAATGGATTCATCTGTTGAAAACATCCCTGTCGCCGAACTTTATTTTTCATTTCGCTTCCGCGTTTGCCCCGCTGCTGCATGAGCGGCACTGCCCTAAATGGGAGAATGGCGACATGCTCGCGACAGAGCTTCGGCGTTTGCTTAAGCGGTCTGTAAAAGAGGGAAGCCATCTGAGCGCCCAAGAGATCGCCCATCACACGCAAGTTCTTTTGTCTTTGCATGAAGCGGTTCGCAGCGGCTATGACTTTTTGTATCTGTTAAAGATATTGACCTTTTTCAAACGGAGCGAGGGGAACGGGCAATGACAAAATTAGTCTTGACACCGGTAGACACGTTTTTCTTTAAAAACCATCATGCGACGCAAGCGGGGGAGGCGACGGTGATGGAGTCGATATTCCCTCCGCGCCCGAATACGATTTACGGCGCGTTGCGGGCGGCGTACATTTATGCGTACAGCACGTTTGACGACTTTGCGAGGGGCAGTGATGAACAGGTGAGGAGATGGATGGGCACCCCGACTGAGCGGGGGCAGTTCTGTCTCCATTATTGCACGCTGGTGAAAGAAGACGTCTTGTTCTTTCCCCTGCCCTTTGATTATCAAGTCATAGAGGAGGAAAAATCGCTCAAAGCGTATCCATTGCGGCTTGTCAAAGACCGAAAGCCTTCATCATCTGCTTCGATGTGGCGTCTGGCTTCTTCGCGGCGTGACAAAACGAAAAGTCCGCAGCACTATTACGTCCCGATGGAGGAATGGAAGCAGGCGCTTCTTGAGAATAAGCCAATCTCTTCCCTTTGTTCATTGTCATCGTTCATCGCTCGGGAAGATAAGGTGGGAATTCAACTCGACACGTCCAGCCGAACAGCCCAAAAGGGGCTTTTATACCGGGTGGCGAAAGGGCGTTTTGTAGATGGGGCGTCCCTTGTCGCTTACATCGGTGATGGTCCTGATTTCTCCAAGGTAAAGTGGGCGCGGATCGGCGGGGAAAACCGGCCGTGGTCTATCCGCCAGCAGCCGGAAATGCTTCGTATATGGAATCCGGACGAGAAAAAGAGGATTGAACAAGACATCGAGCGGACGAGGCTGGCAAAGATTATCTTTTTGTCCCCTGCGATTTTCGCCAACGGCTCTCGTCCGATTGCGATGGACGGTGATCGGTGGACATGGCCGAACGGAGCGGTGGTGACATGGCTTGCCGCTTCCATCGGACGTCCGGAGTTGTACGGGGGATGGGACATCGTCCGACATCGGCCAAAACCGCGGAAATGGATGATCCCAGCCGGTTCGGTCATCTATGTGAAGATCGAACGCGACGATGCTTTGCCTCTTGTCCTCTCCGCCCTTGACGGCGTTCATCTCACCGATGAAGGGGCGGAGGAAGGGTTTGGATTTGCAGTGATCACGAGTGCGAAAGAAAGCGAGGAGGAGTTGTAATGTATTCGATCGTACGGCCTTTTCTTATGCATGCCATTACGTCTGTCCATGCGGGGAGCGGGAGCGAGATCGGGTTTGTCGACTTGCCTATTCAGCGAGAGAAGCATACAGGATTTCCAAAAATCGAAAGCTCCTCGCTCAAAGGGGCGCTTCGATATCATATGACAGAGTCGCTTCCTGAAGATGGGAAGAATCTTGAACGGAAGAAGCTTGAACTGATTTTCGGCGCGGACAAAGGACAGGAAAGCGTCACACAAGCGAGCGCCATTGCTCTGAGTGATGCACGTGTTTTGCTGTTTCCGGTTAAATCGCTTCGCGGCGTATTTGCTTGGATTACGTGCCCGTTTGTGATTGAGCGGTGGAATCAAGAGATGAGCGTTCATCAGCAATCGATCGGGAAAGAAGTTCAACTTCTTCCGATGCCCGCACCGAACACGGTCAGTTCCGACCGGTTGATGGCGGTCAATGGACGCATTGTGTTGGAGGAGTATGCGTTTTCGGTCACCGTCTCTTCTGAAGCGAAACAGCTGGCGGAACAACTTGCCGCCCTCCTTGGGGAGCATTGCCGCCTGCGTCTTGTAGATCGACTCGTTGTTCTCTCCGATGACGATTTCACGGATTTCGTCAAATTGTCGACCGAAATTAACGCGCGCATTCGCATTTCACCGGAGACAGGGACCGTTGACAACGGTGCGCTCTGGTATGAGGAAAATGTTCCGCCAGAAACGGTTTTTTACAGTTTCCTCTACATTGGTGATGTACGGGGAGACGGAATAGACGGTCTTGCGAAGGCTGCGGATATTGAACGGTACTTTCTGAATGAAAACAAATTTCCATCCGTCTTTCAGCTTGGCGGGAACAGTACATTAGGTCGCGGAATGATGAGAACGATTTGGGTGTGAACGGAGGAGAAGCCATGGAAACAAACGTGAAGCGTGTGGGGATTGAGAACGGGAGAGCCGCATTTGCGTTTCAAGAAGTGAAACAGGCAAAAGAACGATTGAGAGGAAGCTTCGAAAACTATCGTTCTTACGTCAAAAAAATGCCGTCCTTAATTCAAGTCAACGGTCTCGGACAAGCATTGGCGTTTTGTTTTCAAAAAGGGAAGGAATACAAGGCGATTTATCAATCCCTCGCAAAATGGATGAGGGAACAGTTTCCGGATCAATTTTCATCGGCAAACCAAGAACTCGTCGAGGCTGTCGTCAACTTATCGAGCGCTGATTACCGGTTATGGACGATGGAAGCCATGGCGCTGTTAGATTGGATGCGCAAGTTTGCCGACGGGATGGCGAAAGACGATGCAAAGGCGGCAGAGTAAGGAGGGGAGGGCATGCTTTTTCATCCAAAGGACACCCTAGAAGTCGTGCAAAAGGCCAATAAATCGATCGGGCATTTGGCGTACCATCTCCATTATTTTATTGAGCATCGGTGGAATGACCGTAAAAAAGTGTGGGAACCTTCGAAACAGTTGAAATCCGCCCCGATTCTCCCAGAGCTGAAAGAGGTTGGCGAGCAGCTGCGGGCGCAGCGAGAACAGGCCATGGTGGAATGGGCGCAAACAGGGGGAGTCAAGAAGCTGAAAGCCCGCCTCTCTGGCCGAATTGTCCACGGACTGGGCGCGGGGCATGTTCGCGAGACGTCATTGACGATCCACCCCGTGTACGGTCTTCCTTACATTCCTGCCTCCAGTCTGAAAGGCCTTGTGCGCCATTGGTTTATCGAGGCGTATTGCGAAGGGGACGAGAAACGGCTCGGCGAGCATGAAGACGGACGCGCGATTTTTGGGACGCAAGGCAATAAAGGACAGGTGCAGTTTTACGACATCTTTCTCATCGATGGATTGCGGTTGGAAAAGGATGTGCTCGCTGTACATATGAAGGAGTATTATGAGGGAAAAAACGCTGCGACAGATAATCAAAAACCTGTTCCCGTTTCGTTTTGGACGGTCATGGCTGCAGAGGCAGACATTTATTTAACGGCCTATGGCTTTCGAGACGATGAAAAAACCGCCCGTTTGTTGGAGGCAGCATCGTTATACACAAAACAGGCGTTGATGGAATGGGGGATCGGTTCGAAAACATCGTCAGGCTACGGTCGATTTTCTGAAGTGGACGACGTGACGGAAACCGAATTCCTCCCAATGGTGCAAAAAGAGAGCGCCCGTCTTGAGCGTCGAAAAATCGAGCAGGAAATGGTGGAGCGAAAGAGACGCGAGGAAGAAGAACGAGCAAGGCTGGCTCTTCTCTCCCCCGAAGAACGGTTGGTGGCCGAAATTGAACGGCTCGCCGACAGCGAAGCGGATAAGCAGCGAAGCAAAGACGTGCTGTACCAGCAAGTCCTTGAGCAGCGAAACAAACAAGCCGCCCTTGCCTTGCAGGCGTATTGGCAACGCATCGGCGAATGGGGAAAAGGCATCAGCAAAAAACAAAAGCAAAAAATTGACAAGCTTCAACAGCTGCTAAATGACGAATGACACCATCCCAGTTGTCGTCGACCCCCATTGTGTCCAAATCCGGGGGATCGACGACAAGATTTCGAACTTCAATAGAACCTGTTTTCTTTTATGGATAGATCATTTCTCTAGATGAGCAAATGAACTGTAATAAATTTGCAACCAAACAAAAAAGGAGACATGAACCGGACTCCTTGGTTAGAATCAATGTGCCAACCATTCCTACAGGTTCATGTCTCATGAATGGATAAGCACGTTATCAAGGAGATCACAAGTTTTTCATAACATTGGGGTTCACCTTTTCGGTTTTGAAGCATCACGTTCGTCTCGTCGCCGCCTTGATCACCAAGGGATTTTCCGGAACGTTGACCGTTCTCGATGATGCAATCAAAAACCAGCCTCATGCCGACTAAGGGGCCCCTTGTTTGCCTCTCTTAAAAATGCACATCTACTAATTTGAAGGCAGGATTCTGACACAATGTGCTGATGTACATCCTAGCTCTCCATTTTTTCTATCTTCCATGCAGGATTTTTGCCTCTTGCCCGCGAATCGATATGTTGAACATGTTCAAAGAGGGGGGATGGAATGGCCATTGACCATGACCGGCTGTTCAAAGAACTGATCCAAACGTTCTTCGAAGAGTTTCTCCTTCTCTTTTTCCCCGACATCCACGAGCATATCGATTTCCGCCATTTGTCCTTTTTGTCCGAAGAGCTGTTCACGGATGTGACCGCAGGAGAAAAGTACCGCGTCGATCTGTTGGTCGAGACGAAGCTGAAAGGAGAAGATGGGCTGATCATCGTTCATGTGGAGAATCAAAGCTACGTGCAGCCATCGTTTCCAGAGCGCATGTTTGTCTATTTCAGCCGTCTGTTTGAAAAATACCGCACCCGCATCGTTCCGATCGCCGTCTTCAGCCATGATGCCCTCCGCGAGGAGCCGTCCGTGTTTTCGATCGAGTTTCCCTTTGGCGAGGTGCTGCAGTTCCGCTTTTTCCCGGTGGAGTTGCGCAAGAAACATTGGCGGGACTACATCCGGCATGACAATCCGATCGCGGCTGCCCTCCTTGGCAAAATGGGGTATACTGAAAGTGAGAAAGTCGAGTTGAAAAAAGAGTTTTTGCGCATGTTGGTGCGATTGGAGCTGGATGAAGCGAGGCAGCGGCTGCTCTTGGGTTTTTTTGAAACGTATGTGAAGTTGTCGGAGGAGGAAGAGCAACAACTCCAAAGAGAGGTGAGGGCGATGGAAACGAAAGAAAAAGAGAACGTGTTGGAGCTGATCATTTCCTATGAGCAAAAGGGAAGGAAACAAGGGTTGGAAGAAGGCATCAAACAAGGAATGAAACAGGGAATGAAACAAGGAATGAAACAGCTGATTCGTAACATGGCACGCAAAGGAATGACGGTGGAAGACATTGCTCGGTTGGTGGATCTTTCAGAGGAAGATGTTCGGGGATTGCTTAGAGAGTAGGGAAATCAAACACAAGAGGTGGCCATCTAACGAGGGTATTTCGATGTGATGATTGTGGAATTGAACTTGACAGAGATCGAAACGACAGTATCAATCTTTCGAGATATCCTGCATAGCGACTGGTACCGTGAGTTGCATGGGAAGTGAAGCCTTCGGAGCGTCAATCAAACGAGAGCAGTTTCGGCGAAATCGGACAAGGATCAAGCAGGGAATGAAGCATGGGATTGAACAAGGACGCCAAAAAGGATCGAGGAAGGGAAACCCGACATCGCGAAGGAAATGTTGATGAAAGGGTAGGATATCGACACGATCCACGAACTGACCGGGCTGCCGGCGGAAAAGATCGAACAGCCGAAGAAGTCAACCCGCCTTTGCATTGTCGTCGACCTCCAATCATGCAAAAAACCCGGGGGATCGACGACAATGGTTTTTGACGCTCCAAGCCTACAGCCATCACGATTGAAAGTCATTGACAGAATTTTTGAAACGTGCTATGCTGAAAATAGCTCCAAACCGAAAAGCTTGATGGAACAAGCCTTTTTGGGGTTTTTATCGTACCTATGAGGGATTGAAACACAACATGCCGGAGAAAACGATCGGAAATATCCTTGTTTTTATCGTACCTATGAGGGATTGAAACAAAATAGATGTCCCAAAAATTGACAGGCCGAAAGGGTTTTTATCGTACCTATGAGGGATTGAAACTCACGCCAATCTCCAAGTTTTCACGCAGAAACTTTTGTTTTTATCGTACCTATGAGGGATTGAAACAGCTCAAATTGAATCATTTTCGTTTCACGACGAGGGTTTTTATCGTACCTATGAGGGATTGAAACACGAGTACGTCGACGTCGAAACTACAATAGAAATCGTTTTTATCGTACCTATGAGGGATTGAAACTATAGAAAATGCTGGACGATGAGCTTGCCTTTCCGCGTTTTTATCGTACCTATGAGGGATTGAAACTCATCGCCCATTTCAGTGACAATGGCCACGATGTCGTTTTTATCGTACCTATGAGGGATTGAAACCCACATTTCGCATCGCTGTTCGTTTTGAATGCCCAGACGTTTTTATCGTACCTATGAGGGATTGAAACCCCGACGAGTAGCGGGATAATGTTAGCGTTTTTCCTGTTTTTATCGTACCTATGAGGGATTGAAACCCACTTGTTGAATATTCAGCAAAAGATTGCAGACCGAGTTTTTATCGTACCTATGAGGGATTGAAACTAGTACTACAATTTTATCTAGATGTCAACTACTTTTGTTTTTATCGTACCTATGAGGGATTGAAACCGCATAATTGAACACTCTCCTTTGTGATTAATTTTTCGTGTTTTTATCGTACCTATGAGGGATTGAAACTCCTCAACAATCTCGAAGAAGTCGTCAGAGATTGCGGCGCGTTTTTATCGTACCTATGAGGGATTGAAACTCCAGCATGACAACCACTGTCCCGCTGGATTCACGAAGTTTTTATCGTACCTATGAGGGATTGAAACAAGTTTCAATATCGCCCCGAGATGTATTGGCTTTAGTTTTTATCGTACCTATGAGGGATTGAAACGGTAGAATCACAATTTCGGTTCTCCATATACTTCCCGAAGTTTTTATCGTACCTATGAGGGATTGAAACAAGAAGAGCAGGAAAGAGTAAGAGAGGATCTGGAAGGTTTTTATCGTACCTATGAGGGATTGAAACGCATTTTTGTTACCATTTGAATTTGATTCATCATGATGTTTTTATCGTACCTATGAGGGATTGAAACTCTCTTTTCAAAGTGACGATGTTCATTTATGCGTACAAGTTTTTATCGTACCTATGAGGGATTGAAACCCCAATGATCGTAAGGAAAAAGCAACGCCTTTGCGTTCGTTTTTATCGTACCTATGAGGGATTGAAACCCATGATGGTGATGATGCAGCGATTGCAAAATTTCCGTTTTTATCGTACCTATGAGGGATTGAAACATACGCTCGAGCAATGTTGCTTGGTCTGTTATTTCCGTTTTTATCGTACCTATGAGGGATTGAAACGATGCCTCGATCGGTACGCTGATACATCTTTAGAGGGTTTTTATCGTACCTATGAGGGATTGAAACCGTTCATAATTCCCGCGACAAGGTCAGCTTGCAGGCGTTTTTATCGTACCTATGAGGGATTGAAACTAATGAAGCTAAAGGAGCATTCCCGTTAGGAGCTTTTCCGGGGACTTGATCAAAAAAAGCCCTCTTGGTATGATGCAGGGGTGTCAAACAATACCTACCATCATGCCAAGGAGGACTTCAGATGAATTGTACACAAAACTATAAAATTGATCAAGTTACGGAACAAACGCTTGTCGTGGGCATCGATATCGCGAAACGAACCCACTACGCCTGCTTCGTGGATGACCGGGGGCGCGTGCTTCGCAAGTCGTTCCCGATCTTCCAGTCGAAAGAGGGGTTTCAGCAGCTGTATAAAGCGATTCAGGAGGCGATGCAAGCGTTTGGGAAGTCAGAGGTGATCGTCGCGGTGGAGCCGACCGGGCACTACTGGTTGAACCTGGCCTACTTCCTCGAGGAGCACGGGATCCCGTTGGTCATGGTCAACCCGGCGCATGTGTGCCGGTCGAAAGAACTTGATGACAACCTGCCGACGAAACACGACGCCAAAGACGCCCTGGTCATTGCCAGACTGGCAAAAGACGGACGATTCCTCGTTCCCCGGCTGCTGCACGAGATCGAAGCCGATTTGCGCGTGGGAAGCACGCTCAAAGAGAAGCTCCGCAAGGAACAGACGGCGGTGAAAAACGCGATCGTCCGCTGGACGGATCGGTATTTTCCAGAGTTTTGGACCGTGTTTCGTGACTTGGGGAAAACGGCGCTTTCGGTGTTGGAGTGGACGCCGCTTCCGGCTGATATGGCCGGTCGGACCGCCGAGGAGCTCATCGAGGTGTACCGGCAAAGCAAAGGGATGAAATGCCCGCAGAAGGCCAAAATTCAGGCGTTGATCAACACCGCGAAGGACTCGATTGGGGTGACGGAAGGGACAGCGATGGCCCGGTTTGAGATCGCCGCGCTCGTCCGCCGATACCGCCAATTGGAGGCGGAGATCGCTGCACTGGACGCCGAGTTGAAGGCATTGGTTCAAACGACGATGGAGTACCAATGGTTGAAAACGGTCGACGGGTTGGGAGACGCCACGATCATCGATCTGCTGGCGGAGATCGGCAGCTTCGCCCACTATCGGGACCCGCGTCAATTGGTGAAGTTGGCGGGCCTGACGCTCAAGGAGAACTCCTCCGGCCAGCGCAAAGGGCAAAAGCACATCTCCAAACGGGGACGGAAACGGCTGCGATCGGTGCTGTTTCGGGCGATGATTCCGCTGATTCGGCATAACGAGGCGTTTCGCGAGCTGCATGAGTATTATACGACCCGATCCGTCAATCCGCTGACCGGAAAGCAGTCCATCGTCGCCTTGTGCCGGAAGCTGTTGAATGTGCTGTTTGCGATTTGTACGAAGAAACAAGCGTTTGACGCGGAGCGAATGAAACAGGACGTCTTGTCCCAGGTGCAACGGGCGGCCTAAGGCCTCCCCCTGCGAACGGAAGAATCGTTGGACAACGAGATGACACCGGAGAAGCTGGCGTGATTTTATCCATTCGACCTTGAGTCCCCAAAGGAGCTTGGCCGGCCTCCGCCTGATGACGAGACCGAACGAGGGAATGTTGGCGCGAAGACGCCCGGAGACATGGGAGGGTTCGTCCTCATCAGCGACGCGGAGATCCAAAGGGTGCATCGAATACGCTTCTCCCCACGGAAGGAAAATATACCCATCCGTGGCCGCGAAGCGCACCCTAGGTCTGTAAGATATCCACAAAACTGAAAAAGGATGTAAGGGATTTTGTCGAAAAATATTTTTTGGACACCCCTGAGGGGCCGAAAAGCCTTGATAAATCAACATTTCTAGAGGGAGGAATAATGATGAAAGGCATGTTTTTATCGTACCTATGAGGGATTGAAACATAAGTGAGAACCGTGAATTGAGGAGTAGCTTTTTCCGTTTTTATCGTACCTATGAGGGATTGAAACCTCGATTGTTGCGACTATGCCACTTACCGCGCTCGTACGGTTTTTATCGTACCTATGAGGGATTGAAACCACCTGCGGAGTGGGTAGCGGCTTTGCAAGAAAACCGTTTTTATCGTACCTACGAGGGATTGAAACCGGAGTCGGCCGCTTTCTCCACGCGTTTCCGCCCAGTTTTTGTCGCGCCTATAAGAGGCGAAACCCTCTTCAATGTCACGCCATCGTATGAACGTCTTCCGTTTGAAGAAACCGGATGGCTGCACTTCCCCGATCGACCGCTTCGTTTTGCTTCGGCTGCTCATTCTTGCGCCGCTTGCTTTGCAGGAAGCCGCTTTTTTGTTTCGCACATGGAGAACGTTTTGGCATCTGCTTTTTTTGTATGGCCCCATTGATCCACCAGGCATGGTTGTTCACTGCCTTTCTTTGCCGCTGCTGCATTTCCTCAGTCCGATGCGATATACTTGACATGGGAACAATCACGCTTCTTTCTCGTTCACCGTCGTGTCGGCGGACATGCTGCGTTGGCGTTGGACGGTTTGAAAGAAGGCGGAGAAAAGCGACAGGGGTGGGATGGATGCGCCGCAAGCTTCGCGATCTCGGTTTTTCCATCGGCACGCTTCCGACAGGGGAGCGCAATCAAGTCACCGATGTGCCTGGGGTGCGGGTCGGTCATGTGACGATTCGGGAAGATATGAATGAGCGGACAGTGATCCGCACTGGGGTGACGGCGGTGTTGCCGCATGGGGGCAACTGGTTTTTGGAGAAGGTGCCCGCGGCTTGTTTTGTTTTGAACGGTTTTGGGAAAACGGTCGGGTTGGTGCAGGTCGAGGAACTTGGGTTGATCGAGTCGCCGATTATGCTGACCAATACGTTCAGTGTCGGCGCTGTCTGGCAAGGGACGCTTGAGTATATGCTTGCGATGACGCCGGAGATCGGAGATACGACCGGGTCGGTCAACATTGTCGTCGGGGAATGCAATGACAGCTATTTGAATACGGCGCGGGCGCTTTCGGTGACGAAGGAGCATGCGAAAGAGGCGATTGCCGCGGCGCGGGTGGAGATGGAAGAAGGGGCGATCGGCGCGGGGACGGGTATGATGTGCTTCGGCTGGAAAGGGGGCGTTGGCAGCTCGTCGCGGGTCGTGAGTAGGGGATATACGGTCGGGGCGCTGGTCGTGAGCAATTTCGGCCGGCGTGAGGAGTTGCGGTTCGTGCCGTATGTGCCGCCGTCGTTTGATGAACGGGATGTGCCGCCTGGTTCGATTATGATGATCGTCGCGACCGATGCGCCGCTTGATGCGCGGCAGTTGAAGCGGCTGGCGAAGCGGGCGGCGGTGGGGCTCGGGCGGACGGGAAGCTGCGTCCATCACGGGAGCGGCGACATTGTCATTGCGTTTTCCAATGCTTATACCATTCCCCATTTTTCGGATTCTGCTCTTCAACCGTTCCCTCCGCTCGTCCGTGATGACGCGCCGCTCATGAATGAGCTGTTCCAGGCGGCGATTGAGGCGACCGAGGAAGCGATTTGGAATTCGCTTACGATGGCCGAGACGACGGCCGGGCGCAACGGGCGGGTGGGGGAGGCGATTCCGTATTCGCTGCTTCGACGGATGGGAGAATGATCGAAAACGGCCTGAAAGGGATTCCTCTCAGGTCGTTTATTTATGATCTTGGCCGCGCTGTCAGTGGCGGATGTGAAGGCGGTGCGCCCAGGCGGCGATTTTTTCTTTCATGTCTTCACGCCATGCGCGGTCGTGGGTGGTGGATCCGACCAAAGCCCCTGTGGCGATGAGGAGCAGCCCTGACAAGGCGAAAATGGCCGAAATGGATGCGAATCCTGCGATGGCTCCCGCTGCCGTCGGACCAGCGAGGTTGCCGAGAAAGCGGGAGCTGGCTGTGACGCCGAACACGCGGCCTTGGATGCGGCGCGGGCATTGCGCGTTGATCAGCGCTTGAAGGGCAGGCCATACCCCGCCGACGACAAGCCCTTGCAAGAAGCGCCAGACGTACAATTCATAAAGATGGTCCGTCCATACTTGCGGCAAGGCGAACAAGCCGGACAGCACAAGCAGTATCGGTAATGTTTTCTCCTGCCCGATCCGGTCGCCGAGTTTCCCTAAGTACGGTGCGCCGATGATCGTCGCGATGCCGGTGATCGACGAGGCGAGGCCGGATAGAAAGGCGAGATTGCGAGAATGGCCGACGAGCGACTGGACAAAAATCGTCATCATCGAGTTGACGCCAAGAACCGCAATTTGCACGAGAAACGTGGCGATAAATAAGACGATGAGCGGCCGGTGTCTGAATACTTCTTTGAAGCTGGCCTTGTTTTCTTTTGTCTGCGGCACGACGGGATCTTTTTCGAGCCAAAAAATGACCGGTAAGAGCGTCAGTAAAATGCAAAGCCCGGTCACGAGAAACACCGGGCGGAAGCCGAACAGGTCGGATAAGGCGCCGCCGATGAGAGGTCCGATGATGTTGCCGGCGATGCTTCCCGTCTGCAGCGTCCCGAGAGCCTCGCCGCTATGGTCTCTCGGCACAACGCGGGCCAAGTATGAAAACGAGACAGTGATAAATCCAGAGAAAAAGCCGACAAGAAATCGGAGAGCAAGCAGCGCCATCGGTGAGGCGGCGAACGCCATGCATCCGGTGATCAAGCCCATGCCGATCCCCGCGCGGATGAGGTTGGCGCGCTGGCCGTACTTGTCGGCGAACATGCCCCAAATCGGCGCCATGATGGCCGCCGACAAAAACGTCGCCGAAAAGACAAGACCGGTCCAGACGCTCAACGAATGGTGCTCGGTGATGCCCATTTCCCACAACAGCAGCGACAAAAACGGAATGACCATCGTCATTCCCGCCGACACCATGAAATTGCACAGCCAAAGAACGCGGACGCTTCGCTTCCAGTTCATAGGAGGTCATCTCCTATATTATTTCGTTTCTATAATGATTTTACCACGATGGGAAAACAAAGGAAACGATTTTGCTTCCGAACGGGGAAAGCGAGAGTCAGGCCGTGCGACGGTGGGGAGCGGTGTCATTTCCCTGAACAAACACCATCCCCCTTGCCTGCCCGGCAAGGGGGTCATCTATGTCAAAGGGGGAGGAGATTAGGCGTTATTGGCTTGGGCTTCTTTCCACTTGGCTAACTCACGTTCGACTTCTTCATCAAATGGCACAGGGGACAACACGACGTTCGTTCCGAATCGGGCGGCTGCCGCTTCGGCTTCTAAGGCGATGACGCGCTCTTCTATGCGGACAAAGCCGCGCAGCGCCTCGTCGGCGGAAAAGGAGGCGAGCGCCGAGTCGATTTGCTTCAACGCTTGCGCGGCGTTAACGCGGGTAGCGAGCTCCAGCTGCTTAGCTGCGAGCTCGTCGTACCGCTCGCGCAGTTGGTTTAGACGGTTGGCGACTTCGGCTGTTTTCGCTTTGATGGCGTCGTATTGTTGTTTGTACGCCTCCAGTTTTTTCTCATACAACAGCTTGTCGCGCAAGGCGAGTTTGGCGACGGCTTCTTCGTTGCGCTCGAGCGCCAGTTTCGCTTGGCGGCTCCGTTTTTCAATCGTCGCCTCCGCTTGGGCGATGAGCGTCTCATAGCGCTGCTCGGCGACCCATTGCTGGGCGAGCGCCTGGCGCCCTCGTTCGAGCTGTTCTTCAAGTTCGCGCAAATATTGTTTCGTCATGGCGACAGGGTCTTCCCAGCGGTCGATTTGTTCGTTCACTTCAGCGAGAACGATCGTCTTCATTCGGCGAAAAATGCCCATTTGTTTGTGCCTCCTTTTGAATCGTTTTTTTCCATTCATCAAGCCAATCGGTGGAAACGAATGGCGCCGCTGGCATCAACACCTCAACAGCAGATGGTTTGCGCGCTTGGCGACGTCCCAAGGCGTACACCGCGGCCAGTGCAAGCAAAAGCAACACCCATTTCGGCAGCAACGCCGCAATTCCGAGCGTGACGAGCACCCAGCCGATCCAGCGCTTCGACCGCGCCGCGGCGAGCCATACGGCCCCGGCAGCGGCAAGCAAAAGAGGGATGAGCCACTTTAGGAACAACATCGGCATCATCCAGCCTCCACGCTGCTCCATGATGAACTCCCGATGGGGATGACCGAATCCGCCCGGCATGCCGTCAAACGGAGCGCCCGGCCGCCCGTGCGCCATCACTTCATGCGGAGTGAGAATGTGAAACAGGCTGACCCCTGCAAGGGCAACAAGGGCGAGCAGAAAAACTGCCCGAGCTTTCTTCAATCTCGTCACCTCCCTCTAGAAATGTTGATTTATCAAGGCTTTTCGGCCCCTCAGGGGTGTCCAAAAAATATTTTTCGACAAAATCTCTTACATCCTTTTTCAGTTTTGTGGATATCTTACAGACCTAGGGTGCGCTTCGCGGCCACGGCTGGTTATATTTTCCTGCCATGGGGGGAAGCGTATTCGATGCACCCTTTGGATCTCCGCGTCGCTGATGAGGACGAACCCTCCCATGTCTCCGGGCGTCTTCGCGCCAACATTCCCTCGTTCGGTCTCGTCATCAGGCGGAGGCCGGCCAAGCTCCTTTGGGGACTCAAGGTCGAATGGATAAAATCACGCCAGCTTCTCCGGTGTCATCTCGTTGTCCAACGATTCTTCCGTTCGCAGGGGGAGGCCTTAGGCCGCCCGTTGCACCTGGGACAAGACGTCCTGTTTCATTCGCTCCGCGTCAAACGCTTGTTTCTTCGTACAAATCGCAAACAGCACATTCAACAGCTTCCGGCACAAGGCGACGATGGACTGCTTTCCGGTCAGCGGATTGACGGATCGGGTCGTATAATACTCATGCAGCTCGCGAAACGCCTCGTTATGCCGAATCAGCGGAATCATCGCCCGAAACAGCACCGATCGCAGCCGTTTCCGTCCCCGTTTGGAGATGTGCTTTTGCCCTTTGCGCTGGCCGGAGGAGTTCTCCTTGAGCGTCAGGCCCGCCAACTTCACCAATTGACGCGGGTCCCGATAGTGGGCGAAGCTGCCGATCTCCGCCAGAAGATCGATAATCGTGGCGTCTCCCAACCCGTCGACCGTTTTCAGCCATTGATACTCCATCGTCGTTTGAACCAATGCCTTCAACTCGGCGTCCAACGCGGCGATCTCAGCCTCCAATTGGCGGTATCGGCGGACGAGCGCGGCGATCTCAAACCGGGCCATCGTCGTCCCTTCCGTCACCCCAATGGAGTCCTTCGCGGCGTTGATCAACGCCTGAATTTTGGCCTTCTGCGGGCATTTCAGCCCTTCGCTTTGCCGGTACACCTCGATGAGCTCCTCGGCGGATCGGCCGGCCATATCGGCCGGAAGCGGCGTCCACTCCAGCACCGAAAGCGCCGTTTTCCCCAGGTCGCGAAACACCGTCCAAAACTCCGGAAAATATCGGTCGGTCCAGCGGACGATCGCGTTTTTCACCGCCGTCTGTTCCTTGCGGAGCTTCTCTTTGAGCGTGCTCCCGACGCGCAAATCGGCTTCGATCTCGTGCAGCAGCCGGGGGACGAGGAATCGTCCGTCTTTCGCCAGTCTGGCGATGACTAGGGCATCTTTGGCGTCATGTTTCGTCGGCAGGTTGTCATCGAGTTCTTTCGACCGGCACACATGCGCCGGGTTGACCATGACCAACGGGATCCCGTGCTCCTCGAGGAAGTAGGCCAGGTTCAACCAGTAGTGCCCGGTCGGCTCCACCGCGACGATCACCTCTGACTTCCCGAACGCTTGCATCGCCTCCTGAATCGCTTCATACAGCTGGCGAAAGCCCTCTTTCGACTGGAAGATCGGGAACGATTTGCGAAGCACACGCCCCCGGTCATCCACGAAGCAGGCGTAGTGGGTTCGTTTCGCGATATCGATGCCCACGACAAGCGTTTGTTCGGTGACTTGATCAATTTTATAGTTTTGTGTACAATTCATCTGAAGTCCTCCTTGGTATGGTGAGTGATGTGTTTGACACCCCTGCATCATACCAAGAGGGCTTTTTTTGATCAAGTCCCCGGAAAAGCTCCTAACGGGAATGCTCCTTTTGTGTGGTGGACTGGCTTACGGTTTGTATTGTAGAAGGGGAAGGAGAAAATTAGGTGAAAAGCGAATGTTTTTTGAAGGGGTTTTGAGCATATCATCCATTAGGGGGGAGCCGCGAGATGAACGGTGATGTTCGCATGACATGACGGGGGAGGAAGGAAAGACGTGGTTCGGTCGTATGGGGTTGATGTGGGCGGCGCTTTGTTGGTGTTGTGGTTTTCCTTTTTGTTTCCGACGTTTTATGTTGGATATTATGCGTACGGCTCGTTTTTGGGGGTTGCCATCGGTTCGTTGATCGTCGGCCTATCGAGAATTCGATGGCATCCGCAGGCGCGGTTCGGCGGTACTCTGATCGGTTCGTTCCTCATCATCGCGGTGTCTGTCCTCATCATCCGCCTGTTTCCCATCGAAATCCGAGATGTCGGAGACTTGGTTATGCAGTATATCAACGCGGTTGTGAATGCGTTGATATATTTGGCATTCTCCACGCCCTCCACCTGTTGCATCGCCTGAAGCAGGGCGACGTTCCGTTTGCGAAAAAACGCTGAAGCGGCTCATAACGCCTGTCTCACCGTTCAAGAATTATTAGTTGAAATGTGAGGAAGAACATGAAAAACTGTTCTCCATCATTGTCCCTTGCATCAGAGAGAAATCATGAAAGAATGATAACGATGGCAAGGGTCGATAGAAAAAAACAAGCTTCTGAAGCATTACGCTTCAGAAGCTTGTTCGATGACTGTTGCAAATTGGCGGCGATGTTGGATAGTCAAATAAACGAGTGTTCCCATCATCATGGAAACAACAAATAGTAGCAGCTTGCCGATGTTTTCCCACATAAACGAGAAATCACCGCTTGAGATGACCGCTTTCAATCCGAAAACCGAATACGTCATCGGAAGCCATGCGTTAAAGTGTTGCAACGAGTGTGGAATCAGTTCGAGCGGGAATGTTCCCGCGCTTGTTGTCAATTGCAAAATCAGCACGAAAATCGCGATAAATCTTCCTGGATCGCCGAACACGGTAACAAGAAATTGAATGACAGATAAAAATGTGATGCTAGTGACAATGCTAAACACGATAAAGAGCGGGACGCTTTTTACGTGTAAATCGAGTCCAACCAGCAACACGACATCCGCCAGCAGTGCTTGCAAAATCCCAACGCCGAGCAAGACGCCGAATTTAGCCAAAAACCAATGCAATGGCGAACGTGGAACCCCTGCTGGTTCGCGAAGCGGAAAGACGATGGAAAGCAACAGCGCACCCACAAACAATCCGAGTGACAAGAAGTACGGCGTAAACCCTGTTCCGTAGTTCGGCACTTTATTGATTTCTTCCTTGTGGAGATTCACTGGTTGGGCAAACATGTCGTAGACAGCCTCATTGGCCTTGACATCGCTTGCTCGTTCGGCTCCTTCTTTCAACTTATTCGCCAATTCTTTTGAGCCGTCTGTCAGTTGGTTGACACCATCTTGCAAATGTTTTGTCCCGTTCGTTAATTTCTTCGTTCCATCCGCTACTTGTTGTGAACCGTTTGCCAACCGACGCGTGCCATCTTGAAGCCGATCTGCTCCTTGAGCCAATGTTTGCAGGCCTGAAGAAAGTGTTCCACTGCCATGGGCAAGCTGGCTTGCTCCTTGTGCAGCTTCTTGCATTTTTTCATACATTGTGTTCATGCCGCTGACGAGTTGTTCTTGGCCATTCGCCAGTGCGTCTGCGCCATTGACAAGTTGTTGTTGACCGGCAAGCAGTTTGTCGACTCCGCGATCGAGAGCGATATGCCCTTCGTGCAGCCGTCGGGCTCCTTCGTGCAAAGAAGAGGCTCCAGAGTGCAACGATTGGGCGCCGCTATTTAACTCTGCAAGGCCGTTTTTGACTTGTTGGCTTCCTGATGATAGCTGCATGATCTTTTGTTTTAATTGTTCGTATACGGCTCTCTGTTGCTCTTGGGGAGTTGCCTTGATGAGCGCATCCAACTGTGTGTCCAACTGCTCAAGACCGTTTGCGACTTGTGCTGCTCCTGTTTGAACTTTTGCGGCTCCTTCCTGCCACTGAGCCAGTGAAGCTGTGAGCTTTGCCGCTCCATCGCTCAATTTTTCAGATCCTTGTAAAAGCTGCGGAATGCGGGCGTCGAGCGCTTGCATTCCCTCATATACGCGTCTTGTCCCTGAAGCAAGATTCGCTGTTCCTTGTTGAGCCTGCTTGGCTCCGGAGAGGAGTTTCTCTTGCCCAGCGGTCATTTGTTTCATCCCGTTGTAAAGCGTTTCGATTCCGGTTTGAACTTGCAATGAGCCACTGGCAGCTTGGTGCAGTCCGTCAGTAAAGCTCACGGATTTTTCCGCGAGTGTCGCTAAATGGTGATATAACGTTTCACTTCCGTCTTGTGCTTTTTTCATGCCATCATACAGTCGGTTTGTTCCGTTTTGTGCTTGGCTGAGTCCGTCATGCAGTCGTGCGGCTCCGTCGCTCGCTTTTGTCAATCCGTCAGCGACGGTTTGAATCGTATCAAACATGCTTTCGGCATATGTTTCTGTTATGGCGTTCGCTACTTCGTTTTTTATTTTTTCAACTGCAGTTTGACCGATTTGTGCCGATAGAAAGTTAAATCCCTCATTCGGTTTGTAAATGAGCTCCAGTTTTTTCGGATGATCGTCTTGCAGCGTTGTCGCATTCCGGGAAAAATCGTCAGGGATTTGAATGAGCATATAATATTTTTGTTCTTTTAACCCTTTTTCCCCTTCATGTTCGGTTACAAAATGCCAGTCAAACTGTTTGTTCTCTTTTAACTTCTCGACGAGATCTTTTCCAAGATGAATCTCCTTTCCGTCGAGCATTGCCCCTTTGTCTTGGTTGACTACAGCGACGGGAAGTTCATCCAAATGATTGTATGGATCCCAAAATGCCCATAGAAACATGCCGCTGTATAGAAGAGGGATGAATAATACAGCTATGACAGGAATCAGTACTTTGCGGTTGGTCAGAATGGCCTTCCATTCTTTCAACCATAATTGAAATGCGTGCATGCCCGAACCTCCTTTGTGTATAATTATGACTGATTCGTCCATTTAGTCATTTTTAGCCCAAAAAGTGAAGGATTATCATGGAGACAATCCTTTCAGCAAATACAGATCAAACAGTTCGGCAATGGTTTGTTGAGACAATGGTTCGTGCTCTTTTTCCCATTCAATGCTTAGTGCGATGTACATTTTAAACATGAAAAATGCCGTCAACTCAGGATCGCAAGGGCGAATTTCCCCTTTTGCCATCGCTTCTTCAATTTTTTCGCGAATATAGGCAATCATTTCGCGATCAAGGCGTTTCATCACCTCTCGTACAGCTGCGGTGCCAATATCGCGAACTTCCTGCAAAAGTTTGATGGTTAATTCATGTTCCTGGCGGAACGTAAAAATACGTTGCAAGGCGCGTTGGACGTTTTCGCTGAACGACAAACGATCATCCATAGCCGCATCCGCTTCATGCTTAATTTCGGATATAACAGAGGAAACGATATGGTCAAGCAGCTCTTCTTTGCTTTTGAAAAATGTATAAATCGTTCCTTTCCCGACATTAGCCATCTTCGCTACTTGATCCATTGTCGTTGCTTTGTAGCCGAACAGCGAAAATGATTTGGTGGCGGCATCAATAATTTGTTGTTTTTTATCCGACATGGGCATTCATCCTTTGTTTTGACTAAATGGACGATTTGGTCATCACGTTTTAAATCATAACATGAATACGTTCGATTCGCAACAGCAATATTTATGTTTCATTTTTCTCACTCGACGGCGCGTTCTGTTGGGGGAAGGAAGCCTTGGCCTTGCTGTTTTGTCCCCCGGATTTAGCAAGGAAGACGAACAAGAAATTCGGTTCCTTCCCCGATTTGACTATGGACGTGGATCGCGCCGCCGTGGGCGTCGACGATCCATTTGGCGATCGACAGCCCGAGGCCGTGGCCGCCTTGTTGGCGCGAGCGCGCTTTGTCGACGCGGTAAAAGCGGTCGAAAATGCGGCCGATGTCTTCCGGCGGGATGCCGATGCCGGTGTCTTTGACGGAAAGGAACACGTGCTTTGGCTCGGTGCGGATCGACAGCGTCACCTCGCCGCCTTCGGGGGTGTATTTGATCGCGTTGTCGAGCAAAATGTACAATAGCTGCGTCAATTTGTCCGGGTCAGCGGTGACGAGCGCTTGCTCGGGAGCGTGAAAATGCATTGTAATCTGTTTTTTCGCCGCCAGTTCCGACATGAGCTGGAACGTGCGCTCGGCGTGCGGGCGGAAATCGAACGTTTGTTTTGAAAGCTCCAGCGCGGCGTGTTTCGCATCCGCGCGGGCGAGCGTCAACAAGTCGTTCATCAGTTTCGTGATTCGCTTCAATTCGTCACGCAGGCGGTCGAGCAGGCGGTGGGCAAAGTCGTTTTTCATCACATCCTCCTCAAGCGCAAGCGCCTCGACGGACGAGAAGACGACGCTGAGCGGCGTCCGCAGCTCATGAGAGGCGTCGGCGACGAACTGGCGCTGCCGCTCGTACGCTTCTTCAATCGGTGCGAGCGCGCGCTTGGACATAAAGAAGCTGAGCGCCACGCCGACGGCAAGAAACAGCACCGATAAGCCGATGAGCACAATGAGCAGCCAATGGAACACGCCGAAAAACGACGTGACGTCCATGCCGATATACAGCATGCCCACGAAATCGCCGTGGATGACGAGCGGACGGGCGGCGGCGAGCACGCGCCAGTCGCGGGCCGCTTCGCGCGCGAGGCCAGGCATATGCTCGGGCAGCGACACGGTCACATATACAGGGGTGCGCTCGCCTGTGTCCATACGGGACAAGACGTTCAAAAAATACGGGCGCAGGCGCGGATGAATTTCATCCCCAGCAAGCAGATCGCCGTTTGGGCCGATTACGTAAAAGAAAAGTTGATCTTCACTAAGCAGGACGACGCTTTCGTCATGAAACAAGTCAAAATCGCTCTGCTTCAGTAAAAACTGCTCGATCGTATTCGCCTCTTGCTCGGCGAGGCGGCTGATGCGCCGCTCTTGGTCAGAGGTAGCAATCCAGTAAAACAAGGCCGCGGCGATCATGACAAACAAGGCGAGAAACAACGTGAAAATGCCGCTGTAGAGCGCTGTCAGCCGCCAATGGGCGCGGCGGAACAAGTCGGCGCTTCCTAGGCGGCGCAGCCAGCCGCGCCATTCCCTCCAGTTATTTTTCAATTTTATACCCCACTCCTCGAACGGTTTGGATGACATCGTCTTTCAACTTTTTGCGCAATAGCTTGATTGTCGCGTCGATCGTTTTCATTGACACATCGGCATCCCACCCCCAAACGCGGTCCAATATCGTTTCGCGCGGCACGACTTGCCCTTGGTTTTGCACGAGCAAATCGAGAAGCTGAAACTCGCGTGGAGTGAGGAAAATCTCTTCATCGCCGCGATGGAGCGTATGGCTTGTCCGGTTTAAGGTGAAGCCGTGAAACGCCACTTTTTCCTCTTGGAGCGGGACGAACGTGCGCCGTGCGAGCGCCTTGAGCCGCGCGACGAGCTCGTCGATTTCAAACGGTTTGACCAAGTAATCGTCCGCTCCCGCCTCAAGCCCGGTGACGCGGTCGTGGACGGCGTCTTTCGCCGTCAGCATCAAAATCGCGCCTGTGTAGCCGTTTTGCCTCAACCGTCGACAAATGTCCACCCCATCGCCGTTTGGAAGCATCCAATCGAGCACGACGACATCGTAAAACTCGGCGAGCGCGTAGTCGTACGCATCTTCCCCTTCCTGCACCCAATCGATATGGTCGATCCCTTTCTTTTTCAATAAGTGAACGATCAGCTCCCCTAGGTGAAGATCGTCCTCGGCCAGCAAAATTTTCATCGCCATTCCTCCCGTTCTGTCTCTCTTCCTTCTTAATCATATCAAATCGTTCGTGAAAAAACGGTGAAAACGCAGCCCATTCGCCGCGCAGAAGGCTGTTCTCTCAAAAAGAATTTTCACCATTTTTTCACCTTCCTTGGCTATCATGATGGACGAAGAGGAAAAGGAGGCAAACGGCGATGAGGAAAATGAGGAATTTGCATCTTTGGATTGGGCTGATCAGTTCGATCTTTTTGCTTGTTGAGGCGGTGACGGGGCTCCTTCTATCCGAGCCGTGGCTGATCGGTCAGGCGGAGCGCGGCGAGATGCACCGCGCCGCGCAGGAAAGAATGAACGCGTTCGGGGCGGGGCAGACGTCGGGAGCGGGGGCATCTACGGCCCCGATGGCACCGCGCGCCGAGGGAGGCGGATCGTCGCTCATGATGTTCGTCCGCCAGCTGCACGAAGGGAGAATCGGTTCGCTTGACATCCGCTGGGCGGTTGATGTCGCGGCGGTGGCGATGATCATTTTGACCGCGACGGGGATTTTCCTGTCGATCCGCACGCTCGCAGCGGGACGGAGGCGGAAGCAGAAGCGGATGACGCCAGCGCCGGAGACAACATAACGTATGCAGGAAGGGATGAAACGATGCATCGGAACAACCGGAAGAAACAGCGACGCTGGTCTTCTCTTTATGCAAGGCCGATCGATGTCGGTGGCATCGTCGTATTTCGCCCGCCATTTCACTGCTTGGCGGCCATTCGCTCGAAGATGCTGCATATTCCATCATGGATCATGAAGGAGGAGAGGACAAATGGACATGATGCCATTTGAACCAACCCCAACGCCAGAACCGAAACGCCGCGGCCGCTTCGTATCGTGGCTCGCCGCTTCCGTCGCAGGGGCGGTGATTGGGAGCGCGGCGACGTGGTATGTGGCGCCGAAATGGATGCATGAAGAAACGAATTCCCAAACGGAAACAGCGGAAACGACCGCAAAAAGCGAGGCGCTGCCGCTGCAGCCGACGGCGAACGTCAACACGAACATGATCGCTGCCATTAATAAAGTGGCCGATGCGGTCGTCGGCGTCGTCAACATTCAAAAACAAGTCGACTTTTTCTCCGAACAAGCGCAAGATACGGAAGCGGGGACGGGGTCGGGCGTCATCTTTAAAAAAGAAGGCAATGCGGCCTACATTGTGACGAACAACCATGTCATTGAAGGGGCAAACAAAGTCGAAGTGGCGCTTCCGAACGGCAAAAAAGTGAAAGCCGACATCGTCGGCGCGGATGCACTCACCGACCTTGCCGTCTTGAAAATCCCCGTTGAAGGGGTGACGAAAGTGGCGAGCTTCGGCGACTCGTCGAAGGTGAAAATCGGCGAGCCTGTCGCGGCAATCGGCAACCCGCTCGGCCTTGATTTGTCGCGGACGGTGACGGAAGGGATCGTCAGCGGCAAGCGGACGATGCCTGTTTCGACCTCAGCGGGCGATTGGGAAATTGACGTCATCCAAACGGACGCCGCGATCAACCCGGGCAACAGCGGTGGGGCGCTCATCAACAGCGCGGGGCAAGTGATCGGCATCAACAGCATGAAAATCGCCGAAACGGGCGTCGAAGGGCTCGGCTTTGCGATCCCGAGCGAAAACGTCAAACCGATCGTCCAACAGCTCATGAAAGACGGGAAAATCAAACGCCCGTACCTTGGCGTCCAGCTTGTCGATGTGGCGGATTTGTCCGATGATGTCCGCACGAATGAATTGAAATTGCCGTCGAACATCACAAGCGGGGCGGCCGTCACGTCCGTCGAACCGTTCTCCCCAGCCGCCGAGGCCGGATTGAAATCGAAAGACGTCATCACGGCGATCAACGGGGAGAAAATCGACAGCGTCAGCGCGTTGCGCAACTATTTGTACACGAAAACAGCGGTCGGTGATCGCATCAAACTGACGATCTATCGCGACGGGTTTGAGACGACCGTATCCGTCACCTTAAAATCGAGAGACAGCAGACAGTCATAAGAAGACATCGCCTCTTTTCCAGCGAATCGGCGGGGAAGGGGCGATGTTCATTTTCGTGTGCGGCGCTTGCTCATGATGCTGGAGTATAAAGCGAAATGAGACGGCTGTACGTTGATTCCGTGTCGTCAGCACTTTTTGTATCGAGTCTGCTCATATTGCGAGAGCTGGCAGGACGACGTGCAGCCGTTGCATGTCCGAGAGTGGGTGCGCCCGCAATACAGGGGGCCCCATGATCCGAATCATCACTTCGCTCGGAATGATGTTGGAGGAAGGGCTTCGTTTGCTGTTGTCACAAGGACCGAATTCCTTGGCTAGAATAGGCGTGCCTACTACGAGCCACAAGGACGTTCGTGCCTCATATGTACAACAGCGAAGTCTCACGAAGGGATCTCAGTTGTCCATGGAGATGAGTAAGTTTGCTCACCTACGGTTTCAATTGGGCAACGACTCTCGGAAGCGGCTGCACCACCATAATTTGATTTTCCTGATGCTCCATTCGGTTTCTGTTGTTTGAAGCGCATGAACACGCCAATACATGGGCGGATGGGGCATAAACTGGAATTCCAAAAATCTAAAAAACCAAGAATCTCTTTCTAAGGAAGAGATTTTTTTGTCCTTTTTATTTGCTTCTTGCTCGTTTTTAAAATCAATGTGGTATCCTACAGACTTTTCCAATGCTCGATCTTGATATTCACACAGGATCGTCAAACTGTTAGCCATTTGAGCATTCCCACCGTCCAACAGCGTTGCTCCTAAATGATCTGCCCGGACTTCCATCCACTGTGTGAATAGAGATTGGAAAGCAGGAAGCAGAAAAATCAAGAGCCATAGGCCGAGAAAAACAAAGATTTGATTATGTTCTAGCCAATTTGGAAAGGCTTCATGGATAAGGAAAACACCAGCAAAAACTAACCCAATCAACGCAAATCGCAATAACTGTCCTATCAAGACATCTCGCTTTTTCACATGAATCGCCTCATGAGCCAAAATGCCTTCAATGGCTTCATGGGGAAGTTTCAGCGTTTCTGAAGTTAACGCTACCAATGATCGACCAATATTCGCACCTATCGCAAAACCGTTATATTCGGCCGATTCCGTAACATAAATATCAACATGAGAAAGGCCGGCACGTGAAAAGACTTTCTCGATGATGGGCAGCAAATCGGGATCGTCTATTTTCCTCATATCTAAAGCGATTTTCAATACGCGATCCGAAATCCATAGATTGAATATCCAAAATAGTATAATAACAGCGGTTGTTGCGATCGGCCCGATCCCCAGCAAAGTAAACAGTGTGAGAAGGGCTGCATAAGCTCCCACCCCTTTCACCGTTGCTGCAAAATACCATTTTCCTAAAAGTCGTTTCCAATTTTTCGGATGATAAAAAGGCTTTACTTCGAACTCTTCCATTTTATGTATTTCTCCTTTAAGGAGAAAATCCATCGATTCTAATGGATCAGGGGTGAGATAAACTTTTTCACCGGAAAAAGATAACTTCCACGTTTTCCCCATGCTGGTCGTATAGTCCATATTAGGAGAGAACAAAGAAAAAAGCTGGAATAGTTGCAACACATCCGGCCTTGTCTGAACGCTTACTTCTGAAAGTTCCTTCAATGGATATTTTTTGGTTTCAAACAAAGATACAGCATATAATGCTTCTTCGTGTTCTGCGTAAAAAAGGCGGAGAGAGCGAAGCAGTCCCACTCTTTTTGTCAGCCCAACAAAAAGAGAGATGAAGCTATATAAAAGGATGAACGTAATCGCGGAATTCGGCCCGAAAAGGAAATAAAGAACAGCAATGACGATGAAAAATCCGGAAAATAACAAATCCGCTAATAGGCGCTCTTTATTTTTAGACAAGACTATTTCTCTCGCACCTTGTTCTTTTAGTTGATCGATGATCTCTTTCAATTGGGTTTTGCTTCTTTCCGGTACCGGAGAGCTAAAAAAGCTAAATCCAAATATAAAAAAAATGGGCACCGTTTTTATAAACCCTTGATCTAAGAACACATAGACGATCCATCCGATTCCGAGTATCGCAGTGAGGATATGTACATATAAAGAAAGACACCATTTTTTAAAAAAGTATGCCAAGAAACCGAGAAAAAAGCCGACTGCAGCAGTCCAAATCGATATAGTCACATCTGGCATCTGTTGCTCCCCCTGTCTAGTTGAAAAAGTGCAAGAAAACCCCTAGTCATTATTTATCACTTATCACTTAAGTAAATCCACTAACACCCATTGGTAACGAAATTCGTCCATTCTACATGTAGGTGGTTGACAATGGCATGTTGTTGAACGTTCATGAACGTTTTTCTCCAATATTGGTTCTTTTTTCAATTGACATTATAGCAGGGACAGGTTCGTTTTGTATATCTTTTTCTTTTTTCACTCCACTGCGCTTGTTGGGGAACATGAATATGACCTACAATATTTTCCTCACATGTAACGGATAACGATCATTCATGTAGGAGAGGAACCGTATGATTAAGAGACCCGTTTTTGTATGACTCATGTTGTTGTCTTCCGCATGATTCGTGATTTACGCTTACGAAAGCGAGCGGTCAGTGTCCTGGTATGTTCGTTGCATGAATGGATCAGCAGATTGTTGCTGATGTTTTGACCATTCATTGTATATACATGCTCATTGAAAAGTTAACTTTCGCATAAGCGGTGCCCACTCCGGTTATACTGTCCCTAAGGAAAAGTATGGAAAAGGAGCAGAATTCTGCATGAAACGTCTCAAAATCACCAACGATCACGGATGGACACCTCGGACACTTCGCAAACAGGAACGGAAAATCAAAAACACCTTTCTTCGCCAACGGGTGATGGCCGTTCGCCTCGTCATGGAAGGCTATTCGGGCAAAGAAGCGGCCTCCATGGTCAACGTGTGCCGACAAACGGCGTCCCATTATGTCTCACTGTTCAACGAAGGCGGCCTTGAACTCCTGCTTCATCGGGATTTCGCCCCCGGGCGAGAGCCGTTTCTCACCGAAGAACAGCAGGAAAAGATCAAACAGCTTGTGTTGACCACCACTCCCGCCGAACTGGGCTGGGACGTCGCCTCGGCGTGGAACACCAAACTCCTGCAATCCTATGTCGCAAAGCAATTCGGTGTTTCCATTTCCCGCGAAGCGCTGCGAAAACTCCTGCACCGCAAAGGGCTGTCGTGGACACGACCGACGTACACACTGGCGAAAGGGAACCCGGATGAGCAAAAGCAATTGGAAAAGCAAATGGATCTGATCAAAAAACTTGATCACCAAGGAGACAGAAGATGCCGTTCTTCTGTACATCGATGAAACCCATATCCGCTCTTACCATGTCTTGCGGTCCACATGGTCAGAAGTCGGCCGCCAAAAACAAGTGCCGACGTTCGGCCATCATGCCCACGTATCGCGGTTTGGCGCGGTCAACATCCACGATGGCGAAACGGTGCTTCATCAAACGACTGCCGCGCCAATGCCGCGACGTTCTTGAATTTCTTGAGAATGCTCAAAGAGCGCTATCCAGACCATCTCATCGTCTTGGTGTTGGATAACGCCCGCATTCAGCTTGTGGAAATGGCTGAAAGACACCGTGATCGCCAATGTGTTTCACAAACATCGAAACGATATCGTCCAGGCCATTGCTCGGTTTGCGGACGACATCCACGAACGTCCGCAGGAAGTGCTGCAACGCTTAGGGTGTGCAGGATGACTGAGAAGTTAACTCTTCATGTTGCATGTATATAGAAGTCCGGAAAGGGGGAAAATTGCTATTTTCGAAGCGGTTCCCTCCTTACATTCTTCAAGTTTTGCGCGCAGGGCCGCATTTCTATGTGTTTGCTGATGTGATGGAACAGGAGCACGGTGTATTGTATGTGTTGGATCAGCGCGGTTCCGTAGTGAAGGAAATTTCGTTGCCTACGTCCTTCGCGCGCTCCATGGCGGTCTTTCACGGCCGCCTTGTCATCGCCACGAAACCTCGCCTCACCATCGTGGATCCGCATTCATGGCGAGTGGCCTATTGGGGCATGGGGCAAGAAGAGACGCAGTTCGATCAGCTTTACGTGAAGGGAGACACGCTGTGGGTGAGCTATGTCCAAAGGGGAAAGTCAGGATGGCTTGCGCTGAATGATCAGTTTAAGGTGATGGAGAAGCATGAGCTGCCGTCGGTATACTGGGAAGCGCGGTTTTACGGCGACTATGTGTATGCATTGTTTGAGCCGCAGGAGGGGAACAAGGCGGACCATGCTGGAGAAATGAACATTTTCCATCTTCGTACAGGCCAACTTGCCGCCAAGTTTACCGTGCCGAAGCAAAAGCACAACTTGCAGACATTTCAGGTGATGGATGAAATACAATAGGAGTAGGGGATAACGATAGGTCCGAGCATGCCGTTATGGATGTTGATTGGATACTGGGCTGTCGGCATCGCCACGTTCATCGCTGGCGTGGCGGCGCGCCGCATCCGTCGAAGGGGGAAAGGGAGATGGAATTCCGTGATTATGAAGAGTTTTGGCCCTTTTATTTGACCCAGCACCGGAAACGAGCGACAAGGCGTTGGCATTTTGTCGGAACGAGCTTCGTGTTTTTGTTTGTGATCATCGCGATCGCGACGAGGAATGCGTGGTGGTTGCTCGGCGCGCCAATCGCCGCCTATGCGCTTGCCTGGTTCAGCCACTTTTTCATCGAAGGAAACAACCCCGCCACCTTCGGCCATCCGTTTGGGTCGCTTCGGGCCGATTTTCGCATGTACAGGCTCATGCTTACGGGGCAGCTTTGGCGGGAATTGGAGCGGCTGGGGATTTCAGAGGAATAAAGCGAAGAACGATGAAAAGGCCTTCTCCCTGAAGATGTTTCAAAGTTCGAAGGAGTGGGGGCGGCCATTCGAATGATTCAGGGAGAAGGGGTTTGCCTTCTCATGGCTTCAATTGTTCAATCGTTTCTAGCGGCAGTCCGGTCAGTTCATGGATCGTGTCAGCATCAAATCCTTTTGCCAACATTCGTTTCGCAACATCTAGCTTTGCTTTCTCCATTCCTTTCTCTATTCCTTTCTCTATTCCTTTTTCTATTCCTTTCTCCATGCCTTTCTTCTCGTATGAAACGATGAGTTCCATGACTTTGGCAGCCTCCTTTTCCTCCATGGTCTTCACCTCATCTCGCAGTCGGACTTCTTCTTCCTCCGATAACCGCAAATACGTTTCGAAAAAGCCGAACAACAGACGCTGTCTCGCCTCATCGAGCTCGAGGCGGGTGAGCATGCGCAAAAATTCCTTTTTCACTTCCACCTTCTCCTCTTCATTATACCCCATTTTGCTTAACAGGGCGGCGGCGACCGGGTTGTCATGGCGGATGTATGTGCGCCATGGGAGTTTGGACAATTCCACCGTCAAAAAACGGAAATCGAGAACGGTCAAAAACGGAAACGAAACGGTGAATGAAGATGGTTCATCGCGGATGGCATCATAGCTGAAGATGGCGATCGGAAGAATGCGGCGGCGGTGTTTTTGAAACAAGCGGCTGAAATAAATGAACATTCGCTCTGAAAACGAGGATTGGATGTAGCTTTGATGTTCGATGTGGACGACGATCAGTCCATCTTCTCCTCTCAGCTTCGTCTCGACCAATAAATCGACTCGATGTTTTTCACCTGCGGTGACATCGGTCAGCACTTCTTCTGATAAAAAGGAAAGGTAGTGAAAGTCAATCTGTTCGTGTACGTGAGGAAAGAAGAGGAGAACAAATTCTTCAAAAAAGGTGCTCAACAACTCTTTAAACAGCCGATCGTGGTCAATGCGCGTTTCTGACATGGTCTTCCTCCCGATATGTTTTTAGATTCGCATAGCTTGATTCGCCTTGCACTATGCAAAATCCTGCCGGTCTCCCTGCATTTTTTCTGCTGTTAGAAGAAGGAAATCAGGGAGGATTGTCGAATTTTGATGACATTGGAAAAATGATGAAACCAACGGCTGCCTTCGCCGTATGTATAAGCGAAGGGGAAAGGAGGGAGGGGAGTTGTTCAGCCATTCGCCTGAAGTTGTGTACGGATGGGTGCTTGTCGTCAGTGCGTTGTTGACGGTTTTGTATTTTTTCTTCAGCGATGTGCTTGACGGTTTGTTCGATGTGGCTGATCATCCGCTGTTCAGTCCGCAGTTAGTTTTATCGTTTTTCATTGTTGGCAGCGCGGTCGGATTGCTGGCGGAATGGTACACAGACTGGGCATCGAGCTTGGTTCTGTGGCTTGCCATCGGCGTGGCGCTTGTTGCTGTGTTGCTGTTGCACTTTTTCGTTTTTTTGCCGCTCCGTTCGGCTGAGGCGTCACTTGGGTATACGGACGCCGATTTGGAGGGGGCGCTTGCTAAAGTGATCGTCTCGGTGCCGCCTGACGGGTTGGGCGAAATTCTCATCTCCCGTAAAAGCGGCGCGGTGGCCAAAGCGGCGAAAAGCGCAAATAATGAGGCCATTCCGTCAGGGGAAGAGGTCATCATCGTACAAATGGAAAACGGCGTCGCTGTGGTGGCGAGGCACGATCCGTATCACCTTTCCATCTAAAACAAAGAAAGGGGACTTGTCATGGTTGCGCCATGGTTGATGGTCATTGGTGTCGTCGTCTTGCTTCTTGTCGGACTTATTGCCATTTTTATCGCCCGCTACCGCACCGTCGGGCCGGACGAGGCGCTCATTGTGACGGGCAGCTACTTAGGAAGCAAAAACGTTCATGTCGATGAATCGGGAAACAAAATCAAAATCGTCCGCGGCGGCGGCACGTTCGTCGTGCCGATTTTCCAACAGGCTGAGCCGCTGAGCCTATTGTCGATCAAGCTTGACGTGCAAACGCCCGAGGTGTACACCGAACAAGGCGTGCCCGTGATGGCGGACGGGGTGGCCATTATTAAAGTCGGCAGCTCAATCGGCGAAATCGCGACCGCGGCCGAGCAGTTTTTAGGGAAAACACGCCAAGATATGGAAAACGAAGCGCGTGAAGTGCTTGAAGGCCATCTTCGCTCCATTCTCGGGTCGATGACGGTTGAAGAAATTTATAAAAACCGCGACAAGTTTTCGCAAGAAGTGCAGCGTGTCGCCTCGCAAGATTTGGCGAAAATGGGGCTTGTCATCGTCTCGTTCACGATCAAAGACGTGCGCGACAAAAACGGTTACCTTGATGCGCTCGGGAAGCCGCGCATCGCCCAAGTGAAGCGCGATGCTGACATCGCCACGGCCGAGGCGGAAAAAGAGACGCGCATCAAGCGGGCTGAAGCAGACAAGGAAGCGCGCAAGGCGGAGCTCGAGCGGCTGACGGAAATCGCGGAGGCGGAGAAAATCAACCAGTTGAAGCTCGCTGAGTTCCGCCGCGAGCAAGACATCGCCAAAGCGCGCGCCGATCAGGCGTATCATTTGGAGGAAGCGAAGGCGAAACAAGAAGTGATGGCCCAACAAATGCAAATCAAAATCATCGAGCGGCAAAAACAAATCGAGCTCGAAGAAAAAGAAATTTTGCGCCGCGAGCGCCAATACGACTCGGAAGTGAAGAAAAAAGCCGATGCCGAGCGCTATGCGATCGAACAAAAAGCGGCGGCGGAAAAGGCGAAGCAAATCGCCGAAGCCGATGCGCAAAAATACCGCGTCGAAACGCTGGCGAAAGCGGAAGCGGAGCGCATCCGTCTCGACGGGCTGGCGAAAGCCGAGGCGGAGAAAGCGAAAGGGGAAGCGGAAGCGGAAATCATCCGACTGAAAGGCCTCGCCGAAGCGGAAGCGAAACAAAAGATCGCCGAAGCGTTCGAGCGCTACGGCCAGGCTGCGGTGCTCGACATGATCATCAAGATGCTTCCGGAGTATGCGAAGCAAGTGGCGAGCCCGCTTGCGAACATCGAGAAGCTGACGATCGTCGACACCGGCTCAGGAGCGGGAGGCGGCGCCAACCGCGTCACGGGCTATGCGACGAACTTAATGGCGAGCTTGCAGGAGACGTTAAAAGCTTCGACGGGCATCGATGTGAAGCAGCTGCTCGAGAGCGTCGCCCAGGGTGGAGCGGCCCATGTCCAGCCGCTCGGTGCGCCAGCATCGTCCCAACAGGCGAAGACAACAGAATGATGCCTATCCTCCCACAGCGCCCTTCGTTTGAACCCGAGGGCGCTGTTTCTCGTCGCCTTGTTCACGACATTCGTCGGAGTTGCGCATCAAGCGTTGTTTCGTTATGATGGGAACGGGTGGAATGGAAAAAAGGAAGTAGGTTGAGAATAATGAAACGAGCTCGAATTATTTATAACCCGACATCGGGTCGCGAGTTGTTTAAGCGCCATTTGCCTGATGTGCTCGTGCGGTTGGAAAAGGCGGGCTATGAAACGTCGTGCCACGCCACCGAAGGGCCGGGGGATGCGACGGAAGCAGCGCGCCAGGCCGTCCTGCGGGAATTTGATCTCGTTGTCGCCGCAGGGGGCGACGGAACGATCAATGAAGTCGTCAACGGCATCGCCGATCAGCCGTATCGGCCGACACTGGGCGTCATTCCTGTCGGGACGACGAACGATTTCGCCCGCGCCATCGGCGTGCCCCGTTCGATTGAAGGGGCGTGCGACGTGATCGCCACGGGCGAGCCCGTCCCGATTGACATCGGCTGTGTGACGAACGAAGACAAAACGCACTATTTCATCAACATCGCGGGTGGCGGGCGCCTGACCGAGCTCACCTACGAAGTGCCGAGCAAGCTGAAAACGATGCTTGGCCAGCTCGCCTATTACTTGAAAGGGATCGAGATGTTGCCGTCCATCAAGGCGACCGAAGCGCAAATTGAGTATGACGGCAAACTGTTCGAAGGCGAGATTATGATGTTTTTAGTTTCGCTCACGAACTCGGTCGGCGGGTTTGAAAAACTGGCGCCCGATTCGTCGCTCAATGACGGCCTGTTCGATTTTATCATCGTCAAGAAAACGAACTTGGCCGAATTCATCCGCCTTGTCACCCTCGCGGCGCGCGGCGAGCACATCAACGACCCGCACGTCATTTACACGAAAGCGAACCGGGTGAAAGTGCACTCGCCGATGCAGCTGAACTTAGACGGCGAATTCGGCGGCATGCTTCCAGGGGAGTTCGTCAATTTGCGCCGCCATATTGACGTATTGATGCCAAAAGAAAAGGCAGAACAAGTGAGAACAGGAAGATAAGCCTGTTCTTTTCTTATGCCTTTCCCCTATAAAGGGCACGCTACATATACAGAGGAACGGCAGAAAGGAGAACGACATGACGAAGCAGCAAGCACCAGTCGCCAAAAACGAGTATTATGACGTCACATTCACGGATTTGACCCACGACGGGCTCGGGGTGGCGAAAGTCGACGGCTTTCCGTTGTTTGTGAAACACGCGCTTCCCGGCGAGCGGGCGAAGGTGAAAGCGATCAAAGTGAAAAAAGGGTATGGGTACGGCCGCCTCGTGGAGCTGTACGAACCAAGCCCCGACCGCGTTGAGCCGCCGTGCCCCGTCTATCGCCAATGCGGCGGCTGCCAGCTGCAGCACCTCAGCTACGAAGGCCAGCTGAAAGCGAAGGAAAAGCAGGTGAAAGAAGTGCTCGCCCGCATCGGCAAGCTTGGCGGCGTCACCGTCCATCCCGTCATCGGGATGAAGAACCCATGGCGCTACCGCAACAAGGCGCAAGTGCCCGTTGGCGAGCGCGAAGGGGGCTTGGTCGCGGGCTTTTACAAGGAGCGGACGCATGAAATCATCGATATGGACGCCTGCCTCATCCAGCAAGAGGCGAACGATGTCGTCGTCCAGGCCGTGAAGCGCATCGCCGAGCGCTATGGTATTCCCCCATACGACGAAGCTACGCACAAGGGCGTTCTTCGCCATATTGTCGCCCGCTACGGCGCGGCAACAGGCGAGGTGATGGTCGTTCTCGTCACCCGCACGGACCATCTGCCTCACGAACAGGACATTGTCCGTGACATCGTCCGCGCCATTCCGGGCGTGAAATCGATCGTGCAAAACGTCAACCCCGAGCGGACGAACGTCATTTTCGGCGCCAAAACGCGGGTGTTATGGGGAAGCGAGTTCATCACCGACCGCATCGGCGGCATTCAATTCGCCATCTCGGCCCGCTCGTTTTACCAAGTCAACCCCGAACAGACGAAAGTGCTGTATGACAAAGCGTTCGAATACGCGGAGTTGACCGGGCGGGAGACGGTGATCGACGCCTACTGCGGCATCGGCACGATCTCGCTCTTTTTGGCGCGTAAAGCGAAACACGTCTACGGCGTCGAAATCGTCCCCGAAGCGATCGAAGACGCCAAGCGCAACGCCAAACTCAACGGCATCCAAAACGTCACCTTCGAAGTCGGCGCCGCCGAAGACGTCATCCCGCGTTGGTATCAAGAAGGCATCCGCGCCGACTGCTTGGTCGTTGACCCGCCGCGCAAAGGCTGTGACGCCGCGCTGCTTGAGACGATCATCGCCATGAAACCGCCGCGCGTCGTCTACGTCTCGTGCAACCCGGCGACGCTCGCCCGCGACTCGCGCATCCTAGAAGACGGCGGCTACGAAACGATCGAAGTCCAGCCAGTGGACATGTTTCCGCACACGGCGCATGTGGAGTGTGTGGCGAAAATTCGGTTGAGATAAGACAACGGGCCGGTGGCTCCGGCCTTGTTGTTTGCAGTCGAATTGGGCAAACGGCCATGACGACACGAATGACATGATAAAGATTTCATCCGCCTGCAAAACTGGGGGATGGATGAGATCCATCCTATTGAGAATCCACAACACTTGCAAGTGTTCCTCGAACGGTTATGGTGAACGATTCCCTCTTCATAACAAAGCACAGTGGGAGTTTCTTTGTTCCACAAAGAAAGACATTCTCCGTCTTCCTGAGCGTCAACCGGCATAAAACGTATTTTTCTTCCCCTTTTGTACCGAAAACCGTATATAATGGAGATTGGAAATCACAAGGAGGTACATAGAATCCATGCTCACAGGCGAATTGCGCCATAAAGTCGATAAAATATGGGAAACGTTTTGGACAGGCGGCATTACGAACCCGCTGACGGTCATTGAACAGTTTACCTACTTATTGTTCATCAAAGGCTTGGATGAAGTCGAAACACAGCGCGAGCAGGAGGATGCGCTGCTCGGCATTGAATCGGAACGCATCTTTCCTCCCGATAAGCAACACTTGCGCTGGAGCAAATTCAAACATTTTGAAGCCGCCCATATGTACGATGTCGTGTCCAATGAAGTGTTTCCGTTCATCAAAAACTTGCACGGCAATCGGGAATCGGCCTATGCAAAATATATGGGCGACGCCATTTTCATGATCCCGACGCCGCAAATGCTCGTCAAAATCGTCGACGGCATTGACCGCATTCCGATGAAAGACCGCGATACGAAAGGCGATTTGTACGAGTATTTGTTATCGAAAATCGCCACCGCAGGCACAAACGGCCAATTCCGCACCCCGCGTCATATCATTCACATGATGGTCGAACTGATGAAACCGACGCCGGAAGACATCATCGTCGACCCGGCGGCGGGGTCGGCGGGGTTTTTGGTGGCGGCGGGCGAATATTTGCGCAAACATCGCAGTGACTTATTTTTAGTGCAAAGTTTAAAAGAGCATTTTAATAATCATATGTTTTACGGTTTTGACATGGACCGTACGATGTTGCGGATTGGCGCGATGAACATGATGCTCCATGGCATTGAAAATCCGAATATCGAATATCGCGACTCCTTGTCGGAACAAAACAAAGATAAGGACAAATACACCCTTGTCCTTGCCAATCCGCCGTTTAAAGGCTCGTTGGATTACGAAGCCGTTTCCAGCGACTTATTAAGAGTCGTTAAAACAAAGAAGACAGAGCTTTTATTCTTGGCCTTATTCCTGCGCATCTTAAAAACGGGCGGACGCTGTGCCTGCATCGTGCCAGATGGGGTATTGTTCGGCAGCTCGAAGGCGCATAAAGATATCCGCAAAGAAATTGTGGAAAATCATAAATTAGAAGCCATTATTTCCATGCCAAGCGGCGTATTTAAACCATATGCCGGGGTTTCGACGGCGATTATGATTTTCACCAAAACAGGCGTCGGCGGTACGGATCAAGTATGGTTCTATGATATGAAAGCCGATGGCCATTCATTGGATGACAAGCGCACGCCGATTGAAGACAACGACATCCCGGATATCATTGCCCGCTTCCATAACCGTGAAGCGGAAAAAGACCGGAAACGGACAGAGCAATCGTTCTTCGTGCCGGTGGAAGAAATTCGTGAAAACGACTATGACCTTTCGATTAACAAGTATAAAGAGATTGAGTATGAAGAGGTACAGTATGAAGCGCCGAGTGTGATACTTGAAAGAGTGGAAGCGTTGGAAAAAGAGATTATGCAAGGATTACAAGAGTTGAAAGAAATGATTAGAGGGTAGTGTGTAACATGGGATTTGAGACGGTTAAACTAAAAGATTTAACTATTAATTTAGATAATAAAAGAAAGCCCTTGAATGAGTTAGAAAGAAAATCTCTAAAAAAGAAAGGTTTATATCCATATTGTGGTGCAAATGGAGTGTTAGACTATATTGATGAATTCATTTTCGACCAAGAAATTCTATGTATAGCAGAAGACGGAGGAAGTTGGGGATTTAGAGAAAAGTGTGCTTACATCATGAATGAACCGTGTTGGGTAAATAACCATGCTCATGTGTTAGTAGCAAAAGAAAACGTTAATGTTAAGTACTTATGTTACTATTTAAACTATGCTGATCTAAGTAAACATATTACAGGGACAACAAGAGGTAAACTAACTAAGTCTGCATTAGAGAAAATAGAAGTTAAAATTCCTGATTATAGTACTCAAAATAAAATTGTAAATGCATTAGACAAATCCCAAGAACTCATCGATAAACGAAAAGCCCAAATTGAAGCGTTAGATCAGTTAACGCAAAGTGTGTTTTTGGAGATGTTTGGGGATCCAGTAAGTAATCCAAAGGGATGGGATGTTAAGAAATTAAAAGATATTGCGGAAATTGAGGATGGAGATCGAGGTGAAAACTATCCGAAGCAACATGAGCTTGTTAGTGAAGGTATACTTTTTTTGTCTACCTCAAACTTTGTGAACAACAAATTAGACTTATCGAAAGTAACGTATATTACAAAGGAAAAGTTTAGTCAATTGAGAAAAGGAAAATTAAGACGGGGAGATTTAATTGTTACACTGAGGGGATCCATTGGGAATATAGTCATTTTTGATGAAGAAGGTTATGACACAGGGTTCATAAATGCTCAAATGGCGATTCTTAGATTGAAAAATGTTAATCGAATTTTTTTCCAGCAACTTTATACATCTAATAGCTTTCAATTAGTTTTAAAGAAAACACAAACAGGATCTTCTCAACCGCAGCTTCCGTTAAAAAATTTAAAAGAACTTGAGATCATTATTCCACCTTTAGAGTTACAGGAATTATTTGCAGCTACTATACAACAAATAAACTTAAAGAAAGAACTTCTTTTAAAAAGTCAAGCAGAGATACAAAATATGTTTAATTCCCTCATGCAACGTGCATTTAAGGGAGAATTATTCAACGATTAGTAAGTGTAAAAGGAATTCGTGCTGGTCAAGGGAGGGGTGTTTGTTGCTATCCAACTTTAGTTTTCTAATAGGAAAACCTCATTATGAGAGCTTTACGAATGCGTGTTTAGAGGCGGAGAAAAGTTTGGTTGTGAGTCCGGCGACGTGCGCGATTTTGACGCGCCGTGCGCTGGAGCTTGCGGTGAAGTGGGTGTACAGCTTTGACAGCGCGTTGAAAGTTCCGTATCAAGATAATCTTTCCAGTTTGATTCATGACAACGTCTTTTTGTCCATTATTGATGAAGACTTGTTGCCGTTGTTGCGTTACATTGTCAAACTGGGAAATGTCGCGGTTCATACGAACTCGATGATTACGAGGGAAGAAGCGATTCTTTCCCTGCATCATCTTCATCAGTTTGTGTCTTGGATTGATTATTGTTATTCAGATGAATATACGGCTACGGATTTTGATGAATCATTGCTGCCAATCGGAGAGGAAAAGCGCGAGCGTCCGGAAGAATTGAAAGATTTATACGAACGGTTAAGCTCGAAAGACAAGCGTCTTGAGGAAATGATGAAAGAAAATGAACAGCTTCGCGCTCTTCTCACCGCCAAACGGGAAGCGAATACAAAAGAGTACCACTTCCAAGTCGATGAACTAAGCGAATGGGAAACAAGAAAGAAATATATCGATTTAGATTTGAAGCTGGCGGGTTGGGAATTTAAAAAGGACGTTATTGTGGAATACCCTGTCGTTGGCATGCCGAATCAGGAAGGAGTCGGCTATGTCGATTACGTCCTTTTTGGCGACAACGGGAAGCCGCTGGCGGTTATCGAAGCGAAACGGACAACCGCTGACCCGAACAGAGGAAAGCAACAAGCCAAGCTATACGCCGACTGTATTGAAAAAATGCACGGCCAACGTCCGATTATTTTTTACACAAACGGTTTTGAAACGTATATTTGGGACGACCTTAACTATCCGGCGCGGAGAGTTTCCGGCTTTTACAATAAGGAAGAATTAAGCTTGCTTATTGATCGTCGGACGATGAAGAAGCCGCTAAAAAATGTGCAAATCAATGACAACATTACGAATCGCTATTACCAAAAAGAAGCAGTTTTAGCCGTATGCGACGCGCTCGAGAACAAACGGCGCAAAGCGTTGCTTGTCATGGCAACGGGGAGCGGCAAAACCCGGACGGCGATTTCGATTGTCGATGTTCTTACCCGTCATAATTGGGTAAAAAATATTTTGTTTTTAGCGGACCGCAAAACGCTTGTAACGCAAGCCAAAAACAGCTTTAGCCATTTGTTGCCGAACTTGACACTTTGTAATTTGCTCGATAACAAAGATAATCCAGAGGAAAGCCGCATGGTGTTTTCGACGTACCCGACAATGATGAACGCGATTGACGAAGCGAAACGAAAAGACGGCAAACGCCTCTTTACCGTCGGGCATTTTGATTTAATTATCGTCGATGAATCCCACCGCAGTATTTATAAGAAGTACCGAGCAATTTTTGACTATTTTGACGCAATATTGCTTGGGCTTACCGCCACACCAAAAGATGAAATTGACCGCAATACGTATGAAGTGTTTGATCTGGAAAACGGTGTGCCGACCTATGCCTATGAGTTAGATCAAGCGGTTCAAGATGGCTATTTAGTGGATTATCGTACCATTGAAACAAAGCTCAAATTTTTGGAAGAGGGCATTCATTACGATGAGTTATCGGATGAAGAAAAAGAACGGTATGAAGAAACATTTGATGATGAAGTAGGCGAGGATATTGACAGTGCGGCGTTAAACGAATGGCTGTTTAATGACGATACGATTGATACGGTACTCAGAGATTTAATGGAAAAAGGAATTCGCGTCGAAGGCGGAGACAAACTCGGCAAAACGATTATTTTTGCGAAAAATCATCGTCATGCGGAACGGATTGTGGAGCGCTTTGATCAATTGTTCCCTGAATACAAGGGCGGCTTTGCACGGGTCATTGATTACAGCGTGAACTACTACCAAACCTTAATCGATGATTTTTCCGACCGTAACAAATGGCCGCAGATTGCGGTATCGGTGGATATGCTCGATACTGGAGTGGATATTCCGGAAGTCGTCAACCTTGTGTTCTTTAAAAAGGTACGCTCCAAATCAAAGTTTTGGCAAATGATTGGACGCGGAACCCGTTTATGCAAAGACTTATTCGGAGTTGGACAAGATAAAACGCATTTCCTTATTTTTGATTATTGCGGCAACTTCGAGTTTTTCCGCGAAAATCCAAAGGGAATCGAAGGAAAAGCGGTGGAAAGTTTAACGGAGCGTCTATTTAATGCCAAAATCGAAATCATTAAAGAACTGCAGCATTTACAATACCAAGAAGAAGAGTATATTGCCTATCGCAATGAATTGATTGACGAGGTGCTGGCGGAAATCAATAAGTTAAACGAAGAAAACTTCCGCGTACGCCAACATATTCAATATGTGCATAAGTTTAAAAATCGAGCCAAGTGGGATTCCTTAACGGCGATGGATGTAAATGAAATTAAAGAACACATTTCGCCGCTGATTGTTCCGCTAAACGATGATGAGTTGGCGAAACGGTTTGATTTGCTTATGTACACGATCGAATTGGCGAAGCTGCAAACGAAAAATGCCACGAAGCCGATTCGGAGTGTGATTCGCACCGCAGAGGCGTTATCGAAGCTCGGTTCGATTCCTCAAGTGATGGAGCAAAAATACATCATCGAAAAGGTGCAGACGGAAGAGTTTTGGAGCGAAGCAGATATTTTCGAATTGGAAGCCGTTCGCGAAGCGTTGCGTGATTTAGTCAAATTCCTTGAAAAAGAAACGCAAAAAATTTACTATACGAACTTTAAAGACCAAGTGTTGGAAGTGAAAGAAAACGGACCGATATTTACTGTCAATGATCTGAAAAATTATCGGAAAAAGGTGGAACATTATCTGCACGAACATCGCGACCAGATGGCCATTTACAAGTTGCGAAATAATAAAAAGCTAACCGTCCAAGACGTAAAAACGTTGGAGCATATTCTTTGGAATGAGCTTGGCACACAGGAAGATTATCAAAGAGAATTCGGAGACACACCGATTACAAAGCTCGTCCGCCAAATCGTCGGCCTTGACCCGCAGGCCGCCAACGAAGCGTTTTCCGAATTTTTATCAAGCGAACGGTTGAACATCCAACAAAGCCGTTTTGTCAAATTGATCGTCGATTACTTTGTGAAAAACGGAGTCATGGACAAGCGGGTGCTGCAGGAAGAACCGTTTAAAACCGTCGGCAGCATTGTTGAACTCTTTCAAGACAACATGGACGACGCGCGGAAGATTATTCGCATTATCGATGAGATTAACAGAAATTCAGAAGATATTGTGGGGGCGTAGCAAAAGCGTTCTTTGTGGTATCTAGTTAGCCGTTGGGTGTTGTTGCTAACGTTTCAATATATTCTGTTTTTCTTTGGTGTTAAGGCATCTTTGAGAGTGAAGTATCTCAAAGGTGCCTTCTATTTCTTATACATATAGAACGAAACGAGTATAAATGTTGTGTAGATAGCCCATATTGAGTCGAAATGGTTCGGCAAATATCCATGTATTTGATAATCTAAAATTGAGCCACTTTTCAACGGTTCGATCACATAAAAAATGAGCCACCCGATTTCCAATTTTCATCATCTTTGGCGAGGAGACCCCGACTTCTAAGCGAGAGCGAAAGTCGGGGAGGAATCGCCCTTCCTCCCTCCAACGATTATGATCGCCATCTTAAATTATCCCCTTTTCCCACATGAAACAGATCGCTTCCATACCGTTTTTCACATTCGTGAAGACGAAGAACAGTTTCTTTGGAGCCATCACCTTGAATTTCATCCTATTTCGCGCAGGAGACTCCACTTCAACGACCAAAGGGAGTAAGTGGGAGAGGAATGCGCGTTCCCCCTTTCTTTTGTATATGATAGAATAAAGGCGTGGAGAAAACCGTTCAATAAAGGCACTCCAATCACAGCTGCTCGATGTATGGAGTTGGTTGCAGGAAACGTTGCAACGTAAAACATCGAGCGTAGGTCCGTCTGTTGTGTGTGGAAGCCAAGTACTGCCAACAGACACACCGAGAGAATCGGTAACGATGCAGGCATGACCTGCGTCGTTGGGTAGTCGTCAACCTGCCCCCTGATGCAACCCCAAGTCAAGGAAGGAGGACGAAGTCCGTTTGCACTTCTGGGGAGTGGCAAGCCCCCACTTCAAGCGTTAGCTAAGTGGGGGTAGTTGACGTACTCGACTTGTCACAATTTATGGTAAAATGGAAGAAATATGGCTCTTCACCACAACATGTATTTGACAAGCAATACGGTTTCCTGCACAAAGATGTGCAAAAATCACTGATTTGTTGATTTTCCCTCACAAGCGTAAATAGGGTATGTTCAGAAAAAATCAAGTACAACTTTTGGTGAAGAGCCAGAAATATCGGAGAGAAGTGAAACAGTCACCGGAATGGCCATGGCTAACGATGTTGTCGGCTGTCGATGGACGAACGAAAAAAATGGATGAAGAGATGTTTCGTGAATTGGAGGGAATAGCCATGACAGAACAAGACATTTTAGAAGCACTAGAAGAATGGCAAAACTTAAGCGTCGACCCCGAAAACCGTTACGCATACGAAATGCGGCTGAAATGGCTCCTTGATCAACTCTCAAACATTCGCGGCAGTCGGGAAGAAGGAAGACAAGAAGGATTGAAAGAAGGATTAGAACAAGGTCGAGAAGAAGGGAAAAATGAAACGATTCGAAAAATGGTCGAAAAAGGAATGAGTATAACAGACGTTGCCCATATTCTCGACATGACAGAGGAGGAAGTACGGGAGCGGTTGGGGAATTAGCGAACGGTGCCGGGTGCTGTTTGCGATTTGATCGCAAAGCGCAGCGCTCGGCAAGAACGTTCGAGAAACTGTCCATTCGTGAACAAGTTCCCAGTAACAAAGCGATGCCATGCACGTTCGGAAGAGAAGCCAAGCCTAAAAGATGAATGGCAATGATCACCGCGTCTTCTTGTTTCGCCAAATGACGATTGCGACGTTGAAGATAGCGTTGAATGTGTGACAGCTGGGCAGAAACAAAAAAGAAAATCGCTGCATATTGTTTTTGAATTTTTGCTTTGTCTGTAGTAAAACGAAAGTGCTCTTGCATGGGGATTCTCCTTTCGAATGTTTGGTCGCACTTTCATTCTACAGGAGATCCGCAGGCGAGGGCTATTTTTATGTTTGCTCGATTTTATCTAGCACCATCGGTTATTTGATATAAACTCGGACTTTTAAAAAATATTTTGGTATGACAGATTCTGTCTAACCTATTTGATAATATAAGTATAAAGAATTAATTGGAAACTCTAAGGGTGATACGGTGGACAAAGAGAAAGAGGCGAAAATAAGTAGGGTGCTTAAATTGTATGATACGTTCCGAAAAGGGGGAGTTATCAATAAGAAGAGAACTGCTGATGAATTAGGTGTAAACGAAAGAACCGTTCAGAGAGATATTGATGACATAAGAATGTTTTTATCTAATAACTGTGCTGGTGAGGAAATACTATACGACTTTTCTAAAAAAGGATATTACCTAAGTGGATTTGTTAAAAATCCTTTAACTGGGGTCGAATTGCTAAGCATCATAAAGATAATTTTGGAGAGCAGAGCTTTTTGTAAATCAGAGATGAATGGGTTAATTGATGCTCTCCTTAGTCAGGCAACTGAAGAGGATAGAAAATTTATAAAAGCTATCATTGGAAATGAGTTAATTCATTTTCAACCATTACAGCATAACAAACCCCTTCTGAAGATGATTTGGGATATTGGTTTTAGCATTAGAAACAAACAAATGATAGAGATAACTTATGAAAGAATGGATGGAAAAGAGTCAGTAAGAATTGTAAAACCCGTTTCGATAATTTTTTCCGAATATTATTTCTACTTAATTGCGTTTATAAAGGATAGTGAATATCAATCACCAGCTTTTTTTAGAGTGGACAGAATTAAGCATTTTAAGCTGTTACAAGAGAAATTCAAATACTCCGAAAAAGACAGGATAGAAGAAGGGGAGCTTAGAAAACGTATTCAATTTATGTATGCAGGAGACCTAATGACCATTAGATTTAAATTTTTTGGTCTTTCGCTTTCTGCTGTATTGGACAGGTTTCCTAATGCTAAAGTCATTGAAAAGCTTCCAGAAGGATGGTTAATTGAAGCGGAGGTTTACGGAAAAGGATGCATGATGTGGCTATTGAGCCAAGGAGAGCGTGTAGAGGTTATCAGTCCTCAAAGCTTAAGAGATGAAATGAAAAGAACCATTCAATTAATGGCTGATAAATATAATTAAAAGAAAGGGGTTGGGTCATGCTTAAGAGAAGTATTAAATTTCCTTTGATAATGAAGTCAGGTGCAAAGGTGCGAACTATAGAAGAGTTAAGAGCAAATTTTGACTTGGAATCAGTGATGGAGCTATTTTTTGATGGCAGGTTAAAGGTATGGTTAGAACAGAGATTTTATAAAAACGAACTTGAACAATTGGAAAGAATTAAGGATATACCTATTGAAGAGGCAGAAACTATTGCAAAAAGATTGTTTGAAATTTTCAACATCCCTTTTTCTGAAGATCATTTGGATGTTAATTACATAATTAAAAAAAGACAGAAGATAGAAATGTTAAAACAATTCACAAATGAACAAATTGAAAATGTAGACCAGGTAGCAACATCGCAAGAGGAACTATGCAAGATTTTGGAGAACAGCGTGTTAAATAATGAAACAACAGTATATTTATTGGGAGATATTTTTGAGGTCAGCTGTAAACTAGCACATTATTTCAGAATCCCTTTTTCAAATTATTTCAGGCGGATTCGGAAATAATGTGCAAAATTTTTGCGGATTGTTCCGGATTTTGCACATTCTTTCGGAACGTTTGCACGCTCTTTCAGATGAAGATTTCCAGCGCGCCTGATGGACCTATGGAAAAGAGAAAGCACAAAAGAGGCCGATTCGGCCCCTTTCGTGCTAATACCCCATTTCCTCTGCGGCCATGCGCACCACTTCTTCGTCAATGGCGTCCTTTTTCAGCTGATACCCGTATAACAGGCACGTCGTGGCCAACGTGTTGATCACCCGAGGCCATCCCCGCGACTGCAGGGCAATCGCCTCTAACGCCGATGGGGTGAAGATCGGATGCTTCGCCCCGGCCTGTTTCATCCGATGTTCGATGTAGCCCGCCACCTCTTCCTTCTCCAGCGGCCCCATCCGGTATCGCATGATGATCCGCTGGTCGAGAGGGCGGTGCTGATTGAGCCGCAGCTTCCCCTGTAAATGGGGCAGCCCGGCCAAAATCAAGACAAATGGGTTGGTCGAATCCATCTCAAAGTTGAACAAGATCGCGATGTCCTGTAAAAATGCATCCTTCGCTAAATGCATCTCATCCAAAATGAACACCGGCGTGATCCGCCGTTCATGATACAATCGCTCGATCGCCTGCTGGATTTGGCGGAAGAGGTCTACCTTGCGGTACTTCGGTTCCTCTCCTAATCCCAAGGCCAGTCCACGGTAAAAATCCATCACGCCTCCGGTGGATAACGGAAAGTAGACGACATGATACAATGATGGATTCAATGACTCTTTCAGCGCCCGAAGGGCGAACGTCTTGCCCGCCCCCGGCTCTCCGATCAACAGCCCGATCCCCCGGGTTCGTTTCACGTACTCCAGCGCCCGCAACGCTTCCTGAAATGACGCCCCTTGATACGCCTCGGACGGGTCTGTTTCTTTCGCAAACGGCTCCCGCGAAAGGGAGTAAAACGATTTATACACTGTGTTCTCCCTCCTTCGCCGGAATCGCCGCAAACGGGGACCGATGGCGTTTTACATAGGCATTGTCCTCCAAACGCACCCGAATGGCTTCCGCCACCCGTTTGCCCTCTTCGTACACATAGACGCCTCGTTCGTCATAGCGGAGCTCAATCGATTGCCCAATGAACCGAGGCGGCACTTCGTATAGCTGTTTATTCAGGGTGATTGTGCCATCGGCTTTCACCTTGCGGTGCTCCCGTTTCAGAAAAATCGCATCCAGCCAATCGCCATCTTCGATGAACGACACGAGATGCACTTGCGATTGAAACACCTCATGCGGCGTTTTTCCGTCCAGTGAGGCGTGCGGTTTTCGATGATACTCCTCTTCAAGCCACTTCCAAAAACGCTCGTTCAACTCGTCAAGCGATTTCGGCGGATTCAGCTCCAACAGTGGATAAAACCGTGTCTGTACGGTGCGGAAGAACCGTTCGATTTTTCCCTTGCTTTGCGGGTCATACGGCTGGGTGTGGATGAGCGTAATTCCCATCTCGGCGCACGCATACTGCAGCACCTCGGACCGATAAATTTTCCCGTTGTCCGAGTAAATGCGTTTCGGCTTCCCGCAACGAAGCACCGCTTCCTTCGTGACGATCCGCAGCCCGTCAAACTTCTCCGAAGGGAAAAATTGGGCATATGGCACTAACCGCGAGCAGTCATCGATATACGCGATCAAAAACGTTTTCTGGGCTTTCCCATGGACGCGAATCGTGGGTCCATGGGATAAGTCCCCTTGCCATAGCTCATTGATCTGGTCATACGCAAAACGCTTTCGCTCCGGCATCGGCAAGATTTCTTTTCCCACCAGGTTGTGTTTTTTCAACAATCGGTATATAGTAAAGTAAGAGGTATGATTTTCTGGGATTTCCCCCTGCTCGATCAGGTGTTCGTAGAACACCGTCACGGGCATGGTGGGATGTTCTTTTCTTAGGGCTAAAATATGATCCTCATCATCGGGCGACAGACGCCTTGAGTGGCCGCGGTCCGAACGGCGCTTCGGCTTTAAGGCGTCAAAGCCCCCTTTTTTGTATCGGGTGCACCAATCGAGGATCGTCTTGGCTGCGATTCGTTTGTCTCCCTGGTGGGGAACATGGTGCACTCGCTCGCTCACCTCTTTCAGATACGTCTTCGGTTCCACCTGCCCATTCACCAACGGAGCGATTAGCCCGTACCGAAACAGGGCAATGTCGTGTCTCATCGACTCATTCATTCAAATCTCCTCCTTGTCTCACTTGGAATCAGGACCGTTCCGGTCCGTCTGCCCTTATCGTACCGAATTGCTTTTTCTCCGTCGATAGGAAAGGTTTGTGGGAACCGAAACTATTTCCAATTTAGGGTATGTATGTAAAATCAGGATCCCATTTAATTCGCAAAAGGGTGTCGGAATCCGCCCTCCCACATCTCTCTGATGGCCGAATCAAGACCGTGTTCCTCTAACGTCTGGATCCACCAAGAAGCCCGTTCCTTTTCTTTTTTCACGATAGGGCCTATGATCCTCCACCGCCTCGCAAAAAAGCTGTGAAGGCTTGATAGGTTTCGGTAGAACCGTCGGACATAAAAGATGATGCCGTCCTTTGTCGGGAGAAACGGAGCCTGGTTCGTCCTTTCGGTCAATCCCAACTGCTCTTTCACGACTTGCCATATGGCGGACAACGTATACTGAAAATACGGGAGGAGAAAGGAAGGCAGCACACTCACCGTCTTCAAGCATTCCCGACAGCGATACCGGACAATCCAAATGCGATAATCACCATGTGGGGTCAATGCGTTTCGCTCATAGTAACCGTGGCGGTGCAACGGGCGCTTGGCCCGGCAATGCGGACACTTTTTCAGAAGAGGGAAGTCGTTTTCTTTTCCACGCTCTGCATACGTTTGGACGTCAATGCCAAAGTCATGAAATTGGATCACGTCCTCCTCCCCCTCCTATGAACCGATGGATTTTCTCTTCCGAAATAATTCACAAAAAATTTAGCACATTCTTTCAGAAAAGGGGAGAGGGCTTTCTGAAGGAATGTGCAAAAAAATGTCTCTTTTGTTCCGAAATAAAGTGATAATTTACAGTCAGCGATAAATATTCACATGTTCAATACATTGGTTTAAATAATCCCAAAGTAAAACTGTTGTGTGAAGGGACTTTCAATGCCAAACAAAAGGGTATCTCTTTCGCTAATTTAGTTCTAACTTCAGATACAGATATTAGATTCAAGCCAGGTACGAACTCTAATGTTACATTTGAAGGAAAAAATATATCGTTGCAAAAAGGTGATTTTAATAATCTTATAGGAAGTATAAAGATTGATTACAGTCAGTTTGGAGATTCGGGTTTTTCTGATGGTCATAGAAATATTTTTGTATATGAAAATACGATTGTAGTTAGAAAAGGAAAATGTTTTGTTTTTTATGATTTAAATAGTGGAAAGGGGATTAATCAATTCAAATCGAATTTTTTTGGTTATGATGATATAAAAGCATTTAGAGAAAAGCATATGTTTTATATTTTAGATTATGAAAAAGTAGATGGTCCAGGTAATCGATATAAGAGTGTGTTATACATCTTTGATTTAAATAATCCATATAAAATGAAAAAACAAGAATTGGATTTAATTTGGAACGAGGGAGATGTAAATGCGTTCGGAAATATAACTATTGAAGATAATAAATTATTTATCAATGAAATTTCTAATGGTTTTCTGGGAACAGGGGATGTTAGCTATTATTCATATTCCATTAATTTAAATAACTTAAGTATTATAAGCAGTAAGTCATACAGAAAAATTAACATGAAGTTAAAAGATCTGAGAGCATTTTCAAGAAATGAAAACGATTGTTTTTCAATTTATAGACAACAACTTTATTATATTCCCTCTTACGGTGCGGGAGAATTGTTTAATCCAAAATCATTTTATCCAATGTTTAAAATAGGAATGAAAAGCTTTAAGATTGCATCGGATAAGATATTTGCTGTCCCGTTAAAAGGCAACCAACGAAATGTTGATGGAGGACTATATTTCGGGAGTTCTCCGTTTCCACTAAGAAATATATATTCCTTCTTAAAAAATGAAAAAGATAAAGAAGGAGAAATTGCTGTTTTTGACTTGAATACAGGTAATAAGATAGCAGATTTACCAACACCTCCATTTTATTTCATGAATGTGGTTGATAGATATTTAGTGACTGCAAGAGTTGGTTTAAAAAGAGAAGATGGTACAGAAAAACCAGGGGAAATTAGTATTTGGGATACTGATACATTAGAAAAGTTAAGCACGATACAAGTACCAGGATTGTTTGATTGGTCTTATGAATTTGATATTGATGTTAGCGATGATAAAATGGCAATTCTATATAAGGACCAAGTGTTTGTTTATGGATCGTAGGGAGGGGAGCAAATGCTTTTAGAACAGGTAAAAGAAAAGGTATTGCATTACGTTGACGCACAATTTCCTATTCTTTATCTAAATACATTTGAAGAAGCAAAAGCTGATGAAATCATAAAGAAATCTGCTTATGGAAGAGAAATTTTAGAATGGAATGCATCAAGAGGGTTTGTTGATTTCCGAACAAAACTTCCTCTTCTGGAGGGAATGAAACAATTAGAAGTTACTTTATCGTTTTTGAATAATAATGATGAACTAAGAGGAAAAATCCTTGTAATAAAAGACGTGCATCATTTTATTGACAATCCTTATGTCATTAGCAGGTTAAAAGACATTTCTCTTCGTATTCATAATGGATTGGAAACAATAATCTTTCTGGTTTCGCCTGTTTTGAAGATTCCTGTTGAGTTAGAAAAGTATACAACCATTATTGAAATGGATTATATGGGAGAAAAAGAAATAAAAAGTTTGATTAAACAGTTTATAGAGGTTAATGAACTACCAGACATATCTGACTCGTTGTTAGAGGAGTTTACCACTGCCTTTAAGGGGTTAACTGAATACGAGATTATTAATATTTTATCCCTTGCCTACTCAAAAGATGGTAATCTGAATCGTAAAGATTTAGAAATTGTATATGAGCAGAAATACCAAATGATTAAGAAATCAGGAATTCTTGAGATGATTCCTCTAAAGGAAAGCTTTGATGAAATCGGAGGACTTGATAATTTAAAAAAATGGCTTTCCAACAAATCCATCGTCTTTAAAAATATGAACAAGGCAATTGAATACGGAGTTGATATTCCAAAAGGAGTATTAGTTGTAGGGATGCCTGGCTGTGGGAAATCACTAAACGCTAAAGCAACAGCTCACCTTTTTGGTATTCCTTTACTTCGGTTAGACATGGGAAGATTAATGGGGAAATATGTTGGAGAGTCTGAAGCGAATATGAGAAAGGCGATTAAGTTAGCGGAAGCGATTTCTCCTTGCGTTCTTTGGATTGATGAGCTTGAAAAAGCCTTTGCAGGTATCGGGAACAGCGGGAACACAGAGGTAGCCAGTCGATTGTTTGGTCATTTTTTAACATGGATGCAAGAAAAACGGAGCCCAACTTTTGTAGTCGCTACTGCAAATGATATTTCCAACTTACCACCCGAATTATTAAGAAAAGGTCGTTTTGATGAGATATTTTATGTAGATTTGCCTACAGAAGATGAAAGAAAAAAAATTTTTGAAATTCATATTGGAAAACGAAGAAAAGAAGATTTGGAGAAAATCGATGTAGCTAAACTGAGCAAAAAAACAGATGGATATAGTGGGGCAGATATTGAAGGGGTCGTAAAGGAAAGCATAGAGAAAGCGTTTGTTGCTGGTAAAGAGTATGTCACAACAGAAGATATTCTTACTGTGATAGAAAATACTCGTCCACTATCAGAACTATTAAAAGATAAGATAAAGCTCTTAGCAGAAATTTATAAAAATAATCACTTTAAACCTGCATCCCAAAAATAAGAGAGGGGAAGAGAATGAGTTATAGGGGAGACAATCAGGAGGCATTAGAACTTATCGAACTTATTCAAGGTACTATTGAGAGTTATTCAAAAAAAGAAAAAAGTTTAACAGACGATGCTTGGATTAAAAATGAGTTGCGAAACAACAATTTAGAGATTGATGAGAAAGAGATTGAGGTATTCAGTAAAGAAGTATTAGAAACCATAGAATTGAACAATAGGAACATTGAAAGTATTAATAGAGCAATTGAAAATGGGGTTTCTAAAGAAGCATGGTTTCAACAGAAAGTGCAGGAAGCTTCTGCTGGAATGTCGGTGAACCAAGTTGGGCAATACTTGCAAAACATTGATAATGCAATTAATAATGCAAACGATTTAATGAGTCAAGTAATTCTGAATAATGATGGTACTATTAATCGTAATATTAATCTTGATGGTTTTATTTTTGAACAACATCATGCTAATTCCTTCAATTTAGACGTTGCATTAAAAGGTGGAGATTATAAAGCCGAGGCTTTGAAACCAAATCCTGGGGAAATTTATAAAAGAAATTCTGTGGATTTAGTTATTAAGGATAACCAAGGTAGAATAGTAAAGAAATATCAAGCAAAGTTTTCCTCAGATTATAAAAATGCAACCATAGCCTTTAAGAAAGGGAATTATAAATTTCAGGGAAAACTTGTTGCAAAGGGTCAAGTCGAAAATGTGGCAAAAAGCACAGACACGATAAGCATTAAAAACTATAAAAGCACACCTTTAAGTAAACAAGAGGGAAAAGAGCTTCAGAAACTTGCACAAAGCGGAAAACAAATAGAGGTTGATTGGAACTACTATAAATTAAAAGATTTAACGAGTCATATGACTAAAAATGTAGCATTAGCTGGTGTGCAATCAGCGGCCATTGCAGTTGGGTACGATTTAGTTTATAAATCAATGACCAATAAAAATATTGAAGTAAATGAAGTGGTGGAGTTAGCACTTAAAACAGGGGCGGATTCGGGTGTAAAGACTTCAGTAACGGTTGCTTTAAAAATAGCCTCAGAAAAAGGGCTTTTAAAAGCAATCCCACCTGGAACACCCCCAGCGATAATTGCTAATATTGCAACTGTATCCATCGAAAACGTGAAAGTTTTAAATAAAGTGGCTAATGGGGAGTTGAGTGTCACCCAGGGACTTCAACAAATGGAAAGAGTAACGGTTGCTACTGTTGCTGGATTGGTAAGTGCAGAATTAGGAACTGTTACAGGCTCGGTAGCAGGAGCTTTGGCTTTAAGCTGGATACCGATTGTGGGTAGTCCAGTAGGTGCTGTAATAGGAGGAATTGTTGGAGGTACAGTTGCCTACATGGCTGGTTCAACAATTGGTGGTAAGATATGTGAAACCGCCCAAAAGGTTAGGAAAACTGTCGTTGCTTCATTAAAGACAGGAGCAAGAGCAGTTGGAACAGCGGTTAACAAAGCAAAAAATTTTGTTAAATCACTTTTTTAGTTTGAGTGAGTATTTTTCCATTAGGATCGGTGCCTGTGCACTGCGATCCGAAAAGTAGACAGTATAAATTCAGTTAACGTGAAGGAATCAGAGCGAAACAGTTCTGATTCCTTTCCTTTTCTCGTCTTTTCCGTGAAAATCCCCACCACTTGGTGAGTGCGGTATACGCTCCTGATCCGTGAGGGTATACTGAAAATGGCCAAAAAAGGCAATAGGAAAGCAGAGGTGCCCGATTTTAGGCATCTCGTATAACCTGTCTGCCTTTTGGCTAGACTAAATAAGTTGTGGTTGGCGGAACGGCTCTTTGCGGGAGATCATGCAAAAGATGATCACCAACATCCGCCGAGCAATGGCGATGAGGGCTTTTTTCTTCCCGCACCGGGCCGCCAACGACCAAAACTTTCGGGACAAGGGATGCGTCTTGGATCGAGCTGCTGACCATGCCGCCTCGCATAACGCCGATCGGAGATGGGGATTGCCTTTTGTCGTGCGCGTGCTCTTTCGCTTTCCGGCGCTTTCATGGTTGCCGGGGGACAATCCAGTCCATGAAGCCGCCCGTTCCGGCGTTTCAAAGACGCTCATGTCGGTTCCCATCTCGGCGATGATGACGGCGGCGGTTTGTTTTTTCACTCCGGGCATGGTCATCAGCAGGTTCACTTCCTCGCGATACGGCTCGAGCAGGCGGTCGATGTGTTGGTCGACTTCTTCGATGAGCCGCTCCAATTCCTCAACGTGTTTCCACAAGAGGCGAAGGAGACGGAGCTCGTGTTCGGTCAAGGTGCCGAGCAGCGAATCGTACACCGCTTGCTTTTTCTTTTTGAGCCTTCCGCGCAGGCATTCATCCAACTCGTCCTTGTCCACGTATCCCTTCTCCAGCAGCCGGGCGAGGATGTCTTTTCCGGAAACGCCGAAGAGATCGGAGAGGACCGAGCCGAGTTTGACATTGGAAGACTCGAGCACTTTTTGAATCCGGTTTTTCTCCGAAGTCAGCTGTCCGACCCACTTTTTGCGGAGGCGGGTAAAATCCCGCAATTCGCGAATATCCGCTGGGGGGACGAAACTTTTTTCAACGAGTCCATGGCGGAGCAGCTTGGCGATCCACTCGGCGTCAGAGACATCGGTTTTTCTTCCCGGGACATTTTTGATCCGCTGCGGATTGGCCAGTGTCAAGTCGACATAGCCCTCGAGGAAGGCGAAGACCGGTTTCCAATACACGCCGGTGGATTCCATGGCGACATGGGTGACGCCATGTTCTTCGAGCCACTCAAGCAGGTCGCCAAGTCCTTTCGAGAACGTGGAGAAGGTTTGAATGTCCTTTTGAATGTGTCCATCTTCTTCCCATAGCGCGCAGGCGACGATGGTTTCGGCATGAACATCCAATCCTGCGCAGCGAGGATAGATGACATCCATGATGAAAATCCTCCATTATGGAAGGAGAGATGGATTTTCATGCCTGGGTGGGGAGTAAAATTTACTCATGGATGTTTTTTGTTTTTCATTCAAATAAATACTTGAATAATAAAAGAAATGGGGTATAATATATTCGAACGGAAATTTGAATATGAAAGGGGGATAATGAATGAGTAAGAAAGATAAATGTGAAATTTATTGTTATGACGAAGAAAAAGTCAATCGAATACAAGGGGAATTGCAAAAAGAAGATATATCCAGTGTTGTCCTGTTGTTTAAAGCACTGGCAGATGAAAATAGGGCAAAAATTGTCTATTCACTTTGCCAAGATGAAGAGTTATGTGTATGTGATATTGCTAATATCATCGGGGCTTCTGTTGCAACCACTTCCCATCATTTACGGACTCTTTATAAACAAGGGATTGTAAAGTATCGAAAAGAAGGAAAGCTAGCATTTTATTCGCTGGATGATGACCATATTAAGCAGTTAATCATGATTGCGTTAGTACATGATAAAGAGGTGAAAGTCCGTGTCTGAACAACAAGCAAAATTATCTAAATCAGAAGCGAAAACCTACCGTGTTCAAGGATTTACTTGTGCAAACTGTGCGGCAAAGTTTGAAAATAATGTAAAATCATTGCCAGGTGTTCAGGATGCTAAAGTAAACTTTGGAGCGTCTAAAATTACCGTTTGGGGTACAACAACCATCGAAGAATTAGAAAAAGCAGGGGCTTTTGAAAACTTAAAGGTTCGGGAAGATAAAGAAAAATCAGTCAAGCGTGAACCTTTTTGGAAGCAAAAAGAGAACATTAAAGTGTATATTTCCGCCGTTTTGCTTGTGATCAGTTGGTTTTTAGGGAAGCAATACGGAGAAGAGCATATCTTTGCGACAATTGGATATGCTGCAGCAATTTTAATCGGTGGATATTCGTTATTTATAAAAGGTTTCAAAAACCTAGTTCGATTGAATTTTGATATGAATACGCTGATGACAGTGGCGATTTTAGGAGCTGCAGCGATTGGTGAATGGGGAGAAGGTGCAACGGTTGTTATTCTATTCGCCATTAGCGAAGCCTTAGAGCGTTATTCCATGGATAAAGCTCGTCAATCCATTGAATCGTTGATGGATATTGCTCCAAAAGAAGCATTAATTCGTCGCGGAAATGAAGAAATGATGGTCCCTGTTGACGATATTCAAGTCGGAGATATTATGATCGTAAAGCCTGGTCAGAAATTAGCGATGGATGGAATCGTCATCAAGGGTACATCTACGCTAAATCAGGCTGCCATTACGGGAGAAAGTGTTCCAGTAACCAAAACAGTCGGTGATGAAGTCTTTGCAGGAACATTGAATGAAGAAGGGTTATTGGAAGTAAAAGTTACAAAACGAGTGGAAGATACAACTCTTTCGAAAATCATCCATTTAGTGGAAGAAGCTCAAGCAGAACGAGCACCTTCTCAAGCGTTTGTAGATCGTTTTGCCAAATACTATACACCAGCCATTATCATTTTTGCTCTTTTACTAGCCGTTATTCCTCCATTATTTATGGGTGCTGATTGGAGCGAATGGATTTATCGAGGTCTAGCTGTATTAGTGGTTGGTTGTCCGTGTGCGTTGGTTATTTCCACGCCTGTTTCGATTGTAACTGCCATTGGAAATGCAGCGAAAAACGGTGTGTTAATTAAAGGTGGTATTTATTTAGAGGAAGCAGGATCTCTAAAAGTCATCGCTTTTGATAAAACAGGAACATTAACAAAAGGTATTCCTTCCGTCACCGATGTGGTCACTTATAATGGCAATGAAAATGAACTAATGACCATTACAGCAGCCATTGAAAAAGGCTCACAACATCCACTTGCTTCCGCCATTATAAGAAAAGCAGAAGAAGATGGATTGAATTTTAATGATGTATCGGTTGAAGAATTCCAATCCATTACAGGTAAAGGGGTAAAAGCCAAAGTAAATAACGCAATGTATTATGTCGGAAGTCCAGGTCTTTTTGAAGAACTTCTTCCAAATGGCATCCAATCAGAAATAAAAGAACAAATTACAACCCTTCAAATACAAGGGAAAACGGTCATGGCATTAGGGACGGAAAAAGAAATTCTGGCGTTAATTGCCGTGGCAGACGAAATAAGAGAATCATCCAAAGAGGTTATTCGAAAACTTCATCAAGTCGGTATTGAAAAAACGGTGATGCTGACGGGAGATAACCAAAGAACAGCCGAAGCCATCGGAAAACAAGTCGGGGTTTCCGATATTAAAGCCGATTTACTTCCAGAAGATAAACTGAATTTCATCAAAGAGCTTCGCGACAAGTATCGAAGTGTTGCGATGGTTGGAGATGGTGTGAACGATGCACCAGCTCTTGCAGCTTCAACCGTTGGTGTGGCAATGGGTGGTGCTGGAACCGATACAGCCCTAGAAACAGCCGATATTGTCTTAATGTCTGATGATTTAAGCAAATTGCCATATACGATTAAATTGAGCCGCAAAGCTTTAGCGATTATTAAGCAAAACATTACTTTCTCTTTAGGGATTAAGGCATTGGCATTACTGTTAATTGTGCCTGGTTGGTTAACGCTATGGTTAGCGGTATTTGCCGATATGGGAGCAACATTAATCGTAACATTAAACAGCATGCGATTGCTAAAAGTTAAAGAATAGGCTCTTCACCACAAGTGGCAGTGCACGATAAGGAGGGCTGAACGTGGGCATTTCGTCTCTCATTTTGCTTTTGTTGGTCATGTCGATCGTGTTGTTCGTGTATGGTGTTGTCCAAAAGAGCAAAGCCGCCAAACGGATCGCCTTTGGTCTCTTCATCGCATCGGTCGGATTAGCGGGTTTTGTCGTGTTTCTCATCGGTTATATGTAACGGAAAGCCAAAGCCGAACACGCTGTTCTGTGTGTTCGGCTTTGCGTTTGCGGCGATTCAGATGGGGATCATTAGGGGAGATGGGGCTCGCGCTCAAGGCCTCAAGGACTGGCATTAGGGGATCGTTCGAGGCGGATTTCTCTGTCTTGCCTCATCTATCATTTTTGGGCTTCAAAGTTATTTTTAAAAAAAGCGAAGAAAGTCGTTCATTTTTCTACACGAGGACAAGCGCAGGAAATATAAAGAAAATGCAGAAAAGAATGATATATAAAAAAATTATTGAAGCAGAAGTGTGTAGTATTTATAATATTATTTGGTTATGTGTTATACAACAAAAGTAATCAGCTGGCATAGGAGGGATTGGATTGATTGAAAAGCTCGTGGAAACGGTGAACGGGTGGCTGTGGAGCCCTTTCTTAATTGCTTTTATTGTCTGTTGTGGTTTGTATTTTAGCATTCGCACCCGCTTCCTGCAAATCCGCCACGTGAAAGAGATGATCCGGCTTGTGACGACGGGGAAGGGCTCTGAGGCCGGGGTGTCTTCTTTCCAGGCGTTGACGATGTCGTTGTCCGGCCGCATTGGCGTTGGGAACGTGGCAGGGACGGCGACGGGGATTGCGTACGGGGGGCCGGGCGCTGTCTTTTGGATGTGGGTCATCACCTTTATCGGAGCGGCGACGGCGTATGTCGAGTCGACGCTGGCGCAAATTTATAAAGAGGAACAAGACGGACAGTACCGCGGCGGTCCGGCTTTTTATATTGAAAAGGGCCTTGGCTGGAAATGGTTTGCGGTTGTGATTGCCGGGGCGATCATTCTCTCCATGGCGGTGTTGATGCCGGGGATTCAGGCGAATTCGATCGCGGATGGGTTTTCGAATGCGTTTGGCATTCCGAAATTGGTGACGGGAATTTTCGTGATCGCTGTTCTTGGCTTTACGATTTTTGGAGGAGTGAAGCGGATCGCGAAAACGGCGGAAATTGTCGTTCCGTTTATGGCAGTTGGCTATTTATTGGTCGCGATTGCCATTATTGCGGCCAATATTGAAAAAGTCCCGGATGTGTTTGGCCTGATTTTCAAAAGCGCGTTTGGCGCTGATCAAGTGTTTGGCGGCATTCTTGGGTCGGCCGTGATGTGGGGGGTCAAACGCGGCCTTTATGCGAATGAAGCGGGGCAAGGGACGGGCGCCCACCCGGCAGCGGCGGCGGAAGTGTCCCACCCGGCGAAGCAGGGGCTTGTGCAGGCGTTTTCGATTTATTTGGACGTGTTCTTGGTCGTGACGGCGACGGCGCTGATGATTTTGTTTACAGGTCAATACAATGTGATCAATGAAAAAACGGGAGAGACGATTGTCGAGCATTTGAAAGGGGTGGAACCGGGCGCAGGGTATACGCAGGCGGCGGTGGACACGCTCTTCCCGGGATTCGGGTCGGCCTTTATTGCGATCGCTCTGTTCTTCTTCGCGTTTACGACGATGTACGCGTATTACTATATTGCCGAGACGAACCTCGCCTATTTGGTGCGCAGTGAAAAGAGGGGAACGGCCTTCTTTGCCTTGAAGCTCGTCTTTTTGGCGGCCACGTTCTATGGAACGGTCAAAACGGCGACGACGGCGTGGGCGATGGGCGACATCGGGCTTGGCATCATGGTGTGGCTCAACTTGATTGCGATCTTGTTGTTGTTTAAACCGGCCTATATGGCCTTGAAAGATTATGAAGAACAGCTGAAGCAAGGGAAAGATCCGGAGTTCAACGCGTCGAAATACGGAATCAAGAACGCGAAATTCTGGGAAAATGGATATAAGAGATGGGAAGAAAAGAAAGAGAAGACATTGTAACAGGTTGATTGGTTGGAGTCGACGGTGTCCCGGATGCAGCGGGACACCCTTTTTTCATCATCATCTATATGGATAAGGAACACTTTCGTTAGACATTCTCTAGGATGGGCATCCTCGAACCATCTTGCCCCCCGTGAATTCATGCGATTTTGCCATTATGATGGCTCCTCATCCGCTTCCACCATACGCTTGAGAGCCGCAAGCCGTTCATCCAATACCCTTCAAAGAAGGAAAGCCACGTTTTCAGTTCGACGAGAGGTTCGGGCTCCAGCCTGTACCTTGTTTCGCGTCCCGTTTTCCGACAGCTGCCCAACCTTGCTTCCGAAAGCACACGAAGATGTTTATTGACAGCTGTGCGGCTGATCGGGAAGGATTTGGCAATCGCGGCAATCGACAATTCGTTGTCCGCGAGCAGCTGCAACATCTGGCGGCGGGTTGGATTGGCGATGGTGTGAAACACATCGTGCTTCGGCGTGGAAACGGTTCGTTTATCCTTCGAGATATGTGGGAAGTTTTTGGTTGACAATGTTCTCCCACCCGTCATCCATAATCTTGCGAACGACTGTGTGAGGCTGCCCAAATTCGGTTGCTTTGTCCGCATCCCATCCGGAATGAATCAAGGTGAATTCCGTTTTTCCGTCTTCCAATGCTTTTCATTCCCAATCTTTTCCCCTGCGCGAAGTTTCTTTGGATTCGTCCACTGATCGTGTACAATACATAAAGGGTGACAACATCGTTCATCTCGGAAGGAGGAAAGCCGTTGACAGACAGCGCAAAACAATCATTCATTACGGACATTCAACAGTTAGATAAAAAAGGAGCCGGGCAAGCGGTCGTTTGGCATGAAGAGGAGGGAAAGAGAAAAAAGCTCAAACTCACTGTTCCGTCCACGCTTCCTGGTGAAAGGGTGCGGGTTTTGATCGATTGGCCGAAACGCCGGAGGGCCCATGCCCGAGTGGAAGAAGTGATTGAGCGGCATCCAGAGCGGCTCGATCCGCCGTGTCCGCACTTTGACCGCTGCGGCGGCTGTGTCTGGCAGCACTGGCGCTATGAGGGACAGCTGCGGCATAAGACCGAACAGGTGAAGGCGCTGCTTGCCCAGCACGGATTTGATCCGGACGTTGTGCGCGAGACGATCGGGATGGAACATCCGTGGCATTACCGCAATAAAATGGAGTTTACGTTCTCTCCTGAGGGCCTGCTTGGACTGCACGAGCAAGGGAATTTCCGGCAAGTGGTTTCGTTGGAGACATGTCTCATTGCCGGCGAGAAGATCGTCAAAGCCGCTATGGAAGTGGCGCGTTGGGCGCGCGATCATCAGCTGCCTGGGTATCACAAAGACACCCATGAAGGGCTGCTTCGCCACGTCATGGTGCGCGAGTCGTTTGCGACAGGAGAGGTGATGGTGGCGCTCTTTGCGACCGAGGCGCCGGAAGGGGAGTTGAAAGAAGCGGCGGCTGATTTGACGGAGCGGATCACGAAGGCGCTCCCGGACGTGAAAAGTTTGCTTTGGCTGGAGAATCGGGCGTGGGCCGACCGCACCCAGGCGGAACGAACGCACGTGCTGGCCGGACGGGATTTCATTTACGATGAATTGTGCGGGTTCCGCTACCGTCTTTGGTTTGATACGTTTTTCCAAACGAACCCGGTGCAGGCGGCCAAATTGGTTGAACTGGCGTTGGAGATGGGCGAGCCCAAGCCCCATGAGAAAATGATCGATCTCTTCTGCGGAGTCGGCACGTTTTCCTTGCCGTTCGCCAAGCGGGTGAAGGCGTTGGCGGGCATTGAAATTGTGGAAACGTCGATCGAGTCGGCGAAACGAAACGCGAAAGACAACGGCGTTGACAATACGTACTTTTTGGCGCGGGATGCGCGGCGCGGGATTGATGACGTGTTGGAGCAGTTCGGGCGGCCGGAGCTGCTGCTTTTGGATCCTCCACGTTCTGGCGCAGGCGGAAAAGTGATGCGCAAAATCGGCCGAGCGCAACCGAAGCGGGTGGTGTATGTCTCCTGCAATCCGGAGACGTTTGTGGCGGATATTGCGGAGCTAGCCCCGTTTGGCTATGTGTTGAAAACTGTCCAACCGGTGGACATGTTTCCGCATACGGCGCATGTCGAGTGCTGTGCGTTGCTTGTCAAATCATCATAAATCAGGAAAAGCCCGTTCCCCCAAGTGAGAGGGAAACGGGCTTTATACAAGAAGGGTTTCAGTTGCCACCCGCTCGTTTTGCATGAAATTCAGATTCGATGATGACGGCGGTTTTTTCTTTGCGTCTCTTCGCATATTCCGCTGTTGCGGTGAAAAGAACATCGGAAGAGGAGTTCAGGGCCGTTTCACATGAATCTTGCAACACGCCAATGATAAAACCAACCCCTACTACTTGCATGGCAATATCATTTGGGATGCCAAACAAACTGCATGCCAACGGGATAAGGAGAAGCGAGCCGCCCGCGACGCCGGATGCCCCTGTAGCGGCGATGGTGGAAAGAATGCTAAGAATCAGCGCTGTACCTAGATCGACTTCAATCCCCAATGTGTGAACCGCAGCAAGCGTCAACACGGAAATCGTAACGGCGGCGCCAGCCATATTAATCGTTGCACCGAGAGGGATCGAGACCGAATACGTATCTTTGTTTAATCCGAGTTTTTCAGCCAAATTCATATTCACCGGAATGTTTGCGGCCGAGCTGCGCGTAAAGAAGGCGGTCATTCCGCTTTCCCGAATGCATCTCCACACGAGCGGGTACGGATTTTGGCGAATGTTCACAAAGACAATCAGCGGATTTATGACGAATGCCACGAAAAACATCGTCCCAAGAAGAACGGCCAATAACTTTCCGTATTCGATGAAAGCGGAAAGCCCGTTGGTGACCATCGCGTCAAAAACAAGCCCCATGATTCCGATGGGTGCCAAATTGATGACCCATGTGACAATGTTTGAAATGGCGTCAGAAAAACTGGCGATGACGTTTTTGACCGTCTCCGGCGCAGGTCTTAATGCGATGCCAAGCAGCACCGCCCAAGTCAGGATACCGATATAATTCGCATTGATCAGTGCATGAATAGGGTTATCAACAATATTAAGCAACAATGACTGAAGTACCTCTGTTATGCCGCTAGGGGGAGAGATATCTTTCATCCCTTCAGCTAAAGATAAATGAACCGGAAAGATGAAGCTGGCCACGACGGCGGTAAGACCGGCTAAGAACGTGCTGGCCCCGTATAGGACAAGAATGTGTTGGATATTTGTTTTTTGGCCGCTTTGATGGCGGGAAATGGCGGAGACCACGAGAAAGAACACCAATACGGGTGCGACGGCCTTTAGAGCGTTGACAAACAAGGAACCAAAAATGGACACCCATTTTGTTGATTCCGGGACGGCCATGGCGAGGACAATCCCGATGATGATACCGACAAGGATACGTCTGACAAGGCTAAGCTGATTCCACCTTACAATGAGTTGCTTCATAACGTTCCTCCTGACACTCATGGATGATCAAGAATGAAATTCACCGTACATGCACAAGTGTTTTCTAGTGGTGAACAAACACTATTTTAGCATGAATATTAGTGATTAACGAATAGATTGTTATATTAGAATAGCTTGAATTGTACAAATATTGCATTGCCTTTTGCGCTTATGGCAAGGTCGAAAAAGAAGCCAGCCGCGATGGGGTTGACATCGGTTGCAAAGCAAAAAGCTCACTGAATCCTAGCCGTATGAATCAAAACAAAAGGAGTGTGTGGTGCAATTTGAAATTGTAGTAATGTGGTTTTTGCAGAACAGTTGGGTCGACTGCAGGGAAGATAGACAAGCTTTTCACTGCATCCGTATAGCACATAGTACAAAAGGGCCGAGTGGCCCCTTCGTTTTTTGCCCCTTTTCGCTCAGCTATACCGGCTAATTGCATTCGCCAACCATTGCGCCAATGAAGCGACATCGCTCGGCCCATAGGTGAACCGGACAAGCGTTTCGTCCATATCAAGCGCCTCGGAAAGCAATCCAGCAAACCCGCGCGCTTTGCGGTCAATCTCTAAAATGGCTTCAACCCCATGCTCGGAGACAAAGAAAATGGCCTCCAGTTCGTCAAGTCGGCCTTTAAACGGTCCGCTTGCCGGCTTGAATTCAAACTCTTGGACAAACGGCAGCCGCTGTTGCCAATAGCGCGGCGCTTGTTCGCATTGCACATGGCGAAGGCGGAAACCTAATTGGCGGGCCGCCTCGAGAAACGCGGCGACAAGCGGGTGCGGTTCGATGGCGAGATGGTCGCGGTCTTGCGGGTCGAGCGCCGTTTTAACATAAATCAGCCAGAAGTCCCCCACCTCTACAGGTGGGGGATGAATGGCGTTCGGTTTTTCTGTTTTTTTCTTTCTTCTTTGGATGGCAATAGAATACAATAAACATAGGAGGTGAAACCATGTATCGAACGCTGAAAACCCGTTTTCGGGCAAAGAAAGAAGTTATCCAAAAACTATTTGAATGCAATCGTATCTCCGCAGAAGTTTGGAACGAATGCCTTCGTTTGGCAAAAGAACATCATTTGGAAACAGGAAAATGGATAACCAAAACGGAACTGCAAAAAGCAACAAAAGGTCGTTTTTCTATCCACAGCCAAAGCATCCAGGCGGTTGTGCATAAATATATCTTTGCCCGTGATGGGGCAAAAGAAGCACGGAAAAAAGGAGAAAAAATCAAATATCCATACAAAAAGAAAAAACATTTCAACACGAAATGGGCAAAAGATGGGTTTGTTTTGCATGAAGACGGAACGTTGGAACTGTCGCTAGGAATTTGGAATCGAAAACGACAATCTCCTTTGGTGGTGAAAATCGACAAAGAGAAACTTCCAAACGGAAAAGTCAAAGAAATCGAGTTGGTCTATGACCGTGGTTTGTGGCTTTGTTTATCGTATGAAGATGGGAAAAAACCAAAAGAAAATCCATGTAAAAACCGTGTTGCTATTGACCCAGGGGAAATTCACACCATCGCAGCCATTTGTGAAAATGGGGAAAGCCTCATTATCACGGGAAGAAAAATAAGAAGCATTCATCGGTTGAGAAACAAGAAATTAAAAGAACTGCAAAAACTCATGAGCAGATGCAAAAAAGGCTCCAAACAATGGAAAAAGTACAATCGGGCGAAACAATATGTACTTTCGAAATCAGAGGCACAACTAAAGGATGCACTGCACAAAACCACGAGACAATTTGTTCGTTGGTGTTTGGAAAACCAAGTGAAAGAAGTCGTCATTGGAGATATCGAAGGAATCCAACGGAATACGAAAAAGAAACGAAACAAAAAGACCAATCAGAAATTATCCAATTGGTCGTTTGGAAAATTATTTGATTATCTCAAATACAAATTGAATGCCGAAGGAATTCAAATCGAGAAAAAAGATGAAAGTTATACCTCGCAAACATGCCCTGTTTGCGGGAAGAAAAATAAATCTTCTTCTAGAAATTATACATGTCAATGCGGGTACAAACGACACCGTGATATCCATGGGGCAATGAATTTATTTGCCAAAGTATATTATGGTGAAATCCGCCCATTGGAATTTACGGTCAAACCGTTTACGTATCGACGGATTGCTTAGGTATGAAGTCGTAGATGGCGAGTTCCCGCCCTTGAGTATCATGGATACTCATGTTGCCTGTGGCTCCCAACGGGACGGGTGCCAGGTGTTGCCTGCAGATAGGCTGCCAACCAGCCTATCATGCATCCACCTCCGAAGGGGAAACAGGAAACCCCCACTTCGATAAGTGGGGGAGGTTCATTGTCAAGGCCGGTTTGCAGCCATACCCGCGAAGAACCGAGCGTGACCGGTACGTCGTACGGCAAGGCGAATTGAAACGGGATCGTTTTCGTTTCGTTCGGCGCGATCGTCAGCGGGCCGCTCACTTTGTAGCGCGCCAGCACGGCTTTTTCTTCAAATTTCTTATCATCGATTTCGCGGATGTACGTTGTGACTAATGCCAAATAAATTTCATCAATGTGCTGTTCGACGCTGCCGCCGCGAATGTCGACAACCCCTTCGACGGTTTCGCCTTAGACATATTGCGCTTTGGCGAGCTTCGTATCAACAGCGGCGGCACCGATGCCGATCGAACTTAACAGTTTTTTGAACAACACGTTCTCCCCCTTGTCAGCGATTTCAGTTGAGAATACGGAGCACCTGGTGAAAAGGTTCTGCTCTTCTTTAAAGTAACATAACGCCTAAAGGGGTTTCACTGTTTTGGAAAGCGAGACGGTTTTTGCTAAAATGGCGTATATGGATGAGAAGGGCGGGTCATGAATGAAACGGGTCATTCATGTTGTCGGGGCAGCCATCTTCAATGAACAGAGGGATGTGTTATGTGCGTTGCGCGCGCCGAACATGTCGCTGCCCAACGTGTGGGAGTTTCCGGGCGGCAAAGTGGAAGAGGGGGAGCGGCCCGAAGACGCTTTAGTTCGGGAAATTCGCGAGGAGCTTGGCTGCACCATTTCGGTCGGTGAGTTGTTGGCTGATGTGTTCCATGAGTATGAACACGCCATCGTGCATTTGCGGACGTATGAAGCCCGCTTAGTCGATGGGGAGCCGCGGGCGCGGGAGCATGCTGAGCTTCGGTGGGTGCCGCTTCAAGCATTGCGCTCTCTTGAGTGGGCGCCGGCGGACATTCCGACTGTTGAGGCGTTGTTGGTTGAGGGGGAAGCGCAGAAGGGCGTTTTGGACGTTCTGATGAGACCGAGATCTATCGACGATTGAGGTGAAGAAAGCCTGGTTGCGGCCGTTTGCCATGTGGCCGCACCAGGCTCTTTTGGTGTCAGCAGTTAGCGGATGTCAAGTGGGTCGTCTGCTTTATCCGTCACGGTGCACGCTTCCGCCAAAGCGAGGTCGGCGGCGGCGTCTTCGGCGGTGACGAGGACGCGCCAGCTCGGGTTCTCGATCAAACGGCAAAAATCAAGAAAGCGCGTTTGAGCGATCGCTTCGTACCACCCGTGGCGGTCCGAGAGCACCACGGTGCGCTCGTATGGGCGGCGCGGAGCGGCTGAAGGTTCCGTGGGCGGCAACAGCCGGTCGGCCGCTTGCTGCAGTTGTTCGATAGCGTCAGCCGACGGCTTTGTCGGGATGGCGTCAAGCCAGGCGTCAATGCAGGCTGCCTCCTCGTCAGTGACGAGGCCGGAGACGGACAGCTGCGTCGGAATCCAGCCGTCAAGCACGATGCGGCCGCGTTTCGTATGAATGTCCCAGTGCGTCGATTCCGAAGCGGCAGGGTCCATCGTAAAGCCATGGTAATAATGGACGGGGATGCGCCGGCCCTTGCCTTCATGAATCACCGTAGCGCCGACGCGCGGCCGTGTGCCGTCTGGTTCCTGAAGCGCGAATCCGCGTGCGGAAGCCGCTTCGCCAAACCAGTCGCGTCCGACTTCAAAAAAGTGGACGCCGTGCTCAATGAGAATGCCTCCGCTTCGCCGCTCGTCCCAAAACCAATGGCCTTTGGCGACGCGGTGAGCCGCGTTGTGAAGGCTTGCGTAGTCCACTGGGCCAAGAAGCGCGCGATGGATGAGTTGCTTGACAGCTTCAGCGAGCGGGTGGTAGCGAAGAACGAGATTGACCGCCAACGCCCGGTTTTGGCGGGCGGCGAGCTGGATGTTCGCCCGCAGCGCCTCGGCGGTGAGGCCGCCTGGCTTTTCAAGGAGCACATGTTTTCCTTCCTCAAGCGCCCGCTTGGCAAGCGGGGCGTGCAAATGCGGCGGGGTGGTGAGAATGACGATGTCAACATGCGGGTCAACGATCAATTGTTCAGCTTCGCGGTATTCGCGCACGTCGCCCGCCTGCGGCTGACGGCGGCGATAGGCGTCGATGACGCGCTGGCGCTTTGCGTCCGTTCGGCCGGCGACGGCAGCAAGCTGAAAGGAAGGAAGCGGGGCGAGCGCGCCGGCTAAAAATTCAGCGAATGCACCGGCGCCGGCGATGCCGACACGGTAACGGAAAAATGAAGAAATCATGGCGTATTCTCCTCCTCCCTCACATATATATAGCATTAACGATGTACATTATACCGCAAAGAAAAAGAAGAACGAGAAAATGAAAGTTTTGAAATTTGCAAGCATCAATCATTCCTCATCGATACCATCCGACAATCATTTCGCTTGCGCAACAGAAGGAATATTATGTATATTATTATTAGCAACCATCTCAGTCGAGTGCTAGCAATATATGAACTACTTTCATTTTCACGTTCATCCGTCAAAAAAGGTGTCTATTTTTGTGAAAAAAAGATATGGAGGGATGACGAAATGAAAGCATTGTTGCTGGCAGGAGGATTAGGTACGCGTCTTCGTCCATTGACCGAAAACATCCCCAAACCGATGGCCCCGATTGCGAACCGGCCATGGCTTGAACACCTCATCGTTCATCTTCGCGACCAAGGAGTCAACGAATTTGTCATCGCCGCCCATCATTGTTCAGAAGTGATCCGTCGCTATTTCGAAGATGGGAAGCGCTGGAACGTCAAGATTACATACGCGCTCGAACCGTTCCCGCTCGGAACGGCTGGGGCGATCAAAAACGCCGAGCGCTGGCTGAAGGAACGGTTTCTCGTGTTTAACGCCGACATTGTGCATTTGCCGCAATTGATCCCGCTGCTTGATTTCCATCGTCAACATGGCGGTTTGGCGACCATTGTTTTAACGGAAGTAGACGATCCTTCTTCCTATGGGGTCGTAGAACAAGACGACAGCGGGCGAATTTTGCGCTTTATCGAAAAGCCGCGCCGCGAAGAAGCGCCATCGAACCGGATCAACGCCGGCATGTATATTTTGGAGCCAGAGGTGATGCGCTATATCCCGGCGGAGCGGGAAGTGTCGATTGAACGCGAAACATTCCCGCTGCTGATCGAAAGGAATGTCGGTGTCTATGGCATCGTCAGTGACGGATACTGGCGTGATATGGGGACGCCGGCCCGCTACCGCCAAGTTCACTGGGATGCGTTGCGTCGGGAGTTTCCGATTCCGCTGAAAGGCCGTGAAATCCAGCCAGGGGTATTTGTCGGCGAACATGTCGAGATTGGGTCGGGCGTCTTGTTTGTACCGCCTGTGCTCATCGGCGACCATGTGAAAATCGGACGGCAGGCTGTGATCGGCCCGAATGCGGTCATCGGCGACCGCTGCCAAATTGGCGCCCGCGTCCATTGCGCGCAGACCATCGTTTGGGACCGCTCTGTCATTCGTGACCGCAGCCGTTTGCAAAACAGCATTTTCGGCTATCGGACGGTGACGCCGGCGGGAAAAGTGTTCGAAGATTCGATTATTAATCAGTTCAAGGAGGCGGTGCAAGCATGATTCGAATTGCCTACGTCAGCACGTATCCGCCGCGGCGGTGCGGGCTGGCGACGTTTACGGAACATTTGCGGCAAAGTATTGACGGCGTCCGCGGACCGTCCGATGGCGACCGCATCATCGTGTTGTACAACGAAAGCGACGGCGATGACGCCTATCGCCACAACCCGGCGTATTGGCCGCTCCCGGCGCAAAACCGCGCGGCGTATGCCGAAATGGCGAAACGGGTGAATGAGAGCGACATCGATGTTGTCGTCCTGCAGCATGAATTTGGCATTTTCGGCGGCGAGGCAGGCGAATACATTCTCGATTTCATCGCGGCGCTCGAAAAGCCGCTCGTGACGACGTTCCATACGGTGTTTGCCGAACCGCCGCTGCCGTACCGCCCGATTCAAGAAAAAATCGCGGCGGCAAGCGACGCCATCATCGTCATGAACCGGCAGGCGATCCCGTATTTGGTCAAAGCGTTTGGCTTGCCGGAAGAAAAAATTGTCTACATTCCGCACGGTGCTCCAGGCCCAAGCAGCGAAAATCGCGATTCGCTTCGCCGACGCCTCGGATTCAGCGGCCGCAAAGTGATGTTGACGTTCGGGCTTCTAAGCCGCGGCAAAGGAATCGAGTCGGTGCTCGCCGCATTGCCGGGCGTCGTGCGCAAGGTGCCGGAAGCGCTGTATGTCATCGCCGGACAGACACATCCGGAAGTGAAAAAACGGGAGGGCGAGGCGTACCGCGATGAACTGAAAGCGTTGATTCATCGGCTTGGACTCGACGGCCATGTCCGCATGGAGGACCGGTATTTCAGCGAAGAAGAGCTGATTGATTATTTGACGGCGTGCGATTTGTATGTCACCCCGTACCCGGGCATTCAGCAAATTACAAGCGGCACGCTTGCCTATGCGGTCGGCGTCGGCCGTCCGGTCGTTTCGACGCCGTATGAGCATGCGCGCGATTTGTTGCGGGGCTGCGAGGAGCTACTGTTGCCGTATGGCGATACCGCCCGATGGGAAGAGCGGCTTGGGCAGCTGTTGGCCGATGAGGCGGCGTTAAAACGCTGGGAAGAAACCGTGCGCCAAATTGGGGCGAACACGCATTGGCCGCGCATCGGCGAACAGCATGTCGCCTTATTTGAGCGCGTGTGCGCCGCAAAACGCGGGGAGGTGAAGGCGGTTGGTTTCGTCGGTCATTAAGTTCGACCATCTCGAGCGCATGACTGACGACACCGGGTTGCTCGAGCATAGCCTCGGCCGCATTCCGCGGCGGCGCGAAGGGTATTCGACCGATGACAACGCCCGCGCCATATGGGCGTGCCTCGAGTGGCTGGCGTTGCTCGACGATCAAGAAACAAAGGAGCGGCTGTATCGTCTGCTTGACCGATATTTGGCCTTTTTGCTTTGGGCGCAAAACGATGACGGGACGTTCCATAACAACTTTTTCTTCGATCGGACGAAAGAGGAAGAGACGCCCTCAGACGACTGCTTCGGGCGGTCGTTTTGGGCGGCGGCGATCGCGTATAAGCAATTGGATGATGCGGCGCGGCGCGAGGCGGCTGCGGACATGTTGAGGAGGGCGCTGCCGGCGGCATGGGAGCTTCGCTCGCTGCGCGGCGTCGCCTGGGGGGTGGCCACTTGCGGCGTCTTATTGACAGAAGGACGCCCGCTTGGCATCGATCAAGAGGAAGTGGCAGCTTTGGCTGCACGGCTTGAGCAGCGGCTGCTTGCGGCGTATTGGGAGCATGCTGGCGACGATTGGCATTGGTATGAGCCGGAGTTGACGTACGCCAACGGGGTGCTGCCGTGGGCGCTTTGGACGGCATATCGGCGCGCGCCGCGGGATGAGGTGAAGGAAGTGGCGGAAAAAAGCCTTGCTTTCCTTATTGAAAAAATGAGCGGACCGGGAGGTGTCATCCGTCCGGTCGGCAACCGCGGCTGGTGCAGCCGCCGCTACCGCGCCGATTGGGATCAACAGCCGCTTGATGTGATGAAGCTCGCTTTGGCGGCGCGCGAAGCGTATTGGGCAACGGACGACGAGCGTTATCGCGGCGTCGTCCGCCGCTGCCTCGCTTGGTTTTACGGACAAAACGACGGCAACGCGCCGCTTGCGGACCCAAGCGACGGCAGTTGCTGCGACGGGCTTAGCCCGAACGGCCCGAACCCGAATCGAGGGGCGGAGTCAACATTGTCGTACTTGTTAACAGCAGCAATCGCTCAATCAATTTCGGTGGAGGTGGTTGTCGATGAATACGTCAACAACGAAACCGTTCGCATGGCCAGCACACGTGTTTAAAGAATACGACATCCGCGGACGAGCCGGAGAGGAGCTCGATGAGTCGTTCGCGTATTGGCTCGGACGGGCCTTTGCCGACATGATGCAAAAGGAAGGCGAGAAGAGGGCGGTTGTCGGTCATGACAATCGTCTGTCATCGCCTGGCTTGCATCGGGCGCTCAAAGATGGGCTGCTCGATGGCGGCTGCGATGTCGTCGATATTGGGCTTTCGACGACGCCGATGTTTTACTACAGCTTATACTACACGAACATTCCATGCGGCATGATCATCACCGCCAGCCATAACCCAGGGGATGAGAACGGATTTAAAATCGCCATGGGGAAAACGACAATTTATGGCGAGCGCATCCAAGCGCTGCGGCGGGCGATGGAGCGGCTCAGCCAGGAACAGCCGCGTCCTGAAACAGCGCGCGGGCGCGAGGAAACGCTTGACCTTGCTCCGGCCTATATCAAGATGTTGAAGGAGAAAATTAAGCTCGGTCCGCGCAAGCTGAAGGTCGTCGTCGACTGCGGCAACGGCACCCCATCGATCATTGCGCCACAAGTGCTCAAAGAGTGGGGATGTGATGTCATCCCGCTTTACTGTGAATCCGATCCGACGTTTCCGAATCATCATCCGGACCCGGTCGTGCCGGAGAACTTAACGGACTTGATTGAGATGGTGCGCAAGGAGCAGGCGGATCTTGGCATCGCGTTTGACGGCGACGGCGACCGGATCGGAGTCGTGGATGAAACGGGTGCGATCCGCTGGGGCGACCAACTGATGGTGCTGTTCTGGCGCGAAATTTTGAAGCGCCATCCGGGAGCCGACGCGCCCGTCGAAGTGAAATGTTCGCAAGCGCTAGTTGAGGAAATTGAGCGGCTCGGCGGGAAACCGTTCTTCCATCGCACCGGCCATTCGCACGTCAAAGCGACGTTGCGCCGTCGTCCGGAGATCCCGTTTGCCGGTGAAATGTCTGGTCATTTGTTCTTCAATGATGAGTTTTACGGCTATGACGATGCGCTGTACGCCGCTGGGCGCCTGCTTCGATTACTGTCGCACGATGAGCGCCCGCTGTCCGAGTGGTTCGCCGACGTGCCGCAGTACGCCGCGACGCCGGAGACACGCGTCGCTTGCCCGGAAGAGAAAAAAGCGGCTGCCATTGCCAGAGTAAAAGAGAAATTTGCCGGCCGTTTCCCTGTTGTCGATGTGGATGGCGCCCGCATCCAGTTCCCAGACGGCTGGGGGTTGGTGCGGCCGTCGAACACGCAGCCGATTCTTGTGTTGCGTGCAGAAGCCAAGACGGAGGCTGCATTGGCGGAGATTAAGCGGCAGCTGGCTGATTGCCTCGCTACCCTTGAATTGCGCATTGACTGGTGACGCCTTTTCACCGAATGGTCTGCGCTTGTCGCCCTTTGTCCGTTTCAAAAGATTCGTTCCGGCGTGGGTCGTCCGTAGGGATCCCACGCCGGTTTATTTTTGTTGTGAGGGGGCTCATGCTTGATTTCTTGCAAATGGTTTGTCCATAATAGATAAGGATAAAACCCAACGAAGCGGTGGCGTTGTAAGGTCTTTTAAGAAACTTATTGAAGAGCGGTGTTTCCCCTCAAATCGCCGTCCTTCTTGAGCCCTCCAACGCTCACACCCCAAACAGGCGGGGAAAATTCAAGGGAGGGCCGCCTTGGACGGATGTAGATTTCTTTTTGAAATTTGGCTAAAATAAAGGCAATTCGCTGTCAGGAGCGAATACAATGATAGAAAGGGCAGGAGGAGGGAAAACCGTATGGCGGTGACGAACCCGGTGGGGTTTTGGAAGCGGTTGTTGGCTAATATATTGGATGCGATTGTCGTTGGCATTCCGATTTCGATCATCGGCTATTTCATCACGGGCAGTTGGGAAACGAACTGGTTTACGTCATTGGCGAACATCCTTTACGCGTTAATCGTTCCTGCTGTTTGGTACGGATATACGGTCGGCAAGCGGATGCTTGGCATCCGGATTGCGAAAGTGAACGGCGGCAAAGTCGGCATCGGCACAATGTTTTTGCGCTCGTTCGTTGGCGGACTCGTATACTTTATCACGTTCGGCATTGGTCTCATTATTAGTGCGATTATGGTCGCGGCGAGAGAAGACAAACGGTCGATTCACGATTTTATTGCCGGGACGTATGTGACAACGGAAAAACCGGCGGTGTAAAGCGGAAAACAACAGGTGGTGCCCCAATCGAACGGGGCGCCTTTTCTTATTTTCGTCACCGATTATAGGCGATCAAAAGCATGATGTTTTTGTGCGGGTCCTTGTTAGATCAGAAAACTTTGCAACCACCCCTATTCATGATTAGGACTAGGAAGGAAAATGGACGTTCATTCACGAATCTATTTATGTGGTAAAGAAATAAGAAAGGTGTTTGCATCATGGCAAAAGGAGGAGAGCGTTTTGTCATTAGCAAGTTATATCATCCGCACCATGTTCATCGTCATCCCTGGCACAGCGGCGATCGGCCTTGTGATATGCCTGGCCAATGGCATTCGCGGGGCGGCGTTTTGGTGGACGCTTGCTGCCATCATGCTATTCGGGGCGGTGGTCGGCTTGGTTTCATCGACGCTCAACTACCGGCGGTTTGTCGCGCCGATCGCTGTCATCAATGAACATGTAAGCAAAATGACAGAGGGGGACTTGAAGACGCGCATGCCGCTTGATCGCGTGCAGCAGCTGCGGCCGATCGCGGCTGCGTTCAACCGTATGGCCGATGCATGGCAGGAAGTGATGGGCAGCGTGCAGCATCATGCCGAAGAGGTGGCGCAAGTGTCCGGCCAGTTGGCCGCTGTCGCTGAGCAGACGACGAAAGCGACAGAGCAAATTGCGACAACGATGGAAACGCTTGCGGCAAGTGCGGAGGAGCAGGCTGATGCTGTCCGCACCACCGCCGCGTCCGTGCATGATATTTCCCAAACATTGAGCGACGTCGCTTTCCATACGAAAGAAGTGGCGCACCGGGCTGAGAAAACATCGGCGAAAGCAGAGGACGGCAAGCAGTCAATCGGACAAATGTCCGAGCAAATGCAGTTCATTTACGACCACGTTCAAGCGCTTGGCCAGGTCGTTCAAAGGCTCGGGGAGCGCTCGAATGAGATTGGACAAATTACGGAAGCGATCACCGGCATTGCGTCGCAGACGAATTTGTTGGCGCTCAATGCCGCGATCGAAGCGGCGCGCGCCGGCGAGCAAGGGAAAGGGTTTGCGGTTGTCGCGGATGAAGTGCGCAAGCTCGCAGAACAATCCGCGCGCTCCGCGCAACAAATTTCCGAGCTGATCGGCTACATTCAAGAAGAAACGAAGCGGGCGGTTTCGTCTGCCGAACAGGTGATCTCCGAAGTGGCGAAAGGATTGAACGTGGCGGCGGCATGCGGCCAATCATTTGCCCATATTCGCGAGGAGGTCGGCCAAGTGAGCAAACAAATTGGACAAGTATCGTCCGCCATCGAGCAAATGAAGGAGCATGCCCGCCAAGTGAACGACGCACTCCAACAGATGACCAATATTGTCGAACAGTCAGCGTCCGGTGCGGCCAACGTATCGGCAGCGACGCAGGAACAAATGGCTTCCGTCGAGGAAATCGCCTCTTCGTCGACATCGCTCGGTCAGATGGCGGAAGAGATGCGGGCAATGCTGAAGAAATTTTCTGTGTGAGTGAGGAAAAGGACGCTTTCTTCGAGAAAGAGGGGCTTTCAAACGACGTGTGGGAGTCAACGTTTGGAATAAAATGGTTTGCATCTTTGCCAATTGCCTGATAAAATAAAAAAAGTCAGTCATCATGGTTATACGCTCATCTGCTAGGGGAGTCCGGGAGCCGGGCTGAGAAAAGAACGCGATGAAGTTCTTTGACCCTTTGAACCTGATCTGGGTCATGCCAGCGTAGGGAAGCAGGCAGCGGGAACAGATGGACGCACAGGCTGTTCATTTGGCCTTTTTGCCTTGATCGGGTTCCGTTCGTTTTGCGGAACCCGTTTTTGCGTAAATATCCCCCGTTTTTGCCTCTCTTTTGCTGGTGCGGCTGCAGGTCTCAACCACCATTTCAAAGGAGGAAAGCCGCATGGAAAACATCCGCTCGTTCATGTCATTTCCAGCCAGCCGCAAGGTGTACATTGAAGGATCGCGCAAGGATGTGCGCGTGCCGATGAGAGAGATCGTGTTGTCGCCGACGAAAACGCCGCAAGGAACGGTGGAAAACGAGCCGGTGCGCGTCTATGACACAACCGGTCCATACACCGATCCTCATTTTGAGCCGGACGTCGAAAAAGGATTGCCGCCTCTTCGCCGCAACTGGATTGTTGAGCGCGGCGATGTCGAAGAAGTGAAGCCATCAGCGACCGCCGGCGTCCGCCCGCTGCCGTTCGTGCGCCGTCCATTGAGGGCAAAGCCCGGAAAAACCGTAACGCAAATGCATTATGCCAAACGGGGGATCATTACGCCAGAGATGGAGTTCGTCGCCATCCGTGAACGAATCGACCCCGAAATCGTTCGCCAGGAAGTAGCGGCCGGACGGGCGATCATTCCGGCGAACATTAATCACCCCGAGAATGAGCCGATGATCATCGGCCGTCGTTTCCATGTGAAAATTAATGCCAATATCGGCAACTCGGCTGTTTCTTCATCGATTGAAGACGAAGTGGAAAAATTGCTTTGGGCAGTGCGTTGGGGCGCCGATACGGTCATGGATTTATCGACCGGCAAACACATTCATGAAACGCGCGAGTACATCATCCGCAATTCGCCGGTCCCCGTGGGAACGGTGCCGATTTATCAGGCGCTCGAAAAGGTAGGAGGGGTGCCGGAGAAGTTAACGTGGGACGTGTATCGTGAGACGTTGATGGAGCAGGCGGAGCAAGGAGTCGACTACATGACGATCCACGCCGGTGTGCGGCTTCATTACATTCCGCTCACCGCCAACCGGACGACCGGCATCGTCTCGCGCGGCGGCTCGATCATCGCCCAATGGTGTTTGGCCCATCATGAAGAAAACTTTTTGTATACGCATTTTGAAGAAATCTGCGAGATTTTGAAACAATACGATGTCGCGATCTCCCTTGGCGACGGCTTGCGCCCCGGCTCCATCGCCGATGCGAACGATGAGGCGCAGTTTGCCGAACTGGAAACGCTTGGCGAGCTGACGAAAATCGCCTGGAAGCATGATGTGCAGGTGATGATCGAAGGGCCGGGCCACATTCCGATGCATAAAATTCGCGAAAATGTCGAGCGGGAACAGGACATTTGCCATGGAGCGCCGTTTTATACGTTAGGGCCGCTTGTCACCGACATCGCGCCGGGATACGATCACATCACGTCGGCGATTGGCGCCGCCATCATTGGCGCTTATGGAACGGCGATGCTTTGTTACGTAACGCCGAAAGAGCATTTAGGGCTGCCGAATAAAGAGGACGTACGCGCCGGGGTCGTGGCCTATAAAATCGCCGCCCATGCGGCTGATCTGGCGAAAGGGCATCCGGCCGCCCAGCAACGTGACGATGCGCTCTCGAAAGCGCGCTTTGAGTTTCGCTGGAACGACCAGTTCAACTTGTCGCTTGACCCGGAACGGGCTCGTGAGTACCATGATGAAACATTGCCGGCCGAGGCGGCGAAAACAGCTCATTTTTGTTCGATGTGCGGGCCGAAGTTTTGTTCGATGAACATTTCGCACGAGCTGCAGCGGCAAATCAAAGAGGAAGGGATGAAAGAAAAAGCGCAACAATTTATTCGGCAAGGCTCGTCGCTGTATAGTCAAAAAATAAATTAAATTGGCTCTTCACCACAACATGTACTTGACAAGCAATACAGCTTCCTGCACAAAGATTTGAAAAAATCACGGATTTGTTGATTTTCCCTTACAAGCGTAAATAGAGTTCAGAAAAAATCAAGTACAACTTTTGGTGAAGAGCCATTAAATTTAATATATATAAGTTGCAATAAAGATTTTCCGATTGTTCGATTCTGTTTTCCTTCATAACAAGTCATTTTGATAGAATGCAGCGGGCGCTCTACTGGATGTAAAACAAAGTTGTAACTATTCAGCCACATCATAAAGTGAGCTGAATATTTTCTTCTTTCCTTGTCTATGATGTGAATATTGATAGACAAGGAGGTGAATCGCATGTTGACGGTACAACAAGCTGTATTTACAGTTGAGAGCTTAATCGGCAAAGTTCAACAACAAAAACAGCTCATTCATCAACTCATTCAAGAAAATGAACATTTGCGTCACGAAAACAAACAACTACGCAAAGAAAATGAACAACTGAAGTACCGTGTTCAAGAGCTGGAAGCACGCACGAAAAAAAACAGCTCCAATAGCCATTTGCCCCCATCTTCTGACCGTTTTGAGAAAAAGCGTTCCTCCCGCGAGCCGTCTGGCAAAAAGCCTGGTGGGCAAGAGGGACATGAGGGGAAGACGCTCCGTCAAGTGGAACATCCACATCATCGCATCGTCCACCGTGTGCATACGTGTCAAGGATGTGGAGCTTCTTTGCGTGAAGTCAAACCGTTCAAAGTCGATATCCGTCAAGTGTTTGATGTCCCTCCTGTGGCGATCGAGGTGACACAACATGAACGTGAAGTGAAATCGTGTCCACATTGTCGATGCGTGCAACAAGCCGAATTCCCATCCCATGTCACGAATCATGTGCAATACGGTCCACGGCTCACGGCGCTCGTTGTTTATTTACATCATATCCAATTGATCCCGTACAAGCGTTTAAGTGATACAATCGAAGCGTTATATCAACACTCGATTAGTACAGGAACCCTTGCCAATATGGTGAAACGAGGACGCGAAGCGCTGGAATCAAATATGGACATCATCGAAGACGCCTTACTTGAATCCAACATCCTGCATGTCGATGAAACGAGTTTGCGCATCAATGGGAAACTCGCATGGGTGCATGTCGCGTGTACATCGAGATATACATACTTGGCTCCTCACGCTTCTCGTGGAAAAAAAGCGACCGATGAGATCGGGATTCTTCCCCGATATGAAGGGACGATGATGCATGATGCGTTCGGTACGTATCCGAAATACACACATGCCACCCATGCCCTTTGTCATGCCCACCATTTGCGTGAGTTAAAAGGATTCATCGAACAAGGGCATACGTGGGCGATGCGCATGACCACGTTTCTGTTAGCCGCCAAGCAAGCCGTCGAAGCCCATCACGGTGCACTTTCCGAAGAAGAAGCGAGACGGTGGGAACGAGTGTATGATCGCATCCTAGAAAGAGCACAACACCGATTAGAAACGATGACGCCTCTTCCGAAAAAAGCACTCGCTTTTGTTCGACGCCTTCAAAAACGAAAGGAAGAAGCGCTGCGTTTCTTACGTGAAGTACATGTTCCCTTTGACAACAACCAAGCCGAACGCGATCTTCGCATGGTCAAAGTCAAAGAGAACATTTCGGGTACGTTTCGCGAAGAAACATTCGCGCAGTCGTTTTGCATCGCAAGAAGCATCGTTTCCACACTGACGAAACACGAAAAAAACGTGTGGGATTCGTTATGTCTTCTGTTGACGGGTGACACGCTTGATCGCGTTCTTTCTACCACTTAGGGCATTTTCTATTACGGGGATGCCCTATTTGTGTTGCGCTTCTTTACATACTACTATCGGAGTGAATAGTTACCTTTATTTTCATTTTTCCCTGTACTATCACACGCTTCTAAATTATCCAATCTCAAACAATAAATGTGTTTTTTACTCTTATAAAAATGTAAATGTGGATAAGTTTTTGCATTATCTGGACTATCATAATAAACAGTCCACTCCCCTTTGTCATAAATCTTAGATCTACTGGCTGCATCTACTTTCTCAAATGTATTTAAAAATATAATAAATATTAAAACAAACGAAAATAATACTTTTAAAATTTTAAACATTATGTTCCTCCTTGATTTCTTCAATTAAAACATCTACTTCTTTTGAATAAATATCTTCAACTTTTTTGAAAATACATTCAAAATTCTCAGAAACATCATGTATTAAATTAATAATCTTTTCTAAATGTTTTTGATCTTCAAAATTCGATTCATTCTCAGAGAAAATATATAATTTATAATTCATTTCTGTATTTTTAATAATAAGAACTAAATCATCAAAATCATTTTCTCCATTGCTTAAATTGATATGTGGATACAACCATAATTCAAAATTAACACCTACTTCAATTCTTCTTGGAAATAATCCAGTTAAATCTTCAAAATCACATAAAATTTTAATATCCATATTCACAAATTCCTCCTTTTATTGAATATTATAAAGTATTTAATAATATGATGCTAGTATATTTTTATGGACACATCTTAGTTAAGTTTTTGGGGTCTTCACCATTTTCTGTGGTTTTCACTCAATCCCAGAAACATGTTAGCTGGATGAAATAGGTTCGTCAGTCAGGATCCTTCTTCCGCATACAGACCACGAAGTTGGTAGAATGGAAACAGTCAAGTGCACGAGTGTTGATTATCCAAAATTAGACATACGCCTTCCATAAATTTGGGCATACTCAAACAAAGCAGCGGCCATCCCGGATTTCCAATCGAGAGGAAGCTGCCCAGAGAAAAAACGGCGAACAAACGAAATGAAGGAAAGAGAGACGTTCGTCCGTTTTTTGGTTTGATCATACAGCCATCGCAGCAACACATACGCGATGAACGCCGCAAACAGTTGGTTGTATACCGCATTTTCCGTCGTGCCAAACAAGGTCGGGACATTCAGATATTGCTTCACCCAACGGAAAAAGATCTCAACAGTCCAACGTTGTTGGTACATGTCGGCAATGGTTTCCGCAGACGCATGGAAGAGGTTCGTCACGACCCGAATGTCGCGGCCATTCGCATCTCGAAAGATCACTACCCGGTGACGCTTGGTGGAGCGGTATTGTTTCGTTCCCAACTGGCACGTGAAGTCGGCTTGAACCGATGAAGATGCGCTCGGAAGGCGGTTCAAGCTTTTTTTCTGATGAAGTTCGATGTTGTCCTTCATCCGAATGACAAAGAGCTGATGCTGCTCCACAAATCGATCGAGGCGTTCGATTTTGAAATACGCCCGGTCTTCCACCAGCACTTGTTGAGCGTTCGTCAACTGTTCTCCCACCGGGCCATCATGACGCAGTCCGATGGTTTCCACCACGTCTGCCGGCAACGAGGATTCCGGCGAATACGCGACGTGCAGCTTCACTCCGGCGCGTTCGCCGTGATACGGAGCCCATGGGAGGCGGTTTTTCCCGACCGTGACGGTCGTCGAATCCACCACCCGAAGCGGTTTGGGAAACCGAAGCGAACGGCGGGTTTGGCGGTTGCACTTGGAAATGATCAACGCCAACAAGCGTTTCATGATGTCATAGGGAACTTCTTTCGCTTTCTTGGATACAGTTGAATAATGGAATCGCGGCAATCCATACAGAGGCCCCACATCGGCTCCGTGGCGAAAGCTTTTCCATTGATGCATGGCGGCCAGCAGGAAGAAGTGAATCAACTCGCGCAACGTAAAGGTTCGAGACGAATCACGATACCCAACCGCTTCGGCAATCAGTTGAATCTCTTCATCCGAAACAAGTTTTTGCATCAAATTCGGGAGTGTGGTATGCTTGTTCATAGAGAGCACCTCCTGGGTTTGTTTGTGTTGCTACTCACATTCTACAGGAAAGGTGCTCTTTTTTCTATACCCTTTGGATTTTATTGGATAATCAACACGCCTGAAGGAGGTTCATGTCTCATGAATAGATTAGCACATCACCAAGGAATCCACAAGTTTTTCTTCACGCTGGGGTTGACGCTGCAGCTTTCCAAACCGGTCATCAAGCATCTCATTCATATTGTCGATGCCTTGACCACCAAGGGATTCTCGGGAACATTGACTGATATTCATTACTGGAGCTTTCATCCGAATCATCGAACGACGCTCCGTCACTTTTTCACGAAAAGCCCTTGGAACGAGGAAAGGCTGCTTGGGAAGCTTCAAGAGTGGATCCTTTCCCAGGTCGAACGACTGGCCAAACGGAAGAATCAACCCCTTTTTGTTTCGATTGATGATACGATTTGCCAAAAAACAAAGCCTTCGTCACGGGCTGTGCACGCCATTCAAGGGTGCGACTGGCACTACTCGCATAAAGATCATCAATCGGTCTGGGGGCATTCGCTCGTTTGGCTGATGGTGCACACCTTCACGCAGGCGTTCCCATTTGCGTTCCGCCTGTATGACAAGAAAGCGGGAAAAAGCAAGATCGACCTGGCGATCGAGATGCTTTCCTCGCTCAAGGTGAAGCGGGCTCAGCCGGTGTATGTGCTCATGGATTCGTGGTATCCGTCTAAGAAGCTCATCGAAGCCTGTCTGAAACAGGGATTCCATGTCATCGCGATGCTCAAGACGAACCGGATTCTCTACCCGAAAGGCATCGCCATCCAAGCCAAGCAGTTCGCCCGCTATATCGAGTCCAAAGACACCCGCCTCGTCACGGTGGGGCAGGAGCGTTATCGCGTGTATCGCTATGAGGGGGCCATCCATGGCCTCGATGACGCGGTGGTGCTGCTGGCTTGGAAGGCGGATCAGCCGATGGCGCCGGAACATCTTCATTGCATCTTGAGCACCGACCGGGAACTCGGGGACGAAGACATCTTGCGTTACTACGCCCAGCGCTGGACGATCGAGTGCTTTTTCCGGCAGGCGAAAGATCAACTGAAGCTGGATGGATACCGCGTTCGCCACATTCGGGTGTAAATTATCACTTTATTTCGGAACAAAAGAGACATTTTTTTGCACATTCCTTCAGAAAGCCCTCTCCCCTTTTCTGAAAGAATGTGCTAAATTTTTTGTGAATTATTTCGGAAGAGAAAATCCATCGGTTCATAGGAGGGGGAGGAGGACGTGATCCAATTTCATGACTTTGGCATTGACGTCCAAACGTATGCAGAGCGTGGAAAAGAAAACGACTTCCCTCTTCTGAAAAAGTGTCCGCATTGCCGGGCCAAGCGCCCGTTGCACCGCCACGGTTACTATGAGCGAAACGCATTGACCCCACATGGTGATTATCGCATTTGGATTGTCCGGTATCGCTGTCGGGAATGCTTGAAGACGGTGAGTGTGCTGCCTTCCTTTCTCCTCCCGTATTTTCAGTATACGTTGTCCGCCATATGGCAAGTCGTGAAAGAGCAGTTGGGATTGACCGAAAGGACGAACCAGGCTCCGTTTCTCCCGACAAAGGACGGCATCATCTTTTATGTCCGACGGTTCTACCGAAACCTATCAAGCCTTCACAGCTTTTTTGCGAGGCGGTGGAGGATCATAGGCCCTATCGTGAAAAAAGAAAAGGAACGGGCTTCTTGGTGGATCCAGACGTTAGAGGAACACGGTCTTGATTCGGCCATCAGAGAGATGTGGGAGGGCGGATTCCGACACCCTTTTGCGAATTAAATGGGATCCTGATTTTACATACATACCCTAAATTGGAAATAGTTTCGGTTCCCACAAACCTTTCCTATCGACGGAGAAAAAGCAATTCGGTACGATAAGGGCAGACGGACCGGAACGGTCCTGATTCCAAGTGAGACAAGGAGGAGATTTGAATGAATGAGTCGATGAGACACGACATTGCCCTGTTTCGGTACGGGCTAATCGCTCCGTTGGTGAATGGGCAGGTGGAACCGAAGACGTATCTGAAAGAGGTGAGCGAGCGAGTGCACCATGTTCCCCACCAGGGAGACAAACGAATCGCAGCCAAGACGATCCTCGATTGGTGCACCCGATACAAAAAAGGGGGCTTTGACGCCTTAAAGCCGAAGCGCCGTTCGGACCGCGGCCACTCAAGGCGTCTGTCGCCCGATGATGAGGATCATATTTTAGCCCTAAGAAAAGAACATCCCACCATGCCCGTGACGGTGTTCTACGAACACCTGATCGAGCAGGGGGAAATCCCAGAAAATCATACCTCTTACTTTACTATATACCGATTGTTGAAAAAACACAACCTGGTGGGAAAAGAAATCTTGCCGATGCCGGAGCGAAAGCGTTTTGCGTATGACCAGATCAATGAGCTATGGCAAGGGGACTTATCCCATGGACCCACGATTCGCGTCCATGGGAAAGCCCAGAAAACGTTTTTGATCGCGTATATCGATGACTGCTCGCGGTTAGTGCCATATGCCCAATTTTTCCCTTCGGAGAAGTTTGACGGGCTGCGGATCGTCACGAAGGAAGCGGTGCTTCGTTGCGGGAAGCCGAAACGCATTTACTCGGACAACGGGAAAATTTATCGGTCCGAGGTGCTGCAGTATGCGTGCGCCGAGATGGGAATTACGCTCATCCACACCCAGCCGTATGACCCGCAAAGCAAGGGAAAAATCGAACGGTTCTTCCGCACCGTACAGACACGGTTTTATCCACTGTTGGAGCTGAATCCGCCGAAATCGCTTGACGAGTTGAACGAGCGTTTTTGGAAGTGGCTTGAAGAGGAGTATCATCGAAAACCGCACGCCTCACTGGACGGAAAAACGCCGCATGAGGTGTTTCAATCGCAAGTGCATCTCGTGTCGTTCATCGAAGATGGCGATTGGCTGGATGCGATTTTTCTGAAACGGGAGCACCGCAAGGTGAAAGCCGATGGCACAATCACCCTGAATAAACAGCTATACGAAGTGCCGCCTCGGTTCATTGGGCAATCGATTGAGCTCCGCTATGACGAACGAGGCGTCTATGTGTACGAAGAGGGCAAACGGGTGGCGGAAGCCATTCGGGTGCGTTTGGAGGACAATGCCTATGTAAAACGCCATCGGTCCCCGTTTGCGGCGATTCCGGCGAAGGAGGGAGAACACAGTGTATAAATCGTTTTACTCCCTTTCGCGGGAGCCGTTTGCGAAAGAAACAGACCCGTCCGAGGCGTATCAAGGGGCGTCATTTCAGGAAGCGTTGCGGGCGCTGGAGTACGTGAAACGAACCCGGGGGATCGGGCTGTTGATCGGAGAGCCGGGGGCGGGCAAGACGTTCGCCCTTCGGGCGCTGAAAGAGTCATTGAATCCATCATTGTATCATGTCGTCTACTTTCCGTTATCCACCGGAGGCGTGATGGATTTTTACCGTGGACTGGCCTTGGGATTAGGAGAGGAACCGAAGTACCGCAAGGTAGACCTCTTCCGCCAAATCCAGCAGGCGATCGAGCGATTGTATCATGAACGGCGGATCACGCCGGTGTTCATTTTGGATGAGATGCATTTAGCGAAGGATGCATTTTTACAGGACATCGCGATCTTGTTCAACTTTGAGATGGATTCGACCAACCCATTTGTCTTGATTTTGGCCGGGCTGCCCCATTTACAGGGGAAGCTGCGGCTCAATCAGCACCGCCCTCTCGACCAGCGGATCATCATGCGATACCGGATGGGGCCGCTGGAGAAGGAAGAGGTGGCGGGCTACATCGAACATCGGATGAAACAGGCCGGGGCGAAGCATCCGATCTTCACCCCATCGGCGTTAGAGGCGATTGCCCTGCAGTCGCGGGGATGGCCTCGGGTGATCAACACGTTGGCCACGACGTGCCTGTTATACGGGTATCAGCTGAAAAAGGACGCCATTGACGAAGAAGTGGTGCGCATGGCCGCAGAGGAAATGGGGTATTAGCACGAAAGGGGCCGAATCGGCCTCTTTTGTGCTTTCTCTTTTCCATAGGTCCATCAGGCGCGCTGGAAATCTTCATCTGAAAGAGCGTGCAAACGTTCCGAAAGAATGTGCAAAATCCGGAACAATCCGCAAAAATTTTGCACATTATTTCCGAATCCGCCTGAAATAATTTGAAAAAGGGATTCTGAAATAATGTGCTAGTTTACATTCGGGCGGTGAAACGGTATTGGGCGGTGGTGCTGCTCTCCTGCGTGTACAGCATCGCCGAATCCCGACAAAACCTCTCCACCGGGCTGGAGCTTCTTCGGTCGCGGAAAGACCACAGCGTCGTCGAGTTCATTTATGACGCTGCAAAGCAAGAGATTCCCATTGATGTGATCAAAAAACCGCTCCGTATCGCGTAAGGGGTACCCTGTTTGTCTCTCTAACCATGGAAATTATTGTAATGAAAAATGCTCATCTACAGTTAATAATAAAAAGTGCTTCTGGTTCTCCCAATATATTTTCATTTAGGTGAGAAAAAGATCTGTTATTTCTAATATCATTTAATTTATGTAATAATTTACTGATGCTATTTATAATCGCGTTAAAATTTGGATCATTATCTACCTTAAAACAAGGATGTTCATTTTTTAATTTACTAAATATCTCTTGGATTGTGGGTCTGTCTTTTTCAAATACAATACCAGCTTCATCGCAAATTTTCTTTAAATAACCATGTAAAGCAGTATGCACTCGATCAACGGCAGATGCTGCAGAATGATTATTGATTAAAATTTCTGCTTGTTTTAATACTTCTTCTACAAGCTCATAATCTAATTCGTCAACTTTAATAAGGCCATTACCTTCGAGTTGACTTATCCATCCCTTTATTTTTGTATAAAGTCGCCTTTTGTTTTCTATTTCTGTTTTATTAAGAAAACCTTCTTCGAATCTATCTTCAAAATATTCTAACGGATATTTTTCTAATACACCCCGCAGAATTTTTGATTGTTGATATGCATCAGCTTCTGTAAGAATCTTAATAAATCTTTCTCTTGTAGTTCCTTCATAATCATTTGGATTAATGTCTAATCCACAATATGACGGATAAAATTCAGCATGCGATGCATATGAGAAATTTCCTAAATAACCATTATGAACACCTATATATGCTACAACAGAATTGATTTCTGTAGGAGATAATTTTTCCATAATATAGGTTCCCCTCCCTTTTCTAAAATTAAATAAATTGTTCAATTTCAATTTACACTTATTGTAACTATTCAGCCACATCATAAAGTGAGCTGAATATTTTCTTCTTTCCTTGTCTATGATGTGAATATTGATAGACAAGGAGGTGAATCACATGTTGACGGTACAACAAGCTGTATTTACAGTTGAGGGCTTAATCGGCAAAGTCCAACAACAAAAACAGCTCATTCATCAACTCGTTCAAGAAAATGAACATTTGCGTCACGAAAACAAACAACTACGCAAAGAAAATGAACAACTGAAGTACCGTGTTCAAGAGCTGGAAGCACGCACGAAAAAAACAGCTCCAATAGCCATTTGCCCCCATCTTCTGACCGTTTTGCCAACACACGTTCTTCCCGTCAACCATCTGGCAACAAGCCAGGCGGACAAGAAGGACATCAAGGAACGACGCTCCATCAAGTAGAACATCCACATCATCGTGTCGTCCACCGTGTGCATACGTGTCAAGGATGTGGAGCTTCTTTGCGTGAAGTCAAACCGTTCAAAGTCGATATCCGTCAAGTGTTTGATGTCCCTCCTGTGGCGATCGAGGTGACACAACATGAACGTGAAGTGAAATCGTGTCCACATTGTCGATGCGTGCAACAAGCCGAATTCCCATCCCATGTCACGAATCATGTGCAATACGGTCCACGGCTCACGGCGCTCGTTGTTTATTTACATCATATCCAATTGATCCCGTACAAGCGTTTAAGTGATACAATCGAAGCGTTATATCAACACTCGATTAGTACAGGAACCCTTGCCAATATGGTGAAACGAGGACGCGAAGCGCTGGAATCAAATATGGACATCATCGAAGACGCCTTACTTGAATCCAACATCCTGCATGTCGATGAAACGAGTTTGCGCATCAATGGGAAACTCGCATGGGTGCATGTCGCGTGTACATCGAGATATACATACTTGGCTCCTCACGCTTCTCGTGGAAAAAAAGCGACCGATGAGATCGGGATTCTTCCCCGATATGAAGGGACGATGATGCATGATGCGTTCGGTACGTATCCGAAATACACACATGCCACCCATGCCCTTTGTCATGCCCACCATTTGCGTGAGTTAAAAGGATTCATCGAACAAGGGCATACGTGGGCGATGCGCATGACCACGTTTCTGTTAGCCGCCAAGCAAGCCGTCGAAGCCCATCACGGTGCACTTTCCGAAGAAGAAGCGAGACGGTGGGAACGAGTGTATGATCGCATCCTAGAAAGAGCACAACACCGATTAGAAACGATGACGCCTCTTCCGAAAAAAGCACTCGCTTTTGTTCGACGCCTTCAAAAACGAAAGGAAGAAGCGCTGCGTTTCTTACGTGAAGTACATGTTCCCTTTGACAACAACCAAGCCGAACGCGATCTTCGCATGGTCAAAGTCAAAGAGAACATTTCGGGTACGTTTCGCGAAGAAACATTCGCGCAGTCGTTTTGCATCGCAAGAAGCATCGTTTCCACACTGACGAAACACGAAAAAAACGTGTGGGATTCGTTATGTCTTCTGTTGACGGGTGACACGCTTGATCGCGTTCTTTCTACCACTTAGGGCATTTTCTATTACGGGGATGCCCTATTTGTGTTGCGCTTCTTTACATACTACTATCGGAGTGAATAGTTACCCAAAGTTCCAACTTATATAGAACATTAAAAATTTATAATAAAAAATCACGAGTGTTGATTATCCAAAATTAGACATACGCCTTCCATAAATTTGGGCATACTCAAACAAAGCAGCGGCCATCCCGGATTTCCAATCGAGAGGAAGCTGCCCAGAGAAAAAACGGCGAACGAACGAAATGAAGGAAAGAGAGACGTTCGTCTGTTTTTTGGTTTGATCATACAGCCATCGCAGCAACACATACGCGATGAACGCCGCAAACAGTTGGTTGTATACCGCATTTTCCGTCGTGCCAAACAAGGTCGGGACATTCAGATATTGCTTCACCCAACGGAAAAAGACCTCAACAGTCCAACGTTGTTGGTACATGTCGGCAATGGTTTCCGCAGACGCATGGAAGAGGTTCGTCACGACCCGAATGTCGCGGCCATTCGCATCTCGAAAGATCACCACCCGGTGACGCTTGGTGGAGCGGCATTGTTTCGTTCCCAACTGGCACGTGAAGTCGGCTTGAACCGATGAGGATGTGCTGGAAAGGCGTTTCAAGCTTTTTTTCTGATGAAGTTCGATGTTGTCCTTCATCCGAATGACAAAGAGCTGATGCTGCTCCACAAATCGATCGAGGCGTTCGATTTTGAAATACGCCCGGTCTTCCACGAGCACTTGTTGAGCGTTCGTCAACTGTTCTCCCACCGGGCCATCATGACGCAGTCCGATGGTTTCCACCACGTCTGCCGGCAACGAGGATTCCGGCGAATACGCGACGTGCAGCTTCACTCCGGCGCGTTCGCCGTGATACGGAGCCCATGGGAGGCGGTTTTTCCCGACCGTGACGGTCGTCGAATCCACCACCCGAAGCGGTTTGGGAAACCGAAGCGAACGGCGGGTTTGGCGGTTGCACTTGGAAATGATCAACGCCAACAAGCGTTTCATGATGTCATAGGGAACTTCTTTCGCTTTCTTGGATACAGTTGAATAATGGAATCGCGGCAATCCATACAGAGGCCCCACATCGGCTCCGTGGCGAAAGCTTTTCCATTGATGCATGGCGGCCAGCAGGAAGAAGTGAATCAACTCGCGCAACGTAAAGGTTCGAGACGAATCACGATACCCAACCGCTTCGGCAATCAGTTGAATCTCTTCATCCGAAACAAGTTTTTGCATCAAATTCGGGAGTGTGGTATGCTTGTTCATAGAGAGCACCTCCTGGGTTTGTTTGTGTCGCTACTCACATTCTACAGGAAAGGTGCTCTTTTTTCTATACCCTTTGGATTTTATTGGATAATCAACACGCCTGATAAAAAATATTAAAATATAAATGAAGGAGGTGATAAATATTTTAGTAACAAGAGTCGAACAACATCAAATTAATTCCTATCATTACTTATATCATTATTGTAATGATTTATGTTTCAAATCTAAAAATCTTTACAATTATGCTAATTACATTGTTAGGCAAGAGTTTATAAATAACAATGAATGGATTCGTTATAATTCATTACTGTAGATGAGTATTTTTCATTACAGTAATTTCCATTCCCTAAGAGACAAACAGGGGACCCCTTAGGCGACATGGAGCTGTTTTTTGATCACATCAATGGGAATATCTTGCTTTGCGGCGTCATAGATGAACTCGACGACGCTGTGCCCTTTCCGAGACCGAAGAAGCTCCAGGCCGGAAGAGATGTCTTGTTGAGATTCCGCGATGCTGTATACGCAGGCTAACAGCACCACGACCCAATACCGTTTCACCGCCCGAACGTGGCGAACACGGTACCCATCGAGCTTCAGCTGGTCTTTTGCCTGCCGGAAAAAGCATTCGATCGTCCAGCGCTGGGCATAGTAACGCAAGATGTCTTCGTCACTCAGCTCCCGGTCGGTGCTCAATATGACATGGAGATGATCCGGCGTCATCGGTTGATCCGCCTTCCAAGCCAGCAGCACCACCGCGTCATCAAGACCGTTGAGCGCGCCTTCGTAGCGGTAGACACGATAGCGCTCGTTCCCCACCGTGACGAGGCGGGTGTCATTTGGCTCGATATAGCGGGCAAACTCCTTCGCTTGGATGGCGATACCTTTCGGGTAGAGAATCCGGTTCGTCTTGAGCATGGCGATGACATGGAATCCTTGTTTCAGACAGGCTTCGATGAGCGCTTGGGACGGATACCATGAATCCACGAGCACATACACCGGCTGAGCCCGCTTCCCCTTGAGCGAGGAAAGCATCTCGATCGCCAGGTCGATTTTGCTTCTTCCCGATGTCTTGTCATACAGACGAAAGGCGAACGGAAACGCTTGCGTGAAGGTGTGCACCATCAGCCAAACAAGCGAATGCCCCCAGACCAATTGATGATCGCTGTGAGAGAAATGCCAGTCACACCCTTGAATGGCGTGCGTTGCCCGTGACGAAGGCTTCGTTTTTTGGCAAATGGTATCATCAATCGAAAGGAACAGGGGTTGATTCGTCCGTTTGGCCAGGCGTTCGATCTGGCGAAGAACCCACTCCTGAAGCTTCTCAAGCAGTTTTTCCTCGTTCCAAGGGCTTTTCGTGAAAAAGTGGCTGAGCGTGGTTCGATGATTCGGATGAAAACTCCAGTACCGGACATCCGTCAATGTCCCCGAAAATCCCTTGGTCGTCAAGGCGTCGACAAGATGAACGAGATGCTTGATGACCGGCTTCGAGAAATAAAGCGCCAATCCCAGCGTCATGAAAAACTTGTGGATTCCTTGATGATGTGCTAATCTATTCATGAGACATGAACCTCCTTGTGGGTAGTTGGTAGCACATCTATTCTAACCAAGGAATCGGGTTCATGTCTCCTTTTTTGTTTAGTTTGTAAATTTATGTTAGCAAATTTGCTCATCTACAGTTCATTAGATAAGATGTTGAAACACGAACAAGTTTATAAAGAATTACCTGCTCAAACATCGCAACAAATATTAAGATTGCTAGATAAGAACTGGAAGTCATTTTTCAAGGCTATAAAGGATTGGATCAAAAACAAAGAAAAATATTTAGGTAAACCAAAATTGCCTAAATATAAAAAGAAAAATGGGCGTAATGTTGTGATTTTCACGAATCAACAATGTAAGATTAAAGGATGGATACATTAAATTTCCAAAAACTGATTTAAAACTAAAAACAAAGGTTATTGAAGGATTGCAACAAGTGCGAATTGTACCAAAGGGTAGTATTTACGTAATTGAAGTTGTTTATAAAAAAGAAATTCCAAATATGATTCGTGAAAGTAATCGTGTTGTAGGTATTGATTTAGGATTAGATAACTTTGTAACTATGGTAAATAACATCGGTGAAACACCGATTGTTATTAATGGCAAAGGTATTAAATCCATAAATCAATACTACAACAAACAAAAAGCGTATTTTCAAAGTATTTTAAAGAAACAAAATGGATTGGATTGGAGTAAAAGACTAGAAAAATTAACATTAAAACGGAACAATAAAATTAAAGACTTCATGCATAAAGCAAGCAGACATGTTGTAGATTGGTGTGTTAAACATAACATTGATACGATTGTTATTGGTAAAAATGATAATTGGAAACAAGAGGTTGATTTAGGGAAACGACTAAATCAAGCGTTCGTTCAAATTCCTTATGATATGTTTATCCATCAATTACAGTACAAAGCGGAAGAGCAAGGGGTTCGTGTCATTGTAACAGAAGAAAGCTACACATCGAAATGTAGTTTTTTAGACATGGAAGAAATCAAAAAGCAAAAACAATACAAGGGGAAGCGCATCAAACGAGGATTATTCCAATCTGAGAAAGGAATACTGATTAACGCAGATGTCAACGGAGCGTACAACATTATTAGGAAAGTATTCCCAAAGGCGTTTGCCGATGGGATAGAGGGTGTGGGGTTACACCCAGTTAAGCTAAACGTGGCTTAACGAAGAATAATGTTTAATGAAGGATTTTAATATTTTTGAATAAATTAAACATTATTCATAACCTGGAAGTTCGATCAACGGAAAAAGCATGAGCTGGAAAGCGCTCAGTGCTGATCGAAGCAGCGGAGGGGGGGCGAACGTTCATCGCCCCTCTTGTTTGTTGTGCAAATGGGTGTGGTTTTTTATTATTTTTAAAATATATAATTTTCAAAAAATATATTTACAAATCGTTTCAGATGGATTATGATAATGGCATAAGGTGCAAATTTTGAATCATAGAATGATCATGAGGGGAAAACTGCGCAGTCTATCGCGACGCCTTCGCCGGCGCTTCGCTTCCATAGACAGCGGCCAGTTGCGTCATCGAACCGTGGATGATGCCGGCCGCTTCTTTTTATGGCGAAAGGGCCGGGTTTCAGATGGTTGGATCGCGTTTTTTCAGAAGGCCGGTGAAAAAACGCTGTTTTCCTTGATCGATGGGTGAACGTGTGAAAATAGGGTCGATGCTACAAGCTTTTTCTACTTGAGAAGCGATTCCAGTAAGCTGTTGTTTCAGTAAATCACCGGCCTTCTAGCAGCTTCGTGAAAAAGCCTGCTATTCGAGAAAAAAGATTTTGATGATGTCTTGATGTGCGCAAGCCATTAATATTATAGGCTGCTTCTGGAACGTGAGACGGGCATGAGGGGGATGGGCGTGCGCATAAACTGAAACGAAGGGCCATGAGGAGGGATGGGATTGAACACATTTTCCGATATTGTGCAGACGATGCCGCCATATTTGTTCTCCCGATTTCAAAAGAAAAAAGAAGAACTGCTAAAGCTCGGGGTCGATGTCATTGATTTAGGGATCGGCGCCCCCGATTTGCCGCCCCCTTCCTTTATCATCGAAGCGTTGAAAGAAGCGCTCGATGCGCCAGAACACTATACGTATTCGCCGTATGGCGGCTGCAGGGAGTATCGGGAAGCGGTCGCGCGTTTTTATGAACGGGAATATGGCGTCAAGCTCGATCCGGAGACCGAGGTGTTGGCGTTAATCGGCTCGAAAGAAGGAATCGTCCATTTGCTACAAGCCGTTCTCAATCCCGGCGAGCTCGCCTTGGTGCCTGATCCAGGCTATCCTGTCTACCGGACGGCCGTCCATTTTGCCCGCGGCCAGAGCCGATCGCTGCCGCTCGATGCGCAACATGGTTATATTCCTCGGTTTGATGCGCTTCCCTCGTCCGTTTATGACCAAGCGAAAATCATGTTTCTCAATTATCCGAGCAATCCGACGGCCGCCGCTGTCGATTTGGATGTATTGGCCGAAGCCGTTTCACTTGCCCGTCGGCACCGGATGTTCATTGCTCATGATGCGGCCTACTCGTTCGTGACGTTTGCCGGTTTTCAAGCGCCGAGCATTTTGCAGGTGGACGGGGCAAAGGAAGTGGCGGTGGAATTTGGATCGTTGTCCAAAAGCTATAACATGGCCGGCTGCCGCATCGGATACGTAGTCGGAAACCAGGACATGATTCGAGCGCTTTCGGTGATCAAGAGCAACACGGATACGTGCCAGTTTATTCCGATCCAGAAGGCGGCGGTGGCCGCTTTGACGAACGGACGGACGTTTATTCGAGAAAATAGCCGCATTTATGAACAACGCATGAATAGGATGGTCGAGAGACTCCGAGAACTGGGCATCGACGTGCAGCGGCCGAAAGCGACCTTTTTCTTGTGGATCCCGGTCTATGACGGATACTCATCCGAACGATTTGCCGCCAAACTGCTCGAAGAAGCGGGAGTCATCGTCACACCGGGAACAGCGTTTGGACCCGCAGGGGAAGGATATGTCCGCGTATCGCTGTCAGCGCCGATGGAGCGTCTAGAGCAAGCCGTTGAACGATGGAAGCAAGTGAATTGGGAGGAATCGGCGCCATGAAGCGAACGATGCGTCACATCACGGTGGCTCAAGCCATCGTCGAATGTTTCAAACAGGAACAAATCCGTTATGTGTTTGGTGTGCCGGGGGAAAGTTATTTGCCCCTGCTTGATGCCATCTATGATGAGCCATCCATCGAGTTCATCTCCGCCCGCCATGAAGGGGGTGCTTCCTTTATGGCGGAAGGGTATGCGAAAGCGTCGCAAAAGTGCGGCGTCGTGCTGGCTACAAGGGCGGTTGGCGGGGCGAATTTGGCGATTGGCGTCCATACCGCGAGGCAAGATTCCACTCCGATGGTCGTGTTTTTGGGGCAAGTGAACAGCCGCTTCCTAGGACGTGAAGGATTTCAGGAAGTCGATATGGAAGCGTTTTTTCGTCCGATCGCAAAATGGGTGGTCGAAATTCGCGAAGCCGAGCGGGTGCCAGAGCTGGTGCAACGGGCGTTTCGCACCGCGAAAACAGGGCGGCCCGGCCCCGTCGTCGTTTCACTGCCAGAAGATGTCTTTTCCAAAACGATAACGGAAGCAGTGATGGCCGAGACCTATGTGCCGAAGCCGGCCCCAAGGCAAGAGGATATACAGCACATTGAAGAGATTCTGAAGCGCGCCAAACGGCCGCTCGTGATTGCCGGCGGCGGCGTCAAATGGTCGGGAGCGGAGCAGTTGCTGCGCTTATGGGCGGAAAAGTATGCACTTCCGGTCATGGCGGCGTTCCGGCGGCATGATGTGTTTCCCCACAACCATCCGTGCTATGTCGGACACCTAGGTCTAGGGTCGCCCAAAGCGGTCATCGAAACGGCCGAGCAGGCGGATGTGGTGATGGCATTGGGAACGCGGCTATCGGAAGTAACGACACAAGATTACCGTTTGCTCTCTCCCAATCAGACGCTGATTCACATCGATATTGACAGCGATGGATTCGGAAAAGTGTATGCACCGGATCTCGCGGTTTGGGCTGACTGTCAGGAAGTGCTGTCCCGTTTGCTCGATCTCGCGGTGCGGCCGTCTTGGCAAGAATGGGCGGCTGAACGGAGGAAACGGTACGAACAAACAGCCAGGCTGCCGGTGGAACATCGCAATCTCTATGAAGCTGTGATGGCAAGTTTGGCGCGCCATTTGCCAAAAAATGCGGTCATTACGAACGATGCCGGGAATTTCGCCGGTTGGCTCCATGCTTTTTTCCCGTTTGGGGATGGGCACACGTACATCGGCCCGACGTCAGGAGCGATGGGATATGGCATGCCGGCCGCCATTGGCGCGAAACTGGCCTTTCCCGACCGGACCGTCGTTTCTTTATCCGGGGATGGCGGCTTTATGATGACGGTGCAGGAGTTGGAAACGGCCGCTCGATACGATATTCCGATCATCAGCATTGTGTTTAACAATCATATGTACGGCACCATCCGCATGCATCAAGAATTGCAGTTTCCGGGGCGGGTCATCGGCACCGATTTAGGTCGCGTGTCGTTTGCCCGGTTGGCAGAATGCCTAAACGGCCGCGGGTTCCAAGTACAGACGGAACAACAGTTCACGGAAGCGCTTCTGTTAGCGCTTGAGGCCAAGAAGCCGACGGTGATTGAAGTATTGGCCGATCCGGACCACATTTCGGTGGCCGCCACGATCCAGGACTTGCGGGCCAAGAGGAAGTCCTGACGATTATCGCTCGGCGTTCAATGTATAAATTATCTCAATAAATCATCTGGAAAAATGGGGGGAGTATACAGTGAAAATCCAAAACTATATCAATGGAGAATGGAAGGAGCCAAGCACCGGGCAATTTGCGCCGGTGATTAATCCGGCGACGGGGGAAACGATTGCCGAGGTGGCGATGTCCGGGCCAAACGATATTGATGAGGCCGTTCAGGCAGCCAAAGAAGCGCAAAGACAGTGGGCGCTCGTGCCGGCGCCGAAACGCGCGGAAGTTTTATATCGAGTCGGCATGCTGCTAAAGGAGCGGAAAGAACAATTGGCACGGCTGTTGACGATGGAAATGGGCAAGGTGATCGAGGAAGCGCGCGGCGAAGTGCAGGAAGGCATTGATATGGCGTTTTATATGGCGGGGGAAGGGCGGCGGCTGTTCGGCGATACGACGCCGTCTGAGCTGAAAGACAAGTTTGCGATGAGCGTCCGCGTGCCGGTGGGGGTTGTCGGCATCATCACTCCTTGGAACTTTCCGATTGCCATCGCAACGTGGAAGTCGTTCCCCGCGATTGTGGCCGGCAATGCGGTCGTATGGAAGCCCGCGCCCGAGACACCGATCATGGCGCAGGAATTAGCTCGCATTTTTGAAGAAGCGGGCTTGCCTCCGGGAGTGTTTCATGTGGTCCACGGTGACGGACCGACAGTCGGCAATGCGCTCGTCGAGCATCCGGATGTCAAGGTCATCTCATTTACCGGATCGAATGAAGTCGGGCGGATGATTGCGGAAAAATGCGGACGACTGTTGAAAAAAGTGTCGCTTAAAATGGGTGGGAAAAACGCGGTGATCGTCATGGATGATGCCGATTTGACATTGGCGGTTGACGGCATCATCTGGAGTGCGTTCGGCACATCAGGCCAGCGGTGCACGGCGTGCAGCCGGGTCATCGTCCATGAGTGGGTGAAAAAGGAGCTTGAGCGGCGTCTGCTGGAAGCCGTGAAAACATTGAAAATCGGCAACGGGTTGGATGAAACGGTCAAAGTCGGACCCGTCATCCATGAAGAGGCGCTGCAAAAAATCGACCGCTACGTGCGCATTGGCGTAGAAGAAGGGGCGAAACTGCTTGTGGGTGGCTATATATTGCGCGAGGGCGACTATGCGCGCGGCTTTTACTACGCGCCGACGATTTTCACCGATGTCACGCCGAATATGCGCATCGCCCGCGAAGAAATTTTCGGCCCGGTTGTGTCGATCATGTCCGTCCGCAGTTTGGACGAAGCGATCGCCGTCAACAACAGTGTCGATTACGGGCTGTCAAGCGCCATTTTCACCCGCGATGTCAACCGCGTCTTCCGAGCAATGCGCGATTTGGACACCGGCATCGTGTATGTCAACGCCGGCACGACAGGGGCGGAAATTCATTTGCCGTTTGGCGGCACGAAAGGGACGGGCAACGGCCACCGCGACTCCGGCGTCGCGGCGCTTGACGTCTTCACCGAATGGCGGAGCATTTATGTCGATTTCAGCGGCAAGCTGCAACGGGCGCAAATCGATACCGATGATTGAACCGGGCTGTCGCTTGCAACATGGCCGGCAAAAGAGAAGCGAAGATCAACGTGGAACCTATATCGTGAATCGAAGCAGCGGCCGCGGCAAAGATGTGAAAAAAGCGGCTGTCATGTGAGCGTATGGCAAACAATCGGTGACAGAGGGGGAAAGAACGATGAAAGTGCTCGTGCTTGGAGCGGGGCTGATGGGCAAAGAAGCAGCACGCGATTTAGTGCAAAGCCAAGATGTTGAGGCGGTGACGTTGGCGGATGTCGATTTGGCCAAGGCGGAGCAGACGGTGCGGCAGCTTCATTCCAAAAAGCTTGCCGCTGTGCGGGTGGATGCCAGCGACAAGCGGCAGCTGTCGGCTTTCATGAAAGGGCACGATGTGGTTGTCAACGCCTTGTTTTACCAGTTTAACGAAACGGTGGCGAAAACAGCTATTGCAGCTGGCGTCCATTCTGTCGATTTAGGCGGCCATATCGGCCATATCACCGACCGGGTGCTTGAGCTGCATGAACAAGCCCAAGCCGCTGGGGTGACCATCATCCCCGACCTTGGCGTCGCACCCGGAATGATCAACATTTTATCCGGCTATGGGGCGAGTCAACTCGATGAGGTGGAATCCATCTTGCTGTATGTTGGCGGCATCCCTGTCCGCCCCGAACCGCCGCTGGAGTACAACCATGTGTTTTCGCTCGAGGGGCTGCTTGACCATTACACCGATCCGGCCTTGATCATCCGCAACGGCCAAAAGCAGGAAGTGCCGTCCCTTTCGGAAGTCGAGCCGATTTATTTCGACCGGTTTGGGCCGCTTGAAGCGTTTCATACCTCAGGAGGGACGTCGACGCTCTCGCGCTTGTTTCCGAACTTGAAGCGGCTCGAGTACAAAACGATCCGCTACCGCGGCCATGCAGAAAAATTTAAGCTGCTCGTCGATTTGAACTTGACGCGCCACGATGTGGAAGTGGAGGTCAATGGATGCAAAGTCAAACCGCGCGATGTGCTGCTTTCCGTCCTGAAGCCGCTGCTTGATTTGAAAGGAAAAGATGATGTGGTGTTGCTTCGGGTCATCGTCGGCGGCCGAAAAGGCGGGAAGGAAACGGTATTGGAATACGAGACCGTCACGTTTAATGACCGCGAAAACAAGGTAACGGCGATGGCGCGCACGACGGCCTACACCATTTCCGCTGTCGCCCAGCTCATCGGCCGCGGGGTGATCACAAAGCGCGGCGTCTATCCGCCGGAGCAAATCGTTCCGGGGGATGTATATATGGACGAGATGAAAAAACGAGGAGTGGTGATTAACGAGAAGAAAACGGTTCGCTTATGAAAAAAGCATCATAGAGTGATAATAAGAGATGATGACAATGATCCAAATAAAAGGGGCTGACCCAAAACGCGAATGCGTTTTGGGATCAGCCCCCACTTTTTTGCCTCAAATATAGAAGAATCGCCCTTTTTTCTGGTAGAATAGAGTCACCAAAACCACTACCACCGAAAGAAGGGCGATTCTTTTATGAAACATGATCATATTTCCTTTAAAGAGTATACCATGGACAACCTCTCTTTGCCAAGCAACATCGCCGATCTCATTCCACGGGATAACATGGCCCACGTGGTTCATGAGATGGTTGAACGCATCCCGATGGAGACGTTTCTTGCTTACTACAAAGGAGGGGGCGCCTCCGCCTATCATCCGAAAATGATGACCAAAATTCTCCTTTACGCTTACACCCAAAAAATGTATCATGGCCGTGAGATTGCACGGCAGCTCGAAGTCCACCTTCCCCTCATGTGGCTAAGTGGATTTCAAAAGCCGGACTTCCGCTCCATCAATCGGTTTCGTTCGGAGCGGATGAAAGACCTGATTGACGACCTGTTCCGGGAAATGATCACGCTGTTCGTGGCCGACGGCTATGTCAAGATGGAAGATTATTTTGTGGATGGAACGAAAATTGAAGCGAATGCCAACCGGTACACCTTCGTTTGGCGCAAATCGGCTGAGAAGTACCAGGAGAAACTCCAAGCCAATGTCGATCGGCTGATTGCCCAGATCGAGGCGATCGTGGAAGAAGAAAAGGCGGAAGACATCGACCCTTCGCCGGCCTTTACGTCAGAAGAAATCCGAAAGAAAACCGAGGAGTGGGAAAAACGGTTGGAGGCCGAGCCGGACAACCAACCGTTGAAGAAGGCCATCAAGAAGATGAAGGAGGACTACTTGCCCCGCAGTGAAAAGTATGAACACCAACTCCATGTATGCGGGGATCGCAACAGCTATTCCAAGACCGATGTGGATGCCACCTTCATGCGGTTGAAGGAGGATCACATGCGAAACGGCCAGCTCAAGCCGGCCTATAACGTACAGGTGGGTTCTTCCGGCCAATTTATTTTGGGGTATTCCCTTCATCAGAGGCCGGGCGACACTCGTTGTCTTCTCCCGCATTTGGAGACCGTTCGAGAGAAGTACGGCGTGGAACCCGAACGTTTGATCGCTGACGCGGCTTATGGCTCGGAAGAGAACTACGTGAAGCTGGAAGAGAAGCACATATCGGCCTTGATCAAGTACCATACGTATGAGAAGGAGAACACGCGCAAGGTCAAGAAAAATCCGCATCATCAGCAGAATTGGACCTATGTGGAAGAAGAAGACGTTTGGATTTGCGCCAATGGGAAAAAGCTGGTTCGCACCGGAACTTCGAAACAGACCACGGAATCAGGATACACCTCGGTCACCCGACACTACCAATGCCATGAATGCGAAGGATGTCCGTTCCGTTCGGCCTGCACGACTTCCAAGTATGGACGAACCACGCAATGGAACCCCATCTATCATGAACAAAAACAGAAAGCCCGCGAACGGTTGGAGAGTGAAGAAGGGCAAGCCCGATACCGCCAACGCCAAACCGACATTGAGAGTGTATTTGGGCAAATCAAACAAAATCGCGGGTTTCGTCGCTTTGTCCTGCGAGGCCTCCAAAAAGTTTCCATCGAATGGGGGCTGGTTTGTGCTGCCCACAATCTTCTCAAAAAAGCCGCTAGGGACAAGCAATTGTCCTTGGTGGCGTAAATGAGGGGGAGAACAGAGTCGGAATTTTGTTCCGTTTGGTAAAATATACAAAAACCAGAGAGGGCTGACTCCAAAAGTCCGCTTTTTGGCGGACTTTTGGGTCAGCCCCTTCGTTTTGTCCGCAACGGTTGCTTTTATACAGTTTTCGTTGCCGATGGCTCCCGTTTGCGCCAGGCAAGGAAAAGGAATGCAACAAGCGCCAGCGCCATGGCGACCATAAACGGCGCCTTTGCCGAAACGGCATGACCGATGACGCCAGATAGCACTGGAGCGATGGCCGCCCCCATCCAGCGAACGAAGTTGTACATGCCGGAAGTGACGCCGCATTCATACGGCGATGTTTCCGCTGGTCGGCGAGGGTGACGTGATGTACGAAGGGCGGCGGATGTCTGCTCATCAAGCGCTCTCACAAGCAGGGATTTCGCCGCTTTCGTTGCAAGCGAAAGAAGGGCTGGCGCTTATTAACGGCACGCAGGCCATGACAGCGGTTGGGGCGCTCGCTTGCTTGGAAGCGGAGCAGCTTGCGTATGAGAGCGAGTGGATCGCATCGATGACAATCGAAGCGCTGTACGGCATTCTCGATGCCTTTGACGCGCGCATCCACGAAGCGCGCGGATTTTCGGAGCAGGCGGAGGTGGCGGAACGAATGCGCCGCTATTTAGCTGGCAGCCAGCTTGCCACAAGGCAAGGGGAGCGGCGCGTGCAAGATGCGTACTCGCTCCGCTGCATCCCGCAAGTGCACGGGGCATCGCTCAGGGCGCTTCGCTATGTGAAGGAAACGCTTGAAATCGAAATGAATGCGGCGACGGACAATCCGCTCATTTTTGCCGACGGGGCGGTGCTCTCTGGCGGCAACTTTCACGGCCAGCCGGTGGCGATCGCTATAGATTTGCTGAAAATCGCGGTGGCGGAGCTGGCCAACATCAGCGAACGCCGCATCGAACGGCTCGTCAATCCGCAGCTTAGCGAAGGCTTGCCGCCGTTTTTAAGCCCACAGCCTGGCTTGCAGTCGGGAGCAATGATTATGCAATATGTCGCCGCTTCGCTCGTATCGGAAAACAAGACGCTCGCCCATCCGGCCAGCGTCGATTCGATTCCGTCATCGGCCAACCAGGAAGACCATGTCAGCATGGGAACGACCGCCGCCCGCCATGCGTACATGATCGTGCAAAACGCTCGAAAAGTGTTGGCGATTGAGCTCATTTGCGCTTTGCAGGCTGTCGAAGCGCGCGGCATCGAGCGAATGGCCCCGTCAACGAGGCAGTTTTACCATAAGGCGCGCCGCATTGTTTCCTCCATTACAGCTGACCGCGTCTTTTCTGATGACATTGAAGCGGTGGCGGCGTGGTTGAGCGAAAGGGCAAACCATCACTTTCTCCGTGATGAAGCGAAAGCTTAGAAGTCTAGTGAGAAAGAGCCAGGAAGTTGTGGGGTTGCAAGGTTTTTCAACTTGAGAAATACTGTTGGAGGACAGCATTTCCCCTTGAATCACCAGCTTTTTCAAGAAGGGCAAAGCATAGTGGGCGTAGAGGCGTGAGAGCGTTCAAGGATAGGTGTTTGAAAAAATGGTAGTGATATAGACCTTTTCCGCTAGAGATAGGGAAGCAGTCATCAGTGAAGATGGTTTGCTTCCCTAACTTTTTCTACGGAGTTCGGACGATGCAGTGAGCCTTCCCCATAATTGGTTAGGACGAGAGCATTGACAGTCTATTCCATTGTTGTCCCCCAGTCGAATTTGCAGTATGATGAAGAAGAGAGACAAAGGGGAAAGGGTGGGTATATCATTGACTATTTCTGCCACGGCGCTGTTGGCGTTATGGAAGATTATTGCGATTGATATCATTTTGTCGGGGGATAATGCGGTCGTCATTGCGATGGCGACGCGCCGGCTGCCGAAAGACCAGCGAAACAAAGCGATTTTTTGGGGAACAGCGGGGGCGGTGTTGCTGCGCATTTTGTTTGCGGCGGTCATCGTCTTTTTGCTCAACATCCCGTTCGTTCACTTTGTGGGCGGTTTGCTGCTTGTCTGGATCGCCTATAAAGTGCTTGTTGAGCGGGAGGAGGAGGCCAAAGTGCAAGCGGCAGACCGGTTGCCGAAAGCCATCATGACGATCATCATCGCCGATGAGGTCATGAGCTTGGACAATGTCGTCGCCGTCGCCGGGGCGGCGGAAGGGCATCTAGGCATGCTAGTGCTTGGGGTCGCCATCAGCATCCCGATCATGATTTTCGGCTCCAAAGCGATCGTCCATGTGATGGAAAAACATCGTTGGATCGCATACGTCGGCTCGGGCATTTTGGCGTGGACGGCCGGAAAGATGATGGCAGGGGATGAAGGGGTATTGCATTGGTTTCACCTTTCTTACGGCCCGTTCGTCTACGCGGTGGCCGCTGGCGTGACGATTTTGGTCGTGTCTGCCGGCTACATCACGAATAAAAGAGCCGAGCGTGAAAAAGGGACGTTGATTTGAGCGGTTGGGGGTGGTGTGATGCCATGAACATCCGACGCATTCTCGTGACGGGAAGGCTTTATGCCGAGCTTGCCGCCCTTCTTCCGGACAAGCGGCCCGATAAAGCGTTTCGCTTTGTGGCGGAGGAAGAACTGACGGACGATGATTTCGTCTGGGCGGATGCGTACGTCGGCTTTCGGCCGGCCGGGCCGTTTTCGCTTGCCAACTTGCGCTGGGTGCATTCGCTTGGCGCGGGCGTTGACGCGTTTTTATGGAAGCGGGAATGGAAGAAGGATGTGCTGCTGACGCGGACGGTCGGCTCGTTCGGCGAGCAGATCGCCGAATATTGTCTCAGCTACTTGCTGCGCGACGCCCAATGCCATGACGTTTATGCATGGCATCAAGAGCAGCGGCAGTGGAAGCCGTTCGCTCCGAAGCGGCTTGGCGAACAGCGGGTTGTCATTTATGGGACGGGTGAGATCGGCCGGCGCATCGCGGAAACGCTTCGTTTATTTGGGGTTTCCCCGATCGGCGTCTCGCGAAGCGGCCGAGACACGCCGCCGTTTTCGGCTGTTTACCGCCATGAAGAGGCGGGGGAAGCGCTTGCCTGCGCTGATTGGGTGATCGCTGCGCTTCCGCTGACAGAGGAAACGCATCATCTCTTTGACGAGACGTTTTTTGCCTGTTTGCACAACGCGGGCTTTATCAATGTTGGGCGTGGGGCGACGGTTGATGAGACGGCGCTTGTCGGCGCCTTGGAAAACCGAAATGTCCGCCTGGCGGTGCTCGATGTGTTCGAAGAAGAGCCGCTGCCGCCGCACTCGCCGCTTTGGGTTCATCCGAATGTCATCATCACCCCGCATATCGCGGCGCTGACATCAGTTGACGCCGCCGCCCATAGCGTTTTAGACACGCTCCGCCGCATCGAAACGGGCGAACCGCTCGCCAATGCGGTCGATGTGAGCCGGCGGTATTGAACCGGCATTTCGCGTCTTAACCGCGTCACAAAGGTTTTTTAGTAACTGTAGATGAGCAAATTCACTGACATAAATTGACAACTAAACAAAAAAGGAGACATGAACCGGACTCCTTGGGTAAAATAGATGTGCTCAAAACCCATTCACACAAGGAGGTTCATGTCTCATGAATAGATTAGCACATCACCAAGGAATCCACAAGTTTTTCTTCACGCTGGGGTTGACGCTGCAGCTTTCCAAACCGGTCATCAAGCATCTCATTCATATTGTCGATGCCTTGACCACCAAGGGATTCTCGGGAACATTGACTGATATTCATTACTGGAGCTTTCATCCGAATCATCGAACGACGCTCCGTCACTTTTTCACGAAAAGCCCTTGGAACGAGGAAAGGCTGCTTGGGAAGCTTCAAGAGTGGATCCTTTCCCAGGTCGAACGACTGGCCAAACGGAAGAATCAACCCCTTTTTGTTTCGATTGATGATACGATTTGCCAAAAAACAAAGCCTTCGTCACGGGCTGTGCACGCCATTCAAGGGTGCGACTGGCACTACTCGCATAAAGATCATCAATCGGTCTGGGGGCATTCGCTCGTTTGGCTGATGGTGCACACCTTCACGCAGGCGTTCCCATTTGCGTTCCGCCTGTATGACAAGAAAGCGGGAAAAAGCAAGATCGACCTGGCGATCGAGATGCTTTCCTCGCTCAAGGTGAAGCGGGCTCAGCCGGTGTATGTGCTCATGGATTCGTGGTATCCGTCTAAGAAGCTCATTGAAGCCTGCTTGAAACAGGGATTCCATGTCATCGCGATGCTCAAGACGAACCGGATTCTCTACCCGAAAGGCATCGCCATCCAAGCCAAGCAGTTTGCCCGCTATATCGAGTCCAAAGACACCCGCCTCGTCACGGTGGGGCAGGAGCGTTATCGCGTGTATCGCTATGAGGGGGCCATCCATGGCCTCGATGACGCGGTGGTGCTGCTGGCTTGGAAGGCGGATCAGCCGATGGCGCCGGAACATCTTCATTGCATCTTGAGCACCGACCGGGAACTCGGGGACGAAGACATCTTGCGTTACTACGCCCAGCGCTGGACGATCGAGTGCTTTTTCCGGCAGGCGAAAGATCAACTGAAGCTGGATGGATACCGCGTTCGCCACATTCGGGCGGTGAAACGGTATTGGGCGGTGGTGCTGCTCTCCTGCGTGTACAGCATCGCCGAATCCCGACAAAACCTCTCCACCGGGCTGGAGCTTCTTCGGTCGCGGAAAGACCACAGCGTCGTCGAGTTCATTTATGACGCTGCAAAGCAAGAGATTCCCATTGATGTGATCAAAAAACAGCTCCGTATCGCGTAAGGGGTACCCTGTTTGTCTCTCTAACCATGGAAATTATTGTAATGAAAAATGCTCATCTACAGTTTACATGGTAATTATTGTTATGAAAATTGCTCATCTACAGTATATAATAAAATGGTTTGATAAAGATACAGCATCATACTTCACTAAAAATAAATCTAAAGTTATAAAAGCTTTAAATCAGTTAGAAGATTGGATTGATGATGCAAGTGATTTAACTCAAAGTACAATTAAAACTAAATTAAATTCCTTATTACGATCAGCAGGCGTACCGTCTACTTACTCACTATCTATTGCTGACGCAATTGCAAGAACTATTACTTGGTTAATACTTTAACTCTAATCAATTCTTCAGGGAGAAAGGAGAGTAGTATTTCATGAGAAAAATTTACGAATATATATCTATCGACGAAAAAAAAGAAGTAGTTGAAAAATTAAAAGCGGATCTAAAAGAGTTAGAGCAAGAGATAAATCAAAATAAAGATTCCTTTTCAAAATTTGTGTGTGAAATTTTGTATAGTACACGAGATAAATGGCTTTTAGAAATTGAAGAGTTAGAAAATGAAATAAAAGCTAATAGTTAAAACCAAAAAAAGAGCACTCCTTCTGGAATGCTCTTTTTCACTCTATCACATAATTTTTTAACCCCACATGCCATCTTGCAATCACGTCAAATGTGCCATTGGCGACCTCATCCTCACCCGTCACAAGTATGAGTCTATGTTTCCGGGATCGAATGAAGTCGTGATCACCAAGGAAGCGAACATCCCCTATTTCGCTGCCCTGACCAAACGTGATGGTCATTGGCTGATTGTTAAGATGAGCGGTCAAGATACGTATTCGAAAAGGGGACAGGAGAACGGGGCGATGATTAGGGCATCACGATCAGAGACTTTGCCTGCATCAATCACTGGCGGCGATGTTGTAACTCAAGGTTTTTACACCTATTACTCCCGGCAAGGAGCTGTCAACTACGCCAATCGTTGGTGGAATGGACGTAACCCAAAGTACCGATCCTTTTCGAACGATTGTGCTAATTTTGTCTCGCAGTCTTTCTATGAAGGGGGCTCTGCTCGGCAAACTTGGGCGGAACCGTATGTTTGGTGGTACAATACCAAAGGGACTTCGGGAACCGGGGATGATGCATGGACTTACAGCTGGTCTGTGGCTCACGATCAAGCGTATCATCTTTCCCGCAATAACGAGACGGATGAGCACCGTGGCACGTACGTTGCGAAGGCAACTGATCTGCAATTGGGTGACAGCATATATTATGATTTTGACGGTGACGGCATCTTGGATCACAGCGCCATTGTCGTTGAGATCAAGAACGGTCAGCCGTATGTCAACTATCATACCAATGATACGTATCACCGTCATTGGGATTTGGGAGCCAAGACGACAAGGTTCCTCCATGTGACGGATTATTATTGGGTGAACTAACTAAGGAGTGCGATGATAGATAATCCAGCAACAATCCAGTCTGCTATGGACGCATTTCAAAGCTAAGATTCTGCTTAAGCTGTGGGAGCGGAGGAGGATGAAGTGCGCATAGGCATCCCGTTGGTTTTAATCCTTGTAATTGCTTTTTTTCAGGATGTCAGCAGCAACAGACTGTGCCGGGGTATCAAGACATCCCGCTGCATCCACAAGCGAGTGACATTCGTTCGGTGGATGAACGGGTGGAGTTTGTTGTTGCGTCTTCTTCGGCGGAGGAAGTGGCTGACTATTATCTTGACGAATTGGAGAAACGTCAATGGACTCAAGTTGACAGGTGGGGGTCAGCTTTCGTGTATGAGAAGAAGGGAAGGCAGATTTTGCTGGTCGTTACGGATGTGAAAAATCACGCGAAAGTGTCTGTCAGTCCGTTCCACCCGAATTGATCAAGACGTCAAACCGTTGCGAACAACCACTTTTGCCGCATCGAAGTCGGGAAGCCGCTCGCCAATGCGGTCGATGTCAGCCGGCAATATTGCAGGAAAAAAGGTGCCCCATGATATCAAGAAGGGGCACCGTTTCGTTTTGGTCAGCGGTCAGTGACGACGATATACGCCGCTTTCATCGGGCCGTGGACGCCGACGACCAAGTTCATTTCAATGTCGGTCGAGTTGCTCGGGCCGGTGATGAAGTTGATGCATGACGGAATGAGGACGCCTTTTTCAATTTGCTCGTGAATGATGGCCGCCGCTTGCGTCATGCGCGGCACGACCGTGCTTTTCGGGACGATGGCGATATACGTCTTCGGCAAAAAGTGAATGGCCCGCCCTTGTTCATTGCGCGAAAACAAAACGACTGTCCCTGACTCGGCGAGGGTGATGTCACTGAACGCGATGCCGACGTTCGCCTGCTCGGCGGCGTCAATGTTTTGGCGTCCAAGCGCCGGATTCCAAATATGGACGGTCGTTTGTTCCGCGGGCCATTCGTCGCGAAGCAAGGCGGACAGCCCGTACTCGGCAAAGCGCGGGTCATCCGGCACGATGACCGGACCGCCGCCATAGGCGGCCACTTGCCGCCTCAGCGCGCCGGCAAGTTCGGCGCTTGTCGTCTCGATGTAATCGGTATGGATCAATCCGCATTGTTTTTGCAGCACGTTCAGCAAGTCGTCTTGGCTATAGCCGGCAAACACCGTCCATTGCGGCGCATAATCCCATTGCGGCCGAGAGACGCCGGACAGGCGCGGGCTTCTCCCAAGGTGTTCGGCGATGGTTTGCAAAAACGCATCGCGGTTTTGAATGGTGCCACGCGTCATGATGGATTCCCTCCCTCTAGAAATGTTGATGTATCAAGGCTTTTCGGCCCCTCAGGGGTGTCCAAAAAATATTTTTCGACAAAATCCCTTACATCCTTTTTCAGTTTTGTGGATATCTTACAGACCTAGGGTGCGCTTCGCGGCCACGGCTGGGGATATTTTCCTGCCGTGGGGGGAAGCATATTCGATGCACCCTTTGGATCTCCGCGTCGCTGATGAGGACGAACCCTCCCATGTCTCCGGGCGTCTTCGCGCCAACATTCCCTCGTTCGGTCTCGTCATCAGGCGGAGGCCGGCCAAGCTCCTTTAGGGACTCAAGGTCGAATGGATGAAATCACGCCAGCTTCTCCGGTGTCATCTCGTTGTCCAACGATTCTTCCGTTCGCAGGGGGAGGCCTTAGGCCGCCCGTTGCACCTGGGACAAGACGTCCTGTTTCATTCGCTCCGCGTCAAACGCTTGTTTCTTCGTACAAATCGCAAACAGCACATTCAACAGCTTCCGGCACAAGGCGACGATGGACTGCTTTCCGGTCAGCGGATTGACGGATCGGGTCGTATAATACTCATGCAGCTCGCGAAACGCCTCGTTATGCCGAATCAGCGGAATCATCGCCCGAAACAGCACCGAGCGCAACCGTTTCCGTCCCCGTTTGGAGATGTGCTTTTGCCCTTTGCGCTGGCCGGAGGAGTTCTCCTTGAGCGTCAGGCCCGCCAACTTCACCAATTGGCGCGGGTCCCGATAATGGGCGAAGCTGCCGATCTCCGCCAGCAGATCGATGATCGTGGCGTCTCCCAACCCGTCGACCGTTTTCAACCATTGGTACTCCATCGTCGTTTGAACCAATGCCTTCAACTCGGCGTCCAGTGCAGCGATCTCCGCCTCCAATTGGCGGTATCGGCGGACGAGCGCGGCGATCTCAAACCGGGCCATCGCTGTCCCTTCCGTCACCCCAATCGAGTCCTTCGCGGTGTTGATCAACGCCTGAATTTTGGCCTTCTGCGGGCATTTCATCCCTTTGCTTTGCCGGTACACCTCGATGAGCTCCTCGGCGGTCCGACCGGCCATATCAGCCGGAAGCGGCGTCCACTCCAACACCGAAAGCGCCGTTTTCCCCAAGTCACGAAACACGGTCCAAAACTCTGGAAAATACCGATCCGTCCAGCGGACGATCGCGTTTTTCACCGCCGTCTGTTCCTTGCGGAGCTTCTCTTTGAGCGTGCTTCCCACGCGCAAATCGGCTTCGATCTCGTGCAGCAGCCGGGGAACGAGGAATCGTCCGTCTTTTGCCAGTCTGGCAATGACCAGGGCGTCTTTGGCGTCGTGTTTCGTCGGCAGGTTGTCATCAAGTTCTTTCGACCGGCACACATGCGCCGGGTTGACCATGACCAACGGGATCCCGTGCTCCTCGAGGAAGTAGGCCAGGTTCAACCAGTAGTGCCCGGTCGGCTCCACCGCGACGATCACCTCTGACTTCCCAAACGCTTGCATCGCCTCCTGAATCGCTTTATACCACGAGTGTTGATTATCCAAAATTAGACATACGCCTTCCATAAATTTGGGCATACTCAAACAAAGCAGCGGCCATCCCGGATTTCCAATCGAGAGGAAGCTGCCCAGAGAAAAAACGGCGAACAAACGAAATGAAGGAAAGAGAGACGTTCGTCCGTTTTTTGGTTTGATCATACAGCCATCGCAGCAACACATACGCGATGAACGCCGCAAACAGTTGGTTGTATACCGCATTTTCCGTCGTGCCAAACAAGGTCGGGACATTCAGATATTGCTTCACCCAACGGAAAAAGATCTCAACAGTCCAACGTTGTTGGTACATGTCGGCAATGGTTTCCGCAGACGCATGGAAGAGGTTCGTCACGACCCGAATGTCGCGGCCATTCGCATCTCGAAAGATCACTACCCGGTGACGCTTGGTGGAGCGGTATTGTTTCGTTCCCAACTGGCACGTGAAGTCGGCTTGAACCGATGAAGATGCGCTCGGAAGGCGGTTCAAGCTTTTTTTCTGATGAAGTTCGATGTTGTCCTTCATCCGAATGACAAAGAGCTGATGCTGCTCCACAAATCGATCGAGGCGTTCGATTTTGAAATACGCCCGGTCTTCCACCAGCACTTGTTGAGCGTTCGTCAACTGTTCTCCCACCGGGCCATCATGACGCAGTCCGATGGTTTCCACCACGTCTGCCGGCAACGAGGATTCCGGCGAATACGCGACGTGCAGCTTCACTCCGGCGCGTTCGCCGTGATACGGAGCCCATGGGAGGCGGTTTTTCCCGACCGTGACGGTCGTCGAATCCACCACCCGAAGCGGTTTGGGAAACCGAAGCGAACGGCGGGTTTGGCGGTTGCACTTGGAAATGATCAACGCCAACAAGCGTTTCATGATGTCATAGGGAACTTCTTTCGCTTTCTTGGATACAGTTGAATAATGGAATCGCGGCAATCCATACAGAGGCCCCACATCGGCTCCGTGGCGAAAGCTTTTCCATTGATGCATGGCGGCCAGCAGGAAGAAGTGAATCAACTCGCGCAACGTAAAGGTTCGAGACGAATCACGATACCCAACCGCTTCGGCAATCAGTTGAATCTCTTCATCCGAAACAAGTTTTTGCATCAAATTCGGGAGTGTGGTATGCTTGTTCATAGAGAGCACCTCCTGGGTTTGTTTGTGTTGCTACTCACATTCTACAGGAAAGGTGCTCTTTTTTCTATACCCTTTGGATTTTATTGGATAATCAACACGCCTGGCTTTATACAGCTGCTGAAACCCCTCTTTCGACTGGAAGATCGGGAACGACTTGCGAAGCACGCGCCCCCGGTCATCCACGAAGCAGGCGTAGTGGGTTCGTTTCGCGATATCGATGCCCACGACAAGCGTTTGTTCCGTAACTTGATCAATTTTATAGTTTTGTGTACAATTCATCTGAAGTCCTCCTTGGCATGATGGTAGGTATTGTTTGACACCCCTGCATCATACCAAGAGGGCTTTTTTTGATCAAGTCCCCGGAAAAGCTCCTAACGGGAATGCTCCTTTTTGGCGATTGCGAAACCAATCGCGGAACCGCTCTTTGCTTGGCGCCGGAAATTCGCGGCTTTCCGTCCACGCTTTGAGCGGGCCGGGGCCTTTTGTGATGCGCCCGTCTTCGACAAACGGGGCGAAGGCGCTTGGTGCCAACTTCGTGCCGAACCGGTACAATGACGGTGAGGCGGTCCCGAGACGAAACGCCTTCATCGCCAATTTTTCTGCGACCGGCGCTTTTCCTTCCCGCTCGACGATGATTTGGCGATGTTTGATGAGCAGCTCGTGAAGCGGGATTTTCACCGGGCACGCTTCCGTACAGGCGGCGCAAAGGGAGGACGCGTACGGAAGCTCCTAGTAGTCGTCGTAACCGCCCAAATGGACGACGACATTCGCGACCGGCTCGCCGACCGGCAAATCCGCGCCAATGGCGGCTGCGACGGGTTCCTAAATAAAATGAATATGCTTTGCTCCGCAATGTTTGGCGATTTCGTAAAAAGAGCGGCGCTCGACGGAGGTGGCGTGGAATGGGACGCTCATGACGATGTCTGGTTTTTTGAAAGCGAGGCCGAACTGTTTGAAGACTTGCTGCAACAGCGCCTTGGCGCGGTCAAAATCAGCGATCACGCCGTTTCGCAATGGATACGTCACTTCAACATGGGGAGAAGTCTTGCCGATCATTTGTTTTGCCTTTTGGCCGATTGCCATGAGTTTGTCCGCCTGGCGGTTATAGGCGACCGTTGCTGGTTCGTCAAACAGAAGCCCTTTCGTCTGGCTGAACAGCCTGACATTCATCGTCCCTAAATCAACGCCCAGCTGTGAGGAAGCGAACAACGGAAACACCTGCCTTTGTCAAAAATCGATGAACGGACAACTAGTCATCATCTATACCATTCGACAAGAGCCGCGGCTTTATGTCCATATTGTCGAAACGGGAGGGGGCAGCCGTTGCGGCTGGGGATCATAAAAAATTTTTTTGTTTTCATGTATAAAAGACGAAAAGGGAGGAAATAAATAATAGCGTAACGTTTCCAGGTATTCCCCCGATCCCCTATGAATATATATTAGGCCCTCCGGTTTCGGAGGGCCGCTTTTTTGGCATAATAAAAACCCCCTGCCTATTAAGCGCGCTTAATATGGCAGAGAGCTTTTGCAATGAACCGCTACAGACGCTTGGCTCCGACATATCTTGTTTTCCAATAGCTGCTGTTTAAGCTGTCGATTTTGACACCGCGGGAAACGGCATGAATAACTTGATTGTTCCCAATATAGATGGCAACGTGGGAGACGCCTTTTGTCTGTTTCGAAGTGTCAAAAAACACCAAATCCCCTGGCTGCAATTTCGATTTATGTACGTATTTTCCTTTTTTATACATTTCTTTGGACGCGCGCGGCAACGTGACGCCGACTTTTTTATGGGTATAGTAAACAAATCCGGAGCAGTCAAATCCTTTTGGCGTTGTGCCGCCATACCGATACGGAGTGCCGACCAGTTTTTTGGCCTCGGCGATCAGCCTCGTCTTGTTGGCGGCTGCGTCAGAACTGGAGGTGCTTACAAAGAAGCAGGAAAAAAGAACGATGAATGCTACAGAAACAAGAGTGAGCCATTTTTTCATTTTCCCGAACCCCCGACAAAATCATTTTCCATTCGACGTTGTTTGATTACAGTATAACAGAGGAAAACAGTCTTGTTTTTTACAGTTGAATTAAATAATGTTGCAGTGTGATTACAAATATATATAAGTTGCAATAAAGATTTTCCGATTGTTCGATTCTGTTTTCCTTCATAACAAGTCATTTTGATAGAATGCAGCGGGCGCTCTACTGGATGTAAAACAAAGTTCCAACTTATATATTTCGTGGCAGTGCCAGCGACTGACTACAATCGGAACGGCCGCATCGACGGCGAAAAGGAACAAGCGGTTCCACCTGGGACAGTTTACCGCCGCCATTTTCCAGAGATCGAAGAGGCGTTCCACGGCCGGTTTGCGATGGAACAGCATCCGACAACGGATGAATGGGGAAGGAGCATTCAAGGAAAAAAAGATGTCATCTTGCCGGCGATCATCCGCCTCGGGCATAATATAGGTGTCAAAGTGTTGGCCGAAGGGGTCGAAACGGAGACCGAAGCGGCCTATTTGCAAGGAAAACGGTGCGATGAGGCGCAAGGCTACTACTTTTCCCCACCGCTTCCGTATGATGAGTTTGTTCGCTTTTTGAAAGAGCAGCATGCGAGGCGGCGGGCGCAGGAGTTGACGTGAAATGGACGGATTTTGGCGCATCGCCGAGGAGAAAATTCGCGAGGCGATGAAAAACGGCGAGTTTGACAACTTGCCCGGCTTCGGCAAACCGCTTGAGATTGAAGACCTTTCCCGCATTCCAGAGGAGCTGCGGCTCGGGTATTTGTTGCTGAAAAACGCCGGCTATGTGAGGGAAGAAGCGGAGTTGCGCAAAGAGCTTTTGACGCTCGAGGACTTGCTTCGTTGCTGCGAGGATGACGAGAAAAAGCAGGAACTTACGAAAAAATGGACGGAAAAACAGCTTCGTTTTTCCGAACTGATGAAAAAACGGCAACCGGCAAACTCGAAGGCGTTGCGCGACTATGGGCGGCGTATTGAAGAGAAATTTCGCTAAACGTTTTTTTTCAACATGAAGGGGAGGACCTCGTTTTTGTAGGTCTTCCCATTTTTTATGCAAGGATATCCAAAAAACGGGGAAAATAGGGGAGGAGTAAATGGTTGGAAAGGAGGCGGCGCGAAGAAGAGCAAAAGCGGATGATGAATCCCAGCTGTCTAGTCGTGGGTGAATGGTAAGTGAAAGGAAAAGGAGTGAACATCGTGAGAAACGTATGGATTGCCTTTTTTGCTTCACTCATGCTGGCGATGCCGTCATGGGTGGCTGCCGGCAGCTATAAAGGAGAGGCAGCCGATGTGCATCTGCCGGTCGGCCATATGTGGGAGCACGACAGATTGGATGAGCAAAAGTGGATGGAGATGGTTCAAACGTATACGCCTGAACAGGCAGATGAATGGAAAAAAGTGCTCGACGAGCGGAACGCGTTGCGTCAGCAGTTGAACGATGAGAACGTGAAACAGGCCATTAAAGAAAAGTGCAAAAAGATGAAAAAAGAGCGTGAAGCGGCGTTTGACCGGCTCATCGATCAGCTGGCCAATAAAAAAATCACCAAAGAACAGTTTAAACAAGAGCTGAAACAGTTGCATAAAATGAAACGGTGGATGACGAAAGAAGAAAAACAACAGCTTCATCAGCTTCATGAACAAACGAGGCAAGCGATGGAGAACAATGATCAGGAGGCCATGAAAAAACTGCTCCCGCAATGGCTTGAGCATATGAAAAAGAAAAATGAACGGTTGGCGAAATGGCTTCAAGAAGTGAAACAAGGATGATATAATGAAGAAAAAGGCCGTGTTCGATGCACGGCTTCTTTTTTTACTTTTTGTTGTCAGCCAAGGCAGGCGGTCGGGGAAGATTGCGCCTGTTTGTGCGCAGAAACCGACTCAGTCTGCCTGATGGATGCCGGAATGGGGGGTTGCGCCGTGGGGTATCCGATTGTTCTTCATGTGCGCGGCCGCCGCGCGGTCGTCGTTGGCGGCGGGAAGGTGGCGGCGCGGAAAGTTTACGGTTTGCTTGAAGCAGAAGCGGACGTTGTGGTAATCGCCCCGGAGGCGGTGCCGGACATTGAAGCGCTCGCGGCCAAAGGAGAGATCGTTTGGCGTAAGAAAACGTTCGCTGAAGACGACTTGGCAGGAGCGTTTCTTGTCATTGCGGCGACAAACGACCGGAATGTGAACGAAGCGGTGGCGCAAGCAGCAGCGCCCGGCCAACTCGTAAATGTCGTGGATGACCCGAAACGGTGTGATTTTCATGTTCCCGCTGTCATCCGCCGCGGTCCACTCACCATTGCCGTGTCGACCGGGGGGGCAAGTCCGGCGCTTGCCCGCCGCATCCGCCGCGAGCTTGAGGAGAAGTATGGTGAAGAGTATGAGCCGTATCTTCAATTTTTGCAGAAGGCCCGCGATATCATTTTGCGTGAGGTGGCGGACGATGCCGCACGAAAGCGGCTGTTTCGGGCGCTCGCTGCTGAGTCTTTCCGGCAGCGGGGCCGATGGGATGAAGAGTTGGCCCAGCTATTGGTGAACGAAAAAGAACGAAACGGGGAAAGAGGGAAAGAGCCATGAACATTCCGATGTATATTGTCGATGCGTTCACTGACCGGCCGCTTTTTAGTTGTACAACGGAAGTTGATAGCTGGTTCAGCGGCTCGGCGGGGTTTCGGTGAACGCGGAAACAAGGTGTCCTCATCGGGATGGACACCTTGTTCAAGGCGGGTTAGGCAGGTCAATCATCCCAACGGTACGTCCAAAACCGCTCTGTTTTGAGCCAGGCAAGCGCATCGCCGCGCTTGGAGGCTGCCTGCATCAGCCCTTCGGTTTGCGAACGGTGGGCGCGGATGGCGGCCAGCTTCGTCTCGATCACCGTGCTGACATCGCGGATGACGTCTGGCTGGCCAAGATCTTGTTCACAGTTTTTCGCAAACGCCACACAATGGACGGTCGGCCGTTCTTCTTTCGGCCAGCGCGTCAAGGCGCTGATGACTGCAGCGCCGCATGCATCGTGGTCAGGGTGAACGCTGTAGCCGGGGTAAAACGTGATGACGAGCGACGGGTTTGTTTCTGCCACGATGGCGGCAATCCGGTCAGCGAGTTCGTTTTCATCCTCAAATTCGACCGTTTTGTCGCGATACCCGAGCAGGCGCAAATCGCGAATGCCGAGAACGCGGCACGCTTCTTCCAGCTCCTGCTTGCGGATGAGCGGAAGCGTTTCACGGTTGGCAAACGGGGGCACGCCCATGTTTCGCCCCATTTCCCCAAGGGTCAGGCAGGCGTACGTCACCGGTGTGCCGCTTTGCACATGCTGGGCGATGGTGCCCGAAACGCCAAACGCCTCATCATCCGGGTGGGGAAACACAACAAGTACGTGTCGTTCCTTCATCGAAAGCCCCTCCTTATGCGAACGGCGTGTCGCTCAGCTCAAGAGCGACAGCCAGTTTCCCTTCGTAATCGTGTCCGGCCAACAACAATTGTCCTTCGTTCGTCCATTCCCAATGGGTCAGCCCTTCGGCGTACACCCAGCCGATTTGAAGCTTCAGCCCGACGCGGTACGGCCCCGGGCCGGTGATTTTGCCGCGGGTGAAGCGGATGCGAGCGTTGCGGATGTAAGCGCCGGCGGAAAAGAATCGTTCGTTATGATGAGAGGCGTACGCCCCGTTCGTCGTTTCCAAATGGATGTATACGTCGCGATTGGCGAAGCGATCCAACGCCTCTTGAACAGCGGCGGCGTCAATCGGCTGCACGCGGGGTCCCTCCTTTAGCTGTTTTCTATTATTGTACATGACCAAGGCATAGGAACGGAAATATTTCGTCTTTCATTGTATTTCATTGTATAATGAAGAACGGACACAGCTTGGACTCATCCGCACCTGAGAGGCGTTGAACAACGATTCAGCGAAAGGAAGGGTGAGGAGAAATGGGGTTTCAAGGCAATGGTGTCACGATGCTCAATTTTGACGGCACTTACCGGCCGCAAAAGCGATTGTTCCGCTTTCCGCACGAATGGATCGATCTGTCGGATGTGCCGGAGACGAATTTGTATTGCAGCGGGGAGGCTCTCGCCGAAATCGAACGGCGGCTGCGCCGTCGGCGGATGCGCGGAGCGGTTTTAATCGGGAACGGCAACTTCCATTATGTAAGCTATTTGCTCATAAAGGAGATGAAAGAGCCGTTTACGCTCGTCTTGTTTGACCATCATACCGATGCCGAAGGGGGGAGCGACCGCCTCATTTCATGCGGCTCGTGGGTCGCTTACGCACTCGGACATCCGCAGCTGCAAAAAGTCATCATTGTTGGTCCGTCATGTTCTCCAAGCCATCTTCGTTTATCTCCAAAGATTACAGTTCTTCCTTTCGATGATCACGATGAATGGCCGACGGCGCTTTTGGACGCTATTCCGACCGGGAGCGTCTATATCAGCATTGATAAAGATGCGCTGCGCCGCGAAGACTCCGTGACGAACTGGGATCAGGGGATGATGCCGCTTTCCCGGCTGCTCGCTTGTTTGCGCCTTCTGCTATTCTATAAAAAAGTGCTCGGCGTGGACATATGCGGGGAGTACCCGCAAGCGGCTGTCGATGTATTCCATCCGTTTTGCCGTGAAGCGCAGCAAAAAAATGAGCGTGCGAATACGGCCATTTTGGAGACGTGTTTTCAATATGCGGCGCCGCATTGCGGCCGGCTTAAGCAGGACGGATGGTGATCCCGCTTTTTCATTGGTGGAAAGAGCGCTTGACGGCAGACGGACAACGTCTGCGCTGGGAATAGATCCAAGCGGTGCAACAGTCAAATGCCGCTTCCGTACACAATGCGGAACTTAGTTTCGTCAGGGCGGACGGGGCGCGGCTCAACGTGCATGCGGGAAACTTTGGCAAACATCGTGCCGGCTTCAATCGTATCCAAAAACAGTTGGAGCGCGCTTTCATGCCCTTGGACTTCCATCTCCACCGTCCCGTCATCGTTGTTTTTCACCCAGCCGGTCAGCTGGCGTTTGAGCGCTTCGTGTTGGACGAAATAGCGAAACCCGACGCCTTGCACGCGCCCTTCGACCATGACATGAACCCGTTTCATCATGATTGAAGCCCTCCTTCGCTGCGGTCGCTTCGCTTCCATCATACCATGAAAAAAGGAGCTTGTCTGCTCAAGCTCCTTTTTTCGCTGCCGACAGCGCCTGCACCTGTTGTTGAATGAGCGTTACAAGCCGCGGATGATACCCTAAGTATGAGCATAAATGCCACTGTTGATCGGAAACAGGCATCGCTTGCAGCTTCCGTTCGACTGTTTTCATTAAAACGCCGGTAAACAGCAAATACGGCACGATAAAGACGCGCCGGTATATGGATGCCTGCGCCCGCTTGAACCCTTCGTCAAGCGTCGGGCGGATGGCGGCGAGAAAACAAACGTCAACGTGCGGCACGCTCGTTTTTTCTTGCAAGCGCCGGGCGATAGCGGCGATGTCGCGCTTCGTATCCGGGTCGCTGCTGCCGCGGCCAATCAGCAGAACCATTGATTCATGGTCAAGCGGCGCCGGCTGCTCGCCGATGCGGTCGATGATGATGTCAATCATTGCATCGTGGACGCCAAACGGCGCTCCGCAGACGATCTCCAAAGACGGATGGCGCTGTTTCGCTGCTTTAAGCGCAGCCGGAATGTCCTGTTTGGCATGTCCGGCGGATAGAAGCAGCAACGGGATGACGATCACACGGGTTGCCCCTTGGGCGGCGCAACGGTCAACGCCGGTCGCAATATCCGGCTCAGCCAGCTCAACGAAGCACAGTTCTTGAATCGGGATGTCGATGGCCGCCTTGCATTGTTCAACGAAGCGGGCTGCTTCTCGGCGCGCAGCCGGAACCCGGCTGCCGTGGCTGACGTACAAAATGGCTTCCATCGCCATTGCCTCACGAGGTGGCGCCAGCGGCTGCCGATGATGACAACAACCGCTCAAACCATTGAATGTTGGCGCGCAGCCGGACGACATCCCCGATGATGACCATGCTTGGATTTTCGATGCGTTCTTTGGCGGCAATAGCGGCGATTGTCGACAGCGTGCCGGTGACCGTGCGCTGGATGGGGGTCGTTCCCCACTGAATGATCGCCGTCGGCGTATCCGGCGCCTTGCCGTATTTAATCAGCTGACCGCAAATGTATGGCAAATTGTGGACGCCCATGTAAATGGCGATCGTATCAATGCCTTTGGTGAGGCTTTCCCACTTAATGTCTTCGCGGGTTCCGTCGCGGCGATGCCCCGTGACAAAGGCGACGCTGGAGCTGAACTCGCGATGGGTGACAGGAATACCGGCGTAAGCGGCCGCCGCGATGGCCGATGTGACGCCAGGGACGATCTCAAACTCGATCCCGTGCTGAACGAGCGCTTCCGCCTCTTCACCGCCGCGCCCGAACACAAACGGATCGCCGCCTTTTAAACGGACAACTGTTTTTCCTTTTTTTGCATGCAGAACGAGTGAACGGTTGATCGTTTCCTGCTGCATAGCATGGTAGCCGGGCAGCTTGCCGCAAAAAATGAGTTCAGCGTCTGGCTTGGCATATGCCAGCAAGTCCTCATTAATGAGGCGGTCGTACAAAATGACGTCGGCTTGTTGAATGCATTTCAACCCTTTGACGGTAATGAGTTCCGGATCGCCGGGGCCGGCCCCGACCAAATATACTTTCCCCATCGTTGTTTCAGCCCTTTCTGTCGTGATCCCGTCAGCTGCCGGCAGCAGCGCAAACGTTCCGTTGATGTTCATTGTAAACGCCTGGCCGTGGCATGAAAACGACTTTGTAAAATCGTCTCCCACTCTTTTTTCGAGTGGGAAACACGGTATCGTTAATGGGTTTCCAATGCGGGGATGAATCCGCGCTCCCGCAAATACGCGAGCACTTGCTCGACACATTCGTCCACCGAATAACGATGCGTTTCGATGGTCAGCTCCGGCGCTTCCGGCGCTTCATACGGCGAATCGATGCCGGTGAATTCGCGGATTTCCCCGCGGCGCGCTTTTTGATACAGCCCCTTTGGATCGCGCTTCTCGCACTCCTCAATCGGGCAGTTGACATATATCTCAATGAATTCGTCTTCCTCGACTAAGCGGCGAACGAGCGCCCGGTCTTCGGCAAACGGCGAAATGAATGCCGTTAACACGAACTGGCCGCTGTCGACAAACAGTTTGGCGACTTCGCCGATGCGGCGGATGTTTTCTGTCCGATCGGCGGCGGAAAAGCCGAGGTCTTTATTGAGCCCGTGGCGGATATTGTCACCATCGAGAACGTAATTTTGAATGCCAAGCTCAAACAGCCGTCTGGAGACGGCGTTCGCCACCGTCGATTTGCCGGATCCGGACAGGCCGGTGAACCAAAGGACGGCGCTATGATGGCCGTTGCGTTGGCGGCGATCTTCTTTTGTCACCGATGTATGATGCCAAACGATATTCGTGCTCATCTCGCTCCTCCTTTAGCGTGTCGACGGGGTGACCGTTTCGCGTTCTTGCAGCCCTTTGATCAAAACGGCGGCCACTTCCGGACGGCTGAATGTGCTCGGCGGCACTTGGCCGTTACGCAACATTTCACGGACTTTCGTGCCAGAAAGGACAACGTGATATTGCGCGTCGTGCGGGCATGTTTTCGTCGATGCCATGCCTTCGCATTTCGTGCAATAAAAGCTGTGTTCGAAAAAGAGCGGTGTAATGCCAAGCTCTTCGGCTGTAAAGTTCGAGAAGATTTTTTGCGCATCATACGTGCCGTAATAGTTGCCGACGCCCGCATGGTCGCGGCCGACGATGAAGTGCGTGCAGCCGAAGTTTTTCCGCACCATGGCATGGAAAATCGCTTCGCGCGGACCGGCATAGCGCATCGCAGCTTGGAAGACGCCCAAGAAAACGCGGTCTTTCGGATAATAGTTTTCCAGCAGCACTTGATAGCTTTCCATCCGGATGTCGGCCGGAATATCGTCCGCTTTCGTTTCGCCGACGAGCGGGTTTAAAAACAAGCCGTCCACGATTTCAAGCGCGCATTTTTGAATGTATTCATGGGCGCGGTGAACCGGGTTGCGTGTTTGGAAGCCGACGACGGTATTCCAGCCGAGTTCGGCAAATCGTTTCCGCGTTTCGGCCGGATCGAAATAAAACGGAGCAAACTGGCCTTTGTCGGTCCGTTTGACGAGCGTAACCGCTCCGCCGACGTACACATCTGGTTTTTCAAACAGCTTGCGCACGCCCGGGTGAGCGAGTTCATCGGTTTTATAGACGAGCTTGGCTTCTTTCGTTTTATCCGGGCGGTAAATATCGGTGATTTCAATGACGCCGTAGACGTCGCCGCCATAAACGAGTTTCGCTTTGTCGCCGACAGTGAGTTCACTCGCTTTTTCTTCCGTCACCGCCAGCGTGATTGGAATGCTCCAGACAGTGCCATCAGCGAGGCGCATCGTTTCTACGACCGCATCGTAATCGGCTTTCGTTAAAAACCCGGTGAGCGGGCTGTAGGCGCCTGTGCCGATCAGCTCAAGGTCGCTTAGTTCGGCTTTGGACAGCTCGATCGTTTTCGTTGCTTCATCGATTGGGTAATCCGGATTCCAACGGTTGATCAATGTGCCGCCATGCGGAATGCTCAAACTCATGTTCATAACCTCCTAGATTGATAGATGTTCATTAAATGCCGCCGCCATGTTCATGAAGCGAACGCTCTTCTTCGGCGACTGTTTTTTTTAAGCTGATGACGCCAAGCGTCGCCAGGCAGACGCTGAAGATGGCAATCACCGTGTAAACATCGCTGTCAAGCAACAGTTTCACAAGGCTGTACGAAATGACAAGGGAAAATATTGGCGAAACAAACCACACTTTCAACAGTTGCACGACAATCCGCTTTTGCCAAATCGACATCCCGCTTTTCGCCGTGCCGATGCCGATGATCGCCGATGTCGTAATCTGCGTAAGCGGAACAGGCAAACCAAACAGCGACGAAATGATGACGAGCACGGCTCCCGTGCCGGAAATGGCGATTCCTTCAAACGGGGAGAAGTTTGTAATTTTCTTTCCGTTTGTTTCTAACACGCGATGCCCAAGCAACAGGGCGCCGGCAGCGACAAACAAGCCGCCGAAGATAGTTGCCGGCCCGACCGCCATCAGCCCGGCGCCGACGAGCGGCCCGACGGCATTGGCCACATTGTTCATGCCGGCGGAAAACGCCTCGAGAAAGCCCGTGACAACGAGCAAGGCCATGAATGTTTTTTGCCAGCGCCCTTGTTCAAGCTGCGGATATTTTCGCTTGAGCGTCAAAAACCATTTGCCGACAGCCAGCGTAAACGAAAAGGCGACGATCGGGATCACGATCCATACCGACACGATAAACAGCAGCTTATGAAAGTACAACGCCTGATAGGCGATGCCAACACCGACGACTGATCCAACGGTGATCTCGCTCGTCGAGAGCGGAATGCCCATGATGTTCGCCGCAAAAAGTGAAATGGCCGCCGCCGTTAAAATGATGACGACGATTTTGACGGTGAGGATCGAAGACGGAATAATGCCCGACCCGATCGTTTTCACTACTTCTCCGCCGCCAAGGCTGCCGAGAAACACGCCGATGCCGCAAAGAAGGAGGGCCATCGACTTTTTCGGAATGGCGCCCGACCCGTACGCGACGCCCATCGAGGCGGCCGCGCCGCTCGCCCCGATGTTCATGGCGAAGAAAAAGGACACAATAAAGGCAATGGCAAGGAGCATATAGTTGTTCTCCCCTTATGTGAGATGGAGCCCGCACTCCGTTTTCCCCTGGCCGGCCCAGCGCCCGGAGCGCAAATCGTTCGGATCCGATGCCGGCGCTGTGCAAGGGGCGCAGCCGATGCTCGGGTAGCCCCGGTCATGGAGCACGTTGTACGGAAGACCTTGTTTATATACGTAATTCCAAACGTCTTTCCACGTCCAATGAATGAGCGGGCACACTTTAATGGAGCGGAATTTGTCGTCTTTATTGATGTACTCGACATGGCGCCGCGTCGGCGACTGTTCGCGGCGCAAGCCGGAAATCCAGGCGGTGACGCCGGTCAAGACTTCCCGCAGCGGAATGACTTTGCGCAACTCACAGCATTTGTTCGGATCGCGTTTCCATAGTTCATCGCCGAACTGTGCAGCCTGCTCCTCCAGCGTCAAGTGCGGCTGTTTCATCACGATGCGGAGCGACGGGTATTTTTCCTGTACGTTCGCGATCGTGTCGTACGTCTCTTGGAAATGCATCCCTGTATCCAAAAAGACGATTTCCGCATCCGGCTTGACTTGGAAAATCAAATCAATGAGCACAATCCCTTCAATGCCGAAACTGCACGCATAGACAATGTCATCGCCGTATTCGCGGTACGCCCAAGCAAGGACAGCCAACGCCCCTTTCGTTTCATCATCGGACGGAAAAGACGGTTTTTCGGCCGTTTCCCATTGGTCATATGTGAGCATCGTTTCCCCCTCCTTAAAAAACAAAGAAAATCAACATAATTAGTCGGATATTCATCCGGCAACGGGCAGCCTGGCGATAAAAACGCCCCTTCCATTTCGGAAAGAGCGGAAGAACGAGGGACGCCTTATCTTCCAAAATGGATCCCATTTTGCTGGAATTAGCACCTTGCCAAACGCGGCAGGTTGCCGGAGTTCATCGGGCCAGTCCCTCCCCCGCTCTTGATAAGCGTATGTAATTTATATTGATTAAATTTTAACACAATTGGCGCTAATGTCAATCCTAGTTTTTCGATAGGAATTTTTTTATATACATAGGCAGCTTCGCGATGCTTCCATCCGGTGACGGAAGGAGAGGATTACCGCTTGCGCAGGCTTCCGAGCTCCTCAACAATGGCCTGTATTTCGCTTGAACTGAACGTTTCACGCTTCATGACCATGTCGTAAATGTCTTTCAGTTCGTCATACCATGCCTCGGAAAAATGGGCCGGCTTAATCGCATCAAAATTGAGCACTTTTAATTTTTTCTTCAGTTGTTCAACGATATATTCGACGTTTTCTGCGGACGGTTTCGATAAATCCATGGTTTCGCTCCTTTCGTGGCAGGTTATCATGTATTGTACCACACCGGCGGTGAAAAAGGGGAGAGGCAATATAGTCCGCGCCAGCGTTAGGTGGTAAAATATAGGTGCATGTGCACGAGCTGCTAGAAAGCAGCTATCAAGCGCTTGGATGAAAAGGGAAAACTAATGCCAAGAAAACGGGATGGAAAGGAGTGGCTGCTTCGATGGTCAAAGTGTTGTTTGTTTGCCTCGGCAACATTTGCCGTTCGCCGATGGCGGAAGCGGTATTCCGTCATTTGGTGAACGAACGGGGGCTTGACGGACAGATTGTCGTTGATTCAGCGGGAACGGGCAGCTGGCATGTCGGGGAGCCGCCGCATGAGGGGACAAGGCGGATTTTGAGTGAAAACGACATTGACTATTCCGGCATCCGCGCCCGGCAAGTCGGGCGCCGCGACTTGGAGGAATTTGATTACATCATCGCCATGGACGCCGCCAATTTGAGCGATTTGCGCCGGCTCGCCGGGCCGAATTCGCCGGCGGTGATCGCCCGGCTGCTTGATTTTGTCCCGGATCGGGAAAAAGACGATGTGCCGGATCCGTATTATACCGGGAATTTTGCCGAAGTGTACCGCTTGATTCGCTCCGGCTGCGAGCATTTGCTTGACGCGATCGTCCGCGATCATCGGCTGGCCCCTAGGGAAAGAAAATGATGAAAAAACGGAAAAGGAGGGCGACCCGTGTTGGTGGATATGACGTTCATCCGCGAGTTGGCCCGGCGCTTTACGGAGGATGAAGTTCCGCGGCTGTCGGCGGAATTGGCGTATTACTTTCTGTTGTCGTTGTTCCCGTTTTTATTGTTTTTAATGACGCTGCTGGCTTACTTGCCGATCCCGCACGAAGATGTGCTTATGCTTGTGCGGCAGTATGCGCCGAAAGAAGCGCTTCATCTGATCGAGACGAATGTCCACCGTCTGATGGATGAGCAAAACGGAAAGCTGCTGTCGTTAAGCATTATCGGCGCCATTTGGTCGGCATCGAACGGCATGAGCGCCATTATGCGGGCGTTAAACCGCGCATATGACGTACAAGAGGACCGTCCGTTTTGGGTTGTGCGGGGCCTGTCGATTGTGCTGACGATCGGGATGATCGCGGTCATTATCGTTATGCTTGTATTGCCGGTATTCGGGCGGATGATCGGTTTGTTTTTGTTTTCCACCCTCGGGTTGTCGCAGCCGTTTTTGACGATATGGAACACATTTCGCTGGGTGACGAGCGTGATCATCTTGTTTGTTGTTTTTACCGCCCTTTATTATTTTGCCCCGAACAAACAGCTGCGTTGCGTCAATGTCGTGCGCGGCGCTTTGTTCGCCACCGCCGGCTGGATTGCGATATCATGGGCGTTTGCCTATTATGTCAACCATTTTGCTGACTATACAGCCATGTACGGAAGTCTCGGCGGGATGATTGTGCTGATGATTTGGTTTTATTTATCGGGCATGATTCTCGTGTTAGGAGGGGAAATGAACGCCATTTTCGATTGTGAACGTGAAGGAAGAAAGCGGCTCCGTTGATGTGCATAAATGCTCCGCAAACCGGATAACGTAACGATGCGGGGGATTTTGATACAGGGGGGATTGCGATGACGAAGCACACGAAAAAAGACGGGGGTACGAAGCAAAAAGGGAAAAACAGGCCGAAACATAAAACGAGCGGCAGCGCCAACGGCCAAAACGGCTATCATTAGAAAAGGTGTCCCAATGCGGGACACCTTTTTCGCTGGGGCGGTCAGCGAACGGCGCTTTACTCCACAATTTCTTCATGATGGTAGTAATACCGCTCGTAAATGTACTCGATCTCGGCGTCAGTTATGCAGGCGAGCTCTTCCCGCGACAACCCCCGCACTTTTTCGATAAACTCGATCATGTTTTTCCGTTCTGCTCTGCTCATCATCGCCACTCCTTTTTCTGTTTTAAAACAGTAACTTGTTATCTTGTTTTTATTATATAACAGCAAAAATAAAATGGTCAATTAAAAAAGCGGTCAAGCCGCTTTTTCCTGTTCCTTCCGTCCGGCAAGGCAGACGGCGGGGATGAGAAGAACAGCGGTGACCGTCAGAAAAAAGGCGTTCGTTGCCGCATCGACGGCGCTTCCGGCAAGGGGCGGGCCCACCATGCTGCCGAGGCTGTACAGCATTCCGCACAACAAGTTGCCGGTCGGGAGGAGCGCTTTCGGCAACAAGTCGGTCATATAGGCAATGCCAAGGGAAAAAAGGGAGCCAGTAAACATGCCGGCGGCAAACAGACAGGCAGCGAGCCCGACAGTGGACGCACCGACCGTGAGCACGGCCAAAAAACAGCTGGCGCCGGCCAGCAAGGCAAAACGAATTACCGCCCGCCGCCCGAACCGGTCGCTGAGCGCCCCGAGCGGGAGCTGAAAGACGATGCCGCCTAACGAGAAAAACGGCAAAATGAAGGCGATCTGTTCGGCGCTCATCTGCTTGCGCAAGGCATACAGCGGGAACACGGAATGAAGGGACGCTTCCAAAAAGCCGTAGGCAAGCGGCAGCAAGAGCGCTGGCCATGCATGTTTCCATGCACCGACCCACCGGCCGGCGGCTGAGGAAGAGCGTTCAAACGGCTTCGGTTTTTCTTTTGGTAGCCAAAAGACGGCCACCCATCCGCTGAAACTGAGGAGAGCGGCCAAATAAAACGGCCACGCCTCATTGATCGAGGCGAGCGAAGCGAGAAGCGGGCCGGCTGTAAAACCAAGGCCGAATGCCAAACCATACAGTGACAGACGCCGCCCGCGCTTAGCCGGCAGCGAAAAGTCGGTGATCCATGTCTGCGTCGCGAAATGAAGCATATGGTCGCCGACGCCGATCAAAAAACGGAGAGCCAGCCAAATAAAAAATGAAGAAAAAAGTGGAAAAAGAGTAAGCGAACATATTACAATAGAACCACCAAGGAGAATGATGGGTCGATACCCATACTTCACCAACGGACGCTCCAGAAACGGTGAAATGGCCAGCACGCCGATATATAGAGCAGCAGCATGCACCCCGTTGACGGACGAAGGGACGCCTTGTTCATCAAGCAACATGGCTAACAGCGGAAGCAACATTCCTTGGGATAAGCCAGAGATGGCCACGACCGCAGTTAAAATGGCAAAACGCATCGTCATATCCTCACTTCTTTAAATTGGCCAGTCCGCGAACAAACAGAATCCGTCTTTTCACGGCGGAACGGCTGGCCCGTATTCCATCGTACATACAAGCAACGATCAATGCAACGAAAAAATGTTGATGGGAAAGGTGGAAGAAACACAAATGAACAGGTTGTTTGCCTGGATGGCATGGATCGGCGTGCCGGTGTCAGTAATCGGCGGCTTTCTTCACTGGCCGACCGTCTTGATGTTTGGGCTGTATTGTTTGACGATCATTGCGCTCGCCAGCTATATGGGGCGGGCGACAGAGAGTTTGGCCATCGTCGCCGGACCGCGCATCGGCGGGCTGTTAAACGCCACCTTTGGCAATGCGGTCGAGTTGATCATCTCGATTTTTGCCTTGCAAGCCGGACTCGTGGATGTCGTGCTCGCCTCCTTGACCGGCTCGGTGCTGGGAAATTTGCTGTTGGTTGCCGGGTTATCGTTTTTTGTCGGCGGTTTGAAATATAAACGGCAAGAATTCAATATTTATGACGCCCGCCATAACGCCGGGCTGCTGACGTTTGCCATTTTCGTCGCGTTTGTCATTCCGGAAGTGTTTACAATGCAAATGGACGGCGGCGAACGGCTTGCGTTGAGCGTCGGCATTTCGATTATTATGATTTTGCTTTACATCGCTGCCCTTTACTTCCGGCTTGTCACCCACCGCGGCGTATACCAGCATAAATCGGACGAAGCGGAAGAACATGAGGAGCCGGAATGGGGAAAAGGAAAAGCGACCGCCATTTTGGCACTGGCTACGCTCGCGGTTGCCTACTTGTCAGAGCGGCTCGTCCATACGTTCGAAACCGTGGCGGAGTCGTTTGGCTGGAGCGAGCTGTTTATCGGGATCATCATCGTCGCCATCGTCGGCAATGCGGCGGAGCATGCTTCGGCTGTCATGATGGCATACAAAAATAAAATGAACGTCGCCGTCGAGATCGCCGTCGGCTCGACCTTGCAAATCGCCATGTTCGTCGCGCCGGTGCTTGTGCTCGTTTCGCTTTTGTTTCCGGAAAAAATGCCGCTTGTCTTTTCACTTCCCGAACTCGTCGCGATGGCCGCTTCGGTGCTCTTGATGATCGTATTGTCCAACGATGGCGATACGAACTGGTTTGAAGGGGCGACGCTGCTGGCGGCCTATATCATTATGGGCATTGGTTTTTATTTGCTTTGACGGATTCACCCGGGCGGTTGGCGCTCGGGTTTTTTGGACAGAGGAACGGCGCCGGGACGGAAGAAATTTTCACTGTCACGGATAAACGGTGCGTTTTGACGGAAAATAACAGTGAATATGAGATAGAAAGGAGCGAATGCGATGAAAAAATGGGCGGTTTCGCTGTTTGCGAGCGCACTGCTTCTGTATGCGGCAGCGTTCCCGACATTGGCGGCTTCCGGAAAGCCGGCGCCCGGTGCGGTGATCGATATCTCGAAAGAGAACACATACCCGAATCCAACGCAAGACTTGCCGCATCTAGAGCCAAGCTCGTTTACGAAACAGCTGCTGAAATCAGCCAATGTGAACATTGAGAATCCTGAATTGGTTCATCTCTTTAATGAATCTTCGGCAACGAACGCGCCGTGGGCCATCGGCTACCGGGCGACGATTTATTTAGGCCAATGGCCACTCAACTACCAATCGCTCGAAACATCAACAAATTGGGAGTATCAAAAGGTCAATACGAATTTTCTCGACAACCGCGGCGGCGACACAGCACAAAAACTGTATTACAAACAGGAAATGCAAAAATACGTCCGTGGCGGCTTGACGGTGAAAGTGCCGAATGAAGACGCCGTCAAACGGATGATGTTGAACAAGGCCATGGAAAAAACAAATTTACCGCTCGCTTTCAGCACCGTTGTCGGTCTTGGCACGAAAAAGGATCAGCCGTACAACGTGCCGGCGAAAAAAATGGGCTATTTGTATGCGTATGCTCCGGCTGTGAATGAAAAAGGGAAAGTGACGTACGGGGAAGTGTATATCGTCTTGAAAGGAAACAAAAAGAAAATCGTCGTCAAAAACGTGACGACAAGAGGGGTCGGGGCATGGATTCCGGTGCAAGACCGGCTGTATATGTCCTATGTCGTCAGCGAGCAGCCGCGATAAAAGAGTCGGGCCCAAAAAGCAGGCGCGTTTTGGGCCCGACTCTTTTTTATGCGCATGGCCGATGATGCGCTTGCCTCTGCGGCGTTGCTGTTTATCGGGCGATGCGCGCCGCCCGTTTTGTAAAATCGACGCCGCGGTAATACGTCTGCTTGACGAGCACATTGGGCCCTAAGCAGCGAGCGGCCGGGCAGCGGCAAAGAAGTTCATTGGCGAGTTTCGAGCGCCGCCATCGGTTATACACATCCGGCAATGAATCGCGGACGATGTTGCCAAGCGGCGGTTCATCGCCGAAATCGGTGACGATGACATCGCCGGTGAAAATGTTGACATTAAGCCGCGAACGGCCGTCAGGGTCGTTGCGGACGGTGACGTTTTTGCTTTCATACAGCCGCTTTAATAGGCGAAGATCGTCTTCATTGTCGCTGCACGGGTAAAATGGCAGCGTGCCAAACAACATCCAGACGTTTTCATCGCGAATGTCAAGCAAATGGTGGATCGCCGCGCGCAGCTCATCGAGACTTAGCGTCTCTAAGGCGCTGGCAAAATCGCTTGGGTACATCGGGTGAATTTCATGGCGCCGGCAGCCCATTTCCTCAACGACTTGGCGATGGATCGTTTCCAAATGGCGGACGGTCCGTTTGTTTAACATCGTTTCCGCCGATACCATCACGCCGGCATTGGCCAGCGCTTTTGCATTGTCAAGCATGCGCTGGAAGTATTTCTCGCGTTGGGCGCGCGTCGGTTTTCGCTCCATCATAGCGAATCCACCGTCGATGAAATCGTCGATTGTCCCCCAGTTGTGGGAGATATGGAGCACATCCAAATACGGAATCACTTTTTCGTAGCGGGACAAGTCAAGCGTCAAATTCGAATTCAGCTGCGTTCGCACCCCGCGCTCATGTGCATAGCGGAGAAGCGGAACGACGTATTGTTCAACCGATTTTAATGACAGCATCGGCTCGCCGCCGGTGATGCTTAATGAGCGTAAATGCGGAATTTCTTCAAGCCGGCGGAGCAACAACTCAAGCGGCAGCGCCTCGGGATCTTTCGCTGTCAACGTATAGCCGACGGCGCAATGTTCACAGCGCATATTGCAAAGCGTCGTTGTCGTAAACTCGACGTTCGTCAGTTCCAACTTTCCATACTCTTCTAGATCAACGTACGCCTCCCACGGATCGTACGCCGGCGTAATGGCCGGCATGGCGAATGAACGCATCGCTTTCTCCTCTCTCTATAAAAAAGTTCCATCCTTCATTATTAGCCGCCTTAGCAGCCCTTGTCAATCGTTTTAGCTGTTTTGCCTCTACCCATTCGTATGATGAGAAAGGAGCCATCATGAGATGGAAAAGAAAGATTTTTTACATAACAGCGAGAAACGGAGTATAATAGAAAAAGATAAGGACAACTGCCTATGCACGATGAGCATGGGAAGGGGCGTTTAGACAAATGGAAAAGTTCCAGCAAAGCATGTACGACTTGATCGTCGAGACGTCGACGAAGCTGCCGAAGGACGTCCGTCGAGCGATCGCTCGGGCGAAAGCGCGCGAAAACGCCGGCACGCGGGCGGCGATGGCATTGGATACAATCGTTGGCAACATTCAAATGGCGGACGAAAACGTATCGCCGATTTGCCAAGATACGGGCTTGCCGACGTTTAAAATCAAAGTGCCGGTCGGCGTCAACCAAATCGAAATGAAAAAAGCGATCCGGGCTGCCATTGTCGAAGCGACGAAAAATGGCAAACTGCGCCCGAACTCGGTCGATTCGCTCACCGGCAAAAACAGCGGCGATAACTTAGGGGAAGGCGTGCCGGTCATTAAATTTGAACAGTGGGAAAACGATTACATTGACGTTCGCCTTATTTTAAAAGGCGGCGGCTGTGAAAACAAAAACATCCAATACAGCCTGCCGTGTGAACTCGAAGGGCTCGGCCGCGCCGGCCGCGATTTGGACGGCATCCGCAAATGCATTTTGCATGCGGTGTATCAGGCGCAAGGGCAAGGGTGCAGCGCCGGCTTCATCGGCGTCGGCATCGGCGGCGACCGCTCATCCGGCTATGAGCTCGCCAAAGAACAGCTGTTCCGTCCGGTTGATGACGTCAACCCGATTGAAGAATTGCGCCAGCTGGAAGAATACATTATGGAAAACGCCAACAAGCTCGGCATCGGCACGATGGGCTTTGGCGGCGAATCGACGCTGCTTGGCTGTAAAATCGGCGTCATGCATCGCATCCCGGCGAGCTTCTTCGTCTCCGTCGCCTACAACTGCTGGGCGTTTCGGCGCATGGGCGTGAAAATCGATCCGGCCACCGGTGAGATCATCGAATGGCTGTACCAAGACGGCGAAGACGTCGATTTTGCAAAAGAGTTGGAAAAAGCGGAATCGGCCGCGGCGCTTGAACAAGGAGAGGCGCGCGTCATCGATCTCGTTCCGCCGCTGTCGGAAGAACAAGTGCGGAAGCTCCGCGTCGGCGACGTCGTCCGCATCAGCGGCGTCATTTACACCGGCCGCGACGCCATTCATAAATATTTGATGGATCACGATGCCCCCGTCGATTTGAACGGGCAAATCATTTACCATTGCGGCCCGGTCATGCTAAAAGACGAAGACGGCCGCTGGCACGCCAAAGCCGCCGGCCCGACGACCAGCATCCGCGAAGAGCCGTATCAAGGCGACATTATGAAAAAATTCGGCGTCCGCGCTGTCATCGGCAAAGGCGGCATGGGCGCAAAGACGCTGCAAGCGTTAAAAGAACACGGCGGCGTGTACTTAAACGCCATCGGCGGCGCGGCCCAATATTATGCGGACTGTATCAAATCAGTCGAAGGCGTGGATCTCATGGAATTTGGCATTCCAGAAGCCATGTGGCATTTGCGTGTTGAAAACTTCACCGCCGTCGTTACGATGGACTCGCACGGCAACAGCTTGCATGAAGACGTTGAAAAGTCATCGCTCGAAAAACTGGCCCAATTCAAAGAACCGGTGTTCAAATAAACGTGAAGAAACGATTGGCAGCGTGACTCCCCAAAAGCATCCGCTTTTGGGGTCTTTTTTTGCAAAAAATGGCGTGCGTAAAGCAGCTGAGGGCGAAAACAATAAAAAAGAGGAAAAGACGGCGGCCAAGGAGGAACCAGGCATGAGATGGCTTATTTCTCTCGTTTTAGCGATTGCGCTTTTTCCCGCTTCTGCGTTTGCCGCAAGCAATCAAGCGATCCATTGGGGATTCAAGCGGAGCGAAAACCACGAGCCCCCGTCGGCGGGAAAAGAGCTCGATGAGCTGCTTGCCAAATATGACGCGTTTTATTTAGGCGATACGAGTGAAAAAACGATTTACTTGACGTTTGACAACGGCTATGAAAACGGCTATACGGTGCAAATTTTGGACATCTTGAAAGAAAAACATGTGCCGGCCGCCTTTTTTGTCACCGGCCATTATTTGCAAACCGCGCCTGATTTAGTGAAACGAATGGCTGCCGAAGGACATATCATCGGCAACCATTCGTGGCACCATCCCGATTTAACGACCGCCAGCGATGAGCGGGTGCGCGAAGAGTTCGAAAAAGTCAAGGAAAAGACAGAAGAGCTGACCGGGCAAAAAGGGATGATGTACCTTCGCCCGCCGCGCGGCATTTTCAGCGAACGGACGTTATCTCTCGCCCGCGAGCTCGGCTATTACCACGTCTTTTGGTCGCTGGCGTTCGTCGACTGGCAAACCGACCGTCAGCGCGGCTGGCAATATGCCTATGACCAAATCATGAAACAAATTCACCCAGGCGCGATTTTGTTGCTGCACTCCGTATCGAAAGACAACGCCGACGCGCTGCCGAAGGTGATCGACGACTTGCGAAAACAAGGGTATACGTTTGCCAGCTTAGATGAATTGATGGCGAAAAAGATGGGACTCCATCCGTGGCTGTTTCGCCCATAAGCGGTTTCGTTTGAAAAATGGCCCCACCCGTGAGCCGTTTGGTTCAGCGGGTGTTTTTCGTTATAATGAGGATACGGACGAAAGAAACAGGTGAATGCGATGTGGACAAAAACAGTGACGGTGCCGGCGCCGTACGATTTCGCCCACGCCCTTGAGCGGCTTTCGCTCGACCCGCTGTTGGCCGTGGATCGGGAACGGCAGCGCATCACCGTGCCGCTCGCCCTCGACGGCTGTTTCGTGCCCGTAACGGTGGAAGGCGTCGGCACAAAAGATGACCCGAGATTTGTCGTTTCAGCTCCTTTTCCCGAGCGGCAAGACGAGGTGATGGAGCGGATTTCGCATCTGTTTCAATGGCGGACGCCGCTCGGGCCCGTTCACGAGCATTTCCGCCGCACTGACCTGGCGCCGCTGTTTGCCGAGTATGAAGGAATGCCGCTTGTGCTCGATTTTGATCTATATTTTTGCCTCATCAAATGTTTGATCCATCAGCAACTTCATCTCAAAGTCGGCTATCGGCTGACGGAGCGGTTTGTGAAAACGTTCGGAACAGAAGTGGATGGCGTTTGGTTTTACCCGCGCCCGGAAGAAGTGGCCGCCCGTTCGTACGAGGATGTGCGCGCCTTGCAGCTGAGCGGGCGGAAAGCGGAATATATCGTCGATGTGTCGCGTCTCATCGCTGACGGAAAGCTGCGGCTTGATGAACTTAAGCAGATGGAAGACGGCGAGGTGATGGAGCGGCTGACGGCCGTGCGCGGCATCGGCCCGTGGACGGTGCAAAACTTCCTCCTCTTCGGCCTTGGCCGTCCAAACGTCTTCCCGCCGGCGGATATCGGCTTGCAGCGGGCGGTTGAAAAACAATTCGGGCTTCCGAAGCGGCCGACCGCAAAAGAGATGGCGGCGCTCGGCGAGCGGTGGAAACCGTACGCCAGCTATGCGGCGCTTTATTTGTGGCGAAGCATTGAATGAGAGGGACCGATATGGCAAAGCAACAAACGAACATCAAAATCAAAAAAGGCGACCAATTTCCTGTGACCATTCAACGGATCGGCATTAACGGCGAAGGGGTCGGCTATTTCCAAAAACAAGTCGTCTTCGTCCCCGGCGCGTTGCCGGGGGAAGAAGTCGTCGTCGAAGCGACGGACATCCATCCAACCTACGCCGAGGCGAAAATCAAGCGCATCCGCAAGCGCTCGCCAAACCGTATCAAGCCGCCATGCCCGCTCTATGACCAGTGCGGCGGCTGCCAGCTCCAGCACTTATCGTACGAAGCGCAGCTTGAAGCCAAACGCGACATCGTCATCCAAGCATTGCGCCGCCACGCCCGCCGCCTCGATGTCGACAAACTTGACATCCGCCCGACGATCGGCATGGCCGACCCGTGGCAATACCGAAACAAAAGCCAATTTCAAGTCGGGATGAAAAGAGGGAAGGTGCTCGCCGGGCTGTACGGTCTCAACTCCCACCGACTCGTCGACCTATCGGAATGCCGCATCCAGCATCCGCAAACGACGCGCGTGACGAACATCGTGAAAACGATTTTGCAAGACTTGCGCATCCCGATTTACAACGAGCGGACGAGAACGGGCGTCGTGCGGACGATCGTCGTCCGTGTCGGCTTCCATACGGGCGACATCCAGCTTGTGCTGGTGACAGCGACAAAAGACATTCCGCGCAAACAGCTGCTCATTGACGAAATTCGCCGCCGCCTTCCGGAAGTGAAATCAATCGTGCAAAACATCAACGGCGAAAAAACGTCGCTCATTTTTGGCAACGAAACCGAAGTGCTCGCCGGCGACGAGTACATTCAAGAAACGCTCGGCGACTTGTCATTTGAACTGTCGGCGCGCGCCTTTTTCCAGCTTAACCCGATCCAAACGGTCAAGCTGTACGACGAAGTGAAAAAAGCGGCCGCTCTCACCGGAACGGAGCGGATCGTTGACGCCTACTGCGGCGTCGGCACGATCGGGCTGTGGCTCGCCCGCGATGCGAAAGAAGTGCGCGGCATGGACACGATCCCCGAAGCGATTGAAGACGCCAAGAAAAACGCGGACAAACAGGGCTTTACGAACACGCACTACGTCGTCGGCAAAGCGGAATACTGGCTGCCCAAATGGGTGAACGAAGGCTGGAAGCCGGACGTCATCATCGTCGACCCGCCCCGCGTCGGCTGCGACCGGGCGCTGCTTGACACGATCCTTGGCGTCCGTCCGAAAACGGTCGTCTACGTCTCGTGCAACCCATCGAGCCTCGCCCGCGACCTCGACGCCTTGGCGGCCCAATACCGCGTCGACTACATCCAGCCGGTCGACATGTTTCCGCACACGGCGCATGTAGAAAGTGTAGCTCGATTAGTATTAAAGTTGTAAACACAAAATAAACTCGTTCCACTGAAAACATAACCGTTCATCACGAGAAAGAAAGTTGAGTATTGGAAGATGTTTGTCATAGCCGAGAATTTTTTAAACATATGTGGAAAACCATCGGGACAGGGAAGATATGGAGGAGAGAGATCAAAAATAAAGCGAAAGATGGGAGTTACTACTGGGTTCAGTCTACCATTGTCCCCTTTTTGGATGAACGAGGAAAGCCGTATCAATACGTGTCGATTCGAACGGATATTACCCGTTTGAAACAGTATGAAGAGCAAATCAAATATATGGCCAACCATGATGATTTGACGGGCCTTCCCAATCGCCGTTTTTTAACATTTTTCGTCTTTGCCGGTCATTGCATCCGACTGTCGAGTGACCGAACAACGCCGATTAAAGACCCATGAACGGATCTTGTAAAGCGAGTCGTTGTTCGGTCTTCCGTCACGCTAAGGCGTGACGGAGGCAAACCACACGCTTGCCTTCGACAGTCGAAAATGGGCAAACCACTTTTCTGTCAAGGATATGTTAAACTTCTTTGTTGCATCTATATAAATTGCTGAAAGAGACGAAAGAGGAGGAACGACTGCTGGCCGTTTATTTTATTGATTTAGCGCGGTTTAAAAACATTAATGATTCATTTGGGCATTCGGTGGGAGACGAAGTGTTGAAACATTAGAAAGCCATTTGCATCGTGCTATCGAAATCAAATATTAAAGGAAATGGGGTGCAACGGAGGGCAAGGGTATTTTTGGAGGCAACCTGTGTCGGAAACGGAGATTGGATCGTTGTTGCAATGCAATGAGTGAACAGTTCAAAATGGCAATATAGGTCGTCTTGCCATACTCGGGTATGTTGAGGCAACGAATGAAGAGGAAAAGGAGCTGGTTTCATGGAAACGCTCAGACAACGGCTGCGATCCATTGATCAAAAGGGATATAAAGCGTATAAAACGATCGAAGGGACGTATTCGTTTCCATTGTTTACGCTCGCGATTGACCACGTGCAGGGCGATCCGTTTGCTGAGCCGTCCAAGGTCCGCGTGATCATACCGCGGGCGAAAACGGCGTTGGCAGCGGAGTGGATGAATACGAAACCGCGCCGCATCCGCTGTGAAGATGTGCTGGCGCGCCGCGTCTATCATGAATTGCGGCAATGGCCGCTGCGGGCGCGTGGATCGGGAAAAAGCGGGCTCGTCTTGATCGATGCCCCGGAGCAGAAGGTGCTCGAGCGGACAGCAGTGCAAGTGACAGACGAGACGGTCACTGTCTGTTTGTCGGTCGGGTTGCCGGCGAACGGGCGTCGCATTTTGGCGAAAGAAGCCGAGGCCATCTTTTTCGAACAAATTCCATCCGTCATCGAGCGGGCGGTGTACGGCCTTCGGGAGGAGGATATTCGTGCGGCAGTCGAGCTTGCCGATCAGCAGCACGCCATTCGCCGCTATTTGCGTGAACACGGATTGGTGGCGTTTGTCGCGAACGGTGCGGTTTTGCCGCGGGAGAGCGGAGTGAGCGACAAGCCGCTGCAACGTGGAGCGGTGCCGTTTCAAAGTCCGCCAGAGCTGGAGATTGCGATCCCCGTTCCGCATCGCGCTGAACCGATCAAAGGCATGGGCATCCGCAAAGGGATTACGCTGATTGTCGGTGGCGGCTACCACGGCAAATCGACGCTGCTGCAGGCGCTAGAGCACGGCGTGTATGATCATGTCGCCGGCGACGGGCGGGAGTTTGTCATCACGGACAGCGGGGCGGTGAAAATTCGCGCCGAAGACGGCCGGAGCGTCGCCAGTGTTGACATTTCCCCGCTCATTGGCACGCTGCCGTATGGAAAAGAGACGAAACAGTTTTCGACGGAAAACGCGAGCGGCAGCACCTCACAGGCCGCGAGCATGATCGAAATGATTGAAGCTGGGGCATCGGCGTTTTTGATTGATGAAGATACGAGCGCGACGAATTTGCTCATCCGAGATGGACGCATGCAGGCGCTCGTGGTGAAAGATGCCGAACCTATCACGCCGTATATCGACAAGGCGCGTCAACTATTTCGCGATTACGGCATTTCGACCGTTCTTGTCGTCGGCGGATTGGGGGATTACTTGGATATCGCGGATTGCGTGATCAAAATGGAGCAGTACGTCCCGTTTGATGTGACGGCAGAGGCAAAACAAATCGCCTTGCAGATGCCGTCGGGACGGAAAGCGGAAGGCGGCGAGTCGTTCGGCTGCATTCATGAGCGCATTCCGCTGCCTGGGAGTTTAAATAGCCAAAAAGGAAAAAAAGAAAAAGCGGTCGCGCGCGGACGGCACGTCATTCAGTACGGGCAAACCGATCTATTGCTTTATGCGCTTGAGCAGCTGGTCGATGACAGCCAAACGCGGGCGATTGTCGCGGCGCTGCTGTATATGGAACGAAAAGGATGGTTCGACGGAAAGAAAACCGTCCGCCAACTGCTCGATGCGATCGAAGAACAATGGGATCGCCAAGGCTTGGGCTCCGTTTCGTTCCGAAAAGGGCATCCGGGTGAACTTGCCCGCCCGCGCCGATTCGAGCTGGCGGCGGCGCTCAATCGGCTGCGGACGCTCCGTTGCCGCCAACGCTGAACCATTGCGGGCGGAAGCGGATTGAACCTGCTTTCGCTTTTCGTTTCCGTTGATTTTGTCTAGCGTCCCCTTTCGATTATCGTTATAATTATGTTTATCAGTTCAATGAAACGGCTGGCAGCGGGGAGGCCGCGGTTTGGCTGAAGGGGGATCGAGGCATGGGCAAATCAAAAGGTTCGATTGAATCGGAAATCAGCAAAGCATTGACAAAATGGGAAAAAGATTTTCTTGGCCGCGGTTCGGTATCGGTGAAAACCGATATTTTGCGCGATATGATCATCGTTTCGTTGCACGGCATCCTGACGCCCGCCGAGTACGCGCTTTGCGAATCAAAAGAAGGAATGTTATCGGTGAAGCGGTCGCGGACGAGTTTAGTGGAGTCTGGAGTCGATGACTTGAAAGAAATGATTTTTGAAATCACCGGCGAGAAGGTGAAGAGCTTCCATACGGATTTAAGCACCCGAACGGGCGAGCGGGTGATCGTCTTTAAGCTGTTCAACGATTTAGAAAAACAGCTGACGGGCTAAATGTTCGCCCGCATCGCCATAAAACGGCGCTCCGGACGAAGAAGGCATTTTTTTATAAAGTTATTGTATAATTGAAACAACTTTTGTATAGTAAGTATAGGACTGTAGATGAGCAATTTTCATAACAATAATTACCATGTAAAAAGAAACAAACAGGGTACCCCTTATGCCACATGGAGCTGTTTTCCAGAAAAGCCCTTCGTGATCATCGCATCCACGATATGAACGAGATGCTTCATAACAGGTTTTGAAAAATAAAGGGCCAACCCCAACATCGTGAAAAACTTGTGAATTCCTTGATGATGTGCTAATCTATTCATTAGATATGAACCTCCTTGTAAATGGTTTGGTAGCACATCTATTCTAACCAAGGAATCGGGTTCATGTCTCCTTTTTTGTTTCGATGTAAATTTATGTTAGTGATTTTGCTCATCTACAGTATAGGATAAACATAAAGGACAGCATGTCGGGAGCCCTTCAAAAAACTTACGCCAGTGTAAGTTCGTTGAAGGGAAACCGACCGGTGTCTGTTGCACAGCGGGAGATCTTCAAACAATCGCCTCACGATTGGTTGAAGGTAAACCGGCTATGGGCAATCTATAGGCAATGGTGCGGCCTTTTTGGTCGCGTTGCCTGATTGACATAGCCGGTTTTTTCTTTTTTCTCCCGAACGAAGACAAAGGACGAGGGGAGGAGAATGTGATGGCAGCACAATGGTTCATATGGGGATGGCTCGCCGCAGTGGCCATCGTTTTCATCAGCGCAGCCGCATGGCTGCATCCGCGCATGCCGGAGCGGTATGTGCATGTGCACGTCTGGCTGTTGCTTCTTCCGGGAGCGGCGGCTGCCGCCGGATGGATCGGCGCCGGCAACGCAGAGGCCGGGCCGTGGCGGTTTGATGCGGTCAGTTGGTTGGTGGCCGTCTATATTTCACTTCTCAGTTGGGTGATTCAACGGTTTGCCGTTCGCTATTTGCATGGCGACCGCGCTTACCGGCGCTATTTTTCCTTGTTGACGTGGACGGTGTCGGCCGCTTCTCTGACATGGGCAAGCGGCGACATGCGCCTCGTTGCCGTCTGCTGGGGGCTTCCATTGATGGGCCTTGTGGCGTTAACGGCATTGAAAAAAGAATGGAGGCCGGCGCAGTTTGTCGCCCGGCAAATGGCGGTCGTGTTCAGCCTGAGTTGGCTGGCCGTCGTCATCGCTGCCGTCTGGCTCGGAACGGCGGCCGGCGAATGGCAGCTTGCTTCTGCGCTGTCGGCGGAGCGCCTTGCCCGCCTAGACGCCTGGGAGAGGGCGGTGATGAACGGACTGCTTATTTTGGCCGCCATTATCCCGGCTGGACAATGGCCGTTCCATCGCTGGCTGATGGAATCGGCGGTGACGCCGACGCCGGTGTCGGCGGTGATGCATGCGGGGCTCGTCAATGCCGGCGGGCTGTTGCTTTGGCGCTTTTCCCCGCTCTTTAGCGGGACGGGGGCGCATATCGCATTGTTTGTGATCTCCTTTTGCTCGATTTTGATTGGTATGGGCATTAGTTTGGTGCAGGCGGACTATAAACGCCAGCTGGTCGCGTCCACGATGGCGCAAATGGGAGTTATGCTTGTGCAATGCGCCCTCGGCGCCTACGGGGCGGCGGTTGTGCATTTGGTGCTGCACGGGCTGTTTAAAGCGACGCTTTTTCTGCAGTCCGGTTCGGTTGTTCCGAGGATCGGCCGGCCGGGATTCCAACGAGGAAGCGGGTCATGGCAGGGAGGTCTTCTCCTTGGCGTGCTGCTTGGGGTGTCTTTTTGGTTCGCTTCCCCGAATGAACCGGCCCGCCTGCTGAGCGCACTTTTGCTTGGGGCCTCGGCGGCGGTCGCTTGGGGACGGCTAGCCGATTTCCGCGAAGGCCGCTGGATGGGCCTGGCGGCGGTGGCTGTGTTGGCGTTTGGTTCGGAAACGGTGCGCCATCAGTTTTTGACGCTGCTCGGCCAGGGGGAAGCGACGGTTTTTGTGCCGCCTGCCGCGTTTGAATGGACAGTAGGCGTCTTGTTTGCGATGGCGGCATTGACCGCTGCCTGGCTGGCAAACCGGCGCACATCGGCGCTTGCCGTTCGGGTGTATATGCATCTCGTTCATCTCGGGGAGCCGCGCCCAGCGGCTATGGAGGCGCATCCCCGTTATTTGGCATCCTATCTGAAGGAGGGAATGGCTCATGAGTAAAAGTGCAATGCCGCTTGAACGGCTAACGGGGGAATCGAAGCCCACCGGCGCAGAAGCCCGCCCGCTTGCTATGCTTGTCAGCGAAGCGGCAAAGGCGGTTGCGCCGCTTTGGCCGATTTCCGCCTTTATCGCCCGCCATCCGTGGATGGGGCTTGAAGAGCAGACGTTTTCCGACGCAGCCGCCCGCCTGCAGCAGGCGCATGGAATTGATTTGTATCCGCCGATGGCGGTTTTCCATGCGGCGATGGCAAAAGGGGAGATTGACCTTGTATTCGTCGAGCGGCGGCTGCAGCGTTGGCTTGACAACAAGCCGCTCCCGGTGCGGCGCCAAGAAGCAGAGCGAATGTGCCGCGCCCTCCTTTGGAATGAGACGGTGCCCAACGAGGCGCTTCGTCTGCCGGAACTTGCGGAGCTGGCGCATGCGGCGGCATGGCGTCCGGCGGCTGTTCGGACGGCGGGCGCCGCGTTGCACGGCGTAAGCCAACGCCTTGACCAACAAACCGTCAAATGGTGCAAACTGTTTTATGGTTCGAACACGGCGCCATGGGCGCTTCCACATCGTGAGCTGGGGTTTTACGGAGCATGGCGCCGGCTCATCGCCGCCGACCCGGCGCTCTCGAAAGAGGAACGGAAGCGGCTTGCCGATTGGCCGCACGATGGGGAAGAGGCGCTGCGTCAAGCGTTGATGAAGCTTGGCGTACAGGAGGAAGAGACCGCCGCTTACTTGGAGGCGCATTTGTTGGCGTTGCCCGGCTGGGCTGGCATGGTTGTATGGCAGTCGCGCCGGACGGGCGACGAATTGAGGGGATTGATTGACTATTTGGCGGTCCGTCTGTCGCTTGAATGGACGCTTGTGGCGCCATATTTGCCGCTTGAACGGGAGGATCATGCGGACATCGGCGCTGCTCTTTCACTGTTGGCCGCTTGGCTGCATTGGGGAGGGATGACGCTGGAAGACTGGCGGAACCTGTCCGGCAAAGAGCAGCGCGCCCGGTTGGCGTTTATCGATCGGTTTTGGAGAATTGACCGGTGTCATCTTTGGCTTGAAGCGTGGGAAGATACGTATGAAGCGAAATTGAAAGAAGCGGTATTGGCGCATCAGCCGATGGATGAGACGAAGAAGGCGGCAGCGCAGCTATTGTTTTGCATCGACGTCCGTTCCGAGCCGTTCCGCCGCCATTTGGAAGCGGCCGGACCGTTTGAAACGTATGGCTGCGCCGGCTTTTTCGGCTTGCCGATTCAAACGCGCGCACTTGACAGCGATGACGCTCACCCGTCATGCCCGGCGATCGTCGCGCCGCAGCATGAAATCAACGAAACCGCCGCTTTGGAAGCGGCGCGTCCGTACCGTCGCCGGCGCGATGCATTCCGCTTTGTCGGCCAGACGTTTAAAAAGATCAAACAGCATATGTTGGCCGGCTTATTGCTTCCGGAAATGAGCGGACCATGGCTCGGCCTTCATACCTTCGCCCGCAGCGCCGCGCCGGCTTGGGCTGGCCGGGTCGTCCGCCAGGCGGAAGCGGCAGCCGAACATAAGCCGAAGACGGACTTGTCGCTCCACCGCCATGGAAAGGATGAATCGTCTGGACTGCCGATCGGCTTTACAACCGAGGAACAAGTGCAATACGTGAAGCAGCTGCTCGTCAACATTGGCTTGACGTCTTCGTTCGCTCCGCTTGTGGTTGTTTGCGGCCATGAAAGCGAGACGGCCAACAACCCGTACGCTTCGGCGCTCGATTGCGGGGCGTGCGGTGGTGCGGCCGGGGCGTTCAACGCCCGCGTATTCGCCGCGTTGGCCAACTTGCCGGAAGTGCGCGCTGGACTGGCGGCTGAAGGGATCAACATTCCGGATGAAACGGTGTTTGTCGCTGCGGAACATATTACGACCGTCGATGAAGTCCGCTGGCTTGATATGCCGCCGTTGTCCGCAGCGGCTGAGGCGTCGTTTCGACAGCTGAAGCAGGCGCTTGGCGAAGCGAGCCGCCGTGCGAACGCTGAGCGGATGGCAAAGCTCCCCCATGTCGGACAGACGCCGCGCGATCCGGTGGCGGAAGCGCAACGGCGCGCCATTGATTGGAGCGAGATCCGTCCAGAATGGGGATTGGCCCGGAACGCTGCGTTCTTGATCGGCCGCCGCAAGTTGACAAAAGGAAAGGACTTAGACGGCCGGGTGTTTTTGCATAGCTACGATTGGCGCGAAGATCCGACCGGTGAGGCGCTCGCCGGCATTATCGCCGGGCCGGCGACCGTCGGACAATGGATTAACTTGCAATATTACGCTTCAACAGTCGCACCGCACTACTACGGGAGCGGCGATAAAACGACCCAGACGGTGACCGGCGGCATCGGCGTCATGCAAGGGAACGGGAGCGACTTGTTAGCCGGCTTTCCATGGCAGTCGGTCGCCGCGTCCGATCGCGAACTGTTTCATGCTCCTCTTCGGTTGCTTGTCATCATCGAAGCGCCGTCCTATTATATCGAGCAGCTGCTCGACAGAAATGAAGAGTTTCGTCGCAAAGTGCAAAACGGTTGGCTCCGTCTCGCCTCGATTGACCCAGACAGCGGGGCGTGGGTGAACTGGGAGGCAGACCGTCTTGCATCAAGGCAGAAGCGCTAAAAAGCAACGATTTGCCGCTTGCCGAGTTTGCTTGGCGGGCGGCTTTTTTTTGCTGCCTGCCAAACGAGGCAGGGAAAATAGATGTACGCCGCGAAACAAGATAATAGTTGGTATAACAGCAATAAGAAAGACGAGGAAAGAGGGAAAGCGGATGAAAACGCAGTTTATCGCCGGCCATGCGCGGCTGCCGGCCGGAATGGCGGCCAAAAGCCTTTACGATACGCTGACGATTACGGCGGAAATTGATAAAAAGTACGGGGGGATCGTGGAGGCATCATGCACACTGGCTACTGAATGAACAGGGACTGGGGCAACGGATAAGTGAGACACCTGGATGTCGCCGTAAATTTTTTTATAGCGGTCAACAAATTGCTCTTTGCCGACTGTTTTTTTCGTTTCTTCTGAGAGCATGTCGTACATTTTCGCAAATTGCTGTTTCGTCCAGTAGGAGGTGTACGTTTTTAATGCATCGTGCGGCGATGGCGGTTTGCTGCAGGAGAAAAGTGTGATTGCTAAAAACGAAATGAGAGCCAACACCCAACGAACATTCCCCATATGTTTCCAATCCCCCTTTTTCTGTTCTCTTTCCACTATATCATGGACAGGAAATATGATCCAACGAAAAGGATGATAGGAAAACATTGCTGTCCAAGGCCAAAAGGGGGCAACATTTGCCTGCGTTCAGATATAATGTAGAGAAAGGGGAAACGATGACGCAAAGGAAGTGATGATGCATGTTCCGCATTTTAGTGACGGCAGACGCCAATTATCTTCCACCGCTGAAAGTGCTTATGTATTCGTTATTTTGCAATAACCGGCGCCCGTTTACATTTTATTTGCTTTATTCGCGCATTGCGGAGGAGGAGATCCGGGCGCTTAGTGATTTCGTTCGCAAGCAAGGGCATGAACTGGTGCCAATTTATGTCGACCCGCAGCTGTTTCATGATGCTCCGGTGTTTCGCCACTATACGGTGGAGATGTATTACCGTCTGGCGGCGCATTTGTTTTTGCCGCCCGATGTCGACCGGGTGCTGTACTTGGATCCGGACATTGTCGCCATCAATCCGATCGATGAGCTGTATGAGATGGACTTTGAGGGGAACTGGTTTATCGCCGCCGAGCATACGCATTCGACCAAAGTGGCCAATTTGTTCAACAAACTTCGCTTGAAAACGCCGAACGCGAAAGGTTATTTCAACACGGGCGTCATGATGATGAACATCGCGGCGATGCGCGAACACGTCCGGCTCGCGGACATTTACCAGTTTATCCGCGACAACCGGTTTAAGCTTGTCCTTCCTGACCAAGATGTGCTCAACGGGCTGTATTGGGACAAAATCAAACCGGTCGATAGCTACCGTTACAACTATGATGCCCGTTATTACGATTTTTTGCAGCTGTTGCCCAACCCAAAACATAATTTGGCGTGGATCGAGGAAAACACCGTCTTTATTCATTATTGCGGCAAAGAAAAACCGTGGAAAGACAATTACAAAGGGGAGCTCGGCCTCTTTTACAGGCGATACAGCCAAGTGCTCGAACCGGCGGGGGAGGCGGCGACATAACGGTGCGGTCTGCACAGGAAAGAGGTGTCCCATTGAAAGGACACCTCTTTCCGTTACCGTTTGCGCTCTTGCCGGCGGATGCCAGCAGCGGCCGCGCGCGCTTGCGCCTCGAGGTCTTCATGGTCGGCAAATTCCGCCGAATATTCGACGTCAATGCCGTCAGATTTCAATTGTTTGGGAACCTGCGGCAAAGTTGCCTTGTTTTTGTCGCGCGTCCGTTGTCCGCGAGATCGGCCCATCGTCCATGCCCCCTATAAAGAAGTGTGAATCGTACGATTCATTCATTAGCATGGCATGGACGGCGCCGCCATATAAATAGCAATCATTTCTAATGGCGCGCTTTTTTGGCAGTGTAACCGCCCGCTTGGTCCGCCATTTTAAAATCGCGGGCATAACTTACTTCTTGGGCGCTTGTCAACGTATGCTTCACTTTTTCGCGTTTTCGTTTTTCCTCCATCGCTCGTTCCCTCGCTTTGCATGATATGCCTTTAGTTCCATTTTGGACGAGGCCAGCCGTTTTTATGCATATATAAATAAAAGAGGATGTCCGAACGGACAGCCTCTTTTTCGATCGTCATGCGTCCTTCCGCGCTTACGCTTCTTTTCGTTGTTCCTTTTCCAGCGTAAAGGAGGGATGGCGCATCGTATAAAGCGTGTAGTTGTCTTTTGTAATTTCGTACAAATTGTATACATCCGTGCCGATTTGCTCGAGCAGCGCCCGCCGCGTTTCATTGGCCGGCGTGACGTACGGCAGTTTTTCCGCCGCTTTGATCGAGCGCACATTGACTTTGCGGATGCGCAAAAACACCGTTTCGATGGAAAGCTCATAAAACAGTTCGTGGAAAAACGATTCCTTGGCGCGCTGATTGTAGCCGCGCCCGTGGTACGGTTTGCCAAGCCACGTTCCTAAAAAGCCGGCGCCGTCTTGAATGTCAAAGAGGCTGATCGTGCCGATTGGGTTTCCCCATTCGTCTAAAATCGTGCGCGAAATCAATTCGCCGCGTTCTTCCGCCTCCATGAGCTGTTTTGTCATGAATAAAAACTCTTCGTACGAGCTGGCTTTTTGGCGCACGAAAGGGAAGACGTCCGGATGCACCATCAGCTCGTACAGCGCATGGCAGTCTTGCAGCTCGCGTTTTTTCAACATGGCCCATCCCTCCTTTGGATGCCGAGGGCAGCCTCCCAGCGGGAACCCACCCTCGAAATTTTTTTATAAAAACATCGTTAAAAAAATTTCGGGGTGGGAATCGAACCCACTAGAACCAGCGCGAGCGCTGGTGGCGCACCATTTGCCTCCCCCTTATTCCTGTCCGTATGCGGTTATGAACCACAACTGCCCTGAAGTCTTCTTTATCATACACGATTAGATGAAAAAAGGGAATTGCTTTTTTGTTAATTTTTTTGGATATTTTTTGTCAGCCTTGCGGCAAAAACAAATCCGTGAGACAATCTTCTAACGTTGGAAACGAAAAGCGGAACCCAGCTTGCAGCAGCTTTTCCGGAATGACGCGTTGCCCTTCGGCAACAAGCATGCTCATTTCGCCGAGGAGAAGGCGAAGTGCCCAGGCGGGAACCGGAAGCCAGTGCGGGCGGCGAAGCAGGCGGGAGACCGTACGACTGGTTTATTTTATGACTTCGCTTTTGGTGTCAGAAGTTCCTGCTTATGATACCATAAAAGATAAGGGGGACAAACAATGGGAACGATTGCCGACATTGTCGCAACCGAACAAAATGCTGAACGATTTTGGATTGTCGTGCACCGTGACGGCGCACCGTCGTTGAGATTGACAGTTGATCAAGATGTATTGCTTCAATTCCGCTTGAAAAAAGGGCTGGAGATCAGCGACGACCTGCTTCAACATATTGTGTATGCCGATGAGGTGAAAAAGGCGTATCAACAGGCGCTTTACTTTTTGGCGCACCGGATGCGTTCGGAGCATGAGGTCGCTGCACATTTGCGAAAAAAAGGCGCTCCGGATTCGGTGATTGATGAAGTGCTCAAAAAACTTCGCGCTGAGCGGTATGTTGATGACGGGGCGTTTGCGGCCGCCTACGTGCGCACGCAAAAAAAGACGGCGGCGAAAGGGCCGCTTCTCATCCGCGCTGAACTGGAACGGCTCGGTGTTTTGGGCTGCTTGATCGAGCAGAGTTTGGCGGAGTATACGTTGGATGAACAGATGGCCATCGCCCGCTCGCTTTACGAAAAGGCGAAAAAACAGCGCCGGGCTGAATCGGCTCGCGCGTTTTTGGAACGGGTGCGGCAGCAGCTGATGCGCAAAGGGTTTCCGCATGAGGTGATTGCCGCCGTTTTGGCGGATGGCGGCGCTCATACTGAAAAAGAAGAACGGGAGGCACTCAGTGTTCAGGCGGAGAAAGCGCACCGCCGTTATGCGCACCACCCGCGGCCGCTTTATGAGCAAAAGATGCGCCAAGCCCTTTATCGGAAAGGGTTTTCACTCGACTTGATCGATGAATGGCTGCGCGGGCAAGGCAGCGGTGAAAACCAAAAAGGGGGATCGTGACCATGAGAGAGGACCAAAAACGGTATAGCGAGATGACGAAAGAGGAGTTGCAGCGGGAAATCGCCGTGTTGGCTGAGAAAGCGCGTAAGGCGGAGCAGATGGGCATGGTGAATGAATATGCTGTCTATGAGCGAAAAATGGCCATGGCGAAAGCGTATATGCTTAACCCTGCTGATTTTCGGTAGCGTCAAAAGTTCTATGAAAACTCCACACAGATCATCCCATTGAGCATCGTGGGGCATGCGGAGGGCCGGATTCGCCCTTGACCAACACCCGCCAAAGGTGCGGAAGAGTCGTCAAGGGCGACGGGGACAAAAAAGAAGGCAATAAGAAAGCCGCCCTTGCCATGACCGAATTTTACCTTTGGCGGTGTTCGGTTGGTCAAGGGTTCGCTTCGCCGAATCCGGCAGGAGTTCTGTTCAACGGGCTCCAGAGGACAAAAAAGTCAGGCCGCCTCTTGTTGGAGAAACGCTTGTGCCATGGCGATCAGCTTCGTCCACCGGGCCGGCATATGCGGAAGATCCGCCAGTTCCGGGATGACGACCGGCACCCGGCCTTCGAGCGCGCTGTGTGGGCGCAGAAAGTTGAAATACGCCACAAACAGCGTCACAAAGGACACCGAGCCTTCTTCCGCACCAAACCCATGGGTCGGGCGGTAGTTGCCTTTAAAGGTCCGGTTGAATCGCTCGATGATCTGCTTGAGAGGGCGAAACTCTTCCGAGACCGGATCCTCATTGGTCAGCCCGATCACTTGGCGGACGTCAAATGAAATCCCGTGTTGGGCGAAGAAGTGTTGCGCCAGCAGATAAATCGGGTTGCCATCCACGACGAACGACAAGTCGTCTGGGAGGGACGCTAGCTTCCTGAGGACATCATCGATGGCCTTGATGGCCGAGAGCGTGTCCCGGTTGGGCGAGACGCGATACGACAGCACGATCTTTTTGACGGCGTCAAACATAAAGAACAGGTAATGCCAGCGCCCTTTGACGCGAATATACGTCTCGTCCCCGCAAAACGAACCGGACAGCTCATACGGGAACCGGTCGACAAAGGGCTTGATCCAAAGCGCGACGCTGTTGGCGTAGTTGAGCACCGTCTGATGGGAGATCGAGACGCCATGGATGTCCTTCATGGCGGCGGCGGTCTCCCTCGAGGACATCCCAAAGTTGACGTAGTACGTCAACACGAGCCCCAACACGTGCGGCGACGCAGCCAGCCGGGACAAATCGACCTTCGGCTTGATGAGCGACGAGGAAGCCAACGGGAGAAAGTCAAACAAGAACTCTCGAAACAAATACCGCACCTTGAAGGCTTGAGGATCCTGTTGAAACTGTTGGCGCTCCTTCTTCGTCATCCGGCGAAGGTTGGCCTGGTAAAACGGGCAAGCGTTGTTCTTGCACTTATAGATGTTGTATTCTTTGCGTTCCTTGATTTTTTCCAGCGTCTTTTTGCAGTGCGGGCAGCGAAAGACCGCTTGCTTGGTGAACCGATTTCGGTGGTTGAACCGGCACTGGCACACTTTGCATTGGTATTGCCCTTTTCCGCCGTTATTGGCGTACAGGTAAGAAGAGGGAGCCTGGCAGCGAGGGCAGGTCAACGAATCCGGAACACGGTGTTTCGCATTCGCGCGGCGCTGGATGGGCCGTAAAGGACGTCCGTGCTGGGCTTCATAGTCTGCCAACAGCTTTCGGTAATCAAGGGTTTCCGGCACATCGATGATCGGAAGGTCATCGACCTGAAGTTTCCGGTACGGCTTTTGGATGGGTTCGTCCAAGTCCTCGAGATTCAAGGATTTTCCCACGATCACACCCATCAAATACACAATGATTTGATATTGGGTCTTGATTATTTCGAGCAAATAGGCTAATAATTGAGGTAACAAAGCTTGTCACTCCTTTGTTTTGGCTGTTGGGTGTCGTTACCTCAATGATGGCCGAAAACAACGGGGGTGGCAAGCTTTTTTTCTTCCAACCGTTGAAACTCAAGGGAAAACCGTGAGTGTGGAGGATAAACTTTTGACAATACCTGATTTTCCCCCGGGAGAGATTTATGAAATTGAAGGAGCACCTGGGGAATATTTCAAAGTTCGCTATTTAAAAGGAGTGTTTGCCTGGGGCTGGCGGCTGAAAGGAAACGGGGAGGAAGAAGCGTTGCCGATTTCGCTGCTCCGCAAGCCGAATTTGCCCTCCTCATGACAGGCGGGATCAGTTTGCAGCCAGACGGAAAGCGAGTCGAAAGAAAAAAACTTAGGGGGAACAACCCCTAAGTTTTTTCGCTACGACTGCTTGCGCGTCTCCCGCTCTAAAATGATGAGGTCGAGCGTTTGCTGCGTTTCACCGTTCACCTGCGAATGAGCGTGTTTCGGATTGGCCCACGGCTGCTGGAACGGATTCGAGTAAAAGTTGTCATAAAATTTTTTGCGCTGATGGTGACTCATGACCGTTCACCTCGCTGCTGAATGTGCCGGGGAGCAGGCGAATGTGTCCATGCTCCCCGGTTTTTCTCTCTTTAGAAGAAGTCGCTGCGCTTGCCTGAAGCGCGCATCCGCTCTTGTGGGTGAGTGTTGGTCGTCCCGTCAGCCCGCTTGGACGCGTATTCCGCTTTGGCGCGCGGCTCGCCTTCGAGCTTGTTGTTGTTTTGGTTCGGGAAGTTGCGTTCCTTATTTCGCACGGCCCATTCCCCCTTTTGAGGCGAGCTCGTGTTGGATGGCCAACACGTATTCTTATTATGAAACGAAGGGCGGCGCTTATGTGTGCAAATTGTTGGATCAAAACAAGCCGCTCTGTCAGTTTGGCGTCACCTCGAGCTTTTTCCGCAGCCTTCCTTCGCTGAAAATCCAGCCCGTGTATGAGCTGACAATGTTGAGGTTGCGGTCTAGCTGAACGACGGCCACGAATGGATAGTATCCTTTGCTCCGGTAGCGCAAATCAGTAAAGCGCACTTCATAATAGTCGTCGTATTCGTTCATTTCCCAACGGTACACCGGGGAAAACGACAAAAAGGCGGCGACGTTTTCATCGCGCTTGGCGGCGTTGATCACCGGGTGGTCGGGAAGCGGCCGTTTTTGGAAGCGGTCGAGGATGATGAGCTCGCCGTGTTTGACGCGGGCAACGTAAAATTCGTCGCAGGTTGAAATGGCTAAATGCCATTCGCGCGGCCGCCACGTCGGCACAGTAATGATGTCCGTCACTCCTTGTATAGAGGCGTGCACGAGCTGTTTAATGTTGGCTTGTTCGCGGAAGCGGAACACATAATACGCGGCCACGAGCGCATAAACGACGAGAAACGCATAACCGGGGTGGACGTTGAGAAACAGGGCGCCGACGCCGAGCAAATGAAGCGCAAAAATAACTGGGTCAAACGTATGAACGACGCCAAGGGCGATCCATTTTTTTGTGAACGGGCGCAGCGCTTGCGTCCCGTAAGCGTTAAAAATATCGACAAACACGTGAAAGGCAACAGCCACAAACGTCCAAAGCCAAACGCGGAGCCAGTCCGTTTCCGGATAGACGGCGGCCATGATGCCGACGATCAACAGCGGCCAAATGACAACGGCGGGAATCGAATGGGTGATGCCGCGATGATTGCGAATATATTTGGCGTTATTGCGCAACTTTAAAATTGTATCGATATCGGGTGCCTGTGATCCGGCGAGCGTGCCAATCAATACGGCATGGGATAAAAACGGGTCATGGGCAATGGTGGGGTCGAGCGATGCTAAGCTGCCGAGCGCCACTCCCATCAAAACATGTGTGCCTGTATCCAACGTGAAGGCGCCTCCTTTGTCAGCGTCGTTTGTTAGTATATCCCGTCCGGGGTCGGGCCAATAACCGTTCTCTTGTCCAGTTGGGGCAAACAACGGTATGGCTATTGTATCATACGACGCCGACAGCTGGGGAGGGGCGGAATCACTAAAATTCATTGCCGACGCAAGCCGGCAGCGGATGGTGTTTTGGCAAACAAAACAGCGCCCTGCTTTTGCACAGGACGCTGTTGGTTTTGGAAGAAGAGGTTTCAGTTGTCAGCTTTTTAGGTTTGTCGGCTGCGTTCCTTGGCCATTTTGTGGAAAAGCACGGGCCGCGGAAATCCGGGCTATTGGCGGCCGTCTTCTTTGGCCTCGGGGTGACGGGGTCTGGTTTGGCCGTGGCGCTTGGTTCGAAATACTTGCTGTATTTGTTTTACGGGGTGTTGGGAGGAATTGGGCTTGGCGTCGGATACATTGCGCCGGTGTCGACGCTTGTGAAATGGTTCCCGGACCGGCGCAGGTTGGCTACAGGGCTGGCGATTATGGGGTTCGGGTTTGCTGCGGCGATTGCGAGCCCAGCATGAACAAATCGCCTGTGTTTCGGCGGCTAAGGAAAGTTGAGAACGATTCCTTCCGTTTCCCCTCGGCGTGCGGCAAGCCACGCCGAGGGCTTTTTGGTATAATGGGATGGACAATAGGCATCATGGGGGAAGAATAGTGAAAATCACAACGTGGACTAAGCGGTTTCCGGCGCGCGAGTTTCAGCGCGATTTGCTTGACTGGTTCGCCCGGGAGCGCCGCGACTTGCCATGGCGAAAAGACCGAGACCCATACAAAGTATGGGTGTCGGAAGTGATGCTGCAGCAGACGCGCGTCGAGACGGTGATCCCGTATTTTGAAAAGTTTGTAGAACAGTTTCCGACGCTGGAGGCGCTCGCCGAGGCTGAAGAAGACGAGGTGCTGAAGGCGTGGGAAGGGCTTGGCTACTACTCGCGCGTCCGCCATTTGCACGCGGCGGTCAAGGAAGTAAAGGAACGGTACGGCGGGCAGGTGCCGGACGATCCGGAGCAGTTTTCGAAGCTAAAAGGAGTCGGTCCGTACACAGTCGGGGCGGTGTTGAGCCTTGCCTACGGCGTGCCGGAACCGGCGGTGGACGGCAATGTCATGCGCGTGTTGTCGCGCTTGTTTTTCGTGACGGATGATGTTGCGAAACCATCGACGCGAAAACGGTTTGAACAAATCGTCCGCGAGATTATGGCGTACGAAAACCCGGGAGCGTTTAACGAGGCGCTGATTGAGCTTGGCGCTCTTGTTTGCACGCCGCGCCGCCCATCATGCCTTCTTTGTCCCGTGCAAGCCTACTGTCAAGCGTTCGCCGAAGGGGTGCCGGAAGAGCTACCGGTGAAAACGAAAAAAACAGCGGTCAAACAAGTGGCGCTCGCAGTAGCGGTGCTGGCCGATGATGAAGGACGCATTCTCATCCGCAAGCGCAGCAACACCGGCTTGTTGGCGAATTTATGGGAATTCCCGGGCTGTGAAACAGGCGGGGAAGAAGGGAAAGAGAAGCTCGGACAAATGTTGCATGAGCGGTACGGTTTGCAAATCGAGCTGGCCGAGCCGTTTGCCTCGTTTGATCACGCGTTTTCCCATCTAGTTTGGCGGCTGACGGTGTATCGCGGGCGTCTAGTTGACGGCGGACCGGTGGAAGAGCCGCTCCGGCTCGTGCCAGGCGACGAGCTTGAGTCTTATGTGTTTCCGGTGTCACACCAGCGTATTTGGCGTAAGTACAAAGAACAGGCAGGCGAAGCGCACCGCCTGCATTAGTCAGGCACTGTCATCGTGCCGTTTGTATACGTCGCTTCACGGCGCCCAAGGCCGCCGCGCGCTTCGATTTCTTCGAGAATTTCGCGGTAGATCGTTTGCCCTTCGGCGTTTAAATACGGAGCGATTTGCTGGAATGAATGGTGAAAATGAGCGAGTTCGTCGTCTGTCCATTCCGTTTTCGGGATCATGGACAATTCTGTCATATCGCGGCCAACGTACATAGGCTGCGCCTCCTTCGCGGTGGAATTCGGCTATATTATACGTAAAGGGGCGGAAAAACATGAGTGGAAAAGTAGCGGTCGTGACAGGAAGCAGCCGCGGCATCGGCAAAGCCATTGCGATGCGGCTGGCGCAAGAAGGATATGATATCGTGGTCAATTATGCCCGCAGCAAAACCGCTGCTGAAGAAACGGCTCGTGAAATTGAAGCGCTCGGGAGAAAAGCGCTCGTCGTCAAAGCGAACGTTGGCGATGTCGAGAAAATCCGGGCGATGTTTGCCAAAATTGATGAAACGTTCGGACGGGTCGACGTGCTCGTGAACAACGCTGCCTCCGGCGTGCTGCGCCCGGCGCTGGAACTTGAGGAAACGCATTGGAACTGGACGATGAACATCAACAGCAAAGCGCTTCTCTTTTGCGCCCAAGAAGCGGCGAAACGGATGGAGCGGGTTGGCGGCGGGAAAATTGTGAGTATCAGCTCGCTTGGGTCGATCCGCTATTTGGAAAACTATACGGCGGTCGGCGTCTCGAAAGCCGCTCTGGAAGCGCTGACCCGCTACTTAGCTGTCGAGCTGGCGCCGAAAAACATCGCCGTCAACGCCGTTTCCGGCGGAGCAGTTGATACGGAGGCGTTGAAGCATTTTCCGAACCGCGACGAGCTGCTCGCCGATGCGGCGGCCAACACGCCAGCTGGGCGCCCAGTCAAACCGGACGATCTCGTCAACGCCGTTTTGTTTTTATTATCCGATGCCGCCGAGATGATTCGCGGGCAGACGATTATTGTTGATGGTGGAAGATCTTTGCTTTTGTAGTGTCCACGGATAAGTCCGTCACCTCCGGGGCATAGTAAGGCATGTGGAGGTGAGAACAATGGCCAAACAACCGAACAAAACAGCAGCTGGCACGAACATTCAAGAAGTAAGACAACAAAATGCCCAATCGGCTCAAGCTGCTCAAGCAGGCCAATTCGCAACGGAATTTGCGGCTGAGACGAATGTGCAACAAGTAAAACAACAAAATGCGCAAGCGGAAGCTCGCAAAGCGCAAAATGTCAATCAGTAACCAACGATCATCCATGGCTGACGCCTGGCGGTTGTGACGACGGCGTATGTTGCTACAAGAGCGCAGGCGATAGGCCGAAGATGGAAGGAAAAAGCAGGGGCAGCGCGCCCCTGCTTTTTTTGCGACAAAAACCGCCACTCTTTTGCAAGATTAGCGAAAGGGATTAACGGCTTAAGGAGCGAACTGTTTTGTTAAAGCCAGGAGGCAAAAGGGGAAGGGAGAATGGAGGAAGAATGATGGGGCATGGGTGGATGAATGCCGGGGACGAAGCGCTGTTTTTGCGACATGAGATGGAGCGTTGCGACCAGCTTGCTCGCGAGTTGGACGAGCTCGAACGCGAAGCGCCGACCTCCGCGCTTCGCGAGGAAGTGCGGCGAATGAAGCAGCAAGTCGAAGACATCCGCCGCGCATTTTTCGGACAGATGGCGTCCAGAGCCTAGACGGAGCGCGCCGCTTGGCCGTTCCGGCCTGGGCAAATCGGCCTGCTTTTCTTTTCATTGCCAAAAGAACACGGTATAATACGGTATAATACAGAAGAAAAGCTCCCGTCGGAAAGTGGGGAAGAATGATGCCGGCATATCCTCGGGAAGGGAAAATCATTCAAATCCATAGCTACAAACATAATGGGATGATTCACCGCATTTGGAACGAAACGATCGTGTTAAAAGGAACGCCATCCTATGTGATCGGCGGCAACGACAAGACGCTCGTCATGGAAGCAGACGGCCGGACGTGGGTGACGCGCGAGCCGGCGATTTGTTTTTTTTATGCTAAGCACTGGTTTAACATTATCGCCATGATCCGCGAGGACGGGGTGTATTATTACTGCAATTTAAGTTCACCGTTTGTTTGGGATGAGGAAGCGCTCAAATACATCGATTACGATTTAGACATTAAAGTGTTTCCGGACATGACGTATATGCTGCTCGATGAGGATGAGTACGAACGGCACCGCCGCGAGATGCACTATCCGGATGTGATTGACCGCATTTTAAAAGACAACGTCCATAAGCTTGTCGGCTGGATTCAAGAGCGAAAAGGGCCGTTTGCGCCCGAGTTTATCGACAAATGGTACGCGATGTTTCAAGCTTACCAAAAATAAATAGCGGCGTGAAAAAAGCCTGTTCGGCATCGCTGGCAGGTTTTTTCTGCTTTTTTTGTCGAAAGAGGCGCGCATGAGGAACTGATGGAAAAGGGAGGAAGCTATTATCATTTGTTGACGATCCAGCAGTTGCAGTAGTAAGCAAAAATATTAAGAAAATGTTGTCTGATGCCAAAGACTTCTTGACCCAAGCACCGTGGACGATGATTTTCCCTGGATTGGCGATCATGCTGACGGTGCTTGGCTTTAACTTAATGGGCGACGGGCTGCGCGACGCGCTTGACCCGCGGATGAAAAATTGAGAGAGGCGGCCTGCTAGGAGCGGCCGCCTGCCGACTTTTCGAGCTGTTTGGCCAATTCGTCATCGTAATGGTAATGGTGAAAACTATCAATTAACTTGTCTAAATGCTCAAGCCGGTCTCCATAATCAATGATGGCGCCGAGTAACGAAAATAGGCGGTAATCGGAAGGTGGCTGCCCGTCGGCGTAAATCATGGAAGCGAGCTGCCCCCGTTCGCGATCGATGCCTTCTGCCCACATGTGATGGGGAAGCGGCTTTGCTTGATGGACAAACTTCAGCAACATTTGCTCGTGATACCCAACCAGGCTGCCAAGGTGCAGGAAGATGGCATGGCGAAACGGGTCGGACAGGCGGCCCAACTCATTCTCAAGGCGGTGGAGCCATTTTAATACGGACAGCGCCCGGTCGGCTGAGGCAATCATTTGCCGGTACAGCACAAGCTTGCGCGACTTTTGGAAGCGTTGGCGTCGAAAATAGGTGCGTTCTTCTTTATACATTAAATACAAGTGCTCCAGTTTCGTCATTTTCTCGTGCAACGTTTCGATCTCGTCCTTTAAGTGATGATGATCGGTCGCCTGCTGTTGACAAAGGCGAATCCATTTCAAAATCGCTTCCGTCTCATCGCGAATTTTTTCGTACAATTTCTTTTCATACTTTGGCGGCAAGAAAATCAAGTTGACAAGAAAGGCGGCGAAAATGCCGAACATAATCGTTAAAAAGCGGATGGCCGCAAATTCGATAAATTGGCGATCCGTGTATTCCATAATGGCAATGACGGTGACAAGCGCCACGGAAATTGTCGACGATTCAAGGCGCATTTTTAGGCAAAGAGCGATCACAATCATGAGCGTCAAGCCGACGACCAGCGGGTCGCGGCCGAGGATAAGAACCGCCGCAATCGCGAACAAGGCGCCGATCACGTTCGCCTGCACTTGTTCGATGAGTGACAAATATGAGCGATAAATGGTTGGCTGCATGGCAAATACAGCGGAAATGCCGGCGAACACCGGTGACGGAAAGTGAAAGAGCGCCGCCAAAAACAAGGCGAGCGCCACCGCGATCCCCGTTTTGAAAATGCGGGCACCGAGCTTCATCTATGGAAACCTCTCCTTTTCCATTTTCGTAGACCATTCAGTACTATACACACTTTTAGATATGAGTGCAAGGAAAAAAATATAAGTGCAAGGAAAAAAATATAACGCCCTGCCGAAATCAGCAGGGCGTGAAGGATCAAAAGGTGATCGGAGCATGTGCATCGCGCCGATTGGAGAGGCGGATTGCCATCTCTTGGAGGAAATGGTCGCCATTCAGCCATTGGGTTCGCCCCGTTGTGGAACGGATGAGCGCCAGCGGCTGGCCGGGAGCGAGCGGTTCAGCATGGCCGCCCTGCGGACGAGAGGCGATGAATACACGGGAGGAATCATCCGTTTTCCAAAGCGCTCCGGCTGTTCCGGCGACCCATACGGCTTCTTGTTCGAAGCTGGCGGCCAAACATGCCGGCAGCTGTCCGATAGACGGCAAGCTGTGTCGTTTGGCCGCGTCGGGCCAAAAGGCAGCTCCGGCTGCCTCGAGCAGGCTGTAACCGTGGTCGTAAATAAGCGTTTCCACAGCGCCAACAGACATTTCCCCGCAATGGACAAGCATGCCGGCTGAACCGAGCCGCTGATGGCAAAAGAAAGACTCCGCCCCATTGGCATAGGCGAACGAAGCGGCTGAGGCGAAAAACGGATGGGATACATCCGGTTCGCGCAACAAATCAGCCAGTGTATATGCTTGATAGATCACATGAGTGTGGCCGAGCGAAGCAACGCGGACGTGCGGCTCGCGTTCCATAGCGGCCGTCAGTCGAAACAAGCGGTCTGATAACGAAAATACATCGCCTGGCAGCATGGCGATTTGCCAAAACAAGGCGCTTTCATCTGCGGATGGCCGGATGGTTTCGAACAGAAGAATGAAGCCGAACTGTTTGCACAATTGGCGAAGGTGCGCCCGAACCCGCTCAGCGTCAGCGGAAGGCGCAACGTGTATATGGCCGACGGTGAAATAGCTGTTTGTTGCAATTTCCGGATTTTGTCCAGCATTCGCGAGTTTTTCCATCCATAGTTTGCGCGGGATGTCCAGCTGAATCGCAGCGTTTCCTTTTGCGCCCCATTGGGCAAGCGCCTGAAGGACAGTTTGGACATGTTCGTTGGTCGGGATGTTCCGCTTTTCCATTGCCGCCAACAGTATGGCGCCGCGTTGGTTCGCTTCGTTTGCCGAACGATATGTACGTTGCTCCATGTATACTTAGGCGCGGTCGGGAGGGCGCTCTCCCCTCGGCGCCGGTCACCTCCTCCACTGCTTGCTGGATGAAAAATACGAGTCTTAATTTTCAGAATTTAATGTTTATCATATCATGCAGGCAGGTGGAAATCAATGACCCTTTCCTGTTCTCCTGCTTTGTTCACAAAATTGTCAACAAATGCAGTGAAAACAAAACAGCGCCTGCCTGACGCGGGCGCTGTTTGACGAGGGTGACGGAGGCGCAAGCGCTTATAGCTGCCGAAACGCCTTGCCGACCGCCTCGATCGTATAGGCGATGTCGTCTTCTGTATGGGCGAGGGTGATAAACCATGCTTCATATTTCGATGGCGCGAGATTGATCCCTTGTTTGAGCATGAGCTTGAAAAATTTCGCAAACAACTCGCCGTCGCTGCGCTGGGCTTGCTTGTAGTTTTCCACCTTTTCGTCCGTGAAGAAGACGGTGAGCGCGCCTTTTAAGCGGTTGACGGTCACCGGAAGGCCGCATTGGCGAGCATGGGCAAGGATGCCCTCTTCCAGCATGGCTCCCAATCGGTCGAGATGCTCATAGACGCCCTCTTGTTTCAACACCTCAAGGCAGGCGATGCCCGCAAGCATCGATGCCGGGTTGCCGGCCATCGTCCCGGCCTGGTACGCCGGTCCGAGCGGAGCGACTTGTTCCATAATGTTCTGGCGTCCGCCGTACGCCCCAATCGGCAGACCGCCGCCAATAATTTTCCCCATCGCCGTCAAGTCGGGCTCCACACCAAGCAAGTTTTGCGCTCCGCCGTACATAAAGCGGAAGGCGGTGATCACTTCGTCGTAAATGACGAGCGCCCCTTCCTTGTGAGCAATCTCATTGATCGCTTCTAAAAAGCCCGGTTTTGGTAGGACGATGCCGAAGTTGCCGACGATCGGCTCAACCAATACGGCGGCGACTTGTTCGCCCCAAACATTCATCGCTTCACGGAATGAGTCGACATCGTTGTATGGCACGGTAATGACTTCTTGGGCGATGCTTTGCGGCACGCCGGCTGAATCCGGCGTCCCCAACGTCGATGGCCCCGAGCCGGCGGCGACAAGTACAAGGTCCGAATGGCCGTGGTAGCAGCCTTCGAATTTGACGATTTTGCTTCGTCCGGTGTAGGCGCGGGCGACGCGGATTGTCGTCATCACCGCTTCCGTCCCCGAGTTGACAAAGCGGACTTTCTCAAGCGACGGAATCGCCTCTTTCAACATCTTCGCAAATGTAATCTCATGCGGCGTCGGCGTGCCGTACAACACACCGGTCTCGGCGGCGCGGCGGATGGCTTCCGCGATGTGCGGATGGGCGTGCCCGGCGATGATCGGTCCGTAGGCGGCCAAGTAGTCGATGTACTTGTTTCCATCCACATCCCAAAAATACGCCCCTTGCGCCCGCTCCATCACGACTGGGGCACCGCCGCCGACCGCTTTGTATGAGCGAGACGGGCTGTTCACCCCGCCAACGATGTGCTGGAGCGCTTCTTCATACAATTGCTCCGATTTTGTCCATTGCATCGCTTCATCCTCCTGTCCCCGATGACTTCCTCTTTATTTTACCATAGCGCGCACACTTGTCTGGAAAAACAAAAAAGGTGAAAATAGCAACGATTTATGTATAATTGCAACATAGGAGAAGGGCGGATGACGTCCTTTTTGATGTTGATGTGATGAAGAGGCAGGAGGAGAACGATGAACGCCATCGAAGTAGAACAATTGCGCAAAGAATTTAAAGTGCACAAAAGCCGCTCCGGCCTCGTCGGAGCGTTTCGCGATTTATGGACGCGCCGTTATGCGACCATCCGGGCGGTGGACGGCATTTCGTTTGCGGTCAGGCAAGGAGAGATCGTCGGCTATATTGGCGAAAACGGCGCCGGCAAGTCAACGACGATCAAAATGTTGACCGGCATTTTAACGCCGACATCCGGGCGCATTGTCGTCAACGGGATGAATCCGCATAAAGAGCGGGAGAAATTTGTGCGGACGATCGGCGTCGTCTTCGGCCAGCGCTCGCAATTATGGTGGGACATCGCCGTGCAAGAATCGTTTCGTCTGTTAAAAAAAGTATACCGCGTCCCCGATGAGCAATATCGCCGTCATATGGGCGAAGTCATCGAGATGCTAGACATCGGTCCGCTCCTTGACAAGCCGGTGCGCAAGCTGTCGCTTGGCCAGCGGATGCGCTGCGAGCTCGCCGCCGCCCTCATTCACAACCCGCCGCTGTTGTTTTTGGACGAGCCGACCATCGGTTTGGATGTGCTGGTGAAACTGAACATCCGCCAGTTTTTAAAGCAATTGAATGAACGGTATGGCACGACGATCCTGCTGACGACGCACGATATGTCAGACATTGAAGCGCTTTGCGAGCGGGTGATTATGCTTGATGAAGGGAAAATCATTTATGACGGTTCGCTCGGGCAGTTGAAAGAAAAATGGGGCCAAGGAAAACGGATTTCGTTTACATTTGTTGAAGAAGCCCCCCTCGTTGCCTTGCAGGAGCTGACAACTGGATTGGATGTTAATTGGAAACAAGGTGAACAGCCGAACGTTTGGGTGGCGCACGTTCCATCAGGAGGCGTGCCGGAAGTCGTCAGCCGCGTCGCCGCCCGCTATCCACTGCAAGACATCCACATTCATGAAGTGCCGACGGAGGAGATCATCCGCAATATTTATCAAGAAGGTGCGGCTAATGGGTAAGTATGTCGAGATGATCCGCATCCGCTTTTTAATGATGCTTGCCTACCGGACAAACTATTATACTGGCATTTTGATTTACGCCATTAACATCTCAGCGTATTACTTCCTTTGGTCGGCTATTTATGGCGGCAAATCATCGATGCAAGGAATGTCGCTTGGGCAAATGACGACGTATGTCGCCATTTCCTGGCTGGCGCGAGCGTTTTATTTTAACAACCTTGACCGCGAAATCGCGATGGAAATCCGCGATGGAAAAATAGCGACGGAACTCATCCGTCCGTACAGCTATTTAGGGATGAAAGCGGTGCAAGGGCTTGGCGAAGGGCTGTTCCGATTGTTCTTCCTATCGTTGCCGGGGTTGCTGGTTGTATCGCTCTTTTTGCCGCTCGAGTTTCCGGAACACGCCAAAACATGGCTGTCTTTCGGCTTGTCGCTTCTATTCAGCTTTATCATCTTTTCGGAGCTGAACTTGCTTGCGGGAGTCGTGACATTTTTTACGTTCCGAAATGAAGGGCTGCTGAGGGCGAAACGGTTTATTATTGATCTATTTTCCGGTCTGATTTTGCCGTTGTCGTTTTACCCGGATTGGGCGCAACAGCTCATGGCGTATATGCCGTTTCAAGCCATCAGCTACATTCCAAGCATGATCATCACAGAAAGTTTTCAAGGAGCTGCTGTCCGTGATGGCCTGCTTCTGCAGGCGGCATGGTCCGTGCTGTTATGGTTTCCGATTGTGCTGTTATGGCGGGTGGCGAAAAAACGGCTCGTTGTGCAAGGGGGGTAGACTTTGTTTTACGTATCGGTTTTTTTTCAATATATGGCCCAGTACATGAAGACAAAATGGCAATACCGCGCGGATTTGCTGATTGAATGGTTGTCCGACTTCATGGCGCAGGCGGTCAACTTGGTGTTCTTGCTCGTCGTGTTTGGCCATACGACGCTGCTTCACGGTTGGTCGCGCGATGAGATGTTGTTTATTTACGGCTTTTTCCTTGTGCCGTACGCCGTATTTGGCGCCTTTTTTAATCTATGGGATTTCAACGAGCGCTACATTGTTCAGGGAGAAATGGATCGCGTGTTGACGCGCCCGGTTCACAGCCTGTTCCAGATCATTTTGGAGCGGATGGAGCTCGAATCGTTGCTTGGCGCTGTGCCCGGGCTGATCATTATGCTGTATGCCGGCAGCCGCTTGTCTCTTTCATTTCATTGGTATGATGTCTTCGTGTTTATTTTGCTTGTGATTGGCGGTGCATTGATTTACGCCGGCATTTTCATTTCACTGGCGACGATCAGTTTTTTTGCCGACGCCCGCACATCCATCATGCCGATGATGTACAACATCAGCAGCTACGGCCGCTATCCGGTCGATATTTATCACCGCGTCATCCGCTATATATTAACGTGGGTGCTGCCGTTTGCCTTTGTCGGCGTTTATCCAGCTTCGTATTTTCTCCATAAGCAGGAATGGTATGGTTATGCGTTTTTGACCCCGGTTGTCGGCATGTTGTTTTTCATCATCGCCGTGATGCTCTGGAACGCCGGGGTCAGGAGGTACCGCGGGACGGGGAGCTGAGTGCTCCCGTTGTTTGCCGCGGCGTCTGTCATGAAATGGACAAACAATAGTCAAACAATCGCCACAATCGCGCATGCATTGCGGTGCGCCTTTCGCGTAAAATATTTATATGAAAGTGTTCGCATTATATTGAGGGAGGATGAATGCAATGAAAAACAACGGTGGAGCCCGAGTAGTGGTCATCGGCGCCGGGTTTGTCGGCGCCAGTTATGTGTTTGCCTTAATGAATCAAGGGATTGCCGATGAGATCGTGCTCATCGATGCGAATGAAAGCAAGGCCATAGGCGATGCGATGGACTTCAACCATGGGAAAGTATTTGCGCCGAAGCCGGTTGACATTTGGCACGGCGATTACGATGATTGCCGCGATGCCGATTTGGTTGTCATTTGCGCCGGCGCCAACCAAAAACCGGGCGAGACGCGACTTGATCTTGTGGACAAAAACATTGCCATTTTCCGCTCGATCGTTGAGTCGGTCATGGCATCCGGATTTCAAGGACTGTTTCTCGTCGCCACCAATCCGGTCGACATTTTAACGTACGCGACGTGGAAATTCAGCGGCCTGCCGCATGAGCGGGTGATCGGTTCGGGGACGATTTTAGATACGGCGCGGTTCCGCTTTTTGTTGGGCGAGTATTTCTCTGTCGCTCCGCAAAATGTTCATGCCTATATTATTGGGGAACACGGCGACACTGAACTCCCGGTCTGGAGCCAGGCTTATATCGGCGTCATGCCGATCCGCAAGCTGGTCGAGTCCAAAGGGGAAGAAGCGCAAAAAGATCTCGAGCGCATTTTTGTCAATGTGCGCGATGCCGCCTACCAAATTATTGAGAAAAAAGGAGCGACGTACTACGGGATTGCGATGGGGCTTGCCCGCGTGACGCGCGCCATTTTGCATAACGAAAACGCTATTTTGACCGTATCAGCCTACCTCGATGGCCTATATGGGGAGCGCGACGTCTACATCGGCGTGCCGGCTGTCATTAACCGCAATGGCATCCGCGAGGTGATCGAAATTGAATTGAATGATGACGAAAAAAATCGATTCCATCATAGCGCAGCTACATTAAAAAGCGTGCTAGCCCGTGCTTTTACGCGATGAGGCAACAAACGAAAAGTTGTGCCGACAGTCTTTCTCGTCCAAACAGGGGGATGTATGGCTCTGAGGGCGACACGCTGTTCCGATTGGGAAGGCGGCTTATTCCCGCATAATTGTCCGTTTCACGGTGTATATATGAACTACGGACAATTTGTGGAGGGAAGCGAATGGATTACGCATTCCTCGGAGTGGTGACCGCCGTGTTGCTCGGCAGCATCACTTCGCTTTGGACAGCGAGCGTACAAGCAACGCACCGCCTCTCCCTTGACAGTTTATGGGTGCTCGTTCAATGGTATGGGACGATGCTGCTAGGGTTTGCGATGATTTATATGATTTTGCAAGCCAACGGCCATCATGTATTTACTCCGTCACCAAGCAGTGCAGCAGGAAACCGCCTGTCTATGCTGGAAGACAGTCTATATTTAAGCGGCATGACCCTCCTGTCGGTCGGATACGGAGACGTCACCCCGGTCGGCATCGGGCGGTGGATCGCCATCGCCGAGGCGCTGCTTGGCTACATTATGCCTGCTGTTATCGTCACGCGCACGGTATTTGACTCGGATCGCCGTTGACAGTTGCAATTTTCCTCTGTCTTCGTTACGCTAAAAGAAGACATTAAGGAGACGGAGGGAACGCTATGACGATCGCCATTGGCCAGCCAGCTCCAGATTTCACCTTGCCGGCAAGCAACGGGAAAATGGTTTCGCTCTCAGACTTCCGCGGCCAGTATGTCGTCCTTTATTTTTATCCAAAGGATATGACGCCTGGATGCACGACAGAAGCGTGCGATTTTCGCGACCGTCACGAGCAATTCGCCGGACTGAACGCTGTCATTTTAGGGGTGAGCCCGGATCCGGTTGCACGGCATGAAACGTTTATCGAAAAGTACAAACTGCCGTTTTTGCTTCTTTCCGACGAGCGACATGAAGTGGCAGAAATGTACGGAGTGTGGAAGAAAAAGAAAAACTTCGGCAAAGAGTATATGGGGATCGAACGCTCCACGTTCATTATCGCCCCCGATGGGACGTTGGTTCAAGAATGGCGCGGGGTGAAAGTGAAGGGGCACGTCGATGAGGCGCTCGCGGAAGTCGCCCGATTGGCATCGTCTAGGTGAGTGTCCAATCAATCATAACGTTTTTGCGTACAATGCATAGTAACCTCCTCAAATGAAGGAAATGCGGCGGGTGGAAGTGATTTCCACCCCCCTTTTTTTTTGTTAAAAAGATGGATGAGCCCATATATTAATGGTATCTATCCTGAAAATACCCGAACTTCAAAATGTGTAAAGTTGTAAAATTCAACATAGAGGTCTTTTCATCCTTCCGATGGTGACGAAATTTTTTTGTCATGGGAGTCTATATTGACAAAAGGCATATACTCCTTGTAGACTAATTACAAATATTATAAAATGATAATTTTTTTTATCTTATACGGAGAGTGAGGTGCATGACGGTGTCTACCAACGAGCAGCTGAAGGAAGCGCTTGACATGTTGAAAAAGACGGGCATACGCATCACGCCGCAGCGTCATGCGATATTAGAGTATTTGATCACCTCGATGTCCCATCCGACAGCGGATGAAATATACAAAGCGCTGGAAGGGAAATTTCCGAATATGAGCGTAGCGACCGTCTACAATAATTTGCGCGTCTTCAAAGAAATCGGGCTTGTCAAAGAGCTGACATATGGCGATTCATCAAGCCGGTTTGACTTCGTCACTTCCAATCATTATCACGTCATCTGTGAAGAGTGCGGCAAAATTGTCGATTTCCACTATCCAGCGCTTGATGAAGTCGAGCAGCTTGCCGCTCACGTCACCGGCTTTAAGGTCGACCATCATCGCATGGAAGTGTACGGAGTCTGCCCTGACTGTCAAAAAAGCGGGGCACCGGCGCATTCGGATTAAAAAGCTGATAGCACAAGGCGGCTATCAGTTTTTTCTTTTTTTGTTGTACTTTTCGTCAAACTCTTTTCCTTCCAGGTCGCGGTCTAACGTCAACGGTTCACGGCAAAACATGCATAAATCGACGCGTCCGAGCATTTTTGTCACTTTGCCGCACGACGGGCAAACGACTTGGACGGCTCTCGTCGAGAGTGTTCCGATCCAAAAATATACAATGCCACTGGCGACAAGAAACAACATCCCAAACAACATAAACAACGTCATGATGACCGGGGACGTACGAAAAAACAGCCCCAGATACATGACAATGACACCGATAAAAATCAAGCTTAAGGCGAAAGTGCGAATTTTGTTGATTTTGCTCGAATATTTGATGCTCATCACAGTCCCTCCTACATAGACCACTATACCATAAAACGGGGTCCCATCGCGAAGAAGAAATCAACAAAATCGACGTTTTAAAGAAAGGAATTCCTCGTTTTTTGTCGAATAACGAATGACGGCAACAAACGACAGTTTCATGGATGCAAGCATTCTGGTCTTTCTGAAATGAAACAGGCGTTGACAGCATTGTTTGAACATCTGCACAAACGCAATGTGATGATTGATGACGGTGGAAGGGAGGAAAAAACGTTGCAGAAAAAACAGCCGGCTCAAAATAGGAACGTATGGTTGTCTGTCAATCGATATGTTGGGAGATCTGAGGGATTTGTCCGCCCGGATATCGCGGCCGGCTTTCTGCAACGGATGCGAGGTATGAAAGAATTGCTGCATCCCATCTGTCACGAATGGGCAAACCGCTGCAACACGCACGGAATTTTAATGATTGAAAAAACGGCTTTCCATGCAGCAACAACGGATACGTTTGATGTCGTGCTGCTCGTCATTGTCGACCCGCAAAGCGAGCCTATGCTTCTCAGACAGTATTCACTAAACGAGAAAAAGGCGGTGCTTTATGCAGTCAGTGAACGGCAGTTAAATGAATGGCTTGTTCTCGGGTCACATCGAAAGGCGGTCGACTGGGTGTTCAACGGAACAGTCGTGTTTGACCGAAACGGCTATGTTCAGCAGTTGCGCCAGCGCCTTGAGCAATTCCCGCCTAAAGAACGGCGATTGAAAATGGGACTCGAGTTTGCCAAACTGATCCGCCATTATACAGATGGCAAGGCGCTGTTTGCCGCCAAGCATTGGCTCGACTCATACAACCATATGGTGCAAGCCCTCCGTCATTTGGCGCGATTGACCGTAATCGAGCACGGACTTTACCCGGAAGTGACCGTATGGAATCAAGTCAAGCGAATGGATGGAAGGATTTATAAACTGTATGAAGAACTCGTTGGAAGTGAAGAACCGCTTCCGAAACGGCTGGAACTTTTGTTGCTGGCCAGTGAATTTTTGATTCATTCTTACGTAGAATCAGGTTCCTCTCATTTATGCGAAGCGCTGAAAGAAAAAAATGGTGCTTGGAGCATTGAGGAAATGACCGGTCATCCGCAGTTTGCGCCTTACTCGGTTGATCTTGTTATCATGCTTGAGTATCTTGTCGAAAGGAAAGTGCTAACCGTCGTGGAAATGCCGACAAAAGGAAATACAATGCTCGAACGGTATTACACGTTGTAAAAAAAGAATTTTGACGGTCCCCTTCTGCTGATCCCCAAAAATGGAAGGGAGCCGGTGAGAGGATGGATGCTATTAGGAATTTCATTGTGTTTATACAAATGTCAGTTGCCAAGATCATTGAAGGAAGGAGGCAACCCGGCCGAAAAAAGCTCTTGACTTCCTTGTCGAACGATGATATATTTTAAATCGCTGTCGCTCCGGGAAAATGTTGCGGAGCGGTATGAATAAAAGGCTGTTGACAACAAACAATAAAAATGCTATGACGTAAGGGTCGCTTTAGGAAGCGGAAAACACATTTGCGTTTGAGGGAGTCCAGAGGAGTTGGATTCCTCGGCGCAAGATTGCAACGAAGTAAGTTCAAGAAGAGGTCTCGTTCCTTGAAAACTGAACGAAACGAAGCGCGACGAAAAGCGGAGGTCCGCGGGTCACCGCGACGGGCAAATGTTCTTCGCCTGCAAGGGTGCTTGCACCCGGAAGGCGAAGGTTATTTGACCCCGAGCGGCGGCGGACCGAAGCTGGACAATACGAAAAGCGGAGGTCCGCATGGGCCGAAGCAAAAGCCAATCAACTTTCTTTGGAGAGTTTGATCCTGGCTCAGGACGAACGCTGGCGGCGTGCCTAATACATGCAAGTCGAGCGGACCGGATTGGGGCTTGCCTTGATTCGGTCAGCGGCGGACGGGTGAGTAACACGTGGGCAACCTGCCCGCAAGACCGGGATAACTCCGGGAAACCGGAGCTAATACCGGATAACACCGAAGACCGCATGGTCTTCGGTTGAAAGGCGGCCTTTGGGCTGTCACTTGCGGATGGGCCCGCGGCGCATTAGCTAGTTGGTGAGGTAACGGCTCACCAAGGCGACGATGCGTAGCCGGCCTGAGAGGGTGACCGGCCACACTGGGACTGAGACACGGCCCAGACTCCTACGGGAGGCAGCAGTAGGGAATCTTCCGCAATGGGCGAAAGCCTGACGGAGCGACGCCGCGTGAGCGAAGAAGGCCTTCGGGTCGTAAAGCTCTGTTGTGAGGGACGAAGGAGCGCCGTTCGAAGAGGGCGGCGCGGTGACGGTACCTCACGAGAAAGCCCCGGCTAACTACGTGCCAGCAGCCGCGGTAATACGTAGGGGGCGAGCGTTGTCCGGAATTATTGGGCGTAAAGCGCGCGCAGGCGGTCTCTTAAGTCTGATGTGAAAGCCCACGGCTCAACCGTGGAGGGTCATTGGAAACTGGGGGACTTGAGGGCAGGAGAGGAGAGCGGAATTCCACGTGTAGCGGTGAAATGCGTAGAGATGTGGAGGAACACCAGTGGCGAAGGCGGCTCTCTGGCCTGCACCTGACGCTGAGGCGCGAAAGCGTGGGGAGCAAACAGGATTAGATACCCTGGTAGTCCACGCCGTAAACGATGAGTGCTAAGTGTTAGAGGGGTCACACCCTTTAGTGCTGCAGCTAACGCGATAAGCACTCCGCCTGGGGAGTACGGCCGCAAGGCTGAAACTCAAAGGAATTGACGGGGGCCCGCACAAGCGGTGGAGCATGTGGTTTAATTCGAAGCAACGCGAAGAACCTTACCAGGTCTTGACATCCCCTGACAACCCAAGAGATTGGGCGTTCCCCCTTCGGGGGGACAGGGTGACAGGTGGTGCATGGTTGTCGTCAGCTCGTGTCGTGAGATGTTGGGTTAAGTCCCGCAACGAGCGCAACCCTCGCCTCTAGTTGCCAGCATTCGGTTGGGCACTCTAGAGGGACTGCCGGCGACAAGTCGGAGGAAGGTGGGGATGACGTCAAATCATCATGCCCCTTATGACCTGGGCTACACACGTGCTACAATGGGCGGTACAAAGGGCTGCGAACCCGCGAGGGGGAGCGAATCCCAAAAAGCCGCTCTCAGTTCGGATTGCAGGCTGCAACTCGCCTGCATGAAGCCGGAATCGCTAGTAATCGCGGATCAGCATGCCGCGGTGAATACGTTCCCGGGCCTTGTACACACCGCCCGTCACACCACGAGAGCTTGCAACACCCGAAGTCGGTGAGGTAACCCGCAAGGGAGCCAGCCGCCGAAGGTGGGGCAAGTGATTGGGGTGAAGTCGTAACAAGGTAGCCGTACCGGAAGGTGCGGCTGGATCACCTCCTTTCTAAGGACGAAAAGCGGAAGCGCCGCGTTCGGCTCTCGAAGCCAAATGTTCTTCACCCGGAGGGGTGCTGGCACCCCGAGGGGGAAGGTTATTTGGCAGAAGAGAGCCAGGCGCTGGAGCTAGACAAGACGAAAAGTGGAGGCCGCAATGGCCAACTGTCGATACACAGCGCTTTCGTTTCGTTCAGTTTTGAGGGAACGAGTCATGTTCTCTCAATGACAAAAATCGTTCCTTGAAAACTAGATAACCGGAAAAGCGGAGGCTCGCGGGTTGCCGCGATGGGCAAATGTTCTTCGCCTGCAAGGGTGCTTGCACCCGGAAGGCGAAGGTTATTTGACCCCGAGCGGCGGCGAGCCGACGCTAGACAATAAGGAAGAAGCCGAGAGCGCTGTAGGTTAAGCTAGAAAGGGCGCACGGTGGATGCCTTGGCACTAGGAGCCGATGAAGGACGGGGCAAACGCCGAAACGCTCCGGGGAGCTGTAAGCAAGCGTTGATCCGGAGATGTCCGAATGGGGGAACCCACTGTCCGTAATGGGGCAGTATCCATGCCTGAATCCATAGGGCATGGAGGGCACACCCGGGGAACTGAAACATCTTAGTACCCGGAGGAGAAGAAAGCAAACGCGATTCCCTGAGTAGCGGCGAGCGAAACGGGAACAGCCCAAACCAAGAGGCGTGCCTCTTGGGGTTGTAGGACCGCTCATTGTGGGAGTGAGAAAGGAACGGGGTAGACGAACCGGTCTGGAACGGCCGGCCAGAGAAGGTGACAGCCCTGTAGTCGAAACTTCGTTCCCTCCCGAGCGGATCCTGAGTACGGCGGGACACGGGAAATCCCGTCGGAAGCAGGGAGGACCATCTCCCAAGGCTAAATACTCCCTAGTGACCGATAGTGCACCAGTACCGTGAGGGAAAGGTGAAAAGCACCCCGGAAGGGGAGTGAAAGAGAACCTGAAACCGTGTGCCTACAAGTAGTCAGAGCGCGTTCATGCGTGATGGCGTGCCTTTTGTAGAATGAACCGGCGAGTGACGATGGCGTGCGAGGTTAAGCCGAAGAGGCGGAGCCGCAGCGAAAGCGAGTCTGAACAGGGCGAAAAGTACGTCGTCGTCGACCCGAAACCAGGTGATCTACCCATGTCCAGGGTGAAGGCCGGGTAACACCGGCTGGAGGCCCGAACCCACGCACGTTGAAAAGTGCGGGGATGAGGTGTGGGTAGGGGTGAAATGCCAATCGAACTTGGAGATAGCTGGTTCTCCCCGAAATAGCTTTAGGGCTAGCCTCGGGATGGAGAGTGTTGGAGGTAGAGCACTGATTGGGCTAGGGGCCCTCATCGGGTTACCGAACCCAGTCAAACTCCGAATGCCAACGACTTATGCCCGGGAGTCAGACTGCGAGTGATAAGATCCGTGGTCGAGAGGGAAACAGCCCAGATCGCCAGCTAAGGCCCCAAAGTGCACGTTCAGTGGAAAAGGATGTGGAGTTGCAAAGACAACCAGGATGTTGGCTTAGAAGCAGCCACCATTTAAAGAGTGCGTAATAGCTCACTGGTCGAGTGACTCTGCGCCGAAAATGTACCGGGGCTAAACGTGCCGCCGAAGCTGCGGGATGACCGTTGGTCATCGGTAGGGGAGCGTTCTAAGGGCGTTGAAGCCAGACCGGAAGGACTGGTGGAGCGCTTAGAAGTGAGAATGCCGGTATGAGTAGCGAAAACAGAGGTGAGAATCCTCTGCGCCGAAAGCCTAAGGGTTCCTGAGGAAGGTTCGTCCGCTCAGGGTTAGTCGGGACCTAAGCCGAGGCCGAAAGGCGTAGGTGATGGACAACAGGTTGAGATTCCTGTACCACCTCCTTCCCGTTTGAGCGATGGGGGGACGCAGGAGGATAGGGCGAGCAGGCGGCTGGAAGAGCCTGTCCAAGCCGCAAGGCTGATCCGTAGGCAAATCCGCGGATTGTAAGGCCAAGCGGTGATGGCGACGGAGTCATCCGGAAGTCCCCGATTTCACACTGCCAAGAAAAGCCTCTAGCGAGGGAAGAGGTGCCCGTACCGCAAACCGACACAGGTAGGCGAGGAGAGAATCCTAAGGCGCGCGGGAGAACTCTCGTTAAGGAACTCGGCAAAATGACCCCGTAACTTCGGGAGAAGGGGTGCTCGTTTGGGTGAAGAGCCCGAACGAGCCGCAGTGAAAAGGCCCAAGCGACTGTTTATCAAAAACACAGGTCTCTGCGAAGCCGAAAGGCGACGTATAGGGGCTGACACCTGCCCGGTGCTGGAAGGTTAAGGGGAGCGCTTAGCGGAAGCGAAGGTGCGAACCGAAGCCCCAGTAAACGGCGGCCGTAACTATAACGGTCCTAAGGTAGCGAAATTCCTTGTCGGGTAAGTTCCGACCCGCACGAAAGGTGTAACGACTTGGGCGCTGTCTCAACGAGAGACCCGGTGAAATTATACTACCTGTGAAGATGCAGGTTACCCGCGACAGGACGGAAAGACCCCGTGGAGCTTTACTGCAGCCTGATATGGAATTTTGGTATCGCTTGTACAGGATAGGTGGGAGCCTGGGAAGCCGGAGCGCCAGCTTCGGTGGAGGCGGCGGTGGGATACCACCCTGGCGATATTGAAATTCTAACCCGCACCCCTTAGCGGGGTGGGAGACAGTGTCAGGCGGGCAGTTTGACTGGGGCGGTCGCCTCCCAAAAGGTAACGGAGGCGCCCAAAGGTTCCCTCAGAATGGTTGGAAATCATTCGGAGAGTGCAAAGGCACAAGGGAGCTTGACTGCGAGACGGACAGGTCGAGCAGGGACGAAAGTCGGGCTTAGTGATCCGGTGGTTCCGCATGGAAGGGCCATCGCTCAACGGATAAAAGCTACCCCGGGGATAACAGGCTGATCTCCCCCAAGAGTCCACATCGACGGGGAGGTTTGGCACCTCGATGTCGGCTCATCGCATCCTGGGGCTGTAGTCGGTCCCAAGGGTTGGGCTGTTCGCCCATTAAAGCGGTACGCGAGCTGGGTTCAGAACGTCGTGAGACAGTTCGGTCCCTATCCGTCGCGGGCGCAGGAAATTTGAGAGGAGCTGTCCTTAGTACGAGAGGACCGGGATGGACGCACCGCTGGTGTACCAGTTGTCCCGCCAGGGGCACCGCTGGGTAGCTATGTGCGGACGGGATAAGCGCTGAAAGCATCTAAGCGTGAAGCCCCCCTCAAGATGAGATTTCCCACCGCGTCAGGCGGGTAAGATCCCTCGAAGATGACGAGGTCGATAGGTCCGAGGTGGAAGCGTGGCGACACGTGGAGCTGACGGATACTAATCGATCGAGGGCTTAACCTAACAAGAAAAGTGGAGGCCGCCTGCTTATCGGCGAGGCGCGCTGGAGGGCCTGTGAGCGGGCTTAGCCCGCCGCAGCAGGACCGAAGCGTCGCGAGCCGATGGCGGCCGGAACTAGACATCGAAAAGCGCAGGCGAGCGGCGGCGAGCCGGAGCTAGACAATGAAAAGTGAAAGCGTCCCGGCTTCTTCCCGAAACGGTTATCTAGTTTTGAAGGAATGAAAAAAAGTCCTTGACAATAAGCTCAATTCCCTTATAATAATACTTGTCGCCATTGCCTAGTGGTGATAGCGGAGGGGAAACGCCCGTTCCCATCCCGAACACGGAAGTTAAGCCCTCCAGCGCCGATGGTAGTTGGGGCCAGCGCCCCTGCAAGAGTAGGTCGCTGCTAGGCAATTTCGTGGAGGATTAGCTCAGCTGGGAGAGCACTTGCCTTACAAGCAAGGGGTCGGCGGTTCGATCCCGTCATCCTCCACCACTTACACCAATTGTGTATTCTTATCGCCGCGGGGTGGAGCAGTCCGGTAGCTCGTCGGGCTCATAACCCGAAGGTCGCAGGTTCAAATCCTGCCCCCGCAACCAAAATTGGTCCCGTAGTGTAGTGGTTAACATGCCTGCCTGTCACGCAGGAGATCGCGGGTTCGAGTCCCGTCGGGACCGCCATTCTTTCAAAATTGTGAAAGATGAAAAATACGGCTCAGCAGCTCATTCGGTAGAGACGAGCATCTGCTTCATCGAATTCGCTTCGAGTTGCCTCAACGCATCGAGCGTCTTTGAATCAGCTGGTAGAGGAAGAGGCACAGAGCAATTCAACGAGCGAGTTAAAAAATAATATATGGCTCGGTAGCTCAGTCGGTAGAGCAAAGGACTGAAAATCCTTGTGTCGGCGGTTCGATTCCGTCCCGAGCCACCATCAAACTATAAATTATGCCGTCTTAGCTCAATTGGTAGAGACGAGCATTCGCATCGTTGAATCTGCTTCGAGTTGTCCCGACGCATCCCACTTCTTTGAATAAGCTTGCAGAGGAAGGGACACCGAGCATTTGATTTCCTCGAATCAGCTTGTAGAGGAAGAGGAACAACCGAGCAGATCATATGATCCAGTAACTCATGTTAAATGTGCCGGCTTAGCTCAATTGGTAGAGCAACTGACTTGTAATCAGTAGGTTGCGGGTTCAAGTCCTGCAGCCGGCATCTTCCATTTTGAAAAAATTCAACTAGCGAAACATGAGCTCAGAAACGAGCGATACATCTTCGAGTTCGCTGCGAGTTGCCCCGACACACTTGACTTCTTCGAATAAGCTTGTAGAGGAAGGGGCAGGTAGAGTGAAATGAAGCTTAGAGTGTTATCTTAACCATGAGCCATTAGCTCAGTAGGTAGAGCAACGAGCGATGCATCATCGAGTTGGCTTCGAGTTGTCCCGACGCATCTTGCATCTTCGAATATGCTAGTAGAGGAAGGGACATCGTTCACTGTGAGTGTATACCCAACCATGAGCCATTAGCTCAGTAGGTAGAGCATCTGACTTTTAATCAGAGGGTCGGAGGTTCGAGTCCTCCATGGCTCATCGTCTTGCGGAAGTAGTTCAGCGGTAGAACACCACCTTGCCAAGGTGGGGGTCGCGGGTTCGAGCCCCGTCTTCCGCTCCACTTCCGCCGGGGTGGCGGAATTGGCAGACGCACAGGACTTAAAATCCTGGGGTAGGTAACTACCGTGCCGGTTCGAGTCCGGCCCTCGGCACGTGCGCTCGTAGCTCAATTGGATAGAGCATCTGACTACGGATCAGAAGGTTAGGGGTTCGAATCCTCTCGAGCGCGTTTTGTCGGGAAGTAGCTCAGCTTGGTAGAGCACACGGTTCGGGTCCGTGAGGTCGCAGGTTCAAATCCTGTCTTCCCGATTTATCATGGGGCCTTAGCTCAGCTGGGAGAGCGCCTGCTTTGCAAGCAGGAGGTCATCGGTTCGATCCCGATAGGCTCCACCTTTTGACTTAAATTTGGCGGTGTAGCTCAGCTGGCTAGAGCGTACGGTTCATACCCGTGAGGTCGGGGGTTCGATCCCCTCCACCGCCACCATTATCGGACCTTTAGCTCAGCTGGTTAGAGCAGACGGCTCATAACCGTCCGGTCGTAGGTTCGAGTCCTACAAGGTCCACCATTATTATTATTGTTGCTTTTTTGGAGGAGTACCCAAGTGGTTGAAGGGGTCGGTCTTGAAAACCGAGAGGCGCCGCAAGGCGCGCGGGGGTTCGAATCCCTCCTCCTCCGCCATGCACTTTAAAATCGTGCCGTCTTAGCTCAATTGGTAGAGACGAGCATTCGCATCGTTGAATCTGCTTCGAGTTGTCCCGACGCATCCCACTTCTTTGAATAAGCTTGCAGAGGAAGGGACACCGAGCATTTGACTTCCTCGAATCAGCTTGTAGAGGAAGAGGAACAACCGAGCAGATCATATGATCCAGTAACTCATGTTAAATGTGCCGGCTTAGCTCAATTGGTAGAGCAACTGACTTGTAATCAGTAGGTTGCGGGTTCAAGTCCTGCAGCCGGCACCAGAACGAGGCGACTATGGCGAAGTGGTTAACGCACCAGATTGTGGCTCTGGCATGCGTGGGTTCGATTCCCACTAGTCGCCCTTTTCATTATATTCTATATTTGCGGGTGTAGTTTAGTGGTAAAACCTCAGCCACGAGCATCTGCATCATCGAATTAGCTTCGAGTTGCCCCGACGCATCTGGCTTCTATGAATCAGCTGGTAGAGGAAGGGGCATGGAAGCAGCGTGGCGGATGTTAAGCCAAATATTATGCGGGTGTAGTTTAGTGGTAAAACCTCAGCCTTCCAAGCTGATGTCGTGGGTTCGATTCCCATCACCCGCTTTTGATGGGCCTATAGCTCAGCTGGTCAGAGCGCACGCCTGATAAGCGTGAGGTCGGTGGTTCAAGTCCACTTAGGCCCATTATTTTCCATTGAATATTTTTGGGTCATTCGCTATAATAATGGGCGAACAATGCCCCATCGTTCCACAGCAAAATCGGAGCGACGAGCTTCACATCTTCGAATTCGCTGCGAGTTGCCTCGACGCATCTCGCTTCCTTGAATTAGCTGGCAGAGAAAGAGGCAACGAGTACATTTGGAAGATGTGCATAACATATACATCATTCCGCAATAGCTCAGCGGTAGAGCAACCGGCTGTTAACCGGTAGGTCGTAGGTTCGAATCCTACTTGCGGAGCCATTTCTTTGGAGAAGTACCCAAGTGGCTGAAGGGGACGGTTTGCTAAACCGTTAGGTCGCAGTTTTGCGGCGCGCGGGTTCAAATCCCGCCTTCTCCGCCATAATGGCCCGTTGGTCAAGTGGTTAAGACACCGCCCTTTCACGGCGGTAACACGGGTTCGAATCCCGTACGGGTCACTGGTTGCTGGCACCAGAGATTCTGGTGCCCTTTTGTACAATTTCTTTTGTCGATTTTTGCGTTTTTTCTTGCGATGCGTGTGGAAGTCTGTTATAATATCTCTCGTTAGCTTTAAAATTACGTTATGATTGTTGGGGACAACGCAGTGTTTCGTTTCGTTAAAGAACGAGGCATTGCGTTTTTTTATTTACCACCCTAAACCGAGAAGACCCTCATTTCCACGCGTGAGCGTAGGGAGAGAGTTCAGGTAGGAAGGGAGTCCCCCGTTTCCAACGGCAGGAAAGTGGGGGGAGAAGATCAAACGAACAATTGGGCGTCGGCTTCGCCGCCATGAATTTGCACAAACATCGTTTGGATGGCTTGAAGCCGGCGCTTGGCGGTTTCTTCTGGCGTTGATGGGAGAAAGTAAACGATTTGCAAAGCGTTTTTCGTTTCTCTCGTCACGGCGGTCCGCTCCGAATCGACGATCGGACTGCCAAACGGCCCTCGTTCATCTTTGCTGACGAGTTTGTTGGCAAAGTTGACTGTGCGGCCGTTTAACGCGATGTATTCATCTTTTTCCGTGCCGATCGTGAGCGTCACTGTCCCGTTGATGCGGTCTAGATCATAGATGCCGAGCGGAATTTTATAATAGAGTGAAAAAAAGTTGTTTATGTCTGCCGCTGAATGGATAGGCGGAATGAAGCTTTTTTTCTGGATGCGTCGGTACAGGCTTTCACTTGACGGTCGATAGCGGCTTGGGTCCGTTCCGATTTGTTTGAAAGTACGGCGCCATTCGACCATTTCAGGAATGTCGGCAATCGACTTTTCCTGCAGCTCGATGTAAAGAGATTCTTGAAACAGCTCAAGCCGCCCCCTTAACATTTGCGGTGAATCGCTGACCTCGATATGATAATAGCGGATGACGCCGAATTTACCAGAAGGAAGGCGTTGCTTTAGTTGTTCTGATATCACGCATTTCATCTTGATCACCTCGGATTTCATTTTACCATATATGACGAAAGGAGGGAAAACGATGGATGTTATGGCATTAAAGCAGGAAGTCATTGAGTACAGTCGGTCAATCGGCATTGATAAAATCGGATTTGCGAGCGCTGATCCGTTTGTGGAATTAAAGGAACGGCTGCGCCGCCAGCAGGAGCTCGGCTATCAGTCCGGTTTTGAGGAACCAGATATTGAGAAACGGACGAATCCTTCATTGCTTCTTCCGGAAGCAAAATCGATTATTGCCATTGCTCTTGCCTATCCGTCTAAAATGAAAAATGCGCCGCGGGGGACAAAGACGGAACGGCGCGGCGTTTTTTGCCGCGCTTCATGGGGAAAGGACTACCACGATGTGTTGCGGGAACGTTTGCAGCAGCTCGAGGAGTTTTTGCTGGCCAAAGTGCCCCATGCCCGCGTTCGCTCGATGGTGGATACCGGAGAGCTCGCCGATCGGGCGGTGGCGGAACGGGCAGGGATCGGTTGGAGTGGCAAAAACTGCTCTATTATTACACCAGAGTTTGGATCGTATGTGTATTTGGGAGAAATGATTACGAATATTCCATTTCCCCCTGATGAACCGGTTGAAAACCGATGCGGCACGTGCACGAAATGCATTGATGCCTGCCCGACTGGGGCGCTTGTGCAAGGGGGACAACTGAACGCACAGCGGTGCCTTTCCTTTTTAACGCAAACGAAAGGCTTTTTGGCCGACGAGTTTCTAGAGAAAATCGGGAATCGGCTGTATGGCTGCGATACATGCCAGCAAGTCTGCCCGGAAAATAAGGGAAAAGACTTTCATTTGCATCCGGAATTCGAGCCGGATCCGGAAGCGGTAAAGCCGAAACTCATCCCGCTGCTTCAGATGAGCAACCGTGAATTTCAAGAAACATTTGGGGCCATGGCGGGTTCATGGCGTGGGAAAAAGCCGATTCAGCGCAATGCCATTCTGGCGCTTGCCCATTACAAAGACCAAACCGCGGTGCCGCATTTGCTGCGTTTGTTGAAAGAGGATAGCCGTCCCGTCATCCGCGGGACGGCGGCGTGGGCGCTCGGGAAAATCGGGGATCCAAGCGCTAAGCCTTATTTGGAGGCCGCGCGGCAAACGGAGGCGGATGCCGATGTGATCGCTGAGATTGAAAAAGGACTAAAACTGTTGGCTGAGGCAAAGGAATAGGGAAAAAAACGCAGCTTCCCCACATAAGGTAGTAACAAAAACGAAAGTGGTGGAAAGCAGCATGAAAAAACAGTTGCGCGCGTGGTTGGATGAGCGAGCCCGCTCGTTTGTGTCGGAAAGCAATATCCGAAGCGAAGAGGCGGCAAGAAAGCAACAGCTTTGCCAAAAGCGCGGTGCGGAGATCGTCCGTTGCACGATCCGGGGGCAAATTGTCGGCAGGCAGACCATTGAGCGGGAAGCGAAAGTGATGTATATTGCCCACCATCAATTTTTAATTAAGCAAAGGGGTTCACTATATATAGAAGAACAGGTTGAGGAGCGATGCGCCTGTTTTGTTGGCGGTGAGCTTGTTGCTGATGAACCGATCAACCGATTGGGGGGGGATATGGAGGCGCCGCGCGTCGAACGAGAGCAATGGACGGGAGATCGTCTTTCTTACCAGTATGACCGCGCCCGGGCGGTTCGGTATGCGGAAACGTGGTGGAATCGGCATAACCCGGTGTTTCCGTCGTTTCCGGTGGATTGCACGAATTTTGTTTCCCAATGCTTGTATGCGGGCGGGGCACCGATGACGGGCTATCCGAACCGGGCGAGGGGATGGTGGTGTCAAAACGGAAGTTGGAGTTACAGCTGGGCTGTCGCTCATTCCTTTCGTTGGTATTTGAGCGGGTCGTGCATTGGCTTGCAGGCGGTGGAAGTGGCGGAGCCGGAGCAATTGATGGCAGGCGATGTCATCTGTTATGATTTTCAAGGGGACGGACGCTTCGACCACTCAACGATTGTGGTGGCGAAAGATCAGAACGGGATGCCGCTTGTGAACGCCCATACGACAAACAGCCGAATGCGCTATTGGTCGTATGAAGATTCAAGCGCCTATACGCCGAACATTCGCTATAAGTTTTTTCACATCATCGATCGCAAATAAACGTTGCTGAGGTGAAGGAAATGCCGCTTCATGTAGTGCTATACCAGCCAGAAATTCCAGCCAATACTGGAAACATCGCTCGTACGTGCGCAGCAACCGATACGTCGCTCCATTTGATCCGCCCGCTCGGTTTTTCTACGGATGATAAAATGTTAAAGCGCGCCGGGCTTGATTATTGGCCGTATGTCAATATTTCGTATTATGACTCGCTTGACGAACTATTCGCCCGCTTTCCGGAAGGGGAGTTTTATTTCATTACGAAATTCGGGCGCCGGTATTATGATTCGTTTGATTTCAGCGATACAGAAAAACATATTTTCTTTGTGTTCGGCCGTGAAACGACCGGACTGCCGAGGGAGCTGCTTGAGGCCAATATGGACCGTTGCCTTCGCATCCCGATGAATGACAAAGTACGCTCGTTAAACTTGTCGAACACGGCGGCCATTTTAGTGTACGAAGCGTTGCGCCAACAACGGTTTTATGGGTTGTCATAAACAAAAAAAAACGACCTTCGCTCTGGAGGTCGTTTTTTTGGTCTTATTGTCTGACGCCTGGTTTGTCTTCATAGCCAGCGGTGAAAATGGCCGTCAAAAACGCAATGATAACCCCTAGCACAAGCAACGTGCGCATCGTTTGTTCCTCCTTCATAATGAAAGTGGCAGGCGTTTCCCCCTTTATTATAGCGAATATGGCTAAGCATGTGAATGACCGCAGTTGGTTGTTAGGAGACAAAATTTTTTTTGCGGCGAATGATACGGGACATCCTCACATAAATTGTAATAATCTTGCTGTTAGACATCCAAGGGTGAGGAGGTCCTTTATGGATATTTTGCAAAAAATCACCCGGTATCGGGAAGAAGAAGAAAAGTTGAAATGGGAAGGAACGTTTGCCGAGTATTTAAAGATTTTAAAAGAAAAGCCGTGGGTGGCCCAGTCGGCTCATTCGCGTGTTTATAATATGATCAAAGATGCTGGGGTCGAAGAGGTGAATGGGCGGAAACGATATAAGTTTTTTAGCCAGCACCTGTTCGGGCTTGAGGAGGCGCTTGAGCGGCTCGTTGAGGAATATTTCCACCCGGCGGCGAAGCGGCTTGATGTGCGGAAACGGATTTTGCTGCTGATGGGGCCGGTCGGCGGCGGGAAATCGACGTTGGTAACGCTCCTGAAGCGCGGGCTTGAGGAGTACTCCAAAACGGAGCACGGAGCCGTTTATGCGATTAAAGGGTGCCCGATGCATGAAGACCCGCTTCACCTCATTCCTCACCATTTGCGCGACGATTTTTACCGCGAATACGGAATTCGCATCGAAGGCGAGCTGTCGCCGCTCAATATGATGCGGCTTGAGAAAGAGTACGGCGGACGCATTGAAGACGTGCTAGTGGAGCGCATTTTCTTCTCGGAAAACCGCCGCGTCGGCATCGGGACGTTCAGTCCGTCTGATCCAAAATCGCAAGACATCGCCGATTTAACGGGAAGCATCGATTTTTCAACGATCGCGGAATACGGCTCCGAGTCCGACCCGCGCGCGTACCGGTTTGACGGCGAGCTGAACAAAGCCAACCGCGGGATTATGGAATTTCAAGAGATGTTAAAGTGCGATGAAAAATTTCTTTGGCATTTGCTGTCGCTGACGCAAGAAGGCAATTTCAAGGCTGGGCGGTTTGCTTTAATCAGCGCCGACGAATTGATTATCGCTCATACGAACGAAACGGAATATCGGTCGTTCATCGCCAACAAAAAGAACGAGGCGCTCCATTCGCGCATCATCGTCATGCCGATTCCATACAACTTGCGCGTCTCGGAAGAAGAGCGCATTTACGAAAAAATGATCCGCGAAAGCGATGTCGCCGACGTGCATATCGCCCCGCATACATTGCGGATTGCGGCCATGTTTACGATTTTGACTCGGCTGAAAGAGTCGAAGCGGCCGGATGTGGATTTATTGAAGAAAATGCGCTTGTATGATGGCGAAATGATCGAAGGATTCAGCGAGGTCGATGTGGAGGAGCTGAAAAAGGAGCATCCGGACGAGGGGATGAGCGGCATCGACCCACGCTATGTCATCAACCGCATTTCTGCCTGCATCATTCGCAAAGGAGTGCTGTCGATCAATGCGCTTGACGTGCTTCGTTCGTTGAAAGAAGGGTTGGATCAGCATCCGTCGATCACGAAGGAAGACCGCGAGCGGTATTTGAATTTCATTTCGCTCGTGCGCAAGGAGTATGATGAAATCGCAAAACAAGAAGTGCAAAAGGCGTTCGTCTATTCGTATGAAGAGTCAGCGAAAACGTTGATGGATAACTATTTGGACAACGTCGAGGCGTACTGCAACAAGACGAAACTGCGCGATCCGCTTACGGGTGAGGAAATGAATCCGGATGAAAAGCTGATGCGCTCGATTGAGGAACAGATCGGCATTTCGGAAAATGCGAAAAAGGCGTTCCGGGAAGAAATTTTAATCCGCATTTCCGCCTACGCACGCAAAGGGCAAAAGTTTGACTACAATTCGCATGAGCGGTTGCGTGAAGCGATCCGGAAAAAGCTGTTTGCTGATTTAAAGGATATTGTGAAAATCACGACATCGACGAAAACGCCCGATGAACAGCAACTGAAAAAAATTAATGAAGTCGTCGCCCGCCTGATCGATGAATACGGGTACAACTCCACGTCGGCCAATGAATTGCTCCGCTATGTCGGCAGCTTGTTGAACCGCTAGGCATGCCTCGAGCGCCGGGGCATGCTTTTTTGCATCGATAATCGGGCTTGTCCGTCCGTTGTTCGCTTTTCTATTTTCGGCATTCATCTGTCAATTATTTTGAATTTTTGCATAGGATAAAATAAACAACTTGGCATAGTGATGGTCCGTTTTGATGACGCCAACATAAGTATATGCGGGAAAGTGAAAAGTGTGAGAACCATTTTAACGGTAGCGTCAAAAGTTCTATGAAAACTCCACACAGATCATCCCATTGAGCATCGTGGGGCATGCGGAGGGCCGGATTCGCCCTTGACCAACACCCGCCAAAGGTGCGGAAGAGTCGTCAAGGGCGACGGGGACAAAAAAGAAGGCAATAAGAAAGCCGCCCTTGCCATGACCGAATTTTACCTTTGGCGGTGTTCGGTTGGTCAAGGGTTCGCTTCGCCGAATCCGGCAGGAGTTCTGTTCAACGGGCTCCAGAGGACAAAAAAGTCAGGCCGCCTCTTGTTGGAGAAACGCTTGTGCCATGGCGATCAGCTTCGTCCACCGGGCCGGCATATGCGGAAGATCCGCCAGTTCCGGGATGACGACCGGCACCCGGCCTTCGAGCGCGCTGTGTGGGCGCAGAAAGTTGAAATACGCCACAAACAGCGTCACAAAGGACACCGAGCCTTCTTCCGCACCAAACCCATGGGTCGGGCGGTAGTTGCCTTTAAAGGTCCGGTTGAATCGCTCGATGATCTGCTTGAGAGGGCGAAACTCTTCCGAGACCGGATCCTCATTGGTCAGCCCGATCACTTGGCGGACGTCAAATGAAATCCCGTGTTGGGCGAAGAAGTGTTGCGCCAGCAGATAAATCGGGTTGCCATCCACGACGAACGACAAGTCGTCTGGGAGGGACGCTAGCTTCCTGAGGACATCATCGATGGCCTTGATGGCCGAGAGCGTGTCCCGGTTGGGCGAGACGCGATACGACAGCACGATCTTTTTGACGGCGTCAAACATAAAGAACAGGTAATGCCAGCGCCCTTTGACGCGAATATACGTCTCGTCCCCGCAAAACGAACCGGACAGCTCATACGGGAACCGGTCGACAAAGGGCTTGATCCAAAGCGCGACGCTGTTGGCGTAGTTGAGCACCGTCTGATGGGAGATCGAGACGCCATGGATGTCCTTCATGGCGGCGGCGGTCTCCCTCGAGGACATCCCAAAGTTGACGTAGTACGTCAACACGAGCCCCAACACGTGCGGCGACGCAGCCAGCCGGGACAAATCGACCTTCGGCTTGATGAGCGACGAGGAAGCCAACGGGAGAAAGTCAAACAAGAACTCTCGAAACAAATACCGCACCTTGAAGGCTTGAGGATCCTGTTGAAACTGTTGGCGCTCCTTCTTCGTCATCCGGCGAAGGTTGGCCTGGTAAAACGGGCAAGCGTTGTTCTTGCACTTATAGATGTTGTATTCTTTGCGTTCCTTGATTTTTTCCAGCGTCTTTTTGCAGTGCGGGCAGCGAAAGACCGCTTGCTTGGTGAACCGATTTCGGTGGTTGAACCGGCACTGGCACACTTTGCATTGGTATTGCCCTTTTCCGCCGTTATTGGCGTACAGGTAAGAAGAGGGAGCCTGGCAGCGAGGGCAGGTCAACGAATCCGGAACACGGTGTTTCGCATTCGCGCGGCGCTGGATGGGCCGTAAAGGACGTCCGTGCTGGGCTTCATAGTCTGCCAACAGCTTTCGGTAATCAAGGGTTTCCGGCACATCGATGATCGGAAGGTCATCGACCTGAAGTTTCCGGTACGGCTTTTGGATGGGTTCGTCCAAGTCCTCGAGATTCAAGGATTTTCCCACGATCACACCCATCAAATACACAATGATTTGATATTGGGTCTTGATTATTTCGAGCAAATAGGCTAATAATTGAGGTAACAAAGCTTGTCACTCCTTTGTTTTGGCTGTTGGGTGTCGTTACCTCAATGATGGCCGAAAACAACGGGGGTGGCAAGCTTTTTTTCTTCCAACCGTTGAAACTCAAGGGAAAACCGTGAGTGTGGAGGATAAACTTTTGACAATACCATTTTAAAAAGGAGGGGAAAATATGAAAGGGAATTTCGTTGTATCGAAAGAAGACTGGTCCCTCCACCGCAAAGGATATGACGATCAAAAGCGGCATCAAGAAAAGGTAAAGGAAGCGATCAAAAACAATTTGCCGGATTTGATTACGGAAGAAAGCATCATTATGTCCAACGGACGCGATGTAATTAAGATTCCGATTCGCTCGCTGGATGAATATAAAATTCGCTACAACTATGAGAAAAACAAACATGTCGGCCAAGGAAACGGAGACAGCCAAGTCGGCGATGTCGTGGCCAGAGACGGAAGTGGGGAGGGGCAAGGGCCAGGAAAAGGCCAAGGAGCCGGCGACTTGCCGGGTCAAGATTATTACGAGGCTGAAGTGTCGTTGATGGAAATCGAAGAAGCGCTCTTCAGCCAACTGGAGCTGCCGAACTTGCAGCGGAAAGAACTGGATCAAAATGTCGTTCAACATATCGAATTTAACGACATTCGCCGCACCGGGTTGATGGGGAACATCGATAAAAAGCGGACGATGCTCGCCGCTTTCAAACGCAATGCCATGAGCGGCAAACCAGGCTTTTACCCGATTTACCGCGAAGATTTAAAGTTTAAAACGTGGAATGAAGTCGTCAAGCCGGAATCGAAGGCCGTTGTCTTGGCCATGATGGACACAAGCGGCTCGATGGGCATGTGGGAAAAATACATGGCGCGCAGTTTCTTCTTTTGGATGACGCGTTTTTTGCGCACGAAGTACGAAACAGTCGACATCGCCTTTATCGCCCATCATACGGAAGCGAAAGTTGTCAGCGAGGATGAATTTTTCACGAAAGGGGAAAGCGGCGGGACGATTTGCTCATCTGCCTACCGCAAGGCGCTGGAACTGATCGAAACGAAGTATTCTCCGTCGCGCTACAACATTTATCCGTTCCACTTCTCCGACGGCGACAACTTGACATCGGACAATGCCCGCTGTGTGAAGCTTGTTCAAGAGCTGATGAAAGTGTCGAACATGTTTGGGTATGGAGAAGTCAACCAGTACAACCGCCATTCCACACTCATGTCGGCGTATCGCAATATTAAGGATGAAAAGTTCCGCTATTATATTTTGAAGCAAAAATCAGATGTGTTCCATGCGATGAAAACATTTTTCCGCAAAGAAGAGAGCAAGCAGCTCGTTTGACCCTCTGGCAGCTGAAAAAAGGGGGTTTTTCTTTTTGGAAAGGGAGGGCAATCGCCCTCCCTAAAATAAGTTATTGCTTTTGCAGCGTCGCCGCCATGGCGAGCACGGCGCCAAGCACGTCTTCGTTGCGTGGAGCGTGCACGGTCAATAGCATTGGCGCTGGTTGGGCGCTGGCGATGACATGAACGGTGACACCGTCCGCTTGGGCAGTGTACCAAACGGCATCAGCGAACGGCTTAGGCAATCCGTTCGTTTGTTGGCGGGCGGCGTTGGCGTCAACCGCTTGGGCATGTTCTTGCGCTAGTTGCTCGTAGTTTGTTTCCCCCTCCGAAAGCAAGCGGATGCGAGCGAATGCTTCGCCATGAAGCAAGACATCGGCGCCCGGTTCTTCGGCGTCAAGGGTCCATCCTTCCAAAACATAGAGGGAAAAATGCTGATTGTTGCTTGTTTGCAGCGTTGCGGTTTTCGTGACGGTTTGGTTTCCATCTTGGTAGGACAATGAAATGGTCGGTTGTGAAGCAGCGGGTTGTCCTCCTCCTGCCGCTCGTTGCTCTTCTTCGTTCTTTTTCGTTGATGTTTGCTCTTTTGCTTCCTTCGAAGGAGAAGGGTTCTTGGATGACGGCGCATCAGACGATGGTTTTTGATCGGCGGCTGTCTGCTCTTCCTTTGCCGCCTGTGTCGTCTCGTGCTCTTTCGTTCCACAGCCAACCAGCAAGACGAAGGCGACAGCGAGAGAGAACAACAGTTTCCAGTATCGAATCATGTTCATTCCTCCCTACGTTCCATATACCCCCCATTATACCAATTGAAACGGTGGAAACAAACAGACTCGTTTCCCTATTTTTTCTGTTTGTTCGTTTTGGCTTGTTGTTTGGTGTGCAAGGCGACATGCGCCCCGCGCCAAACAGTGGCGACGAGTGGCGCTCCCCCATTTTACGCTTGGGGAAAGAGCGTTTCACCTTCTTTACCATTGGCTGGAGACAGGAAATGTTCCGCGAAAACAAGAAGAGTTGCCCACCCGGTTAATCGTGCGGGCTACCGGGTAGGCTATAGTCGTTTCAACTGATAGCGGTTGACGGGGCGTCCGACGCCGACGTATTGCACATCGAGTATCACTTGTCCCGTTTTCTCAAGGTATTCCAAGTAGCGGCGGGCCGTCACACGGGCGATGCCGACGCCCTCGGCCACTTCCTCGGCGGAAACAGGGAAGCGGTGCTGGCGCAAGTAGGCGACGACTTTTTCCAACGTCACTTCGTTTAATCCCTTCGGAAGTTCAGGGAGCGAGGCGGCAGGTTGTTCAGCCGTTTGCCGTAGTGCATCGAGTTCTGCCTGGGTGAGCGATTCCTTTTCTGCAAGCGACTGGCGGAACGCCCGATAATTTCCCAGCGCCTGTTTGAGCTGTTCAAATTTAAACGGTTTCAAAATGTAATCGAAGGCGCCGTTTTGCAGGACGCGGCGCACTGTTTCAATGTCGCTTGCCGCTGTGATGGCGATGATATCAACTTCATGGCCGCGGGCGCGGATTTGCTTTACTGTTTCAAGGCCGTCCAGCTGCGGCATGTAAATATCAATCATCGCTAAATCGGGACGCAGCTCGTCGATGAGGCGGAGTCCTTCTTCACCGTTTCCGGCAAGGCCGACGATGGTGAAGCCGTCGACTTGTTCAATCATTTGCCGGTTCACTTCCTGGACCATCGGATCGTCTTCAATGAGCAGTACACGGTACATGCTTTTCCTCCTTTGCACGGATGGAGCCTGTTTACATGATGGAGAAAGACACCAGCGCTGTTTCGCTAGGCTTCCTTGCTATGTTACATGTCAAATGTGATCGTAAAGATGGTGCCTTTTCCTTCTTCTTTTGTATGAAAAAAATCGCTGATGATAAACAAGCCGCTCAGCAGCATCGAAAAACTGACGATGACAAAAATTAAAATCATGATTTTCCAACGGATCGGCAGCCGATTCGTGGCGAGACTCCTCTTTTTTCGAAACAGTCATTATCATTTATTTTAGCATGATTCCTCTGATATGATAAAAGAGAGGATCGTAATAGGCTTCCGCGGGCGGAAGCTTTTTTGTTTTTGAACAGCAAAAAAGGTCAAGACCAAAACGACCATTATCACCATAATATTTTGATTTCAACGATTTTTCTTTATGATAATGTTGAAAGTGTTTCCAATATATCGAAAGGAGTGGGAGAAATGCGGAGAAAACTGAAAAACTTGACGGTGCAAGTCATCATCGGCATTATTTTAGGGATCATTGTCGGATTTCTATTTCCAGAATTCGTAGCGAAGTTAAAAGTATTGGCAGACGGATTTATTAAGCTGATTAAAATGGTGATCGCCCCGATCATTTTCTTCACCGTCGTCATCGGAATCGGCAATATGGGCGACTTGAAAAAGGTCGGCCGCATCGGCGGCAAGGCGCTCATTTATTTTGAAATTGTCACGACGTTTGCGTTGGCGATCGGGATTGTCGTCGTCAACCTTGTCAAACCAGGGGTTGGGTTTCATACCGATGCAGTAAAAGGCGGCGACATTTCGCAATATACGAAGCAGGCGGAAGAGACGAGCCACGGGTTTGTCGATTTCGTGCTCAGTATTATCCCGGATAACGTCGTCGCCGCGATGGCCAGCGGAGAATTGCTTCCGGTACTCTTCTTCGCCGTCCTGTTTGGCTTGGCGGCAGCAGGGTTAGGGGAGAAAGTCAAACCGGTGCTTTCGTTGTTTGAGCGAATCGCTGAAATTTTCTTTGGCGTCGTCAACATGGTTATGAAGGTGTCGCCGATCGCCGCGTTCGGCGCGATGGCGTACACGATCGGCACGTTCGGCCTCGGATCGCTCGTGTCGCTCGGTAAACTGATGGGTTCTGTTTACATTACGATGGCGCTTTTCATTTTCGTCGTGCTTGGCGGGATTGCCAAGTTTTATGGGTTTAACATCTTTAAGTTTCTCGCTTATATCAAAGAGGAACTGTTGCTTGTTTTGGGCACATCTTCGTCTGAATCAGCGTTGCCGCGGCTGATGGAACGTTTGGAAAAATACGGGTGCTCGAAATCGGTTGTTGGTCTTGTCGTTCCGACAGGGTATTCGTTTAACCTAGACGGCACATCGATTTACTTGTCGATGGCAGCCATTTTCATCGCCCAAGCGTACGGCATTGATTTAACCATTTGGCAAGAGCTGACGTTGCTTGGCGTATTAATGCTCACCTCGAAAGGGGCAGCAGGGGTTACCGGTTCCGGCTTTATTACACTGGCTGCAACGTTGGCAGCATTTCCGATGATTCCGGTCGAAGGCATCGCCTTGTTGCTTGGGGTTGACCGCTTCATGTCGGAAGCGCGGGCGATTACGAACATCATCGGCAATGCTGTAGCGACAGTGGTTGTTTCGAAAATGGAAAACGAGTTTCATCCGAACGAAGCTGAAGTGGAGCGCGCCTCGATGAGCGTGGCCAAATAAGAGTCAGGAGCCGATCTGCAAGTCCAATTGACAGCTTTTCCGTTCGCATGTTTCTGACTGCGTCGGGAAAGGAGCCGCACGCTGCAAATCGCCGAATGGATGAAAGAAGGAATGCAATAACAGCGCGAGGGGAGCGTTTCCCCTCGTTTTTGCGTTGATTTTCCCCTAAAGAAAGAACAAGAGGGACGCGGGGAAGTGAGAAAGGAGAGCAAGCATATATTTTGATTTTCTTTCCCTCTTTTCCCATAATGAAACTATAATGACGCTCGAGGAGGAGAGGATATGAACGGCCTGCAAGATTGCGCCACTTTGCATAACGGGGTGAAAATGCCTTGGGTTGGCCTTGGCGTCTACAAAGTAAAGGAGGGCGAGGAAGTAAAAAGCACGGTGCGCACCGCGTTGGAAATTGGCTATCGCCATATTGACACGGCCGCTTTTTACGAAAACGAAGAAGGGGTCGGGCAAGCGATCCGTGAATCCGGCATTCCGCGCGAGCAAGTATTTGTGACGACGAAAGTATGGAACACCGACCAAGGGTATGAGACGACGCTGAAGGCGTTTGATGCAAGCTTGAAAAAGCTTGGGTTTGATTATGTTGACCTGTACTTAGTCCACTGGCCGGTGAAAGGGAAGTATAAAGAGACGTACAAAGCGCTGGAAAAGCTGTATAAAGACGGCTATGTGCGCGCGATTGGCGTCAGCAACTTCCAAATTCACCATTTGCAAGATGTGCTGGCTGACTGCGAAATTAAGCCGATGGTCAACCAAGTCGAGTATCACCCGCGCCTGACGCAAAAAGAGTTGCTTACGTTTTGTCGGGAAAACGGCATCCAGCTTGAGGCATGGTCGCCGCTTATGCGCGGGGAAATTTTAACCGAACCGACAATCGTTGAAATTGGCAAAAAATACGGGAAAACGCCAGCGCAAGTCGTGTTGCGTTGGGATTTGCAGCACGGCGTCGTGACGATCCCGAAATCGGTGACGCCGGCGCGGATCAAGGAAAACGCTGATATTTTTGATTTCTCGCTGACCGACGAAGAAATGAAACAGATCGACGCGTTGAACTTGAACAAACGGGTCGGTCCTGACCCAGACAATTTCAATTTTTGATGTCCCCATCAGCCAAATAGCGCCTCGATGCAGGTGCTGTTGTTTTTTTTTTTTTTTTTTTTTTTTTTTTTTTTGAAACCGGAGCGAGCCGTTTGACGTATGAAAAGGTGAGCAAGTACAATAAATAATAGTATACACATTTGATGAACATTGAAAAAACGGAGGGTGCTGTGATGCTATTCCATCCGATGGATATTTTCATTTTTATCGCCTTCCTGATATCGCTTTGGGCGCAATGGAAGGTATCAAGCAATTTCAATGCCTGGTCTGAAGTTCCAGCCTCATCGGGGTTGACGGGGGCGGAAGTGGCGCGCATGATTTTAGACCGCCACGGGTTGCACCATGTGCCGGTTGAGGTCGTTCCGGGACGATTGTCCGACCATTATGATCCGATTTCCCGCACGGTCCGTTTGTCGGAGCCGGTCTTTTATGGGCGTTCAATCGCTTCCATTTCCGTTGCCGCCCACGAGGTTGGCCATGCCGTTCAACACCAGCAAGGCTACGCGGCGCTCGTCCTTCGCCACCGGATGTTTCCGATTGTGAACTTCGCTTCGGGCGTTGCGCCGTTGTTGTTGCTCGTTGGATTTGTGCTCCATCAATTTTCGCTGATTGGACTCGGCATTTTGTTTTTCTCGCTGGCGGTGGCCTTCCAAATCATTACCTTGCCGGTGGAGTTTAACGCGAGCGCACGGGCGAAGCGGTTTATGCTGGCTGAAGGGTTGATCGCCCCAAATGAAGCGCGAGGCGTAAACAAAGTGCTTGGCGCGGCGGCGCTGACATACGTCGCGGCAACGTTGATCGCCGTATTTGAACTGCTGAAATATGTGCTCATTTTCACCCAAGGGAACAATAATGAGGAATCGTAACATATTGGGCCGCCTAAGGCGGCCCAGCGGCATCATCGTCTATCAGCTGCAATGGAAACCTTTGTGTGCAGGAGGTGTAACCTGGGCGCTTCATCCGCGCTCGGAGACGAATTGGATATAGCCAGTTTGCTGTTGGTGGCGTTTCTCATCGCTTGCACCGCCTTTTTTGTCGCTTCTGAATTTGCGATCGTCAAGGTGCGCAGCTCGCGCATCGATCAGCTTGTCAATGAAGGGAATCGACGGGCGGTCGCGGCGAAAAAAGTGATTTCGAATTTGGACGGCTATTTATCGGCGAACCAGCTCGGCATTACGCTCACCTCGCTTGGTCTTGGCTGGCTCGGGGAGCCGACGGTGGCGCGGATGTTGCTGCCGCTGTTTGAACGCCTCCATTTATCGGAATCCGTCTCCCACTTTTTAGCGTTTATCATTTCGTTTTCGCTCATCACCTTTTTGCATGTCGTCGTCGGTGAATTAGCGCCGAAGACGCTTGCCATTCATAAGGCGGAAGCGATTACGCTGTTTACGGCTCAGCCGCTCATCTGGTTTTACAAAATCATGTATCCGTTCATTTGGACGCTCAACAACTCTGCGCGGCTCGTGACGCGCCTGTTTGGCCTCAGGCCGGTGGCGGAGCATGAAATCGCCCACTCTGAGGAGGAGTTGCGCCTCATTTTATCAGAAAGCTACAAAAGCGGGGAGATCAATCAGTCAGAGTACCGCTATGTCAATAATATTTTTCGTTTTGACGACCGCATAGCGAAGGAAATTATGGTGCCGCGCAAAGAAATTGTGGCGCTCGATATTAACAAAAGCGTCAAGGAAAACTTGGACATCATTCGCGAAGAAAAGTATACGCGCTATCCGGTCATTGACGGCGATAAAGACCATGTGCTTGGACTCATCAACGTGAAAGAGGTGTTTACGGACTTTATTGCCAATCCGTCCAACGAAAAGCAGATGAAAGACTATATCCGCCCGATCATTCAAGTGATTGAATCGATCGCCATTCACGATTTGTTGGTCAAAATGCAAAAAGAACGCATCCATATGGCGATTTTGGTCGATGAATACGGCGGCACGTCTGGACTGGTTACAGTCGAGGACATTTTGGAAGAAATCGTTGGCGAAATCCAAGATGAGTTTGATATTGATGAAACGCCGCTGATTCAAAAAATGGACGATCGATTGATCTTGGAGGGCAAAGTGTTGATCAGCGAAGTGAATGACTTGCTTGGGCTGGACATTGACGATGATGACGTCGATACGATCGGCGGCTGGATTTTAACGAAGCATTATGATATCAAACCAGGCGAGAGTGTAGAAATCGATGGCTACTTGTTTACGGTGAAGGAAATGGATGGCCATCATGTGAAATCGCTGGAAGTGGCAAAAAAAGAGCCGAGCAAAGAGGAGGAGGCGGCAGGCGCCGAAGAGGAGGAGTTGCGTTTGTAAGGCAGACGGGGGCGTCTGCCTTTTCTCGTTTCGGCCGAGAAATCCCCTTCTCCATTGAAGGACGGCGGAGTAGATCAATTGTAAATGCGCGAAAGGTCGGTGGGAAAATCGCTTGTTGGCGCGAGACAAATGACCTCTTCGTTTGTAAACGGATGGCGGAACGTTAGCTTAGCGGCATGAAGCGCATGGCGATGAAACACTGGTTTGCCGCCATAAAGCACATCGCCGACGAGCGGATGGCCGAGATGGGCCAAATGGACGCGGATTTGGTGCGTCCGTCCAGTCTCGAGAGAAAGCTCGACAAGCGATGTTGACGGGAATGTTTTGATGACGCGATAGTGTGTCACCGCTTTTGCCCCCGTCTTCGAGACGCGCCGGCGCGTTGGATGGTGGCGGTCGCGGCCGATTGGCGCGGAAATGGTTCCTGATTCCGGGGACAAACGACCGTGAACAAGGGCGACGTACGTCCGCTTGATGGCACGGTGGGCGAGCATCCGATCGAGCGTCGCACCGGCAAGCGGGTGTTTGGCAAATAAAATCGCTCCCGACGTGTCGCGGTCAAGGCGGTGAATGTGGCGCACTTTTGTTAAAATTGCCTGCGACTGCAAATAAAACGCGACCGCATTGGCGAGCGTGCCGGTTTGCCCCGGTTCGGACGGATGAATGTCGATGCCGGCTTCTTTGTTCAAGACGAGCAGATGGTCGTCCTCCCATAAAATCGAAAGCTCCCGATATTCTGGAACGATGAACGACGGCTCCGGCTCATATGCGTAAAGCTGAAGCCGGTCGCGTTCGTTGAGCACCGTCTTCCAGGGAACAGCCTGGCCGTTCAGTTTGACGCCGTGTTCCATCCGCCAACGGTGGGCGAGCTTTTTCGAGGCGGCCCATACGTCTTTCAGGAGCTGTTCAATCGTCAAACCGCTCCACCAGCTAGGGATGATGCATTCCAGCCAATCGCCTTTTCTTGTCCACAAAGGTTGTCACACTCCCAATTGTTTGTTAGCTGTGGAAACACTTTCTACCCCTATCCTTGCGCGAGATATGGTACACTCATAGTATCGTCTTAGTGATGGAGAACGCAAGCATTGCGGCGAGAAAAGGTGGTAGGACGTTGAAAATGATGTATGCAGCGACTCCGGAACAAGAGCATTACATGCAGTATTTGCTCAACTACTTTTATACCGATGTGTTCCCGTATTACTTCGATGATGAACAAATCCGTCAATTTGAGGAATGGGGCATTCTTTCGCTGGACCACGAACATGTGGCATATAATGGAACAATGAAGGAGGCTTTCCAAATCATTTCGGCGCTGCAGTCGCTCATTACCGTCATCGAATATATGGGGGAACATGGAGAGTGCGACCAATATGAATGGCTGTTTGCCCGCAACCAAAACATTTTGGCTCGTCATGGCATTACCTTTCCATTTCGGGCCAAGCAGTTTATCCATAAGCGGGCGATGCCGTGCAGCATGTATGTTCCCGCTGTGAACCAGTGGGTGATGTAGGGCAAGGGGCTACGTCTTGTAAAAGGCGCAGCTCCTTATTTTTTTGGCATTGGCAGTGAGGCAAACCATCGGCGAAACGTTTTTTCATCATGGTATCCTTCGATGCGTTTTGCCTCTTTGCCGTTTTCATAATGGACAATGGTCGGGGTTGCTTCAATATGGTATATGTCCCAACCGTCTTCAAATTCGAGCAAGTTGAACAATTTTAAGTCGATGCCCAGCTGTTTCGCCAAAGGAACGACGATCGGCGTTGTCCGCTGGCAGTGAGGGCATGTCGGGCTGTAAAAGTAAACGGTCAGCGTCTTGCCGTCAGCCAGCTGCTGTTTCAACTTCGCGGGCAAAATAATGTTGCGGTAGTTCGGGTCGTCAAGTTGGGCGATGGTGGCTGGGTTGAGCTCACTTTTATGGTAAGGATTGTTGCTTGCGGCTTCTTTTTGTTCGTACATCGTAATAAACGAGATCGCAGCGAACAGGACGACAATGATGCCGCCAAATGCGAGCAGTTTTTTCAACGTTCGCTCTCCTTTCTTTGCTGGCGCATGACGGTCCAACTTAACAACATAATGATCATAAAGGCAGTGAACGCCAAAAATGGAATGGTGATAAATCCAAGCCAGTTTATATATTGCCCTGTGCACGGAATGCGGCCGCAGCTGATGGCGTATTCTTGAAGCAGCGGAATTTTTTGCAATCCATAATGATACAGAGAAATACCCCCGCCAATCAATGAAAGTGTGAAGCTATAGCGAGCTGCCGCAGCGTCTTTGCGCACGATGGCGATTCCTAAAATGATGACTTGCGGATACATAAAAATGCGTTGAAACCAGCACAGGTCGCACGGAATGTACCCAAGCACCTCCGAAAAATAAAGGCTTCCGAGGGTGGCGATGAGCGCAGTCGCCCATGCGGCCAAAAGCAAGTGTTCCGCGCGTTTTTCTTGTTCCATCCTTCTCCCCTTCTTCCGTTGCAGACACCGTTGCCCGATCTTACACTGTTCAGCTCCATTATAAGGGATGGAAAACGGCACGTCCATTCATAACTGGCAAAGGGCAGGAAAGAAAACAACATTTTCTATCTATATCGCTCGACAAACGAGCCATACTAATCGGTGAAAGGGGAGGATCACATTGACGAACAACAGCGGAAACAAAGTGCAGGACATTATGACGAAAAACGTCGCAACGATTTCGCCGAACCAAACGGTGCAAGAAGCAGCGCAAATCATGAGCCAAAAAAATATTGGGGCGCTTCCGGTTGTGGAAAACGGGCAAGTCAAAGGGATGATTACGGACCGCGATATTACGTTGCGTGTTTCGTCCCAAGGAAAAGACCCGTCGACCGTCAAAGTAGCGGAGGTCATGACGAATCAAGTCGTCACCGGTACGCCGAATATGAGCGTGCAGGAAGCCGCGAATGTCATGGCCCAACATCAAGTTCGCCGTTTGCCGATCGTGGAAAACAACCAGCTACAAGGCATTGTTGCACTAGGCGATATTGCGACGAACAGCGCATCAAACGAAGCGGCTGAACAGGCGTTGACGAACATTTCGGAACCGTCGCAGCCGCAAGGGTAATGAGGAAAAAGGATGCCCACATTTTTCCAGGGCATCCTTTTTCTTTTGGCAGGTATATTGTATGATGGGAACGAATATATAAACGGGGAAAATGAAAATCAAGGGGGAACAGCGATGGAGTGGAGACAAAAATACGAACAATGGCTGCGTGAGCCGCAGCTCGATCCGGAATTGAAGCGGTTGTTGGAACAACGCCGCCATGATGAACGATGGCTGGAGGATTGCTTTTACAAAAATCTCGAATTCGGCACCGGCGGCATGCGCGGCGAGATCGGCCCGGGGACGAACCGAATGAACATGTATACGGTGCGAAAAGCGTCGGAAGGATTGGCGCGATACATACAATCGTTTGGCGATGAGGCGAAGCAACGCGGGGTCGTCATTGCCTATGACTCCCGGCATAAGTCGCCGGAATTTGCGATGGAGGCGGCGAAAACGTTGGCTACGAACGGCATTCAAACATACGTGTTTGATGAATTGCGTCCAACGCCGGAACTGTCGTTTGCTGTTCGCTATTTGCGGGCGTTTGCCGGCATTGTCATCACCGCTAGCCATAATCCGCCCGAATATAACGGCTATAAAGTATATGGAGAGGACGGGGGTCAGCTGCCGCCTGCTGTCGCCGACCAAGTGATCCGCTATGTCAATGAAGTCGAAAATGAGCTCGCCATTCATGTGGAAGATGAGAAAACGTTAAGAGAAAAAGGCCTTATTCGCATCATCGGAAGCGAAGTCGATGATGCTTATATCCATGCGGTCAAAACGATTTCCATCCATCCAGAGCTCGCTCGGGAAACGGCGATCAATATCGTGTTTACGCCGCTTCACGGCACGTCAAACAAACCGGTGCGCCGCGCGCTCGCTGAGCTCGGCTACCAAAACGTCTTTGTCGTCAAAGAGCAGGAGTTGCCGGATCCGAATTTCTCGACGGTCGCCTCGCCCAATCCGGAAGAACACGCGGCCTTCGCCATGGCGATGGAGTTGGGCAAGAAAGTGAACGCCGATCTGTTGATCGCCACCGACCCGGATGCCGACCGACTGGGCGTGGCGGTTAAAAATGACAAGGGAAACTATGTCGTGCTGACCGGCAATCAAACCGGCGGCTTGTTGCTCCACTATTTGCTGTCGCAACGAAAAGCTCAAGGCACTCTGCCGGAAAATGGTGTTGTCTTAAAAACGATCGTGACGTCTGAATTTGGTCGGGCGATCGCCCAATCGTTTGGTCTTGAGACGGTCGATACGTTGACCGGTTTCAAATTCATCGGCGAAAAAATGAAGGAATACGAACAAACAGGGCAATATGCGTTCCAGTTCGGATATGAGGAAAGCTATGGGTATCTGATCGGCGGTTTTGTCCGCGACAAAGATGCCGTGCAGGCGGCTGTCCTCGCGGCGGAAGTGTGCGCGTTTTATAAAAAGCAAGGGCTATCGTTGTATGAGGCGCTCTTGCAATTGTTTGACCAGTACGGCTATTATCGCGAGGAGCAGCGATCGCTCACGCTGAAAGGCAAAGAAGGAGCAGAGGCAATTGCCGCGATTTTAGCGTCGTTCCGCCAACAGCCGCCGGTGGAGGCCGCGGGGAAAAAGGTGACGGTGATTGAGGATTACAAAACGAAAGAGCGGACGAACACGTTGACCGGCGAAAAAACGGCCATTGATTTGCCGACATCCAATGTGCTCAAGTATATCTTGGAGGATGGCTCGTGGTTTTGTCTGCGTCCATCAGGGACGGAGCCGAAAATGAAGGCGTACTTCGGCGTCAAAGGGACGTCGCTGGAGGACAGCGAAGAAAAACTAGTCCGCTTAACAGAAGCCGTCATGCAGCGCGTAAAGGATGTGCTCAGCACCGTTTCTCCTTCTTATGCGCAATGATCAGCACAATCTGCGGGGAATTGGCATCAGCCAATTCCCCGTTCGTCTTACGAGTAAAACTGCGCGTACTGCTCGACTCCCATTTTTTGTTCGCTCACTTCAAGCGCATGGTCAATATAGCGAAGCAAGGCGTGCAACCGCTCCTGGATGACGGAGTAATCATGTTCAAAATTATAAGCGTGGAGAAACTTTTCGATTTTTTTTGACAAAATATCATCAGGCGTACGCACCATTAAAATAAGCAAATTGTCCCATTCGGAGCGATGCGTGTAATAGAGCGCCTTATCATAGTCGACGGTGTTCAAGCGGCATGCCTCCTTTATCAAGAAGGAGTCATTGTTAGTGTATGACGGCGGGGCGTTTTGTTGCCCTGTAAATGTTGCGACAGAAGGCAAAATATAAATTGTAACCGAAATGAAAACGAAAAAGGAAAAATAAATGTTGCAATTTTGTGACAAGGATAGTATCCTCAAAATAATGGGATGATGAGAATGAACAAACGGCACGAATGGCAAGAAATTATCAACATGTGCAAATGGATGGCGTCAGTGGGATTGATTGTCGGAGTTGTACTGTTATTGCTTATTTTTATCGCAAGCGCTTACAACAAAGACTATTTCTTGACGATCATCAGTCTCGGCATTATCGGGGCCTCGATGTTTATGTTCGTATTCGGCCTGTTTATGGGTCTGCTGACGGAAACGTACCATCGCGGCCCGCGCGAGAACGTATAGCGCGCATAGAGAATGAAAAACACCGGAGATTACCCCGGTGTTTTTCGCTTTTGATGGATGTACCAATAGAAGATGGCGAAACCAAGAGCGACCAAAAAGACTGGAAATAAGAATGGACGGTAGGCATGGATGTACTGCTTGACGGCCATCCAGCGGCTTTCAAAATAGGCGCCGATCGTCAAAAAGACAGCGACCCACACCATCGCCCCGCTGTAGGCGAACAAAGCAAACTTTCTCCAACGGTAGGCGTTCATGCCGGCCCAAAAGGCGGCGAGATGCCGAACGCCGGGGATGAAATAGCAAATGAACAATACCGCTGGGCCGAGCTTCGAAAAAAGCGCTTTTGTTTGCTCGAGCCGTTTTTCTGTAAGATGGAGCTTGGGACCGAATTTATGCAAAAACGGCAGCCCGAGCGTAATCCCTAGCATATAGCTGAGCGAGATGCCAATGATGGCTCCAAGCCAGCAGGAAAGAAAAGCGAGCGGATACGAAAACGCCCCCGTTGAAACGCGGTAACCGGCATATGTCAACAGCAGCTCGTCGGGGATCGGCAGCCCAACAATGCCGAGCATCAGCGCAACCATAATGCCGATGTAGCCGAAGTGTTCGATAAGATAATGCAAATAGTGCTGCAAATGACCACCACGCTTTGCCGCGATTTCTTGTATATGACCATTATAAACCAACGGTCCACAAATGAAAATGGGGCGCTGCGCGTTCATGCCAAACGATGGAACGTATCAAAACACCGTTTCCCTCATACATTGTGATAAGAGGAAAAAGGGGGGGAGATGGATGCGGCAGGACGAGCTGAAAGAGTTGGAACGGGCGATTGCGGAAATTACGGAAATTGCGGAAGGATTTGGCCTTGATTTTTATCCAATGCGTTATGAAATTTGCCCGGCGGACATTCTTTATACGTTTGGTGCCTATGGGATGCCGACGCGATTTTCCCACTGGAGCTTTGGGAAACAGTTTTACAAAATGAAGCTTCATTATGATTTAGGGTTAAGCAAAATTTACGAGCTCATCATCAATTCGGACCCTTGCTACGCGTTTTTGCTCGATACGAATACGCTCATCCAAAATAAGCTGATCGTCGCCCATGTGTTGGCCCACAGCGACTTTTTCAAAAACAACGTCCGCTTCAGCAACACGAAGCGCGATATGGTGGAAAGCATGGCGGCGACAGCGGAGCGGATCAAGCATTATGAACATCAATACGGAAAATTGGAAGTGGAAAAATTTTTGGATGCCGTCTTGGCCATTCAGGAGCATATCGATCCCTCGCTCCTGCGGCCGAAGCTGTCATGGACGTGGGAAGATACGGAAGTGTACGAAGAGGAGGAGCCTCCGAAAACATCGACGCCGTACGACGATTTATGGTCGCTTGACGAGCGAGACAAACTGAAAACGCCGCCGCGAAAAAAACGGCGCAAGTTTCCGCCGCAACCGGAAAAAGATGTGCTATTGTTCATTGAAGAATACAGCCGCGAACTGGAGGATTGGCAACGCGACATTTTAACGATGATGCGCGAGGAAATGCTTTATTTTTGGCCGCAGCTGGAGACGAAAATCATGAACGAAGGATGGGCGACGTATTGGCATCAGCGCATTTTGCGCGAGATGGATTTGACGAGCGATGAGGCGATTGAATTTGCGAAACTGAACGCCAACGTCGTGCAACCGTCGCGCACTGGCATCAATCCGTATTATTTAGGACTGAAAATTTTTGAAGACATTGAAGAGCGGTGGAACAACCCGACTGAGGAGATGAAAAAATACGGCGTCAAGCCGGGGTCGGGGAGGGCGAAAATTTTTGAAGTGCGCGAACTCGAATCCGACATTTCGTTTTTGCGCAACTATTTAACGAAAGAGCTCGTTATGCGCGAAGATATGTATTTGTTCCAAAAACAGGGGAAAGAATATAAAATCGTCGACAAAAACTGGGATCATATCCGCGACCAACTCGTCAGCATGCGGGTGAACGGTGGATTCCCGTATATCACGGTCAATGACGGCGATTATATGCGCAACGGAGAGTTGTATTTGAAGCATTGGTATGAAGGAATCGAACTCGATCTGAAGTATTTAGAAAAAGTGCTCCCATACATTTATCAGTTGTGGGGCCGTCCGGTCCATATGGAGACGGTCGTCGAGGAAAAGCCGATGTTGTTTACGTATGACGGGAAAACGGTGCATCGGAAATATTTATAACATGAGGGCAGGGATCTCCTGCTTTTTTTGTTTGTCACGATGAATATGTGAAAAATGACACAAATTATTCGAAATCATGCCGGATAGCGTCCCCGATTTTATGAAATAATATGGAGTGGATAATTTGTGATGATTGTCACAAATTCTTCACCACTGTTTGTTCGCTCGGGGGGGTAGATATGTGGAAGCGGCATGAAAAAACGCTTGTGTTCGTTAGCTTTGCTGTTGCGACTATTGTCTTGCTTTCCTTGATTGGTCGCTTGTTTTCATAAGGGGGGATGAATCGTGAACGGTTACGATCCGGTGCTGCTTAGCCGTATTTTGACGGGATTGACGCTGACGGTCCACATCATTTATGCCACGATCGGCGTCGGGGTTCCACTGATGATCGCCATTGCCCAGTGGGTTGGGATTCGCAAAAATGATATGCATTACATCTTACTCGCTCGCCGCTGGACGCGCGGTTTTGTCATCACCGTAGCGGTCGGCGTGGTGACAGGAACAGCGATCGGCTTGCAGCTGTCGCTTTTATGGCCGAACTTTATGCAGCTGGCTGGCCAAGTGATCAGCTTGCCGCTGTTCATGGAGACGTTCGCCTTCTTTTTTGAAGCCATTTTCCTCGGCATTTATTTGTATACATGGGATCGGTTCGAAAATCAGAAAAAACATTTGCTTTTGCTTATCCCGGTGGCAATCGGGTCTTCAGCATCAGCCATGTTTATTACGATGGTGAACGCGTTTATGAATACGCCGCAAGGGTTTGAATTTAAAAACGGCGAGCTTGTCAACATCGATCCAATCGCGGCTATGTTCAACCCAGCGATGCCGACGAAAGTCGCCCATGTGCTGGCGACTTCGTATATGACGTCAGCATTCGTGCTTGCTTCGATCGCCGCTTGGCATTTATGGAAAGGCAATCGTCACATTTATCATCGCAAGGCACTTCATTTAATGATGAAAACAGCTTTTATTTTTTCGGTAGCCAGTGTATTGATTGGCGACTTATCGGGCAAATTTTTAGCCAAATACCAGCCAGAAAAGCTGGCGGCCGCTGAATGGCATTTTGAAACGAGCTCCCACGCGCCGCTCGTGTTGTTTGGCATGCTGACAGAGGATGGCGAGGTGAAGTATGCCATTAAAATCCCATATGCGTTAAGCATTTTGGCGCACAACCACCCGGGGGCGGTTGTGACCGGGCTGAACGAATTTCCGGAAGATGAACGCCCACCACTGTACATTCATTACTTATTCGATGTGATGGTCACGATCGGGGTGTTTTTAATGGTTGTCGCAGCCGCGTATTGGCTCGGATCGATTTTCCGCTGGAAGTGGACGGCGAAAAAGTGGTTTTTTGGACTGCTGGTGGCGGGAGGGCCGCTGGCGATGGTTGCGATTGAGGCGGGATGGTACTTAGCGGAAGTCGGGCGGCAGCCGTGGATTTTGCGTGGCTATATGAAAACGGCGGAAGGAGCGACATCGTCGGCGCATGTGGATACGATGCTTGTGTTGTTTTGCCTTTTGTATATGGTGTTAGTAATTGCGAGCGCAATAGTGCTCATCCGTATGTTCCGCCGCAACCCGGTTGAACGGGAGCTGGCAGAGCGGGCCAATAATGGGGAGGTGGCGCCATGACGCTCGAAGTCATTGGCATTTCGGTGTTATGGCTGTTTTTGTTCGGGTACATTATCGTTGGCTCGATTGATTTCGGGGCTGGGTTTTTCAGCGCCTATAGCCATTGGGCAAACAAACAGCATATTTTGCACCGCATCATTCAGCGCTATCTTTCCCCTGTATGGGAAGTGACGAACGTCTTTCTTGTCTTTTTCTTTGTCGGCATTGTCGGCTTTTTTCCGAAAACGGCGTATTATTACGGTTCTATTTTGCTTGTCCCGGCGAGCATCTCCATCATTTTGTTAGCTATTCGCGGCTCGTACTATGCGTTTCATACGTATGGGGGGACGGAACGGAACTGGTATTTAATCGCTTATGGATTGACGGGGTTGTTTATTCCGGCCTCCCTGTCCATCGTGTTGACGATTTCTGAAGGCGGGTTTGTGGAGGTAGGCGCCTCAGGCGTTACGCTGGATTATGGGAAGCTGTTTGCAAGCCCGTTGTCATGGAGCATTGTGCTGCTCAGTGTGACGAGCGTTCTTTACATTTCTGCCGTTTTCTTAACGTACTATGCGGACGAGGCCAAGGATGAACGGGCGCGGGCGCTGTTGCGCCGCTACGCTCTTCTTTGGAGCGGGCCGACGATGTTGTCAGCGCTGCTCATTATTTACCAGCTCCGCTACCATAATCCCGAGCATTACGCCAACCTATGGAATGTGGCGTGGATGCTGGTCATTTCCTTTTTGTGTTTTGTCATTACCGTTTGGCTGCTTTGGCGGCAGCGGCGGTTCGGCTGGGCGTTTATTGCGCTGTTGTTTCAATACGCGTTCGCCTTTTACGCCTATGGCATTTCACATTATCCGTATTTGTTATACCCGTATTTGACGATTTATGACGGGTTTACGAATGAGACGATGGCTATGGCGTTGATCGTCGCGTTTATTGCCGGCCTCCTGTTATTAATTCCGTCACTTTATTTGCTTATGCGCCTCTTTGTGTTTAACAAGGAGTACGTTAAAGGAAAATGGGAAGGGGGAAAAGGATAATGCAAACATTTTTGATCATGTATGCGCCGATGATCATCGTCGCCCTGTCGATCATCGCCGCGTTTTGGGCTGGTTTGAAAGATGTGCACGTAGATAAGTAAACACAATTTCAGCGTCTTGGTAATGCATAGTTTGCCGCCAATCGCCCACACTAGCGGATGACAACGAATAGAGAAAGGATGGGCGAGCATGAAAGAAATATTGGAGCGTGTGAAAGAGCAGCTGGAACAATCGTTTGACGAACCGCGCTCGACGAGTCTTGATGGGGCGATTCATGAGCTTGAACGGTTAAAAGCGAGCGCCAGGGATAAACGGCAAATGATCGAAGATGTCATCCGTGCGGTGACTCACGCGCGCAATGCGCGAATGGAGCTGGCCGAGGCGGGAGATGAATCGGCGACAAACGCTTTCGCTGAGGCCTACCGGGCGCTCGATCAAGCGATTGAATCGTACAGTGGCGTCGATAACGACCCGGTGTAAGACGGATGGGGGCCCCCTTGGCCTTCTGTTGTGACGATTGCGGGGATGGCGGCGAGCTTTTACTTTTTATCACTGGCGATAAAAACGTTGCCGATCGGCACCGCCTATGCGGTGTGGACGGGAATCGGAGCGCTCGGGGCGGCCTTGGTCGGCATGTTGTTTTTAAACGAGCCGGTCAACGCGCTGCGGGTGGCGTTTTTGCTTTGCATTCTTGTCGGAGTCATTGGTTTGAAGTTTACGGCGGGGCAATAAATTGGATTCATTTCTTGCCAAGAAAAAGAGTTGACAACAGGTATAAATATTGAATATCATGAAAATATAAAAACGAATATAGTTTCTTTTGTTAAAGGGGAGTAGCTTTAACAGCAAAGTCGTCAGTTCAGGGCGCATGCCCTCGGCTTTGTTGGCAACGGCGACGTTGTTAGCGAGACCTTTACCGATGTTGGTAAAGGTCTCTTTTACTTATGAAGGCCTTTACCAAGGATGGTAAAGGCCTTCTTTCATGTCATGGAACAAAAGGGGGAAGATAATCGTAAAAGAAGATAGGTTCAGCTTCAAAAAGAACAAAAAGCGGAGGGGATGACATGCGCAAATGGTGGAAACGACTTCGCTTCATCGTCCATGTCCGGCGTTTTCTACCGTTTTTGTTCGAATTTTTCGTTTCTCATGAAGTGCCAATGCGAAAAAAATTGTTTTCTGTCGGTTTGCTGCTTTTGTATATAGCGTTGCCGCTTGACCTCATTCCAGATTGGATTGCGTTGTTTGGTTTGATCGATGATTTGACCGTCTTCCTGTTTATTTTGCAACAAGTCATCAAGATGGCGCCGATTTCGCTAAAGGAAAAATATAACTTGTGAAGGGGGATTGTTCCATGGATGTATTGTCAGCGGAGTTTTGGACGGCGTTGCTGTCGATCATTATTATCGATCTTTTGCTGGCAGGGGATAACGCCATTGTGATTGGATTGGCGGCCCGCAACTTGCCAAAGCATCAGCAAAAAAAGGCCATCATTTGGGGAACGGCCGGCGCCGTTGTTGTTCGGGCGTTAGCAACGATTTTCGTTGTATGGCTTCTTAAAATTCCAGGCCTCTTGCTTGTTGGCGGTCTCTTACTTGTCTGGATCGCTTACAAGCTGCTCGTTGAGGAAAAGGGGCACGATGATATCGAGGCTGGGGGAAGTTTATGGGAAGCGATGCGCACGATTATTATTGCCGATGCGTTGATGGGACTTGACAACGTGTTGGCGGTCGCCGGTGCCGCGCATGGAAATTTTCTCCTTGTTATCCTTGGGCTGCTCATTTCTGTTCCAATCATGGTGTGGGGCAGCACGTTTATTTTAAAATGGATCGAGCGCTTCCCAATCATTATTACGATCGGCGCCGGTGTCCTCGCCTGGACGGCGGCGAAAATGATCGTCGATGAGCCGTTTTTAAAGGCGTATTTTGCCAATCCTGCCGTGAAGTATGGATTTGAGTTGCTTGTTGTTGCCGCTGTCATTGTGGCGGGAACGATAAAAAAACGAAAAAGCGCCAAAGAGACGAAACCGAAAGCCGCCAATGAATAATTGGCGGCTTTTGTGGCTGGGCAATCACCAAGCGGATGGCTATTTCCATTTCAGCAGCAGAAATTGCAGCAGCCATCCAATGGAGAGCCCGGGGATGACAGATAAGATCGGCAGCCAAATCGGTCCAAAAAACACGCCGCCGATCGTCACGTGCGACGAGTACATCAAGCCGACCGTCACAAAGTAGGCGGAGACGACAAACGGCAAAAACGAGTACGGCGTTTGCCCGCCGCCAGCGTCTTTAAACGCATCCCACATGGCAAAAAAGTATAAACATGGATAAAACATCAGCCATCCGATATCGACAATGCGGGCGGCCTCATCCGTACGTCCCAAAAAGCTGAGGCGGATGGCTTCATTGAAATGGGATTGGGTGTTAATCACAAATTCCAACGCAATAAACAAAATTCCTTTTATATACTTTTTGTTCAACAGTTGCCCGAATCCAGGCAAAGCAATGCTCCATAACAATGCTTCGATCGCTTTCACCTTTTCGAACCCTTTACTGAGATAGTATTAGTTGATCGTTGCTTTGTCCGTTGCACCGTCAGATGGACCTGGAGACAATCGATGGGTGTAATTACATTTTTTACTAAAAATACTTGTTTTATACTTTTTTGCAATAGGAAGGCAGGAAAACTTTCCTATAGAACCAAACGATATGTTAGCTGAAGATAAAAAATACTTTAAATTTTTCTGAATAATGAATATAATAGTTGTGTAAAGGATTTTGACAAATAAATAAAGGGGGAAGCCGTGTGAAGGGGATAAAATCGATTTTGTTATGGGGCCTGATTTCCGTCCTTGGGGCCGCAGCGTTTGCCATTTTGGCTTTAAGCCGCGGCGAATCGGTCAACGCCATATGGCTGATCGTCGCCGCCGTCTGCACGTATGCGGTCGCTTATCGGTTTTACAGCCGGTTTATCGCCCGCAAAGTGTTTGGTCTTGATGATAACCGGAAAACGCCAGCGGAAGTGTTCAATGACGGGAAGGACTATGTTCCGACGAACAAATGGGTGCTATTTGGCCATCACTTTGCCGCTATTGCGGGTGCGGGACCGCTTGTCGGACCGATTTTGGCCGCGCAGATGGGCTATCTGCCTGGGACGCTTTGGATTGTGATCGGCGTTGTGCTCGGCGGAGCGGTGCAAGACTTTGTCATTTTGTTCGCTTCGATGCGCCGCAACGGGAAGTCGCTCGGCGAAATGATTAAGGAAGAAATGGGTCCGGTGACGGGCTTGATCGCAGCGCTTGGCATTTTGGGCATTATGATTATTTTATTGGCCGTATTGGCGCTCGTTGTTGTGAAATCGCTTATCGGAAGCCCGTGGGGGATGTTTACGATCGCCGCGACGATTCCGATTGCGATTTTGATGGGCATTTACATGCGCTTCATCCGTCCAGGTCGTGTTGCCGAGGCGTCGCTTGGGGGATTTGTGTTGTTGATTTTGTCGATTGTGGCCGGTCAGTACGTCGCAGAGCATCCGACGCTTTCGGCGATGTTTACGCTCAAAGGAGAAACGATCGCGATCTTAATGATCATTTACGGATTTGTCGCTTCGGCGCTACCGGTATGGCTGCTGCTTGCGCCGCGTGACTATTTGAGCACATTCTTGAAAATCGGCACCATCGTCGGATTGGCGCTTGGCATTTTCGTTGTGATGCCGGATTTGCAAATGCCGGCAGTGACGAAATTTATCGACGGTACAGGACCGGTCTTCGCCGGCAATTTGTTCCCGTTCTTGTTCATCACGATTGCCTGCGGCGCAGTGTCCGGGTTCCACGCGCTCGTTTCATCCGGCACGACGCCGAAGATGATTGAGCTTGAAAGCCATGCGCGGCCGATCGGCTACGGTGCGATGTTGATGGAGTCGTTCGTGGCGGTTATGGCGATGGTGGCGGCTTGCGTCCTGACGCCAGGGGCGTATTTTGCCATCAACAGCCCGGCGGCAGTGATCGGCACGGATGTCGTTCAGGCGGCCAAAGTCGTGTCATCGTGGGGATTTACGATCACCCCTGACATGCTGACGAAGCTGGCGAAGGACGTCGGCGAGCAAACGGTGTTGTCGCGCACGGGCGGGGCGCCGACGTTGGCGATTGGGATGGCGCACATTTTATCGAGCGCCATCGGCGGCAAGGCGCTCATGGCGTTCTGGTATCACTTTGCCATCCTGTTCGAAGCGCTGTTCATCTTGACGACGATTGACGCTGGCACGCGCGTCGGCCGCTTTATGATCCAAGATATTATGGGGACGTTCTACAAGCCGCTTGGCAAAACGGATTCGCTTGCCTCGAACTTGATCGCCACGACCCTTTGTGTGTTGGCGTGGGGTTACTTCCTGTACCAAGGCGTCGTCGATCCGCTTGGGGGCATCAACACCCTATGGCCGCTGTTTGGCATCGCTAACCAAATGTTGGCGGGCATCGCCTTGTTGTTTGCGACGACCATTCTATTTAAAATGGGCAAAAAGGCTTATGTTTGGGTGACGCTCGTGCCGACGATATGGCTTTTGGTCGTCACGCTGACGGCGGGGTATCAAAAGCTGTTCCATGAAAACGTTAAAATTGGTTTCTTGTCGCATGCGAAAATGTTCCAAGACAGCTTGAGCCAAGGCAAAATTTTGGCGCCGGCCACGAATGAGGCGCAAATGCGGCAAATTATTATGAACGACTACATTGATGCGACATTGTGTGCGATTTTCATGCTCGTTGTGATTGCGATGTTGATCTCGGCGTTGAACATCTGGATCAAAGTGCTGCAAAACAAACATGTGCCGCTCAAAGAAGCGCCGTACGTGCCGCGCGATGGAGAAGGAGCGAAGCATTATGCCTAAATGGCTGCAAACTGTGTTGGCCTATCGCCGGCAGTTTCTTGACTTGCTTGTCGGCGTGCCGAGTTATGAAAAATATGTCGAGCATATGAAAACCCATCATCCGGGTGAGCCGATCAAGTCGCGGAAAGAGTTTTTCTGCGAGGCGCAAGAGGCGCGCTACAATGCCAAGGGCGGCAAAGTGTCGCGTTGCTGCTAGCGGCTGGAAAGGAAGGAGGGGGGGCCCTTCTTCCTTTTTTCAACGTCTGCATCGAAACGCTGTCCATTCCAGCCTAGGCTTGGCTATGAACATGTGGGAAAAGGGGGATACATAACATGCGCGTTCTTGTCGTGGGAGCAGGGGCGGTTGGCGGCTATTTCGGCGGACGCCTGCTCGAAAAAGGCGTCGATGTGACATTTCTCGTCCGTGAGCGGAGAAAGCGGGAGCTTGAGGAACGCGGGCTTGTCATCCGCAGCGTCCACGGCGATGCAGTGCTCGCGCCGAAACTGATCGCGGCCGGTGAACGGACGGAGCCGTTCGATCTTGTTGTGTTTTCAAACAAGGCGTATCATTTGGCGGGCGCCCTCGCTGATGCTAAACCGTACGTCGGTGAGACAACGATGATTTTGCCACTCTTAAACGGCATGGTCCATATGGATGTGTTGCGGGAGTCATTTGGCGATGACAAGGTGTTGGGGGGCTTTGTTTCATCGAAACGACGTTAAACGAAAAAGGGGAAATCGTTCAAACGGCTGTTGTTTTACGGGCGGCAATTGAAAACAACAGCCTAAAAATATTCATCAATCACCCGTGGTGCTAGATAAAATCAGACAAGCATAAAAATAGCCCTTGCCTGGCGGATCTCCTGTAGAATGAAAGTGCGACCTACCATTCGAAAGGAGAATCCCCATGCAAGAGCACTTTCATTTTACTACAGATCGGGCCAAGATTCAAAAGCAATATGCCGCCATTTTCGTTTTTGTTTCTGCTCAACTTTCATGCATTCAGGTGCATCTTCATCGTCGAAATCGCCATTTGGTCAAGCAACAGGACGCTGTCATCATCGCCATTCATCTTTTAGGAAAGCTGCTCGGTTTTACTTCTGAACGGGCGTGGCATCGCTTTGTTATCGGGAACTTGTTCCCAAAGGGGCAGTTTCTGGAACGTTCCCGGTATCATCGTCGTTGTCGATCTGCGATCAAATGGATTCGCCATGAATTGGCGAAACGCGGGCAGCACCATGCCTACGCTGTGGTGGATAGCTTGCCAATCGAGTTATGTCATGCCGTGAGAATGGATCGGGTCAAACGGTTTCAAGAGATCGCCAACATCGGGTATTGCGTTTCCAAAAAGCAATGGTACTACGGGTTGAAGCTGCACCTTCAAGTGACCGATCAAGGGCTGCCAATGGGGTATGTGGTGACGGAAGCATCTTGCCACGATCGAATCGCAGCCGAAAGCGTGATGACCCAAATTCCCCACCCGTATAACTTTGGGGACAAAGGATTCATTAGCCGTGACTTGCAAAAAAGGCTGTACGAAGAATACCAAATGGCGCTTTGGACTCCGTCTCGAAAAAACCAGAAACATCGTGCGTCTGAGACATGGGAGCAGTGGATCCAACAAAAACGCAAAGTGATCGAGACGGTGTTCTCGGTTCTGGTTGACCACTATCGCATCACGGGGATCCGAGCCAATTCGATTATCGGATTTGAAGTGGCACTAGACGGTATATTGTTAGCTTATTCCCTGGTTACACTTGGGCTAGTTGAGCGCTAAAGCTCAACTAGCACCACGGGTATGCTAAAATCTATTTTTGATCGATATAGGGTTCAAATCACTTTTACACTGCATTTCATTATGACATCCCCTCTTGTTACTACGTTATTCTTTGCGATGTATTCTAACTCTCCCGCTTTATCAAGCATATTGGTAATAACAATGGGGGTTACGATTTCTTTATGTTTTTGCTCTAAATAATCGAGGTCTACATTTAGTAAAGGGTCTCCCACTTTCACTGTTTCGCCGGCACTTACCGCAACCTCAAATCCTTTCCCATTTAGCTCTACAGTCTCTAATCCAATATGAATAAGTATTTCTAATCCTTCCTCTGAAACGAGACCAACTGCATGCTTCGTAGGAAAAATTTGCACAACCTTTCCGTTAATAGGGGAAACTACTTTTCCGTTTTTCGGAATAATCGCTAAAACGTCTCCCATCATTTTTTGAGCAAATACAGGGTCAGGAACTTCTTCTAACGGTATTGCTTCCCCATCAAGCGGGGAATGTATTTCCACTACTCTAGTTTCTATTTTTTTGCTAAATAATTTTTTCAGCATATCTCAACAACCCACTTTCTATCCGTTTTTAAAATGTAATTTTCATTAATAAAAATAAACAAACGATAGAGAGAAAAAATACTAATGTACTCCCGAAAAGTCTCACGCATGCTTCTTTATGTTTGAGTTCTAACTTCTTTTCTTTTAATAACATTGGTTGTTCTTTTCTTTGTTGATACAAACCGAATAGGAGAATGATGCTGGCAAAGAGATTTCCAATAAGCAATTGAGATGCAGCTACCATCCACAATGTTACATATGATAACTTGACATGCCTTTTGTTTTCTAAATCATTTACCGCTACTTTTGTTAATACAGCAAAAAAAGGATTTAGCATCGCTATAACAAACATAATGGTGATGATCGGCTCGCGGATTACCGGAGTGAAAAATGTTTGATGCGCATGAAGCGTCACTAAGTACAGGCAAGTGACAAAAATCAATGGCACTGCATAAAAAAAGTAAATGGCTGCTTTAAAAAAACAGCGCTTTTAGCCATTATGGTCTGAGAGTTCCAAGTCAAAAAATTTTTGGTTCATCACCAAAAGTTGTACTTGCACCTGTCATGAAAGTATGTTAGCTGTTTCTAGCCGAACCCGCAATGCAAAACGCTGGATATTTCTGTATCCGTATCCCCGACGTTTCATCAGCTTGATCTTGTTATTTGTTCCCTCCATTTTCCCATTTGAATAAGGGGATAAAATGCACGATATGATTTCGTCTGTTCGTTTGACGAGTGATTTTGCGATGGCGCGAACAGCAGAACAAGGACAAAACAAATACCGATGAACCCAGGCGTTCAAACGACGTTTCGCTTGTCGCTCGTTTTGGCTTTTGGATACATAACGAAAATGTTGAAGGGATTGATAGACAGCCTGCAAGGAATCACTCTCTTTCTGCCACTCCCGCACCGTTTGGCGCTCCTCCTCGGTGAGTTTCTCGGGGCACTGGGTCAATAAGCGGCAAACATGCCGAACATGCCCATGTTTCTTGTTCCCTTTTCCGAAGGATTTGCGGCATCGATCCAACGCTTCCGTAAACAATTGAATCACATGAAAATAATCGACCACATGCTTCGCTTCCGGACACACCCCTTGAATGGCTTTTTTCATCGCTGGAGCCAAATCACTCACGACATACTGAACAGAACCAGACACAGGAGCCAACACACGTCCAATGGCTTCCTCGTTCTTTCCTGCTTCAACGGCATACACTTCTCCCGTTTCGGCATCCATGACTGCCACTCCGTAATCATGTCCTTTTCGAAACGCAAACTCATCGACACAAACTGCCTTTGGTTGGATGTCATTCGATAGGAAGGAAGGGGCATGGGTATAAAACCAGCGTTCAACGGTCGTGTACGGAAGCTTGAGCATACGAGCCACCGCCTGAATGGATGTTCCGATGCAAGATTGCGCCACCCATTGCTGAAACGCATCCGTCGCTGCACTTCGAGGGGAAATTCCGGGATAAGACGTGCTGAATGTCATGCCACATGTACAACAACGTCTACGCTCCACAGGGAGTTCCACCCAAAAGATGCCGATCCGTTGAGCATACCCATGCATCCATTGCTTCTTTTTTCCTGTCATTTTGATCGTGCGTTTCAAGCAAACAGGACATAACGGGCATTGTTCAGGAAGAGAAAGTTCGAAAATCCAACGTTCTTCTTCTTTTCGCACCTTTTGAATCAAAACATCTGGTAAATCGATGAGTTCTTTGATAAACTGAGCGTACATGCGAATTTTCCTCCAATGGTTTGGTTTGGACACCTTTACCATACAGGAAAATTCGCATTTTTTGTACCCTCTATTTTCTCTATGCACACCGATCTTCAATGATCAAGTACAACTTGTGGTGAAGAGCCAAATTTTTCGATCTCCTCAAGGTTGTTCACCATTTTTTTCTTCATTTTGCAGTTGCTTAAGATAATCGACATAGTGACTAAAAAGCATCTCTCCTATAATAAAAAAAGAAGCAAATGTGTTGAGCTTAGTGTCATCACTTAATTCGTTGCTCGAGCTATTGGCATATAAGTTAAAAGGAGTCATTCTTGCCAGGTGATTATTTTTTAAGTTTGTTACTGAAATAAATGGTATTCCTTTTGCAACCAATGACTGAATTGCCGGAAAAATTGTCGGAGTATCTCCAGAAAAAGAAATAATAATGACTAAATCATTTATAGTCAGGTCTTTAATTACCATTTCCAATTCAGTTTGCGCCTGAATGACATGTAAATATTTTTGTACGGCCAAAAACATTCGTTGTAATTCAAAGGCACAGTCTAATTGCGCCGTACCAGTTCCATAAATAAATATTCTTTGCGCGTGATGGATTAATTTGCAGATTTCAGAAAAACCCTTTTTCTTGATATATTTTAATGTTTCGAGAATATCGTTTCTTAAAATTTCGACTTGGCTTTTATCACTATTGCCTCCTTCTTGTTCCTGCCATTTCAGAAACACACGAAACTCACTATATCCACTAAACCCAAGCTTTTGAGCTAATCTTAAAATGGATGAGCGTGAAACATTGCACTTTTCTGCTAAACTGTTGATTCCTAATTTGTGGCATTCGCTTTTATTGTTTAAAATATACTTTAAAATATGCAAATCGGTCTCATTTATGTTGATTATAATGTTTATTGATCAATTCTTCGATTTTCATTGTTTGATCCTCCTTCCTTTAAAAAAGTCTACTAAATAACTGTACTGTAGTTGAGCAATTTTCATTACAATAATTACCATGTAAAAAGAGACAAACGGAGTACCCCTTATGCCACATGAAGCTGTTTTTTAACGACATCAATGGGAATATCTTGTTTCGCTGCATCGTAAATAAACTCCACGAGGCTATGTCCTTTCTTCTTTCGAAGGAAGTCAAGCCCGGTAGAGAAATCGCTGTTGGATTCGACCATACTGTACACATAAGCGAGTTGCACCAAGATCCAATACCGTTTCACCGCCCGACGTTGACGAACGCGGTACCCATCGAGCTTCAGCTGGTCTTTCGCTTGTCGAAAAAAGCATTCGATCGACCAACGCTGGGCATAGTAGCGCAAGATCTCTTCATCGCTTAGCTCCCGGTCGGTGCTCAAGACGCAGTGAAGATGTTCAGGTGTCATCGGCTGATCGGCTTTCCAAGCCAACAACACAACGGCATCATCGAGACCTTTCAGCGCTCCCTCGTAGCGATACACGCGATAACGCTCTTCTCCCACCGTGACGAGATGGGTGTCTTCCGCGATGGTTGGGATGAAAGCTCTCGTGATGCAGATCGGTCAAGGTTCCCGCAAATCCTTTCGTTGTCAGCGCATCGATAATATGAATGAGATGTTTCATGACCGGCTTAGAGAAATAAAGGGCCAGCCCCAACATTGCGAAAAACTTGTCGATTCCTTGGTGATGTGGTAGTCTATTCATGAGACATGAACCTCCTTGAGAATGGTTTGGTGACACATCTATTCTAATCAAGGAATCGGGTTCATGTCTCCCTCTAGAAATGTTGATGTATCAAGGCTTTTCGGCCCCTCAGGGGTGTCCAAAAAATATTTTTCGACAAAATCCCTTACATCCTTTTTCAGTTTTGTGGATATCTTACAGACCTAGGGTGCGCTTCGCGGCCACGGCTGGGGATATTTTCCTGCCGTGGGGGGAAGCATATTCGATGCACCCTTTGGATCTCCGCGTCGCTGATGAGGACGAACCCTCCCATGTCTCCGGGCGTCTTCGCGCCAACATTCCCTCGTTCGGTCTCGTCATCAGGCGGAGGCCGGCCAAGCTCCTTTAGGGACTCAAGGTCGAATGGATGAAATCACGCCAGCTTCTCCGGTGTCATCTCGTTGTCCAACGATTCTTCCGTTCGCAGGGGGAGGCCTTAGGCCGTCCGTTGCACTTGGGACAAGACGTCCTGCTTCATTCGCTCCGCGTCAAACGCTTGTTTCTTCGTACAAATCGCAAACAGCACATTCAACAGCTTCCGGCACAAGGCGACGATGGACTGCTTTCCGGTCAGCGGATTGACGGATCGGGTCGTATAATACTCATGCAGCTCGCGAAACGCCTTGTTATGCCGAATCAGCGGAATCATCGCCCGAAACAGCACCGAGCGCAGCCGTTTCCGTCCCCGTTTGGAGATGTGCTTTTGCCCTTTGCGCTGGCCGGAGGAGTTCTCCTTGAGCGTCAGGCCCGCCAACTTCACCAATTGGCGCGGGTCCCGATAATGGGCGAAGCTGCCGATCTCCGCCAGCAGATCGATGATCGTGGCGTCTCCCAACCCGTCGACCGTTTTCAACCATTGGTACTCCATCGTCGTTTGAACCAATGCCTTCAACTCGGCGTCCAGTGCAGCGATCTCCGCCTCCAATTGGCGGTATCGGCGGACGAGCGCGGCGATCTCAAACCGGGCCATCGCTGTCCCTTCCGTCACCCCAATCGAGTCCTTCGCGGTGTTGATCAACGCCTGAATTTTGGCCTTCTGCGGGCATTTCATCCCTTTGCTTTGCCGGTACACCTCGATGAGCTCCTCGGCGGTCCGACCGGCCATATCAGCCGGAAGCGGCGTCCACTCCAACACCGAAAGCGCCGTTTTCCCCAAGTCACGAAACACGGTCCAAAACTCTGGAAAATACCGATCCGTCCAGCGGACGATCGCGTTTTTCACCGCCGTCTGTTCCTTGCGGAGCTTCTCTTTGAGCGTGCTTCCCACGCGCAAATCGGCTTCGATCTCGTGCAGCAGCCGGGGAACGAGGAATCGTCCGTCTTTTGCCAGTCTGGCAATGACCAGGGCGTCTTTGGCGTCGTGTTTCGTCGGCAGGTTGTCATCGAGTTCTTTCGACCGGCACACATGCGCCGGGTTGACCATGACCAACGGGATCCCGTGCTCCTCGAGGAAGTAGGCCAGGTTCAACCAGTAGTGCCCGGTCGGCTCCACCGCGACGATCACCTCTGACTTCCCAAACGCTTGCATCGCCTCCTGAATCGCTTTATACAGCTGCTGAAACCCCTCTTTCGACTGGAAGATCGGGAACGACTTGCGAAGCACGCGCCCCCGGTCATCCACGAAGCAGGCGTAGTGGGTTCGTTTCGCGATATCGATGCCCACGACAAGCGTTTGTTCCGTAACTTGATCAATTTTATAGTTTTGTGTACAATTCATCTGAAGTCCTCCTTGGCATGATGGTAGGTATTGTTTGACACCCCTGCATCATACCAAGAGGGCTTTTTTTGATCAAGTCCCCGGAAAAGCTCCTAACGGGAATGCTCCTTTTTTGTATGGATGTAAATTTATGTTAGTGAATTTGCTCATCTACAGTAAATAACTGTTTCTTTTGTCAAGGCCGATTATTTTTTCCCCAAAATCGCCGGTTTAAAATTCCCCAGAAGGACCTTTCATTGATCCTTCTGTTTTTCTTCTTGGAGCCTCTTTTCCCGTAATCGATAGCTTTCCCCCTTTAGGTTGAAAATGATGGAATGATGCAGTAATCGATCTAACATCGCTGTCGCCAAAACCGAGTCTCCCACGATTTCTCCCCATTCCCCAAAGCTTTTGTTGGAGGTGAGGATAATCGGGGCATGCTCGTACCGCCGGGCGATCACTTGAAATAAGTAATGAGCGCTGTTCGGGTCCAGTTTTAGATACCCCATTTCATCAATAATGAGAACGGTTGGCTTCACAAAGACACGAAGCTTTTTCTCCAACTTTCCTTCCTGGTCGGCTCTTCTTAACTGATTGACCAAATCGTGAGCGGTAATAAAATACGTTTTATATCCTCTTGCGATCGCCTCCATTCCAATCGAAATTGCCAGATGTGTCTTCCCAATACCCGGTGGACCGAGAAAGAGGATATTTTCTTTCCGGTCAATAAAGGACAACGTAAGCAGTTCTCGAATCCGGCGCTCATCCACCGAAGGCTGCGCGGTAAAATCAAACGTATCGATCGTCTTGCGATACGGCAGTTTGGACAGCTTGATGAGCGTTTGGATCGATCGTGCCTGTTTTTCGACGATTTCTGCCTCTAATAAGCGGAATAAAAACTCTGAATATGATATATTATGAGTAGAGGCGTATTCTGCCATGGCGGACCATCGTTCCGCCATGACAGGCAAATGGAGTCGGTGGCAATACTCGTGTATTCGTTCTTTCATGAGCTTTCCCCTCGCAGGAATGCGTCATAAACGGACAATGGACGAGTATCCACTTCCACCGAAACAGGCGAAATGGTGGCGGCCATTTCCGTTTGTTTCTTTTTTATTTTTTCGGCGAATGAAATCACTTTTTTCTGTTGGTCCACGTGAGAAATCTCCTCCCCTCGAAAGTACAATCGAATATCTCCATTTAATCGCTCCTTCACCAGAATTTCTTTGCCCGCATACTCCGCCGATAAGAGCCATTGTTCCCCTTTGTAGGAGAAACTGCCATCCCAATGCACCTTCCGATAGGAAAGATAGCTCGTATCGTAATCTTTCAACGGAAGAGGCTTGAGTGACTCCTCGGCCCAACGCTCTTGCGGAGAAATACCGGTAGTGGCGTTTGGCTTCCGATTCGCCACTTGATCGAGCCAACGATGGAGAAGGAAATTTAATTCCTCGATGCTTTCAAACGCTGTCCCCACATAGAAGTGATCCATGATATACTGAATGGCTCGTTCGACTTTTCCCTTTGTCTGGGCCCGGTAAGGCCGGCATACTTTTGGAATAAATCCATAGTAACTCGCAAATTCGGAAAATCGTTGATTCCATTTCACCACTCCTTGTTCTCGCCCGTCTGTAACGGTCTTCATATTGTCAAATAACACCTTCTTCGGAACCCCGCCAAAGTACTTGAAGCTCTGAATCAGGCATTCCATTAAGTGTTCCTGATCCTGGCTGGTCGTAAATACCGCGTATTTCATCCGCGAATAGCCTAACGTGGCCACAAATAGCGATAACTTGACTTTTTTCCCTTCGATCACGACCTCCCCAACTTCTTTCCAATCGACTTGCATTTGTTCGCCAGGAAGCGTTTCATAACGAACGGTGTATTTCTTTTTCGCCGTCTCTCGGAAAGGTTTCATATAGTCTTTTAAAATCGTCTTTCCTCCCGTATAGCCCTGTTGTCGAATTTCAAAAAACAACTTTTCGCTATTAAACACCCCATCTTCTAACATTCGTTTTTGAAGATACGGCTTAAATGGATCTAACTTGCTTTTTCTTTGTTTTCGCTTGGATTTGGAAGGAGGATTGGGGGAGTGAATATATTTTCGGACGGTTTTCCGATCGATCCCCAATTCCCTCGCAATATCGGAAATACTCATTCCCCTTTCATACATCTCTTTGATCATAAAAAATTCCCCTCTCGTAATCATGAACCATAGCTCCTCTCGTTGACACTATGGTTCTATTGTAAGTGGGGAATTTTATTCCGGCTATATTGGGGATTTTATCATCGGCTTTAACACTTTTTAAAGGAAGGAGGAGAACGAAACAAAAAGTACAAAGTGCTGTACTTTTTGTTTCGTATTCTTTTTTAATGTAATTCTGGCCAATATCCTTTATTTGCTTCGATTAAATCATCTCAGGCGTGTTGATTATCCAATAAAATCCAAAGGGTATAGAAAAAAGAGCACCTTTCCTGTAGAATGTGAGTAACGACACAAACAAACCCAGGAGGTGCTCTCTATGAACAAGCATACCACACTCCCGAATTTGATGCAAAAACTTGTTTCGGATGAAGAGATTCAACTGATTGCCGAAGCGGTTGGGTATCGTGATTCGTCTCGAACCTTTACGTTGCGCGAGTTGATTCACTTCTTCCTGCTGGCCGCCATGCATCAATGGAAAAGCTTTCGCCACGGAGCCGATGTGGGGCCTCTGTATGGATTGCCGCGATTCCATTATTCAACTGTATCCAAGAAAGCGAAAGAAGTTCCCTATGACATCATGAAACGCTTGTTGGCGTTGATCATTTCCAAGTGCAACCGCCAAACCCGCCGTTCGCTTCGGTTTCCCAAACCGCTTCGGGTGGTGGATTCGACGACCGTCACGGTCGGGAAAAACCGCCTCCCATGGGCTCCGTATCACGGCGAACGCGCCGGAGTGAAGCTGCACGTCGCGTATTCGCCGGAATCCTCGTTGCCGGCAGACGTGGTGGAAACCATCGGACTGCGTCATGATGGCCCGGTGGGAGAACAGTTGACGAACGCTCAACAAGTGCTCGTGGAAGACCGGGCGTATTTCAAAATCGAACGCCTCGATCGATTTGTGGAGCAGCATCAGCTCTTTGTCATTCGGATGAAGGACAACATCGAACTTCATCAGAAAAAAAGCTTGAAACGCCTTTCCAGCACATCCTCATCGGTTCAAGCCGACTTCACGTGCCAGTTGGGAACGAAACAATGCCGCTCCACCAAGCGTCACCGGGTGGTGATCTTTCGAGATGCGAATGGCCGCGACATTCGGGTCGTGACGAACCTCTTCCATGCGTCTGCGGAAACCATTGCCGACATGTACCAACAACGTTGGACTGTTGAGGTCTTTTTCCGTTGGGTGAAGCAATATCTGAATGTCCCGACCTTGTTTGGCACGACGGAAAATGCGGTATACAACCAACTGTTTGCGGCGTTCATCGCGTATGTGTTGCTGCGATGGCTGTATGATCAAACCAAAAAACGGACGAACGTCTCTCTTTCCTTCATTTCGTTTGTTCGCCGTTTTTTCTCTGGGCAGCTTCCTCTCGATTGGAAATCCGGGATGGCCGCTGCTTTGTTTGAGTATGCCCAAATTTATGGAAGGCGTATGTATAATTTTGGATAATCAACACTCGTGAAATCATCTAATATTTGTTTTGCTACTTTCGCGCTTGGTACTGTTTTAGATAGTGTGATAGCCTGCCATAATTTTTGGTAAGATTTTGTTATCCATGCTTCGACCACTAACTTTTCCACAGATACTTGTTGTTCCATTAATCCTTTTTGGAATTGCGGGATTTCCCCGATCGATAGCGGTTCAGGACCATTGCTGCCGACAATGCATGGAATTTCCACCATTGCGGTCGGGTCAAAATTAGAAATAGCTCCTTTATTTTCTACAATAAGCAGCATTCTTTCATGAGTGTTGTAAGCAATGGCACGCGCTAAATCAACAATGTATGAAGCATGTTCGTCAATATGAAGAGCGCTTCCTTCTGTTGATTGCTTTTCAATGATTTTTTTGCATTCCGTAAATACAAATTTTTCGCGTCCATCCATTACTTCATTTGCTCTTGTATAATTCGGGTTAGAATTTGCCACTACTTCATCCGGGAATAAATAGTATTTTAAATATGTGTTCGGCAACGTATCTGGGTCTAATGCATATACGTCTCTCGCTTTTAAGAATGTATCTTGCCAGCTAGCATCAACATGCTGATTGTCTCCGCTATCATTGACAACATACCCGTACTTTGCAACATGCTCCTTTAATTTAGGCATTAAATCATTTCCTTCTTTGTCACGAATATCTGTCCACCATCCAAAATGGTTCAGCCCATAATATCTTACCGTCATTTCTTTGCGGGATTTTAAGCCTAAAATCCGTGCCATACGTTCTTCAATCCCGACAGGCATATCACAAATGTTGAGTACTTTCGAATGAGGACGGAGACGGCGCGTCGCTTCAGCTACAATCGCTGCTGGGTTGGAATAATTGAGCATCCATGCATTAGGAGAGTATTTTTCCATATAATCAATTAACTCTAATACTCCTCCGATTGAACGCATACCATATGCAATTCCACCCGGACCGCACGTTTCTTGGCCCACCACACCATATTTCAACGGAATTTTTTCATCTAATTCACGCATAGCGTATTTTCCAACCCGAATGTGGGCCATGACGAAGTCAACGTCGGTAAACGCTTCTTCCGGATCAGTAGTAGCGAGAAATTCAATTTCTGGAGCTTTTTCTCTTAAAATAACTTCACATGCTCCGGCAATGATATCTTGACGTTCTTTATCAATATCGTACAATTTTAACTTACGAATAGGAAATTTGTCTAAGTTATCCAATAACATTAACACAATCCCTGGAGTAAATGTACTTCCCCCACCTGCAATCAAAATGGAAAACTTTTTCATTTTTCTTCCTCCTTTTTTATATTATGATGAGCGCTTTCATTACTGTTATAGCAAATCGAAAATATGGGAACAATGGATTCCAGCCATTCTGGACCTAATCACACTTTCCGTTCTTTTTCACATTAGATAAGAATTTTCCCAGCTTCATCATTATGAGATGATCGTTACGATTCTGTTTTAAATCCCTTTTCTTCCAAAGCTTTCTCAAACTGCTCTCGCACTTGTGGGACCGATAAACCGACGATCACTTGAATTGCCTTGCCATTACGAACGACACCATGAGCTCCCGCAGACTTGAACACACTATCCGGCGCGACTTTTGATTCATCATTCACACTAACGCGAAGACGTGTGGCACAATTGGTAACCGCCTCGATATTTTCAGGACCGCCAAGCGCATCTAAAAATTGTAATGCTTGAACCGTATAGCTGTTGCCACTGCCATTTTGGTTAGCTTGTTTTTTTGCTTTATAATCTGCTTTCGTATATAATTTCATCTCTGATGAATCATCTGCTTCGCGTCCCGGCGTTGCAACATTAAATTTAAGAATCAAATATCGGAAAACAAAGAAGTAAATGATCATAAATATGAACCCGATTGCCCATTGTATTAAATAAGTCGTGCTATGATATTTAAATAATGGAATCCAGTTTGAAGTAGCGATTTCTAACAGTCCCCCGCCCATATTTCCTACAGCGCCGAATGCATACATCACCGCTGCCATTGTGGCTGCTAAAAATGCATGCACTGCAAATAACCAAGGTGCCACAAATAGGAAAGTAAATTCAATTGGTTCTGTAACTCCAGCAATAACAGCCGTTAAAGCGGCAGAGATTAATAGCCCTGCAACCTGTTTTCTTTTTTCTGGCTTTGCAGTAACATACATCGCTAATGCAATACCTGGAATGCCAAAGATTTTAGACATCCCATGCAATGCAAATCCGCCTTGCGGGAACATTTCCTTTAAAGAATGCGCAGATGTTGCGTATTCTGGTAAATGCTCGATCCAATACTTAGCGATTCCTCCTTCAACAACCGCAGGGCCAAAGACAAATGGACCGTAGATGAAGTGATGCAGCCCTGTTGGAATAAGTAAGCGCTCTAAAAATGTATACAACCAAACCCCAAGCACTCCTGAGCTTGCCAAAAATCCTTGTAAAGATGCAATGCCATGTTGTACGATTGGCCAAATATAGGCTGTTATTAAAGCAACTGGAAGCATCACAAGGAACGCAATAATCACCACAAATGATGAACCTTGAAAAATGCCAAGGAAATCTGGAAGCTTCGTATCGAAGAAGCGGTTATGAAGCGCTACAACAATAGAAGATATAACGATCGCTCCAATAATGCTCGTATCTAATGTTTTGATTCCCGCAATCATTGTCAAACCGCTAACTCCGCCAGCTTCCTGGCTGAAATCTACACCAAATTTATCTCCCCAAAGAGTCAATATAGCGTTAATAAAATAGTTGAATGTTAAATAAGTAACAATCGCTTCCATACAAGCTCTCGCATGGGCCTTTTTTGCCAACGCAATCGGAATGCCTATAACAAACAATAACGGCATTTGTCGGAAGACCGTCCATCCACCCTCTTCTACTACCGTCCAAAACTTGTACCACATTCCGTTCGGATCAGCAATGGATCCCATGATATCAGGATTTTTAAACAAGATGGTCAAGCCAACGACTATACCAGCGAACGGAAAAAGCAACACCGGTACAAACATAGCTGCACCAAACCGCTGAATTTTTTGCATCATGCCCACTCACTCCTTCTTCTCAAATTTTTTGATAACGCTTTCCTTTTCTTTATAACATGAACTTTTTTGGCAAACAACAAAACGGAAGTAAGCTGTTCGTTTTCACTTCTCTTGTTATTTTTCCCAAAATTCAAGAAAATTCCCAGAATGAGCAGCTATATATGGAATACTAGAGATATTCTTCATAGTCCACCATAAATTTTAAGAACAGATCGAGCCAAACTTCAAAAACAATATGTATCGATTTTGTGTTTTGTATCAGCTCAACTATCGAGTATCCAGATTCATCTTCAACGTCGAAATCTTCATTTGTTGAAACAGAAGGGCGAGGTCATCATCGCCGTCCATGTCCTTGGAAAGTTGTTAGGCTTCACTTCCGAACGGGCTTGGCATCGGTTTGTGATCGGGAATTTGTTTTCCAAGGACTTGTTCCCTGAACGTTCTCGATACAACCGTCGCTGCCGAGCGCTTGGCTTTGCGATCAAGTGGATGCGGCACCAGCTGGCCAAGCGTGGACAACACCATGCGTATGCGATCGTGGACAGTTTGCCGATCGAGCTGTGTCATTCATCCCGAATGTATCGCGCCAAACGGTTTCGTGGAATTGCGGATATTGGCTATTGTGCTTCGAAAAAGATCGCTTTCTATGGGTTGAAACTTCATCTGCAGGTCACCGACCAAGGGCTTCCGATGGGATATGTCGTCACTGAAGCGTCTTGTCACGATCGGGTGGCCGCTGAAACCGTCATGATGCAAATTCCACATCCATATAACCTAGGTGACAAGGGTATATCAGCCAAACGCTGCAAAAGAAGCTGTACGAAGAGCATCGAGTCGCTTTTTGGACGCCCGTTCGAAAAAATCAGCGAATTCGCCAATCGGACGCATGGAAACAGTGGATGAAACGAAAACGCAAAGTGTTGAAACCGTGTTTTCGATTTTAGTCGATTCGTATCGGATCACCGAGATTCGAGCGAACTCGGTTTCTGGATTTGAAACGGCACTGGATGGTATTTTACTGGCTTACTCCCTTGTTGTTCTTGGGCTAGTTGAGCGTTAAGACTCAACTAGCACCACGGGTTCATCAATCATTTTTTCGCTAGTCTTGAAAAAAGAGAGTTGTATATTTCCGTCATGTAGTGTACAGTGGATAGTGAAAACGTGTGCACAAAGGGGGAGGAAGCCTTGAAAAAAACATGGTGGAAAGAGGGCGTCGCCTATCAAATTTATCCGCGCAGCTTTATGGATGCCAACGGCGACGGCATCGGCGATCTTCGCGGCATCATCGAAAAGCTGGATTATTTGGTGGAGCTTGGAGTCGACATCGTTTGGATTTGTCCAATTTACCGGTCGCCGAACGCCGATAACGGATATGACATCAGCGATTATTATGCCATTATGGATGAGTTTGGAACGATGGATGACTTCGATGAATTGCTTGCCCAAGCCCATCGGCGCGGGTTGAAAGTCATTTTGGATTTGGTCATCAACCATACGAGTGATGAGCATCCGTGGTTTATCGAATCGCGGTCATCGCGCGACAATCCGAAGCGCGACTGGTACATTTGGCGTGACGGCAAAGACGGGCGCGAACCGAACAACTGGGAAAGCATTTTCGGCGGCTCGGCGTGGCAGTATGATGAGCGGACGGGTCAATATTATCTGCATATTTTTGATGTCAAACAGCCCGACTTGAACTGGGAAAACAGTGAGGTGCGCCAGGCGCTTTATGAGATGGTCAACTGGTGGCTGGATAAAGGTATCGACGGCTTTCGTATCGACGCGATCTCCCACATTAAGAAAAAGCCGGGTCTTCCCGATTTGCCAAACCCGAAGGGGCTGAAGTATGTACCGTCGTTTGCCGGGCATATGAACCAGCCTGGCATTATGGAATATTTAAGAGAGTTGAAAGAGCGAACGTTTGCGCGATATGACATTATGACGGTCGGCGAGGCGAACGGAGTAACGGTTGATGAGGCCGAACAATGGGTCGGGGAAGAAAACGGCGTGTTCAATATGATTTTTCAGTTTGAGCATCTAGGGCTATGGGAAAGGAGTGCGGATGGTTCCATCGATGTCCGCCGCCTAAAGCGGACGTTGACGAAATGGCAAAAAGGGCTTGAAAACCGCGGGTGGAATGCGTTGTTTTTGGAAAACCACGATTTGCCCCGCTCCGTTTCGACGTGGGGCAATGACCGCGACTATTGGGCGGAAAGCGCCAAGGCGCTCGGCGCGCTCTACTTTTTCATGCAAGGGACGCCGTTCATTTATCAGGGGCAAGAGATCGGGATGACGAACGTGCGGTTCGATGACATCCGTGATTATCGTGATGTGTCCGCTCTTCGCCTGTATGAACTCGAACGGGCGAAGGGGCGGACCCATGAGGAAGTGATGAAGATCATTTGGCAAACCGGGCGCGACAACTCGCGCACCCCGATGCAATGGTCTGATGCCCCAAACGCTGGATTCACGACAGGTACGCCATGGATCAAGGTGAACGAAAACTATCGTACGATCAATGTCGAGGCCGAGCGGCGCGACCCGAACTCGGTATGGTCGTTTTATCGACAAATGATTCAGCTTCGGAAAGCGAATGAGCTGTTTGTTTACGGAACGTACGATCTGCTTTTGGAAAACCACCCATCCATTTACGCGTACACAAGAACGCTCGGACGTGATCGCGCGCTTGTAGTCGTCAACTTGTCGGACCGCCCGTCACTTTACCGCTATGACGGCTTCCGCCTTCAGTCAAGCGATTTGGCGCTCTCGAACTACCCGGTCCGTCCGCATAAAAATGCGACGCGTTTTAAGCTGAAACCGTACGAGGCGCGCGTATACATCTGGAAAGAATAAGAAGGAATTTGCCTTTCTGTGTGGAATGAATACGGAAGGGAGATGATCAACACGGGGACGGTCGATCCGATTCGCTACCCGATCGGAACGTTTCAAGCGCCGCAGCAGTTTGAGGATGGGAAGGTGCAAGAGTGGATTGCTGCCATCCGCGGGCTGCCGAACGACTTAAGGGCCGCTGTTTTCGGCTTAAACGATGAGCAGCTCAACACGCCGTACCGCGACGGCGGCTGGACGGTGGCCCAAGTCGTCCACCATTTGGCCGATGCAAGCATGAACGCGTTTTTGCGCACGAAATGGGGAGTGACGGAAGACGACCCAACGGTGAAGCCGTTTGCGGAAAGCGAATGGGCGAAAACGGCCGATGCTTGCTCGCTGCCCATTGAACCGTCGCTTTTATTGCTTGACGGACTGCATGCACGGTGGACGACGCTGCTCGAGTCGATGACAGAAGCCGATTTTCATCGCCTCATCCAACCGGAAGGAGCGTTGCGGCCGATGCCGCTGTACGTATTGACCGCGCTGTATGCATGGCATGGCAGGCATCATACGGCGCAAATTGTGTCATTGCGGAAACGGAAAGGATGGTAAAAAGCCGCCGATTGGCGGCTTTTTTTACTCGATCGGCCGCACCGCTTGGGGCGGCCGATATATAGGCTCGCTCCGGAGAAAAGCCGCCTTTGCGCGGCTTTTTTCAAAAAACGTGCTGGACAAACATTTTTGTTAAACGAAAACATACAGTTATGCTATACTGACAAATATTAAGGGACACGAAATATATATCGTACAAGGGGGATCGGTATGAATGCGCAACAAAGGCAAGTTGTTGCGGAACAGAAAGAAAAAATTTGGACGCGCAATTTTATTTTGATTTGCTTGGCCAACTTTTTCATTTTTCTTGGATTTCAAATGACGCTGCCGACACTGCCGCTGTTTGTCGAACACTTAGGCGGCAACGACCAGCTCATCGGCCTTGTCGTCGGGATTTTCACTTTTTCCGCACTTCTCGTCCGTCCGTTTGCCGGCCATGCGCTTGAGACGCGGGGACGGCGGTTTGTCTTTTTGCTTGGGCTGCTCATTTTTGTCGTTTCGGTCGGTTCGTACAGTGTCATCACCAGCATGCTTCTTCTCTTTTTGATGCGCGTCGTCCAAGGAATTGGCTGGGGGTTTTCGACAACCGCTTCCGGAACGGTGGCGACGGACATCATTCCGGCCAGCCGCCGCGGGGAGGGAATGGGTTATTACGGATTGTCAGGAAACATCGCCCTCGCTTTCGGTCCGTCGCTTGGACTTGTGCTTGCCGCTATGATTCCGTTTAGCCATTTGTTTCTGATTTGCGCTCTGCTTGGCGTTGCTTCCGTATTGTTTGCGGCGGCCATCACCTATAAAAAAGTGGAGGGAAGGCCGCGCTATGAGACGAACAAGTGGGACCTTTACGAAAAAACGGCGCTCGTTCCGTCCGTGCTTCTCTTCTTTTTAACGGTGACGTTCGGCGGCATTGCTTCGTTTTTGCCGCTATATACGGCGCAAAAAGGGATCGGCGGTTTGCAGCTGTATTTTTTGCTTTATGCGCTCGCCCTGATGGTGACGCGCACGTTCGCCGGCCAGCTGTATGACCGGAAAGGGCATCGGGCTGTCTTTCTCCCAGGTGCGGGGCTCATTTTGCTTGCGATGCTGCTGCTCTCCTGGCTGCCGGGGGAATGGGCGCTGCTTTTGGCGGCAGTATTGTATGGCTTCGGTTTTGGCATGGTGCAGCCAGGGCTGCAGGCGTGGTCGGTTGAGCGGGCCCCTGTTCATCGGAAAGGAATGGCGAATGCAACGTTTTTCTCCTTTTTTGATTTAGGCGTTGGCATCGGGGCGATGGTGTTTGGCCAAATCAGCCACTGGTTCGGCTATCCGAGCATTTATGTAACCGCCGCCGGTTCGGTGCTTGTTTCGATGCTCGTTTACTTGAGCGTGCTGCGCAAAGAACAACCTTTTCATCCGCGGCAAGAAAGAAACGCTTAAGGTTTGTCCTTAAGCGTTTTTCTTTAGCGCCGCGAGTGCACTTCGTAGATGGCAAATTTTAAATAGTCGCCTTCATTGGCGGCAAGCAGTTTCGGGTGGTCATAGCCGGCGCCGTTCCAGTACACTTGTCGGAGCACTTTTTTGGCGTCAAACGCCGCATCGGCGATCATCTCTTGGAACATGTGCGGGCGAACATGGTACGAACAGCTCGACGTGACGAAAAAGCCGCCGTCTTTGACGAGTTTCAACCCGTTCAAATTGATGTCTTTATAGCCGCGCAGCGCTTTTGGCACCGCGTGGGCCGATTTGGCGAACGCCGGCGGGTCGATGATGACGACATCCCACTGTTTGCCGGATCGCACTGCTTCGCGTAAGTAATCGAATGCGTTGGCGACGACAAATTCTACATTTGTGAATCCGTTTAAGGCCGCATTTCGTTTTGCCGTCTCAATTGCATGCTCGGAAATGTCGACGGCGGTGGCGTGCTTCGCTCCGTACAGGCAGGCGTTCAGCATAAATGAGCCGGTATGGGTGAAACAATCAAGCACCGTCGTCTCCGGGCCGATGAGCGGGCGGAGGGCGGCGCGGTTTTGCCGCTGGTCGAAGAAAAAGCCGGTTTTTTGCCCGTTTTCAATGTCGACAATGTATTTCACGCCGTTCTCCTCGATTTCCATCTCCGTCTCCGCTTCCCCGTACCAAAACCCTTTTTCCTGTTTGAGACCCTCAAGCTCCCGCACGGACACATCGTTGCGCAAATAAATGGCCCTTGGAGCGAACACGTCAAGCAAGCCGCGCAAAATCCACTCTTTGTGCACTTCCATCCCGAGCGCCAAAATTTGCACCACAAGCACGTCCTCATATTTATCGACGATGAGCCCCGGCAGAAAATCGGCCTCGCCGTAGACGGCGCGGCATGAACGGACGCCCGGGAGCATCCGTTCGCGATACGCCCAAGCGCGGCGGATGCGCTCAATGAAAAACCGCTCATCGAGCTCGTCATCCGGGTTTTGCGTCAACACCCGGACGATGATTTGCGAGGCTGGATTGATGTAGCCTTTCGCCAACCAGTACCCTTGATGGTTATAGACATCGACAAAATCTCCCGGTGTGATGTCACCCTCGATACGGTCGACTTCGCTCTGAAAAATCCACGGATGGCCTTGTTCGAGCCGTTTTTTTCGTTGCCGCTTCAAGATCACTTTCGCCATCAGTTCCAACTCCCATCCGGTAATCAATCGTTGCGCTTTTATCATAGCGAATTGCGGAGCGCGGCGCAATGACAGCCGAAAAAAAAGGTTGACAACCGATGCGGCCGTGATATGATAAATGTAAAGAAAATTTCATCACAATCAGACATCCACTAGGGGGGCCTGTAAACAGGCTGAGATCAAAGTGTGACTTTGAGACCCTTAGCACCTGATCTGGGTAATGCCAGCGTAGGGAAGTGGAGGAGCTGCAGGCCGGCTTTGGCCGCATTGGAAAATCTGTATGCTCGCGCCGCCTTCTTTACGCGAATCGGTAAAGAAGGCGGCGCTTTTATTTTGGAAAAAGGGGGAATACGAATGTCGTTTGCAAGGCGCGTGCGCCAGGCGGCTGATCCGATCTGGCAGGCGAGTTTCCGTCACCCGTTTGTCAAAGAGCTTGGCGAAGGAACGTTGGATCGCGCAAAATTCCGCTATTATGTCATGCAAGATGCGTACTATTTGCGCCATTTTGCCCGTGTGCAGGCGATCGGGGCGGCGAAATCGCCGGATTTGGCGACGACGGCCCGGCTGGCGCACCATGCCCAAAGCACATGCGAAGCGGAATTGTCGCTTCATGAAACGTTTGCCGGACTGCTTGGCATCACCGAAGAGGAACGGGCTGCGTTCATGCCGGCGCCGACGGCTTACGCGTATACATCGCATATGTACCGGGCGGCGTATGAAGGGCATTTGGGCGATGTCATTGCCGCGATTTTGCCGTGCTATTGGCTGTATTACGAAATCGGTGAGCGGCTGAAAACGTGCCGGCCGAACGATCCGATTTATGAAAAGTGGATCAGTACATACAGCTCCGATTGGTTTCGCTCGCTTGTTGAGGAGCAGATCGACCGGCTTGACGCCATTACCGCTGCCGTGACTGAGGAAGATCGGCGCCGGATGGAACAGCATTTTTTGATCAGCAGTGACTATGAGTATCAGTTTTGGGAGATGGCGTACCGACTGGAGCGGTGGCCATCGGCCGAACTCATGAAGAGCCGGTGAAACGGCGACAACACGAAAGGAGGAGTTTTCATGGGAACAACATCGAAAGGGTTGAAACTGGCCGATATTTTAACGACGATTGTCATTGCCGTTGTGTTCGGCGTCATTTACAAAGTGTGGGGGCCGTTGTATGAAGTGGTGAAAGTATTCGGGTTTCATGCCGATCAACTGATTTATGGCATGTGGTTTATCGCGTCGTCGCTTGCGTATTTGCTAATCCGCAAACCGGGGGTGGCGCTGCTTGCCGAGATCGCGGCTTCATCGGGCGAGTTGGTGATGGGGTCGCAGTGGGGGCTTGAGGTGTTGATTTATGGGGTTGTACAAGGGCTGTTTGCCGAGCTTGTCTTTGCGGCGTTCCGCTATCGGCGGTTTGACGTGTTTGTCGTGTCGCTCAGCGCCGTCGGCGCGACGGTCGGTTCGCTGATCATGGACTTTTACAAAGGATATATCGAGGCGCTCGCCCCGTGGAACATGGCGCTCTTTTTGCTGGCGCGTTTTGTCGGCGCCGTTCTTATCTCCGGCGTGTTCGCCGTTTCGTTGGCCAAGGCGCTTGAGAAAAACGGGGTGACGCAAATGTGGCGGCCGGTTTCCAAAGAGGACTATGATGCGCTGAACCGGTAAGGGGAATGACCGATGAAGCAAGCCATTGTCATCGAACAGCTGCGCCTGAAGTTTCCAGGGCATAGCGACTTATTGTTCCGCGATTTGTCGCTGTCCGTTGCTGCCGGGGAGAAAGTGCTTCTCCTCGGCCCGTCTGGATGCGGCAAGTCGACGCTTTTGCAAGTGATGGCCGGCATCATTCCCCACTCGATCGACGTGCCGATGAAAGCCGGGCGCCTTGAGCGGCCGGAACGATGGGGATATGTGTTTCAAGATCCGGATACGCAGTTTTGCATGCCGTATGCCGATGAGGAAATCGCGTTTGCCCTCGAAAATCGAAGTGTGCCGCGCCGCGAGATGCCCGCCCGCATCCGCTTGCTGTTGGACCAAGTCGGGTTGGCGATCGAACCGCACACCGACATTCATACGCTTTCCGGCGGGATGAAGCAGCGGTTGGCGCTCGCTTCTGTTCTTGCGCTTGAGCCGGATGTTTTGTTTTTGGATGAGCCGACGGCTTTGCTCGATGAGGAAGGGACGAAAGCCGTATGGCAGGCGGTGCGGGATGTGAGCCGGGACAAAACGGTCGTCATCGTCGAGCATAAAATCAACCATGTTCTTGACTTCGTCGACCGGATTGTGTTGCTTGGCAGCGACGGGTGCATCATCGCCGATGGAGGAGCGAGGGAAGTATTTTCCCGATATAAGGACGTCATGACGGCGGAAGGCATTTGGCACCCGGACGTTTGGGAGGAATGCGGACCGATCGTGCGCCGGGAGGAAAGGCAGGAAGGCGAGGAGCTGATCCGCCTTCACCGTTTCCGCGGCTTTCGCGGCCGGGAGGTGAAAATCAGCGTACCGGAGGCGGTTGTGCGGGCGGGAGAATGGATCGCCGTCACCGGCCGAAACGGCGCGGGCAAAAGCACGCTTTTGCATGGGTTGATGCAACTGATTCGCACCGAAGGCGAATATACATTGTTCGGGGAGGATATCGAGCTCCGGCAGCCGCTTTACCGCCATATCGCGTTCGTGTTTCAAAATCCCGAATTTCAATTTGTCACCCATACTGTGCGCGATGAACTGGCGTATTCGCTGCGGCTTGAGGGGCGATCTGAAGAGGAAATCAATGAGACGGTCACCCGCCTGCTCAGCGCGTTTGGCCTTGACGGAAAGGAAGAAGTGCATCCGTACCAGCTGTCAGTCGGGCAAAAACGGCGGTTGAGCGTGGCTGCTTCGATCGTCGCCGGTCAACGCCTCTTTTTGCTTGATGAGCCGACATTTGGACAGGATGCGAAAAACACGTTTGCGTTGTTGGCGATGTTGGAGTCATACCGAAGGCAAGGGGCGGCGATCATCATGGTCACCCACGACGAACAAATTGTCCGTCGTTTTGCGACGAGACGATGGGTGGTGGAAGACGGAGCGCTTGTTCGCGATGAGCGCCTCGCTGCTGTGGAGACTGTATTGGCTGAAGGAGGAACATGGCGATGAACTGGGACATTCAGCGCCGTGAGACATGGCTTTATGAAGCGAACCCGAGTTTGAAGCTCATTGTGCTCGTCATGCTCTTTTTTGCGGTGTTGTTCATTCATAACCCGAACGTGCTCATCAATTTGTCGCTCGCCCTGTTCGTTTTGTTTTGCTTCGGCACCGGGTATCCAGCAAAGCTGCTTGTTTGGCTGTTTTTGCCGTTTTTCCTGATCTTTGTTTCCACTGCTTCATCGATGATGATGTTTGGCGAAGGGACGACAACGTGGTTTCGCTGGGGGCTCATCCACGTAACAGCGGAAAGCTTTTGGCGCGGCATGCATCTCGGATTTCGCGCCTTGTCGCTCGGGCTGTTAGGCTTGATTTTTTCCTTGACGACTCGGCCGGTGCAGCTGTTTTATTCGCTCATGCAGCAATTGAAGCTGAAACCGAAGTATGCGTACAGTTTTTTGGCGGCGGTCCGCCTGCTGCCGATCATGATTGAGGAGTTTCAAACGGTCCGGTATGCGCTGAGAGTGCGCGGCGTGCCAAACCGCGGCGGCCTTGGCAAAGTGAAGCGTTATGCCATCCCGCTTTTGGCACAAAGCATCCGCCGCGCCCAGCGCATCGCCGTGGCGATGGAGGCGAAACAATTTTCCAACAGCGGCCAGCGTACGTTTTATTATGAAATCAAGTTTGGCAAATGCGATATTTGGTTTGTCGTCTTGACCGTTGCGTTGTTGGTTGCCGCTTATTATGCGGGCGTCCATTACCCGTATATTTCAGTCCATGATGTAAGGTAGGCAGAAAGAAAGGGATTGTGATGGGGGCTCTTCACTTCATTTCCACCGGGCGGCAAACAGCCGACGAATTCGCGGCCATTTGTGCGCGTATCCATCCGTATGCGGATGCCATTCACATTCGCGAGAAAGAAAAAACGGCGCGCGAAGTGGCCGAGTTTGTCACCGCGCTGCTTTACACCGGGGTGCCGCCGCAAAAAATCATCGTCAATGACCGTGTTGACGTCGCGGCCGTCTACGGTGTCGGCGGGGTGCAGATCGCGTCTCACAGCTTGCCGGTGCGTGCCGTCCGCCGTTCGTTTCCGGACTTGACAGTCGGCTGTTCCGTGCACAGCCTGACGGAGGCGAAGCAGGCGGAAGAGGACGGCGCTCACTTTTGCCTGTACGGCCATATGTTTCCGACTGCCAGCAAGCCTGGATTGCCGCCGCGCAGCATCGATTCGTTGCGGGAGATGGCCGCGTCCGTCTGCATCCCGGTTATTGCGATCGGCGGCATTCATGCCGGCAACGCCTGCCGGGTGATGGAGGCCGGTGCCGCGGGAGTGGCGGTGTTATCGGCTGTCTTTTTAGCGCCTGATCCGGTTGTGGAAGCAAGACGTTTGGCGCAAATCGTGAAAGGGGAGAGGAAAAATGGGGGCACATTATGATGTCGTCGTTGTCGGCGGTGGGGTGATCGGGGCGGCGACAGCTTTTGAGCTCGCCAAACGGCGGCACCGCGTGGCGATTTTCGAAAAAGGAACAATGACCGGCGAAGCGTCAAGCGCGGCGGCCGGTATGCTGGGGGCGCAATCGGAGTTCGCCGCGCCGAGTCCGCTCATCCCGCTCGCCCTGCAAAGCCGGGCGCTCGTGCCGGCGCTCGCTGCGGAATTGCGGGAGAGAACCGGTATTGACATCGGACTTGTCGAAAAAGGAATGCTCAAAGTTGCGACGAATGCGGAAGAAGCGGAGGAGTTGCACCACCATTATACATTTTGGAAGGAAATGGGTGAGACAGTTCACTGGCTGGCGACAGAAGAAGCGCTTAAGCTGGAGCCGCGTCTTGCGGGCGAGGCGCTGGCCGGCGCCATGTACATTCCCGGAGACGGGCAAGTGAGCGCCCCGGATTTGGCTGCCGCTCTTGTTTCAGCCGCTGTCTCCGCCGGTGCGCATTTGTATGAGCATACGGAAGTGTTTGACATTCGTTCGGATGTTGGCGGGCATACCGTGGAAACAGCGAGCGGAACTTTCGCTGCTGCCGCTGTCGTGATCGCCTCGGGCGCCTGGGCGGCGCGTCTGGGGGCCGCGCTCGAGCTGCCGCTTTTTGTATTCCCGGTCAAGGGGGAATGCATCATGGTGCGTACGCCAACCCCGCTCGTGCAAATGACGGTGTTTGCGAAAAATGGCTGTTACATCGTGCCGAAGCGCGGCAACCGGCTGCTGATCGGTGCGACGTCCACGCCGGGGACGTACGACCGGCGCGTGTCAATCGCGGGGGTGATGAGCCTGCTTCGCCGTGCCGCCCGTGTGCTTCCAGATGTCGAACAGGCAGAATGGGTGAAGGCATGGAGCGGTATCCGACCGCAAACGAAAGACGGTTTGCCCTATATCGGCGAGCATCCAAAGCGGCGCGGGATATTTGTCGCTGCCGGCCATTACCGGAACGGCATTTTGCTTAGCCCGCTCACCGGCCGGCTGCTTGCCGACCTAGTAGAGCGGAAAGAGCCGGCGTTTGACTTGTCACCGTTTTCATTAACGCGTCACGCGGAAGAAAAGGTGGGGGTTGAATGAATTTAGTCATTAATGGCGAGAACGTTGCCGTGCCGGACGAAGTGAAAACGGTCAGCGATTTGCTCGCCCATTTTCGACTTGATCAAAAGCTGGCCATTGTCGAAGTCAATGTTCGCATTATTCAAAAGCATGAATACGCGGTGACGGCGTTGGCGGACGGCGACCGCGTCGAAATTGTTCATTTTGTAGGAGGCGGTTGAAATGCTGAAAATTGGTCCGTATGAATTCTCTTCGCGGTTGTTGCTCGGGACGGGCAAATATCCGAGCCTTGAGGTGCAAAAAGAAGCGGTGGAAGCATCCGGCGCAGAAATTTTGACCTTTGCCGTCCGGCGAATGAACATTTTTGCGCCGGAGCAGCCGAATTTTTTAGAGCAGCTTGATTTAAGCCGATATAAGCTTCTGCCCAATACCGCCGGGGCAAAAACGGCTGAGGAAGCGGTCCGCATCGCCCGACTGGCCAAAGCATCGGGGCTATGTGATATGATTAAGGTAGAAGTGATCGGCTGCGACAAAACGCTTCTTCCCGACCCGGTTGAGACGTTAAAAGCAGCGGAAATGCTGCTGGAAGAAGGGTTTATCGTCTTGCCGTACACGTCTGATGACGTCGTGCTCGCCAAGCGCTTGCAAGAGCTTGGCTGCCATGCCGTCATGCCGGGGGCATCGCCGATCGGGTCCGGGCAAGGCATCCTTAACCCGCTCAATTTGAGCTTTATCATCGAGCAAGCGACCGTGCCGGTGATCGTCGATGCCGGCATCGGCGGGCCGGCCGATGCGGCGCTGGCGATGGAGCTTGGCGCGGATGGGGTGCTGTTGAATACGGCCGTGTCCGGCGCAGCTGATCCCGTAAAAATGGCAAAAGCGATGAAGCTGGCGGTGGAAGCGGGACGGCTCGGTTATGAAGCCGGGCGCATCCCGAAAAAACGATACGCGTCAGCAAGCAGCCCAACGGAAGGAATGAGTGTTGTTTGAATGAACGGTATTCCCGGCAACAACTATTTGCGCCGATTGGCGAGGAAGGGCAAAAGAAAATACGGGAAAAGCACGTCGTCTTAATCGGCGCCGGAGCGCTCGGCACAGGAAACGCCGAAGCGCTCGTGCGCGCCGGCATTGGCAAACTGACGATCATTGACCGCGATTATGTCGAATGGAGCAACTTGCAGCGCCAACAGCTTTACAGCGAAGTGGATGCGAAAGAGCGGCTGCCGAAGGCGATCGCGGCCAAGCGGCGGCTCGAGCGAATCAACAGCGAGGTCAAGATCGACGCGATAGTCGGTGAGGCTGACGCCGAACAGTTGGAATCATTGGCTGTCGAACAGCGGCCCGACCTATTGATCGATGCGACGGACAACTTCGATGCGCGCATGATCATCAATGATGTTGCCTACAAATATGGCATTCCGTGGATTTACGGCGCCTGCGTCGGCAGCTATGGATTAAGTTACGCGTTTATTCCCGGACGTACCCCATGTTTATATTGCTTGCTTGAAACGGTGCCGCAAGGGGGATTGACATGCGACACGGCCGGCATTATCAGTCCGGCAGTGCAGATGGTCGTCAGTTACCAAGTGGCTGAGGCGTTGAAAGTTTTAGTCGAGGACTGGGCCGCGCTGCGCGGCAAGCTCGTTTCGTTTGATCTTTGGACGAATGAATACGCAGCGATTCGCATTGACGCGGTCAAAAGAGACGACTGTCCGACGTGCGGACATCGTCCATCTTATCCGTTTCTTTCTTATGAACATCAGACGAAGACCGCTGTGCTGTGCGGGCGCGACTCGGTGCAAATTCGCCCGTCTTCCCGGCGCCAGTACGATGTAAACGAATTGGCATCTCTTTTTCGCCGCCAAGGGCTCCGGGCCGAAGCGAATCCGTATCTCGTCTCCGTATCGCTCGGCGCCAAGCGGCTTGTCGTATTCGCCGACGGGCGCGCGCTTGTGCACGGCACAAAGGATGTGAACGAGGCGAAAACGATTTATTACCGTTATTTAGGATGAAAACGGGGACCTCTTTTTTTGAGTCCCTGTTTTTTTCAGTCACAAAACTGTCAAAAAGCCGTCTTGTTTTCCCTGTTTTTCCCGCTATCCATATAGTACGATGAAGGTAAGAAGGCAAAGGGAGGGGAGATGGATGGATGAGTGGTCCGTCACGTTGAACATCGCCTCGTTGGTAGTGCTTGTCTACTTTATTGGCTCCTGCTGGATCGAATCGTAAAACGCGCCGGCGCACCTCGGCGCGTTTTTTGAGGTGGATTTATGGTAATATATGGAAAGTAATTCCTCCCGCTATAGTCAGCTGGCGAAAAATTTGTTATATTTAAGGTAAGGAACGGAAACAGCTGCCGATAGCCGCGCAGCCTCATTCCGCCCGATGCCGAAAGTTTTGCTTCAGCAGGCATGTTTTGGGAAAGGAATGGATATGAATAACATAGTCATGGTCCGATAGGAGTGTGAAGATTCGTTGGAAGAGTGGCCGTTAAGGTTGTTCGGTTGGTTTTTCCTTTTCTTGCTCGCGAACGCATTGTTTGCATCGGCTGAGGCGGCGTTTTCATCCGCCAGCAAAGCCCGGTTAAAACACTACGCGGAAGAGCATTCAAACAACAAGCGGCTTCAAGCAGTGGTCGGGCATCTTGACCGTGCATTGTTAGCGCTTGCTATGGCCAGCCGTCTAACAGGCATCATCGCGGTGGCGCTATTTATCGAGATCGCTGCTTCTCTGCTTGGGGAGCAGACCGGTTTATTTGTCGCCATTGCGGTCATGACCGTTTTGTCTGTCGTCTTCGGTGAAATTTTGCCAAAATCGATGGCGAAAGAGTACGCGGAGCCGCTCGCCATCCGGTATGCCGGCCTGGCCTATGGGCTGATGAAGCTCATGGTGCCGATTACGGCATTGTTTCAAGCCCTGAAAGAGCGTATGACCCGGCGATTCGCCAACGGGGCTGCCGTGCCGGCCGTCACGGAGGAAGATATTAAGGTGATGGTCGAGCTGAGCGAAGAAGAAGGGGTTATCGACAACAAGGAAAAAGAGCTGATTCAACGTTCGCTCGATTTTGATGAAATTTTAGTCGGAGAAATTTTTACGCCGCGCGCCGATATGGTGGCGGTCGAGGTCAACCAGCCGATTGAAGAGATTCGCGATGTATTTTTGGAGGAAAAATATTCCCGAATCCCGGTCTATGAAGGGGATATTGACAACGTAATCGGCATTTTGTCGGAAAGTGACTTTTTCAGCGAACTTGTCCAAAAGCGTGACGTGTGCGTCCGCGAGCTGTTGCGCCAGCCGCTGTTTGTCGTCGAATCGATGAAAGTGTCCGATTTGCTGCCGGAGCTGCAAAAAAGCAAAGTGCATATGGCGATCGTTGTTGACGAGTTCGGCGGCACGGCCGGCTTGATTACGCTTGAGGATATTCTTGAGCAAATCGTCGGCGAAATATGGGATGAGCATGATGAAGCGGTAAAAACCGTGCGTCAAATCGATGAACATAGTTTTGAATTCAGCGCTGAACTGCCGCTTGACGAATTTTGCGAAGTGATGAACATCGACGTGCCGGAAAGTGAATCGCATACGTTGGGTGGCTGGATTTTTGAAATGTTTGAGCGCATTCCGGCGGTCGGCGAAACGTTGCAATACGGCCCGCTGACGTTGACCGTCCGCCAAGTCGACAACCGTCGCATCCGCAAAGTGCTTGTTTCCTTGAGCCAGCAACCGCTCGCCGAGCAGGCGGGGGGCGTCTAGGCGCTTTCGGACCGCATGAATATAGAAGAGCCCCAGGCTGACTGCCTGGGGCTTTTGCCATCTATTATGAAGTTGTCTGTCAACCGGTTATTGAATGTTGCCGAATTGGCCGCCGAGTTGTTGTTGAGCCATCGCTACAAGGCGTTTGGTAATTTCCCCGCCGACCGAACCGTTTGCGCGCGAAGTCGTGTCAGCGCCAAGGTTTACACCAAATTCTTGGGCGATTTCGTACTTCATTTGGTCGATCGCTTGTTGGGCACCAGCGACGAGCAGTTGGTTATTGTTGTTGTTGCGTGCCATAGTTGATCATCTCCCCTTAGAAATTTTGATGGCTGGGTTGGCTGGATTTGCACCAGCGCTGCACGCGAAGAAGCGTGCTGCCAAGCTTGGCTGAACCCAACGGCCCACCTGCTTTTGCGTTCGCCAGCGGAAGTGTTTTGGCATGCGTCCTGTTTCGCTGGCGGTACTCATAGTTTGGAACGTTTTTTGCCCGTTATTCACTGCGATAATATGGTAATTTTTTACGTTTTATCGACGCCGTCATTAGGAAATATGTAAAAGTAAGAGGCATCTTAGAGGAGGAAGCAGCATGAATGTGTGTCCACTTTGCAACGGGCTGCGCCGGGTGACAGTGTATTGCAGCTATTGCTGGCAGCCGATGGAAGACCAAGGGAAAGTGACGGATTATTTCGATGACTACAGTCCGTACATGGATGCGGATGTGATGAAGCTTGCTGACGGTTACCCGCACACATATCGAAACCATGAATGCGTCCATCTGTTCTATTGCCCGCACTGCCGGGAGGAGGAGGTGCGGTTCATTAAAGAATAGGCTCTAGCGATGCGCTAGAGCCGAATAAGTCTATATACAAACAATGGGGGGGAGCTTACTTCTCATCCGCCGCCCGGATGCGCCGCTCCGTCTCGACGTCGAAGAAATGCGCTTTGTTCAAGTCAAACGCAAGGTCGATGCGGTGGCCCGGCTTGATTTCCGTGCGGGCGTCAATGCGGGCGACAAACTCCTGGCCGCCGATGTTTGAATAAATCATCGATTCGGCGCCAAGCAGCTCAGCGACTTCAACATGCGCGGTAATTTTTGTCATTGGCGATGCCTCCAAGAAGAGCGGCTCATCATGAATGTCTTCCGGACGGATGCCCAAAATGACTTCCTTGCCGACGTACCCTTGGCTGCGCAGCACTTTCATTTTCCCTTCTGGCACGCCGAATGTCGTCTGGCCGACGACAAACTTGCCGTCTTGCAGCGTTCCTCTAATAAAGTTCATCGCTGGCGAGCCGATAAAGCCGCCGACGAAGATGTTTTCCGGTTTCTCATACACTTCGCGCGGCGTTCCGACTTGCTGGATGACGCCGTCTTTCATGACGACGAGGCGGGTGGCCATCGTCATCGCTTCCGTTTGGTCATGGGTGACGTAAATCGTTGTCGTTTCAAGACGCTGATGGAGTTTGGCGATTTCCGAGCGCATTTGCACGCGTAATTTGGCGTCCAAGTTTGAAAGCGGTTCGTCCATTAAAAACACTTTCGCATCGCGGACGATGGCGCGTCCCAATGCTACGCGCTGCCGCTGTCCGCCGGAGAGCGCCTTCGGTTTGCGGTCCAAATATTGCTCAAGGCCGAGAATGCGAGCTGCTTCACGGACGCGTTTCTCGATTTCCGCTTTCGGGAACTTGCGCAGTTTTAAGCCGAACGCCATGTTATCATAGACGCTCATATGCGGATAAAGGGCGTAGTTTTGGAATACCATGGCAATATCGCGGTCTTTGGGCGGTACATCGTTCACTCGTTTTCCATCGATGTAGAGATCGCCTTTAGAAATTTCCTCCAGGCCTGCAATCATCCGCAATGTTGTCGACTTGCCGCAGCCGGACGGACCGACAAAGACGATGAATTCCTTATCTTGAATATGTAAGTTAAAATCTTTTACAGCCGTGACATTGTTATCGTAAATCTTATACACATGATCCAACACGAGTTCCGCCATCACGAATCCCCCTTTATTGAAATCGTTTTCTCACACTCATATTATATAGATGAATGTGAATATTCGTGAATAGACAAGGTGCACAAAAAAAGTCGCCCGTTTTCGGCAACATGACGGGGAAGCGTCCGCTGCTACGCACGGCGTTGGTGCAAAATAGCCAAATAGGCAGCCGCGGCGCCTTTAAACCGCTTGATGTCAATGCCGGTTTGCTCGGCCCATTTGTCGATCCGATATTGCAAGCTATTGCGGTGCATATATAGTTTTTTCGCCGCCATGGAGACGTTTAAATTGCACTCTAAAAATGTTTCCATGGCGCGCACTTCCTCTTCGCCCAGCCCATCGAGAAACGATAAAATTTGCCCTGTCTTGCCGTCGTCTGCTGCGCTTTCAAGGAGTGGAAGCGGAATGACGTCCTCCCATTCGTACACCGTCTGTTTCGGCCAAAAGCGCCGGGCGGCGGCAAAACATTGCTGCTCGAGAAGGAACGACTCGTACAGCTCCCCGTTCACCGGGCGAACGGGGCCGATCAGCAAATGCATCGTCGCATAAAAATCGGCGGCGAGCGCATCCGCCATTTCGGCCAGCAAGAGCGGCTCGGCCGTCCGTTTTTGTTTGGCCTCAATCAGCAGCCCGCGCTTGTCTTCATTCCAAACGATCAGCACCCGCGAGGCAAATAGGTTGTGGATTGTTTCGGCAAATTCCTGTTTGTTGGCGATCGGGCGATTGACGAGAAAATGAATGAACCGGCAGTATGGGGCAGAGAGCATCGCAGGAGCGTCGGGGCGGCCGGTGGCCATCCATTGTTTCCACGCCCGTTCTTCTTCGCTTTCCGGCTCCCGCCGGCGGTTGGCTGGGGTCAATAACAGCGCCAACAGCTGCCGCTCTCGTTCCGTCAACCGCTCTTTGGCGATGCCCACCTCATCGCCCCCGGCGGTGTAAAACCATTCGTACGCCTCGGGATCGGCCGGTTGACCGTTGATGATAATGTCCCCTTTATAAAGTGATTCGAGCTCTTTTAACATCACGGCGCCCCCTTTTCTACCTTTTTTCATTCATTATAACAGAAAGGCCGATTTTCCTGGTGGACAGGAAAATCGGCTCCGTTTACTCGCCGGCGTCGTATGGCGGTTCTTCTTTGACCAGGTCGCGCGCTTCTTCGATGTTGACCTCATCACCGCGGCCGTGCACGACGCCGCCAGCCATCCCTTCATTAATCATGCGGTCAATATCCATGTAATATTCATCGCGCCCCTCATATAAGGCGTCTTGGCGCCCCGCTTCGTTCCGCTCCATGGTTTCGCTCCTTCCTCATCGTTTTTTCCTAGTTTGTCCGAAACAGGCATAGACTATCCGCTTCGCTCATATGGATGAAAGAGGACTGGCAAGAAGGAGGGTGTAAGGGATTTTGTCGAAAAATATTTTTTGGACATCCCTGAGGAGCCGAAAAGCCTTGATAAATCAACATTTCTAGAGGGAGGGAAATAGGGTGGTTGCTGTGATCAAACAATTGCTGGAAACGACCGCTGCGGCTGAAGAAAAAGCTCGTCAGTTGGCAGCGCTTGAAGAAGACGGGCAAACATGGGAAACGTATTTCGCCGAGGTTCAGCGACAACGTCAACTTTGGCAGTATGTTCACCATTTGATGACCGGTGCAGGCTGGGGTGAGAGAAAGAAACAGCAAGAAGCGGCCAGCACTGGCCGCTTCGAGTTGCTGCAAGCGCTGACCGCCGATGAGTGGAAAAAAGCGAAGCTGTGCCGACAAGTAAGTCAGCGTTTAAGCGGAGCCGTCCGGCAGGCGGCAGACGGTGTGCTGCAGCAGGCACTTCGTTATAGCAAAGAATTTTTTGCTATGGCGCAAGATGAGCTAGTTCGGCAAACAGTCGATTGAGCCGCTGAAGCCGACGTGCTTCAATATCCGGCTCGTCAAAAGCCATCGGTTTGGCGTTTATTTCATAAATGTAAAGCTCCTGCTGTTTTCCGACGCCGATGTCGGCAGAAAATTCGCCGACAAGGCCGAACTGCTCGTTGAGGCGTTCGCCGCTCCAGGCGATGAGGCGCTCGAGCGCCTGTTCATCAATGCGGCTTTGAATTTCCGAATACGGAAGGATCGTTCCGCCGTGAAATACATGGGTTGTCAACGACCGAGGGCCGGCGAGGCGGACGCCGACGCCGGTGATCGTATGGCGATGGCGCTGCCAGTGGGCGAGCACGCGCAAATCGTAACGGCGCCCGTTCCATGTGTCCGTACAGGCGGCTGCTTGAACAATATAACGATGGGATTGGACAAGCGGCTCTAGCTCGTCGAGCGACCTTACCCGTTTTTGGCCGCGGGGGGATTCGCATATGGCTCCCGCCCCAGGCGAGGCGGTGAGACGGAGCAATCCGCTCCCCCTTGCCCCGTCGTCTCGTTTCAAGTAAATACAGCCGTATTGATGGAGCCAAGAGTGAATATCAGCCAACGAACGGACCGGCGCCGTTGGCAGCAGGTGAGGCCAAAGACGGCGGTCCGTCTGCAGCGCGCGGCAAACGTCCGATTTGCGGAAAAAAGAGCGGTTGACGAGCGGGATGCCATGGGAGGCAAGCCGGGCGGCTGCTGTTTGAAACGGCTCACTTTGTTCTTCTTCCCGGCTTTTGACTCGGTTGTAGACGACGTCCGGCAACGGAGTGGACGATTCGACAAACCGTTCGAGCGCCGGGGCGAATACATAACCGGAGACCATATTCTCGCCAATGCCGGCCGCGGTGCTGACGATGGCGATGCCGCCATCAGCATGAAGCGAGCGGATGACGGTCTCCACCCATGGTTTCCTTCCGCCAAGCAAAGCCGAAATGGATGATTCGCTCACCAATATGCCGACAAGCGGCCCGACCCGCCCGTTTTGCTCGTTGACCGCAAAGGTAAGATCGGGGAGGGAGGCGGCGGCAAGCTCGCCGCGGCCGAACCGATAGAAGCCGTCCGGCCGCCTGCTCACCCATTCATTGGCGTCGCGCCGGTAACCGATCGTGATCATAGTCCAAACGCCTCTGGATCGATGATGGCCGTTTTGCTTAGATGGACCGCATAGGCAAGCGGCAGCAGCGCCGTCCGCTCATCAGCCTCCTTGAGGCCCGGGTGTTTAAAGATGGAGCGCCCCGGTTTGGAATTGGCTTCAAACATCCAAATGTTTCCCTGCTCATCTACCCCAAAATCAAAACCGATTTCGCCAATTAACGTGTCTGATGTTTCATCGAGGCAACGGCTAAGTGTCAAGGCGGCGTCGCGGAGGCGGGCGAGCACCGTTTCGCGCTTGGCGGTGTTTGGAAAAATTTCTTCCAATGTTTTGACCATGCCGCCGCTGTTCATATGGGTCGTAATGCTTCGCCGCCCGGCTATTTTGGCGGCGACGGCGCTTACTTGCCATTGGCCGTTTTCATTTTTGTTCGTATGGACGCGGAAATCTGTCGGCCGTCCGTTGATGGTGATGAGCGGGACGGCTTGCTGAATGACGTAACGATGAAGCGGGGCGTGGGTGAGCAAATGATGCCATAGCGCCATGGCGGTCGGAAACAGCGTTGTTTTCGTTTCGCCGTGTTCGTCACGAAAGCGGCATTCGTATGCATCCTTTTTTTTCACCAAATGGTAAATGCCGCGCCCGAGGCTGCCATCAGCCGGTTTCACATACGCTCCCGTATATCGGTTGAGAAACTGTTCGATCGTCTGCCGCGTGACATAGGCGGAGGTTTCCGGCAAATATGGACGTGCGTCGCGATGGACGGCAAGCCGGCGGTACACCTCCCATTTATTGAAAAAGCGTCCGTTGAACACTGGAATGCCATAGGCGGTCTGCAGCGTTTTCGTCACGGTTTGGAACATGTCGTCATTTTCAATGCGCCGGTTCGGCAGGCGGTTGTAAATCACCGTCGGCAACGGAACCGTATGCCGTTCCCAACCGCGTTCCGTGTAAAAATAGCCGTTGACCGTTCCATGCTCCCAGTCGATATGAGGAAGGCCAAACAAGAAGGCGAACCCGCCGACTTGTTTTTCTTGCGCTAACAGTTTGGCGAAGAAAAAACTGCGCCCTCCGACCGGACGATGGGGCGACTTGGTAAATCCAGCAGTGAAAACGCCGACGAGCGGTCCGATATGGACGGCTTCGTCAGTCAAAAACACGTGCACCTTAGCGGCAAACGGGATCAACAGACGCTGGGCGACATCGCCGGCGACGATGATGCTGTCGGACGGTCCGGAAGATGAGATGATCGTGCATGGAGCGAGGAAGCTGCCAAAGGCAACGGCTGTTCGTCCGTCCGCTTTCAGTGAGGAGGGAAGGATAACTGTATTGGACTCGTTGTCATCAATGACCAATGGATAGATCATCGGTTGGCCACCTCGCTCGCCAAAAACCGGCAATACTGAAGCGGCGCTTCGTAAATATCGTTTTGCTGCTCTGGCGGAAGAAGGCTGATGATTTTCCTTCCCGGCTTGGAATTGACGTCCAAAATCCAAACCGCTCCGTTGTCAGCAACGCCGAGATCCAGACCGATTTCAAACAGCGGACCGAGTTCATTGTCCATATAAGCCGGCAACGTACGGATGATCGTGTCAATGCCATCCAGCACTAAGATGCGTTTCGAAGAAGGAAGGTGGTCGAACCAGTCAGCGAACGGGCTCATGTCTGCACCAGCACGGAGATTGGCCACCCACGTTCCAGGGCGTCCGATGCGCACAGCCCGCACCCGTTCAACCCAGCGTCCGGTTTCATCTTTTTGCAGCAAAAAACGAAGGTCGAACGGTTCTCTTGCCTCGGTGGAGAGGGAGAGAAGCGGTTGAAGCGCATAGCCGTCCCGGCGCTGCAAGGAAGCGACGAATTGTTCAAGTTCGTTTCGGCGGGTGATCACGGCCCGCTCTTGGCCGCACCCGTCTTGAACGGACAATGTCTTCCCTTTCTTCTGGATAATATAAATGCCGCGTCCGCCAGAGCCGTGCACCGGTTTGGCGACGATGGCTTGTTCATGGCGAAGGAGATCAAGCACGTGATCGGCGCGCTCAAGACGGACGGTCGGCGGCACATATGCCGACAACAGCGGATGGGCGGAAAGCGTCTCATAGACGCTCCACTTGCCGGGCAGGCCATAGCCTAAAAACGTGACATCCGGGCGTTGCTTCAGCCAATGCATAATCGGTTTCGCTTTTTTGGAACGGTCGTCGTGGCCGTAAAAGCAACGGTCGTACAAAAACGGCGGAATGGGAAAGACGGCATCGGTCCATTCTCCACTTTTGTCATCAAAGACGACACCGCGGACATTTTCCGTTCGCGGGTCGATCGCTAGCGGCGAAAAACGGTATATGGAAATGCCATACTGATTGGCGCGGCGGGCTACTTCGGTGCAGTACGCGCTTTCCTGTTGCTCATCAAGGGTGACAAAACCGAGTGAAATCAATGTCGTTCACTCCTTTTCTTCCATCAATGTCAGGCAATAATCAATCACGGCTTTCGCGGATGGGCGCACCGTTTGTTGAGAAAACGTCATTTCCGCCTGTTTGGACGGTTTTGTATTCACTTCGATGATCCATGGCCGTCCATGGACGTCAATGGCCAGATCGACGCCAAACTCTCCATACAGTCCTTCCGCTTCCGAGGCGAGAACGGCGGCGGATTCCAGTGCGATTTCTTTCAGAAGCTGTTTCTGCTGGAACACGTCCGCTCTCGTATACCACTTCCGCAAGACATCATTGACTGCCATCAGTACTCCGCCGCGGGCAAGGTTCGCGACAAACTGCTCGGGAGGGGCCGCGCGGGCGACCGCTGACGTGACGCGCCAATCGTTGTGGCGGATGCGATGGCAAAGAAGGCGAAAATCGACAGGGCGGCCGTCAATCGTTTGAAGTTCAAGGCCTTGCTGGATGATCATCGGCGTCCGGATTTGTGGCTGCAAGGCAGAAACGGCCGCGGCAACCGAGCGGTATAGCGCCGATGACGAAGAGGTGGAACGGCGGAGACAAATTCCTTCATCGGTGCATTCAATGCGGAAAATCCCCCGCCCTTGGCTTCCGTGCACAGGCTTGAGAAAGACGGACGGGAAGGCGGCGAGAAACGCCTCGAGTGAGTCTTGGCCGTCCCACAGCGCCGTTTTCGGCAAGTACGGATGCAAGTACTCATGCCGCTCCAAATAACGGTGCACCTCCCATTTATGCAAAAAGCGGCGGTTGAACATCGCCCCGTCTTCCTCGTCAAGCCGGGCGAGCAGCTGCTGAAAGGCAGGCGCATATTCAGACTTGCGGGAGTGAAGGCGGTTGTAGACGACGTTCGCCCGCGGCACGCCCCCCTTGATCCATTCGCTGCCGGTTAACCGATATCCGGTGTGCTGCAAATAGAGTGACGGCGATGTGACATAAACAAAAAGGTTGTGCGTTTCTCCATATTTTACTAGTTCCTCACAAAAAAGGTGGATGGAGCCAAAAGAGGCCCGTTCCCGGTCTTCCTTTATTTCAGTCAATACGGCAACGGTTCGTTGGTTGCTCATCGCAGTCCCTCATTTGCGCATTTGTCAGGCAAGTTCTATAATGAACAATTAGGCAAACGTTTATATCGTATCGTATGATGAGAGCCGCTGTTTGGTGACAGCGGCGCGGATGAAAGGGGAAGGCGATGGGGACGTTCATTTATTTGTCGTTTATGGTGGCGGTTGGAGCGCTTATCGGCGGGGTGACGAATTTGATCGCCATTGTCATGTTGTTCCGCCCGCACGAGCCGATGTACTTGTTTGGGAAACGGCTGCCGTTTACGCCCGGCTTGATTCCAAAACGGAGGCGGGAACTGGCGGAACAGCTTGGGAAAACGGTTGTCGAGCATTTGGTGACGCCGGAAGGGCTCCGGCGCAAGCTCAACGATTCAGCCTTCATGGCGGGGGTGGTCGAGGAAGGACGGAAGTGGCTGAAACGGTGGCTGGCGCGCCGGGAGACGCCGGCGCAGTTGCTTGAGCGCCTCGGCATTCGTTCTCCGGATGAGCGTCTTGAGGCGTTGGCGGCCGGACAAGCCGCGCAGGCGTATGAGCGATGGAGCCAAACGTGGCGCACGCGGCCGATTTGCGATATACTGCCGCTTGAGTTGAAAGAAACGATGGAAGCGCGCATCGAGCAGCTGGCCGGTTACTTGGCCGACCGGGCGCTCGAGTATTTCAGCAGCGCGGAAGGAAAACAACAGCTTTCCGGCATGATCCAACGCTTTTTTCAAGAGCGGGGAATGGTCGGGGGCGTGCTGCAAATGCTGCTTGGCAATGTCAATTTAGTGGATAAAGTGCAGCCGGAAATCGGCAAATTTTTGCGCCATGCCGGCACAAGGGCGGCGATCGCCCGCCTCCTTTGGACAGAATGGAACAAATGGATCGACTATCCGCTGGCAACGGTGGAGGAGATGGTCGGACGAAGACGCATGAGCGAGGCGGTGCAGGCCGCAGCCCGCGGCCTCGTCCGGGGAAGCGGCTGGCTGCACCGCCCGCTCGCCGATCTTCTTGCGCCATATGAACAGGACGTACTCGACCGGTTCGTTCCGCAGGCGGTTGCCGCTGCTGTCCGCCTGCTCGGCGATCAGATGGAGTCGGTTGTGGCGCAGCTTGGATTGGCAGATGTCGTTCGTGATCAAGTCGAATCGTTTTCGCTCCGAAGGCTGGAGGCGATCATTTTGGCCATCGCCCGACGCGAGCTGAAGATGATCACCTATTTAGGCGCTGTGCTTGGCGCAATAATCGGCGCCGTCCAGGGCATGATCGGCCTATGGTTGTAGCAGCGAGTCATATGACCGCCGACTGGCGCATACGCTAGAACGTAAACGATATTGAAGTGGGAGGCTTCTTCTTATGTCCGAATCTCTTCGTGCGCTCGCAAGACAGCTTGAACAGGCGATCTGGGCGAGCGAGCCGTTTCAGCAGCTGAAACAGGCGTACGATCATGTCCGACACGACGACACCGCCTATCGGCTATTTGCTAACTTCCGTGACATTCAGCTTCGGCTACACGAAAAACAAATGCGTGGAGCCGCTATTTTGCCGGATGAAATTGAACAGGCGCAAAAGGCGATGGCGCTTGCCCAGCAAAATGAGAAACTGGCCCGTCTGATGGCGCTCGAGCAGCAAATGAGCATGACGATCGCGGAAGTGCAACAAATCGCCATGAAGCCGCTTGAAGAGCTGCATCGTTCATTTATGGAAGGAAGGTAGGAAAAACACCCGGTCGGGTGTTCTTTTTTTGCCCGTTTCGTCATAGTCATAAAAATGATAAGGAATGCAAAGCCGCCCCCAGCTTGCTGGCGGCGGCAAGAGAGGTTGAGACGGACAAAAGGGGGAGACAGCCGTGTATAAGCTGTTGGCACTCAACATTGACGGAACGATTTTAAAAAACAACGGCCGCCTGCCGCGCGAAACAAAAGAGGCGGTCGACTATGTGAAGAAAAAAGGAGTTTATGTTACGTTAATCACGAGCCGCAATTTGCTTTCCGCCCGCAAAGTGGCGAAAGCGCTGCGGCTTGATGGGATGCTCATTGCATTCCAAGGAGCGATGATTGCCAGAACGCTTGATGATAGGCTGTTTGACGCCGTGATCCCTGAGGAGCGGACGTTTAATATCGTGCAAATTTTGGAAAATTTCAACTGCAACATCCGCCTCATGCATGAGCGGTATTCGCTCGGCAATCGGAAGAAAGTGAAGAAAAACCTTGTCGTGCAAACGGTTCTCTCCTCAAGCGACCCGTTTTTCTATCCGACTCAATTTGTCGATTCACTTGGCGATGTGCTGATCGACGAACCGATCGCTGTGCCGAAAATTGATGTATATTTTGCTACAGACGAACAGAGGGATGCAGCGGCCGCTTTATTGACGAAATCGATTCCGTCCATTGATATGATTATGCAGCCAAACGGAAAAATGGAAATTGTCCCGCAAGGAGTGTCTAAACTAGCGGGGTTGCGCCGGCTGGCTCAACATATCGGCGTGTCGTTGAAAGAAACGGTTGTCATTGGCGACGGCCTTGACGATTTGCCGGCGATTGAAGCGGCTGGGCTCGGCGTCGCCATGGGGAACGCGCCGCTTGAGGTGAAGCGGGCGGCCGACTGGGTGACGCGTTCGAACGAACAGCTCGGCGTCGCCTACATGGTGAAAGAACATTTCCGCAAGCAGCAGCGAATCGAGTTTTTGCAAAAACTCAAAACGAAACAGTAAGAGGCTTGAGCGGGGAGCGAACCGTGAGCGGACAACTGGCGCTTGCCGTTTTCACGAAAATCATAAAAATGAGGCCGGAGCGAATGTCCGGCTTTTTTTTTTAATCTAGTTGGCCGGGAGAGAGTCATTTCCATAAAGTCGGCGGCAAAGGTGCATTCTTCCGCTTGACGAAGGAAACAGCCGTTCAGTACACTGAAAGAAGTTTGAAAGAAAAGGTGATGAACGTGCGGATCGAAATTCAAGGACTGCCGCATCCGGAACGGTTTCAGCGCCCGCTTGAGGTGATGACCGAGCTGTTCTTCGAAGCGCCGGAGCTGTTGCTCGTGCCGCTTCCCGAGGCCGATATGGCCGTTATGTTTTCCGTCAAGAAAGACGGGGGCATCGCTGTTTCGGGGACGCTGCTTGACAAGACGTCGGGGCGCGTGGAGGAAGTAAGTCATGAATGCAGCACGCCGGCGGATGCTGACGGGAAAACGTACGAAAAACAGCTGAAAAACGCCGTTTTGCATGTCTATTTGACGTTGCTTGAGCGTTCTACCGGCCTCATTCAGCCGTGGGGCGTGCTGACCGGCGTCCGCCCGGTCAAGCTGCTTCATCAGCTTTTGCGCTCAGGCCTTTCGAAAGAAGAGGCGCATCGGAAGCTGGCCGAGGAGTACTTGGTGACTAAGGAGAAAATCGAACTAATGCAGGCGATCGTGGATCGCCAGCTCACGGTCGTGCCGGATTTATACGATTTGGCTCATGAAGTGAGCATTTATATCGGTATTCCGTTTTGCCCGACGAAATGCGCGTATTGCACATTTCCAGCGTACGCCATCAACGGCCGCCAAGGGTCGGTCGACGCCTTTTTGGCCGGCCTTCATTACGAAATGGAAGCAGTCGGCCGCTTTTTGCGCGAGCGCGGCATTCGCATTACGACGATCTACTACGGCGGCGGGACGCCGACGAGCATTACGGCCGACGAGATGGACCGGTTATACGCTCATATGTATGACGTATTTCCAGACGTCGACCGCGTCCGCGAAATCACGGTCGAAGCCGGGCGTCCGGATACGATTACGCCGGAGAAGCTCGAAGTGTTGAAAAAGTGGCGGATCGACCGCATCAGCATTAACCCGCAATCCTACATTCAGGAGACGTTAAAAGCGATCGGGCGCCATCATACGGTCGAAGAGACGATCAACAAGTTTCATTTAGCAAGGCAAATGGGTATGAACAACATTAATATGGATTTAATCATCGGACTGCCCGGCGAGGGTCTGGCGGAATTTACGCATACGCTCGCCGAGACGGAGCGGCTCATGCCGGAATCGCTCACCATCCACACGCTGTCATTTAAACGGGCGTCGGAAATGACGAAAAACAAACAAAAGTACAAAGTCGCCAGCCGCGAGGAAGTGCAGGCGATGATGAAGGCGGCCCAGGAGTGGACAAAGGAGCACGGTTATGTCCCATATTACTTGTACCGACAAAAAAACATTCTCGGCAACTTGGAAAACGTCGGCTACGCCTTGCCGGGGCACGAGAGCCTATACAACATTATGATCATGGAAGAACAGCAGTCGATCATCGGCCTTGGCTGCGGGGCGTCAAGCAAATTCGTCGATCCGAAAACGCGGAACATCACCCGCCAGGCGAATCCAAAAGAGCCGAAAGTGTACAACGAACATTTCGCCGAATATACGGAAGAGAAAATCAATATATTAAAGGGAATATTTGGATAAATAACAACACCCCGGGAACAACCCCGGGGTATTTTGATTAGCGGTGAAATAAAATGAGCTTGCCGCTGGCATTGACGCAACGGTGTGTTTTGTCCCAACAGCCGCGCTCACGCAATTTTTGCTCGCCGATTTTTTTCGCTTCTTCATCATTGGCGGCTTCAAACGTTTCATCAAGCAATTTTTCCCCGTCGCGCTCAAACGCGGTCAACGTATACGTCGGCATGTCACCATCTCCTTTCTCTGAATCATCATTCATTTCTCTTTCGTTTAGAGGTTGGATCGGCAAATTCCTGCTTTTATCTGAAACTTTTTTTTAGATGGCACGTTTTAATAGTGTGAGTGGAAAATTTGTTTTGTGTTGGGGGAATGTGGATGAGTTTGGAGATCATTGAGGTGACGAAACGGTTTGGCCAGACGACGGCCGTCGACCATTTGACGTTGACGGTTCCAGAAGGGGAGATGTTCGGGCTGCTTGGGGCGAATGGAGCGGGAAAAACGACGACCTTTCGCATGATTTTAGGCCTTCTGCTCCCGACGGAAGGGGTGATCCGTTGGCAAGGCGAACCGATTGATGACTCGAAAAGCCATCTGATCGGCTATTTGCCGGAAGAGCGCGGGTTGTACCCGAAGCTGAACGTGCAAGAGCAGCTTCTGTATTTAGGGCGGTTGCGCGGAATGAAAAAGACGGATCTTCTTCCGGAAATCGACCGCTGGCTTGAGCGCTTCCATATCCGCGATTACGCCAACAAGCGGGTGGAGGAGCTGTCGAAAGGCAACCAGCAAAAAATCCAGTTTATCGCTGCTGTGCTTCATCGACCGAAGCTATTAATCTTGGATGAGCCATTCAGCGGCCTTGATCCGGTGAACGTGGAACTGTTGAAAGAAGCGGTGCTTGATTTAAAACGGAACGGCACAACCATCGTCTTCTCAAGCCATCGGATGGAGCATGTCGAAGAGCTGTGCGAACATGTCTGCATTTTGCGCCGCGGCCGCGCGGTGGTGGCGGGAGCGCTGCGTGAACTGAAACGTTCGTTTGGCAAGCAAATTCTTATCATTCAAGGAGACGGACCGTTTGAACAATTGGCGCGGTTTCCTGGTGTTTTGCAGTGGAAGCGGACGGCGGAAGGGGTGCGGCTGCAAATCGCCAATGAGGAGACGGCGCAAGCGATACTCGGTCATATAGCAGGAAAATTCGCGGTTCGTCTGTTTGCCTTGGAGGAACCGTCTCTGAATGATATCTTTATTGAAAAAGTAGGTGCGGCGTATGAATAAGTTTTTCCTTGTGGCGGTACATACGTATCAGACGAAGCTGAAGGCGAAAGCATTTTTGGTGACCACTGCCATCACTTGCCTGTTGATCATCGGGGTGGCCAACATTCAGCCGATCATTGAGTTTTTCACCGGTGATGAAAAGCCTCATGTCGCGGTCATTGACCGCACGGGATCTTTGTACGGTCCGCTTGCGAAGCAGGCAAACCATAATCAAATCGCGTTGACGAAAATTACGGATATGGAAAACGAAGCGAAAGAAGCGGTCAAAGAAGGCAAATGGGACGGATTGCTCGTCTTGTCGATGGATGCGAAAGGATTGCCGGCAGCGGTGTATTATGCCAATACGATTGTGGACAATCAGACGCCTGAGGAGTTGGAACGAGCGCTAAGCCAGCTGAAAACAGCACTTTCAGCCGCTAAGCTCGGCCTGACGGATGAACAAATGGCAGAGCTTTCCAAACCGGTTCCGTTCCAAAAGGTGGCATTGGAAAAAAACGCGAAGACGGAAGAGGAGTTGAACCAAGCGCGCTCTCTCGTTTATGTCCTTCTGTTCGCGATGTATATGTTTGTTTTGATGTATGGAGGAATGATTGCGACGGAGGTGGCGACGGAAAAATCGTCGCGCGTGATGGAAATTTTAGTGTCAAGCGTCCCGCCGGTCCAACAGCTGTTTGGCAAAATCATCGGCGTTGCTCTTGTGAGCTTGACGCAATTTTTCGTTTTTTTCGCCGTCGCTTTCGCCGCGTTAAAAACGAGCGGACAGGAAGTGTGGCGTTTCCTCGGATTGGATCACCTGCCGGCCTCGATCTTTGTGTATGCACTCGTTTTTTTCTTGCTCGGTTACCTCTTGTACGCGGTGCTGTTTGCCGTGCTCGGTTCGCTCGTCAGCCGGGTCGAAGATGTACAGCCGGCGATTACGCCGGTCATGATGTTGGTTGTCGCTGCCTTTATGATCGCGATGTTTGGCTTGAATGCGCCAGAGTCGGCGTTCGTGACCGGCGCCTCGTTTGTTCCCTTTTTCGCTCCGATGCTCATGTTTTTGCGCATCGGCCTCGTTTCCGTGCCGGGGTGGGAAGTGGCGCTTTGCCTTGTGCTTTTAGCGGCGACGATTGCCTTGCTGATCTATTTTGGCGCCAAAGTGTACCGAGGCGGCGTGCTGATGTATGGACGAATGAACATTTTCAAGGATATAAAACAGGCCATCCAGCTGACAAAAAAATAAACAGTGGACGGGCCGTTTGGGCTAATGTTCCCTTGCCGTTTCGGCAAGGCTTTCTTTTTGCCCTTTGCCCGTTATGATATACTAGAAAATACGTACAGAGAAACGGAGGAGAACGAAGTGGCGAAAGGCATCATCCATTATGAGGTTGGGGAACAAGTTGATCTCTTTTTGCTCATCAAATCCGCAACGAAAGGCATCGCCAGCAATGGCAAGCCGTTCTTAACGTTGATTTTGCAAGATAAAAGCGGCGACATTGAAGCGAAACTGTGGGATGTCTCGCCAGATGATGAAGAGCGGTATGTGCCGGAGTGCATCGTCAAAGTGGCGGGAGACATCCATAACTACCGTGGCAAATTGCAGTTGCGCATCCGTTCGATCCGTCCTGCTCATCCGGGCGATGCGGTGCGCATCGATGACTTTTTGGAGACGGCTCCGCTCGGGCGCGAGGAAATGAAGGCGAAAGTCATGGAATACATATTTGCGATGGAAAATCCAAACATCCAGCGCATTACCCGCTATTTGTTGAAAAAATACGAAAAGGCGTTTTTTGAGTACCCAGCGGCGACGAAAAACCATCATGAATTCATCTCCGGACTGGCGTACCACGTCGTGTCGATGCTTGAACTCGCCAAGGCGCTCGTCCATCTCTATCCGTCGCTCAATAAAGATTTGCTTTATGCCGGCGTCATTTTGCATGACCTTGGCAAAGTGATGGAATTATCTGGTCCGGTATCGACGGTGTATACGCTGGAAGGAAATTTGCTCGGACACATTTCGATCATGGTGAGCGAGATCAGCAAGGCGGCGGAACAGCTCGGCATTCAAGGTGAGGAAGTCGTCATTTTGCAGCATCTTGTGCTCGCGCATCATGGCAAGGCGGAATGGGGCAGCCCGAAGCCGCCGCTTGTCAAAGAAGCCGAGGTGCTTCATTACATTGACAATTTGGATGCGAAAATTACGATGATCGACCGTGCGCTTGAGAAAGTAAAACCAGGTGAATTCACCGAACGCGTCTTTGCCCTTGACAATCGCTCGTTTTACAAGCCGGTGTTTTTATCTGTTTCAAAGCCAAAAAATGCGGGTAGTAAAGAGTAGGGGGGCGGATCAAGGGAGGGATGGATCATGATCGAACCGATCATTGAAATCGTCCCGACATCCCAGCACGAACAGGCGAAAGAAACGTTGAGCGAACTGCGCCGACAGTGGAAGAAAACGAAGAAGAAAACAAAGAAGAAGCGAAACGAAGCATAAGCGTTGTCCCGAGGAAAGAGGCGGTGTCCCCGCCTCTTTCTTCATGCATACAGCTGGCCGTTCACGCGTATAGTGTAGTAAGACAAGCGTACAAGGAGGGGATGGCGATGTTCAGTTTGCCATGGTGGATTTATTTGGTCGTGGCCGGCATTATTTTCAGCGGCTACATGACTGTAAAAACAGCGGCGCGCGAGCGGGAAATCGACGAGGCGTTTATAGAAAAAGAAGGCGAAATTTATATGGAGCGCATCCGTCAAGAACGGGAGCGGCGGAAGCAAGCGAAGTCCTTGCAATAGCCAAGGGCTTTCTTTTTTTGATTTTTGAAAACGATTTTTTCAAAAAATTCTCTTTCTTTTTTTTTTTGAATCGTGTTAGGATAGTAATATCAACGGACTACCAGGAGGCAAAGTGAGGGATAACAATGAAACGCGCGTACAACTTCAACGCTGGCCCGTCCGCGCTTCCGCTTCCGGTGCTTGAGCGGGCGCAAAAAGAGCTGCTTAATTTTCAAAACACCGGCATGTCGGTGATGGAATTAAGCCACCGAAGCAAGGAATACGAGGCGGTGCACAATGCGGCGAAAGAGCGGCTCAAGCGACTTCTAAATGTGCCGGACGGGTATGACGTTTTATTTTTGCAAGGCGGGGCGAGCTTGCAGTTTTCGATGGTACCGATGAACCTCCTCACGGAAGGGAAAATCGGCTGTTATGTGCTGACCGGGGCGTGGTCGGAGAAAGCGCTGAAAGAAGCGCAAAAAATCGGTTTGACAACGGTTGTCGCGTCGAGCAAAGAAGCGAACTACACGTATATTCCGCCGCTCGATGATGTGAAATGGCCGAAAAACGCCGCCTATGTCCATATTACGTCCAACAACACGATCTTCGGTACTCAATGGAAGGAATTTCCGGACACGCCGGTTGACCTGGTCGCGGATATGTCGAGCGATATTTTAAGCCGTCCGTTCGATGTCAGTCAATTTGCCCTCATTTACGCCGGGGCGCAGAAAAATCTCGGCCCGTCAGGAGTCACGGTTGTCATTCTCCGCAACGATTTGCTGGAGCGCATTCCGGACGGGCTGCCGACGATGCTTGATTACCGAACGCACCAGAAGAGCAATTCGCTGTACAACACGCCGCCGACGTTTGCGATTTACATGCTGTCGCTCGTGCTCGAATGGGTCGAAGAGCAAGGCGGTGTGGCGGCGATGGAAGAGCGCAACCAGCAAAAGGCGGCCATGCTGTATGAGGCGATTGATGAAAGCGGCGGCTTTTACAAACCGCACGCCGAAAAGGGGAGCCGTTCGCTCATGAACGTCACCTTTACGCTTCCAAATGAGGAGCTGACGAAAACATTCCTCGCCGAGGCGAAAGAACGCGGGTTTGTCGGGCTCGGCGGGCACCGATCGGTCGGCGGCTGCCGGGCGTCGATTTACAATGCGGTGCCGCTTGAGGCGTGCGAAGCGCTCGCATCGTTTATGAACGATTTTCGCCGCCGCTTTGCCTGAAACTTTCTTCTTCACTTTTGTATTGCAAAGTGATATAATAATAGAAAATTCTCGAGCATGAGAATAGATGAGAATAGATGAGGAGAGATGAGCATGAATGCCAGAACATTAGTATTGATGGCGCTGTTAGTCGGAATCGGAGCCGTGTTGCACGCCGCCATTCCGGGGTTGTTTTTCGGAATGAAGCCGGATATGATGCTGGCGATGATGGTGTTGGCGATTTTGCTGTTTCCAAACGTCAAGGCAGCCGGTCTTGTCGGCGTCGCCACCGGGTTGATTTCCGCCATGACAACGACATTTCCGGGCGGGCAGCTTCCGAATATGATCGACAAAATCATCACGGCCTTCGTCGTCTTTGCCCTGATCTTTGCGGTGAAAAAGTACAGCCAGACAGTGGCCGGGGCGGCGGTGCTGGCGGCTGTCGGCACCGTCATTTCCGGGTCGGTGTTTTTAACCGCGGCGCTCCTTATTGTTGGGTTGCCGGGTGGAACGACCTTTTCTGCGCTGTTTGTCACGATTGTGCTGCCAACCGCGGCGTTAAATGCGGTGGCCATGGCCATTATCTATCCGATTGCGGCGTCCATCTTCCGGCGGATGAACGTCACAGCACACGTGTAAACGGCAAAAACCCGATCATGACTGGTCGGGTTTTTTGCTATCAAACAGGCGGAACGATGCTGGTTTGCAGCTCCTTCCCTGCCTTTATTTATTTGAAAATTCAAACAAACGCTAAGCGTAGCTGAGAAGCCAGGCGGCAAACAGACAAAGCGATGCTATTCCAATATAGCGCAAAGCTTGCTCTTTGAGCAGCGCCTTTGGCGGGTACGCCCGCGCTTTCCATAAAGAAAAGAAAGTGTTTATAAAAAGACAGAAAAATACGAATCCGATTGCGGTAAGCATCCATTGTATATACATCATTGCGTTTTCCCTCCTGTATGCGGCAGTCTCCTTAGGCTTATTACTATGAATATGCAAAAAAAATCATAAAAATAAATATTTTTGTCTTTATTCTTTTTTGTTTTATTGATATAATAGGAAATAAAAAATACGGTGAGGGAAAGAGTGGGTGGAACGATGAAGGGGACAGAACAGCATTATTCCGTTAAAGAGGCAATGCTATTTAGCCAACGGATCGCCCAGCTGAGCAAGGCGCTATGGAAATCGATTGAAAAAGACTGGCAGCAATGGATCAAGCCATTCGATTTGAACATTAATGAGCATCATATTTTATGGATTGCTTACCATTTTAAAGGAGTATCGATCTCATAAATTTCCAAATTTGGTGTGATGCACGTTTCGACAGCTTTTAACTTTTCGAAAAAACTGGAAGAAAAAGGGTTTCTTTCATTTTCCAAAAGGCAAGACGACAAGCGCAATACGTACATTGAGTTGACCGAAAAAGGCGAAGAAGTGTTGATGAAGCTGATGGAGACGTATGACCCGACGAAAAATGCCGTTTTTAATGGGGTGTTGCCGTTGCGCGAGTTGTACGGAAAGTTTCCGGAAATTTTAGAAATGATGTGCATAGTCCGCAATATTTATGGCGATGATTTTATGGAAATTTTTGAGCGGGCGTTTGAGAACATTAAGGAAGACTTTGTCGAGCAAGACGGCAAGCTCGTCAGGCGGACGGCGAAAGCGACAGAGCAGGAGAAAGAGCTGGCCAGCCAGGCTAATTGACGGTTTGAATGAGCATTTTCAGCTCGGTCATCAGCGGCACAAACAGTTGTTGGGCCAACATGGCGTCAACCGTTTGTTCGAGCGGAAGGTTCGGATGGAGCATCCCGGCAAACTGCACGAGCAGAGGGGTGAAAATCGTCAACCCTTCCGCTTTTTGCCGCTCATATTGCTCGGCGAGCTCTTGGCAAAACGATAGGAATGCGTCGACTTCTTCTTTGGTCAAATCAGCGCGGATCACAAGGGAGTAAAACGGTTTTTTTGTTTCATCGACCATTTCCAGCAACAATGACTGGTGAAATTCGAGCTTGGCCACTCGCTTTTCCAACGACTCCATACACCGTGCTCCTTTGGCTGGCATAAAGTGCAACCGTGTTTACGTATATTTTACCGGATTTGTGCGCATTCACCAATAGGGAAAATCGCTTCACCGTATTTTTCGAGAGAAAAAAGATTGATTTCCGGCGGCGGACGAGGTAAAGTTAAAGCCATGGACGGTGTTTGGTGAAGATGAGAAGGAGGGGAAGAGTTTTGGCGCTTTACTTTATCCCTCTGGCAGTGGCGGTTTTATTTTTTCTGAATCAGCTCACTCACTCGTTTTGTGCGCAGCGAGACATCCCGGAGGAGCAGCAGCCGGCGGTTTTCCGGACGATCAACGTACTGATTACGATTTTATTGATTTCTTCTTATTTTGAAGTGTTGTTTACATAACGAGGAGCCGGTGCGGCCGATCGGGAAAGAGGAAGCAAGAGGGTGCTCCCGGTTTCGGGGGACACCCTCTTTTGTTTAGTAGATGACGCAGGCGCAGCCGACAATGATTAGCAAAATAAACAGCACAACAATCAACGCAAAGCCTCCGGAATAAGGTGCGCTCATCGTAACACCCCCTTTCGTAAGAAGAAGCCTGTCGAGCGCTTCATCCTCATCATATGTATGACAAGCGTGCATGTTATGGGCGGATGACTAAAGCGGAAAGAGGTTTTTTTTTCATTGAAAATATGGTATAGTTATTGTCGTGGCTGAAGAGGCGAGCATGTTGTTTCTTGGGCGCGCTTGGGCGCCATTCGATCTGCGCCGCTTGAAATCGTGGGAACATTCAATCGAAAAAAGATGTAGGAGTTGTGAAGCGAATGAAAAAATGGATGATGGCCACTGCCGTCGTTTCGTTCATGGCTTTGTCGGCCTGCAGCAACGACGGTTTGGAAGCGATTGTGGAAACGAAAAACGGCAATATTACGAAAGATGAATTTTATAATGAGATGAAAGAGCGCGTCGGCAAATCCGTCCTTCGTGATTTGATTGACGAAAAAGTGTTGAGCAAAAAATACAAGGTAACCGATGAAGAGATCGACCGCGAAATCGAACGAATCAAGGAAGCGTATGGAACGCAATATGATTTGGCCGTGCAGCAGAACGGAGAAAAAGTGATCCGCGAAATGGTCAAGCTCGATTTGCTGCGGACGAAAGCGGCCGTTGAAGACATAAAAGTGACGGAGAAAGAGCTGAAGGAGTATTATGACAACTACAAGCCGAAAATTCGTGCCAGCCATATTTTGGTCAAAGATGAAAAAACAGCAAAAGAAGTAAAGGCGAAGCTTGATAAAGGCGAGGATTTCGCCAAGTTGGCCAAAGAATACTCCCAAGATCCAGGCTCGGCGTCCAACGGCGGCGATTTAGGCTGGTTTGGCCCAGGGAAAATGGTCAAGGAGTTTGAAGAAGCCGCCTATAAGCTGAAAGTCGGCGAAGTGAGCGATCCGGTGAAAACGGATTACGGCTACCATATCATTAAAGTGACGGACAAAGAAAAGAAAAAGTCGTTCAACGAAATGAAAGACGAAATTGCGTTTGAAGTCAAACGGAACAAGCTTGATCCTGCGACGATGCAGTCAAAAGTGGACAAATTGGTGAAAGATGCCGGTGTTGAGATCAAAGACAAAGATTTGCAAGATGTGATCGAGCAGCAAGGAAAACAGTAAAAAAACGGAAGCAGAACATCCCTGCTTCCGTTTTTTTATTTGTGGGCTTGACCTTTCTGCTGTTCAACAACGGGAGATCAGCCGAGCTGCTCGCGAATGGCGGCCGCGATCGCCTGCAGGTCAGCAGGCGTATAGTCGCTTGCATGCGACTTCCAGACCGCGCCAAACCCATCCCCTTTGCCGTAGCGTGGAATGAGGTGAAGATGGTAATGGAACACCGTCTGCCCCGCTTGCTCGCCATTGTTGTTCAATAAGTTGAGCCCGACGGGGGAAAACGCTTTATTCAGCGCGTTGGCGATTACCGGCACGGCGCGAAACAGACGGCCGGCTGCCTCCGGCGTAAGCGTAAAAACGTTTTCTGTATGTACTTTTGGGATGACAAGCGTATGCCCTTTCGTTACTTGGCTGATGTCCAAAAAGGCAAGCACATGCTCGTCTTCGTACACTTTCGCCGCCGGCAACTCACCGTTGACGATTTTGCAAAAAATGCAATCACTCATAGGAACGGTCACCCTTTCCTTTCGTTTTCTTCATTTTACCATAAAAAAACCGGGATGTAATCCCGCATGCGGTTACATCCCGGCTGGTGAAAAGGGGAGAGGATGATTCAATCAAATGTGCGTTTGATGAACACCCCATTTGCGACAAAGTCGTTTAGGCGTGAGCGCTTCCTTTGTTCAACGCGACCATCCCCTTTGGACAGGTTCGTTGCTTCTCAGCAACAGACAGATGGCCCTTGTTCATGAACGGTTTACAACGTCTTGCGGCTCACAACGGTGTCTTTGACGAACACCCCATTTCAGATGGATCGTTCATCAGCCTTTGCTTGGTGAATCCCCATCCCCTCTTCGCTATTTATCATGCCCGCAGAGGCAGTGTTTATGCAGGGAGGGGCAACAAACTTTTTTGGTAAAAACCGCTTCTCTTTGGTACAATGGGGGCAAAAGCCATTTCGCGGTGGAAGGGGTTAGCGGACGATGGCGCTTTTGCAAGTGGATCATATATCCGGAGGGTATACAGCGCAAAACGTGCTTGAGGATGTGACATTTTCGGTTGAGCGCGGCGAAATAGTGGCCTTGATTGGCTTGAACGGGGCCGGGAAAAGCACGACAATCAAACATATTATCGGTTTGATGGAGCCGCGCCGCGGGACGGTTTCGATCAACGGCTATACGCTCGCGGCCGAGCCGGAGGCGTACCGGAAGCAGTTTGCCTTTATTCCGGAAACGCCGGTGTTGTATGAAGAACTGACATTGGAAGAACACTTGCGTCTAGCGGCGATGGCGTACGGGTTGAGCGAGGCGGAATACGAACGCCGCCTTCCTCCCTTGCTTCGCGAGTTCCGCCTCGAGCGGCGTCTTTCTTCGTTTCCGGCCCATTTTTCCAAAGGGATGAAACAAAAAGTGATGATCGTTTGCGCCTTTTTGCTTGAACCGCCTCTTTATATGATCGACGAGCCGTTTCTTGGCCTTGATCCGCTTGCGATTCATGCGCTGCTCGAGCGGATGAATGAACAAAAGGCGAAGGGAGCCGGCATTTTGTTATCAACCCATATTTTAGCAACGGCCGAGCGGTATTGCGACTCGTTTGTCATTTTGCACCAAGGGCGCGTGAAAGCGAAAGGAACACTTGATGACATCCGCCGCCAGTCCGGGTTGAAACATGCGACGCTTGATGAGGTGTACATTGAATTAACAAAGGATGATGCGCCATGATGGACGCCGGCAAGCTTTGGCAGGAGCGCTTTCGAGCGGAGGAGAGGCGAAGGCTCCGGTACTTGCGTTACATGTTCAATGACCATTTGCTTGTCGGCCTGTTCATCGTGTTGGGCTGGGCGGCGGTCGTGTATAAACGCTCGATCGAACAGCTCCCCCCCTCATTTCCGTACCCAGCCATCGCTGCGGCGGTGTTTGGTTGGGCGGCGGCGTCAGGCTCGGTGCGCACCTTGTTTCGTGAAGCGGATATGGTGTTTTTGCTGCCGGCCGAGCGCCGGCTGCGTCCATATATTCGCCGGGCGTTTGTTTTCTCTGCAGTGTGGCACTCCTACGGCCTATGTTTGCTTCTTTTGGCGGCCGGACCGCTCCATGTCCGGTTTTCGCCGGTGCCGTGGCCGCTCTTTTTGCTCGGCATCGTCTGTTTAAAACTATGGAATTTATGGGCGAGTTGGAAGGGGAATTACATCGCTGAACCGTCGTTTCATCGTTGGAGCGCGCTTGTCCGCTTGGGCGCATCGGCGCTTGTCGTGTACTTTTGGTTGGCGGCGGCGCCGTGGCCGTTTTTCGGAACGGTCGCTGCGTTGATGGCCGCTCTTTCCGTCTGCTTATGGCGGTGGACAGAAGGGGAAACATGGAAGTGGGAGCGGCTCATCGCCGAAGAGCAGCGCGCAGCCCGATTGTTTTACCGGGTGGCCAACTTGTTCACGGACGTTCCGGAATGGCGGGAGACGGCGAAGCGGCGGCGTTGGCTCGACCCGTTGCTGGCCTTTATTCCGTACGGGCCGCGGCACGTCTTTTTCCATTTGTATGTACGCACGTTTTTGCGCGCCGGCGAGTACGCAGGGCTGTATGTGCGGCTAACCGCCATCGGATGCGTCGTGCTCGCGGCGGCCGACCATGAATACATGAGGGCGGCCACGGTGCTTTTGGTGTTGTATGCGACCGCTGTTCAATTGGCGGCGCTTCCTCATCGCCACCGTTATTCGCTATGGACGCGGCTGTACCCGCTGCCGCGGACGGAATCGCCCGCCGCTGCCATGCGGCTGTTCGCCATCTTGCTCATCGCGCAAAATACGTTGTTTCACCTTGTATTGGCTGCTGTCTCCCCCCGTTTTCTTTGGCTTGCCACTTGGGTGGGCGGAAACGCGTGGGGGATCTGGGCGGCCGGGCGCTATGGACGCCCGCGCCGGAGGGCCAACGCCGGCTATTAGCGCTTTTCGAGCCAAGGCCGGCGTCTTTCTTTTTTGAAAGGGGCGACGGAAAGCCCTTAACGTGCTGTTTCTGCTTGATGCTCTCCCAGCGCAGCGCTTCTTTTTTGTTTCACACCTTCTTTCCCGCTTCATATGCTGTAGTACACCAGCCCAGGCGCATGTCCGGCGGGCCGGGCTGGAAGTTGGGGAAAGGGGATTGTGTATGGGTGTAGAGCTTGTGGCGCTGCACTGGATTTACTTGCTGTTTATCATGCTCATCATTGGGTTTATGGTTGCCCGCAAAGATACATCGCTCGTTTGCATTGCTGGGATCTTTTTGTTGGCGGCGGTCGCTACCCATTCACTGAGCGCGGCAGTCAGCGGGGTGTTTAACAGTTTTATTTACGCCATTACCGAATTGCTGCCGCCGATTTTGGTCATCTCAATCATTGTGTCGATGAGCAAAGTGTTGTCGGCGACCGGCATCAATGATGTCATGGTATCGCCGTTTGTCCGCTTGATCCGCACGCCGGCTTGGGCGTATTGGACGATCGGGATTTTGATGATGGTCATCTCCTGGTTTTTCTGGCCGTCTCCAGCCGTTGCCTTAATGGGGGCGGTGCTGTTGCCGGCAGCGGTCCGGGTGGGCTTGCCGGCGTTAGGAGCGGCGATGGCGATGAACTTGTTTGGGCATGGCATCGCGCTTTCTGGCGATTTCATCATTCAAGGGGCGCCGAAACTGACCGCCGATGCAGCCGGCCTGCCGGTTGGCGACGTCATCGCCGCTAGTGTGCCGCTCGTGTTTGTCATGGGGGCGGTCACGACCGTCACCGCGTTTTATTTGCTGCGCCGCGACATGAAGCAAGGACGTTTGGCGGTCGGCGATGCAGAAATCGCTGCTGCCACGGATTCGGCGCTCGAAAAAACGGAAGGACTGCTCGCCGAGACGGCGAAAAAATGGCTGGCGCTGTTGATTCCGGTGTTGTTTGCCCTTGACGTCATCGCGATGTTTTATTTGCGCTTGCAAGGCGGCGAGGCGACAGCCTTAGTCGGCGGAACCGCGATTTTTATTTTGATCCTCATTTCCGTTTTAGCCCACCGGCAAGAGAGCTTTGCTGAAGTGACCAATTACTTTATTGAAGGATTTCAGTTCGGATTTAAAGTGTTCGGTCCTGTCATTCCGATTGCCGCCTTTTTCTATCTTGGCGATGCCGGATTTGTAAAAATTATCGGCGACTACTTGCCGCAGGCGTCACAGGGCATTGTCAACGATTTAGGGGTCGCCTTGGCTCATGCAGTGCCGCTGAACAACGAAATCGGGGCAGTGACGCTCACGATTGTCGGGGCGATTACCGGTCTTGACGGCTCCGGGTTTTCCGGCATCTCGCTCGCTGGTTCGGTCGCCCATTTGTTTACGGTCGCCATTGGCGGCGGGGCGGCCACGTTAACGGCGCTCGGCCAGATCGCTGCCATTTGGGTCGGCGGCGGCACGCTTGTTCCGTGGGCGCTCATCCCGGCCGCGGCCATTTGCGGCGTCGATCCGTTTGAGTTGGCGCGGCGCAACTTGATTCCGGTAGCGGTCGGTCTGGCGGTCACAACCGTTGTCGCCATGTTTCTGATCTGACGAAAAAAGCTGTCCTGTGCGGCCAGGGCAGCTTTTTTGGTATAATGGTCATAGGCTGAAAATCGGTCGATTTTTTGACAGTTTGTTTCCTTCTCTATACATAGAGCGGGGAAACCTGTATAGTGAAAAATAGATAAGCAAAAAATCGGAAACGGACAGCTCGATTGGGGAAAAGAAAGGCGGATGGAGATGACAAGACGGATCAACGATACATTTTTGCGCGCCTGCCGCGGCGAGAAAACGGATTATGTGCCGGTCTGGTACATGCGGCAAGCCGGCCGGTCGCAGCCGGAGTACCGGGCGCTGAAAGAAAAATACTCGCTGTTTGAGATTACGCATGAACCGGAGCTGTGCGCCTATGTCACGAGGCTTCCGGTCGAACAATACGGCGTTGATGCCGCGATTTTATATAAAGACATTATGACGCCGCTGCCGGCGATTGGCGTTGATGTTGAGATTCAGGGCGGCATCGGGCCGGTGATCGCCAATCCGATTCGCTCGCTTCAAGACGTCGAACGGCTCGGGGAGATCGATCCGGAACATGATGTGCCATACGTGCTGGAGACGATCCGGTTGCTTGTCAACGAGCAGCTTGACGTGCCGCTCATCGGGTTTGCTGGTGCGCCGTTTACGTTGGCGAGCTACATGATTGAAGGCGGACCATCAAAAAATTACCATAAAACAAAAGCGTTTATGTATGCGGAACCGAAGGCATGGTTTGCCTTAATGGACAAACTCGCCGAGATGACGATCCGCTACGTGCGGTCGCAAATTCAGGCCGGGGCGAGCGCGGTGCAGATTTTTGATTCTTGGGTCGGAGCGGTGAATGCGGACGATTACCGGGCGTTTATTAAGCCGGCGATGGCGCGCATTTTTGCCGCTTTGCGCGAGGAAGGCGTGCCGCTCATTATGTTTGGCGTCGGGGCGGGCCATTTGGTGCGCGAGTGGAACGATTTGCCGCTTGATGTCATCGGCCTTGATTGGCGGCTGTCAATTCGGGAGGCGCGCCGCCAAGGCATTGTGAAAGCCATCCAAGGCAACTTGGATCCGGCGGTGTTGCTCGCTCCATGGAATGTGATCGAAGAGCGGGTGAAACGCATTTTGGACGAGGGGATGGAGCAGCCGGGCTATATTTTTAACCTGGGACATGGCATTTTCCCTGATGTGCAGCCGGCGACTTTGAAGCGGCTGACGGCTTTTATCCATGAGTATACTTCAGCAAAGTAAACGAGGTGCAACACAATGAAGAACATTGTCGGACTGCTTGTGATGGCGTACGGCACGCCGTACAAGGAAGACGATATTGAACGGTATTATACGCATATCCGCCACGGGAGGAAGCCGCCGCAAGAACAAATCGAGGATTTAAAAGCGCGCTACCGGGCGATCGGCGGCCTGTCGCCGCTTGCGAAAATTACGGAAGAGCAGGCGAAACGGCTCGAGGAGCGGCTGAACGAAGTGCAAGATGAAGTCGAGTTTCGCATGTATTTAGGGCTCAAACATATTGAGCCGTTCATTGAGGATGCCGTCGAGCGCATGCATGATGACGGCATCAAAGAAACGGTTGGGATCGTCCTAGCCCCTCATTATTCCACATTCAGCATCCGCTCGTACAACGAGCGGGCGAAAGCGGCGGCGGAAAAGCTTGGCGGCCCGGTTATTTATACGATTGACCAGTGGTATGACGAGCCGAAGTTTTTGCAATATTGGTCCGAACGAGTGAGAGCCATTTTTGATGCCATGCCGGAACAAGAGCGGGAACGGGCGGTGTTGATCGTCTCGGCCCATAGTTTGCCGGAAAAAATCATTCAAGCGGGCGACCCATATCCAGAACAGCTCCAAGACACAGCCGAACGTATTGCCAAACAAGCCGGCGTCTCGCATTACGCCGTCGGCTGGCAAAGCGCCGGCAGCACGCCGGAGCCATGGCTTGGCCCGGACGTGCAAGATTTGACGCGCCAGCTCCATGAAGAGCACGGCTATACGTCGTTCGTTTATGCGCCGGTCGGTTTTGTCGCCGACCATTTGGAAGTGTTGTATGACAACGATATTGAATGCAAGCAAGTAACCGAAGAAATTGGCGCCCGCTATTACCGGCCGGAGATGCCGAATACCGATCCGCTGTTTATTGATGCATTGGCGACGGTCGTGTTAAAGCGGCTCGCAAAAGAAGGCGGTAAGCATGAGTGAAGGAAAACGGACGGTTGTGATTATCGGCGGCGGCATTACGGGTCTCGCGGCCGCCTACTACTTGCAAAAAGCGGCTAAAGAACAGCAACTGCCAGTGACGTGTAAACTTGTCGAGGCGACGCACCGGCTCGGCGGAAAAGTGCAGACGGTCGTTCGTGACGGTTTTGTCATTGAACGGGGGCCGGACTCGTTTTTGGCGCGGAAAACGAGCGCATTCCGCCTTGTGAAAGAAGTCGGGCTCGAACGGGAAATCGTTCATAATGCGAACGGAAAGTCGTACATTTTGGTCAATGGCAAGCTGCACCCGATTCCAGGCGGAGCGGTGATGGGCATCCCGACGCGCATCGCCCCGTTTGTGGCGACCGGGTTGTTTTCGCCGGCCGGCAAGCTGAGGGCGGCGCTCGACTTCGTGCTGCCGCCGGTGAAAACAGCCGGTGATATGCCGCTTGGCCGCTTTTTTCGCCGCCGTTTAGGCGATGAAGTGGTGGACAATTTGATCGAACCGCTGCTGTCTGGCATTTACGCCGGCGACATCGACGAAATGAGCTTAATGGCAACGTTCCCGCAGTTTTTTCAGCTGGAACAAAAATACGGCAGCCTCGTTCGCGGTGCGAAACGGACGACGCCAAAGGAACAGAAGGAGCGAAAAGGGGCATTTCAGACGTTAAAAACCGGCTTGCAGTCGCTCGTCGAAGAGTTGGAAAAGCGGCTTGAGCCAGGCAGCGTCGTCAAAGGGGCGCGCGTCGAGCGGATCATCCGCGTCGGTTCAGCGTATCAGCTGCGGTTCAGCAATGGTGAAACGTGGGAGGCGGACAGCGTCATTGTTGCGGTGCCGCACCATGTCGTGCCGGATATGTTCGCTGATTATCCGTTTTTTGCCCCGTTTCGGTCCGTGCCGCTGACGTCGGTGGCAACGGTCGCGCTTGCTTTTCCAGAGGAAGCGATCCGTCAAGATATTGACGGCACTGGGTTTGTTGTCTCGCGCCGCAGCGATTACACGCTGACGGCGTGCACGTGGACGCACAAAAAATGGCCGTACACGGCTCCGCCCGGCAAAGCGCTGCTGCGCGGCTATGTCGGACGCCCGGGCGATGAGGAGATCGTCGATCAACCGGATGACGAGATTGTCCGCGTTGTGTTGGATGATTTAAGTAAAGTGATGAAAATTGACGGCCGGCCGGAGTTTGCCGTCATCTCCCGGTGGAAGCGGGCGATGCCGCAATATACAGTCGGGCATCGCGAGCGGCTGGCGAAAATTAAGCAACAGATGGCGGCTGAGTTGCCGGGAGTGTTTTTGGCCGGTAGCTCGTATGAAGGGCTCGGGCTGCCGGATTGCATCGACCAAGGAGAGAAGGCGGTCGGTGATGTGCTTGACTACTTGCGCCAAACGGAATAACACCAGCCGGTCGGGATGTACAGCCGCGCCCATTAGCGGGCCGCCTTGTACCGTTAGGCGGCCCGTGTATTCCGTTGTCCGGCCGCGCTGTTCCCTAGAACAAGGGGTGCCGCCGTTTCGGGAAGCTGAGCGGCGTTTTTAAGGGCTTTACGGGAAAACGGCCGCATAGTATAATGGATACGAATTGACTGAATCGTTCATTTAGTCAAATTAAAGGATGAGGCCAATGGCAAGCGACCGTAAACGGCAAATTATCGAGGCGGCAACTCAATCGTTTGCGGCATTCGGCTACAAGGCGACGACGATGGAACAAATCGCCAAGCTCGCCAATGTCGGCAAGGGAACGATTTATACGTTTTTTTCCGTGAAAATAATGAATCCATGAGCGGTTATTTTCATGCTTGGGTGGCGAGTAAAAGCTTACTCATGGATGTTTTTTGTGTAAAAAAAAACGCCCCCACACGGGGGGCATTAAAGCAAAAAAGGCAGGTTGCATCGGGGAACAGCCTATTGCCGGCGGGGCAGCCGGCATCGTGACGCAAGGGCAGCGTCCGCTCACCTAGTGGCGGTAAGCGGTGCCAAGGCAGTCAGAGCATGTGTTGCCGTAGCACTCGTGCTGCTCGTCGATCGTTTTGCCGCATTGCGAGCACTTTTTCGGTGCTATGTTTTTGAAAAATTCTAACACTTTCATCAACATTGTGATCCCCTCCGTTGTCTTGGTGATTTCATTGTATTATAACACAGATAAAAATGTCAATAGGTGTTTTAAAACAACATCAACAAAGATGAAAAAAAGGCAGCCGTCGTGTATGATGAAGACAAAATGGGTGGAAGGAGAGGAAAGGGAATGAAAGTGACAGTCATCGGCTATTGGGGAGGGTTTCCCGCCGCCAATGAAGCGACATCCGCTTATTTGTTTGAGCATGACGGGTTTCGCATGCTTGTCGACTGCGGAAGCGGGGCGCTCGCCAAGCTGCAAAACTACACGGCTGTAGAAAACTTGGATGCGGTTGTCGTCTCCCACTATCACTATGATCATATCGCCGATATCGGCCCGCTCCAATATGCGCGCCTCATTCATAAAAATGTAGGGGCGGATTTGCCGGTGCTGCCGATTTACGGCCACCAAGAAGATGAGGCGGCCTTCGCCCGCCTGACGCATAGCGGCATTACGGAAGGGATTCCTTATGATCCGGCCAAGGTGCTTGCGGTCGGTCCGTTTTCGCTTTCATTTTTGAAAACAGTCCATCCGGTTCCGTGTTATGCGATGCGCATCACTGCCGGCGGCAACACGGTCGTGTACACGGCTGATTCGAGCTACATGCCGGAATTTACACCGTTTGCAAAAGGAGCTGACTTGCTCATTTGCGAGTGCAATTTTTACGCTGGACAAAACGCGGCGCCGGCCGGCCATATGACGAGCGAGGAAGCGGCGGCCATCGCCGAGGGGGCGGGCGTTGGTGAACTATGGTTGACGCACTTGCCGCACATTGGCAGGCACGAACAGCTCGTTGAAGAAGCGGAGCGGACGTTCCGCGGCGTTATTCGCCTCGCCCGCACCGGCTTAGTGTGGGCACAGTAGCGAAAAGCAGCGAAAAAAACGGCGAGGGAAGCGCTTTTGCTCGTCCTTCGCCGTTATTTTTTTATAATAAATTATAGTTCGAATTTTTTTACTTGAAAAATGAATGGTCATTCATTCATTTTTAAGGGGGAGATTGGATGAACTTAACGACGCGGTTGGCGCAAATCGCTAAACAACTACCGGACAAAGAAGCGTACGTGTTTATGGGGGAACGATGCACGTATCAACAATTGGACGCCGCGGTGTCTCGGTTTGCCGACGGATTGGCGCAGCTTGGCATTCGCCGGGGGGATCACATCGCCTTATTGCTTGGCAATTTGCCGCAATTTGTCATCGGCCTGTACGGGGCGCTGCGGCTCGGAGCGACCGTCATCCCGATCAATCCGATTTATACGCCGGAAGAAATTGGGTATATTTTGCTTAATGGCGACGTCAAAGCGGTAATCGGGCTCGATTTGCTCGCTCCGCTCTTTGCCGGGGCGAAGCAGCGCCTGCCTTTGCTGAAGCAGGCCATCGTTTGTGAAACGCCGCAAGGAAAGGAAAAAGGGATTTCGCTGTCCGATGAAATAAAATCGTTTGCAGAAGTGTTGGCTGCCGGCGAAGTCGGTGAACTTGTTGTGCGCGGCCCGAACGTCATGAAAGGGTACTACAAAATGCCGGAAGAAACGGCGGCTGCCTTGCGCGATGGCTGGCTGCACACCGGCGATTTGGCGCGATGGATGAGGAGGGCTATTTCTACATCGTCGACCGGAAAAAAGAGATGATCATCGTCGGCGGCTACAATGTATATCCGCGTGAGGTCGAGGAAGTGCTGTACAGTCATCCAGGCGTCGTCGAAGCCGCTGTGATCGGCGTGCCGGATCCGGATTACGGCGAGGCGGTGCTGGCGTTTGTACAGAGGAAAAAACGGAAAGCAGCACAGCTTGAGAGGGGAGAGACGGTTGCTGGAGCTAAAACGAATTACAAAAGTATTTAACGAAGGAACTGCTGATGAAAAAGTCGCCTTGCGGGGGATTGATTTAACGCTGGCCCCCGGCGATTTTGTCACGGTCATCGGCAGCAACGGCGCCGGAAAGTCGACGTTGATGAATATCATTTCCGGCCGGCTGTCCCCTGATACGGGTGAAGTGTGGATCAACGGCCGCAACGTCACGGCGCTCAAAGAACATGCCCGCGCCCGCTACATCGGCCGCGTGTTTCAAGATCCGATGGCCGGCACCGCCCCCCATATGACGATCGAGGAAAATTTGGCGCTCGCTTACAACCGAACAAGACGGCGCACGCTGCGTCTTGGTGTAACAAGAGAAAAGCGAAAGTGGTTTCGGGAAACGCTGCAAACGCTCCATTTAGGGCTCGAAGACCGGCTCGCCGCTAAAGTCGGCCTTCTCTCCGGCGGGGAGCGGCAGGCGCTTTCACTGTTGATGGCCACATTCACAAAGCCGGATGTGCTTTTGCTTGATGAACATACCGCCGCCCTCGACCCGGCGCGGGCCGAGCTTGTCACCGAATTGACGAAGGAAATTGTCAGACAGCATCAGTTGACGACGCTGATGGTCACGCACAATATGGAGCAGGCGATTCGCCTTGGCAACCGGCTCATCATGATGGATGGCGGGCAAATTATTTTCACGGCCGCGGGAGAGGAAAAAGAAAAATTGACAGTCGAGCGGCTGTTGGAAGAGTTTCAGCGCATCCGCGGCAGCCGGTTTGCGAGCGACCGCGCTGTACTCGGTTCATAAAACGAAACGAGGTGCCCCAACGTTGCGGGCGCCTCATTTTCGGTGCAATGGAACGGGTCAAGCGGTTGGAAGCGGCTTGGTCGCCTTTTGATAGGCGGCTTGCAGCGCTTTCGTCACGTCCCCCGGTTCGCCGTTTCCGATCAATGTTTCTTCTACTTGGACGATCGGAGTGATCGCCGAGGTGGTGCTCGTCAAAAACAATTCATCGGCTTCGGCGAGACTGCTGACGGAAAACGCCTTTTCGATGAACGGAATGCCAAGTTCAGCGCAAAATTCCTTCACTTTGGTGCGGACGATGCCGTTTAAAATCCGCTCCGTCGCTGGGTGAGTATAGACGGTTTTGTGTTTGACAAGGAAAATGTTCGATGAACTTCCCTCGGTCACGACGCCGTCGCGGTGGAGAATCGCTTCAAACGCTCCGCGCTCGACGGCTTCTTGTTTTGCAAGTACGTTCGGCAGCAAGTTCAAGCTTTTAATGCAGCAGTACTCCCAGCGGACGTCTTTGGTCAAAATCGCGCGCACGCCGCGCGCCATTTCCTCCGTTTTTCGCGCCATCGGCTGAATGTAGGCGTACAAATTCGGCCGGTTTTCGGCCGGAAATGCATGGCTGCGCGGGAAGCTCCCTCGCGTCACTTGCAAATACAAAATGGCATCTTCTCGCACATCGTTCATGCGGCGCAGCTGCTCGAGCCGCTCAGCCAACTCTTCATGGCTGAACGGAACGGCGAGGCGAATGGCCGCCGCCGAGCGGTATAGGCGGTCTAGATGTTCATGGAGCCAGATGTACGTGCCGCTGTATAGACGAACGACTTCGTAGACGCCGTCGCCAAACTGCAAGCCGCGTTCTTCCATCGGATAGGCAACTTGTTCGGAACGAAGGAGGCCGCGTTCGGTCAAAACATATGCTTTTACGGTCATGGACGTGCACTCCTTTTCTTGTGACAAATCGATCGTCAATCAATTTGATTATATCATAGAGGAAAAAAAAACTGTGATGGATTTTCGGGTTACGAAACATCGTTCTTTTTTGCATAATGGAGCTATTAATCTAGCAAGACGGGGGGATGATCAGTGGAAACGACATGGGAAGCTAGCAAGATGGCGCCGTTTCGCCAAGGAGTGCAAGCGGGGGTGGCGATCGCCATTGGCTATACGCCGATTGCGCTCGCTTTTGGACTACTCGCCAAGACGACCGGGCTGATGCTTGGCGAAACGGTGCTGATGAGCCTTGTTGTCTTTGCTGGCGCTTCGCAATATATTGCCCTCAGTTTGATTGCCGCCGGCACCGGGGCGTTGGAAATCGTGTTGACGACGTTTATTTTAATTCTATCGGCACGTTTGTTCTTCACTTGTCGAAAGGATGGTCGATCGTGTTGGCTACGTTGCTGTCGGCTGTCATCGTTCAATGGCTGGCGAAAGAAGGAGGAAACGGCGATGAATAGCACGATCGTCTGGATGATCATCGGCATGGGAGTCGTGACGTACTTGCCCCGCCTGCTGCCGTTTGTGCTGCTCGGCCGCATCCAGCTGCCGCCGTTTTGGCAAGGGGTGCTGAAAAACGTGCCGTATGCAGTGCTTGGGGCGCTCATTATTCCTGACGTTTTTTTCATCCAAGATGATGTTGTGTTCGGAGCCATTGGTTTTGCGGCGGCTGTCATCGCGGCTTGGTTCGGGGCCAATGTCATGGTCGTCGTTCTTGCCGCGGTTGCGGTCCTCAGTCTGTATTCGCTCGTCGTTTGAATGATGCTGTCTTTGGCAAGGGGGCAAAAGGCGCTGGATTTCCCTGGAACACACATCATCCAGCACAAACAGGTGTCCCGAGTGATCGGGACACCTGTTTGTTGCGGCGATATTACGGCAACTCATTCATAATGGTTTCATATACGTCATCGACGTGAAACCGCGAAGTCCCCATCCCGACCTGCTCAATGACGCGGCCATCGCGGTCAAGCAAGTACGCGAGCGCTGTATGCACAATCATCCCGTTGCCCGGGTCTCGGTATTGAAAATCGAAGGCGTCGGCTGTTTTTTTTGTTTCGTCCTCGCTGCCGCGCAAAAATACCCAGCCTTGCCCGTCGCCGGTTACGCCAAACGTGCGGGCATATGTTTGCAGCTTTTCTTTCGTGTCGCGGGCCGGATCAATCGTGATGGTGATAAATTCGACATCCCGCCCAAATACACCGGCGCTTTCCAGCCGGTCGCGCAGTTTCGCCATTTGCATTGTCGTATTCGGACAAATATCTGGACAGTTTGTATAAATAAACTCAACGAGCCGCACTTTCGGCGGCAAGTCGCCGAACGCATACGGACGCCCCCAGGCAGTTTCCATTGTGACATCATGGGGAAGGCGCGCGGTAGATGGCTTATAAACGGTAAAGTAAAAGATGCCGGCGCCGATTCCGAACAGTACGAGGCACGCTGCTATCGTATACCACTTTCTCATTCCCATCACTCCTCTATTCATGATCATACCAAAAGTAAGGATAGGAAAACGGTGTTGTTTACGAACAGTTTGTGTCTATTTTCCTAATTCAAAAAAGCTTGCATTTTTTTGTTATATAATAAAACCGTAAATAAAAATGATGTATTATAACAAAGAGATGGGGGAAGGAAAAATGGCGTCATTTGCTGAACGTGTCCGACAATTAGAGGAAAGCTGGAAAAATGAAGAGCGCTGGAAAGGGATCGTCCGCCCGTACAGCGCCGAAGATGTCATTAAACTGCGCGGCTCGATCGATATTGAGCATACGCTCGCTCGGCGCGGCGCAGAAAAACTATGGAAACTGCTCCATACCGAAGACTATGTCCACGCGCTTGGTGTGTTGACGGGGAATCAGGCCGTGCAACAAGTGAAAGCCGGGTTGAAAGCCATTTATTTAAGTGGATGGCAGGTGGCAGCCGACGCCAACCTCGCCGGGCAAATGTATCCGGACCAAAGCTTGTATCCGTCCAACAGTGTTCCGCACGTCGTCAAACGCATTAATCAGGCGTTGCAGCGCGCTGATCAAATTCAATATTTGGAAGGTAGTGGAGACATCGACTACTTTGTTCCGATCGTGGCTGATGCCGGGGCGGGGCAAGCTGCTGGCCTATAACTGCTCACCGTCGTTCAACTGGAAGAAAAAATTGGACGATGAAACGATCGCCAAATTCCAGCAAGAGCTCGGCAAAATGGGGTACAAGTTCCAGTTCGTTACTCTGGCTGGATTCCACGCGCTCAACTACAGCATGTTTGAACTGGCGCGCGGCTACAAAGAACGCGGCATGGCTGCATACGCCGAACTGCAGCAAGCAGAATTTGCCGCTGAAAAATATGGCTACACTGCAACGCGCCATCAACGCGAAGTCGGCACCGGCTATTTTGATGAAGTCGCCCAAGTCATCTCCGGCGGTCAAGCATCCACCGTCGCCTTGAAAGGATCGACGGAAGAGGAGCAGTTTACGACCGCTTGACGGCGGCTATTGCCGTATATCGACGGAAGCCCGGTTTGACCGGGCTTTTTTGCGTATAAAAGGAAAAAGCTGGCGCACTCTATAGACGGAGGGAGGCGATGAAATGGAAAAGAAAAAAGATAGTCTGCCGGAGCTAATCCCTGCCGAATTCCGCGTCAGCACCGATCTCCATTTTGAACAATCGTGGATGAACGAGGAAACGTATGCAGGCGATTCGGTCGGCGAACATACGGCGCTCGAGCAAGCGAACGAGTATTTAGCAATGAAAGAAATCGGCCAGACGTTTGAAAACTCCTGACAATGCCCATGACGATCGTCATGGGATTTTTTGCGCAAAAAAACGCTGGCTTTTTTAAAAATATAGAAAAATATAACTATTGGTGGTATGATAGGAGTGGTGAGTTCGTTGAGAGGAGATGAGACGATGAAAGTAAATGAATTTATCATCCTAAACCATTTCGTCGTGAGCCGTTATACGATGGCGATTCTCCCTTATTTGTTGAACAATGACCTGTATGCAAAGGTCGTCGAGGAAGATGGCGAGTACATTGTCAAACAAACGCCCCTCGACATTATTAGACATAGCTGCGATTATTATGGCTGCAGCTTTCAAGGCAGAAAAGAGGGAACAAAGGCCGTGATCGGCATCACCCACAAAGCGCCGATCGCCATTGAACCGTCCAACGAAATTTACTTCTTTCCCACCGCTTCCCCGAAAGATTCCTGCTGTGTTTGGCTGTCGCATATGCATGTCTATCGGTATGAGCCTGCGAAATATGAGCGGACGGTTGTATACTTCCGCAACGGGAAAAGCGTTGTCCTCGATGTGTCCTGCAAATCTTTCATCAACCAATTGCACCGAACAGCCCAGCTGCGGACGAAACTGTCGGAGCGAATGGAGGCGAGAGAGCGCAAACTGCAATACATATATCGCATGCAGCAAGAAAAGCATGTGACGGAATAACCGCCATGATAAAAAATGGGTTTTCACAAGCAAAAGTTCAAATTGCGCGGCCGAGCGTGTAAAATAAAAATATAAACGGCATTTGAATGGAGAAAGAAAGATGAATATGGAAAATTTGAAACAATGGCTCACGCTCGACCACGTGCTTTCCTTACTCGACCATTACCGTTCCTTCGGCATATTTCCCGGCATTGCGGCGACGCTGCTCGAGTCGTTTTTTCCGATTTTGCCGATGGTTGTGTTTGTGATGGCGAACGCAGCGGCATTCGGGTTGTGGAAAGGGTTTTTCATTTCTTGGATTGGCGCTTCGCTCGGCTCGCTCATCGTCTTTTGGCTGACGCGGAAGATCGGCCAGCAGCGTTTCTTTCATTTTGTCCGCCGCCATCCAAAAGTGCGCCAGTTTATGCACTGGATTGAACGGCACGGATTCGGGCCGCTGTTTTTGCTGTATTGCTTTCCTTTCACCCCGTCGGCGCTTGTCAATATCGTTGCCGGTCTGTCACGCATCAGCCGCCAGCAGTTTGTATTAGCGGTCTTGCTTGGAAAGATGATCATGATTTTTACGATCAGCTTTATCGGGTATGACTTGGTGGCGCTTGTCCGCCAGCCGTTGCGTACGGCGGCGATCGCTGTTGTTGTGCTGCTGCTTTGGTATGCGGGAAAACGAGTAGAGGCAAGATTTTCGTTGACGGAAAAACAACGCAGCGAGGAGGACAGGGAGTGACCAAACGGAAACAAGGAAAGAAGCGGGGACGCCGCTGGCCATGGCTCGCCGCTGTCGGGTTTGTCGCCATGCTCCGTTTTTTCGTTTTCAGCAATTATATGGTGGAAGGAAAGTCAATGATGCCGACGCTGCAAAGCGGCAATTTGCTGATCGTCAATAAGATCCGTTATGAAATTGCCCCGATTCATCGGTTTGATGTCGTCGTGTTTCACGCCAATCAAAAGGAAGATTACGTGAAACGGGTCATCGGGTTGCCGGGGGATCGGATCGAGTACAAAAACGATGTGCTGTATATTAACGGTCGACAGGTCGATGAACCGTATTTGCGGCCGTATAAGCAGCAACTCCTTAGCGGGAAGCTGACAGGCGGTTTTACCCTTGAAGAGGTGACGGGAGAAAAGCGGGTGCCGGCTGGCTGCATTTTTGTCCTTGGCGACAATCGGCTCAGCAGTTGGGACAGCCGCCATTTCGGCTTCGTCAAAATCAGCCAAGTGGTCGGCAAGGTAGACCTCCGCTATTGGCCGTTTCGGGAGATTGCTTTCCATTTTTGAGAAAATGGCGCATCGAGGTGCGGCGACGGTTTTGCCTAAGGGAGCGGTTGCTTTCAAGGAAGGCAGTTTTTCTTTACCAAATACGAACATATGTGCTAAAATAGAAAAGATAAAGGAAACGAATGGTGGTGATCGCCGTGTCGCTTCGCTTTTTGCTTGGACGATCGGGAAGCGGGAAGACGGCTATGTGTCTTGCGGAAATCCGCCGCAAGCTGCAGGAAGATCCGAGAGGAAAGACGATTGTTTACCTCGTTCCGGAGCAGATGACGTTTCAATGTGAATACGCCTTAATCCATACCGAGGGAGCAGGAGGAATGATCCGCGCCCAAGTGTTCAGCTTCCCCCGCCTCGCCTGGCGCGTCTTGCAGGAGACGGGAGGCATGAACCGCTACCACGTCCACGATGTCGGCGTGCAAATGATGATTCGCAAAATTATTGAACAGCGGAAACAGGAGCTTAAACTGTTTGGCCGCGCGGCGGACAAAAGCGGTTTTGTCGAGCAGCTGCATGAGATGATCGCCGAATGCAAGCGGTATTGCTTAACGCCGGACGAGCTTCGCCGCCGTGTCGAGGAGCTGGAAAGCGGGCCGAGCCGGCCGGGACGGCGCCTGCTGGCCGATAAGCTCAGCGATGTCGCGCTCGTTTATGCAGAGCTCGAGCGGAGCTTAAGCGGCCATTACCTCGATTCGGAAGATTATTTGCGCCTGCTCGCCGAACAAATCCCCCGCTCCTGCTATTTGCGTGATGCCGATGTTTATATCGACGGATTCCATCATTTTGCCCCGCAAGAATACATAGTGATTGAGCAGCTTCTTCGTCATTGCCGGCGGGTCACCGTTTGCCTGACGGTCGACCGTCCGTATGATGGTGAGATGCCGGACGAGCTCGACTTGTTTTATCTGCCGGCGCAGACGTACCGCCAGTTGCGCGAGCTTGCCTTGGCCAACGATGTTTTGCTTGAAGAGCCGGTCGTGCTCGCGGAAAACCGACGTCATCAAAGCGGGGCGCTCGCCCATCTCGAGGCGCAGTTTCATCGCCGCCCGCTGCCGCCTTACGAAGCGGAAGACGGTGCGGTCTGCCTTTATGAGGCGGCCAACCGCCGCGCAGAACTGGAAGCGGTCGCCCGGGAAATCATCCGCCTTGTCCGCGACGAAGGGGCGCGCTATCGCGACATCGCACTCGTCATCCGCCAAACGGAGGCGTACCGCGACCTTGTGAAGACGGTGTTTTTTGATTTTGGCATCCCGTATTTTATGGATGAAAAAGAGCCGATGCACCATCATCCGCTCATTGAACTTGTGCGCGCTGCTTTGGAAACAATTTCCACAAACTGGCGGTATGAGGCGGTGTTTCGCGCTGTGAAGACGGATTTGCTCTTTCCGTTGGACGGTGACTTGGTCATGTGGCGCGAGGCAGCCGACAAACTCGAAAACTATGTTCTTGCTTATGGGGTGAAGGGGGACAAATGGACGAGCGGCGAGCGCTGGCCGTATCGGCGCTACCGGGCGCTTGACGGGTTGAATGTGCCGCAGACGGATGAAGAACGGCAATTTGAGGACAAGTTGAACGAATGGCGGGAGACGCTGGCCGCCCCGCTCCGCCGCCTTGAGCGCCGTTTGCGCCGGGCTAAGGACGGGCGCGGGTATTGCACGGCGCTATATCTCTTGTTAGAAGAATTGCAGATTCCGAAAAAGCTGGAACAAATGAGCGCGCAGGCGGAAGCGGAAGGCCGCCTCGTGGAAGCGCGCCAGCATGAGCAGGTGTGGAACGCGGTCATCGATTTGCTTGACCAATACGTTGAAATGCTCGGAGCGGAACCGTTGTCGTTAGCCGAATTTGCTAAAATTATCGAGGCCGGGCTTGACCGGCTTGAGTTCTCCCTTGTGCCGCCGGCCATCGATCAAGTGATCGTCGCCCAGCTCGACCGTTCGCGCCTCATCGGCGTGAAGTATGCGTTTGTCATTGGCGCCAACGATGGCGTCATTCCGGCCAGGGCGAAAGAGGATGGGCTTATGGCGGAAATCGAACGGGAGCAGCTGCGCGAACTCGGTGTGGCGCTTGCGCCGGGGAGCCGGGAACAGCTGTTTTACGACCCGTTTTTTATCTACCTGGCGCTTGCCTGTCCAAGCGAACGGCTGTATGTTACATACCCGCTGGCCGATGGCGAAGGGAAAGCGCTCATGCCATCGCCGCTGATTAAACAATTGTCGGAGCTGTTCCCGAAGGTGAAGGTGCGCTTGTGCGGCAACGATCCGTTCGATGCCCCGGAAGAGAAGGCGGAGGCGTTTGTGACAGCGCCGCAGGCGACACAAACGTATTTGGTCAGCCAGCTGCGCGCATGGAAGCGAAACTATGGCATCGATCCGCTTTGGTGGGATGTGTACAACGTGTTCATCGCCCGCCCGGAATGGAACGAGAGGGTGCAAAAGGCGGTGTCGGCGCTGTTTTATACAAACAAAGCCGCGCCGTTGAAAAAACAATGGAGCCGGCGGTTGTACGGAAAAAAAATTCAGGCGAGCGTCTCGCGCATGGAGCAGTTTCAAAAATGCCCGTACGCCCATTTTATTTCACACGGGCTGCGCTTGAAGGAGCGAAGCATTTTCCGCCTCGAGGCGCCGGATGTCGGCCAGTTGTTCCATGCGGCCATTAAACAAATCGCCGACCGGCTGCGCGAACAGCACGTTGATTGGGGCGAACTGTCCCAACCGGATTGCGAGCGTCTGTCGGATGAAGCGGTCGAACGGCTTGCCCCCCTCATTCAACAGCAAGTGCTGTCCAGTTCGTCTCGCTATGAATATATGAAACGGAAATTAAAACACGTTGTCGCCCGCACGACCCACGTGTTGAGCGAGCATGCGCGGGCGAGCGGCTTTGTTCCGATCGGGCTCGAGCTGGCGTTTGGACCGGGCGGCGACTTGCCGCCGCTTCGCTTTCAACTGCGCGACGGGACGGTTATGGAGCTTGTCGGGCGAATCGACCGCGTTGACAAGGCAGAAAGCAGCGAAGGAGTATTTCTTCGCATCATCGATTACAAATCGAGCGCCAAAACGCTTGATTTGACGGAAGTGTATTACGGTTTGGCGTTGCAAATGCTTACCTATTTGGACATTGTGCTCACGTATGCTGAGCAACTTGTCAAACAGCCGGCGCTGCCGGCCGGGGTGCTCTATTTCCATGTCCATAATCCGATTGTGAAGGCGAAGCAGTGGCTTGACGATGAAGCGGAGATGGCGAAACAACTTCTTGAGCCGTTTCGGATGCGCGGTCTGCTGCTTGCCGATGTGGAGGCAATCCGGCTGATGGACAGTCAATTGGAAAAAGGGCAGCGGTCGCTGATTGTGCCGGTTAGGCTGACGAGCAGCGGAGCGATTCATTCTCAGTCTTCGGTCGCGAGCGCTTCTGATTTTGATGCGCTTCGCCAGCACGTCCGCCGTCTGTTTGCCGATATTGGCGGACAAATCGCTGACGGCATTGTATCGATTGCCCCGTACAAGCTGAAAAGCAAAACAGCGTGCGACTTTTGCGCCTTTAAGTCCATATGCCAATTTGACGAGGCGCTGTCCGGCAACGAATTCCGAAAGCTTGCCCCACAGACGGGGGAAGACGTGATGAAGAATATAACGAAAGGGAGGGGAGAGTCTTGAGCGTTGCGTTTCGCCCGAAGTCGGCCGGAAGCCGGTGGACGGATGAACAGTGGAAAGCCATCGTGGCCGGCGGCCGGGACGTTCTCGTCGCTGCGGCGGCCGGGTCTGGAAAAACGGCCGTTCTTGTTGAGCGAATCATCCAAAAAGTAACGGCGGAAGACGGGGCGACCGATATTGACCGCCTTCTTGTCGTCACGTTTACGAACGCTGCGGCGGCTGAGATGAAAGCAAGGATCGGCGAGGCGCTCGAGCGCGAACTCGCCAAGCGGCCGCATTCGCTCCATTTGCGGCGCCAGCTCAGCCTGCTCAACCGCGCCTCGATTTCGACGCTCCATTCGTTTTGCTTAGATGTCATCCGCAAATATTATTATTTGCTCGATCTGGATCCGTCGTTTCGCATCGCTGATGAGACAGAAATCGAACTGCTGAAAGAGGACGTCCTTGAGGAGCTGCTTGAGGAGGAATATGGAAAGGCGGATAACGAGCGCTTTTTTGCCGTCATTGATGCTTACACCGGAGACCGGAGCGATGCCGAGCTGCAAGACATGATTTTCGCGTTGCATGACTTCTCCCGCTCCCACCCCGCGCCCGATGAATGGCTGAAAGGCCTTGTATCCATGTATGAGGTCGATGAACAGACGCCGCCCGAGTCGCTTTTGCCATCGCGCTATATCAACCAACATGCGGCGATGGAGCTGGCAGCGGCCAAACGGCTCATCGAAAGGGCGTTGCGTCTTGCGCAGGAACCGGGCGGGCCGCGGCCGTATGAGAAACGGCTGCGCGAGGATGCCGCCGTTGTCGCTGAACTTGAAAGATGGCGGTCGCAATCGTGGGAAGGACTGTATCGTGCTTTGCAGTCGCTGGCGTTCGGCCGGCTTCCGGGCTGTCGCGGCGATGGCTATGATAAGTGGCTCGTCGATGAGGCGAAATCGCTTCGCGACCAGGCGAAGAAGAAACTGGAAGCGCTGCGCGACAACATATTTTCGCTGCCCCCGTCTGTCTGGATCCGCCATATGCGGGAGATGAAGCCGGCGGTTGAGACGATCGTTGCGCTTGTCCGCCGTTTTTCCGATAGGTTTCAAGCCGTGAAACGTGAAAAAGGGATCGTCGACTTTTCTGATTTGGAACATTATTGTCTGCATGTTTTGCGGCAGCGCGACCCGAAAACGGGCGAATGGCAGCCATCGGCGGCCGCTTTGGAGTACCAAGCGCAGTTTGATGAAGTGCTTGTCGATGAGTATCAAGATACGAACCTTGTGCAAGAAGCGATTTTGCAGCTCGTCAAAAAAGGAAGCGAGCGGACTGGCAACTTATTTATGGTCGGCGATGTCAAGCAGTCGATTTATCGTTTTCGCCTCGCCGAGCCGATGCTGTTTTTGGACAAATACAAACGGTTTGCCGCTGATGGGGCCGCAGGGGGAATGAGAATTGATTTGGCGCGCAATTTCCGCAGCCGCGCCGAGGTGCTGGACGGCACGAACTTCCTTTTTGCACAAATCATGGGGGAAACCGTTGGGGAGATGGCGTACGATGAAGCAGCCCAGCTTAAGTATGGCGCCGATTATCCGGATGGGGCGGATACTGTTCCGGAAGTGATGATCATCAACCGGCAGCGCGCGGCGGAAGAAGAGGACGAAGAGGCAGCGGAGCTTGAGGGCTCCGAGCTGGAGGCGCGCCTAATGGCCGAGAAAATCAAAGAAATCGTGTCGCGGCCATTTTATGTGCATGACCGCTCAAGCGGGCAACCGCGGCGTGCCATGTACCGAGACATCGTTGTGCTCGTCCGTTCGATGACGAACGCCCCGCAAATGATCGAGCAGCTGCAGGCGCACGGCATTCCGGCGGCTGCCGATTTATCGTCCGGCTACTTTCAGGCGACGGAAGTTTCGGTGATGCTGTCGCTTCTGAAAGTCATTGACAACCCGCACCAAGACATTCCGCTCGCCGCTGTGCTCCGTTCGCCGCTGTTTCGCTTTGATGAAAACGAGCTGGCCATGATCCGCCTCGCTGATCCAAAAGGAACGTTTTATGAGGCGCTTCAGTTGTTCCGGCAAAAGCCGGCGGAAACGGATGAGGAGGAGGCAGCCAAGAAAAAAGCGGCCGCGTTTTTGGAGCAGCTCGGGCGCTGGCGAACGATGGCCCGCCGCCGCTCGTTGGCCGACCTCATCTGGCAGCTGTATCGCGATACACAATTTTACGATTTTGTCGGCGCGCTGCCGGGTGGAAAGCAACGGCAGGCCAATTTGCGCGCCTTGTATGATCGCGCTCGCCAATACGAATCGACGGCCTTTCGCGGGCTGTTCCGCTTTCTCCGCTTTATTGAGCGGCTGCAGGAGCGCGGCGATGATTTAGGAGCAGCCCGGCCGCTTGGTGAGCAGGAAGATGTCGTGCGGGTGATGACGATCCATAGCAGCAAAGGGCTCGAGTTTCCGGTCGTCTTTCTGGCCGGACTCGCCCGCCCGTTTTATACGCGGGATTTGCATCATCCGTACTTGCTGGATAAAGAGCTCGGCTTTGGCGCCCGTTTTGTCCACCCACAGCTGCGCATCAGCTATCCAACGCTGCCATTGCTGGCGATCCAAGTGAAAAAGCGGCTCGAGCTGCTCGCCGAGGAAATGCGCATTTTGTACGTTGCGCTGACAAGAGCGAAAGAGAAGCTTTATTTGATCGCCGCGGTCAACGATGCCGATAAGGAGATCGAAAAATGGAAAGGCGTTGCGGGAGAACGCGAATGGCTGCTTCCCGACGATGTGCGGGCATCGGCCCGTTCCTATTTAGACTGGATCGGCCGGGCGCTCATTCGCCACCGCGACGGGCGCATTTTAGCGGGAGAGAAGGCGCCGGATGAAATCGCCTCCCATCCGTCCGTATGGCGTATTGCCATTGTGCCCGCGGCCGAGCTGCGCAGCGGCGAGGCGGCTGCCGGCCAGGCGGACGAGAGCATGCTCGCTGCGCTTGAACATGGCCGCCCTGTTCCGGCTGGCGGCGGCTGGAAAGAGGAAGCAGAGCGGCGTTTGTTATGGCGGTATCGCTATGAAAAAGGGACGATTGTGCGCGCCAAACAGTCGGTGTCGGAGCTGAAAGAGCAACGGGTGCTGTTTGGCGAGCTGGCGAGTGAATGGCCGCTGCGCCAAGGAACAGCGCCGATTTTCTCGCGGCCGCGCTTTATGCAGGAAAAAACGTTGACGCCGGCGGAAAAAGGAACCGCGCTTCATATCGTCATGCGCCATCTCGACTTGCGTGCGCCGGTCAGTGAAGCGTCCATCCGTGAGCAAATGGGTCGGCTCATCGAAAAAGAGCTGTTGTCGGCCGAGCAAGCCGAAGCGGTCGATGCGGCCGCGATCGCCGCCTTTTTCGCTACGGATATCGGCCGCCGCCTTTGCGCCGCCCGCGAGGTGCACCGGGAAGTGCCATTCAGTCTAGGGCTTCCGGCTTCCCATCTTTACGGGCATGACGGGATGGAAGACGACCGCCGGGTGCTTGTCCAAGGGGTGATTGACTGTGTGTTTGCGGATGAGCGCGGTTATGTGATGATCGACTATAAAACGGATGAGGTGACCGGCCGTTTTGCCGGCCAGAAAGAGGAGGCCGCCCGCTTTTTGCTCGGCCGCTACGGAACGCAAATGCGCCTGTATCGGCAAGCGATTGAGCAAATTTGGCGCGTGCCGGTAGCGGAGTGCTATTTGTATTCGTTTGACGGCCAATACATTATCGCGGTGGAATGACGCGGAGGGGGAAAGACGATGCGCATTTTGCATACGGCAGACTGGCATCTCGGGCGGACGCTTGAAGGCCGAAGCCGGTTGGCGGAGCAAGAGGCGTTTATCGACGAACTTGTCGAGATTGTAGCAAAAGAACAAATCGATGTCGTCTTGATGGCTGGCGATGTGTTCGATTCCGTCAATCCGCCGGCGGCGGCGGAGCAGCTGTTTTACGAGAGTTTGGCCCGACTGTCCGATAAAGGCCGGCGTCCGGTTGCGGTCATCAGCGGCAACCATGACCATCCGGACCGCATCAGCGCCGCCCGGCCGCTGCTTTCCGACTACAACATTTTCCTTTTTGGCCGCCCACAGGCGGAAGTTTGCCGAATTGACGTTCCGTCGTGCGGCGAGGCGATGATGCTTGCGCCGTTGGCGTACCCGTCTGAATCGCGGCTCGCTGAGCTATTGTCATCCGACCATAAGGAAACCGCGCTTCGCGATCGGTACGACGACCGCATCCGGGCGTTGTTCGCTGCGATGGCCGCCTCATTTGCCGATGAAACTGTCAATGTTGCGATGAGCCATCTATACGTGGCTGGCGGCCATACGTCCGATTCCGAGCGGCCGATTGAGGTGGGCGGCGCCTATACGGTGGCGGCTGCCAGTTTGCCCGGGGCGGCGCAATACGTGGCGCTCGGTCATTTGCACCGCCCGCAGGACGTCAGACGGGCGGAGACGGCGGCGCGCTACGCCGGTTCACCGCTTGCTTACAGCTTTTCCGAAGCTGGGCACACCAAGTCGGTGACGGTTGTCGACGTCCATCCGGGCGGAAAGGCCAACGTGACGGAGATTCCGCTTGTTTCCGGCAAACCGCTTGTCCGTTGGAAGGCGACGGACGGACTTGCCCAAGTGTATCGTTGGTGCGAGGAAGGAAGAGACCGGTCGTGCTGGATCGATTTAGAGGTCCATGTAAACGAGCCGTTGACAATGGAAGAGATTCAACGGCTGCGCAAGCTTCATCAAGGGTTTATCCATATCCGCCCGGTGTTTCCGGAACGGGAGCGGGAGGCGGCGGCTGAAACAGACCGCAAACCGCTTTCCCTTGTGGAAATGTTCCGGCGTTTTTACGAACGTCAAACCGGCGGACAAACACCGGATGAAGAGCTCGTGCGCCTTTTTTTGGAATTGGCGGCCGATGAGAAGGAAGGGGAAGGAGAAGAGGAATGAAGCCAATTTCCTTGACGATCGCCGGGCTTCATAGCTTTCGTGAAAAACAAACGATCGATTTTACGGCCCTTTGCGACGGCGGCGTATTCGGCATTTTTGGACCGACCGGAAGCGGCAAATCGACGATTTTGGATGCCATCACGCTCGCGCTGTTCGGAAGTGTCGGACGGGCGGCCAATCGGACACAAGCGATCATCAACCACGCTGAAAAGGAACTGTTCGTTTCCTTTACGTTCGAATTGGAAAATGCCGCTGGGGCAAAACGGTACACGGTGGAACGCAGTTTGAAAAGGGCGGATGAATGGCGGACGCGGAGCGCCGTCTGCCGGTTGATCGAACATCAGGCCGAGCCGGTCGTGCTCGCGGACAAGCTCTCTGATGTAGACAAGGCGGTCGTACAGCTGCTTGGTTTGACTATGGAAGATTTTACCCGCGCTGTCGTTTTGCCGCAAGGGAAGTTTGCCGAGTTTTTATCCCTCAAAGGGGCGGAGCGCCGGCAAATGCTGCAGCGCCTGTTCCATCTTGAACGATACGGTGACGAGTTGAATAAAAAGTTAAAAGAGCGGCTCGCCGCCGCGGAGCAGGAATGGCAAAAAATCGAAGCGGAAAAAGCGGGACTCGGCGATGCTTCGAAAGCGGCGCTTGAGCAGGCAGAAGCCGAAGAGCGGGAGCTTGCGGCGCTGTTTGCCAAGCGCAAAAAAGAGCTTGAGAAAATCGAGGCAGACGTCGAACGGGCGAGGCAGCTTCGGGCGTGGCAGCAGGAAAAAGAAGCGGTTGAAGCGGAATTATCGGCATTGCGCCGGCGGGAGCCCGAAGTGCGGGCGCTTGAAGCGAAAAAAGGGCGGGCCGAGCAGGCGGAGCGCATTTGGCCGTACTGGGAGCAGTACGAACAGATGCGCCTCCTGCAGGCCGCGGCGCTGCAGCGGCAGGAGGCGGCGTTGCGACAGTTAGAGGCGGCCCAAGCCCACTATGAGGATGCCGTGCGCCGCTATGAGCAGGCGCGGCAGGAAAAAGCGCGGCGCGAGCCAGAGCTGTTGGCGCAAATGGAGCGGCTGCGGCAGGCGGAGCAGCTCGAACGGCAAATGGAAACACTCAAGGCGGAGCTCGCCGCCCTCCATGAGGAGTGGAACCGCTTGGCGGACCGGGAAAAAGCGGTGCAGCGTCAGTTCGAGGAAGCGGAGGCCTGGTACGCGCGCGGCTTGGCGCGCCAACAGGAGCTGAAAGAAGAGTTGCAGCGGCATGCCGCTGCGCTCGCTGACAAAGACGAAATAGAGCGCGCCTGCGAAGAGAAGCGGCGCATTGAGCAAACGGTGTCCGCTCTCGCCCGCGTCGATGTGCAGCTCCAGCAAAAGGAAGCTGCCTGGCGCCAAGCCGAACGAGAGCGGGCTGAGCGGGAGCGCCGCGCCGCCGCTGCCGGCGCCCGCCTTCATCAACTGTTTCAGCTTGTTGAACAAACGCACCATTCCGTCTGCAGCCGGCAACAAGATATCGAAAAGCGGTTGCATGTTTTGCGGCGACAGATCGAGGCGGAGCAGCAACGGATCGAAGAGGCGCAGACGGCCGAACTGGCAGCGGTTCTGGCTGAGCGGCTCCGTCCCGGTGAACCGTGCCCGGTGTGCGGCTCGCGTGAGCACCCGCATCCGTCCGCCAGGCCGCAGACGGTAGCCTCTGGTCGGTTGTCTGAGCTCGAGCAAGAGCGGCAGCGTTGCGAACAAGATTTGCAGACACTGTTCTCATTCAAGGCGCAGCTTGAGCAGCTTGCCGCGCTGGCGGCCAGCCACGGGACACCCCCTGTTCAGGCGGCTGTCCGCCCGGCAGGCGAAACCGTCGATATGGCCGTTGAAGTCCGGGCGCTCGGGCAGGATGTCATTGAACGAAAGGAAGCGGTTTACCGGGCGTTGTCGCAGTGGAATGAGGCGGAAGCGGCGCGGCGTGAAGCGGAAAACGCCTGCCGATGGGCGGCAGCGGATATCGAAGCGCTGCAAGCGGAGAAACAGCGCCTTGAAGAGGAGAAACAGCAGCTTGAACGGCAGTGGCGCGAGGCGCATCCTTCCTTTTCACTGGAAACGATCGCGGTGGTTTACGAGCAGCTGCGCGAACAAGAGAAAATGTGGCGTGATGTACAAAAACGGCTTGAAGACAGCGTTCCATTTTTAGAAGAAAAACAAAGAGCAAAAGAACAGGCGGCTGAGGAGCGTCGCCGGCTTGAGGCGGAGCGGGTGCGCCTCGAATCGCTTATGAGCGCCAAACAGGAGCTGTGGAAAGAATATGAGCGGCAACGGCACGAGAAGGCCGGACCTGGCCCGGCAGGTGTGCAGCTTCGGGAAGCGGAAGCCGAATGGCGACGGCTGCAAAACGGCGAACAGCAGGCGTACGATGAATGGCAGCGCGCTCAACAGCAATACCAGGCGACAGAAAGTGAGGCGAAGGCAGCGAAGCAGGCGTGCGAGGAAGCGGCCCGCCGCGAGGAAGAAGCGCTCGCTCGCTGGCGCCGCGCCTTGGCCGGCACTGTGTTCGCTGATGCTGAAGAAGTGCGAATGTCGAGGGCGGCAAAAGCGCAATGTGATGAATGGGACGAAGCCATCCGCCTTTACTGGCGCCAGGTAGAGCAGGCTGAGCACCGACGCGCCCAGCTGGCGGCTGTCATCGGCGAAGAAGCGGTGAGCGCTGAACAATGGGAGATGATGCAGCAAGTATACAACGAGTTGAAAGCGCACACTGAGATGATGACCGAGCAGCTTGGCGCGGTGCGCGGAAAAGTGGCGGAGCTGAGAAAAAAACATGTCCGTTTTGTTGAATTGGAGGCGAGGCAGGCAACTCTCGGCCGCCAAATTGAGCGGTACAAACAGCTGCAAACGTTGCTTCGCGGCAATAGTTTTGTCGAATTTATGGCGGAAGAGCAACTCGAACAGGTGACCATCATGGCGTCTGAGCGGCTGCAGCAGTTGACGCGCCATCGCTATGCGCTTGAGCTCGATTCGCAAGGCGGGTTTTTGATTCGCGATGATGCCAACGGGGGGGTGCGGCGGCCGGTGTCGACGCTGTCCGGCGGGGAAACGTTTTTGACATCGCTGTCGTTGGCGCTGGCGCTGTCGGCGCAAATTCAGTTGCGCGGTGAATATCCGCTCCGGTTTTTCTTTTTGGACGAGGGGTTTGGCACATTGGATGCCGAGCTGCTCGATACGGTCGTTTCTGCTTTGGAAAAGTTGCATACGCAGCAGCTGGCTGTCGGCGTCATCAGCCATGTCCAAGAGATTCGCAACCGGCTGCCGCGCCGTCTCATTGTCGAGCCGGCGGAGCCGTCCGGCCCCGGCACACGCGTCCGGCTTGAATGGATGTAACCCGTCTGTCGGGAGCAGTGCTTGGCGGATGCGTTGCCAGCGGCCGCTGCGCCGGCTGGTTAGTCCGGCCCACTGGATTGAAGGAACGGGGGGATAGGGGGCGGTCCTTGCCCCCATTTAGTTGTTGGCGGCCACGTTTTGGTCAGATACATCGGGATCAAACGCATTTGTAAAGCTGATTGCGTTGTTTGTCATGATAAAGTCGCCGGTGTTGAACCCGCCGGATCCAGCCTGCGTTTTCGTGGCGACTTTTGGTGCGATATACAAGCAGTCGCCCATTTGCACGACCGCGCCGCTGCCGACGCTGTTGATTTTGATCGGACCGACGAATGAAGGCATTACAGCTCTTCCTTTCTATATAGACTCCCATGACAAAAAAATTTCGTCACCATCGGAAGGATGAAAAGACCTCTATGTTGAATTTTACAACTTTACACATTTTGAAGTTCGGGTATTTTCAGGATAGATGCAATTTGAAGATTTACCATTTGCAACTTTTACCGAGTATTTGATCGACTGTCGGGCGACCGAACAACGCCACTTCCAGACCCATTATATAGGTCTGTGAAGCAGGCGGTTGTTCGGTCCTCCGTCACGCCAAGGCGTGACGGAGAAGCCTGTGGCTTTCCCTCGACAGTCGAAAAGGGGCAAACCGTTTTTCCGTCAGGGGACATGTTAAACTTCCTCGTTGCCTCTATATATCTGCTGCTGACGGCATCGGGCCGGCCAGCTGGCGGATATGTTTGATGCGCGCTTCGCCTTCAGCGATGGAGGTTGAGCCGATGTGGACAACGGCCGAAGAGGAGATCCCTAGCACGCGGATCGACCGGACGGAAATGACCGGGGATTCGTGGAGCGTCTGTTGTGATGCAACCGGCGGCGGGGAAGACCAGCGTGGAATCGGTTTGGTAAAAATCGGGAATGTTTGTTCCCCTTCTGGCTCGAAAAACAGCTCGTATTGCCGCTGCACGGCTAAAGCGCGTGTGCGGGCGGAAATCCGTTCAGAGTCGCCGATTTGCAGCACAGAGCTAATAATCAACGTTTCGGCATGGAGCGCCTGAACGATCGATGTCCGTTTCACGATGCCCCACCCCGAGCCGGCACGAGCGGGACGAACGGGCCGATGATAAGTGATTCGGGCGGTGTGTCAAACGCTGATGACAAGTGAATCGCATCAGCATCGCCGATTAAAAACAGCGAGGCGCTGGCGACGGCTGTCAAGCGGATGTCCCCGACATGCACATCGCGGTTAATGACGGTATAATTCACGTTGATTCCTCCCCTGAAGGCAAGTGTTTCAAAAACGCGTCGAGCGATTGTTCAATATCCGCTTTCACTTTTTGGAAGATCTCGTTTTCGACCGTTTCATCGCGATCGCCCGCGGGAACATAGCCTTGGTTTGCTTTCTCTTGCAAATAAAAGCGGATGCGTTCATCCGTCTGTCGGGCGATATCTTGCAAAATAAACTGCCGGTACGTATCATCAAGGCGGCGGTTGTATTGCTGCTCAAGCCGCTTCAATGTTTCTGCCGCCTCACTGTTTAAGTAGGCGGCTACTTTTTCCTGAATCGGGCGCATCAACACCGGCTCCGGCTTTGGGACGACGGTTTTCACCGGTTCGACAGCGAAATCTTCGATGGTGCCGCCGGCCCCCGGTGGGGCGATGCCGATATTGAGCGTTCCTTCGAGCGTTTCCACTTTCAGCTGGTCAAATTTGTATTCAATCCGCTCGATCGTAGTGCGCGGCTGCGATTCCAGCTCCCGCAGCCGGGCTTCGAGAACGGAAAGACGTCGTTCGAGCGTCCGTACTTTGTTTGTCTGCCATAATAAATAGCGGCGCAGTTGGACGAAATAGTCGTATATACTCATGGTGCACCATCATCCTCTCTACATTCCCCTCTTACTTCAATATATGGACGGCCTGTCGTCCTCATCACTTTTTTTCTCTGCATTTAGCGGGTGGCCGAATGGAGAGGAACGAGAGGAGCGGACGGCTGGGCGGCGGTGCCAAGCGGCACGGTCGCTTGCGAAGCCGGGCCAGTGAAACCGCCGGTGTTGGCAAGCGTTGACAATGCTTGGATGCTGCCGGCGCTGCCGATTTGCAAAACGGATGAGTTGGTGACGGAGCCAATCCGCAATTGATGGATGCAAATGCTTTGGCTGATGTAAACATTCAACCTCCTTCTCCTCCTTCATACGTTCCCGATGACATTTTCATCGGCGACATCGGCGTCATTCGTATTCGTATTGCTGTAATAGTTATAGATATGAAGCCCGTCGCCGGTGTTAAACGAACCGGCGCCAGCGAACGTTTTCGTCACGCTTTGCGGGGAAATCGCAAACACGTCGCCGATATGGAACACGCTGCTGCTTCCGATGCTGTTCAGTTTCACGATTCCGACAAAAGCCGGCATGGGGCATGCTCCTTTCCCAGCTTCGCAGTTGCTGCTATAGTGTATGGGCGCAAGCCGGCTGACGTTCGCCCTAATTGTTCGCGGCGTTGTTCGCGTCTATCATATCCGGATCGCCGGTGTTGGTAAAGCTGACAAATGTGTTCGTTTGCAGGAAATCACCGTTGTTGCTTCCCCCAGAGCCGGTGTGCGATTTGGACGTACTCTTTGGGGCGATTTGCAAAACATCGCCAAAATTGACCGTGCCATCTCCGCTCACATGAGTGATTTTAATCGGTCCGCTGATAAACGAAGGCACTCGCGCCCCCTCCTTTTGTTCCCATTGTTATAGCATATTGTATGAAAAAAACACGTAACTGGTTCAACGAGGGGCGGATGTCCAATCGGCAGTTAAGTTGTCAGCATATGCTAATGAGAAGGAATGGAAAGGAAGGGACAACCGATGCCAGCGATCGTCATCGGCGGGATTAAAGTGACGAGTGTAGGCGGCAACGGCACGGTGAACATGGGCGACGTGCTGCAAATCGCTCCCAAAAGCACCTCAAAGACGAATTCAGGCGCCGGCGGCGGCAATACGGGCGACTTTTTGCAGACGAATACGTTTTGCAGCGTCACCAATACAGTGGACCCGGATGTGTTCGACGCTGGAGCGAAAGGGAACAATTAGACGGCCGAATGACCAAAAAGACCGTCTTTTTCTTTTGTCCATCTTCATCTATAATATAATTATGAATTTTCTAAAATATAAGCTTGGGGGGATGGGAGAATGAACGTACCGCTTGTTCTGACCCATTTTTTAGACCGCGCTGTCGCTTTGTACGGGGACAAGCCGGCGATGATTTGTTCCGGACGGACGGTGACATACAGGCAGCTTGGCGAACGAGTGTCGAGGCTTGCCAACGGGCTGCGGGGGCTTGGCGTTCGCAAAGGCGACCGCGTGGCGTACTTGGCGCCCAACACGCTCGAGATGCTCGAAGGGTTTTACGGCGTGTTTGAAGTGGGAGGGGTGATGGTGCCGCTGAATACGCGGCTGAAACCGGATGATTACGTTTTTATTTTGAATCATAGCGAAACGAAAGTGTTGTTTGTGGATCAGGAGCTGTACGGGCTGATTGCATCAGTCAAAAACAAGCTTGAAACGGTCGAGGAGATCATTGTCCACCATAAAACAGAGGCGGTGATTGATGAAATCGCTTACGATGAATGGCTCGCCGCCCAGTCGTCAGCGCCGGTTCCGCACCGCCGCCGGCGTTTATCGCACGCGTTGAGGAAAAGCTCGGCTGGGAGTTTATCCAGGTGTACGGCATGACCGAATCATCTCCGCTCAGCACGATTTCGCTCATTCGTCCGCAGCTTGACGGACTGCCTGTGGAGCAAAAGCAGCGGATCAAGGCAAAAGCCGGCTATCCGATGATCGGCTGTGAAGTGAAGGTGGTGAATGACAACGGCGAGGAAGTGCCGGTGGACGGCCGAACGATTGGAGAAGTGATCGTCCGCAGCCATGGCGTCATGAAAGGATATTGGAAAAACGAAGAAGCAACCGTCGCAACGATCCGTGACGGGTGGCTGCATACCGGCGATATGGCGACCGTCGATGAATACGGGCATATTGATATCGTCGACCGGAAAAAGGATATTATTATTAGCGGAGGAGAAAATGTTTCGTCGATTGAAGTCGAAGGGGCGCTTTATGAACATCCTGCTGTGCTCGAGGTAGCGGTCATTGCCGCACCGCACGAAAAATGGGGCGAAACGCCGCGTGCGTTTGTCGTCGTCCGACCAGGGTACAATGTGACAGAGGAAGAGCTGATTGCCTTCTCACGGGAAAAACTAGCCCATTTCAAAGCCATTACGGGTGTTACGTTTGTTGATGAGCTGCCGAAAACAGCCTCCGGAAAAATTCAGAAAGTACACTTGCGCCGCCAATATTGGGATGCAATCGGAAAATCGGGTCGCTATGTCAACTGATGATACAGGCATGTGTCTTCAGACGGACAGAGGAGAGCGCGCCGAATGAAATGAATAAGGATACGGGCGTGCCGGAAAGGCGGTAAGGCGCCGCCGATTGCGCAGACGACTAGGTAGTAGAAAGAAGGGAGAAAGCGATGATCAGATCGACCGAGCGAATCGCCGCGGCGGATGTGTTGCGTGGATTCGCCTTGCTTGGCATTTTGCTTGTCAACATGCGTTATGTTTCCTCGCCAGCGTTATACAACGAAAGCGTCAAGGGCGGTGCTTTTGACCGAGTTTTGGACGCGGTCGTCGACGTATTGTTTGAAGCGAGCGCCTATCCGTTGTTTGCGTTTTTATTCGGGTTCGGGGCGATGACCATGTTTCGCCGGATCAGCAGCCGCGGAAAGCGGCCGATTCCGATTCTGTTGCGCCGCTTCTTTCTTTTGCTTGGGATCGGCATTGCTCATGCGTTTGGCCTTTGGTTTGGCGATATTTTAATCCCCTACGCCCTCGTCGGGTTCATCATGCTTTTCTTTTTCGCCGCCCCGCCTCGTTGGTGGCGGACGGCGGCTGTTGCCGTCTTTTTTCTTTTTCACGGCCTCATGGCGCTGTTGTTAACGCTCAATGTATTGACCGGAGAAATGGAGACAGCCGGCGGCCACGAGACCGCGGCGGCCGCGGCGGTTCGCCATTATCGAAACGGAACGTTTCGTGACGTGTTTTGGCAACGGTGGAACGACTGGATGTATATCAACGACGATGGAGGGCTTTTGCTTACGGTGTTGACCGTGCTGCCGTTTTGTTTGCTTGGCGGCTATGCCGCCGACCAACGTTCGCTTGAAGCCGATCGTCACTCGCCTGCGAAGCTGCGCCGCCTGATGAGGTGGGCGCTATGTTTTGGTTTAGCACTGAAAACCATTCCGTATTGGGCTGGGGTCAACAACTTGACCATGTACATCCAAGACAGCTTTGGAGGCGCAGCATTGGCGGTGTTCTACGCGGCGGCCGCCGTGTTCGTCTGCGGGAAACGAAGTTGGCAGCGCGCTTGGCGGTGGTGGCAAGACGTTGGCAAAATGTCGCTCACTCATTATCTCGCGCAATCGCTCGTTTGCACGTCGCTGTTTTATGGTTATGGGCTTGGGTGGTACGGACGCACAAGCGCATGGCAGGAGATGTTGATTGCGTTTGCTTTGTATGCGACTCAAGTGTGGATAAGCCGCTTTTGGTTTGCGCGTTTTCATTATGGTCCGGTTGAGTGGATGTGGAGGTGGGGGACATACGGAACGCGGCCGCCGTTTCGCCGCCGGCCGGGGCAATAAAAACCCCCGCTTACTGAACGGACGGGGAAGGCGATTCCAACATTCTCGTGTGCTGCAAATATTGGTTGATCAATTGGTCAAGCTCTTGGCTGCATTCGATCGTCTCTTTGGCCGTGAACCCATACGTGAGCGCCAATTCAATCATTTGTTGTCGTTTTTCTTCAATTTGCAACAGAACCATTTCCTTCACCATCAATTGTTTGAAATGTTGGTTAAGACATGCCGCGTCGATGCAAGACGTTTGTTGCATGACGAAAGTCGCAATCGACGCCCTAGTGGAAACTAAACATTATTATACATATCCCGACGAAAAGAGGAAGCGATTCGGGAAAATAAGTGATAAATTTACTAATTTAGACAAAATTCTACAAAAACAGGACTTTTTCGCCTCGATGGCGAATATCATCCTCAACGCGCCAAAATGACGAAGACGGGTGGAAGAGAAGAGTTTACGAAGCGTCCGCTACATAACAAAGAAAGGGAGAGAGGCACGATGAAACTGATCACCGCACTTTTCGATGGAGAAATGTTTGTTGGAGCCGTGCCGCAAGGAGACGACCGGGCGGTTCATTTGCGCCGCGCCGTTTTGTCCCGAATCCTAATGACTTGCGCATTGAAACGCGGGTGAACGGGGAAGTGCGCCAGCGCGCGAGCACGAAACAGTTGATTTTTTCCATTGAATCGATCATCGAGACGATCTCCAAAGGCATTACGCTTGAGCCGGGCGACATCATTGCGACAGGAACGCCGGCTGGAGTCGGCAAAGGGATGAACCCGCCGCGTTTTTTGCAGACGGGTGATGTCATTGAGGTGACGGTGGAAGGCATCGGCATGTTGCGCAACAAAGTGGGAGAGTAAACGGCGAAAGTGAGGAAGCCCCCATTGATGCTCAAAAGGCGTCCTCTTGAAAGAAAGGGCGTCTTTCGTTTTCGTGAAGTTTGTCAACCGTCCGCCCGCCGTGCTATGATGGGAAGGAACAAGGAATGGTTGGAGGGATGGATGTTGACGCATGCCCATATTACGAGCTGGCTCATCACGATTGTTTTGTTTTTCCTTGCGGTGTCGATGGAGCGGCAAGGGGCGGGCAAAGCCAAGATCGTGCAAATGGTGTTGCGGCTGTTTTACATTCTCACGATCGCGACGGGGGGGCTTTTGCTGCATAGCATTGCTTCGATATCCGCGCTTTATTGGCTAAAAGCGCTTGCCGGGCTGTGGGTGATCGGAGCGATGGAAATGGTTTTAGCAGCTGTAAAAAAAGGAAAAAGCGCGGCGGCAGGATGGACGCAATGGGTCATTGCCCTTGTGGTGACGCTGTTCCTTGGCCTGCTGCTGCCGCTTGGTTTTGACTTATTCTAAAGCGAAGCGGCAGCCTTCTATTGGTTGCCGCTTTTGTCCTCAGCCTATTTGGGCGCAAATCGCCCGTTCGCCGCTGTTGAATGTTATTTCAAATCGGTCGGCCGGCATCGGCCCGCGTTCATAGTAATGATGGACGCTGGCGATTTGCTCTGTATTGTCATAGATCATAAAATTGACGCCGGATGATTTGGCAAACAATAAGCCGTTGTAGCAGTACAGGCAGTCGTAAAGCGAAAACCCAAGATGGTTCAGCCATTGGACGTATTGAAAAAAGGACGGATTGGGAAGCGAGGCAAGCCATTGCCGGTACGCGTATGTCAGCTGTTTGCGGAAGCGGATGCGGTCGCCGTCAGTGAGGGGGAAGATGCCGAGGTCGGTCGCGATCGTGCCGTTTTCCTGCCACCGTCCGGACAGCCAATGCCCATAGCGGAACAGTTTAATCCCTTGCTGGGCCATCTCCTCGACTAACACCGCTTCCTCTGCTTCCTCATCAAAAAACACCCATTCATTGTTGACAAACTCCGCTGTTCCTTGCACGTAAGCCCGCGGCTGTTCAGCAATGCACTGCAGGCGCTCTTCAATATTCAATGTCTCTCATCCTCCCTCTAGAAATGTTGATGTATCAAGGCTTTTCGGCCCCTCAGGGGTGTCCAAAAAATATTTTTCGACAAAATCCCTTACATCCTTTTTCAGTTTTGTGGATATCTTACAGACCTAGGGTGCGCTTCGCGGCCACGGCTGGGGATATTTTCCTGCCGTGGGGGGAAGCATATTCGATGCACCCTTTGGATCTCCGCGTCGCTGATGAGGACGAACCCTCCCATGTCTCCGGGCGTCTTCGCGCCAACATTCCCTCGTTCGGTCTCGTCATCAGGCGGAGGCCGGCCAAGCTCCTTTAGGGACTCAAGGTCGAATGGATGAAATCACGCCAGCTTCTCCGGTGTCATCTCGTTGTCCAACGATTCTTCCGTTCGCAGGGGGAGGCCTTAGGCCGTCCGTTGCACTTGGGACAAGACGTCCTGCTTCATTCGCTCCGCGTCAAACGCTTGTTTCTTCGTACAAATCGCAAACAGCACATTCAACAGCTTCCGGCACAAGGCGACGATGGACTGCTTTCCGGTCAGCGGATTGACGGATCGGGTCGTATAATACTCATGCAGCTCGCGAAACGCCTTGTTATGCCGAATCAGCGGAATCATCGCCCGAAACAGCACCGAGCGCAGCCGTTTCCGTCCCCGTTTGGAGATGTGCTTTTGCCCTTTGCGCTGGCCGGAGGAGTTCTCCTTGAGCGTCAGGCCCGCCAACTTCACCAATTGGCGCGGGTCCCGATAATGGGCGAAGCTGCCGATCTCCGCCAGCAGATCGATGATCGTGGCGTCTCCCAACCCGTCGACCGTTTTCAACCATTGGTACTCCATCGTCGTTTGAACCAATGCCTTCAACTCGGCGTCCAGTGCAGCGATCTCCGCCTCCAATTGGCGGTATCGGCGGACGAGCGCGGCGATCTCAAACCGGGCCATCGCTGTCCCTTCCGTCACCCCAATCGAGTCCTTCGCGGTGTTGATCAACGCCTGAATTTTGGCCTTCTGCGGGCATTTCATCCCTTTGCTTTGCCGGTACACCTCGATGAGCTCCTCGGCGGTCCGACCGGCCATATCAGCCGGAAGCGGCGTCCACTCCAACACCGAAAGCGCCGTTTTCCCCAAGTCACGAAACACGGTCCAAAACTCTGGAAAATACCGATCCGTCCAGCGGACGATCGCGTTTTTCACCGCCGTCTGTTCCTTGCGGAGCTTCTCTTTGAGCGTGCTTCCCACGCGCAAATCGGCTTCGATCTCGTGCAGCAGCCGGGGAACGAGGAATCGTCCGTCTTTTGCCAGTCTGGCAATGACCAGGGCGTCTTTGGCGTCGTGTTTCGTCGGCAGGTTGTCATCGAGTTCTTTCGACCGGCACACATGCGCCGGGTTGACCATGACCAACGGGATCCCGTGCTCCTCGAGGAAGTAGGCCAGGTTCAACCAGTAGTGCCCGGTCGGCTCCACCGCGACGATCACCTCTGACTTCCCAAACGCTTGCATCGCCTCCTGAATCGCTTTATACAGCTGCTGAAACCCCTCTTTCGACTGGAAGATCGGGAACGACTTGCGAAGCACGCGCCCCCGGTCATCCACGAAGCAGGCGTAGTGGGTTCGTTTCGCGATATCGATGCCCACGACAAGCGTTTGTTCCGTAACTTGATCAATTTTATAGTTTTGTGTACAATTCATCTGAAGTCCTCCTTGGTATGGTGAGTGATGTGGTTGACACCCCTGCATCATACCAAGAGGGCTTTTTTTGATCAAGTCCCCGGAAAAGCTCCTAACGGGAATGCTCCTTGTACTTCTCTTTTTTTCCACCTTTTCGTCCGTTTATTCACGTTATTGTTGACATCGGACAATTCATCGAAATGACCAGTGGTGCATAAAATGGAATCATGCCGACGTGGAGAACCATCATGAATCAAAGGAGCGATCGCTGGAAACGATCGTGAAAAAAGAACGGACGAAATGATGGAAACGGGTGAGAACTTGCCATCTTTGATAAAAAGAAAGGATTGGTTTGTATGTGTGGCATTACTGGCTGTGTCCATTTCGGGCGCAATTTGCGCCGCGAGCGGACGGTCATTGACAGCATGACAGAGACGCTCGCCAAACGTGGACCGGATGATACAAATACGTGGCTGGACACTCATGTCGCCTTCGGTCATAAACGGCTTGTCGTCGTGGATCCGGCTGGCGGCAAACAACCGATGGTCCGGCAAAAAAACGGACATCGTTATACGATCGTCTATAACGGCGAGCTGTATAATACGGAAGACATCCGGAAGGAGCTGTTGCATAAAGGTTACCGGTTTGACGGCCACTCCGATACGGAAGTGCTGCTCGCCGCTTATATCGAATGGAAAGAACAATGTGTTGACTGGCTCAACGGCATTTTTGCCTTCGCCGTTTGGGATGGGGAGCGCGAGCTGTTATTTATGGCGCGCGACCGTCTCGGAGTAAAACCTTTGTTTTATCGAGAAGATGGCGGGGGGCTGCTGTTCGGCTCGGAAGTGAAAGCCATTTTGGCCCATCCCGATGTAAAGGCAGAAGTCAATTATGAAGGACTCGCCGAAGTGTTCGGCCTCGGACCGTCGCGCACACCGGGGCACGGGGTGTTTGACGGCATTCGAGAGCTGCGCCCGGCACATGCGCTCACGTTCTCTCGCAACGGGCTTCGCATTTGGCGGTATTGGAATGTCGAAAGCGACGTCCATCGCGATTCATTCGAGGAAACGGTCGAAAAGCTGCGCTTTCTATTGACGGATGCGGTCACGCGCCAACTCATTTCCGATGTGCCGGTCTGCACCTTCCTTTCTGGCGGGGTCGATTCGAGCGCCATTACGGCGATTGCCGCCAATGCCTTTGCGACAGCTGGAAAAGGGCCGCTGCACACCTACTCGATCGATTATGAAGGAAACGACCAGTATTTCAAAGCCAACGATTTTCAACCAAACACGGATGCGCCATTTATCGAACAGGTGTCAAACAAATTTCAAACGGTTCATCATCGCTGTGTGATCACGCAAGAAGAACTGTTCCGCCATTTGCATGAAGCCGTCATCGTCCGCGACGTTCCAGGCATGGCCGATGTCGATTCTTCGCTTCTTTGGTTTTGCAAACAAATTCGCAACCGGTTTGTCGTCAGCTTATCAGGGGAGTGCGCCGATGAAATTTTCGGCGGCTATCCATGGTTTCATCGGCCGGACGATTTGTCTCGGAAAGGATTTCCGTGGATGCGTTCGGTCGACGCGCGCATGGGTCTATTAAAAGATGAGTGGCGACAAAAGCTTCGCCTTGACGACTATGTGCAAATGCGTTATGAACAAACGCTTGCTGAAGTGCCGCGTCTCGAGGGGGAAAGCGCCGAGGAGGCGAAGCGGCGTGAGCTGTTTTACTTAAATATGATTTGGTTTATGACGACACTGCTTGACCGGAAAGACCGGATGAGCATGGGAGCAAGCTTGGAAGTGCGCGTGCCGTTCGCTGACCATCGCATTGTCGAATACGTTTGGAACATTCCGTGGGATATGAAAATGTATGGAGGACGAGAAAAAGGCCTTTTGCGAAAAGCGCTCGAGGGATTGCTTCCCGAAGAGGTGCTCTACCGGAAAAAAAGCCCCTATCCGAAAACGCACCATCCTCTATATACGAAACTTGTCAAGCAATGGCTTGAGCAGTTGCTCCATGACCGCTCTTCGGTTTTGCACGAGTTTTTCGACCGGGAAAAATTGTTGGCGCTCATTGAAACAGAAGGGAAGTCGTTCCAAGTGCCGTGGTTTGGGCAGCTCATGACCGGTCCGCAGCTGCTCGCTTACCTTGGCCAAGTGCACGTTTGGTTTGATCATTACGGCATTCGCATTAAAGAATAAGAGCTGCGCCTACGCGCAGCTCTTATTCGATTTGGCGGCGCTACGCCATTTTTGCTTGTGGTACCATCGTTTTTTTCATCCAGACGCGCGACCGCCAGCGCCAAAGCATCAACAGTCCGCGAAGCCATTCGTCGGCGATGAACGACAGCCAAATGCCGACGAGGCCAAATCCGAGGGCGATGCCAAATACGTAAGCAATGGTCACGCCGACGCCCCACATCGACAAAATGCCCATATAGACAGGGAATTGCACATCGCCAGCGGCACGAAGCGAGCTGATAATCACTAAATTAAATGAGCGCCCCGGTTCAAGGATAATCGTTAACAGCAACAGTTTGCGGCCAAGAACAATCATTGAGCGGTCATCGGTAAAGAGCGACAGCAACGGTTCGGCAAACCAATAGGCGGCTGCGGCCAGCAACACTGAGATGGCGATGGCGCTGTACAAACTTTTCAAGCAGCGGGCGTAGGCTTCCTCGTATCGCCCGGCCCCGACGAAGTGGCCGACGAGAATTTGCGTTCCTTGGCTGACGGCGATGCCGAATAAAAACACAAACATCATAATGTTTTGCGTGTATACACGGACGGTCAATGCCTCAGCGCCAAGCCATGTAATGAAATACGTAATGACCATTTGCGCCGTATTGTACGAAAGATGTTCCCCGGCTGCCGGAACACCGATTTTCAGCAGTGAGCGCAAATAGTGAAACGGAAGGCGGCGAAACGCCCTTGGTGCGAGCGAAATGTTTGTTCGTTTGCGCAACAAAGCAAGAAGTGCGAGAAAGGCCATGCCACGGCTGGCGGCGGTCGATATAGCAGCCCCTTGGATGCCGAGGGCGGGCAGGCCAAACAAGCCAAAAATGAGGACCGCGTTGCTGATGACGTGCAAAACGTTCATGCCAACCGCCACATACATCGTGTCACGGGTGAAGCCATAGCTTTTCAAAATGGCGCCGACCGTCATCATCAGCGCTTGGATGAACAAAAATCCACCGACAATCGCCAAATAATGGGTTCCTTCATCGAGCAGCTCGGCGGGCAAATCCATCATTCGCAAAATCGGCTCGCTGAATGCGGCGAGAATGGCGCTTAACAACAATCCGAACAACAAATTGGCCACGAGGGATACAAGCGATACGTCAACGGCTTCTTGCTCTCGGCGGGCGCCTAAGTATTGGGCGACAAGCACGGCGGTCGCCAAGGCAACGAAGTTGAACAGCACGATCGTTAACGCGATGATTTGGTTCGCCACCCCGACGGCAGCAACCGCGTGATCTGAATACTGGCTGAGCATCAGTGTATCGGCGTTGCCCATCACCATATAGAGCAGCGTTTCAATAAAAATTGGCCACGTCAAGGAAAACAGTGACCGCGTTTTGGCCTCATGGCGCATGTTGAGACAACTCCTTTTTCTTATTCCGACTTGAACGATATATTCAGTTTAGCTAGTTTGTTGCATAATGGAAAGAGAAAGAAGCGATTTTGCTTGCACATTTCCGACAAAAGAGGGGAGAGGCCGATGGATACGGTCACATTTTCCATGCCGCCGCTGCCGGTGTTCATCAAAGGGGCGGAAAGTGTATTTCTGGAAGGAAAGAAGCATTTCCGCCGCACATTTTCCGTCTTTGATTTGCTTTACGTGAAACGAGGCTGTTTGTATATGACAGAAAACGGGCGCGAGTTTGCGGTTGGCAGTGGACACTATTTGTTGTTGATTCCGGGAAGGGAACATTACGGACACCGCCCATGCGAAGAACGGACGGAGCTGGTTTGGCTTCATTTTTTGCTGCCAGACTTTGCGGTTGTTTCCGATTGGGGTGTCAGCCGGCAGATCGTGATCGAAAAGGAGGCGACATACACCGAGCCGATCCAATACCGGCTCTCCATCCGTCAATATGGCGAAGTCAAGCAGCGCGAGCGGGTGGAACAGCTGCTAAGTCAAATCGTGGAACAAAACATTCGGCGGGATATCGATCAGCCACTCCGGCAGCTGCTGTTGTTCATCGAATTCCTTTGGCACTTGCAAAAACAAGAGCTTTCCGTGCCGAGTGCGTCTGAACAGATCAGCGCCGCGGTGGTTGCGTATATCGAGAAACATTTCAGCGAGACGATTACACTGGACATGCTCGCACAGGAGCTCCGATTCCACCCGGACTACATCACACGCTGCATGCAAAAAACGATGGGCATGGGATTTAGCCGCTACTTGGCGCATTATCGGTTGTCAAAGGCAAAGCAATGGTTGGCGGAGACGAACGAGACGATTGAGGCGATCGCCAAGCGGGTTGGCATTGACGATGGCGCCTACTTTTCGCGCCTGTTTAAAAAGGTGGAAGGAATCACGCCGACCGAATATCGGCGCATGGCGCGGCGTAATTGACCTTCTTCTATGCCGGTGGTATAGATGGGGACGGTCAGCAAAAGATCAAATCGGTGCAGCTTGTCCTCTGCACCGGCAACCGATATGTTTGTCCGTAACCGCCCGCTCAGTCGCCTTACCAGCTTTCGACCGCGTAAAGCACAAACCCGTACGGCGGCAAGGAGACGCAAAGTGTTTCCGCCTCTGCAGCGAATCGCTCCCCTGTCAGAAGGTTGACCAGCCATTTTCCACGCGCATCGATCGGCATGGGAATTTCTGCTGCTTCGTTGCTCCGGTTGATGATGATCATGACCGTTTCATTGCCATCCGTTTTTTTATAAACAAGATGGTTCGCTTCATCATCGGCGGCGAGAAAAGCGACATCGCCGCGTCGAAGCGCCCGATATTGCTTGCGAAGAGCGATCAGTTGCTTGACATGTTCATACAGTTCTTTGTTTTGCTTCTCTGGATCCCACACCATACATTTCCGGCACTCCGGATCGTTTCCGCCCGTCATGCCGATCTCATCGCCATAGTAAATGCACGGCGAACCGGTGAACGTCAGCTGGAACAAAAACAACAACTTCGCTTTGCGGACGTCGCCGCCGCAAACCGTAAGCAGCCTTGGTGTATCATGGCTGCCAAGCAAGTTGAATGCCGCTTCGTTCACCTGTTTCGGATACGAATGAAGCAACCGGACCATGATATCGGCAAACTGGCGGGCGCTGATTTCCTCTTTCGCGAAAAAGCGAAGCGCTCCGTCCGTGAACGGGTAGTTCATGACGGCGTCAAATTGGTCGCCGCGCAGCCACGGCATGGCGTCATGCCAAATCTCGCCGAGAATGTACACATCGGGCTTTAGCGCCTTCACTGCCTGCCGGAATTCGCGCCAAAATTGATGATCGATTTCGTTTGCCACATCGAGCCGCCAGCCGTCAATATCAAACTCGCGAATCCAGTATGTCGCGACATCAAGCAAGTAGCGCTTCACTTCCGGATGAGCGGTGTTGAGTTTCGGCATGTGCGGCACGAACGCAAATGTGTCGTAGTTCGGGCGCGGCTCGGTTTGGAGCGGAAACTCGCGAATATGGAACCAATCTTTATACCGAGAGGCTGCGCCGTTTTTCAACACATCTTGAAACGGGGCAAACTCATAGCCGCAATGGTTGAAGACTGCATCGAGCATGACGCGGATCCCTTTTTCATGGCAGCGCTTGACAAGTGTTTTCAACGTCTCTTTGTCCCCAAAGTGCGGGTCGATTTCAAAATAATCAGCGGTGTCGTATTTATGGTTCGACGGCGCGCGGAAAATCGGCGTCAAGTAAAGGCCGGTGATGCCAAGGTCAGCCAAGTAATCGAGATGGTCGATAATTCCTTGCAAATCCCCCCCAAAAAAACTTGTCGGCGTTGGGTCTTCGCTTCCCCACGGCCGCGCTCCTTCCGGACTGATGGCCGGGTTGCCGTTGGCGAACCGCTCAGGGAAAATTTGATACCATACGGTGTCTTTTACCCAGCCCGGCGCTTGGAACAGGTCGACACGATGAAGAAAGGGGAAGCAAAAGTAGTAAGCGATGTCGTCGCTCGGAGCTTCATGGTAAAATCCTTTTTCCGTATAGACCAGTTGTTCGCCCCCAGCTCGAAGCACAAACCCATAGCGCAGCCGCCGATATGGCGGTCTGACCTCGGCGAACCAATAGTCAAATCGTTCGTCGCTTCCCGTTTTCTGCATCGGCATCGTTTGAAACTGCCAGGCGCCGTCTTGCCACTCGTACGGGTCGCCGTGCAACAGCTCCACCCGATCAACATCATCTTTTTTTGTCTGAAGCCGAAGATGAAGCGTTTCGCCATCATAGGCATAGGCGAAGTTGTCAGTCGGGCGGTGGTGAATGGCTTCTTTTTGCATCATCGTTCCCCCTCTTGAATCCAATTTGGGTGAAAGCAATCGTTTGCATGATAGACTTCCGTTAAACAAAGCGTACACCAATGTAAAAAAAAGTCAAAATTTCATAAAAAATAAGCTTGTAAAATGAAAAATAGACGATATAATAGAAGTTGAAAGGTGCAATCGTTTTCATTGGAGTGATTGCGATTTTAATGCTAATGCGCAAACGGTTTCGCTACGGTTGCACTGAAAAAGAGTGGATCAAAAGAGGAGGGAGAGCATGAAGAAAACATTGTCTTTGTTTCTCATGGCTGTGCTGCTCGTGGGCGTGCTCGCTGCCTGCGGACCGAAACGGGATGTTCAACAGCCGAAAGAAAGTCAAGGAACGACCGAAAAGGCGGAAAAACCAGACAAACTAGTCGTTTGGGTGAACGACGACGAAAAGCAGAAACAAGCATTAAAAGATATTTTCCAAAAGTACACAGAAAAAACCGGAATCAAAATCGAGATGGTTGCGGTCAGCATGCTCGATCAAACGAAAAAACTAGCGCTCGACGGACCGGCTGGCAAAGGGCCGGATGTGTTCTACCAGCCGCATGACCGCATCGGCGACATTGTGCTGCAAGGATTGGCCGATCCAGTCGACCTTGGCGATGCGAAAGGCGAGTACAGTCCGACAGCCATCAAGGCGGTCACCTATGACGGAAAGACGTATGGCGTGCCGATGGTCGTTGAAACATACGGCGTGTTCTACAATAAAAATTTAGTGCCGGAAGCGCCGAAAACGCTGGATGACTTGATGAAGATCGCCAAGGAAAAAACGAATGCGGCCAAAGACCAATACGGCTTTTTAATGGAAGCGACGAATTTCTATTTCGTTTATCCGTTCTTCGCCGGATACGGCGGCTATGTGTTTAAAAATGAAAACGGCAAATACGACATAAGCGACATTGGGCTCGCGAATGATGGAGCCGTCAAAGGAGCCGAGCTCGTCCAATCGTGGTTTAAAAACGGCTACATTCCGAAAGAAATCACCGGCGATATTATGAACGGGCTGTTTACGAAAGGAAATGTGGCGGTTGCCATCACCGGACCATGGAACATCGCGTCGTATAAAGAAGCGTTGGGCGACAAATTAGCGACCGCACCGTTGCCGGTCTTAGACAACGGCGAGCATCCGAAATCGTTTGTCGGCGTGAAAACATGGATGTTATCAGCCTATTCGAAAAACAAAGAATGGGCGGTCGACTTCATGAAGTTTGTCACGAACGAAGAAAATTCGCTTCATTACTATGAAATGGCGGGCGAAATGCCGGCGAACGAAAAAGCGTTGACGAATGAGAAAATTACGAACGACCCGCTGATCGCCGGTTTTGCGGAGCAAATCCAATACGGCGAGCCGATGCCGAACGTGCCGGAAATGTCGCAAGTGTGGGAGCCGATGAGCAATGCGTTGCAATTTATCGCGAAAGGCGAAAACCCGAAAGCGGTGCTCGGTGAGGCAGTGAAAACGATTCAAGATAAAATCGCTGCCAGCGGCGCTGGAAAATAACGAGTGATGTCGCGGTGGATAGGATCAGCCCTATCCACTATTCTTATCCATATGATAGGGGGGATTGGAATGCCGGAAGCAAACGTCCGCCATCGGCCGGCGGTGGCGATGGCGCTGTCTTTGTTGTTTGCCGGCCTTGGGCAGTTGTACAACCGCCGGTATGTCAAAGGCATCTTGTTCATCATCATTGAAGCTTCGTTTTTGCTGACGTTTTATAACTTTTTGAACATCGGGCTGTGGGGACTCGTCACGCTTGGCGAAATTCCGATGGTTGATCATTCGATTTTTCTCTTGATTCAAGGATTGGTTTCGGTCATCATCATCGTGTTTGCGGCCGCCCTGCATATTGCGAACATCATTGATGCGCGCAACGACGCCCGCCGCCGGCAAAGGGGCGAACCGTTTCCGTCGCTGTGGGAATCGTGCCGCAACGCTTGGGATAAAGGATTTCCGTACATCTTTGTTACGCCCGGGCTTGTGATGCTGTTGTTTATCGTCGTGCTGCCGCTGTTGTTTATGGTGTCGCTCGCATTTACCGACTACAACTTGTACCACTCGCCGCCACGGCATTTGCTGAATTGGGTTGGATTGGAAAACTTCAAAAACTTAGTGTCAATTCCGATTTGGAAAAGCACGTTTTTTAGCGTTCTCGCCTGGACGATCGTTTGGACCGTGGTGGCGACAACGGCGCAAATCGCCCTTGGCCTGTTTTTGGCGCTCCTTGTCAACGACCCGCGCATCAAGTTCAAGCGGTTCATCCGCACGGTGTTGATTTTGCCGTGGGCCGTGCCATCGTTTGTCACGATTTTGGTGTTTGCGGCGATGTTCAACGACAAATTCGGAGCCATCAACCGCGAAGTGTTGAGTTTGTTTGGGGTGTCGATCCCGTGGATGACCGATCCGTTTTGGACGAAAGTGGCGCTTATTTTGATTCAAACGTGGCTTGGCTTCCCGTTCGTCTTTGCGTTGTTTACCGGCGTTTTGCAAAGCATTTCCCGCGACTGGTACGAAGCGGCCGACATCGACGGAGCGACGCGCTGGCAAAAGTTCAAATCGATCACGCTGCCGCACGTCTTGTATGCGACGGCGCCGCTGTTGATTATGCAATACGCCGGCAATTTCAACAACTTTAACATCATCTATTTGTTCAACGACGGGGGGCCTGCGGTGCGCGGGAAAAACGCCGGTGGAACGGACATTCTCATTTCATGGGTGTACGATTTGACGTTCACGACGAACAACTACAACATGGCGGCGGCGATCTCGCTCATCATCGGCTTGATCGTCAGCGGGTTTGCCATTTACCAGTTCCGGCGCACCCGTTCCTTTAAAGAGGAGGGGAACATTTGATGAACCGCAAATGGAAATCACGCGTGGAAGTAGCGCTTATTTATTTGTTTATCGCCTTCATGTTTGTCGTCATCGCCTATCCGCTCCTTTGGACGATCAGCATGTCGCTCAATCCAGGAACGAGCCTGTATTCGGCGTCGCTCATCCCGGAGAAGTGGTCGTTTGAGCACTATAAGTGGTTGTTTACCAATCCGAACAGCGATTATTTGCTTTGGTATAAAAACAGCTTGTTTGTTGCGGCGGCCAATGCGGCGTTGTCCGTCTTGTTTACGGCGCTCATCGCCTATGCGTTTTCGCGCTACCAATTCGTCGGGCGGAAAACGGGGCTGTATTTGTTTTTAGTGTTGCAAATGTTTCCGTCGCTCATGGCGATGGTCGCGCTCTATATTTTGCTCAATATGCTCAATTTGCTCGATTCGCTTTGGGGGCTCATTCTCATTTACGTCGGCGGGCAAATTCCGTTTAACGCGTGGCTGGTCAAAGGCTACTTTGACACGATCCCGCGCGAGCTGGATGAGGCGGCGCGCATCGACGGCGCCGGGCATTTCGGCGTCTTTTTCCGCATTATGCTGCCCTTAGCCAAGCCAATTTTGGCCGTTGTCGCGTTGTTCAACTTTATGGCGCCGTTCACCGACTTTTTGCTGCCGTCGATCGTGTTGCGCGACCCGGACAAATTTACGCTGGCGGTCGGGCTGTTTAACTTCATCAGCGACCGGTTTGCGAACAACTTCACCCGCTTTGCCGCCGGCTCGATTTTGATTGCCGCGCCGATCGCCGTCGTCTTTTTGTTCCTGCAGCGGTATTTGATTTCCGGCTTAACGGCCGGTGGCACAAAAGGGTAAGAACCGCTGTCATAGAATAGTGGGCTTACCCGTTTCCGAATGAGCAAATGAATCGGGAAGGGAGGAATGGAAATGGGGAACCGGCTCTTTATGCTGCTCGTCCTTCCGTTCCTTCTTTTTTATGCCTGGCCGGTGCAGGCGGCGGAGAAAGAAGAACGGACGTGGCAAGATGAAGCGATTTATTTCATTATGGTCGACCGGTTTAACAATATGGATCCGACGAATGACAAGGGCGTCAATGTCAACGATCCGAAAGGGTATTTCGGCGGCGACTTGAAAGGGGTGACGGCGAAACTCGATTACATCAAGGAGATGGGATTTACGGCCATTTGGCTGACGCCGATTTTCGAAAACATGCCGGGCGGATACCACGGGTATTGGATCAAAGATTTTTATCGCGTCGATCCGCATTTCGGCACGCTGGATGATTTGAAGACGCTTGTCAAAGAAGCGCACAAGCGCCATATGAAAGTCATCTTGGACTTTGTCGCCAACCATGTCGGCTACGACCATCCATGGCTTCGCGACCCGGCGAAAAAAGATTGGTTCCATCCGAAAAAAGAGATTTTCGACTGGAATGATCAAACACAACTAGAAAACGGATGGGTGTATGGGCTGCCGGATTTAGCGCAGGAAAATCCAGAAGTCAAGAAATATTTAATCGATGTGGCCAAATGGTGGATCAAAGAAACGGACATTGACGGCTATCGCCTCGATACGGTGCGCCATGTGCCAAAATCATTTTGGCAGGAGTTTGCCAAAGAAGTGAAATCGGTGAAACAAGACTTTTTCCTTCTTGGCGAAGTGTGGAGCGACGATCCGCGCTATATTGCCGAGTACGGCCAATACGGCATCGACGGTTTTGTCGATTATCCGCTGTATGGCGCGGTGAAGCAGTCGCTTGCTAGGCGCGATGCATCGCTCCGGCCGTTGTATGACGTCTGGGAATACAACAAAACGTTTTACGACCGCCCGTACTTGCTCGGGACGTTTTTGGACAATCACGATAACGTGCGGTTTACGAAACTTTCGATTGACAACCGCAACAATCCGATTTCACGCATCAAGCTGGCGATGACGTATTTGTTCACCGCCCCCGGCATCCCGATCATGTATTACGGAACGGAAATCGCCATGAACGGCGGCGAAGACCCGGACAACCGCCGCTTGATGGATTTCCGCGCCGATCCGGAGATCATTGATTACTTGAAAAAAATCGGCCCGCTCCGCCAACAGCTGCCGTCTTTGCGGCGCGGCGATTTTACGCTCCTGTATGAAAAAGACGGCATGGCGGTGTGGAAACGGCAATATGAAGATGAAACAACGGTTATCGCCATCAACAACACGGGCAAAACGCAGCACGTTCACCTAACGAACGACCAACTGCCAAAAAACAAGGAACTGCGCGGCTTTTTATTGGACGATCTCGTCCGCGGCGATGGCGACGGATACGATCTTGTGCTCGACCGCGAAACGGCGGAAGTGTACAAACTGCGGGAAAAAACAGGGATCAACGTTTCGTTTATCGCCGCCATCGTATCGGTTTGCGTGTTGTTTCTTTTGTTTTTGTATTTGGTGAAAAAACGGGCGAAGCGGATGCCGGAATAGAGGGAAAGGAGGGACCTTATGACCGTTACGATTAAAGACGTAGCGAAACGAGCGAACGTTGCGCCGTCAACCGTCTCGCGCGTCATCGCCGACAGCCCGCGCATCAGCGAGAAGACGAAACAGCGGGTGCGCGAAGCGATGAAAGAGCTCGGCTATCACCCGAACTTTATTGCTCGCAGCCTCGCGAGCCAAATGACGCAAGTGATCGGCATCGTCATGCCGAGCTCCGCCGACCAAGCGCTGCAAAACCCGTTTTTCCCGGAAGTCATCCGCGGCATCAGCAAAGCCGCCCATGAAAAGCGATATGCTTTGCAAATGTCGACCGGAGAGAAAGAGAACGACATTTACGAGCGAGTCGTGGAGATGCTGCAAGGACGGCGCGTCGACGGCGTTATTTTGCTTTACTCACGGCAAAACGATAAGCTCATGAAGTACTTGTTAAAGCATGGCTTTCCGTTCGTCGTCATCGGCAAACCGCACCAAAAAGCGGAACAAGTGACCCATGTCGACAACGACAACATCCAGGCGGGGAAAGATGCGGCAAACTGGTTGATCGCTCGCGGGCACGAACGCATCGCGTTTGTCGGCGGCAATCCGCAATATTTGGTGACCGTCGACCGCCAAACCGGCTACGCCGCGGCCTTGCAGGAGGCGGGGCTTCCGTACCGGCCGGAATACGTCGTCCATGAAGAATTTTTGCAGGAAGGCGGCCAAGAGGCGATGAAGGAGCTTCTTTCGTTGCCTGAGCCGCCGACCGGGCTTGTCGTCGCCGATGATCTCATGGCGCTCGGCATCTTGAAAACGCTTGATGAAATGGGGCTTGGCGTCCCGGAAGATGTTTCGATCGTCAGCTTCAACAACACGCTGCTCGCCGAAATGTCGCGTCCGCCGCTCACGTCGGTTGACATCGGCATTTTTCAGCTCGGCTACGAAGCGGCGAAAAGTTTAATGGAGAAAATCACCAACCCGAATGAACCGATCAAACGCATCATCATCCCGCACCGGCTCGTGGAACGGGGGTCGTGTGCACAGCGTTAGAAAGAAGCGGTGTTGGCAAAGAGACGTCCGTCGTATTGGCGGGCGTTTTTTTGTTTTCGAGCATGTTGGAAGTGAAAGTGAGTGGATCGGGAACGGTTGAGTCCGTAACGAGCACGGACATTCAAGCTGACGGCAGCAAAGAAGTGGATGAAGTGCTCGTTTCCGAAGGGGAAACCGTGACGAAGGGGGAAGACCTCATTACATTTACTGATGGCAGCGATCCGATTGAAGCGCCAGCAGCTGGAACGATCACCTCGCTCGACGTGGAAGAAGGAGACCGCGTCAATGACGGACAAGTCGTCGCCCATCTCACCAATTACAGCGATTTGCAAGTAAAAGTGCAAGTGGATGAGCTTGATATTCCAAAAGTGAAGGTCGGACAAACCGCTGCGATTAAGATCAACGCTTTTCCTGAGGCGACATATACCGGAAAGGTCACCTCCATCGCCAAAGAAGGGACGGTTTCGAACGGTGTGTCGACTTTCGATGTGACGGTGCACATCGATAAACCGACGAATGTGAAAATCGGCATGACAGCGGAAGTAAGCATTTTAGTCGAAAAGAAAGATAATGAGTTGTATGTTCCGATCGAAGCGGTTCACACGATGAATGACGAAAAGTTCGTGCTTGTCGTCCAACAGTCGGCGGACGGGAGCAGCACGGCTGTGCGCCAAACGGTGAAAACCGGCATTAGCAATGAAGACAACATTGAAATTACCGATGGATTGAGCGAAGGGCAAATCGTGCAGCTGCCGAGCGTTTCCACTTCCTCCAGTACGAATAATCCAGGGCGGCAAGAAAGAATGATGTGCTCACCTTGGCGCGTTCAGACTCGAATCAGTTGGAAATGCAAAAAGAAGCGTTTCGGCTGGATGAATTGGTCCGCTACATTGGCGAATAGTACAGCGAGATCGCTTCGTACCAGCAGAAAACGATGAGCGTCGAAGCGCAAATCCCTATTGAGTGGGTGGGCGACCGTGAACGCATCCATCAATTGATCGTCATTTTGCTTGACAATGCCTTGAAATATACGACGGAAGATGGGAGAAAAGCGACGCTCATATCGCCGGACATAAACAGAGACGAAACGAAGCGAAGCCGGAGTACATCCTCAATGTCGAAGTCGGACATTATGAGGTGAAGGCGGTGAAACAAGCGGCACAGTCAGCGTCGGCTGAAGATTGAAAAAGGGAAATGAAAAAGAGCTCCTCTTTTCGCTCATGGCATTGGCGTTGAGAGGAGCTGAATGCGGTTATGGTTTTATGTTGCTTGGAATGCTGGGTGTTCCGTACGTATGGAATGTTTCCGCATTGCGGTAGCTGGTGTTTGTACAATGGGGACGCAAAGTTTGTTGAATACATTTGTCTCGCAATATTATCCCGCCCCATGTCCGCTCTACGGGCGTTGGATTGGCCAATGGCGTCGGTCGCTTAGGAGGAATGGTTGGCCCGACGCTTGGCGGGGCGCTGCTAGGAATGAAAGCCCCCATTTTCATGTGCTTTGTTGCTTTTGCGCTGCCAGGCGTTATCGCTTCTTTGGCTGTTCTTTGCGTGCGCAAGAAAAAACGAGACATAGCGGTTGCTGGGCAAGAGGCGGAAACGCTCTTCACATGAGATGGTGAATAGAAAACATGCAGTGGCATTCCCCGAACTATTGACTGCTTAAAACAGAGGGGGAAGCCGCGGAGGCATTTTTAGGTTCAACGATCTACCTTTAGTGAACCTTTAACGTGAAAAAAATCCACCCCATTCCGGGGCGGACTGAGAGAAGAGGGGCACCTTGCAAAGAAGTGGAGGAACATCGTAGCTTTATCGTATCGGTTTTTTTACAATGATTCTATATTTTTGTAAGAAAAGATAACGAAGTTTTGTCAAAAAGGATTGACCGCAGCGGCTGAGATGGTCAGCCGCTGACGAATTTTCCGCCATCGACGTGCAGCATTTGCCCGGTCATGTACGACGACTCATCGCTCGCCAAAAAGACGTAGCACGGGGCGACTTCGCTCGGCTGGCCGGGCCGTTTCATCGGCGTGTTGGCGCCGAATGTGGCGACTTGCTCGCTTTTGAACGTCGACGGGATGAGCGGCGTCCAAATCGGGCCTGGGGCGACGCCATTGACGCGGATGCCTTGCCCAACGAGCGCTTTGGCGAGCGACCGGGTGAAGGCGACGATCGCGCCTTTTGTCGCCGAGTAGTCGATGAGCTGCTCATTTCCTTCGTAGGCGGTGACCGAAGCGGTGTTGATAATGGCGCTTCCGTTCTTTAAGTGCGGGAGCGCCGCTTTCGTTAGGAAAAAGCAGCCGAATACGTTCGTGCGAAACGTTTTTTCCAGCTGCGCGGCGGTGATGTTGAGAAAGTTCGGCTGCGGGTGCTGTTCAGCGGCGTTATTGACGACGATATCGAGCTTGCCGAACGCTTCGATTGTTTGTTTCACCGCTTCTTTGCAAAACTCTTCATCCCCGATGTCTCCCGCCATCGCCAGGCACCGTCTTCCTTCCTGTTCGACAAGCCGTTTCGTTTCCTCGGCGTCTTCATGTTCGTTGAGATAGATGATCGCCACATCGGCGCCTTCTTTGGCGAAATGAACCGCCACCGCTCGACCGATGCCGCTGTCGCCGCCGCTGATGATGGCGGTTTTGTTTTTGAGCTTGCCGCTTCCTTTATAGGTGTCTTTGATGGTGACCGGCTGCGGGTTCATCTCCGTTTGCAGGCCGGGCTGACGCGTCTGGTGCTGCGGGGGCAGCGTCGTTTGTTGCTTTGTGACCATGTTTGTTCCTCCTTAGCATGTATTGTCATCGTTAGTATGGGACGGAGGAGGGGAATTATGTGTGAAGAGGGGATGGACCACGAACAATGAATAAGCCGTTGGTCATCTTTTTTTCGCCCACGTTTCAATCCACATTGCGATTTCCTCAATCGATGGTTTATCGGTCACGACTTTCACGGTATATTCTTCTGCTTCTTTTTCCGGAGCGGCGAGGAGATAACCGTTTAGCCAAAGAAACTGTTTCATGGCGGCAAAGCCTGTTCGTTTATTGGCATTGTGAAACGGATGGTTTTGGCAGAGGCTGGCGTATAACGCTGCCGCCTTCAGCCAAAGGGTTGGATAAGCGTCCTGTCCGAAAGCGCTTTGTTTCGGGCGGTTGACCGCGCTGTTCAACAGCTCTGGAAATTTTACGCCTTTTTGTTCCTCTGGAGTGTATTTTTCGATCAACAAGGCATTGAGGAAGATGATCTCTTTTTCGGTCAAAAAACGAGTCATATCTGTTTTCGCCTACTTTTTTGCCAAATTTCGGAGGGTGTTGTCGTAATTCGCAAATAAGTCTTTGAGACCATCGACAAAATCTTGGCCGAAGTCGTCTAGGATGCTGTAGTCGATGGGTGAGTATTTGCTGATGACCACTTTTCCATCTGCTTCGAGGCGAAATTGAATTTCATCTCCTTGTTTTGCCTTCAAATGGTCCAACACTTCCTGGGGAAGAGTGATTCCTAGACTGTTCCCTACTTTCGTTATTTTTCGTTCCATTGGTTTCACCACCGTACTCATATCGATTCTCCTTCCATACTATTTTATTCATGGTTATAACAAGTTATAACAATTATAATAAAAAAAGATAGTTGAGTCCATCGTTCGATGATCGGTTTGTCAGAAAAATTAGGAAAACGAGCCGGCCTATTCGCCAGCTCGTTTCCTGCTTATAACACATTGAAATACCGCGCTTCCGGATGGGCGAAGACGATCGCCGAAACCGATGCTTCGGGTTCCATCATATAGCCGTCGGTGAGGCGGATGCCGATGTCTTCTGGATGAAGCAGACGGAACAGTTTCTCCTGGTCTTCCAAGTTCGGACAGGCCGGGTAGCCGAACGAGTAGCGCTGGCCCTGGTATTTGGCGGCGAAGCGCTCTTCCATCGTGAAATCCGGGTCGTCCGGGAAGCCCCAGCGGTCGCGCATAATTTGATGGATTCGTTCGGCGAACCCTTCGGCAATCTCGAGCGCCAACGCTTGGATGGCATGGCTTTTCAAAAATTCGCCTTCTTCCTTCCAGCGCTGGGCGAGTTCGTGGACGCCATGCCCGGCCGTGACGGCGAACAAGCCGACGTAATCCATTTCGCCGCTTTCTTTCGATTTCAAATAATCGGCGAGGCAAAGATACGGCGCCCGCGGTTGGCGCGGGAAGTCGAACGTCTCGAGCACGGTTTTGCGATCAACCGGATCGTAAACGTAGACGCGGTTGCCGTCGCTTTGTGCAGGGAAGAAGCGGTAGACGCCGGCGGGCTGAATCCAGCCGCGTTCTTTCGCTTCGGCAACGAGTTCGTCGACGACCGCTTTTAACGCCAACGCTTTTTCGTCTTTCTCTTCAAGCAGCCGTTTCACTTTTCCTTTCAAGCCGAGGTGGTGGCCGAGCACCATTTGCCAGTTGACGTACGGCAAAATGTGGTCAAGCGGCACGTTTCGCAGCACGTGGCGCTCGAGATCGGCCGGGATGTAGACGGGAACGTCGGTCGAGACGTTCGATTTGACCGTTGCGGCAACGGCTGTTGGCCGCGTCGGCTCGCTTTCGGCCGTTTCTTTTTTCTTGTAGTCAATCTCGCCCTGCTGGATTTGGTTGGCAAGGGCAAGCCCGTCCATGGCGTCTTTCGCGTACAGGACGACGCCGTCGTATTCGGGTGCGATTTTGTTTTCGGTAAATTTGCGCGTCAAGGCGGCGCCGCCGACTAAAATGGGCGTTGAGATGCCGGCTTGCCGCAAATCTTGGGCGGTGACGACCATCTGTTGGGCCGATTTGACAAGCAAGCCCGACAACCCGATGATGTCGGGCTGATGTTCGCGCACCGCTTCAATGAGTTGCTGCGGAGCGACTTTAATGCCGAGGTCGATCACCTCGTAGCCGTTGTTGCTTAAAATGATGTCGACCAAGTTTTTGCCGATATCATGCACATCGCCTTTGACGGTGGCGAGAATGACTTTTCCTTTTGTGCTTCCTTCTTTCTTTTCCATATACGGCTCTAAAAAGGCGACCGCTGCTTTCATCACTTCCGCGCTTTGCAATACTTCAGCGACGATGAGCTGGTTGTTGTTGAACAGCCGCCCGACTTCATCCATGCCGGCCATAAGCGGACCGTTGATGATCGACAGCGGATCGGAGTAGGTCTCAAGCGCCTTCTCTAAATCGGGAATGAGCCCGTCTTTCGACCCTTCAATGACGTAGCGGGCGAGCCGCTCTTCAAGGCTCAAGTTCTCCTCAGCCGGCTTGGCGGCGGTGATTTTGCTTCGGTAAAATTCGATAAAGGTGTTTAATGTTTCATCGCTCGTGTCAAACAAAAGCGCTTCGGCCATCCGCACTTCCTCTTCCGGAATCGAGGCGAACCGCTCAAGCTTCTCAGTGTTGACGATCGCATAATCGAGCCCAGCTTGCGTGCAACGGTACAAAAAGACGGAGTTGAGCACCTCGCGCCCGGCCGGCGGCAAGCCGAACGAGACGTTGCTGATGCCGAGCATCGTCAAGCAATGAGGCAGCCGCTCTTTAATGAGGCGGATGCCTTTGATCGTTTCATTCGCCGCGCCGATGTATTGCTCATCACCGGTGCCGACCGGGAAGACGAGCGGATCGAAAATGATGTCGCGCGCCGGCACCCCGTAGCGGTTAACGAGCAAGTCATACGAACGCAAGGCAATTTCCAGCTTCCGTTCGGCGGTGACCGCCATCCCTTGTTCATCGATCGTGCCGACGACGACAGCGGCGCCGTATTTGTGCAAGAGAGGAACGACTTTCGCAAACCGCTCCTCGCCGTCTTCCAAGTTGATCGAATTGATGATCGCTTTCCCTTGCGAGTAGGTGAGGGCGCGTTCAATGACGCGCTCGTCGGTCGAATCGATGACAAGCGGCACTTTCACTTTTTTCACGACTTCGCGGACGAACTGTTCCATGTCATGGAGTTCGTCGCGGTCTGGGTCGGCGAGGCAAATGTCGATGACATGGGCGCCGTTTTTCACTTGGGCGCGGGCGATTTCCGCCGCTTCTTCGTATTTCCCTTCGGCGATGAGGCGTTTGAATTTGCGCGAGCCGATCACGTTTGTCCGCTCGCCGACAAAGAGCGGGCGCATCGTTTCATCATAGATGAGCGCCTCGATGCCGGAAACGGCGTGGACATCAAACGAAGACGGGATCGCCCGCGGCGGGAGATCACGCACCGCTTCGGCAATGGCGCGGATATGATCCGGCGTCGTACCGCAACACCCGCCGACGATGTTGATCCATCCCTTTTCGGCAAAGCGGCGGATTTTCTCTGCCAACATCTCCGGCGTTTCATGGTAGCGGCCTTCCTCATCCGGCAGACCGGCGTTCGGGTAGCAGCTGACCGCCGTGTCAGCGAGCGAGGCGAGCGTGCGCAAATGGTCGGTCATAAACTCGGGGCCTGTCGCGCAGTTTAAGCCGACGGCGATCGGCTTCATATGGCGCACCGAGATGAAAAACGCATCGATCGCCTGCCCGGCGAGTGTCGTGCCCATCGGTTCGATCGTGCCGGAAATCATGAGCGGCACGCGGCGACCGACCGCTTCAAACGCCTTCGAAATGCCGAGAAAACCGGCTTTGACATTCAGCGTATCTTGGCACGTCTCGAGTAGGAGAAGGTCGACGCCTCCTAAGAGCAGTCCGCGCGCTTGTTCTTCGTAGGCGGCGACGAGTTCTTCAAACGTTGCGCCGCCTGTCACCGACAACGTTTTCGTCGTCGGCCCCATCGAACCGGCGACAAAGCGCGGCCAGTCCGGGGTGGAGAACGACTCAGCCGTTTGTTTGGCGAGTTTGGCCGCTTCGATGTTCAGCTCAAGCGCCAAATGACCGAGGCCATATTCGTCAAGCACGATGCGTGTCGCTCCGAACGTGTTCGTTTCAATGATATCAGCACCGGCTTCTAGGTACGCTTCATGAATGCGGCGGATGATATGCGGGGCGGTGAGGGTCAAATATTCGTTGCACCCTTCATACGCCTCGCCGCCAAAGTCGACGGCCGATAGGTTGGCTCTTTGGATCATCGTGCCCATGGCGCCATCGATGACAAGAATTTTTCTTTGCAGCTGCTGTTCTAAGGTGACGTTAGCCATGAACAACCTTCCTTTCTTTGGCGGCCGCTTCTTTTTCGTGAATGTAGCGGACGAGCTCGACTGTCATGTCATAGCGCAAGAACGGCGTGATCAAATAAATGCCGTTAAACAAATCAAACGCAGCGTCAATGAGCGATTTGGCGATAGCGATGCCTTCCTTGGCTGCTTGCACCGGGTCGCTGCCGCAGGCGGCCATGCGGGCGCGAATCTCGTCAGAGAGCGTAATGCCCGGCACTTCATGATGCAAAAAGTCGGCGTTGCGCGCGCTCACAAGCGGCATAATGCCGATGTAAATCGGCGTGTCAAGATGCTTGGTTGCTTCGTACACTTCAACGATTTTCTCTTCCGAGTAAATCGGCTGGGTCAAGAAATAGTGGGCGCCGCATTGAATTTTTTTCTCCATTCGCTCAACTGCTTTATCCAAATGGCGGACGTTCGGGTTGAACGCAGCGCCGATCGAGAAGTTCGTTTTTTGCCCAAGCGGTTTGCCCGAGTACGACAGCCCTTCGTTAAACTGGCGGATCAAGCGGATCAAATCGAACGATGATAAATCATACACCGACGTTGCTCCTGGGAAGTCGCCGATTTTCGACGGGTCGCCGGTAATGGCGAGCACGTCGGTGATGCCGAGCGTATGCAAGCCCATCAAATGCGACTGTAAGCCGATCAAATTGCGATCGCGGCATGTAATATGCACAAGCGGGCGGATGCCGAGTTGCTCCTTGATGATCGTGGCGACAGCGGCGTTGCTGATGCGCGGCGTGGCGAGCGAGTTGTCGGCCAACGTCAGCGCATCGATGCCGGCGTCATGGAGCGCTTTCGCCCCAGCAAGAAACTTGTCAATGCCGAGTTGCTTCGGCGGATCTAGCTCCACAATGACCGAGCGGTACGTGCGGGCGAGCTCGGGAAGCGGAGTCGGCGCGGGCCGATCGGCTTGCACCGATACAGATGCCGTGCGCCGCTTCACCGTTTTTTCCGTCACCGGCGTCCGGTCGGCGAGCGCCTTTGCCATTGCCTCAATATGTTTCGGCGTCGTGCCGCAGCACCCGCCGATCAAGCGCACCCCTTGGTCGCGGAACGCTTTGGCTGTTTCCTCGAAATATTCAGCGTTCGTCTCATAGACAAGCCGGCCATCGCGGTAATCCGGGAGGCTCGCATTCGGATACGCCGACAAAAACGCCTGCTTCGGCAGCGGCACTTCCTCGAGCGACCGAAGCATATGATATGGACCGAGACGACAGTTCAGTCCGACGACATCGGCCCCGAGCGCCTCCAGGCGGATAAGGGCGTCCGCGAGCGGCGTGCCATCTTGCAAGACGCCGACTTCATGGAGCGAGACGTGAGCGATAATCGGCAAGTCGGTCTCTTTGCGGGCGATGGCAAGCACCGTCTCCAACTCTTCCAAATCGTAATACGTCTCGAGCAGCACGCCGTCGACTCCTTCAGCCATCAGGACAAACAGCTGCTCGCGAAACGTCCGTTTCACTTCTTCAAGCGTGACGACGCTTTTGTTTAACGTGCGCAGCCCCCCGATCGTTCCGAGCACGTATGCCCGCCCGTTCGCCGCTTGCCTGGCGAGCCGCACCGCCGCGCGGTTGATGGCCGGCACCTCATCTTCAAGGCCGTAGCGGGCGAGTTTCACATAGTTGGCGCCGTATGTATTCGTCTGAATGACATCGGCGCCCGCGGCGATATACGCTTCATGAATATGAATGATTTCGTCTGGATTCGATAGATTCAATTCTTCAAAACAACGGTCGACGCCATGCGAATATAACAGCGTCCCCATCGCTCCGTCGGCGATGAGAATGCGTTGTTTCAACTCATCGAGCAGCCCCACGTTTGATTCCCCCATTTCGTTGTAGTAAAAGAAAAAAGCCTTCTAAGAAGAAGACTTTTCGTTCGCTTCTTCTTATCTTCCAGGCTTCCGCCTGTCTGGATTTAGCACCTTGGCCGCGGCCAGGTTGCTGAGGGTTCACCAGGCCATTCCCTCCCCCTCTCTTGATAAGAATGCCGGTATGCAATTGTGCGGTGACGTTTTGATGATTACTATATAATTTAATGTATTTTTCGAAATTATTCAATACGGTGAAGAAGGAAATTTCAAAAGTTAAAGAGATTCAGATAAAAAGAGCGGCTCGCGTCAAGGGCTCGGTGCTTTCCCGCATCGGGGGCAAAACTGAAAATCACGCTGCACATGTTCTCCGCAGTATGGGCAATACTTGTTTGTTTTCTCTTTGCCTCCAAATCGGACGTTCAGTGGGTCGGGCTCTTCCTCGCTGACGACAATGTCCAATAAGGACATGCGTTGTTTTCCCGTCGCATTTTTGTAATGGTAAATTGCTTGAAATACACCGATGGCGATGACGACAAGGCCGAAAAACGGAAAAAAGCGGGCGGCGGGAAACGGCGAGTCCGCGGTGATGGAGAAGGTCATCACCATCCAAAAGATGCCGAACAACACAGCGGCGATGCTGCCGAACAGCCCTTGCATCGACGGGACGCGGCCGGGTTTGATGCTTTTCAAGTGGATTCCTTCTCCATTCGTTTCATGTTGGTTGGGATTATTATACCATATGATGATGTAGGAAACATGGGATGACGTAATAAAAAAGAAGCATTGTATCTCCTCCCTTACCTTGTACTAATCTCTTAAAAGCATCTCTGTTTCATGTCAATAGCACGAAATATGTCGAAATATGTAAAAAAAGATAAAATTATCGAACGATTTCTCTTCTTTTTTTTTTTAGAGTCAAGGTGTATAATTAAAATGGATGATATTAACAAGGAATTTACTAGAAACCGCATCGCAGACAGGAGTGAAGTGGGTGAAACAATGGTCGTGGCCGTATTTTATTCTGATTAGCCTGCCGCTTGTTGTGTTGATTGGAGTTGCTTTTCGCCTAAAAGCGGCCAGCATGCCCATCAAAATAGGATTTATTGTATTGGTGCTGCTTTACGGCGGGGTTTATTCTCGTTTAGTGCGAAGGATGAGATAGACACAGAATGTTTTTGAAAAAAGTTTTGATCGATTATCATTTACTGGAAGGAGGTGATAGGTTATGAGTTTGCTGGCGCTTGTTGCCGGGACGCTCGGCGTGTCACAGACAATCGCGACGACGGTTGTTTCGATTGTGTTGACCGGCTCCACTCTCATTTCTATTATTCTTGGGATCACCGCTATTTTGTCAGGTGGAGTCGACGCCATTTTGGAAATTGGGTGGTCAGCTTTTGTCGCGACGGTGAAAAAAATAGTGGCGGAACGAGGAAAAGCAGCAGCGATTGCATGGTAAAAGGCAAAACGGCAGGGGAAAAACTCCCTGCCGTTCCTAATGAGTAAATCAATGTGGGGGAAGAGAAATGAAACTCGTATGGCTGTTATATCAACAACGACAACGAAGCAGTTTGGAGCCGTTGCAGAGAAAATCGCCTTTTTCCCCGAAGATGACCATGTTCTTGGTGGAAGCGGCGAAATGGCTTGTTTCATCGGCTGTGGTTGTAGCCTTTTGTGCTCGATCCTCGACGCTGTTTCGCCCTTCTATGGTTATGGGAGCTCTTTTTTTCATGTCTGTCAGTCCTTTCATAGGAGTTTTGCTTGAGTCCAAAGAGGCATTGCAACGTCAATACCATTATCATTATGTGCGTCTGTCTGGAGTGCGGGATGACGAGGTGTGGCAGCGATTGCTCAAAATCCACTATGCTGTGTCTCTTCTGCGGCTATTGCCGATTTGGTTGCCTCCTTCCATTGGGTTGATGATGATGTTCGGGATCACAGGCGCATCATTCGTATGGTTTGGACATACGATGTTGTTGCTTCTTTATGTGACATCGCATATAGTGCGTGGCTCAACTTTTAGAGCGATAGGCGCATTTTCTGCCTTTTTCTTTCGAATGGCATCATTCGCGATTGGTTATGTCGTGCTTGCGGCGATTGTGCCGTTGCTGCAATTGTCCCGCCAAGCGGTTCGAATGTATGGGTTGTCGCTCTCTTACCTTGTGTATATGGATGGTTATGTTGCTCATTGGCAACAGCTGTTTTATGAACGCATGACAAGTTGGAGGGAAGGGTGGTTATTTTCAAGTACAACTTTATCATTCATCGGTGCTGGATTCGCTCTGTTGGCTTTGATTTGCTTTTCTTTCACTCGTGCGTCTCATTCTGACAAGACAGCGTACATGCTATATTCATGGCATCAACGTGTCATAGAGTCGTTAAAAATTCGCAGCACGAATAATGCAATTTTATATAAAGATCTTTGTCTGTTAACACGCCAAGCCCGTGAGTTGACGAAACCGCCTTGGTCGCTATTTTTGCCAGGGGAATGGTTTTTGGTCGCAGGAGCGAATTTGGCGCTGTTGCCGATTGTTCATAACGGGTCGATCATTTTGTTTTTGTTTATGTTTGAAATGTATATCGTCATGACAGGGACGTTGCGGGCCATTACCGACGTCTTTCGCGACATTTTTCAGTTTGAAAGCGAGATGGAGCGTCTCACTGTGTTTCGTCTTCTTTCTCCACCTCCTCTTGTACCGTTAATCGAAGCGAAATGGACGCTGCTTGAGCGATTAGGCGTCTACCCATGCATGACGGCAGTAGGATTGCTACTTCTCGAATACATAGGATTATTGGGGATGCGTGGAGGGCTTTGGGCAGCAATGGGAGCTGTGGTGATGATGCCCGTCTATTCGCTTGTTGTCAAGCGGATTTTGCGCACCGATTATGAAGTATTCTGCCTTGTTTTAGCCAGCGGTGAGCAGGCGGCATTGACATCTCCGCGTGATTATGCGGGGTATATGGTGATTGCGGCCGGAAATCATTCGTTTCATCGCTTGTTGATTTACATAACCGTTTTTTCATCGCTTCTTTCTGCCTTTTTTATGCTTTTGAAAGGTTGGAGTTGGGCATGTTACAGCGTTTTGTTTGTCTTGATGCTGTACCTTGTATTATGGAATAGTTCTCAATATGCTCGGCGCACGTGAGGAGGCATTTGCGGTGATCAGACGAGCGATTCACACTCATTTGCCGTATATGTTATTGTCGTTAGGTGTGTACATTGTATGTTTTGCTTTTGGAGCAGTGATTTTTTCACAAAAGCTTACGATTCATCCGACTTCCATGGCGTTTTGGACCACTTTAGGCCACAACTTGATGGTTGGAGCCATTTTGATGGTTGGCGGATGGCTGACGCTAGGAATGGCCAATACCCTTTATCTCGGTTACAACGCAGCAATGCTAGGCGTGATCGTGAGAGGAGTCGCCACAGGATATGGCATGCAGCCGTTGATGACCGGTGTCTTTCCTCACGCGATTCCTGAAATCATCGGCCATATCTTGTTTTGTACATTAGGGTACGAGACATGGCGGTTTCTTCAAATCGTCAAAAAAAGAGCAAGAGGAGAAGAAGAAACGCTCTATATACGGGATATCCTCTTTTTACTAGTGCTGGCGGTCGCGCTGCTCATCATCTCAGCATGGTTGGAATCAACGGTGTCTCATGTATAAAAATAGACGGGTCTAAAAAGCAGGAGGCTCTTCACCACAACATGTACTTGACAAGCAATACAGCTTCCTGCACAAAGATTTGAAAAAATCACGGATTTGTTGATTTTCCCTTACAAGCGTAAATAGAGTTCAGAAAAAATCAAGTACAACTTTTGGTGAAGAGCCAAGCAGGAAAAGGGGAAGAAATAGATGGAACCGTTATTTTCATTGCAAAACTTGACGTATCGCTATGATGGGGGAGCCACGATTTTTCAGCAGTTCTCATTTTCCATTTTTTCAGGGGAGACCGTGCTTCTCACCGGCCCCAATGGAGTGGGGAAAACGACTCTTTTGCATATTATTTCGGGATTGCTCGATAAAGGAGAGCTGCATTATCAAGCCTTTTATAAAGGCAATCCGATTCAGCTTCCCGACATGCGCGCTCATTTGTCTTATGTGACATCCGAGACTGTCATGTTTTCAAAATTGACGGGTTATGAAAATATCGAATGTTTCCGGCTTTTATGGAAGCTGGATCAACAGTACGTCCGCAAAGCGAACGAATTATGCAGTCTGCTTGGAATGGAGGAGATGCTCCCGCTCCCGGTGGATCAGTATTCATTAGGAACAAAACAAAAACTGCATATTGCGATTGCTTTAGCCCGCCCGGTCGAATTGTATTTGATGGATGAACCGTTCAATTCCCTTGATAGGCTAAGTCGCGATCGGTTGGCGGAGTGGATTCAAGGCGACCGTCAACATGCTTATCTCATTGCTTCTCACGTTCATCAAGAGCGCTTCCCTGGCTCCCGCATAATCTCGCTTACACGTCCAAACAATGAAGACAAAATAGAAAAATGACGGCGGGATCTTCAGGAAAAATTCAGTTTTCATACGTGTGATCAAGGATTTTTCCGTTGCACTTTCCACTCTCCTATGTTCTAATTAGGAATAGTGAACATCAAGAAGACGGAGGGCTGGAAGTGAACGGGGAAGAGATCATCCGCTTCGAGCGAGTGACGAAGGAATACGACGGAACGGTCGTATTGGATGACGTCAGTTTTGCGATGGAGCGCGGGAAGTTTTATACGCTGCTTGGCCCGTCAGGGTGCGGGAAGACGACGATTTTGCGGCTGATTGCCGGGTTTATCGAACCGACGGAAGGAACGATTTATTTCCACGGGAAGCCGATTCAAAACGTCCCGCCGAACAAGCGGCAAGTCAACACTGTCTTTCAAGACTATGCGTTGTTTCCTCACCTCGATGTGTTTGAAAACGTGGCATTTGGCTTGCGCGTGAAAAAGATGAAAGAAGCACACATCCGCCAAAAAGTGAGCGAAGCGCTCCGGTTTGTCAACTTGGAAGGCTATGAGCGCCGCCGCATTCAAGAGATGTCCGGCGGTCAGCGCCAGCGCGTCGCGATTGCGCGGGCGATTGTGAATGAGCCAGAAGTGTTGCTCTTGGATGAGCCGCTATCGGCCTTGGATTTGAAGCTGCGCACGGAAATGCAGTACGAACTTCGTGAATTGCAGCGCCGCTTAGGGATTACGTTCATTTTTGTCACGCATGATCAAGAAGAAGCGTTGGCGATGTCCGATTACATTTTTGTTCTAAATAAAGGAAAAATTCAGCAGTTTGGGACGCCGAAAGACATTTACGACGAGCCTGTCAATCGATTCGTCGCCGATTTCATTGGCGAATCGAACATTTTGTCAGGGCGCATGATCGATGATTTCCTCGTCGAATTTGCCGGCAAACAGTTTGCGTGTGTTGACCGCGGCTTCGCGCCAAACGAACCGGTCGATGTCGTCATCCGCCCGGAAGATTTGGAGCTCGCGGCGCCGGAAGACGGGCAGATCGTCATCCGCGTCGATTCGCTCTTATTCCGCGGTGTCCATTATGAAATTTGCGGCTATGACGAAAACGGCAACGAATGGCTTGTCCATTCGACGAAAAAGGCTGAAGTCGGGGAAAAGGTCGGCCTTCGTTTTGAACCGGAAGCGATTCACGTCATGCGAGTCGAAAAGGAGGATGAGGACGCATGACGGAACGGGCGTGGCGGAACTGGTATTTAATCCCTTATGGCATTTGGCTTGTGCTGTTTGTCGTGGCCCCGATTGTCTTTTTGGTGTATGAATCGTTTTTGGATCTTGACGGCCATTGGACGTTGTCCAACTACAAATCCGTGTGGACGCCCATTTATTTGAAAATGATGGCGTATTCGTTTTGGTATGCGTTTTTAATCACGCTTGTGTCGCTGCTCATCGGCTATCCAACCGCCTATTGGCTGACAAAGACGAGGCACAAGCAGTTATGGCTGTTGTTGCTTATTTTGCCGATGTGGGTGAATTTGCTGCTGAAGGTGTATGCGTTTTTAGGGCTGTTCGGCACGTACGGGCTGGCCAACGCTTTGTTGAAAGCGCTGGGCGTCGGGCCGCGGCAGCTGTTGTTCACCGATTTCAGTTTTGTCTTTGTGTCGGTGTACATTTTTATTCCGTTTATGGTGCTGCCGATTTTCAACGCGCTGGAGGAGCTGCCGCCATCGCTTGTCGATGCCGCCCGCGATTTGGGCGCTTCGGCTTGGACGACGTTCCGCCGCGTCGTCTTCCCGCTCACGCTTGGCGGGGTGAAGGCCGGCTGCCAGGCGGTGTTTATCCCGGCGCTGTCGCTGTTTATGATTACACGCCTTGTCGCTGGCAACCGCGTCATTACGCTCGGCACTGCCATTGAACAGCATTTTCTTGTCACCCAAAATTGGGGGATGGGGGCGACGATCGCGGTTGTGTTAATGATCGCGATGGCGGTCATCGTCGTCCTGACAGGAACCGGAAGGAAAGAGGGAAGCCGATGAAACGGACGCATTGGTGGGGACGTGTGTACTTGTTAGTCGTGTTTGCCGTGATGTATACGCCGATTGTGTATTTGATGTATTATTCGTTCAACAGCGGCGGGGCGATGCACGATTTTCAATCGTTCACGTTTAAATGGTACCGCGACGTGCTGTCCGACGACCGCTTGCTCATCATCGTTTTGAATACAATCGTCATTGCGCTGCTGTCGGCGGCGGTCGCGACCATACTCGGGGTCATCGGGGCGCTCGCCATTTACTATGTCAAGCGGCAGCGGACGAAAAACGCCCTTCTTGCTCTCAACAACGTGTTGATCGTCAGTCCGGATGTCATCATCGGCGCTTCGTTTTTGTTGCTGTTTACGGTGGCCGGCATCAAGCTTGGGTTTACATCCGTGCTGTTGTCTCACATTGCTTTTAGCGTGCCGATTGTCGTGTTGATGGTGCTGCCGAAACTCGAGGAAATGAGCCCGACGCTGATTGATGCGGCTAGAGATTTAGGAGCCAGTCATTGGCAAGTGCTGTCCGGTGTGGTGCTGCCGTTTTTGGCTCCGAGCATATGGGCGGGCTTTTTCATGGCGCTCACGTATTCGCTCGATGACTTTGCCGTGACCTTTTTTGTCACGGGAAATGGGTTCTCGACGCTGTCCGTGGAAATTTATTCGCGGGCGCGCCAAGGCATTTCCTTGTCAATCAACGCATTGTCGACGCTTCTGTTTTTATTTACCATGCTGCTCGTCATCGGCTATTACGTGCTCAGCCGAAAAGGCGGCCGCTTGTACGGGATAGGGGGGCGAAAGTAGGTGAGACGGCTTGTCCAAGGATTTGCGGCCGTGTTTATCGCCGCGTTCGTCCTGATGTTTGTCACTCATCGGCTGAACGAAGCGGAAGGGTACGGCGGAGGCAAAACGGTGACGGTCTACAACTGGGGCGATTACATTGACCCCGCGCTCATTCGCGAATTTGAAAAAGAGACAGGGTGGAAAGTGATTTACCAAACGTTTGATTCCAACGAGGCGATGATGGCGAAAATCGCCCAAGGCGGGGCAACGTTTGACGTCGCCGTTCCGTCCGATTACGCCATCAGCAAAATGATCGAGGAAAACTTGCTGTTGCCGCTCGATCACGACAAGCTGCCGAATTTACAATATATCGAACCGCGGTTCCTCAACTTGCCGTTTGATCCGCACAACCGGTATTCCGTGCCGTATTTTTGGGGGACGGTCGGCATCGTCTACAACCGCGAGATGCTTGGCGGCAAGACCATCACAAGCTGGAACGACTTATGGAACCCGGACTTGCGCAATCAAATTTTGCTTGTCGACGGAGCGCGCGAAGTGATGGGGATGGCGTTAAACAGCCTCGGCTATTCCCTCAATGACACGAACAAAGCTCACTTGCAAGAAGCAAAGTGGAAGCTCGATCGGCTCATGCCGAATGTGAAGGCGATTGTCGGCGATGAAATCAAGCTGCTGCTTGCCAATGAAGAAGCAGCCATCGGCGTCGTCTGGTCAGGCGACGCGGCCGAAATCATTGCCAAAAACGACAAGCTCGACTATGTCGTGCCGAAAGAAGGCTCCAACTTATGGTTTGACAACATGGTCATCCCGAAAACAGCGAAAAACATCGAAGGAGCGCACGCGTTCATCAACTTTATGCTCGACCCAAAACACGCGGCGCAAAACGCCGAGTACGTCGGCTACTCGACGCCGAACAAAAAGGCGCTTCGCTATTTGCCAAAAGACATCGCGGGCGATCGCCGCTTCTACCCCGATTTGGATTCAGCAGGGCATCTCGAAGTGTACGAAAACTTAGGAAAACACATGCTCGCCTACTACAACGAACTGTTTTTGCAGTTTAAGATGCAGCAAAAGTAACCATATAGATGCAACGAAATCGTTTCACATATCCTTGACGGAAAAAGTGGCTTATCCATTTTTGACTGTCGAAGGCAAGCCACAGGCTTGCCTCCGTCACGCTTTAGCGTGACGGAAGACCGAACAACGACTCGCTTCACAGACCCATTCATGGGTCTGGAAGCGGCGTTGTTCGGTCACTCGACAGTCGGATGCAATGACCGGTAAAAACGAAAAGTGTTAAAGCTTTACATTGCATCTATACAATCAGAGCAGGCGCCGCCCTCTGCAATAGGGAGATGGGCGCCTGCTTGGCGTTTGCGTAAAGGGTTGCGCCGCTTCCCTAGCGCGCGGGAACGAAGAAGCCCATGGGCGGCTTCACATACAAGAAGGGATCGGACGCAGGGAAGAAGAATAGAAAGACATGATATGATGAAAAAGAGGAGGTGGGAACGTTGCCCAATCATTTGCCTATGGAAGAAAATGTGATGGATATGCTCATCGGCGGCTTTTCGGTTGTGATGTTGATCGCGGTTGCGACAATCGTTTTTCTTTGGCGAAAGAATCGAGAGGGGCGGGCGTTTCTGTGGATATTGGCCCATTTCTTGTTGCTGTCTCTGGCTGTTTCATTTGCGCTGAAGGCGATTTCCTTTGATCTTACCCATGTGCAGGCATCTGAAGAAATCTCCCTCCTTCTTGGCAAGGCGGGGCTGGCGTGGGGAGTGGGGATGGTTTGTTTGTTGGTCGGCATTGTGAAACTTTCCAGACGATGACCACGATTTAGATCGGTATGATTGTAGAGAAACGCCAAGCTGCAAAAAAAAGCCATCCGCCTTTATCGACTGACGGTTCTGAGGGGCGGATGGCGTTTGCATGATCATTCGAATAAGAAGCTGCTTATGTTGTTTTTCGATTTCTTGGTATGGTCAGTGTTTTCCAGTTGTTTGCGTTCAGCTGTTTCGCGATATAGACGATTTGCCCGATATGATACGAATAATGGTACATTTGCCGCTCAATGGCTTCGATGACGGAATGGGGTTCGCCGCGGATCGTGACTGTCCGCAACAAATCCGTTTTCGCCGAAAGGGTGCGAAATGTGAGGGATAACGTCCGCTCTTTTATACGTAGCTTCCGATTTTTCCGTTTTTTCTCGCCCAATGCCATTGTTGCTTCAAGACTAATGAGCCCATGGCCAGCCATAATAGCGAGATGCCGAGAGCAGGAAAGAATACGGGCCATCCTTCATTCACTCCTTGCACGGCCCAAGAAAGGGGAGAAAAGTAGTTGAGAATATGAAACGCTGTCGGCAATAAATTTGAAGATAGAAAAAAACCTGAGAAGATTAATAAATAATAAAGCAGCACCTCGGTAACGGCTCCCACTTGCTTTAAGCGAAGGGACAGCCCTAAAATCAACACGCCGATTCCCGTCATCCCGATGAGGCTGACGCCGCCAAATACGACGATCTCCGTTATCATGGATCCGATTCCCGAGAGAATTTCGGAAAATCCGATCATCAAAGCCGCACAGATGAAAAAGAGCACTACCCACACGGATGATAATGCGATTTCCGCGATCACTACGCCCATTAAAACTTGCCATGGGGGAGTCTTGGTGGAAAGTACCTGCTCTGCCGTGCCGAGATATGCTTCTTCGATCACCGTGTTGCCGAGCTTCGAGATCAAATGAGCACTTAAGTACCAAAGGCTGAAACCGAATAGTTTGACCGTCGCTTCTTTTCCGGTCTGTATCGGGCTTGCGTACAGCGTACCGAGAAAAAAGACAAATTTAATGATAAGGCCAACGGTAAAATCGAACCAATACCGACGATACTCTGCTCTTTTTTTCAAAAAGGAAGCCAATACTACATTCAAGATTTGCAGGGGCAACCGACTCACCTCCTTAGACGGATAGGTTGGAACGAATAGCGGCCAAAAAATGAGTTTCAAGGTCGGCTGGAGTTGAAAAATGTTCTTTCGTGCCGCTCCAAACGATTTTTCCGCCTTGAATAAAGACAAACTTATTTCCAACGGCGTGGGCAAAAGGAATGTCGTGGGTGGTGATGAGAACGGCTTTCCACCATTGGTTTTCTTCCGTTAACATGGTTCGGATATGATGTTGCGACTCAACATCAAGGCCAAGAGTTGGCTCATCAAGGAACAAAAACGGCGCTCCTTTCATTAAGGCGATCGCAAATGCCAGTTTTTGTTTCATCCCACGTGAAAGGGTTTGGGTAAGACGCTCAGCGTATGGGGTTAGATTCAACACGGCCATCATTCGTTCGGCTCTTCGTTTTGCTTCAGCACGACTCCATTTGTTCAGCAAGCCGAAGTATAAGAGATTTTCCAAAACAGTTAAATAAGAATAGGAGTTGTCAGCTTCTTCAAATACGACCGCAATCGACTCGCGCGCTTCATCTGGATGGCGGACAACATCTACTCCATTGACATAGATGCTGCCGCTGTCTGGTGCAGTAAGCCCGATGATGCATCTTATTAAAGTAGTTTTTCCGGCTCCATTCGGCCCTAAAAGAATAAGTCGATCCCCTTCAACCAGTTCAAGGGAAACATTATGTAATACTTGGCGGTTTGGCGGATAGATTTTGTTTACGTCTTGCACGGCAATCATTTTTTTCTACCCTTTCCATTTAATAAGCTAGGGTGGTCTTGAAAAATCTTGAGGACCACCCGAAAGGATTATTACCAACTCGCTGGGACTTGAGACGGAGCATGTTTTAGTATGTCGTCACTTGTTGGAATAGGAGGGACCACAGTAAGAGAACCATGTCCTTCCAGTCGATAGAAAAGCTCTGTAGAAATACTGGTGGAAAGTTCAATAGCTATATCAATTTTGCACCACATATTAAATACTCGGAAGAAATATTGGCGTAAAGGTATTTGATTAAATTCAACACATTTAACAAAAAGTTCTGGGTCAACTTTTGCTACTTCTTTGCAAGTCTCCAAAACTTTGATAAGATCCTGTAAAGGATTTATTGTGTTTTTAAATAAATCTCTTTCCCATTCAAAATATTTCACAAGATTATCTTGTTCAATAATTCCTGAGACTAACTTCCACATTTCTTGTGACGGTGGTAAGAATAGGTTCTTTTCCAGCTTATCTTTTAGGTTCCATTTATTAATTTGTGAAGCTAATGGATTTCCCTTATATTCAAGTTCAACGCATTTTTTGAGGAGGTCATCGTAGGATTCTATAATATTATGGATATCATGAATAGCAGTTTGTAAAAACGATATGGAGTTTTCTAGGTGTGCAACTGAATCACCGGTTGGTTGTACAAAACGAGTAGCATCTGTAGCACCGGTGGCAGCAATAATAGCTTTTTCTAGTTCAGAATTCGCTTGCCACAAATGAGTAATGCCTTGCCCTATAGCCCAAGCGCACTGAGCAGATAAAGCGGTGGTAATAGCCAGTCCTTTCGTTGGTCTATGATTTTTTCCACCCATATTCTCTTTCCCCTTTCTTTTTCAAACTTAAGTGTATTATACAAAAAAAACAAAAAAATGTAAATATTTAAAATTAACGTGACATTAGAAACCGATCAAAAATACACGCCAAGACAGGGATTCCGTGAGCTTGTGTAAAAAGAGGGGCGTTTTCCGTGAAGTCGTCGTCAACACCATGCTTTTTTGAGCAGTTGGACTCCAAGCCTGTCATCAGTGTTTGGCGAGAGGCGTTTCACTAAACAAGAAAAGCGGATGGAGGTTTTCCCCATCCGCTTAGCGGTAGTTCACAAACTGCACGTCAATCGGCAAATCCGCTTCGCGAATGGCGGCGATCACCTTTTGCAAGTCGTCTTTGCTTTTGCCGCTGACGCGAATTTGGTCATCTTGCACTTGGCTTTTCACTTTCAAGCCGGTGTTCTTGATGATCGTGGTGATTTTTTTCGCGTTTTCTTTGTCGATCCCTTGGACGAGCTTGGCGCGCTGGCGCACTGTGCCGCCTGATGCCGGCTCGATTTTGCCGTATTGGATGTTTTTCGTCGCCACCCCGCGCTTAATGAGCTTGCCGATGAGCACATCTTTCAGCTGCTCAAGCTTAAACTCATCGTCGGAGATGAGAACGAGCTCGTCTTTCTCGAGCGAAATATCGCTTTTGCTTCCTTTGAAGTCGTAGCGTGTTTTGATTTCTTTCATGGCGATGTTAATCGCGTTCGCCACTTCCGACAAATCGACTTTGGATACGATATCGAACGAACTTTCTTTTGACATACGTGACCTCCCGGGCGTGTGATGTACTTTCATTATAGAAAAAGGTGGGGGGAAAGACAACAATGATCAAAGGGGCAAGAAGGTTAGTTTCGTCCTTTATCCGGAAGAGGACGGCATGTAGCACCATGCTGAAAGCGGGACTTGATGCAGGGGAACAATGTGAAAAAGGCGGTGTTTCAACCGCCTTTTTGTCATTTTGCTCACAAATGATCCGTCTTCTTCGAATATGCGAACTTCCCGGCTTCGCGGTTTTTTTCGCGCATCATGTTTTTCTCATGGCGCTTCGCTTGGTTGTCGCGCGCTTTTTTGTCATTGTCGCTCGTGTTTGGCATCGGTAGCCCTCTCTTGTTTCGATCGTCCATCATTAGTATGCGGCAAATGGAAATGAACTATATGGAAATAGGGGAAGGTAGTTTGTGGAAAGATAAATGGAGAATTTTTCGGTTCATCACCAAAAGTTGTACTTGCACCTGTCATGAAAGTATGTTAGCTGTTTCTAGCCGAACCCGCAATGCAAAACGCTGGATATTTCTGTATCCGTATCCCCGACGTTTCATCAGCTTGATCTTGTTATTTGTTCCCTCCATTTTCCCATTTGAATAAGGGGATAAAATGCACGATATGATTTCGTCTGTTCGTTTGACGAGTGATTTTGCGATGGCGCGAACAGCAGAACAAGGACAAAACAAATACCGATGAACCCAGGCGTTCAAACGACGTTTCGCTTGTCGCTCGTTTTGGCTTTTGGATACATAACGAAAATGTTGAAGGGATTGATAGACAGCCTGCAAAGAATCGCTCTCTTTCTGCCACTTTCGCACCGTTTGGCGCTCCTCCTCGGTGAGTTTCTCGGGACACTGGGTCAATCAGCGGCAAACATACCGAACATGCCCGTGTTTCTTGTTCCCTTTTCCGAAGGATTGGCGGCATCGATCCAACGCTTCCGTAAACAATTGAATCACATGAAAATAATCGACCACATGCTTCGCTTCCAGACACCCCCCTTGAATGGCTTTTTTCATCGCTGGAGCCAAATCACTCACGACATACTGAACAGAACCAGACACAGGAGCCAACACACGTCCAATGGCTTCCTCGTTCTTTCCTGCTTCAACGGCATACACTTCTCCCGTTTCGGCATCCATGACTGCCACTCCGTAATCATGTCCTTTTCGAAACGCAAACTCATCGACACAAACTGCCTTTGGTTGGATGTCATTCGATAGGAAGGAAGGGGCATGGGTATAAAACCAGCGTTCAACGGTCGTGTACGGAAGCTTGAGCATACGAGCCACCGCCTGAATGGATGTTCCGATGCAAGATTGCGCCACCCATTGCTGAAACGCATCCGTCGCTGCACTTCGAGGGGAAATTCCGGGATAAGACGTGCTGAATGTCATGCCACATGTACAACAACGTCTACGCTCCACAGGGAGTTCCACCCAAAAGATGCCGATCCGTTGAGCATACCCATGCATCCATTGCTTCTTTTTTCCTGTCATTTTGATCGTGCGTTTCAAGCAAACAGGACATAACGGGCATTGTTCAGGAAGAGAAAGTTCGAAAATCCAACGTTCTTCTTCTTTTCGCACCTTTTGAATCAAAACATCTGGTAAATCGATGAGTTCTTTGATAAACTGAGCGTACATGCGAATTTTCCTCCAATGGTTTGGTTTGGACACCTTTACCATACAGGAAAATTCGCATTTTTTGTACCCTCTATTTTCTCTATGCACACCGATCTTCAATGATCAAGTACAACTTGTGGTGAAGAGCCAATTTTTCTTAACAAATTTTCTCGGATGGCCGGATGCGGTCCAAAACGTACTACTACTACAACCTTCTTGATCAACTTCGGTAATGAGGACAGGCGCCTGTGGTTGTGCAGGCGCCTTTGTTTTGTCCGGCGGAAAAGGCGTCAGATCTCAATATATTTGTTCAGAAAAAAGAGGGCAATCGTCCCCGGTCCGGCGTGTGCGCCGATGACGCTGCCGATGTCGGAGAGGAAAAAGCGCGTGCAGCCGTGTGTTTCTTCGATCATCCGCTTCAGCTCAAGCGCCGTTTCTTCGTCATCGGCGTGGCTGATGCCAATCGTTTGCTTTTGCAGATCATCGCCGCGCTCTCCCATCAACTCGACCATGCGTTTCAACACTTTTTTCCGCCCACGCAGCTTCTCAAGTGGGACAAGCGCGCCGTCTTCGACATGGAGAAGCGGCTTGATGTTGAGCAAGCCCCCGAAGGCCGCCGCGGCTTTGCTGATGCGTCCGCCGCGCGCCAAGTAATCCAAGTTGTCAACGGTGAAAATGTGTTCCATATGGCGGCAATACGCCTCGATCGTTTCACAAAGCAAGTTGTACGGTGTGTTTTGTTTCGCCAGCTCGACTGCCTTCATGACGGCGAGCCCTTGGCCAAGAGAGGCGCATTTCGAGTCGATGATTGTCAGGCGAAATTCCGGATATTCATCAAGCAGCTCGCTGCGCACGGCCATCGCCGTTTGGTATGTACCGGATAATTTCGATGAAAAGGCGATGTAAAGGCATGGCCGGTTTTCTTTGGCGTATGGCAAAAACAGTTCCTTCATCGCCAGCGGGCTTGGCTGCGCGGTTCTCACGACATCTCCGCCGCGCATGGCGTCATATACTTGCTTCGGCTCGATCGTGATGCCGTCTTCGTAATCTTGGCCGTTCCAATGAACGACAAGCGGCAAAAAGGCGATTTGATGCTCGCGAATGTACGATTGAGGCAAATCCGCGCCGCTGTCGGTGATGATTTGAATGGACATCTTTCGTCCTCCTCTTTTCTCCTTTCGTGTTCCCCACGGCTCTATCAGATGAATGAACCGTTTCCGCAGGTGAACGGCGATTCATGTTTCTATGTTCAGTGTAGCGGTTTTCAGCTCAGAATACAACGGAAAATCGGGGACGAGAGAAAAAAACAGCTGCGGGAAGCCCGCAGCTGTTATTGAGTGAGCTCATCAAGCTCAGCTTGAAATTGACGCAACTGCGCTTTTTCTGCCGTGTTGGAATGCGCGTACGCGGATGACAAGGCGTTTTTGGCGATGGCAACAGCGCGCTCGACGCTCATGTCGATCTCGCCGCTTTTGGCTTGTTTCGCCTGTGCGACTGCTTTGCGCGCCTCTTGAAACAGACGGTTGCCCATCGTTATGCCCCTCCAAGCGACGTTTCCACCGCTTTTTCCGCTTTGCGTGCTTCCGCCTCGGCGTACGTCAGGTGATAAGGGATTCGCTTGTCATGCCGTTCAACCGCATCGACGCCTTGCTGGACGAAACGCTTCGATTTGTTTCGTTTGCCCATGACCGATTCCCCCTTTAAAAAGTTGAAGACGCGCGTTGCGTCACGTATAGTGTAACCGCCGCCAGGGAACAGTAGTAAGGAAATTCGTTACAAACCGCCGTTCGTCGCTCTGAAAGCGGAAATCTGCTTGACACGACAGGAAAAAATCAATGCAAAAGCGGAAAGAAGTGGTTGGGAGGCGCGAGAAGCCTCCCGTAGCAAGGGGGGCGGCAGGGCTACAGGCCTAGAAGATCTTGTAAATACAAGCCGATACCGTCTTCTTCGTTGCTTTTCGTCACATCGTCAGCGACCGTTTTCAATGACTCGATAGCGTTGCCCATGGCGACGCCCAGCCCGGCCCAATCGATCATTTCGAGGTCGTTGTCTTCATCGCCAAAAGCAATGACGCGCTCCCTTGGGATGCCGAAATAGTCGGCGACTTGTTTTAAGCCTGCAGCCTTATGGACGCCATGGCGGATGATTTCAATGACATGCCACGGTTCGCTCCAGCGCCGTTGGTGGATGACGTTGGCGTACACATTCGCTAAGTGTGATTGAATCCGCTCGATATGATCATCGTCCGTGTACACGAGCACGCTCGTCGGATCTTTGCCGAGCGAGCGGCGCAAATCACCGATTTCCACGGTCGGGTTGCCAAGGCGGACGATGTCAAGCAAGACGTCGTCGTGTTGATGAAAATAAACATTGTCTAACACTTCGGCCATCATATTCTTGATTCCATAGGATTCGCTGATTTCAACAATGTCTTTGACGATCGCAAGCGGCAGCGGGTAATGGTGCATGCCCCACGACGGCTGGCGCGGATGGTGGACAAACGCACCGTTGAAATTGACGATCGGCGTTGCAAGGCCAAGTTCTTCGTAGTACATGGAGCTTGCCCGGTACGGGCGGCCGGTGGCGATGACAACAAAATGGCCGACGTTGATGGCGCGGCGGATGACGTCTTTGGTAAATGGGGAAATCGTTTTATCCTCTTTGAGCAACGTTCCATCCAAATCCAACGCGATTAAATACGGCTTCATGTCCGACTCCTTTGCCCTCGTTATTCTTTACACTACATAGTGTAACTCTTTTCCAAAATCGCTGTCCATATGGTAAACTATATAGCGATGGAAAAAGAAAAGGGGTTTGTGCAACCATGGTGATCATTGAACAGGAACAGTTGGCCGGCGTGCCGGTTCTTCACGTTGTCAAGTCGGAAAAGCGGGACGAACGGCTGCCGCTGATTTTCTTTATCCACGGCTTTACGAGCGCCAAAGAACATAATTTGCATCAGGCGTGTTGATTATCCAATAAAATCCAAAGGGTATAGAAAAAAGAGCACCTTTCCTGTAGAATGTGAGTAGCGACACAAACAAACCCAGGAGGTGCTCTCTATGAACAAGCATACCACACTCCCGAATTTGATGCAAAAACTTGTTTCGGATGAAGAGATTCAACTGATTGCCGAAGCGGTTGGGTATCGTGATTCGTCTCGAACCTTTACGTTGCGCGAGTTGATTCACTTCTTCCTGCTGGCCGCCATGCATCAATGGAAAAGCTTTCGCCACGGAGCCGATGTGGGGCCTCTGTATGGATTGCCGCGATTCCATTATTCAACTGTATCCAAGAAAGCGAAAGAAGTTCCCTATGACATCATGAAACGCTTGTTGGCGTTGATCATTTCCAAGTGCAACCGCCAAACCCGCCGTTCGCTTCGGTTTCCCAAACCGCTTCGGGTGGTGGATTCGACGACCGTCACGGTCGGGAAAAACCGCCTCCCATGGGCTCCGTATCACGGCGAACGCGCCGGAGTGAAGCTGCACGTCGCGTATTCGCCGGAATCCTCGCTGCCGGCAGACGTGGTGGAAACGACCGGACTGCGTCACGATGGCCCAGTGGGAGAACAGTTGACGAACGCTCAACAAGTGCTCGTGGAAGACCGGGCGTATTTCAAAATCGAACGCCTCGATCGATTTGTGGAGCAGCATCAGCTCTTTGTCATTCGGATGAAGGACAACATCGAACTTCATCAGAAAAAAAGCTTGAACCGCCTTCCGAGCGCATCTTCATCGGTTCAAGCCGACTTCACGTGCCAGTTGGGAACGAAACAATACCGCTCCACCAAGCGTCACCGGGTGGTGATCTTTCGAGATGCGAATGGCCGCGACATTCGGGTCGTGACGAACCTCTTCCATGCGTCTGCGGAAACCATTGCCGACATGTACCAACAACGTTGGACTGTTGAGATCTTTTTCCGTTGGGTGAAGCAATATCTGAATGTCCCGACCTTGTTTGGCACGACGGAAAATGCGGTATACAACCAACTGTTTGCGGCGTTCATCGCGTATGTGTTGCTGCGATGGCTGTATGATCAAACCAAAAAACAGACGAACGTCTCTCTTTCCTTCATTTCGTTCGTTCGCCGTTTTTTCTCTGGGCAGCTTCCTCTCGATTGGAAATCCGGGATGGCCGCTGCTTTGTTTGAGTATGCCCAAATTTATGGAAGGCGTATGTCTAATTTTGGATAATCAACACTCGTGAATTTGCATTTCGGCTACTTGCTCGCCGAGGCGGGCTACCGCGCTGTGCTTCCCGACGCGCTGTTTCACGGTGAACGGGACGAAGGCTTGAGCGAACGGAAATTGCAGCTGTCGTTTTGGGACATTGTTGTGCGCACGATCACCGAAATCAAGGAGATGAAAAACGACCTTGTAAGCCGCGGATTGGCGGATCCCGAACGGATTGGGCTCGCTGGGACATCGATGGGCGGAATCGTCACGTTCGGCGCGCTCGCCGTCTATCCGTGGGTGAGGGCGGCGGTGGCGCTCATGGGCTGCCCGAACTACAGCGCCTTTTTTGATGAGATGATTGAAGAAGGAAAGCGGCGCCAAATCGACATTCCGCTGCCGCCGACGCTGCTTGCGCTCGAAAAAGAAAAGCTCGCCCGCTACGATTTATCCAAGCAGCCGGAAAAACTCGCCGGGCGGCCGCTGTTCATCTGGCACGGGAAAGCCGACCAAGTCGTCCCGTATGCTTATACATATGAGTTTTACAAGCAACCTGAATCCGTGATAAAAACGCGTTCAAACTGCTGAGAAAGCTTGATAAATCAACAAATATCACACTTTTTGCTTTTCACTCAATAAGTGAACATCCGAAACTGGGCTAAACCCTTGATATGATTACGTTTTCCGGTGCTTTTGATGAGCTGCTGTCACGGATTCAGGAAGCAAATTAAACCACTTTATGAAGGAAACGAAGACCGGCTGCAATTCATCGCCGACCCGCACGCCGGCCATAAAGTGACGCGTGAAGCGTTTTTGGAGACGGTGCGCTGGTTTCGCAAGCATGTGTAAGCAAAATCGGCAATGAGGAAACGAACATGTTTGTGGTCAGCTAAAGCGTGCTTCACAAGAGGAAGGGGCTGACCCAAAAGAGCGGTAATGCTCCTATCTGGGGCGACATAGAAAAATAGACCAACACGAAAAACCCGGTAAAACCGAGGATTTCAGAGGTGGTCTCTTTCACATACTTCGGTTACATTTCATCAAAAAGGGACTTTTGAGTCAGCTCCTTTTCGTTTGAACACATTTTTTATTCAAATGAATATTTGAATATAAGGGGGAGATATGCTATTCTATATTCAAATGAATATTTGAATATTGGCAAGGAGCGAGAAGGAATGCACCGTCATGATGTGTGCGACGTTTACTGTTATGACGACGAGAAGGTCGAGCGGGTTCAGCGGCGGCTTCGCGATGAACCAATTGCCGAGATTGTCCCTTTTTTTAAGGCGCTTGCCGATGAAAACCGGGCGAAGATCGTGTATGCGCTTTGCGGTGAAGAGGAGTTGTGCGTCTGTGACCTAGCGAACGTCATTGGTGCGACGGTGGCGACGGCATCACATCATTTGCGCATTTTGTATAAGCAAGGAATTGTGAAATATCGAAAAGAGGGGAAACTCGCCTTTTACTCGCTGGATGACGACCATATTCGCGAGCTGCTGCTTGTCGCGCTCGCCCATCGGAAAGAGGGGGATGGCCGTGGGGAATGAACAAACATTAGATCGGCTCGAGGCCAAAACATACCGCGTGCAAGGACTGACGTGCACAAACTGCGCAGCTAAGTTTGAACAAAACGTGAAATCCTTGCCCGGCGTGAAAGAGGCGAAAGTGAATTTCGGCGCCGCCAAGCTCACCGTTTGGGGCGAGGCGACGATTGATGAACTTGAGCAGGCAGGAGCGTTTGAACAGTTGACCATTCGTGAAGAACGAGAGCGCACCGTCCGGCCGGAACCGTTTTGGAGGAAGAAAGAGAACAGGAACGTCCTTGTCTCTGCTGTATTGCTTCTGATTGGCATTGCGGCCGATGCGGCGGACAAGGGGATGCTGGCGATTGCGATGTATTTGGCGGCGATCGTGATCGGAGGCTACTCCCTGTTCTGGACGGGGCTCCGGAATCTGTCCCACTGGCAGTTTGATATGAAAACATTAATGACGATCGCCATTCTCGGTGCAACGGCGATCGGGGAATGGCAGGAAGGGGCGGTTGTTGTCATTTTGTTCGCCATCAGTGAAGCGCTTGAGCGCTATTCGATGGAGAACGCGCGGCGGTCGATCGCATCATTGATGGAGATGGCACCTGCGGAGGCGACCATCCGGCGCGGCACGGAGGAAATGACCGTTCCGGTCGAAGACGTTCGCGTCGGGGATGTCATGATCGTCAAACCAGGGGGAAAAATCGCTTTGGACGGCATTGTCATAAGCGGCGCCTCCACAGTGAATGAAGCGGCGATCACCGGTGAAAGTCTGCCGGTGGAAAAAGCAGTGGGGGATGCAGTGTTTGCCGGGACGCTGAATGGAGAAGGATTCCTCGAAGTTGAAGTAACAAAGCGGGCGGATGAGACGACATTGGCGAAAATGATTGATCTTGTGGAAGAGGCGCAAGCGGAGCGGGCGCCGTCGCAAGCGTTCGTCGACCGGTTTGCTCGCTATTATACGCCGTTTATTATCGTGACCGCGCTTCTGATCGCCATCGTTCCGCCGCTCGTGATGGGCGGGGAGTGGCTTGATTGGATTTACCGCGGTCTTGCCGTTCTTGTCATCGGCTGCCCGTGCGCGCTCGTCATCTCCACCCCGGTGGCGATTGTCACCGCCATCGGAAACGCGGCTCGGCGCGGCGTGCTCATCAAAGGCGGCGTGCATCTCGAACAAATCGGCCGGCTGCGTGCCGTTGCCTTTGATAAAACCGGGACGTTGACGAAAGGGAAACCAGCCGTGACCGATGTCGTCGTGTATGAAGGAACACGTGAGCAGCTGTTGGCCATCGCCGCCGCCATCGAAAAACGGTCGCAGCACCCTTTGGCTTCTGCCATCGTCCGCAAAGCGGAAGAAGAGGGAGCACCGTTTCTTGATGTGGCCGTCGAAGAGTTTCAATCGCTCACCGGCCAAGGAGTGAAGGCGGTGATTGCGGGGAACACGTACTATATCGGCAGCCCCGCTTTGTTTACCAGTTGGATCGGGAAGTTGCCCGATGAAGCGGAAAAGCAAATCTCTGCCTTTCGGGACGAAGGAAAAACCGTGATGGCCGTCGGCACGGCCGATCGGCTGTTGGGGCTTGTCGCCGCGGCCGATCAACTGCGGCCGTCCGCCCCGGAAACGGTTGCCGCGCTGCGGCGCCTTGGGGTGGCGGAAGTGGTGATGGTGACGGGCGATCACGAGCAAACCGCACAGGCCATCGGCCGTCAAGCGGGCGTATCCGATATTCGCGCCGAGCTCCTTCCGGAACAGAAGCTGGCGGCGATCCGCGAGCTGAAAGAACGTTGCGGCATGACCGCCATGGTCGGCGACGGGGTGAATGACGCCCCTGCCTTGGCCGCGTCCGATATTGGTGTGGCGATGGGCGGGGCGGGGACGGATGCCGCCTTGGAAACAGCCGATGTTGTGCTCATGGCCGACGATTTGCGCCAGCTGCCGTACACCGTCCACCTTGGGCGCCGAACGCTTGCCGTCATCCGGCAAAACATCGCCGTCGCCTTAGGGCTTAAAGTGCTGGCACTCGTGGCCGCCGTCCCGGGCTGGCTCACCCTTTGGCTCGCGGTGTTCGCCGATATGGGCGCGACGCTGCTAGTGACACTCAACAGCATGCGCCTATTGCGGGTGAAGGAATGAGACGGGGCTGCGGGCAGCGAGATACATCGTCCAACTTAGAAGAAGTGCATTTGTCCTCTCTCATGAAATGCGTGGAAAATATGGGTGCTTTCTGACGATGAGAGACGGTATAATGAAGAGGAAAACATCACAGCTGATTAGGTTGAATGTTTGGGGATAGCGGCTGTTGGATGGAACCATCGTTTTGGTCTGTTCATGAAAATCGTGGGGAAGAGGGGCGTCATGAAGGGATCTCGAAAAGAAGAGAGGCATGAAACGCAACGGACAGAAGAGATTCAACGGATGGATGACCGGGTGTTTTCGCCGGTCGAAGAGTTGGATCGGATCGCCGCGGGAGGGGCGATGAAGCGGGAAGCCCTCGATTGGCGAGGATTTCCCCGGTGGATTCGATATGTCGGATACATCGCCTTCGCCTTTTTTGTCATCGTTCCTTTGATGGCATGGTTGTGGAACGTGTATATAGATACGAGCTGAAAATGGAAACGATCCGCCAGTTCGATTGGATGAAGAGCATATTGATTCGTTTCATACCAAGAAAACAATCGATTCATCCCTAGAGGCAAAGGGCGCAACGAATCCAACCGTTGTTTCAGCTCGTCGATTTTAGCAAACATCGCTCTCACCTCTTGGCATATGATTCGCGGCCTCGATTCGTTTTTCCTTTAAATAGCCAAGCGATGGTTCTTGTTTTTCTATATGATACAAAAATAAAGGGCGGGGAGTGTTCAGCAGTTGCAGAACAATGAAACAACCGCCCGCCCAACACGGGCGAACGGCGAAAAGGGGATGGAAAAGTGGAGTGTTTCAAGAAAAATGCCCAAGCTGCCGGAGCGCTTCTTCGCTCATTCGCTCCGGCGTCCATGGCGGGTTCCATGTCACTTGGACGCGCACGTCACGGATGCCGTCAATGTGCTCAAGCGCCCGTTTGACGCCGCCGGCGATCGAGTCGTGAAGCGGGCAGCCGGGGGTCGTGAGCGTCATCAGGACATTGATATGCCCATCTTCGATTTTTAAGTCATAAATCAACCCTAAATCGACGACGTTAATGCCGAGCTCCGGATCAAGGACCGTTTTCAGCTGTTGAATGGCAAGTTCGCGGACATCCATCGTTCTTTTCCTCCTCATTCGCTTATTTTCGGAAGACCGTTAAAATCGTTCCGGCAAAGGCAACGCTTAATCCAGCCAACAGTACTTGAGTGATGGCGAACAGCGGCACGCTCGCGACAGCAAGCGCAACGGCCGCCAGCGCGAGGGCGAAAAGCCATAGGCGGCATTGGACGGTGACGGCTCGTTCATTCATCATTTGTTTTAACGTCGGCACGTTTTGTTGGCCGACTTTTTCGCTGTAGCGATGCGTCCACCATAAAAACGGCACGATTTTGAACAAATAGCCGACGATGCTGAAGAGAATCCAGCCGACAATGAATAGATAAACAATGATGCCAAGCAGCCGTCCGCTGCCGACGACGATGGCGACAAAGGCGGCAACGTGCAGCACAAGGCCGATGACGATGGCCGAAAGCGAAAAGCGGAACGGGCGGTCAAGCGTTTTTTTCATCCGCTTTTGCAAAATGGCGCGGATATGCCAGGCGAAAACAAGGAATCCGCTCATGAGCAAGGCTGCACCGGCTATAAGCCATGCGTGGCTTCGCAAGAATAAGCTGGCGAACGCCACCGCAATCCCGCTGATGTACAGCGCATAGACGTAACGCGCCGGCCGCAGCGAAAAGCCGTGGGCGAGCGAGAACATCGGTACCATTTTGTACGAAAAGCCTATGATGAGCAGTGTGAACCAGCCGCACAGCCCGAACAGCACATGCAAGCCGAACACCGTTTCATGACTGTTGGCGCCTGTGGCGGCGAAAAAGTGAAAGGCAAGCAGCCCTCCAGCGGCGCCCGTCAGCAGCAAAAACAACAAGGAAGTCGCGACAAACAGCGTCATGATCGTTTTGTTTTTTTGTTGTTTTAATGTCATCGCCATTTGCCAGACAAACAGCACGATGCCGAACAGCAGAAGCAAGCCAGGGAGAAACGCTTGGTTTGGCGTAAACGCTAAACTGGCGGCAAAGGCGACGATGCCGAGAGCGGTGATCGCAAACTGCCAAAAACCGAGCCGCTCGCTCCAAATCGGCGTCAAAAAGGCGACCGGAACGAGCTGGTACATCGCCCCCATGGCCGTCATCAATGCAAAGCCAAGCAACGCCAAGTGGGCCGCCGCCCATACGAACGGCAGCCGGAACGCGCCGCTGCTAAGTGAGGGAATCGCTCCAAGCAACATAAGCTGCGACGCGGCGAACGCCAACACGGCGAACATGATAAACGAGAACGGAAGACGGACGTCTGTTTCCGTCCCCGTGCGAGTAGGAAACACGTTGCTCATCCTTTCGTAATGCGGATTTCAAAGCTGCCGTCTTCGCGTGCGACCGTCTCGTGCCGGTAGCCGAGCTCGTCAAGCTGTTCGTACAAAAACATCGGGCGGCGGTCGTTAATGATCGTCAGCGTCTCCCCAGGATTCAGCTTCGCGAGGGCAGCGAGCGTCCGCATCATCGGCTGCGGCGGCTCGAGTCCGCGGTTATCGAGGATCATCGGTCATCCCCCCTGCTTCACAAACGTTACTTTCCAATGTTTTTTTTCGATTTGTTCGGCCTCGTAAGTAAATCCTTTCGCTTTCATAATCGGAAACAGCGGCAGCGGCTTGAATGGAGCGTGCAAAATGAACGTATCGCCCGGCTGCAGCGGTTTGATGGCGTTCATAATTTTTTCAAACGGCTCACGTTTCTGCCGCAAATCTTCGCGCACATCGAGTTCAATCGTCACACCCATGCGCTTTCCTCCTTTTTGACTATCATGATAATTATTTTCACTGTGGAATGTTGTGATATAGCTCACATCTTTCGGCCGAAACATGACATATTCCACTTTGGAAAAAAGGTTTCGTTTTCGTTTGAAAGGGCGGAATAGCATGTTCCAGAAAGATGGGCTTGCCGAAATGTTTGAAAGGAAACCCCATCAGCTCCATTGCGCATCCCGACCGGTACCGGACGATGGGGAAAAAGGAGTTAGAAAAAGATTTCTTGTTCGAGCCCTTCGCGGTCAATCAAATAAAAGCCGTGTTCGTCGACGTCAATCAGCCCTTTCCGTTTCAGCTGGCTCAACGTCCGGCTGACCGTTTCCCGGGCGGTGCCGATCATGTTGGCCAGCTCGCGGTTCGTCACATGGGCGGTGAGACGGTGCCACTTCCCTTGTTTGACGGCGTTCGTGCGCGTCAGACGCAACAAAAGCAGCACGATTTGTTCGTACGTATTATGGAGCACTTGCGCCTCAAGCCGGTTTTGCAAGTCGACGATTTTTTCGCCCATGACGCGGAACAGTTTTATGCAAAGTTCAGGGCTCGCCATCAGCACTTGTTCGAAATCGTGGATCGGGATCGCGATCAATGTCGCTTCCTCGACCACTTCGGCGTGGGCCGGATAGGTGCCTTTTAAGAAAAAGCCGGCATGCGGAAACATTTCTCCCGTCTGCAAAATCGAAACGATTTGTTCTTTCCCGCTGAAGTCCGTTTTATAAATTTTTACCGTGCCGGAATGAATGAAATAGACACGTTCTAACGGGTCGCCTTGCATAAAGACAAACGTCCGCGGCTTGTAAACGCGCACGTGGGAAATGGCAACCAGCGAATCAAGCTCGTAATCGGACAGTTCACGAAACAACGGAACAGCTTTTAAGCGGTCTTTCATCCAATGGTTCGCCATGGCGTTCTCTCCTTTGGAAATGTGACAAAAGTGTGGCGGCTGTCAACAGAGCATCGATGCTTTTCTCTTTTTGAACATCCGCGCCGTTTGGCCTTTTTTGCCTTCATTGTATACATTCTTACGCCATAAAGCTGTGATATAAATCATAACGGACATTTGTCCCAGCTCACAAACCGGCCTCGATTCAGCACGCTACAATGGGGGCGAACAAACGAGAAGGAGGTTGTCTCATATGGAAGTTCATCGATCCGTTCGCCCCAACATGCGGCCGGGGCGGCAAACGACCAACGGTTTTCTCAAATCGATTCTCATTTTCACCATTTTAATCAGCTTCACTGTCCTGCTTGTCGGCGGATATTGGATTTTTAAAGAAATGGCGCCGAGGCCGAAGGAAGTGCGCAGTGAAGACGGCCAAGTGTTGATGACGAAAGAAACGATCATCGGCGGGCAGGCCGTCTTCCAAAAATACGGGCTGATGGATTACGGAACCGTGCTTGGGCATGGGTCGTATATGGGGCCGGACTATACGGCGGAAGCGTTGAAAATTTATACGGAAGGCATGCAAGATTACAAAGCAAAAGAGCGGTATCACAAACCGTTTGCCGATTTAACCGCCGATGAGAAAACGATCATCCGCGAACAAGTCATCAAGGAAATGCGAAAAAATCGCTACAACCCGGTTACGGATGTTCTCGTCCTGACAGATGCGCAAGTATACGGGTTGGAAAAAGTGCGCGACTATTACCGCGACGTGTTCACCAATGGCGACGGTTGGGGATTGAAAAAAGGATTGATCAAAGAAAGTGACATGCCAAAATCAAGCCGTGCTTGGGTCGCGGACGGCGACCAAATCAAGCAAATTGCCGACTTTTTCTTCTGGACCGCTTGGCTGTCAAGCACGCCAAGACTTGGCGACCACATCACCTATACGAACAACTGGCCGTACTATGAGGACGCCGGCAATACGATGTCATTTTCCGCGGTATGGTGGAGCGGCGCGAGCGTCACGATTTTGATTTTGTTCATCGGGATCATTTTGTATGTGTTCCACCGCTATCAGTTAAGCATGCAAGAAGCGTATACAGAAGGAAAGTTTCCGGTCATCGATTTGCGGCGGCAGCCGCTGACTCCGTCGCAAGTGAAAGCGGGCAAATATTTCGTTGTCGTCGCCGCGCTCTTTTTCGTGCAAGCGATGTTCGGGGCGTTGCTCGCCCACTACTATACGGAACCGGACAGCTTCTTCGGCATCAAATGGATCCATGACCTATTGCCGTTTAACATCGCCAAAGGGTATCATTTGCAGCTGGCGATTTTCTGGATTGCCACCGCTTGGCTTGGCATGGGGATTTTCATCGCGCCGCTTGTCGGTGGGCAAGAGCCGAAAAAGCAAGGGCTGCTCGTCGATCTGCTCTTCTGGGCGCTTGTCGTCCTTGTCGCCGGCAGCATGATCGGCCAATGGCTAGGCGTCAACGGCTACTTAGGGAACAGCTGGTTCTTGTTTGGCCACCAAGGTTGGGAATACATTGAGCTCGGCCGCGTTTGGCAAATCATTTTAGTCGTGGGCATGCTGCTTTGGCTGTTCATCGTCTTTCGCGGCATCAAACGAGGGCTGAAGCAAGAAAGCGACAAAGGCGGGCTCATCCACTTGCTGTTTTACTCAGCCATCGCCGTTCCGTTCTTTTACATCTTCGCGTTCTTTATCGAGCCGGATACGAACTTTACGATGGCTGACTTTTGGCGCTGGTGGATCATCCACTTATGGGTCGAAGGCATTTTCGAAGTGTTCGCCGTTGTTGTCATCGGGTTTTTGCTCGTACAAATGAGATTGGTGACGAAAAAATCGACAGTCCGGGCTCTCTATTTCCAATTTACGATTTTATTGGGCAGCGGTGTGATCGGCATCGGCCACCACTATTACTACAACGGTTCACCGGAAGTATGGATCGCTCTTGGCGCGGTGTTCTCGGCGCTCGAGGTCATTCCGCTTACGCTCCTTATTTTAGAAGCGTACGAACAATATAAAATGATGCGCGACGGCGGGGTCAACTTCCCGTATAAGGCCACATTCTGGTTTTTGATCTCCACAGCGATCTGGAACTTGGTCGGCGCCGGGGTGTTCGGCTTTCTCATCAATTTGCCGGCGGTCAGCTACTTTGAACACGGGCAATTCTTAACGCCGACCCACGGCCATGCGGCGATGATGGGCGTGTATGGCATGTTTGCGATCGCCGTGCTTCTTTACTCGCTGCGCAACATCGTCAAACCGGAAGCATGGAACGACAAATGGCTGAAATTCTCTTGCTGGATGCTGAACATCGGCCTGGCTGGCATGGTTCTCATCACGCTTCTCCCGGTTGGGGTGCTGCAAATCAAAGAAGCGTTTGAACACGGCTATTGGGCGTCCCGTTCGCCTTCGTTCTTGCAACAAGACGTCGTACAAAACTTGCTGCTTGTCCGCTTTGTTCCGGATACGATCTTTTTGATCGGCGTCGTTGCGTTGCTTGTTTTCGCCATCAAGGTGCTGTTCCATTTGCGCAAGCCAACGCACGGCGAAGGGGAAGAGCTGCCGGTGGCGAATTTGGCGGAGGAAGAATAACCAAAACGGGGCTGACCAAAAACGCGAATGCGTTTTGGAATTAGCCCCTTTTTTACACCAAAATATCGTTCGTTTTCTGGCAGAATAGAGTTACCATAACCACTATCACTGGAAAAGGAGCGATTCGTTTATGAAACATCATCATAATTTTTGAAGAGTGTACCATGAATCATCTCACGTTGCCAGGCGATATCATTCCACTGGATCATATGGCTCATGTAGTTTACGAAATGGTCGAACGCATTCCGATGGAGATGTTTCTTCCTTTACTATAAAGGCGGCCGCACCTCAGAAAGGCAAGGAGAGATGCTTCCTCCTTGCTCATGTTGTCTTTATAAGACGAATGCTGGAAATTGCCGCTTCGTGTTCAATCGAACGCCTAGAAAGAAGATCTAAAATCCGTTCGTGCTTTTCCATGTTTTGTTCTATTTTCTTAACGATTTCATTTGTTTCAAGCACTGCTTGTTGGAGGAAAACAAATTCTTGCTTTGTGACCATATTGGCTTTGACATGATCTAATTCTTTCATTAGGTTGTTCTTTACGTCCTCAAGCTCCTGCTTGGTGGCCATGTTGGTTTTAATGTCTTCAAGCTCTTGCTTGGTGGCCATGTTGGCTTTAATGTCTTCGATCTTTTTTGTGAAACTATGCTTCACTTCTTCGAGTTCTTGTTTAGTGGCCATGTTGGTTCTAATATCTTCGAACTCTTTTGTGAAACGATTCCTCACTTCTTCAAGTTCTCGTTTCGTTGCCATGTTGGCTTTAATATCCTCAAGCTCTGTTGTGAAGTTTTGCTTCACTTCTTCGAGCTCCTGTTTCGTTGCCATGTTTGTTTTGATATCGCTTACTTCATGTTCGATCATTTGGAGCTTGTCCAAAATTTGGTTCAATATCTCTTCCGAGGAAAATCCTCCCTTCTAATAAGATACCTGAATCCGTGACAGCAGCTCATCAAAAGCACCGGAAAACGTAATCATATCAAGGGTTTAGCCCAGTTTCGGATGTTCACTTATTGAGTGAAAAGCAAAAAGTGTGATATTTGTTGATTTATCAAGCTTTCTCAGCAGTTTGAACGCGTTTTTATCACGGATTCAGGAGATATATAGCAGCCCTGGAAAAGCGAGTGATGATGAATCGCTCCTTTCTTTTGAGGACTGGGGAAACGAACGTGTAGAGTAAGTAGTTGAGGAAAGGGATGGGATTGTAGCGCAGAACAAATGAGGACAATCGTTCCCCATTCATATTATAAATGATTCGTAGAAATTTGAAAATAACGTTTTGTGTCATTGTCGCTTTGTATCCGTCCAGGAAAAGGAGTGCGTTTTAGCCCGTACGGTCATGTTAATCCCGGCAGCGACATTGTTTTTAAGAAAATCGAACTTCCTTTCTTTAATAATAGGGAGAAACAAGGGATTTAATCGGAATCGTTCATGATCAATGTACGATTTAAAAAAGAAAGAGCTGGCTCCAAAAGTCCACTTGTTAGTGGATTTTTGGGTCAGCCCCCTTTCATTTGTGAACGTTTTCAATCACTTGTGGCATTTGTCCGGCGTGGTGTGTTCGGTTTCCTTTTGCTTGTCATGGCATGGAAAGCAGTACAACGTCTCTGTTTCTCGGCTGACGACGCCGTTTAAAAACCCATGCAGACAATGGATCGGCTTGCCGCATTGCGCGCAAAAGCCAACAAGCTCTTCCAACCGCCATTTCTCCTTTCATGGGGATTGAACATGTTCACCTTCGGGCTGTGACGCTCGTCACTACCCCCCCAAGGTTCAAGCGGTTATGATAAAGTATATAATTCATTATACTACAAAGGAGCATTCCCGTTAGGAGCTTTTCCGGGGACTTGATCAAAAAAAGCCCTCTTGGTATGATGCAGGGGTGTCAACCACATCACTCACCATACCAAGGAGGACTTCAGATGAATTGTACACAAAACTATAAAATTGATCAAGTTACGGAACAAACGCTTGTCGTGGGCATCGATATCGCGAAACGAACCCACTACGCCTGCTTCGTGGATGACCGGGGGCGCGTGCTTCGCAAGTCGTTCCCGATCTTCCAGTCGAAAGAGGGGTTTCAGCAGCTGTATAAAGCGATTCAGGAGGCGATGCAAGCGTTTGGGAAGTCAGAGGTGATCGTCGCGGTGGAGCCGACCGGGCACTACTGGTTGAACCTGGCCTACTTCCTCGAGGAGCACGGGATCCCGTTGGTCATGGTCAACCCGGCGCATGTGTGCCGGTCGAAAGAACTCGATGACAACCTGCCGACGAAACACGACGCCAAAGACGCCCTGGTCATTGCCAGACTGGCAAAAGACGGACGATTCCTCGTTCCCCGGCTGCTGCACGAGATCGAAGCCGATTTGCGCGTGGGAAGCACGCTCAAAGAGAAGCTCCGCAAGGAACAGACGGCGGTGAAAAACGCGATCGTCCGCTGGACGGATCGGTATTTTCCAGAGTTTTGGACCGTGTTTCGTGACTTGGGGAAAACGGCGCTTTCGGTGTTGGAGTGGACGCCGCTTCCGGCTGATATGGCCGGTCGGACCGCCGAGGAGCTCATCGAGGTGTACCGGCAAAGCAAAGGGATGAAATGCCCGCAGAAGGCCAAAATTCAGGCGTTGATCAACACCGCGAAGGACTCGATTGGGGTGACGGAAGGGACAGCGATGGCCCGGTTTGAGATCGCCGCGCTCGTCCGCCGATACCGCCAATTGGAGGCGGAGATCGCTGCACTGGACGCCGAGTTGAAGGCATTGGTTCAAACGACGATGGAGTACCAATGGTTGAAAACGGTCGACGGGTTGGGAGACGCCACGATCATCGATCTGCTGGCGGAGATCGGCAGCTTCGCCCATTATCGGGACCCGCGCCAATTGGTGAAGTTGGCGGGCCTGACGCTCAAGGAGAACTCCTCCGGCCAGCGCAAAGGGCAAAAGCACATCTCCAAACGGGGACGGAAACGGTTGCGCTCGGTGCTGTTTCGGGCGATGATTCCGCTGATTCGGCATAACGAGGCGTTTCGCGAGCTGCATGAGTATTATACGACCCGATCCGTCAATCCGCTGACCGGAAAGCAGTCCATCGTCGCCTTGTGCCGGAAGCTGTTGAATGTGCTGTTTGCGATTTGTACGAAGAAACAAGCGTTTGACGCGGAGCGAATGAAACAGGACGTCTTGTCCCAGGTGCAACGGGCGGCCTAAGGCCTCCCCCTGCGAACGGAAGAATCGTTGGACAACGAGATGACACCGGAGAAGCTGGCGTGATTTCATCCATTCGACCTTGAGTCCCTAAAGGAGCTTGGCCGGCCTCCGCCTGATGACGAGACCGAACGAGGGAATGTTGGCGCGAAGACGCCCGGAGACATGGGAGGGTTCGTCCTCATCAGCGACGCGGAGATCCAAAGGGTGCATCGAATATGCTTCCCCCCACGGCAGGAAAATATCCCCAGCCGTGGCCGCGAAGCGCACCCTAGGTCTGTAAGATATCCACAAAACTGAAAAAGGATGTAAGGGATTTTGTCGAAAAATATTTTTTGGACACCCCTGAGGGGCCGAAAAGCCTTGATACATCAACATTTCTAGAGGGAGGCCAATGTTATGAACCAATTTGCTGCCAAAATCCACGCCCCGGACTATCCGCCGCGCGATCGCCATCCGGCAATTTTTCGGCTGTTTGACAATTTGAAGCCGGGGGAAGTGATGGAGCTGACGAATGACCATGACCCGCGTCCGCTGCAATACCAATTCATGATGGAGCGTCCGGATCAGTTTACATGGGAGTACTTAGAGGAAGGGCCGGACGTATGGCGGGTGGCCATCGGCAAAAAATAAATCATCCGCTCCATAGGGATTTCCGTCGACAGGCGGAAATCTTTTTTTTTCGCCGGTTCGTATGGTACGGTAGGGACAGATGATGTTCGGAAAGAGGGGATAGAGATGAAACGAGCCATTGCCGGAGCGGTGCTCGCCGGCGGCCAGTCGCGCCGGTTCGGGCGGCCGAAGGCGTTTGCGCTGCACGAAGGCGCCCCGTTTTTCACTTGGTCGGTCGCGGCGCTCGATCCGATCGCGGATGAATTGTATATCGTCAGCCACCCGTCGCTTGTCGATGAATTCCGCCGCCAAACGGATATCCCGGTGCTGCTCGATGTCGAGCGCTGCCGCGGCTGTGGGCCGCTGGCCGGCCTTTACACCGTTATGGAACAGAGCCGAGCGGATTGGGTGTTCGTCTTGCCGTGCGACATGCCGTACATGCGGCGGGAAGTGACAGAGCGGCTTGCTTCCTATATTGATCCGATGTTTGACGCCATCGTCCCGCTCCATGGCGTCCGTCCCGAACCATTGGTCGCCTTATACCACCGACGGCTTCGCTCCGTGATCGCCGAGCTGCTTGATGCCGGCGAACGGCGGATGATCTCGCTTATTGACCGCGCCCGCGTCCGCTATGTTGACGCCCAACAGCTTGCCGCGGATGAAACCGTATGGCGCAATGTCAATACGGAGGGAGAGTACCGGTGAAGGGGGAATTGTGGCCGAAGCAGACATAGCATATACTTTTTTTCAATCAGAAGAGCCATCCTTGCTTTACTTTTTGGGCGTATGTCGGGTCAATATATTATACCGCCTGTTCAGATGGCTGTCATCTTCGCCCATGGTACGATCGCCCTCTGTTGTGGCTTTGCTGTGGATGTGATCGATATCACATAACGCGCCTGAATGTTGCGGTACAATGGAGGCCAAGGAGGGGGCCGCAATGCGCGATTTTAATGAAAATCCGTTTATTGTGATTTGGGAATTGACGAGAGCTTGTCAACTCAAGTGCCTTCATTGCCGCGCCGAAGCGCAATACCATCGCGATCCGCGCGAGTTGACGTTTGAGGAAGGGAAAAAACTGATCGATGAGATTTACGCGATGGATCAGCCGATGCTCGTCTTTACGGGCGGCGATCCGCTCATGCGTCCGGATGTGTACGATTTAGCGAAATATGCGATCGATAAAGGGCTGCGCGTGTCAATGACGCCAAGCGCGACGCCGAACGTGACGAAAGAGGCGATCCGCAAAGCAAAAGAGGTCGGCCTGTCGCGCTGGGCATTTAGCCTTGACGGGCCGAACGCCGAGATTCACGACCATTTCCGCGGCGTGAGCGGCTCGTTTGATTTGACGATCCGTGCGATTCAATACTTGCATGAGCTCGACATTCCCGTGCAAATCAACACCGTCATTTCGCGATACAACGTTCATGTGCTTGATGAAATGGCGGAATTGGTTGAGAAGATGAAATGCGTCCTTTGGAGCGTCTTTTTCCTTGTGCCGACAGGCAGGGGGAAGGAGGAGGACATGATTTCCCCCATCGAGCATGAGCGGGTGTTCCGCTGGTTGTATGAAACGAGCAAGCGCGTTCCGTTTGACATTAAAACGACAGCCGGCCAGCATTACCGCCGCGTTGTGCTGCAGGCGAAAATGCGCGAAGGAAAAGCGACAAAAGGCGGCATCCGTTACGAAGATGTGTTGAACCAAGGGTTGACCGGACAAGTCGACGGGCTCGGCCGCGCGCCGAAAGGAGTAAACGACGGCAACGGTTTCGTCTTTATTTCCCATATTGGCGACGTCTATCCGAGCGGGCTGCTGCCGGTCAAAGCCGGGAACGTCCGGGAAACGCCGCTGGCGGACATTTACCGACACTCGCCGATTTTCCAAGACTTGCGCAATCCGGACAAATATAAAGGAAAATGCGGCGTCTGCGAGTTCCGATATGTGTGCGGCGGCTCTCGTTCACGCGCTTACGCTGTAACGGGCGACTATTTGGAAAGCGAGCCGTATTGTGTTTACATTCCAAAGGCGCTGCGGACAAAAGAGCGAAGCCAACGGTAAGAAGGCGGTGAAAAACAGCCGCTTAAAATGACGGCGCTACGGCGTTCGTGAGATGGTTGCCCGGGCGCATGCGGCGGATGTTGGATGTGTGTTCAAAACATACGGGGGAGGAGCAGGCGCCCTTCCCCGTTTTTGTTGAAAGATCATTCGTGGTTCAACTCGACTATAAAGGTCTCGGGCCCGGTCGGCGCCGCGCTTCCTCCTTTTGGTGTTTGTCGCTGCGCTGTTGTTGAATGCTGTTTTGTTTCTTTCGCTCGGCCTGCTCGTGATGGCGTTGGGCATTTTGGTCTTGGTGATTCCGCCTACTTTCGAAGAGTTTGCCCGCATGGTCTGCTTTTTGTTGTTATGTCTTGTGTATATCGCCTTTTGGCTGAATCTCGGCATTTTGTTTTCCGTCGTCTTCCGCCAGGCGGCGACATCCGCGTTGTCGTCGATGGCCGTTTGGCTGTTTTTCAATCTTTTCTACTCGATGATCGTGGAAGTGTTTGCGAAATCGTTTTTGCAGTTTGATGCCATTACGTCCGTCGAGCAGGCGGTCGGCCGTCAAGAGTTGGTGCTTGGTCTCATGAGATTGTCGCCGAGCTACTTGTTCAATGAATCAACAACCGCCTTTTTCGCCGGACGTCCGAACGCTAGGGATCGTCACGGTGGAGCAAACGGCCGGCGCTGTTGAGACCCCCTTGCCATTCTCGCAAAGTTTGCTGCTCATTTGGCCGCAGGTGACCGCGCTCATTGCCGCCACTCTCATCTGCTTTGCGATCGCGTATTGGTTGTTTATGAGGCAGGAGATACGGGCGGAGTGGGTGAGAAAACAAGTTGTTTCCGTAGACGGGGCGGAAGAGATGTGTGCGCCCAACAGCGTTTCTTATCGTTCGGATGTGAAAAACGTTCTGCCAAATCGTGTCCGTTCCTTTTGGGGACGGGCTTTTTCTTTTTTTGGATGTGACAAAACCGTGACAACGCTTGTGGCAAAATGGTGACAACAGGCAAGAATGTGATAAGCCTCACAAATCTGTTTCCTTTTCCTGTGTATGATGGAAGTACAAACAGCGTCACAAATTTTGAAAGTTTGGGAGGGGCTTTTCATGAATAAACAAAAGGCGCTGCTGCCGATTACGACGTTCGCCATGTTGTTTTCATTCGCCGTGTGGGCCGTGTTTTCGCCGCTTGCGAGTACGTTTCAGCAAATGTACGGGCTGACATCGACGCAAAAAAGCATTTTGGTCGCCATTCCGGTGCTGCTTGGCTCGATCATGCGTGTGCCGCTTGGCATTTGGACGGACCGGATCGGCGGGCGCAGGCTGTTTTCGCTGCTGCTCTTGTTTCTTGTCATTCCGCTTGTTGGCGCAGGGTTTGCAGATTCGTATGCGATGCTTCTGTTTTGGGCGTTTTTCATCGGCATGGCCGGAACGTCGTTCGCCATTTCGATGACGTTCGTTTCCCGCTTGACTCCGCCGGAAAAGCAAGGGACGGCGCTTGGGATTAACTCGATAGGCAACATCGGCACGGCGGTTGCTTCGTTTTCCGTTCCATCGATTGCCGCAGCGTTTGGTGTGCCTTGGGCTTTTTGGGGGATGATCATTCCGGTTGTCGTCATGCTCGTTCTCGTTTGGTTTTTCACACCGGATATGCCGAAACCGAAACAACAAAAAACGGTGCGTGAATCGCTGTCGGTATTGAAATATAAACATACGTGGACGTTGTCGCTCTTTTACTTTGTTACGTTCGGGGCGTTTGTCGCTTTCGGCATTTACTTGCCGTCGCTGCTCGTTGACTTGTATGGGTTGACGCCAGTGGATGCTGGGATGCGCGCGGCTGGGTTTACTGTACTCGCTACGCTCGCGCGGCCAGTCGGCGGCTATCTTGGCGATAAAATCGGAGCTGAACGGGTGTTGACGTTCGTCTACGCTGGAATGACAATCGGCGCGTTGGTGATCGCGTTTGGAATGGAAAATATTTGGGTGATGACAGCGGCTTGTTTGTTTGTGGCCGTGATGTCTGGGCTGGGCAACGGTGCGGTGTTCAAACTCGTGCCGCAGCTGTTCCCAGCCGAAACGGGCGCCGTCACCGGCCTTGTCGGTGCCTGGGGCGGACTTGGCGGCTTTTTTCCGCCGATTGTCATGGGGATCCTGAAAGATGCAACAGGTTCGTACGTGCTCGGTTTTCTGCTCCTTAGCTTGTTTGCCCTTATTTGCTTCTTGCTGAACCGGCTCGTATTTGGCAAAAAAGCCGGCGAACCGACGAAGCGATACGCATCGTAAAACCCGATTCCAGATCCAAAGAGGCCAAAAGCATATGCTTTTGGCCTCTTTTTGGTTTGCGGAGGTACAAGTTCAACGAAAGGATGGAAAATGGCGATCCGCAAAGAGGAAGGTCGTTCTCCGTTAGTGAATAGGGCTACATTCGTTACGGTTGCTACATTGCGAATATTTATTGCTCATTATTTCACGAACTTTTCAAACATGGCCGCTCCTTGGTGATACAAATCACTAGGGGAAAAGGCAGAAATGGCGTACGCTGAAGGTGTAAATCAAATCAACTGAAGGGGGGGAAAACAGTGAAACGAAATGTGTCTACGTTGTTGTCAGTTGCGTTGGTTGCATCGCGTTTGGCCGCATGCAGCAACGGGGGAGGAGGAGAGGCAAAGGCGGAAAATAAAAACGGAACAGCGGCAACTACGCAACAGTCTGCTGCGAACATGTTAGCGGCGCATAAAGGATTGAACCAAGCACCGGTGCCGTTGAAAATGGAGCGGATCGGTCTGCATGACGTCCGCGTTGAAATGACGGCGCAAATCACTGACATTGAAATTGACAAAGGGAAAACGTATTATACGGCGGTGAAAAGAAAAAGAAGTGATTCGCATCACAATCGAAAAAAAGAGAGCGTCCGGCAGGCCGCGAACAACGGTCGGTCGGGCGTTCTTCTAATCAGCGCGCCAAAATGGCTTGGTCGTTGCTGTGTATCGAAGGGGAACGATCAGACAGACCCCTAACTACGGTGCACCGCTCACTCAATGCAACAAATATCCGCCGGACAGTCTTCGCATTGAATTTCCGTTTTCAAATAGTTTAAATCATGAACCGTAATTTTCCCCCGCTTCATCGAGATAATCCCTTCCTGTTTTAACGCATTGAGCATCCGGTTGACGCTTTCGCGCGTCGTGCCGCAAAAGTTGGCCAAGTCTTGGTTTTTTAACGTTACGTCAATGAAGATGCTTCCATCTTCAAGCGGGACGCCATAACTGTTGCATAAACGAATGAGTGTTGAATAGAGCGCCCCTTTTTTGCCGTGCATGATAAGATCGCGAAACTTCATCTGCGTCCGCCGGACATGCTTGCTGATCCAGCGCATATATTCAAGGGTAAGGGGCGGATTGATCAGCAGCTGCTGTTCCAGTTCCTCTTTGTTTATGACTGCCGCTTCGCCTGGCTCTATTACCTTGGCCGTCAACAAGTAGCGTGCATCGTTCGTAAACAGCGTCAGCTCGCCGACGATTTCCCCGCTTCCGCAAATGCGGAAGCACATTTCTTTTCCGTTCGGGCAAATTTTGCTCACTTGCACTTTGCCGGAAAGAATCAAGTACAGCTCATTGGCCGGCATCCCTTCTTGGAACAAAAAGGAGTGCTTGCGAAGTGGAATCACTTTTTTCGACGATTGCAACAAAGAACGTAAATGGGGAAAATATCCATTCACTGCAGCTTCCATCGATAGCCCCTCCATTCATTCAGCTATTTCTATTGTAAAAATCATCACAGCGGGAGAGAGTGAAAAAAATCACCGGTTACTGTTTTTTTGTGCGAGGCGTCACAATTTTTTTCTAAATTGGTTTTTCCTTTTTCTATGTTACAATGTGAGTAGCATCACAGCATTCTACTGTTTGTTTTCGTATGGTAAAAGGGAGACGGAACAGAGAGAGGCTCGTCGATGGAAGAGTTTTGGTCACCGGTATGGTTATCGATAAACGTATCGCTTCTTGCCGGCGTGATCGTCGCAATCCTTGGAACAGCGGCGGCGAGGTGGATGGCGCGCCGCCGGTTTCGTGGGAAGACGATCGTGGAGACGGTGTTTATGTTGCCGCTCGTGCTGCCGCCGTCGGTTGTCGGTTTTTTGCTTGTTGTGCTGTTTGGGCGGCATAGCCCGATCGGACAGTTGATGGAAACGTGGTTTCACACAACGGTGCTGTTTACACCCGGCGCGGCGGTGATGGCGGCGGTTGTTGTGTCGTTTCCGCTCATGTACCAGGCGGCCAAAGCGGGTCTGGAAGCCGTTGATCCAACCGTTGAAGGAGCGGCGCGCATCGATGGGGCGAATGAGCGCCAAGTGTTTTGGCATATTTCGCTGCCGCTGGCCAGAAACGCCTTGTTGTCCGGGGCGGTGCTGTCGTTTGCCCGCAGCCTGGGGGAGTTTGGCGCGACGCTCATGTTTGCCGGGAATATTCCGGGAAAAACGCAAACGATCCCCACCGCTGTCTATATGGCGATGGAGTCGGGGCGGATGGAGTTGGCGTGGGCATGGGTGGCGGTCACGATTGGATTGTCATTTAGTTTATTGTCCTGTGCGGCGAAACTAGGCCGTTGGCAGCGATAAGGAGCAGGCCGTTGGAACATCACGCGGCCCATGAAAGGGAAAGGAGGGAGCGACATGGAAGAGCGCGACCGGGTGAAGATCACCGACCGCCTCGCCCGCCCGCTTCGCGATTTGCGGTTGTCGGTCATCGACCAATGCAATTTTCGCTGCGTCTATTGCATGCCTGCGGAAGTGTTCGGGCCGAATTTTCGCTTTTTGGCGGAAGACCAGCTGTTAACCGTTGACGAAATGGCGCTTTTAGTGGAATGTTTTGTCGAGCTTGGCGTTGAAAAAATCCGCCTGACCGGCGGCGAGCCGTTGCTTCGGCGCGACCTCGATGCGCTCATTGAGCGGCTGTCCGCGCTCCCTGGCCTGCGCGATATTGGATTGACGACCAACGGCGTTCATTTGGTGAAATGGGCGCAGCGGTTGAAAGAAGCCGGGTTGAAGCGCGTCAACGTCAGTTTGGATGCGTTGGATGATGACATTTTCCGAAAAATGAACGGCATTGGCATCGGCTCTGCTCCGGTGTTGAAAGGCATCGAAGCCGCCCTGGCGGCGGGGCTTGGAGTAAAAGTGAACATGGTCGTCAAAAAAGGATGGAACGACTCGCAAATCGTGCCGATGGCGGCCTACTTTAAAGACTTGGGCATTCCGCTCCGCTTGATTGAATTTATGGATGTCGGCACAACGAACGGCTGGGATTATTCCCATGTCGTGACGAAAAAAGAGATGTATGAACAAATCAACGCCATGCACCCTCTTGAACCGGTTGAAAAAGCGTACTTCGGCGAAGTGGCGAGCCGCTATCGCTACGTCGGCACAGAGGTGGAAGTCGGCTTTATCGCCTCAGTGACGGAAACGTTTTGCCAAAGCTGCACGAGGGCGCGCATTTCCGCCGATGGCAAGCTGTACACGTGTTTGTTTGCTTCTGAGGGCGTGTCGTTGAAAGACAAACTGCGCGCCGGCGCGGGGAAAGAAGAGCTGAAGGCGTTGATCGCCGCCATTTGGAGCGAGCGGACAGACCGCTATTCGGAAGAACGGACGGCAGAGACGGCGAAACAGCGCCCGAAAATTGAAATGTCGTATATTGGGGGATAACAAAGAAACGGGGCTGCTCTTTTCGTCAAAGAAGCAGCCCTGCTTTTTATCGCTCGATGCGCCTGCCTTTACCTTAGAAATAGGGGAATGGATTCGTCTGCTTATGCCTTCACCGCCGCCAACACGCGCGGGAAGAGGATGTTGTTTTCCAAATGGATGTGGGTAAACAAATCGTCTTCGAGCGCCGCGAGTCGGTTGTAGACGAGCCGGTACGTGCCGCACGCGTCTTCCGGCGGGGTGAAGTCGTTGGTGATTTCACGAATTTCTTTCATCAAATCGCCGGCTGCGTCATGTTCATTGACCAGTTCGCGAATGGCCCGCTCGACCGCCTCCTGGTTTTCCGGCGACGGGTTGTCGGCAAATTGCAAAATGAGCGGGAATGCGCCCGTTTCCTCTTTAATGAGATGTTGCTCAAGCTCCGTTTTTAACTCATGAAACAATTTATGCACGCGGGACAGATGCGGATGGTGCATGCCGTGCACGCGCAATACTTTCGTGACATACGGACTGAGCTGCGGCAGTTCCTCGTTCAAATAGCGGTGGTGCGTGTTGATGATATGATCGACCAAATCGGCTAGCGGCGCTTCGCTCCAGTTTCCGGTCGGCTTGTTTTGTGCTTCAGCATAAAGGGTGTTCAGCTCGCGAAGGAGCGCTTCGCCATCAAGTCCGCGCTCTTCGATGGCTTCTTTTAACGGGCGCTGTCCGCCGCAGCAAAAATCAATGCGCCGCGCTTTAAACAAATCCGCTGCTTTCGGAAATTGAGTGACAATATCGCCGATCAACGATTGTTCGGTAAACCGCTGTTCCATTTCGGATCCCTCCATCACCAAATCGTTACAGCTTCAGCATACCTTGTTTTGGACGTCAACGTTGTGACACATCTCACACAAACGAAAAAAGTAGACAACAAGGAAATGTGATGAACATCACAACAGTGGCTCCCTTCTTTCCTGTACAATAAAAGAGACGAAATCAGCTGATCGATCGAGTCGAAAATCGGGCTCAAGACGTGCTAAACTATATTCAAGAACAATACCGCTATGCGGATGAAGTGATGCAAGAGCTCGAACAGTCCGCTGCTTTGTTTGGCGAAACGCGGGAGATGATTTTGCGGCATATTGCCGATGCGAGCGTCGTTGATGAAAAGTTGGCAGAAGGCATAAAACAGCTGCCAATGGCAACAACGTTGAAAGAACGATATGGTTGCCGCCAGCCGTATGATCGGGTAGCGTCAAAAGTTTTATGAAAACTCCACATCCGCCATCCCATGGAGCATCGTAAGGTATCCTTGGAGCCGGATTCGCCCTTGACCAACACCCGCCAAAGGTGTGAAAGGGACGTCAAGGGCGACGGGGACAAAAAAGAGGGCATAGGAAAGCCGCTCTTGCCCTTACCGAATTTTACCTTTGACGAGGTTCGGTTGGTCAAGGGTTCTCTTCGCCGAATCCGGCTGTTCTTCTGATCCATGGGCTCCGGCGGACAAAAAAGTTAGGCTGCCTCTTGTTGGAGGAAATCTTGAGCCATGGCGATCAGCTTCGTCCACCGGGCCGGCATATGGGGCAGATCGGCGAGCTCCGGGATGACGACAGGAACCCGGCCTTCGAGTGCACCGTGCGGGCGCAGGAAGTGGAAATACGCCACAAACAGCGTGACAAAGGACACCGAGCCTTCTTCCGCGCCAAATCCGTGAGTCGGCCGATAGTTTTTAAATGTCCGGTTGAATCGCTCGATGATTTGTTTGAGCGCGCGGAACTCTTCGGACACCGGATCCTCATTGGTCAGTCCGATCGCTTGGCGGACGTCAAACGGAATCCCGTGCTGGGCTTCGTAGTCGGCTAAAAGCTGCCGGTAGTCGAGTGTTTCTGGGACAACGATGATGGGAAGGTCATCGACTTGAAGTTTTCGGTACGGTTTTCGAACTGGTTCGTCCATGTCTTTGCGGCTTAAGGATTTTCCTAATAAGGCACCAATTAAATAGACAATGATTTGATGTTGGGACTTGATTATTTCGAGCAAATAGGCTAATAAATAATTGAGGTGACAAGCTTGTCACTCCTTTGTTTTGGGTGTTGGGTGTGGGGTTACCTCAATGATGGCCGAAAACAACGGGGGTGGCAAACTTTTTTTCTTCCAACGGTTGAAACTCAGGAGAAAACCGTGAGTGTGGAGGATAAACTTTTGACAATACCAAATCAACGGTAGCGTCAAAAGTTCTATGAAAACTCCACACAGATCATCCCATTGAGCATCGTGGGGCATGCGGAGGGCCGGATTCGCCCTTGACCAACACCCGCCAAAGGTGCGGAAGAGTCGTCAAGGGCGACGGGGACAAAAAAGAAGGCAATAAGAAAGCCGCCCTTGCCATGACCGAATTTTACCTTTGGCGGTGTTCGGTTGGTCAAGGGTTCGCTTCGCCGAATCCGGCAGGAGTTCTGTTCAACGGGCTCCAGAGGACAAAAAAGTCAGGCCGCCTCTTGTTGGAGAAACGCTTGTGCCATGGCGATCAGCTTCGTCCACCGGGCCGGCATATGCGGAAGATCCGCCAGTTCCGGGATGACGACCGGCACCCGGCCTTCGAGCGCGCTGTGTGGGCGCAGAAAGTTGAAATACGCCACAAACAGCGTCACAAAGGACACCGAGCCTTCTTCCGCACCAAACCCATGGGTCGGGCGGTAGTTGCCTTTAAAGGTCCGGTTGAATCGCTCGATGATCTGCTTGAGAGGGCGAAACTCTTCCGAGACCGGATCCTCATTGGTCAGCCCGATCACTTGGCGGACGTCAAATGAAATCCCGTGTTGGGCGAAGAAGTGTTGCGCCAGCAGATAAATCGGGTTGCCATCCACGACGAACGACAAGTCGTCTGGGAGGGACGCTAGCTTCCTGAGGACATCATCGATGGCCTTGATGGCCGAGAGCGTGTCCCGGTTGGGCGAGACGCGATACGACAGCACGATCTTTTTGACGGCGTCAAACATAAAGAACAGGTAATGCCAGCGCCCTTTGACGCGAATATACGTCTCGTCCCCGCAAAACGAACCGGACAGCTCATACGGGAACCGGTCGACAAAGGGCTTGATCCAAAGCGCGACGCTGTTGGCGTAGTTGAGCACCGTCTGATGGGAGATCGAGACGCCATGGATGTCCTTCATGGCGGCGGCGGTCTCCCTCGAGGACATCCCAAAGTTGACGTAGTACGTCAACACGAGCCCCAACACGTGCGGCGACGCAGCCAGCCGGGACAAATCGACCTTCGGCTTGATGAGCGACGAGGAAGCCAACGGGAGAAAGTCAAACAAGAACTCTCGAAACAAATACCGCACCTTGAAGGCTTGAGGATCCTGTTGAAACTGTTGGCGCTCCTTCTTCGTCATCCGGCGAAGGTTGGCCTGGTAAAACGGGCAAGCGTTGTTCTTGCACTTATAGATGTTGTATTCTTTGCGTTCCTTGATTTTTTCCAGCGTCTTTTTGCAGTGCGGGCAGCGAAAGACCGCTTGCTTGGTGAACCGATTTCGGTGGTTGAACCGGCACTGGCACACTTTGCATTGGTATTGCCCTTTTCCGCCGTTATTGGCGTACAGGTAAGAAGAGGGAGCCTGGCAGCGAGGGCAGGTCAACGAATCCGGAACACGGTGTTTCGCATTCGCGCGGCGCTGGATGGGCCGTAAAGGACGTCCGTGCTGGGCTTCATAGTCTGCCAACAGCTTTCGGTAATCAAGGGTTTCCGGCACATCGATGATCGGAAGGTCATCGACCTGAAGTTTCCGGTACGGCTTTTGGATGGGTTCGTCCAAGTCCTCGAGATTCAAGGATTTTCCCACGATCACACCCATCAAATACACAATGATTTGATATTGGGTCTTGATTATTTCGAGCAAATAGGCTAATAATTGAGGTAACAAAGCTTGTCACTCCTTTGTTTTGGCTGTTGGGTGTCGTTACCTCAATGATGGCCGAAAACAACGGGGGTGGCAAGCTTTTTTTCTTCCAACCGTTGAAACTCAAGGGAAAACCGTGAGTGTGGAGGATAAACTTTTGACAATACCGCTTTGCCCGGAGGGGGGGAACGATTCGGATAGACGTTTTCTTCCTCGGCAATACTGAAATCAAGCAAGACTGGCCCATCATGTTTTAACGCTTTTTTTATGATATCTTCCGCTTCCTCTTCTGAATCGATCGCATATCCTATGGCTCCGTATGCTTCGGCAAGCTTAGCAAAATGGGGGGATGTAATCTTCACTGCTGAATAACGCTTTTGGTAAAACAGTTCCTGCCATTGACGCACCATTCCTAAGTAGCCATTATTCAAAACGGCGATTTTAATTGGAAGTTTGTAGGTGACGGCGGTCATCATCTCTTGTACATTCATTTGAAAGCTGCCATCCCCGCTGATGTAAATCACCGTCTTGCCTGGCGAGGCGACAGCAGCGCCAATGGCTGCCGGAAGGCCATACCCCATCGTTCCGAGTCCGCCTGACGTTAAAAATGTGCGCAGTTTTGTGAATGTATAGTGATGGGCTGTCCATATTTGGTGTTGCCCGACATCGGTGACGACAATGGCCTCTTCTTTCGTCAAATGGGAAGATCAACCATTTTTCCACTTCTTTTTAATTTTCTTACATTTTAAACAACGGATGTGATCACTGTATGTGAATATCGTCACATTAAAGTATAAGGAACATCTTTTTCTGTTTTTGCATAATCGATTAGGTGTTTGGAAAATATAGTTTAGTGAGAGAAATCGGTGCAAATAAGGAAGTGAGATGATGAAATGAGAGGGCCGTCACTACGGAAATTGGAAGCGCACCGTTCTATTCATCATGGCGCCTTTGTCGAAGCGAAGCGCCTGACAGAGTTGTTGGAAACATTGTATGCCGATGGGCGTTGTGGGCATGCCGCTGAAGTGGCGGATGCCCTTGTCGAGCACTGGGAAACACGGATCATCGCCCATGCGGAAGCAGAAGAAGAAGGCTTTTACCGCGAGAAGGCAAAGGAGAGAGGGGAGCTGTCCGAAGTGATTGCTCAGCTCAAGCGCGACCATGACATGATGAGAACGTTGATTGCTGAAATTAGGAAGCGACTTCCAGAACAGATCGACCGCGAGGTGTTGACCCGCTTTCACACGCTGCTTCATATCAACCGCATCCATAGCACGGATGAAGAGGCGCTGCTTTTTTAGCTGCTTTTTTAATTGAAAGGAGAGAAAGGAGTGGCAAAACGGAATGAACGAAAAACCTGCTCCGCTTTTGCGCAAATTGAAATACTTTGGCCGGTCGGAAAAAATCGCTAGCCACGCCGAGTTGTCGCCATACGGACGGGACGCAGAGAAAACATACCGCCGCCGCTGGCAGCATGATAAAGTGGTTCGTACAACCCATGGAGTCAATTGCACAGGCTCGTGCAGTTGGAAAGTGCATGTGAAAGACGGCATTATTGCATGGGAAACGCAGCAAACCGACTACCCGACAACAGGCCCTGATATGCCGGAGTATGAGCCGCGCGGCTGTCCGAGGGGAGCGAGTTTTTCCTGGTATACATACAGCCCGCTTCGCGTTCGCTATCCGTATGTGCGCGGGGCGCTGTTGAGGCTTTGGAAAGAAGCGCTGCAACAAGAAGGAGACCCTGTGGCTGCGTGGAAGTCGATTGTCGAGGACCCGGAAAAAGCGAAACGGTACAAACGCGCCCGTGGAAAAGGAGGATTCGTACGGGCGAAATGGGATGACGTTTATACGATGATCGCCGCTTCCCTTATTTATACGATTCAAAAATACGGGCCGGATCGCATTTTCGGCTTCTCGCCGATTCCGGCGATGTCGATGGTCAGTTATGCGGCAGGAGCCCGTTTTTTGAATTTAATTGGCGGGGCGCTGCTCAGCTTTTATGACTGGTATGCTGATTTGCCGCCGGCTTCCCCGCAAATATGGGGGGAACAGACGGACGTCCCGGAAAGTTCAGACTGGTTTAACTCGAGCTACATGATTGTCTGGGGATCGAACTTGCCGCAAACGCGCACCCCGGATGCCCATTTTTACGTTGAGGGGCGCTACCGGGGGACAAAAGTCGTTGCTATTAGCCCTGACTATGCCGAATTTGTGAAGTTTGCCGACAACTGGCTGCCGGTGCAGCCGGGGATGGACGGAGCGCTGGCGATGGCGATGACTCATGTGATTTTGAAAGAGTTTTATGTGAATCAATCCGCTGATTATTTTACTGACTATGTCAAAAAGTACACCGATTTGCCGTTTTTAGTCATGCTGAATAAACAAGGGGATCGTTATGTAGCCGGCCGCTTTTTGCGGGCGTGCGACCTTGGCATGCCACTTCAGTATGCGGAATGGAAAACGATCGTTTGGGATGAGCAATCACAGACGTTTGCTGTTCCTAATGGGACGATTGGCCATCGTTGGGAGAACAACGGGAACTGGAATTTGCAACTAAACGATATAGACAATAAACGAATGGGAATTCAGCCGGCTTTAACGTTCCTTGGCCAGCAAGACGATACCGTCATCGTGCAGTTTCCACACTTTGAAGCAGGAAACAAAACAGTGCTCGAACGAGGGGTGCCGGTCAAAGCGATCGAGCAAAACGGAGAGACGGTGTACGTCACGACGGTATTTGACTTGTTGCTTGCCAAAATGGGTGTCAACCGCGGGCTGCCTGGTGATTATCCGTCCGACTACGATGACATGAAGCCATATACGCCGGCATGGCAGGAGGCGATCACTGGCATTGATCGAAAGACGGCGGCGCAAATTGCCCGTGAGTTTGCTCAAAACGCTCTTGATTCCAAAGGACGTTCCATGATCATCATGGGATCGGGCATTAACCATTGGTATCATTCCGATACCATCTACCGGGCAATTTTAAATCTTGTCCTGTTAACCGGATCGCAAGGAGTCAATGGGGGCGGATGGGCGCATTATGTCGGTCAAGAAAAAGTGCGCCCGCTTGAGGGCTGGCAGACGATTGCCATGGCCCGCGACTGGGGAGGGCCGCCGCGGCTGCAAAACGGGACGTCGTTTTTCTATTTTGTCACCGAACAGTGGAAATATGAAGATCAAAGCATGGATGAACACGTCTCCCCGCTCGTTGACAAGCCGCGCTACCAACATGGCGGCGATTACAATTATTTGGCCGCCCGGCTAGGCTGGCTCCCATTTTATCCGCAGTTTAACGCCAACACCATTGCGCTAGTGGAACAGGCGAACGCAAAGACGAACGAGGAAACGGTTCAGTATGTCGTTCAGCAAATCAAAAAAGGAAACATCAAATTTGCCATTGAAAACCCGTCCGATCCGATTAATTTTCCGCGCGTGATGTTTGTCTGGCGCGCAAACCTGATCGGCAGCTCAGCCAAAGGGCACGAATACTTTTTAAAACATTTGCTCGGAACCCATCATGCGAATCTCAGCGAACAAAACGATGACTTGAAAACGAGAGAGATCGTTTGGGATGAGAGCGCACCGGAAGGCAAACTAGATTTAATGGTCAATATCGATTTCCGTATGGCCGGAACCGGACTGTATTCGGACATCGTTCTTCCGGCGGCGACATGGTATGAGAAGTATGATGTCAGCAGTACGGATATGCACCCGTTTGTCCATCCGTTCAATCCCGCCATTGCCCCACCGTGGGAAGCAAAATCAGATTGGGACTTTTTTAAAGGATTAGCCAAAACATTTTCTGAGCTGGCTGCCCGCTATTTTTCCAAACCGGTGTCAGATGTTGTCGCTACCCCGCTGTTGCATGATACGCGCGATGAGATCGCGCAGCCGTTTGGCGTCGTCAACGATTGGAAGGATGGGGCGGCAGAGCCGGTTCCGGGGGTGAATTTCCCGCGCTTGCATATTGTAGAGCGGGATTATAAAGAAGTGTACAACAAGTTTGTGGCGCTTGGCCCAATCGTCTGTGAACAAATTGGAGCGAAAGGGCTCAGTTGGGACGCCAAGGAAGAATACAAATGGCTGCTTGATACGCTCGGCTCTTCGGCGTTGGAAGGTCCGTATAAAGATTGTCCGAGTTTGTTGACAGACCGGGATGCCGCAGAAGCTATTTTGGCGCTTTCAAGTACAACGAACGGTTCCTTAGCGCTCAAGGCATGGGGAGAAATGGAGAAAAAGACGATGCAGCCGTTAAAAGATTTAGTCATTGAGCGGGCTGAGGAACATATTACCTTTCAGGCGATCACTGCCCAACCGCGGCAAGTGTTGACCACTCCTGTCTTTAGCGGAAGCGAAACCGGAAACCGTCGCTACTCCCCGTTTACGACGAACGTTGAGCGGCTCATTCCATGGCGGACGTTGACCGGAAGGCAACATTTTTATTTGGATCATGAGCTCATGTTTGAGTTTGGCGAAGAGTTGCCGACGTTTAAAGCACCGCTGCAGAAGCTCGCTTTTTACGGCCATGACCGGCGCCCGAACGTAGGTGGCAAAGAACTCACTCTTCGTTATTTGACGCCACACTTTAAGTGGTCATACCACAGCACATACGGAGATACCCTGCCGATGCTGACGATGTTCCGCGGCGGTCCTCACGTATGGCTGAATAAAGATGACGCTGCTGAAGCCGGCATCGCTGACAACGACTGGATGGAAATGTATAACCGCAACGGGGTGGTCGTCGCCCGGGCGGTCGTCAGCCATCGCCTGCCGCGCGGGGTCGCGTTTATGTACCATGTGCAGGAACGCCATATTAACGTGCCCGGCTCGCCAATTAGCAAACTGCGCGGCGGCACATTTAACAGCCCGACCCGCATCCATGTCAAACCGACGCAAATGATCGGCGGTTATGCGCAATTAAGCTACGGCTTTAATTATTATGGGCCGACAGGAAACCAGCGCGATGAACAAGTCGTGATCCGTAAACTAGAAAAAGGAGAGGTGGACTGGCTTGAGAGTTAGAGCGCAGTTCGGCATGGTCATGAACTTGGATAAGTGCATTGGCTGCCATACGTGCAGTATTACATGCAACAACACATGGACGAATCGTCCCGGGGCGGAGTATATGTGGTGGAACAACGTGGAAACGAAACCGGGCATTGGCTACCCGAAAGAATGGGAAAACCAAGACTTGCACAAAGGCGGCTGGGTGCTTAAAGACGGGAAGCTTGAGCTGCGCGCCGGCGGCCGGGTGAACAAACTGTTAAACATTTTTTATAACCCCGATATGACAGTGATCGACGACTACTATGAGCCGTGGACATATGACTATGAACAGCTGATCAACCGTCCGGAAGGGGAGCATCAGCCTGTCGCCCGGCCAAAATCGCAGCTGACCGGCGAATATATGGACATTACATGGGGACCGAACTGGGAGGACGATTTGGCCGGGGTTTACGAAACAGGGACGCGCGATCCGAACATCAAAGGGATCGAAGAGAAGGTGAAATTTGAATTCGAACAAACGTTTATGATGTATTTGCCGCGCATTTGCGAGCATTGTTTAAACCCGCCTTGCGTCTCGTCCTGTCCGTCAGGGGCGATTTATAAGCGGGATGAGGACGGCATTGTGCTCGTCGACCATGACGCGTGCCGGAGCTGGCGTTTTTGCGTGACCGGCTGCCCGTATAAGAAGGTGTATTTTAACTGGAAAACGCATAAAGCGGAGAAATGCACGTTTTGTTTTCCGCGCATCGAAGCGGGGATGCCGACGGTTTGTTCAGAAACGTGCGTCGGCCGGCTGCGCTATATCGGCATTGTGTTTTACGATTTGGACCAAGTGGAGGCAGCCGCCTCGGTGCAAGATGAAAAAGAACTGTACCACGCCCATTTGCGCATCTTTTTAAATCCGTACGATCCGGAAGTCATCGAGGCGGCGCGTGCGGCCGGATATACGGACGACTGGATCGAAGCGGCGCAGCGCTCGCCTGTCTATAAACTCGCTGTTGAGCAGCAAATTGCGCTCCCACTTCACCCGGAATATCGCACGCTGCCAATGGTTTGGTACATCCCACCGTTAAGCCCGATCATGGGGGCGTTTGACGGCGGACTGGACGATATTAACCCGCATGTCGTCTTTCCGGCGATTGACCAAATGCGCATTCCGATTGAGTATTTGGCTCATTTGTTGGCCGCCGGTGACACTAATGTCATCCGCACAGTGTTGAAAAAAATGGTGGCTATGCGCAGCTACATGAGGGCGGTAAACTTAGGAAAAGAACCAGACCGGAGTATTCTCGAGAAAGTGGGAATGGATGAACATACGGTCAAGGAAATGTATAAGCTCTCGGCTGTCGCGAAATATTCCGACCGGTATGTCATTCCGTCTTCCCATCGGGAGAAGGCCGGCAATGCGTTTTACGGTCAAGGGACAGCCGGCTATGCGTTTATGGAGTCTTGTTCTGGCTGCTCTCAATATGATGCAGACAGTTTTCACCAATTTTATTGGGGGGATGAGGATGGAAGAACATCAGAAACTGTTTAAACTCGCTTCCATTTTGTTGCAGTATCCGGAACGAGAATGGCTCGAAGACGAGCAGCTGTTTTATGAAATTTCTAAGCTCGCCAGCCATGCGGTCCGCAAACGCTTTTTACAGTTTCTCGACTACGCAAAAACAAAAACGATCGACGAGCTGTGTGAGCTCTATGTGACAACCTTTGATTTGAGCGATCGAACGACGATGTATCTCACGTATTACTTGTTTGGCGACCAAAAGGAGCGCGGCCAAGCGTTGTTAAAACTAAAAGAGGCATTTCGGAGCGCTGGTTTGGAACTCGAAGGAGATGAGCTGCCAGATTACTTGCCGCTTATGCTCGAGTTTGCCGCTGTCGCTCCGGCCAACGACGCAAAAAACGTCCTTCTCGCCCACCACAAAGCCATCAAGGGGTTGGCGGACAGGCTGCAGGAGGTTAACCACCCGTATTTCTTTGTTTTGGACGGCTGTCTTGCAGGCATGGGCGCATTTCTGGAAGAAACAAATGGGGCGGATATTCCAATGAGAGCGGAGGAGGCCACATGACGTTGCTTGACCAGTTCCTTTGGGTGATCTATCCGTATATTATGTTGACATTATTTGTTGCCGGCCATATTTACCGTTACAATACTGATCAGTTTGGCTGGTCGGCGAAGTCAAGCGAGTTTCTTGAGAAACGGCGGTTGCGTTGGGGAAGCGTTCTGTTTCATTGGGGCATTCTCTTCGTGTTTCTTGGCCATGTTGCCGGCATTTTAGTTCCAAAGGCATTTTATGAATCAATCGGGATTACAGAGGAGATGTACCATTTTGGGGCGGTCTGGTTTGGCGGCGCTGCCGGGATTGCGACCGTGATCGGGGTAGTCTTGCTTTTATGGCGGCGGTTGAGCGTTCGCCGTCTTCTCCGCCATAGCAGCAAAAGCGATCTTGTTGTATTGCTGCTATTAACGATAGTCATTTTGACAGGGTTTACAAATACGGTTGGATATACAGCGACCGGTGGGACGTTTGACTATCGGGATACGATCGGCCCTTGGTTTCGCGGTATTTTAACGTTTCGGCCGCTGCCGCAGCTCGTCAGCGATGCGCCGATTGGATTTCAAATTCATATTCTCTCTGCCTTGCTGTTATTTGGCATTTGGCCGTTCACCCGTCTCGTGCATGTATGGAGCGTCCCGCTGACGTATTTAAACCGGCATTACGTCGTCTATCGCCGGATGCGGGCGAAAAAAATTTAGTGAAAGAGCGGGGCTGTCCGCAAAGGGCTAGTTGGCAACCCTTGTAGGGCAGCCCGCTAAGTTTGTCTAGTTCAATCAATGCAGCAAATATCCGCCGGACAGTCTTCGCATTGAATTTCCGTTTTCAAATAGTTTAAATCATGAACCGTAATTTTCCCCCGCTTCATCGAGATAATCCCTTCCTGTTTTAACGCATTGAGCATCCGGTTGACGCTTTCGCGCGTCGTGCCGCAAAAGTTGGCCAAGTCTTGGTTTTTTAACGTTACGTCAATGAAGATGCTTCCATCTTCAAGCGGGACGCCATAACTGTTGCATAAACGAATGAGTGTTGAATAGAGCGCCCCTTTTTTGCCGTGCATGATGAGATCGCGAAACTTCATCTGCGTCCGCCGGACATGCTTGCTGATCCAGCGCATATATTCAAGGGTAAGGGGCGGATTGATCAGCAGCTGCTGTTCCAGTTCCTCTTTGTTTATGACTGCCGCTTCGCCTGGCTCTATTACCTTGGCCGTCAACAAGTAGCGTGCATCGTTCGTAAACAGCGTCAGCTCGCCGACGATTTCCCCGCTTCCGCAAATGCGGAAGCACATTTCTTTTCCGTTCGGGCAAATTTTGCTCACTTGCACTTTGCCGGAAAGAATCAAGTACAGCTCATTGGCCGGCATCCCTTCTTGGAACAAAAAGGAGTGCTTGCGAAGTGGAATCACTTTTTTCGACGATTGCAACAAAGAACGTAAATGGGGAAAATATCCATTCACTGTAGCTTCCATCGATAGCCCCTCCATTCATTCAGCTATTTCTATTGTAAAAATCATCACAGCGGGAGAGAGTGAAAAAAATCACCGGTTACTGTTTTTTTGTGCGAGGCGTCACAATTTTTTTCTAAATTGGTTTTTCCTTTTTCTATGTTACAATGTGAGTAGCATCACAGCATTCTACTGTTTGTTTTCGTATGGTAAAAGGGAGACGGAACAGAGAGAGGCTCGTCGATGGAAGAGTTTTGGTCACCGGTATGGTTATCGATAAACGTATCGCTTCTTGCCGGCGTGATCGTCGCAATCCTTGGAACAGCGGCGGCGAGGTGGATGGCGCGCCGCCGGTTTCGTGGGAAGACGATCGTGGAGACGGTGTTTATGTTGCCGCTCGTGCTGCCGCCGTCGGTTGTCGGTTTTTTGCTTGTTGTGCTGTTTGGGCGGCATAGCCCGATCGGACAGTTGATGGAAACGTGGTTTCACACAACGGTGCTGTTTACACCCGGCGCGGCGGTGATGGCGGCGGTTGTTGTGTCGTTTCCGCTCATGTACCAGGCGGCCAAAGCGGGTCTGGAAGCCGTTGATCCAACCGTTGAAGGAGCGGCGCGCATCGATGGGGCGAATGAGCGCCAAGTGTTTTGGCATATTTCGCTGCCGCTGGCCAGAAACGCCTTGTTGTCCGGGGCGGTGCTGTCGTTTGCCCGCAGCCTGGGGGAGTTTGGCGCGACGCTCATGTTTGCCGGGAATATTCCGGGAAAAACGCAAACGATCCCCACCGCTGTCTATATGGCGATGGAGTCGGGGCGGATGGAGTTGGCGTGGGCATGGGTGGCGGTCACGATTGGATTGTCATTTAGTTTATTGTCCTGTGCGGCGAAACTAGGCCGTTGGCAGCGATAAGGAGCAGGCCGTTGGAACATCACGCGGCCCATGAAAGGGGTAGCGTCAAAAGTTCTATGAAAACTCCACACAGATCATCCCATTGAGCATCGTGGGGCATGCGGAGGGCCGGATTCGCCCTTGACCAACACCCGCCAAAGGTGCGGAAGAGTCGTCAAGGGCGACGGGGACAAAAAAGAAGGCAATAAGAAAGCCGCCCTTGCCATGACCGAATTTTACCTTTGGCGGTGTTCGGTTGGTCAAGGGTTCGCTTCGCCGAATCCGGCAGGAGTTCTGTTCAACGGGCTCCAGAGGACAAAAAAGTCAGGCCGCCTCTTGTTGGAGAAACGCTTGTGCCATGGCGATCAGCTTCGTCCACCGGGCCGGCATATGCGGAAGATCCGCCAGTTCCGGGATGACGACCGGCACCCGGCCTTCGAGCGCGCTGTGTGGGCGCAGAAAGTTGAAATACGCCACAAACAGCGTCACAAAGGACACCGAGCCTTCTTCCGCACCAAACCCATGGGTCGGGCGGTAGTTGCCTTTAAAGGTCCGGTTGAATCGCTCGATGATCTGCTTGAGAGGGCGAAACTCTTCCGAGACCGGATCCTCATTGGTCAGCCCGATCACTTGGCGGACGTCAAATGAAATCCCGTGTTGGGCGAAGAAGTGTTGCGCCAGCAGATAAATCGGGTTGCCATCCACGACGAACGACAAGTCGTCTGGGAGGGACGCTAGCTTCCTGAGGACATCATCGATGGCCTTGATGGCCGAGAGCGTGTCCCGGTTGGGCGAGACGCGATACGACAGCACGATCTTTTTGACGGCGTCAAACATAAAGAACAGGTAATGCCAGCGCCCTTTGACGCGAATATACGTCTCGTCCCCGCAAAACGAACCGGACAGCTCATACGGGAACCGGTCGACAAAGGGCTTGATCCAAAGCGCGACGCTGTTGGCGTAGTTGAGCACCGTCTGATGGGAGATCGAGACGCCATGGATGTCCTTCATGGCGGCGGCGGTCTCCCTCGAGGACATCCCAAAGTTGACGTAGTACGTCAACACGAGCCCCAACACGTGCGGCGACGCAGCCAGCCGGGACAAATCGACCTTCGGCTTGATGAGCGACGAGGAAGCCAACGGGAGAAAGTCAAACAAGAACTCTCGAAACAAATACCGCACCTTGAAGGCTTGAGGATCCTGTTGAAACTGTTGGCGCTCCTTCTTCGTCATCCGGCGAAGGTTGGCCTGGTAAAACGGGCAAGCGTTGTTCTTGCACTTATAGATGTTGTATTCTTTGCGTTCCTTGATTTTTTCCAGCGTCTTTTTGCAGTGCGGGCAGCGAAAGACCGCTTGCTTGGTGAACCGATTTCGGTGGTTGAACCGGCACTGGCACACTTTGCATTGGTATTGCCCTTTTCCGCCGTTATTGGCGTACAGGTAAGAAGAGGGAGCCTGGCAGCGAGGGCAGGTCAACGAATCCGGAACACGGTGTTTCGCATTCGCGCGGCGCTGGATGGGCCGTAAAGGACGTCCGTGCTGGGCTTCATAGTCTGCCAACAGCTTTCGGTAATCAAGGGTTTCCGGCACATCGATGATCGGAAGGTCATCGACCTGAAGTTTCCGGTACGGCTTTTGGATGGGTTCGTCCAAGTCCTCGAGATTCAAGGATTTTCCCACGATCACACCCATCAAATACACAATGATTTGATATTGGGTCTTGATTATTTCGAGCAAATAGGCTAATAATTGAGGTAACAAAGCTTGTCACTCCTTTGTTTTGGCTGTTGGGTGTCGTTACCTCAATGATGGCCGAAAACAACGGGGGTGGCAAGCTTTTTTTCTTCCAACCGTTGAAACTCAAGGGAAAACCGTGAGTGTGGAGGATAAACTTTTGACAATACCATGAAAGGGAAAGGAGGGAGCGACATGGAAGAGCGCGACCGGGTGAAGATCACCGACCGCCTCGCCCGCCCGCTTCGCGATTTGCGGTTGTCGGTCATCGACCAATGCAATTTTCGCTGCGTCTATTGCATGCCTGCGGAAGTGTTCGGGCCGAATTTTCGCTTTTTGGCGGAAGACCAGCTGTTAACCGTTGACGAAATGGCGCTTTTAGTGGAATGTTTTGTCGAGCTTGGCGTTGAAAAAATCCGCCTGACCGGCGGCGAGCCGTTGCTTCGGCGCGACCTCGATGCGCTCATTGAGCGGCTGTCCGCGCTCCCTGGCCTGCGCGATATTGGATTGACGACCAACGGCGTTCATTTGGTGAAATGGGCGCAGCGGTTGAAAGAAGCCGGGTTGAAGCGCGTCAACGTCAGTTTGGATGCGTTGGATGATGACATTTTCCGAAAAATGAACGGCATTGGCATCGGCTCTGCCCCGGTGTTGAAAGGCATCGAAGCCGCCCTGGCGGCGGGGCTTGGAGTAAAAGTGAACACGGTCGTCAAAAAAGGATGGAACGACTCGCAAATCGTGCCGATGGCGGCCTACTTTAAAGACTTGGGCATTCCGCTCCGCTTGATTGAATTTATGGATGTCGGCACAACGAACGGCTGGGATTATTCCCATGTCGTGACGAAAAAAGAGATGTATGAACAAATCAACGCCATGCACCCTCTTGAACCGGTTGAAAAAGCGTACTTCGGCGAAGTGGCGAGCCGCTACCGCTACGTCGGCACGGAGGTGGAAGTCGGCTTTATCGCCTCAGTGACGGAAACGTTTTGCCAAAGCTGCACGAGGGCGCGCATTTCCGCCGATGGCAAGCTGTACACGTGTTTGTTTGCTTCTGAGGGCGTGTCGTTGAAAGACAAACTGCGCGCCGGCGCGGGGAAAGAAGAGCTGAAGGCGCTGATCGCCGCCATTTGGAGCGAGCGGACAGACCGCTATTCGGAAGAACGGACGGCAGAGACAGCGAAACAGCGCCCGAAAATTGAAATGTCGTATATTGGGGGATAACAAAGAAACGGGGCTGCTCTTTTCGTCAAAGAAGCAGCCCTGCTTTTTATCGCTCGATGCGCCTGCCTTTACCTTAGAAATAGGGGAATGGATTCGTCTGCTTATGCCTTCACCGCCGCCAACACGCGCGGGAAGAGGATGTTGTTTTCCAAATGGATGTGGGTAAACAAATCGTCTTCAAGCGCCGCGAGTCGGTTGTAGACGAGCCGGTACGTGCCGCACGCGTCTTCCGGCGGGGTGAAGTCGTTGGTGATGTCGCGAATTTCTTTCATCAAATCGCCGGCTGCGTCATGTTCATTGACCAGTTCGCGAACGGCCCGCTCAACCGCCTCCTGGTTTTCCGGCGACGGGTTGTCGGCAAATTGCAAAATGAGCGGGAATGCGCCCGTTTCCTCTTTAATGAGATGTTGCTCAAGCTCCGTTTTTAACTCATGAAACAGTTTATGCACGTGGGACAGATGCGGATGGTCCATGCCATGCACGCGCAATACTTTCGTGACATACGGGCTGAGCTGCGGCAGTTCCTCGTTCAAATAGCGGTGGTGCGTGTTGATGATATGATCGACCAAATCGGCTAGCGGCGCTTCGCTCCAGTTTCCGGTCGGCTTGTTTTGTGCTTCAGCATAAAGGGTGTTCAGCTCGCGAAGGAGCGCTTCGCCATCAAGTCCGCGCTCTTCGATGGCTTCTTTTAACGGGCGCTGTCCGCCGCAGCAAAAATCAATGCGCCGCGCTTTAAACAAATCCGCTGCTTTCGGAAATTGAGTGACAATATCGCCGATCAACGATTGTTCGGTAAACCGCTGTTCCATTTCGGATCCCTCCATCACCAAATCGTTACAGCTTCAGCATACCTTGTTTTGGACGTCAACGTTGTGACACAGCTCACACAAACGAAAAAAGTAGACAACAAGGAAATGTGATGAACATCACAACAGTGGCTCCCTTCTTTCCTGTACAATAAAAGAGACGAAATCAGCTGATCGATCGAGTCGAAAATCGGGCTCAAGACGTGCTAAACTATATTCAAGAACAATGCCGCTATGCGGATGAAGTGATGCAAGAGCTCGAACAGTCCGCTGCTTTGTTTGGCGAAACGCGGGAGATGATTTTGCGGCATATTGCCGATGCGAGCGTCGTTGATGAAAAGTTGGCAGAAGGCATAAAACAGCTGCCAATGGCAACAACGTTGAAAGAACGATATGGTTGCCGCCAGCCGTATGATCGAAAGGAGAGGGAGAGATGGTCGAAAGACGAACCCCGATTCCTGTCGCGGAAGCCATCGCCCGGGTGATGCATTACGCCGGGAGAGGGGAAGAGGAGACGGTGCCGCTTCGCCAGTCGTACGGCCGCTATTTGGCCGAAGATTTGCGCGCCGATCATGACGTGCCGCCGTTTGACCGCTCGCCGTATGACGGATTTGCCATTCGCGCCGCCGACTCGGAAGGAGCGGGACTTGACCATCCGGTCGAGTTTGAAGTCATTGAAACGATCGGCGCCGGACAAGTGGCGAAACAGCCCGTCGGTCCGTTTCAAGCGGTGCGCTTGATGACCGGAGCGCAAATTCCGGAAGGGTGCGATGCGGTCGTCATGTTGGAGCTCGCCAAACAGTACGAGCGGGATGGAAAAACGTATATGGCCATTAAACGCCCGTTCCGCCCTGGCGACAATATTTCGTTTCAAGGGGAAGACGCGAAAAAAGGGCAGCCGCTCATCGAAAAAGGGACGCGCATCAATCCCGGGGTGGCGGCGCTCTTGGCGACGTTCGGCTATGCGGAGGTGAAAGTGGCAAAACGGCCGCGCATCGGCATTTTTGCGACCGGCAGCGAACTGCTTGACGTCTCGGAACCGCTTGTGCCGGGAAAAATTCGCAACAGCAACGCCTACATGATCGAGGCGCAGGTGTTCAAAAGCGGCGCCGAGCCGATTTATTTCGGCCAGCTCGCCGACGACCTCGATGCGTGTTTTCACGCTGTGCGCCAGGCGCTCGATCAAGTGGACATGCTCATTACGACCGGCGGCGTCTCGGTCGGGGATTTCGATTATTTGCCCGCCATTTACAAGCGGCTCGGAGCGAACGTGTTGTTTAACAAAATCGCCATGCGCCCGGGGAGCGTGACGACCGTCGCCGAGATTGATGGCAAGCTGCTGTTCGGTCTATCCGGAAACCCGTCGGCGTGCTACGTCGGGTATGAGCTGTTCGTCCGCCCGGTCGTGCGCACGCGGCTGTTTTCGGCCAAGCCGTATTTGAAAAAAGCGAAAGCCACCCTTGGCGCCGAGTTTCCAAAGCCGAACCCGTTCACCCGCTTCGTGCGCAGCCGGGTCGAGGCGGTTGACGGTCGGCTTGTCGTGAAGCCGGTCGGCATGGACAAGTCGAACATCGTCACCTCGCTTGCCTTTGCGAACGCCTTGATGGTGCTGCCGGGCGGAACGAGAGGGTTTGCGGTTGGCGATGAGGTCGACGTGTGGCTTTTGGATGACGATGAGGGGTCAAGCGAATGAACGTCTGGCAAGTCGTCGGCTATAAACATAGCGGCAAGACGACGTTGATGGAAAAATGGGTGGCGGCCGCGGTCCGGGAAGGATGGCGCGTCGGGACGGTGAAGCATCACGGCCATGGCGGCGAGCCCGCGCGGCCGGAAGGTGTCGATTCCGTCCGCCATGAGCGGGCCGGGGCGGTGGCAACGGCGGTGGAAGGGGACGGGCTGTTGCAGCTACATCTCCGCCGTCCGCTATGGCGGTTGGATGACGTGTTGGCGCTTTATGCGCCGCTTCGGCTCGATCTCGTGTTGGTTGAAGGCTACAAACAAGATCGGTATCCAAAAGTCGTGCTTGTGCGCTCCGCGAAAGATTGGGCGTCGCTCCAGCACCTCGCCGACATCCGCGCCGTCATCGCCTGGGAGCCACTCGAAGGGCCGCTAGTGCATCCGGTGTTTTCGCTGGCCGATGATGATGAATATATTCCATGGCTCATGAACGAGGTGAGAACACGAACATGACCGAACCGTTGTTTGCCATTACCGACCGGCCGATTTCGGTCGAAGATGTGATGAAAAAAGTGATGCGTCCGGAAGCGGGGGCGGTCGCTGTCTTTGCCGGCACGGTGCGCGAATGGACGAACGGCAAGCGGACGCTCTTTTTGCAATATGAGGCGTACGTGTCGATGGCGGAGAAAATGCTCGCGCAAATCGGGGCGGAAATCGCCGAAAAATGGCCGGGGGCGAAAACGGCGATCACCCACCGGATCGGGCGGCTTAAGATCGGCGACATCGCCGTCGTCATCGCCGTTTCTTCACCGCACCGCGCCGAAGCGTATGAGGCGAACCGCTACGCTATTGAGCGGATCAAACAAATCGTGCCGATTTGGAAAAAAGAGCAATGGGAGGACGGAAGCGCCTGGGTGGGCGACCAGCTTGAAACGACGGCGTATCCGTCCGGAAAGCCGGAGGTGAGTGAGGAATGATCCGCCTTTTATTTTTCGCGCATTTAGGCGAACAAATCGGCGAGCGGGAAGTGATGTGGCCGCACGTTCCGGAAACGGTGAAACAACTGAAAGACGAAGTGGAAGAGCGCTACGGCGTCTCGCTCGGGCGCGTCATGACTGCGGTCAATGAGGAGTACGCCCGCGACGAAGCGCCGCTTCACGCCGGCGACACGGTCGCCTTTATTCCACCGGTAAGCGGAGGATGAGACCAATGGCGAACAAAAGCAAATGGGTGATGCCAAAACAGCACGGCGCCTGGGCGATGCTCATCATCCCGTTTTGGCTCGGGGCGTACGCCGGTGGGCTTTCGTGGATTCACGCGCCGCTCTTTGTCGCCTGGCTTGCGCTCTATTTGGCGACGTATCCGCTCTTGATGGCGGTGAAAACGAAGCGGAACGACCCGTACGTGCCCGCCGCCGCCCGCTATGGCGCCATCGCCGCACCGGCCTTGGCCGTTTCCCTTTGGCAGCAGCCGGCGCTTTTCTACTTCGGGCTCGCCATGATGCCGTTTTTCCTAGTAAACACCTACTACAGCAAGAAAAAGAATGAGCGCGCCTTTTGGAACGACGCGGCGGCCATCGCGGCGTTTTGCATCGGCGGCCTCGCCGCCTTTTACGCCGGACGCGGGGAGTTGACGCTTGAAGCGTTTGAACTCGCCCTGTTTTCCTTCCTCTTTTTCATCGGCAGCACGTTTTACGTAAAAACGATGATTCGCGAAAAGAAAAACGAGCGGTACAAATGGCTGTCATGGGGCTACCACGCCCTGTTGATCGTCGGCCTCATCGCCATCGGCGAGCCGTTCGCCGTCTTGGCCTATGCACCGAGCGTCATCCGCGCCGTCTATTTATATGGCAAGTCGCTGCCGATCATGAAACTCGGCATGCTGGAAATCGCCAACGCGGCGTACTTTTTCATCGCGATGATCGTGCTCTACTCTTGAGCGAACCCCAAACGGGAGGCATCCATGACCGTTTGGGGTTTTTCGTTTGGTTAGGCGGGATTGCTTTTTCATTGCACAAGCATGATGTGAAATGGGCATGAATTCCTTGTAACGGTTTTGCAAAGGGTCGTTTCAAAAGCCTACCTCTTCTTCTATGCTCGTTCTCAAATAAAGAAAGAAGGGAAACCCGTGGTGCTAGTTGAGCGCTAAAGCTCAACTAGCACCACCGGTGTAGAATAGATACATACGCTTAATTGTCAAACTGTACATTTTTGTTGACAATAAACACTTCAGTTTTGCTGAGAAGCTACTTTCTTTTTGACTAATTCAAAGAAGGATTTTAGCTTAGAAAATTCGTCGGGATTTCCCTGGGTTGTAAATGTTTCTGTCTCTTTATGAGAAACAATAATTGCAGGGATAGACTTCAATAAACCATAATTCATTTTCTTTTCTTCTATACGATTGATATCTGTATATTTAATGTCAACAAAAACGGGCATAGATTTTATTACTTCTCCGTAGAATAGTAATCTCGAATTAGTCGATACAAGAATTCCTTGAACTGGAACACCATAAGTGGAACCTATACCAGCTAGACCAGCAAGACTATTCTCGTATTTATAATGCGCAATAGCTGTAAATTATCACTTTATTTCGGAACAAAAGAGACATTTTTTTGCACATTCCTTCAGAAAGCCCTCTCCCCTTTTCTGAAAGAATGTGCTAAATTTTTTGTGAATTATTTCGGAAGAGAAAATCCATCGGTTCATAGGAGGGGGAGGAGGACGTGATCCAATTTCATGACTTTGGCATTGACGTCCAAACGTATGCAGAGCGTGGAAAAGAAAACGACTTCCCTCTTCTGAAAAAGTGTCCGCATTGCCGGGCCAAGCGCCCGTTGCACCGCCACGGTTACTATGAGCGAAACGCATTGACCCCACATGGTGATTATCGCATTTGGATTGTCCGGTATCGCTGTCGGGAATGCTTGAAGACGGTGAGTGTGCTGCCTTCCTTTCTCCTCCCGTATTTTCAGTATACGTTGTCCGCCATATGGCAAGTCGTGAAAGAGCAGTTGGGATTGACCGAAAGGACGAACCAGGCTCCGTTTCTCCCGACAAAGGACGGCATCATCTTTTATGTCCGACGGTTCTACCGAAACCTATCAAGCCTTCACAGCTTTTTTGCGAGGCGGTGGAGGATCATAGGCCCTATCGTGAAAAAAGAAAAGGAACGGGCTTCTTGGTGGATCCAGACGTTAGAGGAACACGGTCTTGATTCGGCCATCAGAGAGATGTGGGAGGGCGGATTCCGACACCCTTTTGCGAATTAAATGGGATCCTGATTTTACATACATACCCTAAATTGGAAATAGTTTCGGTTCCCACAAACCTTTCCTATCGACGGAGAAAAAGCAATTCGGTACGATAAGGGCAGACGGACCGGAACGGTCCTGATTCCAAGTGAGACAAGGAGGAGATTTGAATGAATGAGTCGATGAGACACGACATTGCCCTGTTTCGGTACGGGCTAATCGCTCCGTTGGTGAATGGGCAGGTGGAACCGAAGACGTATCTGAAAGAGGTGAGCGAGCGAGTGCACCATGTTCCCCACCAGGGAGACAAACGAATCGCAGCCAAGACGATCCTCGATTGGTGCACCCGATACAAAAAAGGGGGCTTTGACGCCTTAAAGCCGAAGCGCCGTTCGGACCGCGGCCACTCAAGGCGTCTGTCGCCCGATGATGAGGATCATATTTTAGCCCTAAGAAAAGAACATCCCACCATGCCCGTGACGGTGTTCTACGAACACCTGATCGAGCAGGGGGAAATCCCAGAAAATCATACCTCTTACTTTACTATATACCGATTGTTGAAAAAACACAACCTGGTGGGAAAAGAAATCTTGCCGATGCCGGAGCGAAAGCGTTTTGCGTATGACCAGATCAATGAGCTATGGCAAGGGGACTTATCCCATGGACCCACGATTCGCGTCCATGGGAAAGCCCAGAAAACGTTTTTGATCGCGTATATCGATGACTGCTCGCGGTTAGTGCCATATGCCCAATTTTTCCCTTCGGAGAAGTTTGACGGGCTGCGGATCGTCACGAAGGAAGCGGTGCTTCGTTGCGGGAAGCCGAAACGCATTTACTCGGACAACGGGAAAATTTATCGGTCCGAGGTGCTGCAGTATGCGTGCGCCGAGATGGGAATTACGCTCATCCACACCCAGCCGTATGACCCGCAAAGCAAGGGAAAAATCGAACGGTTCTTCCGCACCGTACAGACACGGTTTTATCCACTGTTGGAGCTGAATCCGCCGAAATCGCTTGACGAGTTGAACGAGCGTTTTTGGAAGTGGCTTGAAGAGGAGTATCATCGAAAACCGCACGCCTCACTGGACGGAAAAACGCCGCATGAGGTGTTTCAATCGCAAGTGCATCTCGTGTCGTTCATCGAAGATGGCGATTGGCTGGATGCGATTTTTCTGAAACGGGAGCACCGCAAGGTGAAAGCCGATGGCACAATCACCCTGAATAAACAGCTATACGAAGTGCCGCCTCGGTTCATTGGGCAATCGATTGAGCTCCGCTATGACGAACGAGGCGTCTATGTGTACGAAGAGGGCAAACGGGTGGCGGAAGCCATTCGGGTGCGTTTGGAGGACAATGCCTATGTAAAACGCCATCGGTCCCCGTTTGCGGCGATTCCGGCGAAGGAGGGAGAACACAGTGTATAAATCGTTTTACTCCCTTTCGCGGGAGCCGTTTGCGAAAGAAACAGACCCGTCCGAGGCGTATCAAGGGGCGTCATTTCAGGAAGCGTTGCGGGCGCTGGAGTACGTGAAACGAACCCGGGGGATCGGGCTGTTGATCGGAGAGCCGGGGGCGGGCAAGACGTTCGCCCTTCGGGCGCTGAAAGAGTCATTGAATCCATCATTGTATCATGTCGTCTACTTTCCGTTATCCACCGGAGGCGTGATGGATTTTTACCGTGGACTGGCCTTGGGATTAGGAGAGGAACCGAAGTACCGCAAGGTAGACCTCTTCCGCCAAATCCAGCAGGCGATCGAGCGATTGTATCATGAACGGCGGATCACGCCGGTGTTCATTTTGGATGAGATGCATTTAGCGAAGGATGCATTTTTACAGGACATCGCGATCTTGTTCAACTTTGAGATGGATTCGACCAACCCATTTGTCTTGATTTTGGCCGGGCTGCCCCATTTACAGGGGAAGCTGCGGCTCAATCAGCACCGCCCTCTCGACCAGCGGATCATCATGCGATACCGGATGGGGCCGCTGGAGAAGGAAGAGGTGGCGGGCTACATCGAACATCGGATGAAACAGGCCGGGGCGAAGCATCCGATCTTCACCCCATCGGCGTTAGAGGCGATTGCCCTGCAGTCGCGGGGATGGCCTCGGGTGATCAACACGTTGGCCACGACGTGCCTGTTATACGGGTATCAGCTGAAAAAGGACGCCATTGACGAAGAAGTGGTGCGCATGGCCGCAGAGGAAATGGGGTATTAGCACGAAAGGGGCCGAATCGGCCTCTTTTGTGCTTTCTCTTTTCCATAGGTCCATCAGGCGCGCTGGAAATCTTCATCTGAAAGAGCGTGCAAACGTTCCGAAAGAATGTGCAAAATCCGGAACAATCCGCAAAAATTTTGCACATTATTTCCGAATCCGCCTGAAATAATTTGAAAAAGGGATTCTGAAATAATGTGCTAGTTTACAATAGCTGTGTGTTCAACTATCTCGTTTTCTGTTAGGTACTCTTGAATTGCTTGTAACCCTTGTTCTTTTGTGATCATCTTACCGATACCTCTCTCGTATTATTATTTATTCTACATAACTGTAGATGAGCAAATTCACTGACATAAATTGACAACTAAACAAAAAAGGAGACATGAACCCGATTCCTTGGTTAGAATAGATGTACCACCAACTATCCACAAGGAGGTTCATGTCTCATGAATAGATTAGCACATCACCAAGGAATCCACAAGTTTTTCTTCACGCTGGGGTTGACGCTGCAGCTTTCCAAACCGGTCATCAAGCATCTCATTCATATTGTCGATGCCTTGACCACCAAGGGATTCTCGGGAACATTGACTGATATTCATTACTGGAGCTTTCATCCGAATCATCGAACGACGCTCCGTCACTTTTTCACGAAAAGCCCTTGGAACGAGGAAAGGCTGCTTGGGAAGCTTCAAGAGTGGATCCTTTCCCAGGTCGAACGACTGGCCAAACGGAAGAATCAACCCCTTTTTGTTTCGATTGATGATACGATTTGCCAAAAAACAAAGCCTTCGTCACGGGCTGTGCACGCCATTCAAGGGTGCGACTGGCACTACTCGCATAAAGATCATCAATCGGTCTGGGGGCATTCGCTCGTTTGGCTGATGGTGCACACCTTCACGCAGGCGTTCCCATTTGCGTTCCGCCTGTATGACAAGAAAGCGGGAAAAAGCAAGATCGACCTGGCGATCGAGATGCTTTCCTCGCTCAAGGTGAAGCGGGCTCAGCCGGTGTATGTGCTCATGGATTCGTGGTATCCGTCCAAAAAGCTCATCGAAGCCTGTCTGAAACAGGGATTCCATGTCATCGCGATGCTCAAGACGAACCGGATTCTCTACCCGAAAGGCATCGCCATCCAAGCCAAGCAGTTTGCCCGCTATATCGAGTCCAAAGACACCCGCCTCGTCACGGTGGGGCAGGAGCGTTATCGCGTGTATCGCTATGAGGGGGCCATCCATGGCCTCGATGACGCGGTGGTGCTGCTGGCTTGGAAGGCGGATCAGCCGATGGCGCCGGAACATCTTCATTGCATCTTGAGCACCGACCGGGAACTCGGGGACGAAGACATCTTGCGTTACTATGCTCAGCGTTGGACGATCGAGTGCTTTTTCCGGCAGGCGAAAGATCAACTGAAGCTGGATGGATACCGCGTTCGCCACATTCGGGCGGTGAAACGGTATTGGGCGGTGGTGCTGCTCTCCTGCTTGTACAGCATCGCCGAATCCCGACAAAACCTCTCCACCGGGCTGGAGCTTCTTCGGTCGCGGAAAGACCACAGCGTCGTCGAGTTCATTTATGACGCTGCAAAGCAAGATATTCCCATTGATGTGATCAAAAAACAGCTCCGTATCGCGTAAGGGGTACCCTGTTTGTCTCTCTAACCATGGAAATTATTGTAATGAAAAATGCTCACCTGAATCCGTGACAGCAGCTCATCAAAAGCACCGGAAAACGTAATCATATCAAGGGTTTAGCCCAGTTTCGGATGTTCACTTATTGAGTGAAAAGCAAAAAGTGTGATATTTGTTGATTTATCAAGCTTTCTCAGCAGTTTGAACGCGTTTTTATCACGGATTCAGGTGCTCATCTACAGATCCTATTATAAAGAAACATTCTTTCTATGTTTCTAAAAATCAGAATCCTTTATTTTGGAAAACTCGTAAAATCGTTGGGGCAACCATTCGTTGGCATGGACGCCCTCTCTCGTTTTATTCTTGTCATCTTGGTTGGTGGCATGATGAAGAAGAACCTTTCGGCGATCAGTTTGATACACTTCTTAAAAAAATTGAATATGAAGACGCTTTCTTCCTCATGGGCGATTTTAATAACGACGCCCACATTCGTGGAGAGGGCTATGATTACATGATGAGTAGAGGGCTTTATGACACATACGTACTAGCAAAAGAGAAGGATAGCGGTACTACGGTTCAAGGGAAAATTGATGGTTGGAATGAAAACGAAAAAAACTTACGCATTGATTTGATTCTATCAAACAAGCTTTTACACGTAAAATACTCTAAAACCATTTTTAACGGCCAAAATGGCCATGTCATTTCTGACCATTTCGGAGTAGAGGTAGAAATTGAAGACGGACTCGCCTAGTTGTGTCCGTCTTTTTCTTTTTCTTTTACAAGATCGACGAGCTTTGCACCCGTCATCTTCTGCAAATCATCGACGCACAGTTCGATTTGCATGCCAATCTTTCCTGCACTGACAATGATTTTTTTAAGTTGAAGAGCCGTTTCATCAATAAACGTGGCATATTGCTTCTTCATTCCAATCGGTGAACATCCGCCGCGAACATAGCCTGTGTGCTTTTCAATCTCATGAACAGGAAGAAGCTCTACTTTTTTCTCTTGTGCCGCTTTCGCTGCTTTTTTCAAATCAAGTTCCGCCTCTACAGGAATGACAAATACGTAAATCGTTCCGCTGCTTCCTTTTGTCACTAACGTTTTATAGACGGTTTTTGGGTCTTTTCCGATTTTTTTCGCTACGGATACCCCATCGATTTTTCCATCGTTGTTTTCATATGTCCACACATCATATAAGATGCCTTCTCGGTCTAATAGACGCATCGCGTTCGTTTTTGCTTGTTTCATCTCATTTCCCCTACCTATTAAGTAGCTTCATGTTTAGTTTACCTTGAACCGCTTTTCTTAACAACTTTTACGGACCAAGGGAAGCGAAGAAGTCTTTGATCATGATAAAAAGGGACATCCCCGCGGGACATCCCTGTTTCTTCATTCAACCCCTTTATACGCTTGGCGATAAATGTCGGCAAGGTCGCTGACTAATGGTAATTTTGGGTTGGCTGTTGTACATTGATCTTCAAAAGCTAGTTCAGCAAGTTGTTCGACTTTGCTTTCAAACTCTTCTTTGCTGACGCCTGTTTCCGCGATGCTTAATGGCATTTCAAGCTCTTTTGCAAGCTTGATAATCGCTTGAATGAGGCTTTCGACTCCTTCTTCCGTTGTGCGTGCTGGCAATCCTAAAATGCGTGCGATTTCCGCATAGCGTTTATCCGCGATAAAATGTTCATATTTAGGGAACGCTACAAATTTCTTCGGTTTTGTCGCGTTATAACGAATGACGTGCGGCATTAAAATCGTGTTCGCACGTCCGTGCGGAATATGGAATTCTGCGCCAAGTTTATGCGCTAAACTATGGTTAATGCCTAAAAATGCGTTCGCGAATGCCATACCGGCAATCGTTGATGCGTTATGCATTTTTTCGCGCGCCACTTCATCGTTGCCGTTTTTGTATGCGCGTGGCAAATATTCAAAGACGAGTTGAATGGCTTTTAGTGCTAATCCGTCTGTGTAGTCGTTTGCCATGTTCGATACGTACGCTTCAATCGCATGTGTTAATACGTCCATACCTGTATCCGCTGTAATATGTTTTGGCATCGTCATGACGAATTGTGGGTCAACGATGGCGACATCTGGTGTTAACTCGTAGTCAGCAAGCGGATATTTGACGTTATTTTTCTTATCTGTAATGACCGCAAACGATGTCACTTCTGAACCTGTACCAGATGTTGTTGGAATCGCGACAAATTGCGCTTTTTGACCGAGTTTTGGATATTTAAATACGCGTTTACGAATATCTAAAAACTTTTGTTTTAAGCCATTAAAGTCGGTATTTGGATGTTCATAGAACAGCCACATCGCTTTCGCCGCGTCCATCGCCGAACCACCGCCGAGCGCGATGATGACGTCTGGCTGGAACGCATGCATCATGTCGGCACCTTTCATCACTGTTTCAATTGATGGATCTGGTTCAACTTCTGAGAAAATTTCGCAATGCACATAATCTGGACGTTTACGCAAATAGTATAACACTTTATCGACATAGCCGAGCTTCACCATACCTGGGTCTGTAACGATAAAGGCACGTGAGATGTTTGGCATTTTCGCTAAATATTGTGTCGCATGTTTTTCAAAATAAATTTTTGGTGGAACTTTAAACCATTGCATGTTTACATTCCTTCTCGCTAATTTTTTAATATTAATTAAGTGTGTCGCACCCACGTTTGTCGAAACGGAGTTGCCTCCAAACGTACCGCAACCGAGCGTCAATGACGGAATGTATGCGTTGTAAATGTCCCCGATCGCTCCTTGTGAAGATGGTGCATTAGAGATGATTCGTCCTGCTTTCATTCGCTTACCGAATTCAAGAATGACGTCTTGATTTTCCGAATGAATGACAGCGGAGTGGCCAAGTCCACCAAATTCAAGCATTTCTTCTGCTCGTTTTAACCCTTCTTCTGTGCTATTCACCTTATAGCACGCCAATACAGGACTTAATTTTTCACGAGAAAGCGGCTCTTGCGGACCGACGCTTTTTAATTCTGCGACAAGAATTTTCGTATCAACTGGAACGTCCACACCGGCCATTTTTGCAATTTCATATGCTGGTTTACCGACGATATTCGGGTTTACTGCACACGTATTTTCATTAATGACAAGCTTTTCGACTTTTTTCTTTTCTTCTTCATTTAAAAAGTAACATTTGTTTGCGATCATTTCGTTTTTCACCGCATCATATATTTCTTTATCAATAATGACCGCTTGTTCAGATGCACAAATCATTCCGTTATCAAACGTTTTTGAAAGAATAAGGTCGTTCACCGCGCGTTTAATATTTGCTGTTTTTTCAATATAACAAGGTACGTTACCAGGTCCAACCCCTAATGCTGGTTTTCCTGAGCTATATGCTGCTTTGACCATGCCTGCTCCACCTGTCGCAAGAATAAGCGAAACACCAGGGTGATGCATAAGTTGTTGCGTTGCTTCAACGGAAGGTGTTTCGATCCATTGAATACAATGTTCTGGCGCACCGGCCGCAATCGCTGCATCACGTAAAATGCGTGCCGCTTCACTGCTGCATTTTTGCGCGGACGGATGGAACGCAAAAATGATTGGATTGCGCGTCTTGATTGAAATAAGCGCTTTAAACATCGTAGTTGATGTTGGGTTTGTTACTGGTGTAACCCCAGCGATGACTCCAACAGGCTCAGCAATTTCAATAATACCTTCTTGTTCATTTTCGCGAATAACGCCGACGGTTTTATCATATTTGATGTTATGATAAATGTATTCTGTCGCAAAAATGTTTTTAATGATTTTATCTTCATACACGCCACGTTTTGTTTCTTCAATCGCTAACTTCGCTAAATACATATGTTTGTCAAGTCCAGCTAACGCCATTTGCTTGACGATATGATCAATCGCTTCTTGATCGTAATCACGAAACGCTTTTAACGCTTTTTGCGCATTCGCGACGAGCGTATCGATCATTTTTGTAACTTCTTTCTTTTGGTCTAATACTTTTTCATCAACAGCCATATAAGACCCTTCCCCTCCTGTATTGTCCTTGTGAAGTTTTTCACAAGTTAATTGAAAATAAAAATATGATTGTTTTCACATTCACATTATAACGGGGGTAAGCCTGTTTGTGTGTGTCAGCTTTGTGAAATATTGAGCAAATATGTTGTATAAGAGAACCGCTTCTTATAAAGAAGGCGGTTACTCACACACTGGATTGCGTGGAATCTTTTCAAACGAAATATCGTTGTACCCGTGGTGCTAGTTGAGCTTTAGCGCTCAACTAGCCCAAGTGTAACCAGGGAATAAGCTAACAATATACCGTCTAGTGCCACTTCAAATCCGATAATCGAATTGGCTCGGATCCCCGTGATGCGATAGTGGTCAACCAGAACCGAGAACACCGTCTCGATCACTTTGCGTTTTTGTTGGATCCACTGCTCCCATGTCTCAGACGCACGATGTTTCTGGTTTTTTCGAGACGGAGTCCAAAGCGCCATTTGGTATTCTTCGTACAGCCTTTTTTGCAAGTCACGGCTAATGAATCCTTTGTCCCCAAAGTTATACGGGTGGGGAATTTGGGTCATCACGCTTTCGGCTGCGATTCGATCGTGGCAAGATGCTTCCGTCACCACATATCCCATTGGCAGCCTTTGATCGGTCACTTGAAGGTGCAGCTTCAACCCGTAGTACCATTGCTTTTTGGAAGCGCAATACCCGATGTCGGCGATCTCTTGAAACCGTTTAACGCGATGCATTCTTGCCGTATGGCACAACGGGAGCGGCAAGCTGTCAACGACGGCATAGGCATGATGTTGACCGCGTTTTGCCAGCTCATGCCGGATCCATTTGATGGCGAAACCAAGCGCCCGGCAACGGCGGTTGTATCGGGAGCGTTCAAGAAACGAGCCGTTTGTGAACAAATTTCCCGTGACAAAACGATGCCATGCCCGTTCGGATGTAAAACCGAGCAGCTTTCCTAAAAGATGAATGGCGATGATGACAGCGTCCTCTTGCTTGACCAAATGGCGATTTCGACGATGAAGATGCACCTGAATGCATGAAAGTTGAGCAGAAACAAAAACGAAAATGGCGGCATATTGCTTTTGAATCTTGGCTCGATCTGTAGTAAAATGAAAGTGCTCTTGCATGGGGATTCTCCTTTCGAATGGCAGGTCGCACTTTCATTCTACAGGAGATCCGCCAGCAAGGGCTATTTTTATGCTTGCTCAAGTTTATCTAGCACCACGGGTTGTATTAAGATTGTGCACCCGCTTTACATGGAGTGGCGGGCATGATAGCCTTGTTTGGCGATGCTGATGTTGTAACATCTGGCTTCTCGGCAGTAGAATCATGCCCGCAGAGGCTCCATGTCAAGCGTCATCGCTCCCCACTCTTAAAGGGGCAGGAACTTAGTAAAAAATTAACTTTTTTGTGTCCAAAAATTTGACGTAAATCCATTTACACTATATGACTAGAACAGAAACTTTATATGATGTCAACTCCCGAACCAAATTTTTAACTTTTTATCCAAAAATATTTTTCATTTTTGTGAATATTTTATTTGCGATATTTTTCACAAGTTAAATGTATGCTACACTACATATGTACAGATCAAAAAGTCCCTTTTTGCCTAGAAGGAGGATTATAATCATGAAAGCTGCAGTTGTGGAACAATTTAAAAAGCCGTTACAAGTGAAAGAAGTGGAAAAACCTAAGATCTCATACGGGGAAGTATTAGTGCGCATCAAAGCGTGTGGGGTATGCCATACAGACTTGCATGCCGCACATGGCGACTGGCCTGTAAAGCCTAAACTGCCTCTCATTCCTGGCCATGAAGGCGTCGGTGTAATTGAAGAAGTAGGTCCTGGGGTAACACATTTAAAAGTTGGAGATCGCGTAGGTATCCCTTGGCTTTATTCGGCGTGCGGTCATTGTGACTATTGCTTAAGCGGACAAGAAACATTATGCGAACATCAACAAAACGCTGGCTATTCCGTCGATGGTGGTTATGCTGAATATTGCCGTGCTGCAGCCGATTATGTCGTAAAAATTCCTGATAACTTATCGTTTGAAGAAGCCGCTCCAATCTTTTGCGCTGGTGTAACAACATATAAAGCGCTCAAAGTAACAGGCGCAAAACCAGGTGAATGGGTAGCCATTTACGGTATCGGCGGACTTGGACATGTCGCAGTCCAATACGCAAAGGCGATGGGGTTAAACGTCGTTGCTGTCGATTTAGGTGATGAAAAACTTGAGCTTGCTAAACAACTTGGTGCAGATCTTGTCGTCAATCCGAAACATGATGATGCAGCACAATGGATAAAAGAAAAAGTGGGCGGTGTGCATGCGACTGTCGTCACAGCTGTTTCAAAAGCCGCGTTCGAATCAGCCTACAAATCCATTCGTCGCGGTGGTGCTTGCGTACTCGTCGGATTACCGCCGGAAGAAATACCTATTCCAATTTTCGATACAGTATTAAATGGAGTAAAAATTATTGGTTCTATCGTTGGTACGCGCAAAGACTTACAAGAGGCACTTCAGTTTGCAGCAGAAGGAAAAGTAAAAACAATTGTCGAAGTGCAACCGCTTGAAAACATTAACGACGTATTCGATCGTATGTTAAAAGGGCAAATTAACGGCCGCGTCGTGTTAAAAGTAGATTAAAAAGTAGATTAAAAAGAAGGCGTCTGAGGGCGCCTTCTTATTTTACTTCAACGGAAAATACTTGATGATCATGAAGCTCTTCCTTATTTACGTCCCACAAAACGTCCGATACGGTCGATCAGACGGCTCAGGAGGTATAGCATATTACCCGTGGTGCTAGATAAACTCAAACAAGCATAAAAATAGCCCTTGCATGAGGATCCCCTTAAAATGAAAGTGCAACCAACCATTAAAAAGGAGCTCCTTTTTTTTCCGCACCCGCCCGTCAGTCGATGCTGCACAGCTCGGGCGGGCAGCCTTCGCAGGCGATTTGGTCGCGCAAGTATTGCAGGTCGTGGACGCGGATTTTGCCTTTTTGCACGGAGATGACGCCTTTTTTCCGCAAATCGCCGAGCATGCGGTTGACGACTTCACGGGAGGTGCCGCAAAAGTTGGCGAGCTCTTGGTTCGTCAGCGGCACGTCGATCAAAATGCCGTCTTCTTTCATGACGCCGTAGCTGTTGCACAAACGGATGAGCGTTGAATAGAGCGCTCCTTTTTTGCCGTGTAAAATCAAGTCGCGGAATTTCGTCTGCGTTTTGCGGAAATGGAGGCTCATCCATTTCATCAACTCGATCGCCAGCGTCGGATTGTTGGCAAGTTCTTGTTCGAGCGTCTCGCGCTTAATGGCGGAAACGACGCCGTCTTCCAGCACTTTCGCCGTCAGCATGTAGCGGGCGCCAGGGCAAAACAGTGTCAGCTCGCCGATCAAATCGCCCTCGCTGCAAATGCGCAGCGCGAGCTCCTGTCCGTCCATGTCCATTTTGCTGATTTGGATTTTCCCCGATTGGATATAGTAAATATCGTCTGCTTTTTCCCCTTCTTGAAACAAGTACGTTCCCTTCTCAAGGCGAAGATCGCGCCCAAGCGGTGTAAGCCACTTCTGCCATTCACGAGATTCCATCTCGTTCATCCGATCACAACCTTACGTAAAATGTATCGCTATATAAAAGTTTACAGGAAAAAAGAGGGAAGTCAATATAAGGATAGTGGAAAGATTAAAAAACTTGTTGAACATCGGTGGAATCGTTTGTGAAAGTCTTTGCATCCCAAGAACATGAGGGCGATGGAGTCAAGGATGCACCTTGGCTGCCGGGACAAATCGGTATTCGTTTCCCATAGACGGAGGGAGGGGCAAGAAAAAAATCCTTGAAAATTATTAAATATACATTTGATTTTATTTTTATACAGTATTATAATGAGAACTACATGAGGCATACGGGTGAGGGGGAACATGATGAACGTAGCCATTATCGGGGCGACGGGGTACAGCGGCGCGGAGTTGTTCCGCTTGCTATACGGGCATCCGCATGTGAGCCGTTGCGACGTGTTCTCGTCGTCGCAGGACGGGGTTCATGTATCGGAAAGTTTCCCGCACGTCGGTTCGGTCGATGGTGCGGTGTTGCATAAACTTGAAATCGAGGCGCTTTCCCGTTACGATGCGGTCTTTTTCGCCACGCCGCCCGGGGTGTCCGGGGAGTGGGCGCCGGCGCTCGTGGATCGGGGAGTGAAAGTGATCGATTTATCGGGCGATTTCCGTTTGAAAGACGGAGCGGTGTACGAACAATGGTACGGGCGGCAGACGGCGCCGGCGGAATATTTGCAAAAGGCGGTGTACGGGCTGACCGAGTGGAATCGGGAGGCGGTGCGCGAGGCCGTGCTCCTATCCAACCCGGGCTGTTATCCGACGGCGACGCTGCTTGGCCTGGCGCCGCTTGTCAAAGAAGGATTGATTCAGGAAGATTCGATCATCGTTGACGCCAAGTCCGGCGTATCGGGCGCGGGGCGGAAAGCAGGGCTTGGGACGCATTTTTCCGAAGTGAACGAAAACGTGAAAATTTATAAAGTGAACGTCCATCAGCACATTCCGGAAATTGAGCAAACGCTGCAAACGTGGAATGAAGCGATGGAGCCAATTACGTTCAGCACCCATTTGATTCCGATGACACGGGGCATTATGGCGACGATCTATGCGAAGGCGAAACAATCGATTTCGCCAAACGATTTGGTAGATTTATATAAAACAAGTTATGAAGGTTCGTCGTTTGTCCGTGTTCGCAAGGTCGGGCAATTTCCAGCGACGAAAGAAGTGTACGGATCAAATTATTGCGACATCGGCCTCGCCTACGATGAGCGGACGGGACGGGTGACGGTCGTGTCGGTGATCGACAACTTGATGAAAGGCGCTGCCGGGCAGGCGGTGCAAAACTTCAACTTGATGATGGGGTGGGATGAGGCGGAGGGCCTCCGATCCTTGCCGATCTATCCGTGAGGGAAGGGGAACGAACAATGACAGCAACGAAACAAACGGCGCAAGTAACGGCGGTCGTCGATGGAACAGTGGTTACGCCGAAAGGATTTCAAGCGGCCGGGGTGAATGCCGGGCTGCGCTATTCGAAAAACGATTTAGGGGTTATTCTATGCGACGTGCCCGCTTCGGCGGCGGCGGTGTATACGCAAAGCCATTTTCAGGCGGCGCCGCTCAAAGTGACGCAGGCGAGCCTCGCTGTAGAACAAAAATTGCAGGCGGTCATCGTCAACAGTGCATGCGCGAACGCCTGCACTGGTGCGCAAGGGCTCAAGGACGCCTATGAAATGCGCGAGTTGTGCGCGAAACAGTTTGGCCTGGCGCTGCACCATGTGGCCGTCGCTTCAACGGGCGTGATCGGGGAATATTTGCCGATGGAAAAAATTCGCGCCGGCATCAAACAGCTTGTTCCAGGGGTGACGATGGCGGATGCGGAGGCGTTTCAAACGGCGATTTTAACGACTGATACGGTGATGAAGCGCGCTTGTTACCAAACAACGATCGACGGGAAAACGGTCACCGTCGGCGGAGCGGCGAAAGGATCGGGGATGATCCATCCGAACATGGCGACGATGCTCGCATTCATCACGACGGATGCCAATGTTTCGTCGCCGGTGCTGCACGCGGCGCTGCGGTCGATTACGGACGTTTCGTTTAACCAAATTACGGTCGACGGCGATACGTCGACAAATGATATGGTCGTCGTGATGGCAAGCGGTCTTGCTGGAAATGATGAGTTGACGCCGGATCATCCGGACTGGGAACACTTTTACGAGGCGCTGCGGAAAACGTGCGAAGATTTGGCGAAGCAAATCGCCAAAGACGGCGAGGGGGCGACGAAGCTCATTGAAGTGCGCGTGCGCGGCGCGAAAACGGATGAGGAAGCGAAAAAAATCGCCAAGCAAATCGTTGGCTCCAACTTAGTGAAAACGGCCGTTTACGGCGCGGACGCCAACTGGGGGCGGATCATCGGCGCGATCGGCTATTCGGATGCCGAAGTGAACCCGGACAACGTCGATGTCGCCATCGGGACGATGGTGATGCTGAAAGGAAGCGAGCCGCAGCCGTTCTCGGAAGAAGAAGCGGCGGCGTATTTGCAACAAGAGACGGTCGTCATTGAGGTCGATTTGCATATAGGCGATGGTGTCGGCGTTGCGTGGGGCTGCGATTTGACATACGATTATGTGAAAATTAACGCCAGCTATCGGACGTAAGGAGAGAAAACGATGGGGAAAACGGTCGTCATCAAATGCGGCGGCAGCGTGCTTGATGAGCTGTCTCCCGCCTTTTTTGCCAGCGTGAACGCAATGCGAAAACAAGGGATGGAGGTCGTCATCGTCCACGGCGGCGGGCCGGAAATCGGACACATGTTAAAAAAATTGTCCGTGCCGAGCGAGTTTGTCAACGGCTTGCGGAAGACGACGAAAGACGTGCTCGCGGTTGTGGAAATGGTGCTCTCCGGCAAAGTGAACAAACAGCTTGTCGCGATGCTCAGGCAGCACGGTTTGCCCGCGGTCGGTGTTTCCGGCGTGGACGGGGGGCTGCTTGAAGCAGAACCGATCGACTTGGCCAAACTCGGCTATGTCGGCCGTGTGAAAACCGTTCGTTCCCAGCTGTTGCGCACGCTGCTTGCGGCGGGCTACATCCCGGTCATTTCCCCGCTTGGCATCGACCAAAACGGGCAAACGTACAACATTAACGCCGACACGGCCGCCGGGGCGGTCGCAGCGGCCATCGGCGCCAGCCAGCTCGCGTTTGTGACGAACGTGCCCGGCATTTTGCGAGACGGTGCGCTCGTGGCTGAGGCGACGGTGGAAATGATTGAACGACTGATCGAAGACGGCGTCATCACGGGCGGGATGATCCCGAAAGTGCAAGCGGCGCTCTCCGCCCTGTCCGATGCGTTGCCGGAAGTGATGATCGTCAGTGGCAAAACAACGTTTTATCAGAACGGAACATGGTATGGGACAACAATTCGAAAAGAAAACGAAGTGGGGGTCTACTCATCATGAGCGCGCTCTTTCCAACTTACAACCGTTGGAATATCGCCGTCCAGTCGGCCGAAGGGACGGTGGTGACCGATGTGAACGGAAAACAATATCTCGACTTTGTTTCCGGCATTGCCGTCTGCAATCTCGGCCATCGCCATCCGCATGTCCAAACGGGCATTGAACAACAGCTGAATCAATATTGGCACGTCTCGAACTTGTTTACGATCCCGATTCAAGAAGAGGTCGCCTCCTTGCTTGTCGCCCACAGCGCCGGCGATTATGTTTTTTTCTGCAACAGCGGGGCGGAAGCAAACGAGGCGGCGCTGAAGCTGGCGCGCAAACATACCGGGAGACACAAAGTCATTACGTTCCGCCAGTCGTTTCACGGCCGCACGTTCGCGACGATGACGGCGACCGGGCAGGAGAAAGTGTATAGCGGTTTTGGTCCGCTGCTTCCGGAATTCATTCACTTGCCGTTGAATGATGTCGACGCGCTCAAGCAGGCGATGAGCGAAGAAGTGGCGGCAGTCATGCTTGAAGTCGTCCAAGGGGAAGGCGGCGTCCGCCCGGTTGACCCGGCGTTTTTGCAGACAGCGTCGGAGCTGTGTCAACAGCACGGGGCGCTTTTGATCATCGATGAGGTGCAAACTGGCATCGGCCGGACTGGGAAGCCGTTTGCGTACCAGCACTTTGATGTGGAGCCGGACATCATCACCGCAGCGAAAGGGCTTGGCAGCGGCATTCCGGTTGGGGCGATGATCGGCAAAGCGTTTTTGAAAGAATCGTTTGGACCTGGGGTGCACGGGTCGACGTTTGGCGGCAACCCGATCGCGATGGCCGCCGCCAAGGCGACGTTAGAAGTGGTGTTTGATCCGGCGTTTTTGCAAGATGTGCAGGAGAAAGGCCGCTATTTGCTTGCACGCCTCCATGACGCGCTCGCTTCGCTTGACATCGTCAAGGACGTGCGCGGGCTCGGGTTGCTGGTCGGAATCGAGTGCCAAACGGACGTCGCACCGCTGTTGCCATTGATTCACGAAAACGGCTTGCTCGTCCTTTCGGCGGGGCCGAACGTGATCCGCCTGTTGCCGCCGCTTGTCGTGACGAAAGCGGAAATCGATGAAGCGGTGGACATTTTGACAAACGTGTTGAACAACGCCAACGCCTCAGCTGTCTTGTAAACGGACGGCCGACGGCTTAATTTTTATTCTTGTTTATGCATAAAAATTCCCGAACGGTTATAAAAACTCAAACGATGAGGTGGCGCCAATGAAAGCGTATTTGCATGTGGCGAGCGGAAAAACGTTCAGCGGGGAGCTCGCCGCTCCGCTTGAAGAAAAGGTGAGCGGGGAGATCGTTTTTTTCACCGGCATGACCGGGTATCAAGAAGTGTTGACCGACCCGTCGTATAAAAACCAAATCATCGTTTTTACGTACCCGCTCATCGGCAATTACGGCATCAACGAAAACGATTTTGAAAGCAAGCGGCCGCACGTCGAAGCGGTCGTCGTCTACGAAGCGAGCCGAGAAGGGTTTCATTACGGGGCGAAATACAGTCTGGCGGAATACTTGCAGCATTGGAACATTCCGCTTCTCACGCATGTGGACACGCGCGCCCTTGTGAAAGAAATCCGCACCGCTGGAACGATGATGGCGGAATTAAGTTTGTCGCCGATTTCAGCCGTTGGAGGCGAGGAAGCAGTATTTCCCGTGCGCGCGGTGTCAACGAAAACGATCGAAACATACGGCGAAGGCGGCCCGCATTTGGTGCTCGTCGATTTCGGCTATAAAAAATCGATTTTGCAGTCGCTTCTTGCACGCGGCTGCCGGGTGACGGTTGTGCCGCATGATACGACGCCGGAAGCGATTGATGCGCTGAAACCGGACGGGCTTGTCCTCTCGAACGGCCCAGGCGATCCGAAACAGTTACGCCATCAGCTTCCCGCTATCCGTCAGCTGATCGACCGGTATCCGACGCTTGCGATTTGCCTTGGCCATCAGCTCGTTGCCTTGGCGTACGGGGCGGATACGGAAAAACTCCGCTTCGGGCATCGCGGCGCCAATCAACCGGTGTGGGACGCGGTGAAGCAAAACGTGATGATGACATCACAAAACCATAGTTATGTCGTCAAAGAAGGCAGTTTGGTGGGCAAACCGTTTGACATTCGTTTCATCAACGTCAACGACGGTTCGGTCGAGGGCATCGTCCATCGCCATAAACCGATTTTGTCCGTGCAATACCATCCGGAGGCGCATCCGGGGCCGCACGATACCGGCTATATTTTCGACGAATTTTTGCAAACCGTGTTCAAGGGAGAGAACGTCTATGCCTAAAGATTCTTCGCTCCAATCGATTCTCCTGATCGGGTCGGGGCCGATCGTCATCGGCCAGGCTGCTGAGTTTGATTATTCCGGCACACAGGCGTGCATCGCCTTAAAGGAAGAAGGATACCGCGTTATTTTAGTGAACAACAATCCGGCGACGATCATGACCGATGATGTCCATGCCGATGCCGTGTATTTTGAACCGCTCACCGTTGAGGCGGTCGAAGCGATTATTGCCAAAGAACGCCCGGACGGGCTACTCGCCACATTCGGGGGCCAGACAGGGCTCAACTTGGCGTTTCAGCTGCATGAAGCCGGCGTGCTTGAAAAGTATGGGGTGAGACTGCTCGGAACACCGATTGAAGCGATTAAGCGCGGGGAGGACCGCGAAGCGTTCCGCGCGTTGATGCACGAGCTTGGCGAACCGGTGCCGGAAAGCGAAATTGTTACAAGCGTCGAGGAAGCGGTCGCGTTCGCCGAACAAATCGGTTTTCCGATCATTATTCGTCCTGCGTATACGCTCGGCGGGACGGGCGGCGGCATTGCCGAAAACATGGAGCAGTTTCTCGCGCTCGTGGAAAAAGGATTGAACGAAAGCCCGATTCATCAATGTTTGATCGAACGGAGCGTCGCCGGATTTAAGGAAATTGAATATGAAGTGATGCGCGACCAATCGAATACGTGCATTACCGTTTGCAATATGGAAAACGTCGATCCAGTCGGCATCCACACGGGCGATTCGATCGTCGTCGCACCGTCGCAGACGTTGACCGATGAGGAGTACCAAATGCTCCGTTCGTCGGCGGTGAAGATCATTTCCGCATTAGGGATCATCGGCGGCTGCAACATTCAGTTCGCCCTTGACCCGAACAGCAAACAATATTACTTAATCGAAGTCAACCCGCGCGTCAGCCGCTCGTCAGCGCTCGCCTCGAAAGCGACCGGCTACCCAATCGCCCGCATTGCGGCGAAGCTGGCGGTCGGCTATACGCTCGCGGAACTCGTCAATCCGGTGACGAAAACGACGTACGCCAGCTTTGAACCGGCCTTGGATTATGTCGTCGTCAAGTTTCCGCGCTTGCCGTTTGACAAGTTTCCGCACGCGGATCGGAAGCTCGGCACGCAAATGAAGGCGACCGGGGAAGTGATGGCGATCGACCGTAACATGGAGCGGGCGTTTCAAAAAGCGGTGCAGTCGCTCGAAGGCAAAAACAACGGACTGTTGTTGCCGGAGCTTTCGGTGAAAACGAATGATGAGCTGAAACAGCTGCTTGTCGACAAAGACGACCGCCGCTTTTTCGCGATTTTGGAACTGCTCCGCCGCGGGGTGGCGGTTGAAGCCATTCACAAATGGACGAAAATCGACCACTTTTTCCTTTGCTCGTTCGAGCGGCTTGTCGCCCTTGAAAAACAGGCAGCGGCTGCAACGTTGGATACGATTGAGGAGCAAACGTTCCGTTTCTTGAAAGAAAAAGGATGTAGCGACGCCTTTTTAGCTGAAACGTGGGGCGTGACGGAGCTTGACGTGCGCAACAAGCGGAAGGAACTTGGCATCGTGCCGTCATACAAAATGGTCGACACGTGCGCGGCCGAATTTCATTCAGAAACGGATTATTACTACTCGACTTATTTCGGCGAAGACGAGCGAAAACAACCGAGCGGCAAAGAGAAAGTGCTGATCATTGGAGCCGGACCGATCCGCATCGGCCAAGGCATTGAGTTTGACTACAGCTCCGTTCATAGCGTGTTCGCCTTGCAAAAAGAGGGCTATGAAACGGTGATGATCAACAACAATCCGGAAACGGTGAGCACCGACTTTGCCGTCGCCGACCGTCTGTACTTTGAACCGCTGACGCTTGAGAGCGTCCTCGATGTTATCGAAGCGGAACAAATCAAGCATGTCATCGTTCAATTTGGCGGTCAGACGGCGATCAATTTGGTCAAAGGACTCGAAGAAGCAGGTGTGCCGCTGCTTGGCGTCACGTACGATATGATTGACCAGCTCGAGGACCGCGATCGTTTTTACCAGTTGCTTGAGGAACTTGACATCCCGCACGTACCGGGCTTGGTGGCGAACAATGCCGAGGAGCTCGCCGCCAAAGCGGCTGAGATCGGCTACCCGGTGCTGCTTCGTCCGTCGTATGTCATCGGAGGCTGCGGCATGTTTATCGTCCATAGCGAGGCGCAGCTCGCTGCTTTGATCGAGCAAGGCGAGTTGACCTATCCGATTTTGATTGATGCGTATTTGGACGGGAAAGAGGCAGAAGCGGACATCGTGACGGATGGAACAGACATCGTGCTGCCGGTCATCATTGAACACGTCGAAAAAGCCGGCGTCCACTCCGGTGACAGCTATGCTTGGCTGCCGGCGCAGACGCTCACAGGTGAAGAAAAAGCGAAAATCATCGACTATGCGGGCCGGATTGCGAAAAAACTCGGCTTTAAAGGAATTATGAACATTCAATATGTCATTGCGGACGGCAATGTATATGTTCTGGAAGTGAACCCGCGCGCGAGCCGGACGGTGCCGATCGTCAGCAAAACGACCGGCGTGCCATTGGCGCAAATTGCGACAAAGTTATTGCTTGGGAAATCACTTGTCGACATCGTTGACGAAAAAGCTCGCGCATTGGCGGTCATGCCGTACGCCGTGTTAAAGTATCCGGTCTTTTCGACCCATAAGCTGCCGGGGGTTGACCCGGTGGTTGGGCCAGAGATGAAATCGACCGGCGAAGGCATCAGCATCGCCGCAACGAAGGAGGAAGCGGCGTATAAAGCGTTTTATCCGTATTTGCAAAAGAAAGCGAACGCGAACGAGGTCTATGTCATTGGCAACATCGATGCCGAGCTGGAGGCGGAGATGACGGCAAAACAGCTGACCATCGTCGCTGATGTCCCGTTTGCCGATTGGGTGAAGCGCGACACGGCGCTCGCGGTGATCGACTTGGGCAAAGAGGAAGGCGAAGCGAACAAACGAATGACTGCGTTGTCCCGACAATTGCTCGTCTTCACGGAACGTGAGACATTGAAGCTCTTCTTGCAGGCGCTCGATGTCGATCATCTTGACGTGCAGCCGATCCATGGCTGGTTGGAAAAGAAAAAACAGGCAGAACAGGCGGTGATCGCATGAATGCAGTGATGTCATTAAAAGGGAGAGATTTTTTAACGCTTCTTGATTTCACGACAGAAGAAATTTTGGACTTGCTGGCGTTAGCAGCTGATTTAAAAGCGAAACAAAAAGCCGGTGTATCGTATACGCCGCTTTCCGGGAAAACAATGGCGATGATTTTTGAAAAGCCGTCAACGCGCACGCGCGTGTCGTTTGAAGTCGGCATGATTCAGCTTGGCGGCCAGGCGATGTATTTAAACGGAAACCATTTGCAGCTTGGCCGCGGCGAAACGATCGCCGATACGGCCCGCGTCTTGTCGCAATACGTCGATGTCATTATGATTCGCACATTTGCCCATCAAAAAGTCGAGGAGTTGGCCGAATATGCGTCCGTTCCGGTCATCAACGGCCTGACGGACGACGATCATCCGTGCCAGGCGTTGGCGGATTTGCTGACGATTTATGAAGTGAAGAAAACGTTCCAAGGCGTCAAGCTCGCCTATGTCGGCGACGGGAACAACGTCGCCAACGCCTTGCTTGTGGCCGCGGCGAAAGTCGGCATGGATGTCGCCATCGCCTGTCCACCGGGCTATGAGCCAAAGAAAGAATATGTCGAGGCGGCGTGCCGGATCGGTGAACAGACAGGCGCCGCCGTCACGGTGACGCACGACCCGCTTGTGGCGGTGGCGGGGGCGGATGCGATTTATACGGATGTCTGGACGAGCATGGGCCAAGAAAGCGAAAGTGCTGAGCGGCTGCAAGTGTTTCAGCCGTATCAAGTCAACGAAGAGCTCGTCAAAGCGGCAAAACCGGATTATCTCTTTTTGCATTGTCTGCCGGCCCACCGCGGCGAAGAAGTGACGGCCGGCGTCATGGACGGTCCGAACTCGGTCGTCTTTGAGCAGGCCGGCAACCGGCTTCATGCGCAAAAAGCGATTTTGTTGTCCGTTTTATAGCAAAGGGGGAATTCCCGTTTCGGGAGTTCCTTTTTCACTTTGAAAAGGATTTCGAGGGGAGAGCTCCTTTTCGTTGTGAACAGCTTGGCGTTCCGTTTGCGATCCTCCATCATTTTCCTTCTTATGAACAGCGATGAAACCGGGCATGATAACAAATGCAATCGAAGCAAGGGGGATGAAACAAATGGGCCAACCGCGCCATTTCAAACCAGGCGATAAAGCGCCGAACAACGGCGTGTATATTGAAATCAGCGAAACGGGAGACAATGTAAAGCACCCGAAAAAGCTGAAACTGAAAGCCGGCGATACGTTTCCAGAAACGTCGAACCATAACCGGCATTGGACGTATTTGCGCAAACCGTGAAGCAGAACAAAAGCCATTCCAAGCATGGAGTGGCTTTTCATTTGCCGTGCGCTTTGCGATCCGCTATAATGATTTATAGTCAAAGAAGGTCAAATGGAGGGGACGGCATGGACGTAAGCCGTTTGACAGAAAAACTGCAAGAGGCGCTCATGGCGGCGCAGTCGCTCGCCAAAGAGCGGCATCATCAACAGCTTGATGTTGAACATCTTCTGCTGGCGCTCCTCGAGCAAGAAGATGGCTTGGCGCCGCGGCTGTTTGCCCTTTGCGGCGCCGACCGCGCTCAGGCGATCCGCTGGCTGCAAGACCGGATTCGCCAAAAGCCGGAAGTGCACGGAGCGGGAGAGGGACAGATGTACGTTGCGCCTGCCTTGGCGCGGCTGCTTGAGGGGGCGGAAAACGAAGCGAAACGAATGCAAGATGAGTACATATCGGTCGAACATGTGCTGCTCGCGCTGTCTCATGGCGCCGAGCCGGTTGCCCAGCAACTGGCATCGTTTGGCTTGACAGAGCAAGCACTGGTAGAAGCCGTGAGAAAGGTAAGGGGGAATCAACGCGTGACGAGTCCACATCCGGAAGCAACCTATGAAGCGTTGACCAAATACGGGCGCGATCTTGTCGCCGAAGCGAAGGCGGGAAAAATCGACCCGGTCATCGGCCGCGACAGCGAAATTCGCCGCGTCATCCGCATTTTGTCGCGGAAGACGAAAAACAATCCGGTGCTGATCGGTGAGCCGGGCGTTGGGAAGACCGCTATTGTCGAGGGGCTCGCCCAGCGCATCGTGCGCAAAGACGTCCCGGACGGGTTGAAAGACAAAACGATTTTCGCTCTTGACATGAGCGCGCTCGTCGCCGGAGCGAAGTTTCGCGGTGAGTTTGAAGAGCGGCTGAGGGCTGTATTGAACGAAATTAAAAAAAGCGAGGGCCGCATCATCTTGTTTATCGACGAGCTGCACACGATCGTCGGCGCCGGCCGGGCCGAAGGGGCGATCGACGCCGGCAATATGTTAAAGCCAATGCTTGCCCGCGGCGAGTTGCGCTGCATCGGGGCGACGACGCTTGATGAGTACCGGCAATACATCGAAAAAGACCCGGCGCTCGAGCGCCGCTTCCAACAAGTGCTTGTCCAAGAGCCGAGTGTCGAGGACACGATTTCGATTTTGCGCGGATTGAAAGAACGGTATGAAGTGCACCATGGAGTGAAAATTCACGACCGGGCGCTCGTCGCGGCCGCCGTTTTGTCCGACCGTTACATCTCTGACCGCTTTTTGCCTGACAAAGCGATCGATTTGGTCGATGAAGCGTGCGCGACGATCCGGACGGAAATGGAATCGATGCCGTCGGAGTTGGACGAAGTGATGCGCCGCGTCATGCAGCTGGAAATTGAAGAGGCGGCCTTAAGCAAAGAAACGGATGAAGCGAGCCGCGATCGGCTGGCGGCATTGCAAAAAGAACTTGCCGATTTGCGTGAAAAGGCGAACGCCATGAAAGCGCAATGGCAAAAAGAAAAAGAGGCGCTTGACCGCGTCCGCCGTTTGCGCGAGGCGCTCGAGCGGGCAAAACGCGAACTGGAAGAGGCGGAAAACGAGTATGATTTAAACAAGGCGGCGGAGCTTCGCCATGGCCGCATTCCGCAGTTGGAAAAGCAACTCAAACAGCTCGAGCAAGAAATCAGTGAGCAAAGTGAAGGGAAATTGCTGCGCGAGGAAGTGACGGAAGAAGAGATTGCCGAAATCGTGTCACGCTGGACTGGCATTCCGCTCACCCGCCTCGTCGAGGGAGAGAGGGAAAAGCTGCTTCGCCTTCATGAATTGCTGCATAGACGGGTCATCGGTCAAGACGAAGCGGTCGAGCTTGTCGCCGACGCCATCTTGCGGGCGCGGGCCGGCATGAAAGACCCGAACCGCCCGATCGGATCGTTTTTGTTCCTTGGACCGACCGGCGTCGGCAAAACGGAACTGGCCAAAGCGCTCGCCGAGGCGCTGTTTGACAGTGAGGAGCAGCTCATCCGTCTTGACATGTCCGAGTATATGGAAAAACACGCCGTCTCCCGCTTGATCGGAGCGCCGCCCGGCTATGTCGGCTATGAGGAAGGCGGCCAGCTGACCGAGGCGGTGCGGCGCAAGCCGTATTCCGTTTTGTTGTTCGATGAAATCGAAAAAGCTCATCCGGACGTGTTCAACATCCTGTTGCAGCTGCTCGATGACGGACGGCTCACCGATTCGCAAGGGCGGACGGTCGACTTTAAAAACACGGTCGTCATTATGACATCGAACATCGGATCGCCGCTGTTGTTGGAAAACAAACAGGGCGACATCGATGAAGAAACGCGCAAACAAGTGTTTGACCAACTGCGCGCCCATTTCCGCCCAGAATTTTTAAACCGGATCGACGATATCGTCTTGTTTAAGCCATTGTCGATGAATGAAGTGAAAGGCATCGTCGAAAAGTTCGCCCGCGAGCTGTCGGCCCGTTTGGCCGATCGGCATATCGAACTCGTGCTGACCGAAGCGGCGAAGCAATACATCGCCGAAGCGGGCTTCGACCCAGTATACGGCGCCCGCCCGCTCAAACGGTTTATGCAAAAGCAAATCGAAACGCCGCTTGCGAAAGAGCTGATCGCTGGGCGGGTGAAAGATTACAGCACCGTCACGGTCGATGCCGAAAACGGCCGGCTTGTCATTCGCCCGTCAGCGTGAAACGAGTCGAAGAGGCGGGGGATAGCCGGGGGAAGAGACGCGCTTCTTGCTGGCAGCGTCAAACGTTTTTATGCCCCCATAAAGCCCATCTCATTGAGCATTGTGGGGCACGTGGCCGGCTGCAGAAAACACCAACCTACACCCATCAAGATGGAATCCCTCCTCGACTTACGCCTATATACGTGTTGGAATGGGGCTTCTCGATGACAAAAACAACGCCTTGGGACTTTCAACCCAAGGCGTTGTCTTATGAGGAGAATGATCAATGGCGATGATCCCCAGCCGGCTCGTCCGGAATCAAAGCGGCGACGACAAGGACTAAAACGGTCACGATCACGCCGAGCAAGGCGCCGGTTGCGAAATCATAGCCGGTCCCTTGCATCGAGCCCATGACGTACGTCGCCATTTGCACGAGCAAAAACGTCCAAAAAAACGTCCAAAACAAGCGCATCTTTGTTCCTCCCGTCTTCTCGTCATTCCTTTTCTTATCTTATCACAATTTGTCGCGTAGGCATATACCCGGACGTTTTTTTTGGCCGCGCATATCGTATACTGTACCATTATGCATTGCCAAACAAGGGTGAATGGAAACGATGGCAGGACAACGGCGGTTTTTTCAACTCGATGAGCAAGGGTGCATCGTTCACGTGCCGGAGCGCCCAAATGGGTTTGCCCTTTTTTTAATAGGCGACGGCGACCATTTTGTGAACGAACAGACGAGTTTTTGGCTCGAGCATCCGGGGCGGCGCCAATGGCTGGAAGATTGGTTGGAACGTGGGTATACGGTCTTTTCGTCCCATTTGTACGGCTGGCATTGGGGGAGTCCGAAAGCGGTCCGGCTGGCGCGCCAGCTCATTTACTCGGTGTTGAAAAGCGAAATTGTGAACCAGCGCATCTATATCGTTGCCGAAGGAATGGGCGCGCTCGTTGCTTTGCAACTGCTTGGCGCCATGCCAAGTCAAATCCGCGCCGTCGCCATGATCAACCCTTGCCTTGACGTACGCGCCCAGCTTGACTATGAACAGGAACATCCATTCGTGTACCGGCGGATGGTGAGGGAAATCGCGACTGCCTATGGCTTGAAAGAAGAGGAGGTGCCCGAGGCTGTTCCGTCCCTCTTTCTCAGTCCTCATGACGTTCCGGTGACGATTTGGCAGCTGGCCGGAGTGAGCCCGTATCCATCCGCCTTGCATAGCCGTAAATATGAACAATGGATGAAAACGACAAACAACCGGGTGCGCGTCGTTTACGAGCTGCCGGAGAAACGGCGCCAACTGGCTCGGCAAATCGGGCAATTTTTCTGCCAATACAATGAACTCCCGTAAACGACAAGGGCAGGAGCTGACTCAAAAGCTCCTTTTTGATGAAATTTCACCCAAGTATTGAAAAGACCACCTCTGACCCCCGTGGTTGTACCGGGTTTTCAAGGTGGTCTATTTTTCCATGTTGCCTCAGATAGGGGTATTACCGCTTTTTTGGATCAGCCTCTGCTATTTTTTCAATAAGTCGACGAGCGAGGTGATCTTTTTCACGAGCGGTTTTAATTGTTGCAATGAGTCGGCTAGCGTATTGACGTTTTCAAACAGCTTCATGAAATCGATGTTCGGCAGTAAAGGCGGTTCTGCCTCGCTCCCTTGATCTTCGCGCTCGCCGGTTGTGCGAGAAGGAAAAGATCCGAACATTAGGCGGGAAAAATGGTCTTGCCGTTCGCGATGTTGTTCTTGTGCTTCGCCGTTGGCCATGGGCGATCCTCCCTTTCATGCGATGGTCGCTCGTATTTGTATTGTATGGCAGAAAGGAAAAAGCGGTTTGGACAAATGCCTTAGGGGAACGGAAAACGCTGGTTCAACTTTCGTTTTTTATTGCGCATCCACGCTCTTTCGGCTAAAATTAGTACCAAGTAATAATAATTGGTAATGTAGACTGATTGTACATTCAAGTTTGGTTGTCAGCGTGAGCGTTTTTTTGCCATTTTGGGAAAGAAAAAGGAGATGAATGATATGGGAGCAGGAATTATCGGGGTCGGCCGCTATGTGCCGGAAAAAGTGTTGACCAACTTTGATTTGGAAAAAATGATGGATACATCGGATGAATGGATCCGGACGCGCACCGGGATCGAGGAGCGCCGCATCGCTCCGGATGACATCGATACGTCCCATATGGCGTATTTTGCCGCAGAAAGGGCGCTTCAAGACGCTGGCATTGAGGCGAAGGATATTGATCTCATTTTAGTTGCCACCGTCACCCCGGACCGTCCGTTTCCGTCGGTCGCTTGCATGCTGCAAGAGCGGCTTGGCGCCGTCAACGCCGCTGCGCTTGATATTAGCGCTGCCTGCGCGGGGGTTATGTACGGGATGGTCACGGCCGCCCAATTTATTGACACAGGCACCTACAAGTATATATTAGTAGTGGGGGCAGACAAACTATCGAAAATCACCGATTGGACCGACCGCAACACGGCGGTGCTGTTCGGCGATGGCGCCGGAGCGGTCGTCATGGGTCCGGTGTCGCCCGGGCGCGGGATTTTATCTTTTGAGTTGGGAGCTGACGGAACAGGAGGAAAACATTTATACAAAGACGAATATATCGTCATGAACGGCCGTGAAGTATTCAAGTTCGCCGTCCGGCAAATGGGAGAATCAAGCGTGCGTGTGCTTGAAAAAGCCGGGCTCACGAAAGACGATGTCGACTTTCTCATTCCTCATCAAGCGAACATTCGCATCGTCGAAGCGGCCAGACAGCGGCTCGAGCTGCCGGAAGAGAAAATATCGACGACGATCCGCCGATATGGCAACACGTCGGCCGCATCTATTCCGATTTCGCTTGTAGAAGAGCTGGAAGCGGGTAAAATCAGTGACGATGATCTCATCATTATGGTCGGATTCGGCGGCGGGCTGACGTGGGGCGCGATCGCCTTGCGCTGGGGCCGTTAACGGCACGGATATTATCGAAATAAAAAAAGGAGAGACGGAAACGATGGAAAAAAGACGAGTCGTCGTGACAGGCATAGGCGCCGTCACCCCGCTTGGGAATGACGCAGAAACGACGTGGAAAAACATCATCGCCGGCCAGTCCGGCATCGACATTGTCACCCGCGTCAATCCGGACGACTTTCCGGCAAAAGTGGCGGCGGAAGTGAAAGACTTCGATCCGTCGCTGTTTATCGACCGCCGCGAGGCGCGGAAGATGGACCGATTTACCCAATTCGCCGTCGCTGCGGCGCTTATGGCGGTCAAAGATGCCAATCTCAACATTCATGAAAGCAACGCTGAACGGGTCGGTGTTTGGATTGGTTCTGGCATCGGCGGTATGGAGACGTTTGAACAGCAGTTTGAAATTTTCCAGCAGCGCGGTTATCGCCGAGTGAGCCCGTTTTTCGTGCCAATGATGATCCCGGATATGGCCGCTGGGCAAGTATCGATCATCCTTGGAGCGAAAGGGATCAATTCGTGCACGGTCACCGCTTGCGCGACCGGGGCGAACTCGATCGGTGATGCGTTTCGGGTCATTCAGCGCGGCGATGCGGATGTGATGATCGCGGGGGGAACGGAAGCGCCGATTACGAAAATGTCGTTCGCCGGTTTTTGCGCCAATACGGCTCTCTCAACCAATCCAGATCCAAAAACGGCGAGCCGCCCATTTGACAAAAACCGCGACGGTTTCGTCATGGGTGAGGGAGCAGGAATCGTTGTTTTGGAGGAATTGGAGCACGCGCTGCGCCGCGGCGCGAAGATTTACGCCGAAATTGTCGGTTACGGCGCGACCGCCGATGCGTACCATATCACCGCGCCGGCGCCGGGCGGCGAAGGCGGCGTGCGGGCGATGCGCCAGGCGCTTCAAGACGCCGGCTTGAAGCCGGAGGACATTGATTACATCAACGCCCACGGCACGAGCACCGAGTACAATGATAAGTATGAGACGGAGGCGATCAAAGAAGTATTCGGCGATCATGCCTATAAGCTCGCCGTCAGCTCGACGAAGTCGATGACTGGGCATTTGCTCGGGGCGACCGGCGCGGTGGAAGCGATTTTCTCCGTGCTGGCGATCCGCGACGGCATCATTCCGCCGACGATCAACTACGAAACACCGGATCCGGAATGCGACCTCGACTATGTGCCGAATGAAGCGCGCAAGCAAGACGTGCGTGTGGTCTTAAGCAACTCATTTGGATTTGGCGGCCATAATGCGACATTGATTTTTAAAAAATATGTGTAATGGATGAAAAGGAGAGCCTTGGTTGAGCAGAGCTGAAAACGCGTGACTAACGGCGGGTTCGGTTCAGCGTCAGGCTCTCTTTTTTGTTTTGTTTCACCGTCTTTTCCCTGCCGACATAACGTAAGAGAAAAGGAGGGAAAAGCGATGGGATTGCTTCCAACCGATCGATGGCTGGAAGAGGATGAGGGGGACCCGCTCCTGTTGTGCGGGAGGTTGAGTTCGTTTTTTAAAGGAGCGTCGGCGCGTGAGATTTACAGCTATTTACGGCTGTATGGCATGTACCGAAGCACTCGACAGGCCGAGCGGCTTTTGCCGGAGATGAAAGAGCGCCGTCTTTGGGAACGTCTTGGCCGTTTGTATGAACGGCAACGGGGGATATGGAAGGGGCCAGACGTTCCGGTATGTTTGCTGCCGGCCGATGACGAAAACTGGAAGCTTGTGCGCGAATTCCAAGGAAAAGGCGGGGTGGCGTTTGCTGATAAATTGTTTTTCTTCTTGCTGCCGGATCATGGCGACGAGGAGATCGCCGCGTTGGTGGCGCATGAATACAACCATGTATGCCGTCTCAAGCAGTTGCCGAACGAAGGCGAAGATGCGACGTTGCTGGATGCCGTCGTGATGGAAGGATTGGCGGAGCATGCCGTCGCCGAGACAGTCGGCGTCAAGCAGTGTGCGGGATGGACGAAGTATTACACCGATCGGGAGATGGAACGGTTTTGGCGGCGTTATATTGTCCCGAACCAACATTTGCCCGTTTCGCATCCGCATACTTCCCGCATTTTGTACGGGCTTGGATGGCATCCGAAAATGGGGGGCTATGCCGTTGGGTATGCCATCATCCGTCGTTGCCTAGAAAGAGGCTATTCGCTCGCCCAATTGATGAAGATGGAAGCGAAAGACATCGCGGAGTTGGCGGGCTTTTCAGGCAAACAGCAAGGAGCGTCTTAGCTCGAAACCGCATGGCGGACGCCGCTGTCCGGTTATCACAAGAATCTTAGGGGCATCGGGCGCAAACAGGCATGTTGTCCATGGCGCCGACATATATGTAGAACAAGGATGTGGACAAGAAGGAAGGGAAAGCCCGGTGGTCCGCCTGTTTTTTTATTTGGTCGGTTTCGGTTTTTCAGTCGTCGGCGGCATGATGGTGATCGCCTATTTGAACATCATCACTCCAGAGCGTGGTTTTCACGAATACTTATCTTATATTTCGACAAGGGTGGAATGTTATTTATTCCCTATTGGCCTTCTTTTGATGTGGGGGAGCTTGACGTTTCCAAGCCGCAGCCCCTAGAGGGGAAAAGAGGATGAAATGGAATAAAATTCCCCACCTCTGCCTATACTGATGGACAAACACGTCTGGAAGTGAGGGGTCTCGCATGCTTTATCTGCACGACATTTGGGTCAACTGGTTTGAAGGAGAAGAGAACGGATACAACGTCTGTCATTTCCATGAATGGCGCAAGGACGATCAAATCGAGCTGCTCGACCAAGTGCCGCTGTTAAAAGTATCCCCGGCCCTGTTTCATTACATTGAAAACAGCTTGTCCGATCTTCCAAAACCGCTGCTAGACGATGTACATCAGAAGGCGTATGTCCGCAAAAACCATGAACGCATTCAGCTGGACTATTGTTTCGTTGTCACGGACGGCGCCGGCGTTTTGGCTGTCGATACAATCGGTTATCAAATCCCGATTCGCAAAAGCCGTCTCATTCCGCGTCAGGAACAACTCGTCTACGAAGTGGCGGCCGAAGCGGAGGAACGGGACTATCCGCTGCCGAGGTATGAAAAAGAATACCACATTTTATCGCCGGCTCCGGAACTGATGTGCGGACTCACGCGCAAAGAGCGGCAGTTGAAACAGCTGTTGTTTATGGCGCTTGACCAGCTTTATTCGACAAAAAATACTGCCCAGATGCGCTATTGGTATACGGAATGGGCGCCGGAAAAATACGCCGCTATTCAAAAAATGTCTTTTGATGAAGCGTGGGAACAATTGTATAACGAGACGAAATACGGGTGGTCCGAACGGCATGAGCAGCTGTGCGAAAACTTGATCAAAGGGCAGCCATTTTTCGAAAAACTGTGGGAAATGGAGCAAGAACCAAAAGTCAATTAAAAAACGGGCCAAGGCGATAGGCGCCTGCCCGTTTTTGTATGGCTTCGCTGGATGCGGCTATTTACCGCCGCCGCCCGAGCCCCATGGCTTGCTCCATTTTGCGCACCATTTCCGATGCAACCCGATTTGCTTTTTCCGCCCCTTCATCCAACACGCGGTCAAGCTCCTCGCTTTCCGTCCAATGGTGATACCGCTCTTGAATCGGTCGAAGCGTTTCGATGACGACTTGAGCGAGGTCTGCTTTGAAGACGCCGTATCCTTTTCCTTCGTATTGCCGCTCCAACTCCTCGATCGATTGACCGGATAGCGTCGAATAAATATTGAGCAAGTTCGAAATGCCTGGCTTCGCTTCTTTGTCGTAGCGAATCGTTCCTTCCGAGTCGGTGACCGCGCTTTTGATCTTCTTCTCGATCGTTTTCGCATCGTCAAGCAGTGTGATGTACGCTTTCGGGTTGGGGTCGGATTTGCTCATTTTTTTCGTCGGGTCGACAAGCGACATGATGCGGGCGCCGACTTTCGGAATGCGCGCCTCAGGGATCGTGAACAGCTCGCCATACCGTTTGTTGAAGCGCTCGGCCAGATCCCGCGTCAATTCGATATGCTGCTTTTGGTCTTCGCCGACCGGGACGATGTCGGTGTTATAAAGCAAAATGTCAGCGGCCATCAGCGGCGGGTACGTGAGCAGCCCGGCGCTGACCGCCTCTTTGCCGGCCGATTTTTCTTTAAATTGCGTCATCCGCTCAAGTTCGCCGATATAAACGATGCACTGCAGCATCCAAGCGGCTTGAGCGTGCGCCGGCACTTCTGACTGGATGAACAACGTCGCTTGCGTCGGGTCGATGCCGACGGCCAAATACAAAGCGGCGAGGCGGCGGATGTTTTGCCGCAGTTCGTGTGGGTCTTGCCAAACGGTAATGGCGTGTTGGTCAACGATGCAAAAATAGCAGTTGTATTCATGCTGCAGCTCGACAAACTGCCGCAGCGCCCCAATATAGTTGCCAATGGTGATGACGCCGCTTGGCTGAATGCCGGAAAAAATGGTTTTCATCGATCTTCACTCCCTCAAGCCAAAAATAAAAAAGGCCCTGCCAGCCCTCTGATAGGGACGGTAGGACCGCGGTGCCACCCTATTTATTGCGTCAAGAAGCGCAATCGCTCAGCCCATGCTTTGCGCATGGCCCCCTGTAACGCGGGGAACGTCCTCGCCTACTGCGTCGCCGGTTCGGCGGGAAGCTCGAAAGCCCATTCCATATGGCTAGCCGCTTGTTCGCACCTTCCACAAGCTCTCTGAAGGCATCGCCAATATGTACTCTTCTTTCTCATCGCTCGGTTGATCCTAGATTTGCCTTATATTATACGGAAAACATTCAGCTGTTGCAACCTTATTGCACGGCATGAGTCAGTCAAGACTTTGTGGAGAACATTTTTTCGGTTCACTACGGGCGTTGTCAATCACTAGTTAGCGAACCATTTTAAGGAATTCATATCGTAAGCGCTTTCGGACTCTCATCCCTCATCTTGAAGTGATGATATTGTATTCCATTTTTTTACACCCAACCACCATCCCGGAGCGCCGACAACGCTTGATGGATCGGCGTCCCGGATGACCGCTGCAGACACGGTAGATTCTGACGCACCACATCTGCCCATAACCGTCCGGCCTTCCGTTTGGCCTGTTCAACCCGCTTGGACTTTGTTGAGGCCGAGGCCGCCGTTCGGGTCTCTTCTTCCTCCACCAACTGCCCATTTCTCCGCCAAATCCCGTCGATTCGGGCCGCCATCGCCCTCAGAAACGCCCGAAGCCCTTGGTCTTTCCAGCTGCGGCGGGATTTCACCCGATGCGCAAACCGGCTCATCACGCTCTCGGCGTGGCCCATCGGACGCATGCCGGTCGTCTCCACCCCTTGCTCCGACAGCCACTCCCGATAGTCCCGGATGCATCCCGGCATCGACTCGATCCGGCGAATCAAGGCGGCCAGCTGTTGTTCTTTGCCTTCGTCCCCCAACGTGCCGACCGCGCTGTTCAGCTCGACCAAAAGTCCTTCTTCGTCTTGTTTCGCCAGCTTCCTCCGCACCTCCCGCCAACGCGGATGGCCGGACAGACACTGACGCAGCTCCCGCGCCACATGAAATCGATCCAGCTGAAAGCACGCCCGCTTCCCAAAATACTCCCGGCAGGCCGTGATCCACGACGCCGCGTCGCCGTTGATGATCAAAAGGTCCCGGCACGGATCATAGGCATATTCGTTCATCAGCCACTCTTCAAACCGTTCCCACACGTCTCCCGCCCCTTCATGGAGGTAGTGGCGCCGGTTCACGAGCTCGAGCTGCGAACCGTTTCGTTTCCATCCCTCGTGAACCGCCAGGATTTTCTCTTCTTTCGCCCGTTTCCCTTTCCCCTGGCGGGAAATGAACAGCCCATCCGCCTCCACAAATAGCACTCGGCCGTGCCGTTGGGAAACAGGGCGGTGCAGCGAGACAGGGGCCTCCAGCACCAGTTGGCGAATCGCCTCGTGGCTTAGGACCGCATACCCCACGATCGACTCCAACGTACGGGCCGCTTTGCGGTAGGAAGAGCACTCTACGGCCAACTCGACCGCCGTTTCCTCGAGGCAAGGGCTGATCGACTGCGCTCCATCAAAGCCCAGTTCGGCATCCAGCAAGAAGGTATAGTTCCCCGTTTGCCGGTCATAGTAGTAGTTCCGTCGAAACGTCACTTCTCCAAACAGCGTTTGGATCGTAGTCGGCCGTTTGTCTTTCAGCTGATACCGGCGCTTGTCCCGCGCTTCCGCCAGTTGTTGATCAATCTCCTCCAAAAGGGCCGCCAACAAGACAGCGAACACCTTTTGAAGAGTTCTGACTAATTGTTCCTCCAGCTCTTTTAATAAAGGCCATTCTGTGGTAAGATGTTTCATGGACTCTCTCCCTCCTGTTTTATGGATGTTGGTCATCACCATCATAGCAGGGAGAGAGTCCTTTTTGCATGACATTTGCTTTTTTCTACCGCGCTTCGCTTGGTGGCCCCGACGAGCGTCGCGAACAAAAGTTCGCAACCCTCGTCGGGGAATCATTCCGGAATGTCACCCACAAATATTTTACTCACACGCACGGCATATCCGGCGGCAATCATCGCCAAAAACAGAAGCAGACCAGAAAAGAGAAGCGGATACGTGATGGCGAAACGCCGCGGACCGAGCAGCTCATCCGATTCATGTTCTGCTGCCGCTTCCTCAAGATACCGCTCCACCTTCGTTCGATTCCTGCGCAATCGGCGAAACCCGTATGCGAATCCGTTGAAAAACCCGCGTTCATAAACAAACAAAAGCCCGCCAAGCGACAGAGGCAAAAGGGAGAGCAAAAACGAAACGTTAATAAAGGCCACCGTACTCCATGCTCCTTGCCCTATTACGATGAGTGCGCTTGCCGCCAGCATCGCAACGACGAGCCATCCAGTCCGCACAGCCGTTTGTTTCATATCGTCTGTTCCCGCCTTTCCCTTCTCACTGCTTATTTTATCATAAATCATGTGGGCGGGAAGATTGTCAAAATTATTAACAAAATTATATTGAAAAATTATAGAATAACCTGGAAGTTCAGGAGAGATTTGCTTCGAAGCTGAAAGGAAGGGCAAAAAAAATCATATTGTAAGCGTTTTCTTTTTTCTGTAGGCAGAAATTTTTTGTTTACAATGGTGGCAAAAGTCGTTACAATGCAGGTGTAAATGCAATCCGATCCTCTCCCGTTTGTAAGTAGTTTGAATTTTTTTATTTTAAGGAAATAAAAAATCCTTTTCAAATATACTATCACAGGATATAATAAGCGATGTAAGTACAATCTTCTGAAATCAAACGGTTCAGAAGATTTGTAATACACTACATAAACCTAAGGGGGGTTTTTAGTGAAGAAGCGATTTTCTTTCTTCCTCGTCCTGCTTCTCGCGCTGTCAACGTTCCTCGCGGCTTGCGGCGGGGGCAAGGACAACAACAACGCTCAAGGCGGCCAGGGCGGCGAAAAGCCGGCGGAGAAGAAGGAGCAGGTGCTGAACTTGCTTGAAAGCCAAGAGATCCCGTCGCTTGATTCGGCGCTCGCCACTGATGCGGTGTCGTTCATTGTTTTGAACAACGTCATGGAAGGTCTGTACCGTTTAGGCAAAGACAACAAGCCGGTGCCAGGGATCGCGGAAAGCTATGAAGTGAGCCAAGACGGCAAAACGTATACATTCAAGCTTCGCAAAGATGCGAAATGGTCGAACGGCGATCCGGTGACGGCGCACGATTTCGAATTCGCTTGGAAACGCGTGCTCGATCCGAAAACGAAATCGGAATATGCGTACATCATGTACGACATTAAAAACGCGGAAGAAGCCAACACAGGCAAGGTGCCGCTTGACCAAGTCGGCGTCAAAGCCCTTGATGACTACACCTTGAAAGTCGAGCTGAAAAACCCGGTTCCGTATTTCGTCGGCTTGACAGCGTTTGGCACGTTCATGCCGCAAAACGAAAAATTTGTGAAAGCGCAAGGCGACAAATACGGTCTCGAAGCTAATACGACGCTTTACAATGGCCCGTTCGTGTTGAGCGAGTGGAAGCACGAACAAGGCTGGACGTACACGAAAAACCCGAATTATTGGGACAAAGATGCTGTAAAGCTTGAAAAAGTCAATGTGAAAATCGTCAAAGATACGGCAACAGCCGTCAACTTGTATGAAACAAAACAAGCGGACCGCGTCGGCTTGACGGCGGAGTTCGTGGATAAGTACAAAAACGACAAAAACTTCCATACGAAATTGGATCCGAGGCTCTATTGGCTGCGCATGAACACGAAAAAAGAACTGTTGAACAACGTCAACGCCCGCAAAGCGATTGCGATGGCCATCGACACGCAAGCGATGGTCGATACGCTCTTGAACAACGGTTCGATTCCGGCGAAGTTCACCGTTCCGAAAGACTTCGTCACCGGTCCGGATGGCAAAGACTTCCGCGATGTGAATGGCGATTTGGTCAATTACAATCCGGATGAAGCGAAAAAACTGTGGGAGCAAGCGAAAAAAGAGCTGGGCAAAGACAAATTTACGCTTGAATTGCTGAACTATGACACCGACAACGCGAAGAAAATCGGCGAGTATGTGAAAGCGCAGCTTGAACAAAACTTGCCGGGCTTGACGGTCAACATTAAGCAACAACCGTTTGCACAAAAACTGAAGCTCGAAAGCAACATGCAATATGATTTGTCGTTCTCCGGCTGGGGGGCGGACTATCAAGACCCAATGACGTTCCTGCAGCTTTGGACGTCGACAAGCCCGCACAACCAAACGGGTTGGTCGAACGCTGAATACGACAAGCTGATCAAAGACGCGCAAACGACGCTTGCCAACGATCAGCAAGCTCGTTGGGATGCGATGCTGAAAGCAGAAAAGATCGTCTTTGAAGAAATGCCGATTGCCCCGCTCTATCAGAACGGTGTCGCCTACTTGCAACGCGAGTATGTCAAAGACTTCGTCACGCATACATTCGGCGCCGACTACAGCTTGAAATGGGCGTATGTCGAGTAATCCGTTGTTCTCTTGAAAATGCGGAGGAGAGTATATGCCTAGGCATATACTCTCCTTTTGCCTGCCAAGGCGAAAAATGTCGAAAAACAACAAAGATTATAGAAAAGCAGAGGAGGTGCGGTCATGGCGCGGTATACGCTTCAGCGGTTCGTTTATATGATTATCACGTTGTTTATCATTGCGACGTTGACGTTCTTTTTAATGAAGCTGTTGCCTGGTTCGCCGCTTCAGAACCAAGAGAAATTAACGCCGGAACAGAAGGCGCTTATTTTAAAAGAGTACGGATTGGATAAGCCCGTGCCGGTTCAATACATTCAATATTTAGGGAATTTGCTGAAAGGAGACTTGGGGGTATCGTTCCAATATGACAACCGCCCCGTGACAGAGCTCATCAGCGATCGAATCGGCCCGTCGGCCCAGCTCGGGTTTCAGGCGATTGTGTTTGGGACGATCGTCGGGTTGATTCTCGGAATTGTCGCGGCGATTCGACATAATCATTGGGAAGATTACACTGCTACGGTCATTGCGGTGTTGGGCGCCTCGATTCCGTCGTTTGTGTTAGGGGGGTTTTTGCAATATTTTATCGCTGTGAAACTGCAATGGCTTCCGGTCGCTTTTTGGGAAGGCTTCAAATATACGATTCTCCCGACATTGGCGCTGTCTGTCGGGGTCATCGCTAGCATCGCCCGTTTTATGCGCACAGAAATGCTGGAAGTGTTAAGCTCTGACTACATTTTGACGGCTCGGGCGAAAGGGATCAGCCAGGCGGGGGTTATCATCAAGCACGCCATCCGCAACTCGCTTATCCCCGTCATTACCATTTTAGGACCGATGACCGTCAATTTAATGACGGGAACGCTTGTCATTGAGAAACTGTTTGCTGTCCCTGGTCTTGGGGAACAGTTTGTCCGTTCGATTGAACTGAACGATTACCCGGTTATTATGGGAACGACGTTGTTTTATTCCGCCTTGTTGATTTTGGCAGTATTCATCGTTGATGTGTTGTACGGGGTTGTCGACCCACGCATCCGGTTAGCGGGAGGGAAAAAATGATGGCGAAACAACAATACGAACAACTGTCACCGGAATGGTTTCAGCCCGCCCCGCCGAACGTTGGTGAGCAGGAAAAAATCAATCGTCCAAGCTTGACGTTTTGGCAGGATGCTTGGCTTCGCCTTCGGGAAAACAAGGCAGCGATCGTCGGGCTCGTGATGATTATCATCTTGGCGCTCATGGCGATCATCGCCCCGATGGCGAGCGACCGGACGTATAAAGATCAAAACTTGCGGCATGCGAAACTTCCGCCGAAAATCCCGGTGCTTGAACATATTCATTGGCTTCCGTTTGACGGCCGGGATGCGAACGGCGTTGATGTGTATAAACAGCGCGGCGTGAAAGAGTACTATTGGTTTGGCACGGATGACTTAGGACGCGACTTGTGGGTGAGGACGTGGTATGGCACGCGTATCTCCCTTTATATTGGTTTGCTGGCGGCGTTGATCGACTTATTGATCGGGATTGCGTACGGCGGCATTTCCGGCTACTATGGCGGCCGCGTCGACAATGTGATGCAGCGGATCATCGAAATTTTAAACGGCATCCCGTATTTAATTATGGTCATTTTGTTCATTTTGATTTTTGAGCCTGGAATCATTTCCATCACGCTGGCGATGGTCATTACCGGTTGGACGACGATGGCGCGGATCGTGCGCGGACAAGTGTTGAAATTAAAGAACATGGAATACGTGCTGGCGGCAAGGACGCTCGGAGCGCCGACATCACGGCTTATTTTCAAACATTTGATCCCGAACGTCATCGGCCCGATCATTATTACGACGATGTTCACGATTCCATCGGCCATCTTCACTGAGGCGTTTTTGAGCTTTATCGGCCTTGGCATCCGTCCGCCGGAAGCGTCGCTTGGCTCGCTTGTCAATGACGGATACAAATCGATCCAAACATATCCGCATTTAATGATTATTCCGGCCGTTGTCATCAGCTTGCTCATTTTAAGCTTCAACTTGGTGGCAGACGGAATTCGCGATGCGCTCGACCCGAAAATGCGCAAATAACCGACGGAAGGGGTGAAACCGATGGAGAAAATTTTGCAGGTGAACGATTTGCATATTTCCTTTGACATCCACGCCGGTGAAGTGCAGGCGGTTCGCGGCGTCACGTTCGACTTGTATAAGGGAGAAACGCTGGCGATCGTCGGCGAGTCAGGGTCTGGGAAATCAGTGACTTCAAAAGCGTTGATGCGCCTGTTGCCGACGCCGCCGAGCCGAATCAAGCAAGGGGAAATTTTATTTGAAGGAAAAGACTTGACCAAGCTGTCGGAGAAAGACATGCAATCGATCCGCGGGGCGAAAATTTCAATGATTTTCCAAGATCCGATGACGTCGCTCAACCCGACGATGACGATCGGAAAGCAAATTATGGAAGCAATTTTAAAACATCAAAAGCTGTCGAAAGAGGAAGCGCGCAAACGGGCGATTGAACTATTGCAGCTGGTCGGCATTAAAAACGCCGAGCTGCGCATGAAGCAATACCCGCACCAATTTTCCGGCGGAATGCGCCAGCGTGTTGTCATCGCCATCGCCTTGGCGTGCAATCCGAAAATTTTGATCGCTGATGAACCGACGACCGCGCTGGATGTGACGATTCAGGCGCAAATTTTGGAGTTGATGAAAGACATTCAGAAAAAGCTCGGCATGTCGATTATTTTCATCACCCATGATTTAGGGGTTGTCGCCAACATGGCCGACCGAGTGGCGGTGATGTATGCCGGGAAAATCGTGGAGATCGGCACGGTGGATGAAATTTTTTACAATCCGAAACATCCGTACACCTGGGGATTGCTCGCCTCGATGCCGAGCCTTGATCATAAAGATACGGAGCTGTATTCGATCCCGGGCTCGCCGCCGGATTTGTTAAATCCGCCAAAAGGCGATGCGTTTGCGCCGCGCAATCCGTATGCGCTCAAAATCGACTATGAGCTCGAGCCGCCGATGTTCCAAGTGTCTGATACGCACTATGCGGCGACATGGCTGTTGCATGAAATGGCGCCGAAAGTGGAACCGCCGGCGATCGTGCGCGAACGGATGAAACGGTTTGCTGACATCGTCGCCCGGAAAGGAGGGAAGCCGCGTGGCTAAGCAAAAGCTGCTTGAAGTGAAAAACTTAAAACAATACTTCCCGGCCGGCCGCGGCGAGGTCGTCAAAGCGGTCGACGGCGTCACGTTTGACATTTATAAAGGGGAAACGTTCGGCCTTGTCGGCGAGTCGGGCTGCGGCAAGTCGACAACGGGGCGGACGATCATTCGGCTGTATGAGGCGACAGACGGAGAAGTACTGTTTAACGGCGTTAACGTACACGGCAAAAAATCAAAAAAAGAGCTGAAAGAGTTAAACCGAAAAATGCAAATGATTTTCCAAGATCCGTATGCGTCGCTCAATCCGCGGATGACGGTCGCCGACATTATCGCTGAGGGCATTGACATCCACGGATTGGCGAAAACGAAAGAGGAGCGGATGCAGCGCGTCTATGAGCTGCTTGAGACGGTCGGGTTGAACCGCGAGCATGCGAGCCGCTATCCGCATGAGTTTTCCGGCGGGCAACGCCAGCGGATCGGCATCGCCCGGGCGCTCGCCGTCGAGCCGGAATTCATCATCGCCGATGAGCCGATCTCGGCGCTGGACGTTTCCATTCAGGCGCAAGTCGTCAACTTGCTGAAGCGCCTGCAGCGTGAAAAAGGGTTGACGTACTTGTTTATTGCCCATGACTTGTCGATGGTCAAATACATCAGCGACCGGATCGGCGTGATGTATTTCGGGAAAATGGTCGAGCTCGCTGAATCGGAAGAGCTGTACCGCAATCCGATCCACCCATACACGAAGGCGCTCTTGTCGGCCATTCCGCTTCCTGATCCGGAAACGGAGCGGACGCGCAAGCGGATCGTTTACGATCCGGCGCAACATGGCTACAAAGATGGAGAGGAACTTGAATTCCGCGAAATTACGCCTGGCCATTTTGTGCTTTGTTCGGAGGAAGAGTATAAGCGGTATCGGGCGATGTATGCCTAGCCGAATCGAAAAAAGCGCCGCTCTTTCACCGCTGCATGATGCGAACGGTGAAAGAGCGGCGCCCACCTATGCGCCTGTTTTGGTGCGTTATTTTTTTCCCCCGACGACTTTCCATCCTTGTTGGATGCGGCGGGAGGCCTCGACATGCTTTCCACTTTTGTTTCGGCCGAACAACCGCTCTCCGATCGTGTTGCTGATATTCCCCATCAATGCGGTGAGGACGACGATCAATGCCGAAGCAATGGCAAAGTCGATGAAATAGCCGGCCATCGGTTCTTCCTCCCTTTTCCTTTTCTACTTTGATTGTAGAGGATTTGCCTTCACTTTGGAAGAGGAAAGAAAGAAAATTGCATTTATCATCGAAAAACTATATCTTTCTTGGCCGATGTATTGTATAATATATTATGTTAAAGTCATTTCAATTTGTAAACGATTGGCAAAGCGGCTGATCGCCAGACTGGCGTCCAGGCCGTGTCGCTATGCTGTCAGACGTCAAACCGGCATAGCGGTGCACGTCTGTCGTCTGACGGACGAGGGAAGCAAGGGATTCCTTGTCAAAAGGAGTGATCGAAGTGGTCAAGCTATACACATCACCGAGCTGCACGTCATGCCGGAAGGCGAAGGCGTGGCTCGAGAAGCACAATATTCCTTATGTAGAACGCAATATTTTCTCTGAACCGCTCACGGTTGAAGAGATTAAAGAAATTTTGCGGATGACGGAAACGGGAACGGACGAAATCATTTCGACCCGTTCGAAAGTGTTCCAAAAGTTGAACATTAACTTGGAAGCTTTGCCGCTGCAAGATTTGTACGAGCTGATTCAGAAAAACCCAGGAATTTTGCGCCGGCCGATCATCATTGATGAAAAGCGGCTGCAAGTCGGTTATAACGAAGATGAAATCCGCCGTTTTTTGCCGCGCAAAGTGCGGGCCTACCAACTCCGCGAAGCGCAGCGGCTGGTAAACGGGTAAGAAAAACTTCTACATGGCTTGCCATGTAGAAGTTTTTTCACACTTGCCGGTCAGCGCACGGCGCGCGTCCGCCGGTTGGCCGCCAAGCCGAGCAAAACGGCAAGAATGGCCGTTAAGACCGGAAACAACGCCTCCCAGCGCGGGTCGTAAAACGGACGCAGCCGCTCTTCGGCAGTGATCATGTTTCCGGCTGTGTATGCCAAAAGGGCGCCGCCGGCATAAATCAGAAACGAAAACCGTTCCATGGCATAAAGGATGATTTTGCTGCCTAAAATGATGATAGGAACAGAAAAAAGAAAGCCAAAGATGACAAGCCCCATATGGCCTTGGGATGCTCCGGCGATGGCGATGACGTTGTCCATGCCCATAACGACATCGGCGGCGACGATCGTCTGGACGGCTTTCCAAAGCGACGGTTCGGCTTTAATGGCGGCATGTTTTTCGTCTTTTTTCCCCATGAGCTTCAAGGCGATCCAAAACAGGAGGAGGCCGCCAGCTAGCTGCAGAAACGGGATGGTCAACAGCCATACGACCGCTGCGGTCAGCAAAATGCGGACGGCGATCGCCAGCGCCGTGCCGAGGACAATGGCGATGTTCCGCTTTTGTTCCGGCAAGTTGCGGCTCGCTAACGCAATGACAACCGCATTGTCCCCGCCAAGAATGACATCAATGCCGATAATCAGCAAGATAGAAACGATGTATTCATCCACCATAGGCGTCCCTCATTCCGTTCGTGTTCATCATCATTATAGTAGGGCATGGCCGGTTTCATAACCAATTTTTTAAAATGCGTTTTTTTATTTTCCTTCTTTCGCTTTTTATCATAAAATAAAAGTACAAGATCATAAGTTTTGATTTAAATAGTTTCAGGGGCACAATCCCTTCCTTTTTTACTTCTCTGTTTTAGAAGGGAGAGTTGAGAAATGGAAATCGAACGCATCAATGAACATACGGTGAAGTTCTACATTTCCTATGTTGATATAGAGGAGCGCGGCTTTGACCGCGAGGAAATTTGGTACAATCGGGAACGAAGCGAAGAATTATTTTGGGAAATGATGGATGAAGTTCATGGGGAAAGCGATTTTTCGCTCGATGGCCCGCTTTGGATCCAAGTGCAGGCGCTCGAAAAAGGTCTTGAAGTCGTCGTGACGAAAGCGCAGTTGTCCAAAGACGGAAGCAAGCTCGAGCTGCCGCTTCCAGAAGAGAAATGGCGCGAGTTTTCGTTGTCAGCTGGTGAAAAGGTGGAATCGCTGTTCGGCCACCATTTCCACTTTGGTCAAAACGGGGACGCCGAGGAGAGAGAAGAGCAAGATGTCCTTCAATTCATCCTTTCGTTCAAGGATATCGAGGATGTCATTTCCTTGGCCCATCGCGCTGACTTCTCTCGGTTGTCGAATCGCCTGTTCCAATTTGAAGGCCGCTATTACTTGTTCGTGGAGTTTGACGAGCGCTACACCGAGCAGGAAGTGGACAATATGCTCAGCCTTCTGTTGGAATACGGAAGAGATTCCCAGCTGACGATTTATCGACTTGAAGAATACGGGACTGAAATTATGGGCGACAATGCACTTGAAACGATCAAAACGTATTTTCCAGCCTTATAATGTTTCCATTCCGCCGATTTCGCCGCCAGAAATCGGCGTTTTCTACGTTAGCGGAAGAAAAACGGCCATCATGAAGAGCCGGGTGGAGGGGTTTTGTTGCGAAACACATCGAGAGTGGCGATTCTCGTCGTCATTGTCGGCGCGTTGCTGGCATTGACGAACGGGTTTTGGGAAGGGAAGCTGCTTGGTCTTTTCAGCGTATTGATGTCTTGTTCCGTCATCTTTATTGCGCTGGTCATTTCTCTTGAGAATCGAAAGCCGGCGCACACGATCGCTTGGCTGGCGGTGCTGGGGAGCTTTCCGATTGTCGGCTTTTTGTTTTATTTATTGTTCGGACGCAACTATTGGCAACAACGGCGCTATAAAAAGAAAGCCGATTTTGATGAGGCGGTGCTGCTCAAGTTTCAAGAGCCGTCGCCGATTGCCGTCGAACGGCTGCCGATGGCGCCCCATCAGCGTCCGCTTTTGCGCCTTGCTTATCGCATCGGCCAGCATCCGGTTTCACTTGCTTCGCAGACGGCGGTGTTGACGAACGGAGAGGAGACATTTTCTTCTATTTTTGCTGAACTGGAAAAAGCGGAACACCATATTCATTTAGAATATTATATTGTCCGTCATGATGAAATCGGCCAACAGTTGAAGCGCGTCTTGATGGAAAAAGCGCGTCAAGGTGTGCGCGTCCGTTTTTTGTATGATGCTGTCGGCAGCTGGAAGCTGTCGAACGATTATATCGAAGAGCTGCGTGCTGCCGGGGTTGAGATGATCCCGTTTTCGCCGGTGCGCCTGCCGTTTTTAAGCAACCAAATCAACTTCCGCAACCACCGGAAAATCATCGTCATTGACGGGAGTGTTGGCTTTGTCGGCGGGCTGAATATTGGCGACGAGTATTTAGGAAAAAACGAGTATTTCGGATTTTGGCGCGACACGCATTTGTTGATCCGGGGCGAAGCAGTCCGGACGTTGCAGCTTATTTTTTTGCAAGATTGGTATTATATGACGGGAGAGCGGCTGCTGACGCCGGACTACTTGTCGCCGCCTCGCATTGTAGAAGAAGGGCAAGGCGGCGTCCAGCTCATCGCCGGCGGTCCGGATCAAAAGTGGGAGGTCATTAAGCAGCTGTATTTTGCTATGATCACAGCAGCAAAACGGTCGATTTGGGTGGCTTCGCCGTATTTTGTGCCGGATGAAGACATTTTGACGGCGCTGAAAGTGGCAGCGCTAAGCGGCATTGATGTGCGGTTGCTTGCGCCGAAGCGGCCGGACAAAAAAATCGTTTTTTACGCTTCGCGCTCGTATTTTCCCGAGCTGCTCGAGGCAGGGGTAAAAATTTATGAGTATGAACGCGGGTTTTTGCACAGCAAAGTCATCGTCGTCGATGGCGAGCTCGCCTCGATCGGCACGGCGAACATGGATATGCGCAGTTTCCATTTAAACTTTGAAGTGAACGCCTTTTTGTATTATACCGACAGCATTCATAAACTCGTCCGCAACTTTTTGGAAGATTTTCGCCACGCTTCCATGATCGACTACGAACAGTTTCAACAGCGCCCGTTCCGGGTGCGTATCGCTGAATCGGTCTCCCGGCTGTTGTCGCCTCTGTTGTAACCAACCGCTTGTAAACGCCAGTCCGCCGAATCGGCGGACTTTTTTCGACGCAGTTTGGCTTTGGGCAGGAAAACCGGCGATGGTCAACGAATAAAAGGGAAGAACCGAACGGTGAAGGGGGGGCAGCAGAGAACAATTCCAGCTGTTCCCGCTCACGGACAACTATTTTTTACTGGAAAGGAAGTGATCATGTTGTTTGTCGCTCTCGCCGCTGATGGTAGGACGGTTTCGCTTGCCGGGGCGGAAAGATGGGAACGAGAGGGGCTGATGCGCCTGAAACGACAGGAACCGTTTTTTTGTCCCGCGTGCCGTCAAGAAGTGGTGCTCCGGTCGGGCCGCTACCGTTTGCCGCATTTCGCCCATCGAAAAGGGGCGGCCTGCCCGGTCGAGCACGAACCGGAGTCGGAGCGTCACTTAACTGGGAAGCGAGACTTATTCGCGTGGCTCATTCGCCAAGGCATGGAGGCGAAGCTCGAGCCGTATTTGCCCGCCATCAAGCAGCGTCCTGACGTATTGTTCCGCCATGGCCCACACCTTTATGCCCTCGAATACCAATGTTCCACGATCGATGAATCGCTGTTTCGCGAACGCAATGACGGCTACCGTCTCCTTGGCATCCGCCCGTTGTGGGTGTTAGGAGCCCATCATTTGCGGCGTTCGCCAAAATATTCGGGGGAAGTGCAACTCTCCCGGTTTCAATGGTTGTTTGCCCATCGCGCTCCACATTCAGTCGTTCCACATATATGGTACTACAGTCCAGAGACGAAACGCTTCATCCGTCTTTTTCGCCCGTTGCCGCTATCGGTGCAGCGAACATTGGCCGTGGTCGATTCAATTCCGCTTTCGTCGTTTTCGTTCCCCGATTGGATGGCCCCCTGCCCGCTGCCGCTTCCATCCGAGTTTTGGGAGCGATGGCTCGAACGAAAAAAACAATGGCGGCGGACGTTTCCGCTTTATCCGAACCAAACCGTGCGCCGCATTTGTGCTGATTTTTACCAGGCGGGCATCGTTCCGTCACTGTTTCCGACCGAAGCAGGCTGGCCAGTGCCGCGGGGGTATTTATGGGAGACGGCGCCGTTCATTTGGCAAACGTATGTCCTTTTGTTTCTTCTTGGAAAGACCGGACGGCCGGCAACGGCAGTATCTTTATTTCAGTGGCTCGATGACAAAATCCGCACCGGCCGCCTTGTTCCGCGCCGGCTGCCGCTTGTCGGCCGGGATACGTATCGTGAGGCCGTCGGCGAGTATTTGCATTGGTTGAGCCTGCTCGGCTATCTCCGCCGCGAAGAGGGCGACCAGCTTCATTTGGTGAAGCCGCTGTCGTTTCCGTCGACCGTCGATCAGATGATTCATCAAGATGCTGCGCTTCTTGAGCAAATTCACCAAACGTCGGCGCTTAGCTGCTATTGGTCAACACTTGAGTTCGGGAGAGTGGAAAAAATGAGCAGAAAACAGGAAAAGATGAACGGAATGGTGAATAATAATTCGTGTATCGATTATTTGGATAAGGAGGAATGATGACGGTGGAGGAAAAGAAAGCGAAAAAGTCGCTGCCGCTGCGAAGCGAGATTCCCGTGGAAGAAACGTGGCGGCTTGAGGACATTTTTCCTACCGATGACGCCTGGGAAGAAGAATTCAAACAAGTGAAGGCACTGATTCCAAAGCTTGGCGAATACAAAGGGCGGCTTGGCGAATCGCCGGAAGTGCTGTATGAAGCATTGCAATACCAAGATGACGTATCGATGCGCCTCGGCAAGCTGTATACATACGCCCATATGCGCTATGATCAAGATACGACTAACTCGTTTTACCAAGGGCTCGACGCCCGGGCGAAAAGCTTGTACAGCGAAGCATCGAGCGCGATGGCGTTTATCGTGCCGGAAATTTTGGCGATCGATGAAGCGGTGCTGCGCTCGTTTTTGGAACAATACGAGCCGCTTCGCTTGTATGCGCACGCGTTAGACGAAATTACGCGCCAGCGCCCGCACGTGCTGTCGGCGGAAGAGGAGGCGATCTTGGCGCAGGCGGCCGAGGTGATGCAGGCGACATCCGACACGTTCAGCGCGTTGAACAACGCTGATTTGACGTTTCCGACGATCATCGATGAAAACGGTGAGGAAGTCGAAGTCACGCACGGCCGGTTCATTCGCTTTTTAGAAAGCACGGACCGCCGTGTCCGCCGCGATGCGTTCCATGCGGTGTACCATACGTACGAAAAGTTTCAAAACACGTTTGCCAGCACGCTTGCCGGAACGGTGAAAAAACATAACTTTTTTGCCCGCGTCCGCCGTTATGAATCGGCGCGCCAAGCGGCGCTCGATGCCAACAACATCCCGGAGAGCGTGTACGACAACTTGATTGCCACGGTTCATGAACATTTGCCGCTTTTGCATCGCTATGTGCGGCTGCGCAAACAAGTGTTGGGGCTTGACGAGCTCCATATGTATGACTTGTACACGCCGCTTGTGCAAGATGTGAAAATGGACGTGACGTACGAGGAAGCGAAGCAATATATGCTTGACGGGCTGGCGCCGCTCGGCGAGGAGTATGTAGCGATCGTCAAAGAAGGGCTTGACAACCGTTGGGTCGATGTGCGCGAGAACAAAGGGAAGCGGAGCGGTGCGTATTCGTCGGGAGCGTATGGCACCCATCCGTACATTTTGCTCAATTGGCAGGACAACGTTCACAACTTGTTTACGCTCGTCCATGAGTTTGGCCACTCGGTCCATAGCTACTATACGCGCAAAACGCAGCCGTATCCGTACGCCCATTATTCGATTTTCGTCGCTGAAGTGGCGTCAACGTGCAATGAAGCGCTCTTGAACGATCACTTGCTGAAAACGATTGATGATGAGAAGAAACGGTTGTACTTGTTGAACCATTATCTTGAGGGATTCCGCGGCACTGTCTTTCGGCAGACGATGTTTGCGGAATTCGAGCATCTGATCCACCTGAAGGCGCAACAGGGCGAAGCGTTAACGGCTGAGACGCTCACCTCGCTTTATTATGATTTAAACAAAAAGTATTTTGGCGATGAGATTGTGGTCGACCAAGAAATCGGCTTGGAATGGTCGCGCATTCCGCATTTTTATTACAACTATTATGTGTACCAATATGCGACCGGCTTCAGCGCGGCAACAGCGCTCAGCAAACAAATCTTAGAGGAAGGCGAACCGGCGGTGAAACGGTACATTGACTTTTTAAAAGCCGGCAGCTCGGACTACCCAATCGAAGTGCTGAAAAAAGCCGGCGTTGATATGACGAGCGCCGAGCCGATCCGCCAAGCGTGCCAAGTGTTTGCGGAGAAGCTTGATGAGATGGAGCAGCTGCTTGAGAAATGAAACGAATGCGGCGCTACAGCCGCATTCGTTTGGATGGAAATCCACGAAACTGATGGCGGCGGTTCCATGTTGTCGCCAATCCAAGCAAGGAGAGAAACAAAAGCGGCATGGTCGCCCAAAGCGGAAGGAGCTGCATGAGGCCCAACAAGTTCAGAATAAAGGCGGCAGTGGATGCCGCCGCCCAAAGGGATAAGACGATGCGCTGCTTCATGGCGATGGCCCCCCCTCTTCCCATTTGCTTTAGTTGATGGCTCTTCACCACAACATGTACTTGACAAGCAATACGGTTTCCTGCACAAAGATGTGCAAAAATCACTGATTTGTTGATTTTCCCTCACAAGCGTAAATAGGGTATGTTCAGAAAAAAAACAAGTACAACTTTTGGGGAAGAGCCTAGTTGATTATATGCTGTTTGTCTGCCTGATCATGACGTAGGAGAATTATGACAATAATGTGAACAAACGAGCAAATGGGTTGACAATTTGATCGGCCGTTTGTTAAGATATAGATATGAACGGAAGACAAAACCTAAACCTGATACCCCTTTGTTTGACCGTGAACAATTTCTCCCATCCCCTTTGTTGTCTTGGCAACAAGAAAAAGCCCGGCTTCGGCCGGGCCTTTTCTTGTCGGTCGCACGCTACAGGCGGGCTTTTTCGATATAGCGCCAAAACGTTCCATGCTTGACAGGCACCCGCTCGACCTTTTGTTTCAGCTGCAGCTTTTTCATTTCCGTTTCCGCTTCTTGGATGGTCCAATTGTACACAACGGCAACTTCTTTCGTGGCGACGGACTTAAAATGGCTTAAAAATGATTCCAGTGGAGGGGGAGGAGACGGCTTGGGATGGAAGCCAAGCATTTCGGCGATCAGTTCGACGTAAATGTCATACGGATAGCATCCGGAAATTTTAATGCCTTCATCTTCAATGTTTTCATTAAATAAGACAAGCGTCGGTATTTCGTCGACATCCATTTCCGACGTGATTTTCAAATCACATTGGAACGCTTTTACCGCTCCCGGAGAGTGCATGTCGCGCAGAAATTCATCGACGTCAAGACCAGCTTCGGCGGCGCATTCGGCGAGCACCGACAAATCAGAGACATTTTGTTTTTCGAGAAAGAGCTGTTCTTGCAGCTTGCGTAAAAAGCGGAGGCCGGCCCGCTTTCCTTGCATTTCCGCCGCTTTAATGGCGAGTGATGGGGCGAACGGGCTTGAAATCCGATTTTCGAGCCAAACGCTGCCGTCGCATGACATGCCGGTGCGGCAAGCCGCCCATTCCCATGCTTTGGCCATTGCCTCCGGCTTTGTTCCTTTGTGCGCGCCCCATGTCGCCCATGTTCCGCTCAATATGTGCCTTAAGGTAAAAAAACGGCCGTATTCGATCGTCAGTTTTTTGATGACTGGTTCAAGCCCCCAGCATTCCGGGCATAAAGGATCGATAAACAAATACAGCTCGAGCGGTTTGTTCGTGTTGCCTAGCGGCTGGGAAGGGTAGCAAGTTGATGTCGTCTTCCCAGCAAACTTCTCACTCAAGGGTATGCTCCTTTCTGTCCAGATGATCTGGGGTATTGACCATATGATGGGCGGTGAGTACGAGCCGGTGATAAAACTGTTCGCGCGCCGGCCCGGACAAGCCGATTTCGTCCATGGCTGCCCGCATGCAGGCAAGCCATGCTTCCGCCCGCTTCGGCGTGATTTCAAAGCGGAGATGGCGCGCCCTCATCATGGGGTGTCCATGCTCTGCCGTGTAAAGAGGGGGGCCGCCTAAATATTGTGTTAAAAACTGTTTTTGCTTGCGGGCGGTTTCCGTCAAATCGTCAGGGAAAATGGGCCGCAAGTCCGGATGCGCGGCCACGCGACGGTAAAATGCTTCGACAAGTTTCGCAACCTTCTCCTCTCCGCCGATCGCCTCATAAAGAGTTTGCCATTGTTCACCCATCGCGGATGCTCCTTTTGTTTGAAAATCATTCGTTGTCGTTTGATTGCTATTTTATCAACAGCACGCATGGATCTCAAACAAAGTGACTCGAGCGCCGCTCGTTTATGTGCGGTAGCTTTTTAACACGCGTTCGACATACGCCCGCGTTTCGGCAAATGGCGGCACTCCCCCATGGCGATCGACGTGCCCGGGCCCGGCGTTGTAGGCGGCTAAGGCGAGAGTGATATTCCCGTTGTACCGGTCAAGGAGCTGGCGCAAATATTTTACGCCGCCGTCGATGTTTTGCGCCGGATCAAGCGGGTTGTGGACGCCGAGCATTTTTGCCGTGCTTGGCATGAGCTGCATGAGTCCAAACGCTCCAGCCGGACTTTTCGCATCGGGACGGAAATTTGACTCATGGCGAATGACGGCGCGGATGAGCTGCGGGTCAACGTCGTATTTTTCCGCTGCCGCCGCGATGAAAGCATCGATAGAAGAAGATGAGTTGGTTGCAGCACCCGCTTCATGTTCGAGCGGGGCGCTGCGATGGCCGGCGGGCGCCGGGGGCTGACCGCTTAGGGCAGCTTGAGGCGCCTCGGCAGAAGATTCCTCACCGCGGCTGAGAGATTCGGCAAGCAAGCTTGAAAACAAGGATGGCACCGGCGATGGCAACAGGCTGGAGCGTCCGGGTGAGAACGCATTGAGTGCCTGCCATTCGATGAGCAGCTTTAATGGCGAAACGGTCATCGTCTTTCCTCCATTTCTTTCATGCGGGCGTAAAAGCGGGCGATTTTGTTTGGCGCCGGGCGGCGCGGGATGCCGAGCGCCTCAAGCAGGCGCAAAAACCGCTTTTCACCCGCTTCCACGTGATCCACTTCATACTCAAGTTCGTAATCTTCGCTTTGCAAGTAGAAGTTGCGGTCAAGGAAAAGCGTACCGCCTTCGTACGGCCATTGGGCGCGTTCGGTGACAAGAGAGCCGAAATGGCGCACGTTGGATGGATCAATGCCCAGTTCCGCAAGCAAGGCCGCGATCGTTCCGTGCAGCGGCACGCCCGTGAGCAGCGCCTCCGCTTCGGAAGGGGTGAGCGGCACGTGCGTCTCGAGAAGCGCCCCATCCGCCCGCGTTTGTTTCAGCGTCAGCGTAAACCGCCCTTCTTTCGCCCGGATGCGCAGCGCTGCCGCCCGTTCTTTTAAGGCGAATGACGGAGTGTCAAAGTAATGGTTTTCCTGGCGGAAGAAAGCGCCATCATCCAACCGGAAGGCGGCGCGGACGGCCGCAAATTCCGCTGCCGTTAACAAGTTTTTTAATTCGATTTCGACCTCTTGATGCATCGTAAATCTCCCTCGGGAAAGATCATCGTCTCCCTCTATTATCAGCTGTTTTTCGGCGAATATCAATTATTTCGCCCGCATAGGCTGAATATGGTAAAATAAAGGGCGGATGGTTGGTGTGGAAGGAGAGAAAGCATGAACGAAAAATGGATCGTCGAGCGGGCGGAGCGGGAAGGCGGCCGGCTTTGGCTGTATGTCAATGATGCTTCGGTTCCGCTTGCCCGCGTAACGCCGAAACGCCATATGCTTGTCGATTCGGATGCGTTGGCGTTTGCGTACATTTTGGAAACCGATGATCGCTTTCTATATGTCATGATTCCGAAGCCGTGGTGGCCTGAGCTAAAGGCGGCGCTTGACGCCAAGGAGCCGGTCTGGCTTCGATGTGGAGAGAGGACGCTTGAGCTTGAACAGTTTCACGATGAACTGTCTTATTTGCTTGAAAATATTCGCGGCAACGCCAACTATGGCGAGGCGCTTGAACGAGCAGTACAAGAGATGTTTTTTACCGGATGAGCCGTCCGGTTGCCTGCCTTTGGGCGTGAGGGGAGGCGGAGCGCGCCAAAGGCCGCTTACCGTCAAAGCGGCGCTGGGAAGGTGCGGATGCTTTCTCTTGGCCCAGGCTGTCAGGAAATTGAAAATAGATAGGCAGGTGGTACGATGGTAAACCATTGGGATTTGTTTTTAGCCCCGTATAAGCAGGCAGTCGAAGAGCTGAAAGTAAAGTTGCGAGGCATTCGCGCCCAGTTTGAGATGATTGAAGCGCACTCGCCGATTGAGTTTGTCACCGGACGCGTGAAGCCGGTTGCCAGCATTTTAGACAAGGCGCAAAAGAAAAACATCCCGCTCGACCGCCTCGAGGAAGAGATGCAAGATATTGCAGGACTGCGCATCATGTGCCAGTTTGTCGACGATATTAAAACGGTCGTCGAGCTGCTGCGCCAGCGCAACGATTTTACAATCGTCGAGGAGCGCGACTATGTCACGCAAAAGAAAGAAAGCGGCTATCGTTCATACCACCTCGTCATTCGGTATCCGGTGCAGACGATCCGCGGCGAGAAAAATATTTTGGCGGAAATTCAAATCCGCACGCTGGCGATGAACTTTTGGGCGACGATCGAACACTCTCTGAACTACAAATACAGCGGCCGCTTTCCGGAAGATATTAAAGCCCGGCTGCAGCGCGCGGCGGAGGCTGCCTACCGCCTCGATGAGGAAATGTCGAAAATCCGCGTTGAAATTCAAGAAGCGCAGGCCGCCTTTTCACGAAAACAAGAAGCAAAAGGGGAAGGACAATGAAACGAACTGATGCGCCGCTGGCCTTCGCCATTACGTCAAAAGGGGATGATGTGTCGAACGCCCTCGCGCAGAAGATGAAGACGTATTTGCTTGATTTTGATTTGCGCTATGATGAGGAAGCGCCGGATTTGGTCATTTCCGTCGGCGGGGATGGAACGCTGTTGTACGCGTTCCATCGCTATTGCCATCGGTTGGACAAGACGGCGTTTGTCGGCGTCCATACCGGCCATCTCGGCTTTTATGCCGATTGGGTGCCGGAAGAAATCGAAAAGCTCGTGATTGCCATCGCCAAAACACCGTATCAAGTGGTGGAGTACCCGCTGCTTGAGGTGACGATTCGTTACATTAACGGTGGGCGCGAGGCGAAGTATTTAGCGCTCAACGAATGCACGGTGAAATGTGTGAGTGGGACGCTCGTCATGGATGTTGAAATTCGCGGTGATTTGTTTGAGCGGTTCCGCGGCGACGGGTTGTGCATTTCGACGCCGACCGGCAGCACGGCTTACAATAAAGCGCTCGGCGGCGCGATTTTGCATCCTTCGCTTGAGGCGATTCAAGTGACCGAGATGGCGTCGATCAACAACCGTGTGTTTCGGACAATCGGTTCGCCGCTCGTGCTGCCGGCGCACCATACGTGTTTACTCAAGCCGGTCAACCACGTCGATTTTCAAATTACGATCGACCATTTGTCACTGTTGCATAAAGAAGTGAAGTCGATTCAATGCCGGGTGGCCGATGAAAAGGTGCGTTTCGCCCGCTTTCGGCCGTTTCCGTTTTGGCGGCGGGTGCGCGACTCGTTTATCGCCGACTGAGGGAAAACCCGCCTCCTTGGTTAGGCAACGCTTCCCGTTTGCGGCGAGGTGATGGTCTTTTGGCGCGGATGCCGATTCCGTTTTAGCGGCGCCAAAGGAAAGTGGATGGAACACGATGAGCAAGACGGAGATTTTTGATCAGAAAGGTGACGAACATTGCCGCCGTTTACCATGACCTTTTCCATCGATGAACAGCACGACGGAAAGCTGCTGCGCCAGTTTTTGCAAGAGAACGGCATTTCGCGGACGGCGCTTACCGATATTAAATTCCATGGCGGGGCGCTGTTGATTGACGGTCGGCCCGTCACCGTCCGCCATGTGCTGCGCGCCGGTGAGACGCTGTCGGTTGTGTTTCCGCCGGAGCGGACGAGCGATTGGATGGATCCGGAAGAGATGCCGCTTCATATCGTGTACGAAGATGATTACATCCTTGTCGTTGACAAACCGGCCGGGTTGGCCACGATCCCGTCGCGCCATCATCCGGGCGGAACGCTTGCCAACGGCCTGCTGCACCATTACCGAAGGCAGCGGCTCGATTCAACCGTCCATATTGTGACAAGATTGGACCGCGACACGTCCGGGCTTGTGCTCGTTGCCAAGCACCGCCACGTTCACCATTTGTTGTCCACGCTCCAGCAAAAAGGGAAGGTGGCGCGCACATATGAGGCCATTTGCCACGGTGTCATGGTTGATGACGAAGGGACGATTGATGCGCCGATCGGCCGCCGGGGAGACAGCATCATCGCCCGCGAAGTGCGGGAGGACGGCAAGCCGGCGGTCACTCATTTCCGGGTGCTCGAGCGGCTTCGCGGCTATACGCACGTGTCGCTGCAGCTTGAAACCGGACGTACGCACCAAATCCGCGTCCATTTGGCTTATGTTGGCCATCCGCTCGCTGGGGATGACCTCTATGGCGGGAGTCGGGAGATGATCGACCGCCAGGCGCTCCATAGCCGTCAGCTCTCGTTTTTCCATCCGTTTGCGCGCCGCTGGTTGACATTTGCCGCTCCGCTTCCCGGGGACATGGCGCATCTCATTGAAACGGTGCGCTCGTCAACTACCCCCACTTAGCTAACGCTTGAAGTGGGGGCTTGCAACTCCCCAGAAGTACAAGCGGACTTCGTCCTCCTTCCTTGACTTGGGGTTGCATCTGGGCAGGTTGACAACTACCCAACGACGCAGGTCATGCCTGCATCGTTACCGATTCTCTCGGTGTGTCTGTTGGCAGTACTTGGCTTCCACACACAACAGACGGATCTACGCTCGATGTTTTACGGTTACAACGTTTCCTGTAACCAACTCCATACATCGAGTAGCCGTTATTGGAGTGCCTTTATTAAACGGTTTTCTCCACGCCTTTATTCTATCATACACAAAAGAAAAGGGGAACGCGCATTCCTCTCCCACTTACTCCCTTTGGTCGTTGAAGTGGGAGTCTCCTGCGCGAAATAGGATGAAGCGCCGGTTACGGGAACGAACGGAATTTTTCCGGAACGTATGGCATCGATGACGGAACCGAGACGGTCTCCATTTCCGGGTAGCGCAATGCAGTGAGCGCACCGCCGAACACACAGCCGGTGTCAATGTTGACGGTTCGTCCGACAAACCGCGGAGTTTTGACAGGCGTATGGCCATACACAACCCATGCGCTGCCGTGATACCGTTTCGCCCAGTCGCGGCGCACCGGCGTCCCGTCCGGGTTCGTTTCGCCGGTGATGTCTCCGTATAGGACGAACGTCTTGACTTTTTGATCCGTCCGCCCGATATAATCATGGCGAATGCCGGCGTGGGCGATGACAAGGCGCCCCTCATCCAAAACGGCGTACAGGGGCGCCTGCTCATACAGGCGGATAAATTTGCGGCGGATCATCTCCTGTTCGCTTGGAGGCAAGGTGCGGTACTCGGAGACGGTCGTCTCAAGACCATGGGCGATTTGCACGTTGCGCCCTAAAAAGAAGCGGTACAGCTTATTGCAATGGTTGCCCGGCACGTAGTAAGCCAGCTTTCGCTCGACAAGGGCGGAGACGATCTCGATCATGTTCAGCGATTCAGGACCGCGGTCGGTCAAATCGCCGACGAAGCCGAGCTTTCGTCCGTCGGGATGAATCGGCACCCCTTCGTCCCAATGGTAGCCGAGTGTTTCCGTCAATGCGGCGAATTCACGGAAGCAGCCATGAATGTCGCCGATGATGTCCACTTGCATCGAATGTGCTCCTTTCTCGCTATAATGGTTGTACTACCAGTATGTCCGTTCAGTCAGGAAAAGAAAAGATGAGGCGGTTTTGCCCGCCTCATCGCGGCTTTTGCGGAGGCAACGCCCAAACGGCGGAGCCCGCGGCCAGGAAACAAAGAAGTGGAGTTGAGCTTGATGGCGACAAAAAAACGCCGCCTGCGGACACAGCAAGCGGCTTTATTCATCGCTCGCGAACATAAATTTCCGCGTTCGCGAATGAACGTTTAAGACGAGGCCGATCGCCAGCATATAAGTCGCCAGCGAGCTTCCTCCATAGCTGATGAACGGAAGCGGCAACCCCGTGATCGGCAAAAGTCCAATCGTCATGCCAATGTTTTGGAACACTTGGAACGTAATCATGCCCGCGACGCCGGCACATAAATAGCTGCCGTATAAATCGTTGCTCTCCAAGGCAATATGGATCATGCGATAAATGAGCAGGAAAAAGAGAGACACGACGATGCTTGAGCCGACAAATCCGAACTGTTCGGCAATAACCCCGAAAATAAAGTCGGTATGCGCTTCAGGCAAGTACACTTGTAAATTGCCGAGCCCCTTCCCGTACAGCTCCCCCGAGCCGATGGCCATCAACGAACGGATGAGCTGAAACCCTTGGTCGGTCGAATATTCATACGGTGCGAGCCATCCGTAAAACCGGTTTAATTGGTAATCTTCTTCAATGATATATTTATGAAAAAAGTCCGGAAAATAAAAGTATATGAATACAATGGATGCCACGGCCGCCACTCCGGAAAAGACGATGCCGAAAATGATGCGCCAGCGGATGCCGGAAACGAGCACCAAGGTGGCGGTGATGGCCATAAACACCATCGACATGCCCATGTCCGGCTGCTTGGCCAACAAGATGAGCGGCGGCAACACGGTGAGGGCGATTTTGCCGAGCAGCTTGAAATCATCGCGGATCATGGGTTCAGGGTATTTTTCCCGATGGTTGACGATGATGCGACTTAGGACGATGATCATAAAAATTTTCATCAGCTCGGATGGCTGAAAGTTGCCTCCAGGTAGATGATACCAACTCGTCGCCCCCTTAATGGTTACTGATCCTGGGACGTTCAATTCCAGCCCAAGCAACAGCAACATCCCGAATCCATACAAATACCAAGCGATTTGAAACAGCCGATCATAGTCAATGATCATCGTCAAGGCGATCACGACAGCGCCGATGGCGTACCATTGCAGCTGCTTGGAAGCGAAGTTGACGTTCTGCAGCTTCTCGGGAAGCATCGGCTCCGCGCTGTGAATGGCGATGGCGCTCACCACGGCCATTAAGAATAAAAGAAATAATAAGTGATAATCAAGCTTCGATTGGGAAAAACGGTCATGATCCATGGAACGATCCTCTCCATTCAAATGTACCATATACCATATTAGCGAATTGAGTCGGTTTTGCAAAGTGGGAAAAACCGCCGGCAGCATGAAGGAGTCAAAAGGCAAAAAGAAAGCGCTCATTTACATTGTTTGCCGCATCGCCTATAATAGAATTAACACCTGGTGCTAAGAATAAATGATAATTGGGAGGATGAATGAATGGTCTTATCATTGGAAGGACGTACATATGTCGTGATGGGGGTGGCGAACAAACGAAGCATCGCCTGGGGCATTGCTCGTTCGCTTCATGCTGCCGGCGCTCGGTTGGTGTTTACGTATGCCGGCGAGCGGTTTGAAAAAGAGGTGCGGGCGCTGGTCGATACGCTTGGGGATGAACGCTCCCTTCTGCTGCCGTGCGATGTGGCAAAAGACGAAGACATTGTTCAATGTTTCGCGCAAATCAAAGAACAAGTCGGCGTCATCCACGGCGTCGCTCATTGCATCGCCTATGCCAATAAAGAAGACTTGAGCGGTGAGTATATGAATGTCAGCCGCGAAGGCTTTTTGCTCGCCCATAACATCAGTGCGTATTCGCTCACCGCGGTGGCTCGTGAAGCGAAAGAGCTGATGACGGAAGGTGGCAGCATCGTCACCCTTACGTACTTAGGCGGCGAGCGCGTCGTGCAAAACTACAACATTATGGGTGTGGCGAAAGCGTCGCTTGATGCGAGCGTGAAATATTTGGCGAACGATTTGGGCAAATACGGCATCCGCGTCAATGCCATTTCCGCTGGACCGATTCGCACACTGTCGGCCAAAGGGGTGAGCGATTTCAACTCGATTTTAAAGCAAATCGAAGAACGCGCTCCGCTCCGCCGGACGACGACGCAGGAAGAAGTCGGCGATGTGGCGCTGTTTTTGTTCAGCGACTTGTCGCGCGGCATCACCGGGGAAATTATTCACGTCGACTCGGGATACCACATTTTAGGATATTAAAAACGTGCGAGCAGCCGTTCCTGTTGATGGAGCGGCTGTTTTTTGCTTGACTTGGGCAATTATTGAGATCATGGGCATACATATATAAGGTAAGGCAAGCATGGAAAAGGGGGATCGACGTGCGGAAACAAAACGTTGTGGAGACGGAGCCATTGCTTTACATTGTGCAGCCAAAAGCGATGCGGGCGGCGGCGCATATGCAAGAAACGTTTATGTGGACTAGCCGAACGCAACAGGAAGAGGAAGGAAATTCCAACGATGAACGAGGCGGCGAGGAGGAACCGACTGAATTTTTTGCCAAAAAAGAATTCCAAGCGATGGCGCTCGACGAACGGCTGGCCTTTTTGGCGGAGCTGCCCGGCCATTTGCCGCCGCTTAAATGTCAGTTTGTCACGCAGGAGCAAAGCTATGAAGGTGTGCTGAAGCAATGCACAGCGGATGAATTGGTGATCGCCGACGAGCGAGGGAACGAAACCGTTATCGGCCGCGCCGCACTTGTTTCCGTAACGATGATCGGATTTGTGCCATAACGGTTTCCCTTTCCCGCGTCGAAGCACAGCGTTGCCCGGATGCGGTGCATCGTCGGGAAAGGGATGGCCATAGTTCATGCCGCCCCCTCACTGTTGCAGGAGACATTCCCGTTTGGCTTGCGGTTTATTTTTTGAGGCTTGCCGCTTTTCTTGCTGACGATGGTCCATTTGCGCCCGGAAGGCTTGCAATTACAAAAGGCTTGTCATCATGTTTTGCTTGAGCCCGTTTGCGGTTCAAATGCGTTTTTGTCGCCGAGCCTGGCATCTGTCAGTTGCCGCTTGCAATAGTAAAAGGTTTCGAATGGCGGCCGGTTTGCACGTTCTGGGGGGGCAGGAGCGCCTTTTGCGCTTTCGGTTTGTGACGCCATCGCCTCTTTTTGTTTGGCGCTCTGTTGATCGTCTGCCAGTGAGGCGGCACGTTTTTTCTTCCGTTTTTCGTTTTTCACATTCGCTTTTTCTGTTTTGGGAGGCATTGTCCGCGCCGCTGTATTCTTTTTCGACCGTTCCGTTTCTTTTGGGTCCGTTTGAGGCGACACCGGTTGTCCGAATGCCTCTTCTGTTTGCAGTTCTGTTGTGAGAGCAGCTGTTGATTCGAATTCTTTGGCTTGCTCCCACACTTCCAATAACTCCGAAGCGACCCGCTCCCAATGATACAGCGAAACAGCCAGCTCGCGTCCTTTTTCGCCCATTCTTTTCATCAAAGATGTATTGGATAATATTTGGGCGATCTTGTCGGCGAAATCGCTTGGGTTCTCTGGGTTTTCCACGATCAGGCCATTTTCATTCGCCAAAATGACTTCTGGATTGCCGCCTCTGGCTGTCGTGACGATCGGAAGGCCTGCCGCCATGGCTTCGTAATGGACGCGCGCCAATGGCGGTTGGCTGCCTGTCGCCTGCTTTCGCGTCCCTTGGCCGATGATTTCGCTGTAAAACATATGCGGAAACATAGCATCGGCTAAGTAGACGCTTTGATACGAAGCATAGAGCGGACAAATGGAGAAATAGATTTCAAATAATGACCGAATTCTTTTGGACACGTTGTTTCCCGGTGTGCATCCAGTATGTCGGTCGGTTCGGGGAAGGACGGCGAATGGGGAGGGATCCAATCGTCGAATAGGCTGTGTTTGTGAAAACGGGCCAACCATTCAATCCGTTGCTGGAATGAGGGCTTGCTTCCGCTTGAGGAAACGTACTCCATCAAGTAGTAATAGTGGTTTTTTCGTTGAACGTAAGGTTGCTTTGTTTTTGTCCGGATCATTTTTGGGATGTGAAATCCAGTTTCATATAGTTTGGAATGAAGCAAAATCGGGAAAGGTGTTTTATCCTCATTCAGCCGTTTTAGTACGCACCTCTCACCCGTTTTTTTGTTTTGCAGAAGCCATACTTTTTCCTTTTTTAGCTCGCCGGCGATATCCACCTCGGTTTCCGACAGGCCGTAGCTGTGCAACACTTCAAACAACAGGCGGGATCGTTTTGAGGCCACGATCAGTTCCTCCTAGCGCCAATGGTCGGTTAATAAGAGTGTATGTAAAGGGAAACGAGTTGGTATAGACAGGTGCACTAGGCCATGGCGAAAAGGGGCGGCAAAAAATAAGGCCGACCGCGCTCTTTGGCGCTGGCCGGCAAGGCTTTTCTTGATTATTCTTCCTCGTCCTCGAGCTGTTTTTGTGAATCGGAACGCATGGAAGCGGGGAGATCGATCGAGGCGATGGCGGCCGCATTGATGGCCAGTGTGCGCCCTCCCTCTTCATAAAAGCGGTCAACAAGCAACGAAACAGTGTTGGTTCGCGGTTTAACATAAATCAGCCAGAAGTCCCCCCCTCTACAGGTGGGGGATGAATGGCGTTCGGTTTTTCTGTTTTTTTCTTTCTTCTTTGGATGGCAATAGAATACAATAAACATAGGAGGTGAAACCATGTATCGAACGCTGAAAACCCGTTTTCGGGCAAAGAAAGAAGTTATCCAAAAACTATTTGAATGCAATCGTATCTCCGCAGAAGTTTGGAACGAATGCCTTCGTTTGGCAAAAGAACATCATTTGGAAACAGGAAAATGGATAACCAAAACGGAACTGCAAAAAGCAACAAAAGGTCGTTTTTCTATCCACAGCCAAAGCATCCAGGCGGTTGTGCATAAATATATCTTTGCCCGTGATGGGGCAAAAGAAGCACGGAAAAAAGGAGAAAAAATCAAATATCCATACAAAAAGAAAAAACATTTCAACACGAAATGGGCAAAAGATGGGTTTGTTTTGCATGAAGACGGAACGTTGGAACTGTCGCTAGGAATTTGGAATCGAAAACGACAATCTCCTTTGGTGGTGAAAATCGACAAAGAGAAACTTCCAAACGGAAAAGTCAAAGAAATCGAGTTGGTCTATGACCGTGGTTTGTGGCTTTGTTTATCGTATGAAGATGGGAAAAAACCAAAAGAAAATCCATGTAAAAACCGTGTTGCTATTGACCCAGGGGAAATTCACACCATCGCAGCCATTTGTGAAAATGGGGAAAGCCTCATTATCACGGGAAGAAAAATAAGAAGCATTCATCGGTTGAGAAACAAGAAATTAAAAGAACTGCAAAAACTCATGAGCAGATGCAAAAAAGGCTCCAAACAATGGAAAAAGTACAATCGGGCGAAACAATATGTACTTTCGAAATCAGAGGCACAACTAAAGGATGCACTGCACAAAACCACGAGACAATTTGTTCGTTGGTGTTTGGAAAACCAAGTGAAAGAAGTCGTCATTGGAGATATCGAAGGAATCCAACGGAATACGAAAAAGAAACGAAACAAAAAGACCAATCAGAAATTATCCAATTGGTCGTTTGGAAAATTATTTGATTATCTCAAATACAAATTGAATGCCGAAGGAATTCAAATCGAGAAAAAAGATGAAAGTTATACCTCGCAAACATGCCCTGTTTGCGGGAAGAAAAATAAATCTTCTTCTAGAAATTATACATGTCAATGCGGGTACAAACGACACCGTGATATCCATGGGGCAATGAATTTATTTGCCAAAGTATATTATGGTGAAATCCGCCCATTGGAATTTACGGTCAAACCGTTTACGTATCGACGGATTGCTTAGGTATGAAGTCGTAGATGGCGAGTTCCCGCCCTTGAGTATCATGGATACTCATGTTGCCTGTGGCTCCCAACGGGACGGGTGCCAGGTGTTGCCTGCAGATAGGCTGCCAACCAGCCTATCATGCATCCACCTCCGAAGGGGAAACAGGAAACCCCCACTTCGATAAGTGGGGGAGGTTCATAACCGAGAAAAACTGCATTGTAGTATGTTTCCTTGACCGTGTGCACGTTCACTTCTGTGTTGGGCGGGAGCGCCGTCAGCTGGTCGTACAGGGCGCGGGAAAGGCGGGGGCGGGTCGGCCGCCGCTCAAAAAAGACACGGTACATTGTGTCGCCTCCTTTCTTGTCTCTTGTGTTAAAAACCTATACTCCATCATATGATTGGCGTAGGAGAGCGTTTGGGTAAACGTCCGCACCGGAGCAGGTTCGCCTGCTGCCGGGCCGAGGAGGCGGAAAAAGCGCACGCCTCCTTTTGCGGCCGCAGCGAGCGGAAAGGGGAGAGGAACGTGGATGACCCGTTTTCCTTTATTCTTCTTTGTTTAGCCAGCTTTCGTCTGACGAGGCTCATCGTATACGATACGATCACCGCCTGGCTTCGCCGGCCTTTCCATGAATGGGTGGAGGAGGAGCTTCCGGACGGAAGAAAAGAAGTATTTCTCATTTTGAAGGGCAGCGGATTGCGGCGCTGGATCGGCGAACTGCTAAGTTGCTACTGGTGCACCGGGATATGGTGTGCAGCGTTTTGTTATATTGGGGTTGTTGCTTGGCCGGCCGTTTTCCAGCCACTGATCGTGCTGCTCGCAGTCGCCGGCGGGGCGGCGCTGATTGAAACGGTTGTCAGCAAGTGGCTCTCGTAAGGGGAGAGATGCTATATAGATGCAACAAAGAAGTTTAACATATCCTTGACAGAAAAGTGGTTTGCCCATTTTCGACTGTCGAAGGCAAGCGTGCGGCTTGCCTCCGTCACGCCTTAGCGTGACGGAAGACCGAACAACGACTCGCTTCACAGACCCATTCATGGGTCTTTAAGCGGCGTTGTTCGGTCACTCGACAGTCGGATGCAATGACCGGCAAAGACGAAAAATGTTAAAGCTTTAAATTGCATCTATATAGCTTGCGTCATCCGGACCGGCTGTAGCGGAAAGCTGCCGCCTGGATGGCTGGCCGACGGCTTCCGCCGGTGGGAGATTGTGTTTCGGTTGGTCTTGGACACTTGAAGCATCATGCCCCCGCTGCTGCTGTCAAGCAAAGATCGTTGCTGCCGACAAGACGAGGCCGGCTGAAGCCGGCCGGGAAAAGCAGCCGCTCCATTGGATGGGGCGGGCTCCGTTTACCATTGGACGGCGATGCGGTTGGCCGCGGCGGCTCCTTTGGGCAGTTCAGCGCCATATACGAAGCCGTCGACTGTCAGGGAGCGGACGTTGCCGGACGGTCGAACCGCAATCTCAAACTGGGAAAAGCGCCGTTCTTCACCTGGTTCAATGGGGACGCCATGGAGCGGGGCAATCCAATATTCGCCGTTTTGCCGCACTTTTTCCCGCCAGTTTTCTTGGATGAACGTCCAACCTTCGGCGCCGCTGTCAGCCAGCCCCTCCTGTGCGGCGCGCCCGCTTTGGGGGAGCGCAATTTTTCCGCTCAGCACCGCTGCTTTCGGCGGCGAGATGCGGAGGCAGACGACCGGATGGTGAAGCGGCGCGGTTCCGCTGTTGCGGATGATGAAGTCGCCAATCACGACAATTTCTTCTTCATCAAGGTGCGTCGGGATCATAACCGAGTAATGAAACAGCGCCAGCACGGAAGCGGCTGGATCGGCGCCGGTGGTTTGTTGCGGTCCGGAGACGCGATGCTCTGCCTCTTCGAGCGCGATTTCATACAACAAAAGCTGGCGCTCCAAGGCCGCGATCTTTTTCTTGTACATTTCGGCGTTGACTGTTTCGGCTTCACGCAATTTTTCTTTTAGATAGGCGCTGCGCATTTTTTCTTTTTCCAGTTCGGCCTCAAGCTGCTTGATCTGTTGCCTGCACGAGGCGGCTTCAGACCGGTAGTGAATAATTTGTTGCTGCAGGCGGAGGTGCCGGTCATCATTCGCATTTTTCACTCGTTTTCCACTCCTTCCATTTTTATCTTATGTATACGCGGAAGGCAAGTGCCATATAAAAAAGGCTGTTGTTGAGAACAACAGCCTAAGTGGTGCGGGACGTTACATTGCTGGGAATACGTCCGGGCATTGTGGCGGAAATTTGGTTGTCGGGCACAGCGTAGCTTCGGCAAGTTCTTCGCGCGGTTGGCAGAAGCAGGCTTCAACTTCGATTTTGACGTCAGCTTCCACTTGGACTTCAAGGCATAAGGTGATGGAAACGTCGAGTTGAGTGAAGTTGTCCGTGCAAACTAAGCTTGTATCGCATTCAAAGAAGGAAATATGGCAATTGAGCTGCGTGCCTTCCGGAGCGCATAAGATGAATGTTTGCGCCGTGGCAAACGGAATCGGCGCCGATTGGCAAATCACCGTGCCGGTCGGGCTGACAATTTGCACAACGACGTGTCCTTTGACGAGCGCTTTGACTTTTTGCAATGTCACGGTCTCCCCGGAAGGAAGGGTGACGTTGACGGGCTGCCGGCCGTTTGGCTGCATGATTTCTTGGCAAATCAGCGCATCCTGGTCAACAACCGGATCGATTGGATTTCCGGCAGCGTCTGTCAAGAAACAACGAATGGCAAAGTTTTGCGGGTCCATGTTTTGCGCTGCCAAAAAGTCGCAAATCGTCCCGTCTCCCGGACAAGTGTCCGATGGGAAAATCGTTTCCAAATCATCGCCGCTGAAGCTTTTTAATGGCACGTCGATTTGCCGCGTCACCCAGTCATAAATTTTGCGTGTTCTGATGCATACCCTTTCCGTATCGCGATGGTAATGGCCCATTTTCTCGTTCCTCCTATCGTTCATTTGTTCCCCAACGCCTAATGGTTTGGGACTACTGTATACTATGAATGATATAGGTAAATGTGTTGGGACAGATGCGGATTTTTTATCGGCAGGCGTCTGCCGGACGATGAAATAAAGGGGGAGATGACGAATGAGAGAACAACGGGGAGCGGCGAAGGCAGGAACAAAAGGGATAGATGAACGGCGGCTGGCTGAGCGGATTGCTGAGCTGGAGCGCCGGCTCGAAGAAGCAGAGGCAGAAAATGTAGTGTTAAGGGAACTGGCTTACCAAAGCAAGCAACGTTATGAGCAAATAAAGCAGCTGATGAAACAAAACGACGAACTTCGCCGCCAGCTGCAGCAGCTGCAAGGAGAGACGGGAGGAGTACGTGACGAAGAACGGCCGGACAGCTGGTTTTTCCGTACGCTGCGCCAAGAAAACGCGATTGTGCCCCACCCGGACGAGCACAAGGAAAAATGAGGCGCACCCTTGGCCGATAGGGCCATACAATAGCAGTAGCCATACATTTTTTTCATCTGGAGGGATGAGGCCATGACGAAACCAATCTCGCCCAAACCGACGGCTTGGGCGCTCACCTCAACAACCCAGCCAGTGCGGCGCCCGAGAGGCTGCGGCTGCGGCCGGCCGCCGGTCGTAAAGAAATAGCACAAATCCGTGAGAAGCGCCTATACTCCGCTTCCTCTCCTTGCATAGTCTAACAGTGCAACTAGGCGAAAGGAAGGGGGGAAGGGCATGTCGGATCGGAAAAAAGCGAAAGTGATTCATGTCGATAAATTGATCATTCATGCCGATGACATCGTCATTATGCCGCGCGGCCGCATCCGCGATCCATGGTTGTTCCCGCACCGCGATGATACGGAAATGGAAGCCGTTGAAGATGCGCGGGACCGGGATAAGGAAGAACATGGTGAAGGAGGCTATGATCGAAACGAAGGAGAACAGAGACCGTTCTCGTGGATCTAGCCATAAAGCAAATGGGGGACGCCAACGGTGGAGCGTTTTAAAAATTACGGGCTTTGGCTGGCAATCGGATCGTTTGCCGTGATTGCGCTTGAGACATTCGGCGTCGACATTGATCTTGGCAAATATGAACAACTGTACCATGCCTTCTTAAGCATTTTGGTGATGGCCGGTATTTTAAACAACCGTCGCTCGGCCGCGGTTATTCCGATAAAGTTGATGACAAGTCGTAACCCGCATGGGCGCCTGCAGAAGGCGCCCTTTTTGTGCCCGGAAAGGCTGGAAAGGCGACAGAACGTTTTGCAGAAAATGACAATTATAATTTGGCGGCGAAAAAACCATTCTAAACATTGTCACCACCAATCTTACACCATATAAGGAGGACATGAATCATGACGGTTGCAACACAAGTGAAACAAACATTGGCGGGGTTAAAATCGGCTCAAGCGAGCTTCGAAACGTTTGCTTTGCAAACCGAAAACCAAGCCGCGAAACAGCTTTACCAACAAGCTGCCCAACAAACGCAGGCGGTCGTTGATTTGGTGAACTCGCGCATGCAAGAAATTCAAAACGAAGAGCCACAATATAAACAACAATAACCTTCGCTGAAGCGAATGGGATGGTTCAGGCGGAAAGGTTGGCACAGCACGCCAACCTTTCCCGACTTGGCGGAAATACATAAAAACGAATGGGTTGATGAAGATGAAAAAATGGTGGTTGGCGGCCGTCGTTGCGATGATCGCGGTCGGCGGCTGCGCCAAAGAAGAAACGGAACAAAAACAATCGCTGCAAGGGGCAAACCTACTGAGAACCCAAACGTCCGGGACGGCGAAACATGCGGAGCTGAACCAAGGTCCGGCCGAGCGGGCGGCCAGCTATTTGCGCGGGCGCGACGATGTTCGGGACGTGGTGGCGGTCAACAGCGTGGATCGGTTGCTCATTGCTTATCAAATTCCCCATATGAAGCGGTGGAGTCGAAAACAAATTGAGAAAGACATTGACCAAAAACTGCGCGACCTGTTTCCTGGCTATGATGTTGTTTCCTCGAGCGATTTGAAAATTTTTTGGAAGACGAAGGAATTAAAAGCCAACATGGACAATCGACGCTGGGATGAACGAAAAGTCAATCGGGAAATCAAGCGCATTGAAAAGCTAAGCAAAGAGCAAACATAAGAGGTGTCATTATGGCGAATGAAAAACGGAAAAAGCTGACCCCGGTTCAGCAGGAATATCATTTATTCGAAAAAGAGCGGGAAACGAAGCGTCCTATTGTTCGAAACTGTGTTTGCGCGTTTCTCGTTGGCGGAATCATTTGCACGATCGGGCAGGCGATCTCTTATTTCTATATGTACTTCTTTGATTTCACCGAGCAAACGGCAGGCAATCCGACGGTGGCGACGATGGTCTTTTTGTCGATGATTTTAACTGGGTTTGGCGTTTATGACCGGATCGCCCAATTCGCTGGGGCGGGAAGCGCCGTGCCGGTGACAGGGTTTGGCAACGCCGTCATCTCGGCGGCGATTGAGCACCGGACGGAAGGATTTGTGTTAGGCGTCGGATCGAACATGTTCAAGCTCGCCGGATCGGTCATCTTGTTCGGTACGTTTTCCGCCTTTGTTATCGCTCTTGTCAAAACGATTGCGACCCAGTGGGGGGGATTGTAATGCTGAAAGGGCACCGCACATGGGTGTTTGCGAACAAGCCGGCAATCATCGCAACAGCGGCGGTCGGCGGGCCGTTTGAGGCGAACGGCCGCCTCGCGGAAGACTTTGATCTTCTTCACGAAGATTTATGGCTCGGAGAGGAGTCGTACGAGAAGGCGCACCGCGTGCTCATGGAAGAAGCAGCGTTTCAGGCGATGGAAAAGGCCGGATTAGAGAAGGAAAACGTGCAGTTTCTCATCGCCGGCGATTTGATCAACCAGATGACGCCGACAAGTTTTGCCGCCCGAACGCTCGGCATGCCGTACCTTGGCATTTTTGGCGCCTGCTCAACCTCCATGGAAGGGCTTGCGCTCAGCGCTTTTATTACCAACTATGGCGGGGCAGACTATATCTTAACCGGTGCGTCAAGCCATAACACCGCTGTCGAAAAGCAGTTCCGCTATCCAACCGAATACGGCGGGCAAAAGCCGCCGACAGCGCAGTGGACGGTAACGGGAGCTGGCGTGGCGATCGTCAGCCCGAAAGGGGACGGGCCGCGCGTGACGGCAGCGACGATCGGCCGCGTTGTGGATATGGGGCTTGCCGACCCGTTCAACATGGGTGGAGCGATGGCGCCGGCGGCGGTCGATACGATTGAGGCGCATTTGCGCGACATGCAAATCGATGCATCGTATTACGATTTGATCGTCACCGGCGATCTAGGGCGAATCGGACGCCAAGTCTCCCTTGACTTGCTGCGTCAGCACGGCATTGACATCGATGAAGAGCGCTACCAAGATTGCGGACTTCTCATTTACCGTGACGGACAGCCGGTTTTATCCGGAGCGAGCGGGGCGGCTTGTTCCGCTGTCGTCGTTTACGGGCATCTCATCAAACGGATGCGCCGCGGCGAACTGAAGCGCATTTTGGCGGTGGCGACAGGGGCGCTGTTATCGCCATTGTCGTTTCAGCAAAACGAAACGATCCCGTGCATTGCCCATGCGGTGGCGATCGAGTACGGAGGTGAGGCGTAGCGTGTTGGCCATGTTTTTTTGGGCGTTTGTCGTCGGCGGGCTGATTTGCGTGATCGGGCAAATTTTGATGGATGTGTTTAAACTGACACCTGCGCATACGTTGACGATTCTCGTCGTCGTCGGGGCGATTTTGGATGGATTCGGTTTGTATGAGCCGCTCATTAATTTTGCCGGCGCCGGGGCGACGATTCCGATTACGAGCTTTGGAAACGCGCTCGTTCACGGCGCGATGCAAGAGGCGGAAAAACACGGCATTATCGGCGTATTGACCGGCATGTTTGAAGTGACGAGCGCCGGCATCTCCGCGGCGATCGTCTTTGGGTTTATCGGGGCGCTCTTGTTCCGCCCGAAAGGATAGGAGGGATCTTCCATGACCGTTGCTTCGCAGGTGAAACAAACGTTGGCGAGCTTAAAAGGCATTCACGCTGGGCTGCAACAGCTGGCGCTCACTTCCCAGGATGAAACGGCGCAGCGGACGTTTCATGAAGCGATGCTTGCGACAGAGGAGATCATCGCGGACATCAAAGACCGGATCGGCCGGCTCGAGTTCGAGGAGCCGCAATATCACGGAAAGTAAGGAGCATGATCGATGCCTATATGGTTAGAAACCGCCATTCGTTCGATTTGCATTTTAATCGGGTTGTTTGTGATCACCCGCATTCTCGGCAAAAAGCAATTATCAAAATTGTCGTTTTTTGAATACATCGTCGGCATTACCGTCGGCGATATTGCTGGAACGATGTCGGTCGATTTAGGAATTTCGTTGCAAGAAGGCATCACCAGCATTTTGATTTGGTCGCTGTTTCCAGTGGCTGTCGCTCGTCTCTCGCTGCGCAACAAGAAATTTCGCGATTTTGTCGAGGGCAATTCCACGGTTTTTATTAAAAACGGCAAAATTTTAGAGGAAAACTTGAAACGGGAGAAATATACGGTTGACGAGCTGCTCGAACAGCTGCGCAAAAAAGATGTGTTCCGCGTCGCCGACGTCGAGTTTGCGGTGCTTGAGCCAAACGGCGACTTGAACGTGTTGCTGAAGCGGGAAAAGCAGCCCCTCACCGTCGGAGATGTGTTCCCAAACCCACCGCGGGAAAAAGAGCCGCAAACGGTCATTATGGACGGCATGATTTTGGATGAGCCACTCGCTACGATGGGGCTTAGCCGCGGCTGGCTGAAGGAACAGCTTGACAAACAAGGAGTGGCGATTGAAAATGTGTTTCACGCCCAAGTCGATTCATACGGACAGCTGACGATCGATTTGTACGATGATAAGATCCAAATTGCCGAGCCGCAGGAGAAAAAGCTGCTCTTGGCCGCGATGAAAAAAATGCAGGCTGATCTGGAGCTGTATGCGTTGCAGACGAATTCCGAAGAGGCGAAGGCGCTGTATGAACGAAACGCCGCAAAAATGGCAGAGCTTGTGCAAAAAGTCGAACCGCTCTTACGAAACTGATGACACAGGAGTAAAAGACGATGGAAGACAAACGGATAAAAACGACGGATGAGGAAATTCAAGTCCAATTGAAACCAAACGACCGCTCCGAGCGGACGCGGACGACCGATGAGGAAATTTCGATTGAATTCATGTTTGACAGCCCGCAGCTGATGCGCCAGCCGAAAGACTACGACGAAACTGAATATTGACGGCTTCCGTTTCCACAATCAGCGATCCATAAGGAGCTGTCTGTTCATTCGCATGGCTGTCCGAGAAGGAAAGCTTCCTTCTCGGACAGCCTCTTTTTGTTGCCCTTCTTCTCTGGCGAGGCAAGGATGCCGCCCCGTCTTACTCCGGCAGGGACTGCAAAAAGGCGCGCACTTCTTCCGGCGTTTTCGCATCAGCGCTATGCAGATGGGCGATTTTTTCCCCGTTTCGGAACACAAGAAGACTTGGAATGCCAAGCACTTGGTACTTATCACTAATATCTGGAAACTGATCTCGGTCGATTTCGAACCAGTCGTACTGCCCGTAATCGCGGATGATGTCATCGATGAACATGTTCAGGCGCACGCAGTCTGGACACCAAGTTGTGTAAAACTTCATAATCGCTGGCTTATCGCCGGAAATGGCCGCCTCGAATTGCTCAACTGTTTCAATTTGTCTCACATTCGTTCCCTCCCTTTCATGTTGCCGTTCATCTTTACTTTACCATATGGCAAGGCAAAAAAAGAACGGGGACGCCTTCACCTCGGGCAGTCGTTTTTGCATACAACAGTAAGAAAGGAGGGGAAAGTGTGAGCAAAGAGTTGGAAAAAGCGCTCGAAAATTGGGTTGCGTCGCGCAAAGAAGGGCATGAAACGTTCATCCGCCTGTTTGAACAATGGGGAAAGGACTTTAACAAACAGCTGCAAGAAATCGAAAAATTGAACAATGGATTTTTAAAAAGTGTACAAGGCAACTTGGACTACATCGAGCAATGGTTTGCGAAGAAGGAGCGGGAATTTGCCGAGCTGTTCCGCCGATTTGGATGACAAAATGGCCTTTGCGCCCATACGCTCCGCTAAGCCGGTGAATACGATACAGTAAACGGAGAAGGAGGTGAACATTATAATGGGCTTCTGCGGTTATGGTTATCCTTACGGCTACGGCTATGGCGGTGGCTATGGCGGTGGCTATGGCGGTGGCTTTGTGCTGATTGTCGTGTTGTTCATTTTGTTGATTATTGTCGGCGCGGCATTTGTCGCCTAACGGAAAAAGCGAATGGGATACGGGCCGTTTCGGCGCCACGGAGCGGCTCGTATTTTTCTTTCCCTAATTTGATGCACGCCGAGGCGGGAGCATCATACGATATAGCAGGGAGAAGGAGGCAGAACGATGGATCAGCAATTTTTTAAAAACATCGAACAGAAAACAGGTGTCAATATGAAAGACGTTTTTGAGCTCGCCAACTCGCTGCAAAACGCCAATTTCAGCGATGAAAAAACGGTGCGCCAAGTGGTGAAGCGGGTGGCGCAAATTGCCAACCGGAAAGTGCCAAAAGAACTTGAGGACCAAATCGTCAAGGCGATCGTCCATAACGGCAAACAAATTGATTTGAACACGATCGCCAATATGTTGAACAACAAAAAGTAAGCAAAAGGGAGCTTGCGTGCGCACAGCTCCCTTTTGCTCTGCTTGGCTCAGGAGAGCGAAACGATGTTCGATGATCCCAAGCCTTGGATCAGTGTAGACGAGGCTGTTCTATGGCCATCATTCGAGTGATTTCACCATCGTGACATGTGGGATGCCGGCGTCCATAAAGACGCCGGAGACGGTCGTATAGCCGAGCTTTTGGTAAAACGGTTCTGCGTGCGTCTGGGCGTTCAGTTTCGCCGTTTTCGCCCCTTTTGTTTTCGCAAGCTGCTCCAACGCCTCCATCACCATCCGGCCGACGCCGCGGCCGCGGTAAGCCGGCAAAACGCAGATGCGCTCCGCTTTGCCAACCCCTTCATCGACCAGGCGAAACCGGCCGGCTGCGACTGCTTGTTCGCCATCGTATAGGACGAGATGGAACGATTCATGTTCAAATGCATCGATTTCTTCTTCTTCCGGCACGTTTTGCTCTTCGATGAATACAATCCGACGGACGCGCAACGCGTCTTCATACAACGCGCGGTCTTCCGTTGTTCCAATGGCGACGTTCATTCTCCCGTTTCCTTTCCTCCAACGATAAAGGTTTCATAGACAGTCCATGATCCGTTCTCGAGCTGGTAAAGAAGGTGGAACCGGTCGACCGTCTCTTCAAAATGGACGTTTTGCAGCCGCAGTTGGCTGTAGACGTCAGCGTATTCCGCATTCGGCAAATCGCGGCCAATTGTAATGTGCGGCACGAACACGAATTCCGGCTCCCCGGCAAACAAGCCGCTGTGCAGCTGCTCGTGCAACCGTTCCAGCACTTCGTTTGGCTCGACTTTCAAATAAATGATGTGGCTTGTCGGGTAAAACGAGCTGAATTTCGTCACTTTGATCGGAATTGGCTCCGTTTCCGCTGCGATGCGGCGCAGCTCTTTCGTCATTTCTTTGATTTGCTCCTCATCCGCCTCAAACGGGTATTTTAATGTAATGTGCGGCGGGATGAGGGCGTAATGGCTGTCGTACCGCTTCCGGTACGAGTTGGCGAAGTCTTGAATCCGCTTTGGCGGAAAAATGACAATGACGTACTTCATTCCGCTTTCCCTCCTTCAGATGGTTCGTTTGCCGTTATTTACAGCGACAAAATGGCCGATACCGCCCGGGGCACATCCGGCTGCCAATACGTCCATGCATGCCCGCCGGCAAATTCATGGTACGTGTAGGGAAACCGCTTTTCGATCAATAAGTCCCGTGCGGCCCGGTTCGGGGTGATAAAATCGCGTACATGGCCGTCCGTCGTTTTGACCGCCGTTTCTTCTGCGCCGACGGAATGGTAAAGGGAAAGAAGCGACGGGGCGCGGAACGCGCGGATGCGTTCGAGCACTGAGTCGTCAATGTAAGGAGACTGCATGGCGATTTTTCCAAATGTATGCGGATACAACAGACCGGCTAGAAGCGACACGGTTCCTCCCAGCGAATCGCCAATCAGCGCTCGTCCTTTGCCCATTTGATATGTCGGCAGCTCGCGATCCAAAAACGGCGCGAGCTCATGGGCCAAAAAGCGGATATAGGCTTCGTTTTTTCGACCGGCCGGGTGGTATTTCTCGTAGCGGTCGCTGACGTTCCGGTACGGGATGCCGACAACGATCGTTCGGTCGATCGTTCCTTCGTCCATGAGTGTCTCGATCACGGTTTTGATTTTTCCGTACATAAAATAATCCTTGCCGTCTTGCGCGATTAATAAAGAATATTTATGCAACGGAGAAAAATCGCTTGGCAAGTAGACAAGCAACCCGATTTCTTCTTGCAGCTCCCTGCTGTAAAGCGTATAATCGCGCATCGTTCCTGATGCTGTCGCCATGATCATCCTCCATGAAAGCGCAAGTTCACTTGTTATTGTAACATATTTAGGCAAAAAGATGTTAACGAAGGGCTCGAATTTTTCGTGAACTTGCCGAACATTGGTGCCGGCAAAAAAAATGACTTGCAAAAATGACCGGAATGCGTTACATTTTTTAATAAATTAACAATTAACAAAATTAAATACGCAGCGGTTCTTATCAAGAGAAGCGGAGGGAACTGGCCCAATGAAGCTTCAGCAACCAGCCGCCCGACGGCCAGGTGCTAAATCCAGCGAATTGAGCATTCAATTCGGCAGATAAGAAGAAGCATGACCATGTTCGTATGGAAAAGTCTTCTTCTTAGAAGACTTTTTTTATTTACTCAAGCGGCCGCTCCCTCAACCGAGAGGCGTCGAGGATCAAGGCCCTCGGCTGCTGCTTGACCAACAGCGGCGCTTCGTTGGGCGTTAAGTGGTTGGCCGTTGATCCATGATGGAATTTTCAACAGAAGGAGAGAGATGAGGTGGATAAACTAGAAACGTTGTTAGCGCAAATTGGCAACCGGAGCGAAACGGTGACGGGGACGGTCAACCCGCCAGTTTATTTTTCCACCGCCTACCGTCATGCCGGCATCGGGGAGTCGACCGGGTTTGACTATATCCGCACCGGCAACCCGACGCGCAAAATCGTCGAAGAAGCGATCGCGAGACTGGAAGGCGGCGACCAAGGCTATGCGTTCAGCTCCGGCATGGCCGCCATTCAGACAGTGCTCGCCTTGTTTGAGAGCGGAGACGAGTTTCTCGTATCGGCCGACCTTTACGGCGGGACGTACCGCCTGTTTGAGCGCGGCTGGCGCAAGTACGGTCTCGGCTTTCATTACGTCGATTTTGCTGATCTCGCTGCGGTGGAAGCGTGTATCACCGAAAAAACGAAAGCGATTTTCCTGGAAACACCGACGAACCCGCTTATGCATGAGACCGATATCCGCGCCGTCTCCGAATTCGCCAAACGGCATGGGCTGCTGCTGATCGTCGATAACACGTTTTACACGCCGGTGCTCCAACGCCCAATCGAACAAGGCGCCGATATTGTCATCCACAGCGCCACGAAATATTTAGGCGGCCATAACGACGTGTTGGCTGGCCTTGTCGTCGCCAAGGGCGAGGAGCTCTGTCAACGCCTGACCGAGTATCAGAACGCCATCGGCGCGGTGTTGTCGCCGTTTGATTCGTGGCTGTTGATTCGCGGGATGAAAACGCTGGCGCTAAGGATGCGCCAGCATGAAGAAAACGCCAAGCGCATCAGCGCCTTTTTGCGCGAACATGAAGATGTCACTGATGTGCTGTATCCGGGGAGAGGCGGGATGCTGTCGTTCCGGATTGCCGATGAAAAGTGGGTGAACGGGTTTTTAAAAAGCTTGCGCCTCATTACATTCGCGGAAAGCCTGGGCGGAGTCGAAAGCTTTATTACGTACCCAGCGACGCAGACGCATGCGGACATTCCTGAGGAAATCCGCATCCAAAACGGTATTTGCAACCGGCTGCTCCGCTTCTCGGTCGGCATCGAACATGCGGATGATTTAATCGCCGACTTGGCGCAAGCGTTCAAACACATGAAAGAGGTGTAAGCGATGGAACGGGAATGGTCGTTTTCAACGAAACTGCTCCATAATGAATGGAAAGTCGATCGCCACACGGGAGCGATGAGCGTGCCGATCCAGCACGCCTCCACGTTCCATCAGTTCGATTTCGCCACGTTCGGCAAATACGACTACAGCCGCTCCGGCAACCCGACGCGCGAGGCGCTTGAGGAAACGATCGCGGCGTTAGAAGGCGGAACGCGCGGATTCGCCTTCGCTTCTGGCATGGCGGCCATTTCGACGGCGTTTTTGCTCTTGTCCCGAGGCGACCACGTCCTCGTGACCGAAGACGTCTACGGCGGCACGTACCGGATGATCACGGAAGTGTTGACCCGCTTTGGCATCGAGCATACGTTTGTCGATATGACAGATTTAAACACAGTAGCGGAAAACATTCGTCCGAACACGAAAGTCATTTATATGGAAACGCCGTCCAATCCGCTGTTAAAAGTGACCGATATTCAAGGCGTCGTCAAGTTGGCGAAGGCGCATGGCTGTTTGACATTCTTGGATAATACGTTCATGACGCCGGCGTTGCAGCGGCCGCTTGACCTTGGCGTCGATATTGTCCTTCACAGCGCCACGAAATTTTTAGCCGGCCATAGCGACGTCGTCGCCGGATTGGCCGTGGTGAAAGATGAAGAGTTGGGAAAAGAGCTGTACAAACTGCAAAACGCGTTTGGTGCCGTTCTTGGCGTCCAAGATGCGTGGCTTGTGCTGCGGGGATTAAAAACGCTCCACGTTCGGCTGAAGCAGTCGTCCGAATCCGCCCTGGCCATCGCTGAGTATTTGGCGCGCCATCCGAAAGTGGAAGATGTGTATTATCCAGGGCTTTCGCACCACCCAGGCCATGACATCCAGCGCCATCAGGCGGCCGGGTTTGGCGCTGTGCTGTCGTTCCGTTTAGCCGATGAAGAAGCGGCTCGGACGTTCGTCCGAAACGTCCGCTTGCCGGTGTTTGCTGTCAGCCTTGGGGCGGTCGAGTCAATTTTATCGCACCCAGCGAAAATGTCGCATGCGGCGATGCCAAAAGAAGAGAGGCTCCGGCGCGGCATTACCGACGGCTTGTTGCGGCTGAGCGTCGGGCTTGAGGATGTCAACGATTTGATCGCCGATTTTGAGCAGGCGTTGTCGTTTGTTCAGGAGCGGCCGTCAGTTTCAACGCCATAGCCATCAGCCCGCCAAGCCTTCACAGCTCGGCGGGCGGGTCAAGATGCCGCTGAGGTTGACAACAGCCGCTCCTCTTTTAACTTCCCTCCGAAAGAAGTCTCCTACTTCTAAACGTGAAGGTGCGCCAGCACCAGTGAAAGTGGGAGATGAATGTCGGTTGGCGTTAGCCAACGAATAGGATAGAATATGGCTAGAACGGACACCTTCGGAACGAAGGGAAGCGTAAAGGGTTCTTGTGTGTGGCTTACCGTTCAGCGAACACACACAAGTCGCTTGAAGCCCCCACCTCTAAGCGAAGCGTAGGTGGTGGGTAGTTCACGCAAAATGGCATCGGGAACGCCGATCTTTCCGATATCATGCAGTAGAGCGGAACGATACAAGGCATCAAGCTGTTCATTCGGAAGGGAAAGCTTTTCCCCAATCGCGAGTGCGTAACGGGCCACGCGCAGCGAGTGCCCAGCTGTATAAGGATCGCGGGCGTCAAGCGCCGCTGTCAGGACAGTGATGAAACGGTTGAGCAGTTCTTTGTTCGTTCGGTCGCGTCGATGCACAGCGTCGATCATATGATTAAATCCGCGAAGTAAATAGGCAAATTCATCGGTATACACATTGTGGGCGACGGGTTTATACGTTTCGTTTTCTGCCCGTTTCATATGACTTAACAGCACACTGACCGGCTCATGGATCTCATCGACCAACAAGCGAGTCAAGAAAACGGAAAACGCGATCGAAAACAGCAAAATCACGGCTGCCCAGGGCCAATACGACCAATGGGATGCACTCGGTCCGGCGAGCGACCATTTGATTTCCGTCGCTAAGCTGAACAATGAGACAGGAAATGTGCTGCTGAACAAGACCGTCAGCTGCAGTTTCATTTTGAGCGACACCGGAAGCGGCGGGCGTTTTTCATCAATTCCCCCAGCCTTTGCAAGCAAATTCTCGTTTGATAGAACAATCAGAATGTAGAAAAAATACGATGTCGAACCGTTCCAACACGCATTATTCCTTTCGGGGAAGGCACCTTTCCTTTTTTCATCATGAATAGCGATTTTTTTAAAAAAGTTGTTGACAACCAACTTGCCCGTCTATATAATTAAAAATGTGTTCGATAGCGAACAACAAAATATGATTCCGTAGCTCAGCTGGGAGAGCGCCACCTTGACAGGGTGGAGGTCGCTGGTTCGAGCCCAGTCGGAATCACTAAAGTGAAAAGCTTGAAATCCTTGCGTATCAAGGGTTTCAAGCTTTTTCGTTTTATTAGCAATTGTGTTACAATCTCCGTAATTTAAAAATTTGCACAAAACTTGCACCTTTAGTCAACTAAAGGATTTTAACTCTGTTTTAACAGGGCATTTTCAAATTTCTCTGCCGCTTGCTCTTGTAAATCATCGCTGACATGTGAGTATAAATCTAAAGTTATACCAACGCGAGAATGTCCCAACCGCTCGCTAACCACTTTTGGATTTTCGCCTTGCTGCATTAAGATGGTTGCATGTGTATGCCGCAAATCATGGAAGCTTATACGTGGTACATTTGCTTCTTTGATCAAGCGATAAAATTGGCGTAACAAGTTTCGTGGATTAAGAGGTTTTCCGTCATCAGTGCAGACAATTAAATTGTTATCTTGGTATTGAACACCCAAATTCTCCTTCTGAAATTCTTGTTTTTGTTTATGTTTTTTTAATACATCTACAACATGAGGAATTAGCGATCCTAAAAAAGGCGCTAGGCATCTTCACCAGAAACCAGAAGTAATTTACGCGTTCATTTTTCAACACCGAAACGAATTTCTTGTTGTGAAGATGTGTCAAGTGCTCGGTGTTTCCAAAAGTGGGTATTACGATTGGCTCAAGCGCGCGAAAAGTAAACAGAAAGAACGAAAAGAACAACTAACTCAACAGATTCGAAATGAGCATCTAAAGTCCCGTAAGATTTACGGAAGCCCGAAAATTACGCAAGAACTGCGCAAACAAGGGATTCGTGTGTCTCAAAAGACGGTTGCTCGCATCATGAGCGAAGAAGGATTGAGATCCATTACCGTCCGTAAATTCAAAGCCGCTACGAACAGCAACCATCCTTACAACGTATATGACAATCTATTGAAACAAAACTTCCAAGCAACGGCTCCGAATGAAGTATGGATGGCGGATATCACGTACATTCCTACCGATGAAGGTTGGTTGTATTTAGCGGGCATCATGGATTTATATACTCGCAAGATTGTAGGATGGCATATCGATACACGAATGACGAAAGAGTTAGTCATCAAAGCGTTACAACGAGCGTTAAACAACGAGAAACCAACAGGGAGAGTCCTTCATCACTCGGATCGTGGGAGCCAATATGCTTCGAATGACTATCAACAGCTCTTACAGGAACATCATTTTCAAGTGAGCATGTCGAGACGTGGAAACTGTTACGACAATGCTTGTATCGAGTGATTTCATAGCCTCATCAAGAAAGAGTGTATTTATGAATCGATTCCGCACGCGAAAAGAAGCGAAACAAGCCATTTTTGAGTACATCGAATGTTTCTACAACCGTAAAAGAAGTCATTCCGCCCTTGGCTATGTATCGCCATGTGAATTGGAGGCTGCTTACTACGCTAGTCAGAGAAAAGCAGCTGCCTAAGTTCAGCTATTTCTCTCTGTTTAATGTGTCCGTTTTCTTGACATAACACCATTTTTCTTGTTTTAATGCATACCTTTCACCTTGAAATAAGTATGCATGGAAAAGTTCCATGAGCAATTTTTGCTCTCCACCCGGGCATGAAAATGACCGCTGAAGGCGCATGTATTTTCACGGAAAAGATCCATGGGCAATGGTTTGCCCTCCACCCAGGGATGAAAATCCCCCTTTTCTTCCCATAATGAAGAATAGGCGCAAACAGTTCAACAGGACGTTATGCTTAATGGTGGCTTAGACCCTGTACGGAAAAGTGTTTGAATCCACTGGGTGCACCACCCATTGTCCGCCCTTTCCCGATGCGGAGGAAAGGTGACGACGAACGGAAAACTGCCGCATTTCTCCCGTGGATTCGCTGTTTGCGCACTCGATCATCGAAAAGGAGAGATAAACTATGCAAAAAGCAACGATTCAATTAGAAACATTAACTTGTCCATCATGTATACAAAAAATTGAGAACGCAGTAAAATCTTTAGAGGGTGTAGATAAGGAAAGTGTTAATGTTTTATTTAACTCAAGCAAAGTAAAATTAGACTTTGACGAAGAAAAACTTTCTATAGAAACGATCGAAAACGCCATCGTTGCACTGGGATATGAAGTTAAAAAATCTCAAGTAAGGACCAAATAAGACTTAAGGCACCCTACGTGAAATATCGTAGAGTGCCTTCTCCTTGGATGGTATAATAATCCTAGTTGATGTCGAAAATCAAAGAGATCTAGATAATGGAGGGATACTCAATGGATTGCCACTGCCATTCAAAGGATCAATCAAATTGCATAGAGCTAGTTCCGATCTTCAGTAGTTTAACCAAAGAAGAAATGCTAGAAGTTGCCGCCATAACAAGGAGCAAAACTTTTCAGAAGAATGAAATGATTTACAGTGCTGGCGATAAAGGGGGCAAGCTTTATGTTATCCGTTCTGGGAGAGTAAGGATCTCCAGGCTTAACGCCAATGGTAAAGAGCAGGTCATTCGAGTGATTGGCCCCGGTGAATTTATGGGGGAACTTTCCCTTTTTAGCCCTTTGTCTTTGACAGAGAATGCAGTGGCTTTGGAACCTACAACGATGTGCATCATTGAAGGGGAAAAGCTAAAAAAGCTTATGAAGAAGTACACATCCATTGCCTTTAAAGTATTGGAAGAGTTGAGCCAACGGTTGGAAAGAGCAGAAAGTCTTATTGAAACAATCAACCTTAATACAGTAGAACAAAGATTGGCCCGTGTACTATTAGATATGTCCGCGGGTAATAAAGTGGTACACCTGAATATGACCAAAGGGGATTTCGCTTCTCTATTGGGTATGAGCCAAGAAACTTTAAGCAGAAAGCTGACGGCATTTCAAGAGGAAGGACTTATTGAGGTTAAAGGTCATCGGAAAATCATTGTTTTAGATAGAGAAGGATTAGAACGAATTACCTTAAACTGATCGATATACATTGTTCTATCATGGTATTTGAGCAATATTTTTCCGCGACGCCAAAATTAGAATAAATGTTTATCATGTTTCCGGGAACGGAATATTTATCCTATCCACTTCATCCATGTGGAATTAGTAAACAAAAATAGCACTGGAAATAAAAATATCAGTGCTATCTTTTGCATCTTAAATCACTAAGGTGAATCACATACTACACACCGAAGAAAAATCTGCACAAAACTTGCACAAAATCTGCACAAGAGGCACTTTAACAAAATTAATTTATTTGTAACTATTCACCCCAGTGCTAGTGTATAAAAAAGCCCAGCACAAATAGGGCATTTCGGTCATAGAAAATGCCCTAAGTGGTAGAAAGAACACGATCGAGCGTTTCACCTGTCAACAGAAGACATAACGAATCCCACACGTTTTTTTCGTGTTTCGTCAGTGTGGAAACGATGCTTCTTGCGATGCAAAACGACTGCGCGAATGTTTCTTCGCGAAACGTACCCGAAATGTTCTCTTTGACTTTGACCATGCGAAGATCGCGTTCGGCTTGGTTGTTGTCAAAGGGAACATGTACTTCACGTAAGAAACGCAGCGCTTCTTCCTTTCGTTTTTGAAGGCGTCGAACAAAAGCGAGTGCTTTTTTCGGAAGAGGCGTCATCGTTTCTAATCGGTGTTGTGCTCTTTCTAGGATGCGATCATACACTCGTTCCCACCGTCTCGCTTCTTCTTCGGAAAGTGCACCGTGATGGGCTTCGACGGCTTGCTTGGCGGCTAACAGAAACGTGGTCATGCGCATCGCCCACGTATGCCCCTGTTCGATGAATCCTTTTAACTCACGCAAATGGTGGGCATGACAAAGGGCATGGGTGGCATGTGTGTATTTCGGATACGTACCGAACGCATCGTGCATCATCGTCCCTTCATATCGGGGAAGAATCCCGATCTCATCGGTCGCTTTTTTTCCACGAGAAGCGTGAGGAGCCAAGTATGTATATCTCGATGTACACGCGACATGCACCCATGCGAGTTTCCCATTGATGCGCAAACTCGTTTCATCGACATGCAGGATGTTGGATTCAAGTAAGGCGTCTTCGATGATGTCCATATTTGATTCCAGCGCTTCGCGTCCTCGTTTCACCATATTGGCAAGGGTTCCTGTACTAATCGAGTGTTGATATAACGCTTCGATTGTATCACTTAAACGCTTGTACGGGATCAATTGGATATGATGTAAATAAACAACGAGTGCCGTGAGCCGTGGACCGTATTGCACATGATTCGTGACATGGGATGGGAATTCGGCTTGTTGCACGCATCGACAATGTGGACACGATTTCACTTCACGTTCATGTTGTGTCACCTCGATCGCCACAGGAGGGACATCAAACACTTGACGGATATCGACTTTGAACGGTTTGACTTCACGCAAAGAAGCTCCACATCCTTGACACGTATGCACACGGTGGACGATGCGATGATGTGGATGTTCCACTTGACGGAGCGTCTTCCCCTCATGTCCCTCTTGCCCACCAGGCTTTTTGCCAGACGGCTCGCGGGAGGAACGCTTTTTCTCAAAACGGTCAGAAGATGGGGGCAAATGGCTATTGGAGCTGTTTTTTTTCGTGCGTGCTTCCAGCTCTTGAACACGGTACTTCAGTTGTTCATTTTCTTTGCGTAGCTGTTTGTTTTCGTGACGCAAATGTTCATTTTCTTGAATGAGTTGATGAATGAGCTGTTTTTGTTGTTGAACTTTGCCGATTAAGCCCTCAACTGTAAATACAGCTTGTTGTACCGTCAACATGCGATTCACCTCCTTGTCTATCAATATTCACATCATAGACAAGGAAAGAAGAAAATATTCAGCTCACTTTATGATGTGGCTGAATAGTTACAAATAACGGTGGAAGTTGGACAAAACTAGCATCAGAAGGGGAAATATAGGGACATGCGGGCGCATGTCTTTTTGTTTGCCTAAAAATATATCGCTCCATAATTTTTGCAAAATTCACTGCTACAATATAAGTAACGGATGGAGAGGGTGAGAAGAAGAGTGTATTCATTCCTAAGCCAAATCAGCAACCTGCTGAGCCAGCCGTTTCTGAATATGGCCAACAGCACAACAGCGCTTCCTGTTTTGTCAGCGTTTCTTCTTGGCATCGTCGGAGCGATGGCTCCGTGCCAGCTGACTAGCAACTTAGGAGCAATCACGTTGTACAGCAACCAATCTCTGCAAAAGGGGATCGCTTGGAAAGAACTGCTTTTATTTATTTTCGGAAAGGTCATCGCTTTTTCCGGGTTAGGCTTGATCGTCTGGTTGATGGGGAAGGAGATTCAAAGTACACTGACACTATACTTTCCATGGTTAAGAAAGCTGATTGGCCCGATTCTTGTTCTCGTAGGCTTGTATTTGTTAGGGCTTTTTAAAATGTATTGGAATGTCACTTTGTTCAGAGTGCCGAAGGGATGGGCAAAAGGAAAAATCGGTTCGTTTTTCATGGGATTTGGCTTTTCGTTGGCTTTTTGTCCAACGATGTTTGTTCTATTTTTTGTTACTCTAATGCCTCTCGTATACTCAACGTCTTATGGAGTGTTGTTGCCGAGCGTCTTTGCCGTCGGCACTTCTGTACCGGTTATTTTCTTCATCCTCATCCTTTGGTACTTAGGATTGAGCGGTGCTGTCATGAAAAAAGGAAGACGGGTAGGGAAGCTCATTCAGCAAACCGCTGGAATTGTGATGGTATTGCTTGGCGTGTTCGATACCATCACTTATTGGTTTTAAAGAAGATGATGCAGTAACAATGTTTGGAAGAACGTTTCAAGATGGTTAGGGTGATGTAGTTATAGTTGTATTTTTTCGTCGCAACGAAGAATCCTTTCTAATACCGATAGAAATATGAATTTTGGGGGAATGGATATTGCAATTCGGCAATATAGTCGTTCAGGGCGAAAATCTTTTGCTGATCAGCGGCTTATTGATCAGTTATGTCATGTTTTATTATGGTATTAAAGTATTAAAATTGTGAATTTTTTGTGGAAAGCAGTTTTTTCCTGCACAGGTATTGATTACGGTTTTGTGGTGAACATGATTTGTAGAGGGGATCTCTGTTGCGTTTTATACCCATTACCGGTATAATGTAATGAAAAGAGGTGATGTTTGATGAACCATTATGAAGATCATCATGTGGATAAAAAAATGGTTCCACGAACGGAACAGGAAATCGAACGCATTATCAAGCGCTTGAAGCGCATCGAAGGACAAGTGCGCGGGGTGCAAAAAATGGTGGAGGACAATCGGTATTGCATCGATATTTTAGTGCAAATTTCTGCGATCAGAGCGGCGTTGAACCAAGTCGGGCTGCAGCTGCTTGAACGCCACGTGAGCCATTGCGTGGCGAAAGCGATCCGTGAAGGGAGCGGAGACGAATCGATTCGCGAATTGATGGATGTGATGAAACAATTTTCAAAGTAAGGGGGGAAACGGGAAATGGGGGAGCCGAAAACCGTGACGCTGAAGGTGACCGGCATGACATGTGCCGCGTGCGCCAATCGGATTGAGAAAGTATTAAATAAGATGGATGGCGTCAAAGCCCATGTCAATTTGGCCACGGAAAAAGCCACGATTCAATACGATCCATCAAAACAAACGATCGCCGATATCGAAACGAAAATTGAGAATTTGGGGTATGGCGTTGCGACGGAAAAAGTGACGCTTGATATTGAAGGAATGACATGTGCGGCCTGTGCGACGCGGATTGAAAAAGGGTTAAATCGGATGGAAGGTGTGACAAGCGCTGCTGTCAACTTGGCGACAAACAGCGCGGTGGTCGAATACAAGGAGGGTGTTGCATCTGTCGAAGACATTTTAGAGAAAATCAAAAAGCTTGGGTATAAGGGGCAAATTCGAAACGAAGAACAAGACGATGCTGGCCGGAAAGAAGAGCGGTTGAAACAAAAACAACGGCAACTTGCCATTTCCATCATCTTATCGTTGCCGCTGCTCTATACGATGTTTGCCCATATGCCGTTTGATATCGGCTTGCCGATGCCGCATCTGTTGATGAACCCGTGGTTCCAGCTTCTTTTCGCTACACCGGTTCAGTTCTACATCGGCGGTCCTTTCTATGTCGGGGCGTACCGGGCGTTGCGAAACAAGAGCGCGAACATGGACGTCCTAGTGGCGCTTGGAACATCGGCCGCGTACGTTTACAGCTTGTATGAAGCGTTGCGAACGCTTGGGAATCCTCAATATATGCCAAGGTTGTATTTTGAAACAAGCGCCGTCTTGATTACGCTTGTGCTTGTCGGCAAATACGTTGAGGCTCTTGCGAAAGGGCGGACAACGGAAGCGATTTCAAAGCTCCTTAGCTTGCAGGCAAAGGAAGCTACTGTCATCCGTCATGGGGAAGAAAGAAAAGTTCCGCTCGAGGAAGTGGTGATCGGCGATACGATTGTTGTCAAGCCAGGAGAAAAAATCCCGGTGGACGGTACGGTCATCGCCGGAGCATCCTCCGTAGACGAATCGATGATTACCGGTGAATCGATTCCGGTTGATAAAAAGGAAGGCGACTATGTGATCGGAGCGACCATGAATACAAATGGGGTGCTGACCATTCGAGCAGAAAAAGTAGGAAAAGATACAGCACTTGCCAATATCATTAAAATCGTCGAAGAGGCACAAGGTTCGAAAGCTCCGATTCAGCGGATGGCGGATGTCATTTCGGGTATTTTCGTACCAATTGTTGTCGGAATTGCGGTTGTTGCATTTATGATCTGGTACTTCTTTGCTGCGCCGGGTGATTTGGCGAAAGCGCTTGAGGCGGCCATCGCCGTTCTTGTCATCGCGTGCCCTTGTGCGCTCGGTTTGGCCACACCGACATCGATTATGGTCGGCACCGGCAAAGGGGCAGAACAGGGAATTCTCTTTAAAGGAGGTGAGTACCTAGAGAGAACGCATCAAATCAATGCCGTATTACTCGATAAAACAGGAACCGTGACAAAAGGAAAACCGGAAGTCACCGATGTGCTGGCCTTCCGCGAGGACATGCTCGATTATGCGGTTTCCGCCGAGAGCGCTTCGGAGCATCCGCTGGCTCATGCGATTGTGGAATACGGGAAGAAACAAGCGATTTCGCTGAAGCCATTGGAGCACTTCTCCGCCATTACCGGCCACGGAATTGAAGCGGTCATTGACGGAAAAAGCATCCTTATTGGGACGCGAAAATTGATGAAGGAACGCTCTGTAGCGATTTCTGTGCATGAAGATAAAATGGTAGAGCTTGAAAAACAAGGGAAAACAGTGATGCTCGTTGCCATCGATGGACAGCTTGCCGGCATCATTGCGGTCGCGGATACGGTAAAAGAAAGCTCCAAAGAAGCCATTCAAACATTAAAACAAATGGGCATCGATGTCTATATGGCAACAGGGGACAATCAACGGACAGCGGAAGCGATCGCCAATGAAGTCGGCATTGAGCATGTGTACGCCGAGGTGCTCCCGGAAGACAAAGCGAACATCGTCGAGGAATTGCAAAAGCAAGGAAAACGTGTGGCGATGGTCGGTGATGGCATTAATGACGCTCCAGCTCTTGCGAAAGCGGATATTGGGATGGCGATTGGCACGGGAGCTGATGTCGCCATCGAGACCGCGGACGTGACCTTGGTCGGCGGCGATTTGCGCCATATCCCGAAAGCCATTGAGTTGAGCCGCAAAACGATGAAAAACATTCGGCAAAATCTGTTCTGGGCGTTGTTTTATAATACGATTGGCATTCCGGTCGCCGCTTTCGGATTATTGGAGCCATGGATCGCGGGAGCGGCGATGGCATTCAGCTCTGTATCGGTTGTGACAAACGCGCTTCGTTTGAAACGCGTGAAACTATAAACATTCAAGGAGGAATGGACGATGACCATTACATTACAAGTACAAGGAATGACATGCGGACATTGCAAAGCAGCGGTGACCAATGCCCTTCAAGCGTTGGATGGCGTCGGCCGTGTAGAAGTGCATTTGCAAGAAGGAACTGTCGATGTGGAGTATGATGAAACAAAGGTCAGCGTAGAAAAACTGAAAGAAGCGATTGAAGAGCAAGGATATGATGTGAAATAACATACGGAAGGTGCCTCGAAGTGATGACGGGGCACTTTTTTATCTAGAACGTAGCGGGTCTCGGCTGGGGAAAGTTTTTTCTCTTCTTGAAGAATATCGAGAAAGCGAGATGTTATAATGAAAGTAACAAGCGCGGAAAAAAAGAGGGACTGACCCAAAACGCATTTGTGTTTTGGGTCAGCCCCTTCAGCTTTTTTATTCACCTTTATTCGTTGTGTCATTCGGATCTGGGGTATAGTCCGATTTGTAATCGGTATATTTTACTTGTGTGACCATTCCGGCTGAAGCATGGTGCAAGTCATGGCAATGGAACATCCAATTTCCCGGATTATCCGCTTTAAACGCGACGACATATTCTTCACCAGGGTTTACATTTAAGGAATCCTTTATCAATGGAGAGCCTGTGACCGGCTTGCCGTTTTTGCTTAACACTTGGAAGAAATGGCCGTGTAAATGCATCGGATGTACATCCGTAGGTGAATTGTTCACGATTTTTACTTTTACGAAATCTCCTGTCTTCACATGAATAGGCGCTGTGTCAGGATACGTTTTCCCATTAATCGTGAAAATCATGCCATTTTTGCCCATGGCCGTTCCTAAATCCATTGTATACTCTACATCATATTTTTGGTCTAACGTAAATGGACCTGTCTCATATTTTCCGTATTTTGTAATATCTACCACAGGGAGATTTTCTTTTGCGTTCGCTTTGTCCGTATTGTTTGCTTGTCCTTCGTATTGAATTTTCACTTTCATGCCATCGGTACCTTTCATATTTCCGTGACATTCTAGTAACCATTCACCCGGGTTATTGGCGATAAACTCAATGTCGTAGCGCTCACCCGGAGCAATACTTAAAAGTTCATCTTTGATTGGTTGCGGATCTTTTAACGGCTGCCCGTCAGTTGCGACAATTTTAAACTCATGACCATGCAGGTGAAGTTTGTGGGCCATGTACCCTGCATTGATCAGACGAAGCCGTACTTTTTCGCCTTTTTTCACTTTTAACGGTTGGACAGCAGCCCCGCTTTTTCCGTTAATCGTGAAAATATCGTACATATTCATATTATGTCCCATGCTGTTCATATCCATTTGTTGATTATCAGAGCTATTTCCATTATTCATATTACTATGATCCATGCCGCTCATATTCATGTCCATATGGCTTTCGGCGTCCGGGTCGCTCATCCATTCATCTAATACAAGCGTGTAATCTCGATCGACTTTTTCTTCATTTTTCGGTTCTACGATTAATGTACCGTATAATCCCTTGTCCACTTGCTCGGCGCTTTTTTGATGGGAATGATAAAAATACGTTCCCGGCACGGTTGCTGTAAATTCATACGTAAACGTTTCACCCGGTTTAATGGCGTCCATCGTGACACCCGGTACTCCATCTTGGTTATTTGGAACAGGGTAGCCGTGCCAGTGAATCGTGATCGGTTCTGGCAATTCATTTTTTAAAACAATTTTCACATTATCCCCTTGCTTTACGCGGATTTGCGCACCGGGTACCGATCCATTGTACGTGTAGACCGGGAGTTTGACTTGATCGTTGATTTGTAATAACGCTTCCTTCGCAGTAAGGTGAATTTCTTTCCCGGATAATACTTCTGTATTGGTTGCCAAAGGTAATTGCTGCTTGCTCGTTTCAGCGGAAGTATTTTCTTTTTCCATATTCATGCCGGACATGTCGTGTCCCTGCATGGAAGATGGATTTGAGCAAGCTGCGCCAATCGCTGCTACTCCTGCGAAAATGGCGCCAAGCAGCCATTTTTTCATGTCGTTTTCCCTCCTTAAGTTTGTAGTGGGAGATGCAATGATATGATAAAAAATAGATGTGCAAAATGTATGGAGAAAATCGTTCAACTGAAATGTAAAAAAGGCAAGCGATTCGGATTCACCGATGTCTAACGGTGGTAGGTAATCGCCTGCCGTCCCATTTGAACCCAAGCGTCGATAAAGTCTTGTTTCGGCGCTTTTTGGTTTTTGACAGCGGTCAATGGATCATTGAAATAAATGTACTGCTCATCGTATCCCGTAATGAGCACCGCGTGTTCCCGGTACGTGATTTTGATCGGGCCTTGCGGGGTTTGCCATTCCCGAAAGGCAGAGGGAGGAAGAGGACGAAAGGTGGTGTTGGTGATCACCCAAACCGGTGTGCCTTTGGCCAAGTATGTATAGATGTTCTCAAACGATTGCCCTGTTAAGTCGATGATTTGGTTCGGCAAGTACCGCTCAGCCAACTGCTTGATCGGCTTATGGTACACGCCGTATCCAGGCTTCGATAACGTATACATATCGCCGACAAACCCTTCATTTGGGTGGCCGTAAAACACTTGGCCATTTCGCACTTGATACGGAGTAGGATTTTTCTTGATTTGTTTCGCCAACGTCATCTTATCGACGCGAATGCCGGCATGATTCAAGAGCATGGCCAAGCTGGTTACTTCGCATCCTCTTGGCAGTTCCGGAAGCTGAGACAAAAGGGGGGCGTCAATCAGGACGGATGTCCTTAGCGCTTGTTTCTTTGAAGAGGCAACTGATCGATTCGCCTCCTTTGCTTGATTGCTCGGGGACGGGTCGGTTTCTCTGCTGTTTCTGTTCTGTATGAAGGCTTTGATGGCATCGCCTATCTGGGCCGAACTTGCATAATAGGATAATGAGGCGGCCAATAGCAAGAAACAGGAAATAAACAATCCGAGCGACAGTTGATCCATCCTCCCGTTTAGAGGTCTTCTCAAGAGAACAAAACAAAGGGAAACGATGAGAAAAGTCAAAAAAAGGATAAACGCTAACAAGCCATTCTCAACTCCTTTATAACACGTGTGTGTTTTTATAGTAACAGATCGATGTGCAAAAATGGTGAAATTCACACTTTCTCCATATTTTATCGTTAATATTATGAGAAACTGAAAATCTTGCAAGCAGTTTTCCTGAAAAAATGGAAACAGATTGTTTTTGAAACTTGATGTTGTGTATGATAGAATGAAAGTGTCTTTGTATAAATCATTTTAGTTTTAAACAAAAAGGTTTTTGGTGTTGTTTTTGAATTCTTCTTAGCAAAGTGGAGGGACAATCATCGCCATGTGCGGTTTTATTGGCTGTATTCATGATCGCCCGAGAGCGATTGAGCAAACATGGAAAACAACGTTGGTGGAGATGAACCGCCTGATTACCCATCGCGGCCCCGACGATGAGGGGTATTTTTTTGATGACTACGTGAGTTTTGGCTTTCGGCGGCTGAGCATCATCGATCTGGAGGCGGGACATCAGCCGCTGTCTTATGAAAACGATCGATATTGGATCATTTTTAACGGGGAAATTTACAACTATCTTGAATTGCGGGAAGAGCTGGCGGCGAAAGGATATTCGTTTGCGACGCATTCGGATACCGAGGTGATTGTCGCCCTTTACAGCGCGGAAAAAGAAAAAGCGGTCGAAAAGCTGCGCGGGATGTTTGCGTTTGTCATTTGGGACAAGCAAGAGAAAACGGTGTTTGCGGCGCGGGATCCGTTCGGCATTAAGCCGTTTTTTTATGCGGAGCAAGGAGACTGCACGTTTTTCGCTTCGGAAAAGAAAAGCATCTTGCTCGCTCTGGGACAGGAGTCGCTAAACGGCGATTCCCTGCAGCATTATTTAACATTCCAATATGTCCCTGAGCCGCTGACGATGTCGGCCGGCATTTACAAGCTGGAGCCGGGGCATTATCTCAAGAAACAAGTCGGAAAACCGCTCACGATTCATCGTTATTGGAAGGCATCCTTCGACCCCATTCGCCAATCGGAAGAGGAGCTTGTAAAGAAAATCCGCGATGCGCTGTTTGATTCGGTCAACGTCCATATGCGCAGCGATGTGCCGGTCGGTGCGTTTTTGTCGGGAGGCATTGATTCATCGTTCATCGTCGCCATCGCGAAACAATTCCATCCGCACCTGAAGACCTTTTCCGTCGGATTTGAGCGGGAAGGGTTCAGTGAAATCGATGTCGCAAAAGAAACGGCAGAGAAGCTTGGGGTAGACAACATTAGCTATGTCATCTCACCGCAGGAGTATATGGAAGAGCTGCCGAAAATTATGTGGCATATGGACGATCCGCTTGCCGATCCTGCGGCGGTGCCGCTTTATTTTGTCGCTCGTGAGGCGAGAAAGCATGTCACGGTTGTGCTTTCTGGCGAAGGGGCGGACGAGCTGTTCGGCGGTTACAACATTTACCGCGAACCAGAGTCGCTGCGGCTGTTTGTGCGTATGCCAAACATCGTAAAAGCGGTGTTGCGGATGATCGCGAAGCTGCTTCCGGACGGAATGAAAGGAAAAAGCTTTTTGGAGCGCGGCACGACGCCGCTTGAAGAGCGGTATGTCGGCAATGCCAAAATCTATAGCGAAAAGGAAAAAGCGGCGCTGCTCAAAACGTACCGAGGAGGGTGCGAATATACGGCGGTGACGGCTCCGTTTTACCGCGAAACGCTTCATGACCCGCCCGTCAACCGGATGCAGTATATTGATCTTCATACATGGCTAAGGGGCGATATTTTAGTCAAAGCGGACAAAATGACGATGGCCCATTCGCTTGAGCTGCGCGTTCCCTTTTTAGACAAAAAGGTATTTGAGGTTGCTAGGCAAATCGCCCCTGATATGAAGATAGCCAACGGTACGACGAAATATATTTTACGTAAAGCCGCCGAAGGCATCGTGCCGGATCATGTGTTAAACCGGAAAAAATTAGGGTTCCCCGTGCCGATTCGCCACTGGCTGAAAAACGAAATGTATGACTGGGCGAGACAGCTCATCAACGAAAGCGAAACTGATCATCTGTTCCATAAGGACGTGCTCTATCGGCTGCTGGATGAACATGCCCGCCACAAGGCGGACCACAGCCGCAAGCTGTGGACGGTGTTGGCGTTTATGGTTTGGCATCAAGTGTATGTGGAAAAGAAGTACGATTTTGCTTCATCCGCACAAAGCGAGGAGCGGCCAGCGTCTGTTTTGGAGGCGTAGCAGGGAAACGACAGGGCGTTCTAAGGGCGACACCTAGAACGCCTTTTTCGATGGTGCGGACAGTTTCCTTGCCTTTGGCGAAGCGAAAGAGAAAATTTGCTTTCTCCCGCTCTTGCAATTTTCCCGGTTTTGGTATATGCTTGTTCCATCAGGATGCTAAACTACTATATATTGGTTTTGAGGTCTTTTTTTACAACTACATATTGTTCTGCCAAGCAACGGTGTCCATCAGGACTTAATAGGGAATCCGGTGCGAATCCGGAACTGCCCCCGCAACTGTATGTGCGGACGAAATGGGATGGCCACTGGCGGCAAGAGCTGTTCGGCGCGCCGCTGGGAAGGCCACAAAGTAGGACGATGCACGAGTCAGGAGACCTGCCTTGCTTGGAACGTTTCATGTTCTTCGGGGTGTGAGAAGATGAAACGATAGGGGAAAAGAACAAAGGGTTCGTCTGCCTTTTTTCGTCTGTCGTTTCATCCGCTCGCCTGCCCGAGCGGATTTTTTTATGGAAGGAGAGAAGAAACGAATGACCACATTGACGAAAACGGTCATCCTCGATGATCAAGGGAAGTCGGTTTCGTTTTCACGTGAAGAGTTTGTGTCGCTGATTGGGCAAGCCGCCGCTGGATTCGGCCGTCTGTCGCTTGATGAATACGTCGAGCGTGTTTGGCAGCTTCTTAGCCGAAAGGAGTCCGTCACGGTAGAACAGCTGCACCAAACGGCTATTTTGGAAGGACTTTCTTACATTGATGAAGAGGAGCCGGACTGGACGTTTGTGTGCGCCCGGCTGTATTTGCGGCAATTGTACCGTGAAGCGGCGCGGCAGCGCGGGTACGATGAACGCGAGCGGTATGGCGATTTCTACTCGCTGCTTGTTGCGCTGACGGAACAAGGGGTGTACAGTCCGTTCTTGCTTGAACGTTATACGAAAGAAGAAGTCGACGCCATCGGTGCGTTTCTTGATCCGGAGAAGGACAAGCTGTTTACGTACATTGGGCTGCGCACGCTCGCGGACCGGTATTTGGCGCGCGATTATGAGCGGCGGTTGTATGAATTGCCGCAGGAGCGGTTTTTGGTCATTGCCATGACGCTCATGGCGAATGAACCGCAAAAGCGGCGCCTTGCGCTCGTGAAGGAAGCGTATTGGGCGTTAAGCAACTTATACATGACCGTGGCGACGCCGACGCTTGCCAACGCTGGGAAGTCGTACGGCCAGCTGTCGAGCTGCTTTGTCGATACGGTCGATGACAGCTTGCAAGGAATTTATGACAGCAACACCGACATCGCCAATTTGTCGAAATCGGGCGGCGGCATCGGCGTCTATTTAGGCAAAATCCGGTCGCGCGGCAGCGACATCAAAGGATTCAAAGGGGTCTCCTCCGGCGTCATCCCGTGGATGAAGCAGTTGAACAATACAGCGGTGAGCGTCGATCAGTTGGGACAGCGAAAAGGAGCCATTTCCGTCTATTTAGATGTATGGCATAAAGACATTTTTGCGTTTCTCGATGCGCGGCTCAACAACGGCGACGAACGGCTGCGGACGCATGATTTGTTCACCGGCGTGTGCATCCCTGATTTGTTCATGGAGCAAGTCGAACAGCGCGGCGACTGGTACTTGTTTGATCCGCATGAAGTGCGGAAGGTGATGGGGTTTAGCTTGGAAGATTTTTATGATGAGGAAAAAGGGCGCGGGAGTTTCCGCGAGAAATATTGGCAATGCGTCAACGAACCAAGGCTGTCGAAAGAAAAAGTGCCGGCGATCGACGTGATGAAAAGCATTATGCGCAGCCAGCTCGAGTCGGGGACGCCGTTTATGTTTTACCGCGATGAAGTGAACCGGCAAAACCCGAACCGCCATCTCGGGATGATCTACTGCAGCAACCTTTGCACGGAAATCGCGCAAAACCAAAGCCCGACAGTGACGAAGCGGCAATATGTGAAAGACGGGACGATCATCATTGAGAAAATCCCAGGCGATTTTGTCGTCTGCAACTTATCGTCGATCAACTTGGCGCGGGCGGTGACCGACGGCGTTTTGGCGCGGCTGATCCCGATTCAAATGCGGATGCTCGATAATGTCATTGATTTAAACAATATCCCTGTGCTGCAAGCCGGCCTGACGAACGAAAAATACCGCGCTGTCGGGCTTGGAACCTTTGGCTGGCATCATTTGTTGGCGTTAAAAGGCATTCGCTGGGAGTCGGACGAAGCGGTCCGCTATGCCGACGAGCTGTATGAAACGATCGCGTATTTGGCGATTCAAGCGAGCATGGAGCTCGCCAAAGAGAAAGGGAGCTACCCGGCGTTTCCGGGGTCGGACTGGCAGACAGGCGCTTATTTTGAGCGGCGCGGCTACGAAAGCCACGGTGAATTGGATTGGGATCGGCTGAAGCAAGACGTGGCCCGCTATGGGATGCGAAACGGCTATGTGATGGCGGTGGCGCCGAACGCCTCGACGTCGATCATCGCCGGCAGTACAGCGAGCATTGACCCGATTTTCTTAAAAGTGTACGCCGAGGAAAAGAAAGATTATAAGATTCCCGTTACGGTGCCGGATTTAAACGAACAGACGACATGGTATTACAAATCGGCGTACCATATCGACCAGCGCTGGAGCATCAAGCAAAACGCCGCCCGCCAGCGCCATGTCGACCAAGCCATCTCCTTTAACTTCTACGTCGTGAACACGATTAAGGCAAAAGAGCTGCTCGATTTGCATTTGACGGCGTGGAAGTCGGGGCTGAAAACGACGTATTACGTGCGTTCGACATCGGGGACGATCGACGAGTGCGATTCTTGCGCGAGCTGACGGTCTTCCCCCAGACGTTGCCGATTCCGGGGAAAGATTCACGCCGAAGCTTAGCTGAAAGGGAGGAATGGATCATGACAATCAGCTTAGTCAAACGGCCGATTATGGATCCAGAGGCGCCGAACCGTTCGACGGGCATTATCAACGGCCGCTGCTCGAATGTGTTGAACTGGGACGATATCGCCTACCCATGGGCGTATGCGAAATATAAGCGAATGCTCGCCAACTTTTGGACGCCGTTTGAAATCAATATGGCCCAAGATGTGAAGCAGTTTCCGCAGCTGACCGCCCGCGAGCAGGATGCGTTTTTGATAATCATTGGACTCTTGGCGCTGCTTGACAGCATCCAAACCGACTACGCCGGACGTGTCGCTGATTACATTACGGACCCGAGCATCAATGCGCTCATGATCATGCTCGCCCAGCAGGAAGTCATTCACAACCATTCCTATTCGTACGTGCTCTCGAGCCTTGTGCCGAAAGCAAAGCAAGATGAAGTATTCGACTTTTGGCGAAACGAACCGACGCTACGCAAGCGGAACGATTTTGTGACGAACGGCTACAAGGCGTTTGCCGAAGAGCCGAACGTGGAGAACTTGCTGCGGTCGATCGTCTTTGACGTTATTTTAGAAGGATTGTTTTTCTACTCGGGGTTCGCCTTTTTCTACAACCTCGCGCGCCAGCAAAAAATGGTGGCGACGAGCACGATGATCAATTACATCAACCGTGACGAGCACATTCATGTTGATTTGTTTACAAAAATTTTCAAGGAAGTGTTGAACGAATACCCGGAGTATCGGACGCCGGAGCTTGCCGATTTCGTCCGGAACACGTTTATGAAAGCGGCAGAGCTGGAAATCGAATGGGCCGGGGAAATCATTGGGAATGACATCGATGGCATCGACTTGGCTGATTTGGAAGCGTACATTAAGTTTTACGCCAACGTCCGCGCCCACCAGCTCGGATTTGACCGCCCGTTTGACGGCTACCGGACGAACCCGCTCCGCTGGATTAAAGCGTATGAAGAAGTTGACCTTGGCAAATCAGACTTCTTCGAGCAAAAACCACGCCAGTATACGAAAGTACAAGTCGATAATGGGTTTGATGAGCTGTAAGGAAACCCGCGTTGGGGCATCGTCCAACGCGGTTTTTTGCCGGAAAACATGATTAACGGAGGGATTCTCGCTGCATTATACAATGGGGAAGAGAAAAGGAAAAGAGATGTTGCGGTTTGTTGTCGGACGGTAGGCTTGGGCGCCTTACCTTGGTATAATGAGAAAAAACTTGCTTTTGAATGCGAAAGGGGACGGGAGAAGTGGGGAAAAAACAGGAAATCGAACGGCTGCGCGAGCAATTGAATCAGTGGCTCGTGGAAGAGGAGCACGACAATGACGAGGTATGGCTGAAGAGGGGGAGAAGCGATTTTTCAACGTTTCGCTCAGCTGGGTTCAAGCGCCATCGCCTATAACCAGCATGGCGACCCGGAAACGTCGCTTGCCATACTTGACCAGCTTGAAGGGTATCACGGCCCGGGACAGCCTAACCATTATGAACGGATCACCGTGACCGCCATAGATGCTGATGGCGAGAAGTACACGTGTTACACGTACGTGTACCCATCAGAACGAAAAGAGTGGCTTGAGCAACACGCCAAACAAGTTTTTGGAGGTGATTGGATGGTGTTTCTCCATTCCAAAGATGAAGTGATGTACTTTGCCTATGGCTCTTGCATGAGCGAACGCGATTTTCGCTGCACTGTCCCGCATTTTGAGGTGATGGGCCGAGCGGTGCTTGACGATCACCGGTTGGCGTTCACCCGGTATTCCCGCGGTCGGCAAGGAGGGGTCGCAGATATCGTCCCTTCTCCGGGCGACCGGGTCGAAGGCGTGCTGTACAAAATTCCGGCGCGCTATGTGACGGAACTTGATTGGCGCGAGGGCGTCCCAGCCGGCGTGTACCGTCGTGAATACGTCGATGTGCAGTGTAAGGGACAGCTTGTTTCCGCCCTCACGTACGTTGTCGTCGAGAAACAGTTGGATGAAATCGCGCCAAGCGAATCGTACGCTTCGATTATTCTTGATGAAGGGGCATCTCTTTTAAGCACGCATTACACCGAGCGGGTGCGGCGTCATATTGAACATTTACGGAGAAGAGAGCGGTAAGTGCAGGAAAACGGTGCGTTGCGGCGGTGCTCCAAGGCTTGCCGTTTTTTTTGGGAAGAACGGCGGCGGGCGTTTTGGCGGGACAGATGGTGCCAAGCAGTCTTAAAGCGTGAGTGGACGATGAGGATATAAGAGGGCATTCGATGGTGTGTATCGTTCTGTGTCGCTGGCGCGCGAGCAGCCCACCTGATGAAAGGGTGAGCTGTTTCCGTTCAGAGCATACATTGTTCGTGGCGATGTTTCGCGTCTGTTCAAGGGGAATGGCGACATCAAGGCAAGCGGTCAAACAATATCCCCGAGTCGCTCTTTTCCGTGCTGACGGCTGACGAGTTCGTCGAGCTGGCGGATTTTTTTCCACGCTAAGTCGTCGCTGATCGTTCGATAATGGTGGCGGCCGCCGGGCTCCTCGTCGGCTTCGTCGGCCCATTTGACGATGGCTTGAAGCGGCGTTCGTTTCCATTCTCCTTCTGGAAGGTAGGAATCGGTATGAAGCAAAATCGCCAGGGCAATTTCCTTAGCGTTTTGCGGATGTTCGCCAAGGCGGATCAGCAGCTTATGGGCGCGCTCGGCCCCTTTGATGGCATGGATGTCGTTTTGTCGGTATTGTTCGTAGTCCCAACGGCCGTTTTTGTACCATGTGTAATGGCCGATATCATGAAGCAGTGCCGCTTTTGTCGCCAAGTCGACGTTCACTCCGTGGCGGAGGGCAAGGTGGTAGGCATGGTACGCCGCGGTGATGGCGTGGGCGAGGCCGGATCGTTTTAAATATTTTTGCGCAATCGGATGGGCAAAGACGTCGGTTAAGGTGACCGTTCTCATAGGCATCCCCTCCGTTTTTTGTATTTCTCACCATCATACCATGGCGTAAAGAGTCAGGCAATGAGAGAAAGTAGGTGGGAGCGGTTGCATGGGAAAAAATAAGCCGATCGTGCTAAAATAGCGCTCGGCTTATTGGATTTGTGCTTGGCAGGCAAGCCGTTTGGCTGGTTGATCCGTTTTTTCGCGCTCGCGCCGCGTTTTCGGAGCGAGAAGGTGAGCGCCGGCCAGAACGGTGACCATGCAACGGCCACACGTTCCTTTTTTGCATTTGTGATCGAGCAGAACACCTTGTCCTAGGGCGGCGTCAAGAAGCGAAACGCCGGGGGCTGGCTGCACGGTGAACGTTTTCCCTTTTTGTTCGATTTGAATGACAGACGGCCGCACGGCGGACGGCCCATCGGGCTTAGGCGGCGCGGCAGAAATGGAGCGCTCCGATGGCCGGACGGCAGGCTTCAGTGAGCCGACCGTGAATGTTTTACCATTTTTTTACACATCTCCTTTAAATTACATGGTTAGTTTGAAAATGAATCTCATTTACATCCGAATGAATGATTGGTATCATAATAGTAAAAGGAATTGCGAAAACGCCATCTTGGCTAGGGACAAGGGGGAGACACCATGGGCATTCCGATGAACGGACTGCGCGATATGAAAGCGATTTTGGCCAACGAGCGAAAAGTCGGCGGCGCCATCGAAGCTGCATTTCTCCGTCTCCGCTCCGGCGAAGAATACCGAAACGCCTGTATCGTTCATATCGATCAGCTGGGCGCTCAATATTACTCTGTCGGCTTTGTGACCGAGCAAGGAGATCGGATGGTTGTCAACGTCCACGACATTAGCGTCATTTCCGCGCCCGAACATAAAAAAATCCGTGAGCTGAACAACGTCGCTTATAAACGGGAAGCCATCCACAACAAGCGGCGCTATTTAAAACGGCTGTTCGATATTTATCAAGGCAGCTATACCGTCCATTTTTGGCAGGAAGCGAAAATGATTATCGATGACATCGGTGTTGAGGCGCCCAGTCCGGAATTGTCGCTGCTCGTTTCGAACGTTCAAGACCAAGCAGCCCGCACGGCTTGATGGCCAACTAGCAAGACGCCCAGCGGTTTGTAAATCCGCTGGGCGTTTCGATTGTTGCAAGCAGCGGATGTGGCTATTGAATCGCCTTCGGACGCTTTGGCCCATGTCTAGCCAGCCTCCCGCTAATGTGTCCCCTCTTTCCCTGAAAAGAGAAATTACGAGGCTCCGGCTGGATCTTCAAGCGTACAGATGGCGCTCGGCCGTTTAATGCGCGGCACAACCGATTCATAGACACGGAACAAGTAGTTCATGTTTTCCGTATCTAAAAACGAGGTTTGCACGTCGACAGCGACAGCAAGATCGATGTTTTGTCGGCCGGCATCGATAACGACGCCGCGTTTGCCTTTAATGACTGGCGTTTGGTAAATGCCGGCGGTCATCAGCTCGCGGATGTGCTCAATTTCAAGCACGTGCGTTCCTTCATGGATGCGGTGGATCAACGCATACAACTCCGGTGACAGGACGAGTGCGTATGGGCCGGTATGGCCGAGCTGAAGCAGCTTGTTGCGCGCTTCAACGACGTCGGCGAAGGCGTTGCCCGATTTCATCCAGTCGCTGCGAATGTGGGCGATTTTTCCTTCCACGTTCATAATGCCCGGTACATCAAATTCAGCCGAACCGTTGAAAATCAAATCGTCCTCGAGCAGCGCGCACTGCTGGGCGGCGTTGGCAGCGGCGGAAAAGTCGATCGGGCTGCCAAGCTGTTTTGCCTGCTCAATGTCGCGCCAGTACAAAATAAAGTCTTTATACAAAAGCGGGATCGTTAAATGCACGCGGCGCGCCGGCTCGGAAAGGCTCAGCTCTTTGCCGTGGAAGCTCATGTCCCCCTGTTCCGGGTTCATATAAATATCGTTGGCGACCGACTGGACACCTTCGCCGAGCGGACCGTACAAATCGATAAACCTACGTCCGACGAGCTGGCGGCGCGCCGTTTCAATGACCAGTTCCTCAAGCTCGCTCCATTGGCTTGCTGTGAGCGGGGCTTCTGGATACAGCTTCGTTTTATCCATGTTTCCTCTCCTTTCTTATCCGTGTTTTAAGCTGCCGACTGTCAGTTGCCGTCTCGTTCCGATCGATGGGCGGACAGGTGCTGGGTCGGAAGGAGGGACAGCGTACTGAGCCAGTTTCAAATGGTCTTTTTGATGCTCTTTTTCGTCCGTCGGCACTGAAGCGTCGAAAGACAATGGCGCATCGAGCGCACGGTTGAGCGTTTCGAGAGCGGCTTTCATCTGTTGGTAGTCCGCCGCGGTCATGTCGCGCAGCGCCGCAATCGCCGGTTCATGTTCCGTCCCTTTATAATGAAACAACGACAAATCGAGATGCTCCAAAAAGTTGTGCAAGCCGAATTTTTCTAGGCTGATGTCTTGCAACAGGCGCAGAAAGTCGCCGTTTTCCCGCGATAAGAACGCTTCGTCCGCCAATGCCTCCTCCAACTTTGGAAGCAGGGCGGCCAAACGGTCAAATCGGTGCTCCTCTTCTTCGTAAATATGATGCCAATACAGCCGTTCATGATCATCAACCGCCTGTTCAATTGTCGGCTCTAAAATCGCTTGAAACTGGCCGAGCGCCTCTTTCGACCGGCCGAGAATGACGCTGACCTCTGCTAATGCGTCGTGTGCGTCGTGCAATGGACTCCCTCCCATGAAATGGTTGTTACCATTTTTTCCATATGTATATGATTGTAAAACTCTTTGCTCTCGTCCGCATTACAGATCAGCGAGCGAGAAAGCCCACTCCTTGAGGGGGGGATGAAAGCGAGCCGTTTTCTTCATAATTGAATGATGATGAAAAAAAACGATATCATGTAATCGTTGCAAGGAGAAAGAAATGGTACTTGGCTGTTGCGGTCACATTTGAAGTGGAACCGCGACACGAAACGCTTCCGATGCCAAAGGTGTGGATACACTCTCCACGCCGACTTGAATGGCGCCATCAACATCGCCAAAGCGATTTCGGGCTTTGCCGTCGAACCTAGCGCACTGGTCACAGGTGCGCCGCCCATTGGGGTACATCCTAACCCGATGGGACGGGGTGATGATACATCCCGAAGCTTTTGCGTTGTCCGAACCAGAAATGGATGAGGACGCAAACGATCCAAGAATCCCACGCCTTTAGGCGTGCGGAGTGTCAACGCTGTGCTTGGTACAATGTTTTCAGAAATTTTCCCATCTAACGTCCGATATACGGGTATTTCGCTTGGCTACCAAATCGGCGCCGCACTAGCGGGAGGAACGGCACCGCTCATCGCTACGGCATTGCTGGCGGCGTATGGGAACTCTTATGTGCCGGTGGCCTTATATATTGTATTAGTCTCGCTTATTTCGCTGGCCGCTGTCTGGTCTGTGCGCGACCGCAAACATGAAGAACTTGATGAGCAAGACGGAATCGCGTAACGCGGTTCCGTTTTTTCAGCGTATTGAAGGAGCATTCCCGTTAGGAGCTTTTCCGGGGACTTGATCAAAAAAAGCCCTCTTGGTATGATGCAGGGGTGTCAACCACATCACTCACCATACCAAGGAGGACTTCAGATGAATTGTACACAAAACTATAAAATTGATCAAGTTACGGAACAAACGCTTGTCGTGGGCATCGATATCGCGAAACGAACCCACTACGCCTGCTTCGTGGATGACCGGGGGCGCGTGCTTCGCAAGTCGTTCCCGATCTTCCAGTCGAAAGAGGGGTTTCAGCAGCTGTATAAAGCGATTCAGGAGGCGATGCAAGCGTTTGGGAAGTCAGAGGTGATCGTCGCGGTGGAGCCGACCGGGCACTACTGGTTGAACCTGGCCTACTTCCTCGAGGAGCACGGGATCCCGTTGGTCATGGTCAACCCGGCGCATGTGTGCCGGTCGAAAGAACTCGATGACAACCTGCCGACGAAACACGACGCCAAAGACGCCCTGGTCATTGCCAGACTGGCAAAAGACGGACGATTCCTCGTTCCCCGGCTGCTGCACGAGATCGAAGCCGATTTGCGCGTGGGAAGCACGCTCAAAGAGAAGCTCCGCAAGGAACAGACGGCGGTGAAAAACGCGATCGTCCGCTGGACGGATCGGTATTTTCCAGAGTTTTGGACCGTGTTTCGTGACTTGGGGAAAACGGCGCTTTCGGTGTTGGAGTGGACGCCGCTTCCGGCTGATATGGCCGGTCGGACCGCCGAGGAGCTCATCGAGGTGTACCGGCAAAGCAAAGGGATGAAATGCCCGCAGAAGGCCAAAATTCAGGCGTTGATCAACACCGCGAAGGACTCGATTGGGGTGACGGAAGGGACAGCGATGGCCCGGTTTGAGATCGCCGCGCTCGTCCGCCGATACCGCCAATTGGAGGCGGAGATCGCTGCACTGGACGCCGAGTTGAAGGCATTGGTTCAAACGACGATGGAGTACCAATGGTTGAAAACGGTCGACGGGTTGGGAGACGCCACGATCATCGATCTGCTGGCGGAGATCGGCAGCTTCGCCCATTATCGGGACCCGCGCCAATTGGTGAAGTTGGCGGGCCTGACGCTCAAGGAGAACTCCTCCGGCCAGCGCAAAGGGCAAAAGCACATCTCCAAACGGGGACGGAAACGGTTGCGCTCGGTGCTGTTTCGGGCGATGATTCCGCTGATTCGGCATAACGAGGCGTTTCGCGAGCTGCATGAGTATTATACGACCCGATCCGTCAATCCGCTGACCGGAAAGCAGTCCATCGTCGCCTTGTGCCGGAAGCTGTTGAATGTGCTGTTTGCGATTTGTACGAAGAAACAAGCGTTTGACGCGGAGCGAATGAAACAGGACGTCTTGTCCCAGGTGCAACGGGCGGCCTAAGGCCTCCCCCTGCGAACGGAAGAATCGTTGGACAACGAGATGACACCGGAGAAGCTGGCGTGATTTCATCCATTCGACCTTGAGTCCCTAAAGGAGCTTGGCCGGCCTCCGCCTGATGACGAGACCGAACGAGGGAATGTTGGCGCGAAGACGCCCGGAGACATGGGAGGGTTCGTCCTCATCAGCGACGCGGAGATCCAAAGGGTGCATCGAATATGCTTCCCCCCACGGCAGGAAAATATCCCCAGCCGTGGCCGCGAAGCGCACCCTAGGTCTGTAAGATATCCACAAAACTGAAAAAGGATGTAAGGGATTTTGTCGAAAAATATTTTTTGGACACCCCTGAGGGGCCGAAAAGCCTTGATACATCAACATTTCTAGAGGGAGGGGGATTATGCTTATTTTGTCAGAACAAGAAATTCAACGCATGTATACGATGAAGGATGCCATTTCCGATGTAAAAGAAATGTTGCGACAAAAACAAGCAGGGAAAGTGATCACCCCTGATCGCACGGTGCTTCCATTTCCGAATCATGATGCTTCGATTTTGTATATGCCATCCGCTGAGGAGGGGGCAGCAGTGGTGAAGGTGGTCAGCATTTTCCCCCATAACCCTGCAGCAGGAAGATCGACCACCTAGGGGATCATGGTGCTTACGGATGCGAAAACGGGGAACATCGGATGGTTTGTAATGCCACGTATTTGACGAGACTGCGCACGGGGGCGTTATCCGCCATTGCAGCTGATTATTTGGCGACACAGGCGGCGTCGCGGCTAGCGGTGATCGGAACAGGGGCGATGGCCAAAGAACAAGTGGTTGGCATATTGGCAGTGAGAGCGATTGAACGTATATTTCTGTACAACCGAACGAGGAAAAAAGCAGAAGACTTGGCGGCGGGACTGCATCAACTGGTTCGGGAATGGACAGGGAAGGTATATGTGGTGGATGAGGCGGACGAAGCCGTTCGCCAGGCCGACATCGTGGTATGCAGCACGCGCTCGGAACAGCCGGTGTTTTCCAGTCAAATGTTGCGGCCAGGCATGCACATTAGCGCCATTGGCTCGTACTTGCCACATATGCGCAAGTTGGATGTGGAGACTATTGTCCAAGCGGACCGCATTGTCGTCGATACACTTGAGGGCGTCAGGCATGAGGCAGGAGAACTCATTCAGGCGGCTGAAAGTGGAAGATGGTCTTTTTCTCAAATTGATGCCGAAATCGGGGAACTCGTCACCGGAGAGAAAGCTGGGCGGCAACACGATCAGGAAATCACCTTATTTAAATCGGTCGGAGCGGCTTTCTATGATTTGGCTGTGGCGATTGGCGTCTATCAAAAAGCGAAGGAGCTCGGAGTAGGACAAGAAATAGAATTATAGGGGATGGGAATGAGGATATGCTGCTTTGTTTCTGCCATTTTGGCGAGAAACAGGAATCCATTTTCCGGACGGTTGCCCGTCCGGTTTTTTGTTCTTTTCCATCCGACGTCACCTTTTGGCCCAGTCCCGAATAAAACAGAATAAGGAACATTGCCCACTTGATATGCGGCGCGATTCCGGCGATAATGGAAACGATGTGGAATGAATGCCGCCAAGCGGCATGGAATGAGAGAAGAAGGTGAGACAGAACGATGAAACGTGCGGAACATATTTATCAAAGACTCGTAGAGATTTGTGGGGAAAGAAACGTCCTGCGCGATGAGCCGATGAAAAACCATACATTAGTGCGGATCGGCGGCAAGGCTGATTTTCTCGTCTGGCCGGAAACGTACGAGCAAGTCATCGAGGTGTTGCGGCTGAAAGAGGAGTACGGCCTGCCGTTTACCCTTCTCGGCAACGGTTCGAACGTCATCATCCGCGACGGCGGGCTGCGCGGCATTGTCATGCAGCTGAAGCATCTCAACCGCATTTGGCGTGAAGGAAACAACGTGATCGCCCAAAGCGGGGCGGATATTAAAGCGGTGTCGCGGTTCGCGCTCGAACAACACCTCACCGGGTTGGAGTTCGCCTGCGGCATTCCGGGGTCGGTCGGCGGGGCGATTATGATGAACGCCGGAGCGTACGGCGGGGAAGTGAAAGATGTGCTTGACCATGTCAAGGTGGCGACGCTCGCCGGCGAGTTGAAAACATTGACAAACGAGGAACTGGAGCTCGGTTATCGAACAAGCATCATCAGCCGGACGCATGATATTGTGCTTGAAGTCGTCTTTTCCCTGCAGCCGGGCGACTATGCACAAATCAAGGCGAAAATGGATGATTTAACATTTCAGCGCGAATCGAAACAGCCGCTTGAGTATCCGTCGGTCGGCAGCGTGTTTAAGCGGCCGCCGGGCTATTTTGCCGGCAAGCTCATCCAAGACAGCGGCCTTCAGGGAAAAGGATTCGGCGGTGCGGAAGTGTCGACGAAACACGCCGGATTCATCATTAACAAAAACAATGCGACGGCTGCCGATTACATCGCGACGATCGACATGGTGCGCAAAACCGTAAAGGAGAAGTTCGGAGTTGATTTAGAGCTGGAAGTGAAAATTATCGGTGAGGAATGATGACTGATCCGAATCCGGTTTGCGGGTTCGGATTTTTCTTATTTCGCCGAGAGGAAAAATGAAACAAACCGCCAATAGGTAAGAAAAGGGATTATCCGTGCCCGACGGCGCGTTTGCCAACAGCGTCGGCTGCGGTTTTGACGCCCATATCGCCCGCATGGCCAACCGTTCGGCATGGAAAGGGCGGTTCAATCGTGTTGGGCTCCGCGCTTGGTCATGAAAAGACGGTTTTTGGAACGTGATGTCTTTTCACTTTTTCAATGGATCACTGTTGGTTTTGCTTTGCGCGATGGGCTGTTGGCGGCGATTAAGGCGTACTTGATCGTTCGCTACGACGTCGAAGCGTTTGACCGTGCGATTGTCATTCGCGAAGGCATTGGTTGGGGGATCACGATTCTCTGTATGTTGGGGTTTGTCCGTATTTCGAAAATCATCTCGGAGCGGGAGAACCGCCATCATTCGACGTGAGCGTAAAGGAGAGAAGCGGTCGAAAGCAAAACGGGCAACTGAAGAAACAGGGAAAAGGGAGCGGCGTTGCACATGGCCAAACGCCAAGAGGGTGTCCCAAAAGGATCAGGACACCCCCTTTCGTCTCTCTATATACGGCATTGACCGCTTCTTCCGCACTATATTTCGTGTCTATCTTGAAGTCAGACAGCCTTTTGGGTCAGCCCCTTTCTCATCATGAACCTCCCCCACTTATCGAAGTGGGGGTTTCCTGTTTCCCCTTCGGAGGTGGATGCATGATAGGCTGGTTGGCAGCCTATCTGCAGGCAACACCTGGCACCCGTCCCGTTGGGAGCCACAGGCAACATGAGTATCCATGATACTCAAGGGCGGGAACTCGCCATCTACGACTTCATACCTAAGCAATCCGTCGATACGTAAACGGTTTGACCGTAAATTCCAATGGGCGGATTTCACCATAATATACTTTGGCAAATAAATTCATTGCCCCATGGATATCACGGTGTCGTTTGTACCCGCATTGACATGTATATGTTTGGTGGGAGTTTGTTTTTGCGATGAGCGCCCGGCAGGGGAAAACGGGATGGCCAATGCCATGCCGGGCGAAAACGAAAGGAGCAAACCGGTTATGACGGAGCGGGTGGATGATATTGTTGAGGTTTGTTTATTAGCGGGAAAATTGATGCTTGAAAGCGGTGGGGAGACGTACCGGGTGGAAGATACAATGACGCGCATCGCTGCTTCGTTTGGCATGCCGCGCTCCCATGGTTATGTCACACCAACGGCCATTATTTTTTCTGTTGAAGGGACAGACTCAACCAGATTGATCCGCATTTCCGAGCGTTCGACTGATTTAGCGAAAGTGGCGGTCGTGAACGATATTTCCCGGCGCATCAGCCGCGGTGAATTGACGCTTGAAAAGGCGCGAAAGGAGCTCGAGGATATCGGGCGCGCCCCGATGGGTTACCCTCTTTGGCAGCAAACCGCCGCCGCAGCGTTAGCGAGTGCTTGTTTTGCGTCATTGATTGGAGGGATGGTTCACTTTTTCCCATCGCTTTTTTCCGGAGGGGTGGCATTTTGGTGTTTTGAGATGGTGCATCGGTTTGTGAAAATCCGGTTTTTCGCGGAATTTTTTGCTTCTTTTGTCGCCGGGGGGCTCGTATTGTTAATGGTGCAGGCCGGATTTGGCGGGGACGTCGGGAACATGATCATCGGCTCGGTGTTGCCGCTCGTGCCGGGGCTGGCGATTACCAATGCGGTGCGCGATTTAATGGCCGGCCATTTGATCGCCGGTTTGTCGCGCGGTGCTGAGGCGTTTTTGACGGCGTTTGCGATCGGCACTGGCATCGCCTTTGTTTTATCTATTCGATGATAGGGAGCACAGGTCATGATTGTTATGCAGTTGCTGCTTAGCTTTGTGGCGTCAACGTTGTTTGGCATGATTTTTAATGTTCCGCCACGGCTGTTGCCGCATAGCGGATTTGTCGGGATGAGCGGATGGGCGGCCTATACGTTTGCTGTACGTTCGAGCGTAGACAGTGTGATTGCGACGTTTATAGCCGCGTTTTTCGTCGCCTTTTTAAGCAATGCGTTTGCTCGGCGCTATCGGGCGCCGGCAACCATTTTTATTGTTCCTGGCATTCTCCCGCTCGTTCCAGGTGGGACGGCATTTGAAGCGATGCGTCATGTCGTCATGAACGACTACAATGCAGCGATTCCGTTGGCGGCAAAAGCGTTCATGATTTCTGGGGCGATTGCGATGGGGCTCATTTTTTCTGAGGTCGTCAACCAGCTGGTAAAGCGCCGCCCGTAATGGCACGTGTCTGTTTTTTTCAATCATTTGCCTATCGTTGTATTTGTTTGTCTGAATATTATAATGAATATAACGATGTTTTTTCTATTGATTTTGAAACAGCGGGGGAGAGCGGAATGAAAGACATTATCGAGCAGATGAAAGCGGAGCTATGGGAGGTTTTCGATCACCTTCACCGCCATCCAGAAATCAGCTGGGAAGAGTGGCAAACGACTGAATTTCTCCGCCGAGAGTTGGAGCGCGAAGGATATCGGGTGCGGACGTTTGCCGATTGCCCGGGTGTGGTGGCGGAAATCGGCGCCGGGCCGTTTACGGTTGGGGTGCGCAGCGATATGGATGCGCTTTGGCAAGAAGTGAACGGCGTTTGGCAGCCGAACCATGCGTGCGGGCATGATGCCCACATGACGATCGTGCTCGGGGTGGCGAAGCTGCTTCGCCGCATCGGCTATGAGCCGCCGGGGACGCTCCGGTTTTTGTTCCAGCCGGCCGAGGAGAAAGGAACAGGGGCGTTAAAGCTGATCGAAAAAGGAGCGGTCGACGGCGTGTCGTTTTTATACGGCGTTCACCTGCGGCCGATTCAAGAAGTGAAAGGCGGATATGCGGCGCCGGCGATTATCCATGGGGCGGCGCAATGCATCGAAGGGCGGATCCGCGGTGTGGCGGCGCACGCGGCGCGGCCGCATTTAGGCGTCAATGTCATTGAAGTCGGCAGCGCCATTGTGCAAGAGCTCGGCAAAATTCATATTGATCCGCAAGTGCCGGCGTCGATCAAAATGACGAAGTTTCACGCCGGTGAAAAAGATGCGAACACGATCCCGGGCTACGCGGAATTCGCCCTTGATTTGCGGGCGCAAACGAACGAGGCGATGGAGCGGCTCGTTGAAGGGCTACGTCATGTGATCAACGGGGTCGCTGCCATTTATGGGGCGGAGATTGAACTAGTGGAACGGACGCGCATCGTCGCCGCTCATCCTGATCCAGATGCGGTGCGGCTGATGGAGGAGGCGATTATCGCGGCCTTGGGGACGGAAAAATGCGTTCCGCCGGTTGTGACATCGGGAGGAGAGGATTTCCATTTTTATTCCTTTCAAAAACCGGAGCTGAAGACAACGATGCTCGGGTTAGGCTGTGACTTGCGTCCGGGGCTCCATCACCCGAACATGACGTTCCGGCGCGATGATTTGCTTTCCGGTGTGGAAATTTTGGCGCGAACGGTCATCAATACGTTTGCGCTGCAGGGGGAGAACGAGCGTGTCTCTGTCACTGCAAATCCTTGAGACGATCGAACAGTTGAAAGAGATGGCCAAGCTTGAGGAGGAGATTTGGAAAACAGCGCCGGTTCCGCTCCATCAAACGTTGACGGCGGCAAAAAACGGCGGCATTGTGATCGGCGCGTATATGGACGGGAAACTCGTCGGCTTTGTGTATAGCTTCCCTGGGTTTCGAAACGGGGAAGTGTATCTTTGTTCCCATATGATGGGGATTGATGCTTCCTTTCGCGACCGAGGAATCGGCTACCGTCTGAAAAGGAAGCAGGCGGAAGAAGCGCGGCGGCGCGGCTACCGAGTCATCCGCTGGACGTATGATCCGCTGCAAAGTCGCAACGGCTATTTGAACTTGGCGAAGCTTGGGGCTGTTGGCGTCGAGTATGTGGAAAACTGCTACGGCGAAATGAATGACGCGTTGAACGGTCAACTGCCGTCTGACCGCTTCATCGTCGAATGGCGGCTTGATGAGCGTCCGACCGGGGAGCGGAGCTTGGCTAAAGCTGATCTTCTCAAGGCCAGAAGTCTGACGGTGCTCGAGGCAGGGCAAAGGGCTGACGGCCTATTGCAGCCGGTGCCGAGAGACATCGATGAAACAGCGGCGCCGTTGTTGTTGACAGCCATCCCGCTTGACTTTCCGCAGCTGAAAGAGCGGGATTTCGCGCTGGCGCTTGAGTGGCGGCTGGCGACGCGCGCCTTGTTTCAGCGGCTGCTTGTGGAAGGATGGATTGCCGCCGGCGCTTGGCGCTGCCTGGAGGAAGGGGTGCTTTATTACATATGGAAGCGGCGGAGTGAACGATGGCAGCAGAAAGGGGAAGAAGAATGACGATCAACATCGAGTACGTCATATTGCGCCATTTACAAATGGAGTTGAAGGCGCCGTTTACGACGAGCTTCGGCACGTTTCAAAGGAAAGAGTTGATTTTAGTGGAAGTTGTCGATCGCGACGGCGTTTCCGGCTGGGGCGAATCGGTCGCATTTTCCGCCCCGTGGTACAGCGAGGAAACGGTGAAAACGAACTGGCATATGCTCGAAGATTTCCTTGTGCCGCTTGCGTTGGCTGAGCCGATTCACCACCCGGAGGAGCTGTCAAAGCGCTTTTCTGCCATCCGCCAAAACAACATGGCGAAAGCGGCGCTTGAGGGGGCGGTATGGGATTTGTACGCCAAGCGGCTCGGCGTTCCGCTTTCTCAAGCTCTCGGAGGAGCGAAAAAGGACATTGAAGTCGGCGTCAGCATCGGCATCCAGCCGACGGTTGCCGATCTGCTTCAGGTGATTGAGCGGTATGTGGCGCAAGGGTACCGGCGGATCAAGGTGAAAATCAAGCCAAGCTGGGATGTGGACGTCATTCGTGAGGTGCGGCGCGTGTTTCCTGACGTGCCGCTTATGGCCGATGCCAATTCGGCGTATACGCTTGTCGATGCGGATCGGCTGAAAGCGCTCGATGAATTCGGGTTGCTGATGATCGAGCAGCCGCTCGCCGCTGACGATCTTGTCGATCACGCTCGGCTGCAGCCGCTTCTTCAGACGCCGATTTGCCTTGATGAAAGCATTCGTTCCTATGACGATGCGCGCAAGGCGCTTGACCTTGGCAGCTGTCGCATCATCAACATCAAAATCGGGCGCGTTGGCGGGCTTGGCGAGGCGAAGCGCATCCACGATCTTTGCGCTGAGCGCGGTGCGCCGGTCTGGTGCGGGGGGATGCTGGAAGCAGGCGTCGGGCGCGCCCACAACATCGCGATCACGACGTTGGAAAACTTCACCCTTCCCGGCGACACCGCCGCGTCGTCGCATTATTGGGAGCGGGATATCATCACGCCGGAAGTTGAGGTGCACGGCGGCTTGATCCGCGTGCCGGACGCTCCCGGCATCGGCTATGACGTCGACCGCCGCCAAGTGGAGCGGTATACGCAGTTTGCGAAGGTGTTTCACCGTACGGCGACGGCATAAAGGATGATAAAGGGAGAAAGAAAAAATGATGATTAGACCGATTGAAGTTCGCGATGCGGAACATTTCTTGGAGTTGTGCAAAAAAATTGATGAATCTGGTTTTATGTTATTTGAGCCTGGCGAACGGCAAACAACGGTTGAGCAACAAAGTAAATCGATTGAAAGAATGTTGTCTGAGCCGAATAAAATGATCTTTGTTGCTGAAACGGAAAACAAGCTTGTCGGGTTCCTTGCTGTCATAGGAGGCGATGTAAAACGAAATCGACATTCTGCCAATGTTGTTTTGGGAGTTCTTGAAGACTATCAAGGACAGGGCATTGCCACGAAACTATTCAACAAAGCGTTTGAGTGGGCAAAGGAAGTTGGAATTTTGAGATTAGGACTTACGGTCATGAAAGGGAACGATAAGGCGTTCAACTTATATAGGAAGATGGGGTTCGTATTAGAAGGCGAGAGAGTTCAATCGTTAAGAGTGAATGGGGAATTTGTAAATGAATATTACCTATACAAACTGTTATAATGCTAATTGGGGCTGGCCCAAACGCAAGCACGTTTTGGGCCAGCCCCTTCTTTGCTGTGTTACACGCGTCCTATCCCAGTATTTGCTTTGACGACAATTTCCGTATATTTCTTTTCATCCGATTTTTTCGACGAGACGAGCGTGCCAACGATCGCACCGATAAAGCCGAGCGGAATCGAGATGATGCCCGGGTTGGCGGCGACGATTTTGTCATAGCCGACAAACGCGGCGGCGCCAAAGCCTAAAAAGATCGTCATGACGTAGAAAAGCCCAATGATCCATGTTGCATAAACGACCGATTTGCGCGCAGTCGGGGCGTCTTTGACCGTAAAGAAGCGGATTAAAATGTGCGGCAGCCCGGCCGTCCCCAACGCGAGCGCCAAGTTGAGTGAAATCGTATCGAGCGGGTCTTTAAACTTGTTGCCCGGGTTTAAAAACGCTTCGCCAAGCGGTGTCGCGGTTTTGACTTCATGGAACATTTTGGCGATGCTGAAATCGAATTTAGCAAAGACGATGATGGAAATGATAAACGTACCGACCATCAGCAAGACGGCTTTGACGATTTGCACCCAGCTCGTTGCCGTCATGCCGCCGAAGACGACGTACACCGTCATCAAAACGCCGACAATCAAGACGGAATAAATGTAGTCTAGACCCAACAGAAGCTTGATGAGGCCGCCGGCGCCGACAAGCTGGGCGATCATATAGAAAATCGAGATGGCGATCGTATTTAACGCCGCGCACTTTCTTATCATCAAAACGGGCGGCGATCATATCGGCCATCGTGTATGCTGACCGGCCCAATCGCTGGTGCATTGAGCGCTTTCGAATACGACGTCAACACCGGAAGGGCGAAGTAAAAGACGAAGAAAAAGACGGTGGCTGGGATGATAAACTGCTTCTTCGCCTGAATGAGTCCGCGGAACGAAGCGGATTGGGCAATGGTTTCATAGTTCGCTCCCTTGATTGACCCATGATTCCTTTTTCACTGCCATCGTGATCCCTCCTTGTTTGTATTAAAGCGTTTTCAAAATGAGTAATGGAATGTTCTTCCGCAAGCGGCGGATGTGAATCCCCCTTTCTTGACACAAATTTGTCACACATTCATTATACATTTATCTGAAAAATTTTTAAATTTATTTTTTTGTTATTTTTAAAAATTATTTTTTTGCTTTGCCGCACAAAACGGAAAAAGTTTTTTGTTGTTTTTCTTATTTTCGCACTTTACAAAAAAACAAGGATCATGTAGAATGACAACTGTATTCGACAATAAAATTCAACAATTTTCTACAAAAAACGACAAGGGGAGACATCTATGAATTTGTTTCGTAAAAAACCGATTCAGTTGCTTATGAAAGAATCGGGGGCAAAAGGAGCTTCGCTACGAAAAGAGTTAGGCGCATTTGATTTGACGATGCTCGGCATCGGCGCCATTATCGGGACAGGCATTTTCGTCCTGACTGGGGTGGCGGCGGCGGAACATGCTGGTCCGGCTCTCGTTCTTTCGTTCGTTTTGTCTGGGTTGGCGTGCGTGTTTGCGGCGCTTTGCTACGCCGAGTTCGCCTCGACGGTGCCAGTGGCGGGGAGTGCTTACACTTACAGCTATGCCACGTTTGGTGAGCTCATCGCTTGGATTTTAGGCTGGGATTTGATTTTGGAATATGGGGTTGCTTCGTCGGCGGTTGCCGTCGGTTGGTCCGGTTATTTCCAAGGGTTGCTTGCCGGTTTTGGCATCGAACTCCCGAAAGCATTGACGAGCGCATATGATCCGGAGAAAGGGACGTTCATCGATTTGCCAGCGATTTTAATTATTCTGTTCATTACGTTTTTATTGAATTTAGGGGCGAAAAAATCGGCCCGTTTCAATACGATTGTCGTTTTTATTAAAGTGGCTGTCATCTTGCTTTTCTTGGCGGTCGGTGTTTGGTATGTCAAACCGGAAAACTGGACGCCGTTTATGCCGTATGGCTTCTCTGGGGTGGCAGCCGGCGCGGCGACGGTGTTTTTCGCTTACATCGGCTTTGATGCGGTGTCGACGGCGGCAGAAGAAGTGCGCAATCCGCAGCGCGATATGCCGATTGGCATCATCGTCTCGTTGCTTGTGTGCACATTGTTGTATATTGTGGTTTCGCTCGTATTGACAGGCATCGTTCCGTACGAGCAGCTCAACGTGAAAAACCCAGTGGCGTTTGCGTTAAACTATATCCACCAAGACTGGGTGGCAGGCTTTATTTCGCTCGGGGCGATCGCCGGCATTACGACCGTGCTCCTTGTGATGATGTATGGGCAGACGCGTCTCTTCTACGCCATCAGCCGCGACGGTTTGTTGCCGAAAGTGTTTGCCCGCATCAGCCCGACGCGCCAAGTGCCGTATGTCAATACGTGGCTGACGGGAGCGGCTGTAGCGGTATTTGCCGGCATCATTCCGCTCAATAAATTGGCGGAACTGACGAACATCGGCACGCTCTTTGCCTTTATCACCGTCTCGATCGGCGTGTTGGTGCTGCGTAAAACACAGCCGGACTTAAAGCGGGCATTCCGCGTTCCGTTTGTCCCAGTCATCCCGATTTTGGCCGTGTTGTTCTGCGGCTACCTCGTTCTTCAGCTTCCGGCGATGACATGGATCGGTTTTGTCTCGTGGCTGCTGATCGGTTTAGTGATTTACTTTATCTACGGCCGCAAGCATAGTGAGCTGAATAAAATGGCACGGACGGAAGAAAATGCCGGATGAACGGCCAAACAATGAAAAAGGGGTTGACCCAAATGGGGAAACAGCCCCTTTTTCCATTATGTCAAATTTTTCGGCAACACCGCGTTTCACTCTTTTTTCATGCGGAAAAACCCCGATTCAAATAAAGAAAGTTCCCCTTCAGGCAGGGAAATTCCCCCTAAAAAAGGGAGTCATGGAAGCGCCCGTCCATCGCGGTTGGGGGGCATTATGCAACCAAAAAGACAGCAGATGACGACCGCAACAACAAGAAAGATCGCCGCCAAGCCGACGTCCACCGCCATTTGAAAGCGATGGATGCCAAAATGAAAAAAGCCGAGTGATTCCGCTCGGCTTTATTCCGTTTTTCGGCCTGCCAATTCGCTTTGTGCTTGAGCAATGAGCCGTTTCGTCATTTCTCCGCCGACGGAGCCGTTGGCGCGCGAAACCGTGCCAGCCCCGAGCTGTACGCCAAACTCTTGGGCGATTTCGTACTTAATTTGTTCCAACGCTTGTTCGATGCCTGGAACAAGCAGTTTGTTGCTTGAACGAGCCATATGAAATTCCTCCTTGATGGTTTTTTGATGAGGTATGATTAGTATGGACGATCGAACAAAGAGATATGGTTGGGAATTACAGGATTAATTTTCCATTAAAAACATCCATGAGTAAGCTTTTACTCGCCACCCAAGCATGAAAATAACCGCTCATGGATTCATTATTTTCACAGAAAAACGCACATCATATAAGTGGAAATATCGACTTCATAAGAAAGGGACCGAAGCGATGGAATGGACGGTGCAACTGTCAAAAGCGGCAGGGAGGAAGGCTGGTCGGGGGCGGGCGGTCGCTGCGCTTGCCTCGATTCCGCTTGTCATGACGCTGGGCAATTCGATGCTCATCCCGGTGCTGCCGGCGATGGAACGGCATCTCGACATCACGCCGCTGCAGTCGAGCCTGCTGATCACGATGTATTCCGTTGTGGCGATTTTGTTCATTCCGCTGGCCGGATATATAAGCGACCGCATCGGGAGAAAAATGGTCATCGTTCCAAGCCTGTTGCTGGCGGCGGTGGGAGGGGGGCTGGCGGGATGGGCTGCTTGGCGGGTGAGCGACCCGTACGGCTGGATGATCGCCGGGCGCATGTTGCAAGGGCTGGGGGCGGCCGGGGCGTTTCCGATCGTTTTGCCGCTTGTCGGGGATTTGTTTCCGGATGAGGAGGAGGCAAGCCGCTGTTTAGGGACGGTTGAAACGGCGAACACGTTCGGCAAAGTGCTAAGCCCGATTCTCGGGGCGATGCTGGCTGGCATCATTTGGTTTTTTCCGTTTTTTTCGTTCCCTGTCTTTTGCCTGCTATCGGCAGCAATGATGGTTTGGTTCATCCAGGTGCCGGCGCGTCGGGAGCGGCCGTTGCCGTTTCGGGATTTTATTGCGGTGGTGGCGGAGATTTTCCGCCGCGAAGGGCGTTGGCTGATCGGGGTGTTTGTCATCGGCGGTTTGTTGATGCTTGTGTTGTTTGCGTTTTTATTTTTCCTTTCAAGCCGTCTTGAAGATGTGTATGGCATTGATGGAATGAGGAAAGGATGGGTGCTCGCCATCCCGCTCGGGGCGCTCTGCCTTGCTTCATTTGCGGCCGGGAAAGCGATTGGCGACCGGAAACAGCGGATGAAATGGGGCGCTGCGGCCGGCTCCGTTCTATTGGCGGCTGCGTTGGCCCTCGTTCCCCTTCATTCATCCCTTTCCGTTTGGCTGGCGTTGTTCTCGGTAGCCGGCATCGGCATCGGCGCTGCGCTGCCGTGTTTAGATGCGCTTATCACGGAAGGAATTGAGAAAAGCGAGCGCGGGACGGTGACATCGTTTTACAGTTCGCTTCGTTTTATCGGCGTGGCTGCCGGACCGCCGTTGGCAGCCTGGCTGATGAAAGGCGGCGCCGGTCCGCTTTTGTTCTTGCTCAGCGGGCTGGCGTTGCTTGGCGGAGCTCTTGTCGTTTGGCTGATCCGTCCGGAAGGAGAGAAAGGAGGAAGAGGATGAGAGCCGTCACATACCAAGGCATAACTTTGGCTATTCTGAAACGTTTGGCGGCTACCCGGGCGGGCAAGCTGAATATTTGCGCGTGCTTTCGCGCAACATTACGCTGAAAATGGGGCAGGCGCCGGTCATTCATTACATTCCGACGCTGTACGAATGGATCGTCGAAGGAAAATTCGACCCGACTGATATCATCACGAACCGTCTTCCTCTTGACGAGGCGCAATATGCATACGAGATTTTCGATGAAAAAAAGACGGCTTCAGTGAACTACCCACCACCTACGCTTCGCTTAGAGGTGGGGGCTTCAAGCGACTTGTGTGTGTTCGCTGAACGGTAAGCCACACACAAGAACCCTTTACGCTTCCCTTCGTTCCGAAGGTGTCCGTTCTAGCCATATTCTATCATATTCGTTGGCTAACGCCAACCGAAATTCATCTCCCACTTTCACTGATGCTGGCGCACCTTCACGTTTAGAAGTAGGAGACTTCTTTCGGAGGGAAGTTAAAGTGGTACTCAAACCATAGCGGCGCATAAAGTTGGCGCAGCGGAGACACGATAAGAAAAAATGCGGGAAGGAGGATCGATGTGACTGACATTGCATTCCCGGTTGCCCGCCTGCAAGAGGGGACGCTTCGCCAGCTCCAGCAACTCGAACAGCGGCTGCGTGAAGAAACAGGAGAAGAAATTGTGCTTGTCGCTTATGAGCGGAAAACGGTTGATGAGGAGGAGACGAAACGATGATGAAGCGAAAAGTGAAATTTGACGCAGCGAAAAACAACAATAAAACGCCAACGGAAAGCTTGCCGGATACCGAATTTGCGGCACAATATGCCGGCGAGGAGGACATGATCCGCGGCGCGAACCGCAATTCGAAAAAAGGGCGGCAAGGAGGCGGGGATGGGTAAAGAGCATAAGAAGCGGCCCGCTCGAACGAATGAAGAAACGGCGTTTGAATGGGGCGATTTCGCTGCCCACGAGCCGCTTTGGATCATGGAGGAACAAAAACGGGCGAAAGAAAATGAAAAGGAACGAAAAAAGCAGGGATAACGCTCCCTGCTTTTTCACGTGGTGCACAAAAAAGCCGTGCCTCCGGCGTTTGGCCGTTAGGCGGATGCCGAAGCGGACAAGGCGGACAGCGGCGCGGAAAACAGCGTTGCGCCGGTTCCGGACGGATCAAAATAGGCGACGATGACGGTTGGCGCAAACGAGAGCTGCTTCGCGGCGATATAGCGGCCGACATCAACCGGCACGATTTCCACGACCGTATGTTTAAACAGCTCCTTTTCCCCGATCCCGAGGGCGGCAAAGTCCTCCCCAAGCACCTCGGGGCGCTCAAGCAGCGCACGGTAGACGGCCGTGCGCGCCGTTTTGTCCGTTTTCTCATTCCACCACGGCTTGCGTGGTTTGTATTTTTGGTTGCGCAAATAGTCGTATTTCATAAGCGACTCGGCGACCGGCAGCGCGTCCGGGACGGCTGTGCGCAAAAATTCATGCAGGCGGCGGAACAAGTCTTCCAGTTGGTGGCCGATGCGCGCCCAGCCGCGCTCATCCCAATACGTGCCAAACTGCTGGAAAAAGTCAAACGGCGACGGGAACACATCGGTCACCAAGTACTCGATCGTTTCGTCCATTCGATGGGCGTTCCAATATTTTTCAAGCACGTCTTCCACTTGCTTGATGCGGATGACGTCATCAAACGACAAGACGTTGTTGGAGAGCACTTCATACGGCGCATGATCCATATAGACGTAGCCGTATTCATGGGCGCGCAGGCGCAACCCAGTGCCGCGCAGCAGCTTCAAAAACCCAAGCTGCAATTCTTCCGGGCGGAGGGCGAATACGTCGTTAAACGTCTTTCGGAACGAGTTGTAGTCTTCTTCGGGAAGACCGGCGATCAAATCCAAATGTTGGGCGATTTTCCCGCCCTCTTTAATCATCGTTACCGTTCGCGAAAGTTTGGCGAAGTTTTGTTTGCGCATAATGAGCCGATTCACTTCGTCGTTCGTCGACTGGACGCCGATTTCAAAGCGGAACAGGCCGGGCGGCGCTTCGCGGTTTAAAAACTCGATCACCTCGGGACGCATGATGTCGGCGGTAATTTCAAATTGAAATACTGTTCCGGGCACATGTTCATCAATTAAAAAGCGAAACATGTCCATCGCATAGCTGCGGCTGATGTTGAACGTCCGGTCGACGAACTTGATCGTCCGCGCCCCGTGCCGCATTAAGTAGCGCAAGTCGTCTTTGATTTTTTCGCGGTCAAAGTAGCGGACGCCGACTTCGATCGAGGACAGGCAAAATTGGCAGCTGAACGGGCAGCCGCGGCTCGTTTCAACATACACGACCCGGTTCGGAAGATGGGGAATGTCTTCCAGAAAGCGAAACGGCGACGGCATGTCGGCAAGGCGAATTTTGTTTCGCTGTGGGTTGATGACAATGCGGCCCCCGTCGCGAAACGCGAGCCCGGCGACATCACGGACGTCTCCATGGCCGTCTAAAGCGAAAAGCAGCTGTTTAAACGTTTCCTCTCCTTCGCTGACGACGATAAAGTCAAACTCCGGCACCCGCTCCATCCATTCACGCACATCGTACGACACTTCCGGTCCACCGGCGACGATGACCATATTCGGCGCTGCTTTTTTCAACAGCTTGACGACTTTGATCGTTTCTTCAATGTTCCAAATGTAGCAGCTGAAGCCGATGACATCCGGACGGCGTTGGTACAAATCAGTCACAATGTTCAGCACCGGGTCTTTGATCGTATACTCAACAAGCTTGACGTCAAATTCGGGCTGAGCGTACGCTTTTAAATAGCGGATGGCGAGGTTCATATGAATGTATTTGGCGTTCAATGTCGTGCAGACAATATTCATAGAAGCAAAACCCCTTTGATTAGCGTACTAACCTCTCATTATAACGCAGTTTAACCAAACGAAAAAGAAGAGAAACTTGTCGAACGGTGAAAAAAGAATTCGCAAAATCTTCATGAGCGAAGGGAGGAGTAAATTTTTCTACATCGAATATACATTTCGTTGAACGGTTTGAATAGACAAGGAGCCTTGATACATCAACATTTCTAGAGGGAGAGATGGATATGGCCCAAAACCTTTCTCCTCGGGAAGAACAAAATGCGACGCCGGATGTGCGGCTGCTTGAAGAGGAAAATCGTCGCCTAAAGGAGCGGCTCAACAGTTATTCCGTCATTTTCGAGCGATCGCTCGACGCCATTGTCATTTTAAATAAAAACGGCGAGTTTGTCGATGTGAACGAAGCGGCGTGCAAGCTGTTTGAGATGGATAAGTTTGACTTGATCGGCCGTTCACTTTTCTCGTTTTTGGAGCTCGTGCCGCTGGATATTTTGCTGTTTCAGCAGTCGATGCTGCAAAAGTTCGGCTCGTTCAGCGACGAGCTGCTCATTAAGCTGCCGGACGGCAAGGTGAAGCATATCGAATTTTCGATAAAAAAAGACGTGTTTCATGAATTTGACCTCGTGATGATGCGCAACGTTTCGGCTCATAAGGCGCTTGAGCGCGAACGAATCATTCATGAGTTTTTGTTTCGCGACGTATTCAACCGCGCCGTCGACGGCATCGTCATTTTCGATGAATTTGGGCGTTTTATCGATGTCAATCCGGCGTTTTCGATGAGCTTGAACTTGGAAAAAGGAAAACTGCTCAATTTGTCGTTTCAGCAGTTCGTCGCCTGCGAATGCGTCAATGAGTTCGCACAGCTGCTCGCGGAAGTGAAAGAAAAGGGAACGGCCAAAGGCGAGTTGTCGCTTGTCCGCCCGGACGGAACGGTGAAAATGTTTGAACTGACGGTGACGTCGAACGTCTACAGCGGCTTTTACATGGCCATTATGCGCGACGTGACCGATCGGAAAAATATGGAAATCAAACTACAAAAAAGCGAAGAGCGGTTTCGGGCCATTTTCGAGCAGGCGCATGAGGCGATTCTCATTTGGGATGATTTTGGCTACATATTGAACGCCAATCCGGCCGCGAGCCGAACGTTTGAGCTGCCTTTGAATTTGCTTGTGCGCCGCAATTTGCTCGATTTTGTGGAATATGGGGATGAAAAGGTGAAGCGGATTTTCAGCGAGTTCCGCCAAAAAGGGGAAATTCGCGATGAGCTGACGTTCCATATGCCAAACGGCGAACAGAAACAGCTTGAGTTTACGATGAAAAAAGGGGCGATTAACGGCTACCATTTGACAATTTTCCGCAACGTGAGCGAGCGGCGGAAAATCGAGCGCGAACTGCGGGAAAGCGAACAAAAATTCCGCAGTATTTTCGATCACTCGATGGACGGCATTTTGCTTTGGGATGAGCAGCATCGCATCATTGACGCCAATCCAATCGCCTGTGGCATTTTTTCTGCTGAAAAGGAGGCGCTTCTTGGCCGGAAAGTCGGCGAACTTCTTCCGGACCGGGCGCGCCGCCAGTTGAACAAGCTGATGGCTGAGTGTCAGCGCGCTGGCGAGGCGAGCGGCGAAGTCGAGTTTTCCGATGAGACAAAGGAGCGAATCATCGAGTTTTCGTTGAAAAAAGAAGTCATTTCCGGCGTTGGAATGATGACGTTTCGCGATATGACCGAGCGGAAGGAGATGGAGCTGCAGCTGCGCAAATCGGATACGCTCAATGTCGTCGGCGAGCTCGCTGCCGGCATCGCCCACGAAATCCGCAACCCGATGACGGCGTTAAAAGGGTTCATCCAGTTGCTGCAAGGAAGCATTGACGGCGATTATTCGATGTATTTTAATGTCATTATGTCGGAATTGGAGCGGATCGAATCGATCATCACCGAGTTTCTCGTTTTGGCCAAACCGCAGGCGGTGCAATACAAGCAAAACGACATTTGCAAAATCATGCAGGATACGATCGATTTGATCAGCGCCCAGGCGATAATGAATAACGTGCAAATCATTGCCGATTTCGACCGCGGGCTGCCGCCGGTGTATTGCGAGCTGAATCAGCTGAAGCAGGTGTTTATCAACATTTTGAAAAACGCCATTGAAGTGATGCCCAAAGGCGGGGACATCACGGTGCGGATCGCCCGCATGGGCAAAAATGTTCGCATTTCCATCACTGACCAAGGCGTCGGCATTCCGAAAGATAAAATCAAAAAACTCGGCGAGCCGTTTTATACGACGAAAGAGCGCGGCACCGGACTCGGCTTGATGGTCAGCTATAAGATCATTGAAGAACATCAAGGGAAAATTGACGTGGAAAGCGAAGTCGGGGTCGGCACGACGTTCCATATTACGTTGCCGATTGAGCGGACAGAGAGGGAAGACGACGATGGCGATTGAATATGCCGTATACCGGTCGGAGCTGCTTGGCGATCTATACATCGCTTCCGACGGCGAAGCGATCATGAAAGTTGAACTGTTTCCGGAAGAATGGCGCGCGTTTGCGGGCGGGCATCCGGTTGTCCAAAGCCGGTCGCCGTTGCTTGAACGCGCGCTTCGACAGTTGGATGAGTACTTTCACGGCCGCCGCCGGACGTTTGATTTGCCGCTGAAATGGAAAGGGACGCCCTTCCAAGAAGAAGTGTGGGCGGCGCTTTGCCGCATCCCATACGGCGAGACGGCGACATACGCTGACATCGCTGCGCAAATCGGCCGCCCGAAGGCGGTTCGCGCCGTCGGCCAGGCGAACCGGGCGAATGAGCTCGCCATCATCGTCCCGTGCCATCGCATTGTCGGCAAAAACGGCGCCCTCGTCGGCTACGCCGGAAGCCGGACCGATGTAAAAGCAAAGCTGCTGGAGCTGGAGCGGCGCTATCAATCGCGCTTCAGCTGATCGGCGGGTGTGTATGCCTCCCAAAATGACGCCCGCCCCCATGACGCGAATCCATGGGGGCAGGGAACGGGACATTATTTTTTTTGCCAATGCGACAAGGCGAGGGCGCCGACTAAAATGGCGCCTTTTATAATGTCTTGAGCGTAATACGGGACGTTTGCCATCGTCAAGCCGTTCAACAACACGCCCATCAAAATCGAACCGAACAGGGTGCCGATGACGTTCGGCTTGCCGGCGCCGAAGACAGAAAAGCCGATGTAGGCGGCGGCGACGCCGTCCATCAAAAACGAAGCGCCGGCCGACACTTGCCCGGTGCCGATGCGCGAGGCGAGCACGATGCCCCCCAAGGCGGCGAAAAAGCCGCTGATGACGTACGCATACGTCCGGTAACGGTTGACTGGGATGCCAGAGAGCCGTGCCGCTTCCCGGTTTTCACCCGTTAAATAAAAGAGACGGCCAGGTTTGGTGTATGTTAAAAACAAGTGGGCGGCCATGACGACAACGAGCATGAGCAAGACCGAAAACGGCACGCCAAACAGCTCCCCTTGGCCGATAAATAAAAAGGAAGGAATAAATTTGCCCGGCGCCGTGCCGCCATCAGGCAGCGGCATGTCGTTATAAATCGAAAATCCTTTTGTATACGTAAGCTGCACGCCGTTGATCGCGTACATCGTCGCCAACGTGGCGAGCAAATCGGGCAGTTTGAATTTGACGATCAACAACGAATTAAGCAACCCGACGGCGACGCCGAGCAACAGCGGCACGAGCAAGGTGACGAAAATTTCTTGGCGATGCAAGACAAGCGCCGCCGCACTGGCAATCGTCGCCAAGCTCACTGTCGAACCGACCGACAAATCGAGGCCGTCGACGATGAGCGAAAATGTAATGCCAATGGCCACCAAGGTGACGATGGAAATGGAACGCAAAATGTCGCTGAAGTTTTCATAGGTAAAAAACCGGTCTTGTGTCAGGCCAAAATAGGCGATTACAGCCAAAATGGCAAGCAGTGTGCCATGTTTATACAAAAATTCAAGAATGAACGGCGCCGCTTTTTTCGACGGCGCTGTGGAAACGGCTGGCTGGCTCATCGATCTCACCTCCGCTGCAATAGTACACAAGCTGTTCATAGGTTAGTTCTGCGGCCGGCAGGCGGGTGAGCAGCCGGCCGTCAGCCATGATGTAGATGGTGTCGCACACCTCAAGAAGCTCGTGAAATTCACTCGAAAAATATAGTACTGTTTTTCCTTCATCGGCGAGAGCACGGATGATGGAAAACACCTCTTGTTTGGCGTGGACATCGATTCCTTTCGTAGGCTCGTCGAATAGAAAAACACGCGCGTTTGTGTTCAGCCATTTGCCGATGACGACTTTCTGCTGGTTGCCGCCGCTTAAGTGGCGGACAGCGGTCGAAGGCAACGGCGGATGGATGCCGAGCGAGCGGACAAGTTCGTCGGCGGCGTCCGTTTCCTTCCTTCGGCTGATCCATTGCCAGCGCGACAGCCGGGAAAGGAGGCGGACGGTGATGTTGGTTTTCACTGACTCGGGCAAGAACAGCCCTTGTTTGCGCCGTTCTTCCGGGATGAGGCAAAGGCCGGCGTCGATGGCTTCATAAGGCGATGAGAACACATAGCGTCTGCCATCAATTTCCCACTCGCCGGATGTGTTCCGGTGGGCGATGAGGCTTTCGGCAAGCTCCGTCTTGCCGGCGCCGACCAAGCCGGCGATGCCGACGATTTCGCCGCGGTGGGCGTATAGGTCGACTGTTGTCCCGGTTTTGTCGATCAAAATTCCGCGGGCGGCAAACGCGATGTCGCTTCCATGCGCGCGCGTTTGTTTCATGGCGGCGGCTCGCCTTGTTCCGGTCATATGAAGGACGATGTCTTCAAGCGGCAAACCGCGGGCGGAACCATGGTAGACGACGCGGCCGTCGCGCAAAATCGTCAACCGGTCGGCGATTTCCTGCACTTCTTTCAGTTTATGAGAGATGTAAATAAAGCCGACGCCTTGCTGTTTCAGTTCCGTGATGATGGCAAACAGCCGCTTCGTTTCGGCTTCGCTCAAGGCGGCGGTCGGTTCGTCCAAAATGATGTAGCGCGCATTCGATGACAACACTTTGGCGAGCACGATCAGCTGTTTTTCATGGAGCGAGCAGTCGCGCACGAGCTTTGCCGGCGAAATGGCAAGGCCGACGCGGCGAAGCAGAGCAGCGGCCCGTTCTTTTTCCCGGCGCAGCGAGCGGATCGGCTGTTTCTTCACATCAGCGAGCTCATCAGCCGCCAAGTTTTCGTAAACGGGCAATCCTGGGAAAAGCGCCGTGTCGACCTCTTGGACGACGAAGCCGATGCCGGCTCGTTTCGCGTCAAGCGGCGACGAAAAGGTGCAGTTGACGCCATCGATCGTGATCGTGCCGGCGTCGGGAGGAATGGCGCCGGCCAAAATGTTCATGAGCGTGCTTTTGCCGGCGCCGTTCATGCCCAAAAGGGCGTGGACTTCGCCTGGACGGACGGAAAAGTCCACGCCGTCAAGCACGCGCACCGCGCCAAACGATTTTTCAATGCCTCGCATTGACAGCCTGTTCATTTTTTGTTCACCTGAGCTTCCAACGTTTTCATCCATGGCGAGATGGCGACGTTCGATTGCCCCCAGCCCGGGATGTATTGCGAAAGCTCGTTCATCGATACTTGCTTATCGGGCAAGTCGGTCCGTTTTACTAAATGCGGCTCGAGCGAGTAAATGTTCGGCGTTTTCTCGCCAGCGATTTTTTGATAGGCGAACCGCACCTGAACGCGGCCGACTTCCGCCGGATCCGTCGCTGTTGTCGCCACCCACGGACTGTTCGGTTTTTGGATCATTTGCAAGTCTTCGTCACTCAAATCGATGCTGTATACTTTGATTTCCGTACGCCCGGCTTGCTCGATGGCGCGCGTCGCTCCTTTGGCGAACTCGTCCCAAGTTGCGAAGACGGCGTCAATGTCGCCTTTGTTCGGATATTTTTTCAAAATGGCCTCCATTTGCGTTTGCGTGTCCAAAGCCGTGTTGGCGCTCGCCGTACCGAACTTGGCGACTTCTTTTATGTTCGGATAGCGTTTTTTGAACGCCTCATAAATGACGTGGCGCCGCTCCATTGGAGTAAAACCGCCGACCCAAATCGTGACGATGTTGCCCTCTCCATTTAAATCTTCGGCGAGTGTTTTTAACGTTTTCCAGGCGAGGCTGTAGTCGTCTTGGTCGATGACGGTGACGCCGGGAATGTTCAAATCGTTGTCAAAGGCGACGACCGGGATGCCTTTTTCAACCGCTTTTTTCACCGGGCCTTCGAGTGCATCAGCGCGGCCGTGATCAAGCAGAATGGCATCAACGTTTTGCGTGATGGCCGTTTCTACGTATGAGGCCATTTTCGTCAAGTCGTTGTCGGCGTTGTAAATTTGCACTTCGCCGCCGAACTTTTGCACTTGTTCTTTGACGCCGGCGATGTATTGCGACGAGAACGTGCCGATGGACATTTGCATAATGGCGGCGATCTTCACCGGTTTTTTCAGCTTCTCCGGGATGGCCGCCTGTTCGCTGCTCGATGCGGTTTGGCTGTTGGATGAGACGGTGTCGCCTTGGATGGCCGTTTGCTTCGTTTCGTTGGCCGGCTTAGAGCTCACGGCGTCTTGCTCGTTCGTGCAGCCGGCCAAGACGGAGAACACGGCAAAGAAAAGAAGAGAAAGGAACGATAAGGCCTTAAATCGTTTCATGCTGCTCCTCCTTTGCAAATAACGCTGGCAGTGCCGCGCTGTAGCTGCCGCGGACGATGCCTTTTTCGGTAATGATCGCGGTAATCAGTTCGTTTGGCGTCACGTCAAACGCCGGGTTATACACGTTGACGCCTTCCGGGGCGACGCGCACGCCGGCCAGATGGGTCACTTCATCCGGATGGCGCTCTTCAATCGGGATGTCTGCCCCTGTCTTTGTCGCCAAATCGATGGTGGACAACGGTGCGGCGACGTAAAACGGAATGCCAAACGATTTGGCGAGCAAGGCGAGGCCGAACGTGCCGATTTTGTTCGCCGTATCGCCGTTTTGTGCGATCCGGTCGGCTCCGACGATAATGGCGCGAATCCCTTTCGCTTTGATCGTTTGCGCCGCCATGTTGTCCGTAATAAGCGTGACGTCGACGCCTGCTTGCATCAGCTCCCAGGCGGTCAGACGCGCTCCTTGCAAAACGGGGCGCGTCTCAAGGGCGTACACGGATAACTCGATCCCTTTCTCTTTCGCCAAATAAAACGGGGCGAGCGCCGTGCCGTAGCGGGCGGTGGCGATCGAGCCGGCGTTGCAAATCGTCATCACCCGCTCGCCTGGGCGAAAAAGCGATAACGCATGTTCGCCGATGCGGCGGCAGACATCTTCGTCCTCGATTTGGATGCGTATTGCCTCGTGAATAAGCACCGTTTTCGCTTCGTTGACTGAGGCGGCGTCTTTGGCGGCGGCAGTGAGCCGGTCAAGCGCCCAAACCAAATTGACGGCCGTCGGGCGGGCGCTTGCCAAATAATCGCGGTCTTGCTTTAGGCGGCTATGGAACTCGTGGACCGTTTCCGCTTTATAATGCGAGGCGGCGAGCGCCAGACCATAAGCGGCGGTGATGCCGATCGCCGGCGCTCCGCGCACTTTCAGCGAGGCGATCGCATCGTACACGTCTTCAAGCGTATGCAGGTCGATATATTCTGTTGCCAATGGCAATTTTTGTTGGTTTAAAATCGTGATATGCGTCTCGCGCCACTCGACAGAGCGCGGGATGGCAAAGGTGTCCATCGTCGTCTTCCTTTCTTTTCACATTTTCCGTTGATCCGGGCCGGCACTGGGCCGGTCGTCGCCGTGTTACTATTCGGTTTCTGCAAACACTCGGCGGAAGCCGTCCGTTCCGGTCAGCTCGTTGCGCTCGACAATTAGGCGGCGGCCGAGGCGGAGCGCGTGTCGTTTGGCGGCAAGGCGGGCTTTTTTCTGCTCGATGCCGTCAAGGTCGGCCACATGGGCGAGGCCGATCGTCCGGCGGATGACTTCGCAGCCGGCAAAGCCGACAGCATCGATGAACGCATGCCGGAGCACTTCGTCAAGCAAGCCCGGTGTTGCGGCGTACGTCTCGATGCTTTTGGTGCGCCAAAGCTCCGAGAATATGGACGCAAAGACGTCCCAGGTCCGGTCGATGTGATCAAAGAGCGGTTGGCGCTCAACGTCAGGGCGGGACAACGCATTTAACAGCAAGTTGGCGAAAAACTGTCCAAGGTCAAAGCCGATCGGGCCGTAAAAAGCGAATTCCGGGTCGATTACTTTCGTTTCGTCGGTGCTTGCGAAAATGCTGCCGGTATGCAAATCGCCATGCAGAAGCACATCGGCTTCGGTTAAAAACTTGCGCTTCAACTTCGCCGCTTCCAAACGGAGGCGGTCGTCATTCCAAAGCGTTTCGACGTCCGGCCGCAGCTCGTCTTCGAAGTTGTTCGTGTCATGGTCGAAAAATGGATCGGTGAAGACGAGATCTTCGGTGATTTTGCACAGCTCCGGATTGACGAAGCTTTGCGCCAATTTCTTTTTCTCTTGCTGGTTCATGCCGAAATCGGATGTGTAAAACGCTGTTTTGGCGATAAATTCGCCGATATGCCGGGACAAAAGCGGAAATGTTTTCCCTTCGATCAACCCTTTGCGGGCGATTTGCAGACGGGACAAGTCTTCCATCACGGTAATGGCAAGCGATTCGTCAGAATAGTAGACGTTCGGCACGTATTGCGGTACATAGCTGGCAAACGTGCGCAACGCGTTGCTTTCAATAACCGCGCGCTTTAACGTGAGCGGCCAGCTTTCGCCGACGACTTTCGCGTACGGGAGCGCCTGTTTGATGATGACGCCTTGCTTCGTTTCCTGATCGACGATATGAAAGACTAAGTTTAAGTTTCCGTCGCCGATTTCGCGGCACACAAGCGGCGCCCCGTCTCGGAATAGGCCGAGGCGGACGGCGAGGGCGGTCGCTTTTTGTTCGGTGAGCGGTTCGTAAACAGTGGATTGGACAATCGTCATTTTCACGTTCCCCCTTTAGGTTTTGGCAAATGAAAAAGGGGCTGACCCAAAAGTCCGCCAAAAAGCGGACTTTTGGAGTCAGCCCTCTCTGGTTTTTGTATATTTTACCAAACGGAACAAAATTCCGACTCTGTTCTCCCCCTCATTTACGCCACCAAGGACAATTGCTTGTCCCTAGCGGCTTTTTTGAGAAGATTGTGGGCAGCACAAACCAGCCCCCATTCGATGGAAACTTTTTGGAGGCCTCGCAGGACAAAGCGACGAAACCCGCGATTTTGTTTGATTTGCCCAAATACACTCTCAATGTCGGTTTGGCGTTGGCGGTATCGGGCTTGCCCTTCTTCACTCTCCAACCGTTCGCGGGCTTTCTGTTTTTGTTCATGATAGATGGGGTTCCATTGCGTGGTTCGTCCATACTTGGAAGTCGTGCAGGCCGAACGGAACGGACATCCTTCGCATTCATGGCATTGGTAGTGTCGGGTGACCGAGGTGTATCCTGATTCCGTGGTCTGTTTCGAAGTTCCGGTGCGAACCAGCTTTTTCCCATTGGCGCAAATCCAAACGTCTTCTTCTTCCACATAGGTCCAATTCTGCTGATGATGCGGATTTTTCTTGACCTTGCGCGTGTTCTCCTTCTCATACGTATGGTACTTGATCAAGGCCGATATGTGCTTCTCTTCCAGCTTCACGTAGTTCTCTTCCGAGCCATAAGCCGCGTCAGCGATCAAACGTTCGGGTTCCACGCCGTACTTCTCTCGAACGGTCTCCAAATGCGGGAGAAGACAACGAGTGTCGCCCGGCCTCTGATGAAGGGAATACCCCAAAATAAATTGGCCGGAAGAACCCACCTGTACGTTATAGGCCGGCTTGAGCTGGCCGTTTCGCATGTGATCCTCCTTCAACCGCATGAAGGTGGCATCCACATCGGTCTTGGAATAGCTGTTGCGATCCCCGCATACATGGAGTTGGTGTTCATACTTTTCACTGCGGGGCAAGTAGTCCTCCTTCATCTTCTTGATGGCCTTCTTCAACGGTTGGTTGTCCGGCTCGGCCTCCAACCGTTTTTCCCACTCCTCGGTTTTCTTTCGGATTTCTTCTGACGTAAAGGCCGGCGAAGGGTCGATGTCTTCCGCCTTTTCTTCTTCCACGATCGCCTCGATCTGGGCAATCAGCCGATCGACATTGGCTTGGAGTTTCTCCTGGTACTTCTCAGCCGATTTGCGCCAAACGAAGGTGTACCGGTTGGCATTCGCTTCAATTTTCGTTCCATCCACAAAATAATCTTCCATCTTGACATAGCCGTCGGCCACGAGCAGCGTGATCATTTCCCGGAACAGGTCGTCAATCAGGTCTTTCATCCGCTCCGAACGAAACCGATTGATGGAGCGGAAGTCCGGCTTTTGAAATCCACTTAGCCACATGAGGGGAAGGTGGACTTCGAGCTGCCGTGCAATCTCACGGCCATGATACATTTTTTGGGTGTAAGCGTAAAGGAGAATTTTGGTCATCATTTTCGGATGATAGGCGGAGGCGCCCCCTCCTTTGTAGTAAGCAAGAAACGTCTCCATCGGGATGCGTTCAACCATCTCATGAACCACGTGGGCCATGTTATCCCGTGGAATGAGATCGGCGATGTTGCTTGGCAAAGAGAGGTTGTCCATGGTATACTCTTTAAAGGAAATATGATCATGTTTCATAAAAGAATCGCCCTTCTTTCGGTGGTAGTGGTTTTGGTGACTCTATTCTACCAGAAAAAAGGGCGATTCTTCTATATTTGAGGCAAAAAAGTGGGGGCTGATCCCAAAACGCATTCGCGTTTTGGGTCAGCCCCTTGCCTCTTTCGCATACGGAAAGAGGCTTGAAGATGCATCGTCTTCGCGCCTCTTATCTTTCAGAAAGACATCGGTCTTTCTGTTGGACTTAGCACCGTGCCCTGCGGAAGCGGTTCGCTTCCGGCGCCGCCTTTGGCGTGCGCCCTATCTCACGATAGCATTACGGTCGGTTGCTGGGCTTCATTGGGCCAATTCCCTCAGCCAACTCTTGATAAGAGTACCGATCTAGCTATTAAGTTTTTGCAATTTTCACGATGTTAACAATCGTTTGGTTGCTTGATTCGAATGATACAGGTTGGGCTGGCGGATTGTCAATACGTTTTGAAAAATTTTTTTGCCGCCTCTTCATAATCGTGCGGCCGGCGGTCGGCAAACACCGGGATGCGTGCGCGGACGTCCGCAACGAGCGAGGGATCGATGTCGGCCGAGAGAATGCCCGGCTTCTCGTCCGCCTCGGCGATAATTTCGCCCCACGGGTCGATGATGAGCGAATGGCCGGCGAACACGTTGTTCGGGTCTCGTCCGGCCCGATTGCAAGCGACGACATAGCATTGGTTTTCAATCGCCCGCGCCATCAGGAGCGTCCGCCAATGGTGAAGGCGGGGAAGCGGCCATTCGGCGACGACAAACAGCACTTCCGCTCCGGCCAACGCATGGGCGCGAATCCACTCCGGAAATCGGATGTCATAGCAAATGACCCCAGCGCACGGCAGCCCGTCAAGCGAGAACAAGCCTGGCTCGTTTCCCGGCTGCAAATACAAATGTTCATCCATCAATTGGAACAGGTGAAGCTTGCTGTATTCGCCGACGATTTGGCCATGGCGGTTGGCCACGATCATCGTGTTTGTCACGCCGGCGGCTGTTTTTTTGGCGACCGAACCGGCGACGAAATGGACGCCGTACGTTTGCGCCAATCGGGAAGCGAGCGCCTTCGCCCGTTCGGCGCCTTCGTCGGCAATTTCATCCAGGCGCGTCAAATCGTAGCCGGTCGTCCATAACTCTGGCAGCACGATGATGTCAGCGCCGTCTTTGGCAGCGGATTCCACGGCCTGTTCGGCTTGCTGTTCGTTTTTTGCTGGATCGCCAAATGCAATGTCAAGCTGCAGGCAGGCGATGCGGATCGTCATGAGCGTTCACCTCGGAAAAAATTTTCTTTACATTTTGCTTTTAACGATATATGATGTTGCACTAGAATTTCAAGAATGTTTGAGAAGGTGTGGACGATGACGATCGAATTTCCCTTTTCCGAACTGCTTGAACAGCTGCCGAAGCAGTTTTTCGCCTCGCTCGTGGCGAAAGTCGGTGCGAAGATCAAGGCGGGTTATGATGTGATCAACTTAGGGCAGGGCAATCCGGATCAGCCGACGCCAAAGCATATCGTCGAGGCGATGCAGCGGGCGGCGGCCAATCCGAAATACCATAAATATTCGCCGTTTCAAGGCTACTCGTTTTTGAAAAAAGCCGTAGCGGCGTTTTACGCGCGCGAGTACGGGGTGACGATCGACCCGGCCCGCGAGGTCGCCATCTTGTTCGGCGGCAAAGCCGGGCTTGTCGAGCTGCCGCTTTGCCTCGTCAACCCGGGCGATGTCGTGCTCGTCCCGGACCCGGGTTATCCGGACTATTGGTCGGGAATCGCGCTCGCCCGCGCGCGGATGGAAATGATGCCGCTTGTCGCGGAGAATGAGTTTCTGCCGGATTATTCGGCCATTCCCAGGGCGGCGGCCGACCGGGCGAAACTGATGTTTTTAAACTATCCGAACAACCCGACCGGCGCGACGGCGACGAAGGAGTTTTTTGCTGAAACGGTGGCATTTGCGGAAAAGTACGGCATAGCCGTTGTGCATGATTTTGCCTATGGCGCGATCGGCTTTGACGGCCAAAAGCCGGTCAGCTTTCTAGAAGTGGACGGGGCGAAAGACATTGGCGTTGAAATCTACACGTTCTCGAAAACGTACAATATGGCCGGCTGGCGCGTGGCGTTCGCTGTCGGCAATGAGCGGATCATCCGTGCCATTGAGTTGTTGCAAGATCATTTGTACGTCAGCTTGTTCGGCGCCGTCCAAGAAGCGGCGGCAGCTGCGCTCCTCGGCCCGCAAGACTGCGTCGCGGAGCTCGTTGCCTTGTACGAGGCGCGCCGCAATACGTTTATTCATGCTTTGCGCGCGATCGGATGGGAAGCGCCGGCGCCGTCTGGATCATTTTTCGCCTGGCTTCCGTTGCCAAAAGGCGCATCATCCGCCGAATTTGCCGATCTGTTGCTTGAGCGGGCGCACGTCGCCGTCGCCCCAGGCATCGGTTTTGGAAAACACGGCGAAGGGTATGTGCGCGTTGGATTGTTGACCGATGAAGCGCGGCTTCGCGAAGCGGCGGAGCGGATCGGCCGGCTCGGATTGTTTTGAAAAAAAGAGCGGCAATGAACCGTTGACGGGACAACGTTGACCAGGCTATTTTAAAAAAATGATTGACAACGGTGGCAAAGGCTGTCATAATTCAAAGTAAATTTGCCAATCGTTTGACAAGTGCATAAACGAGCAGGCTTTCTTATCAAGAGCAGGCGGAGGGACGAGCCCAATGAAGCCCGGCAACCGGCTTGGCGCACGCTAAGCACGGTGCTAATTCTTGCAGCGGAAACGCTGGGAGATAAGAAGAGCGCCATGAATGAATGACGCCTCTTCTTAGGAAGGGGCTTTTTTATTTCGCCATATATTGAAAGAGGGATGGACGATGAGTGCAGTCATTGCGACGTATTTGCTTCATGATGAACACGATATTCGCCAAAAAGCGGAAGGAATCGCGCTCGGCTTGACAGTCGGCACATGGACCGACTTGCCGCAGCTAGAGCAAGACCAGCTTCGCAAGCATAAAGGGGAAGTCGTTGCGATCGAAGAGCTTGGCGAGAGCGAGCGGGTAAACGCCTATTTCGGCAAGCGGTTGAAGCGGGCAATCGTCAAAATCGCTTACCCGACCGTCAACTTCAGCGCCGATTTGCCAGCATTGTTGGTGACGACGTTCGGCAAGCTGTCGCTTGACGGGGAAGTGCGGTTGCTTGATTTGGAATTTCCGGAAGAATGGAAGCGGCAGTTTCCGGGGCCGCGCTTTGGCATCGCCGGCATTCGCGAAAAGGTCGGAGTGTACGACCGCCCGCTGTTGATGAGCATTTTCAAGGGCATCGTTGGCCGCGATTTGGCGTATTTGACATCAGAGTTGAAAAAGCAAGCGCTTGGCGGCGTTGACTTGGTCAAAGATGACGAAATTTTGTTTGACAGCGATCGTCTGCCATTTGCGAAGCGCATTACAGAAGGCAAAGCGGCGCTCGAAGAGGTGTACGAACAAACAGGCAAGCGGACGCTGTATGCCGTCAACTTGACCGGCAAAACGTTTGAACTGAAAGAAAAAGCGAAACGGGCGGCTGAGCTTGGCGCCGATGTGCTGTTGTTCAACGTGTTCGCCTATGGATTGGACGTCCTACAAGGGTTGCGGGAAGATGAAGAGATTTCCGTTCCGATCATGGCCCACCCGGCGTTCAGCGGCGCGATCACGCCGTCGGAGTTTTACGGCGTCGCCCCGTCGCTCTTGCTTGGAAAGCTTTTGCGGCTTGCCGGCGCCGACTTTGTTCTGTTCCCGTCGCCGTACGGCAGCGTCGCCTTGGAGCGCGAGCAGGCGCTTGGCATCGCCCGGGCGCTGACCGATGAACAAGAGCCGTTTGCCCGGGCGTTTCCAGTGCCATCGGCCGGCATCCATCCGGGCTTGGTGCCGCTCCTTGTCCGCGATTTTGGCCTTGACAGCGTCGTCAACGCCGGCGGCGGCATCCACGGCCACCCGGACGGGGCGATCGGCGGCGGAAAGGCGTTTCGCGCCGCCATCGACGCAGCGCTGGTCGGCCGTCCGCTTCGTGAAGCGGCGAAAGACAACGAGGCGCTGCAAAAGGCGATCGACCGCTGGGGCGCTATTGAGGTGGAAGCATGACGAAACAACTCGTTCTTTTTTGCGATTTTGACGGCACGATCACGGAAAACGACAACATCATCGCGATTATGAAACAGTTCGCCCCGCCGGAGTGGGAGGCACTAAAGGACGACATTCTCGCCCAGCGCATCTCCGTTCAGGAAGGCGTCGGAAAAATGTTTTCGCTTCTTCCGTCAGCGCTGAAAGGGGAGATTGTTGACTTTTTGCTTAGCACCGCCCGCTTGCGCGAAGGGTTCCGCGAGTTTGTCGCATGGACAAAAGAGCAAAGCATCCCGCTCTATATCGTGAGCGGCGGCATCGACTTTTTCGTCTATCCGCTGCTTGAAGGGCTCATTGAACCAGAGCGGATTTTTTGCAACGGCTCCGATTTCAGCGGTGAGACGATCTGCATCACATGGCCGCATGCATGTGACAGCCGGTGCCAAAACGGCTGCGGCTGCTGCAAGCCGTCGCTATTGCGCAGGCTTGCCCGCCCGGACGGGTATCACGTCGTCATCGGCGATTCGATCACCGACTTGGCGGTGGCCAGGCAAGCCGACTATGTGCTGGCGCGCGATTTTCTGCTTGAAAAATGTCAAGAGCTTGACCTGCCGCACGCGCCATTTGCGACGTTTTTTGACGTGATGGATGCGTTGCAGCGAATGGAGGTGATCGTATGAGCATCGTCGTGAAAAAGTGGAACGAGCTTGCGGAAGTGAAAGCCGAGCTCGCCGCCCGCGATTGGTTTTTCGCAACAAGCGGCAATTTGTCGATCAAAGTGACGGACGACCCGTTGACGTTTTTGGTGACAGCGAGCGGCAAGGATAAGCGGAAGCAAACGGATGAGGACTTCTTGCTCGTTGACGCTGCTGGCCGACCAGCGGAGAAAACACATTTAAAGCCATCAGCGGAGACGCTGCTGCATGTGGAAATTTACAACCGCACAAACGCCGGTTGCGTCTTGCACGTTCATACCGTGGACAACAATTTGATTTCTGAACTGTATGCGTCAAACGGGGAAGCAGTCTTTTCCGGCCAGGAAATCATCAAGGCGTTTGGCATTTGGGAAGAAAACGCCGCAGTGCGCATCCCGATCATTAACAATGACGCCGACATCCCGACGCTGGCTCGGGAGTTTGCGAACCATGTTCATGGCGACGCCGGCGCCGTGTTGATCCACAACCACGGCATTACCGTCTGGGGACGAACGGCGTTTGAAGCGAAAAAACATTTGGAAGCGTGGGAGTTTTTGTTCAGCTGGCAGGTGAAGCGGCTGCTTTTGCAACGAGCCGGCCTGCCGGTTGGTTAATATACATCTTTTAGAAGGGGGATTTTGACATGGCCGTCATCAAAGTGAGAAAAACAGGTGAAGTGATTACAGGAGAGGAGAATGTGCGCGCCTTTTTAAACAGCCAAGGCGTCCTGTACGAGCATTGGGACATTGCCAAACTGCCGGAGCATTTGCGCGACAAATACGTGCTCACCGATGAAGAGAAAAATGAAATTTTGGCGGCGTTCAAAGATGAAATTGAAGACTTGGCGGCGCGCCGCGGCTACAAAACATGGGATATCGTCGCTCTGTCCGATGCGACGCCGAACTTGGATGAACTGCTGAAAAAATTTGAACAAGTGCACATCCATACGGAAGACGAAGTGCGCGCCATTACGGCCGGCCATGGCATTTTCATTATCAAAGGCGACAAAGAGACCGGCTATTTTGACGTCGAGCTGGAAGCCGGCGATGTCATTTCCGTGCCGGAAGGGAATCCGCACTACTTTACGCTCATGGACGACCGCCAAGTCGTAGCCGTCCGCCTGTTCATCAACCCGTCCGGTTGGGTCGCCCATCCGTATGAAGAGAAAGAAGAGGCTGTCCAATAATGAGAACACCCCGTTGCCAGGCAAGGCAGCGGGGTGTTTCGTTCTGTATGGAGAGGAGCGCTTGCCTCGATGACGTAAGGAGAGACCGCTAAAACGATTCGGTTAACAAAATCATAAACAAAATGCCGATAATAAAGGCGTACGTCGAGATCCGTTCGTTGCCGTCGCCATGGCTTTCGGGAATGAGCTCTTTGTAAATGATGAACAGCATCGCCCCGGCGGCAAACGCTAACCCGTATGGAACGAGGCCGCGGAAGAGAGAGGTTAAATAAAAGCCGAGCAAAGACGTCACAATTTCGACCGCGCCGGTTAACGTGGCAATGACAAACGCTTTAAAGCGGCCAATCTGCTGATTGACTAAAAACAAGGCGACCAAAAATCCTTCCGGCGCGTTTTGCAAGCCGATGGCCAATGCGATCAAATTGCCGATTTGCGAAGCGCCGTCTGAGGCGTAGCTCACCCGACTGACAGCCCTTCGGGGAGATTGTGCATCGCAATGGCGGCGATGATGAGCATCGCCTTTTCGTCGAATTGCAAGCCGCTTTTCGTATGCTCCAAGTCGATATGGGGGACGGTCATCTCAAGCAACGTTAACACGAGCACCCCCGCCGCCAATCCGATGGCGAGCGCCTCAAAACCGCCGGACCGCAGGGTCTCGGGAATAAGACTTGTCATCGAGGCCGCCATCATAATGCCGGCTGAAAACGCGAGGAGTACATCGCGCCAGCGGTGGGTGAGCGATTTGGCCATAAACAAAATCGGCACAGCGCCAAGTCCGGTCGATAAGGCGGACAGCACACTGCCGGTCAATACCCCGTTCATCCAATTCCCCCTTCATCAGCCTTTATTTTTTCATATACGCTGTTTCCACAAATGTGACAATCGCCCAAGCGCTGCCCTATAACAAAATTATCATAGCGAAAGGAACGGCCGCTGGCGAGAAAAATGGACCAGCGCCTGGCAAAAACGGTTGCCTGCCTGTTTGCTGTTCAAGTATAATGCAAGTAAGAAATGGTTAAATGCAAAGGGTTGGATGGCATGGAACAAAAAAAGCAAGAACTCGAGCAATCGCTAAAGTTGTTTATCGTATTGTCGCGGGCTTACCGCGCCGTAAGCGACCAAGTGAACAAATCAATCCACTCATTCGGGGTCAATCCGACCGAATTTGCCGTGTTAGAATTGTTATACCATAAAGGGGATCAGCCGCTCCAGCAAATTGGCGAAAAAATTTTGCTGGCGAGCGGGAGCATCACCTACGTCATTGACAAACTGGAAAACAAAGGATTGATCGTCCGCCGCGCCTGCGAAAAGGACCGGCGCGTCACGTACGCGTCCATTACAGAAGAGGGGCGGCGGTTTATTGAGCGCGTATTTCCCGAGTATGCGGAAAAAATTCACGAAACGGTTTCGGCGCTGACGGCGGCAGAAAAAGAGCAGGCGATTGCGCTGCTGAAAAAATTAGGATATGGGGCAAAAACAAGGGGCTGACGCGAGGTCGGCCTCTTTAATTTTGCCGGAAATGGATACGTTATATAAAGAACATACCATAGCCAGCAAAAAAGGAGCATTCCCGTTAGGAGCTTTTCCGGGGACTTGATCAAAAAAAGCCCTCTTGGTATGATGCAGGGGTGTCAACCACATCACTCACCATACCAAGGAGGACTTCAGATGAATTGTACACAAAACTATAAAATTGATCAAGTTACGGAACAAACGCTTGTCGTGGGCATCGATATCGCGAAACGAACCCACTACGCCTGCTTCGTGGATGACCGGGGGCGCGTGCTTCGCAAGTCGTTCCCGATCTTCCAGTCGAAAGAGGGGTTTCAGCAGCTGTATAAAGCGATTCAGGAGGCGATGCAAGCGTTTGGGAAGTCAGAGGTGATCGTCGCGGTGGAGCCGACCGGGCACTACTGGTTGAACCTGGCCTACTTCCTCGAGGAGCACGGGATCCCGTTGGTCATGGTCAACCCGGCGCATGTGTGCCGGTCGAAAGAACTCGATGACAACCTGCCGACGAAACACGACGCCAAAGACGCCCTGGTCATTGCCAGACTGGCAAAAGACGGACGATTCCTCGTTCCCCGGCTGCTGCACGAGATCGAAGCCGATTTGCGCGTGGGAAGCACGCTCAAAGAGAAGCTCCGCAAGGAACAGACGGCGGTGAAAAACGCGATCGTCCGCTGGACGGATCGGTATTTTCCAGAGTTTTGGACCGTGTTTCGTGACTTGGGGAAAACGGCGCTTTCGGTGTTGGAGTGGACGCCGCTTCCGGCTGATATGGCCGGTCGGACCGCCGAGGAGCTCATCGAGGTGTACCGGCAAAGCAAAGGGATGAAATGCCCGCAGAAGGCCAAAATTCAGGCGTTGATCAACACCGCGAAGGACTCGATTGGGGTGACGGAAGGGACAGCGATGGCCCGGTTTGAGATCGCCGCGCTCGTCCGCCGATACCGCCAATTGGAGGCGGAGATCGCTGCACTGGACGCCGAGTTGAAGGCATTGGTTCAAACGACGATGGAGTACCAATGGTTGAAAACGGTCGACGGGTTGGGAGACGCCACGATCATCGATCTGCTGGCGGAGATCGGCAGCTTCGCCCATTATCGGGACCCGCGCCAATTGGTGAAGTTGGCGGGCCTGACGCTCAAGGAGAACTCCTCCGGCCAGCGCAAAGGGCAAAAGCACATCTCCAAACGGGGACGGAAACGGTTGCGCTCGGTGCTGTTTCGGGCGATGATTCCGCTGATTCGGCATAACGAGGCGTTTCGCGAGCTGCATGAGTATTATACGACCCGATCCGTCAATCCGCTGACCGGAAAGCAGTCCATCGTCGCCTTGTGCCGGAAGCTGTTGAATGTGCTGTTTGCGATTTGTACGAAGAAACAAGCGTTTGACGCGGAGCGAATGAAACAGGACGTCTTGTCCCAGGTGCAACGGGCGGCCTAAGGCCTCCCCCTGCGAACGGAAGAATCGTTGGACAACGAGATGACACCGGAGAAGCTGGCGTGATTTCATCCATTCGACCTTGAGTCCCTAAAGGAGCTTGGCCGGCCTCCGCCTGATGACGAGACCGAACGAGGGAATGTTGGCGCGAAGACGCCCGGAGACATGGGAGGGTTCGTCCTCATCAGCGACGCGGAGATCCAAAGGGTGCATCGAATATGCTTCCCCCCACGGCAGGAAAATATCCCCAGCCGTGGCCGCGAAGCGCACCCTAGGTCTGTAAGATATCCACAAAACTGAAAAAGGATGTAAGGGATTTTGTCGAAAAATATTTTTTGGACACCCCTGAGGGGCCGAAAAGCCTTGATACATCAACATTTCTAGAGGGAGAGATCACCATTGATGGTTCCAGTAGGGGTATCGAATCGCCACATTCATTTATCAAAAGAACACATGGCGGCGCTGTTTGGCGAAGGCGCCGAGCTGACGGTGCTCAAGCCGTTGTCGCAGCCTGGCCAGTTCGCCGCCAAGGAAACGGTGACGGTCGAAGGGCCGAAAGGGAAAATTGAAAACGTCCGCGTCCTCGGACCGGTCCGTTCGCTCACCCAGCTTGAAATTTCGAAAACCGACAGCTTCAAGCTCGGCGTCGCGCCCCCGGTCCGCTTATCCGGCGATATTGACGGAACGCCGGGCATTACGATTCACGGGCCGAAGGGGACGGTGACCGTCGACAAAGGGGTGATCATTGCCAAGCGTCACATTCATATGACGCCGAAAGATGCCGAGACGTTTGGCGTCCGCGATAAACAAGTTGTGAAAGTGAAAACGCAAGGGGAGCGGGCGCTCATTTTTGACGAAGTGATCGTCCGCGTCAGCGAAGATTTTGCGTTAGATATGCACATTGACACCGATGAAGCGAACGCGGCCGGCTTGAAAACGGGCGATTATGTCGAACTGCTTCCATCGTGAAACCATCCGCGCCAAAGGCGGACAAAGCACCCTCTCGGTACAAACGAGAGGGCGCTTCCCATTAATGCGGCCGCTTCTTCTCTGATGCTAGTGTGCCGACAAGATGAAACGGCGCATCACGCTGAATGGCGTCAATGACGCCGCTGCTGATTTCTTGATGGGTGAGCCAACGCGTGCTGTGCTCTTCGATCACGAAGCCAAGCTGAATTTGCCGGTACAGGCAAGCGGAAGACAAATGGAGTTCCCGCTTTGCCTCGGCCGGATGGGCCCGGCTGCCGGGCACGTGGAACAGACGCCAAGGACCGGGATGTCTGCTATTTTCCCGGATGATGGTCGGAAACGCCTGTTTCCCGTCGCTGTGCACCCATGCGACAACAAGGTCGAAGGCTCTGTTTTCATTGATTGTTTGGTGAATCAAGGAACATAGTACATCATGATCGCGATAATCGACCAAAAGCGGGGTAATGGCCTAAAGATGTGCGGCGCGGGCGATGAGCCGTTCCATCCGTTCCCTGTTCCGGGCGACGATGGATATATGGTACCCTTCTCGCACGAGCCAAAGCGACACGTCGGTTAACATGCCTGTCCCACCGATGACGAGTGCGTACATGGTGGTTCTCCTTTCGGATTAATGCGATGCTCCTTTCAAATAGCGGTCAAACCAGTCGACGATATGGCGAAGACGCTCAAGCCGAAGAGCAGGGTTGCCGGTGCGCGACAAATCGTGGTTGGCGTCCGGAAAGCGGACGAGCTTTGTTTCCCGCCCGAGCTGCTTTAAGGCGACAAACAGCTGTTCGGCCTGCTCAATTGGGCAGCGGTAATCGCGTTCGCTGTGCAAAATCAAAAGCGGTGTGCGCATGTGTTTGACGTATTTGAGCGGCGAATGATGCCAAAGCCGCTCAGCGTCTTCCCAAACGTCGCAGCCGACTTCCCATTTCGTGAAAAAGTAGCCGATGTCGCTCACGCCAGAGAAGCTGAGCCAGTTGGAAATCGAACGTTGAGTGACAGCCGCTTTGAATCGGTCGGTATGCCCAACGATCCAGTTCGTCATAAATCCGCCGTAGCTGCCGCCGGTGACGCCAAGCCGTTCTTTGTCAATAAAGTCGAACTTGCTGATGGCGGCGTCGACGCCAGCCATAATGTCTTCATAATCCATGCCGCCATAGTCGCCGCGCACCGCATTGACAAACGACTGGCCGTATCCGTGGCTGCCGCGCGGGTTCGTAAACAGCACGGCATAACCGGATGAAGCGAGCAGCTGCAATTCATGGAAAAACGTAAATCCATACATCGCATGCGGCCCGCCGTGAATTTCGACGACAAGCGGCGCCTTTTCCCCTTCGTCAAGCTCAGGCGGTTTCATGATCCAGCCTTGAATCTCCAAACCGTCCGCCGATCGATACGTAAACGGTTCGGCATCGGCGAACACCACTTCGTTTTCGAGCGCTTCATTGGCACGCGTAAGCCGCGTTTTCGTTCCATCGGCAAGCGAGACCGCATATAAATCGCCAACGGACGTAGGCGAGCTGATGGCGGCGATGGCTTGCTGTTCACTTGGGTGGATGGCTAAACCGTATAAATGGAAGTTGCCTTCGATCACCGGAACGATCGGGCCGGCGAGCGAGACGAAATACAAGTTGACGCGTCCGCGCTCCAAGGCGGTGACATACAGGCCGCTTCCGTCGCTCGCCCAAATTGGTCCCGGCCCTTTCGCATCAGCGTGTGTGTCGCCGACCATGGCATCGCCGAGATGGACATCCCAATCGGCGGTCAACACCCGCTTCGTTCCACGCTCCGGCTCAAAGACGTAAAGCCGGTGAAGCGTAGCCCCGAGATAAGCAAGATCATGGCCGATGGCGGCGAGCTTCGTTCCGTCCGGCGACCAGGCGAGCGAAGCGAATGTGCCGCATCCGTTCGTCAAGTTCGTTTCCGCTTTCGATTCGAGATCAAGCAAAACAATGTCGCGCGTAAAGGTTGTGTCCGGATCCTCGTTTCGGTTGGCGACAAAGGCGAGCGTCCGTCCGTTTGGCGAAATCGCAAACGAACCGATTTCCTCCTCGCGGCCCGTCAACGCTTCGCTTTTTCCTGACAGCACATCGATGCGCGTGAGCACCGCCCGTTTGCCGTCAAGAAAACCCGACGCGTCTGATTTGTAATACAGCCGCTCGACCACGCGCGGTTTCAGGTCGGCTCGCTTCACTTCTACCTTTTCCGGTTCTTCGCGGTCTTCAATCGTTTCATCATCGCCAAGCGTCGTTAGGGTGATGAGAAACGTCCCGTCCGGCGACCAAACGTAATCGCGCACACCGTTTTTGAAAAACGTCAGTTGGCGAGCCTCACCGCCATTGGCGGGCAAAAGCCAAAGCTGTGTGCGTCCGGAGCGGTCAGATAAAAAGGCGATTATTTCACCTCTTGGGGAAAAACGCGGCTTCATGTCGCGCCAGCGGCCGAACGTCCATTGACGGACGGAGCCGTCTGCCGCCCATATCCATAAATGGGAGCGGTATTGTTTTTCCTCATCAATCGATTTTTCCACAAACACGGCGCGCGTCCCGTCCGGCGCGTAGTGCGGGTCGCGCACCGAGCGGAGGCGAAGCAAATCTTCCGCCGTTATGCCGCGGCGTTTTGTCGGTTGTTCGTTGTTGTTCATCAGTTGGCCCCCTCTTTCTTTTAAGTAAAATGGAACTACATTGTATATTTCGTCTTCCGAAAGACAAGATCCTGCCTAAAACAGAAAAAACGAACGCCCCCATAATGGACGTTCGCTTTTTGGCTATGCCGATAATTTTTGTTTTTCTTTCGCCTGCTGTGCCGCTTTTTTTACTTGCGGATAGAAGATTAGGCCGCTAGCGAGCAGGACAACACCGAGTAGGAAGGTTTTGATGTCTGCCGTGCCAGCGATAACGACCCAGATCGAATACACCGTCGCTAAGGCCGCAATGATTCCGTCAACCATCCGCTCGCGCGCCTCCATGTACGTTTCGCCGGTGAGCGTGAGTTTCAACTGAAAGACGGAAGAGATCAAATACGGGATGAGGTAGGCGAGCGTAGCGATGTAAATGACAAAATCGAACGCTACCGCCATCGAATGGGAAATGGTCGAGAAAATGAACAGCTGGGCTAATGCATTCGATAGCGTCAACGAGAAGCTTGGCACGTTTTTCTTGTTTTCTCTCAAAAAGGCCGGCAGAAACAGCCCTTGTTTCGCCGCCTGGTACGGCACCTCAGCGCTCAGCAAGATCCAGCCGAGCGTCGAGCCGAGCAGGCTAATGAGCCCAAGACCAGCCAACACGTAGCCGCCCGCCGGTCCGACGATGGCAATGATGGCATCAACGAGCGGTTTTTCCGATTGAATCAGTTCGCGTTGCGGCAAGACGCCCATCACCAAAAAGCTGATGCCGATGTAAATGGCTAAGGCGATGAGCAGGCCGGCGATCGTCGCCCGTTTTACGTCCGCTTGTTTGCGCGCGCGGGAAGCGAACACCATCGCCGATTCAACGCCGACAAACGCCCAGAGTGTCGATAACGCGGCGTTGTTGATTTGTCCAAGCAAACCGATCGGCTGTCCGTCTCCGTCATAACGCGGGGCATCAAGCGGGCCGATGACCGCTTTGTCAAAGGCAAACAAGGCGATGACGATAAATAGGAAAAAGCCAAGCACTTTGGCCGCGGTGGCGACAAAATTCAGCTTGCCAGCGCCTTCTACACCGCGCAAAATGATGATATGCATCCCCCAAAGAAGCGCCGTGCAGACGAGAAAGGTAAGCAAATTCCCAAGCTTTAGCGTAAACGAGCCCATCGTGAGAACGGTTTTGTCGCTCGTTAATACAGGGAAAAATGTCGACAAGTAGCTCGCAAACGTCGTGATGATGGCGACGTTGCCGGCAAAGTTGCCGACCCAGTAGCCCCACGATGACATAAATCCCGATAAAATCGAGAGATTGGAGCCTTTCGGAAACAGCTCCTTCGCGTAAATTTGCGGTCCGCCGCCTAAGTCGGGCTTGCGGATTGCCAAGTTGCCGAAAACAAGCGCCGTCATGAGAACGCCGGCTCCGGTCAGCAGCCAGGCGAGCATCACGCCGATGGGGCTCGAAGCCTCCGCCAACGAGCGCGGCAGCATGAAAATGCCGGAACCAACCATATTGCCCACGACAAGCGCGGTTAACACCCAAATGCCAAGTTTTCGTTGCTGATCCAAGGTCAAAACGCTCCTTTCAAAAAAAAAAGAAAGCACCCGCGCCTCTTCAGCGGGTGCATGATTCGCATCCAACTGAATGGCGATAGCGCTCCATCGCCCAAGGGCGATGGCAGTCCTGCGCCTGTTCGGACGCAGGCCCAGCTTGCGCCGCCGGAGCGCGCCGCAAACTTCGGCGGTGAACCCTTTCCCGCTGCATCATCGACCGCTCCGAGCCTCGACAGCGCTACTTTTGTTCACCGCAACCTCTATCCCATTGAAGTGGAGAGGGGGTATATCGTTGTCGACATTATATTACTCAATTCAACAAAAAACGTCAATTCAATTCAACAAAAAACGTCAATATGTTTTTGGAAAATGTATATGATGCAAAGGTTGCGAAATATGAGTGAAATGATTAGTATCAGGCGTGTTGATTATCCAATAAAATCCAAAGGGTATAGAAAAAAGAGCACCTTTCCTGTAGAATGTGAGTAGCAACACAAACAAACCCAGGAGGTGCTCTCTATGAACAAGCATACCACACTCCCGAATTTGATGCAAAAACTTGTTTCGGATGAAGAGATTCAACTGATTGCCGAAGCGGTTGGGTATCGTGATTCGTCTCGAACCTTTACGTTGCGCGAGTTGATTCACTTCTTCCTGCTGGCCGCCATGCATCAATGGAAAAGCTTTCGCCACGGAGCCGATGTGGGGCCTCTGTATGGATTGCCGCGATTCCATTATTCAACTGTATCCAAGAAAGCGAAAGAAGTTCCCTATGACATCATGAAACGCTTGTTGGCGTTGATCATTTCCAAGTGCAACCGCCAAACCCGCCGTTCGCTTCGGTTTCCCAAACCGCTTCGGGTGGTGGATTCGACGACCGTCACGGTCGGGAAAAACCGCCTCCCATGGGCTCCGTATCACGGCGAACGCGCCGGAGTGAAGCTGCACGTCGCGTATTCGCCGGAATCCTCGTTGCCGGCAGACGTGGTGGAAACCATCGGACTGCGTCATGATGGCCCGGTGGGAGAACAGTTGACGAACGCTCAACAAGTGCTGGTGGAAGACCGGGCGTATTTCAAAATCGAACGCCTCGATCGATTTGTGGAGCAGCATCAGCTCTTTGTCATTCGGATGAAGGACAACATCGAACTTCATCAGAAAAAAAGCTTGAACCGCCTTCCGAGCGCATCTTCATCGGTTCAAGCCGACTTCACGTGCCAGTTGGGAACGAAACAATACCGCTCCACCAAGCGTCACCGGGTAGTGATCTTTCGAGATGCGAATGGCCGCGACATTCGGGTCGTGACGAACCTCTTCCATGCGTCTGCGGAAACCATTGCCGACATGTACCAACAACGTTGGACTGTTGAGATCTTTTTCCGTTGGGTGAAGCAATATCTGAATGTCCCGACCTTGTTTGGCACGACGGAAAATGCGGTATACAACCAACTGTTTGCGGCGTTCATCGCGTATGTGTTGCTGCGATGGCTGTATGATCAAACCAAAAAACGGACGAACGTCTCTCTTTCCTTCATTTCGTTTGTTCGCCGTTTTTTCTCTGGGCAGCTTCCTCTCGATTGGAAATCCGGGATGGCCGCTGCTTTGTTTGAGTATGCCCAAATTTATGGAAGGCGTATGTCTAATTTTGGATAATCAACACTCGTGGATTAGTATAATTTGTGGTGATGAACCCAGAGAATGGGAAATCGAGAAGGATTTTGAGGATTCATGGCGAATAAACAGTAGATCGGCTGAGTGATGAAAAAATATAAAAATGAAAGGAAAGAAGGGACAGAGCATGAAGTTTTCCGAATTTCGTTACGAGCGGCCGGACATCGCTCAATTGCAAGCATCGTTTCAAGAAGCGCTTGATTCGTTCCGCCGCGCCGGGAGCGCCGCCTTGCAACACGAGGCGATGAAGCGGATCAATGAGCTGCGCCGCCGCTACAGCACGATGGCGAACCTTTGCCATATTCGCCATACGATCGATACAAACGATGAGTTCTATAAGAAAGAACAAGACTTTTTCGATGAAACGGAGCCGATCGTCAAGGGGCTTGTCAACGATTATTACCGCGCGCTTGTTTCCTCGCCGTTCCGCGCTGAATTGGAACAAGTATGGGGGAAACAGCTGTTTGCGTTGGCGGAAACGCAACTGAAAACATACGCGCCGGCGATTGTAGAGGACTTGCAAAAAGAAAACAAGCTGGCCAGCGAATATACGAAGCTCATCGCATCGGCGAAAATCATGTTTGAAGGAGAGGAGCGGACGCTCGCCCAGCTGCAGCCGTTTGTCGGGTCGCCGGACCGCACGATGCGCCAACGGGCGAGCGAAGCGCGGTTTTCGTTTTTCACGGACCACGAAAAAGAGCTCGATGAGCTGTATGATGAGCTCGTCCACGTCCGCACAGCGATCGCCCGGAAGCTTGGGTTCAAAAACTTTGTTGAGCTCGGCTATGCCCGTTTAGGCCGGACCGATTACAATGCCGATATGGTCGCAGGCTACCGCCGGCAAGTGAAAACGCACATCGTCCCACTCGCAGCAAAGCTGCGCGAGCGCCAGCGGCAGCGGATTCAGGTCGACCGGCTTACATATTATGATGAGCCGTTCATGTTTCCGAGCGGCAACCCGGCGCCAAAAGGGGACGCCGCTTGGATTGTTGACAACGGCCGGCGCATGTATGAAGAGCTGTCGCCGGAAACCGGCGAGTTTTTCCGCTATATGGTCGAACACGAATTGATGGACCTCGTCGCCAAAAAAGGGAAGGCGGGCGGCGGCTATTGCACGTATATCGATGATTACAAGGCGCCGTTTATTTTCTCGAACTTTACCGGCACATCCGGCGACATTGACGTATTGACCCATGAAGCCGGACATGCGTTCCAAGTGTATGAAAGCCGTCATTACGACATTCCGGAATACAACTGGCCGACGCTTGAGGCGTGTGAAATCCATTCGATGAGCATGGAATTTTTCACATGGCCGTGGATGGAGCTCTTTTTCGGCGAAGACGCCGACAAATACCGGTTCGCCCATTTGAGCGACGCACTTTTGTTTTTGCCGTACGGCGTTGCGGTCGATGAATTTCAGCACGCTGTCTACGAGAACCCGGATATGACGCCGGCTGAGCGGAAGAGTGTCTGGCGCAACATCGAAAAAGCGTATTTGCCGACAAGAGACTACGCCGGCCATGACTACCTTGAGCGCGGCGGGTTTTGGCAGCGGCAAGGGCATATTTACACCGATCCGTTTTATTACATCGATTACACCCTTGCGCAAGTGTGCGCGTTCCAGTTTTGGAAGCGGGCGCAGGAAGACCGGGAATCAGCCTGGCGCGACTATGTGGCGCTTTGCCGATTGGGCGGCAGCCGGCCGTTTACTGAGCTCGTCAAAAGCGCCAACCTAAAGTCGCCGTTTGCTGACGGGGCGGTCGCTTCGGTCGTCGGCCATATCGAGCGGTGGTTGGACAGCGTCGATGACAAAGCCTTGTAAAAAGAAGCAAAGAAGGCGGGCGGGAACAGCACCGCCCTGCTTTTCTTTATCATCTCGCGCCGAGAAGACCCCCACTTCCACGTGTTGGGCGGGGATGGCTTGGTTGACAGCCTGCTGTGGGGCGGGTGTTTCCAACAATCTCTCACCTCAAAGCTCAAGCGTAGGTGGGAGAGCGTTCAATTTGAAAACTTCTATCAAACTGGGGAAAAGGGGGAAAACGATGATCCGTAAAGCCACATGGGTCGACGCACTGGCCATCGCTTCGGTCCACGTCGAAAGTTGGAAGACGACGTACAGCGGCATCGTGCCGGACGCGTACTTGGAGACGTTGGCAGTGGGAGAAAAACAAACGTTATGGGAGAAGGTGCTCCGCCAATCGGACCATTCCGTGTTTGTCGCCGAGGAAAACGGACGCGTCGTTGGATTCGTCTCCGGCGGACCAAATCGGGCAGCCGACGGTCTGATAGCGAAGTATGACGGGGAGCTGTATGCGATTTATTTGCTTAAAGAGGTGCAAGGAAAAGGGCTCGGCCGGCAGCTCGTGCAAGCGCTCGTCGGCGATTTGACGCAAAAAGGCATTCATTCGCTGGTCGTCTGGGTGCTTGCCGACAATCCGTCACGCGGTTTTTACGAACGGCTTGGCGGTGAAAAACTGGCCGAGGAAAGGGTGGAAATCGGTGGAAAAGCATTATGGGAGTGGTGCTACGGCTGGCAAGACATGCAAACGATGAACGAGTAGAGGGGCTGCCGACAGTTCGGCAGCTCAAAAAATTTGTTTTGTGAGTGATTACTCACTTTACAAAAAGGTTTATCTTTTTTATACTATATATGAGTGATTACTCACTACTATGCAAAAGGGAGAAAAGCAATGACCGCCAATCCATGTATTCAAGTCGAGCGTGTCTCCAAGCGGTTTGGAAAAAAAGTAGTCATCGACGATGTGTCGTTGGAAGTCCAGACGGGGGAAATATTCGGCCTGCTCGGCCCGTCGGGGGCGGGCAAGACGACGTTGGTGCGCATGATCGCCGGCATTGATGCGGCGAGCGAAGGGACGATTCGCGTGCTCGGCGTGAATATGCCCAATCTTGGCGCCATGAAGCGGATCGGCTTTATGGCCCAGTCGGATGCCCTGTACGGAGAATTGACTGCGCTGGAGAACATGCAATTTTTTGCTTCCATCTACGGGTTGCGAGGGAAAAAACAAAAGGAGCGGATCGATGACATGTTGGCGCTTGTCAACTTAACGAATGATCGAAAAAAGCTGGTGCACCAATATTCAGGAGGGATGAAACGTCGGTTGTCGCTGGCGATCGCCTTGCTTCATGAACCGGACGTGCTTATTTTGGATGAGCCGACGGTCGGCATCGATCCGTTGCTGCGCCAATCGATTTGGGCGGAGCTTGAGCGGATTCGCCAGCGCGGCACAACCATTGTCGTCACGACCCATGTGATGGATGAAGCGGAAAAGTGCGGGCGGCTTGGCATGATTCGCGAAGGCCGTCTGATCGCCGTCGGCCGCCCGGATGAATTGAAACAGGAAGCAGGCGCGGAAACGATTGAGCAAGCGTTTTTGACGTTTGGAGGTGTCCGTCGATGAGAGTGTTGGCCATTGTCGTCCGCATCATCCGCCAGTTTTTCCGCGACAAGCGCACGCTGGCGCTCATGATTGTCGCGCCGATGTTCGTCTTGTTGTTAATGGATTTGGTGTTTAATGGCGAAGAATACAAACCAGCCATTGCCGTCAGCGAACACGTGCCTGAGGTGGTTGTTGACAAGTTGAAAGAAGCAGGAGCGAACGTGAAAGAGCTGTCAGCAAAACAAGCGCGAAAGCAGCTGGACGATCAAGACATTGACGCGTGGCTTGACATGAGCGGAAGCGCTCCGCACCTTACGCTGGAAGGAAGCGACCCGACGGCCAATCAGGCGGTGATGGTCGCGGTGCAAAAGGCGTTTCAGTCCATGGCGCCCAAGCCCCCGTTTCAGCTGAAAACAACGTATTGGCACGGATCAAGCGACATGGCGTCATTTGATTATTTCGGCCCCGTGCTGATCGGCTTTTTCGTCTTCTTTTTTGTCTTTTTGATTGCTGGAGTGTCATTTTTGCGCGAGCGGACGAACGGGACGCTCGAGCGGCTGATGGCGACGCCGCTCAGGCGCTGGGAAATGGTCGCCGGCTACATGATCGGGTTCGGATTGTTTACGACGATTCAGGCAAGCTTAATTTCATGGTTTGCCATTGATGTGCTCGACATGATGATGGAAGGTTCGTTCGGGTATGTGCTGCTCATTACGTTTTTGTTGGCGATGACGGCGCTTGCGCTTGGGATGCTGCTGTCGGCGTTCGCCAACAACGAGCTGCAAATGGTGCAGTTTATCCCGCTTGTCGTCGTGCCGCAAGTGTTTTTCTCGGGTTTGTTCAATCTCGACACGATGGAACAATGGCTTCGTTCCTTAAGCGTCATCATGCCGCTCACCTACGGGGCGGATGCGCTGCGCGATATTATGGTGCGCGGAGAAGGTTTTAGCGCCATCGCCGTGGATGTGTACGTGCTGCTTGGCTTTACGATGCTGTTTATGCTATTAAATGTAGTAGCATTGAAAAAATACCGCAAGCTGTAAGGAGTAGAGTCATGAGCGAGCATTCATGGATTCAGGAATTGCTGCAAATCGGCGGCAAGGAAGGGCAGTTCAGTGAAAAGCAGCTGAAAATTTTGGAAGCCGCAGTGGAAATGTTTGCCGAAAAAGGCTATGCGGCGACTTCCACGAGTGAAATCGCCAAAAAGGCCGGGGTGGCGGAAGGGACGATCTTCCGCCATTATAAGACGAAAAAAGATTTATTGCTGGCCATCGTCACGCCGACGTTGTTTCATTCCGTCGCCCCGTTTTTGGCGAAAGAATTCGTCCGCGAAGTGTTTGACAACGAATATGAGACGTACGAACAGTTTTTGCGCGCGGTGCTCGCCAACCGCTACACCTTTGTGAAAACGTATTTGCCGGCGATTCGCGTGCTTTGGCAGGAGGTTGCCTTTCATTCCGAGATTAAACAGTGCTTTCAACGCGTGTTTACCGAGCACGTGTATCCAAAATTCGCCCGCATTGTCCGCCATTTTCAAGAAAAAGGTGAGTTGGCCGAGCTGCCGGTCGATTCGGTCATCCGCTTGACGATCACATCGCTCGCCGGCTTTTTGGCCGCCCGCTTTCTCCTTTTGCCTGACCACAACTGGGACGATGAGGCGGAAATGGAACGGACGATTCACGTGTTGATGAACGGTCTGCGGCGCTAACCGGCCGGCTTCCGCGTGGGAGCCGGCCTAGCTGTTTTTCTTAGCATAATCGAGGATGGCTTTCGTAAATTGTTTGAAATCATCAAGATGGTGTTCGACGATGGCTTGCAAGATGCCAAGGTTCAGTTGTTGATAGTCGTGAACGGCGATGTTGCGGAATCCGACCATCGCCTTCATCTTTTTGCTTATGGAAGGGGAGATGACCCCATGTTCTTCGAGGAGAGCGAATGCATCGCGGCTATGCTGCGGCAATCCGAATTTCTGCTCGGCCACAATATGCATGGCCAAATCGATGCATGCCTCGCACGCCCGCTGTAAATTCAGAACGATCGAATCTTGTTTTGTGTAATTTTGTAAATTTTTTGGATCGCCGTTATATTCTTCACGAATTCGTTTCAGGCAGCGTTCGATCACGCTGATCTTGTTTAAAATGACATCACTTTTCATATATGCTCCCGCTTTCCGTAATTTGTTTTAACACCGGTGCTCTCTCTTCGTTTAGTTTCACATACATTTTCAATGTTTTCATTTCGAACTCAGCCCGTTTCCGCTCGTCGCGGCAATCAATGGCTTTTCCCGTCGAGACGACTTGCGCTTGAAACACCGTGCTGGCTTGGCGCAAATCGACAAGATCGACATCTCGCCCTAACTTGTCAGCCAAATGCCCCGCGAGCCGAAACAGCTCATACGGATCATGCGGTTCGCCGTCGCTGACAAAGGCGATATCGACATCACTGTCCGGGCGCATCGCCCCACGGGCGGCTGAACCGAACAGGTAGATGACGAACGGGTGAAGAGCCGGGCGGAGCGTCTGAATGATGATCGTCTCCATTTCGTTTGGCAATCGCGATGCCCCCTTGCGTTTTTCTTCATTATAGCAAAATCTTAATAGCAAAATCTTATTGTTCTTGGCGAAAAGATGGAAAAAGAAAAAGGGATGGCGATGATGCGCCAATCCCTCTGAGCGAAAGAAGCAGGGGATGATTGATTCATTTCCTCCTTACATACAAACTTCGGGGCGGCTCTTTTTGCTGCTCTTCCCTAAAACACTTCCTCACCCCGAAAACGGGATGGGGCGATGTTCGAGTCATTCGGGTGATGGATGATATAGGTGTGCGCGTTGGGCGTTAAGCTACAATTAGGCGATTTCCGCCACAATGGCATTGTCCTTGACATCGATACGGATCGCACGCACCGATTGATCCGCGTCAAGCAGGCAGTCGGCGATGTTGTCTTCGACATGCTCTTGGATGACGCGGCGGAGCGGGCGGGCGCCGAAGGCCGGATGGTAGCCAAGTTCGGCCAGTTTTTCTTTCGCCGCTTCGGTCACTTCGAGTTCGATGCCTTGTTCGCGCATCGCTGCTTTGACGTCAGCGAGCATTAAGTCGACGATCTCAAGCAAGTGTGCTTTTTCGAGCGGCTTGAACTCGATGATGGCGTCGAAGCGGTTCAAAAATTCCGGCTTGAAGTAGGCGCTCAAAGAGTCAAGGACGCTTGTTTGCCCGTTGCCCTCTTTTTCAAAGCCGACGGTGATTTTTTTGTCGGTCACCCCAGCGTTGCTTGTCGCGATGATGACCGTGTCTTTGAAGCTGACGGTGCGGCCTTGGCTGTCGGTTAAGCGGCCGTCTTCCAAAATTTGCAAGAAGATGTGCTGTACATCCGGGTGCGCCTTTTCAATCTCGTCAAGCAAGATGATGCTGTACGGGTTGCGGCGCACTTTTTCCGTCAGCTGGCCGGCTTCTTCAAAGCCGACATAGCCCGGCGGCGAACCGATCAGCTTCGAGACGGAATGTTTCTCCATGTATTCGCTCATATCGAGGCGAATCATGGCGTCTTTTGTGCCAAACAGCTCTTCAGCGAGCGTTTTGGCGAGCTCCGTTTTCCCGACGCCGGTCGGGCCGACGAACAAGAACGAACCGATCGGGCGGTGTTTCGCTTTCAAGCCGGCGCGGCTGCGGCGAATGGCTTTGGCGACTTTTTTCACCGCTTCCGCTTGGCCGATCACTTTTTTCGCCAAGTGTTCTTCAAGATGTTTCATTTTTTCTTTTTCATCGGCTTGCAGCTTGCCGACCGGGATGCCGGTTTTCTCGGCGATGATTTGTTCGATGTCGGCGGCATCGACGACAGGGCGTTCTTGGTTGACGCCTTGCTCGAGTTGTTTTTCGAGCTTCAGCTCTTCATCGCGCAGTTTCGCCGCCAATTCGTAGTTTTCTTCTTTCGCCGCTTGTTCTTTTTCTTTCGCGATTTGCATCAACCGCTCTTGCAGTTGTTTTTCATCGGTCGGACCGAGGCGCAAGTTCGCTTTCGAGCCGGCCTCGTCAAGCAAGTCGATCGCCTTGTCCGGGAGGAAGCGGTCTTGAATGTAGCGGTGCGACAGTTTCACGCACGCTTCGATCGCTTCATCCGTATAGCGGACATGGTGGAATTGTTCGTATTTCGGCTGGATGCCTTTTAAGATGACGATCGCTTCCTCAACGGTCGGCTCGTGGACGATGACCGGTTGGAAGCGGCGCTCAAGAGCCGTGTCTTTTTCAATTTGCCGGTATTCTTTGAGCGTCGTCGCCCCAACGACTTGCAGTTCCCCGCGGGCGAGCGCCGGTTTTAAAATATTGCCGGCGTCCATCGAGCCTTCAGCGGCGCCAGCGCCGACGAGCAGGTGGATTTCGTCAATGAACAAGATGATGTTTTTCCGCTCTTGCAATTCGGCGATGAGCCGTTTCATCCGCTCTTCAAATTGACCGCGGATGCCGGTGTTGGCGACAAGCGACGCCACATCAAGCAAGTACACGTCTTTGTTCAATAGTTTTTCCGGCACTTGCCCTTCGGCGATTTTCAGCGCGAGCCCTTCAACGATGGCTGTTTTCCCGACACCCGGCTCCCCGATCAACACCGGGTTGTTTTTGTTGCGGCGGTTTAAAATTTCGATCACGCGGGCGATTTCTTTGTCGCGGCCGATGACCGGATCGATCAAGCCCGCTTTGGCCATTTGCGTCAAGTTGCGGCCGAATTGATCCAAAAATCCACCGCCATGGCTTTGCGGGCGTTTCGCCATCGTTTTCGGCGCGCTCATTCCGGCGTTGGCGGCTGTGAACGGGCTAGTAAAGAAGTCATCAAAGGAAAACGGCGAAAAGCCGAAGTTCATTGGAATGGACAGTTGTTGTTTTTGCTTTTCATAGCATTCATGGCACAGGTGAAGTTGTTGTTTTTCCCCGTTCCATTGCAAGTTGACAAACACTGTTGCTTCACGTTGTTGGCATGCTTGGCAGCGCATGAGGCATACCCCCTTTTCTCTTATTCGGGATTTGACTTTGACTTTCTTTGACCTTCCGACTTTATTATACTTTGACCTTTTTTGACTTTCAAGTGTTTTGTACAAAAAAATTGTGATAACGATGAAATGTTTTTGAAAAAATGGTGAATACTAATGTAGTTGCGGCAAAACTATGATAGAGTGAAAAACAGAAAAAGAGGCGGAAAAGACTCCGTCTTTGGTGCTCATGATGATCATGAATTTGAAGGAAAAAGGAGAAAGGTGAAGATGAGAAGACAGGTTGGTTTCGCGTTTGCTGTTGTACTTTTGGGGATGATGATCATGGTTGCTTGTACAAATCACAACAAGAAAGCCGAGACGCCGGCCGTGCTTGACGTGAAAATCGATGCGCCGGATCATATCGATTTGAACAAGCCGACCAAGCTCGCCTGCGTCGTGACGTACGGCGGTGAAAAAGTGGACGATGCGAGCGAAGTCAAGTTTGAAGTATGGAAACACGGAAGCAGCGAGCGGGAAATGCTTGAAGCGAAGCATGACGGCGATGGCCGCTACTCGGTGGAAAAAACGTTTACCCAAGCGGGAACATATTCGGTCGTCGCCCATGTGACGGCGCGCGATATGCATAACATGCCGAAAAAAGATATTGTCGCCGGCAACCCGGAACAGGCGGCGACGGCCGACGGTGCGAGCGAAAATTCCCAAGGCAGTGCTGAAGAACACCATCATGGCACCGTCGCCATTTCGCTGTCGTCCCGTTCGTTCGAAGCCGGAAAACCGGCGGCGTTGACCGTCCGCCTCTCCAAAGATGGGAGGCCGTTGACAGGTGCGACCGTTCGTTTTGAGATTTGGCAGGCGGACAATAAGCATGAATTTGTCGATGCAAAGGAAAAAGGAAACGGCGAGTACGAAGCCATGGCCATGTTTGCCAACAAAGGAACGTATTCGGTGAAAGTGCACGTCGAAGGAAGCGGCGGGCTGCACGAACATCAAGTCGAACACGTGACAGTTCATTGATGGAAACGCGATTTCACATCGCATGCCATATTAATGAAGAGAGTTTGCGGTGTGTGAGAAGGCATCTTGTCTCGGATGCCTTCTTTTTTCGTTCTGTCGTCTTTCTTGTCCATGCCGGACATATACATATATATGGAAAAGCAACGGACAAGGAGGGAGATGGAGGATTTGGGCAAGAGACACGATTGGTCGGAGGCGTGGCAAATCGCTGCTGTTTACGTTGGAACGGTGATTGGGGCAGGATTTGCGACCGGAAGAGAGATTATGGAATTTTTCACTCGTTATGGGACGGCTGGAACGGTTGGCATCATCATCAGCGGTTGTTTGTTTATATGGGGGGGCGCGCGGCTCATGGTGATGGCGCGCCGCATTGGAGCCGCGTCCTATGATGAATTGAATCGCTATTTGTTCGGAAGAATGTTGAGTCCGTTTGTGACGCTTGTGATGACGGCGATGATCGCGGGGGTGACGGCGGTGATGATCGCCGGGGCGGGTGCCGTGTTTGAAGAGCAGATCGGCTGGCCGAGACAGGCGGGCGTCACACTGACGCTCGGTTTGGCGCTTCTTGTCATGTTGTTTGACCGCAAAGGGCTGTTTGGCGTCAACGTGTTCGTCGTGCCGATGATGATGATCTTGAGCGTTGCCGTATGGATCAAAATGATGATGGCTGGAGACTTATGCCGGCCGGATATAGCGGCATCGGATTATTCACTGAAGGCAATGTTGTCCCCGTTTTCGTATGCGGCGTTTAACTTGGCGATGGCGCAAGCGGTGTTGGTGCCCGTTGCCCGCGAAGCGGCCAGTGAGCGGGCGGTGAGGCGCGGAGCGATGTTGGGTGGGGGGATCCTAACAGGGTTGTTGCTTCTCAACCATATTGTGTTGCTGTCGTTTCCGCAAAAGGATGGTTACGATATTCCGATGGCCGAAGTAGTTCGTGCGTTTTTTGCCATGCTATATTGGTTGTATGTCGTCGTCATTTACGGAGAAATTTTTACCTCGGTCATCGGCGGCTTGTTTGGGCTTGCCCGTCAAGCGCGCATTTGGGTGCCGATCAGTGGAAAAGGGATCGGCGTGCTGCTCGTGTTGGTGTTTGTCGCGGTCAGCCCGTTTCGCTATGGGGAGTTGTTGTCGTTTCTTTATCCGCTGTTTGGCTACATGAGCCTGATGTTATTGTGGCTCCTTTGGCGCCGCAAGCTGCCGCGTTAGCAAACAGGCCCTTTCGCTTTCCCTGCCTCTTCTGTTCTGGTGCGGGGGTGAAAGGGCTTATTGTTTTTCCGTACACCGCCCACCCAATAGGCATTCCCTCGCTTTCATTGCATTTCGCAAAACGGGGGCTTTTTTCGAGATGGTCCTCCCGCATGCGGATGTTGAAAGCATGATTACGAGCGAAAACGGGCGATCATCGCTTCCAAATTGCGGGCTGCGTCGGCCAGGGCGTCAGCTTCTCCCGCCAGTTCATGAAGAGCGAGTGTTTGCCGCTCGAGCCCCGCCTCCGTCTCTTGCACCATATCGGAAAAGTCGGCCGTTTCTGTCATTTTTTTCAACGCTCGTTTCGACCGACGCTGTTTCGTCAGTTCGCTCATAGACGATTCTCTTTTTTTATTTATCTATTTTCAATAATATATAGAATATTTTGTCTAATCAATAAGATGAAAGGGGGATGCATAAAAATATCGATCGATTGGAAGACTATGCCGTAAACGGAAAGGCGAGGGGATGTTCGTGGGTTTATTCTCATTTTGGAAAAAAAAGAAAAAACGCCCCCCTCAGCGGCCCATTTCGCAGCTTTGGGAAACGCTGCGGCAATCGAGCGATTTTGTCGAAGTGTCGTTTGTTGTGGGAGGCAAGGAGCTGTCGATTTATTATTTTGATTCACTCGTCGATCCGCAAGTGCTGCAAGAGCGGATTCTTTGCCATTTGCAAAACGACATTCCAAACCATCCGACGGTCCGCTTGGAAGACTTGTAGCAAATCGTGCCGATTCTGCGCATTGAAGTGAGCGAAGACACGGCGCTGATTGAAGAGAAGGTGCTGAAAGGGTTTGTCGCGGTCACCTTCCGCGAGCAACCGAACAAAGCGGCGCTCATGGGCGCCGCCGCCGAAAATTTAGGGCTTCGGGAAAACAATGATTCGGAAAACGAATTCAGCGTCGTTGGGCCCAAAGTCGGATTTGTGGAAAATGTCGGCGTCAACTTGCATCTCATCCGCCGGCAAGTGGTGACGCCGAATCTTGTCTTTCGGGAAATGTCGATTGGTTCGGTGTCGAAAACGAAAGTGGTCATCGCCTACATCGATGGCGTCGCCAATCCGGAAGTCGTTCAAACGGTGACGCAGCGGCTTGAGTCCATTCATTTTGACGTCGTGTTTGACAACGCCATTTTGGATCAGCTGCTCGCGGACAATTCACGGACGCCGTTTCCTCTTTTTATCTCGACCGAGCGGATCGACCGGACCATCTATGCGCTTGTGTCGGGTCAGGTGGCCATTTTTTGCGACGGCTCCCCGTATGCCGTGATTGGCCCCGCCGCTCTTTTCGATTTTTTTACGTCGCCGGAAGACTATTATTTGCCATGGGTGCTCGGCACGTTTTTGCGGCTCATTCGGTTTTTCGGCGTTGCGTTCTCGGTGTTAGCGTCGCCGATTTATGTGGCGGTGCTGACGTATCATTATGAAATGATTCCCGAAGACTTGCTCGGTCCGATCATTTATTCCCGCTCGAACGTGCCGTTTCCGCCGATGCTCGAGGTGCTGTTTTTGGAAATTACGATCGAGCTGTTGCGCGAGGCCGGGGCGCGGCTGCCGACGAAAGTCGCACAAACGCTCGGGATTGTCGGCGGGATTGTCATCGGGCAAGCAACCGTTGATGCCGGGCTGACGAGTACGTTTTTGTTGATTGTCGTCGCGTTGGCGGCGCTCGCTACGTTTACAACGCCGATTTTCAAAATGTCCAACACGATCCGGTTCATTCGGTTTCCGTTTATTTTGTTTGCTGCATGTTGGGGCGGGATCGGCATTATCTTTGCCGTCTGCGGGCTGCTCATTCATTTAGGGCGGCTGCAGTCGTTTGGCTATCCGTATTTGCTGCCGTTTTATCCATTTCGTGTGCGCAGCTTCCGCGATACATTCGTTCGTTCGCCATACAGTGAAACGGCGGAGCGGCCGATGTTTCTTCGTCCGCGGTCGCGGTTTCGTTACGATCCGAATGCGGCGAAGCAAAAACGCGATATTGATGAGTAAGGGGGATCGTGATGAGGCGTGGGCTTCTATGGCTCGGTGCGCTGCTGTTGCTTGGCGGCTGCGCCAGTTTGCGGCCGATTGATGAAATTCAAATTATCCAACAGATGGGGTATGATTTCGAGAACGGCCGCTACACGGGCACCGCGGTGTACCCGACGTTCAAGCAAGGGCCGATGACAAAGCCGAATATGCTGACGACGACGTCGCCGACGGTCTACGACTTGATTCCGCGCCTGTCATCGAAATCCGCGCTGTCGGTTGAGGAAGGGCAGCTGCGCTTGATTTTGTTCGGCAAGGAGTTTGCCAGGCGGGGGGTGACGCAATTTACGCACAGCCTCGCGCGCAACAACAAAGTTGGCAGTCATTTGCTGCTTGGCGTGGCGGAAGAAAGCGCGAAGGAGCTGCTGAAAATCGAGGTGAACAAGACGCTTAGCGATACGTTGTATTTGCCGAATCTGGTGGAGCAGAATGAGCAGTCGATGAACTTGCCGAAAACGAATTTGCACTTGTTTTTGTATCGCTATTTTTCCCCAGGAAGCGATCCGTTTTTGCCGTATTTTGAGAAAAAAGGAGATTTCGCCAAGCTTGAAGGGGTCGCGTTGTTTCGCGACGACCGATACGTGGGGCATGTGAGTTTGCGTGATTCGTTTTTAATGAAAATTTTGCTTGGAGAAACGAAAAACGGCGTCTACCAGCTGAAGGTTGGGAATCGCGGGAAACAGGGCGAGGATCGGGTGATGCTGCAAAACTTATGGGCGAAGCCGAAATATGAATGGAAGCGTGATGGAGGCCGCCATGTGCTTGATGTGTTCGTCCATATCCATGCGTCGGTGAGGGATTACCCGTCATGGCTCGATCAGCCGGGTCAAGATTTGTTTGCTGATGTGAAGAAAAAAATGCAAAACGAATTGGAGCATAATATGCGTCGGTTATTCCGTTATTTTCAGAAAAAACGGATTGACCCGCTCGGCATCGGCGATTTTGTTCGCAGTGTGACAAGACATTGGGATTCCGACGCGTTTTACCGTGAATACCCGGAACTAGACATCCGCCCGCACGTCACGGTGGATATCGTCCATACCGGCATTGGCGAATAAGACGGGGAACATGAGGAGGGATTAGGATGAAGCAGGCCATTCAGGAACGGTTTCTCATCTCCCCGTTTCTTGTGTTTTTTGTCATTCATGCTACGCAAGTTGGGGTCGGGGCACTCAATTTTCAGCGTCCACTGATGAAAGAGGCGGGGCAGGATGCCTGGATGGCAGTCTTAATGGCCGGGCTGTCGGCGCACGTGTTGATTTGGCTCATGTATCGGCTGCTGTCGCATTTGCCATCAGGCGGAGACCTCGTGTCGCTTCATGAACAGTACTTCGGGCGGTGGATCGGCGGGGTGCTGAGCCTTGGACTTCTTTTTTACTACGCGTTGGCGGCGTTTATGGTGCTTCAATCATACATTGAAGTCATTAAAGTATGGGTGTTCCCGTTGATGGGGGCGTGGCAGTTCAGCCTTATGTTTTTGCTGATGACGTATTATGTCGTCTCCGGCGGGTTTCGCGTCGTTGTCGGCTTATGCGTTTGGGGGGTGGTGATTCCGCTGTTGACGATTTTTCCGATGGTTTTCTTTCCGCTTGAGTATGCTCAATACCGGAATTTATTGCCGGTGTTCGACCATTCGTTTGGGCAATTGGCAAAAGCATCGAAAGAGATGGTGCTGCAATATTTAGGGTTTGAAATGCTGCTGATGTATTACCCGTTTTTAAAACAGGCTCCGTCCTCGCAAAAGTGGGCGCATGCGGCCAACGCATTTACGATGTTCATTTATTTTGTTTTGATCCTTATCTCCATCGTGTTTTATAACAAAGAGCAAATTCAGCATATTACATGGCCGACGCTGACGATGGCCAAAATTCCGGAAGTGCCGTTTATCGAGCGGATGGAGTATATTGTCATCTCGATTTATGTGCTTGTTGTGTTCCCGATCATCGCGGTCTCTATTTGGGCGGTGACGCGCGTGATCAAACAGCTGTTTGCTGTTCAGCAGCGCCGTTCGCTTCCGGTGCTGCTCGCTTGCTTGTTTGTCGGGGGAATGTTTTTTCAGGAGAAGATACATATTGAGCAGTTGACGGAATGGACAGCGAAGGCGGGATTTTATCTTGTCGCGGTGTATGTTCCGCTCCTGTATGTGTACGTATGGGTGGCGGAAAAAGTGAAAAAGGCGCTACAACAAAAGCCATAAGTATGGTATAGTAAAGAAGAAAAACAGAAGAATCGCAATTCCGTACGCTTGTACGGGAGAGGTTTCTAGCAAAACCCTCTATAAAAAACTAGGGACGGCTGTATCCTAGGGGTATGGCCTTTTTGTTTTGGAAACCTCTTCTTCTGCTGATTCAGAAGGAGGTTGATTGTGATGAAGATGAAGGAAGAAAAGGCGGTTGTCGTCTTCAGCGGCGGCCAAGACAGCACGACGTGTTTGGTTTGGGCGAAAGAGCAGTTTGGGGAAGTGGAAGCGGTGACGTTTGACTATGGGCAGCGTCATCGCCGCGAAATTGAAGTCGCTCAGGCAATTGCCGCTGAGCTTGGCGTTCGCCATACGGTGCTCGATATGTCGCTGCTTGGGCAATTGGCGCCGAACGCCTTGACGCGTGATGATATCGCCATCGAACAAAAGGAAGGCGAGCTGCCGACGACGTTTGTGGACGGGCGCAATTTGTTGTTTTTATCATTCGCCGCGGTGTTTGCCAAACAACGGGGCGCGCGCCATCTCGTCACCGGAGTGTGCGAAACAGATTTCAGCGGCTATCCGGACTGCCGCGATGTGTTTATCAAATCATTGAACGTCACGCTGAATTTAGCGATGGATTACGAATTTGTCATTCATACGCCGCTCATGTGGCTGACGAAAGCGGAGACGTGGAAGCTCGCGGATGAGCTCGGGGCGCTCGAGTTCATTCGCACGAAGACGCTGACGTGCTATAACGGCATCATCGCCGACGGCTGCGGCGAATGTCCAGCATGCGTGCTGCGCAAGCGCGGATTGGATGACTATTTGCGGGAAAAAGCGGGGGTGGAAGCACAATGATGCATCAGCTCTATCCTCAAGTTTGGCACGATTACCGTTATGAGTTGAACAAAGATATGCACATCGCCGCCGCCCATTTCATCCCGCACGAAGCGGCCGGAAGCTGCGCAAACGTGCACGGCCACACGTACATCGTCAATGTGACGGTCGCCGGCGATGAGCTTGATGAGAGCGGTTTTTTAGTCAACTTTCAAACGTTAAAACAGCTCGTTCATCGCAAGCTGGACCATACGCTGCTCAACGACCATAGCGATTGGTTTGACGGTCATGACCCGAATCGGTTTCCGACGTCGGAAGTGGTGGCGCGCACGATTTATGAAACGATTCAGCGCTATTTGGATACGCTGCCGCACAAGCCGAAATGTTTGCAAGTGTTTGTCCGCGAAACGTCGACAAGTTATGTCGTCTACCGGCCGAAAGCGGGGGACCGGTAATGGCGCGCACGATTCCGGTGTTGGAGATTTTTGGTCCGACCATCCAAGGAGAGGGAATGGTGATCGGCCAAAAGACGATGTTCGTCCGCACAGCCGGCTGCGATTATCGCTGCCGCTGGTGCGATTCGGCGTTTACGTGGGACGGATCAGCGAAAGACGAGATCGAGCAGTTGACGGCAGACGACATTTGGCGGCGGCTTGAAGCCATGGGCGGCCGCCGCTTCCGCCACGTGACGATTTCAGGCGGCAACCCGCTTCTCATTGCCGCTCTTGGAGAGCTTGTCGCCCTTCTTCACGAAAAAGGGGTGCGCGTTGCGGTTGAAACGCAAGGGAGCCGCTGGCAAGACTGGCTGCTCGATGTAGACGATGTCACCATTTCCCCAAAACCGCCAAGTTCGGGGATGGACACCGACTGGTCGGCGCTCGATCAAATCATGGAACGGCTGCAGGCTGACCAAAGCCGGGTGCGGCGCATCAGCTTGAAAGTCGTCGTCTTTGATGACACCGATTTGGCGTATGCGAAAGAGGTGCACTGCCGCTACCCAGGTGTTCCGTTTTATTTGCAGACAGGAAACGCCGATGTGGCCGATTCAGATGTGGATGCACTCCGCGCGAAGCTTCTCCATCGGTTGGAATGGCTGGTGGAACGAGCCGCCGATTCGGAGGAGCTGGCCGACGTCCACATCCTGCCGCAGCTGCACACGCTTCTTTGGGGAAACAAGCGCGGCGTGTAAAGCGGGGTGCGGCGATTCGCCCGGCAATGAATAATGAGGGAGGAATGAAGGAATGGCAGGAAGAAAAGAGGAAGAATTGAAAGACTTGACGCTGCTTGGCCATCAAGGGACAACGTATTCGTTTACGTACAACCCCAATCTGCTTGAAGTGTTTGACAACAAACATCCTGACCGGGATTATTTCGTGAAGTTCAATTGTCCGGAGTTCACCTCGCTATGTCCCAAAACCGGCCAGCCGGACTTCGCGACGATTTACATCAGCTACATCCCGGACAAAAAATGCGTCGAAAGCAAATCGTTGAAGCTGTATTTGTTCAGCTTCCGCAATCATGGCGACTTTCACGAAGACTGCGTCAACATCATTATGAACGATTTGATTAAAGTCATGGAACCGCGCTATATCGAAGTGTGGGGCAAATTCACCCCGCGCGGCGGCATTTCCATCGATCCGTACTGCAACTGGGGGCGCCCGGGGACGAAATACGAAAAAATGGCGGAATATCGGCTGCTCAACCACGACTTGTATCCAGAAAAAGTCGACAACCGCTAGAGATGAAAAAAGAGGTAGTTTTTTCGCGCCAACTCATATAATGGACAATGAATGTTTGCCTTGGAGGTTTTGGCGTTGGAGCGAAGAACAGCTCTTTTGCTTGGGGCGAGCGGCTTGGTCGGCGGGGAACTGCTCAAGTTGCTGCTTGAGTCGGATTTGTACCGGCAAGTGACCATTTTTGTCCGCACCCCGCTGCCGATTAAACATGAAAAACTGCAGCAAGTCGTCGTCGATTTTGCGCGGCTTGAATCGTATGAGCGGCATTTTTATGTCGATGATGTGTTTTGCTGCCTCGGAACGACGCGGAAAAAGGCGAAAACGAAGCAGCAGTTCATTCAAGTTGACTATGAATATACGCTGCGCGCGGCGGCGTTGGCGGAAAAGTGCCGCGTGAAAAGCTTTTTGACCGTCTCTTCGGTTGGCGCCAACCCGTGTTCGCCGTTTTTTTACCAGCGCGTCAAAGGAGAGGTGGAAGAGGCGTTGCAGCGGCTTTCCATCCCATCGCTTCATATTTTCCGTCCATCGTTGCTCGTCGGCAAGCGTCGGGAGTTCCGCCTTGGCGAGATGCTCGCCGGGTGGCTGTTATGCCGGCTGCCGTTTTTGTTCGTCGGCAAATGGAAAAAATATAAGCCGGTTGACGCCCATCAGCTTGCATTGGCGATGTTTTACCGGGCGGCGTCCGCAGCGAACGGCGTCCACATCTATGAATGTGATGAACTCGCCTGCATTTCGTAAACAAAAAAGAGGCTCTTGACGGCCTCTTTTTTCTATTCAATAATCTTATAATTTTTATGGTTGACCACCGTCCGCTCTTGCAAATCAAGCTCGCGGTAGTTTTTCATATATGTCAAATCGACGATGACCGAGTTTTCGTTCACTTTTTCCACGATGCCGCGCAATCCATTTTTAAATTCAATAATGTCCCCGACTTTTGCTTTTTTCACCATTCTATCATTCCCCTTTTTAAACCGAATATAGTCGTCGGCGGCTAAAACGGGCGTGATCGGCCGAAAAGGCGGCCGGCTGGTGCGCCCTGGCCGTTGTGCCCGCTCTTTATAAAAAGGAGCAGGCGCTTTTTTACTAGTTTGCCTTATTTTTATGCACAAGTAAAGGGGTTTCTTTCCTAAAATCTGATATTTAAAAAAAAACAAGGGGCGAAGCCGTCCCCTTGTTTTCGTCTACTTGGCAAACACATGGTTGCCGATGACGACCGTCACCGGACGGGAGCGCAGCCATTTGCTTTTCGCCGTTTTCGGATTGTAGAAATAGAGCGAGCCGTTTCCTAAACCGCGAAAAGCAAGTGCTTCTTCAACGGCGCGATATGATTCACGGTCAGCGGGTTCATTGATCGTTCCGTTTGCGACCGGCGTGAATGCATAACGGCCGCCAGAGCGCTCATAAATAACAGCGCGGATCGTATCCGGAAAATCCGGATGGTCGACGCGGTTGAGTACGACCGTTGCCACGGCTACTTTCCCGGCGTACGGCTCCCCTTTCGCCTCGGCATGGACGAGGCGAGCGAGCAAGTCTTTTTCCGCCGCTGTAATGCCTGCGTTCGGGATGATCAGTTTTTCGCCAGGATACAGCCGATCGTCTTTTCTATTTTTTTGCATCAGCTGTTTGAGCGGCACGCCGTATTGCTTCGCGATTTTCCAAAGCGTGTCGCCGCGCTTGACAGTGTGGATGGTTGCCGCATCGGCATGGCCGGCACAGAAAAACATTCCGCACAACACCGCCATCACCCATGCTTTTCCTTTTTTCATCCTGATCCCTCCTCTCGTAAACTCGCTACTAGAGTAACAAGGATGGGAAGATGATTCATTATCGAAATAATGGAAAAAGTGCGCGAAGCATTGAAATGACTAGTTTCATAGGAGGAATGGAAATTTCTCCGCAAGCCAAAACATCCGGCTTTCGGGGCGGAAAGCCGGATGTGAAGCCGCAAAGACGGGAACGTTCAGCTGCGCGGAACATCTGTATAGTGATAAATAATGTGACCGCCGCGCTGGGCGATGCCGCGAAATCGTTTAAAATCGGGCTGTTTGACAAGCACGGCGCGAAAAACAGGGAAGTCTTCTTTTTTCACCAGCAGTTCGGAGATGATTCCGTTGCGCAAATCATGGATTTGTTTGGCCGCCAACGTTTCATCCATCTGATTCCCTCCCAACGTCCATGTGAGGTTGCTGCTGTTATTTATCATAGCGCAACCGGCGTTTAGGATAAATACCTATATTTTGGCCGGGCAAACACCCTTTGCTTGTGCCGACATACAATATGGATGGGTACGCGCCCCGACAACTATGAGCGAGAAAGGGAGAGGACAATGAATCATTGGGACCCTCATATGAATGATCCGTTTCTGAACGCCTCAAACCAAGGCGATAAGGCCGAGCGAATGGACAATAATGCACCGCCCGTGGCGCCGCTGCCGACCGCACCAGCGGCAATGCCGACAGCGTATTATTCGCCGGTGACTCCTTATGGCTACTGGTGTCCGCCGGCTGTGCCGATGGCTCCTTTGGTCAGTCCGGCCCACCTTGACAGTCCGGACGAATTTGACAGCCCGGACAGCTCTGATATGATGCCCCCGGCGCCGCCGCTGGGCTTGGGAGCAGTGCCGAATGTGGCTCCGACCTTCGCCTGGCCGGTAGGAGGGGAAGAAAATGCACCGCCGCTGCCCGATGACGGTGGCGTTGCTCCATACGATATGGCAGCTCCGTATGAAGGGGTGGGAGCTCCTGTTGCCGGTATGACGCCCGGCGTCGTTCCTAGTGCGATGCCGATCATGGGTGTCACGCTCGGTGTTGCCCCTAGCATCGCCCCCGGCGCTGTTCCGTATCCTCCGATGTACTATCCGCCGGCTGCGCCGCTGCCATACGCCCCGGCGGCACCGTACGGTTATCCTGCTGCACCGCTGCCGCCGTATTACGGTGGGGTAGCTCCATATGCGCCCGGCCTTCCGGCGCCGTACGGCCCATATCGGTAAACCGTCAAAAAGACCGCTTCCACGCGGTCTTTTTTTATGTTCCACGGGGGACGGGCCCAGCATAGAGGCTCACCGGCTTGCCAGACGGCCGCTTCCCGTACAGGCGCCAGCATCAACCGCATTGTTCCAAACGCTCCCTTATGGCGGCATATATGTGTTCCCATTGCTGTCAATGGTATAATAAGGAACATAGTTTTTCCCTCAAGAGAGGGAGGAAAAGACGAGGTTGGAGAAAAGAAAGGAGAAGAGGCAAATGGGCATGGAGCGGAAAACAGTGATTGTCACCGGCGGAGCGAACGGCATCGGCAAGGCGGTCTCCGCGATGTTTGCCAAACAAGGTGCGAATGTGGCCATCGTGGATCGGGATGTCAAAAAAGGGGAGGCGTTTGCTAAAATAAATGAATATGGAGAACGGCTTTGCAGCAAAGGTGGGAGGCAATGATGAAAATCCGCAAAACGCCGATCATGGACGGGCAAGCCCCGGTCAACGTATATATTTATGAAAACCGGAAAGAGGAATACATCGTTCTAGCCATTCCGGCGCTTGAATGGTCGTTTTCGTTTTCCTATGGGGAAGAGGCCGGAGCGGTAACCGAGCGGCTCGAGGCGTCGCTGCAAAAGCGGCTTGACCATGAACGTGCTGCCGCGTTGACCGCTCAGTTGCTTGCATGGGCGCGAGAAATGTAACTGGGCGGCCGCTTGTGACTTTGCATGTTAGGAGCTCGATGGTGAAGTGTTTAAACGTAATGAAAAACGCCATTGAAGCAATGCCTAGCGGCGGGAGTTTATACGTCCGCGTTTCCGAAGCGGGAGGAACGGTTTATTTGGATATTGCCGACACAGGCATTGGCATTTCCAAAGAGCGCCTGCAAAAAATCGGCGAACCGTTTTTTACGTTGAAAGAAAAAGGGATGGGGCTCGGGATGACAACAAGCATGAAAATTATCCAGGAACATAAAGGGACAATGCAGATCGAGAGCGAAGTCGGAAAAGGGACGATTGTCCATTTGACGCTGCCGTCCGGCTATGCGGCCGACGCCGCAAGCGGCTGACAAAAGAGGCTGCTCCGACCAAACGTGTCCGCGCCCAAGGCGCGGACACGTTCTTGGTTATGAGCGGTTTTTTTTCGCTTGCTTGGCGGTGTCAACGCTGTCTTTGGCCATTTCCGCCTCTGTTTTCGAGACGGTCGGGTTGGCCACTTCTTGGCTTACTTTGTTTTGTCTCCCTTTTTTCGACATGCTTCCCCCTCTTTTCTTCCCATCGGTCACCGCCGGCCGTACATGCGCAAAATGCCATTTAACAACCCATACGCCGCAAGTCCCCCGCCTCTAAGCGAAGCGTAGGCGGGGGATACGCGGCGTCCTTTTTTTACTGGTTCATCACCAAATTTTGTGATTTAGTGACAAAAAAGAGAAAGCACTGACGAGATCCTGGCCATAATGTTAGCGGTGAAATAAACATTAGGGAGGTCTCGTAAGTGCTTTCTATATCACTAGGATTGCCAGAATTTAAAGTGATTAAACACGAACTTCTTTCCTATGGTTATGCGATTCATGTAGAGAAAACAGAGACACAGGAACGTTGCCCTCATTGTGGGTTTGCCACTTCCTCTGTCCACGACAGACGGACAAGAAAAGTACGGGATTTGGCGATTTTCCATCAACCGGTGTACTTGTTCGTAAAGGTAAAGCGCTATCGGTGTTGGAATTGTTCCCAAGTGTTTTCTGCCTCTTTGGAATCGATTCCACCCAATCAACACTACACCAATCGATTTTGTGAGTACTTGTATGAACTTTGCGAAGGCTCCACCATTCAAGAAGTCAGCCGAAAGCACCGTATCCCATATACGACATTGGAACGCATTTATTACTCCATCGCATCGAAAAAAGCAAAAGAGCGCTAAGCAGCGATGGAGGCCTCTTCTCCAAAAGGGATGGTGCTTAGCTTAGATGAAATCGCGGTAAAAAAGGGACATCAGTATGAAACTGTATTGATGGATGCCAGAGCCGGATCGGTCATGGGAATGCATGCCGATCGCCAATGTAACTCCGCCGTTAACTTGTTGAGCCAAAATGGACTGTCGAAAGAAATGGTCCAAACGGTGATTCTTGACATGTGGGAACCTTATCATAAGGCGGTTCGCGCCCTGTTTCCATCTGCTTCGATTGTCATCGATAAGTACCATGTGGTTCAAAAAGTGACACAAGCCTTGGATCAAGCAAGAAAGGAATTTTCTCCATTGAAAAAGGCTCGATATCTTCTCTTAAAAGGCTGTGAAAAGCTTCGTAAGGACCAACGGCTTCGATTAGACGATATCTTGGAGGAGTATCCGGTACTTTCCATTGCTTATTATCTGAAAGAGTTGTTTCGGGATTTTTACCGAACCGATGGATATAACGAAGCAAAGGAACGCTTAGAAGAATGGATTGGGTTAGCCAAACAGAGCCCTTTTGCTTCTTTTCAGGAAGCAGCCAACACGCTTGAAAGGTGGAAGGAGCCTATTCTTTCCTACTTTTTGTGCCCATATACGAATGCCCGAATCTAGGGGACGAATCACAAGATCAAAAACATCAAACGCCGGGCATATGGCTATCGAAATCTAGAACGGTTTCGTTTGCGTGTATTTCTGGAGTGTACAGGGAACACTACAGGTAGTCAGGCTGCCTAAGCGCTCCCTTCTTCCGCTATCGGTATGATAGTTGGTAGAATGGAACCCGTCAAGGAAAGCACTTGACTGTTTCCATTCTACCAACTTCGTGGTCTGTATGCGGAAGAAGGATCCTGACTGATGAACCTATTTCATCCAGCTAACATGTTTCTGGGATTGAGTGAAAATCACAGAAAATGGTGAAGACCCTTTTTACTTTTGATCAAAAAAAGTAAAAAAATGGGAGAATCGATGAAAAAAGAATATAGATTTTCACGAGTGTTGATTATCCAAAATTATACATACGCCTTCCATAAATTTGGGCATACTCAAACAAAGCAGCGGCCATCCCGGATTTCCAATCGAGAGGAAGCTGCCCAGAGAAAAAACGGCGAACGAACGAAATGAAGGAAAGAGAGACGTTCGTCTGTTTTTTGGTTTGATCATACAGCCATCGCAGCAACACATACGCGATGAACGCCGCAAACAGTTGGTTGTATACCGCATTTTCCGTCGTGCCAAACAAGGTCGGGACATTCAGATATTGCTTCACCCAACGGAAAAAGACCTCAACAGCCCAACGTTGTTGGTACATGTCGGCAATGGTTTCCGCAGACGCATGGAAGAGGTTCGTCACGACCCGAATGTCGCGGCCATTCGCATCTCGAAAGATCACCACCCGGTGACGCTTGGTGGAGCGGCATTGTTTCGTCCCCAACTGGCACGTGAAGTCGGTTTGAACCGATGAGGATGTGCTGGAAAGGCGGTTCAAGCTTTTTTTCTGATGAAGTTCGATGTTGTCCTTCATCCGAATGACAAAGAGCTGATGCTGCTCCACAAATCGATCGAGGCGTTCGATTTTGAAATACGCCCGGTCTTCCACGAGCACTTGTTGAGCGTTCGTCAACTGTTCTCCCACCGGGCCATCATGACGCAGTCCGATGGTTTCCACCACGTCTGCCGGCAACGAGGATTCCGGCGAATACGCGACGTGCAGCTTCACTCCGGCGCGTTCGCCGTGATACGGCGCCCATGGGAGGCGGTTTTTCCCGACCGTGACGGTCGTCGAATCCACCACCCGAAGCGGTTTGGGAAACCGAAGCGAACGGCGGGTTTGGCGGTTGCACTTGGAAATGATCAACGCCAACAAGCGTTTCATGATGTCATAGGGAACTTCTTTCGCTTTCTTGGATACAGTTGAATAATGGAATCGCGGCAATCCATACAGAGGCCCCACATCGGCTCCGTGGCGAAAGCTTTTCCATTGATGCATGGCGGCCAGCAGGAAGAAGTGAATCAACTCGCGCAACGTAAAGGTTCGAGACGAATCACGATACCCAACCGCTTCGGCAATCAGTTGAATCTCTTCATCCGAAACAAGTTTTTGCATCAAATTCGGGAGTGTGGTATGCTTGTTCATAGAGAGCACCTCCTGGGTTTGTTTGTGTTGCTACTCACATTCTACAGGAAAGGTGCTCTTTTTTCTATACCCTTTGGATTTTATTGGATAATCAACACGCCTGATAGATTTTCGATTATTCATATTTTATATTATAAGTAAGGAGGTGAAAGGATGTATCGAACGGTCAAAATACCTTTTCAAACATCAAAAAAAGATATCGATCGATTATTCGAATGCAACCGAATATCGGCTCAAATTTGGAATGACTGTTTAGTCATTGCCAAAAACTATGCATTAAAGAATAATGGAAAATGGATCAACCAAACCGAACTTCAAAAACAAACGAAGGGCAAATACCCGATCCATAGCCAAAGCATTCAAGCCGTATGCCATAAATATTTGAACGCCAGAGACAGCGCCAAAAAAGCCAAACAAAAAGGGCTAGATAACAAATATCCGTACAAACAGAAAAAATATTTCAACACGAAATGGGCAAATAACGGATTTATCATTCACCCAAATGGGACCATTGAACTGAAAATGGGTCGCTGGGAAAGAAAAAACCAACCTCCTATTGTAGTGAAAATCGATAAAGAACAAATTCCAAACGGCACTGTCAAAGAAATCGAACTCATTTTTGATGCGAAACATTGGAAACTCATGCTTTGCCTCAGTTATGAAAACGGTGAACAACCAACTACTAAAAAAGAAGGAACTATCGCTGCCGGTGATCCTGGCGAAATTCACGCCATTAGTGCCGTCAGCGAAAACGGAAGCAGCATCATCATCACCGGTAGGAAAATAAGAAGCATTCATCGCCTTCGAAATAAAAAAATAGCAGAACTGCAAAAAAAGATGTCCAAATGTAAAAAAGGTTCGCGTAAATGGAAAAAATATAACCGCGCGAAGCAATATATTTTATCGAAAAGCGAAGCGCAATTAAAAGACTGCTTGCATAAAACGACCAAACAATTGGTCGATTGGTGTTTGGAACAAAACGTCAAACATTTCATGATAGGCGATGTCGAAGGCGTCCAGCGCAACAAAAAGAAAAAGCGATCCAAATTGGTGAACCAAAAATTATCGAACTGGTGTTTTGGCAAACTCTACGACTATTTGAAATACAAACTAGAAGCTAAAGGCATCACTTTTGAAAAAGTGGATGAATCGTATACCACGCAAACATGTCCTGTTTGCGGGAAGAAGAAAAAACCTTCTTCTAGAAATTTTATTTGTGCTTGTGGTTATTCTCAGCATCGGGATGTCCATTCGGCATGCAATATTCTTACAAAACACTTATATGGAGAATTCCGACCGATGAAAATAACGAACCACAAGTATCTACGGATCGCGTAAGCGAGAAGTAGTAGATGGTGAGTTCCCACCCTTCATGCTTTGGCATGATGTTGCTTGCTATTTCTTTCTGTTGTGTTTCCGTGCTTGGTCACGAGATACACGGGAAACCCGGTGTATCGTGAAACACCCGGAAAGAAAAAGGCAAGAAACCCCCACTTCAACGCCTACAGGCGTAAGTGGGGGAGGTTCATCTCCTCGCTATGTTTGGTCGGAATTTGATGGCGGGCCTGGTCGATCAACACAACACCAGCATGCGGCACATAGCGGCGAAATATGGTGATATATATAAATTGAAATAAAGGTTTTCTCCCGTTCCACGGCGAATAAATAAAAGAGAAAATAGGGGAACGGAGAGAAAATATGATGCCAAATCACAAAGACGAGATCGAAAAGTTGTCCACTGCCATGAAAGAAGCAAAAAGTAAACGAGCATATGAACGCTACCAAGCGATTTATCTTCATTTGCAGGGATATACCAAAGGAGAAATCGCAACGATTATTGGTCGATCCAAGAAAACTATTTATAACTATATTCATGCCTACGCCCAGCGCGGTCTTGATGGACTGGAGATGAAATACTCACCTGGCGCCCCACGTCGATTGACCCCTGAGCAGGAAAAAGAGCTGGCTTTGATCATTGAACATCAGCTCCCCGTAGATGTGGGATTCGAAGCAAAATATAATTGGACGCTTGCGATAATCGCTGAACTCATTCAACAAAAGTGGGGGCCAACATACACGCTTCGCGGAACAAGTGACATTCTGCATCGGTTAGGGCTAAGCTATACGAAACCGACCTATACACTAGCCAATGCCGATGAAGAGAAACAAAAAGAATTCGTCGAAATCACCTTCCCTGAAGTAAAAAAAACTGGTAGATGGAAACATCGCCCATGTCCTCTTTCAAGATGAGTCGATGATTCGTGATTACCAAGCGATTCAAAAAACATGGTTTGTCAAAGGAAAACAACGAATCATTCCGACGTTTGGAAAACATCAAGGGCTGAAGCTGATTGGCACGTTGAACTACGAAACAGGGGAAGTGTTTTGCATCGAAGAAGAACGCTATGACGCGGAAACATTTCTTCGATTTCTTCAACTTGTGTTAGAACGCTATCCCACAGGCAAAATAGTGATGATTTTAGATAACGCTCGAATTCACCATGCCAAACTCATTCAGCCATTTTTAAAAGAACACGAAGATCGGTTAGAGCTCGTCTTTTTGCCACCATACAGTCCGCAATTGAACTTGATTGAAGGGCTATGGAAATGGCTGAAATCAGACGTGATTTACAACGTGTTCTATTCGAGTGTGCAAGAAATTAGAAAGAATGTCCAAGCCTTTATTCAGCGAATCAACCAGAAACCAGAACAAACGATCGATCGTTTGTGTGTTCAGTTGTAAATCTTTAATTCAACTTATATAGAAATGAATGTAACGGTCGCGCGCTCCGTAAATGAGCGACACCGGCAGGCGCAGGGAGGAGAGCTGCTCCGTGCAGCGGTAGACGAGCCCAGCCCGATACGCGGCCTCTAAATCCCGCTTGTTGGCCATCTGGGCGTATCGCCTCAACAGCCGCCGCTCGCGCTGGTTTGTTCCGTGCCCGAGGGCGAGTGCCAAGGAGAGCAGTGGGATGGCTCTGAGTTTGGCGGCGGAAATGCCAAGCCAAAACTCACCCCACAGCAGCGGGGTACACACTTCAGGAAATCCGCCAATCAAAATAAGTTGCTTTACATGCTGTGGATAGCGAAGGGCGAAATCAAGTGCGACCGACCCGCCGCTGGAGTCGCCGCAAATGATCGCGCGCCCGATGCCGAGGGAGCGAAGCAACACCGAGACGTCATCGGCGAGCAGCGGCACCGTAATCGGTCCATCCGACGGACTGCTTCGCCCGTTGCCGCGCATGTCGTATAAAATGAGGCGAAAATCGCGGGCGAGCGGCTTTTGGCGGCAAAAAACGACATGCCCCATCCCAGGGGGATGGATGAACAATAGCGGTGTTCCGTTCCCTTTTTCTTCATAATAGAGACGGACGCGGCTGTTGATGGAAATGTATGGCATGCGAATCCCCCTTCACGGCATCGCCCTCTATAGTATGGAAAGAAGAACAGCCTCCCATCCAAAAAACCTCCATCTTTTTTTCATTGAGAAGGACGGCTTTCCGATTTATAATTAGTCACGTGGATGAACGGCGGACAGGCGGAACGGAAAGGAGGGGGCCCGATGGAGCAGTCGTTCCGTGTGGAAAAGGCGCTCAATAACAACGTTTTAATCGCTTTCCACTCCCAGTATGGTGAAGTCGTCCTGCTTGGCAAGGGGATCGGCTTCGGCAAAAAAAAGGGGGATGAAATTGCGGAAAGTGCCGTGGAAAAATGTTTCGTCCTCAAAAACGAACGCGAACAAGAGCAATACAAAAAGCTGCTTCCGGAATTGAGCGAAGAATTCATCGCCCTCATGAGCGAGGTGGTTCAACATATTCAGCAACGCGTGGGCGCACCGCTCGACGAGCACATCCATGTGGCGCTGACGGACCATATCGCCTTTACATTAAAGCGGCTTGAGCAAGGATTGGACGTCAAAAACCCGTTTTTGGCTGAGACGAAAAGCTTGTATCCGTTGGAATATGAAATTGCCCATGAAGTGGCCCGCACGATTGAACAAAAGCTCGGAGTATCCCTGCCTGAAGGGGAGACAGGCTTTATTGCTCTTCATATTCATAGCGCGATTTCGAAACAAAGCGTGTCGGAAGCGAATCGATATTCCCAGCTCATTGCTGACCTTGTCAAGATCGTCGAGCAACAGCTTGGCGTTGACATCGACCGCGAGAGCGTTCATTATTTGCGTTTCGTCCGCCATTTGCGCTATGCGATTGAGCGGATGAAAAAAGGTGAAAAAGTCGAAGAACCAAAAAAATTGTCGAAAATCTTGAAAGAAGCGTATCCATTGTGCTATAATCTAGCATGGAAGTTGGTTAAGGTCATGCAGCAAACGCTTCATCTGCCGGCAGACGATGCCGAGGCGGTCTATTTGACGTTGCATTTGCAACGGCTGGCGGAGAAAAAGAACAATACAACCGCATAGGTTGTCTCGCTTTACGTGTTACTGACTCGATCAGGCATGAGTAAAGAGGGCAAATAAGGCGGCAACAGTTGCGAATGTATGTGCGCTGTTGTAAGCGTTCTTTTTGCCTTTCTTTAGTCATGCCTTTTTTATTGCGCCGATGCCCCTCGGAAGCGTCCGCCCCATTTTCGATACATGAATCGGCTGTTTGCTGCAAAACTTAAGATAAAGAAATCTAAAGGAGGTTATGAAGATGAAGCGAGCGTTTGGCACGCTGCAAAAAGTCGGGAAAGCGCTCATGTTGCCGGTGGCGATTTTGCCGGCGGCCGGGATTTTGCTGGCGTTTGGCAATGCGTTGAAAAACCCGGCGCTCACGGATAAAATTCCCGCATTAAAAGCCGATTGGATCGTGCTCGTCTCCAACGTGATGGAGCAAGCGGGCGGCATCGTCTTCTCCAACTTGTCGCTCTTGTTTGCGGTCGGCGTAGCGATCGGCCTTGCCGGCGGGGACGGAGTCGCAGGCTTGGCGGCGATCATCGGCTACTTGATTATGAACGTGACGATGAGCGTCATCTTAGGTGTAACGGCCGATATGGTCCGCGCTGACCCGTCGTATGCCAACATTCTCGGCATCCCGACGCTGCAAACCGGCGTTTTTGGCGGGATTATCGTCGGGATTTTGGCCGCGTACATGTACAACAAATACTTCAATATCGAACTGCCTCAATATCTCGGCTTTTTTGCCGGCAAGCGGTTCGTGCCGATCGTGACGGCGGCGTCTGCGGTCGTGCTCGGCATTATCATGACATTCATCTGGCCGCCGATTCAGCACGGGCTCAATGCGTTTTCGCACAATATGATCGAGGCGAACAAAACGTTGGCCGCCTTTATTTTCGGCGTCATCGAACGGGCGTTGATTCCGTTTGGCTTGCATCACATTTTCTATGCACCGTTTTGGTTTGAATTTGGCGAATACGTCAATAAAGCCGGGCAAGTGGTCCGTGGCGACCAAAAAATCTTTTTCGAGCAGCTGAAAGACGGCGTGGAACTGACGGCCGGCACGTTCATGACCGGGAAGTTTCCGTTTATGATGTTCGGCCTTCCGGCAGCGGCGCTTGCGATTTACCATGAAGCGCGGCCGGAAAACAAAAAAGTTGTGGCCGGCATCATGGGGTCGGCCGCGTTGACATCGTTTTTGACCGGGATTACCGAACCGATCGAATTTTCGTTCTTGTTTGTCGCCCCGGCGCTGTTTGCCATTCACTGCGTCTTTGCCGGCTTGTCGTTTATGATCATGCACTTGTTGAACGTCAAAATCGGGATGACGTTCTCCGGCGGGGTCATTGACTTCTTGCTGTTTGGCGTTCTGCCACACCGGACGGCATGGTGGCTTGTCATTCCGGTCGGCTTGGTGTTGGCCGTGATTTATTATTTCGGATTCCGCTTTGCGATCCGCAAATGGGATTTGGCGACGCCAGGCCGGGAAAAAACGGTCGAGGAAGCACCGAAAGCCGAGGCGGCCGCTGATGGCGACCTACCGTATAAAGTGCTCGCTGCTCTTGGCGGAAAGGAAAACATCGAACATTTGGACGCCTGCATTACACGTTTGCGCGTGTCGGTCCATGACATTAGCCAAGTCGATAAAGACCGCCTGAAGGCGCTTGGCGCTGCCGGGGTGCTGGAAGTCGGCAACAACGTGCAAGCGATTTTCGGTCCGAAATCGGATATGTTAAAAGGGCAAATTCAAGACATCATGCAAGGAAAAGCGCCGGCCCGTGCGGCGGAAGAAGAAAAGCCGAAAACAGCGGCTTCGGAAGCCGCGGAGTCTGAAACGATCGCTTCGCCGATGTCCGGAGAAATCGTTCCGCTCGCTGAAGTGCCGGATCAAGTGTTTTCGCAAAAAATGATGGGCGATGGGTTCGCAGTCATGCCGACGGACGGCACGGTCGTCTCTCCGGTTGATGGGAAGATCATCAACGTCTTTCCGACGAAGCACGCCATTGGCATTCAGTCGGCCGGCGGGCATGAAATGTTGATCCACGTCGGCATCGATACGGTGAAGCTGAACGGCCAAGGGTTTGAAGCGCTTGTGAAGGAAGGCGACGAAGTGAAAAAAGGACAGCCGATTTTACGCGTCGACCTTGATTATGTCAAACAGAACGCCCCATCGATCGTCACACCGGTGATTTTCACGAATCTCCAAGCCGGCGAAACGGTTCACGTCAACAAGCAAGGCTCAGTTGCTCGAGGAGAAGACGCTGTTGTGACGATCCGCTAAGCTGCTTATTCGCCGCGGGGCGGGGACAAGCATTTTCCGTTGCCATCCCGCCCCTGCATTTGATATGATGGCAAAGGAAAAATTAAAAATTGAAAAAAAGGGGAATGATGAACATGGCAGAAAAAACGTTTAAAGTCGTTTCGGATTCCGGCATCCACGCTCGTCCGGCGACGATTTTGGTGCAAACGGCGAGCAAATTCAACAGCGAAATCCAGCTTGAGTACAACGGCAAAACAGTGAACTTAAAATCGATCATGGGCGTCATGTCGTTAGGCATTCCGAAAGGGGCAACGATCAAAATCACGGCAGAAGGGGACGATGCGGCGGAAGCAATGGCGGCGTTAACGGATACGTTGGCGAAAGAAGGTCTTGCAGAATAATGGGAAACGCAATCCGCGAAAAAACGATCCATGGGATTGCTGCATCGAGCGGTATTGCCATCGCGAAGGCATACCGCTTAGAAACCCCTGATTTGGCAGCCGAAAAACGGGCTGTTGCCGATGTTGAAGCGGAAGTAGCGCGGTTTGAGGCGGCGGTGGCGAAAGCGAAAGAAGAGCTGGAAGCCATCAAGCAGCATGCCTTGGAAAAGCTTGGCGAAGATAAAGCTGCCATTTTTGCCGCTCACTTGCTTGTGCTTGACGACCCAGAATTGTTGAACCCGATTAAAGAAAAAATCCAAACGGAGCGCGTCAATGCCGAGTACGCTCTCGATGAAACCGCCTCGTTTTTCATCTCGATGTTCGAGGCGATGGACAATGAATATATGAAAGAACGGGCCGCCGACATCCGCGATGTGACAAAGCGCGTCCTCGCCCATCTGCTTGGCGTCACAATCTCGAACCCGAGCCTCATTTCTGAGGAAGTCGTTATTATCGCGGAAGACTTGACGCCATCCGATACGGCGCAGCTGAACCGCCAATATGTGAAAGGATTTGCCACCGACATCGGCGGGCGGACGTCGCATTCAGCAATTATGGCCCGTTCGCTCGAAATCCCTGCCGTCGTCGGCACGAAGACGGTGACGGCGGAAGTAAAAAACGGCGACATCGTCATTGTCGATGGGCTCGACGGCCAAGTAATCATCAATCCATCGCCGGAGTTGCTCGCCCAATATGAACAAAAACGGGCCCGCTACGAGGCGCAAAAGGCAGAATGGGCGAAACTCGTTCACGAGGCGACCGTGACGGCTGACGGCATTCATGTCGAGCTGGCTGCCAACATCGGCACGCCAGACGATGTGAAAGGAGCGTTGGCGAACGGAGCGGAAGGAATCGGATTGTATCGCACAGAATTTCTATACATGGGACGCTCGGAACTGCCGACGGAAGACGAACAGTTTGTGGCTTACAAAACGGTGCTGGAACAAATGAATGGCAAGCCGGTCGTTGTGCGGACGCTTGACATTGGCGGCGACAAAGAGCTGCCGTATTTGCAGCTGCCGAAAGAAATGAATCCGTTCTTAGGGTTCCGGGCGATCCGCCTTTGCCTTGAGATGCAAGACATGTTTCGGACGCAACTGCGCGCCTTGTTGCGGGCGAGTGTGTACGGCAATTTGAAAATCATGTTCCCGATGATTGCGACGCTCGATGAATTCCGCCAAGCGAAAGCCATTTTGCTTGAAGAAAAAGAGGCGCTCCTCCGCCAAGGGGTTGCCGTTGCGGATGGAATTGAAGTCGGCATGATGGTGGAAATCCCGGCAGCTGCCGTCATGGCGGACCAGTTTGCGAAAGAAGTCGATTTCTTCAGCATTGGAACGAACGACCTGATCCAATATACGATGGCGGCCGATCGGATGAATGAGCGGGTTGCGTATTTGTACCAGCCGTACAACCCGGCGATTTTGCGGCTCATCAGCCACGTGATCGATGCCGCCCATCGCGAAGGAAAATGGGTCGGGATGTGCGGGGAAATGGCCGGCGACCCGATCGCGATTCCGATTTTGCTTGCCCTTGGCCTTGATGAGTTCAGCATGAGCGCCACCTCGATTTTGCCGGCGCGCGCTCAGTTGAAACAATTGGCGAAAGAAGAGGCGGCTCGCATCAAAGAGACGGTGTTGTCGCTCGGCACGGCTGAGGAAGTCGTGTCGTTTGTCAAACGAACATTTTCACTTGCCTGAATGAAAGCGTGGCGACGTTTACGTTCGCCGCGCTTTTTTCGTTTTGCGTTATGCCACCAGCGGCGTCGACGATTCATAGCCATACCGCTGCCGGACCGTAAGCGAAAGGCCGATAGCGATGTGCAAATTCGTATACGGAAGCGCGCTTACATCGGCCGTGTCCTCCATCATGACTCCCATGACGCTGATGTCTCCGACCGGTGGCAGTGATTTGCCGAGCGCCGTGCCAGGGGAAAGGGCGCCAGGGCGGATGGCGATCGTATGGACAAACGGCTGCGGGCCGACGATGCTGTCGATTACCACCACATACGCTCCGCGCTCGTGTTGCAGCCGCTCGGAAACACGACGGATGTTCGTTGCATCGACAGGCTTTCTAAGTTACCGATGACGGTCAAATGATCCGGATAAGCGTTTTCCAGCAGCGTGCCGACGAACGACCCTAAGCTGTCGCCGTTAATGCGGTTGCTGCCGATGCAAACGACGGTCAAACGGGAAATGTGCGCTGGCAGCAGGGAAAACAATTCATTGCGAATAAGCAAAGGAGCAAGCGGATCACTATACAAAATCGATTTCATCGGCCGCGATTCCTTTCCGTCGGTCGTTCTCCTTTTCTTAGTTCGCGGCCGATGCGGGTGATTCCTTTTTTTCGTTTCTGTCAATTGTGTCCTTGTTTTTGCTTGAAAGGATTGCGCCATTCCATTAACACGGCATGGTTGAGCGATTCTTCGTCTTCTAAACTTTCTTGCTGCACGCGGATGAGATCAGCAAAGTCGTCTGTCGTATAGTTGCGGATGACCGCTTCGCGCGGGGTGTTGCCGTCAAAGACGTATAAATGTTTATCGTACATGCTGATCCCCCTTTCGTTCGTTTTACCCTCATCATAACCGAAACCTAGAAAAAGCGCCAAGAAAGGTCCATGGACAAGTTTGCCCTCGACCCGGGGATGAAAATCACCGCTTGCCGACGGGATTTTCACGGAAAGCGGGTAGCTTGGTGTTCAAATAAAACGATCGTTTACAGCCTTTCGCTAAGTGATCAAGATCACCATCGCAAGCAACCACTGGCAATCTTCGTTTAGGACTCTTTCTCCATTTCACATACAAATTGGTTTACTCGCAAAAGCTTCCGAAGAAAATGAAAAATCATGTCGAACTTTGTCTGTCGAAAATGATGGATGGCAGGGAGGAGGAAACAGAGAATACCATTTTGGAGACAAACTTTTATAAAAAGATGGTCGATGGAGAATACGCCACGTTCCATTACAATGGATATTCGATTTCCTATTCTATTTTAGAGGCGGCAGGCAATGACGTACAACCGATAAAAGCGAAGGATGTTACCGCCGTCTATCCTGAAAACACCATTTAAGACAAAAAAACGGAACCCGCCTAGCCTTCGGAATTTGATTCCAAAGGAGCGACATTCCGTAGTGAACCAGACTACTGGGGTCCGTCTATATATCGGACTTTTACGTACCATAGATACAACGACCTCATGACCCCAGCTGCAAGGAGACCATTCGACAGAAGGTTGTTTTCATCCTCCCGATGGTGACGAAATTTTTTTGTCATGGGAGTCTATATAGTAATGATTCGTTAATCACATTTCAGAAATAAGTTTCATAAATATAAGTTCGATTAGACTAAATTATTGGTTAATGCAAAAAATTTTTTAGTAAAACATTGATTAAATAGTTTCATTGTAATATAATCTCTAATTGTAAAAAATTGGCTCTTCGCCACAAAGTGTACTTGACAAAGAAAGACGATTATGATAGAGAAAATCAAAACAGCATTTTTCCTTTTTATACCACACGTCTCTTTGAGCAACATTGCTATCACGTTTGTCTTTAAAAGTCAAGTACATCTTTTGGTGATGAACCTAATATTTTCTTTTTATGAAACAAATATCCAATGGGTTATTTGTCTGAAACGTGAACTTCGTTTTGCGATGTCAAATACGTATACAATGCTCCCATAAATAAGGCGCCACCGACAATATTGCCTAGTGTAACAGGAATAATGTTATGTATTACTCCTGCTAGGTCGATCGCCGCTGGATGAGGGAGGGCTAATGCAAGGGAAAACAGGCCTAAATTGGCAATGGAGTGTTCGTATCCAGAGGCAAAAAAGATAAAAACAATAAGAATCATCGAAAAAACTTTTGCCATATCCTCTTTCATTTGCATTGGAATAAAAATCGCTAAACAAACAAGCCAGTTACAGAGAATTCCTTTAAAAAAGAGCTGCATCGTTGTTGCGTGTATTTTTTTCTCCGCCACAAGAAATAATAAGTGATCTTGTGAAATATGATCAAAAACGCCGGATTGCGAAATAAGAAAAGCAAAAAACACAGCTCCTAATAAATTGCCGGTATAACATGCAAGCCAATTTCGCAACATATCTTTGATTGTCGTTTCTTTTTGCAAGGTGCTGATTGTAAAATACATCGTATTGCCAGTAAATAGTTCTGCCTCACCATACATAATTAATACTAAGGCGATTCCGAAAAAAATACCGCTTACTAAATACGTAGCAGGAGAATTCGCTTCACGGAAAAATTCCCCTACACGAAAACAAAGAACAAGCGCAAATCCGATGTACACCCCTGCCAAAGCAGCCCGCATCATATATTGAACAAGAGAGCGATCTAGAATGGCGCGTTTTTTTAAAGCTAACTCTTTACATTTTTGAACTGCTTCCATCTCTCCGACACTTCTCTTTCATTTACTTTGTGATTTTTTTCACATTATTTACGATATATAACTGTAGATGAGCATTTTTCATTACAATAATTCCCATGCCTTAAGAGACAAACAGGGTACCCCTTACGCGATACGGAGCTGTTTTTTGATCACATCAATGGGAATATCTTGCTTCGCAGCGTCATAAATGAACTCGACGACGCTGTGGTCTTTCCGCGACCGAAGAAGCTCCAGCCCGGTGGAGAGGTTTTGTCGGGATTCGGCGATGCTGTACACGCAGGAGAGCAGCACCACCGCCCAATACCGTTTCACCGCCCGAATGTGGCGAACGCGGTATCCATCCAGCTTCAGTTGATCTTTCGCCTGCCGGAAAAAGCACTCGATCGTCCAGCGCTGGGCGTAGTAACGCAAGATGTCTTCGTCCCCGAGTTCCCGGTCGGTGCTCAAGATGCAATGAAGATGTTCCGGCGCCATCGGCTGATCCGCCTTCCAAGCCAGCAGCACCACCGCGTCATCGAGGCCATGGATGGCCCCCTCATAGCGATACACGCGATAACGCTCCTGCCCCACCGTGACGAGGCGGGTGTCTTTGGACTCGATATAGCGGGCGAACTGCTTGGCTTGGATGGCGATGCCTTTCGGGTAGAGAATCCGGTTCGTCTTGAGCATCGCGATGACATGGAATCCCTGTTTCAAGCAGGCTTCAATGAGCTTTTTGGACGGATACCACGAATCCATGAGCACATACACCGGCTGAGCCCGCTTCACCTTGAGCGAGGAAAGCATCTCGATCGCCAGGTCGATCTTGCTTTTTCCCGCTTTCTTGTCATACAGGCGGAACGCAAATGGGAACGCCTGCGTGAAGGTGTGCACCATCAGCCAAACGAGCGAATGCCCCCAGACCGATTGATGATCTTTATGCGAGTAGTGCCAGTCGCACCCTTGAATGGCGTGCACAGCCCGTGACGAAGGCTTTGTTTTTTGGCAAATCGTATCATCAATCGAAACAAAAAGGGGTTGATTCTTCCGTTTGGCCAGTCGTTCGACCTGGGAAAGGATCCACTCTTGAAGCTTCCCAAGCAGCCTTTCCTCGTTCCAAGGGCTTTTCGTGAAAAAGTGACGGAGCGTCGTTCGATGATTCGGATGAAAGCTCCAGTAATGAATATCAGTCAATGTTCCCGAGAATCCCTTGGTGGTCAAGGCATCGACAATATGAATGAGATGCTTGATGACCGGTTTGGAAAGCTGCAGCGTCAACCCCAGCGTGAAGAAAAACTTGTGGATTCCTTGGTGATGTGCTAATCTATTCATGAGACATGAACCTCCTTGTGTGAATGGGTTTTGAACACATCTATTTTACCCAAGGAGTCCGGTTCATGTCTCCTTTTTTGTTTAGTTGTCAATTTATGTCAGTGAATTTGCTCATCTACAGTATATAACATACGCCTTTCCCATCTATTTTTCAACATATCGATGAAAAAGTTAAAATAAATGTCAACATTTTTATTTGTAACCGTTTACTAAAAAAATCACCGTTGCAATTTCAGAAATAGTTGTTCTAATATAAGTCAAATAACGGAACAACTGAAAAACATAATAACAAACAACCGTCAATAACATCGTTTGACGCATTTCTTTCGCCTGCACATGTTTAAAGACGAGGATTTTTTGCTCCCCGCGCTAAAGAAACCTCTATTTCTTTTTCCGGTTCATGCGGCAACAAATCCTCAGCGAATGGTTCCGATGGGGCATCATGGTTTCTTTCACTCATTCGATTTTATATTTTTCAGTCCGCTTGTAAAATTTTTGTAACTATTCACCCCAGTGCTAGTGTATAAAAAAGCCCAGCACAAATAGGGCATTTCGGTCATAGAAAATGCCCTAGGTAGCGGAAAGAACTCGATCGATCGTTTCGCCTGCCAACAGAAGACATAACGAATCCCACACGTTTTTTTCGTGTTTCGTCAGTGTGGAAACGATGCTTCTTGCGATGCAAAACGACTGCGCGAATGTTTCTTCGCGAAACGTACCCGAAATGTTCTCTTTGACTTTGACCATGCGAAGATCGCGTTCGGCTTGGTTGTTGTCAAAGGGAACATGTACTTCACGTAAGAAACGCAGCGCTTCTTCCTTTCGTTTTTGAAGGCGTCGAACAAAAGCGAGTGCTTTTTTCGGAAGAGGCGTCATCGTTTCTAATCGGTGTTGTGCTCTTTCTAGGATGCGATCATACACTCGTTCCCACCGTCTCGCTTCTTCTTCGGAAAGTGCACCGTGATGGGCTTCGACGGCTTGCTTGGCGGCTAACAGAAACGTGGTCATGCGCATCGCCCACGTATGCCCCTGTTCGATGAATCCTTTTAACTCACGCAAATGGTGGGCATGACTGTAAACTAGCACATTATTTCAGAATCCCTTTTTCAAATTATTTCAGGCGGATTCGGAAATAATGTGCAAAATTTTTGCGGATTGTTCCGGATTTTGCACATTCTTTCGGAACGTTTGCACGCTCTTTCAGATGAAGATTTCCAGCGCGCCTGATGGACCTATGGAAAAGAGAAAGCACAAAAGAGGCCGATTCGGCCCCTTTCGTGCTAATACCCCATTTCCTCTGCGGCCATGCGCACCACTTCTTCGTCAATGGCGTCCTTTTTCAGCTGATACCCGTATAACAGGCACGTCGTGGCCAACGTGTTGATCACCCGAGGCCATCCCCGCGACTGCAGGGCAATCGCCTCTAACGCCGATGGGGTGAAGATCGGATGCTTCGCCCCGGCCTGTTTCATCCGATGTTCGATGTAGCCCGCCACCTCTTCCTTCTCCAGCGGCCCCATCCGGTATCGCATGATGATCCGCTGGTCGAGAGGGCGGTGCTGATTGAGCCGCAGCTTCCCCTGTAAATGGGGCAGCCCGGCCAAAATCAAGACAAATGGGTTGGTCGAATCCATCTCAAAGTTGAACAAGATCGCGATGTCCTGTAAAAATGCATCCTTCGCTAAATGCATCTCATCCAAAATGAACACCGGCGTGATCCGCCGTTCATGATACAATCGCTCGATCGCCTGCTGGATTTGGCGGAAGAGGTCTACCTTGCGGTACTTCGGTTCCTCTCCTAATCCCAAGGCCAGTCCACGGTAAAAATCCATCACGCCTCCGGTGGATAACGGAAAGTAGACGACATGATACAATGATGGATTCAATGACTCTTTCAGCGCCCGAAGGGCGAACGTCTTGCCCGCCCCCGGCTCTCCGATCAACAGCCCGATCCCCCGGGTTCGTTTCACGTACTCCAGCGCCCGCAACGCTTCCTGAAATGACGCCCCTTGATACGCCTCGGACGGGTCTGTTTCTTTCGCAAACGGCTCCCGCGAAAGGGAGTAAAACGATTTATACACTGTGTTCTCCCTCCTTCGCCGGAATCGCCGCAAACGGGGACCGATGGCGTTTTACATAGGCATTGTCCTCCAAACGCACCCGAATGGCTTCCGCCACCCGTTTGCCCTCTTCGTACACATAGACGCCTCGTTCGTCATAGCGGAGCTCAATCGATTGCCCAATGAACCGAGGCGGCACTTCGTATAGCTGTTTATTCAGGGTGATTGTGCCATCGGCTTTCACCTTGCGGTGCTCCCGTTTCAGAAAAATCGCATCCAGCCAATCGCCATCTTCGATGAACGACACGAGATGCACTTGCGATTGAAACACCTCATGCGGCGTTTTTCCGTCCAGTGAGGCGTGCGGTTTTCGATGATACTCCTCTTCAAGCCACTTCCAAAAACGCTCGTTCAACTCGTCAAGCGATTTCGGCGGATTCAGCTCCAACAGTGGATAAAACCGTGTCTGTACGGTGCGGAAGAACCGTTCGATTTTTCCCTTGCTTTGCGGGTCATACGGCTGGGTGTGGATGAGTGTAATCCCCATCTCGGCGCACGCATACTGCAGCACCTCGGACCGATAAATTTTCCCGTTGTCCGAGTAAATGCGTTTCGGCTTCCCGCAACGAAGCACCGCTTCCTTCGTGACGATCCGCAGCCCGTCAAACTTCTCCGAAGGGAAAAACTGCGCGTACGGCACAAACCGCGAGCAGTCATCGATATAGGCGATCAAAAACGTTTTCTGGGCTTTCCCATGGACGCGAATCGTGGGTCCATGGGATAAGTCCCCTTGCCATAGCTCATTGATCTGGTCATACGCAAAACGCTTTCGCTCCGGCATCGGCAAGATTTCTTTTCCCACCAGGTTGTGTTTTTTCAACAATCGGTATATAGTAAAGTAAGAGGTATGATTTTCTGGGATTTCCCCCTGCTCGATCAGGTGTTCGTAGAACACCGTCACGGGCATGGTGGGATGTTCTTTTCTTAGGGCTAAAATATGATCCTCATCATCGGGCGACAGACGCCTTGAGTGGCCGCGGTCCGAACGGCGCTTCGGCTTTAAGGCGTCAAAGCCCCCTTTTTTGTATCGGGTGCACCAATCGAGGATCGTCTTGGCTGCGATTCGTTTGTCTCCCTGGTGGGGAACATGGTGCACTCGCTCGCTCACCTCTTTCAGATACGTCTTCGGTTCCACCTGCCCATTCACCAACGGAGCGATTAGCCCGTACCGAAACAGGGCAATGTCGTGTCTCATCGACTCATTCATTCAAATCTCCTCCTTGTCTCACTTGGAATCAGGACCGTTCCGGTCCGTCTGCCCTTATCGTACCGAATTGCTTTTTCTCCGTCGATAGGAAAGGTTTGTGGGAACCGAAACTATTTCCAATTTAGGGTATGTATGTAAAATCAGGATCCCATTTAATTCGCAAAAGGGTGTCGGAATCCGCCCTCCCACATCTCTCTGATGGCCGAATCAAGACCGTGTTCCTCTAACGTCTGGATCCACCAAGAAGCCCGTTCCTTTTCTTTTTTCACGATAGGGCCTATGATCCTCCACCGCCTCGCAAAAAAGCTGTGAAGGCTTGATAGGTTTCGGTAGAACCGTCGGACATAAAAGATGATGCCGTCCTTTGTCGGGAGAAACGGAGCCTGGTTCGTCCTTTCGGTCAATCCCAACTGCTCTTTCACGACTTGCCATATGGCGGACAACGTATACTGAAAATACGGGAGGAGAAAGGAAGGCAGCACACTCACCGTCTTCAAGCATTCCCGACAGCGATACCGGACAATCCAAATGCGATAATCACCATGTGGGGTCAATGCGTTTCGCTCATAGTAACCGTGGCGGTGCAACGGGCGCTTGGCCCGGCAATGCGGACACTTTTTCAGAAGAGGGAAGTCGTTTTCTTTTCCACGCTCTGCATACGTTTGGACGTCAATGCCAAAGTCATGAAATTGGATCACGTCCTCCTCCCCCTCCTATGAACCGATGGATTTTCTCTTCCGAAATAATTCACAAAAAATTTAGCACATTCTTTCAGAAAAGGGGAGAGGGCTTTCTGAAGGAATGTGCAAAAAAATGTCTCTTTTGTTCCGAAATAAAGTGATAATTTACACATGACAAAGGGCATGGGTGGCATGTGTGTATTTCGGATACGTACCGAACGCATCGTGCATCATCGTCCCTTCATATCGGGGAAGAATCCCGATCTCATCGGTCGCTTTTTTTCCACGAGAAGCGTGAGGAGCCAAGTATGTATATCTCGATGTACACGCGACATGCACCCATGCGAGTTTCCCATTGATGCGCAAACTCGTTTCATCGACATGCAGGATGTTGGATTCAAGTAAGGCGTCTTCGATGATGTCCATATTTGATTCCAGCGCTTCGCGTCCTCGTTTCACCATATTGGCAAGGGTTCCTGTACTAATCGAGTGTTGATATAACGCTTCGATTGTATCACTTAAACGCTTGTACGGGATCAATTGGATATGATGTAAATAAACAACGAGTGCCGTGAGCCGTGGACCGTATTGCACATGATTCGTGACATGGGATGGGAATTCGGCTTGTTGCACGCATCGACAATGTGGACACGATTTCACTTCACGTTCATGTTGTGTCACCTCGATCGCCACAGGAGGGACATCAAACACTTGACGGATATCGACTTTGAACGGTTTGACTTCACGCAAAGAAGCTCCACATCCTTGACACGTATGCACACGGTGGACGATGCGATGATGTGGATGTTCCACTTGACGGAGCGTCTTCCCCTCATGTCCCTCTTGCCCACCAGGCTTTTTGCCAGACGGCTCGCGGGAGGAACGCTTTTTCTCAAAACGGTCAGAAGATGGGGGCAAATGGCTATTGGAGCTGTTTTTTTTCGTGCGTGCTTCCAGCTCTTGAACACGGTACTTCAGTTGTTCATTTTCTTTGCGTAGCTGTTTGTTTTCTTTCAACAGTTGCTCAATGACTTGTTGCTGGTGAGTAATGAGCTGCTTTTGTTGTTGGACTTTGCCGATTAAGCTCTCAACTGTAAATACAGCTTGTTGTACCGTCAACATGTGATTCACCTCCTTGTCTATCAGTATTCACATCATAGACAAGGAAAGAAGAAAATATTCAGCTCACTTTATGATGTGGCTGAATAGTTACAAATTTTTTATATAGACTCCCATGACAAAAAAATTTCGTCACCATCGGGAGGATGAAAACAACCTTCTGTCGAATGGTCTCCTTGCAGCTGGGGTCATGAGGTCGTTGTATCTATGGTACGTAAAAGTCCGATATATAGACGGACCCCAGTAGTCTGGTGCACCACGGAATGTCGCTCCCTTGAGGGAAGCACGCAGGATAGAATGCTTGAACAAAGACTGCTGCACCAGCTGTTTTTGAGAACGAAGCAGGGAGGAAGACCGATGCGCGTCTTGTATGAACGCTGTTGCGGATTGGACGTGCATAAGCAATCGATTACGGCTTGCGCCCTTACCCCTGAAGGAAAAGAGATTCGCACGTTTGGTACGCTGACCGACGATCTCGAGGAGTTGGTGGATTGGCTGAAAGAAAAAAGGTGACGCACGTTGCCATGGAGTCGACGGGCGTATATTGGAAGCCAGTGTATAATCTCCTCGAAGCAGAGCCGATCGAAGTGCTTGTCGTCAATGCCCAACACATCAAAGCGGTTCCCGGGCGAAAGACCGATGTCAAAGATGCCGAATGGATAGCGGACTTGCTTCGCCATGGATTGCTAAAAGGGAGTTACATCCCTCATCGAGCTCAGCGGGAGCTCCGGGAACTGGTCCGTTATCGGCGCAGTTTGATCGAGGAACGGGCACGGGAGCTCAACCGCATCCAAAAAGTGCTGGAAGGAGCCAATATCAAGCTTTCTTCGGTCGTATCCGACATCAACGGGATGTCGGCCCGGCTCATCATTCGCGCCCTTATCGAAGGAAAAGACGATCCGGCGGCCCTCGCCCAGCTCGCCAAAGGGCGGCTGAAACAAAAAACGGAAGAGCTCCGGCGCGCGTTGAAAGGAGTGATGGGGCCGCATCAACGCATGATGCTGGCCGAGCAATGGCGTCATGTGGAGTATTTAGATGAAGCGATTGCCCGGTTGGATCGGGAAATCGAGGAACGAACGAGCCCTTTTCATGAAGCGCTGGAGCTCATCGATACGATCCCGGGAGTGGGGCGGCAAAGCGCGGAACAAATTGTAGCGGAAATCGGGACGGACATGAGCCGGTTCCCTACCGGATGATGTATAAAATTTTGTGTAAAGCATTTTGCTAGAACAAAAGAAAAAAGGTAGGGTATTCTCTGATTGGACCAAAAATCTTAGAGAAAGGAGAACCCTACCTATGTCTAAAAGTATACCGAATGTAGACTGGGCAAATCAACTGGAAAATGCCATTCGTCAGTTTGTAAAAGAAAAATTAGAACTGATTATGCGGGAAGAAATCAAACATTTCCTTGAAATCGAACAGGCTGGAACGCCGAATATGAGAAACGGCTACTATCAGCGAAATCTAGATACGCAATATGGCCGGATTGAGGGTCTTTTGGTTCCAAGAGACCGAAACGGGGAATTTCAAACACAGTTGTTTGCTCCTTACCAACGGCACACCGGCTAGCTTGAGGAAGCCATCATCAGGATGTATCAAAGTGGCATGAGTACGCGTGAAATTGGCAAGTTTATTGAACGAATTTTAGGCAATGCCTATTCTCCTGCAACGATCAGCCGTATTACCGATGTAGTGAAGGAAGACATCGAGAAATGGCACACTCGTCCACTGCACAAGCGTTATTCCGTCTTATATTTGGATGGTTTATACGTAAAACTTCGTCGCGAAACCGTGGAGAAAGAAGTCATTTATGTGGTGTTAGGGGTGAACGAAGAAGGATATCGCGAAATTCTTGATTTCTTTGTGGGAGGACAAGAAAGCGCCTATGTATGGCAGGAAATTCTTCAACACCTCTACCAAAGAGGCGTCAAGGAAGTGCTTCTTGGCGTCTTCAATGGCCTTCCGGGGCTGGAGGAAGCCTTTAAGTCGGTGTATCCGAAAGCCGATGTGCAGCGCTGTGTCGTGCACAAAGTCCGCAACACCCTCATCCGTGTTCGGAAAAAAGACCAATTCGAAGTGGCGAGGATCTCAAGCTGATTTATCGCGCGCCGAATAAGGAGATGGCGTTACAAATGTTTCAACAGTTTGAGTCGAAATGGTCCAGCAAATATCCAAGAGAAGTTCAATCTTGGGCCAATGAGTTGGATGTCCTCCTTACATTTATGGATTATCCAAGCAGTATTCGAAGTGTGATTTACACGACGAATGTCATCGAACGAACGATCAAAGAGATTCGGAAACGTCTAAAGCCGATGAACAGTTTGAGCAGTTTAGAAGCCGCGGAAAAAGTCGTGTATTTAACCATTCAAGATTTTAATGAGAAATGGGCAGGGCGAAAGTTAAGAGGATTTGCCGAAGCGCAGGAAGCCCTCGAGCGAATGTTTGAAGAACGTTATCATTAACCAAATACTGTAAATAAACAAAATAGGGGGATTCTCCCTTTCCACACAGGAGACTGAATATTCAGTCTCCTGTGTGGAGAAAATCAGTCCCCTATCAATTCAAATCCATTTCAGAGAAACCCTACCCCATTTACATTACACAAAATTCTTGACGGTACCGATCCCTATGCAAGAGCACTTTCATTTTACTACAGATCAAGCAAAGATTCAAAAGCAATATGCCGCCATTTTCGTTTTTGTTTCTGCTCAACTTTCATGCATTCAGGTGCATCTTCATCGTCGAAATCGCCATTTGGTCAAGCAAGAGGACGCTGTCATCATCGCCATTCATCTTTTAGGAAAGCTGCTCGGTTTTACTTCACGGGCATGGCATCGTTTTGTCACGGGAAATTTGTTCACAAACGGCTCGTTTCTCGAACGTTCCCGGTATAACCGCCGCTGCCGGGCGCTTGGCTTCGCTATCAAATGGATCGCCGTCGTGAGCAAAACGCGGCCAACATCATGCCTATGCCGTCGTGGACAGCTTGCCGCTCCCATTGTGCCATACGGCAAGAATGCATCGCGTCAAACGGTTTCAAGAGATCGCCGACATCGGGTATTGCGCTTCCAAAAAGCAATGGTACTACGGGTTGAAGCTGCACCTTCAAGTGACCGATCAAAGGCTGCCAATGGGATATGTGGTGACGGAAGCATCTTGCCACGATCGAATCGCAGCCGAAAGCGTGATGACCCAAATTCCCCACCCGTATAACTTTGGGGACAAAGGATTCATTAGCCGTGACTTGCAAAAAAGGCTGTACGAAGAATACCAAATGGCGCTTTGGACTCCGTCTCGAAAAAACCAGAAACATCGTGCGTCTGAGACATGGGAGCAGTGGATCCAACAAAAACGCAAAGTGATCGAGACGGTGTTCTCGGTTCTGGTTGACCACTATCGCATCACGGGGATCCGAGCCAATTCGATTATCGGATTTGAAGTGGCACTAGACGGTATATTGTTAGCTTATTCCCTGGTTACACTTGGGCTAGTTGAGCGCTAAAGCTCAACTAGCACCACGGGTGTATAAATGTTTATCGTACATGCTGATCCCCCTTGCTTTTTTACCCTCATCATAACGGAAAACGTGAAAAAATGGCAAGAAAAGCCTCCGACAACTAACAGCGGCCGGAGGTTTTTTGCTCGACATACTCGCTCACAAGCTCTTCAATTTGCTGTTCATCGGGCTTTTCGCCGCAAAATGCAAACTCAATTTCCTCAATCAATTCACCGTCGCGATAAACGTGCAGCGCCCCTTTTTGCAGCAAGACGCTGTATTCGATCTCAAATATATAGCCCTCATGTTCAATCGCGCCCATTGTGGTTCACCTGCCTACGTTTAATGTCCCACAGGCGCGGCTCTCTATGTATGAATAAGAAGCTCATCCTATAGACGCAGGACGATTGTCCTTTTATAATTATAATGGACGTGGTTCGACAAAAAGAGGAAACAGAGGGGAGAAATAGAGAGTGTTCCGGACATTGCGCAGCAAATTGATCGTCTTGATGGCTTTATTGTTAGTGATTTCATTGGCAGCAACACAACTCGTTGGGGTTGTGCAAATGCGGAAGATGGTGGATGCTGACGTGAAACAGCGGGCGCAGACGGCGCTTGACGGACTGCTCGGCGATATTCGCGACAGTTTTCAAAGTGAGGAGAATAGCTTAGTGCAATTCAGTGAATCGCCGTTGGCTTTGCAAATGGTTCAAGATGAAAAAATGTGGCTGCAGCTTGAGAAACAGTTCCGCACGTTTTTGCGCCTGCATGAGAATGTGCAATTCATCTATATTGGCACCGAGCAGAAGAAAATGTATATATCGCCGATGACAGAGCTCCCGGACGGATACGATCCGACGAGCCGCCCGTGGTATAAAGCGGCGATGAAGCGGCCGGATGAAGTGGTGTGGACCGAACCGTACGTCGATGCGATTACCGGCAAGCACGTTGTGACGTTGGCCAAAGCGGTGAGCGAAAACGGCCGCATTGCTGCGGTCATCGGCATCGATATGACGCTCGATGCGGTGACAAGAATCGTCAATGCGAGCGACGTCGGCTATAACGGCTATCCGGTGCTGTTTGACGCGAAGGGGACGGCGGTCGTCCACCCACAATACAAGGGGAAAAACATGGCGAAAAACGCGACGGTCCGCTACATGCTCGAGCATGAAAAAGGAATGCACGAATATGAGCAAGACGGCGAACGGCGGGTGATTTACTTCACTACGATTCCAGAGCTTGGCTGGAAAGTCGGCGCTGTCTATAGAGAAAGCAATTTATCCGCGATGAGCCGCTCGCTCGGAGCAACCATGCTTGTCATTACGGTGATTGCGTTTATCGTCGCTTTGGTCGTCGTTTATTTCTTAGCGCGCTCAATCACCAAGCCGATTGTGGCGCTGCAAGAGCAAGTCGAAAAGGCGGCGGGCGGCGACTTGACGGTGCACGCGCGCATCACTGCCAAAGATGAGATTGGCCGCCTCGCCCGCCATTTTAACGAGATGATCGATCATATGCGCGCGCTGATCGGCGAAGTGAACCGATCGGTCAACGAGCTGGCCGCCTCGGCTGATCATTTAAGCGCCGTCTCAGAGGAAACGATGGCGACAAGCGAACAAGTGGCCAAAGCGATCAGCGAAATCGCCAAAGGAACGACCGATCAAGCAGGAAGCCTTGATACGATCAATGAGCGGACAACAGCGCTGTCGCAGCAAATCGAAGCGGTTGCGAATGCGACGGCTGGCATGGAGTCGCTGTCCGATGAAACGAAAACCGCGAGCTACGACGGCTTGGAGCATTTAAACATTTTGCAGAAAAAATCGGAGGAAGCGAAAAATGAACTCGAGTCTGTAGAAAATGTCATTAGCGACCTTGTGAAAAAGATGGATGAAATTGACGGTGTCATTCAAACGATCACGGCCATTTCCGGACAGACGAATTTGCTGGCGTTAAACGCCAGCATCGAGGCGGCGCGGGCTGGCGAGCATGGGAAAGGGTTTGCCGTTGTCGCTGATGAAGTGCGCAAGCTGGCCGAACAATCCGCGAAAGCGACGGAGATGATCCGCGCGACGATCGCCGCCATCCAGCAGCAAGCCGGGCTGGTGATGGAGGCGGTCCGCCGCTCCAAGCAGGCGTACAACGAACAGCGGGAAGCGGTGCACACGACCGGCGATTCATTTGTCAAAATCACTGGCATGATGGAGCAAGTGGCTGATGCGCTTGCTGGGATTATGGAGGAAGCAAAGCGGATGAACGCGAGCAAAGACGATGTCGTCGGAGCGATGCAAAACATCGCCGCCATCGCCCAACAAGCAGCGGCAGCGGCGGAAGAAGTGGCTGCTTCGGCTGATGATCAGTTGCAGGCGCTTTCGACGGTGACCGAATCGGCGGATGCGTTAAGCGAAATGAGCCGGCAGTTGAAACAACTGGTTGAGAAGTTTAAGATTTCATAAAAAATAGAAGGTGTCCTAGCGGCAACGGGGCGCCTTTTTTATCATCTCTAGCCGAGAAGGCTCCCATTTCCGCGTGCGTAAGTGGGGGATGAAGCATCAAGGATGTTCCCTAACGCCGCCCAAAAAAAGAAGGATTTCGCTTGCTGTCTTCGTAAGACAACGGAACCGTGGGACACACGAGGATGGCTTGGCTGGCAAGCCTGTCGTGGAGCGGTTGTTCCAAAGAATCTCCCACCGCTAAACGTTTGCGCAGGCAAGAGGCGTTCAATCATTTTCGAATAGGAGACTTTCACTTTCGCTTTGTACAGGGTGCAGTCCAAAATAAGCGGGAGATGAATGTCGGTCGGCGTTTACTTAAAATCATGAATGTCCCGCCGTCGTGCAGTCACGATCTTTTTTTTGTATTCATACAATAGTGAAATTTTTTCAGCTTCTTCGTCGATTTTAGTGGGCGATAGTGCTAAAATAAACATTGAAAACGTTTATACTTTTATTTTACTGTACGTTTGGGGATGCTGGCAGCGAAATGAGGACTTTCATGCATAGCTGTTTCCAGCCCGAACGATGCGAAAACAAGGTGGAGGTTTTTTCAAGATGGCAAAACAGACGAACTACGCTCAACCGTGGAGCCAGTTTTACGGGCCGAACCTCGGTTATGTCATCGACATGTATGAACAGTACCTCGATGACCCTAACAGCATCGACCTGGAACTGAAACAATTGTTCGAACAGTGGGGGGCGCCGGTTTTGGAAGAACCGGTTTCTTCTGCGGATGACGAGGCGGCCAAAACGCATCAAACGTTCCGGCTGCCGGAGACGCCGACGATTTTCAGCAAGCTTGTCGCTGCCGTCAAGCTGGCGGACAGCATTCGCCATTACGGCCATCTGGCTGCTGATACGAATCCGCTTGTCAAAAAGGAGAAAGAGCTGCGCCGCTTGGAGCTTGACGAATACGATTTAACGGAAGAGGATTTAAAGCGCATTCCGGTCGCGTTTCTTTGTCCCCACGCTCCGGCGCATGTCAAAAACGGCTGGGACGCCATCTTGCATTTGCGCAAAATTTACACGGACAAAATCGCGTTTGAATTCTCGCAAGTACATAATCTAGAAGAAAGGAACTGGCTCATCCAGCAAATTGAGTCCGGAGCGTACTATCCGAGCCTGGCGAACAAAGAGCGGGTTGCTTTGTTGCGCCGCCTGACGGAAGTGGAAGGGTTTGAAAAGTTCATCCACCAGACGTATGTCGGGCAAAAACGGTTTTCGATCGAAGGGCTTGATTCCATGGTGCCGCTTTTGGATGAGCTCGTCCGCCAAGCGATCGAACATGAAATCGACGCCGTCAACATCGGCATGGCGCACCGCGGCCGGCTGAATGTGCTTGCCCATGTGCTCGGCAAGCCGTACGAAATGATTTTCGCCGAGTTTCAGCATGCAGAGAGCAAAAACTTTATTCCATCTGAAGGAGCGGTGGCCATCACCTACGGATGGACGGGCGACGTGAAATACCATTTGGGGGCGGCGCGCCGCCTTCGCAATAAAAGCGTGCATACGATGCGGATTACGCTCGCTAACAACCCAAGCCATCTCGAAGTGGTCAATCCGGTTGTGCTTGGCTACACGCGCGCCGCGCAAGAAGATCGGACAAAACCAGGCGTGCCGGTGCAAAATACTGATGCGTCGTTTGCCATCTTGATTCACGGCGATGCCGCGTTCCCGGGACAAGGGATCGTCGCGGAAACGCTCAACTTAAGCCAGCTGCGCGGCTATACGACCGGCGGGACGATCCATATCATCGCCAACAACATGATTGGCTTTACGACGGAGAGTTACGATTCACGCTCGACGACGTATGCTTCCGATATGGCGAAAGGGTTTGAGGTGCCGATTGTGCACGTCAATGCCGACGACCCGGAGGCTTGTTTGGCGGCCGCATGCTTGGCGTTTGCCTACCGCCAGCGGTTTAAAAAAGACTTTGTCATTGACCTAATCGGTTACCGCCGTTTCGGTCATAATGAAATGGATGAGCCGATGGCGACGAACCCGACGATGTACGCGATCATCAACCAACATCCGACCGTACGCCGGCTGTATGCGCAAAAATTGATGGAAAAAGGGATCATCACCGAGCGGGAAGTCGACGAAATGGAGCAAGAGGTGGCGGAACGGCTGAAAATCGCCTACGAGCGGGTGCCGAAAAACGAAGACGAGCTTGATTTCATCATGGATCCGCCCAAACCGGTCGTCGATCGGCTGCCGGAAGTGAAAACAAGCGTGGCGAAAGACGTGCTCCATCGGGTGAACGAAGAATTGTTGCAGTTTCCGGACGGATTCAACGTCTTTAACAAGCTTGAGCGCATTTTAAAACGGCGAAGCGGCGTGTTTGCGCAAAACGGCAAAGTCGATTGGGCGCACGCGGAAATTTTGGCGTTCGCCACGATTTTGCAAGACGGCGTGCCGATCCGCTTGACCGGGCAAGATTCGCAGCGCGGCACGTTTGCGCAGCGCCATTTGGTGCTCCATGACGTGAAAACCGGTAAAGAGTATGTGCCGCTTCACCACATCAGCGGCGCCAAAGCGTCGTTTGTCGTGTACAACAGCCCGCTGACGGAAGCCGCCGTGCTCGGCTATGAATACGGATACAACGTTTACGCGCCGGAGACGCTCGTGCTTTGGGAAGCGCAATTTGGCGACTTCGCCAACATGGCGCAAGTGATGTTTGATCAATTCATTTCATCCGGCCGGGCGAAATGGGGGCAAAAATCCGGGCTTGTCATGCTCTTGCCGCACGGCTACGAAGGGCAAGGCCCTGAACATTCAAGCGGCCGCGTCGAGCGCTTTTTGCAGCTGGCGGCGGAAAACAACTGGACGGTTGCCAACTTATCGACGGCCGCGCAATATTTCCATATTTTGCGGCGGCAGGCGGCGCTGTTGACAAGAGAAGAAGTGCGTCCGCTCATCATTATGACGCCAAAAAGCTTGCTCCGCCATCCGCTGGCGGCGTCGGATGCGGAAGCGTTCGTTGACGGCGCGTTCTCGCCGGTGCTCGAACAGCCGGGATTGGGCGCTGACGCTGGCAAAGTGGAACGCATCGTGTTTGGCACCGGAAAATTGATGATCGATTTGGCGGAACAAATCGGCAAAATGGAAGGTCTTGACTGGCTGCATATCGTGCGCATTGAAGAGCTGTATCCGTTCCCGGAAGAAGCGGTGAGAGACATCATCGCCCGCTATCCGAACGTCAAAGAGCTCGTCTGGGTGCAAGAAGAACCGAAAAACATGGGGGCATGGCTGTATATGGAACCGCGCCTGCGGGCGTTGGCTCCAGAGGGTGTCGATGTCAGCTACATTGGGCGGCGCCGGCGGGCCAGCCCGGCGGAAGGCGATCCGGTCGTCCACCGAAAAGAGCAAGAGCGCATCATCCGCTGTGCATTGACGAAGCATGAATGATGACTACGGAACATTTGAGGAGGGCATCAATGTGGCCGAGATCAAAGTCCCAGAGTTAGCAGAATCCATCACGGAGGGAACGATCGCCCAATGGCTGAAAAAACCGGGCGACTACGTGGAAAAAGGAGAATCGATTTGCGAGCTTGAAACGGATAAAGTGAACGTGGAAATTATGGCGGAAGAGTCAGGTGTTTTGCAACAGCTGCTTGCCAATAAAGGCGATACGGTTGCGGTCGGTCAAGCGATCGCCATTATCGGAGAAGGAACGGCGTCGGCACCGCCTGCACCAGAGAAGGCGCTGCAGCTGGCCGAGGAACCAAAACCGGCTGTGCCGGTCGACCGTGCTGAGCAGCCAGCGCCGCAGCCGGTTGCGGTTGCCCAAGCGCCAGGCCAACGACCGATTGCTTCGCCGGCTGCTCGGAAAATGGCACGTGAAAAAGGGATCGACTTGACGCAAGTGCCGACCGTTGATCCGCTTGGACGCGTGCGCAAACAAGACGTCGCCTCGTTTGCCGCCCAGCCAGCCGCCGCTCCGCAGCCGGCTCCACAAGCCGCGCCGACGTCGACGCCGGCCGCCGTTCCAACCGCTGAGGCCGGCAAGCCGGTCATCCGCGAAAAAATGTCGCGCCGTCGGCAAACGATCGCCAAACGGCTGCTGGAAGTGACGCAAACGACCGCGATGTTGACGACATTTAACGAAATTGACATGTCGGCGGTCATCGATTTGCGCAAGCGGAAAAAAGATAAATTTTTCGAAGAGCATGACGTCCGCCTTGGCTTTATGTCGTTTTTCGTCAAAGCGGCTGTCGCGGCGCTGAAAAAATATCCGTACGTCAACGCGGAGATCCAAGGCGATGAGATTTTGCTGAAAAAATATTACGATATCGGCGTTGCCGTATCGACGGATGAAGGGCTTGTCGTTCCGGTTGTGCGCGACTGCGACCGGAAAAACTTCGCCGAAATTGAGCGCGACATTGCCGAATTGGCGGCGAAAGCACGCAGCAATAAGTTGTCGCTTGCGGATTTGCAAGGCGGCACGTTTACGATCACAAACGGCGGCGTCTTCGGCTCGCTTCTGTCGACTCCGCTTCTCAACGGCCCGCAAGTCGGCATTTTAGGGATGCATTCGATCAAACTGCGCCCGGTCGCCATCGACGAAGAGCGGATCGAAAACCGGCCGATGATGTATGTTGCTTTGTCGTACGACCATCGCATTATCGATGGCAAAGAGGCCGTCGGGTTCTTGAAAACGGTGAAAGACTTGATCGAAAATCCGGAAGACTTATTGTTGGAAAGCTAACCAAGGCAGGAACGGGGGATGTCCCAAAAGGATCGGGACACCCTCTTTCGTTTCTATATATACACCGACCGCTTCTTCCGCACTATATTTTGTGTCTATACTGAAGACAGATAGCCTTTTGGGTCAGCCCCTTTTTTGGAAAAGAACAAAAAGAAAAGTGCAGTCACCTGTTTTTGAAGGAAAGCGCGATTCGGAACCGAAAAGGCATGATTGCGCGATGCGGTGGTACACTACAAGCAAAAAGGAGGGAACCATTGATGCCGGAACGCGGACGAAACGACCATCCACATTCCTTTCACCGTGACGGCGCCCGCGAAAGCATCATCAACGATGCAACTGCCGACGGCGCCAAGGCAATCGGTGTACGGATTGACGCCGATCCGATGCGGGCGGCCAACCCTGACCCGTTTCACGTCGACTCCCTTGCTGTCGAGGGAGGAATGAAGCGATTTCGCTCTCTCATGGAAGGAAAAAAGTGATTCGCCCAGCGGATCGCTTTTTTCGTGAACGAAAAAAGAAGGAAAACGGCGAACAAACGCGAATATTGTTTACTTAATATGACTATTTTTCGGGGGGATGGCAATGGAGTACGGATTAGCCGGAAAAACGGCATTGGTCGCCGCCTCAAGCCAAGGGCTCGGCAAAGCGGTCGCCCGGGCGCTTGTGCTCGAAGGAGCAAACGTGATGATCACGAGCCGGAACGAAGAAAAGCTGCAGGAAGCAGCCGAGGAGTTGAATGGGCTGCATAAGGGACGCGTCGCCTACACGCGTGCAGATGTGACGAAGGCGGAAGACATCCGCCAGCTGGTCGCCAAAACGGTCGAAACGTTTGGGACGATCGATTTGCTCGTCAACAACGCCGGCGGCCCTCCGGCGGGAACGTTTGAAACGGTGAGCGACGAAGACTGGCAATATGCGTTTGAGCTCAATTTATTGAGCTACATTCGGCTGATTCGTGAAGCGCTGCCATATTTAAAGAAAAACGGCGGCAAAATTGTCAACATCGCTTCGTCATCGATCAAAGAACCGATTCCGGGCTTGATTTTGTCGAACACGTTTCGCACCGGGATTGTCGGGCTGACGAAAACGTTGGCGACGGAATTCGCGCGGGACAACATTTTGATCAACACCGTCGCTCCCGGGCGGATTGCGACAGAACGCGTCGCCTTTTTAGATAAGGTGAACGCCGAAAAGCTTGGCATTACAAAAGAGGAAATGGAAGCGCGCATGAAAAGCGCCATTCCACTCGGCCGCTACGGGACGCCGGAAGAATTTGCGAACGTCGTCGTCTTTCTATTGTCTGAAGCGAACTCGTACGTCACCGGACAAGCGTTGATCGTCGACGGCGGCATGGTCAAAGCGATTTAACGATTTTCGAAAGAAGCCTCCGCTGCTAAGCGAAGCGCAGGTGGTGACCAGATCGCTGGGCGCTTGCGGCCAAACGGACAAGAAGGGAGAGGACAGCGTTGAAAACGATCGGGTTTATCGGCCTTGGCGTCATGGGGAAAAGCATGGCGCGCCACTTGCTGAAGGCGGGCTATCCGCTTCTCGTCTATACACGCACAAAAGAAAAGGCGGAAGACTTGCTTCAGGAAGGAGCAGTTTGGAAGGAAACGGTCGCTGATTTGGCGCGGGAGGCGGATGTCGTCATGACGATGGTTGGCGATCCTCATGATGTCGAGCAAGTGTATTTCGGCGAGGGCGGCATTTTGGAGAATGCGCGGCCGGGAACATATGTCATCGATATGACGACGTCAACGCCGACGCTCGCGCAATCGATTTACGAGGCGGCCAAGCAAAAGGGCATCCATGCTTTGGACGCCCCGGTGTCCGGCGGCGACATCGGCGCGCGCGAAGGAACGTTGACGATTATGGTCGGCGGTGATGAGGACGTCTTTTTGGCGTGCAAGCCGATTCTCGAGCGGCTTGGCACGAACATCGTGCGGCAAGGAGGAGCTGGAGCCGGCCAGCATACGAAAATGTGCAACCAAATTGCCATCGCCACCAATATGATCGGCGTTTGCGAGGCCATGGCGTATGCGAAGCGGGCTGGTCTTGATCCGTTCAAAGTGTTGGAAAGCATCGCCAAAGGGGCAGCCGGCAGCTGGTCGCTGAGCAACTTGGCGCCGCGCATGTTGTCAGGAGATTTTGCTCCGGGGTTTTACGTCAAGCATTTCATTAAAGATATGAAAATTGCGCTTGAGGAAGCCGAGCGGATGAACTTGCCGCTGCCAGGCCTGGCGCTCGCCAAACAACTGTACGAAGAGTTGGCGCAAGCCGGTGAGGAAAACAGCGGCACGCAAGCGCTATACAAGCGGTATGTTAAGGCGTAATCGGGGCGGTTGTTCGCCCCTTTTTTATCTTCTCTGTCTTCTCAGCGAAGCAGGGGAGATGGGAAGCGCAAATCCGGATGTATTTATCGAAAAATATTGAATATTCCCTCTGGTAGAGATATAGTAAAAATAGAAACAACATACCGACCGGTTAGTATAAAAGGGAGGGGAGCATATGGACTTTTCTTATTCACCAAAAGTGAAAGAGTTGATCAAAAAATTAAGCGCTTTCATGTAGGATTACATTTATCCGAACGAGAGGGTGTATGAGGAGCAGCTGAACGCACAAGAGTCGAGATGGTCGGGCGTGCCGCCGATCATCGAAGAATGAAAGGAAAAGGCGAAAAAAGAAGGGCTTTGGAATTTATTTTTGCCAGACAGCGAATACGGCGCGGGATTAACGAATGTGGAGTACGCGCCGCTTTGCGAAATAATGGGCCGCTCGCTCATCTCCCCGGAAGTGTTCAACTGCAATGCGCCCGATACGGGCAATATGGAAGTGCTCGTCCGCTATGGCACAGAGGAGCAAAAGAAAAAGTGGCTTATCCCGCTCTTGAACGGAGAAATCCGCTCGTGCTTTTCGATGACGGAGCCGGATGTCGCGTCGAGCGATGCGACGAACATTCGCGCTTCCATCGTCCGCGACGGGGACGAATACGTCATCAACGGGCGGAAATGGTGGTCGTCCGGTGCCGGCGACCCGCGCTGCAAAGTCGCCATCGTGATGGGAAAAACGAACCCCGATGCGCCAAAACATGAGCAGCAGTCGATGATCATCGTTCCGCTTGATACGCCGGGGGTGAAAATCGAACGGATGCTGCCGGTGTTCGGCTTTAACCATGCGCCGCACGGGCATGCGGAGATTACGTATGACAACGTGCGAGTGCCGAAAGAGAACATCATTTGGGGAGAAGGGAAAGGGTTTGCCATCGCCCAAGGGCGGCTTGGTCCGGGACGGATCCACCATTGCATGCGCTTGATTGGAGCGGCGGAGCGGGCGCTTGAGTTTATGTGCCGGCGCGTGCAGTCGCGGGTGGCGTTCGGCAAGCGGCTTGCGGACCATGGCGTCATTCGCGATTGGATGGCTCAGTCGCGCATTGAGATCGAGCAGGCGCGCTTGCTGACGCTAAAGGCGGCGTACATGATGGATACGGTCGGCAACAAAGCGGCGCGCAAAGAAATTGCCATGATTAAAGTTGTCGCTCCGAATGTCGCCTTAAAAGTGATCGACCGCGCCATTCAGGCGTTCGGCGCCGCCGGGGTGAGCAACGATTTTCCGCTTGCTGCCATGTGGGCGAACTCGCGCACGCTCCGTCTGGCCGATGGGCCGGATGAGGTGCATAAAGAGCTAGTTGCCAAAGATCTGATCATCGCCGGCGGCTATAACATTTATCCGCGTGAAATCGAAGAAGTGCTGTACGAACATCCAGCGGTGAAAGAGGCGGCGGCAGTTGGTGTGCCTGATCCATACCGAGGTGAAACGGTGAAGGCGATCATCGTCCTGAAAGAGGGGATGCAAGCAAGTGAGGAAGAGATCATCGCCCATTGCCGAAAAAACTTAACGGCGTACAAAGTGCCGCGCATTGTCGAGTTCCGTGCCGAACTGCCGAAGACGAACGTCGGGAAAATTTTGCGCCGCGCCTTGCGTGAAGAGGCGTCCCGCCCGCAATAACAGAGGGCTTTCGGACAAGTCCGAAGCAGGCTTGGCCGTTTTATGGTACAATAGCTGGAAGCGACTACATTTTAGGCAAGAGGTGTAAAAACATGAAGGAGAAAATTATGGCTGCCAGCATTGAGCTGTTTGAACAAAATGGGTTCAGCGAAACATCGATCCAAGACATCGTTGACGCCCTCGGGGTGACAAAAGGGACGTTTTATTACTATTTTACAAGCAAAGAAGAACTGTTGATGGATATTCACCTTCGCTACATTGAAAGGCTGCTTGACGAAGAGGAGCGCATTATAAGCGATAAACGGCGCTCGGTGCGGGAAAAGCTGTATGATATTATCTTCATGCTCATTCATAATGTCGAACGGCAAGGAAGGGAAGCTCGCATTTTTTTTCGTGAAATGAAGCATTTGAATGAGGAGCATTTACAGAAAGTAAAAGAAAAGCGCGATTTGTTCCGCTATCGGCTGCAGTCGTTGATTGAGGAAGGAATGAAAAGCGGTGAACTGCGCTGCGATTTGTCGCCATCGATCGCCACGCTTACCGTTCTTGGGGCGGCCAATTGGAGCTACCAATGGTTTCGTCCGGACGTAGAGCTGACCGATGCCGAGGTGGCGAAGCAGATGGTGGAGATCCTGCTTGATGGCATGAGCGCGCCGTCTGTCTCGAAAGCCGAGTGAAAAGAGAGACAAACAAGTTTGATCCGAGGTGTGTCGATGGATGCTGTTCGTGCGGCGGCAATGGCGCGTTTGAATTGTTGACCAAGGGGGAGAGGGAGATGACAGCGATTATTCTAGTGCGCAAGGGGGAAGAACTGCCGGCAGGGAAGCTGGCCAAGTTTTTGCGCACGGTGCTGCCGGACATGCCGGATAGGGAGCTCGAGATCCAGCAATTTTCCGCCGGCCGGTCGAATTTGACGTATTTGCTCCGCTGTGGGGAGTGGGAGGCGGTGCTGCGCCGGCCGCTGTTTGGCCCGGTGCCGCCGAAAGCGCATGATATGAAGCGGGAGAGCACGTGGCTTTCTGAAATCCATCCGCTGTTCCCGCTCGCCCCGAAACCATTCTATTTTTGTGAAGACGAATCGGTGATCGGCAGTCCGTTTTTCGTCATGGAGCGGCGCCATGGTGTTGTGTTTGACAGTGATTTTCCAGATGACATTCATCCGACGGAAGACGTCTGCCGCGGCATTTCCGAGACGATGGTCGAAACGCTTGTACAAATTCATCAAATTGACTATACGAAAACACGGCTCGTGCAGATGGTGAAGCCGGATGGATTTATGGAACGGCAAGTGCACGGATGGATCCAGCGCTATGAGCGGGCCAAGACGGATGATATTCCGGAAGCCGAGGCGCTGATGAAGTGGCTCGCTTCTCATATTCCACCGCAGCACGAAGCAACCGTAATCCATTACGATTTTAAGCTGAATAACGCTTTGTTTGCCAAAGACGACATCACCAAAATGGTTGGGCTGTTTGATTGGGAGATGTCGACGGTCGGGGATCCGCTTGCCGATTTGGCGGTGGCCATGAGTTATTGGATTGAGGAAGACGATCCTCCACTCATTAAAAGTGGGTTTGGCCGCGCGCCGGTCACCGTCCGTCCCGGTTTTTATACGCGCGAACAGTTTATTGAGGCATATGACAAAAAAAGTAGACGTGATGTGTCCGATATACACGTTTATTTAACGTTTGCCTACTTTAAATTAGCGGTCATTTGCCAGCAAATTTATTACCGCTACCGCCGCGGCCAGACGAACGATGAGCGGTTTCGCCATTTTGGCCAGTTTGTCGAAGCGCTCATTGAGCATGCATGGCAGCTGGCGACAGGACGGTGAGGCGGCGTGATGACAAAAGTGCATGTCGTGCTGCGCAAAGAAGACATTGATGAGATGGCGCTTGCTGATCGAAAGGTGGCTGTCGTGTTCGATGTTTTGCTTGCCACCTCGTCGATTACAGCAGTTCTCGCTGCCGGCGCTCGTTCGGTGATCCCGGTGCGCGATGCCGAGGAGGCCAAGGAGATCGCGCTTCGCTTGCCAGAGGGCAGCTGTGAGCTCGTCGGCGAATACGAAGGGCGGACGATCGTCGGCTTTCATCCGCCCGCGCCGCTGTTTTTGCAGACGGTATGCCCGGAGAAAACGGTCGTTTTGTCGACGACAAACGAAAAGCGGGCGTTGTACGAACAAAGTTTGCGGGAATTGCTCGCGTGGGTGCAGGAAGGAAGCCTGAAGCTGATGATCGGCGGCGTCTACCCGCTTGAGCAGGCTTCTGAAGTGCATCGGCTGTTGCAGGGGCGGAAAACGCATGGCAAGCTATTGCTTGTGCCATAAGTAAAGAAGAAGGGGCTGACCCAAAAGGCTGTCTGCTTTCAGGGTAGACACAAAATATAGTGCGGAAGAATCGGTCAGTGCGTATATATAGAGACGAAAGAGGGTGTCCCGATCCTTTTGGGACCCCCTTTTCTTGTATATTCCCCTAAAGCCAATGGTGAACAAAAGTCGAAAGAAAAGCAGCCTTTTTCTTATGGGGGCATGGCGGTCTAAGCCAATATGATTTTTGAAAACCATTACGGTCTGCGGCGCTTCGTTTGGATATACCGCTCGAGCCGGTCGAGCCCTTCTTTGAGCACATCGAGCGAATAAGCGTACGACAGGCGGACATGGCCTTCACCGTATTCGGAAAAGGCGCTGCCGGGAACGAGGGCGACGCCGGCGTTTTCGACGACATCGAGGGCAAAATCAAACGAAGACATGCCAAAGGCGGCGATTGACGGAAACAAGTAAAAGGCTCCATCCGGCTTCTCAACCGGCAACCCCATGGCGGTGAGACGATGATAGGCATACTCAAGCCGTTCGGCGTAAGCGGCGCGCATCGCCTCGGCGTCGTGTTTGCCGGCGGTCAGCGCCTCCACCGCTGCTTTTTGGCTGATCGATGACGTGCACGAGACGCTGTATTGGTGCACTTTCACCATTTGTTCAACGGCGAACGCTGGAGCGAAGACAAACCCGATGCGCCAACCGGTCATGGAGTGCGATTTGCTTAAACCGTTGATGACGATCGTCTGCTCCGGCAGCCACTCGGCGATCGAGTGATGGCGGCCGCGATAGACGAGCTCGCTGTAAATTTCATCGGAAACGATCCAAATCGGCCGTCCTTTCAAAAGGGAAGCGATGTTCTCAAGTTCTTCGGCTGACAGCGCCGTCCCGGTTGGATTGGATGGGTATGGAAGAACGAGGCAGCGCGTCTTTTCCGTCAAATAAGGCGCAATGAGCTCAGCCGACAGACGGAAACCGTTTGGCCTTGTGTCGATGTATACCGGTTTCGCCCCGCACAGGCGAATGAGTGGTTCATAGCCGGGATAGACTGGTGCGGGAAGAAGCACTTCTGTCCCTTCTTCTAAAATGGTGCGAAACGTAATATCAAGCGCCTGGCTGGCGCCGACGGTGGCGATGACTTCATCCGGCGTGTAGCGAAGGCCGTACTTGTCAGCGACGAATTGGCAAGCCGCCTGGCGCAGTTCCAGCAGGCCGGCGTTCACTGTATACGTCGTGAAATCGGCGGCGATCGCCTCCTGAGCGGCTGCTTTGACATGATCGGGTGTTGGGAAATCAGGCTGGCCGATCGTCAAGGAAACAAGTCCCGGCCGGTCAGCGACAAGGTTGAAAAATTGGCGGATGCCTGATAACTGAATGGCTTGAACACGTGGTTGAATGAGGTGTTTCACGGTTGTCCACCTTTCTTTTTTGTTTTTATTGTACCATTGGCGAGGAAAACGAAAAAACAAAAACGAGCCCCTTTCCGTCCGGATTGTTCCCACAAACGGAAATGGGGCTCACTTGGTCATCGACGATTCACTTTCCAACTTCGTTCGCTCCTTTTACGCGCCGTATTTTTTCAACAGGTCGTTATATTGGGTGGAAAGCTTGAAAAACAACGGCTTGTTGCCGGCCGCGAGCGCTTCATCAATTTGTTCCATCAGTTTTTTTCTTTGAAACTGGAAGATCGCTTCTTTCAGCACTTGTTCGGCCATCGGCCCGTAGCTGCTTTTTTCTTCCGGCTGGTTGAACAAAACGGCGCCTTCATTCGGGTATTGTTTTTCGTACATGATTCAGTCCCTCCCATATGGGAACGAAACAGTTCCCTTTCTTAATATTATCGTCGTTTTTGATGCTAATGTAAAGAAAATTTAGATAAATATTTTTTGTCAATTTTTTCTCTACATGATTTTTATACCCGTTTTTTGTTGGGACTTAACAGTTTTTCGGTTATGATAAGAGGAGAACAAGGCAAAGGTGATGGCGATGATTCGCACGTGTGTCGTGACAAAAGAATTTGAGATTTTGTATGATGTTGACGTAACGCTTGTCAACAGCCCGGACGTCTCATGGTATTGGGTTGACTTTCATGAGCCGACGGATGAGGAATCGGCGCTGCTCGCCTCCTTTTTCCGTTTTCACCCACTGGCGATTGAAGACTGTCTTGAATATGTGCAGCGGCCGAAGCTCGATTTTTATGACCGCTACTTGTTTGTTGTGCTTCATGCCATTGCCGGGATGACGCTGGAGGCTGAGGAAGTCGATTTGTTTGTCGGGCAAAATTTCATCGTTTCGTTTCATAAGTCGGCCATTCACGCGGTCGATGAGGTGTGGGAGCGATTGAAGCATGAAGAAGATGTTCAGCAGGGGCCGTTTCACGTCATGTACCGGCTGATCGACAAGCTTGTGGATGATTATTTTCCACCGCTTTACCATATTGAAGACGTGCTGAACGATTTAGAGGAGAATACGAACAATGAACCGATTCACGACATTATTGAAAAAGTGTTTGACATCCGTGGCGATTTATCGAAGCTGCGCCGAACGATCGTGCCGATGCGCGACTTGTTGTACCGCATCATCCATTCCGACCGGCTGCAGCGCATGAAAGAACGGCAGCTGTACTTTCATGACATTTATGATCATTTGCTGAAGCTGTCGGAAATGATTGAGACAAACCGAGAAATTACCGCGGATATCCGCGACAGCTATTTATCGCTCAACTCGAATCGAATGAACAATATTATGATGACATTTACAGCCATTACGACCATTTTCATGCCGCTCTCCTTTATTGCCGGCATTTATGGGATGAACTTTGATTATATGCCTGAATTGCACTGGAAGTACGGATACTTTGTTGTATTGGCTGCCATGGCGGTGATCGGCATGACGATGTTCGTCTGGTTTAAGCGCAACGGCTGGTTTCAGTTGTTGAAAGGCGACTGGGCGAAGGAGGAGCGGGAGCGCCGCCAGTAGCCGTATAAAACGGGCTGTTCCCCTCATATATATAATACATAATGACGGCAGTGTAAGCGCGAAGGAGGGGAACCGATGGCAAGAGGAGTGTGGGGCGTCGACTCGGCGCAAGCCGTAACGGATCAGCTGTTTCAATGCGTGCGGACGGAGCTTGGCTATCCGAAATTTTGGGGCCGTTATTTGTCGGAAGTGCCGAACGTGTCCGAAGGGTTGACACGCGACGAGATCGCCCGCATCCGCAGCTATGGCGTGAAGGTGCTGCCGATTTATAACGCCTTCCGCGAAGCGGTCGGCTATGCGAACGGTCAGGTGGCGGCGCGCAACGCGGTGTTCCATGCGCGGCGGCTCGGCATTCCGAAAAATAAACTGCTGTTTGCCAACATCGAAGACTTTTTCGCTGTGGATGCCGTTTGGATCGCTGCTTGGGTGGAAACGCTCTATCCGACCGGATACCGGCCGGGGCTGTACGCGGACCCGACGAAAGGGGATTTCGCCGTTGCCTATTGCGAGGCGGTCAGCCGGAACAACCAAGTGGCGGTGCAGGCGGTCATTTGGAGCGCCGCACCAAGGCCGGGAACGACGAAAGAGCAGAAAGCGCCGCGCTATCAGCCGGCTGCCCCGCCTTGCAGCGCGAATGTCTGGGTGTGGCAGTACGGGCGTGATGCAGAAGTCTGTCCGGTTGACACGAATTTAGCTGACCGACGCCTATTGGACTTTTTGTATTGAACAAAGCCGTTGCAAAAAGGCAGCGGCTTTTTTATGCGGCTGGGAAATTGTTGGCTGTTGCGCGTCTTTTCTTTTAATTTTTTTTGCGGCTCTTCACCACAAGTTGTACTTGAGATTTTAAGATAGGTATGCATAGGGAAAATAGAGGGGACAAATAACAAGATCAAGCTGATGAAACGTGGGGGATACGGATACAGAAATATCCAGCGTTTTGCATGGCGGGTCCGGCTAGAAACAGCTAACATACTTTCATGACAGGTACAAGTACAACTTTTGGTGATGAACCTTTTTTGCTTGGATCGATTATATTAGTAATAGAAAAAAGGAGGATGTCAGTCGGTTGGGGAAAACGGAACGATGATCGAAAGGAGAGGGAATATGGATCGATCTGTCGCCTCACTGTTGGACCGCATCCATGAACAATACGAACGATGGAGGACGGGATCGCCGCTTGACGGTGTGGAATTGGCCCGATTTTTCAATGCTGTCGGCCGGACGGCGGCGGTGATTGGCCTTAGCGACATCGCTGCTGAAGCAGAGCGGCTCATTCACCGGTTGAACGGCCAAACGGAACGGCAATGGACAGCGGAGGAGGCGCTGATGGAGATGGTTCCTCTCCTTCGCTGCTTCTATGAAGCCGGGGAAGCGTCTTCTGCCACCATTCCCTCTTCGCACCGCCAAGGGCCGGAAGCAGCTATTCTCCTCTGTGGAAATGATCCCCTGTTTTTTGCTTACGTCCGCGGCGCCCTGCAAACCGTGCCATGGCGTTTCACGACGATTCCCTCCCTTGAGCAGGCGGCCGCGTCGATGTTTCGTCTCAGCCCGGATTGCATCATCGTCAGCGTGAAGGAGGGAGAGTGGGAGAATCCGGACTTGACGGTTTTGCTTGAGCGCGCCGGACAGCGCCCCTATCTTCCTGTTGTCATTGTGAGGAGAGACGAGGGCAAAGAGGGGCGGTTGAAAGGTTATGAGCTTGGCGCGGATGATGTCATCACCACCCCAGCGGCAGATGAGCTGTTCGTTCGCGTTCGCCGGCTCATTGAAAAAAAACGAAAAATCGATGACCTTGTGCTCATTGACGAATTGACAGGTGTGTATAACCGGAAGTATTTGCCGCGGGTATACGCCCGCCTTCGGAGCGACCTCGAGCGTTACGGAGCGTCAAGCTGTTTGGCGTTGCTTGATTTGGACCATTTCAAACAAGTCAATGACCGTTTCGGCCACCTTGCAGGCGATGCGGTATTGCAAAAGCTGGCTGCCTTTTTGCGCCAACATACACGTGGAGTGGATACCGTCGTTCGCTTTGGGGGCGAAGAGTTTGTCGTTTGGCTGGCCAAAACGTCCAAAAGCGAGGCTCGTGCAGTGCTTGAGCGGCTGCAACGCCAGTTCGCCGCCGAAAAAATCGCGGCGGATGGCGCACTTCTATCATGTACGTTTTCCGCCGGCCTGGTTGAGTGTGATGAACCGGATCGGCCGCTTGACTATTGGCTGCGTCTGGCCGACAAGGCGCTGTATGCGGCGAAACGAGGCGGTGGCAATCGGATCGAAGAGGCGGCGCGTGAGAAAAGCGGTTCTTCGGATGAGGCCCCAAGCCAAGCATCAACGGATCGGCGGCGATGGGCGATTGCCATCGTAGACGACGATGAACTCGTGCGGATGATGATTGCTGATCTTGTCCGCAAGCTCGTCAATGAGCAGGGGAGGAAAGCGGACATTTACGAGTTTGGCGACGGCCTTTCGTTTCTCGAATCTCCGTTTTATCAAAGCGGGCGGCAATCTGTCGTCATTTTGGATCGGGTGATGCCAAAAATGGACGGCCTTGAGGTGTTGAACCGCCTCCGTCAAGAGCGAAAGCCATACAAGGTGATGATGCTGACGTCGCGCCAAGATGAGCGGGATATTGCCCATGCGCTGAACCGAGGAGCGGACGAATATGTGACAAAGCCGTTTAAATGGCTTGAGCTTGAGGCGCGGCTGCGCCGGTTGTTGAAGGAGTTGGAGGAGTGATGGCGCTTTTTTCTGCCTTATCCGCAACGATTGTTTTCCTTGCACTGTTAGTAAACTTATTTCTCTATTTGGTGGTGCGAAAAGGGAGGGAAAATAGACGCCAGGCAGAGATCAGGGCTTTGAAAAAGCGGCTCCATCTTCCGCTGTTTCGTCATGTGATCGGCGAAGAGGAAGAGCTGCCGTTGCCGTCTTCGCCGCTTGAGCGTGAGGCGATGATGGAGCTCCTTGACCATTTCGCTTCGCTCTTGAAAGGCGAACAGGTGCAGGAGAGAATCCGAACATTGGCGGAAAAGCATTTTCAAGGATGGCTGCGCCGCTGGTTGTCAAGTCGGGATTGGAGCGAGCGGATGAACGCACTGTTTTTGATAGAGGATTTGCAGATGAAGGCGATGTTGCTGGAGATGGAGCGATTGTACCGCTCCGACCGGGTGACGAGAGGAGAAGAAGAAAAACTGTTGACAATTTTTGCCCGATTTGACTATAGCCCAGTGGTGACCTACGTGCTTGAGCCGAAATACGAATTGACCGAGTTTGCGTACCGAGTTATTTTTGGCCATATGAGCGAGCGGCTGCTTCGACAGGTGGAACAGCGATTTGATGAACTGACGCGGGCGGGGAAGTGCGCGTTCGTGGATATGATCGGCATCCGCCGGCGCGAGGAGCGGTCGTTTTTGCTGGAGCTGTTGGCATCCGATGAGTCGGAACTTCGCGTTCGCGCGCTCAAGGCGATGGCGGAAATCGGCATGCCGCTTGAAGCGGAGAGGCTCAAGCAGCATTTGTGCTCCTCCCATTGGCAAGAGCGGCTGATGGCTGCCCGCCTGGCGGGAAAATGCCGCGAAGAGCGGCTTCTTCCGTTGCTGTATGAGCGGCTTAGCGACCGTTCATTTGTTGTTCGTTCCGAAGCCGCCGCGGCCATCGCGCGTCTGCCGGGAGGCCGAACGGCGTTGCGCGCCGCGGCGCGCACAGCATCGGATCGTTATGCTCGTGATATGGCGAGGCAGTGGCTTGGAGGAGGAGAATGATAGTGGAAGCGTGGCGTTCGTTTCTTTGGGTCGCAGGACATATTGTACTGATTTACATGGTCATCGTTCTTCTTTTTTATGCCTTTTTGCTTGTTGTCTCGTTCATCCATTTGCGCCGCATTCATCGTCTTGATGACTGGGAGCCGTATGAAGAGCTGCTCGATGCGAGCTATGCCAAACCGGTGTCCATTCTTGTTCCCGCTTATAATGAGGAAGCGGGCATCGTCGGCTCGGTGCGGTCGCTGCTGGCTATTGAATATCCTGAGTACGAGGTCATTGTCATTAACGATGGATCGACTGACAAAACGCTTGAACGGCTGATTGAGCATTTTCATTTGCAGCTGGTCTATCGCGTCATTCGCCACCAGCTGGACGCAAAGGAAATTAAGGCGGTTTATCAGTCGCTTAATTATCCCCATTTGTTTGTGCTGGATAAAGAAAACGGTGGGAAAGCGGATGCGTTGAACGCGGGAATCAACGCTTCTCGCTATCCATACATTTGCACGATTGACGGCGATTCGGTTTTGGAGCGGCGCGCGTTTTTGAAAGTGATGAAACCAATGCTTGAGTCCGACGGGGAGATCATCGCTTCTGGAGGAAGCGTCCACATCGCCAATGGCTGCCGGATTGAACGCGGTGAAATCGTCAAGGTCGGTTTGTCGCGGCGGCCGCTCGTCATTATGCAAACGATTGAATATTTGCGTGCGTTTTTGCTCGGCCGTCTCGGCTTAAGCCGCCATAACTTGCTGCTCATCGTTTCTGGGGCATTCGGCGTTTTTTTCAAGCCGTGGGTGATCGAAGCAGGCGGGTATGCGGATACGGCCGGCGAGGATATGGAACTTGTCGTGCGTCTGCACCGGCTGGCGCGTGAAAAAAACGAGGAGAAAAAAATCATCTATATCCCCGACCCGGTTTGCTGGACGGAAGCACCGGAAACGTATGGCGATTTGCGGAGGCAGCGGCGACGCTGGCATCGCGGGCTTTTGGAAAGCTTATGGATGCATCGATCGATGCTGTTCAATCCAAAATATGGCTCAATCGGCCTTCTTTCGCTGCCGTATTTTTGGTTCATTGAGCTTCTTGGTCCGATCGTTGAATTGATGGGCTATATTGTCGTTGTTTTCTCCTTATTTCTCGGAAACTTGTACGTCGAATTCGCTCTTTTGTTGCTGACGGTTTCGGTTTTGTACGGTTCGCTGTTATCAGCAGTAGCCGTCTTGCTTGAAGAGTGGACTGAGCGGAAGTTCCCGAGCATCTCTGATTTCGTGAAGCTGTTTTTCTTCGCGTTGACCGAGACGTTTTGGTACCGTCCGCTTACCGCTTGGTGGCGGTGCGAAGGGGTGATCGATGCCATTCGTCGAAAAAAACAATGGGGAAGCATAAAGAGGAAAGGGGTCTCAGCGTAGCCGACAGAACAGCGGCTGGCTTATTTGTTTTAGAAGGCCGGTGATTGAACAGGAAAGGCGGCCCAATCATGTTTCTCCTCAAATGGAGAAGCCTTACGGATATTGTTCTCCTCTTCATTCGAGAATCATCAATTTAGGGAAAATGGTTGCTTTTCACCGCCTCTTAGTGCAGCGAAAACGAGAGGGGACTTTCATTGCAAGACAGGGTGGGCGAAAAAGCAGGTTGAAGCAAAAGAGACATCGATGCCCCTGTTGCCGACCCGGCGCTAAGATGTGCCCACTGTTGAAAAAAACCGGCGTCCGCTTAATAGCGGTCGCCGAGCCGTTTAAATACGGGTCTTGTCAGCCGTTTCGGCTTTTGTTCCGGTTTTTCCTTCAGTCCGGTGTAGGCGATGAGAATGGCTTTTGCCTCTGACAGCGGCATCCGAGCTGGAGGGTTGCGGTATGAATCGTTGAGAGAGCCAAGGTGCGGAAGGACGGCGAAATCTTGTTTTGTCGGTGGGATGTGGAAGTAGTAGTCGCCGACGGCGACAAGCACGTCGGATTGCTGTTGGCTGTATCTCGGATTGCGGGAAAAATGGAGGCCCACTTTTTTCGCCTTGCCCTCCTCAAGCAGCTTCTCGATCGCTTTTTTCTTCAGAAGATAAAGAAACGAAGGGTTCAATGCTGTTTTGGCATGGCGGTTGACGGTAAAAATCGCTTTGGCAATATTGTCGACCGTCAATTGCACCGGTTTCATCGGCATGTCTCCTTTTTTCTTTCTATTATAACATAGGAAGCGGTGTTGTTGCCCGTTTTGTCCTACTTCTATCCGGGGGTAAGCGAAAAAACGGTCAACTCCGGCGGAGCGAAGAAGCGAAGCGGCACCCTTGTTGTGCCAAGGCCGCGGTTGACGTACAACAAGAGTCCGCCGACGTGGTAAAACCCTTCATAATACCGCTCAGACAACGGCGGCGTGATGAGCGGTCCGATAAACGGCAACTGAATTTGCCCACCATGGCTATGGCCGGACAGCTGCACGTGAATCGGGAGGCGGGATGTTTCCAAGGCGCCGTCCGGTTCATGGACGAGGGCGATCGTATATGTCGCCCGAGGAATGCCGTTCGTCATTTTCGACCAGTCCGGGCGTCCGAGCATCATATCGTCGCTGCCAGCGATGGCGATCGCGTGTTGGCCGCGGCGGATAAGCGCATGCTCGTTGACGAGGACGCGAAACCCAGCCCGCTCCATCAACCGGCGGTAAATGTCTGTTCCGTAACCGCCATGATCATGGTTGCCGTAGACACTGAATTTTCCAAGCGGGGCCCGAAGGCGGGCGAGCGCTTCGGCGACCGCTTCTGTGTGCGGGTATCGGTTCGCCTCATGGAGCAGATCGCCGGTGAAGACGATCAAATCCGGCTCTAGCTTGTTAATTTGATCGATCACCTGGTCAAAGCGCTTTAATCCATAGTAATGACCGAGATGAAGGTCGCTGAATTGCAGCATCGTTGCGCCGGCAAACGACTTCGGGATGAGCGGGTGCGACAATGTATGGCGCGTTACAGACACGCAGGCCGGCTCGATCCAGCGGGCATAGCTGTACGCGGCCGTTGTGGCCAATGCGGCGGCTAGGCCGGTGCGCGCCAGCTTTTTTAAAAATGTGCGTCGGCTCATTTTTGCTGTCTCAATATGGTGCATCGTTCCGTCTGTCCTTTCATAAGCAGAATTATTATAACAAAAAACGGAAGATGAGGACAAGTAGAGAAAAAATAATGTTCGAATATTCAACCTTTTTATGATATGATGAAAAATGAATGAATCATCAGTCATGTTAGGGGGGAGAGAAAATGAATGGAAAAGTTGTGATCATGACAGGCGGATCAAGCGGCATGGGCAAATATATGGCCAAGCGTTTTGTTTCCGAAGGGGCGAACGTTGTCATTACCGGAAGGAGAGCCGATGTGCTGGAAGAGGCAAAGCGAGAAATTGCTGCGCCTGATGGGGGGCGCGTGCTCACCGTGCCGATGGATGTGCGCAATCCGGATCAAGTCGCCGAGATGGTGGGACAGGCCGATGCGGAGTTTGGCCGCATCGATGCTTTGGTGAACAATGCGGCCGGCAACTTTATTTGCCCGGCGGAAAAGTTGTCGATCAACGGCTGGAACAGCGTCATTAACATTGTGTTAAACGGCACGTTCTACTGCAGCCGGGAAGTCGGCAACTATTGGATTCAGCGCGGCCTGAAAGGAAATATCCTCAACATTATTGCGACGTACGCCTGGCACGCTGGCGCCGGGGTCATTCATTCAGCGAGCGCCAAGGCTGGAGTGCTGGCAATGACGCGCACGCTTGCTGTGGAATGAGGAAAAAGTACGGCTTCCGCGTCAATGCGATCGCTCCCGGGCCGATTGAGCGGACCGGCGGGGCAGAGCGGCTTTGGGAATCAGAGGAAGCAGAGCGGATGACGTTGGAAAGCGTGCCGCTCGGGCGGCTCGGGACGCCGGAAGAAATCGTGGCGGTCGCTTCGTTTTTGCTTTCAGATGAAGCCGCTTACATTAACGGCGCTTGCATCACAGTTGACGGCGGCCAATGGCTGAACCGGCGGCCGTTTTAATCAAATTTGCCATAAAGCAAGATGGTCCTCACCCAAAAGGGATTGCAGGCGGTATTTCTTCATTTATCGCAGGCAACCGGCTCATTGCACGCAACGGCCTTTGTCACAAGTGGATTCCCTGCTGCTAGGGGAGCCGCTTTTTTACGAGTCAGGAACGATTGGGCAATTATGCTATAATAAAGGCAAAGATGGTCGATGGGGATGAGGTGAACACGATGGATGCATTAGACGTGGTGGCCAACTTGCCGCAAGTGATTCCGCACTATCAACCGATTTTCAGCGCCGATGAGCATGGGGTCGTCGGCTATGAAGTGCTCGGTCGGTTTCAAACGGAAACAGGGCCGGTCAGCCTTGGGCCGTTTTTTCACGATGAAACCATTCCAGAAGAATTTCGCATCGAAGTGGATGATGTAATCACGAAAAAAGCGCTCGATTATTTTTTGGCGCTTGCGGATCAGACGCCGCTCATTTTTTTTAACCGCGACGCCAATTTGTTGATGCTCGATCGCGGCGAGTCGTTTTTGCAGCTGCTTCTTGCCTATGAGGCGAAAGGACTGGCGCTTGGCCGCATCGTATTAGAAATTAACGAGCAACATTTTAAAGGGGATGTTGATCAGCTCAACCATTTATTGACATACATCCGTACGTACGGTGTGAAAGTGGCGGTCGACAACATCGCTGAACATAGCATCAACTTGGAGCGGATCGGGGTGTTGTCGCCTGACATTTTAAAAATCGATTTGCATGAATTGCGAAAAGCGTCCGTTCATCAGGCATACCAAGGAATCGTCCATTCCATCTCGCTGTTGGCCCGCAAAATCGGGGCGACGCTTTTGTACGAAGATATTGAAACATCCTTTCAACTTCAGTACGCTTGGCGGCATGGCGGCCGCTACTACCAAGGGTATTATTTGGCGAAGCCCGGACCGGAAGCCGTGCCGCGCGATTTGTTGAAAGACTTGCTGCGCCAGGAATGCCATCGCTTCATCCAGCAAGAAAAGAAAAAACTTGAAACGCTGTACCATATTTCTGAACAGTTTCAGCAGCGAATCACGGCGTTGCTTGGCAAATACAAAAAAGCAGGCAATTTCAACGAACTCATTTCATCGCTGGCGGCCGAGCTCGATGACGTTTGTTTCCGCATTTACGTTTGCGATGAGGACGGCTTCCAGCAGTCGGGCAACATGTTCAAGCGCGGCGGCCGCTGGGAGCTCGAACACGAATATTACATGAAAAACTGGAGCTGGCGGCCATATTTTTTGGAAAACATCATTCGCATGCGCTCGCGTCGGCGGGGGATTTTATCGGATTTGTACACAGACATTGAAACCGGGGAGACGATCCGGACGTATTCGTATCCGATCGATGAGCGCCACTATTTGTTTATCGACTTGTCCTACAGCTATTTGTTTGAACATGACGCCCATTATTGACCGTATAAAATCGCCGCGTTGCGGCAAAGTAAGCATGAGGTGAAACTTATGGCACAGCTCACTTTTGTGTTATCTGCCCTCTCTGTACTGATCGCAGTCATCGGCTTCGTCTATACAGTCCGCCTCGGCCGCCAGCAGCGCTGGCAAGGAGAGCTTGACGGACCAGTTCCGAAAACGGTGCAAGAGCATGCGTATATGCGCAACCCGATGCTGCTCGCTTACGTATTGGCTACTTTGCTCGCTATTTTTGCGATCGGTTATTTGGCGCTGCGCTATTATTGAAAAGGCCATCCGTCTGGACGGCCTTTTTGATTGTCCGGAAATGGCGCTTTTTTTCGCGACTTTTTCCCGCCGCCGATGAATATATATGAAGCGGAAAGGGCAAAGGGGGAATGAAGATGGGGAAGCGGCTGCCGCTTCAGCTGTCGGGCGAGGAAGCGACACTGTTGCTCGAGGTGATGTTTAGCCAGCAGTACGCGCTGGAACTCGTCCGTTCTGAGCTGGAGGATATTGAAAACGGAGATAAAGAGGCCGATGAACAGAGATACCGGCAGCTGCTGCGTTTGTATGACCGGCTGCTGACCGAGGAAGGATAAAAACAAAGCTGATGCTATCGCTTGTAAGGAAGCGATAGTCTTTTTTATGGTATCATACAGGTGGAGAGGAGAAGATGCATACAGAGAAAGGCGGAACGGATGTATGAGCTTATTTGCAAATGAGGAATGGGCGAACATGACTGTCAAGTCATTTTTGATTCCAGCTGACAAAGTAGCGCACGTTCAAGTGGGCAATTATTTGGATCATGCGATGCTCGTCCTGACGAAAACCGGCTACTCGGCGATTCCGGTGCTTGATACGTCGTACAAGCTGCATGGGCTGATTGGCATGACGATGATTATGGATGCGATTTTAGGGGTGGAGCGCATCGAGTTTGAACGGATCGAGACGATGAAGGTCGAAGAAGTGATGAACCGAAACATTCCGCGCCTGCGGCTTGACGACCGGCTTTGGAAAGCGGTAGGGCTCATCGTTAACCATCCGTTTGTGTGCGTTGAGAACGAGGATGGCTATTTTGAAGGGATTTTTACCCGCCGCGAAATATTGAAGCAATTGAATAAACAGCTGAGGCGGTCGAATCAGGGCCGAAAACTTTTATGAATTGATGCTTGTCACCAACATCTTTGTTTTGCTAAAGTAAAAAAGAATACAGCATGAAGGAGGAAATCGCCGATGAAGATGATGGACGCCAATGAGATCATTTCGTTTATTCAAAACAGCAAAAAATCGACACCGGTTAAAGTATACATAAAAGGGGAACTCGAAGGCATCGATTTCGGCCCGAGCGCGAAACCGTTCATCACCGGAAACACCGGGGTCGTGTTTGGCGAATGGCAAGACATTCAAGCCACAATCGCGGCGAATCAAGACAAAATCGAGGACTACGTCGTCGAGAACGACCGTCGCAACTCGGCCATTCCGCTGTTGGACTTAAAAGGAATCAAGGCGCGCATCGAGCCGGGCGCCATTATCCGCGACCATGTGGAAATCGGCGACAACGCCGTGATCATGATGGGAGCGGTCATCAACATCGGTGCGGTTGTCGGTGAAGGAACGATGATCGACATGAATGCGGTGCTCGGCGGCCGGGCGACGGTCGGAAAAAACTGCCATATTGGCGCCGGAGCGGTGTTGGCCGGAGTCATTGAGCCGCCATCGGCGAAGCCGGTGATCGTTGAAGACGATGTCCTTGTCGGTGCGAATGCTGTCATTTTGGAAGGCGTCACCGTCGGCAAAGGGGCGGTCGTCGCCGCCGGGGCGGTCGTCGTCGAGGATGTGCCGCCGTATACCGTTGTCGCCGGCGTGCCGGCGCGCGTTATTAAGCAAATCGACGAACAAACGAGAGCGAAAACGGAAATTAAACAAGAGCTTCGCCAGTTATAATGACGGGAAAAAAGCTGTCCGCTCACGGGGCAGCTTTTTTCCAATGGAGGAGAGAGGATGGAAGCGATCAGCCCATTTGTCGCCATTCGACGCGACTTGCATAAAATTCCCGAGCTCGGGTTTCAAGAGTTTAAAACACAGCAATATTTGCTTCACTATATTCGGTCGCTGCCGCAAGAGCGGCTTCAAGTCCGGACATGGAAAACCGGGATTTTTGTCAAAGTCAACGGAACATCGCCGCAAAAAACGATTGGCTACCGCGCCGATATAGACGGGCTGCCGATCCGCGAGGAGACCGGTTTGCCGTACCGCTCTGAACATGAAGGGTGCATGCATGCGTGCGGCCACGATGTGCATATGAGCATCGCTCTTGGCGTGCTCACCCATTTCGCACATCATCCGATTCAAGATGACTTGCTGTTTATTTTCCAGCCGGCCGAGGAAGGGCCGGGCGGGGCGAAGCCGATGATGGAAAGCGACATCATGCAGGAATGGAGGCCGGATATGATCGTCGCCTTGCATATCGCCCCGGAATATCCGGTCGGCACTATCGCGACGAAAGAAGGACTGTTGTTTGCCAATACATCGGAGCTGTTTATCGATTTAAAAGGAAAAGGCGGACATGCAGCCTTTCCCCATTTGGCGAACGATATGGTCGTCGCTGCCTGCACACTCGTCGTTCAGCTGCAGTCGATCGTCGCCCGCAACGTTGATCCGCTCGACAGCGCCGTCATTACGATCGGGAAAATTGCCGGGGGGACAGTGCAAAACGTCATCGCCGAACATGCCCGGCTCGAGGGAACGATCCGGACGCTGTCGCCTGCGGCTATGGAAGTTGTCAAGCGGCGGATTGAGGCGATTGTGCGCGGAATCGAAGTGGCCTACGAATGCGAGGCGGCGATCGATTACGGCGCCATGTACTACCAAGTGTACAACGATCCGGCGCTGACAGCGGAATTTATGCGGTTTGCCGAAGCGCATCCCGGTATGAACGTCATTCGCTGCAAAGAGGCGATGACCGGTGAAGATTTTGGCTATATGCTGGCGGAAATCCCGGGATTGATGTTTTGGCTCGGCGTGGATTCGCCCCATGGGTTGCACCATGCAAAGCTCACCCCAAATGAAGAGGCCATTGACCGGGCGATCGCCTTTTTAATTGATTATTTTTCATGGAAAGGGAACGCCGAATGAAGTATAGTTCCACCTCCATCAAGACACATTATGTATATGAGGAGGTGGAGTGTGATGGCGAAAATCGGTGTTGAGCAATCGCTGACCGACGTGCAGGAGGCATTGAGAGAAAGAGGGTATGAGGTTGTTCCGCTTGGCGGGGAACAAGATGCCCGGGGCTGCGACTGCTGCGTCATTACCGGCCTGGACGCCAATATCGTCGGCATTCACAACATCGTCACGTCCGGTCCGGTCATTGAAGCGAGCGGGCTTACCGCAGAAGAGATTTGCCAAAAAGTCGAAGAAAAACTTCGCTGATGACGAACGTTCGGGCTGTGTGCGCTGGCAGCCCGCTTTTGGGTGAAATGGCAAAATCGCATAGCGTAAAGGAATGGTGGAAAAGGAACGAAGAACGTTTTCGTTTCTTTTTCTTTTTTTGCTAAAATAAGGGGAGAAACAATGCTTGATCAACGATGGAGGAGTGTCAATGAAAAAGAAACAGTTTGCCGTCATCGGCCTCGGGCGCTTTGGCGGCAGCATCTGCCGGACGCTGAGCGAACAAGGGATGGAAGTATTGGCCATCGATATTGATGAAGACCGGGTAAACGAATTTGCGTCGATCGCTTCACACGCCGTCGTCGGCGACACGACCGATGAAAACGTGCTGAAAAGTTTAGGCATCCGCAACTTCGACCATGTCATTGTCGCGATCGGCGACAACATCCAGGCGAGCATTTTGACGACCCTGATTTTAAAAGAGCTCGGCGTCAACCATATTACGGTCAAGGCAACGAACGATTACCATGAGAAAGTGCTGAAAAAAATCGGCGCTGACCAAATCGTGCATCCAGAACGGGACATGGGCGAGCGGATCGCCCACAACTTGATTTCCAACAACGTCCTAGATTATCTGGAGCTGTCGGACAAATACAGCATTGTCGAAATCGTGGCAAGCGAGCGGCTTGACGGCCATTCGCTTTTGGAGCTTGACATCCGCGCCCGCTATGGCATCAACATCGTCGCCATCAAGCGTGGAACAAGCGTCATCGTCTCCCCGCTCGCCTCGGAAATCATCCGCAAAGGCGACGTGTTGGTCGTCATCGGCGCTGACAGCGACATTGACCGGTTTGAGGAAAAAGTGGTCGGTTGACGGCTGGCAGGCGGCCTGTGCATGATGATGACGGAAAAAGGGCATCCTTTTGCAAGGACGCCCTTTTTTCTTTAGATTTCCATGATGATCGGCAAAATCATTGGCCGCCGTTTCGTCCGCTCGTACAAGAACGGAGCGAGCGTTTCCGTAATTTCGTTTTTGATCTCCGACCATTGGTTCGTTTTCCGTTCCAGCACTTTTTCGAGATGCTTGGAGATCAACACTTGCGCTTCGCTGATTAAGTCACCTGACTCACGCATATAGACGAAGCCGCGAGAAATAATGTCCGGGCCGGCGGCGATTTTGAATTCTTTCATGTTGATGCTGACGACAACGATGACGAGTCCTTCCTCTGACAAAATGCGGCGGTCGCGCAAGACGATGTTGCCGATGTCGCCGACGCCGCTACCGTCAATATAAACGGAGCCGGACGGAATTTTGCCGACGATGCGCGCCTCGTGTTCACTGATGCCGAGCACCTCGCCATTGTCCATAATAAAGCAGTTTTCCTCCGGCACGCCGCAGTCAATGGCGAGCTTGGCGTGCATTTTTTGCATCCGGTATTCGCCGTGGATCGGCATGAAATATTTTGGCTTCATGAGCCGGATCATCAGTTTTTGCTCTTCTTGCCCGCCGTGGCCGGACGTATGGATGTCGTTAAGCGGGCCGTGGATCACTTCCGCACCGGCTCTGCACAGCATGTTGATCGTCCGGTTGACGCTCACGGTGTTGCCCGGAATTGGCGATGAGGAGAAAACAACCGTGTCGCCTGGGATGATTTGAATTTGCCGGTGCGTGCCGTTGGCGATGCGCGACAACGCCGCCATCGGCTCGCCTTGGCTGCCGGTGCACAAAATCGTCACCCGATTGGCCGGCAGGCGGTTGATTTCGTTAGCGTCAACAAACGTGCCTTTTGGGCATTTGATGTAACCGAGTTCTTGGCCGATTTCAATCGCCGCTTCCATGCTACGGCCGAAGACAGCGATTTTCCGGTTGTTGGCGACCGCCGCTTCGGTCACTTGTTGAAGCCGATGGATGTTGGACGCAAACGTTGCAAAAATAATCCGGCCGTTCACTTTGCGGAAAATGTCGTGGATGCTCTCGCCGACGCGCCGCTCGGACATCGTGAAATGCGGAATTTCACTGTTCGTGCTGTCCGAGAGCAAGCAAAGCACGCCTTCCTTCCCTATTTCTGCCATTTTTGTCAAATTTGCCGGTTCGCCGACCGGTGTAAAGTCGAATTTAAAGTCTCCTGTGTGGACGATTTGGCCAACCGGCGTTTTAACGACGATGCCGTAGCTGTCCGGAATGCTGTGCGTCGTCCGGAAAAAAGTGACCGCTGTTTTTTGGAAGCGAATGACATCCTCTTCGCGAATTTCAATGAGTTTTGCCTGACGCAGCAACCCGTGCTCTTCGAGTTTATTGCGGATGAGCCCGAGCGCCAGCTTGCCGCCGTAAATCGGGATGTTCACCTGCCGGAGCAAATACGGAATGCCGCCGATATGGTCTTCATGCCCATGGGTAATGAACAGCCCTTTCACTTTTTCCGCGTGCTTGACTAAATACGAATAGTCCGGGATGACGTAGTCGATGCCGAGCAATTCGTCTTCTGGAAACTTGATGCCCGCGTCAATCACAATAATTTCGTCTTGAAATTGTACGCCATATGTATTTTTCCCGATTTCACCCAGTCCGCCGAGGGCAAACACACCGACTTGCTGATCCGTTAATAGTTTCATGATGAGATCTCCAATACTTGAAAATTAGCGCTTTTCTTTTCGTACTCCAAATGCGCCCCCTCTAACGGCTGAATATACTCGATATTGATCGGACGGTTTTGCAACTTTTGGCGTACTTCCCGCTCTGATTCTGCTTCAATGTAGAGCGTTTTCGTTTTTTCTCTCACGGGCACCTCTTCCGCGTTGTCTTGGTAAAACACTTTGAAAATCATGACCGAATCTCTCCTTATCGTACAATGATTGCTTTTCCATTATATAAAAATGCAACCCCGTTTTCATGTTTTTTGTCGTTCAAAAGCAAAAAAACAGGCGGGAGGTGTGCCGACGGTACGTATCATCTTTGACGGATTTTGGCCGTTTCATTCGCCAAAGTGGGAAAGAAGCCCTTCCGTCCGAAGGGCTGTTGTTGGAACAGTTAGGCGATCAATTTTTTCCGGAGCAAATCTTTCCACTGTTGAAGCAGCTTTTTTTTCAGCTTTTTCAACATTTTTCATCACTCCTTACTTTTTATTGTACTCAATTTGCGACGAAAGTAAATGTTTCTATTATATATGTTATGTAGGTAGAGGCTTGTTTTTCATGGGGAAAAATGGAACGAACCGTGTATTTCGGTTGACATTCCAATTGTTTTTCAGTACGGTAAACAGTGAATACATTTTCGGCAAGGAGAAGATAACGTGGGCAGAAAAATCGTGTTTTTCGACATTGACGGCACGTTGCTTGATGAACAAAAACAGCTGCCGCCATCAACCGTTGAGGCGGTCCGCCAGCTAAAACAGGCCGGCGTCTATGTCGCCATCGCCACCGGCCGGGCGCCGTTTATGTTTGCGGATGTACGCCGCCAGCTTGGGATCGACTCGTTCGTCAGCTTCAACGGGCAATACGTCGTTTTTGAAGGAACTGTCCTGCATAAGCGTCCGCTCCGCCGCGAGAAAGTGCGGACGTTGGCTGAGGACGCCCACCGCAACGGTCATCCGCTCGTCTTTATGGACGCGGAGGAAATGAGGGCGAGCGTCGGCGACCATCCGCACATCCATGTCAGCATGGGAAGCTTGAAGTTTTCCCACCCGCCTGTCGATCCCCTTTATTACGAAAACAATGACATTTACCAAGCGCTGCTGTTTTGCCGCGCCGCAGAAGAAGAACCGTACGTGCGCAATTATCCAGAATTCCGTTTTGTCCGTTGGCACGATGTGTCGACCGATGTGCTGCCGGCAGGGGGATCGAAAGCGGAGGGGATCCGCCTGATGATTGAGAAGCTCGGGATTGACAAAGGCGATGTGTATGCGTTCGGCGATGGGCTGAACGACATTGAAATGTTGTCGTTCGTCGGAACAGGAGTGGCGATGGGAAATGCCCATGAGGAAGTGAAACGGGTCGCCGATTTTGTAACGAAACCGGTCAGTGAAGAAGGCATATGGCACGGATTGAAACAATTGCAATTGATTCCATAAACAGCTGCCCCGCCGCTCATTCGGCGGGGCAGCTGTTTGGCATGGCCGGCCACGGTTCAGCGCCCGATCGGGATCGCCCCGTCTGGCACTTGGAACGGGTCGGCTGGATTGATGCGGTCATAAAACATAATGCCGTTTAAATGGTCGATTTCATGCTGGAAGACGATGGCCGGCAATCCTTTGAGGCGCAAGGTGACTTCCTCGCCGTCGAGCGTCGTGCCGGTGACCGTGATGCGGGCATAGCGCAGTACGTATCCGGGCACATCACGGTCGACCGACAGGCAGCCTTCCCCCGTCGTCAAATAACATTGCTGCACAGAGTGGCTGACGATTTTCGGATTGAACAAGGCATAGCTGTACAGCGTTCCGTTTTCATCAGTGACATGAACGGCAATCATCCGTTTGGAGACGTTGATTTGCGGAGCGGCGAGGCCGATGCCGGGCCGCAGGCCGTATTTGGCCGCCAGTTCCGGATCTTGGCTCATTTTCACATAGTCAAGCAAGCTTTGCAAAATGCGTTTGTCTTCCTCTGAAGGCGGCAGCGGAACGGGCTCAGCCACTTTCCGCAGCGTCGGATGCCCTTCTTTAATGATATCTTTCATGGTGATCATTCGCCTTTTCACTCCTGTCTCTCGCATCGCGGTCTACAGTGTTAGTCTAACAAAAATGCCTGTGCGCCGTAAATGAAAATGCGGCCGTCTGGAGATATTATCGGCGTATAAGGAATAAATTGGAAAATAAACTTAAGAAAGCGCTGTCAATAACATGAACGGACATTGCGTTTTGCATTTCCCGAAAAATATAATACAGAATTAATACAGTGTTGTTTCGATGTGGTATAACAGATGGTTTCAGGAATGTTCCTGATTCCAAATACAACCAGGAGACAAAAGGGAAAGCAACGGAAAATCAAAGTCGTTGACGGCGTGAAAAATAAAGTGTAAACTAAAACTTGAGAACAGACGCTGTGTTAATGAGGATATAAAAAATAGTAATACAGATGTCGGCGCCGTTTTCGGTTTCCGTTGCGCCAAGCGGCGGCTGCTTTTTATTTCTTCTTTACTTTTGGGTACATTAATAGTATATGGATGAAGACAGCCTGATTTCCAAATTTCTTGATGAAAGGCAGAGGTGAACAAGATGGGTGTAAAGACCTTCCAATTCCCATTTGCGGAGCAGCTCGAGAAAGTGGCCGAGCAGTTCCCGACATTTCAAATTTTGAATGAGGAAGGAGAAGTCGTCAATGAAGAGGCGATGCCGGAGCTGAGCGATGAGCAGCTGAAAGAGCTGATGCGTCGCATGGTGTATACGCGCATTCTTGACCAGCGCTCCATTTCGTTGAACCGCCAAGGGAGACTCGGGTTTTATGCGCCGACCGCCGGGCAGGAAGCGAGCCAAATTGCCAGCCATTTTGCATTGGAAAAAGAAGATTTTATTTTGCCGGGATACCGCGACGTTCCGCAAATCATTTGGCATGGGCTTCCGCTGTATCAGGCGTTTTTGTTCTCGCGCGGCCATTTCCATGGTAACCAAATTCCAGAAGGCGTAAACGTCCTGCCGCCGCAAATCATTATCGGCGCCCAATACATCCAAGCAGCTGGTGTGGCGCTCGGCTTGAAAATGCGGGGCAAAAAAGCAGTGGCGATTACATATACGGGCGACGGCGGCACGTCGCAAGGCGATTTCTACGAAGGGATCAACTTTGCGGGGGCGTTTAAGGCGCCGGCCATCTTTGTCGTGCAAAACAACCGCTTTGCCATCTCGACGCCGGTCGAAAAGCAAACCGTTGCCAAAACATTGGCGCAAAAAGCAGTCGCCGCCGGCATTCCGGGCATTCAAGTTGACGGCATGGACCCGCTTGCGGTCTACGCAGCGGTCAAAGCTGCTCGCGAGCGCGCCATTAACGGCGAAGGGCCGACGCTCATTGAAACGCTCTGCTTCCGCTATGGCCCGCATACGATGTCCGGTGACGATCCAACGCGCTATCGTTCGAAAGAGTTGGAAAACGAATGGGCGAAGAAAGACCCACTCGTGCGTTTCCGCAAGTTTTTAGAGGCGAAAGGCTTGTGGAGCGAAGAAGAAGAAAACAACGTTATTGAACAGGCAAAAGAAGAGATTAAAGAAGCGATCAAGAAAGCGGACGAAACGCCGAAGCAAAAAGTAACCGACTTGATCAGCATCATGTTTGAAGAGCTGCCGTTCAATTTGAAGGAGCAGTATGAAATTTACAAAGAGAAGGAGTCGAAGTAAGCCATGGCGCAAATGACAATGGTTCAGGCGATCACCGATGCGCTGCGTATCGAGTTGAAAAATGATCCGAACGTGCTCATTTTCGGGGAAGACGTTGGGGTCAACGGCGGCGTATTCCGAGCGACGGAAGGGCTGCAGGCCGAATTTGGCGAAGATCGCGTTTTTGACACGCCGCTCGCCGAATCAGGAATCGGCGGCTTGGCGATCGGTTTGGCGCTGCAAGGGTTTCGCCCGGTGCCGGAAATCCAGTTTTTCGGCTTCGTGTATGAAGTGATGGATTCGATTTGCGGGCAAATGGCGCGAATCCGCTATCGTACGGGCGGACGCTACCATATGCCGATTACGATCCGTTCTCCGTTTGGCGGCGGCGTCCATACGCCGGAGTTGCACTCAGACAGCTTGGAAGGGCTTGTCGCCCAACAGCCAGGCTTGAAGGTTGTCATTCCGTCGACGCCGTATGATGCGAAAGGGCTGCTCATCTCGGCGATTCGCGACAACGACCCGGTCATTTTCCTTGAACATTTGAAGCTGTACCGTTCGTTCCGTCAGGAAGTGCCGGAAGGGGAATACACGATTCCGATCGGCAAGGCGGACATTAAGCGGGAAGGAAAAGACATCACGATCATCGCGTACGGCGCCATGGTGCATGAATCGTTAAAAGCGGCGGCAGAATTAGAGAAGGAAGGCATTTCTGCCGAAGTCGTCGACTTGCGTACCGTGCAGCCGCTCGATATTGAAACGATCATCGGTTCGGTCGAAAAAACGGGCCGCGCCATTGTCGTTCAAGAAGCGCAACGGCAGGCTGGCATCGCCGCCAACGTCGTGGCGGAGATTAACGAACGCGCCATCTTAAGCCTTGAGGCGCCGGTGTTGCGCGTGGCCGCTCCGGACACGGTCTATCCGTTTGCTCAGGCGGAATCGGTATGGCTGCCAAACTTTAAAGATGTAATCGAAACGGCGAAAAAAGTGATGAACTTCTAACAGCGGACAAATTCGGGGGAGCGGAACGCCTTCCCCCGCCCATTTTCGGCAAACGATAGGAGGTAGACAGACAGTGGCTTTTGAATTTAAGCTGCCGGACATTGGCGAAGGCATCCACGAAGGTGAAATTGTCAAATGGTTTGTGAAACCGGGCGATGAAGTGAACGAAGACGATGTATTGTGCGAAGTGCAAAATGACAAGGCGGTTGTCGAAATTCCCTCCCCGGTCAAAGGGAAAGTGCTTGAAATCCTCGTCCCGGAGGGAACAGTGGCAACGGTCGGGCAAACGCTCATCACGCTCGATGCGCCGGGTTATGAAAACATGACGTTTAAAGGACAAGAGCAAGAAGAAGCGAAAAAAGAGGAAAAAACGGAAACGGTGTCGAAAGAGGAAAAGGTTGACGCTGTCGCTCCCAATGCACCGGCAGCTGAAGCGGAGGCTGGCCCGAACCGCCGCGTCATCGCCATGCCGTCCGTGCGCAAGTATGCGCGCGAAAAAGGCGTCGATATTCGGCTTGTCCAAGGAACGGGCAAAAACGGCCGCGTCCTGAAAGAAGATATTGACGCTTTCCTTGCCGGCGGCGCAAAACCGGCACCGGCCGCAGCGGAGGAAAAAGCGGCGCCGGCCGCAGCGAAACCGGCGACGACAGAAGGCGAATTCCCGGAAACGCGCGAGAAAATGAGCGGCATCCGTCGGGCGATTGCCAAAGCGATGGTGCATTCCAAACATACCGCTCCGCACGTGACGCTGATGGACGAAGCCGATGTGACGAAGCTTGTTGCTCACCGAAAAAAATTCAAGGCTATTGCCGCGGAAAAAGGCATCAAGCTGACGTTTTTGCCGTACGTCGTCAAAGCGCTCGTTTCCGCGCTGCGTGAATACCCAGTGTTGAATACGTCCATTGATGATGAGACGGAAGAAATCATCCAGAAGCATTATTACAATATCGGCATCGCCGCTGATACGGACCGCGGCTTGCTTGTGCCGGTCATTAAACATGCCGATCGCAAGCCGATTTTCGCCTTGGCGCAAGAAATCAATGAGCTCGCCGAGAAAGCGCGCGACGGCAAACTGACGCCGGGAGAAATGAAAGGCGCTTCATGCACGATTACAAACATCGGTTCGGCTGGCGGGCAATGGTTTACCCCGGTCATCAACCATCCGGAAGTGGCGATTCTTGGCATCGGCCGCATTGCGGAAAAGCCGATCGTCCGTGACGGTGAAATTGTCGCTGCCCCGATGCTGGCGCTCTCGCTCAGCTTTGACCACCGGATGATCGACGGGGCGACAGCGCAAAAAGCGCTCAACCATATCAAACGGCTGTTGAGTGACCCGGAATTATTACTAATGGAGGCGTAAAACGATGGTAGTTGGCGATTTTGCAATTGAAACGGAAACGCTTGTCGTCGGCGCCGGTCCTGGCGGGTATGTCGCCGCCATCCGCGCCGCGCAGCTCGGACAAAAAGTGACGATTGTGGAAAAGGGCAATTTAGGCGGCGTCTGCTTAAATGTTGGCTGCATCCCGTCAAAGGCGCTGATCTCCGCAAGCCACCGCTATGAGCAGGCGAAGCATTCCGAAGAAATGGGCATTAAGGCGGAGAACGTCACCATCGATTTTGCCAAAGTGCAAGAATGGAAAGCAAGCGTCGTGAAAAAATTAACGGGCGGCGTCGAAGGGCTGTTAAAAGGAAACAAAGTAGAGATCGTCAAAGGGGAAGCGTATTTTGTCGACGCCAATACGGTGCGTGTCGTCAACGGCGACAGCGCGCAGACGTATACGTTCAAAAACGCGATTATCGCCACCGGCTCGCGCCCGATTGAGCTGCCGAACTTCAAGTTTTCCAACCGCATTCTTGACTCGACGGGAGCTCTCAACCTTGGGGAAGTGCCGAAATCGCTCGTGGTCATCGGCGGCGGCTATATTGGCATCGAACTCGGTACGGCTTACGCCAACTTTGGGACGAAAGTGACCATTTTAGAAGGAGCCGGCGAAATTTTGTCCGGTTTTGAGAAGCAAATGGCTGCCATCATCAAGAAGCGCCTGAAGAAAAAAGGCGTTGAAGTCGTGACGAACGCATTGGCGAAAGGGGCCGAAGAACGCGAAGACGGCGTCACGGTCACGTATGAGGCGAACGGCGAAACGAAAACGATTGACGCCGACTATGTGTTGGTGACGGTCGGCCGCCGACCGAATACAGATGAACTTGGTCTTGAACAAATCGGCATCAAAATGACGAACCGCGGCTTGATTGAAGTGGACCAACAATGCCGGACAAGCGTGCCGAACATTTTTGCGATCGGCGACATCGTTCCAGGCCCGGCGCTTGCTCATAAAGCGTCGTATGAAGGGAAAGTGGCGGCGGAAGCCATCGCCGGCCATCCGTCGGTAGTGGATTACATCGCCATTCCGGCTGTGGTCTTCTCCGATCCGGAATGCGCGTCGGTCGGCTATTTTGAGCAGCAGGCGAAAGACGAGGGCATTGACGTCATTGCCGCGAAATTCCCGTTTGCTGCCAACGGCCGCGCCTTGGCGCTGAACGATACGGACGGCTTCTTGAAGCTCGTTGTCCGCAAAGAGGACGGCGTCGTCATTGGTGCGCAAATCATCGGTCCAAATGCTTCTGACATGATCGCCGAGCTTGGGCTCGCCATTGAAGCCGGCATGACGGCAGAAGACATCGCTTTGACGATCCATGCCCATCCGACGCTTGGCGAAATCGCCATGGAAGCGGCGGAAGTGGCGCTTGGCACACCGATTCATATCATTACGAAGTAACTGTGAAACGACCGGGCTTGGCCCGGTCGTTTTTCTTATCATGCGGGAATGGCGCATTTCTTGTCCTGTTTTTCATACTATTTTCCGCTTTCGTTTCATATCGTTATGGTAAAGAAAAGCGGGAGATGGAAATGATGAAAGCGTATGTCGCCTTTTTGCTGCAAATGATGATTTGGAGCAGTTTTTCCTTGATCGAGTGGCTGTCGGGGCGGGACCGGCCGTTTTTCCGCGGCTTGATGTTGTGCGTCTTCATGTACATAGCGTTTTTACTGGCGCGCCAGCTCGGCTTGGCGACGCGCAAAGCGCTCCTTACAACAGCTGCCACGGCGGCGGTGTATTTTACCGGCCAGCATTTCATATGGCAATATATTCCATGATCTGCCCCTTGGGTGCGGAAGCGGCGCGGTTCGGCGAACAAAAAACAGCGGTCCCATGCCGCTGTTTACGCGCGGCCGAACGACATCGTCCGGCCGCTGAATAAACGCAGTTCGCCGCCAAGCGTTTTGGCCATCCATTTGCTGAATTCGTTTGCTTTTCCTTTGTCCCCGTGCGTTGCTCCCGGCGCCAATGCCAGCTCAATCCTTGTTTCTTCTCCGGTTGTCCGCACGGCAATGGCCATCCCTTTGTATAAGCGGCCGTCGCCTTGCAAATAAAGAACGTGGTCGCGTTCATGCACCGTGTATGGAAAGGCTGCCTGCTCGTACGCCCATCCAAGCTACTCCCCCGTTTTGCGCAGCGCGGCTCGGTAACGTTCGAGCAACTGTTTGATTTCCTCGATGCTGATCGATTTTCCCCTCCCCGGCAGCTTTAGGCTTGCATTCAACGCCCTTCTCTCCTTTCGCCATCTTTTTGTCTCTCTCGTCTTCTTTGTACCATGTTTTTCCGGACTGCGGTGAAAAAGTTTGGTGTCATAAAAGAGCCGTCATAATCCTAAATGTGACATACAAATTTAGATTTACAATCTAAATATGATATATTATTATAAAACCAACAACAACATTTATCATCATAAAGGGGGTTTGGGGATGGGCACGATCGTATGCCAAACGTGTGAAGCGACAATTGCGTATTTTGAAGATGAAAAAGTGACAACGCTTTACGGGAAATGCGATTGCTGCGGTCATGACCGCGAGGACGGAGAAGAAAAAGAATAAGGCGGGCAAACAAACGGGGGAAGGAACGGATAGGCGCGCATGTGGGGCAAAGCACATGCGCGCCGTTGATTTTGGCCCAAAAAAACAAGCCGGGAAAACCGGCTTGTGCATTCAACGAATCGGCTTATATTCTTTGATGACGCGCAACGTCTGCAGCGTATCGTCCTCAGGGCCTTGCACCGGCAGGCCGGCGGCCAAGTTTGTCTCGATATACTTCAAATTTTCCTCCGTAATGATTTCACCGGGAATAAAAATCGGGATGCCCGGCGGATACACCATCACAAATTCCGCGATGATCCGTCCGGCTGACTCGTGAAACGGCACGACTTCTGTTTCTGCATAAAAGGCGTCGCGCGGCGTCAAGGCTAAGGCCGGGATATCCGGAAGCAGCACTTTCGGTTTGACTCCTTTTTCCGCCTGATGGCTGAACTCGTCCGACAGGCGGCGGAGGGCCGAAACGAGCAGCCCGGCTTCCCGCTCGCTGTCGCCTGGAGTGATGATGCACAAAATGTTATACAAATCCGAAAGCTCCACTTCGATGTTATACGTTTCGCGGAGCCATTGTTCGACATCATGGCCGGTCAAGCCGAGCTCCTTGACAGAGATGATCAGCTTCGTTGGATCGTAGTCGTACGTCGCTTCCGTGCCTAAAATTTCTTCACCGACGCAGTACAAATATGGAATTTCGTTGATTTGCCGCCGTGTCCATTCCGCGAGGCGGATCGCCTTGTCAATGAGCTCCCGCCCTTTCGTCGCCAGCTGTTTGCGGGCGACATCGAGCGAAGCGAGCAACAAATACGACGTCGACGTCGTCGTCAACATGCTTAAGATCGCTTGCACGTGCTTCGCGGAGACGAGCCCTTCGCGCACATTTAAAATCGAGCTTTGCGTCAGCGATCCGCCGAGCTTATGGACGCTTGTCGCCGCCATATCGGCCCCGGCTTGCATCGCGGAGAGCGGCAAGTCCTCATGAAAATGAATGTGCACGCCGTGCGCTTCGTCGACAAGCACCGGAACGTTGTACGAGTGGGCGATCTCGACGATTTTTTTCAAATCGCCGGCAATGCCAAAATACGTCGGGTTGATGACGAGCACCCCTTTGGCATCCGGGTGTTGGTGGAGCGCTTTTTCCACTGCCTGTGGCGTAATGCCGTGGGAAATACCGAGCTCCTTGTCAATTTCTGGATGGATGAAAATCGGCGTCGCCCCAGAAAAGACGATTGCAGACATGACCGATTTATGGACGTTGCGCGGCACAATAATTTTATCGCCCGGTCCGGCGACCGACATGACCATCGTCATGATCGCCCCGCTCGTCCCTTGCACTGAGAAAAACGTGTAATCGGCGCCGAACGCTTCGGCGGCGAGCTCCTGTGCACGTTTGATCATCCCTTTCGGATGATGCAAATCGTCGAGCGGACTGATGTTGATTAAATCGATCGCCAAGGCGTTTTCTCCGATGAAGGAGCGAAACTCCGGATCCATGCCGGCCCCTTTTTTATGGCCGGGGATGTGAAATTGAACCGGATTTTTTTTCATATGCTCCAACAGTCCGGTAAACAATGGTGTTTCGAGTTGTGACAATGGTTCCCCACACCTCTTTACCTTAAAAATAAAACAAATGCATTATAGCATTTATTTGTTCGTTTGCAAAGAAGAAAAGAATGTTGCACCAAAAAAGGAGAATGGCGATCAAAACAAGAAGTAAAAGAAGGATAACATCAAAAAGGGGAATGAATCGATGGAATGGAACACGAGAGTGACCGAGTTGCTCGGCATTACATATCCAATCATTCAAGGGGGATGAGCCTATCTGGCGTACGCCGACTTGGACGCCGCCGTCTCCAACGCCGGCGGGCTCGGCCAAATTACGGCGATGTCGCTTGAAAGCCCGGAGCGCTTGCGCGAGGAAATCCGCAAAGTGAAAGAAAAGACGGACTGGCCGTTTGGAGTTAATTTTGCCATCGGCCAGCACGGCCGCCCGTTCGCTCATATGCTTGAGGCTCGCTTGGGCCGGACAGGCGATTGGGCTCATTCACGACATTCCGTCGGTCGCTGAACTGTTTGCCCGCATGATCGGCGAGGCGGAACAAATTCGGCGCCGTTGGGCAAACTAACAGCGGAGGTGAAACAATGGGCTATTCGTACCCGTTTTCGTATGATTGGTCGACGCAAGAAATCATCGATGTCATTAAATTTTTTACGGCGGTCGAAACGGCGTATGAGCGGGGGATGAAACGCGAAGAATTAATGGAGATATACCGCCGTTTCAAAGAGATCGTCCCGTCCAAAAGCGAGGAAAACCGGTTGTACGCCGAGTTTGAAAAGGAAAGCGGCTATTCATCGTACGCGGTCATCAAGCAGGTGAAAGAGGCAAAAAACGGCGACTGGATTCACATCGGGCCAAGCGGGCGAAACGCGGTAGGTAAACGCACAAATTAGTTGCATACACCCCTTTTTCCACATAATATTAAAATATAAAACAAAACGAAGCAGTACATTCCGTGAGGGGCGCCGGAAGTTTAGCTGATGATCGAGAAAGGGGTGCGGACGAAGATGAAAAAAACCGCCAATTCGCTGAAACGGCCAGACGGAGACAAACGCATGGCGGTGTTGCGGCTCGAACTTGATTATGAATTGGCGACGCTGTATGAAGCCATGATGGAAAACGATGAAGAAAAGAAAAGAGAATGCAAACGGCGGCTTGAAAAGCTGCGCCAAGAACTGATGCGCCTTCAAGTATGACCATTTTTAAGGCGAACCATCTTTGCGGTTCGTTTTTTTCTTGAGCGGTGCCCACCCCTTTCCGGCTGCTGCGTACATAATAAAAGCGGGAGGAATAGACATGGAAGGAAAATGGGAAGAGATCGACCAGTATGCCCGGCAATGGATTGCAGAAGCGGGACAGCGCATCCGCGCCTCGTTTGCGGAGCCGCTGACTGTGGAAACGAAGGAAAACCGCAACGACTTGGTGACGAACGTCGACCGCGGCATTGAGCAGTTTTTCGCCGAGCACATCCGCCGCCAATTTCCCGGCCATCGCCTGTTGGGCGAAGAAGGGTTCGGCGATGAGCTGGCCGCATTGGACGGCGTTGTATGGGTCATTGACCCGATTGACGGAACGATGAACTTTGTCCATCAGCGGCGCCACTTTGCCGTGTCGGTCGGCATTTTCGAAGATGGCGTCGGCCAGCTTGGCTATGTGTATGACGTTGTCTTTGACGAGCTGTATACCGCGCAAAAAGGGAAGGGGCTGTTTTTGAACGGCGAGCCGCTCGGCCGCTTGCAGCCGGCACCGGTGGCGGAATCGATCATCGCCATTAATGGCACATGGCTCATGGAAAATAAACGTCTCGACCATCGTCCACTCGTGAGGCTGGCCAAAGATGCGCGCGGCACGCGTTCGTACGGGTCGGCGGCGCTCGAGCTCGCCTATGTCGCAGCCGGCCGCTTGGACGCCTACATTTCGCCGCGCCTGTCGCCGTGGGATTTTGCCGGCGGGATGATTTTAATTGAAGAGGCGGGCGGAATCATGACGAACCTCGACGGAAAGCCGATCGATCTGCTCAACCGCAGCTCTGTGCTTGCCGCCAAGCCGGGCGTGCATGAGGAAATTTTGTATCGCTACCTTCGGGGCTGACGAGAAGGAGGCTGCGGCAAGAAAAGGGGCTGATCCAAAATGCGAGTGCGTTTTCGGATCAGTCCCGTTTTTTTATTCGCGCATCCGCTTTTTGCGAACGAACCCGGCGCCCATAATGGTGATAAACGTGAGCGTCGAGACGGCGATGCCGGTTGCGCTTTGCCTAGCGATGAAAACGCCGATCGCCATGACGGCGGCGACAGCGAGGATGGCGAGTAGCAGCGGCACAGGTTCGATGCGTTTCATCCGCTTGACTCCTTTCTCGGAAAATGAGGCGTCTTTTTCTAGTGTACCGGAAAATACGGCTCTTCACCAAACGTTATGTTGCATCTATATATGCTTGATTTTCTATGTTTTGTGATATAATAGACGAGCAGCTTGTCTAACAGGAGTGACCAACATTGACCAAGAAACGAATGGATCTTCGCAATATTGCGATTATCGCCCACGTCGACCATGGAAAAACGACGCTCGTCGACCAACTGCTCCGGCAGTCGGGGACATTCCGCGAAAACGAACAAGTCGAGGAGCGGGCGCTTGATCGCAACGATTTGGAGCGTGAGCGCGGCATTACGATTTTAGCCAAAAATACTGCTGTGTTGTATAAAGGGACGCGCATCAACATTTTGGATACACCGGGGCACGCCGATTTCGGCGGGGAAGTGGAGCGGATCATGCGCCTTGTTGACGGCGTCTTGCTTGTCGTCGATGCGTACGAAGGCTGTATGCCGCAAACGCGGTTTGTGCTCAAAAAAGCGCTTGAGCAGCAGCTTGTGCCGATTGTCGTCGTCAACAAAATCGACCGCGAGTTTGCCCGTCCGGCGGAAGTCGTCGATGAAGTGATCGACTTGTTTATTGAACTCGGCGCTTCGGAGGAGCAGCTTGAGTTTCCGGTCGTGTACACATCGGCGCTGCGCGGAACATCAAGCCTTGACCCGGACCGGCAAGGCGGGGACATGACCGCCTTGTTTGAGACGATCATCGAGCATATTCCGGCGCCGGCGGACAATCACGATGAACCGTTGCAATTCCAGGTGGCCCTGCTCGATTATAACGAATACGTGGGCCGCATCGGCATCGGGCGCATTTTCCGCGGCACGATGAAAACCGGCCAGCAAGTCGCCTTATTGAAGCGCGACGGCACCGTGAGACAGTTCCGCGTCACAAAGTTGTTCGGCTTTATTGGCTTAAAGCGGATCGAGATTGAAGAAGCCCACGCCGGCGACATCGTGGCTGTTGCGGGAATGGAAGACATTAACGTCGGCGAGACCGTTTGTCCGCCGGACCGCCAGGAACCGTTGCCGCCGCTTCATATTGATGAGCCGACGCTGAAAATGACCTTTCTTGTCAACAACAGCCCGTTTGCCGGGCGCGAAGGCAAATATGTGACGGCACGGAAGTTGGAAGAGCGGCTGCTCACCCAGCTTGAGACCGATGTCAGCCTGCGCGTCGAGCCGACCGATTCGCCGGATGCATGGATCGTTTCCGGACGCGGCGAGCTTCATTTAGCCATTCTAATTGAAAGCATGCGCCGAGAAGGGTATGAACTGCAAGTATCGAAGCCGGAAGTCATTGTCAAAGAGATCGATGGCGTTTTGTGCGAACCGATTGAACGAGTCGTGATCGACGTTCCGGAAGAGTATACCGGCGCCGTTATGGAATCGCTTGGCAGCCGCAAAGGCGAACTCGCCGATATGGTGCATGGAGACAACGGACAAGTGCGTCTCGTCTTTCTTGTGCCGTCGCGCGGGTTGATCGGCTATCGAAGCGAATTTATGTCGCTGACGCGTGGGTATGGCATTTTAAACCATTCATTTGACCATTACGCTCCCATGCAGCCTGGCGCGATCGGAGGCCGCCGCCAAGGGGTGCTCGTCTCGATGGAAACCGGCAAGGCGACAGCGTACAGCATTATGCAGCTTGAGGACCGCGGCACGATTTTTGTCGAGCCGGGCACAGAAGTGTACGAAGGAATGATCGTCGGCGAGCACAACCGGGAAAACGACCTTGTCGTCAACATTTGCCGCGAGAAGCATGTTACGAATGTGCGCTCATCGACGAAAGAGCAGACGGTGACGATGAAAAAGCCGCGCCTGCTGACGTTGGAAGAGGCGCTTGAGTATTTGAACGACGATGAATATTGCGAAGTGACGCCGGTTTCCATTCGTTTGCGCAAAAAAATCTTAAGCAAAAGCGAGCGCGAAAAAGCGGAGAAGAGAAAGAAAGCGGCGCAACAGGCAAAATAGAAGCGGCATGCCTTTGGCTAACCGGGAAAGCCCTGGATGCGCCGGCGTGTGCATGCTTCTGCCGCGCGGCGCTTGAGAGGAAACAAAACAAGGCTGCGTTTTGGCGGGCATTCGGGTGGACGGGAGGGAACAATATGAACGTGCTGGAACGGCTGACGTTTTTCGCCTCTCTTTATGACGTTGACGGCAATCCCGAGCGCGGCATGTGGCTGCTGTACGCCACGGTTTTGCTGCTGGCGGCGCTTGTTTACCGTCTCGGTTTTGCCCGCCGGCTGCCGCTGTTGAAAAGCGCCGTCATTTACGTCTTGCTGGCGCTCGGCTGCACAGTGTTAACGTTTTTCGCTGTTTTTTTGCCTGTGGCGGAAGGATTGGCGGTCGCCGCGCTCGTATTGCTCATTTATAAAATCCGCCTCAGGCAGGCGAAAGAGGGAGAAAAGCCATGAAATCGGTGCAAGACGCTCTTTACAACTGGCTGACAATCGAAATTGTCGCCGCCGCCCGCCCGCACGATGAGGCGGCGCGCGACACGGCGTCGTTTTTTCTGGCTATCTTGGAAAACAACTTCGGCGTGACGGCGGTGAAGGCCGCCAAAGACGAAGCGAGCGGGCGGTACGTTGTTGAATATAGGTGCGGCGGGGAAACAAAGACGGCTCATTTCCCTGTGGAGCTGGCGGAAGCGATATGGCGGCAGATCGAAGCCGAGCCTGAGAAGTACGGATCATAAAGAAAAAGAAGCAAAACCGGCACTGGAAAGCGGCCGCTTCTCAGTGCCGGTTTTTGGTTACCAATCCTCATCGGTGCGGTTGCCGCGATAGAAGCGGAATTTTCCTGTCGCCAGCCGCATCCGTGTTTTTTCCGCAATGCGGTCATGACATTGACGGCACATGTACGTATGGATCGGACGGTTGCGAAGCCGTTTGGCGAGCGGCGATTCATCGTCGATCGTGTCAATTTGTTCGCAAAGCACGCATTTGATTCTCATGGTTCACCTCAACAACTATATCAATGCACGTTGAAGCTTTAACGTTTTTTATTTTTCGACTGGCGGGCGGCCGAACAACACCGCCTTCTAGACAAATTGATTTGTCCGGAAGGCGGCTCGTTGTTCGGTTCTCTGTCACGCTAAAGCTTCTCCGGCTGTCATTAAGATCGAAAATGCCCCTCCCGATCCATTATACCACAGCGCAGCAGAATCGTTTAGCGGTTTAAGTGGTGGTTGGACTGCTTTTCTTGATGTTCGTTCAACTGCCGTTCCTCTTGGTTGTTCAACTGCCCGTCGTTTTCTTCGGTCGGATTTGGCGTCGTTTCAAACAGGTCGCTTGGCACTTCCGGCATCACCCGTCCAACGATGTCGGCGATTTCGTTCATGAATGCCTGCACAGGCCGCCCCTCATCAATTTGCCGGCCGATGTTGCGCACGCGCGTGTAAAGGTCCGGATCGGCGATAATAATTGCGTTGGCGCCGTACGGGTCTTTTTGTAGCGCTTCTGCAACGGAATATTTGATCGTGCCGACGCGTGAGGCGTCGACATTGGCGCCGACGTCAATGCCGACGATGGCGTACTTGCCCACAACGATCGCGGTAGCATCGTGAACGTTCGGCACACGGTTCGCGATCTCCGCAATCCGGCGGGCGATCTCCTGGCCCGATTTATTTTCTACCTGCTCATCAACCGTATTTCTGACGCGCACAAGCGAACGGTCCCCATCGTTTGCTTCATTGCTGTTTCCAACATTGCATCCGCCTAAAAGAAGAAGGGAGAAGGCGGCCAGCCATCCGAGTGTTTTCTTCATCTTTGTCCACCTCTGCTTTTTTGACTTTATTTTGCAAAAATCCTTCTATCTTTATACATTTTTTCATATGCTATACCACAGCCATTCCCATCCGGTATACAAGGCGGAAAACGGACGCTAGGGGGAAGCGGAATTTGGGAAAGAAAATCTATGTGCTTGATACAAACGTCCTCTTGCAAGACCCGTATTCAATTTTTTCGTTCGAGGACAACGAGGTCGTCATTCCGGCTGTCGTCCTGGAGGAAGTGGATTCGAAAAAGCGGTATATGGATGAGGTCGGGAGAAACGCCCGCCAGGTGTCGAAGCTGATCGACCGCCTGCGCGAGAACGGCAAGCTGCACGAGAAAATTCCGCTTGAAAACGGAGGGGTGCTGCGCATTGAACTGAACCACCGTTCATTCCATCAGCTTCAGGAAATTTTTGTCGAAAAAACGAACGACAACCGCATTTTGGCGGTGGCGAAAAACTTATCGCTTGAGGAACAAGCGAAAGAGGACGGACGTTCGGTCATTTTGGTGAGCAAAGATGCGCTCGTGCGCGTGAAAGCGGATGCCATCGGGCTGCAGGCCGAAGACTTCTTAAGCGACCGCGTCGTTGACATCGACCATATTTACACCGGGTTTTTGGAACTGTACATAGGGAGAGATCACCTGCAACGGTTTTATGATAAAGGGGAGCTCGTGTTGGCCGATATCGCTGATCACCCGTTTTACCCGAATCAGTTTATTATTATGAAAGACGCATTCGGCAGTTCCGCTTCGGCGATTGGCATCGTCGACCAAAACGGCAAAAAGGTGAAGAAGCTGATTTTTCATCATGAGCATATATGGGGCATTCGCCCGCGCAACGTGCAGCAAACGATGGCGTTTGAGCTGCTTATGCGCGACGATATTCCGCTCGTGACGTTAATCGGCAAGGCTGGAACCGGGAAAACGCTGCTCGCGCTTGCTGCCGGGCTCATGCAGACTGAAGACTTGCGCACGTACAAAAAGCTGCTTGTCGCGCGCCCGATCGTGCCGATGGGGAAAGACCTCGGCTTTTTGCCCGGGGAAAAGGAAGAAAAGCTGCGCCCGTGGATGCAGCCGATTTTTGACAACCTTGAGTATTTGTTCAACACGAAAAAGCCGGGGGAATTGGACGCCATTTTAGCCGGCATGAGCTCGATTGAAGTCGAGGCGCTCACCTACATTCGCGGCCGCAGCCTGCCGGAGCAGTTCATCATTATTGATGAGGCGCAAAACTTGACAAAGCATGAAGTGAAGACGATTTTGACGCGTGTCGGCGAAAAAAGCAAAATCATTTTAATGGGCGATCCGGAACAGATCGACCATCCATATTTGGATGAATACAACAACGGCTTGACGTATGTGGTCGAGAAATTCAAAGACCAAAAAATCGCCGGTCATATCCGCCTTGTCAAAGGAGAGCGTTCCGAGCTCGCCCAGCTCGCTGCCGACTTGCTTTAGCCCTCGTCTTCCAACCGGCCGCTTGGGAGGCTGCCAATCCTGCGTCACGCGAACGAACAGGAATGGCGGCCCCTCACGGCCGACCGAAAACCGGACGTCCTCTTGACGGAGCGTCTGGTCAGCGGACGATGAGCTGGCGCACATGGGTAATCGGCGCTTCGCGGTTCGAGCCGTCGCCGAAATAAATGTGCACCGGACCGTCATCGCGCAGCGGCTTTCCGTTTTTAGAAAAAGCAAAAATCAAATCGTGTGCTTTGTCGAGCGGGATCACCGTTTCCCCGCTTTCCGTCACGACGACAAGTTCAGAAGCGTCTTCGTGCGGTTCAGCGTTTTGCAAAAACGGAGCAAACGGCATGCCGAACGAACCGGTGATGATTTTCTCCTTCAAAAAACGCCGCTCGGTTTTCAATGTGGGCGGAAAGACGGCCCCCTCCTGAATTTCCCGGTCCCAAAACACCGACCGCTTTTTGATTTCTTCTTCCTCTTGCCCTGCCCCGGCTTGATCCGGTTTCGGATGCGAAAAATACGTGTCCAAATCGACTTTTCGGTCATCGAAAATCCAGACGCCAGGGTCGAGCGTAATCGTAAAGTTGACCTTTCCCGTCAGCATGATAATATCGCTCATCAAGACACCCTCTCCTCTGCATGTTGCCGCTGTTTTTAGTTTAGTATAATAATAAATAAAGCGTTTGTCATGTTCCAAGCCGGATTGCTGTCAATGGTTTCAACTTGCAAAATGGCTTGTTTCACGTTAAGATTTAAAGAAGGATAGGGGAGAGAACGGAGGGATCGATGTGACGGACGAATCGATGGGCTATCGCGAAAAGGCGTACGCGCTGCTGCAAGCCGATGCGGAAAAAATTATTCAGCTCATCCGCGTGCAAATGGATCATTTGACGATGCCGCAATGTCCGCTCTATGAGGAAGTGTTGGACACGCAAATGTTCGGCTTGTCGCGGGAAATCGACTTTGCGGTGCGCCTCGGGCTTGTGGAGGCCAAAGACGGAAAGGCGCTCCTTGACCGGCTTGAGCGCGAGCTTTCCGCGTTGCATGAAGCAGTGACAAAAAAGCGCGTACGATAACGATACATGGCAACTCAAACGATTGGCCTGCCGTCGTTTGAGTTTTTCTGTTTTTGGGCAGGAAATCGGCGCGCTGCTGCGAATGATTTATGTACATACGTGCAAACAGGGAAGAGGGACGATGGATCGACAATTATGGAAGAAAGTGTTGAAATGTTACGATTATCCGCTCATGGCCGCGGTCATTATGCTGTCGTTGTTCGGCCTGATTATGGTGTACAGCGCGAGCATGGTGACGGCCGTCATCCGTTTTGAGGTGCCGAGCGACTATTTTTATGAGCGGCAAAAGCATTGGCTCATCGCCGCGCTCGCTGCCTTTGCCATGATGGCTATTATTCCGTATAAAGTGTGGCGAAAAGAACGATTCGTGAAATTCGTTTTCTTCGCTTCCCCGCTGATGCTGATCGCGGTTGCGTTCCTTGGCCATACGGCCAACAATGCGACAAGCTGGTTTCGCGTTGGGGCGCTTTCCATCCAGCCGGCGGAGCTGGCCAAGCTCGGCCTGATTTTGTACTTGTCGGCGGCGTTTGCCAACAAGCGGAAACGGCTGGCTGAGCCGGTGAAAAGCAATTTATTCCCCATTTACTATACGCTGTTTATTTGTGCGTTGATCGCCATTCAGCCGGACTTCGGCACGGCGTTTATCGTTTTTGTCATCGCGGTGTGCATCATTCTTTCGTCTGGACTGCGCCTTACGTTGCTTTTCAAGCAGCTGCTCTTTTTCGCTTTGATCGCCGTGATGCTGTCGCCGCTTTGGCTTCCGTTCATGGGCAAAAAGATTTTTTCAAGAGAACGGTTGTCGCGCCTTTACAGTTTTTTGGATCCGTTTCAATATGCGGATACGGACGGCTATCAGCTCGTCAATTCGTATTTGGCGATCGGGATCGGCGGGCTGAAAGGGCTTGGGCTCGGAAAAGGCATCCAAAAGTACGGCTATTTGCCGGAGTCGCACACCGACTTTATTATGGCCGTCATTGCCGAAGAGCTCGGTTTGTTCGGCGTCATGTTCACGCTTGGGCTATTGGCGTTTATCGTGCTGCGCGGATTGTGGATCGCCCGCCGCTCGACTGATGCGTTCGGCAGCTTGCTCGCCATCGGCATTTCCGTCATGATCGGCTTCCAGACGTTTATTAACGTCGGCGGAGTCGTCGGGCTCATTCCCATCACCGGGGTGCCGCTGCCGCTCGTCAGCTACGGGGGGACATCGCTCGTCCTGATAATGGCCTCGCTCGGCTTACTGGTGAACATTTCGATGTTTACGAAGTATGAACAGCGATACAAAAAAAGCGAAAAACAAGCCGTGAACGCGTCAAAAAAAGGTCTGACTTTCTAGAAAGTGTATTTACAAAACGGCAAAACTTTTATAGTTTAATTTAGAAAGGAGGAGAGACGATGAGGACAAGACGAATTCACAAAGTACTTGTAGCCAACCGCGGGGAGATCGCCATTCGCGTCTTCCGCGCCTGCACGGAGCTCGGCATCCGCACTGTAGCCATTTACTCGAAGGAAGATGTTGGTTCGTACCACCGCTATAAGGCGGATGAAGCGTATTTGGTCGGCGAAGGGAAAAAGCCGATTGAAGCGTATTTGGACATCGAGGGCATCATCGAAATCGCCAAAGCTCACGACGTTGATGCCATCCATCCGGGGTATGGGTTTTTGTCGGAAAATATCCAATTTGCGAAACGGTGCCGCGAGGAAGGGATTATTTTCATCGGCCCAAACGAGGATCACCTCGACATGTTTGGCGACAAGGTAAAAGCGCGCCATGCGGCCATGAAAGTGGGCATTCCGGTCATCCCGGGCAGCGACGGACCGGTCGGCGGCCTTGAGGATGTCGTCCGCTTTGCCGAAACGCACGGATATCCGTTCATCATCAAGGCGGCGCTGGGCGGCGGCGGACGCGGCATGCGCATCGTCCGTTCCAAGTCTGAAGTGAAAGAAGCGTTTGAACGCGCCAAATCAGAGGCGAAGGCGGCATTTGGCAGCGATGACGTCTATGTCGAAAAGCTAATCGAAAAGCCAAAGCACATTGAAGTGCAAATTTTGGGCGACCATGAAGGAAACATTGTCCATCTTTACGAACGTGACTGCTCGGTGCAGCGCCGCCACCAAAAAGTCGTTGAGGTTGCGCCGAGCGTCTCGCTGTCGGACGAGCTGCGCCAGCGCATTTGTGAAGCGGCGGTCAAACTGATGAAAAGCGTCGGCTACGTCAACGCCGGTACGGTTGAGTTCCTTGTCTCAGGCGATGAATTTTATTTCATTGAGGTCAATCCGCGCATCCAAGTCGAGCATACGATCACCGAAATGACCACGGGGATTGACATCGTCCAGTCGCAAATTTTAATCGCCGACGGCTTTTCACTCCACAGCCCGGAAGTCGGCATTCCAAAGCAGGAAGACATCCGCATTAACGGCTATGCGATTCAGTCGCGGGTGACGACTGAGGACCCGCTCAACAACTTTATGCCGGATACGGGAAAAATTATGGCGTACCGCTCAGGCGGCGGTTTTGGCGTGCGCTTGGACGCCGGCAATGCCTTCCAAGGAGCGGTTATTACGCCGTATTACGATTCGCTGCTCGTGAAAGTGTCGACATGGGCGTTGACGTTTGAGCAGGCGGCCAGAAAAATGCTGCGCAACTTGCGCGAATTCCGCATTCGCGGCATTAAAACGAACATCCCGTTTTTGGAAAATGTCGTGCAGCATCCGAAGTTTTTGTCAGGGGAATATGATACATCGTTCATTGACACAACGCCGGAATTGTTTGTGTTTCCGCGTCGGAAAGACCGCGGGACGAAAATGCTCACCTACATCGGCACGGTGACGGTCAACGGCTTCCCTGGAATCGGCAAAAAGAAAAAGCCGGTGTTTGACAAGCCGCGCGTGCCGAAATTGAGCGAAACCGAACCGATCCCGGCCGGAACGAAGCAAATGTTGGACGAACGCGGCGCCGAGGGGCTCATTCGCTGGATTCAAGAACAGCCGCGCGTCCTGCTCACTGATACGACGTTCCGCGACGCCCATCAGTCGCTGTTGGCGACGCGCGTGCGCACGATCGACATGCTGCGCATCGCCGAACCGACGGCGCGCTTGCTGCCGAATTTGTTCTCGCTTGAGATGTGGGGCGGAGCGACGTTTGATGTGGCGTACCGCTTTTTGAAAGAAGATCCGTGGGATCGGCTGCTCAAGCTGCGCGAGCGCATCCCGAACGTGCTGTTCCAAATGCTGCTTCGTTCGGCCAACGCCGTGGGGTATAAAAACTATCCCGACAACGTCATCCGCGAGTTCGTCGACAAATCAGCGCAAGCCGGCATCGATGTCTTCCGCATTTTTGACAGCTTAAACTGGGTGAAAGGAATGACGGTGGCGATCGATGCCGTCCGGCAAAGTGGTAAAATCGCCGAGGCCGCCATTTGCTACACCGGCGACATTTTGGACCCGAGCCGGCCGAAGTACAACTTGGACTATTACAAGTCGCTCGCCAAAGAGCTCGAGCAAGCCGGAGCGCACATTTTGGGCATTAAAGATATGGCAGGGCTTTTGAAGCCGCAGGCGGCGTACGTACTCATTTCCGCGCTTAAGGAAACGGTCGATATTCCGATCCATTTGCATACGCACGATACGAGCGGCAACGGCATTTACACGTACGCCAAAGCGATTGAAGCGGGTGTGGACATTGTTGATGTCGCCGTCAGCTCGATGGCCGGCTTGACGTCGCAGCCGAGCGCTAATACGCTCTACTATGCGTTGGAAGGAACAGAGCGGGCGCCGGAAGTTGACATTTATGGCTTGGAGCAGTTGGCCCGCTATTGGGAAGATGTGCGCAAGTTTTATCAGGAGTTTGAAAGCGGCATGAACGCCCCGCATACGGAAGTATACATGCACGAGATGCCGGGCGGCCAATACAGCAATTTGCAGCAGCAAGCGAAAGCGGTCGGCCTCGGCGACCGCTGGGATGAAGTGAAAGAAATGTACCGCCGTGTGAACGACTTGTTCGGCGATATCGTCAAAGTGACGCCATCATCGAAAGTCGTCGGCGACATGGCGCTGTATATGGTGCAAAACAACTTGACCGAACAAGACATTTTTGAGCGCGGCGAAACGCTCAACTTCCCGGATTCGGTCGTCGAGTTTTTCGAAGGCTATTTAGGCCAGCCGCACGGCGGATTTCCGAAAGAGCTGCAGCGCATCATTTTGAAAGGGCGCGAACCGATCACCGTCCGCCCGGGTGAGCTGCTTGAGCCGGTTGACTTCGAGCAAATCAAGCGGGAGCTGCATGACAAGCTCGGCCGCGAAGTGACCGACTTTGACGCCATTGCCTATGCGCTTTATCCGAAAGTGTTTTTAGAATATGCGGACACGGTCGAAAAATACGGCGATATTTCCGTGCTCGATACACCGACGTTCCTGTACGGCATGCGCCTCGGCGAGGAAATTGAAGTGGAGATTGAACGCGGCAAAACGCTCATCGTCAAGCTCGTGTCGATCGGCCAACCGCAGGCCGATGGCACGCGCGTCGTCTACTTCGAGCTGAACGGCCAGCCGCGCGAAGTCATCATCCGCGATGAGAGCATCAAAGCGGCCGTTGCTGAGCGCATCAAGGCCGACCGGACGAATCCGAACCATATTGCGGCGACGATGCCGGGTACGGTTGTGAAAGTGCTTGTCGAAAAAGGGGAGAAAGTGGATAAAGGCGACCATTTGATGGTCACGGAAGCGATGAAAATGGAAACGACGGTGCAGGCGCCGTTTGCTGGCATTGTCAAAGACATTTACGTCAAAAGCGGCGATGCCATTCAGGCGGGCGACTTGCTGATTGAGCTATCCAAATAATGAAAAAGGGATGTCCGCGTTTTTGTGGGCATCCCTTTTTCTCTGCAGCGGATTACCGCCATTTCAGCACGGTTGGCGCTGTTTCCTCGGGCGGGTGAGCCATCGTTTTTCCCGGCGCACGGCGGGTGCGCAGCGCCAAGAGCAGCAAGTAGCTGAGCACGCCGAACAGGCAGGAGATAAAAAACGCGTGCGCCAGAGCCACGTATAAGTTCAACTGAGTGAACACAACGAGCGCCCCAGTTGTCATCTGGGCGAGGACGAGAAAAAGAGCAATGATCCATCCATAGTAGATAACCGGTTGGCTTCGGTAATGACGGATGGCGTGCAGCGCCGCGATGGCGATCCAGATGACGATCAGCCCCGCCGCCAGCCGATGGCCCATTTGCACCCATTCGTGAAACTGCACCGGGAAAGGACGCGTTTTCGCGCACAGCGGCCAGCTTGGACAGGCGAGGCTGGTGTTCGTATGGCGGACGAGCGCCCCGGTATAGACGACAATGTACGAGTAAATAATGATCCCGTAAATATGAACGCGCATCGGCCTGTCAAGCGTAAGCGAGACGGCGGAAAACGTTTTGTCCGCTTCAAAAATGAGCAGCGTCAACAGCAGCACAGCGGCAAATGAGATGAGCGAAATGCCGAAATGCAGGGCCAACACAAAATCGGACTGCCCCCAGACGACCGCGGCGGCGCCGATTAATCCTTGCAGGACGAGAAAAACGAATGAGACGACTGCCAAAAACTTTGTCTCCCGCATATGGCCGATGACCCGCCATGCCCAAACGGAAAGAATGAGCACCATGATGCCGGCAAGCCCGGAGACAAGTCGATGGCTCAGCTCAATGACCAGTTCAGGCGTAATGTCATCCGGCACCCACTGGCCGTTGCACAGCGGCCATGATCGGCCGCACCCCATGCCGGAGCCGGTTTTCGTCACGAGCGCTCCGCCGATCAGCACAAACAGCATGACCACGGTTGTCGCGGCCGCAAACCATTTTAATGAACGTTGCAAAATCTTCACCTTCTTGTATTGAGGAATTATGATTTTGTCCATATTTAGTAAAAAGTGGTGCAGTTGATAACGGCCAACGATGTTCCAAACCAAATCTATTTTACACGATGACCACCGGAAACACAAAATGACGTTTGCATATTGAATAAGTCGATTAAGTTTACTAGAAATATTAATGGGATAGGCAAACGGGCCGGTTTCGCCTAACGGATTCAAAAATTTGACACAAATTATTCAAAAAAAGTTCACATGATGAGAAAAAAATGTGATTTAATATATAGAGAAATAAACCTGCCTAGTTCTTTTGTTTTTTTGTTTTCGTATTTCGGGCATTGGAGCCAAGATCACGGCGTCTGCCCGCCGGGCGGCGCAATGAGGAGGAACAGGAGACATGGCCGAATTGAAAGCGGTGCACCAGGATGCGGCCGATGCCGGTCATCGCTCGCATGTGAGCGTCAAGACAGTTTGGAGAGAGTTATCGTCTGTTGTGAAAATCGGAATCGTCAATTCGAATTTGATTACGACGTTCGCCGGGATGTGGCTGGCGTTTTATTTTACTGGGGAACACTTTTTGGAGAACCTGCATCTTGTTTTTTTCACGCTGTTTGGGGCAGCGCTTGTCATCGCAGGTTCATGCGCCATTAACAACTACATTGACCGCGACATCGATCAATATATGGAGCGGACGAAAGTGCGGCCGACGGTAACTGGAACGATGGAGCCGCGGCGCGTACTTTGGCTCGGAGTTGCCCTGGTCGCCGTCGGCACGATGAGCTTGCTCATAACAACGGTTACGGCAGCGGTGGTCGGGCTCATTGGCATGGTGACGTACGTCTTTTTCTATACGCTTTGGACGAAGCGCCATTATACGCTCAACACTGTCGTCGGCAGCATTTCCGGCGCCGTGCCGCCGGTGATCGGCTGGACCGCGGTTGACCCAAGTTTCCATGTCGTCCCGCTTGTTCTCTTTTTGATCATGTTTTTATGGCAGCCGCCGCATTTTTTGGCGTTGGCGATGAAGAGGTGCGAGGAGTACCGGGCTGCCGGCATTCCGATGCTGCCGGTCGTTCACGGCTTCGCCATGACAAAACGGCAAATCATCGTCTGGGTGGCCTGTTTGCTGCCGCTGCCGTTTTATTTGTTCTCGCTCGGCGCGCCGTTTTTAACGGTCGCGACGCTGCTGAACATCGGCTGGCTGTTTTTGGGGCTGTGGGGCTTGAAAATGAAAGATGACTTAAAGTGGGCGAAATGGATGTTCGTCTATTCGCTCAACTATTTGACAATTCTATTCGTGGCGATGGTGATCGCCACCTTATGGTAAACGTTTGAAATTCTTTCATCTCTTTCATCATGAAAGAATTTGTATATATTTCTACATCAAAGAAAGAGGGGTTTGATTAGGCTATGAACAAAGGGCTGCGTAACTGGCGCTTACTTTCTTTGTTTGGAATGATGGCGCTGTTGCTCGCCGGCTGCGGCAAGCCGTTTTTGTCGACGCTCCAGCCTGCCGGCGAAGTAGCGGACATGCAGTACTCGCTCATGTTGCTGAGCACGTCGATCATGGTGCTCGTCATTGTCGTTGTAGCGATTATTTTCGTCTATGTTGTCATCCGCTTCCGGCGGCGCAAGGGGGAAGAAAACAAAATTCCGAAGCAAGTGGAAGGAAGCCATAAACTAGAAATTATTTGGACTGTCATTCCAATCATCCTCTTGCTGATTTTGGCGGTGCCGACGGTATCGGCGACGTTTAAGCTGGCGGATGTCAAGCCGATGAATGACAAGAACCGTGATAAAGACACGGTTGTGGTCAACGTGCGCGCCAACTTGTATTGGTGGGAGTTTGAGTACCCGGATTACGGCATTATTACGAGCCAAGATTTAGTCGTGCCGACGAATGAAAAAGTGTATTTCAACTTGGTCGCGTCGGATGTCAAACACTCGTTCTGGATTCCGGCGGTCGGTGGAAAAATGGATACAAATACGGACAACAAAAACCAGTTCTGGCTTGTCTTTGACCAAGAAGCGACAGATAAAGCCGGCGGCGTCTTTTACGGCAAATGTGCGGAGCTTTGCGGGCCGTCGCATGCCTTGATGGATTTCAAAGTGCGTCCGTTGCCGCGCACGGAGTTTGATGCTTGGGTCGAAAAAATGCAAAATGCAAAAAAACCGGTTGTGACGGATCCGGTTGCCAAACAAGGCGAGGCGATTTTCAACAAAAGCTGTATCGGCTGCCATGCCGTGTCGCCGGTAGACAAGCGTCCGGAACAGGCACGCACAGCGCCGAACTTGGCGAACTTTGGCGATCGCGAACGAATTGCCGGCATTTTAGAACACAATGAAGAAAACTTGAAAAGATGGCTGCGTGATCCCGAAAGCATAAAGCCTGGAAACAAAATGACAGGTACATATGGCGAACTGACAGAAGAGCAGATTGATGCGTTGACGAAATATTTAATGAGCTTAAAAGTGGAATAAGGTATAAAAGGGAGGTTTCACTGTGAGTACGATCACTCGCAAAAAGGGTGTCGGCGCCGTTTTATGGGATTACTTGACAACAGTCGATCATAAAAAAATCGCCCATCTGTATCTAATCGCCGGAGGATTTTTCTTCCTGCTTGGCGGTCTTGAGGCGCTGTTCATCCGCATTCAGCTCGCGAAGCCGAACAACGATTTCCTTGTCGGCGGCTTGTATAACCAAGTGCTGACGATGCATGGAACGACGATGATTTTCTTGGCTGCGATGCCGCTTGTTTTCGCCTTTATGAACGCAGTCGTGCCGCTGCAGATCGGCGCGCGCGACGTTGCGTTCCCGTTCTTGAACGCGCTCGGATTTTGGCTCTTTTTCTTCGGCGGCCTGTTTTTAAACTGTTCGTGGTTTTTAGGAGGCGCGCCGGACGCCGGTTGGACGTCGTACGCATCGCTAGCGCTCGATTCGAAAGCGCACCACGGTGTCGACTTTTACACGCTCGGATTGCAAATTTCCGGTATTGGAACGTTGATAGGCGGGATTAACTTCCTTGTCACGATCATCAACATGCGCGCTCCGGGCATGACGTTTATGCGCATGCCGATGTTCACATGGGCGACGTTTGTAACGTCGGCGCTTATCTTGTTTGCATTCCCGCCGCTGACGGTTGCTTTGATTTTCATGATGATGGACCGGTTGTTTGGCGGCAACTTCTTTAACCCCGCTGCCGGTGGTAATACGATTATCTGGGAGCACTTATTCTGGGTGTTTGGACATCCGGAAGTTTACATTCTTGTTTTGCCGGCATTCGGTATTTTCTCGGAAATTTTCGCGACGTTCTCGCGCAAACGCCTATTCGGTTATTCGTCAATGGTGTTTGCGACCGTGCTCATCGCGTTCTTAGGCTTCATGGTGTGGGCGCACCATATGTTCACCGTCGGGATGGGACCGATTGCGAACGCCATCTTTTCTGTCGCAACGATGACGATTGCGGTGCCGACCGGGGTGAAAATTTTTAACTGGCTGTTTACGATGTGGGGCGGAAGCATCAAATTTACGACGCCAATGCATTATGCGGTGGCGTTTATTCCGTCGTTCGTCATGGGCGGGGTGACCGGGGTCATGTTGGCGTCGGCGGCGGCGGATTATCAATACCATGACAGCTATTTTGTTGTTGCGCACTTCCATTACGTCATTGTCGGTGGGGTTGTGTTCGCTTTGCTTGCCGGCACGCATTATTGGTGGCCGAAAATGTTTGGCCGCATGCTGAATGAAACGCTCGGCAAAATGACGTTCTGGCTGTTCTTTATCGGTTTCCATTTGACATTCTTTATCCAGCACTTCCTCGGCTTGATGGGGATGCCGCGCCGCGTCTTTACGTATTTGCCGAACCAAGGATGGGAAACCGGCAACTTGATCAGCACGGTTGGGGCATTCTTTATGGCAGCCGCGACGGTTATTTTACTTATTAACATTGTGATTACGACGGTAAAAGGCGAAAAAGCGGCGGGGGATGCATGGGGCGACGGCCGCACGCTCGAATGGGCGATCGCTTCGCCGCCGCCGGTGTACAACTTCGCTCAAACGCCGCTCGTCCGCGGGCTTGATGCTTTCTGGCTCGAAAAAATGGAAGGCAAAAAAGAATTGACGCCGGCTGAACCGCTTGGTGACATTCATATGCCCAATTCGTCGTTCTTGCCGTTTGTCATTTCGTTTGGACTGTTTGTTGCAGCATTCGGCTTTACGTACCATAATGACGCCGGATGGGGCTTGCCGGTCGGCATTCTCGGCCTGCTGATCACACTCGGTTCGATGTTGCTGCGTTCGGTGATCGATGACCATGGCTTCCATATCCATAAAGAAGAAGTGCTTGAGCTTGAGAAGAAGGGGGCGAACGCCTGATGCATGCGGAAGAAAAACTGACAGCCGAGACGTTTCCGGCGGCGCCGGAACGCGCCACCCTTGAAGGGAAAAACAAGTTTCTCGGTTTTTGGCTGTTTTTAGGCGGAGAGACGGTGCTGTTCGCCTCTCTCTTTGCCACCTATTTGGCGCTCAAAGACAAAACGAACGGCGGCCCTTCGGCAGAGGAGCTGTTCCAAATGCCGATCGTATTTATGGCGACCATGCTGCTGCTAACCAGCAGCTTGACGAGCGTGTATGCCATTTATCATATGAAAAACTTTGATTTTAAAAAGATGCAGCTCTGGTTTGGCATTACCGTTTTGCTTGGCGCCGGCTTTTTGGGCTTGGAAATTTACGAGTTCAATGAATATGTGCATGAAGGCCATAAGTTTACGACGAGCGCCTTCGCGTCCGCCTTTTACACGCTCGTCGGCACGCACGGCGCCCACGTTGCGTTTGGATTGCTTTGGATTTTAACATTGATGATTCGCAATGCCAAGCGCGGGTTAAACTTATATAATGCCCCGAAGTTTTACGTCGCGAGCCTTTATTGGCACTTTATCGACGTCGTCTGGGTGTTCATTTTTACCGTCGTATATTTAATGGGAATGGTGGGGTGAACGTATGGCGAACCAAACGAACTCCGGAAATGAACGCGTCGATTTGGCATACCGTCGCCGCAAAAATGCGGAAGAGATGCGCCATCAACTGATTGCATTCGTTTTGATGATTTTGTTGACGCTCATTGCCTTCGCCGCCGTTGGTTACGAAGAGTTTTCCCATTGGTTTGTCGTTCCGTTTATTTTGTTGCTTGCCGCTGTGCAAGTGGCGTTCCAGCTTTATTATTTCATGCATATGAGCCATAAAGGCCACGAATTCCCGGCGATGTTTATTTACGGCGGTGTGGCGGTTATGCTTCTACTTGTTTGGGCGTTTACAACAGTTATTTGGTGGTAAGAAAAGGGGGAATCGGTTTTGCGCCGGTTTCCCCTTTTTCAATAGCCTTGGCGCGGCGTCGTGTAGTATAATGGGAAAGGACAAATCAGGAGGGGATTCGTATGTTTCAATCGCTGCAAATGTTTGGCCCCGTCGCCCTTTGGAGTCCGTTTTTTTTGCTTGTGTTAGCGGCGGTTGCGTTGCTGTACATTGGGATCACCGGGCCATGGCGGCAGCGCTTTGGCCTTGATGATCCGGTTCCGGGCAAACAGAAGGCGTACTTTTTGGTCGGCATCGCGCTCCTTTACGTATGCAAAGGTTCGCCGCTTGATCTGCTCGGCCATTTATCGTTTACTGCTCATATGGTGCAAATGGCGGTGCTGTATTTGATCGTGCCGCAATGTTTCATTTTAGGCATTCCGGCGCCGCTGTATGAGCGCCTCTTCCGTTTCGCCGCGGTGCGCCGCCCGTTTCAGCTGCTGACGAAGCCGGTCATCGCTCTACTGCTGTTTAACGGCTTGTTTTCGCTTTACCATGTGCCGATGATTTTTGACACCGTTAAAATGAATATGATTTTGCACGCTGTCGTCACTACGGTCATTTTTGTCGCCGCGTTTTGCATGTGGTGGCCGCTTGTCAACAAGCTGCCTGATTGGCAAACGTTGTCGGGATTGAAAAAAATGGGCTACATTTTCGCCAATGGTATGCTGTTGACGCCGGCTTGCGCGCTGATCATTTTTACGGACACGCCGCTTTATGCGACGTACACCGACCCGAAGGCATGGATGGCTTCTTTGGCGCTTTGCGTGCCGCAAGGGACTTTGGCGTCGCTTGATTTGACAGGCCCGCAAATGTTCTTGTCGATGTCGCCGTTTCATGACCAACAGCTCGGCGGGGTATTGATGAAAATTATTCAAGAAATCGTATACGGGATCATGCTGTTCGTTGTTTTCAGCGAATGGTATCGGAAAGAGCGGGAAAAAGAACCGAACATGGGTATGGAGCCGCGGCCGACGAAATTGTAAACCGGTGTTGGCTGCAAGGGGATGAGTTGAAAGGAAAGGGAGAGAACGGATGGCGATTTTACCGACGATCAGCACAAGTTGCATCGTGATCAGCGCTTTGCTTGTTGCTTACGGCTGGTATTTGATCAGCCGCAAACGGACGGAAGCGCATAAAAAGGTGATGTTGGCCGCCGCCGTCTTTGCGCTGTTGTTTTTTATCATTTACATGTCGCGGACGTTGTTTATTGGCAATACGAGCTTCGGCGGACCGGAGAATGTCAAAGTCTATTATACGGTGTTTCTTATTTTCCATATCATGTTGGCGACAGTGGGAGCCGTATTTGGCCTTGTGACGATCTGGACGGGGCTGAAAGACAGCCGCTCCCGCCATCGCCGGCTTGGGCCGGTGACGAGCATTATTTGGTTCGGCAGCGCTTCGACGGGGGTCATCGTGTATTTGCTTCTTTACGTCCTGTACCCGGGTGGGCAGACGACCTCGCTGATTAAAGCAGTGCTCGGATTTTAGAGGCAAGTGGCATCGGCCGGCCGGATCGCATAACATAACAAAAATAGCTCATACGCTGCGGGGGGGGGGAGTGCGGTGAAGACGTTCCGGCATCGGAAGCGGAGCGCCGTAGAAGCGACGCTGTTGACGATTGTCATGATGTGTGTGCGGGAATGGGAAGACGTTGTAATGGACGATTGCGAAATATTTGTAGCTGTTTCACAAGAGGACCGCTGCCGCATCAGCGTGAAGCTATCCGTCCGGTATGGGGCGTCGGTACTCGCGGTTTGCCGGCAGCTGCAGCAGCAAATTGCTGAGGAGATCGCCGCGATGACGCCATACAGCGCCGAGTCGGTCGATGTGACGGTCAAACGGCTTGTCGCGACGTAAAAACGCATGAGAAAAGAGCTCTCATGCGTTTTTTCTTTACTCTTTCGTCTTTTCAATTTCGCGTTTGACTTGCTCCAATACTTTTTGGCATTGGCCGACAAGGGAAGATGGAAAATGCTCATCTTCGCCATATTCAACGCCATGCGGATAGTAATGTTTCCCTAAAATCGGTGTGAGCAGTTTAATGAGTGCATAGCGCGAGTCGACATCCCCTTCGATCGCGTACCCTTGAACACGCAAATAGTATGTTCCCTCTTTAATCACGTATTTCCGGTCGTATGTGACCCGTTCGTAATCCCACTGCGCCGCGCGTACAAAACCGTGGCGCGCCATGATGTCATCAAGGAGGGACAGTTCAACCGTTTGATTTTCAAGACCGCTATTGTCAAATTTCATGTTTCTTCCTCCTAACAACGCAGGTATGTAAAGCGCCAAAAAGGAAATCGTCCCCTCATTTATAATAGTACGAAAACGGTTTGCATTTCAACGAATTGTTTGCCATTGTTTCTGTTTTGCTTGCATTTTTTCTCGCTGCCGGATGCACAATAAAAGCAGAAAGGAGAGACGGACAATGCAAACGGTTCGGGACATCATGTCGACGGATGTACAATATTGCACCCCGCTTGACAACATGTATGAAGTGGCTGTAAAAATGCGTGAATTTAATGTTGGCGCCATTCCGATCGTCGATCAAGGCCGCCTCGTCGGAATGATTACGGACCGCGATTTAGTCGTGCGCGGCATCGCGGAAAAACATCCGGGTTCAACGGCGGTGACCGAAGTGATGAGCCGCGAGCTGGTGACGGTGTCGCCGGACGATTCCGTGCAAAAAGCGGCGGACATCATGGCGCGCCATCAAATTCGCCGTCTCCCGGTCGTTGAAGGCGGCCGTTTAGTCGGCATCGTTGCCCTCGGCGACTTGGCGACGAACCGTTATTCGGATGAGAGCGCCGGCCGTGCGCTTAGCGAGATTTCTGAACAACATCGCGTCCATTGACTGAATACGGACAGACATTGTTTCTTGAAGGGAAGGGCGGTCTTTTTGGACGCCCCTTTTTTTTGCCTGTGAAAAACGGCTATAATGGCAATAAGGAGATTGTTGCAGAAAGCGGGAGTTGCCGTGTGAAATGGTTTTTTCTTTTTTTGTTCTTATTGATCGGGTTTTACTATTTTGTGCCGAGTCCGCCGCCGCAAAGCCCTCCGGAGCAGCCCAAAACAAATGGATACACGCTGAAAGAACCGAAAGCAACCGCCGGCGTCGCTGTGTTGATCGGCCGGCCGGCGCAAGAGGCGGAAAAGCAGTTCGGCGCGCCGGATCGAATTGATCCGTCAGCTTATGGCTACGATTGGTGGGTGTACAGCCGCCGCCCTGAATCGTATTTCCAAATCGGGGTGCTTGGCGGCAAAATCGTCACGGCTTTAGTCGGCGGGGAAAAGGTGAACGTCGAGCCGTTTGCGATTGGCCAGCGTCTGCAGACGATTTTCCAAACGATGCCCGTCCTGTCCAACATTAAGATTACACTAAACAGCGGGACGTACCGGTTTGAGCTGTCGGAACAAGATTATTCCTCAAGACCGGTCGTTAAAGTGGGAGAGGCGTATGCCCAGCTGTACATCGACCGGTTTACCGGCCGTGTGGCCGCTGTTCGCCTCATGGACGCAGAAACGTTTGTGAAACTGCGGCCGTATGAGCTTGTGTACCGCGGCCGCCTGCCCGCGGCTACCCCGTTGTCAGAGAAAGAACAGCGGCAGGTCGATGCGGCCAATGCGAAGCAAATTTTTGACTGGACGAACTTGATCCGCCGCCGTCATGAGCTCCCCCCCCTTGTCTGGGACAGCAAAGCCGCCATGGCTGCCGCCAAGCATAGCCAGGATATGCATGACCACCAGTTCTTCTCTCATGAATCGCCGCAATACGGCGATTTATCCAAACGGCTTGGCGCCTTGGGCGTTTCATTTCAGCTCGCTGGGGAAAATATTGCCGCTCATCAAGTAGATGGCGTCGAGGCGACGGTTGGGTGGCTGAACAGCCAAAAGCACCGGGAAATTATGCTGAATGCGGAATTTACCCACCTTGGCGTCGGCGTTTATGCCGATTATTATACGCAAAATTTCCTGACGCCGCTATGAAAATTTGGGCGCACCTTTGCCTGCTGGGAGCGATATGATATGGCAGATAGGCATGAGTGGATGAAAGGGATGAAAACGGTTATGGCCAAGCCTCTGCATCCTTCCGTTGAACAGTTCAAACAGTTTGTCAAAAAACACCCGAAACTCATTCAAGAGGTGCGCAGCGGCAAAAAGACGTGGAAGCAAGTGTATGAGGACTGGTACTTGTTCGGAGAGGATGACGACATATGGGAACCGTACCGAGACGCAGGCGGCAAGGAGAAAAGAGAGGAAAAGGGAGCAAGCAAATGGCTTGATAAGCTCGCGGCGATGCTTGGACAGCTTGACGCGGCAGAAGTGCAAAAACACTTGGCAAGCGTCCAACAGGCCCTCGCTGCGATCCAGGGCATTCTGTCTGAATTTCAAGGAGCCAGTCCGCAACGGCCCAACAAAGAGGAGCATCCGTTTTCGTTTCGCCAAGACTAAAGGGTGGTAGCAATGAGAAGAGATGTATGGCAATATGTGCAGGCAAACCCGATGTTGCGCGCGTTTGTTCGTGAACAGCCGCGCTGGTACCGGCTGCTCGCTCGCCGTCCGCACGAGCTGTCGGCGCTCCAGTTGGCCGCCTTGCGCCATTACGGGCAGACGATCCCCGATAAAGTAGAAAAAATTTCCCAATCGTTGCAGATGGCCTCTCTCATGTGGCAAATGTTTAAAGCGCTGCGCGACTAATTTGGCGGCAAACGGCAAAGACTAGCTCTGAAAGGGAGTGATGCCTTTGCCGAAATGGCTTGTATGGTTCGGGTGTGTGGTGCTGTTATGGGCGTATGCCGGCGGACGGCCGGAGACGGCAGCGGCCGCTGTTCATGCGCCGACAGCGAATCACCCATGGCATGTCAAATATGAAGTGAAAGGGCATGACGTGCTCGTGGAATGTTTGGCCGCGCAATTTCCGTTTCGCAAAGGAGAGGGGGGCGGCCATATCAACGTGTATCTCAATGGACAGAAAATGACGGAAGTGTATACGGCCGCCTTTATCGTGCGCGGCCTGCCAAGCGGAAAGCATATGATCCGCCTTGAGCTCGTCTATAACGATGGAAAGATGACCGGCATGATGCATGAATTTGAAGTGACGATCCCGTAAAGCTCGACAGGAGACAAGGCTATCCGGCAGAGTCTCTTTCTGCCTTCGGATAGTCTTTTTTTGCGCTCTTCTTTTCCTTCATGATCTCCTCCCTTTCCATTTTCCTTTTATTCATGGTATGATGAAAGATGGAGGTGCTATATTTGTGAGGATCGCTACTCTCGAGCGCATCGAGATTTTGGATAAAGCAGAATCGTTGGCGAAAATGGTTATTGAGTCGGAGGTGGCGGATGAATACCGCCGCGCGTTTCGGCGGCTCAAACAAGACCGCCGCGCTCAGCAGCTGATCGCCCGTTTCGTCAAGCTGAAAGAGCGGTATGAGGAGGTGCAGCGCTTCGGCAAATACCATCCCGATTACCGCAACGTGATGAAAGAAGTGCGTGAGGCGAAACGGGAGCTTGATTTGCATGAGACGGTGGCCGCCTTTAAAGAGTCGGAAAAAGCGCTGCAACAGCTGCTTGATGACATTAGCGTGTTGATCGGCAAGGCTGTCTCGGAACATGTCAAAGTGCCGACCGGGAACCCGTACTTCCTGTCAGCCGGCTGTTCCGGCGGCTGCAGATCCGGCGGAGGCTGCGGCTGCCGAGCATAGAAAAAGGGGAAAGGACTATGTTTCCAAAACGGCAAGGGATTATCGTTTGGCTTCATTCATTGAAATACGGGAAGCAGCTGCGCAAATTCGGCAACATTCACTATATTTCAAAGCGGCTGAAATATGCCGTTCTGTACTGCGACATGGAGCAAGTCGACCATGTGATGAAAAAACTGGCGGCGCTCCCGTTCGTCAAACTCGTTGAGCCGTCGTATCGTCCGTTTTTAAAGCTGGAGTTTGAATCGAAAGGGGAGAAAGAGAAAGACTCCCCGTATCCGCTTGGATGAAAGAAAAGAGCGGGCCTTAGCCCTGCTCTTTTTTTGGCTATTGGAGCGGCGGGATGAAGCGGTTCATTCGCATAATGCCGATTAAGTGCTGATAATATAAGTCGAGTTCCGCGAACATCGTTGACGGCTTGACGTCGAGATGGATGACGCCAAAGCCAAGCTCTTTCGCGGTTTCCGCAAACAAATCGTACCGTTTGTTCGGTTTGACGGAGGGATCGGGAACACCTTCACGGCAAATGTAAAGCGGTTGAAAGTCGCCCGGGTCGGTTGGGTGGAGCACAACAACCAAGGAGACGACCGCCTGGCCTTTTTTCACCGTATGGAAAGCAAAAAAGCCGGATAAACGGTGGTGGTTGGCGCGCGCCAGCTCCATCAGCTCATATATATCGGAATAGCCTTCGCCAAGTTCGATAAAACGCTGGATCATGTACGGTCCTCCTTGCGATCATCGTCCATTCATAACTTTACCGGCCCATTGCAGAAATTGCAATCAAAAAAAAACCTTGCGGACAAACGATCCGCAAGGCCCTTTCCAATTCCTTGCCTCCGCGCGGGGCGGAACAGGGAACGGAAAGAAAAAGAAAAGGGAGAGGAGAAACCGGAGGAAGAACTTATGGGGAAACGTAAGTCTTCTCCGTCATTGGCAACAACGCCATCTACGGTGTTGCCATTACTCATTATGGACGGTTTTCTGATTTCTATACACGCGGCTATGAAAAATTCTCAAGTTTGACTATAATAAACATGATAAGACGACCATGAAAACAACGAATTAGGTGAACGCAATGAGAGTCATTTCCGGAACATGCAAAGGTCGGCATCTGCAAGCGGTTCCAGGATTGTCGACGCGGCCGACGACCGACAAGGTGAAAGAAGCGGTTTTTAATATGATCGGTCCGTATTTCGCCGGCGGCATCGGCCTCGATTTGTTCGCCGGAAGCGGCGGCTTGGGCATCGAAGCGCTTAGCCGCGGGCTTGAGCGCGTCATTTTCGTCGATCATGACGGAAAGGCCGTGCAGACGGTCCGAAAAAACGTTGCCGCCTGTGGACTTGAGCGCCGGGCGGAAATTTACCGCAACGACGCCGAGCGGGCGTTGAGGGCGGTGGCGAAGCGAGGCCTGCGCTTTTCCGTCATCTTTCTCGATCCTCCGTACAAGGAGAAAAAGTGGCCGGCGCTGTTATCGTTTATCGACAATCACGATTTGTTGGAGGACGATGGCGTTGTCGTTGCCGAACATTTGGCTGAGGTCGAGCTGCCGGAAGAAGTCGGCCGCTTGAAGCAGTGGAAGCGGGAAACATACGGCATCACCGGCGTCACTATTTACCGCCGGACTGACGAACAGAAAGGGGACGAACGCGATGGCGAGCATTGCCGTTTGCCCGGGGAGCTTTGATCCGGTGACATACGGGCATTTGGATATTATCAAACGGGGGGCAAAAGTATTTGACAAAGTTTATGTGGCGGTGTTAAACAATTCCTCGAAAAAGCCGCTGTTTACGGTTGAGGAGCGGATGGAGCTGCTGCGCGAGGTGACGCGGACGCTAGAAAACGTGCATGTCGAATCGTTTCACGGCCTGCTTGTTGACTATGCCCGCAGCAAAAACGCCAACGCCATTTTGCGCGGTTTGCGCGCGGTGTCTGACTTCGAGTATGAAATGCAAATTACATCGATGAACCGCGTCTTGGACGAGAACATTGAAACGTTTTTTATGATGACGAACAGCCAGTATGCGTTTTTGAGTTCAAGCATCGTCAAGGAGGTCGCTAAATATAACGGCGACATCTCCGAACTTGTGCCGCCGGTTGTCGAGGCGGCCCTGAAGCGGAAATTCGCCTCGATGGCCGCCGATTGACGGCTAGGAAAAGGCTGTTCTGTCCAAGGGCGGAACCGATCCGCCGATCCCTTATTTTGCCGGCGGAGAAGCGGGATGCAAAAGCATCGAGAGCCGCCCCGGCGGCCGGATGGCGCCGCGGGGCCGGCAGCGCGGGCAGTCACAAGCGTCCGCGCGTTTTGTTGCTTGCGTTGGCGGCGAGCCATATATAAAGGCACAGAAACAGCATCGTGGCCAGTGGCCCATAGTGCTGCAGCCATTGCCATCTTTCGTGCCAGACGCTCTCTGCGGCGGCGTGCCAAAACACCGGAATATTGCCGGTTTCGTTGCCTGCCGCCCGAAGGTACAACGGCTCCCAAAGCAAATATGTAAATGAAGCCGCAAAAACTCCATGCAGAAAACGGGCGATGAAAAACGGTTGAAAGCGGATGTTGGCCTCAGCGAGAATGCTGGCCACTTGCGCTTGAACGGAAAAGCCACCGAAAGCCAAGACGAAGCTGACGGCCACCGCCTTTTCCAGCAGCTCGGCTTCATCTGTCTGGCTGATCATTTGGCTGCCGAGCGTAATTTCAAACAACCCGGAAAAAATCGGAATATCAAGCTGCTCCGGAAGCTGGACGAGCCGGAGCAGCTGGCGCAGCAAGGGGGCGAGCTGCTCGGTCAAGTGCATCATATACAACAATTGGTTGACGACGGAAAAGAGAATAATAAAGCCGCCGATCATCAACAACGTTTGAACGGAAGAGTGGACGGCATCGCCGAGCAGCTTGCCAAGCGGCTGTTCATTCTTCAGCCGCGTTTTGTGGAGCGTGCGCAGCGCATACGGGAGCGAAAACGAGCGCGGCCGCCGCTTCGGCTGCCCCCGTTCTTTCCGGATGCCGTGAAAGCGCATCACTAGTCCGACGGCAATGTTCCCTAAATAATGGGAGACGGCCAGCAACAAACCAAGCTGCGGATTGTTAAAAAACCCAGCTGAAACAGCCCCAAATATAAATAGCGGGTTGGAAGAATTGGTGAACGAGGAGAGCCGCTCGGCCTCGATGGTCGACAGTTGTTTTTCTTGATACAGGCGGGCGGTCAGCTTCGCCCCCGACGGGTAGCCGGATGCCATCCCCATCGCCCAGGCAAACCCGCCGACGCCTGGGACGCGAAAAAGCGGGCGCATCAGCGGCTCCAGCAAGACGCCGAGAAAGCTAACGACGCCAAAGCTGATGAGCAGCTCCGAGACAATGAAAAACGGCAGGAGCGACGGGAACACGACTTCCCACCACATATTTAACCCGCGAATGGATGCTTGGAGCGACTGTTTTGGATAACAAATGAGCGAAAAGGCGAATAACGTCACAGCGGAAGCGAGCAGCGCCGTTTTTAGTTTCGCTCTCCAGTTTCGCTTCAATGTTCTCCCCCCTTTTTTTGCCGTGCGGCCTTGCGCGGTACAACCTCATATAACCTAATATACGAGCATAGGGGGGCGGTTTAGACCATAAAATGAAAGCGAGGGAGCGCCGTAGCAAAGGGGGGGGAGAATCGTGCCGCCGAAGATCGGATTGGCGCTCGGGTCAGGGGGCGCGCGCGGATTTGCTCACCTCGGCGTATTGAAAGTGCTACAGGAGGAAGGAATCCCTATTTCTTATTTGGCGGGCAGCAGCATCGGCGCGCTTGTGGCTGTCCTTTATGCGAGCGGCCACGGCCTCAGCCGCCTTTATCGGCTCGCCAAGTCGTTCCGGCGCAACGATTTTCTCGATTGGACGGTGCCGAAAATGGGGCTGATCGCCGGTGAGCGCATCACCGAATTCATTCGTTTGTTGACGAAAGGGAGGCGGATTGAAGAGCTTTCTCCGCCGGTGGCGGTCATCGCCGCTGATTTGCAGACGGGGGAAAAAGTCGTGTTTCGGCAAGGGGATGCGGCCCAAGCTGTGCGGGCGAGCATCTCGATCCCCGGCATTTTTGTGCCCGCGGCGGTGGACGGGCGGCTGCTTGTTGATGGCGGTGTCGTGGACCGCGTGCCGGTATCGGTCGTTCGGGCGATGGGGGCCGATCTTGTCATCGCGGTCGATGTCGTCCCGTTGAACAAAGAGGCGGAAATTGCCTCGCTTGTGGATGTCATTTGGAAGAGCCTTGATATTTTGCAAGCCGAGCTCGTCGCCCATCGGGAACTCGCCTCGGACGTGATGATCCGGCCGCGCGTAGAGCAATACAGCTCGCGGGCGTTCACCCATATCGAAGACATTATTGCCCGCGGCGAAGAGGAAGCGCGGAAACAAGCCGGGGCGATCCGCCAAGCGATTGAACAGTGGAAGGAGCCAAAGCACCAATGAAGAAACGAACGTATATAGCGGCGTTTTTCTTTGGCGCCGTCCTTGCCGTTTTGCTTATTTTTATGAAATTGCCGTATTACGTGACGATGCCGGGAAGCGCGCAAAAGTTAACGCCGCTTGTTCATGTCGAGCACGGCGACCGCGATGCGGGGGCGTTCATGTTGACGACGGTCCGCATGGGGCGGGCGAACGTCATCGCGTACTTGCTCGCCCATATCCGCCCGTTTTATGAGCTGCATCCGGTTGAAGAGATTAAACAGGAAGGGGAAAGCGACAAAGAATATACGATGCGTCAGCTAGAACTGATGGAACAGTCAAAGGAAGCGGCGATTGTCGTCGCTTACCGGCACGCTGGGAAGCCGGTTTCATATGAGCCGAAAGGTGTGTATGTGATGAACGTTCTCCCTGACATGCCGGCGGAGGGACGCTTGCAGGCCGGCGACCGCCTCGCCGCGCTCGACGGCCGGCCGTTGACAACGTCGGAGCAAATCATCGACTACATTCGGAAGAAAAAAGAGGGAGACCGCGTCCGCATCGCGTTTGTCCGCGAGGGGGAGCGGCGGGAGGTCGAGCTCCGGCTGAAGCCGTTCCCGCACCATCCAAACCAAATCGGCCTTGGGGTGACGCTCATGACCGATTATGACGTCCGCACCGACCCGCCGGTTGACGTTGACTCGGAACAGATCGGCGGTCCGTCGGCGGGGCTGATGTTTTCGCTTGAAATTTACAATCAGCTCGTTGAAGAAGATATGACGAAAGGCCATAACATTGCCGGCACCGGAACGATCGACATTCATGGACAAGTCGGCCCGATCGGCGGTGTTTCACAAAAAGTCGTGGCCGCTGACCGCGCAGGGGCGGAAGTGTTTTTCGCTCCGAATGAACATGGCTCCCCGTCATCGAACTACCGGGAGGCGGTGCAGACCGCGAAAAAAATCGGGACGAACATGAAAATCGTCCCGGTCGATACGTTTGAAGATGCGATCCGTTATTTGCGCTCCATGCCGGAAGCGTAAATGGGGATCGTTGCGTATTCTTCTTTGAGCGCGGCGCTGTACAGCGGCTCAGGAAGGGCGGCTGCATAGACGGCGGCCGCCCTTTTTTCTTGCTCGTAAAGCGGATCGCCGTTCAATTTAGCCGCTTTCGTAATCAGCGGCAGCGCCAGCTCTTTTTTCACCCGCTGCAAGTAGCGGCGGCCGGTTTCGCTCATGCCGAGCAGCCTGATGTATGTAGGATCGGATGTCTTCGTTTGTTCTTCCTTTGTGAAGTTGGTCAGCACGTGCGCGCACATTCGCTGCAGCCTTGTCCACGTGTACCGTTTCGTTTTGACGGCGGCGATGAAAGAAGCGAACGTTTCGGCAACGGTAATTTTTTCCTTCAACCGGTGCTCCACGCCTTCCTCGATTCCGGCCGTGCGACGCAGTTCCTCCTTGGTTGCCGTCAGCAGCCGATACTTCAAGAGCGGAAAATACGCTTCCCAATCATGCCAGCGCCCATACGTTTGCCGGTATTGGCGCAGCTGCTCGAGCGTCGTTGGAGGGACGTATGGCGCAATCGACGCAAGCTGCCCAGTTTGTCGCAGCGTCTTTCGCACGCTTGTGGCGCTGGCGATCGATGGATGGGAAAACGACTCGTCATGATAGCCAGCGGCGAGGCGGGGAATCGTGCGCGGCATGATGGAGAGCTTGTGCCGCCAAATGGCTTTCACGTAGGCTAATCCGAGCACGTTGTTTGGCTGCGCCAAATCAAGCGGGACGGAGCGGAGCTGATCCCACGCCTTGGCATTCGCTTTCGGAAAGCTTTGCCCACGCTGAAGTTCGGCGCGGACGAGGGCGTCAAACTCCTCTTTTTGCGCAAACAACGTCTTCGCGGCGGCTAAAAAAGCAGCAATGTCGCCGGATTCGCTCCCAAAGCAAAGCTCTTCGCAGCCGAGGGCATCGAGCAGCCGCACCGCTCCATCGGCAAATCGCTCCGCCGCCTGAACGGCGAAGGCATATGGCAGTTCAATGACGAGATCGACGCCGGCTGCCAGCGCCATTTTGGCCCGCGCCCATTTTGAAACAATGGCCGGCTCGCCGCGTTGCAGAAAATTTCCGCTCATGACGGCGACGAGGCAGTCCGCTCCTGTCTTTTCACGCGTCTCTTGCAAGTGATATCGATGGCCGTTATGAAATGGATTGTACTCGACGATCACGCCAACAGCTTTCATGGCCGCTTCCCCCCATGGAACGGACGTCGCTCGGCGCTGAAACGATGGCTCGTCATAAGCGCACCTCCTGTCTCTCATCTAGTATGGAACATGCGGCGGTAAAGATCAACCTAGGAAGGGCGTCGTGATGTTGTCGTCCGGTTTTGGCGGAACGCGTCGAGCCGCCGGAGGCATATGTGCATGCAAGTAACAGAATTTAGAAATAATGGAAGTATGCCTTTCCTGTTGCCTCTTCTTTTTTCAGGCGTCCGGATGGTTGTAAAGAAAAAACATTGACAAAAATAGAAACGGAACGTATAATTTTATTCGTTGCCTTGAGGTGATTGTATGAAATGGACGGTTCAACAGCTTCACCGTTTTCAGCACAAGGAAATGGCGATTGACGAGACGGTTGACGTGTCTGATTTGAAACAAATCGACACGTTGATCCGTGATATTTCGCTTGTCCGCGTTCAAGGGAAAGCGGACGTCGGTTCGACAAAGTTTACATTTCATTTGACGCTGTCAGGAACGATGGTATTGCCGTGTTCGCGGACGCTCGTCGACGTGACACACCCGTTTTCCATCAAGACGACGGAAACGTTTTTTGTTGATGGCGGCGACGTCGCTGAAACGGATGAAGACACCCATATCGTAACTGGAAACACGGTTGATTTAAACCCAATTATTCGCGAGCTCATCCTGCTTGAAATCCCGTTGCAGCTCATCGCCGACAACCCGGGGGCTGACGGGGCGCCGCAACACGGGGAAGGATGGGACGTTCTCACGGAAGAACAATGGGAAAAAACGCTGGAAGAGCGGGCGGCGAACAAGGTCGACCCTCGTCTGGCAGGATTGGCTAAGTTTTTTGATGGAACGAAAGAAACTGATGGCTGACCGGCGTTGCCGGCCGATGGCGCCGACCAGAACGCGCACCGTCCGGCAGCTGCCTTGCCTGCCGGCGGACTGCCTTGAACAAGCGGCTGCCCGTCGGCAGCGATACGCTGAATGTGCCGGACAAGGAGGTGGAAAACGATGGCAGTACCTTTTAGAAGAACATCGAAAACGAGAAAACGACTGCGCCGTACACACTTTAAACTGCAAGTGCCGGGCATGGTGCAATGCCCGAACTGCGGCGAATGGAAATTGGCGCACCGCGTCTGCAAAGCATGCGGTACGTACAAAGGAAGAGATGTCGTCAACAAATAATGGCCGACATCAAGCGACAGGCTGTCCGAAAAGCGGGCAGCCTTTTTTATTGGCAGTGAACAATCGACAACGTACGTCCACGCGTTTGTTTTTTTCGCTGCTGGCAGGAAAAAAGGGGGGACGATGACCAATTGTCATAAAATAAAGGAGGAGTGCTGATGGAAGCGATGATGGAGCAGCGTGACGGCGTCGCCTTGTTTACGATTTGCCGTCCCGAAAAACGGAATGCAGTCAATTTTGTAGTGATGGAGGCGCTTGAGGGAGCGCTGAGCGAGGCGGAAGCGGATGAGCGGGTCAAAATATTTGCCATCACGGGCGCTGGTGATGAGGCTTTTTGCTCGGGCGGCGATTTACACGAGTTTGGGCCTTTGCGCGGCGCTGAGGCGAAACAGATGCTGACGCGCATGGGGGAGGTGCTCTACCGGCTGCTGACGTTTCCGAAACCGACGGCCGCGCTCGTCAATGGCGCCGCGATGGGAGGGGGCTGCGAGCTGGCGACGGCCTGCGATTTCCGTTTTGTCAAAGAAGGAAGCCGAATCGGGTTCATTCAAGGGCGGCTCGGCATCACAACCGGCTGGGGCGGCGCCTCGATGCTGTTCGGCAAACTGCCGTACGCGCGGGCCCTCGATCTATTGCTGCGCGCTGAACCGATGACAGCGGAAGATATGGAAGCGTGCGGGTGGGCTGATGCGGTCTTGGCGGCTGACCACTGGCGCGAGCAATGGCAGGCGCGGCTCACCCTTTATGCCGCGCGGTCGCTCGCTGTTTTAGAAGCCTATAAGGCGGCAGCGGGCGAAAAATGGCGAACAGTTTGGTTTCGTGAGCAATTTTTCGCTGAAATCGACCGTTGCGCCGCACTATGGGGGTCGGTTGAACATGAACAGGCGTTGCATCCTTTTTTTCGCAAGCAGTAATTTTTTCCTTCTACTGTTTCTATTAGCCGCATACATATAATGACAAAGCGGCGATGAGGAGGGAAGGGAGATGACCGGAGTACGCCAGGACGCTTGGACGAAAGAGGAAGATGAACTGTTGGCCAACGTTGTGCTTCAATATATTCGCGAGGGCGGCACCCAGCTAGAAGCGTTTGCTGAGGTGGGGCGGCGCTTGTCGCGGACAGCGGCAGCGTGCGGGTTCCGCTGGAATTCGTACGTTCGCAAGCAGTATAAAGAGGAAATTGAACAGGCAAAGCAAGAACGGAAAACGCGAAAAAAAGAGGCGGCATCGGTAAAAGAAGGAGGGGGACAAACGGAGATGGAAGCGGCAGCAGAGAGCAAACTGTCATGGACGGAAGTGCTCGCTTTTTTGCAAGCGGAAGGACAAAAAGCGCGCGACGCCCGGCGGACAGCGGATGAAAATCGGGCGTTAAAAAACGATATGGAGCAGCTGCAACAAATGGTGACAAAGTTGCAAATGGAAAAGGAAGCGTTGCAAAAGCAGCTGGCGGCCGTCCAAGAGGAGTATAAAACGTTGCTCGCCATTATGGAGCGGGCGCGGAAAATAGTGGCGGGCGCCGAAAAACAAACGGAGCCGGCGGCTGAGGGCGCCGGGGAAGGATAAAAGCTGGCCTTTGGGCCGGCTTTTTTTTTTCTTAACGGATGACGGGGACATTTGCTAAAATAAGGCTAACGCAATTTGGCAGGAAGGCGGGGGAGACATGTGAACATTGGCATTGTCGGCGGCGGGGCGGTCGGCCTGCTTCTTGCCGCTTATCTCGGGCGGCGCCATAAGGTCACGGTGTATACAAGGCGCTTGTCTCAGGCGAGGCAGCTTGCTGAATGCGGTGTCGCCCTGAAAAAAGAAGGAAAAACAACGGAGACTGCCGTTCAAGCAAGGCCGTTTGCCGGGACGGAACTCGTTGAGCCGCTTGTGTTTGTGACGGTTAAACAATATGATGTGGCGGATGTCTGCTCCCAGCGTGATTCGTTCCGCCGCGTCGGCACGATTGTTTTTTTGCAAAACGGGATGAGCCATCTCGAACAGCTGTCTGTTTTTGCTGACAAAAATATCGTCGTCGGCGTTGTGGAGCACGGCGCGTTCAAGCTTGACGATCGGACGGTTGCGCACACAGGCGCCGGCAAACTGACGCTTGCCCCCTTCTATGGGTCGCCTGCTGCGGCCGCCGGGCTGGCTGGAGATCGAGAGTTTCCCATTGAATGGGCGAACGATTGGGAGCGCATTCTTGTCGACAAACTTGTCGTCAATGCGGTCATCAACCCGTTGACGGCGCTGTTGCAAGTGAAAAACGGCGAGCTTCTTGAGGTGGCGCCGTATCGGGACATGATGGCGCAGCTGTTTGATGAAGTGCGGCGGGTGTTGCCGCTTCGTGACGCCGGACGGGCGTGGGAGCGGGTCGTTCATATATGCCGGAACACGGCGGACAACTATTCGTCGATGTATATGGATGTGGCAAACGGGCGTCGGACGGAAATTGACGCCATTTTAGGCTATGTGCTGAAGCAAGGGGAAGCGCGCGGCGTTGCGTTGCCGCTCGTCCGCTTTGTGTATTGCGCGCTGAAAGGGAAGGAAGGGGGGAGCCGCGATGGGTGACTGGCTCGCGCCGGTGTTGGCGACATTCGTCACACTGCCGCTGCTGCTGTTTTGGCTCGTCTATGCGGCCATGCGCCTGTTTGGCGGGCGGAAACGGGCGGCGTTTTACGCGGCGGTCAACGCGGCGACCGCATTTTTCATCGCCGCCGTCTATTTTTTGCTTGCCGTGCTGTTCGGAAAGTCATATTTTGTCCATCTTCTTCTCTTTTTGCTCGGATTGCACGCCGCCATCGCACTCGGCTACTGGCGGAAAAAGGCGGATTTTCACCTGGCGGCGGTGTTTCGTCTATTTTGGCGGGCCAGTTTTCTCATTTTTGCGTCCCTTTACGCCGGCCTGCTCGTCTATGGCATGATGGCGCGCATCGCTGCCGTCCTTTGAGCAATCATTTTTTTCTCTTGGCGCCGAACGTGCTATACTCATGAAAGAATACATAAGAAAGGGAGTTTTCGCCATGGAGGTTCACGAAATTCCGCTGCCGGCGGCGACAAAGCTGGCGGCCGATTACATAACCGGCGCGTTTCCGGCTGAGAAAGGGTTTGACTACGTTTGGGCTGATGATCAGGCGTTTCGCCGCCGGTTGTCTCATTTGCAAAAACGGACATACGACCGGAGCGGGCTTGCCGATTATTTAGACGCCTATCACCGTCGGTTCTCGGCAAGCAGGGCGACGATGCACAATATCGACAAGCTGCGGCAGGAGAACAGCGTCGTTGTTGTCGGCGGACAGCAAGCCGGGCTGTTGACCGGTCCGCTTTATACGATCTATAAAATCATCACTATCATCCAGCTCGCCAAAGAACAGGAACGGAAGCTTGGCGTGCCGGTCGTGCCGCTGTTTTGGATCGCCGGCGAGGATCATGACATCGCGGAAATCGACCATGTGTATGTGGTAGAGGGCGGCGAAGTGAGGAAAGCGCTATATCCGCACAAGCGGAAGGAAAGGCGGATGGCAGCCGACGTCCCGCTTGATCATGAGCTTGCCGGCGCGTGGATCGAACGTGTCGTGAAAACGTACGGGGAGACGGACGCGACGAACGAACTGCTTTCCTTTCTCAAGACATGTTTGGATGAGGCGCGCACGTTTGTCGACTTTTTTGCGGCGATTGTCTTGCGCCTGTTTGCTGCTGACGGATTGGTTGTCTTGAATGCCGGCGATGCGGCGGTGCGCCTTCTTGAGCGCCGTTTTTTCGCCGCGCTCATTGACTGCCATCGCAGCGTGACATCGGCCGTGTTGGCGCAGCAAGAGGCGCTGCGCGCGCTCGGGTATGCGCCGCTCATTGAGATAGCGCCCAACGCGGCCAACTTGTTTTATTACAACGGCCATGAGCGCCTGCTTTTGCACTATGACGAAGAGCGCGGCGCGTTCCGCGACAAGGCCGGGCATATCGTCTTTGCGAAACAGCAGCTGCTTGAGCTTGCCGAGACGAAGCCGCACTGTTTAAGCAACAATGTTGTCACTCGTCCGCTTATGCAAGAGTATTTGCTGCCGACGCTCGCTTTTGTCGCCGGCCCGGGAGAAATCGCCTATTGGGCGGAGTTGAAGGAGGCGTTTTCGCTGTTCGGATTCGAAATGCCGCCGCTGGCGCCGCGCCTGCAGGCGACGATCGTCGGCCGTTCGCTGCAAACCGATCTCGCTGATCTCGGTCTCGAAGCCGCCGACGTATTGGCCGGGCGGCTCGAAGCGGCCAAGGAGCGATGGCGGAAGGAGACGGCTGAAGTTCCGCTTGCCAAGGCGTTTGCGAAAGCGAAAGCCGACATCGAGGCGGCGCATCAGCCGCTGCGCGCGCTTGGCATGGAGATTGACCGCGGATTGGAAGGATTGGTGGCGAAAAATGCCGCCATCATTGAGTCACAAATCGAGTTTCTTCAGCAAACGTTGGAGCGGGCGCTTTTGCGCAAACATGAGATGACATGGCGCAAGTTTTGGCGCGTCGAAACGGCGCTGCGGCCGAACGGAGCGCCTCAGGAACGGGTTTGGAACGTGTTTTACTACGTGAATCGTTACGGATTTGATTTTGTAAAAAAACTTTCGCTGATCGACGCCCCTGGAAACGGAATGCATAAAATTGTATATATATAAAGCTTTTTCAAAGAAAAAGTCGAAAAGAAAAATCCTGTTTCGAGCAGGATTTTTTTTTTGTGGAATGAAATAGTAACAAAACAATCGCTATGGGTTTGGAAATAAAAGTAAAAGGAGGTTGGAACTAATGGCTCCATCTGGGGATGTCCGACAAAAATAAACAAAAAGGGACGTTTTTTTTACAAAAAAAGCTAAAATTTTGTCCGTCTTTGCGATATAATTAAGGAAGCAGCGTTTGGAAGCAGCAAAGGTGGTGGACATGTGTTTGAACATACAACGGTGCTGTTAAAAGAAGCGGTTGACGGACTGAACATCCGCCCGGACGGCGTCTATGTCGATTGTACGTTGGGCGGCGGCGGCCATAGCGACTATTTGCTTTCCCGCCTCTCAAAGCGCGGAAAGCTGTTTGCCTTCGATCAAGACGAAACCGCCATTTCGTATGCGCGTGAACGGCTCGCCCGTTATGGCCAGCAAGTGCAGTTTGTGCACCGCAACTTCCGGTTTTTGCAAGAGGAGCTTTCCGCCCGCGGCGTCGCTGCCGTCGACGGCGTGCTGTTTGATTTGGGCGTTTCATCGCCGCAGCTCGATGAGCCGGAGCGCGGCTTCAGCTACCAGCACGACGCGCCGCTTGACATGAGGATGGACCGCAAGCAACAGCTGACGGCGGCGGAGATCGTCAACCGTTGGCCATATGAGGAGCTTGTGCGCATTTTTTTTCGGTACGGCGAAGAAAAATTTTCAAAGCAAGTAGCGCGCAAAATCGAGGAGGTGCGGCGCGAGAAGCCGATTGAAACGACCGGGGAGCTCGTTGAGGTCATTAAGGAGGCGATTCCAGCGCCGGCGCGCCGCAGCGGCGGACATCCGGCCAAACGCATTTTCCAGGCGCTCCGCATCGCAGTCAACGATGAGCTCGAGGCGTTTCGCGAAGCGCTTGAGCAGGCGATTGACTTGTTGGCGCCGGGAGGACGGGTGAGCGTCATTACGTTTCATTCGCTCGAAGACCGCATTTGCAAGGAGACGTTTAAAAAAGCAAGCGAGAACCCGCCATTGCCTCCAGGGCTTCCAGTTCTCCCCAATGACTACCGTCCTGTGTTGAAAATTATTACAAAAAAACCGGTCGTTCCTTCTGCTGAAGAGGTGGAACGGAACCGCCGCGCCCGTTCAGCCAAACTCCGCATTGCTGAAAAACTACCGCGCGGCTGAGAAAATAGGTGAGGAGAAACAGGAGGGAAACGCTTGTGAACCATTTGGCAGTCAAAGTAGCACGCGAACAAAAGCATCCGGCCGCGCCGCCGAGCCAGAAGCCGCAGCGAAAACGGCGCCTTCGGCTGACGCTGGCTGAGAAGCTGTTGATCGTTTCGTTTTTGCTGTTTGTCTTTTACGCGGCGGTCCATACCGTCTCAACCCAAGTGCAAATTTATGAGCTTAATAAAGATGTCCAAAAGTTGGAATCGGCCATTGATGAACAAAAGAAAGAAAATAATGACTTGTACGTCGAAGTGCAGCGGCTGAGCTCGTACGAGCGTATTTTGCAAAAGGCGAAAGAGCTCGGTTTGTCGCTCAACGAAAACCACATCAAAGTCGTACAGGACTGATGGGCGATGGAGGCAAAAAAGCATCGCAACACCCATCGCGGGGCGTTTATTTTGTTTTGCGTGTTCAGCTTTGCCTTTTTTCTTTTGTTTGCCCGCTTTGTGCAAGTGCAGTGGACGGGAAAAGCAGAAGGCGAAGCGCTGGCGGAGATCGCGCAGCAGCAGCATAAGCAGACGCGCACGATTGAAGCGAAACGCGGGACGATTTTTGACCGCAACGGCGCCATTTTAGCCCAAGACGTGCCGTCGTATACAGTCGCCGCCATTGTGGACCCGGATGATCCGCGCCGTGTCGCCGATCCAGAGGAAACAGCGGAAAAGCTCGCTCCGCTGCTTGGCATGGACGTCGAGCAAATGGAGCGCATTTTGACCAAAAAGGCGAAACAAGTCGAGTTCGGCTCCTATGGCCGCAATATCAGCTTCGAGCTGAAGCGGAAAATTGAAGCGCTCCATTTGCCGGGCATCATCTTTACCCGCGACACTGCCCGGTTTTACCCGAATGGCGTGTTCGCCTCGCACGTCATCGGCTACGCGCAAAAAAATGCGAAAAACGAAACGGTCGGCAAAATGGGAGTAGAAAAATCGCTTGACCGTTATTTGCGCGAAAAAGACGGCTATGTGTCGTTTGCCAGCGATGCGAAGGGGTTCCGTCTGCCGGAGGCGAGAGAGCGCACGATTGCAAAGCCGGACAACGGCGCGAACGTGTATTTAACGATTGACGCGAAAATCCAGACGTTTTTGGAAGACGCCATGAACGGCGTAGAAAAGCAGTACAAGCCGAAAAAGATCATCGCCATCGTGGCTGATCCGAAAACAGGAAAAATTTTAGCGATGGCGACTCGCCCGAGTTTTGACCCGAACAAACGCGATATTGCGAACTTTTTAAATGACGCTATTTCCTACCCGTATGAGCCGGGGTCGACGATGAAGGTGTTTACGCTTGCTGCCGCCATTAATGAAGGAGTGTACAACGGCAATGAAACGTACCGTTCCGGCTCATACAAAGTCGGGCCGAACACCATCCGCGACCATAACGATGTCGGTTGGGGGACGATTACGTTCAATGAAGGGGTGCAGCGCTCTTCGAACGTCGCTTTTTCCATTTTGGTGAAAGAAAAGCTCGGGGAAGACCGGTTTTTGCAGTATTTGCATCGTTTCCATTTCGATCAGAAAACGGGCATTGATTTGCCGAATGAGGCGACAGGGCAAATTCGTTACCGTTATCCGATCGAACGGATTACGACCGGGTTCGGGCAAGGGACGTCAGTGACCCCGATTCAGCAAATCCAGGCGGCGACAGCGATCGCCAACGACGGAAAAATGATGAAGCCGTACGTCATTGAAAAGGTGGTCGATCCAGACAGCGGCAAAGTCGTTCTCGACCACGAGCCGACTGTCGTCGGTGAACCGATTACGGCTGAAACGGCGCGGAAGGTGAGGGAAATTTTGGAAACGGTTGTCACCTCAGAGCACGGCACCGGCCGCCCGTACCAAATTGACGGCTACCGCGTCGCCGGCAAAACGGGGACGGCGCAAATTCCATCCGCTTCCGGCGGCTATTTGACCGGACGGGAAAATTATATTTTCTCGTTTTTAGGCATGGCGCCGGCGGATGATCCGCGCCTTCTCATGTATGTAGCTGTTCAGCAGCCGCGGTTGGATGTGACGGAAACCGGAGCGGCGCCTGTTTCGCAAATTTTTACAACGGTGATGAAAAGCAGCCTGCAATATTTGCATATTGAACCGAGCAAAGAAAAATCGGTGGAAACGAAACTAGCGGCGCAACGCGCGCTCGATTCGCTGGTCGGCGAGGCAGCCGTCACGGCGGCGGAGCAGTTGAAGAAAAACGGCTATGTGCCGGTCGTCATCGGCACCGGCCGGTACGTTGAGCGGCAGCTTCCGCGCGGCGGAGATCGTCTTCTTCCCGGCGAGCGGGTCGTGTTGAAAACGGATGGAGCGGCGACGATGCCGGACTTGCGCGGGTTTTCGCTGCGGGACGCCATGAAAGTGGCTCATATACTCGGCCTGCGGCCAAGCACGAAAGGAACCGGCTATGTCGTCAGCCAAAACATCCGCCCGGGAGCGCGAGTGCGGCAAGGGGATTATTTGATCGTCGAACTGGCTCCGCCGCGCCAGTGGGAAGAAATGGCGGCAAAGAAAGAACAAGAGGCGGCTGAACGGAAAGAGACCGGGCCTCACGAGTGATTTTTTGCCGTTCTATAACGGAGCGTACAAGCATATAGTGGAACGAGCCCATCATGAAGGAGGTTCCGCCATATGCGCGTATCGTACGTGACCGTGCGCAAACGGTTGACGATCGTCTTTTTGATCGGCGTTTTGGTTTTTGCCATTATCGATCTCCGTCTCGGCTATGTCCAATTTTGGCTCGGCGATCTATTAGCGGAACGGGCGAAAGGGCTGTGGGGTCGGAACATCCCATTTGAGCCGAAGCGCGGCGAAATTTTGGACCGCAACGGCGTCCCGCTGGCGACGAATATGAGCGCGCCGACGGTGTATGTCATCCCGCGGCAAGTGAAAAATCCGGCGGAAGCGGCAGAAAAGCTGGCGGCGGTTTTGGGCGCTTCGGTCGAATCCGTTTATAAACAAATGACAAAAAACACCTCGATCGTCCGCTTGAAAGAAGGGCGGAAAATTTCCGACGAGAAAGCGGCGGACGTGCGCGCGCTCGATTTGGACGGGGTGTACATTGCTGAAGACACGAAGCGCTACTATCCGTTTGGCAGCTACTTATCGCATGTGCTTGGCTTTACTGGCATTGACAACCAAGGGCTCACAGGGCTTGAACTGTATTATGACAAAGAACTGAGCGGAGAACGCGGTTCGGTGCAGTTTTACTCCGATGCAAAAGGGCGGCGCATGCCCGATATGGCGGATGACTATACGCCGCCGACCGACGGCTTGAACTTGGTGCTCACGATTGACTCACGCATTCAGACGATCATAGAGCGGGAGCTCGATATTGCTGAGGCGAAATACAATCCAGACGGCATCATCGCCATTGCCATGAACCCGAATACGGGGGAAATTTTGGCGATGGCGAGCCGGCCGACGTTTGACCCGGCCGATTACCGCAACGTCCCTCCGGAAATTTACAACCGCAATTTGCCGATTTGGAGCACGTATGAACCGGGGTCGACATTTAAAATCATTACGTTGGCTGCAGCGCTTGAGGAGCATAAAGTCAACCTCCTTAAAGACCACTTCTCTGATCCGGGCTACGCTAAAGTGGCCGGCGCTACGCTCCGCTGCTGGAAAAAGGGCGGCCATGGGGAGCAAACGTTTTTGGAAGTCGTACAAAACTCGTGCAACCCGGGATTTGTCGATTTGGGGGAGCGGCTCGGAAAGGAAACGCTGTTTCGTTATATTAAGAAGTTTGGCTTCGGTGAGAAAACCGGCATTGACCTGCAAGGGGAAGGGACTGGCATTTTGTTTGACTTAAAGCGGGTCGGGCCGGTCGAATTGGCGACGACTGCGTTCGGCCAAGGGGTGTCGGTGACGCCGATCCAGCAAGTCGCCGCCGTATCGGCCGCGATCAACGGCGGCACTCTATACACCCCGTACATCGCCAAAGAATGGATCGACCCGGAAACAGGGGAAGTCGTACGCCGCAATACACCAAAGGCGAAACGGCGCGTCATTTCCGAGGAAACGTCGAAACAAGTCCGCTATGCGCTTGAGAGCGTTGTCGCCCAAGGCACAGGGAAAAAGGCGTATGTCGAAGGCTACCGCGTCGGCGGGAAAACCGGAACGGCGCAAAAAGCGCAAGGCGGCCGCTATTTGCAAAACAACCATATCGTGTCGTTCATCGGTTTTGCGCCGGCGGACGACCCGCAGCTCGTCGTGTACGTCGCTGTTGACAATCCGAAAGGCACGGTCCAATTCGGCGGCACGGTTGCGGCGCCGATCGTTGGCAAGGTTATAGAAGACAGCCTGCGGGTGATGGGTGTGAAGCCGCGCAAAGACCAACTTGAGAAGGAACGGGGATGGGATGAGCCGAGAGTCATTGAGGTGCCGAATTTGATCGGAATGACAAAAAAAGATTTGCAAGAACAGTTTTTTGACTTAAAATTAGATGTTAGTGGCGAGGGCGATGTCATTGTCGAACAATCGCCGGAGCCCGGGGTGAAAGTAAAAGAAGGCTCGACGATTCGCATTTATTTGGCGAAACGCGAAGCGGCAGAGGAGCGGTAAACGATCTTGCAAGGGACGGCCGATGCGATGACTCATCGGGTTGGTTGCGCCCCTTTTTCCGCTGTCCGCTCATAGGGCGAGCTATTTATAAGCGAAAGGGATGACTAAGGATGAAATTGCAAACGTTGCTGTCGCGCTTGCCCGGTTTTTGGGTGCATCGCGGGGGCAATCCGGATATTGTCGCGCTCGAAATGGATTCGCGCCATGTCACGCCCGGTTCGCTGTTTTTTTGCCTTAAAGGATTTACGGTGGACGGGCATGACTTTGCGGAACAAGCGGTGGCGCGCGGAGCAGCGGCGGTCGTGGCTGAGCGCCCGCTCGCGGTGGACGCGCCGCTTGTCCTTGTGCCGGACAGCCGGCGGGCGATGGCGATTTTGGCTGATGCGTTTTACGGGCACCCGACCCATCGACTTCATTTAATTGGCGTGACGGGCACAAACGGAAAAACGACGACGACTCATATCATTGACCAGATCGCGAGAAAGGCCGGCAAAAAAACGGGGCTGATCGGCACGGTCGGGATCAAAATCGGCGCCCGTTCTTACCCGGCGGCGAATACGACGCCGGAGTCGCTCGTCTTGCAACGCACGTTTAAACAGATGATCGACGAGGGCGTGGAGTTTGCGGCCATGGAAGTGTCGTCGCATGCCCTTCACCAAGGACGGGTGCATGGCTGCGATTACGATGTGGCCGTGTTTACGAACTTGACGCAAGATCATCTTGACTATCACGGAACGATGGACGAGTATCGGAACGCCAAAGGGCTGTTGTTTGCCCAGCTCGGCAACCGCTACGACGAGCGGCGGCCGAAATTTGCCGTTTTGAATCATGATGATCCTGTTTCGCAATATTATAAACATATGACAGCAGCACCAATCATCACTTACGGTATTCGCACGAAGAGCGATGTGATGGCGGAAGAGATTGCCATGACCCCGTCCGGCATGGCCTTTCGGCTGTGCACGCCGCACGGATCGGCGGTGGTGGAAACGAAGCTCGTCGGCTTGTTCAACGTCTATAACATGCTTGCGGCGGCCGCTGCCTGCCTTGCCTCCGGGTTTTCGCTTGAAACGATTGCGGCGGCTTTAAGGGATGTCGAGCCGGTGTCCGGGCGGTTTGAAACGGTCGATGAAGGGCAAAATTTTACTATCATTGTAGATTATGCCCATACGCCGGACAGTTTGGAAAACGCGCTGAAAACGGTGCGCCAATTTGCGAAGCGGAACGTCTATGTCGTCATTGGCTGCGGCGGCGACCGCGACCGGACGAAGCGGCCGCTTATGGCGCAGGTGGCGGTGCGCCACGCGGATGTCGCCGTGTTCACCTCCGACAATCCGCGCTCGGAAGACCCGCAGCAAATTTTGCGGGATATGGAAGCGGGGGTAAGTGATCAAGATGGAAGGTACGTGACGATTCCTGACCGGGAAGAGGCGATCCGCTACGCCATCCGGCAGGCGCAAGAAGGAGATGTTGTGTTGATTGCCGGTAAGGGGCATGAAACGTACCAAATCATCGGCGGCAATGTGATTGAGTTTGACGATCGCGCTGTCGCCCGAGCGGCGGTGAGGGAGAGAACATGACGATGGTTACGTACGGAATGGTGCAGAAAATTGCGAACGAAGCGAGCGGCATTGTGGACGAAACGATTCGTTTTCACGCGGTGTTTGTCAATCCGGCCGAACAGGTGAAAAAAGGGCTGTTCGTGCCGCTTGAAGATGCGGCGGAAACGCTGAAAACGGCCATCGAGCACGGGGCGATCGCTTCGTTTTGGCCGATCGGAGAGCCATTGCCGCGCTACATTCCTAATCAGTTTCCGCTCTTTTTCGTCCCGTCGCCGCTTGCGGCGGCCGCCGCGCTGCTTGAGCGGTATTTGCGGGAAGGCGGCCGGGGAACGGAATTTTCGTTTTCGTTCCCGGAAGAAGGCGAGGAGTATGTCCCTGCTGATGAAGCAATCCCCCTCCGGCTCGCCGAGTTGCAGAAACGGTGGCTGGACGCGCGGCAGGCAAAAGGATGTGACGATTCATGCCAGAACAAATAATTGTCATTGCGATGGCTGTTTCCTTTTTGGTCACCGTCATTTTGTCGCCGCTGTTCATCCCGTTTTTGCGGCGGTTAAAATTTGGGCAAAGCATTCGCGAGGAAGGGCCGAAGTCGCATCAAAAAAAATCGGGCACCCCGACAATGGGCGGCATTATGATTTTGCTTTCGATCGTGGCGACAACGTTATGGATGACATCGAGATTGTCCGTCCTGTCGGTGGAAACATATTTATTGCTGCTTGTTACGGTTGGCTACGGGGTGCTCGGCTTTTTGGACGATATGATCAAAGTGGTGATGAAGCGGAACCTGGGGTTGACGAGCCGGCAAAAATTTATCGGCCAGCTCATCATTGCCGTTGTTTTCTTTTTTGTCTACCGGCAAAGCGGCTTTTCGACGGAAGTACATATCCCCGGGACCGGCTGGTCGTTTGACCTTGGCTGGGCTTATGGGGTGCTGCTTTTGCTCATGCTTGTCGGCGGCTCCAACGCTGTCAACTTGACCGACGGGCTCGATGGGCTTTTGGCCGGCACGGCGGCGATCGCCTTTGGCGCGTATGCCGTGTTGGCTTGGAATCAAGGTCAGTACGATGTGGCGGTGTTTTGCGTCGCCGTTGTCGGCGCTGTGCTCGGCTTTTTAGTGTTTAATGCCCATCCGGCAAAAGTATTTATGGGGGATACCGGATCGCTCGCGCTTGGCGGGGCGATCGCTGCGGTCGCTGTCTTAACGAAACTCGAGCTGCTGCTGATCATTATTGGTGGCGTCTTTGTCATTGAAACGCTGTCTGTCATCATTCAAGTCGCCTCGTTCAAAACGACCGGCAGGCGCGTTTTCCGCATGAGCCCGCTCCATCATCATTATGAGCTCGTCGGTTGGTCGGAATGGCGCGTTGTCGTGACGTTTTGGGCCGTCGGCCTGTTGTTTGCCATGCTAGGAATTTATATCGAGGTGTGGATGTAATTGAAACCGACTCTTTTCTATCAACATCGTCGTGTGCTTGTGATTGGATTGGCGAAAAGCGGGGCGGCAGCGGCCCGCCTGCTCGTTGAATTAGGGGCGGAAGTCGTCGCCAACGATCAAAAACCGTTGGCGGAAAACGCGGAGGCGAAGCAGCTTGAAGAGCTCGGCGTCCGCGTTGTTTGCGGCGGCCATCCGCTCGAACTGCTCGATGAGCCGTTTGACCTCGTCGTGAAAAATCCGGGCATCCCGTATACGAATCCGTTAGTGAAAAAAGCGCTTGAAAAAGGGCTTCCGGTCGTGACCGAGGTGGAGCTGGCTTATCACATTTCCGAAGCGTCGTTTATCGGCATTACCGGATCGAACGGGAAAACGACGACAACGACATTGATTTATGAAATGTTAAAGGCGGATGGCCAAGACCCGTTGCTTGCCGGCAATATCGGCTTAGTCGCCTGCGAGGTGGCCAAGGAAGCGAAGCCGGGCCAATGGCTCGTCACCGAACTGTCTTCGTTCCAGCTTGCCGGCATTGATCAATTCCGTCCTACGATCGCCGTCTTGCTTAACATTTTTGATGCCCATTTGGACTACCATGGCACAAGAGAAGCATACGCGGCGGCGAAGGCGAATATTTTCCGCAACCAAACAGAACAAGATTATGCGGTCGTCAACGCGGATGACCAGACCGTGATGGACATCGCCGCCTCGATTCGATCGCAAAAGGTGCTGTTTTCGGCGACGAAGCCGCTCGGTGAAGGGGCGTACGTCGACAATGGCGCCGTTTGCTGGAACGGAGAGCCGATCATCAAGACAGCAGACATTGTCCTCCCCGGCCAGCACAACGTGGAAAACATTTTGGCCGCGGTGGCGGCTGCCAAGCTGGCCGGCGCCAGCAACGCGGCGATCGTTCAAGTGTTGACGACGTTTGCCGGCGTAAAACATCGGCTTCAATATGTAGCCGAAGTCGACGGCCGGCGGTTTTACAACGACTCGAAGGCGACGAATATTTTGGCAACGCAAAAGGCGCTTTCGGCGTTTGCCGGTGAACCGGTGATTTTGCTGGCCGGCGGGCTTGACCGCGGCAATGAGTTTGACAAGCTTCTTCCGTACTTGCGGCAGGTGAAAGCGGCGGTATTGTTCGGGCAAACGGCGGAGAAAATCGGGCGCATCGCCCGGGAGGCGGGAATAGAAACGATCGAATATGTCGATAATGTGGAAAAAGCTGTCCCGGTTGCCTTCCGGCTTTCCGAGCCGGGCGATGTTATTTTGCTCTCTCCGGCCTGCGCCAGCTGGGATCAATACAAAACTTTCGAGGAGAGAGGGGACATTTTTATCGACGCCGTGCATAAGTTGAAATAGAGGGAAAGGGACAGCCCTTTCCTTCTAGTTTACAAAATAGAGGTGTTGGGCATTGCCGCGGAAAAGGTCTGCGCCGGATTTTTTGTTGATTCTTTTAACGTTTTCGCTCTTGGCCATCGGGCTTATTATGGTGTACAGCGCGAGCGCCATTTGGGCGGAATACAAGTTTCACGATTCGTTTTTCTTTGTCAAGCGCCAGCTGTTCTTTGCCATCGTCGGCATTATCGCCATGTTTTTTGTGATGAACATCGATTATTGGACGTGGCGCGACTGGTCGAAAGTGTTGCTCATCGTTTGTTTCGGGCTGCTTGTACTCGTGTTGATCCCAGGCGTCGGCATGGTGCGCAATGGATCGCGCAGCTGGATCGGCGTCGGGGCGTTTTCCATCCAGCCGTCCGAATTTATGAAGCTGGCGATGATCGCGTTTTTGGCCAAATATTTATCCGAAAACCAAAAGAAGATTACATCGTTTAAACAAGGATTGCTGCCGGCGCTGGCGCTCGTGTTTGCGGCGTTCGGCATGATTATGCTGCAGCCGGACTTAGGGACGGGCACCGTGATGGTCGGCACATGTGTGGCGATGATTTTTGTCGCCGGCGCTCGCCTCAGCCATTTTGTGGGTCTTGGGGTGTTGGGGCTTGCCGGGTTTGCCGCCCTCGTTTTATCGGCGCCGTATCGAATCAAGCGGATTACATCGTTTTTGAATCCGTGGGAAGACCCGTTGGGGAGCGGATTTCAAATCATCCAGTCGCTGTACGCCATCGGTCCGGGCGGGCTGTTTGGCCTGGGGCTCGGGCAAAGCCGGCAAAAGTTTTTTTATTTGCCGGAGCCGCAAACTGATTTTATTTTCGCCATTTTGGCCGAGGAGCTCGGTTTTATTGGCGGATCGCTCGTCCTTCTTTTATTCAGCCTTCTTCTTTGGCGCGGCGTGCGCATCGCCCTTGGCGCCCCCGATTTGTACGGCAGCTTTTTGGCGCTTGGCATCATTTCGATGATTGCCATCCAAGTGATGATCAACATCGGCGTTGTCACCGGGCTGATGCCCGTCACCGGCATTACTCTCCCGTTTTTGAGCTACGGCGGATCGTCGTTGACATTGATGCTGATGGCGATCGGCGTGCTGCTCAATATTAGCAGACACGCCCGCTATTAGGCAGGCGGCGGCGTCCGCTGTTTTTGTTTGTTCGGGCGGCTTGCCGTCAAACAGTGCCGGCAAATGTTATAAAAAACGGTCTCTCTCGCGATCTATTTGTGATATAATGAAAACAAGTGCAAAGAACAAGAAAACGGCAGCGGATGCCGTTTGTTTTTATTCGAGCGCAGCCATGGAGCTGCCCGCGGGCAGGAAAGCGGGGAAGGCAATGGAAAAGGGAAAGGTTGTTGTTCTTGAAGACCGCGTCCCAAAACTGAAAGAGCGTCGCCGCCAAAAAGCGAACCGTCGGCTGATTTTGTATTTGTCCTTCTTTTTTCTGTTTATTTTGTGCGTTCTTTACTTCCAATCGCCGTTAAGCGCCGTCAGGCATGTGGAGGTGAGCGGAAACCGCCATTTGCCGGCGGAGCGCATCATCAGCTTGAGCGGCATTACGAAGCGGACAAGCTTTTGGAAAGTGAACGAACAAAGTGTGGCAACGAGGATCGCCCGCCATCCGGAAATTAAAGAGGCAACCGTGGAAAAGAGGCTGCCGAACACGATTGTCATCCGCGTCCACGAATGGCGGCGGATCGCTTATGTCTACGACCGGCAAACATTTTTCCCGCTGCTTGAGAACGGACGGCTGTTAAAACTGGAAGCGGTGAAAACAGCCCCGAGCGATGCGCCTGTGCTCGTCGGTTGGAAAAACGGCGACGCCATCGCCGAGATGACTGGACAGCTGGCGGAACTGCCGGCGCCGGTGCTTGGCGCCATGTCGGAAATTCACTACAAGCCGAACAGTGAGTATGAAGACCGCGTCATCGTCTACATGAACGACGGGTATGAGGTAAGTGCGACGATTCATCGTTTTGCGGACAAGCTGTCGCATTATCCGGCGATTGTCGCCGAGCTTGACCGAAATGTCAAAGGGGTCATTCACCTCGAAGTCGGCAGCTACTTTGTCCCGTACGAGCCGCCGAAAAAGGAGGACGACGATGAGACAACAAGCCCATAGCCGCATCCTCCTTACTTTTATTTGCTTTTTATTCGGCGCCATGCTCGGGTTTTCCTACCAACATGCCAAAAACGATCCATCCCGCCGCGAATGGAGCGACAGCGGGTGGAAAAGGGAATACGAGTTTCGCTCGGCGCTGATCGCTTTGCAAAAGGAAAACCGGTCGTTAAAGCAACAGCTTGTCGAAAAGCAAGACGAACTGGCCGCTTGGGAAAAAAAACTGGCCGACCGGCAGACGAACGAAGCCGGGCTGGCGAAAGAGGCAGAACAGCTGCGCATGTATGTTGGAAAGGCGAGGGTGAAAGGAAAGGGTGTAGCAGTCACGCTTTCCGACTCCTCTTACATCCCCTCTGAAGCGAGTGCTACTGATTATATCGTTCACGAACAGCACGTATGGAAAATCGTTCACGAGCTGCTTATTTCCGGCGCCGAAGCGGTCGCCATTAACGGGCAGCGCATTTCCCATCGCTCCTACATTGTGTGCAACGGTCCGGTCATTGAGGTTGACGGGACGCAACATGCCGCTCCGTTTGTCATTTCGGCGATCGGCGACCCAGATGTGCTGTCGTCTGCGCTCGTCCTGCCAGGCGGCGTCGTCGACGAGCTTGTTCAAGACCATATCGATGTAAAAGTGGAAAAGCAAGAGGCGATTACGCTCGATCCGGTATTCGCGCCCAGACCGTAAAACGGGCAGGAAGGAGCGGTGAAGCGCATTGGAGCGAAAAAGACAGCTGTATTTTGCCGGGATTGCCGGCGTGTTCGGATTGATGCTGGCCGTCGGGATGCGGACGACGCTGCCTTCGGAAGAGCGCGATACGCGCGACATTTGGGAGCTGCGCGCCGATTTGACAAAGGAGCAGAAGCTTGAACAGCAGCTGCTTGAGGAGCTGGAACGCTACGAGGCGAAATTGCGCCATTACCGGCGCGAGGAGCAGGAAGACGGTGAGGCGGCGCTCGAGGAGACGGTCGCCGAGCTTAGGGAAGAAGCCGGACTGACCGAGGTGAAAGGGCGCGGCGTGGTGCTGACGATCGCGCCGTTTGCGGCTGGCGGCTACGTCGGTCCGGTCGCCCAAACGGTGTCGCCGGAGCTGTTGCAGCGGTTGGTAAATGAATTGAACAAATATGGAGCAAAGGAAATCGCCATTAGCGGCGAGCGGCTGACGAACCAGACGGCGATTCGCGATGTCAACGGGGTGACGAAAGTCGGTCGCCGGCCGCTTCAGCTGCCGGTTGAGGTGAAGGCGATCGCGGACGATGCGGACAAGCTGTATAGCGGTTTGACGGTTTCGCCGATTCGGGATGATTTCATCGTCGAAAACTTGGAGCTTTCGATTTCTAAGCCGAAACCGATGATCGCCATTCCGCCGTCAACCGAGCGGCTGGAGGTAAAATACATGGAGACGACGAGCGCCGGCAAGGAGGAGAAATAGCATGTGGCTTCCGCTTCTCGGATTGTTGCTCGGGTTTGCCGTCGGCGTCCTGGCCGGCTGGGAAGTTCCCGATCAGTATTCCAGTTATTTGTCGATTGCCATTTTGGCCGCCTTTGATACATTAATAGGGGGATGGCGCGCCCATTTACAAGGAACGTACGACGAAACAGTATTTATAACCGGGTTTTTTTTCAATATCATCCTTGCCACAACTTTGACTTTTCTTGGGGTGCATCTTGGTGTAGACTTGTATTTGGCGGCCGTCTTCGCGTTTGGCGTCCGCCTGTTTCAAAACATTGCCATCATCCGTCGCCTTTGGCTTGCCGAATGGGCGGAGCGGCGGGAAAATCGCGAAAAAAGTTAAGCGGAAGAGAGGAAAGTGTCTTCCTGTGTTGAATTATATGGAGTAAAACAAAATGCGATGTTCTTGCGAAAATCGCGAGCTGGATATAGACGAAGAGATGGACAGGGAAATTTCAGCCGAAAAAGGAGGTGTCGCTGCTTACTGAAACGTCGGCTGACATCGGCGCGTTTTTAGTAGGCAGATGCCAAAAGATGAGCAGCAATGAGATCGTCGTTAGCCTGGATGTCGGAACATCGAGCGTCAAAGTCATCATCGGGGAAATGTTGGGCAGCTCGATTAACATTATCGGAATCGGCAATGTGAAATCAGAAGGGCTCAAAAAAGGCGCGATTGTTGATATAGATAAAACGGTGCAATCGATCAAGCGCGCGGTCGAACAAGCGGAACGGATGGTCGGCCTTTCGATCCGCCGCGTGATTGTCGGGGTGGCGGGAAGCCATATTCAGCTGCATGACTGCCATGGCATCGTTGCAGTTGCCAGCGAAAACCGCGAAATCAGCGATGAAGACGTTGCCCGCGTCATCGATGCGGCGCAAGTCGTTTCCATCCCGCCGGACCGGGAAATTATCAGCGTCGTTCCGCGCCAGTTTATCGTCGACGGCTTAGACGGCATCCACGACCCACGCGGCATGATCGGCGTCCGCTTGGAGATGGAAGGGACGATGGTGACCGGAGCGAAGACGATTTTACATAATCTCCTTCGCTGTGTGGAACGTGCCGGTTTGGAAATCAGCGACATTTGCCTCCAGCCGTTAGCGGCCGGTTTGCTGGCATTATCCGACGATGAGCGGCACTTGGGCGCCGCGCTCGTCGATCTGGGCGGCGGTTCGACAACGGTCGCTGTCTTTGAGCAAGGGGCGTTGCAAGCTGTCTCTTCACTGCCGGTCGGCGGGGAGCATATTACAAAAGATTTGGCCATCGGGCTGCGGACAACAACGGAGGATGCGGAAAAAATCAAATTGAAGCACGGGTATGCGTTTTACGACTACGCTTCGGACGAAGAAGTGTTCAGCGTGCCGGTCATAGGCAGCGATCAACACCAGCAGTTCAGCCAGCTTGAGATCGCCGATATTATTGAGGCGAGGATGGAGGAAATTTTGCAAATGGTTCAACATGAAGTGCGCCGGCTTGGCTTTCGCGACCTTCCGGGCGGCTATGTGCTGACCGGCGGCGTGGCGAATATGCCGGGAGTGTTGGAGTTGGCTCACGTCGTCCTAGGGACGAGCGTCCGTGTTGCCATGCCGGATTACATCGGCGTGCGCGACCCGCAATACACGATCGGCGTCGGCCTGCTCAAGTTCGCCTACCGGCAGGCGCAGCTGCAAGGGAAAACCGTCCCGGCGGCGGCCGCGGCGGAGCCGGCCGAGCGCCCGGCGCCAAAACAACCATCGAAACCGAAAAAGAAAGAAGACCATTTCGGGAAGAAGGTCAAGAAATTTTTCGGTTCTTTCTTTGAATAGAGATTGAAATTTTAGGAGGATTTGGCCATGTTGGAGTTTGAGACAACAGTCGATCAGTTGGCAACGATCAAGGTGATTGGGGTCGGGGGCGGCGGCAACAACGCCGTCAATCGGATGATTGAACACGGAGTGCAAGGCGTTGAATTTATTGCCGTCAATACCGATGCACAGGCGCTCAATTTGTCGAAGGCGCCGACGAAACTGCAAATCGGGGCGAAGCTGACACGCGGCTTGGGTGCGGGAGCGAACCCAGAAGTTGGAAAAAAAGCAGCTGAGGAGAGCAAAGAGCAAATTGAAGAAGCGCTTCGCGGCGCCGATATGGTGTTTGTCACCGCTGGCATGGGCGGCGGCACGGGAACTGGGGCGGCGCCCGTCATCGCCCAAATCGCCCGCGAATTAGGAGCGCTCACGGTCGGTGTCGTCACGCGCCCGTTTACGTTTGAAGGGCGGAAGCGGGCGACGCAGGCCGCAAGCGGCATCGCCGCCATGAAAGAGGCGGTCGATACGCTCATCGTCATTCCGAACGACCGGTTGCTTGAGATTGTTGACAAAAATACGCCGATGCTTGAGGCGTTCCGCGAAGCGGACAATGTGCTGCGCCAAGGGGTGCAAGGCATTTCCGATTTGATCGCTGTGCCGGGGTTGATCAACCTTGACTTCGCCGATGTGAAAACGATCATGTCCAACAAAGGCTCGGCGCTGATGGGCATCGGGATTGCCAGCGGCGAAAACCGAGCGGCGGAGGCAGCCAAAAAAGCCATTTCCAGCCCGCTGTTGGAGACGTCGATCGACGGGGCGCAAGGCGTGCTCATGAACATCACTGGCGGCATGAACTTAAGTTTGTACGAAGTGCAGGAGGCCGCCGACATCGTCGCTTCGGCGGCCGATCAAGAAGTGAATATGATTTTCGGCTCGGTCATCAACGAAGACTTAAAAGACGAAATTGTCGTCACTGTCATCGCGACCGGGTTTAACGAAAACGTTGCTTCGCAGCCGCGGCCGCCGCGCGCCGGCATCGGGACGGCGCCGAAAGTGACGCCGGCGCCGAAGCGGGAAAAGCGCGAAGAACCGGCGCAAGATTATGCGGCGCTCCGGTCCGGGCAGGCGGAAGACCCGCTCGATATTCCGGCGTTCTTGCGTAACCGCAACCGTCGCCGTTGAGGAGCTATCGGGCATGAACAAGCCGTGTTCATGCCTTCTTTTTTTGCCCTCGCCCCGCGCTTCAAAGGGCGGTTTTCCTCGTTCGCACGTTTCCCCTCGCTTTGACAAAACATTCTGTTTTTCACCACCACCAATTGACAGACTTTCCAACGGGATATGCTATATACTTGTTTCAGACAAAAGCCGATGGGGCGGGGGAGGGGCTTGCCGGTTGGTTGTGTATCTTGATGTCATTTGGCTTTTGAACGTCTGTTTTGATGCAATGCTTCTTTGGCTGACAGCGCTCATGCTTAAGCGCCCGATCGTCTGGTGGCGGCTGTTGGCCGGAGCGTTGATCGGGTCGCTGCTTGTGGTGCTGCTGTTCACCCCGTTGTCCGCCATCGCCCAGCACCCGCTTGCCAAAATGGCCGCCTCGATCTTGATTGTGCTCTCCGCTTTTGGCTTTAAGCGGCCGCGCTATATGATCGAGAACATGCTGGCGTTTTACTTTGCCACGTTCGCTGTCGGGGGCGGCATGCTGGCGGTTCATTATTTTTTCGCCGAGCAACTGTCCGTGCAGAACGGATTATTGATGATGCATCCCCCCGGGGCGGGCGACCCGGTAAGCTGGCTGTTTGTCCTCGTCGGGTTTCCGGTGTTGTGGCTTTTTTCCCGCCGCCGTGTGGAACAGATTCGCGAGAAAAAATTGCGCTTCGAACATATTGTAGATGTCATTGCTGTTTGGGAAGGCCGGCCCCTTGCCCTAAGAGGGCTCATCGACAGCGGCAACCAGCTGTTTGACCCAGTGTCCAAAACGCCGGTGATGATCGTGGACCGGGAAAAAGCGAAGGACGTGCTGCCCGAAGAGCTGATGGCCTATATGGCAGCCATGACGGTTGACGACCCGCCCGAACAGTGGGCCCATCGTCTTCGTCTCATTCCATACCGCGCAGTGGGCAGCGGCCCGCAAATGATGATGGCGGTAAAACTAGACCGCATCGCGCTGTCATACGAAAACGAGTGGCTTGAGGTGAAACATGGGCTTATGGCCTTAAGTGCAGACCCGCTTTCAGCCGACGGAGAATACGATTGCATCATCCACCCGAAAATGGTGCAGGCGGGAAGAAAGCTGACCGCTTCATAGGTCGTTACTATATCATACTCGCGTTTTATCCGTTTAGAAGGGGGATTTTGATGAAAAGATGGAAACTTCGGTTCATGTATTGGCTGTATAAGCTGCTGGCCAAACTTGGGTTGAAGGCCGACGAAATTTACTATATCGGCGGCAGCGAGGCGCTTCCGCCGCCGTTGACGAAAGAAGAGGAAGAGCAGTTGATCGAACGGCTGGCCACCGGTGATGAGACGGCGCGGTCGCTGCTCATTGAACGCAATTTGCGGCTTGTCGTCTACATTGCGCGCAAGTTTGAAAACACCGGCATTCACATCGAAGATTTGATCAGCATTGGAACGATCGGCTTAATCAAAGCGGTCAATACGTTTAACCCGGAGAAAAAAATCAAGCTGGCGACTTATGCATCACGCTGCATTGAAAACGAAATTTTAATGTATTTGCGCCGCAACAATAAAGTGCGGGCGGAAGTGTCGTTTGACGAACCGCTCAATATCGATTGGGACGGCAATGAGCTGCTGCTGTCCGATGTGCTGGGAACGGAAGACGACGTCATTACAAAGGATTTGGAGGCGGACGTCGACCGGCGGCTGCTGTTAAACGCCTTGCACCAGCTGAGCGACCGTGAAAAGCAGATTATGGAATTGCGCTTTGGTTTGTCAGGAGGGGAGGAAAAAACGCAAAAAGATGTCGCTGACTTGCTCGGCATTTCGCAATCGTACATATCGCGGCTCGAGAAGCGGATCATTAAACGGTTGCGCAAAGAGTTCAACAAAATGATGTAGCAAGCGGCGGGAGTGGACGCTCCGCCGCTTTTTTTCGCTCGGACAGGCTGTGCATATTTTTCCCTCCTAGGGAGATACTGAAAACTGACGACTTAGCATCTCCTGATGGGAGGGAACAACTTGACGAGGAACAAAGTCGAAATTTGCGGTGTAGACACTTCAAAGCTTCCCGTCCTCAACAACGAGGAAATGCGGGAGCTGTTTCGCCGGATGCATGAAGGGGATTTAGAAGCAAGGGAAAAATTGGTAAACGGAAACTTACGCCTCGTGTTAAGCGTCATTCAACGCTTTAACAACCGCGGCGAGTTTGTTGATGATTTATTTCAAGTTGGCTGCATCGGACTCATGAAATCGATTGATAATTTTGACCTTAACCAAAATGTGAAATTTTCCACTTATGCGGTGCCGATGATCATTGGCGAAATCCGCCGTTACTTGCGCGATAACAATCCAATTCGCGTCTCGCGCTCGCTGCGCGACATCGCTTACAAAGCGCTGCAAGTGCGGGAACGGCTCATGAGCGAGACGGCGAAAGAGCCGTCGACGAAAGATATTGCGCGGGAACTCGGCGTCGCCCACGAGGAAGTGGTGTTTGCCCTTGATGCCATTCAAGACCCTGTTTCCTTATTTGAACCGATATACAACGACGGCGGCGATCCGATTTATGTGATGGACCAGCTTAGCGACGAGCGCAACCGCGACATCCAATGGATCGAAGAAATCGCTTTAAAAGAAGGGCTGCGGCGGTTGAATGAGCGAGAGAAAATGATTATCCGCAAACGGTTTTTCCAAGGAAAGACGCAAATGGAAGTCGCCGAGGAAATCGGCATTTCCCAGGCGCAAGTGTCCAGGCTTGAAAAGGCAGCGATCCGGCAAATGAATAAAAACATCCAAGTGTGAACGGCTGCTCGGGCAGCCTTTTTTCTTTGGCACATAACCGGTTGGGCGGTGCATATAGATGAAAAAAGAGGAGAGGAAAGGCGGGGGACTGAACCGTGATGAGAATTTCTGAGTTTCAAACGAAAGATGTCGTCAATGTGGCCAACGGGAAGAAGCTTGGCAACATCGGGGATATTGACATCGATTTAGATACAGGCAAAATCCGTTCGCTCATTATTTTAGGCTCCGGAAAGATGCTCGGGTTGTTCGGGCGTGAAGAAGCGGTCGTCATTCCGTGGCAAAACATCGTCAAAATCGGAGCGGATGTCATTTTAGTCCGCCTGCATGATGCCGACTGAGCGGCCCGCGCAATGAGCGGCATATTGAGTGGCGGGATTGCACCAATGTTTCGACAAAATCGCAAATAAAGGTTATCACAAACGAACAAACTATGATAAAATAGGAAAAAAAGTGATAAAAACCTACAAAAACAGCGTGAGGTTGACGCGAATGCCGGACATTTTTCAACAAGAAGCTCAAGGATGGCTCCGCTGCGGGGCGCCCCCGTTTGCCGGAGCAGTCGCCGGGTTGACAACGAAACAAGGCGGAGAAAGCGAAGGGCCGTTCGCCTCGCTGAATATGGGGCTGCATGTCGGCGACGATCGCATGCATGTCGTCAACAACCGCCGCCGTCTGGCTGAATGGCTTTCTGTTCCGCTCGATCATTGGGTGTGCTGTGAGCAAGTGCACGGCGCCGTGATTCGGAAAGTGACGAAAGGCGATCGGGGGAGCGGGGCGCACGACTTCGCTGCAGCGGTCCGGGGGGCTGACGGGCTGTATACGGATAAGGCGGGGGTATTGCTCGCACTTTGTTTTGCCGATTGTGTGCCTGTCTATTTTATCGCGCCATCGGCGGGCCTAGTCGGCCTTGCCCACGCCGGCTGGCGGGGGACGGCGGGCGGCATTGTCCAAAACATGGTGCGGCTTTGGCAGGAGCGCGAACACATTGCCCCGTCCGACATCTATGCCGCGATTGGACCGGCCATTGGCCCATGCTGTTACACGGTTGATGACCGGGTGATCGATGGCCTGCGTCCGACTCTTCCTGCGGGCGGCCCGTTGCCGTGGCGCGAAACAAGCCAAGGGCAGTATGCGCTTGATTTAAAAGAGGCCAACCGGCTGCAGCTTGCGGCCGCCGGGATTCCAGACTGCCATATTTATGTGTCGGAACGCTGTACAAGCTGTGAGGAGACGTTGTTTTTTTCCCACCGCCGCGACCGTGGGACGACAGGGCGGATGTTGGCGTTTATCGGCCGAAGGGAGGAAACAGCATGACCGTACGCGACAACTTGGCAGCCGTTCGCCAACGCATCGAGGCGGCTTGCGCCCGCGTCGGCCGCAATCCGGCCGACGTACGCATCGTTGCTGTCACGAAATATATTGATGCCGAAAGGGCGCTTCATGTGCTTGACGCCGGCATTGCCGACCTCGGCGAAAACCGCGCCGGCCAGCTACTTGAAAAGTATGAACGGATCGGGGACCGGGCGGTGTGGCATTTTATCGGGACGCTTCAGTCGCGCAAGGTGAAGGACATTATCGATAAAGTCGATTACATCCATTCGCTTGATCGCCTGTCGCTGGCGAAAGAAATTGAAAAGCGGGCGGTGCGGCCGGTGAAATGTTTTGTGCAAGTGAATGTATCGGGAGAAGCGACGAAGCACGGCCTCTCTCCTGACGAGACCGTCCCGTTCATCGATCAGCTCCGTTCGTTTTCGCACCTTGAGGTCGTCGGATTGATGACGATGGCCCCGCATACGGATGACGAGGCGGTATTGCGCGCCTGCTTCCGGCAATTGCGGGTCTTGAAAGAGCGCGTTCAGGCGCTCCGCTGGCCGCATGCGCCGTGCACGGAGCTGTCGATGGGCATGTCGAACGATTACGAGATCGCCATTGAGGAAGGGGCGACGTTTGTGCGCATCGGCAGCGCGCTTGTCGGATCATTGTAGGAGGTGAACTTGATGGGGTTGATGAAAAAATTTCGCGATTATTTTTTAGAAGAAGATTACGAAGACTATGAAGAAGAATACGAAGCGCCGCAGCCGGAAGAGGAGGCGCCGCTGCTGAAGGCGGCAAACAAGGCGAACGTCGTCAGCTTGCAAAGCGTGCAAAAATCGGCGAAAGTCGTGCTCGCTGAGCCGCGGGTGTATGCGGAGGCGCAGGAAATCGCCGATCATTTAAAAAGCCGGCGGGCGGTCATCGTCAATTTGCAGCGCATCCAGCATGAGCAGGCGAAGCGGATCGTCGACTTTTTAAGCGGCACGGTGTACGCCATTGGCGGCGACATTCAGCAAGTTGGCACGAAAATCTTTTTGTGCACCCCGGACAACGTCGACGTCAGCGGCGCGATTTCGCTTGACGGCGAGGATGACAGACCGATAAAGAGGTGGTAGTCGTTGGATTATGTGCTTACGTTTTTAACGACCTTGATTCAAGTATATTCGTACGCTTTGATCATTTACATTTTGATGTCTTGGTTTCCGAATGCGCGCGAAACGCGGTTCGGACAAATGCTTGCCGCCATTTGCGAGCCGTATTTGGAACCGTTTCGGCGTGTCATTCCGCCGCTTGGCATCATTGACATCTCTCCGATCATCGCCTTTATTGTCCTTGAATTTGCGACAAGAGGGCTGTATGCGTTGTTTGACATCCTCGAAGCGCAGTTTTAGCAGCCGGACGGAACGCGCGTCGTTTGGCCCGGCGCAGGCGGGCGGAATAGCGGGAGGAATCCGTTCCGGGTTCCTTTCTTTATGAGGCAAGGTGAATGGGAATGGAGCTGTATCAGCACTTCCGCAAAGAGGAACATCAATTCATCGATCATGTAATAGAATGGAAGGAAATGGTAGAACGTCAGTACGCTCCGAAGCTGACCGATTTTCTTGATCCGCGCGAGCAGCAAATCGTGCAAAGCATCGTCGGCAGCGACGGAGACGTGCGCGTGTCCTTTTTCGGCGGCGCTTTGTTTGTCGAGCGGAAGCGGGCGCTTTTGTATCCGCCGTATTTCGAACCGAATGAGGAGGATTATGACATCGCCTTGTTCGCTGTCCGCTATCCAGGCAAATTCGTTTTCCTTGAACACCGCGACGTCTTAGGAGCGCTCATGTCGCTCGGCTTGCGGCGGGGCAAGTTCGGCGACATTCTCGTCCAAGGAGGAGAGATCCAATTTTTTGCCGCCGCCGAGGTGGCCGATTACATTCGCCTCCATGTCGGGACGATCGGCAAAGCGCCGGTTTCGCTTGAGCTGTTGCCGCTGTCAGCTGCCATGCCGCTTGCCGAAACGTGGGAGGAAGGAACGGTCACGGTGTCTTCTCTAAGGCTCGATGCGGTGCTTGCCCAGGCGTTCCGCCTCGCGCGCGAGAAAGCGAAGACGCTCATTGAAAGCGGGCTCGTCAAAGTGAACTGGAAGGTGGTGGACAAGCCCGAATTTGTATGCGGGCCGGGCGATGTCCTGTCGGCGCGCGGGTTTGGTCGCTGCAAGCTGTTTTCCGTCGAGGGGATGACGAAAAAAGAACGCTGGCGCATCCGGCTGGGCCGTCAAAAATAATCGAATCGCAGCAGGAAATGGGCTGATCGTGTCGAATGAAGGAAGAAAAGGAATGATGGAGACGGAGGTGGCCATTGTGCCGTTAACGCCATTGGATATTCACAATAAGGAATTCAGCCGCGGATTTCGCGGGTATGACGAAGATGAAGTGAATGAGTTTTTGGATCAAATTATTAAAGATTACGAAATGCTCATCCGTGAAAAAAAGCAGCTGGAGGAAAAAGTGGCCGAACTGACGGAAAAATTGAATTACTTTTCCAACATTGAAGAAACGTTAAATAAGTCGATTCTTGTGGCTCAGGAAGCAGCGGAAGAAGTGAAGCGCAACGCACAAAAAGAGGCGAAGCTGATCATTAAAGAAGCGGAGAAAAACGCGGAGCGCATCATCGGCGACGCGTTGGCCAAATCGCGGAAAATCGCGTTGGAAGTCGAAGAACTCAAGCGGCAGTCGAAAGTGTTCCGCGCTCGCTTCCGCATGCTCGTTGAGGCGCAGCTCGATATGATCAACAGCCGTGACTGGGACGAGTTGATGGAATACGAGACGCCTGATCTCGAAGAAGAGGTGAAAGAGCCGTTGTCTCAGCCTTGACGAACCGAGGCCATGTCGGGTATAATCATTGGCAAAAATCACTGCACCAGCCGCCGTGGGAGGCGGTTGGCTTTTTTCAGGATGAATAGCGAAATAGTCATCGACGATGAAAGGGATAGTAGCTCTTGAACGACCGGTCGCAGCGAGCTGGGGATGGTGGAAGCCTGGCATCGGCGCAAGAGTGAACATCACCCTGGAGTTCCATGCCGAACATCCAGTAGGCCATGGCGCGTCATTCCCGTTACGAATGAAAAGTGGGCTGTGCGTCGTTTGCATGGCCAAGAAGGGTGGTACCGCGAGACCGTTCTCGTCCCTTGCCGGGGGAGAACGGTTTTTTATTTGGAATCTAGCGTTCGAAGGAGGAGCAAGGATGGATTACAAAGAGACGCTGCTTATGCCGCAAACCGAGTTCCCGATGCGCGGCAACTTGCCGAAGCGGGAGCCGGAGATGCAAAAAAAATGGGAGGAAATGGACATTTACCGGAAAGTGCAGGAGCGGACGAAAGGGCGTCCGTTGTTCGTGCTGCATGACGGCCCGCCGTATGCCAACGGGGATATTCATATGGGCCATGCGCTGAACAAAATTTTAAAAGACATCATCGTCCGCTACAAATCGATGAGCGGCTATTGCGCGCCGTACGTGCCGGGCTGGGATACGCACGGCTTGCCGATCGAAACGGCGCTCGCGAAGCAAGGCGTCGACCGCAAATCGATGAGCGTCGCCGAGTTTCGCAAGTTGTGCGAGCAATACGCGTACGAGCAAATCGACAACCAGCGCCGGCAGTTTAAGCGGCTCGGCGTGCGCGGCGACTGGGACAACCCGTACATTACGCTCAAGCCGGAGTACGAAGCCCAGCAAATTAAAGTGTTCGGCGAAATGGCGAAAAAAGGGCTCATTTACAAAGGGTTGAAGCCGGTCTATTGGTCCCCGTCAAGCGAATCGGCGCTCGCTGAAGCGGAAATCGAATATAAAGACAAGCGTTCGCCGTCGATTTATGTCGCCTTCCCGGTGAAAGACGGCAAAGGCGTGCTTGAGGGCGATGAGCGAATCGTCATTTGGACGACGACGCCGTGGACGATTCCGGCGAACTTGGCGATCGCGGTTCATCCGGATTTGGATTACCATGTTGTCGATGTCAGCGGAAAACGGTATGTCGTCGCCGCCGCCTTGGCGGAATCGGTGGCGAAAGAAATCGGTTGGGACGCATGGTCGGTCGTCAAAACGGTCAAAGGAAACGAGCTTGAATACGTCGTGGCGAGACATCCGTTTTATGAGCGCGACTCGCTTGTCGTCTGCGGCGAACACGTCACGACCGACGCCGGCACGGGCTGCGTCCATACGGCGCCGGGCCACGGGGAAGACGACTTTCTCGTCGGGCAAAAATACGGGCTTCCCGTTCTTTGCCCGGTCGACGAGCGCGGCTATATGACGAGCGAAGCGCCGGGGTTTGAAGGAATGTTTTACGAAGACGCCAACAAGGCGATTACACAGAAGCTTGAGGAAGCCGGCGCTTTGCTGAAGCTTGGGTTTATCACCCACTCGTATCCGCACGACTGGCGGACGAAGCAGCCAACGATTTTCCGGGCGACAACGCAATGGTTTGCGTCGATCGATAAAATCCGCAGCGAGCTGCTTCAAGCGATTAAGGAAACGAAATGGATTCCGGAGTGGGGGGAAATCCGCATCCACAACATGGTGCGCGACCGCGGCGACTGGTGCATTTCCCGCCAACGCGCCTGGGGGGTGCCGATTCCGGTCTTTTACGGCGAAAACGGTGAACCGATCATCACCGATGAGACGATTGAGCATGTGTCGAACTTGTTCCGCCAATACGGGTCGAACGTCTGGTTTGAACGCGAGGCGAAAGACTTGCTGCCGGAAGGATTCACTCATCCGTCAAGCCCGAACGGCATCTTTACGAAAGAAACGGACATTATGGACGTCTGGTTTGACTCCGGTTCGTCGCACCAAGCCGTGTTGGTCGAACGCGATGATCTCGCGCGCCCGGCTGATCTGTACTTGGAAGGGTCCGACCAATATCGCGGCTGGTTCAACTCATCGCTGTCCACCGCCGTTGCCGTCACCGGCAAAGCGCCGTACAAAGGCGTGTTGAGCCACGGCTTTGTCTTGGACGGCGAAGGGCGGAAAATGAGCAAGTCGCTCGGCAACGTCGTCGTGCCGGCGAAAGTAATGGAACAGTTCGGCGCTGATATTTTGCGCCTTTGGGTCGCGTCGGTCGACTACCAAGCGGACGTGCGCATCTCCGACCATATTTTAAAACAAGTGTCGGAAGTGTACCGAAAAATCCGCAACACGTTCCGCTTTATGCTCGGCAACTTATTCGATTTTGACCCGAGCGAAAACGCCGTGCCGGTCGGGGAGCTGGGCGAAGTCGACCGCTACATGTTAGCGAAATTAAATAAACTCATCGCTAAAGTGAAAAAGGCGTATGACAGCTATGATTTTGCTGCTGTTTATCATGAGATGAACCATTTCTGCACCGTCGAGCTGAGCGCGTTTTACTTGGATATGGCGAAAGACATTTTGTACATCGAAGCGGCCGACTCGCGCGCCCGCCGCGCCGTGCAGACCGTATTGTATGAAACGGTCGTCGCATTGGCGAAGCTCATCGCGCCGATTTTGCCGCACACGGCCGATGAAGTGTGGGAGCATATCCCGAATCGAAGAGAAAACGTCGAAAGCATCCAGCTCACCGATATGCCAGAGCCGATCGCAATCGACGGCGAAGAAGCGCTGCTTTCGAAATGGGATGCGTTTATGAATGTGCGCGATGATATATTAAAAGCGCTCGAGAACGCGCGCAACGAAAAAGTGATCGGCAAATCGCTGACCGCGAGCGTCACCGTCTACCCGAAAGACGAGGCGCGGAAGCTGTTGGCGTCGCTTAATGCCGACTTGCGCCAGCTTCTCATCGTTTCCGCGTTTTCCGTTGCCGATGAGCCGTATGACGCCGCGCCGGCCGAAGCCGAGCGGCTCGACCACGTGGCCGTCCTCGTCCGCCCGGCGGAAGGCGAGACGTGCGAGCGGTGCTGGACGGTGACTCCAGCTGTCGGACAAGATCCATCCCACCCGACGCTTTGCCCGCGCTGCGCACATATCGTGAATGAACATTATTCAGCGTAACGAAAAGCGGCAGGCTGCCCCAAGGTAGCCTTGCCGCTTCATTTGTTTACCATGGCGAATTATGCTACAATGCAAAAAGGATGAATGAGAAGGACAGGGGGATTTGGCACGGTGGCATACTATTGGCTCGCGGCGGCGGTCATCATCCTCGATCAATGGACGAAATGGCTTGTCGTCCGCTATATGCGGCTTGGGGAAAGCATCCCGATCATCGACAACGTGCTCTACATTACGTCGCACCGCAATCGCGGCGCGGCGTGGGGCATACTAGAAGGGCAGTTTTGGCTCTTTTATTTAATTACGGTGATCGTCGTGGCGGCGATCGTGATTTACATCCGCCGCCTGAAGCCTTCCGAGCGCCTGGCCGGCGTGGGGCTTGGGCTGATGCTCGGCGGGGCGATCGGCAATTTTATCGACCGCGTATTCCGAAAAGAAGTGGTCGACTTTATTCATACGTACATCGGCACGTACAGCTTTCCGGTGTTCAATATCGCCGACTCGGCGCTGACCGTCGGCGTCATCTTGCTGTTTGTCCATATGTTTTTTTTCGCGACACCAGAGAAAGGGAATGAGTAGATGGACACGATCACGTTTCACATCGAAGACGAATATGACGGCGAGCGGATCGATAAAGTGATCGCGGCGCTAAATGACGAATGGTCGCGTTCGCAAGTGCAGCAATGGATCAAAAGCGGGCTTGTGACCGTCAATGGCGAGACGGTCAAGGCGAACTACAAATGCGAGGCAGGCGACGCGGTCGCCGTTTCACCGCCGGAGCCGGAGCCGCTCGAGGTCGAGCCGGAGCCGATTCCGCTTGACATTTATTATGAGGATGAGGATGTCCTTGTCGTCAACAAACCGCGCGGCATGGTCGTCCACCCGGCGCCCGGGCATATGCGCGGCACGCTGGTGAATGCGCTTCTCGCCCATTGCCGCGACTTGTCCGGGATCAACGGCGTGCTTCGCCCCGGCATCGTCCATCGCATTGACAAAGACACATCAGGACTATTGATGGTGGCGAAAAACGACGCCGCCCACCGCTCGCTCGTCGAGCAGCTGGTGAACAAAACGGTGACGCGCCGCTACAAGGCGATCGTCCACGGCGTCATTCCGCACGATTATGGCACGATCGATGCCCCGATCGGCCGCGACAAGCGCGATCGAAAGAAAATGGCCGTCACCGAAGAAAACGGGAAGGAAGCGGTCACCCATTTCCGCGTGCTCGAGCGGTTTCGCCATTATACGTATGTGGAGTGCCAGCTGGAAACGGGGCGGACGCACCAAATTCGCGTCCATATGAAATACATCGGCTACCCGCTCGCTGGCGACCCGCAATACGGGCCGAAAAAAACGCTCGCCATCGACGGCCAGGCGCTGCACGCCGGGGTGCTCGGCTTCCGTCATCCGAGAAGCGGCGAGTATTTGGAATTCGAAGCGCCACTGCCGCCGGAGTTTGCCGAGCTGCTTGACTGGCTGCGAAAAAACGATTGACAAACGAACACGCCCCCTTTACAATGAAAACAGGTGAACAGGAACCTTTAAGTTCAGTCCTGTGAGGCTGAAAAGGGGTCGGAATGACAAAGAAGGGCGATGTATGCCCATCTTGTTTGGCGATAAGCGCGCCATCCCCCGCTTCACAGGCGGGGGATTTTTTATGAAAACAGGCGGGAACGGCCTGGTTGGCGCGCCGCCTGCGGAAACACGCTGGCCGCGGCGTGCATGCGCTGTTAGGAGGTGGACGGAATGCAAAAGGCGGTCGTGATGGACGAACAGGCGATTCGCCGCGCTTTGACGCGCATCGCCCACGAAATCATCGAACGAAACAAAGGCATTGACGGCTGCGTGCTTGTCGGAATTAAAACGCGCGGCATTTACTTGGCGCGCCGCTTGGCGGAGCGGATCGAGCAAATTGAAGGGGCGTCCGTTCCCGTCGGTGAGCTTGACATCACCTTGTACCGCGACGATTTGACCGTGAAGACGGACGACCATGAACCGCTTGTGAAAGGAACGAATGTGCCGTTTCCGGTGAGCGAGCGGAATGTCATTTTAGTCGATGATGTGCTGTTTACCGGCCGGACGGTGCGGGCGGCGATGGATGCGGTCATGGATTTGGGCCGCCCGTCGCGCATCCAGCTCGCCGTGCTTGTCGACCGCGGCCACAGGGAACTGCCGATCCGCGCTGATTTCGTCGGCAAAAACGTGCCGACCTCCCGTTCGGAGCTGATTGTCGTCGAGCTTTCCGAAGTGGACGGCGTTGACCAAGTGTCGATTCATGAGAAATAAAACAGCTCCCTTTTAAGCGCAGTCCCGTGAGGCTGCAAAAGGGGCGGAATCGTTTCGGGCGTTTCTGCACCCTCTTTGCGCCTTCATGGGCAAAGAGGGTGTTTTTGTGCACACTAAAAAACGAACTTCGCTCATTTGGCGAAAGGAGAGGCGAAAGATGAACAAACCGGTGTTGGATATTCAAGACCGCCCGACTGTGGGGCAATGGGTGACGTTAAGCTTGCAGCATTTGTTCGCCATGTTTGGGGCGACGATTTTAGTGCCGTACTTAGTCGGGTTGGATCCGTCGATCGCCTTGCTGACAAGCGGGTTTGGAACATTGGCGTTTTTGCTCATTACGAAATGGCAGGTGCCGGCGTATCTTGGCTCCTCGTTCGCCTACATCGCGCCGATCATCGCGGCGAAAACGGCCGGCGGCCCGGGAGCGGCGATGATTGGCAGCTTCCTCGCCGGATTGGTGTACGGGGTTGTCGCCCTCATCATTAAAAAAGCCGGCTACCGCTGGGTGATGAAGCTGCTGCCGCCGGTTGTCGTCGGTCCGGTCATCATCGTCATCGGTCTCGGCTTAGCCGGCACGGCGGTCGGGATGGCGATGAACGGCCCGGACGGCAAATACAGCCTGCTTCATTTCTCGGTGGCGCTTGTGACGCTCGCGGCCACGATCGTCTGCTCGGTGCTTGCGCGCGGCATGTTGAGCTTGATTCCGGTGCTTGTCGGCATCGTTGTCGGCTACGTTTACGCCCTCGCTGTCGGACTGGTTGACTTGTCGAAAGTGGCGGCGGCGAAATGGTTCGAATGGCCGGATTTCTTGATTCCGTTTGCCGATTATCCGGTGCGCATCACTGCCGAGATCGTCATGCTCATGGTGCCGGTGGCGATCGTCACCTTGTCCGAGCATATCGGCCACCAGCTTGTGTTAAGCAAAGTCGTCGGCCGCGACCTCATTCAAAAACCGGGGCTGCACCGCTCGATTTTAGGGGACGGAACGGCGACGATGATCTCCGCCTTGCTTGGCGGTCCGCCGAAAACGACGTACGGGGAAAACATCGGTGTGCTGGCGATCACCCGCGTCTACAGTGTCTACGTGCTGGCCGGCGCGGCGGTCATCGCGATCGCTTTCGGCTTCGTCGGCAAAATCACGGCGCTGATCAGCTCGATTCCGACGCCGGTCATGGGCGGTGTGTCGATCTTGCTGTTTGGCATCATCGCCTCGTCCGGACTGCGCATGTTGATCGACAGCCGCGTCGATTTCGGCCAGACGCGCAATTTAGTCATCGCCTCGGTCATCTTGGTCATCGGCATCGGCGGAGCGGTGCTGAAAATCAGCGACAGCTTCCAAATCACCGGGATGGCGCTCTCGGCCATTGTCGGCGTCCTGCTCAACTTAGTGCTGCCGGGGCGTCCGCAAGAAGCGGAAAACTTATTTGAAGCTGAAAACGATAGCGGCGATGTTGCCTAAATCGAATACAAAACACCTTTTAATTAAGTCCCGTGAGGCTTAAAAAGGTGTGAAAACAGGCGCATCCAGGGCCGGAGTGCACCTTCTCCGTTCTGCCATGCGCCGATCGTCACACCTTGCCCAGCCGGCAAGGTGTTTTTTTGCAAAAAAAAGAAAGGGAGAGAGGCCAATGACCCATCTTTTTACATTGAGCGAACTGCCGCTTTCCGACATCACCCGGCTGCTTGATGAAGCGGAAGCGTTCCGCCGCGGCCGCGCTTGGCGCCCGGCCGCGCCGATGTACGTCGCCAACTTGTTTTTCGAACCGAGCACGCGCACGAAATGCAGCTTCGAGATGGCGGAACGGAAGCTTGGGCTTCATGTCATTCCATTTGACCCGGAACGCTCGAGCGTGCAAAAAGGGGAGACGCTGTACGATACCGTACGGACGCTTGAGGCGATCGGCGTCGATGCGGTTGTCATCCGCCATCACGAAGATGCGTATTTCGAAGCGCTCCGCCATGCGGTCGGCATTCCGATCATCAACGCCGGTGACGGCTGCGGGCACCATCCGACCCAGTCGCTCTTGGATTTATTGACGATCCGCCAAGAGTTTGGCGCCTTCACTGGCTTGACGGTGGCGATCATCGGCGACATCCGTCATAGCCGCGTCGCCCGCTCCAATGCGGAAGTGTTGACACGATTGGGCGCGAACGTCCTGTTTTCCGGACCGGCGGAGTGGAAAGATGAAACGAATCCGTACGGGACGTATGTCGAAGTCGACGAGGCCATCGCCCGCGCCGATGTCGTAATGCTGTTACGCATCCAACATGAACGCCATGCGGAAACGATGGGGCTGACAAAAGAAGAGTACCATGCGCGGTACGGGCTGACGCTTGAGCGGGCGCGGCGGATGAAATCGGGCGCCATCATCTTGCACCCGGCGCCGGTCAACCGCGGGGTCGAAATCGCCAGCGAACTTGTCGAAGCGAAGGCATCGCGCATTTTTAAACAAATGGAAAACGGCGTCTACGTCCGGATGGCTGTCTTAAAACGGGCAATGGAAGGGAGAATGGAGCATGGACGTATGGCTGAAAAATGGCATGTCGTTCAATGAAGATGGGAAATTGGTGCGGACACATCTCAAAATGGAACACGGAACCATTGCGGCGATCCTGTATGAACAGCCGCTCGAAGCGGATGGGGAGGACGTGATCGACGTCGGCGGCCGTCTCATCGCTCCCGGCTTGATTGACTTGCACGTTCATTTGCGCGAACCAGGCGGCGAGGCGAAAGAAACGATTGAAACGGGCACGCTCGCCGCGGCGAAAGGCGGTTTTACGACGGTTGCCGCCATGCCGAACACAAATCCGGTGCCGGACCGGAAAGAGCAGATGGAATGGCTGCAAGCCCGCATCCGCGAAACGGCGCGCGTCAACGTGCTTCCGTACGCGGCGATCACGATTGGGCAAAAAGGGGAGGAGCTGACCGATTTTGCGGCGCTAAAAGAAGCAGGGGCGTTCGCCTTTACCGATGACGGCGTCGGCGTCCAGTCGGCCGGGATGATGTTTGAAGCGATGAAACAGGCGGCGGCGCTCGATATGGCGATCGTTGCCCATTGCGAGGACGACACGCTGACAAACGGCGGAGCGGTGCATGACGGCGAGTTCGCCCGCCGGCATGGGCTCGCCGGCATTCCATCCGTCTGCGAGGCGGTGCACATCGCCCGCGACGTCTTGCTTGCCGAGGCAGCCGGATGCCATTATCACGTCTGCCATATCAGCACGAAAGAGTCGGTGCGCGCCGTCCGCGACGCGAAGCGGGCGGGCATCCGCGTCACGGCCGAAGTGACGCCGCACCATTTGCTCTTGTGCGACGAAGACATTCCAGGGTTGGATGCAAACTACAAAATGAACCCGCCACTGCGCAGCCGCGCGGACCGCGAGGCGCTCATTGAGGGCCTGCTCGATGGCACGATCGATTTTATCGCTACGGATCATGCGCCGCATACAGCAGCGGAAAAAGCGAAAGGCATCGAGGCGGCGCCGTTTGGCATCGTCGGGCTCGAGACGGCGTTTCCGCTCTTATATACCCATTTCGTCAAAACAGGCGTGTTTACATTAAAGCAGCTTGTCGACTGGCTGACGATCAAGCCGGCGCAATGTTTTGGCCTTAAGGCCGGACGGCTTGCCGTCGGGGCGCCGGCGGACATTGCGGTCATCGATTTGGAAACGGAAGAAGCGATTGATCTCGAGACGTTTGCCTCAAAAGGGAAAAATACGCCGTTTGCCGGCTGGAAATGCCAAGGCTGGCCGGTGATGACGTTTGTCGGCGGAACACTCGTATGGAAGAAAGGAAGAGAATGACATGAAACGGCAGCTCATTTTGGAAGACGGTTCGTTTTTTGTCGGCGAAGCGTTTGGCAGCACGAAAGAGACGACCGGCGAAGTCGTCTTTAACACCGGCATGACCGGGTATCAAGAAATTTTGACCGACCCGTCGTATTGCGGGCAAATTGTGACGATGACGTATCCATTGATCGGCAACTACGGCATCAACCGCGACGACTTTGAAGCGATCCGCCCGTACGTGCACGGATTCATCGTCAAAGAAGCGTGCCTCATGCCGTCCAACTGGCGCGGCGAACTGACGCTGGATGAGTATTTAAAAGAAAAAGACATTCCGGGACTCGCGGGCATTGACACGCGCAAACTGACACGGGTCATCCGCCAGCACGGAACGCTGAAAGGAATGATTTGCGGGCTGGATGTCCATCCGGCGGAAGCAGCAGCCAAGCTGCGGGCGATGGAGTGGCCGCGCGACCAAGTGCGGCGCGTCTCAACAAAAAGCGCCTACCCAAGCCCGGGGCGCGGCGAGCGCGTCGTCTTGATCGACTTTGGGATGAAGCACGGCATTTTGCGCGAACTGAACAAGCGAAACTGCGATGTCATCGTGTTGCCGTACAATGCGACGGCGGAAGACGTATTGAGCTGGCATCCGGATGGGGTCATGCTTTCCAATGGACCGGGCGACCCGAAAGACGTGCCGGAAGCGATCGAGATGATCCGCGGGATCTTGGGCAAAGCGCCGCTCTTTGGCATCTGCCTCGGCCATCAGCTGTTCGCCTTGGCATGCGGGGCGAATACGGAGAAGATGAAATTCGGCCATCGCGGCTCGAACCATCCGGTCAAAGACTTGCGCACCGACAAAGTCGCCATCACGGCGCAAAACCATGGTTATACGGTCACGCATGAATCGCTTGCCGGCACGCGTCTTGAAGTGACGCATGTCGCCTTAAACGACGGCACGGTCGAAGGGCTCCGCCATCTCGATTTCCCGGCGTTTACGGTGCAATACCATCCGGAAGCGTCGCCGGGGCCGGAAGATGCGAATTCGCTGTTTGACGAGTTTTTGGCGCTCATCCGCCAGTTCAACAAGAAAGGAGAAGTCATCCATGCCTAAACGCCGCGACATTGAAACGATTTTAGTCATCGGCTCGGGGCCGATCGTCATCGGCCAGGCGGCCGAGTTCGACTACGCAGGGACGCAAGCGTGCTTAGCCCTAAAAGAAGAAGGATACAAAGTCATTCTGGTGAACTCAAACCCGGCGACGATCATGACCGATACGGAAATCGCCGATAAAGTCTATATGGAGCCGCTGACGCTCGATTTTGTCGCCCGCATCATCCGCAAAGAGCGGCCGGACGCGATTTTGCCGACGCTCGGCGGCCAAACGGGCCTTAACTTGGCGGTGGAACTGGCCAAAGCCGGGGTGCTCGAGGAGTGCGGCGTCGAAATTCTCGGCACGAAGCTTGAAGCAATCGAAAAAGCGGAAGACCGCGAACAGTTCCGCGCCCTCATGAACGAGCTTGGCGAGCCGGTGCCGGAAAGCGCGATTATTCACAGCTTGGAGGAAGCGTACGCCTTTGTCGAACAAATCGGCTATCCGATCATCGTCCGTCCGGCGTTCACGCTCGGCGGCACGGGCGGGGGCATTTGCACGAACGAAGAAGAGCTTGTCGAGATTGTGTCAACCGGCCTGAAGCTGAGTCCGGTGCACCAATGCTTGCTTGAACGGAGCATCGCCGGCTACAAGGAAATCGAATACGAAGTGATGCGCGACGCCAACGACAACGCGATCGTCGTCTGCAACATGGAAAACATCGATCCGGTCGGCATTCATACGGGTGATTCGATCGTCGTCGCCCCGAGCCAGACGTTAAGCGACCGCGAGTATCAGCTGCTCCGCAACGCGTCGCTTAAGATCATCCGCGCGCTTGGCATCGAAGGCGGCTGCAACGTCCAGCTGGCGCTTGACCCGGACAGCTTCCGCTATTACGTCATTGAAGTGAACCCGCGCGTCAGCCGCTCGTCGGCGTTGGCGTCCAAAGCAACGGGGTATCCGATCGCGAAACTGGCGGCGAAAATCGCCGTCGGGTTGACGCTTGATGAAATGATCAACCCGGTCACCGGGAAAACGTACGCCTGCTTCGAGCCGGCGCTCGACTATGTGGTGGCGAAAATTCCGCGCTTTCCGTTTGACAAATTTGAATCGGCGAACCGCCGCCTTGGCACGCAAATGAAAGCGACCGGCGAAGTGATGGCGATCGGCCGGACGTTCGAAGAATCACTGTTAAAAGCCGTTCGTTCGCTCGAGATCGGGGTGCATCATCTGGAATTGAACGAGGCGAAAACGGCCGCCGACGACGTGATGGAAAAACGGATCCGCAAGGCGGGCGATGAACGGCTCTTTTACATCGCCGAGGCGCTCCGCCGCGGGGTGACAGTGGAGACGCTGCATGAATGGAGCCAAATCGACCGCTTTTTCCTGCATAAGATTCAAAACATTATTGAGATGGAAACGGTCTTGAAAAACCACCCGGGCGACCTTGACGTGTTAAAAAAAGCGAAGGGGCTCGGCTTCTCCGATGCGGCGATAGCGGCATTATGGAACAAAACGGAGCGCGACGTTTACGCGCTGCGCCGCCAGGAAGGCATCGTGCCGGTGTACAAAATGGTCGATACGTGCGCAGCCGAATTCACGTCGGAAACGCCGTACTACTACAGCACGTACGAGGAAGAAAATGAATCGATCGTGACGGAAAAACCGAGTGTCATCGTGCTTGGTTCCGGCCCGATCCGCATCGGCCAAGGGATTGAGTTTGACTACGCGACCGTCCATTGCGTCTTTGCGATCAAACAAGCCGGCTACGAGGCGATCATCATCAACAACAACCCGGAAACGGTCTCGACCGACTTCAGCACATCGGACAAACTGTATTTCGAACCGTTGACGGCTGAAGATGTGATGCATGTCATCGACCTCGAACAGCCGGTCGGCGTCATCGTCCAATTCGGCGGTCAGACGGCCATCAACTTGGCGGCGGAACTCGAAGCGCGCGGCGTCCGCTTGCTTGGGACGACGCTTGAAGATTTGGACCGTGCCGAAGACCGCGACAAATTTGAACAGGCGCTCTCAGAGCTTGGCATTCCGAAACCGGCCGGCAAAACGGCTGTTTCGGTCGAAGAAGCGGTTGCCATCGCCGAAGAAATCGGCTATCCGGTGCTCGTCCGCCCATCGTACGTGCTCGGCGGCCGGGCGATGGAAATTGTCTACAACCGCGAAGAGCTGCTTCATTACATGGAACATGCCGTGCGCGTCAATCCGCAGCACCCGGTGCTCGTTGACCGGTACATCACCGGCAAGGAAGTCGAAGTCGACGCCATCGCCGACGGCGAGACGGTCGTCATTCCGGGGATCATGGAACATATCGAACGGGCCGGCGTCCATTCCGGCGACTCGATCGCCGTCTATCCGCCGCAAACGTTAAGCGATGACGTCATCGCAAAAATTACCGACTATACGGTGAAACTGGCGCGCGGGCTGCATATTGTCGGGCTGTTGAACATCCAGTTCGTCGTCGCAGGCAGCGACGTCTACGTCTTGGAAGTGAACCCGCGCTCAAGCCGCACGGTGCCGTTTTTAAGCAAAATCACCGGCGTGCCGATGGCGAATCTCGCCACGAAAGCCATTTTAGGGGCGAAGCTCGCCGACATGGGTTATGAGACGGGCGTCTGCCCGGTGCGCCCCGGCGTGTACGTGAAAGTGCCGGTGTTCTCGTTTGCGAAATTGCGCAACGTCGACATTTCGCTCGGCCCGGAAATGAAATCGACCGGCGAAGTGATCGGCAAAGACGTGACGTTTGAAAAAGCGCTCTATAAGGGGCTCGTCGCCTCCGGCATCCAGATCCAGCCGCATGGGGCGGTGTTGTTGACGGTGGCCGACAAAGACAAAGAAGAAGCCGTCGAGCTGGCGCGCCGCTTTGCCGACATCGGCTACCAGCTGTTGGCGACGAACGGCACGGCGGAAACGTTGAAAGCGGCCGGCATTCCGGTGACGGTCGTCAATAAAATCCACTCGGCGTCACCGAACATTTTGGATGTCATCCGCCAAGGGAAGGCGCAAGTCGTCATCAACACGCTGACGAAAGGGAAGCAGCCGGAAAGCGACGGCTTCCGCATCCGCCGCGAAGCGGTCGAAAACGGCATCCCGTGCTTGACGTCGCTCGATACGGCCCGGGCGATGCTGCAAGTGCTCGAATCGATGACGTTTTCAACGACAGCGATGACGGAAGGGCTGGTGCGCTCATGATCGGCCGCGAACGAATGACGGTCGCAAGCCAGCGGCGGATCGCCGAGCGGACGTATGAATTGACGCTTGCTGGTCGCCTCGTGCAACAGATGAAACAGCCGGGCCAGTTCGTCCATGTGAAGGTAGCGGCAACGGCCGATCCGCTTTTGCGCCGCCCGCTCAGCCTTTGCCATATCGATCGGGAGCGCGGACAGTGCACGATCATCTACCGCCAGGAAGGAAAAGGCACCGCGCTGTTGGCGCAAAAACAGCCGGGCGATGCGGTCGATGTGCTCGGCCCGCTCGGCAACGGCTTTCCGCTCGAGGCCGCGCCGGCGGGCGGCCGCGCGCTGCTGGTCGGCGGCGGCATCGGCGTCCCGCCGCTCTATGAACTGGCGAAACAGCTCACAAAGCGCGGCGTCAAAGTGGTGAGCGTGCTCGGGTTTCAAACGAAAGCGGCGGTCTTTTACGAAGAGGAATTTGCCGCGTTCGGCGAGACGCATGTCGCGACCGATGACGGCTCGCACGGAACGGCCGGGCGCGTCACCGATGTGATCGAAGCGCGTTCGCTTGAGTTTGACGTCTTGTACGCCTGCGGTCCGAAGCCGATGCTTCGGGCGCTTGCGGAACGGTTTCCGAACCGGCCGGTGTACGTGTCGCTCGAGGAGCGGATGGGCTGCGGCGTCGGGGCGTGTTTCGCCTGCGTCTGCCATGTGCCAGGGAGCGAGACGGCGTATAAAAAAGTATGCAGCGACGGCCCGGTGTTTCGGGCCGGGGAGGTGGTGCTATGAACCGGCTTGCGGTCGAACTGCCGGGTCTTTCGCTCAAAAACCCGATCATGCCGGCGTCCGGCTGTTTTGGATTTGGCCGCGAGTACGCCCGGTTTTACGATTTAAGCGTGTTAGGCGCCATTATGATCAAGGCGACGACAAAAGAGCCGCGCTTTGGCAACCCGACACCAAGGGTGGCAGAAACGCCGGGCGGGATGTTAAACGCCATCGGCCTGCAAAACCCCGGCCTTGACAAAGTGCTCGAAGAAGAACTGCCGTGGCTTGAACAGTTTGACGTACCGATCATCGCCAACATCGCTGGCTCGACGGTGGAAGAGTACGTCGAGGTAGCCGAAGCGATTTCCAAAGCGCCCAATGTCCATGCGTTAGAGCTCAACATTTCCTGCCCAAACGTGAAAAAAGGCGGGATTGCGTTCGGCACCGTGCCGGACGTGGCCGCGGAACTGACGCGGCTTGTCAAAGAAGTGTCCGCCGTGCCGGTTTACGTGAAGCTGTCTCCGAACGTCACCGACATCGTCGCGATGGCGAAAGCCATTGAACAAGCGGGCGCCGATGGCTTGACGATGATCAACACGCTCGTTGGCATGCGCATCGACGTGAAAACAGGCCGGCCCGTTTTGGCCAACGGCACCGGCGGCTTATCTGGCCCGGCGGTCAAGCCAATCGCCATTCGCATGATTTATGAAGTGAGCCAAGCGGTGTCGATTCCGATCATCGGCATGGGCGGTGTGCAAACGGCGGAAGACGTGCTCGAGTTTTTCTACGCCGGCGCGAGCGCGGTTGCGGTCGGCACAGCCAACTTCGTCGATCCGTTCGTCTGCCCGACGATCATCAACGACCTGCCGGCGCTGTTGGACGACCTCGGGATCGGCCACATTTCCGAATGCATAGGAAGGAGCTGGAAGACCGGTGCACACGCCGTTCATTGTCGCGCTTGATTTCCCATCAAAACAAGAGGTGGAGCGGTTTTTGCGGCCGTTTGCCGGAACGCCGCTGTTCGTCAAAGTCGGCATGGAGCTGTACTATCAGGAAGGTCCAGCCATCGTCGCGTTTCTCAAAGAACAAGGATATGCCGTCTTTTTAGACTTAAAACTGCACGACATCCCAAATACGGTGAAACAGGCGATGAAAGGGCTCGCCCGTGTCGGCGCCGATTTGGTGAACGTCCACGCCGCCGGCGGCCGGCGCATGATGGAAGCGGCGATCGAGGGGCTTGACGCCGGCACGCCAAGCGGCGCCGCCCGACCGCGCTGCATCGCCGTCACCCAACTGACAAGCACGGACGAGCGAATGCTTCATGAGGAGCTGTGGATTTCCCGCCCGCTTGTGGAAACAGTCGCCCATTACGCCGCCTTGGCGAACGAAAGCGGCCTTGACGGCGTCGTCTGCTCGGCGAACGAAGCGCCGCTCATCAAAGAACGGTGCGGCGCCTCGTTCCTCGCCGTCACCCCGGGCATCCGCTTTGCCGATGAGGCAGCGCACGACCAAGTGCGCGTCGTCACCCCAAGGAAAGCGCGTGCGCTTGGTTCTGACTACATCGTCATCGGCCGCAGCCTCACCCGCGCCGCCGATCCGCTCGGGGCGTATGCCCGCCTGCAACACGAATGGAACGGAGGAGAGAGAGAATGAAACACGACATCGCCGCCAAACTGCTTCAAATCGGGGCCGTCGCCCTGCAGCCGAACGAGCCGTTTACATGGTCTTCGGGCTTGAAATCGCCGATTTATTGCGACAACCGCCTGACGCTCGCTTACCCCGACGTGCGCCGCACGATCGCCGACGGCCTCGCCGAACTCATCCGCACCCATTTCCCTAAAGCGGACCTCATCGCCGGCACCGCAACCGCCGGCATCCCGCACGCCGCCTGGGTGAGCGAGCGGCTTGAGCTGCCGATGTGCTACGTCCGCAGCCAGGCGAAAGCGCACGGCAAAGGAAAACAAATTGAAGGCCAAGCCGAACCGGGCCAGCGCGTGGTCGTTATCGAAGACTTGATCTCGACGGGCGGCAGCTCGCTTGCGGCCGTCCGCGCCTTGAAAGAGGCGGGCTGCGAGGTGCTGGGCGTCGCCGCCATTTTCACATACGGGCTCGAAAAAGCGAAACAGGCGTTTGCCGAAGAGAATTTGCCTGCCTACACGCTTACGGACTACAACACCCTCATCGAAACGGCCGTTCGCCTTGGCGCCGTCAGCGAACACGATCTGGCGACATTGCGAAAATGGCGGGAGAATCCGGAGGAGTGGGGGAAATAAAATCAACGCAAGCGAAAAGGGGCTGACGCAAAAGCCCCTTTTTGATGAAAGTTCACCGAAGTACTAGGATTCTTTCTCCATTTTGACGACAAATCTTTTACTCATGCAAGCTTCTACAAGAAAATGGAAAAACATGTCGAACTTTGTCTGTTCCGAATGGCCGTAAAATTCAGTGTATCTTTAATGAAGCAGCCAATCACAGGTTTCTTCCACCTACACCCCAGCTGTAAATAGCAGCTTTGAAGGAACCACAGCGAATTGGAGTGGAACAATGATTTATCGGATCGCTTCAAACAGCTGTTGTTAGCAAACGGCACTTCCGTCAACTATGAATATGACGCGAATGACAAGGTTACGAATAATGTTTAATTTATTCAATTATATTAAAATCTTTTATTAAACATTATTCTTTGTTAAGCTACATTTAGCTTAACAGGGTGTAACCCTACACCCTCTACCCCATTGGCGAACGTCTTTGGGAATACTTTTCTCATGATGTTGTATGCTCCATTGACATCTGCGTTAATTAAAATACCTTTATTGGATTTAAATAAACCTCTCTTAATTCTTCTGTTCTTATCATAATTTTCTTTGATTGGAGCTTCGCCATCTAAAAACGATGTTCCACTTGTATATGATTCTTCTGTTAACACAACCTTAATTCCAACTTCTTCACATTTGTATTGTAATTGTTCAATAAACATATCATAAGGAATTTGAACGAACGCTTGATTTAATCGTTTCCCTAAATCAACCTCTTGTTTCCAATTATCATTTTTACCAATAACAATCGTATCAATATTATGCTTAACACACCAATCTACAACATATCTACTTGCTTTATGCATGAAGTCTTTAATTTTATTATTTCGTTTTAATGTTAATTTTTCTAGTCTTTTACTCCAATTCAATCCATTTTGTTTCTTTAAAATACTTTGAAAATACGCTTTTTGTTTGTTGTAGTATTGATTTATGGATTTGACTCCTTTGCCATTAATAACAATCGGTGTTTCACCGATGTTATTTACCATAGTTACAAAGTTGTTTAATCCTAAATCAATACCTACAACACGATTACTTTCACGAATCATATTTGGAATTTCTTTTTTTTATAAACAACTTCAATTACGTAAATACTACCCTTTGGTACAATTCGCACTTGTTGCAATCCTTCAATAACCTTTGTTTTTAGTTTTAAATCAGTTTTTGGAAATTTAATATATCCATCTTTAATTTTGCATTGTTGATTAGTAAAAATCACCACATTACGCCCATTTTTCTTTTTATATTTAGGCAACTTTGGTTTACCCAAATATTTTTCTTTGTTTTTACTCCAATCCTTTATAGCCTTGAAAAATGACTTCCAGTTCTTATCTAGCAATCTTAATATTTGTTGCGATGTTTGAGCAGGTAATTCTTTATAAACTTGTTTATGTTTCAACATCTTATCTAATGAATTATAACGAATCCATTCATTGTTATTTATAAACTCTTGTCTAACAATGTAATTAGCATAATTGTAAAGATTTTTAGATTTGAAACATAAATCATTACAATAATGATATAAGTAATGATAGGAATTAATTTGATGTTGTTCAACTCTTGTTACTAAAATATTTATCGCCTCCTTCATTTATATTTTAATATTTTTTTATTATAAATTTTTAATATTCTATATTAGATTTAATTTATTTTTTGACTATACGGATATTTTTATTGAAAAAATAATCGCCTCTCCTCGAGAGAACAATCGGTAAATAGAAAAGAGATGATGGTTTCATTTTCCCCAAACGCTTCTCTTTTTTTAAAAAATCCATCTTCTAACCCAAATACTTCAATCGTTTTATACAAAGGGTCAACAATCCAATATTCTTTTACACCAAATTGTTCGTATAGTTTAAATTTTTCATTTCGATCTTTTAATGCTGTAGACGGAGAAAGAACCTCGACAATGAGTGTTGGTGCGCCTAAACAGCCGTTTGGTGTTAAGTTGTTTCGATTGCAAATGACAGAAATATCGGGTTGAACGACATGTTTTGCATATGTGTAGTCATCGTTTTCGGAGAGACGAACATCAAAAGGAGCAATGGCAACGTAGCAATCTTTATTTTGAAAGTACGAACGAAATGCGAACGATAGTTCCATAACGGTAAACTGATGCTCCCACGTTGGTGAAGGGCTCATGTTGTAAGCTTTTCCATCAATAAGCTCCCAACGCCCATCCCATTGAATATAATCGGCATACGTATACAGTTTGGATGGTTCTGGATTCATCGGATCTCCCTCGCTTTTTTCATTATTATACCATATCCAAAACGGCAACGATGATTGAAGATAACAAATTGCATTCGCGATGGCGGCTTGTGGTTGACTCGACAAGTTTGCAAAGCGGGCTGTCCGTAAGGCCAATGCAGCTGGTCTTACAGACAGCCCGCTGTCTTTTATGCGGCGCTAGACCGTTTCGGTTTGCGGGAGTTCGCGCGGATCGCCCGATGCCGTGTTGGGCGGCCATTGGGGCGCGTTTACGATGGTTTCGCCGCTTGTTCTTTTTGCCTCTGTTTCATGGTGCGGACGAGTTCTTCATCCGGTGTGACGTAGAGCGTTTGCTCGTTTTCGTAAATGACAAATCCCGGCTTGGCGCCGCTCGGTTTTTTTACATAGCGGATGCGCGTGTAGTCGACAGGCGCGGAGCCGGAATGGCGCGCTTTGCTGAAGTAGGCGGCAAGATTCGCCGCTTCCAAGAGCGTCTCGTCAGACGGCTGCTTGTTCCGGATGACGACGTGCGAGCCGGGAATGTTTTTCACATGCAGCCAAACATCGTCCTTATGGGCGAGTCTGGTCGTGAGATAATCGTTTTGTTTGTTGTTTTTGCCAACGAGTATTTCCGTGCCGTCGCTTGCGACGTAGCGGTCGAGCTCAGGGACGGCGGTTTTCCGCTTTTTCGCTCCTTTGGCCGCGCGCGGGCGCAAATAGCCTTGTTCAATGAGCTCGTCGCGGATTTCCTCGACATCTTTCGGCGAGGCGGTTTCAAGCTGGCTTAAAATCGTGTCGCAATAGGCGATGTCTTCTTTCGTCCGCTCGATTTGTTCTTGAACGACGGCGAACGAGTTTTTCGCTTTTTGGTATTTTTGAAAGTACTGTTGCGCGTTCTCGGACGGCGATTTTTGCGGGTCGAGCGGAATGGTGATGGTGCCTCCGTTTTCGTCGTAGTAGTTTGCGACCTCGATTTCCGTCATGCCGCGCTTTATGGCGTACAAATGGGCGGTGAGCAGTTCGCCGTACAGTCGATAAACGTCGGCTTTCTTTGCTTCTTCGAGCGTCTGTTCGAGCTTTAGGAGCTTTTTCTCGTTTTTCGCCTTTTCGTTCGCCATGAGACGCTCGATGTCATGAGCTTGCTGCTTGACGCGGTCGCGCTCGGCCTTGCCGAAATAAAAGCGGTCCAATAGCTCGCTTGCACTCGCAAACGGTTGGCCTTCGATTTTTAAGTGCTTAAGCGGCAAAACGTAAAACCATTCTTTTTCCCCGTTCGTGTACATCATCGGGGCAAAGCGGCGGCCGCGCACGTCATCGATGAGCGAAAGAAAGCTTTTTGGCAGCGTCGTCCGGTTGGCGAGTCCAGCGCGGAACACCGCCTCATTGGCAAATAGCGGCGAAATGCCGCTGAAGGCGGAAACAAGCTGATGGGCGAGCTTGCCGGCGTGAAAGTCGATTTTTTTCAGCACCATTTCTTCCGTCGCCTCAAGCGGGTTCAGCTTGCCGTGCGTCGGTGGGGCGACGTACGGATGCCCGGGAAGCACCGTCCGGTAGCGGTTGACCGACGGCGGCAAATGTTTCAAGCTGTCGATGATCGTGTTGGTCGATGCATCAACGAGGATGATGTTGCTATGGCGGCCCATCACTTCGATGATGAGCCGCTTCGTCTGCAGATCGCCGAGTTCATCGCGGCCTTTTGCATCGATGATGATGATGCGGTCGAAATCGGCTTGGCGGACCGACTCGATGATGCTTCCTTCCAACTGTTTGCGCAGCCGCATGCAAAACATCGGCGGCTCGGATGGGTTGTTGTACGTTTCGTTTGTCAAATGGACGCGCGCGTACGTCGGATGCGCCGACAGCATCACTTTATGGTTATGGCCCCGGGCGCGCACAAGCAGCACGATCTCATACGCCGACGGCTGGTGGATTTTCGTGATCCGCCCGCCCGCAAGCGCCTCTTCGAGTTCACCGACAATGGCGTACGTAAACACTCCGTCAAAGGACATGGAAAACACCTTTCTATTTCGTTTGTTTGCTATTTCGATCTTACCATACGACCCGCCGTTTTGAACATTTCTTTGAATATTACCTGAAGACGGACGAAGATGCCCGACGAACATGTTGCATAAAATGGGGAGGCCCGCTTTTTTGACACGATTTTTTCCCTTATGGGGGAGATGGCGTGGCAAAGGGCCCCACGACTCCTTATGTTTGTGTCGCTAAACATCATGGCGGGGACTATCATTTTTTGGGACATGTATGAATAAGCATAGAGAAGAGGGAACAGCGTGCGAAAAAATGGAAGGACGGAGGGAGACAGATGCAATGGCATACGCTCGCGGCAAGCGATGTCGCGCACGAGACGAAGACGAATGTCAAAACCGGGCTTACGGCGGCGGAGGCGGAAAAACGGCTGCGGCAGTTCGGGTACAACGAGCTGGCGGAAGGGAAGAAGGAGTCGGCCATCGTTGTCTTTTTTCGCCAGTTTCAAGATTTTATGGTGCTTGTGTTGCTTTTGGCGACGGTGATTTCCGCATTTTTAGGCGAGTATGCGGATGCGGTGGCGATTGTCGTCATCGTGATCATGAACGCCATTCTCGGGTTTATCCAGGAGCGGCGGGCGGAAAAGTCGCTTGCCGCCTTAAAACGGTTGTCCGCTCCGCAAGCGGTTGTGTTGCGCGGCGGGGAGTGGGTGAAAGTCCCCACGCGCGAGCTTGTTGTCGGCGATGTGGTGAGACTTGCAAGCGGCGACCGGGTCGGGGCCGACATCCGCTTGATTGAGGCGGCCGGCCTGGAAATCGAGGAGTCGGCGCTGACGGGCGAATCAGTGCCGGTGGCCAAATCCGCCGCCCCGCTTCATACGAAACAGGCGTCGCTCGGCGATTTGCACAATATGGCGTTTATGGGGACGCTCGTGACAAGAGGGAATGGGGTCGGGATTGTCATCGCCACTGGGATGAAAACAGCGATGGGACAAATCGCAACGATGCTCGAAGAGGCGGATGCGGGGGCAACCCCGCTCCAGCGCCGGCTCGAGCAGCTTGGGAAAATTTTGCTTGTCGTCGCATTGGCGCTGACGGCAGCGGTCGTGGCCGTAGGTGTCATTCAAGGGCACGACCTGTATGAAATGTTTTTGGCTGGTGTGTCGCTCGCGGTCGCCGCCATTCCGGAGGGGTTGCCGGCCATTGTGACGGTCGTCTTGGCGCTTGGCGTGCAGCGGATGATCAAACGAAACGCCATCGTCCGCAAGCTTCCGGCGGTGGAAACGCTCGGCTGCGCTTCGGTCATTTGTTCCGACAAAACGGGGACGATGACGGAAAACATGATGACCGTCACGCAAGTATGGGCAGGCGGGCGGACATTTGCGGTAAGCGGCGTTGGTCTTGAAACGGATGGCGAGTTTTCTGAACGCGGCCGGACGGTTGATCCGAACCGCGTTCCCGAGCTCGCTCGCCTGTTGACAATGGGGGTGCTTTGCAATAGTTCGGAGTTGAAAGAGGAAAACGGCCGGCGTTACGTCGACGGCGATCCGACGGAAGGAGCGCTGCTGGTCGCGGCGGCCAAAGCTGGATTGGCGAAAGGAATGCTTTTGCGTGAGTACACGATCGAACAGGAGTTTCCGTTTGATTCCGAGCGGAAAATGATGACGGTCATCATTCGCGACCGGAACGGGCGGCGGTTCGTTGTGACGAAAGGGGCGCCCGATGTGCTGCTTGAGCGGGCGGACCGCCTGGAATGGAACGGGCGCGAGCAGGCGCTGACCCCGGCGTGGAAAGAGACGATTGAGAAGGCGATTCGCCAGATGGCGTCTTCCGCCTTGCGCACGATTGCCATTGCGTATCGGCCGCTTGCGGAAACGGAACGGATCGGATCGGAGAAGGAGGCGGAGACGAAGCTTCGGTTTCTCGGCGTCGCCGGCATGATCGATCCGCCGCGGCCGGAGGTGAAGCAGGCGGTGGCGCGATGCAAAGAGGCGGGGATGAAAACGGTGATGATCACCGGGGATCATGTGTTGACCGCAACGGCCATCGCCAAACAGCTTGGCGTGCTCCCGCCCGGCGGAAAAGTGATGGACGGGGCGACGTTATCGCGCCTGTCGGTCGACGAGCTCGAACGCGAGGTCGATAATATTTACGTGTTTGCCCGCGTCTCCCCGGAGCATAAGCTGAAAATTGTCAACGCCTTTAAGCGCCGCGGTCATATTGTCGCCATGACCGGCGACGGGGTGAACGACGCGCCGGCGTTGAAAGCGGCGGATATCGGCGTCGCGATGGGCCGGTCGGGGACGGAAGTGGCGAAAGAGGCGGCGTCGCTCGTGCTGCTTGATGACAACTTTGCGACGATTGAGGCCGCGATTGAAGAAGGGCGCAACATTTACGAAAACATCCGCAAGTTTATCCGCTACTTGCTCGCCTCGAACGTTGGGGAAATTCTCGTCATGTTGTTTGCGATGCTGCTTGCCTTGCCGCTGCCGCTCGTGCCGATTCAAATTTTATGGGTCAATCTTGTCACCGACGGTTTGCCAGCCATGGCGCTCGGGCTCGACCAACCAGAAGAAAACGTGATGAAGCGGCCGCCGCGCCGTCCCGATGAAGGGGTGTTCGCCCGCGGGCTCGGCTGGAAAATCGTAAGCCGCGGCTTTTTGATCGGCGTTGTTACGCTGGCTGCGTTTCTGACCGCCTATGAACGGAGCGGCGAGGATCTCGTTTACGCCCAGACAGCGGCGTTTGCGACGCTTGTGTTGGCCCAATTGATCCATGTGTTCGACTGCCGCTGCGATCGTTCGGTTTTTGACCGCAGTCCGTTCGGCAACATGTATCTCGTTGCAGCGGTGATCGTGTCGCTGCTGTTGCTGCTGGTCGTGATCTACTACCCGCCGCTGGCTGCCGTGTTCCATACGAAGCCGCTTGCGGCCGTCGATTGGCTGCTCATCATCGGTTTGTCCGCCTTGCCGACCTTTTTGTTTGCCGGCTCGCTTTTTACGAGAAAATAAAAGGATGGATATGTTATAATAAAAAAGGTGATAGAGGAGCGCTCTATGACCTTTTCTTTTTCATCAACGACGCAACGGATGTGATGGCATGGTTTACAGCATGACTGGTTTTGGCGCGAGCACGAAAAAAACGGATCGCTTGACGGTGGCGGTGGAAATGAAATCGGTCAACCACCGGTTTTGTGAAATTTCCATTCGCCTCCCTAGACAATGGCTCGTGTTTGAGGATAAAATAAAAAAAGCAATTTCACCGTACGTGCGGCGCGGAAAAGTGGAAGTGTTCGTCACGATCGCCGGAGAAGGGCTTGTGAAACGGAGCGTACATATCGATTGGGATTTGCTTGGCCAGTATTGGGCCGGAGTGCAGGAAGCCGCAAAGCGATTTGCCATTGACGGCAGCGTGACGGCGGCCGAGTTGCTTCGGCTTGATGGGGCCGTCGAAGTGGTGGAAGAGGAAGGAGCGAACGAGCAGGTCGAGCCGCTGCTTTTGGCCGCTGTCGATGAAGCGGCAAAGGAACTTGTGGCCATGCGCCGGCGCGAAGGGGAGGCGCTGGCCGCGGATTTGCGCGCCCGCCTTCATGAAGTCGAAGCCGGGGTGGAAGTCATTGAGCAGCGGGCGCCGCTTGTAGTCGAGCAATACCGCGAGCGGCTTGCGCGCCGCCTGCGCGAATGGGCGCCTTCTCCGGTTGATGAAGCGCGGCTGCTCACAGAAGTGGCGGTGTTTGCGGAAAAGGCGGACATTCACGAGGAATTGAAACGCATCCGCAGCCATTTGGCGCAAATGACGGACGTCCTTGAGGCGGACGAACCGATCGGGAGGAAGCTTGACTTTTTGGTGCAAGAGCTGAACCGCGAAGTGAACACGATCGGCGCCAAGGCGAACGACAGCTTGATCGCCGCGCAAGTCGTTGAGATGAAAAGCGTGCTTGAGAAAATGCGCGAGCAGGTGCAAAACGTGGAATAACTGTTTAAAACGACTTATTGGCGGCAACAATATCGGATATGGCAGGTGGGCGTGTCATGATGATGAAATTTATCAATATCGGGTACGGAAACATGGTGTCAGCCGCCCGCATCATTACGATTGTCAGCCCTGATTCGGCGCCGATTAAACGGATCATCCAAGATGCGCGCGAAAGCGGCAAGCTCGTTGACGCGACGCACGGCCGAAGAACGCGCGCGGTCATCATCACCGACAGCGATCACGTCATTTTATCGTCCGTACAGCCGGAAACGGTGGCGAACCGCTTGTACGGAAGCGATGATTTCTCCGAGGAAGGGTAGGGTTTTCAACGTTGAAAAGCGAACATGGATTGTTAATCGTCATGTCAGGGCCGTCCGGCGTTGGCAAAGGGACGGTGCGCAAAGCGCTGTTTTCGCGTCCTGACATCAAGCTTCATTATTCAGTGTCCGTCACAACACGCAAGCCGCGCGAAGGCGAAGTGGAAGGCGTCGACTATTTCTTTCGGACGCGCGAGCAGTTTGAACAAATGATTCGGGAAAACAAGCTGCTCGAATGGGCCGAGTATGTCGGCAACTATTATGGGACGCCGATTGATTATGTGGAAAAAACGCTCGCCGAAGGGAAAGACGTGTTTTTGGAAATCGAAGTGCAAGGAGCGATGAAAGTGCGGCGGGCGTTTCCAGAGGCGCTCTTCATTTTCTTGGCCCCGCCAAGTCTCACGGAGCTTGAAAAGCGGATCATCGGACGCGGCACCGAGTCGAAAGAGCTGATTGAAAATCGGCTGCGGGCGGCGAAAGAGGAGCTTGAAATGATGGATGCGTACGACTATGTCGTGGAAAATGATGAAGTCGAGCTCGCCTGCGAGCGGATCAAGGCGATTGTCACGGCTGAGCATTGCCGGCGCGAACGCGTCGCCGAGCGATATAAACGGATGTTGGGGGTGGAATGACGATGCTGTATCCTTCCATCGATTTGCTGATGCAAAAAGTGGACTCCAAGTATAAGCTTGTCACGGTGGTGGCCAAACGGGCACGCGAGTTGCAGGACGGTGCGGAGCTGATGGTGAAAAAGCCGGTGTCGAAAAAATTTGTCGGCCAGGCGCTCGAGGAAATTGCCGGTGACAAGGTCGAATTAGTGGAAGAGGAAAAATAACAACCTAGCTTTAGGTTGTTATTTTTTCAATGTCGGGGGGTGGCCAACATGATCAAGGGAAAACATATTTTGCTTTGTGTGACCGGGGGGGTGGCGGCGTACAAGGCGGCGGTGCTCACCAGCCAGCTCGTCCAGCGCGGCGCTGAAGTAAAAGTGATCATGACAGAAGGGGCGTGCCAGTTCATTACACCGCTCACGTTTCAAGCATTGTCGCGCCAGGAAGTGTATGTCGATACATTTGCCGAAAACAACCCGGCCGTCATCGCCCATATCGATTTGGCGGACTGGGCGGATCTCGTCCTCGTTGCGCCGGCGACGGCCAATACGATGGCGAAGCTGGCCGCCGGCATCGCCGATAATATGGTGACGACGACGATTTTGGCGACGAAAGCGCCCGTCTGGATCGCTCCGGCGATGAACGTTCATATGTACGAGCATCCGGCCGTTCGGGCGAACATGGAGCGGCTCTGTGAGTTCGGCTACCGGTTCATCGAACCGTCGGAAGGCTACTTGGCGTGCGGCTACATCGGCAAAGGGCGTCTCGAGGAACCGGAGAACATCATTGCCCATATCGAGCGGTTTTTTGCCGGCGATCCGCCGCTGTTTCGCGGGAAGCGCATTCTTGTCACCGCCGGGCCGACGCGGGAGAAGCTCGACCCAGTCCGCTATTTCTCTAACTATTCGAGCGGAAAAATGGGCTACGCCATCGCCGAAGCGGCGGCCCGCTTCGGCGCTTCGGTGACGCTCGTCTCCGGACCGACGGCGCTCCCATCGCCCGATGGCGTCGAGACGGTGGCGGTTGAATCGGCGGAAGAAATGTATGAAGCGGTTTTGTCTCGCTTTGCGGAAACGGACATCGTGATCAAAGCGGCGGCGGTCGCCGATTATCGGCCGAAATATGTCGCAGCTTCCAAAATTAAAAAGCAACCGGGCGGTTATGTCGTCGAGATGGAGCGGACGGTCGATATTTTGAAGGCGCTTGGCGAGCGGAAAACGGGGCAGATTTTGGTTGGATTTGCCGCTGAGACGGACAACCTTGAGCAGTATGCGTTAAAAAAACTGGAAGAAAAGCGGCTCGATATGGTCGTCGCCAACAATGTCACCGAAGAAGGCGCAGGGTTTGCCGGCGATACGAACATCGTCACCATCTTCCGCCGCGACGGCGTCGTTCGGCCGCTGCCGCTCATGACAAAACGCGAGGCGGCCGAGGAAATTTTAAAAGAAATACACGCCTATATCGAGGGGATTCGATGAAAGTCGCCTCCGTGATTGTCGATGTTCCGTCCCGGCAGACGGACCGCCCGTTCGATTATGCGATCCCGGAGCGCTGGCAAGGCGTCATCCAGCCGGGCATGCGGGTGACGGTGCCGTTTGGGGCGCGGCGTTTGCAAGGGTTTGTCGTCGAGGTGAAAGACCATTCCGACATCAAGCAGCTGAAACCGATTGAGCATGTGCTTGATGTCGTGCCGGTGTTAAACGAAGAGCTGCTGGATCTTGGCCGCTATTTAACGGAAACGACGCTCTGTTTCGCCATCTCGGCGTACCAGGCGATGCTGCCGGCGGCGATGCGGGCGAAATATGAAAAAACGCTCCGCTTGACGGATGAACGAAATCGGGAAGCATTGCCGGACGACCTAAAGCCGCTGTTTGTCCATCAAATGGAAGTGGCTTGGAAAGACATTGAAGCCGCCAGCTTATGGCGGGCGGCGCAAAAAGCGGTACAGCAAGGTGTGCTTGAAGCCGTTTACGAAGTGAAAGAAAAAGCAGGCAAGAAAACGGTGAAGCATGCGCGTTTGGCCGTTCCGGACAAACAGGCAAACGACGCGCTGGCGGCGCTGCCTTCAAGGCAAAAGGACGTGCTTTCGTTTTTGCTTGAAAAAGGGGAAGCGGTGCCGGTTGCCGAGCTGCAAGCGGCGCTTGGCGTTTCCTCAGCGCCGCTGAAAGCGCTCGTCGACAAAGGATTGGTGGTGCTGAACGATGTCGAGGTGTACCGCGACCCGTACGAACATCGCACGTTTCAGCCGAGTGAGCCGCCGGCGCTCACTCCGGCACAAGAAGCGGCGTTGGCGAAAATCGCCGCTTCGGTGCGCGCCGGAGAGCACCGCACGTTTTTGCTTTACGGCGTCACCGGGAGCGGGAAGACGGAAGTGTACATGCAGGCGATCGACGAAGTGCTGCGCCAAGGGAAAGAGGCGATTGTCCTTGTCCCGGAAATTTCACTGACGCCGCAAATGGTCGAGCGGTTTAAGGGGCGGTTCGGTCCGAAGGTGGCAGTGCTCCACAGCGGGCTGTCCATCGGGGAAAAATACGACGAATGGCGGAAAATTCACCGGAAAGAAGTGCAGCTTGTCGTCGGTGCGCGCTCAGCCGTGTTTGCCCCGTTTGAAAACTTAGGGATGATCATCATCGACGAAGAACATGAGACGAGCTATAAGCAAGAAGAAATGCCGCGCTACCACGCGCGCGATGTCGCCATTTACCGCGCCCGCCGCCACAGCTGCCCGGTCGTGCTTGGCAGCGCCACCCCCTCGCTTGAGACGTTCGCCCGCGCCGCCAAAGGGGTGTACGAGCTGCTTGAGCTGCCGGAGCGCGTCAGCCGCCAAGGTTTGCCGTCGGTCCATGTCGTCGATATGCGCGAGGAACTGCGCAGCGGCAACCGCTCCATGTTTTCACGCCGGCTGATTGACGGGTTGCGACAGCGGCTCGAACGCGGCGAGCAGGCGGTGCTGTTTTTAAACCGGCGCGGCTATTCAACGTTTGTCATGTGCCGCGGCTGCGGCTACGTCATCCGTTGTCCGCATTGCGACATCTCGCTTACGTACCATCGCGCCGGCGAGCGGATGAAATGCCATTATTGCGGGCATGAAGAGCCGCTTGCCCCCCGCTGTCCGTCGTGCGGAAGCGAACACATCCGCTTTTTTGGCACTGGCACGCAAAAAGTGGAAGAAGAACTGACGAGGTTGCTGCCGAAAGCGCGCGTCATCCGCATGGATGTCGACACGACCGGACGCAAAGGGGCGCATGAAGAGCTGCTTTCCCGTTTTGCCGCCAAGGAAGCCGATATTTTGCTCGGCACGCAAATGATTGCCAAAGGGCTCGATTTTCCAAACGTCACGCTCGTCGGCGTGCTGGCGGCTGACACGATGCTGCATTTGCCCGATTTCCGCGCCGCGGAAAAAACGTTTCAGCTGCTGACACAAGTGAGCGGGCGCGCCGGACGGCATGAGCTGCCGGGTGAAGTCGTCATTCAGACGTACACGCCCGACCATTACAGCATCGAGCTTGCCGCCCGCCATGACTATCGCGCCTTTTATCGGCAGGAGATGATGCTGCGCAAAGCGCACGGTTATCCGCCGTACTACTACTTGACGCTCATCACGGTCGCCCACCAGGAAGCGCCGGTTGCCGCCAAGACGGCGGAAAAAATCGCCGCCTACATGCGCAAACAGCTGTCAAACGAGGCGGTCGTTCTCGGTCCGGTCGCCTCGCCGATCGCCCGCCTTCACGATAGATATCGTTACCAGTGCATGATAAAATACAAACGGGAACCGAATGTAACGGCGGCGCTCAAAGCGGTCATCGACCGCTACCAAGCCGATGCCGCCCATGGCGGAGCGGCCATCACCGTCGATACGAACCCGTATATGATGATGTGAAAATGGAGGAAATGACGTTGCCAATATTGCCGATTGTCACATATCCCGCCCCGATTTTGGAGCAGCCGTGCGCCCCGGTGACAACGTTTGACCGCGAGCTTGCCCGGCTGCTTGACGACATGTACGATACGATGCTTGCCGCTGACGGGGTCGGCTTGGCCGCCCCGCAAGTCGGCATCGCCAAGCAGATCGCCGTCATTGACGTCGGCGATGAACACGGCCGGATTGAGCTCATCAACCCAGTTATCCTCGAGGCGCGCGGCGAAGAGGTCGATGTGGAAGGCTGTTTGAGCTTTCCCGGCCTGTTTGGCGAAGTGCCGCGCGCGAAATTTGTGAACGTGCGGGCGCAAAACCGGCGCGGCCGTTCGTTTACGCTTTCGGCCGCCGGTTTTTTGGCGCGCGCGTTGCAGCATGAAATCGACCATTTGCACGGTGTGCTGTTTACATCAAAAGTGATCCGTTACTGTGATCTTGAGGAATTGGAAGGATAGATGCCGATGACGAACATTGTGTTTATGGGGACTCCTGATTTTGCCGTGCCGATTTTGCGGCAGCTTCTTGACGACGGCTATCATGTTTCGGCGGTTGTCACCCAGCCGGATAAGCCAAAAGGGCGGAAGCGCCAGCTCGTGCCACCCCCGGTGAAAGTGGAAGCGGAGCGCCACGGCATCCCGGTGCTGCAGCCGACAAAAATTCGTGAGCCGGAGCAATACGAACAAGTGTTGGCGTTTGCGCCTGATTTGATTGTGACGGCGGCGTTCGGGCAAATTTTGCCGAAAGCGCTGCTGGAAGCGCCGAAATACGGCTGCATCAATGTCCATGCCTCGCTTCTGCCCGAGCTGCGCGGCGGGGCGCCGATCCATTATGCCATCTGGCAAGGAAAAACGAAAACGGGCGTCACGATCATGTATATGGTCGAGAAGCTGGATGCCGGCGATATGTTGGCGCAAGTCGAGGTGCCGATTGCTGAAACGGACACGGTCGGCACGCTCCATGATAAATTGAGCGCCGCCGGGGCTAAACTATTATCAGAAACGCTTCCACTTTTATTGGAAGGAAACATTGCGCCCGTTCCGCAAGATGAGGAGAAAGCGACGTATGCGCCGAACATTCGCCGCGAGCAGGAGCGGATCGACTGGACGCAGCCTGGTGAAGCCATTTACAACCATATTCGCGCCTTCCATCCGTGGCCGGTTGCGTATACGACACACAGCGGGAACGTTTGGAAAGTTTGGTGGGGAGAAAAAGTGCCGACACCAGAAGCGGCGCCGCCGGGCACGATTGTGGCGCTCGAGGAAAACGGCATTGTAGTGGCCACCGGCAATGAGACAGCCATTCGCATCACCGAATTGCAGCCGGCCGGCAAAAAGCGGATGGCCGCCGGCGAGTTTTTGCGCGGCGCCGGCAGCCGTCTTTCGGTCGGCATGAAGCTAGGAGAGGATCATGAACGTACGTGAACTTGCGTTGGAGACATTGTTGGCAATTGAACAACAAGGAGCCTACAGCCATCTGGAGCTCAATGAAGCGATTCGCAAAGGCCGGCTTGACGGGCGCGATGCGGCGTTGCTGACGGAGATCGTCTACGGCACGGTGCAGCGGCGTGATACGCTTGACTACTATTTAGCTCCGTTTTTGCGAAAGGCGCGCCGGCTGGAGCCGTGGGTGCGCATGCTGCTCCGGTTGACGCTGTACCAAATGGTGTATTTGGACCGCGTCCCGGATCACGCCGCCATTTTTGAAGCGGTCGAGATCGCCAAGCGGCGCGGCCATCGCGGCATCGCCTCGCTTGTCAACGGCGTTTTGCGCACGATCGGCCGTGAGGGTCTGCCTTCGCTTGAGGCGATTCACGACTCCGGAAAACGGCTCGCCGTCGCCACCAGCCATCCGGAATGGCTTGTCCGGCGCTGGATCGGCCAATACGGTTTTGAGGAAACGGCGCGCATGTGCGAGACGAATTTGCGCCCGCCGCAGTCAACAGCCCGCGTCAACCGGCTGCGGGCGACGGTGGAGGAAGCGCTTGACCGGCTGCGTGCTGAAGGCATGGCAGCTGCTCCCGGCCATCTCGCGCCGGAGGCTGTCCGCGCGGAAAAAGGAAATTTGGCGCATACGCAAGCGTTTCGCGCCGGTTTGCTGACGATCCAAGATGAAAGCTCGATGCTTGTCGCCCGGGCGCTTGATCCGGCTCCCGGCGAGCGGGTGCTTGACTGCTGCGCGGCGCCCGGGGGGAAGACGACCCATATCGCCGAGCGGATGGGCGGCCGCGGTGAAGTGGTCGCCGTCGATGTTCATGAGCATAAAGTGAAGCTCATTGAGCAGCAGGCGCAAAGGCTTGGGTTTCGCTGCATCACCCCCCTCGCCCTTGACAGCCGCCGGCTCGGCGAGCGGTTTGCCCCTGAGTCGTTTGACCGCATTTTGGTCGATGCGCCGTGCACCGGATTCGGCGTCATTCGCCGCAAGCCGGAGATCAAATACACGAAAGGGAAAGACGACGTCGCCTCGCTCGTTGCGGTGCAGCAAGCCATTTTGCGGGCGGCCGCGCCGCTGTTGAAAAAAGGGGGCGTGCTTGTTTACAGCACGTGCACCATCGAGCGCGAAGAGAATGAAGACGCGATCGCCCGTTTTTTGGCCGACCATCCGGATTTTGCCCTTGACGACCGTCTCGCCGAGCGGATGCCAGAGCCGGTGCGGCCGCGCGTGCGAAGCGGAATGCTGCAGCTGTTGCCGCATTATTTTGATTCCGACGGGTTTTTTATCGCATTACTACGAAAGAAGGTGTAAATGGAGTGGAAATCGTCCAGACCGCTGTCCGCCGGGCCTCCAGCGGCGGGCAGCCGCCATCGTTGCCGTCTGTTTATTCGCTCACGCTTGACGAGTGGAAAGAATGGCTTGCTGCTCAAGGCGAAAAGCCGTTTCGCGCCACACAAATTTACGAATGGCTGTATGAAAAGCGCGTCACCGATTTTGCCGAGATGACGAACTTGCCGAAACGGCTGCGCGAACAGCTCGCGGCGTCGTTTTCGATCACGACGCTCAAAACGATTGTCAAGCAAACGTCCAAAGATGGGACGATCAAGTTTTTGTTTGAGCTCCATGACGGCTATTCGATCGAGACCGTGCTCATGCGCCATAACTACGGCAATTCGGTGTGCGTGACGACCCAAGTCGGCTGCCGCATCGGTTGCACGTTTTGCGCCTCGACGCTCGGTGGGCTGAAGCGTCATTTGGAAGCGGGCGAAATCGTCGCTCAAGTTGTACACGTGCAAAAGGCGCTCGATGAGACCAATGAGCGCGTCAGCAGCATCGTCGTGATGGGCATTGGCGAGCCGTTTGACAATTACGATGCGCTCATCAAATTTTTGCGCATCGTCAACCATCCGAAAGGGTTGAACATCGGCGCCCGCCATATCACCGTGTCAACGAGCGGGATTATTCCGAAAATCTATCAATTTGCTGACGAAGGCATGCAAATCAATTTCGCCATTTCGCTGCATGCACCGACGAACGAGCTGCGGACGAAGCTGATGCCGATTAATAAGGCGTATCCGCTGCCGAAGCTCATGGAGGCGGTCCGATACTACATTGAAAAAACTGGACGGCGCGTGACGTTCGAGTACGGATTGTTCGGCGGAGTGAATGACCAACTTGAGCATGCCGAGCAGCTGGCCGAGCTGCTTAAAGGGCTGAAATGCCATGTAAATTTGATTCCGGTCAACTATGTGCCGGAGCGAAATTATGTGCGCACGCCGCGCAACCAAATTTTTGCCTTTGAACGGGCGCTGAAAAAACATGGAATCAACGTCACCATTCGCCGCGAACACGGACACGACATCGATGCCGCCTGCGGACAGCTTCGCGCGAAGGAGCGGAAAGAAGAGACGAGGTGAATCGGATGCGAGCCGTTTTCCGAACTGATATCGGCCAAATTCGCGAGCATAACGAAGACAACGGCGGTGTATTTGTCAACGAAAGCGGCCAATATTTCGCGGTTGTCGCCGATGGAATGGGCGGTCACCGCGCCGGCGATGTGGCGAGCGCGATGGCGGTGGCGCACTTGCAAGAGCAATGGGAGCAAGCGCCGTGCGTTTCCTCGCCGGCTGAGGCGGAGCAGTGGCTGAAAGTGCAGATCGCAGCCGCCAATGAGCGGCTGTTTCGCTACGCCCTCTCCCATCCGGAATGCCAAGGGATGGGAACGACGGTCGTCGGCGCCATTTGCGCTGGGCCGTTTGCCACCATCGCGCATATCGGCGACAGCCGCTGCTACTTATTGAACCAAAACGGAATTCAACAGTTGACCGATGACCATTCTCTTGTCAATGAGCTGGTCAAAAGCGGGCAAATTTCCAAAGAGGACGCCGAACACCATCCACGCAAAAACGTGCTTTTGCGGGCGCTTGGCACCGAACCGGCCGTGAAGGTCGATATCAAAACCGTTTCCATCGATGACGGCGATATGCTCCTGCTATGCTCGGACGGATTGTCAAATAAAGTGCCCGAGGCAGACATCGTGCAAATTTTGACCGGTGCCGGCGCGCTTGAAGAAAAAGCGCAGGCGCTCATCGAATTGGCGAACGGGCGGGGCGGAGAAGACAACATTTCGCTTGCAGTCGTTGATTTTTCAGTGGAACGTGAAGGTGGGTGATCGGCGTGCTTATCGGAAAGCGATTGAACGACCGCTACAAAATCATCAGCCTGATCGGCGGCGGCGGCATGGCGAATGTCTATTTGGCCCGCGACATCATTTTGGAGCGCGATGTCGCCGTGAAAGTGCTCCGCCTTGATTTTGCCAACGACGACCGGTTTATTAAACGGTTCCGCCGCGAAGCGCAGGCGGCGACGAGCTTAAATCATGAGCATATTGTGCCGATTTACGACGTCGGCGAGGAAGAAGGCCTTTATTATATCGTGATGGAGTATGTGCGCGGTTCGACGCTGAAACAGTACATTCAGCAGCATGCCCCGCTTCCGGTCGAGCGGGCGCTTTGCATCATGGACCAACTGACGTCGGCCATCGCCCATGCCCATGAGAACGGTATTATCCACCGCGACATTAAACCGCAAAACATTTTGCTTGATGAGCACGGCAACGTGAAAGTGACCGACTTCGGCATCGCGGTGGCGATGAGTGGAACGACGATTACACAGACGAAATCGGTGCTCGGTTCGGTTCATTATTTGTCGCCGGAGCAGGCGCGCGGCGGCATTGCCACTGAAAAGTCGGACATTTATTCGCTTGGCATCGTCATGTTTGAGCTTGTCACCGGCCGGCTGCCGTTTTCCGGCGAATCGGCCGTTTCGATCGTGCTGAAGCATTTGCAGGCGGAAACGCCGTCGCCCAAGGCGTGGAATCCCGACATTCCGCAAAGCGTCGAAAATATTATTTTAAAAGCGACGGCGAAAGACCCGTTTTACCGCTATGAATCGGCGCGCGCCATGAACGAGGACATCCGGACGGCGCTGGACCCGAGGCGGCGCAACGAGGCCAAATTCACGATCCCGGATGACGGCGATGAAGCGACGAAGGCCATCCCGATCATAAAACATCCGGAAAGCGCCGCGCTTGAGCCGGAGACGCTTGTCTATGAGGAAAAGGCGAACGAGCCGGCCAAAGCGGATGACGAGCCAAAGGCGAAGCCGAAACGGAAGCGGGTCTGGATCGCCTGGCTTGCCGCCGTCATCCTATTGCTTGGAGCGGCCGGCGTGAGCGCGCTCACATGGATTCCGGACGTGTTCTTTCCAAAGGAAGTGACGGTGCCGGATGTCGTCAATAAAGACTATGACGAAGCTGTTGAACAGTTGTCGGCGCTCGGCTTGGAAATCAAAGACACGATCGATGTCGAAGATGATGCAATAGAAGAAGGAAAAGTCGTGCGCACCGACCCGGAAGCCGGAATGACGGTGAAGCAAGGGGCCGGCATTGTCATCTATAAGAGCGCCGGCAAAAAGAAAATCGAGTTTCCAAGCTTTATCGGCGACGATATTTCGGCCGCCGAGGAGGAGCTGCGCGCGGAAGGGTTCACTCGCATTACGCGCAACGGCCGCCATAGCGATAAGCCGGAAGGGACGATTTTGGATCAATATCCGTACGCCGGCGATGAAGTCGTGCCGAGCGAAACGGAAGTGATGTTCACGGTCAGCCTCGGTCCGGAAACCGTAACGCTCAAAGACTTGAGCGGCTATACGGAAAAAAGTGTGCGCGACTACGGCGAAGACCAAGGGCTGCGCATTGAAGTGAAGTACGAGTATTCCGATGAAGTGCCGAAAGGGCTTGTCATCTCGCAAACTCCGGCAGCCAATGAGCAGGTGGAAAAAGGCGAGACTGTTACGGTCGTCATTTCCCGCGGCCCGGAGCCGAAGCCATCCAAAACGGTCATCAAAGAAATCGTCATCCCATACGAGCCGGCGGAAAACGGACAGGTGGTGGAAGCCCAGCTTTACATTCAAGATGCGAACCATAACATGACAACGCCATATAAAACGTACCGGCTGACAGGGCCGGCCACGGAGATCGTAGAGTTTGAAATTCCATACGGGGAGACGGCGTATTATCGCGTTATTGTCAACAATGTTGTCAAAGACGAAGGATCGATTCCATATCCAGAACACGGCGGAAAAAAGGAGTGAGGCTATGGCAGAAGGGCAAATCATCAAAGCGTTGAGCGGATTTTATTACGTGCTCTCGGAAGGGAATGTGTTTCAGTGCCGCGGGCGCGGTGTGTTTCGCAAGCAAAAAGTGACGCCGCTTGTCGGCGACCGCGTCGTCTTTACGGCGACAAGTGAGACGGAAGGCTACATTTTGGACATTCGCGAGCGGCAAAATGAACTGGTGCGGCCGCCGATCGCCAACGTCGAGCAGGCGATTTTAGTTTTTTCTGCCGTAAGCCCGGACTTTAGCGCCAAGCTGTTGGACCGCTTTCTCGTCTTAATCGAATCGAAGGAAATTGCGCCGATTATCGTCATTAGCAAAATGGATTTGCTCGATGGCGAGGCGAAAGACGCGATCGCCCGTTATGCAGGTGATTACCGGCGCATTGGCTATGAGGTGATTGAGACGTCGACCGTGACAAAAGACGGCCTCGATAAGCTGGCGGCGCACCTGCGCGGCCGCGTCTCGGTCGTTGCCGGACAGTCCGGCGTCGGCAAGTCATCGCTGTTAAATGCGCTTCGCCCGGATTTGCGGCTGAAAACCGGCGATATTTCCACCCATTTAGGGCGCGGCAAACATACGACCCGCCACGTCGAGCTGCTGGAGGTGGCCGGCGGGCTCGTCGCCGACACACCGGGGTTTAGCGCCCTCGAGTTCGACGATATTGAACTTGACGAGCTGCCGCGCTATTTTCCGGAATTCCGGGAATACGGAGAAGGGTGCAAGTTCCGCGGCTGCCTTCATGTGGCCGAACCGAAATGTGCGGTCCGCGAGGCGGCTGAGGCTGGGGACATTCCGCCGTACCGCTACGACCATTATTTAAGTTTTGTTGCGGAAATGAAAGAACGAAAGCCGAGGTATTGAACGATGATTCGAATTGCGCCATCGATTTTGTCAGCTGATTTTTCCCGTTTGGCCGAGGAAATCCGTTCGGTGGAAGAAGGCGGAGCCGATTGGCTTCATGTCGATGTCATGGACGGACGGTTCGTGCCGAATATCACGATCGGGCCGCCGGTCGTTGCCGCCATTCGCCCGGTGACGAAGCTGCCGCTTGACGTTCATTTAATGATCGCCGACCCTGACCGATACATTCCGGCGTTCGCCAAAGCCGGGGCGGACATCATCTCCGTCCACGCCGAGGCGTGCGTGCATTTGCACCGGACGATTCACTTTATTAAAGAGCAAGGTGTCAAGGCCGGGGTCGTGTTGAATCCGCATACGCCGGTTGAGACAATCCGCCATGTCATCGCCGACGTCGATCTTGTTCTATTGATGACAGTCAACCCGGGGTTTGGCGGGCAGGCGTTCATTCCGTCCGTCGTGCCGAAAATTCGCGAAGTCGCCCGTTTGGCCGGCGAACAAAACAAGACGCTGGACATCGAAGTGGACGGCGGCGTCAACGCGAAAACAGCGCCGCTTTGCGCCGAAGCCGGGGCGAATGTGCTCGTCGCCGGGTCGGCCATTTACAATGAGGCGGACCGGGCGGCGGCCATTCGCGCTTTGCGAGAAGCGTGCGCCAAGTAGAGAACGGGCTCCTGCATCCGGCAGCCGCTGCAACGGTAGGCGGTGAGCGCCGGAAAAGCCAGGCAAGGCGAAACAAGGCTTTTTCTTATTGAAAAAGGCGAAGGGGGGAAGGGGAATGGTGATCCATATTGTCGGCGGCGGCCCGCGTGAGCTTCTCCCTAGCTTGCGCCGCTATGACGGCGCGGATGTGCATTGGGTCGGCGTCGACCGCGGCACAACGGCGCTGCTTGAAGCCGGCCTCCAGCCGGTGCGGGCGTTTGGCGATTTCGATTCCGTGCCGGCTGAAGAAGTGGCCAAGCTTCAGCAAATGCTTCCGGATTTGGAAATATGGCCGGCAGAAAAAGACAAAACAGATATGGAGATCGCCCTTGATTGGGCGGTGGAACAGGACGCCTGCCACATCCGTCTGTTTGGCGCCACCGGCGGACGGCTTGACCATCTGTTTGGCAATGTCGAGCTGTTGCTGAAATACGCCGGCCGGCCGATTGAAATCGTCGACCGGCAAAATGTGTTGACCGTCCATCTGCCCGGCGTGCATACGATCACACGCGACGATCGATACCGCTATGTGTCTTACATCCCGATTTCTGAAACGGTGGCGGGGCTCACGCTTATTGGATTTAAATATCCATTGGCCGACTGTCATATTTCCCGCGGCTCCACACTATGTATTAGTAACGAACTTATCCAATCTTCCGGTACTTTTTCGTTTTCGGAAGGCATATTAATGATGATAAGGAGCAGCGATTTTGCCGGCTGCCCGTAGTTGCGATTGGTCAGCAACGGAATATACTGGATAAGGAAATGGCGGGAAGTGCGTGATATGACGGGTGTGAGGAGGGAATCGGGATGAAGTTTTATACGATCAAGCTGCCGAAATTTTTAGGCGGAATTGTGCGGGCGGTGTTGAACGCGTTTAAAAAAGGGTAAGAAAAAAGCACCATTTTTGGTGCTTTTTTTGTTGAACGGTTAGACGCGTTTTACTTTTCCGGATTTCAGGGCGCGCGCCGAAACCCAAACGCGTTTCGGTTTGCCGTCGACTAAAATGCGCACTTTTTGCAAGTTGGCTTTCCACGTGCGGCGGCTGGCGTTCATGGCGTGCGAACGTGTGTTGCCGAACGATTTTTTCTTGCCGGTAATGAAGCATTTCGCCATCGTTTTTCCCTCCTTGCTTTTACATCCCTCTAAAAACACTATTATAATTTATCATACAACGGAAGGGATTGCAATAGACGCGCTCTTTCTCTTTCAAGAAAATGTCCTTGACATATATTTCAGTTTTCGGCTAAATAATACTAGTGGGCGGCCGAGCGCTTTGAAAACAGAAAACGTTATAGTACAATGGGGGTAGCTGTGCGAGATACGCAAAGGGGGAACGAACATGTCAATTGAATGGCAAACAAAATATGGGCGCATTGAAATTGCCAATGAGGTCATTGCCATGATTGCCGGGGGAGCGGCCGTCGATTGCTACGGCATTGTCGGAATGGCGTCGAAAAATCAAATTCGCGACGGGCTGTCGGAAATTTTGCGCCGTGAGAACTTTTCCAAAGGAGTTATCGTCCGCGAGGAAAACGGCGAAGTACATATCGACATGTACATCATCGTCAGTTACGGGACGAAAATTTCCGAAGTCGCCCACAATGTGCAGTCGAAAGTGAAATATACACTCGATCAGACGCTTGGATTGGCGGTTCAGTCCATCAACATTTACGTCCAAGGGGTTCGGGTGGTGAATCCGTAGTAAGGGGGAATCAGCCGGTGGCAATGAGGACGCTTGACGGAAGACGGTTTGCCGATATGGTGCAGCAAGGAGCCGCGCATTTGGCGAACAACGCCAAGGCGGTCGATGCGCTGAACGTCTTTCCGGTTCCAGATGGCGATACAGGAACAAACATGAACTTGTCGATGACGTCCGGAGCGAAAGAGGTGAAGGCGCATGTCTCCGACCATATCGGCAACGTCGCCGCGGCGCTGGCGAAAGGATTGTTGATGGGGGCGCGCGGCAATTCCGGCGTTATTTTGTCGCAGTTGTTCCGCGGGTTTGCCAAAGCGGTGGAAGGCAAACCGCAAGTGGACGGCTTCGAATTTGCCGCCGCCCTGCAAGCGGGGGTTGATACGGCCTATAAGGCGGTGATGAAGCCGGTCGAAGGAACGATCCTCACCGTAGCGAGAGAGGCGGCGCGAAAGGCAATTGAAACAGCGAAAAAAGATCGCGATGTCGTATCGGTGATGGAAGCGGCGCTTGCGGAGGCGAAAGCCGCGCTCAAGCGCACGCCGGAGCTGCTGCCGGTCTTAAAGGAAGTCGGGGTTGTCGACAGCGGCGGCCAAGGGCTTGTGTACGTGTACGAAGGATTCCTTGCCGCTTTGAAAGGAGAAGCTGTCAGCACCGCTCCCGCCGAAGTGCCGATGGAAGAGCTTGTAAAGATGGCTCATCATCAAAGCGCGCAAAGCCATATTCATACCGACGAAATTGAGTTTGGCTACTGTACGGAATTCATGGTTCGGTTTGAGAAGGACAAACTGGCCCAGCATCCGTTTTCCGAAGAAGTGTTTCGCCGCGACTTGAGCCGATTTGGCGATTCTTTGCTTGTCGTCGCCGACGACGAGCTTGTCAAAGTGCACATCCATTCGGAAACGCCGGGCGAGGTGTTGACCTACGGCCAGCGCTACGGAAGTCTCATCAACATTAAAATTGAAAACATGCGCGAACAGCATGCCAACATCGTCGGCAAAGAGGCGGAACGGCCGCTGCAAGCCGGCGCGGAAGAAGCGAAGCCGTACGGCATCGTTGCCGTCGCGATGGGCGCCGGCGTGGCCGAATTGTTTCAAAGCATCGGCGCGCACGCGGTCATTGAAGGCGGACAGACGATGAACCCAAGCACCGAAGAAATCGCGGAGGCCATTCGCCGCGTCAACGCGGAGACGGTGTTCGTGCTGCCGAACAACAAAAATGTCGTGATGGCGGCCAAACAAGCGGCCGAGCTTTCCGAGCGGCAGGTGATCGTCATCCCATCGAAAACCGTTCCGCAAGGCATGGCGGCGCTCTTGGCGTTCAATCCAGCGCAGTCAGCCGAGCAAAACGAGCGGGCGATGACGGCGGCGCTTTCGCGGGTGAAAACGGGGCAAGTGACGTTTTCCGTGCGCGATACAACAATCGATGGCGTCGAAATCGAAAAAGGCGACTACATGGGGCTGTTCGATGACCGCATCGTCGTCGCCGATAAGGACAAGTTGGCCGTGACGAAGCGGCTGCTTGATGCGCTCATTGACGAGGAAAGTGAAATTGTCACCATTTTGTACGGCGAGGATGCGACCGAAGTGGAAGTGGAAACTGTTGTCGCCTATCTGGAAACGGAATATGATGGAGTGGAAGTCGAAGTGCACAACGGCCGGCAACCGCTCTATCCGTTTATCATTTCCGTCGAATAATATTATGTTAAAATAATAGAAGGGAGCATTCCCTTCTATTTTTTATACGAACGGAGGAAAGGCACCGATGAAATATAAAAGCGTCTTTGACATCATCGGCCCGGTGATGGTCGGACCGTCAAGCTCGCATACCGCCGGGGCGGCGCGCATCGGCCTCGTCGCGCGCAAGCTGTTTGGAAGACAGCCTGAATGGGCGCACATCTCGTTTTACGGCTCGTTTGCCGAAACGTACCGGGGGCATGGGACCGATGTGGCCATCGTCGCCGGGCTGCTTGGATTTGATACGTTTGATGAGCGCATCCCGGACGCTCTGGCGATCGCTCAGGCTGCGGGAATGGACGTCTCGTTTTCCGCCGAAGAGGCGATTCCGCATCACCCGAACACGGCGCGTGTGCGCATTGGCGACGGAAAAGGGGAGCTTGAGCTTGTCGGCGTGTCCATTGGCGGAGGGAAAATTGAAATCATCGAGTTAAACGGGTTCGAGTTAAAGTTGTCGGGCCATCACCCAGCGCTATTAATCATGCATAACGACCGTTACGGGACGATCGGGGCGGTGGCCAGCGCGCTGGCGAAGCATGCCATTAATATCGGCCATATGGAAGTATCGCGCAAGGAAAAAGGGAAGGAAGCGCTGATGACGATCGAAGTCGATCAACCGTTGACCGACGAGCTTTTGCAAGAGTTGGAGCAGCTGCCTAACATTATTCAAGTAACCAAACTCGTTGATTAAATCGAAAACGGTTCCATGTTTTGCGAAGACAGCCATGATGACGGACAGGAAGGATGGGGAAAAGAGAATGTTTCGCAATGTTGCCGAGCTTGTTGCATTGGCGGAAAAAGAGCAAATCAAAATCGCTGAGGTGATGATCCGCCAAGAAGTCGGAGTGAGCGGGCGCAGCCGGGAGGAGATTATGGCGCAAATGGAGCGCCACCTCGAAGTGATGGAGCGGGCTGTTGAAAGAGGGCTGCAAGGAGTCGTTTCCCGCTCGGGGCTGACAGGCGGCGATGCGGTGCGGGTGCAGCGCTATATCGAGCAGGGCCGCTTTTTGTCCGGGGAAACGATTTTGGATGCCGTCAGCAAAGCCATGGCGACAAATGAAGTGAACGCGGCCATGGGCGTCATTTGTGCGACGCCGACAGCGGGCTCAGCCGGCGTTGTCCCCGGGACGCTGTTTGCCGTGAAAGAGCGGTTGAATCCGACGAGAAAAGAAATGGTCGAATTTTTGTTCACCGCTGGGGCGTTCGGCTATGTCGTTGCCAACAATGCTTCCATCTCAGGGGCGGCCGGCGGCTGTCAAGCCGAAGTCGGTTCGGCAGCCGGCATGGCGGCTGCGGCGCTCGTTGAGCTGGCCGGCGGAACGCCTGCTCAAGCAGCCGAAGCGATGGCGATCGCCTTAAAAAATATGCTAGGATTAGTATGTGATCCTGTCGCTGGCTTGGTCGAAGTGCCGTGCGTCAAACGGAATGCGATGGGGGCGGCCAACGCCATGATCGCTGCTGATATGGCGCTGGCCGGTGTAAAAAGCCGCATTCCGTGTGATGAAGTGATCGAGGCGATGTACCGCATCGGCGCGGCCATGCCGGTGGCGCTGAAAGAAACTGCGCAAGGGGGGTTGGCCGCGACGCCGACCGGCCGCGCCATCGCGGCCCGCATTTTCGGCGCTTCTGCGGCATCGAAGTGAACGAAACGATGCAACAGCCGGTGACGGCGGTCAAAGGCATCGGTGAAGAAACGGCGGCGGCGCTCGCCGACATCGGCATCACAACCGTCGGCGACCTGCTCATGTATGCGCCGTACCGGTATGACGATTACGAACAAAAAGATCTAGCCGCCGCCCGCCATGAAGAAAAAGTGACAGTGGAAGGGAAGGTGCACAGCGCCCCGCTTGTAACGTATTACGGAAAAAAAAAGTCGCGCCTTTCCTTTCGCCTGCTTTCCGGCCGCTATTTAATCACGGTTGTCTGCTTCAACCGCCCGTATTTGAAAGAAAAACTCGCCTTCAATGAAACGGTGACCGTAATCGGCAAATGGGACCGGCACCGGCAGGCGATCAACGCCTATGAGCTTCGTTTCGGGGCCGCCCCGGAGACGGCCGGCATTGAACCGGTCTATTCGGTGCGCAGCCCGCTGACGGTCAAAACGATGCGCCGGCTCATGAAGGCGGCGTTCGCCCAGTTTGGCGCGCACATTCCCGATCCGCTGCCGCCCGCTTTGCGCCGCGCCTACCGTCTTGTCGACAAGCAGGAGGCGGTTCGCGCCCTTCATTTTCCGCGCTCGCGTGAAGAGTTGCACCAGGCGCGACGCCGGCTCGTCTATGAAGAGTTTTTGCTGTACCAGCTGAAAATGCAGGCGTTTCGGCGAATTGTGCGCGACGGGCAGCACGGCGTCGCCCATTCGTTTTCCGAAGAGCGGCTGGCGGCGTTTCTTTCCGCTTTGCCGTTTTCATTAACGAACGCCCAGCGGCGCGTCATCAAGGAGATTTTGGCCGATATGCGGGCGCCAAGGCAAATGAACCGTCTTTTGCAAGGCGATGTCGGCTCCGGCAAGACGGTCGTGGCCGCCGTGGCGCTGTATGCGGCGGTATTGTCCGGCTTTCAAGGAGCGCTGATGGTGCCGACGGAAATTTTGGCTGAGCAGCATGCCCGCTCGCTCGCCGACCTGTTTGCCGGCACAGATGTCACGCTGGCGCTGTTGACAAGCTCCGTGAAAGGGAAGAGGCGCAAAGAGCTGCTTGCGGAATTGGAGGAAGGGGCGATCGACATCGTCATTGGGACGCATGCGTTGATTCAAGAAGGTGTACAGTTTCGCCGGCTCGGCCTCGCCATTACTGATGAGCAGCACCGGTTTGGCGTCGAGCAGCGTCGCATTTTGCGCGAAAAGGGGCATGCCCCGGACGTGCTGATGATGACGGCGACGCCGATTCCGCGCACGCTGGCGATCACGGCGTTCGGCGATATGGACGTATCAGTGCTCGACGAAATGCCGGCCGGGCGGAAGAAAGTGGAAACGTATTGGGTCAAGCATCATCAATTCGCGCGTGTGCTCGATTTTATCGAAAAAGAGCTTCGTCGGGGGCATCAGGCGTACGTCATTTGTCCGCTTATTGAAGAGTCGGAAAAATTGGATGTGCAAAATGCCATTGATGTTCATAGTCAGCTCGTCCACTACTACCGCGGGAAATATGAGATCGGCCTCATGCACGGCCGGCTGTCGGCCGATGAAAAAGAAGCGGTGATGCGAGCGTTCAGTGAAAACCGCATTCATGTGCTCGTTTCGACAACGGTCGTGGAAGTCGGGGTGAATGTGCCGAACGCCACCGTGATGGTCATCTATGACGCCGAACGGTTTGGACTTGCCCAGCTTCATCAGCTGCGCGGCCGGGTCGGGCGGGGGGACGCCCAGTCATACTGCATTTTAATTGCCGACCCGAAATCGGAAGTCGGCAAAGAACGGATGCGCATCATGACGGAGACGACGGACGGGTTTGTGCTGGCGGAAAAGGATTTGGAGCTGCGTGGTCCAGGCGATTTTTTCGGCACGAAACAAAGCGGGCTTCCGGAGTTTCAATTTGGCGATCCGGTGCATGATTACCGCATCTTGGAAGTCGCGCGCCGCGATGCCGCCAAACTCGTGTCGACGACGGCGTTTTGGAGTGATGAAGCGTACGCGGGGCTGCGCGCCGAACTTGAGGCGTCCGGCGTGCTCGATGGAGAAAAGCTAGATTAATAGGCAGGCGGCAAAATGTGACCGCTTTTCACTTTTTCTGCTTGCATTCCGTTTTTTGATATTATATATTACTTTTAGTACCTAGTCATAAAACCGGACGGTGTAACGAATCGATGAGAAAAAGCAAACGCGAACGGCAACGGCTGCTGCAGGAGACGATCCGGGAAAATCCGTTTATTACCGACGAAGAGCTGGCAGAAAAGTTCTCAGTCAGCGTGCAGACGATCCGCCTCGACCGGCTTGAACTGTCGATTCCGGAGCTGCGCGAGCGCATTAAACATGTCGCCCGCCAGTCGTTCGCGGATAAAGTGCGGGCGCTGCCGCTTGAGGAAGTGATCGGCGATATTATCGACATTGAGCCGGATGAGAGCGCCATTTCCATTTTCGATGTGAAAGAAGATCATGTGTTCCGGCGCACCCGCATCGCCCGCGGCCATCATTTGTTCGCCCAGGCGAATTCGCTCGCCGTTGCCGTAATCCATGACGAATTGGCGCTGACGGCGAAAGCGACGATCCGCTTTGTTCGTCAAGTCAAGGAAGGCGAACGGGTGGTGGCGAAGGCGAAGGTGACCGGCAAAACGGCGAACGGGCGCACGATTGTCGACGTAAACAGCTACGTCGGCCAAGAGCTCGTGTTTTCCGGAACGTTCGAGATGTATCGTTCAAACATAGAGAAAAAGGATGGCGACAGCAATGAACATCGCGATTGATGCCATGGGAGGCGACCATGCTCCACGCGAAATCGTCCTTGGGGCGGCTCGAGCCGCCGCGCATTTTCCCGACATTCATATTACGCTTATCGGCGACGAAGCGAAAATCCGTCCGCATGTGCCGGACGGAGGGCGCCTGTCGATCCTCCATGCCGATGAGGTGATTGAAGCGACCGATGAGCCGGTGCGGGCTGTGCGGCGCAAAAAAAACTCGTCGTTGGTGCGCATGGCGGAAGAAGTGAAAGAAGGACGCGCTGACGCGTGCATATCGGCCGGCAATACTGGTGCGTTGATGGCGGCTGGGCTGTTTGTCGTTGGGCGGATTGCCGGCATCGACCGGCCAGCGCTCGCGCCGACATTGCCTACGCTAGACGGGCGGGGGTTTGTCTTTTTGGATGTCGGCGCCAATGTCGACGCCCGCCCGGAGCATTTGCAGCAATATGCGATTATGGGGCACGTGTATGCCCAACAAGTGCGGGGCATCGCCAAGCCGCGCATCGGCCTGCTCAACGTCGGCACCGAAGATCAAAAAGGGAATGAAACCGTGAAGCGGGCGTTCTCCTTGCTGAAAGAAACGAACCTTCATTTCATTGGCAATGTGGAGGCGCGCGATTTGCTCAATGGCGTGGCCGATGTCGTTGTCGCTGATGGGTTTGCCGGCAATGTCGCCTTAAAAACGATCGAGGGAACGGCGATGGCGCTTTTTTCGTTGCTCAAGCAGACGCTGACAAGCGGCGCGGTCGCAAAACTCGCCGCCGCTGTCCTCAAGCCGAAGCTCGCCGGACTGAAAAAGATGATGGACTACTCCGAATACGGCGGGGCGGCGTTGTTCGGCTTGAACGCTCCGGTCATTAAAGCGCACGGCTCATCCGATGCGAACGCTATTTTCCATGCCGTCCGCCAAGCGCGCGAGATAGTGGCCCATGATGTCATTGGCACGATCAAAGCGGAGCTCGAGCGGACATAATGGATAAAGGAGGAAGCAAAATGGGTAAAATCGCCTTTTTATTTCCGGGACAAGGGTCGCAAACGGTCGGCATGGCCAAGGACGCCGCCGACCGCGACGCCCGCGCCCGTGCGGTGATTGAGGCGGCTGACGAGCGGCTCGGATTTCCGCTTTCTTCGCTCATGTTCAACGGGCCGCAAGCTGAGCTGACGCTGACGTACAACGCCCAGCCGGCGCTTTTGACCGCTAGCATCGCCTTGCTTCAGCTCGTAGACGGAGAAGGCTTGAAGGCCGATTACGTCGCCGGCCATAGTTTGGGTGAATACACGGCGCTCGTGGCCGCCGGCGCCATGTCGTTTGCCGACGCTGTCTATGCGGTGCGCCGCCGCGGCGAGCTGATGGATGAAGCGGTGCCGGCCGGCGAAGGGACGATGGCTGCCGTATTAGGGATGGAGGCAGAGGCGCTCGAAGCGGTGACGAACGAAATTGCCGCCCAAGGCCATCCGGTTGAGCCGGCCAATTTCAACTGCCCGGGGCAAATCGTCATCTCCGGTTCGAAAGCGGGAGTGGAAAAGGCGGGGCAGTTGGCGAAAGAGCGCGGCGCGAAACGCGTCATTTCGCTGGAAGTGAGCGGACCGTTCCATTCGTCGCTCATGAAGCCGGCGGCGGAAAAACTGCAGGCTGTTCTTGACAGCCTGGCCATTGAAGATGCTGCTGTTCCCGTCATCGCCAACGTAACGGCTGAGCCGGTGACGAAGAAAGAGGACATTGCCCGTCTTCTTATTGAACAGCTCTATTCGCCGGTGCGCTGGGAACAGTCGGTGCGCACGCTGTTGGCGCTTGGGGTCGACACGTTTGTCGAAATCGGACCGGGGAAAGTGTTGTCCGGTCTCGTGAAAAAAATCGACCGCAACGCCCGTGTTTATGCGGTAAACGATCTCGCTTCCTTGGAAACGACCATTGCGGCGCTGAAAGGAGAATAACAAAACAATGCTTGAAGGAAAAATCGCCCTCGTTACCGGGGCGTCGCGCGGCATCGGCCGGGCGGTTGCCTTGGAGCTCGCCCGTCAAGGGGCGAACGTCGTTGTCAACTATGCCGGCAGCGAGGCAAAAGCGAATGAAGTCGTTGAGATGATCCGCTCGCTCGGCCGCGAAGCGATCGCCGTCCAGGCGGACGTCGCCCGGGCGGAGGAGGTGGAGCGCTTGGTGAAAACAGCGCTCGACCAGTTCGGCCGCCTCGACATTTTGGTGAACAACGCCGGCATTACGCGCGACAATTTGCTCATGCGGATGAAAGAAGAAGAATGGGATGCGGTGATTAATACGAACTTAAAAGGGGTATTTCTTTGTACGAAGGCTGTGACACGGCCGATGATGAAGCAGCGCGGCGGCCGGATCATCAACATCGCCTCCGTCGTCGGGGTCATCGGCAACCCTGGGCAGGCGAACTACGTGGCGGCCAAAGCCGGCGTCATCGGATTGACGAAGACGGCCGCGCGCGAACTCGCCAGCCGGAACATCACCGTCAACGCCGTCGCACCGGGATTCATTACAACCGATATGACCGAAGCACTCAGCGAGGAATTGAAGGGGGAAATGTTAAAACAAATTCCGCTCGCCCGTTTCGGCGAGCCGGATGACGTCGCCCGCGTTGTGGCGTTTCTCGCGTCCGACGCCGCCGGCTACATGACCGGCCAGACGCTTCACGTTGATGGCGGCATGGTCATGCCGTAACAAAAGGCGGCTAGTATTTTCCCTGAGAATCGACTATAATCATGAAGGGAGGTGAACAGAATGGCAGACGTATTGGAACGTGTCACGAAAATCATCGTCGACCGGCTCGGGGTTGACGAATCGCAAGTGACGCTCGAGGCGAAGTTCAAAGACGATTTGGGTGCTGACTCGCTCGACATCGTCGAATTGGTCATGGAGCTCGAAGACGAATTCAACATGGAAATTTCCGACGAAGAAGCGGAAAAAATTGTCACAGTCGGAGATGCTGTGAACTACATAAAAAGCCATCTGTAATCCCGCTTTTTTGCAAAGTCCCGTTGCTCCGAACGGGGCTTTCTCTGCTTTTTAAGAGGCACACGGGACCTAGCCGCGGAAAAAAGGCGCCTTTGCCACTCGCGTAGCGGGATGGTGAACGGATATAATAAAGGATAGTATACGGCCAGTTTTGTCTGGAACGAAGTCGGAGGGCATTTTTATGTCAAAACAAAAAGACAAAGAACGCATCCACGAAAAAAGGCGGGCGAAGTTTCAAGAACTGCAAAGGAAAATCGGGATCACCTTCCAAAATGAAAAGCTGTTGATGCAAGCGTTCACCCATTCATCGTATGTGAATGAGCATCGGCGGCGGCTTCACGAGGATAATGAACGGCTCGAGTTTTTGGGCGACGCCGTGCTGGAGCTGACCGTTTCCCAATATTTGTTTCAAAAATTCCCACATATGAGCGAAGGGCAGTTGACAAAGCTGCGGGCGGCCATTGTCTGCGAGCCGTCGCTTGTGAAATTTGCCAACTCCCTGTCGTTTGGCGAACTCGTTTTGCTTGGCAAAGGCGAGGAGCTGACCGGCGGACGGACGCGCCCGGCGCTTTTGGCTGACGTGTTTGAAGCGTTTATCGGCGCCCTTTATTTGGATCAAGGAATGGAGGCGGTCCTCCATTTTTTAGGGCAAACGATCTTTCCAAAAATAGATGAAGGTGCTTTTTCTCATGTGATGGATTTTAAAAGCCAGCTGCAGGAACTCGTGCAGCGCGACGGCAGCGGGACGCTTGAATACACCATTTTGGAAGAAAAAGGACCGGCCCACAACAAAGAGTTCGTCGCCCGCGTGGCGTTAAACGGCCAAGAGCTCGGCATCGGTGTCGGCCGCTCCAAAAAGGAAGCCGAGCAGCATGCGGCACAAATGGCGCTTGAGACGCTGCGGGCTGCCGAGCGGCCATAGAAAGGCTGGCGCTTTTACGTCAGTCTTTTTGTATGAACATTTTTTCTCGACGCACTGTGGTGGTATATTGAAAACAGCAGCCTGTCCCGGTCCGCTCCGGCGGGCCGAGATCAAAGCGGAAAGATGGTGAAGCATCGTATCATGTTCCTGAAACGGTTAGATGTGATCGGCTTCAAATCATTCGCCGACCGCGTATCGATTGATTTTGTCCCCGGTGTCACGGCGGTTGTCGGCCCGAACGGAAGCGGCAAAAGCAACATTACCGACGCGATCCGCTGGGTGCTCGGCGAGCAGTCGGCGAAATCGCTGCGCGGGGCAAAAATGGAAGACGTCATTTTCGCCGGCAGCGACTCGCGCAAGCCGCTGAATGTCGCCGAAGTGACGATCACGCTCGACAACGAAGATGGCTTTTTGCCGCTTGAGTATCAAGAGGTGAGCATCACCCGGCGCGTTTACCGCTCCGGGGAAAGCGAGTTTTTCATCAACCGCCAGCCGTGCCGCTTAAAAGATATTGTCGATTTGTTTCTGGACTCCGGGCTTGGCAAGGAGGCGTTTTCGATCATCGGCCAAGGCCGGGTCGAAGAAATTTTAAGCAGCAAGCCGGAAGAGCGGCGTACGATTTTTGAAGAAGCGGCCGGTGTCTTGAAATACAAGCTGCGCAAAAAAAAGGCGGAAACAAAACTTGCGGAAACACAAGACAACTTGCATCGCGTCAACGACATTTTGCATGAGCTCGAACAGCAGCTTGAACCGCTTCGGATGCAGGCGTCAATCGCCAAAGAGTATTTGGAAAAACGCGAGGAGCTCGAGCGGTTTGAAGTGGCGCTTATGGTGCACGACATCGAGGAGCTGCACCGGCAATGGAGCGGACTGAAGGAAGCGCTTGATCGGCACCAGCAAGAGGAAGGAGCGCTGGCGGCGGCGTTGCACAAAATGGAAGCTCATATCGAACAGCTGCGCGACCAAATGGCGGCCATTGACGAGTCGATCGACGGCCTGCAGCAAGTGCTGCTGTTGGCAAGCGAGGAGCTTGAAAAACTCGAAGGCCGGAAGGAAGTGTTAAAAGAGAGGAAAAAAAATGCAGAAAAGCGGAAAGAGCAGCTTGAGGAGACTGCCGCCGCTTTAACGGCGAAACAGCGCCGTCTGGCCGAACGGCTCCGTGCAGAGCGGGCTGAGCTCGCCCGGCTTGAGGGCGCTGCCGCGGCGCTGGAGAAAGAGCTGAAAGAGAAACAAATGTCGCTTTCCGAGTATGAGGTTGATCTTGAGGAGGAGATCGAGCGGCGAAAGGGCGATTATATCGACCTTGTCCACGAACAAGCGGCGTTGAAAAACGAGCGCACGCATGTGGAGCAGGCGATCGGCAAGCTGCAGGCCAAGCGGGCGGCGCTCGACGAAGCGAACCGCCACCATCTTGCTGAACGCGAGCAGATAGAACGAAAACTGGCGGCTTCGCGTGCTGAGCAGTCCCGCCTTGAACAAGCCATCGCTGAGACGAGCGGGAAGCTGGCTCATATGACGGCCGCACTTGCGGCACAAAAGGCGGAGCTCGAACGGAATGAGTCGCTTTTGCAGCAGGCGCGTCAATACCGGCAGCAAACAAAAGCGCGCAAGCAATGGCTGGAAGAGATGCAACACGATTATGCCGGCTTTTTCCAAGGGGTGAAGGAAGTATTAAAAGCGCGCGACCGGCTTCCCGGTATTCATGGTGCAATCGTTGAGCTGATCCGCGTGCCGGACCGCTACGAAACGGCGCTCGAAACGGCGCTCGGCGGCGCGATGCAGCACATCGTCGTCGACAGCGAAGCGGCGGCGCGGCAAGCCATCCACTATTTGAAAACGAACGGCCATGGGCGGGCGACGTTTTTGCCGCTTGACGTCATTCAAGCGCGCGCCCTGTCGGAGCGGGAGCGGGCGATGATCAGCGGCCATCCGGCGTTTGTCGGCATCGCAAGCGAGCTGGTCGAGTACGATCGCGCCCACCAGGCGGCGATCGCCCATTTGCTTGGCCACGTCATCGTCACGGCGGACTTAAAAGGAGCCAATGAACTCGCCAAACTCCTTCAGTACCGCTATCGGCTCGTCACCCTTGACGGCGATGTCGTCAGTCCGGGCGGCGCGATGACCGGCGGCGGGGCGGCGAAAAAGACGGCTTCGCTGTTGGGCCGAGCCCGCGAGCTCGAGGCGATGGCTGCCAAATTGCGTGAAATGGATGAAACGATCGCCCGGCTCGAGCGCGATATCGCAGGGAAAGAGCGAGAGCGGGCGGAGCGGGAACGGGAGGCGGCTGCGCTGCAAGAGAAGATGGCGGCGCTGCAGCAGTCGTTGCAGGCGCAAAAAGACGAACAACGTGAACTCGACTGGCAAAAAAAGCGGATCGACGAGCGGCTCGCGCTGTACGATGAAGAAAAAGCGAACGATGAGCGTGAAGCGGCGGAACTCAACCGCCGTCTCGTCGCCGTTGACAGACAGCTTGAGCAGCTTGCCGGAAAGCTGCAAGCGATTGACGACGACATCAGCCGGCTGCAGGCGCAAAAACAGACGGAGCAAACGACAAAAGAAGCGCTGCAAGCCGCGATCACAGAACAAAAAGTCGCTTTGGCCGAGACGAAAGAACGGGTGAAACACGCGCGGCGGACAGTGGAGGAGCTTGAAACGGAATTGGCTGAAACGGCCCGCGAGCTCGAAGCAGCCGAACGGGAGCGCGCCGCCCTTGCCGCCGAAATGAACGCGCCGTCCTGGAACGAGGACAAACTGGAGCAACAGCGGCAGCAAAAGCTAGAAGACAAGCAAAAAACGATTGAACTCATCGCCAGCCGCCGCGAACAGCGGCTTGACTGCCAAGGGCGGCTTGAGCATTTGGAGCGGGAATGGAAAGAAGCGAAGCGCCAGCATAAACAGCTTGTCGATGTGGTCAAAGACGAAGAAGTGAAGTTGAACCGGCTGGACGTTGAGCTTGATAACTTGCTCACCCGGCTTGGCGAAGAGTATGGAATGTCGTTTGAGGCGGCCCGTTTGGCCTATCCGCTTGAAATCGGGGCCGAAGAGGCGCGCAAGCGAGTGAAGCTGATCAAGCGCGCCATCGATGAGCTCGGCACCGTCAATTTAGGAGCGATCGATGAATATGAGCGCGTTTCCGAACGGCACCGTTTTTTGAGCGAGCAAAAAGCCGATTTGGAAGAGGCGAAAGCGACGCTCCATCAAGTGATCGACGAAATGGACGAGGAAATGAAAAAACGGTTTTTTTCAACGTTCGAACAAATCCGCGCTCATTTCGGCGAGGTGTTCCGCGAGCTGTTCGGCGGCGGGCGCGCCGATTTGCGCCTGACTGACCCGAACGACTTGCTTGAAACCGGGGTGGAGATCGTCGCCCAGCCGCCGGGGAAAAAGCTGCAGCACTTAAGCCTGCTTTCAGGCGGTGAGCGGGCGTTGACGGCGATCGCCCTTTTGTTCTCGATTTTAAAAGTGCGCCCAGTGCCGTTTTGCGTCCTCGATGAAGTCGAGGCGGCGCTTGATGAAGCGAACGTGCAGCGCTACGCCCAATATTTGAAGCGGTTCAGCCGCGATACGCAATTTATCGTCATCACCCACCGGAAAGGGACGATGGAAGAGGCGGACGTGCTGTATGGCGTCACGATGCAAGAATCGGGCGTCTCGAAGCTCGTTTCCGTCCGTTTGGAAGACTCCAAGCAACTCGTGTCGTCATAGAAAGGAGGAGCCTCGATGGGCTTTTTTCAAAAGTTGAAAGAAAAGTGGACAAAACAGGCGGATGCCGTCACGGAAAAGTTTAAGGAAGGGCTGTCGAAAACGCGCGATTCACTCGCCGGGAAAGTGAACGACTTGATCGCCCGCTACCGGAAAGTCGATGAGGAATTTTTCGAAGAGCTGGAGGAAATTTTAATCGCCGCTGACGTCGGCGTGGCGACCGTCATGGAACTGGTCGATGAGCTGAAAATGGAAGTGAAGCGCCGCAACATTCAAGATTCGGCGCAAATGCGCGACGTGATCGCGGAAAAACTGATTGACATTTACCGCGCCGGCGCCGATGACAACGAGCTTTCCGCCTTGAATATGCAAGAAGGAGGGCTGACGGTCATATTGTTCGTCGGCGTCAACGGCGTTGGCAAGACGACGACGATCGGAAAACTGGCGCATAAGCTGAAATCGGAAGGGAAATCGGTGCTCTTGGCCGCAGGCGACACGTTCCGCGCCGGAGCGATTGAGCAGTTGGAAGTATGGGGCGAACGCGTTGGGGTCGATGTCATTAAGCAGGCGGCCGGCTCCGACCCGGCGGCCGTTATGTACGACGCCATTCAGGCGGCAAAAGCACGCAGCGTTGACGTGTTGTTGTGTGACACAGCCGGGCGGCTGCAAAACAAAGTGAACTTAATGAAAGAGCTTGAAAAAGTGAAGCGCGTCATCAGCCGCGAAATCCCGGGCGCTCCGCATGAAGTGCTGCTTGTGCTTGATGCGACGACCGGGCAAAATGCGATGAGTCAGGCGAAGCTGTTTAAAGAAGCGACCGATGTGACCGGCATCGTGTTGACAAAGCTCGACGGAACGGCAAAAGGCGGCATCGTGCTCGCCATTCGCAACGAGCTGGCCATCCCGGTGAAATTCGTCGGCCTCGGCGAAAAGATGGACGATTTGCAGCCGTTTGATGCAGAAAAATATGTATACGGACTGTTTGCCGGTTTGTTCGATGAACAATAACGGCTAGTTGGCCAGTTGCATGCCGTTTAGCGGCTCGTACGGCATCGGCGCGGCCTGCATCCGTGTTTTCCCGCCAGGCTGGCGGCCAACCGCGCCCCAGCCTTGCTTTTATGGGGGGAAAAATCGTCCTCATCTTGACAAGAGCCGGAAAACAAAGTACACTCACTTGTAAAGGGAATTTACTTAACAACGGGGGAGGGAGCGTTCGGTGCTCGAAAAAACGATGCGCATGAACTATTTGTATGATTTTTATCACGCGCTGTTGACGCCGAAACAGCGCAATTACATGGCGCTGTACTACTTGGACGACTACTCCCTCGGGGAAATTGCTGAACAATATGAGGTGAGCCGCCAGGCGGTGTACGATAACATCCGGCGCACAGAAGCGATGCTTGAGCAGTATGAAGAGAAGCTCGGGCTGCTGCAAAAATATGAACAGCGGCGGCAGGCCATCGAGCGGCTGAAAGACTACATCAGCCGGCATTACGGCGCTGACGCCGAATTGGCGGCGCTTGTCCGCGAGCTGGATGAACTTGATTAAAAAAAGGGGGTGGCCGCCATGGCGTTTGAAGGATTGTCCGAACGTTTGCAGCAGGTGATGAACCGCATCCGCGGCAAAGGGAAAGTCACCGAAGCGGATGTCAAAGAGATGATGCGCGAAGTGCGTCTCGCTTTGCTCGAGGCTGACGTCAACTTTAAAGTCGTCAAAGATTTCATCAAACGGGTGAGCGAACGGGCCGTCGGGCAGGAAGTGATGAAAAGCTTGACGCCGGGCCAGCAGGTGATTAAAGTGGTCAAAGAGGAGCTGACGGCGTTAATGGGCGGCGAACAGAGCAAAATCGCGGTCGCCAAAAAGCCGCCGACGGTCGTCATGATGGTTGGCCTGCAAGGGGCTGGGAAGACGACAACGACCGGGAAGCTCGCCAACTTGCTGCGCAAGCGCCATAACCGGAAGCCGCTGCTGGTCGCTGCTGACGTCTACCGCCCGGCGGCGATCAAGCAGCTGGAGACGCTCGGCAAACAGCTGAACGTTCCTGTCTTTTCGCTCGGCGAGGACGCCAATCCAGTCGAGATCGCGAAACAGGCGCTCGAGCGGGCGAAAGAAGAGCATTACGACTATGTGCTGATCGACACGGCCGGCCGCCTTCACATTGATGAGGCGCTCATGGATGAACTGAAGCAAATGAAAGAGGCGGTCAAGCCGGACGAAATTTTCCTCGTTGTCGACGCCATGACCGGTCAAGACGCCGTCAATGTCGCGCAAAGCTTCCATGAACAGCTCGGCATCACCGGCGTTATTTTGACGAAGCTCGATGGCGACACGCGCGGCGGGGCGGCGCTGTCGATTCGCGCCGTGACGGGAGCGCCGATCAAGTTCGCCGGGATGGGCGAAAAACTGGATGCGCTCGAGCCGTTTCATCCAGAGCGGATGGCGTCCCGCATTTTAGGGATGGGCGATGTCTTGACGCTCATTGAAAAAGCGCAGGCCGCCGTTGATGAGGAGAAGGCGAAAGAGCTCGAACAAAAAATGCGCACGGCCACCTTCACGCTTGACGACTTTTTGGAGCAGCTCGGCCAAGTGCGCAAGCTCGGACCGCTTGACGAACTGATTAAAATGCTGCCGGGAGCCAATAAAATCAAAGGGCTTTCCAACATTCAAGTCGATGAAAAGCAAATCGCCCGCGTCGAAGCGATCATCCGCTCGATGACGAAAGAGGAGAAAATGCATCCGGAAATCATCAACGCTAGCCGCAAAAGGCGGATCGCCAAAGGGAGCGGCACGACCGTGCAAGACGTCAACCGGCTGCTCAAGCAATTTGATGACATGAAAAAAATGATGAAAATGATGACGAATATGCCCAAAGGGAAGAAAAAAGGATTTCGCTTCCCATTTATGTAAATGATGTTCTGTTAAGCGAAAAACCTTTACAAACGGAAAAAGAATTGTTAATATACTATCTTGTGTGAACACTATACGGAGGTGCGTACAAACTATGGCAGTAAAAATTCGTTTAAAACGCATGGGCGCAAAGAAAAAACCGTTTTACCGCATTGTTGTGGCGGATTCCCGCTCGCCGCGCGACGGCCGCTTCATTGAAACGATCGGCACATACAATCCGGTTGCGGAGCCAGCCGAAATCAAAATCGATGAAGAGCTGGCGCTCAAATGGCTGCAAAACGGTGCCAAACCGTCCGACACGGTGCGCAGCTTGCTGTCGAAACAAGGCATTTTAGAGAAGTTCCATAACTTGAAATACGGCAAATAAGCGGGATGCACATGAAACCGCTCATTGAAACGATCGTCAAGGCGCTTGTCGATCATCCGGAGGCGGTGGCGGTCGAAACCCGTGAGGAAGAGACGGCCGTCATCTATGAACTGTCGATGCACGATGACGATATCGGCAAAGTGATCGGCAAACAAGGACGGACGATCCATGCGATCCGCACGGTCGTCTATGCCGCCGCCGCTGGATCGCCCAAGCGGGTGATTGTGCACGTGAAAGAAAAAGGGTGAGGATGTTCCTCTCCCTTTTTTGATATCGCCGTAAAGGGGGATGGGGATGAAGCTCATTCAAACGGTCGAAGTGCGGCAAGTTGTCACCGAGCGGAGCAAACAAGAGCTTGCGGCGGCATTTGCGGCGCGCAAGCAGCAGTTGGAGCGCGAGTGCGGCCAGCTTCGCTTCGAGCAAAAGCGGATGGAGAAAAGCGGGAAATACCCGGCTAGTCTTGTAAAGCAATATTTTGCCAAAGAAATCGACGACCGGATGGAGAAAATCAAGCTGCTTGAGTTTCAGCTTGAACAGTTACATATGCTACCGTTAGGAAGTGAATTGAAAGAGCGGGAAGTCGAGGCGCTCATTGAGGTGAACGTCGGCGACCGCTGGGAAGAGGTGACGAAAACGCGCGCCATTATCGTTGAAGACGGCGTCGTGAAAGAGATTCGCTAAGGAGGGAGCAAAGAATGGAACGATGGTTTAACGTCGGCAAAATCGTCAATACGCACGGCATTCGCGGCGAAGTGCGCGTCATTTCCCGCACCGATTTTCCGGAAGAGCGATACAAAAAAGGAAACAAGCTGTACATTTTCCGCGAACGCGACAGCGAGCCGATCGAAGTGACGGTGAAAAGCCATCGCGTCCATAAATCGTTCGACTTGCTGTCGTTTGAAGGCTATGACAGCATCAACGATGTCGAACCGTTTAAAGGAGCGATGCTGAAAGTGCCGGAAAGCCAGCTCGGTGAACTCGCGGAAGGCGAGTATTATTTCCATGAAATCATCGGCTGTACCGTCGTAACGGAAGAAGGAGAAACGATCGGCACGGTCAGGGAAATTTTAACGCCGGGGGCGAACGACGTCTGGGTCGTCCGGCGCGGCGACGGCACCGATGCGCTCATTCCGTACATCGACGAAGTCGTTCTTCGCGTCGATCCGGCGCAAAAAACGATCATCATCCGACCGATGGAAGGGCTGCTTGAATGATGCGGATCGATATTTTGACGCTGTTTCCCGACATGTTTTCCGGCGTATTGAATGAGTCGATTTTAAAGAAGGCGCAAGAAAAAGGGGCGGTGGACATCCGGCTTGTTGACTTCCGCGAATTTGCCGACAACAAGCATAAGACGGTTGATGATTACCCGTACGGTGGCGGCGCCGGCATGGTGCTGAAGCCGCAGCCGATCTTCGACGCGGTGGAACATGTGACAGCCGGCTCGCCTGGCGCGCGCATTATTTTGCTTTGCCCGCAAGGCGAGCGCTACACGCAAAAAAAGGCAGAAGAGCTCGCCCAAGAAGAGCATTTGGTGCTTATTTGCGGCCATTACGAAGGATATGATGAGCGCATCCGCCAATATTTGGCGACCGATGAAATTTCGATCGGCGATTACATTTTAACAGGCGGGGAGCTCGGCGCCATGGTCATCGTCGACAGCGTCGTCCGCCTGCTGCCCGGCGTGCTCGGCAACGAAGCGTCGCCGGTTGACGACTCGTTCAGTTCCGGCCTGCTGGAGTATCCGCAATACACAAGGCCAGCCGACTTTCGCGGCATGAAAGTGCCGGACATTTTGCTTTCCGGGAACCACCAGCTCATTGCTGAATGGCGCGAGAAGGAGTCGCTCCGGCGCACGTTTTTGCGCCGCCCGGATTTGCTCGCCGGCTATCCGCTCACCGAGAAACAAAAGCAATGGCTGAAAGAGTGGGAACATGAACGCGAAACGGAAAACAGCGGCTCTCAATGCGAATAACTATTGCTTGTGCCCGGCGTTTATGCTATCATATCTTTTGTGTGACTGAAGCAGTCCGCTTAAGGACGGAAAACGATGTTCCGCTGCAATGATCAAACGCATTGGCATGAACATCTGTGGAAGGAGTGGAAAATGATGCATCATTTAATCCAAGAGATCACGAAAGAACAATTGCGGACCGACTTGCCGGATTTCCGCCCGGGCGACACGGTGCGCGTCCACGTGAAAGTTGTGGAAGGCAACCGCGAACGCATCCAAGTGTTTGAAGGTGTCGTCATCAAACGGCGCGGAGCGGGCATCAGCGAAACGTTCACCGTCCGCAAAGTGTCCTATGGCGTCGGCGTTGAGCGCACATTCCCGGTGCATACGCCGAAAATCGCAAAATTGGAAGTCATCCGCCGCGGGAAAGTTCGCCGTGCGAAATTGTACTACTTGCGTGAACTTCGCGGCAAAGCGGCGCGCATTAAAGAAAAAACGGCCCAATAACGGGCAACGGTGGATCACAGCGGAAAAGGAGCTTGCTTTCAAGCTCCTTTTTTCACTACCGCCAATGATGATTACGGTAGTGATCCACGACTGCAAACTTTGATTTAGGTGGGTGGACAATGGAACAGAAAAAAAGCGAATGGCGCGAATGGCTGAAAGCCATTGTTGTTGCGGTGCTGTTGGCCGGGGGCATCCGCTACTTTATTTTTGCCCCGATTATCGTCGACGGCATTTCGATGATGCCGACGTTACATAATCACGAGCGGATGATTGTCAATAAGTTGGCCTACAAAATCGGCATGCCTCATCGTTTCGATATTATTGTGTTTCATGCCGAGGAAGGGAGAGACTATATTAAACGGGTGATCGGCTTGCCGGGCGACCGGATCGAGTACAAAAATGATACCTTGTACGTAAACGGCAAACCGTATAAAGAGCCGTATTTGGACGAACGTAAAAAGCAGGTTGCCGACGGGCCGCTGACCGAGCCGTTTACACTTGAGGAATTGACCGGGCGGAGCACGGTGCCGGAAGGGCATTTGTTCGTCATGGGCGACAATCGCCGATTCAGCAAAGACAGCCGCCATATCGGCTTCATTCCGATGTCAAAAGTCGTTGGCAAGGCGAATCTTGTGTATTGGCCGCTTTCTGACGCCCGGATTGTGAAATAAACGAGGCAGGTGATGCCAATGACAGTGATTCAATGGTTTCCCGGCCATATGGCAAAAGCGAAGAGGGAAGTGCAAGAAAAATTAAAGTTGATCGACGTAGCGTTTGAGCTGCTTGACGCCCGTTTGCCGATGTCATCGCGCAACCCGATGATCGATGACATTCTCGGACAAAAGCCGCGCCTCATTTTGCTCAATAAGGCGGATATGGCCGATGAGGCCGTGACTGAGCAATGGATCCGCTATTTCCGCGGCCAAGGCCGAACAGCCATCGCCATCGATGCGCAAAGCGGGACGGGGGTCAGGCAAATCGCTTTCATTGCCAAAGAAATGGTAAAAGAGAAATTTGAGAAAATGCGGGCGAAGGGCATTAAAAATCCACGCCCCGTGCGGGCGCTCATTGTCGGCATCCCGAATGTCGGCAAATCGACGCTCATCAACCGGCTCGCCGGCCGCCATATCGCCAAAACCGGCGATAAGCCGGGGGTGACGAAAGCGCAGCAATGGATCAAAGTCGGCAAAGAAATGGAGCTGCTTGATACGCCAGGGATTTTATGGCCAAAGTTCGAGGATGAAGACGTCGGCTTCAAGCTCGCGGTCACCGGAGCGATCAAAGATGAAATTTTGAACTTGCAAGACGTCGCTGCCTATGCGCTCCGCTTTTTGTCAGTCCATTATCCGGAACGGCTGTCGGAGCGCTACCGCCTTGACAGCATCCCCGATGACATCGTCGCCTTATTTGACGCCATCGGCCGGCGGCGCGGCTGCCTGACAGCGGGCGGCGGCATTGACTATGACAAGGTCGCTGACATTGTCTTATACGACATTCGCACCGAAAAATTAGGACGGTTGAGTTTTGAAACGCCCGCTTCCTGGACGTAATGGCGTCCGGCGGGCGTTTTTTGCTTCACAGCCGGCTGAACATGGCCGATAGTATTAAGTAGAAAAGGGAGAGAAACATGAAGGAGTACACGGTAAAAGAAATCGAAGCGCTGCTTCCGGAGCTTGGCGGCGAGGATGACCCGCGCTGGGAGATGCTGCGGCGCGATGAACGGAAAAGCGTGCAGGCGCTGCTTGCCCGTTTTGTGAAACAAAAAGAGCGGGAAAAAGTGATGCGGCGGCGTTGGGAGGAGTTGATGCGCTATGAGCGTGAACTGTACGCCGCCGGCATCGAACGAATCGCCGGCATTGACGAGGCCGGGCGCGGGCCGCTTGCTGGCCCGGTCGTCGCGGCGGCGGTCATTTTGCCGCCTGACGCCTACTTGCCAGGGCTTGACGATTCGAAACGGCTGACAGCAGCCAAGCGCGAGGCGTTGTTTGCGCAAATCGAGGCGTGTGCGGTTGCGGTCGGCATCGGCATTGTCAGTGCGGCGGAAATTGATGAGCGGAATATTTACGAGGCGACGAAACAGGCGATGGCAAAGGCGGTCAGCGCGCTGTCGCCGCCGCCTGACTACTTGCTCGTTGATGCGATGGCGGTGCCGTGCGCGCTGCCGCAGCGGCGTCTGATGAAAGGCGATGCCAACAGCGCTTCGATCGCCGCGGCTTCCATTATGGCCAAAGTGACGCGCGACCGGCTGATGAAAGAGCTCGACCGCCGCTATCCGCAGTACGGGTTTGCCCGCCATATGGGTTACGGGACGCCGGAGCATCTCGAGGCGATCCGCCGTTACGGCATAACGCCGGAGCACCGCCGCTCGTTCGCGCCGGTAAAGGAAGCGGCGGGCGTTGAAAATTAGCCGGCCCCACGGCTGGGATGCGGGCCGGGACGAAAGGGGGAAAGCAAAATGGTGGAGCGGATGGAACGAACCGTTCCTGTAGCCGCCGTCCGTGATGCGGCGTCAAGCGGACAGTTTCGGCCGGGGCAGGCGGTTGTCGGCCGAATCGAGCGGGTGGAAGAGGCGGAGACGGGGGAGCGGACAGCGCTTGTCCGCACCGGCGGCCGCCTCGTGCGCGCCCGCCTCGAGGCGCCGCTTGCCGCCGGGCGCACGTACTTGTTTGAAATCAAGGAAAGCGGCAGCAACGTTTACTGGAAAGCGGTCGCGCTTTCCGAACCGGAGCAGGCGGTTCCCCGTGAAGATGTCGTCCACCGATGGCAGCAGGCGTGGAAGCTGCCCGAGGCCGCGCTCCCGGTGCTTCGCCAAGCGCTGAAGGCAGGCGCGGCCGTAACGAAAGAAGAAGCGGCGGAACTGGCTGCAGCGGTGCGAAAAACCGGCCGGCCGGCCGACGCGGAGGAGGTGCTTGCTTATTTGTTCCATCGCCGCCTCCCGCCGTCTCCCGCCGTATTTCGCGCACTGTGGGCGGCGCGGACCGGAGAGCCGCTCGCAGTGCAGCTTGAAAGGCTAAAAGCGGTGTTCACTGAACGTTCTTCAGGCCCGATGGCGCCGGTGTTCAAGCAGGCGGCTGACCGTCTTCTTTCGCCGCCGCTGTTCGCCTATGAGGCAGCGGTGCGCCTGTTGTTGACAGCGGAAGAAGGAGCGGAGGGGCCGGCTCATGCGCTTCTTTTCCGCCTCGGGCTTGTTCCGCTACCGGCAGGACGGATGGCCGCCATTCAGAACGCCATGCAGCAGCGGCAGTTTGCTGAAGTCGGGAAGCTGCTCGGCCTGACGGACGAGGAAGCGTTTTTCGCGCGCTTTGCCGCTGTCGATGCCGCCTGCAAAAGCGGTGCGCTGTCAGAGGCGGAAGCGAAGCTGTGGACGTCTGTCCTCACGGCCGGCGACCCGGCGCTGTCGCTGTTTCATTGGTTGAGGCGGATCGCTGGCCGCCTCGGGCTTGAGGATGAGGCGATGCTCGCCGAAGCGTTGAAAACAAGAGGCGCGCCGCCGATGGCTCCTTCGTTGAGACGGCTGCTTCTTCATCTGCTCGGCGGAGCGGGAAGCAAAGAGGCAGAAGCCGCGGCGGAAGCGTTTCTTGACCGCCTTGACGGAATGGCCGTCATCGCCGGAAGCGATGGGCCTGTCGGGCACATTTGGATTTCTTTTCCTTTGCCGCTGGGCGGGCGCAACCACGATTTTTCGGTTTATTGGCAAGGGCGGCGGAAGGATGGAGGGGCGCTTGATCCCGATTATAGCCGCATCGTTTGCAGCGTCACGCTCGAACAACTGGGCGGGATTTTGATCGATATGCGTGTGCAGCGGCGGATCGTCCACATTTCCCTTTTTCACGATGATCCGAGGCTGCCGGAGCTCGTTCATCGCTTTGCCCCGCTGGTGAAAGAGCGTCTTCAGGCGCACGGTTATCTGCTGTCGGGCATTGATGTGAAAGCGGCCGAAGCTAGTCCCCCGGCCCCTTCCGTGCTGCCGTTTGCCGGCAGCAGCAGCGAGGTGGATTGGCGCGTATGAGCGAGGAGCGGAAAAAAGCGGTCGCCCTGTCCTATGACGCGGCGGTTCACGAAGCGCCTGTCGTGAAAGCGAAGGGAGCGGGAACGGCGGCGGAAGCGATCATCGCTGCCGCCCAACAGCATGGCGTGCCGATTCGAAAGGATCCGTCGCTCGTTGAACTTCTCAGCAAAGTGGAAATCGATAACACGATTCCGGAAGTGCTGTATGCGGTTGTGGCGGAGTTGTTTGCGTTCCTTTATCAGCTGGATCAGGCGGCGAAACAGGAAACGGAGGGAGAAAAGGGATGATTTTTCAACCTCCTAATTTCTCAATTTTGCGACGAAACGGTGGACAAGCGGGAAATGTTAGGTATAAAATGAAAGCGCTAAGACTTTTTCAGTTTCATACATAGGAGGTTGGCGCATGAACATTCATGAATACCAAGCAAAAGAAATTTTGCGAAGCTATGGCGTAAGCGTGCCGAACGGCCGCGTCGCGTTCACGGTTGATGAAGCAGTGGAAGCCGCCAAAGCGCTCGGCACGCCGGTATGCGTTGTCAAGGCGCAAATTCATGCCGGCGGGCGCGGCAAAGCGGGCGGGGTGAAAGTGGCGAAAAGCTTAGAGGAAGTCCGTACATACGCCAGCGAACTGCTCGGCAAAGTGCTCGTCACCCACCAAACCGGCCCGGAAGGAAAAGAAGTGAAACGGCTGTTGATTGAAGAAGGGTGCGACATCCAAAAAGAATACTATATCGGCCTTGTCGTCGACCGCGCCACCTCGCGCGTCGTGTTGATGGGCTCGGAAGAAGGCGGCACGGAAATCGAAGAAGTCGCGGCGAAAACGCCGGAGAAAATTTTCAAAGAGTACATTGACCCGGCCGTCGGGCTGCAGGCGTTCCAAGCGCGCCGCTTGGCGTTCAACATCAACATTCCGAAGCATCTCGTCAACCAAGCGGTCAAATTTATGATGGGCTTGTACCAAGTGTTTGTCGACAAAGACTGCTCGATCGCCGAAATCAACCCGCTTGTCGTCACCGGCGACGGCAAGGTGATGGCGCTTGACGCGAAGCTGAACTTTGATTCGAACGCGTTGTACCGCCACCCGGACGTGCTCGAATACCGAGATTTGGACGAAGAAGATCCGAAAGAGGTTGAAGCATCGAAATACGACTTGAACTACATCGCCCTTGACGGCAACATCGGCTGCATGGTCAACGGCGCCGGCTTGGCGATGGCGACGATGGACATCATCAAATATTACGGCGGCGAGCCGGCCAACTTCCTCGATGTCGGCGGCGGCGCCAGCGAGGAAAAAGTGACGGAAGCGTTCAAAATCATTTTGTCGGACCCAAACGTGAAAGGCATTTTCGTCAACATTTTCGGCGGCATTATGAAATGCGACGTCATCGCGAGCGGCATCGTCGCAGCGACGAAGCAAGTCGGCCTCACGCTTCCGCTTGTCGTCCGTCTTGAGGGTACGAACGTCGAGCTCGGGAAAAAGATTTTAGAAGAATCGGGCTTGAACATTACGGCGGCGGAATCGATGGCGGACGGCGCGCAAAAAATCGTCGAGCTAGTACGTTAAGAAAGCGAGGGAGACACGTGAGTGTTTTTGTCAATAAAGATACGAAAGTGATCGTACAAGGGATTACCGGTTCGCAAGGGCTGTTTCATACAAAACAGATGATTGAATACGGCACGAACATTGTCGGTGGCGTTACGCCGGGCAAAGGCGGCACGGAAGTCGAAGGCGTGCCGGTGTTTGACACCGTTTCCGAAGCGGTCGAAAAAACAGGCGCGAACGCCTCGGTCATTTACGTTCCGCCGGCGTTTGCTGCAGACGCTATTATGGAAGCAGTCGACGCCGGGCTTGATCTTGTCGTCTGCATCACCGAAGGCATTCCGGTGCTCGATATGGTGAAAGTGAAGCGGTACATGGAAGGGAAAAAGACTCGCCTCATCGGCCCGAACTGCCCGGGCGTCATTACGCCGGAAGAGTGCAAAATCGGCATTATGCCGGGCTACATCCATAAAAAAGGGCACGTCGGCATCGTCTCGCGCTCCGGCACGCTGACGTATGAAGCGGTTCACCAATTGACGCAAGCCGGCATCGGCCAATCGACGGCGGTCGGCATTGGCGGCGACCCGGTCAACGGCACGAATTTCATCGATGTGCTGAAGGCGTTTAACGAAGACGAGGAGACGTACGCGGTCATTATGATCGGCGAAATCGGCGGCACGGCGGAAGAAGAAGCGGCCGAATGGGTGAAAGCGAACATGACGAAGCCGGTCGTCGGCTTTATCGGCGGGCAAACGGCGCCTCCGGGCAAACGGATGGGCCATGCCGGCGCTATCATTTCCGGCGGCAAAGGCACGGCGGCGGAAAAAATCAAGAAAATGACCGAATGCGGCATCAAAGTAGCGGAAACGCCGGCCGTCATCGGCGAAACGCTCATTTCGGTCTTGAAAGAGCGCGGTTTATACGAAAAATGCAAAACGCATTAACATGGGGCTCCGCACGTTGCCGTGCGGGGCGCTGTTTGCCATTGACGCAGAAAGGAGAATGGTATGTACGATACAGTTCGCGACCGGCTCATTCATCTTCACCATTGCCGCGGAGCCGGCTGGAAGACGATCCGCTCTCTGCTTGACGCGGACCCGACGCTTGCCGCTCCATTTTTCATGTCCCCTCAATCCCTTCGCCCGCTCGTTCCGCTTACTTCTCAACAATTCGCTGCTTTTTTCCGCGACCTGCATTCCATTGATCTTCACCGGCTCATCAAAACGTATCAAGCTCGCCGCATTCACGTCATAACCGTGTTCGATGATCACTATCCGCCGCTGTTAAAGCATATTTACGCGCCGCCATGGGTGCTGTATGCAAAAGGGAACGCCGGCTTGCTTCAACAAACAAAGTTGATCAGCATCGTCGGCACGCGGCGCCCGACCAAATACGGGCTCGAAGCGCTTGACAAGCTTGTTCCGCCCCTTTCGGCCGCCGGATGGACGATCGTCAGCGGGCTGGCTGCCGGCATCGACATTCATGCCCATCGGCTTGCTGTCAAGTACGGCGGAACGACGATCGCCGTCATCGCCGGCGGGCTGGATCATGTTTACCCGAAAGCGCACTGGCCCTTCGCCCGCTATTTGATGAATGAACAGCTTGTCATCGCCGAACATCCGCCGGCAACGAAGCCGCAGGCATGGCACTTTCCGGCGCGCAACCGCATCATCAGCGGACTGTCGCTCGGCACGCTCGTCGTGCAAGCGAAACGGAAAAGCGGTTCGCTCATCACCGCCGCGTATGCGCTCGAGCAAGGGCGGGAAGTGTTTGCCGTCCCCGGTCCGATCGGGGCGGCCGAGGCAGCCGGGCCGAATACGCTTATTCAGCACGGGGCAAAACTAGTGCAGGAAGCGGAAGACATCATCGTCGAATTCCCGTACGTATAATGATCATGTTTGACAAATGCGGCAATAATCATTAATAATAATGAAGATTTCAATTTACTTCCTAGGGGTGGAAGATGGATGTCAGACTACTTGGTTATCGTCGAATCGCCAACGAAAGCGAAGACGATCGAGCGGTACTTAGGAAAAAAATATACGGTCAAAGCTTCGATGGGACACGTTCGCGATTTGCCAAAAAGCCAGATGGGCGTTGATATAGACCGCGGCTACGCATTGAAATATATTACGATTCGCGGCAAAGGCCAGGTGATTAAGGAGCTGAAAATGGCGGCCAAAAAGGCGAAAAAAGTGTTTCTTGCCGCCGACCCGGATCGGGAAGGGGAAGCGATCGCCTGGCATTTGGCCCACATGCTCGATTTAGACATTCACTCAGACTGCCGCGTCGTTTTTCATGAAATTACAAAGGATGCCATTCAACAGTCGTTCCAGCAGCCGCGCTCCATCAACATGAATCTTGTCGACGCCCAACAGGCGCGGCGCGTGCTCGACCGCCTCGTCGGCTACAACATCAGCCCGCTCTTATGGAAAAAAGTCAAAAAAGGGTTGAGCGCCGGCCGCGTCCAATCGGTTGCGCTCCGTCTGATCATCGACCGGGAAAAAGAAATCCGCCAGTTTCAGCCGGAAGAATATTGGACGATTCAAGCGACGTTTCAAAAAGGGGATGAGGCGTTTGCGGCTTCGTTTTACGGGATGGACGGCGAAAAGCGGGAATTAAAAACGGAAGCGGACGTCAAAGCGGTGCTCGCCCGCTTGAGCGGGCCCGCGTTTACGGTGAAAACGGTGACAAAGCGGGAGCGAAAACGCAGCCCGGTGCCCCCATTTACCACATCGTCACTGCAGCAGGAGGCGGCGCGTAAGCTGAATTTCCGCACGAAAAAGACGATGATGATCGCCCAGCAGCTGTACGAAGGGATCGACCTCGGCAGCGAAGGAACGGTCGGGCTCATTACGTACATGCGCACCGATTCGACACGCATCGCCGAAACGGCGCAGCAAGAGGCGGCAGCGTACATTGAGGCCAAATTCGGCGCGGCGTACGTCAGTCAGGAGAAGCGGAAAGAAAAGAACAGCGCGAACGCCCAAGACGCCCACGAGGCGATTCGCCCGACCTCGGCGTTTCGCGATCCGGAGAACGTGAAGCCATATTTGACGCGCGACCAGTTTCGGTTGTATAAACTCATTTGGGAACGGTTTATCGCCAGCCAGATGGCGGCGGCGGTGCTCGACACAATGAGCGTCGAGCTGGAAAACAACGGCGTCGTGTTCCGCGCGAGCGGCTCGACGGTGAAGTTTCCGGGGTTTATGAAAGTGTATATTGAAGGGACGGACGATCAAGCGGAAGAGCAAGACCGGCTTCTTCCGGACTTGACGGAAGGGGAGACGGTCAAGAGCGAGGCGGTCGACCCGAAGCAGCACTTTACCCAGCCGCCGCCGCGCTATACGGAAGCGCGCCTTGTCAAAACGTTGGAGGAGCTCGGCATCGGCCGCCCATCGACCTACGCCCCGACGCTCGATACGATCCAAAAACGCAACTACGTCGTGTTGGAAAACAAACGGTTCGTCCCGACGGAGCTCGGGGAAATCGTTGTCGAGCTGATGCTAGAGTTTTTCCCGGAAATCATCGATGTCGAGTTTACGGCGAAAATGGAAAAAGAGCTGGATGGAATTGAAGAGGGAAAAGTGGAATGGATCAAAGTCGTCGATGAGTTTTACCGCGAGTTCGAGAAAAGGTTGAAAGTGGCGGAAAAAGAAATGCGCGAAGTGGAGATTAAAGACGAGCCGGCCGGGATCGACTGCGACATATGCGGCAGCCCGATGGTGTACAAAATGGGCCGCTTCGGCAAGTTTATCGCCTGCTCCAATTTTCCCGAATGCCGCCATACGAAGCCGATCGTCAAACAAATCGGCGTCAAATGCCCGAAGTGCCATGAAGGAGAGATTGTCGAGCGCAACACGAAGAAAAAGCGGATCTTTTACGGTTGCAGCCGCTTTCCGGAGTGCGATTTTGTCTCCTGGGATAAACCGCTTGCCCGCCCATGCCCGAAATGCGGCGGCCTGCTTGTCGAGAAAAAGTTAAAAAAAGGCGTGCAAGTGCAGTGCACGGCCTGCGATTATGAAGAACAGCCGGAAACATAACGGAGTGTTGAACACAATTCAGAATTTTAGAAGAAATAGTTGCGCTGCAACCAATCATATGGTACGATGTAGAGGCATTGCGGGGTGAGGCGATGAAAAATGCGACATTTGCGTTACAATTGTTCATGGAATATTTACAAATCGAGAAAAATTATTCACAATATACTATTGCGTGCTACCGGCGCGATATTGAGCAGTTTTTCCAGTTCATGAACGAAGAAGGGATCAATGAGCTTGACCAAGTCGCCTACAGCGACGTCCGCTTATATTTGACGAAACTGTATGGCCAGCATTTGGCCAGCCGTTCGGTCGCCCGTAAAATTTCCAGTTTGCGCAGCTTTTACAAATTTTTGATGCGCGAAGGGCGGGCGGCCGAAAATCCGTTTGCGCTTGCGACACTGCCGAAGAAAGAGCAAAAAATTCCTAATTTTTTATACCCGAAAGAATTAGAAGCGTTGTTTCTTGTCAATGATGAAAATACGGCCCTCGGCCAGCGCAATACGGCGCTGCTTGAGTTGTTGTACGCGACTGGTGCTCGGGTTAGTGAATGTTGTCACATACAGCTGTCTGATGTCGATTTTGTGGCGGAAACTGTGCTCATTCACGGCAAAGGAAACAAGCAGCGCTACGTTCCGTTTGGCCGTCCGGCCCGCGAAGCGCTTGAACGGTATATTCATGGGGGCCGACGCGAGCTGACCAGAAAGCTGCGGGCGGACCACCGCTATTTATTTGTCAACGCCCGAGGCAATCCGCTCACGCCTCGGGGAGTGCGCCATATTTTGGATCGGATTGTCGAAGCTGCTGCGCTGACGCAAAACATCAGCCCGCATGTGCTTCGGCATACGTTTGCGACTCATTTGCTCAACGAAGGGGCCGATCTCCGTTCGGTGCAGGAACTGCTCGGCCATGCGCATTTGTCATCGACGCAAGTGTATACACATGTAACGAAAGACCGGTTGCGACATATTTATTTGCAGGCGCATCCGCGGGCATAGCCCGCATGTAAGGAGGGGAAAGCGATGGAACGCTTTCATGCAACGACGATTTTTGCCATCCGCCATAACAGCGCAGCGGCGATGGCTGGCGACGGCCAAGTGACGTTCGGCAACGCCGTCGTGATGAAGCATACAGCGAAAAAAGTGCGGCGCCTGTTTCAAGGCAAAGTGCTAGCCGGCTTTGCCGGCTCAGTGGCGGACGCGTTTACGCTGTTTGAAATGTTTGAAGGCAAGCTGGAACAGGTCAACGGCAACTTGCCGCGTGCGGCCGTCGAGCTGGCGAAAGAGTGGCGGAGCGATAAAGTGTTGCGCCGCCTTGAGGCGATGTTGATTGTCATGGATAAGGAACATTTGCTGCTGATTTCCGGCACAGGGGAAGTGATTGAACCGGATGACGGCATGCTCGCCATCGGCTCGGGCGGTCAGTATGCGTTGGCTGCTGGGCGTGCGTTGAAGAAGTACGCCGGCGGCTCGATGACCGCCAAGGAGATTGCGAAGGCGGCGCTGGAGATCGCCGCTGACATTTGCGTTTATACGAACAGCCATATTATTGTCGAAGAGCTGTAAAAAGGAGGAGGCCGATGATGGCGGAATCGTTGACTCCACGGCAAATTGTTGAGAAGCTCGACCAGTTTATCGTCGGACAAAAAGAGGCGAAAAAGGCGGTGGCGATCGCGCTTCGCAACCGGTACCGCCGCAGTTTGCTCGATGAAAAACTGCGCGATGAAGTAATGCCGAAAAACATTTTAATGATCGGCCCGACCGGGGTCGGGAAGACGGAGATCGCCCGCCGTCTCGCGAAGCTCGTCGGCGCGCCGTTTATCAAGGTTGAGGCGACGAAATTTACGGAAGTCGGTTATGTCGGGCGCGACGTCGAATCGATGGTGCGCGATTTGGTGGAAACGTCAGTTCGGATCGTGAAAGAACGAAAAATGAATGAGGTGAAAGACCGAGCTGAACAACAGGCGAACAAGCGGCTCGTTGAACTGCTCGTTCCGGGCAAACAAAAGCAAACGATCAAAAATCCGCTCGAGCTGTTGTTTGGCGGCCAAGGGAATCCGTCGGACAACAGCTACGGCCATGAGGATGAACAAATCGAGCAAAAACGGCGTCAAGTGGCCTGGCAGCTGGCAAACGGCCAGCTCGAAAACGAGATGGTCACGATTGAAATTGAGGAGCAGACGCCAATGCTCTTTGACTTTTTGCAAGGGACGGGCATTGAGCAGATGGGCGTGAATATGCAAGACGCGCTCAGCAGCCTGATGCCGCGGCGACGCAAAAAGCGGCGCCTGAAAGTGAGTGAAGCGCGCAAGGTGCTCATCAATGAAGAAGCGCAAAAACTGATCGACATGGATGAAGTGACGCAAGAGGCGGTCCGCCTCGCCGAACAGTCGGGCATCATCTTTATCGATGAAATTGATAAAATTGCCCGCAGCGGGGCGGTGTCCGGATCGGCCGACGTCTCGCGCGAAGGGGTGCAGCGCGACATCTTGCCGATCGTCGAAGGATCGACGGTCATGACGAAATACGGACCGGTCAAAACGGACCATATTTTGTTCATCGCCGCCGGCGCGTTTCATATGGCGAAGCCGTCCGACTTGATCCCTGAGCTGCAAGGTCGGTTTCCGATCCGCGTCGAGTTGGCGAAACTTTCGGTTGACGATTTCGTAAGTATATTGGTCGAGCCGAATAATGCGCTCATTAAACAATATCAGGCACTTTTGGCAACAGAAGGTATAAGTCTTGAATTTTCTGACGATGCTATTCGTAAGATTGCCGAAGTGGCCTTCGAAGTCAACCAGACGACTGACAACATCGGCGCGCGCCGGCTACATACGATTTTGGAAAAACTGCTTGAGGATTTGCTGTTTGAAGCGCCCGATATCGGGCTCGACAAAGTCGTCATCACGCCGCAATACGTTGAGCAAAAACTCGGCAGCATCGTCAAAAACAAAGATTTGAGCGAATTTATTTTATGAGGAGGAGATGGACTCGATGAACTTGCTAGAGAAAACACGAAAAATCAACGCCATGCTGCAGAAGGCAGCTGGGCGGCCGGTCAATTTCAAAGAGATGGCGGAAACGCTTTGCGATGTCATTGAAGCGAACGTGTTCGTCGTCAGCCGCCGCGGCAAACTGCTTGGCTTCGCCATTAAACAGTCGATTGAAAACGAACGGATGAAACGGATGCTTGAGGAGCGCCAGTTTCCGGAAGAATACACGAAAAAATTGTTCAACATTACGGAAACGTCCCCTAATATCGATATTAATAGCGAATATACGGCGTTTCCAGTGGAAAATCGTGACTTGTTCAAAACCGGTTTGACGACGATCGTTCCGATCAACGGCGGAGGCGAACGGCTCGGCACGCTTATTTTGTCGCGCCTTGATCGTGAGTTTGATAACGATGACCTGATTTTGGCCGAGTATGGCGCAACGGTCGTCGGCATGGAAATTTTGCGTGAAAAAGCGGAAGAAATCGAAGAGGAAGCGCGCAGCAAGGCGGTCGTGCAAATGGCGATCAGCTCGCTTTCTTACAGCGAACTTGAGGCGATTGAACATATTTTTGAAGAGCTTGACGGAACGGAAGGGCTGCTTGTCGCCAGCAAAATCGCCGACCGCGTCGGCATCACCCGTTCGGTGATCGTCAACGCCCTGCGCAAGCTTGAAAGCGCCGGCGTCATCGAATCGCGCTCGCTCGGCATGAAAGGAACGTACATTAAAGTATTGAATGACAAGTTTTTAAGCGAACTGGAAAAATTGAAATCAAGCTGAACGGCATAGCTGCCTAAGCCCGCTGGGTATTTTGGCCCGGCGGGTTTTTTGTTGTTGACAAACATCTTTGGCATCGTTTTTCTGTCATGGCATCTTCGAAAAATAGTACCAAGTTCCGTCTATACATTAGGTTTTCTTTCCCGTAAAATGAAAATTAGCAGAAACTGTCGAAAAATAGGAGAAAAGAGGGGATTCCATTGGCGCTCTTTTCAGCGACGATCGGTTGGCTTGAACAAGGGCTTCGCTACGCTGCGCTTCGCCAACAGGCGATCGCCGACAATATCGCCAACGCCGATACGCCGGGCTATAAGGCGAAAGATGTGCGCTTTCAGGCGGAGCTTGACCGGGCGCTTGCCCTTGAGGCCAAACGGACGGATCCGCGCCATTTTCCGTTTCGAAACGAACAGAATGGAAAAATTGTCGTGACGACCAATGCCAGCATCAGTTACAATCATAATGGAAACAGTGTCGATATCGACCAAGAAATGTCGAAATTGGCAGGAAACCAAATTTATTATAACGCTCTGATTGAGCGGTTAAACGGCAAATTCAATACGCTAAAGATGGTGATCAAAGGAGGAAAATAGGCTGTGTCCGTGTTTCAAAGCTTAAACATTTCGGCGTCGGCGCTCACCGCTCAGCGGCTGCGCATGGACGTGATTTCTTCCAACATCGCCAACGCTGATACGACGCGGGCCCGCTTCGTCAATGGCGAATGGGAGCCGTACCGACGCAAAATGGTCATCATCGAACCGCAGAGCGGGGCGTTTTCGGGCTATTTGCAGGCCGCCCTCGGACGTGCTGAAGCTGTCGGCAACGGCGTTCGGGTGCACGAAATTGCTGACGATCCGGCTCCGTTTAAACTCGTCTACGACCCGGACCATCCGGATGCGGGCGCAGATGGCTACGTTCGCCTGCCAAACGTCGAACCGCTCAAAGAAATGGTCGATTTGATCGGTGCGACGCGCTCGTATGAGGCGAATGTCACCGCGCTGAACGCTTCAAAAGGGATGCTCATGAAGGCGCTTGAAATCGGGAAATAAGCCGAAGAGGAGGAATGACAAATGGTTGATGGAGTGAGCCGCATCGGGCTGGCGCCGGCGGCCGCCGCTTCAAGCCCGGTGAAGCCGGCAGCGGTGCAAAAGCAGTTCGCCTCCTTTTTCAAAGAAGCGCTCAACAATGTCAATAACGCACAAATCGAGGCAGATGCGCTGACAGAAAAGCTTGTCCGTGGGGAAAACGTCCAATTGCATGATGTGATGATCGCGTCGCAAAAGGCAAGCATCGCGCTGCAACTGACGATCGAAATCCGTAACAAAGCGGTTGAGGCGTACCAGGAAATGATGCGCATGCCGTTGTAGACAGCAAGGGACGATACATACAGAGCCCGCCATGGCCGAACGGTGGCCGCGGCGGCTGTATGGCTGGATGATCGGGGGAATCGTATGAGCAACAAGTGGAAAGAGTGGTGGGGCCGGGCCCGTTTGTTTTGGCAAGAGCGGACGAAAAAACAGAAATGGCTTGCCGCCGGAGGCGCGGCTACGGTCCTTTTGATCCTTGGCCTCGGTATTTTTTTCGCCTTCAGGACGGAAATGGTGCCTCTATACAGCGATTTGACGCCGCAAGAAGCCGGACAAATCAAGGCGACGCTGGATCAGCGCGGTGTTCCCGCCGAAGTGACGGATGGCGGCACGACAATTAAAGTGCCGAAAGAGCAAGTGGATGCGCTGAAAGTCGAGCTGGCCGCCGAGGGCATTCCGAACAGCGGGGTTATTGATTATTCGTTTTTCGGCCAAAACGCGAGCTTCGGCATGACCGACAACGAGTTTAATATGGTGAAACTGAAGGCGATGCAAACGGAGCTCGCCAACTTAATCAAAACGATCGACGGCGTCGAGGACGCGAAAGTGATGATTAATCTTCCGCAGCCGAGCGTATTCGTTTCCGATGAAAAGGGGGAAGCCTCGGCTTCGATCGTGCTGAAGACGAAGCCGGGCTATGAATTCAGCGACGAGCAAATTCGGGCTTTGTATCATCTCGTCGCCAAAAGTGTTCCCCACCTCTCTACAGATAATATCGTCATTATGAACCAGTTTTTTGAGTATTTCGATTTGAAAAATGAAAACAAAAATTCGACAGCGGCGGCATTCACTGAGCAGCAACAGATCAAACGACAAATCGAACGCGACATTCAACGGCAAGTCCAGCGAATGCTCGGCACGATGATGGGGCAGGACAAAGTCGTTGTCTCGGTGACGGCCGACATCGACTTTACACAGGAAAAGCGAGAGGAGCAGTTGGTCGCTCCGGTGGACGAAAAGAACAATGAAGGCATTGCCGTCAGCGTCCAGCGCATTAAAGAGACGTACTCGGGAAGCGGTGCGCCGCCGGGCGGCACGGCCGGAACGGGGACGAATGAAGTGCCGGGCTACCAAGGAGCAAACGGCGGAACGAACGGAAACTATGAGCGGACCGAAGAAACGATCAACAATGAGGTCAACAAAATTAAAAAACAAATCGTAGAAAGCCCGTATAAAATTCGCGATCTAGGCATTCAAGTGATGGTCGAGCCGCCAAATCCGGATGATCCGAATTCATTGCCGCCGGAAACGGTCAATGACATTCAAAAACTATTAGGGACGATTGTCCGGACGTCGATTGACAAAGAAGAAGCGCAGGCGCTGACCGACCAGGATGTCAATAGCCGCGTCGTCGTCTCGGTGCAAAAGCTCAACGGCAAACCGGTATTCACCGAACCGGCGCCGGTTCAGCCGGCGTGGCGGTGGTACGCGGCCGGCGGAGGCGCGCTATTGCTCATTGCCCTACTGCTCTTCTTCTGGCTGCGACGCCGCCGTGAAGATGAAGAAGAAGAAGAAGAGGAGGAGCTCGCATTCGCCCCGCCGCTTCCGGTCGAGCCGGATTTGCCGGAGCCGCCGGAGACGGAGGCGGTGCTGCGCCGTCGGCAGCTGGAGCGGTTGGCGAAAGAAAAACCGGATGAGTTTGCCAAACTATTGAAAACATGGCTATCGGAAGAGTAGGAGGAGCGGCGTATGGCAAAACGCGATCGGAAAGGCGGGCTGACGGGCAGGCAAAAGGCAGCCATTTTGCTCATTTCCCTCGGCCCGGACGTATCGGCCTCCATCTATAAACATTTATCCGAAGAAGACATTGAAAAGCTGACGCTCGAAATTTCCAACGTCCGCCAAGTGGCGGCCGAGCAAAAAGAGGAAGTGCTTGAGGAATTCCGGCAGCTCGCTTTGGCGCAGGATTACATCGCCCAAGGCGGCATCGCCTACGCGAAAGAAGTGTTGGAAAAAGCGCTCGGCCCGGACAAGGCGATGAACATTATCAACCGTCTGACATCAGCGCTTATGGTGCGGCCGTTTGATTTCGCCCGCAAAGCCGACCCGATGCAGCTGTTAAACTTTATTCAGCATGAGCATCCGCAAACGATCGCTCTCATTCTTTCGTATTTAGACCCGGCGCAGGCGGGGCAGATTTTATCAGCGCTGCCGCAAGAGATGCAGGCCGATGTGGCCAGGCGCATCGCGCTTATGGACAGCACGTCGCCGGAGATCATTAGCGAAGTCGAGCAAATTTTGGAGCGGCGGCTGTCGGCGACAGTGATGCAAGATCACACGCAAACCGGCGGCATTGAGGCGGTCGTCGAAGTGCTGAACCAAGTCGACCGAAGCACGGAGCGGACGATTTTAGAGGCTTTGGAAATTCAAGACCCCGAGCTTGCGGAAGAAATTAAAAAGCGGATGTTTGTGTTTGAAGACATCGTTACGCTCGACAATCGCGCCATTCAACGCGTCATCCGCGAAGTGGATAACAATGACCTTATGCTGGCGCTTAAGGTGGCGAGTGATGAAGTGAAAGAAATTGTCTTCCGCAACATGTCAACAAGAATGGCCGAGACGTTCAAAGAAGAAATGGAATATATAGGCCCGGTCCGGCTGCGTGATGTGGAAGAAGCGCAATCGCGCATTGTCGCCATTATCCGCCGTCTCGAGGAAGCCGGGGAAATCGTCATCGCCCGCGGGGGAGGAGATGATATTATTGTCTAGCGTCATTAAAGCGCCGGCATTGGCCGGGCGCGCCGGCAAAAAGACGATCGCTGTGCAGCGCTGCATTTTCGATGTTCCGCCTTCGAACGAGGATCGGCAAAAGGAAATCGAGGCGATTTCCGCCGCCAAAGAAGAGGCGGCCGCGCTTCGCCGCCAAGCCGAGCAATATTGCGAGACGGTGCGCGAACAGCTGGCCCGTGAACGGGAGCAATGGGAGCGCGAGAAAGACCGGCTTAGGCAGGAAGCGCGCGCCCAAGGGTACGAAGACGGCTACGCCGCCGGGCGCGAGGCGGCGCTTCGCGAACACCGCGAATGGATCGACCAAGCCCGCCGCTTGGCGGAGCGGATGAATCACGAATTTTATGCGAAGGTCGAGGCGGCGGATGAGATGATGCTCGAAGTGGCGCTGAAAGCGGCGGAACGCATCATCGGCGCCACGCTCGAGCGAGACCGGAGCGCGTTTTTGCCGCTTGTGCGCCAAGTGCTGCAGGAAGTGCGGCGGCAAACGGAAGTGTCCGTTTACGTGCATCCGGGTTGTTATGAGACGGTAGCCGAACAGCAAGAATTGTTGAAATCGCTATTTCCGCACCGTGTCGATTTGTTCATCTATCCGGATGAGGCGTTGCCGGAATACGGTTGTCTCGTGGAAACGCCGTTCGGCCGCATCGATGCCAGCGTAGACATGCAACTTGAACGGCTGCGCGAAGCGCTCTACAGACGGCTGAAGGAGGGAATGTCCTCTGAACTGGCAGGCGCTTCTTGAGGACATCGCCACCGTCGATTTGTACAAACGATTCGGCAAAGTATCGCGCGTCGTTGGGCTCATGACCGAATCGAAAGGTCCGGGCAGCTCGATCGGCGACCTTTGCTACATTCATGAAACGAGTGGCCGGAAAATTCCGGCGGAAGTCGTCGGCTTTCACGAGCACCACGTCTTGCTCATGCCGTTTTCCGCCATGACGCATATCGCCCCCGGCTGTTTGGTGGAAGCGACCGGCAAGCCGCTCGAAGTGTATGTGGGCGATGCGCTCATCGGCATGGTTCTTGATCCGCTCGGCCAACCGTTGGACGGTGCCCCACTGCCGCCCGGGCTGAAGCCTGTGTCGGTCGACCGCGATCCGCCCAATCCGCTCACCCGGCCGCCGATCGCCGAGCCGATTGAAGTCGGCGTGCGCGTCATCGACAGTCTGCTGGCGGTCGGGAAAGGGCAACGGGTCGGCATTTTTGCTGGTTCCGGCGTCGGCAAGAGCACGCTCATGGGAATGATCGCCCGCCGCACATCGGCTGACGTGAACGTTATCGCCTTAATCGGCGAGCGGGGGCGCGAAGTGCGCGAATTTTTAGAGCGCGATCTTGGGCCGGAAGGATTGGCCCGTTCCGTCGTCGTTGTCGCCACCTCGGACCAACCGGCGCTCATGCGTGTCAAAGGGGCGTACACCGCGACAGCGATCGCCGAATATTTCCGCGACCAAGGGGCGGATGTCATGCTGATGATGGATTCGGTCACCCGCGTCGCGATGGCGCAGCGGGAGATCGGGTTGGCTGTCGGCGAGCCGCCGACTACAAAGGGCTATACCCCGTCGGTGTTCGCCTTGCTCCCGAAGCTGCTCGAGCGGGCCGGGACGAGCGACTCAGGCACCATTACCGCGTTTTATACGGTGCTCGTTGACGGCGACGATATGAACGAGCCGATTGCCGATGCGGTGCGCGGCATTTTGGACGGCCATTTTGTGTTGGAACGCCAGCTCGCGAATAAAGGCCAGTACCCGGCCATTAACGTGCTGAAAAGCGTCAGCCGCGTCATGCCTCATATTATCAGCGCTGAGCACCGCGAAGCAGCGAACCGTTTCCGCCGTCTCCTTTCCACTTATATCGATTCGGAGGATTTGATTCAAATAGGGGCGTACAAGCGGGGGGCATCGCGAGAAATTGATGAGGCGATTGAACGTTATCCGCAAATGATGGCGTTTTGCCGCCAAGAAATAGAGGAAAAGGCGACGCGCGCCGAAAGCATTGATGCCCTTTTCCGTCTCATTTCGCCGCCATGACGGGGGCACAGCGTTAAGAGGGGGAAGGGTGATCCACAATGATGTCGACATTTCGGCTGCAAAAACTATGGACGATGAAGGAAAAAGAAAAGCAAGCAGCGCTGGCTGAATACGAAGAAGCGGTGCACAAGTTTGAGCAGGCGGCCGAGGCGCTGTACAAGTTGCTCAAGGAAAAAGAACGATGCGAGGCGGAAAGGGACAGGCGGCTGCAAGATGGCCTCGCTGTCGGGGCCATTCGCCATACGCTGCAGTATCTCGCCAGTTTGCAACAAACCATTGATCACTATCAGCTCATCGTCATGCGGGCGCGCGAGCAAATGCAGTGCCGGCACCAGCGCCTCATTGAGCTCAATATTGAAGTGAAAAAGTATGAGAAAATGCAGGAGCGCGTGCGGCGGTGGACAGAGCAGCGCGAAAAAGAGGCCGAAAGCCGTTTGCTCGATGAAATAGCCGTTCAGCGCTTTGTGCGGCAAGGAGAGTTATAGATGGCGGGCAGCAAACTTCAGCAGGAAGAAACGGCAAGCCGGTGGCAATGGATGTTGTTCGTCGTTGTCGTCCCGAGCCTCTTTGCGGCTTTCTTCCTCTTGCTGATTGCAAAGGCGGCCGGCATTGATGCGGTGAAGGCGAAACAATGGGTGGACAGCGTGCCGTTCGTCGCCGAATGGTTTGATTGGAAGAAGAAAGAAAAGACGCTGGCCAACACGATCGAGACGCAACAGCAGACGATCAAGCGGCAAAACCAAACGATCGCCAAGCAAAAAAAGCAAATTGAGCAGCTAAAAAGCGAATTGGCGGCAAAAGACGAGGAAATTGCCCGGCTGTCGACGCAGCAACAGCTGCCGACCCAGCAGGAAAAAGGCGGCGGACAAGCGTCTGCGGTGGATGTCATCAGCATGTACGACGCCATGTCAGACAAGCAGGCCGCGGCTATTTTAGCCAAGCTGCCGGAGGATGAAGCGCTTGAGGTGCTGAGCCGGCTCGATAGCGACAAAGCCGCGGCTATTTTAGAACAAATGCCGGCCGAGCAGGCGGCGAACTTGCTTTCGTCATTGCATAAATGGGCAGGGAGAGAGGAGGGGGCTGAATGAAAGTGATGATCGCAGCAGTTGCACCGCAGCCAACGGGCGTGGAGCTGACAGCGAGAAAAGAGACAGCGGCTTCCAGCGCATTTGCGGCATTATTGGCGCAAAAGCAAACCGGGAAGCTGCCGGTTGAGGAGGGGATTGAACGGTCATCCCAGCCGGAAGGAAAGAAGCCGCGAATAACAGACGAATGGACAGAGCCGTTATGGCTGGCCGCTTCAGCTATGCACGTTGGCGCTGCCAACGTTTTAAACGCCCCTCCGGCGGCTGCATACAATGATGGTGAAGCCTTGGCGGCTGATGGGGAAAGCGGAAGAGTTAACCAAGAAGGGGCTGGTGCAAAAGCGCTGGCAGCCGTTCCGTCTTTTTGGCTACAGACGGATGAAAATAGCGGGTTGGACAAAGCTGCTTGGCTGGAACAACAGGCCAAAGAAATGAACGGGCGTTTCGATGGCGAACACCAGCCGCCTTTCTCACAAATTTTGCCGCGAACCGAGGGAGCTAGAAAGGAAATGGCGGTGCATTCCAACGGTGAAAGCAGCTGGCTGGCGCCGCGAGTTTTATCTTCGATGTACGGGCCAGCCTCTTTACGGCAGCAGGAGGACGCTCGCCAGCTGCATAGTGTGCTCGTTTCGACAAACCTTGCCTCTTTGATTCCATTCGTCCCTGGCGGCCATGAGGCGGGGACGGTGGAAGCAGGGAAGGAAAGTTCGTTTGTCGAGCAAGTAGCCCGTGCATGGCAATTCGGCCGATGGGTGAAGCTGCCAAACGGCGTTATGCAGCTTGTTATTCGCCTTCATCCGGAACATCTTGGAACGGTGACGGTGAAAATGGCGCAAGAAGGCGGAAAATTGACCGCCCGGCTGCTTGTGGCGACCGATGCGGTGGAAGAGTTGATCCGCAACCACTTGCCGCAGCTTGCTCAGCAGCTTGATGCGAGTTCCATCACGGTCGAAAAATGGACCGTTTGGTCGGATTATGACAGCTCCGCGATGCCGCCGTATTCCGGGAATCGCCAAGGAGGGCAGCAGCAGGGCGAATCGCGGCAAAAACAAAAGCGGGAGCCATCATCTTCCTTCCCGTTAGCGCTAGACGGGATCGAAGCTGACGCATAAGGGGGAAAAAGAACGAGGATGACAACGAATGTGATTGATGGAAGCTTATGGATGGCAAACGCGGTTCAGCCGGAACGGAAAACGGGTAATCAAATTTTAGGAAAAGACGACTTTCTCAAAATTTTGCTCGCCCAGCTCGAAAACCAAGATCCGCTCAATCCGATGGAAGATAAAGACTTTATCGCGCAAATGGCGAGCTTCTCCTCGCTTGAGCAAATGATGAACATCGCCAATTTGATGCAGAAATGGATGCAAGTGTCAAGCCGTGATGCGCTTTTGCGCTACAGCGAATGGATCGGCAAAACGGTGCACTGGCAAGAAGGCGATGCAACGATGAGCGCGGTTGTCAAATCGGTGACGCAAAAAGACGGGAACATTGTTCTCGGGCTCGATAACGGAGCGACGATTGCCGCTGACGCGGTGATGACAGTCGAACAACACGAATAAGAGGGGAGAGGGAGCGAATGCTTCGTTCGATGTATTCCGGCATTGGCGCCATGCGCAATTTCCAAACAAAACTTGACGTTATCGGCAACAATATCGCCAACGTCAATACGTACGGGTTTAAAAAAGGACGAACGATCTTTAAAGATTTAATGAGCCAAACGATTTCCGGAGCGGGAGGGCCGAACGCCGGCCGCGGCGGCACGAATCCGAAGCAAGTCGGGCTTGGCTCGCAGTTGGCTGCCATCGACACCGTCCATGCGCAAGGAAGCTTGCAAACGACCGGGCGCGTGCTCGACTTGGCGATTTCGGGGGATGGGTTTTTTGTTGTCGGCGATGCGGAGGGCAACAATCGCATGTATACGAGAGCCGGGAATTTTTATCTCGATTCGCAAGGCTATATTGTCAATGCCGATGGCCAATATTTGCTCGGTGTGGGAAATAGCCGCCTGAAAGTTCCGGCGGATGCGAAAAGCTTAAGCATCGGGGCTGACGGCAAGGTGAATATTGTGAACGCTTTGGGAAACTTGCTGACGATCGGTACGATTCAGCTGGCTAAGTTCTCTAATAACGATGGATTGGAGAAAGCCGGAAACAACCTGTTCCGTGAAACGATCAACTCCGGCGCGCCAACGACAGGGGCGCCGGGAGCGAACGGAACAGGAACCATCGTCTCCGGGGCGCTTGAGATGTCCAACGTCGACCTTGCTGAGGAGTTTACGGAAATGATCGTCGCCCAGCGCGGTTTTCAGGCAAACACGCGCATCATTACGACATCGGATGAAATTTTGCAAGAACTTGTCAACTTGAAAAAGTAGAATAGGAGGTAGGGCGTCAGCTGTTGTTGGACGCTGATGCCCGCTTGCCGATGATTCCGCTGACGAAGCTCAACGGCAAACGGTTTGTGCTCAATGCGTTGTACATCGAACAAATCGAGGCATTTCCCGACACGACCGTGACGCTGACGAACGGAAAAAAATTCGTCGTGCGCGAGACGGTCGAACAAGTCGCGGCGTTGGCGAGCGAATTTTACCGGCAAATTGGCGCGTTTCGCTTGCCGGAAGCAGGAGGATTGAACCGTGAAAGGGAATAAAGTACTCAAAACGATGGTCATCGTGCTAGCGGTCATTGCCTTGGCCGGCACGGCGGCGCTTGTTGCCGTTATGAACCTGACCGGCAAAGAAAAACAGGAGGCGCCAAGCGCCGATGAACTGGCGGACAGTTCGATCGACATTCCGGAAATGACAACGAATTTGGCGGACGGCCGTTATATTAAAATCTCCTTTAAAATTCAAACCGACAGCGACAAAGGAAAAGAAGAAGCGGAGAAGCGTGATTTCCAGATTAAGGATGCAATCATCGAACAGCTCTCGGAAATGAAAGCGGCCGACTTTAAAGGAAAAGAAGGAATGGCGGCGTTGAAAGAGCAGCTGAAACAACAGATTAATGCGTTAATGCAGGAAGGGAAAGTGGAGAACGTCTACATTACCTCCTTTATCCTCCAGTAGCCTGCCATCCGAAGGGGGGAAGGTGACATGACAGCCGGCGAAGTACTATCGCAAAGTGAAATTGATGCGCTGCTTGCCGCGCTTTCGGCCGGAGAAATGAATGCGGAAGAACTGAAAAAAGAAGAGGAAGGCCGACGCGTCAAAACGTATGATTTCCGGCGGGCGCTCCGGTTTTCCAAAGATCAAATCCGCAGCCTGACGCGCATTCATGAGAATTTCGCCCGTCTGCTGACAACGTTTTTTTCCGCCCAGTTGCGCACATATGCGCAAATTTCGGTCGCATCGGCCGACCAAATTCCATACGAAGAATTTGTCCGCTCCATCCCAAAAATGACGATCATCAATGTCTTTGAGGTGCCGCCGCTTGGCGGGCATGTCCTTTTGGAAGTCAACCCGAACATCGCTTACGCCATGCTTGACCGGGTGATGGGCGGGCGCGGCGTCGGCATGGATAAAGTGGAGCATTTGACTGAGATTGAAACACGCATCATGTCCAATTTGTTTGACAAGGCGTTTGTCCATTGGCGCGACGCTTGGGAATCGGTGGCGGAAGTCGACCCGCTCTTTGTCGATTTTGAAGTCAATCCGCAGTTTTTGCGCATGATTGCGCCGAACGACACCGTCGTCGTCATTTCGCTCAACACGCAAATCGGCGAAGCGCGCGGCATGATGAATGTGTGCATTCCGCATGTCGTCTTGGAGCCGATTATGCCGCGGCTGTCGGTGCAGTACTGGATGCAGGCGCAAAAAAAAGAGCGTTCCCCCGAGGAAGCGAAACGGATCGAACAGCGCATCCGCGCGGCAAAATTGCCGATTATCGCTGAACTGGGAACGGCGGTCATCACGGTCAATGAATTTCTTCAACTCGAGGCCGGCGACGTCATTCAGCTCGAGCAGTCGATTCATGAGCCGCTCGTGGTCAAAATCGGCCATATTCCAAAGTTTATCGGCCAGCCGGGGAAGCGGAACAAAAAGCTGGCGGTGCAAATTTTAGCGATGATCGAGGGGGACGAAGCAGGACATGATGAATGACGGAATGTTGTCGCAAGATGAAATCGATGCTCTGTTGCGCGGAATGGACAGCCGTGACCGCGCACCGGCGCTTCACGATATTTTCACCCCGCTCGAGCAGGACGCTCTAGGGGAGATTGGCAATATTTCCTTTGGCAGCTCAGCGACGGCGCTGTCCATGTTATTGAACCAAAAAGTCGAGATTACGACACCGAACGTCTCGGTGATCGAGCGGACGCGTGTCGCGGATGAGTTCCCGCGGCCGTATATCGCCGTTCAAGTCAATTACACGGAAGGGCTTCTCGGGACCAACTTGCTGGTCATTGAGCAGCGGGACGCCGCCATTATCGCCGATTTGATGCTTGGCGGCGACGGAACGGCGCCCGACAGCGCGCTTGGGGAAATTCAGCTGAGCGCCGTGCAGGAAGCCATGAACCAAATGATGGGGTCAGCGGCGACGTCGATGTCGACTGTTTTTGGCAAGCGGGTCGAGATTTCCCCGCCGACGATCCATCTTCTTGATTTGAGCGAAGGAAAAGGTCTGGAATATTTGCCGGATGAAGACTTTTTGATTAAAGTGTCGTTCCGGCTGAAAATCGGCACGTTAATTGATTCGAACATCATGCAGCTGCTGCCCGTTGATTTTGCCAAAGAACTGGTCACCTATTTGCTTGGTGCGGCGGCAGGGGAGGAGGAAAACCGGCCTGAGCTGCCGGCCGGGGCGCCGCTGTCCGTGGAGCCGGAGCCGCAGCCCGCCTACGCCTATGCGGAGGCCGGCGCTCCTTCTTCCCCGGCGGCGAACCGTTTCCCGGAGGCGCCGGCTGAGCGCCTGGATGAAGGCAAAAGCGCAGCTGGACGGCATATTCAAGCAGCTGATTTTGCTGAGTTTGACGCCCCACCGCTTGCCGCGGCGGAGGCGCGCAATTTGGAGCTGCTGTTTGATGTGCCGCTGCAAGTGACGGTTGAACTGGGACGGACGAAACGCTCGGTGCAAGAGATTTTGCAATTGTCCACCGGGTCGATCATCGAACTTGATAAGCTGGCCGGCGAGCCGGTCGACGTTTTTGTCAACAATAAGCTGATCGCCAAAGGCGAGGTGGTCGTGATCGATGAAAACTTCGGCGTGCGCATCACCGACATTGTCAGCCAAAGCGATCGGTTAAAACGGCTAAAATAATGTGCATGGCAGGAGGTAGGGAGATATGGCAAGAGTGCTTGTTGTCGACGATGCTGCGTTTATGCGGATGATGATTAAAGACATTTTGACGAAGAATGGGCATGAGGTCGTCGCTGAAGCGGCGGACGGGAGACAGGCGGTCGAAAAATACAAGGAGACGCGCCCTGACATTGTGACGATGGATATTACGATGCCGGAGATGGATGGGATTACGGCGCTTAAAGAAATAAAAAAAATCGATAGCAACGCCAAAGTGATCATGTGTTCGGCGATGGGGCAGCAGGCGATGGTCATTGACGCCATTCAAGCCGGGGCGAAAGATTTCGTTGTCAAGCCGTTCCAGGCGGACCGCGTCATTGAAGCGATTAACAAAACGATCGGCTAGGCGATTAGAGGTGAGGGGATGTTGATGGCCATACGGCGATGGGCAGCGGGATTGCTGGCGGCAGCCATCTTGTTTGGGGCGCCGCCGGCGTCGGCTGCCCAAAGCCCGACGGTCGCCGATTGCCTGCAGCATCCGGATGCGTGCGGGCCGTCAACGCCGGCCGGGCAACAGACAAAACCGACAGCGAATCAATCGGCTGATGCGGTGTCTGCTTCCGATGTGCTCCGGCTCATCGGGGCGACCGCCTTTGTCCTCGTTCTTCTTTACGCTCTGTTAAAATGGCTTTCCCGCCGCCATTCACCTGCTTTCGGGTCAAAGGGTCTCATTGAGAATCTCGGTGGAACGAGCGTCGGGGCAAACCGCTCTGTTCAGCTCATCAAAGTCGGCAACCGGCTGCTCGTCATCGGCGTTGGCGATTCGATCCAGCTGCTGCGGGAAATCAGCAATGAAGACGAAATAAACGAACTGCTGGCGCAGCATAATGAGCGGCTCGAACGGATGGCCAGCTTCCACCCGTTTGGGTCCCGCCTTCGTGAATATTGGACAGCGAAAGCGAAACGGGGAAGCGGTCCGGCTCCGTCCTTTTCCTCACTGTTTGCCGAGGAAATGAGCCGAATGGCCAACAGGCGGAATGAGTGGCTGAAGCGGTTGAAAGAGAAAGGAACGGCTGGCGATGAATGACTTTGTCCATATGTTTAACTCGATGGCGCCCGAGCATGTCTCGACATCGGTGAAACTGCTTTTGCTTCTTACCATTTTGTCGGTTGGTCCCGGCATTTTGATCATGATGACGTGTTTTACGCGCATCGTCATCGTTTTGTCGTTCGTGCGCACGTCGCTTGGCACGCAGCAAATGCCGCCCAACCAAGTGTTGATCGGGCTGGCGCTGTTTTTGACGTTTTTCATCATGGCGCCAACATGGAAAGAGATTCACGATCAGGCGCTTGAGCCGCTGTTTGCCGAAAAAATTGATTTGGATGAGGCGTACGAACGCGCCGCTGTTCCGCTCAAGCAGTTTATGAGCCAACATACGAGACAGCAAGATTTGGCCTTGTTTTTATCATACAGCGGCGCCGGGCAGCCGAAAACGGTCAACGACATTCCGCTTACCGCGCTCGTCCCGGCGTTTGCGATCAGCGAGCTGAAAACCGCGTTTCAAATGGGCTTTATGATTTTCATCCCGTTTTTGGTCATCGATATGATCGTTGCCAGCGTCTTGATGTCGATGGGAATGATGATGCTGCCGCCGGTGATGATTTCGCTGCCGTTTAAAATTTTGCTATTTGTTCTTGTCGACGGCTGGCATTTGGTCGTCAAATCGTTGCTGCAAAGCTTTCAATAAAGATGGGTGGCGTTTATGAGTGCCGATTTTATCATCCGCCTTGCCGAACAAGGCGTCTACATCGTGTTGATCGTTTGCGGCCCGTTGCTGCTGCTGTCGCTTGTTGTCGGGCTCGTTGTCAGCATTTTTCAGGCTGCGACCCAAATTCAAGAGCAGACGCTCGCGTTTGTCCCGAAAATCGTTGCTGTCCTGCTCGGGCTCGTCTTGTTCGGGCCGTGGATGCTCTCGAAAATGGTGTCGTACGTCCATGACATTTTCGCGAATTTGGCTTCATTTATAGGCTGATCTATGATGGAACAACTATGGACGTATTTTCCCGCGTTTTTGCTCATCTTCGCCCGCACCGCTTCGTTTTTTGCGGCCATGCCGCTCTTTTCGTACCGGACGGTGCCGGCTTCGTACAAGATTGGAATGGCGTTTTTTTTCAGCTGGCTTATGTTTTTGGCAGGGCCGAAGCCGTCGCTTCCATTGGATGATGTGTATGTATTGCTCGTCGTCAAAGAGGCGCTCGTCGGGCTGGCGCTCGGCTTGATCGCGGCCATCGTCATGGCGGCTGTGCAAGTCGCCGGCGGCTTGATCGATTTTCAAATCGGGTTTGCCATCGCCAACGTCATCGATCCGCAAACCGGGGTGCAAAGCCCGTTGCTCGGGCAGTATCTTCACTCGCTGGCGCTTTTGCTGCTGCTTATGCTTGACGGGCATCATTTGCTGCTTGACGGCTTGTTTTACAGCTATCACTGGCTGCCGCTTGACCGGTGGCCGCACATTGCCGACGGGCGGGCGGCTGAGTATGCGGTGCGCACGTTCGCGGCGATGTTTGCCGCCGCTGTGCAAATGGCTGCCCCGCTTGTCGGATCGCTCTTTTTGGTCGATGTGGCGCTCGGCCTCATCGCCCGCGCCGTGCCGCAAATGAATATTTTTGCTGTCGGGTTTTCGCTCAAGACAGCGGCTGCGTTTTTCATGTTGTTTGCGGCGATCGGGGGAATGTTGACCGCGGCGCGCGAACTGCTTCAACTTATGTTTGTGTCGCTGCGCGAGTTTATGCAGCTGTTGGGAGGCGCGTAACGTGGGCGAACGGCGGCTTGATTTGCAGTTTTTCGCCGGGGAAAAGACGGAAAAGGCGACGCCGCGCAAACGGCAAGAAGTGCGGGAAAAAGGCCAGGTCGCCAAAAGCAGCGATGCGGTGGCCGCCATCGTATTGCTCGCGCTGTTTCTCGTTTTGTCGCTGGCGGGAGCGTATGAGCGGGACGGGCTGCTGCGCATGCTCGCGCGTGCGCTTTCCGATTATGCCGCCGCTCCGCTGACGATTGATTCGCTTCATGCCATCTTTCTCGACTGGCTTCGCCATGCGGCGCTTCTGTTAGCTCCATTTTTTGCTGCCGCCGTATTAGCGGCTGGGCTGGCCAACTTTTTGCAAGTCGGTGTCTTGTTTACCGTAGAGCCGCTCAAAATCGACGGAAACCGCCTCAACCCGGTGCAAGGAATAAAACGGCTTTTTTCGCTGCGCGCCATTGTCGAGCTGTTAAAATCTGTGTTAAAAGCTGGAATCATCGGTGCGGTCGTGTTTATGCTCTTGCTTGGGGGATGGGACGAGCTCACGGCGCTTGCGGCCAGGCCGCCGGCCGCCATGCTTGCCATTGTCGGCGCGCTGACGGTGAAAATGGGGCTGTATGCTGCGGCCGCGCTCTTGTTTTTGGCGTTGTTTGACTATTTGTACCAGCGGTTTGAGTTTGAACGAAACATCCGCATGTCGAAGCAAGACATTAAAGATGAATTCAAAAAGACGGAAGGCGACCCGCTCATTAAATCGCGCATTAAGCAAAGACAGCGGGAGATGGCGATGAGGCGGATGATGCAGGAGGTGCCGAATGCCGATGTTGTCATCACCAATCCCACCCATTATGCGGTAGCGCTGAAGTATGAAGATGGAAAAATGGAGGCGCCGGTTGTCGTGGCGAAAGGGGCTGACTATGTGGCGTTGAAAATAAAGGAAATTGCCAAGGCGAACGGCGTCGTGACGGTTGAAAATCGTCCGTTGGCGCAGGCGCTTTACCGGCAGACGGACGTCGGTGACATGATTCCAGAGACGTTTTTTAAGGCAGTGGCGGAAATTTTGGCGTACGTCTACCGGCTCAAACGAAAAGGGTAACAGCAAGGGGAGAAAACCATGCAAGCGCAGCTCAAAGATTTATCCGTGTTAATTATGGTTGTGCTCATCGTCGCCATGCTCGTCATTCCATTGCCGACATGGCTGCTGAGCGTTTTGATCATCATCAACATTTCCCTCGCCTTGCTCGTTTTGCTGACGGCGATGAACACGAAAGAGCCGCTTCAGTTTTCCGTTTTTCCGTCATTGCTGTTAGTGCTGACGTTGTTCCGGCTCGGGTTGAATGTCTCGACAACCCGTTCGATCTTAAGCAAGGGGGAAGCGGGCGGCGTCGTTGAGACGTTTGGGACGTTCGTCGTCGGCGGCGATGTCGTCGTCGGGTTTGTCGTGTTTTTGATTTTGGTCATTATTCAGTTCATTGTGATCACAAAAGGGGCGGAGCGTGTCTCGGAAGTGGCGGCCCGCTTTACGCTCGATGCGATGCCGGGCAAACAGATGAGCATTGACGCTGATTTGAACGCCGGCATGATCTCGGAGCAGGAAGCGCGCGAGCGGCGGGAAAAAATCGCCCAAGAGGCCGATTTTTACGGTGCGATGGACGGAGCGAGCAAATTTGTAAAAGGCGACGCCATCGCCGGCATTATTATCGTGATCATCAATATGCTGTTTGGCATGGTGATCGGCGTTGTTGAGCAAGGAATGGACATGGCGGAGGCGGCGAAGCACTATACGTTGTTGACGGTCGGCGACGGAATCGTCAGCCAGATTCCGGCGCTGTTGATTTCGACCGCGACCGGCATCATCGTCACGCGTGCGGCGTCTGACAGCAATTTAAGCGGCGACATTATGCGTCAGTTATTTGCGTTTCCGAAAATGTTGTACGTCACGGCGGGAACGATTTTCCTGCTCGGCTTGTTTACCCCGATCAACGATGCGTTGACAATGTCGATCGCCGGGCTGTTGGCATTTGGCGGCTACCGATTTGTCGAGCAGCAAAAACAGGGGGAAGCGGCTGCCGTCCAGCCGGATGAAGAAATAGCGGCGGCTGACGAATTAAAAAGTCCGGAGAGCGTGATTCAACTATTGCATGTCGACCCGATCGAGTTCGAGTTCGGTTACGCGCTTATTCCGCTTGCGGATGCCGCCCAAGGCGGCGACCTGCTTGACCGGATCGTTATGATCCGCCGTCAGCTCGCGCTTGAGCTCGGCATCGTCGTTCCGGTTGTGCGCATCCGCGACAACATCCAGCTTCAGCCGAACGAATACCGAGTGAAAATTAAAGGCGAAGAGGTGGCGCGCGGCGAGCTGCTGCTTGACCATTATTTGGCGATGAGCCCCGGGATTGATGACGGATCGGTCGAAGGGATTGACACGGTTGAACCGGCGTTTGGCCTGCCGGCGAAGTGGATCTCCGAGGCGGCCAAAGACCGCGCGGAAATGCTCGGCTATACGGTGGTCGATCCGCCGTCGGTCGTTTCGACGCATTTGACGGAAGTGCTCAAGGCCCACGCCCATGAACTGCTTGGGCGCCAAGAAACGAAACAGTTGATCGATCATTTGAAAGAGTCGCACCCCGTGCTGGTTGAGGATGTCACACCGAATCCGCTGCCGGTCGGGGATGTCCAAAAAGTGCTTGCCAAGCTGCTGAAAGAGAACGTGTCGATCCGCAATTTGCCGCTTATCTTTGAGGCGCTTGCCGACTTTGCCCGCCTGACCGCCGACACCGACTTGTTGACGGAATACGTCCGCCAGGCGCTGGCGCGGCAAATCACGAAGCAGTACGCCGTGCCGGGCGAACCGCTGCGTGTCATTACGCTTTCGGGCAAGGCGGAAAAAACGATTGCCGATGCGGTGCAGCAAACGGAGCACGGACGCTATTTGGCGCTTGATCCGGCGCGGGCGCAGGCGCTTGTCGAGGCGGTGGCGGCGGCGCTCGACCGCCACCCGTTCGCCGGCCAAACGCCGATCTTGCTCTGTTCTCCGGCGGTGCGCATGTATGTCCGGCAGCTGACGGAGCGCCATTTTCCGTCAATCCCGGTGCTGTCGTACAACGAGCTCGAAGCTGACGTCGAAGTTCAAAGCGTGGGGATGGTGGAAATCGAATGAAAGTGAAAAAATTTGTCGCCCCGTCGATGAACGAAGCGATGAAAATGGTCCGAGCCGAGCTCGGCCGCGATGCCGTCATTTTGCACTCGAAGGAGATTCAAACGGGCGGACTGTTCGGCTTGTTTGCCAAAAAGAAGATTGAGGTGCTGGCCGGCATCGATCCCGATCCACTGCCGCGCCGCGCGTCAGAGGCGAAGGCCCCCGCTTCTTCACGGCCGGCGGGGCGGGAGGAAGCGGACGGTTTGTTGGCCGCCGAGCTTCGGGAAGTGAAAGCGCTCGTCCGTCAAATGGCCGGACGGACGTCGTCGCTGTTGTACCCGCCGCCGCTTATGGATGCGGAGCGGCGGCTGCTGCAGCAAGGCCTCGCCGATGGCTACATCCGCCAAGTGATGGACCGCCTGCTTGAGCGATGGTATGCGGACAAAAAAGAGAGATCCGCTGCTGCAGTTGCCGGCTGGGCGAAAGAAGCGGTGCGCGATCTTCTTTCGCCGCTCCCGTTCGCTGAAACGGCAGGAACGAAAAAATATCGCCTGCTGCTTGGCCCGACCGGAGTTGGAAAAACGACGACGCTTGCCAAAATGGCGGGGCGCGCGGTGCTTGAACATGAAAAAAAAGTCGGATTTATCACGACCGATACGTACCGGATCGCCGCGATCGACCAGTTGAAGACATATGCGCACATTTTGCAGGCTCCGCTCGAGGTGTGCTACAACGCCGATGACTTTCGGGCGGCTAAGCAGCGCCTGGCCGATTGCGACGTTGTGTTCATTGATACGGCCGGCCGCAATTTCCGCAACCCGCACTATGTTGCCGAGCTCCAGCAAACGATCGAGTTTGACAGCGAGACGGAAACGTTTCTCGTGTTCGCCGCCACCGGAAAATACAATGATATGAAAGCCATTTATGATCGCTTTTCCGTCCTCCCGATTGACCGGCTGATCGTGACGAAGCTTGATGAGACCGATACGTACGGCGCGGTCGTCAATTTTCTGCTCGAGAGCCGGGTTGGCGTTGCCTATTTAACGAATGGGCAAAACGTGCCGGACGATATGGTGGAAGCGTCAGCCGACCGGTTTGTCCATCTGTTGTTTGGAGCGGATCGATGGTGAGAGACCAGGCGGAACGGCTTCGCCGCGCGTTAAGCCGTCCACGGCGTCCGGCTTCGCCGCGGACGATCGCGGTGGCGAGCGGAAAAGGCGGAGTCGGCAAATCGAACCTTTCGCTCAATCTTTCCGTATCGCTCTCTGAACTCGGGTTTCGCGTCCTGTTGCTCGATATGGACGTCGGCATGGGCAATATCGACATTTTGCTCGGTCAATCGTCGCCGCTTACATTGGCGGATTGGTTTTCCACTCGGCTGCCCCTTTCGGACATCGTCAAAAGCGGGCCGGGGCAACTATCATATATCGCCGGGGGGACGGGCGTTGCGCAATGGCGGACGTTGGATATGGCGGGCATCGACTATTTTTTGGCTGAACTGCAGGCCATTGCCTCGCGCTATGATTATCTCATTTTTGATATGGGGGCGGGGGCATCGGAAGAGCGTCTTTATTTTTTAAAGTCGGTCGACGATGTGTTCATCGTCACGACGCCGGAACCGACTGCGGTGACGGACGCCTATGCCATGATGAAATACATGCATGCCGCCGGCAGCGAAGCGCCGTTTTCGATCATTGTCAACCGCACGAGCTGCGGGCAAGAAGGGTATGGCGTCTTTCAGCGGCTGAAAGATGCGGCGGCGCGCTTTTTAAACAAACCGATTGCCCTGCTCGGCATTGTGCCGGAAGACCGGGTTGTCGCCCGCGCGGTCGTCAGCCAGATGCCGTTTGTCCTGCTTGACCCGAAGGCGAAGGCGAGCCAGGCTGTCCGCCAAATGGCTTGGCGCTATGCGATGGGCAGAGAGGGCGAGCCGGCGCCGCCGGGTCAAATCCCCCGCTTTTTTGCGATGCTGCGCCAATTTTTGCTAGAAAGGTAGAGACGGAACATGAAGACGATCAAGGTGCTTGTCGTCGATGACTCGGCGTTTATGCGCAAATGGATCAGCGACTTTTTGTCCGAGCACCCACGCCTCGAAGTCGTCGGGACGGCTCGCAATGGCCAAGAGGCGCTCGACAAAATCGCCCTCTTGCGCCCGGATGTCGTCACGCTTGATGTCGAAATGCCGGTTATGAATGGGCTCGAAACGTTGCGGCGCATCATGCACAAGCAGCCGCTGCCGGTCGTCATGGTGTCGAGCACGACGAGGGAAGGGGCGGAAAACACGATCACCGCCATGCAATACGGGGCGGTGGATTTTGTCGCCAAGCCGTCTGGCACGATTTCGCTTGATTTATACAAAGTAAAAGATGAGCTGATCCGCAAAGTGCTGCACGCAAGCGAGGCGAATGTAAGGGCGCTCGCCGCCCACCGCCCGGCGCTTGCCGCCCGGCGCCCGCCGGCCCAAACGGCGCACAGCCAAAAAACGGTCGTCGCCATCGGCACGTCGACAGGCGGTCCGCGCGCCTTGGAAACGGTGTTGGCGCAGCTGACTCCTGATTTTGCCGCTCCGGTCGTCATCGTTCAGCATATGCCGAAAGGGTTTACGAAATCGCTTGCCGACCGGCTCAACGCACTGGCGGCGATCACGATCAAAGAGGCGGAAGACGGGGAACTGTTGCGAAATGGCACCGCCTATATCGCCCCGGGCGGCGTCCATCTCATCGTTCGCGAAGAAGGCGGCGCACTTAAAGCCCGTTTCGACGAATCGCCGCCGCGCGCCGGCCATCGTCCGGCTGTTGACGTGTTGTTCGAGTCGCTCGCTGCCATTCGCCGCTGTCGGAAAATCGCGGTGATCATGACCGGGATGGGAAGCGACGGAACAGCGGGGGTGAAAAAGCTGAAGGAAAGCGGGAACACAAAAGCGATCGCGGAAGCGCGCGAGACAGCCGTTATCTTTGGGATGCCAAGAGCGGCGATCGAGGCTGGCGTCGTTGATGTCATCGTTCCGCTTGACAGCATCGCCGCTGCCATCGTCCAATTGATCGGGGAGTGAGGGGGAAACGGCATGGACATGAGCCAATATTTGGATTTATTTATTGATGAAAGCAAAGAGCATTTGCAGGCGATCAACGAGCGGCTGTTGGAACTTGAAAAAACTCCGGAGGACATGTCTGTGGTGAATGATATTTTCCGTTCGGCCCATACGTTGAAAGGCATGTCCGCCACGATGGGGTTTGAAGATTTAGCCAATTTGACGCACCAAATGGAAAACGTGCTCGATGGCATCCGCAATCGGCGGCTTTCTGTTACCCCGGAATTGCTTGACGTCATTTTTGAGGCCGTCGACCATTTGGAGGCGATGATCAGTTCCATCGCTGCAGGCGGCGACGGAACGCGCGATGTAAGGAGAACAGTCGAACAGCTGAAACGAATCGAGCAAGGGGAGATGCCGAACAAGCAGGCAGCAAGAGAAGAACCGCCCCTTGAACATGCGTATGGGGAATTTGAATACTATGTGCTCGAGCAGGCGAAGGAGCAGGGATTTTCCGTCTACGAAATCCGCGTTCGGCTTCGCGATGATTGCTTGTTGAAAGCAGCGCGCGTCTATATGGTGTTTGAACAGCTGAATGAAGTCGGAGAAATTGTGAAAGCAATGCCGCCGGTCGAGATGCTGGAGGAAGAACAGTTTGACCGGGAGTTTCTCGTTACGGTCGTATCCAAAGCGCCAGCCGATGAGTTGCAAAAGCGGCTGATGGGCATTTCGGAAATTGATGACGTCAAGGTGTCTATGCTATCGAGCAATGAACCGTCGGCAGAAAGCGAGAAAGCGTCTGCGCCCCAACAACCGGCCGCTATGGAGCAGGCGGAGGCCGTTCAGGCCGAAGCGGAGGCGCCGGAAAAACAAACAGCGAAACAGGCGACGAAAACGATCCGCGTCAATATTGAACGGCTCGATATGCTGATGAACTTATTTGAAGAGCTTGTCGTCGACCGCGGGCGGCTTGAGCAAATTTCCCGCGAGCTGAACCATGCCGAATTGACGGAAACGGTCGAGCGGATGTCTCGCATCTCGAGTGATTTGCAGACGATCATTTTAAATATGCGCATGGTGCCGGTGGAAACGGTGTTTAACCGCTTTCCGCGCATGGTGCGCCAGCTCGCCCGCGAGCTCGGCAAAAAAGTGCGTCTTGATGTGATCGGGGCGGAAACGGAGCTTGACCGGACGGTCATTGATGAAATCGGCGATCCGCTTGTCCATTTGCTCCGCAATGCGCTTGATCATGGCATTGAAGCGCCGGACGTCCGGGCGGCGCGCGGAAAGCCGGAGGAAGGGACGATCCAATTGCGCGCCTACCATAGCGGCAACCATGTCTTTATTGAAATCGAGGATGATGGCGCCGGTATTTCTAGGGAAAAAGTGCTGAAAAAGGCGATCAGCCGCGGCATCGTTTCGCCCGAGGAGGCTGAGCATTTAACCGATGAGCAAGTGTATGAGCTTATTTTTGCTCCCGGGTTTTCCACTGCCGATCATATTTCCGACATTTCCGGGCGCGGCGTCGGCTTAGATGTCGTCAAAAGCACCATCGAGTCGCTCGGCGGCACGGTGGCCGTCGATTCCCGTCCTGGCCAAGGGTCGCTGTTTTCCATTCAGCTGCCGCTCACGTTGTCGATCATTTCGGTGCTGCTTGTGCAAATTGCGGCGGAAACGTATGCCATCCCGCTGTCATCGATTATGGAGACGGCGCTCATTAGGAAAGAAGACGTGTTCTATGTCCATAACCAGCCGGTCATCGATTTCCGCGGCAAAGTTGTGCCGCTCGTCCGGCTGAAGGACGTGTTCGCTGTGCCGGGCGCGTCGGATGACAGCGAGACGGTGCCGGCTGTCATCGTGCGAAAAGGGGAAAAGCTGGCGGCGTTGGCGGTCGACTCGTTTATCGGCCAGCAAGAAGTCGTGTTGAAGTCGCTCGGCAACTATTTATCTTCTGTTTTCGCCATTTCAGGGGCGACGATTTTGGGAGACGGCCGGGTGGCGCTCATTATTGACTGCAACGCGCTTGTCAAATAGAAAGCCGACTGTATGCCGGCGGAGCTGGAAAAAGGCCGCGGGCGGACGCGGCCTTTTCGTTGGCGGCGCCGGGCGAGGAAGCTGAACAGAAAAAGGGGGAAGCGACCGATGAGCATGAGCGTGCAGACGGATTGGAAAGTGATTGCATTTCGCCTGCAAGAGGAAGAATATGCCTTGCCGGTGCAATACGTTCGTTCCATTGAAAAAATACAGCCGATTACGCGCGTGCCGGGAACGGCTCCTTATGTCAAAGGAGTCATCAACTTACGCGGGGTCGTCACGCCGATTATCGATTTGCGCGAGCGGTTCGGGTTTGCGCCCGAACCATACTGGGAGCAGACGCGGATGATTATCGCCGCCTTTGGGGATATCGAAGTCGGGTTGATCGTCGATGCGGCCAACGATGTTCTCGACATTCCGGCAGCGAGCATTGAGCCGCCCGAGGCGATCGGCGCCATAGGGGCTGCTTACATTTGCGGAGTGGCGAAAGTCGAGAAGCGTCTCCTCATTTTGCTCGATTTGGCAAGTGTCTTAAGTGAATAAAACGGAGAGAGGGGCGTTTGCGGTTGGACGACATTCGCAACTTAACAGGGACACACATTGATATTTTGCGCGAAATGGGCAACATCGGGGCCGGCAACGCGGCGACCGCTTTGTCCATGCTGCTCAACAAAAAAATCGAAATGGCTGTGCCGCGCGTCCAAATTGCGACATTTGCCGAGATGATGGAGCTGATCGGCGGTCCGGAGCAAGTGGTGGCATGCGTCTATTTGCGCGTCGAAGGCGAAGCGCCGGGAAACATGTTTTTCGTGCTGCCGCCGGACCAGGCCGAGAAGTTTGTCCGCCGAATGACGGGCGATGGCTCGTTTTCGTTCCAAGGCGAAGCCCATGAGCTCGGGCGGTCGGCGCTGCAGGAACTTGGCAACATTTTGGCCGGCTCATACTTGTCGGCGCTCGCCGATTTCACCCGGTTAAACTTGCATCCGTCCGTGCCGGCGCTGGCGATCGATATGATCGGAGCGGTGCTGTCGTTTGGCTTGCTTGAGCTGTCGCGCGTCGGCGATTGCGCCATTTTGATCGATACAGCTATTTACGATGACCGGCGGCCAAATGAGAGCATTAACGGCCATTTCTTCCTTCTTCCTGACCCAGAATCATTTTCCATTATTTTTCGAGCGTTAGGTGTGGAGGGGTGATGAAGACGGCAGAAGCAGTGAAGGTTGGCATTGCCGAAATGGAAGTTGTCGTGGCGCCGAACGTCATCCGCACATGCGGGCTCGGGTCGTGCGTGGGCGTCGTCATTTATGACAGCGGAAAAGCGGTTGCCGGTATGGCGCACGTGATGCTGCCGCATTCATCGATGGCGCGCGGGGGAGTTGTCAATGCCGCCAAATACGCTGATACAGCGGTGGAAGCGCTTTGTAAGCTCGTCTTGGCCGCCGGAGGACGGAAGGGCATGCTCAAAGCGAAGTTGGCCGGAGGGGCGCAAATGTTCTCGTTTTCCGCAGCTGGCGGGGACATGATGCGTATCGGCGCCCGCAACGTTGAGGAAGTGAAAAGGCAGCTTGAACGGCTTCATATCCCGATTGTGGCCGAAGATGTCGGGGGCCATAGCGGCCGCACAATCGAGTTTAACCCGCAGACGGGCGTGCTGGCCATCCGCACGGCGTGCCAGGACATAAAAGAAATATGATGGAACGATATGTGGTTTCCGCGAGGCGAGGGGGAGAATGATGGGGAGCGCGCTAAAAGGTGAAGAACGGAAATATTGGGACGACTGGGTCAACGGCCGCGACCGCCGCGCGGCTGAAGAGCTCGTGCAGCGCTATATGCCGCTTGTTTCCTACCATGTGCAGCGGCTTTCGGCGACGCTGCCGAGTTCTGTGCCAAAGGATGAGTTGATCAGTCTTGGGCTCCTCGGGTTGTACGATGCGATTGAAAAGTTTGACCCATCGCGCGATTTGAAATTCGATACGTATGCATCGTTCCGCATCCGCGGCGCGATATTGGACGGTTTGCGCAAAGAAGACTGGCTGCCGCGCAGTGTGCGCGACAAGGCGAAAAAAATCGAGGAAGCGGCCGAACGGCTGGAGCAGCAGTATATGTGATCGGTGACAGCGAAGGAAATTGCGGCTGAACTTGGCATGACGGAAGCGGAAGTGCAGGCGGCGGCCAGCGACACGTTTTGGTCGCTTTGGTTGCCGCTTGGACAAGGAGAGGCTGAAGACGAAGATGAGCCGCTGGCGATTCGGGACGACCGCGCCCTGCTCCCGGAAGAGGAAGCCATTAAGCGGGAAATGATCGACCAGTTGGCGGAAGGCATTCGACGGTTGAATGAAAAAGAGCAGCTCGTCATCAGTTTGTTTTACAAAGAAGAGCTGACGTTTACGGAAATCGGAAGTCTTTTGCAGCTGTCCACATCAAGAATTTCGCAAATTCATGCCAAAGCGCTGTGGAAATTGCGCCGCTTTTTAAGCGGGGATTCATGAGGCGAAAGGAAGCGGGAAGATGGACATCCAATTGCCGATGCTGCAAAGCGTCATGCCGAAGGCGCCTGAAGCCGCGTCCAAGCACGCCTTGGCGCAGCAGCACCCTCATGTTGTGCAGGCGCAGCGGGCAGCCGCGGAGGAAAAACGAGCGGAGCAGGCGCGCCGCCAAGTGACGGGAAAACGGGCGGGAGACGCGCTCCGTTTTGGGAGTCATCCTTATAAAGGAAAAACAATCGACATCAAAGGATAGTGAACAACGATGGAGGCATTTTGGCTGACTGTCAGCTTGTTGCTGCACGCGTTTTCGTTTTGGTTGATCATCCTGCTTTACACGCGCTTGTCGCGGCTAAGCGAAGAGGAAGCAAGAGCCAAGAGGCGGGCTGAGGAGCTTGAGGAGGCGATGGCGGCCCATCTCGTGGCATGGAAAGAGGAAAATGAGCGCTTTTTGGCCGAGTTGGATGCGCTGCTTAGCGCGAAACCGGCCGCCGCGGCGGACAAGCGGACGCCGGCTCCCGTCAAGAGCCGCCTGCCTCAGCAGTCAGAGCCCAGCAATGAGAAAGAGAGCAGGCTGGTAAACGGAGCGGGCAGCGAAAACAGGCCGGGTCGGAAACAAACTGCATCGGAGCGGCCGGAGCTGGGGCGAAGCGGCCGGGTTGAACAAACGGACGCCATGGACGCGCTGTCGGACTATTTTCCCGATGTTGACGCCATCGAAGATGTAGTCGACTTTTCGCCGCCATCCGCCCATGCCGCCGCCATCGCCCACCGTCTCGAAGCCGAAGGGATGACGGTCGAAGAAATCGCGAAGAAGCTCGGAAAAGGAAAAACAGAAGTCGAACTGCTGCTCAAATTTGGCCGAAAAAACGGCCGAATGGGCGAACAATAGCTTGATTTCCTGCCGGCGGTTATGATATATTTTTACATGGTGTGAATACACACGCCTGATGATTTCAGCAACGGTGCTGGCAACGCCAGTCTTGCTGAAAGATGAGGCAGGCGGAGGCACAAAAACCACAAGGAAACAGGAGGAGCATGCATGTCAGTCATTTCAATGAAGCAATTGCTTGAAGCTGGCGTCCATTTCGGACATCAGACGCGCCGTTGGAACCCGAAAATGAAAAAATACATTTTCACGGAGCGCAACGGCATTTATATTATCGACTTGCAAAAAACGGTGAAAAAAGTCGAGGAAGCATACAACTTCGTCCGCGAACTGGCGGCGAACGGCGGCAAAATTTTGTTCGTCGGCACGAAAAAACAAGCGCAAGAATCCGTGAAAGAAGAAGCCGAACGCTGCGGCATGTTTTATGTCAACCAACGCTGGCTTGGCGGCACGCTGACAAACTTTGCAACGATCCAAAAGCGGATCAAGCGGTTGCGCGAAATTGAAAAAATGGAAGAAGATGGCGTATTTGACGTTCTTCCGAAAAAAGAAGTCATCGGTTTGAAAAAAGAAAAAGAGCGGCTTGAGAAATTTTTAGGCGGCATTAAAGACATGAAAGAACTGCCGGATGCGCTGTTTGTCATCGACCCGCGCAAAGAACGGATTGCAGTGGCGGAAGCGCGCAAGTTGAACATCCCGATCATCGGCATTGTCGACACGAACTGCGATCCGGATGAGATCGACTACGTCATTCCGGCGAACGACGACGCCATCCGCGCCGTCAAACTGTTGACGTCGAAAATCGCCGATGCGGTGCTTGAGGCGAAACAAGGCGAAGAAGCCGCTGTGGCAGCAGAGTAAGGCAAGGTGGAGGAAAGGTGATAAGAGGGGAAAGCCTTTTATCACCTTTTTTTAGACAAAAGTCAGCAACTTTTGGCTATACTAACGAATAAGGGCAAAATGGGCATCCGTTGCCGGCATCGATACATATATGCGATCAAAAGAAGGAGGATTTATTCATGGCAATTACAGCACAAATGGTCAAAGAGCTGCGCGAAAAAACGGGCGCAGGCATGATGGACTGCAAAAAAGCGCTCACCGAAACAAACGGCGACATGGAAAAGGCGATCGACTGGCTGCGTGAAAAAGGGATCGCCAAAGCGGCGAAAAAAGCGGACCGCATCGCGGCGGAAGGAATGACGTACGTCGCTGCTGAAGGCAACACAGCCGTCATTTTGGAAGTGAACTCGGAAACGGACTTCGTCGCCAAAAACGAGTCGTTCCAAACGCTCGTCAAAGAGCTGGCCGCCCACTTGCTGAAACAAAAGCCGGTTTCGCTTGACGAGGCGCTCGGGCAAACGATGGACAACGGCGCGACCGTCCAAGACTACATCAACGAAGCGATCGCCAAAATCGGCGAAAAAATTACGCTCCGCCGCTTTGCCGTCGTCAACAAAGCGGACGGTGAAACGTTTGGCGCGTACTTGCACATGGGCGGGCGCATCAGCGTATTAACGTTATTAGCCGGCAACGCCAGCGAAGAGGTCGCCAAAGACGTGGCCATGCATATCGCCGCGCTCCATCCGAAATATGTTTCGCGCGAGGATGTGCCGGAGGAAGAACTTAACCGCGAACGCGAAGTATTGAAACAGCAGGCGTTAAACGAAGGCAAGCCGGAAAATATTGTCGAGAAAATGGTTGAGGGCCGTTTGAAAAAGTTTTACGAAGACATCTGCCTGCTTGAGCAAGCGTTCGTCAAAAATCCAGATGTCACAGTGCGCCAATATGTGGAATCGAACGGGGCGACCGTTAAACAGTTCATCCGCTATGAAGTCGGTGAAGGGCTTGAAAAGCGCCAAGACAATTTCGCTGAAGAAGTCATGAGCCAAGTCAGAAAGCAGTGATGGACCGCAACAGGGAACACGCGCGTGTTCCCTGTTTTTCAAAGCGATTTGCATCATGGAGGTCGGACATGGAACAGCCAAAATATCGACGTGTCGTATTAAAATTAAGCGGGGAAGCGCTCGCCGGAAAGCAAGGGTTTGGCATTCAGCCGGCGGTGATCCAGTCGATCGCCAGACAAGTGAAAGAAGTGGCTGAGCTTGGCGTGGAAATCGCCATCGTGGTCGGCGGCGGCAACATTTGGCGCGGAAAAACGGGAAGCGAAATGGGGATGGACCGGGCGACAGCCGATTATATGGGGATGTTGGCGACGGTGATGAACTCGCTTGCCCTGCAGGACAGCCTCGAGCAGCTCGGCGTCGAGACGCGGGTGCAGACGTCGATTGAAATGCGGCAAGTCGCCGAGCCATACATCCGCCGGCGGGCGATCCGCCATCTTGAGAAAAAGCGGGTCGTCATTTTTGCTGCCGGCACGGGCAACCCGTATTTTTCGACCGATACGACGGCGGCCTTGCGGGCGGCGGAAATTGAAGCGGACGTCATTTTAATGGCGAAAAACAACGTCGACGGCGTCTACAGCGCCGATCCGAACGTTGACGCCAACGCTGTTAAGTACGACGAGCTGTCGTACTTGGACGTCATCAAGCAAGGGCTTGGCGTCATGGATTCGACTGCTTCATCGCTTTGCATGGACAACAACATTCCGCTTATCGTCTTTTCAATCATGGAAGAAGGCAACATTAAACGCGCTGTCTTAGGCGAAAACATCGGAACGATCGTAAGGGGGAAATAACGATGGCAAAGCAAGTGATTCAACAGGCGAAAGAAAAAATGGATAAGGCCGTGCAAGCATTCACCCGCGAGCTGGCAAGCATTCGCGCCGGACGGGCGAACGCCGGGCTGCTCGAAAAAGTGACGGTTGATTATTACGGCGTCCAAACGCCGATCAACCAGCTTGCTTCGATCAGCGTGCCGGAAGCGCGCCTGCTCGTCATCCAGCCGTACGACAAATCGGTCATCAAAGAGATGGAAAAAGCGATTTTAGCATCGGATTTAGGGTTGACGCCATCAAACGACGGATCGGTCATCCGCCTTGTCATTCCGCCGTTGACGGAAGAGCGGCGCCGTGAGCTGGCCAAGCTTGTCAAAAAATATTCGGAAGATGCGAAAGTCGCGGTTCGCAACATCCGCCGCGACGCGAACGACGAGCTGAAAAAGCTCGAGAAAAACGGCGAAATTACGGAAGACGAACTTCGCAGCTACACTGATGATGTGCAAAAACTGACCGATGACCATATCGCCAAAATCGACGCCATCACAAAAGAGAAAGAGAAAGAAGTTATGGAAGTATAGGCAAAACGATGCAAACCCTCTATGTTGATGGAGGGTTTTTTTGCTATAATGGAAAGGCAAAACATGTTGTCGGAGGACTCGTATGTTTAATAAAATCCGAAAAGCGAAGCGGGAAGATGCCCCGCTGACAAAAGAGGATGTGCTTGGCCATCCGATTCCGAACCATGTTGCCATCATTATGGATGGGAACGGGAGATGGGCAAAAAAACGGGCGCTGCCGAGGGTGGCCGGCCATTACGAAGGCATGCAAGTCGTGCGCAAAATCACCCGTTTTGCCAATGAGCTTGGGATCGAAATTTTATCGCTTTACGCGTTTTCGACGGAAAACTGGAAACGGCCGAAAACGGAAGTCGACTATTTAATGAAGCTGCCGGAACAGTTTTTGACGACGTTTCTTCCCGAGCTCGTCGCCGAAAATGTCAAAGTCCAAGTGATCGGTCATACGGAGGCGTTGCCCGATCATACGCGCCGGGCAGTTGAGCAAGCGATTCACGAAACGAGCGGCAACACCGGCTTAATTTTAAACTTTGCGCTCAATTACGGAAGCCGGGCGGAGATTGCCGCCGCTGTAAAGCGGATCGCTGAGGATGTCGAGCGCGGGGTGCTCGCGCCGGACGATATTACGGAGCCGCTCATTTCCTCATACTTGATGACGAACGGCCTGAAAGATCCGGACTTGCTCATTCGCACAAGCGGAGAGATCCGCCTGAGCAATTTCATGCTTTGGCAATTGGCGTATACGGAACTTTGGTTTACGGATGTCTTATGGCCGGATTTTACGGAGCAACATTTTCTAGAGGCGATCGCTGCCTACCAGCGCCGCGACCGCCGGTTTGGAGGAGTGTCAGCGCGATGAAGCAGCGAATCATCACCGGAGTCATAGCGGCGGCGCTCTTTTTGCCGATTGTTATTTTTGGCGGATTTCCGTTTATAATAGTAACATATATATTGGCCACGGTCGGACTGTTTGAGCTGCTGCGGATGAAAGGGATGTCCCCGTTGTCTTTCGCTGGGGCCGCCGGGTTTGCCGCCCTTTGGCTCCTGCTTGTTCCCGCTCTTTACGGCCAAGAATGGCTGGCGTCCGGGACGACAAAGTTCGGTGTGCTGGCCGCGCTCGCTTTTTTGCTGCTTGTCGGCACCGTCGTGACAAAAAATGCGCTGACGTTTGATGAGGCAGCATTTGTCGTGCTGGCGGTTTTGTATGTTGGCGTCGGGTTTTTCTGCTTCGCCGCGATCCGCTTGGCCGGCTTGGCGTACTTCGTCTACGCGCTGTTTGTCATTTGGGCGACCGACATCGGAGCGTATTTTCTCGGCCGCGCGTTCGGCCGGCGCAAGCTATGGCCGGAAATCAGCCCGAATAAGACAGTCGAAGGCGCCATTGGCGGCGTCGTCTGCGCTGTTGTCATCGCGGCCGTTTACGAATGGGCAGTCGGCCCGTTCGGCAGCCTTGGCGCAGCTGTGGGGATTGCGCTTTTGCTTTCGATGTTCGGCCAGCTTGGCGACTTGGTCGAGTCCGCTTTCAAACGCCATTACGGCGTGAAGGATTCGGGGGCGATTTTGCCGGGGCATGGCGGCATTTTGGACCGGTTCGACAGTCTGCTGTTTGTGCTGCCGCTCTTATACATATTCATCGAAGCAGTACGATAAGCGGATGAGGAGTGAAAATGTTGAAATATATTAGTATATTAGGGGCGAGCGGATCGATCGGCCAGCAAACGCTCGATGTCATGCGCGCTCATCCGGACAAGTTTCGTCTGGCGGCGGCATCGGTTGGGAAAAATGTGGAAGCGGCAAGAAAGCTGATTGCTGAGTTTTCCCCTGTTCTTGTCGCTGTCACCGACCGAGACGCTTACGAAGTGCTTCGCTGCGAGTACAGCGGGCGGACTGCAGTCGTGTACGGAGAGGAAGGGTTGGTGGAGGCGGCTATTTGCCCGCAGGCGGACGTCGTTGTCACCGCCGTCGTCGGCAGCGTCGGCCTCGTGCCGACATTAAAAGCGATTGAAGCCGGGAAGACGATCGCTCTCGCCAATAAAGAGACGCTTGTCGTTGCCGGGCATCTTGTCACGGCGGCAGCCAAGCGGCGCGGTGTGCCGCTGTTGCCGGTTGACAGCGAGCATTCCGCCATTTTTCAATGCTTGCAAGGGGAAAAGCGTGAACACGTGGAGAAGCTGATTCTGACCGCGTCGGGCGGGAGCTTTCGCGATCGGACGCGCGAAGAGCTCGCTCATGTGACGGTCGAAGAAGCGCTTCGCCATCCGAATTGGTCGATGGGGGCGAAAATTACGATTGATTCCGCCACAATGATGAACAAAGGGTTTGAAGTCATTGAAGCGCATTGGCTGTTTGGGCTGCCGTATGAGCGGATCGAGGTCGTGCTGCACCGAGAAAGCGTCATCCATTCGCTCGTCGAGTTTCGCGACACGAGCATCTTAGCCCAGTTGGGCACGCCGGATATGCGCATCCCGATTCAATACGCGCTCGCCTATCCGGAGCGGCTGCCGCTTGCGGCGGCCAAGCCGCTCGATTTGGCTGCGCTTGGGGCGCTCCATTTCGCCCCGGTCGATTTTGACCGTTACCGCTGCCTCCGCTTTGCCTATGAAGCTGGAAAACGCGGCGGCTCGCTGCCGACGGTGTTGAATGCCGCCAATGAGGAAGCGGTGGCGGCGTTTTTAGCCGGACGCATTCCGTTTTTGGCCATCGAGGAGTGGATCGAGCGCGCTCTTGAGCGCCATCAGCCGGTGGACGATCCGCAGCTTGAAGAGATTCGCGAAATTGACGCGGATGTGCGCGCTTATGTCCGCTCACTATTAGCATAAAGGTGGTTGAAACGTTGGAATCGATTATTTCGTTTATTGTTGTCTTCGGCGCTCTCGTCTTTTTTCACGAGCTCGGGCATTTGCTGCTGGCCAAACGGGCCGGCATTTTGTGCCGCGAGTTTGCCATCGGGTTCGGACCGAAAGTGTTTTCGTTTAAGAAAAGCGAAACGGTGTATACGATCCGGCTTTTGCCGCTTGGCGGTTTCGTCCGCATGGCCGGCGAAGACCCGGAAACGATCGAGCTGAAGCGCGGGCAAGTCGTCGGTCTTTTGCTTGACAGTGAAGGACGGGTGGAAAAAATCGTCCTCAACCATAAGGACGATTATCCGAACATTCGGGTCGTTGAGGTGGAAGACGCTGATTTGGAGCATGGCATGTATGTCACCGGCTATGCCGACGGCGAGCGGCTGGAGCGGTTTGCGGTGAAAGAACCGGCGTTTTTTGTCGTCGACCGCCAAGAAATTCAAATCGCCCCGTACCACCGCCAATTTGCGGCAAAAACGCTCGGGCAGCGGACGATGACGATTTTGGCCGGCCCGCTCGCCAACTTTCTATTGGCCGTCCTCGTCTTTATCATCATCGGCCTTTTGCAAGGCTACCCGGTCGATAAGCCGGTCATCGGCGAGCTGACGCCGGATGGAGCGGCGCGCGCGGCGGGGTTGAAGCAAGGGGATGAGGTCATCGCCATCAACGGCGAACGGATGGAAACGTGGACGGAAATCGTCAACACGATTCGCGCTCATCCAGAGGAGCCGCTGGAGTTTCAAATTGAGCGGAACGGGAAAGACATGAGCGTGACCGTCACCCCGGAAGCGAAAACGATTCAAGGGGAGACGATCGGCTTAATCGGCGTCTATCAGCCGATGGAAAAATCGGTGTTCGGCTCCGTAAAGCAAGGGCTGGTCGAGACGTATTACTGGACGAGGGAAATTGCAACAGGGCTCGTTCAATTGATCACCGGCCAGTTTCAGCTTGACATGCTGTCAGGCCCGGTCGGCATCGCTGTATCGACTGGCAAGGTGGCGGAGTCCGGGATCTACTACTTGATGAAATGGGGAGCGATTTTAAGCATCAACCTCGGGATTGTCAACTTGTTGCCATTGCCGGCGCTAGACGGCGGGCGGCTCCTCTTTTTCGCCATTGAAGCCGTGCGCGGCAAGCCGGTCGACCGGCAAAAAGAAGGAATGGTCCATTTTATCGGTTTCGCCTTGCTTATGTTGCTGATGCTTGTCGTCACATGGAACGACATTCAAAAATTTTTCCTATAAAGAGAGAGAATGAGGTGGCTGTGAATGAGACAAAGTCAAGCGTTTATTCCGACATTGCGCGAAGTGCCGGCGGACGCGGAAGTGAAAAGCCATCAGCTGCTGCTGCGGGCCGGCTTCATCCGCCAGAGCGCGAGCGGAGTCTACACGTTTTTGCCGCTCGGGCAACGCGTGCTGCAAAAGATTGAAGCGATCATCCGTGAGGAGATGAACCGCATCGGCGGCATGGAACTGCTGATGCCGGCGCTGCAGCCGGCCGAGCTTTGGCAGCAGTCCGGCCGTTGGTATTCGTACGGACCGGAGTTGATGCGCTTAAAAGACCGGCACGAGCGCGATTTCGCCCTTGGGCCGACGCATGAGGAAATGATCACGGCGATCGTCCGCGATGAAGTGAAAACGTACAAGCGGCTGCCGCTTGTGTTGTACCAAATCCAAACGAAATTCCGCGATGAAAAGCGCCCGCGCTTCGGACTGCTGCGCGGCCGTGAATTCATGATGAAAGACGCCTATTCGTTCCATACGTCAAAAGAAAGTTTGGATGAAACGTACAACGACATGTATAACGCCTATTCGAACATTTTCCGCCGCTGCGGCTTAAACTTCCGCGCCGTCATCGCGGATTCGGGGGCGATCGGCGGCAAAGATACGCACGAGTTCATGGTGCTCTCGGACATTGGCGAAGATACGATCGCCTATTCCGACGCGTCCGACTATGCCGCCAACATTGAAATGGCGCCGGTTGTGACCACGTACGAGAAAAGTAGCGAGCCGCCGGCTGAATTGAAAAAAGTGGCGACGCCGGGGCAAAAAACGATTGATGAAGTCGCTTCCTACTTACAAGTTTCGCCGGAGCGCTGCATCAAGTCGCTTTTGTTCAATGTCGATGGCCGGTACGTGCTTGTTCTTGTCCGCGGCGACCACGAGGCGAACGAGGTGAAAGTGAAAAATGTGCTCGACGCCACCGTCGTGGAGCTGGCGACGCCGGAAGAAACAGAACGGGTGATGGGGGCGCCGGTCGGCTCGCTCGGTCCGATCGGTGTCAGCGAAGCGGTCATGGTGATCGCGGACCATGCTGTTGCTGCCATCGTCAACGGTGTTTGCGGCGCGAATGAGGAAGGCTACCATTACATCGGCGTCAACCCGGACCGCGATTTTGCCGTCAGTCAATACGCCGACTTGCGCTTTGTCCAAGAGGGCGACCCGTCTCCGGACGGCAAAGGGACGATCCGCTTCGCTCGCGGCATTGAAGTCGGGCACGTGTTCAAGCTTGGCACGAAATACAGTGAGGCAATGAACGCCGTGTACTTGGATGAAAACGGCCAAACGAAGACGATGATCATGGGCTGCTACGGCATCGGCGTCTCCAGGCTGGTGGCGGCGATTGCCGAGCAGTTTGCCGATGAAAACGGGCTCGTCTGGCCGGCTTCGGTGGCGCCGTTTCATATCCATTTGCTGACAGCGAACGCGAAAAGCGACGAGCAGCGAGCGTTGGCGGAGGAATGGTACGAAAAATTGGGACAGGCAGGATTTGAAGTGTTATATGATGACCGCCCGGAGCGGGCCGGAGTCAAGTTTGCCGACAGCGATTTGATCGGCATTCCGGTTCGCGTCACCGTCGGCAAGCGGGCGGGCGAAGGCATCGTCGAAGTGAAAGTGCGAAAAACAGGCGAGACGTTTGACGTGCCGGTGGGCGAATTGACCGATACGGTGCGCCGCCTCTTGCAAGGGTGAACGAACGGCGCCGGCGAAAAAGAACGAGTTTCTTTTCCGTCGGCGCTTTTTGGCGTTTGTATGGTATGATTAGAAAGAGAAACGATTTCGTTGAGAGGGGAAATCATGGCCACGAAAGAACAAAAAGAGCGGTTTTTCGTTTTGCTTGAGCAACTGAAGATGACGTCGGATGAATGGATGCCGTATTTCCGTGATGCGTTCATTCGCAAAGTCGTGATTGATAAAGAAGAAAAAAGCTGGCATTTCTATTTTCAGTTCGCCAACGTGCTGCCGGCCGAGGTGTACAAATCGTTTACGGACCGCTTGGCGGCTGCTTTCCGCCATATCGCTGCCATCCGGTATACGATTGATGTCGAATCGCCGCGCGTAACGGAAGACGATGTGCGGGCGTACTGGCCGCTTTGCCTCGCCGAGCTGCAAGAAGGCGTCTCGCCGCTTGTCGATTTGCTGAGCCGGCAGACGCCGGCGGTGAAAGGGAACAAGCTCGTTGTCACCGCCCGCCACGAGGCGGAGGCGCTGGCTGTCAAACGGCGGTTTGCGCAAAAAATCGCCGCGATTTACGCGTCGTTCGGTTTTCCGCCGTTTCAGCTGGAAGTCGACGTGCAACCGGCTGAGCAGGAAATGGAGCAGTTTTTGGCGCAAAAGCAGCAAGAAGATGAAGAGCGGGCGTTGGCGGTGCTGACCGATATGGCAAAAGAAGAGGAAAAGGCAGCAGCGGCTTCTCCATCCGGCCCGCTCGTCATCGGCTACCCGATCCGCGACGAGGAGCCAGTGCGTCCGCTTGAGACGATCGTTGAGGAAGAACGGCGCGTTGTGGTGCAAGGGTATGTGTTTGACGCTGAGGTGAGCGAGCTCAAAAGCGGCCGCACGCTGTTGACCATGAAAATCACCGATTACACGAACTCGATTTTAGTCAAAATGTTCTCGCGCGACAAAGAGGACGCCGAGCTCATGAGCGGCGTCAAAAAAGGCATGTGGGTGAAAGTGCGCGGCAGCGTGCAAAACGACACATTCGTCCGCGATTTGGTCATCATCGCCAACGATTTGAACGAAATCGCTGCAAACGAACGGCAAGATACAGCGCCCGAAGGGGAAAAGAGGGTCGAGCTCCATTTGCATACCCCGATGAGCCAAATGGACGCGGTTACCTCGGTGACAAAACTCATCGAACAAGCGAAAAAATGGGGTCATCCGGCGATCGCCGTCACCGACCATGCCGTTGTTCAGTCGTTTCCGGAGGCCTACAGCGCGGCGAAAAAACACGGCATGAAGGTCATTTACGGCCTTGAGGCGTACATCGTCGACGATGGCGTGCCGATCGCCTACAATGAAACGCACCGCCGTCTTTCGGAGGAGACATACGTCGTCTTTGACGTTGAAACGACCGGGCTGTCGGCTGTGTACAATACGATCATTGAGCTGGCGGCCGTCAAAATCAAAGACGGCGAGATCATCGACCGGTTTATGTCCTTTGCCAATCCGGGACATCCGCTGTCCGTGACGACGATGGAATTGACCGGAATCACGGACGAAATGGTGAAAGACGCTCCGCAGCCGGATGAGGTGCTGGCCCGTTTTGTTGACTGGATTGGCGATGCGACGCTTGTGGCCCATAACGCCAGCTTTGACATCGGGTTTTTAAACGCAGGCCTCGCCCGCATGGGACGCGGCAAGCTCACCAATCCGGTCATTGACACGCTTGAACTCGCCCGCTTTTTGTATCCGGATTTGAAAAACCACCGGCTGAACACGCTTTGCAAAAAGTTCGACATTGAACTGACCCAGCACCACCGCGCCATCTACGACGCGGAGGCAACCGGGCATTTGCTTATGCGGCTATTGAAGGAAGCGGAAGAGCGCAGCATACTGTTTCATGACGAATTAAACAGCCGCACGCACAGCGATGCGTCGTACCGCCTGGCGCGCCCGTTCCATGCGACGCTGTTGGCGCAAAACGACATCGGGCTGAAAAACTTGTTCAAGCTCGTCTCGCTGTCGCACATCGATTATTTTCACCGCGTGCCGCGCATCCCGCGCTCCGTGCTGGTCAAGCATCGTGAAGGGCTGCTCGTTGGCTCGGGCTGCGACAAAGGCGAGCTGTTTGACAACTTGATCCAAAAGGCGCCGGAGGAAGTCGAAGACATCGCCCGCTTTTACGATTTTCTTGAGGTGCATCCGCCCGAGGTGTACAAGCCGCTCATTGAAATGGATTACGTCAAAGATGAAGAGATGATCCAAAACATCATCCGCAGCATCGTCGCCCTTGGCGAAAAGCTCAACATTCCGGTCGTCGCCACCGGCAACGTCCATTATTTAAATCCGGAGGACAAAATTTACCGGAAAATTTTAATCCATTCGCAAGGCGGGGCGAACCCGCTCAACCGGCATGAGCTGCCGGATGTGTATTTCCGCACGACGAACGAAATGCTGGATTGCTTCTCGTTTTTAGGGCCGGAAAAAGCGAAAGAAATCGTCGTCGACAACACACAAAAAATCGCTTCGTTAATCGGTGAAGTGAAGCCGATCAAGGATGAGCTGTACACGCCGCGCATCGAAGGGGCGGACGAGGAAATCAAGGAAATGAGCTACCGGCGGGCGAAAGAAATTTACGGAGACCCGCTGCCGAAACTTGTTGAGGAGCGGCTTGAAAAAGAGCTGAAGAGCATTATCGGCCACGGATTTGCCGTCATTTACTTAATTTCGCATAAGCTCGTCAAAAAGTCGCTCGATGACGGCTACCTTGTCGGGTCGCGCGGCTCGGTCGGCTCATCGTTTGTCGCGACGATGACGGAAATTACCGAGGTGAACCCGCTGCCGCCGCATTACGTCTGCCCGAACTGCAAACATTCCGAGTTTTTTAATGACGGTTCGGTCGGGTCGGGCTTTGACTTGCCGGATCAAAACTGCCCGCAATGCGGGACGAAATACAAAAAAGACGGGCATGACATCCCGTTTGAGACGTTCCTTGGCTTTAAAGGCGACAAAGTGCCGGATATCGATTTGAACTTCTCCGGCGAGTACCAGCCGCGCGCCCACAACTATACGAAAGTGCTGTTTGGCGAAGACAACGTCTACCGCGCCGGAACGATCGGCACGGTCGCCGACAAAACGGCGTACGGGTTTGTGAAAGGCTATGCGAGCGACCATAACTTAGAGCTGCGCGGCGCGGAAATCGACCGTCTGGCGGCCGGCTGCACCGGAGTGAAGCGGACGACTGGGCAGCACCCTGGAGGCATTATCGTCGTTCCCGATTATATGGAAATTTACGACTTTACGCCGATCCAATATCCAGCCGATGATACGTCATCGGAATGGCGGACGACCCATTTTGACTTCCACTCGATTCATGACAATTTATTGAAGCTCGATATTCTTGGGCACGACGATCCGACGGTCATCCGCATGCTGCAAGATTTAAGCGGCATCGATCCGAAAACGATCCCGACCGACGACCCGGACGTGATGGGCATTTTCAGCAGCACCGAGCCGCTTGGCGTTACGCCGGAGCAAATTATGTGCAACGTCGGCACGATCGGCATCCCGGAATTCGGCACGCGCTTTGTCCGGCAAATGCTCGAAGAAACGAAGCCGAAAACATTTTCCGAGCTCGTGCAAATTTCCGGTTTGTCGCACGGCACCGATGTATGGCTTGGCAACGCGCAAGAACTCATTCAAAATGGCACGTGCACGCTTTCTGAGGTGATCGGCTGCCGCGACGACATTATGGTCTATCTCATTTACCGCGGGCTTGAGCCGTCGCTGGCGTTTAAAATTATGGAATCGGTGCGCAAAGGGAAAGGATTGACGCCGGAATTTGAGGCGGAGATGCGCAAGCATAACGTGCCGGAATGGTACATCGACTCGTGCAAAAAAATCAAATACATGTTCCCGAAAGCGCACGCGGCGGCCTACGTGTTGATGGCGGTGCGCATCGCCTACTTTAAGGTGCACCATCCGCTTTTGTATTACGCGTCGTACTTTACGGTGCGGGCGGAGGACTTTGACCTTGATGCCATGATCAAAGGATCAGCCGCCATTCGCAAGCGGATTGAGGAAATCAACGCCAAAGGCATTCAGGCGACGGCGAAAGAGAAAAGCTTGCTCACGGTGCTGGAAGTGGCGCTGGAAATGTGCGAGCGCGGCTTTTCCTTTAAAAATATCGACTTGTACCGCTCGCAGGCGACCGAATTTGTCATTGACGGCAACTCGCTTATTCCGCCGTTTAACGCCATCCCGGGGCTCGGGACGAACGTGGCGCAAAACATTGTGCGCGCCCGCGAAGAAGGGGAGTTTTTGTCAAAAGAAGATTTGCAGCAGCGCGGCAAAGTGTCGAAAACGCTGCTTGAGTATCTCGAAAGCCGCGGCTGCCTCGACTCGCTTCCGGATCATAACCAGCTGTCCTTGTTCTGACGGACGGTTTTTCGTTGCAATATATTTCCCAATGTGTTATAGTTTTAGTGGAATTGGCAAAGATAATGGCAAACAAAGAGTGGGGAAACCCACTCTTTCGTCTTGAATGAGCATCGGTCTTTCCGTCTTTCGTTCATTCCCGCCTTGTGCAGGGGATTTTCTCATTATGCAGCATGCAGCCTTGCCCAGTAAGGAGGAACACGATGAGCAAAAAAGTGACAGAAACGGTTGAACAGCTTGTCGCGCCGATTTTGGACGAAATGGGGCTCGAGCTGGTGGACATCGAGTATGTGAAAGAAGGAAAAAACTGGTTTTTGCGCGTCTTTATTGATTCAGACACCGGCGTGGACATTGAACAGTGCGGCGTCGTCAGTGAAAGGCTAAGCGAAAAGCTCGACGAGGTCGACCCGATTCCGCACAACTATTTTTTAGAAGTGTCATCGCCGGGAGCGGAGCGGCCGTTAAAAAATGAAAAAGATTTTGTAAGAGCAATTGGGAAAAATGTATATATCAAAACATACGAGCCGATTGCAGGAGAAAAGCAGTTTGAAGGGGAATTGACCGCTTTTGACGGGACGACCGTGACGCTGTCGGTCAAAGACCGCGGGCGGCAAAAAACGGTCGCCATTCCGTATGAAAAAGTGGCGAGCGCTAGATTAGCCGTCATTTTCTCTTAATGATAAAAGGGGGATTTTCGTTTCATGAACACGCAGTTGCTTGAGGCGTTAGCCGATCTGATGCGGGAAAAAGGCATCAGCAAAGAAGTGATTATGGAAGCCATTGAAGCGGCGCTCGTTTCCGCGTACAAGCGCAATTTCGGCCAAGCGCAAAACGTGCGCGTCGATTTAAATATGGAAACAGGGACGATCCGCGTGCTCGCCCGCAAAGACGTCGTCGAAGAGGTGACCGATCCGCGTCTTGAAATTTCGCTTGAGGAGGCGCAGCGGATCAATCCGAACTATCAAATCGGCGATGTCGTCGAATTGGAAGTGACGCCGCGCGATTTCGGGCGCATCGCTGCGCAAACAGCGAAACAAGTCGTGACCCAGCGCGTGCGTGAAGCGGAGCGGAGCATCATCTACGCCGAATTTGTCGACCGCGAAGAGGACATTATGACCGGCATCGTCCAGCGCATTGACCCGCGTTTTGTCTATGTCAGCCTCGGCAAGGCGGAGGCGCTTTTGCCGGCGAACGAACAAATGCCGAATGAAACGTACAAACCGCACGATCGGCTGAAAGTGTACATTACGAAAGTGGAAAAGACGACAAAAGGGCCGCAAATTTTCGTCTCCCGCACTCATCCGGGCTTGCTGAAGCGGCTGTTTGAGCTTGAGGTGCCGGAAATTTACGACGGGACGGTTGAAATCAAGTCGATCGCCCGCGAAGCCGGCGATCGTTCCAAAATTTCCGTCCATTCCGACAATCCGGAAGTCGATCCGGTTGGCGCCTGCGTCGGGCCAAAAGGGCAGCGCGTCCAGGCGATCGTCGACGAGCTGAACGGGGAAAAAATTGATATCGTCCGCTGGTCGGCCGACCCGGTGGAGTTTGTCGCCAATGCGTTAAGCCCAGCGAAAGTGCTGCGCGTCATCGTCAATGAAGAGCAAAGGGCGACGACCGTCATCGTTCCGGACTACCAGCTGTCGCTCGCTATCGGCAAACGCGGGCAAAACGCGCGGCTGGCGGCAAAATTGACCGGCTGGAAAATCGATATTAAAAGCGAGTCCGAGGCGCGGGACATGGGCATTGATCCGTATGCGCCATCCACTTCGCTTGATTTCAACGGCGCGGCGGCCGATAATGAAAATAGTGATGAGAACGTCCAATCATTCGATGCATCGGCGGAAATCGAGTGAGGGGGAATAGAAATGGCAGCGCAAAAGAAAATTCCGTTGCGCAAATGCGTCGTCACTGGAGAGATGAAGCCAAAGCGGGAAATGGTGCGCATCGTCCGCTCCAAAGAAGGAGAGGTGTCGATCGACCCGACCGGCAAAAAAGCGGGGCGGGGCGCGTATATTACCCTTGACCCGGATTGCATTTTACAGGCGAAAAAGAAAAACATTTTGGCCCGCCATTTAAAAGCCGACATCGCCGACTCGCTCTATGACGAGCTGCTTGCTTTGGCGAAAAAGGAGAAACAGGCAGGACAATGAAACAGAACCGCTGGGCATCGCTGTTAGGGTTGGCGCAGCGGGCCGGAAAAGTCGTTTCCGGAGAGGGACTTGTCGTCAAGGAAGTGCAACGGGGCAGGGCGCGGCTCGTGTTGCTTTCGGAAGATGCGTCGGCCAACACGGAAAAAAAAGTGACGGATAAATGTGCGTTTTATGGCGTCCCGCTTTGCAAAGTGCCGGACCGGTATGTGCTGGGCGGCGCGATCGGCAAAGACGCCCGCGTCGTCGTCGCCGTCACCGACGAAGGGTTCGCGCGCCAATTGCAAACGATGCTCGACCGATCTTTATGGGGGTGACTGTATGTCAAAAATGCGTGTGTACGAATATGCGAAAAAACAGAACGTGCCAAGCAAGGACGTTATTCATAAATTGAAAGAAATGAACATTGAAGTAAACAATCATATGGCCATGCTCGAGGCCGATGTCGTCGAAAAGCTTGACCATCAATACCGCCCAAAGGCCGAAAAGAAAACCGAAACCAAAAATGAAAAGAAAGCGGAAAAGAAAACCGACAAGCCGAAGCGGCCGATGCCGGCGAAGACGGCCGATTTCTCGGATGAGGAAATTTTTGACGATGTAAAAGAAGCGGCCAAGCCGGCCAAGAAAAAAGGGGCGGCGAAAGGGAAAGAAACAAAACGAACGGAGGCGCAGCAGCAAGAAAAGAAAGCGTTCCAAGCGGCGAAGAAGAAAGGAAAAGGGCCGGCGAAAGGGAAAAAACAAGCGGCTCCGGCCGCGAAGCAGGTGCCGCAGCCGGCGAAAAAAGAAAAAGAGCTGCCGAAGAAAATTACGTTCGAGGGTTCGCTCACCGTGGCCGAGCTGGCGAAAAAATTGGGCCGCGAGCCGTCGGAAATTATTAAAAAGCTGTTTATGCTTGGCGTGATGGCGACGATCAACCAAGACTTGGACAAAGATGCGATCGAGCTCATCTGCTCCGACTACGGCGTTGAAGTGGAAGAAAAGGTGACCATTGACGAAACGAACTTTGAAGCGATTGAAATTGCCGATGCTCCGGAAGACCTGGTTGAACGGCCGCCGGTTGTCACGATCATGGGGCACGTCGACCATGGGAAAACGACGCTTCTTGATGCGATCCGCCATTCGAAAGTGACTGAGCAAGAAGCGGGCGGCATTACGCAGCACATCGGCGCTTACCAAGTCACCGTCAATGACAAAAAAATTACGTTCCTCGATACACCAGGCCATGAAGCGTTTACGACGATGCGGGCGCGCGGCGCGCAAGTGACCGATATCGTCATCCTTGTCGTCGCAGCCGATGACGGGGTCATGCCGCAGACGGTTGAGGCGATCAACCATGCCAAGGCGGCAAACGTGCCGATCATCGTCGCCATTAACAAAATGGATAAACCGGAAGCGAACCCGGACCGCGTCATGCAAGAGTTGATGGAGTACAACCTCGTTCCGGAAGAATGGGGCGGCGATACGATTTTCTGCAAGCTGTCAGCGAAAACGAAAGAGGGCCTCGATCATCTGTTGGAAATGATTTTGCTTGTCAGCGAGATGGAAGAATTAAAAGCCAATCCGAACCGGCGCGCGGTCGGAACGGTCATTGAAGCGAAGCTCGACAAAGGGCGCGGCCCGGTGGCGACGCTGCTCGTTCAAGCCGGCACGCTCAAAGTCGGCGATCCGATCGTCGTCGGCACGACGTACGGGCGTGTGCGGGCGATGGTCAATGACAGCGGGCGGCGCGTCAAGGAAGCGGGGCCGTCGATGCCGGTGGAAATTACCGGGCTGCACGACGTGCCGCAAGCCGGCGACCGTTTCATGGTGTTTGAGGATGAGAAAAAGGCGCGGCAAATCGGGGAAGCGCGGGCGCAGCGGCAGCTGCAGGAGCAGCGGAGCGTGAAAACGCGCGTCAGCCTCGACGATTTGTTTGAACAAATCAAGCAAGGCGAAATGAAAGAGCTGAACTTGATCGTCAAAGCCGATGTTCAAGGATCGGTTGAGGCGCTGGTTGCCGCCTTGCAAAAAATCGATGTCGAAGGCGTGCGGGTGAAAATCATCCATGCGGCGGTCGGCGCCATCACCGAATCGGATATTTCACTGGCGACGGCATCGAACGCTATCGTCATTGGCTTTAACGTCCGCCCGGATGCGAATGCGAAGCGCGCCGCTGAATCGGAAAAAGTCGACATCCGCCTCCATCGCATCATTTACAACGTCATTGAGGAAATTGAAGCGGCGATGAAAGGGATGCTCGACCCGGAATACGAAGAGAAAGTCATCGGCCAAGCGGAAGTGCGGCAAACGTTCAAAGTGTCCAAAGTTGGCACGATCGCCGGCTGCTATGTCACCGACGGCAAAATCACCCGCGACAGCAAAGTGCGCCTCATCCGCCAAGGCATCGTCGTGTACGAAGGCGAAATCGATTCGCTCAAACGGTATAAAGACGATGTGCGCGAAGTGGCGCAAGGATATGAGTGCGGCTTGACGATCAAAAACTTCAATGACATTAAAGAAGGGGACGTTATTGAAGCGTACGTCATGCAGGAAGTGGCTCGGGCATGATCGGCTTTGCCGCATGCGAATGTCTCATTTATAACGCCCGCTCGCTGAAGGACAAACGGGCCGTCCTGCAGCGGGTGCTGACAAGGATTCGGCAAAAGTACAACGTCTCTGTGGCTGAACTCGATTATCAAGACGCATGGCAGCGGGCGAAAATCGGCCTTGTCGCCATCGCGTCGAGCCGAATGGCGGCTGAGCGGGAACTCGAGCGGGCCTTGGCCTTGATCGATTCGTTCCCCGAGTTGGAGCGGGCGTCCACATCATTTGAGTGGTTGTAAACCGAGGTGATGGATGATGAACATACGGGCAACTCGCGTTGGCGAGCAAATGAAAAAAGAGTTGAGCGACATTATCGGCCGCAAGCTGAAAGACCCGCGCATCGGTTTCGTCACCGTCACCGATGTGCGCGTCACCGGCGATTTGCAGCAAGCGAAAGTGTACATTAGCGTCTTAGGCGATGACGAGCAGCGGGAGAACACGCTGAAAGCACTGGAAAAGGCGAAAGGATTCATCCGTTCGGAAATCGGGCAGCGCATTCGCCTGCGCAAAACGCCGGAAATTTTGTTTGAGATCGATGAAACGATGGAATACGGCAGCCGCATTGAGCGGCTGATCCGCGAAATTTCCGACGGCGACCGCCGCCGGCCGGAAGAGGCGGAGGATGGTCCAAACAATGGATAGACGAACCGTCTATCCATTTCCGTTGCGCGAGTATAGACAGGGAAAGGGTGCGCCGATGGACGGGGTATTGCTGCTCAACAAACCAAAAGGAATAACGTCGCACGACTGTGTGGCAAAGGTGCGCCGCCTGCTTGGGGTAAAAAAAGTTGGCCATACCGGCACGCTCGATCCAAACGTGTCCGGCGTCCTGCCGCTTTGCCTTGGCAAAGCGACGCGCATTGCGGAATTTCTTACCGGAGCGACGAAAACGTACGAAGGGGAAGTGACGCTCGGTGCAGCGACGACGACCGAAGACGCCGACGGTGACGTCGTTGCCGTCCGGCCGGTCGAGCGGCCGATTGCGCGGGTGGAAATCGAAGCCGTTTTCCGCCGCCTTATCGGGGAAATCGAGCAAACGCCGCCCATGTATTCGGCGGTGAAAGTCGGCGGCAAAAAGCTGTATGAATATGCGCGCGCCGGCATCGAGGTGGAGCGCCCGACGCGGCGCGTGACGATTTACGAGCTCGAGCTGCTCGATGATCGCGAGCAGTTTGCCGGGGAGACGGTGTCATTTCGCTTTCGCGTCACATGCAGCAAAGGCACGTATGTCCGCACGCTCGCAGTGACGGTCGGCGAGCAGCTCGGCTATCCGGCTCATATGTCCGATCTCATCCGCACAGCGTCCGGCCCGTTTCGGCTTGAAGATTGTGTGACGCTGGAAGAAGTCGAGCGCCGGGCGGCCGACGGAACGGCCGCCGCCTTGCTCATTCCGATCGAGCAAGCGCTTTTTCATTTGCCGAAATATGAAATCAATGATAAAGTAGCAGAGAAAGTAAAAAACGGGGCGCTGCTCCGGCTTCCCGCCTTTTTGCATGCGCTTGACGGGCCGGTCGTGCTCGTGACGCCCGAGCGGGAGGCGCTGGCCCTGTATGTAAAGCATCCGGCGCGCCCGGGCTTGATGAAACCGCTCAAAGTGTTTCGTTGACGCCGGGCGAAGCGCGGAAAAAAAGTAAGGTGGGTTATGGACATGGAAACGATATTTCTTTCGCATCCGCATCGCTTTGAGCGCCAGGCGCTTCCCCCGGCGGTGATGGCGCTCGGCTATTTTGACGGCATTCACCTTGGCCACCAAAAAGTGATCCGGACGGCGGTCGAGATTGCGAATGAACGCGGATACGAAAGCGCGGTGATGACGTTTCATCCTCATCCGTCCGTCGTGCTTGGCAAACAACCTGAGCTTCGTCTCATTACCCCGCTTAACAAAAAAGAGCAGTTGGTTGCGGCGCTTGGCGTGAATCGACTGTATATCGTCGAATTTACACCGGCGTTCGCCAACCTGCCGCCGGAGCAGTTTGCCGATCAATATTTGGATGGGTTTCATGTCAAGCACGTCGTCGCCGGTTTTGATTTCACTTATGGCCGGTTCGGAAAAGGGACGATGGAGACGATGCCGCTTCATGCGCGCGGCCGCTTTGGGCAAACCGTTGTTCCAAAGCTGGCCGTCGACGGGGAAAAGGTGAGTTCGACAAGGGTGCGGAAGCTCATTGAAGAAGGGGCGGTCGATCAGCTCCCCCGCCTCCTCGGCCGTTTTTATGACATCGAAGGGACGGTTGTCGCCGGGGAGCAGCGCGGGCGGACGATCGGGTTCCCGACGGCCAACATTGCGTTAAATGGCGACTATCTATTGCCGGCGGTCGGCGTTTACGCCGTCAAAGCGACCGTTGGCGGCCGGACGTACGAAGGGGTGGCGAACATCGGCTACAAACCGACGTTCCATGCGGCGCGCGAAGGGTTGCCGAGCGTGGAAGTGCATTTGTTTGCGTTCGCGCGCGACATTTACGGGGAAACGGTGACGGTTGAGTGGCACCGCCGCCTGCGGAGCGAGCGCAAGTTTGCCGGCGTCGCCGAGCTGGCGGCGCAAATTGCCCGCGACAAGGAAGAAGCAAAACAGTATTTCCGGCGTTTGGACGAAAAGACTTGCATTTTGCCGGAAAAAGAGGTATTCTAATCAGTGTATGCGAACCGTTGCTTGGCCAGGCGACTCACCGACGCCCGCTCGGCAACCGGGGATCGAAGACTAGGGAGGTGAACCATGATGGCATTGACGCAAGAGCGCAAACGCGAAATCATCGAACAATTCAAAGTCCATGAGAACGACACCGGTTCTCCGGAAGTGCAAATTGCGATTTTGACAGAGCAAATCAACAATTTGAATGAGCATTTGCGCGTCCATAAAAAAGACCATCATTCTCGGCGCGGCCTGCTGAAAATGGTCGGGAAACGCCGCCGGCTGTTGGCCTACTTGCGCAATAAAGATGTGGCGCGCTACCGTGAAATAGTTGAGAAACTTGGATTACGTCGATAAAAAAGCGGGAGCATTCCCGCTTTTTTGCTAGTTTATAGGCGCCGTTTGCGCGGCGATGATACAATAGCGCCAATTCGTCTATACTAATCATCAGCAGATCCCTTATTTTTGTACATAGAGAGGAGTACTCGTCTGTATGGAACAAGAGAAACGCGTGTTTTCCATCGATGTGGCTGGACGCCCGCTCGTCATTGAAACCGGCGAACTGGCAAAACAGGCGAACGGGGCGGCGCTCGTCCGCTACGGCGATACGGTGGTGCTGAGCACGGCCACCGCATCGCGGGAAGCGAAAAATGTGGACTTTTTCCCGCTGACGGTCAACTACGAGGAGCGGCTGTACGCGGTCGGGAAAATTCCGGGCGGGTTTATTAAACGGGAAGGCCGCCCAAGCGAGAAAGCGATTTTGGCGAGCCGGCTCATCGACCGGCCGATCCGCCCGTTGTTTGCCGAAGGATTCCGCAACGAAGTGCAAGTCGTATCGATGGTCATGAGCGTCGACCAAGACTGCTCCCCGGAAGTGGCGGCGTTGATCGGTGCGTCTACGGCGTTGACGATTTCCGACATTCCGTTTGAAGGACCGATCGCCGGTGTCATCGTCGGCCGCGTCGATGGCCAGTTTGTCATCAATCCGACGGTCGAGCAGATGGAAAAAAGCGATCTGCATCTTGTCGTCGCTGGGACGAAAGATGCCATCAACATGGTCGAAGCCGGCGCGGATGAAGTGCCGGAAGAAGTGATGCTCGAAGCGATCATGTTCGGCCACGAAGAAGTCAAGCGGCTCATTGCTTTCCAAGAGGAAATTGCCGCCCAGGTCGGCAAAGAAAAAATGGAAGTCGTCTTGTATGAACCCGATCCTGAGTTGGAGGCGGAAATCCGCCAACTTGCGGAAGCAGATATTAAGCGGGCGGTGCAAGTGCCGGAAAAACTGGCGCGCGATGCTGCCATCGAGGATGTAAAAGCGGGCGTCATCGCCAAGTACGAAGCGGAAGAGGCGGATGAAGAGAAGCTGAAGCAAGTGCAGGAAATTTTGCACAAGCTTGTGAAAGAAGAAGTGCGCCGTTTGATTACAGTTGAGAAAATCCGTCCGGACGGGCGCAAAGTCGATGAAATCCGCCCGCTGTCGTCGGCGGTCGGCGTCTTGCCGCGCACGCACGGGTCGGGCTTGTTTACGCGCGGCCAAACGCAAGTGTTGAGCGTTTGTACGCTCGGGGCGCTCGGCGATGTACAAATTTTGGACGGGCTTGATTTGGAAGAATCGAAACGGTTCATGCATCATTACAACTTCCCGCCGTTTTCCGTCGGCGAAACCGGGCCGATGCGCGGGCCGGGGCGGCGCGAAATCGGACACGGCGCGCTTGGGGAGCGGGCGTTGGAGCCGGTCGTGCCGTCGGAGCGCGAGTTTCCGTACACGATCCGCCTCGTTTCGGAAGTGCTCGAGTCAAACGGATCGACATCGCAGGCGAGCATTTGCGCGAGCACACTGGCGATGATGGATGCCGGGGTGCCGATTAAAGCGCCGGTCGCCGGCATTGCCATGGGGCTGGTGAAACAAGACGATCATTACACAATTTTGACCGACATTCAAGGCATTGAAGACCATCTCGGCGATATGGACTTCAAAGTCGCCGGCACGAGAAAAGGCGTCACCGCCCTGCAAATGGACATTAAAATTAAAGGGCTGACGCGCGACATTTTGGAAGAGGCGCTCATGCAGGCGCGCAAAGGGCGCTTGGAAATTTTGGACCATATGATGCAAACGCTCAGCGAGCCGCGCAAAGAGCTGTCCAAATATGCGCCGAAAATTTTGATCATGCACATCAATCCGGATAAAATCCGCGAGGTCATTGGGCCGAGCGGCAAACAAATCAATAAAATCATCGATGAAACCGGCGTGAAAATCGATATCGAGCAAGACGGCACGATTTTCATCTCCTCTGTCGATGAAGCGGCCAACCAAAAAGCAAAGCAAATCATCGAAGACATCGTCCGCGAAGTCGAAGTGGGGGAAGTGTATTTGGGCAAGGTGAAACGGATCGAAAAATTCGGCGCGTTCGTCGAGCTGTTCAACGGCAAGGACGGGCTCGTCCACATTTCCGAGCTGGCCGAGGAGCGGGTCGGCAAAGTGGAAGATGTCGTGTCGATCGGCGATGAAATTTTGGTGAAGGTGACCGAAATCGATAAACAAGGGCGCGTCAACTTGTCGCGCAAAGCGGTGTTGCGCGAGCAGCGCGGCATTGCCGAGCCGCCGCGGGAAAAACGCGGAAGACGGCCGGAGCGCCAACGCATGAAGCCTTAGGAATTTGTTTCTTAAGGCTCTTTTGCTATGTTCTAACTTGTCTCCCGTAGACATATGGTTGTAGTAGTGAAAAAGGAGGGGGACAAGGGTGAACAACGGCTATGCCCGATACATGGCGCTAGCGGTCATGTTTCTCATCGCTTGGATGGCGGTTCAGTGGCCTCCGGTCGGCGGCTACATCGAGAGCTGGCGCCCAGTGGAAATGACCGCCATGAAAGAACGCGACAAACTGTACGAGACGATTGTCAAGCAGGCGAAGCAATACGAAATTCCCGCCCAGGATGCGGTCATTGATAAAGTGTGGAAGGCGACGCCGGGGTACAACGGGCTCGCTGTCGATATTGACGCCTCTTATGAAAACATGAAGAAAACGGGAACGTTCGATGAACGAAAACTCGTGTTCCGCCAAGTGCCGCCGCGCGTTCATTTGGATGACTTGCCGCCGGCGCCGATCTATCGCGGCCACCCCGACAAACCGATGGTCTCGCTGCTCATCAACGTGGCCTGGGGGGAAGAATACATCCCCGATATGCTTGAGACGTTGAAAAAACACGGGGTGAAGGCGACGTTCTTTTTGGAAGGGCGATGGGTAAAAAACCATCCGGAGATGGCAAAAATGATAGCAGATGCCGGCCATGAAATCGGCAACCATTCCTACAGCCATCCGGATATGAAAACGCTCAGCAGCGAAGCGGTCCGCCGCGAACTGGAAAAGACGAATGAAGTCATTGAAGCGGCGACGTCGGTCAAATGCAAATGGTTTGCCCCGCCGAGCGGCAGCTACCGTGATGACGTCGTCAACATCGCCGCCGAGCTCGGCATGAAGACGATCATGTGGAGCGTTGATACAATTGATTGGCAAAAACCGTCGCCATCTGCTATAGTGAAACGGGTAACATCAAAAATCCATCCCGGCGCCATGATTTTGATGCATCCGACGATGCCGACGGCGGCCGCACTCGATGAGCTGATCGCCTCGATCAAGCGGAAAGGCTATGCCATCGGCAGCCTGACAGCCTTATTCGACGAGAAAAGACTGGCCAAAAAACAGGAGGAACATGGAGTTGATTAACAAGTACACGTGCAAAAACGGCGTGCGAATCGTGCTGGAGCAAATTCCGACTGTAAGGTCGGTGGCCATCGGCGTATGGATCGGCACAGGTTCGCGCAATGAGACGGAACAAAACAACGGCATTTCCCACTTTTTAGAGCACATGTTTTTTAAAGGGACGGCAACGCGCACGGCCCGGGATATCGCCGAAGCGTTTGACAGCATCGGCGGGCAAGTGAACGCCTTTACGTCGAAAGAGTATACGTGCTATTACGCCAAAGTGTTGGACGAACATGCACCGCTCGCGTTGGAAATGCTTGCCGATATGTTTTTTCACTCGACGTTCGTTGAGGATGAGCTGCAAAAAGAGCGGAACGTGGTGCTTGAGGAAATCAAAATGTACGAAGACACGCCGGATGACATCGTCCACGATTTGCTCGGCAAGGCATGCTATGCGGGTCATCCGCTCGGCTACCCGATTTTAGGAACGGAAGAGACGTTGCGCACGTTTACGGGGGACACGTTGCGCCAATATATGGCCGACTACTATACTCCGGATCGCGTTGTCGTTTCCGTTGCCGGCAATGTCGATGAGCGGTTTATCACTGAAGTCGAACGTTATTTCGGCTCGTTCACTGCGTCCCGCAAGCCCGCTCCGTCAGGGACGCCGACGTTTGTGCCGCAAAAGCTCGCGCGCAAAAAAGACACGGAGCAGGCGCACGTATGCATCGGGTTCAACGGCCTGCCGGTCGGCCACCCGGATGCGTATCCGCTTCTGATCCTCAACAATATTTTAGGCGGCAGCATGAGCAGCCGGCTGTTTCAAGAAGTGCGCGAACAGCGCGGATTGGCGTATTCGGTGTTCTCGTACCATTCCGCCTACCAAGACAGCGGCTTGCTCGCCATTTACGCCGGCACGGGGAGCAGCCAGCTTGACGTTTTGTTTGAAACGATCCAACGGACGCTGCGCCAGTTGAAAGAAGACGGTATTACGGAAAAAGAGCTGCATAACAGCAAAGAACAGATGAAAGGAAGCTTGATGCTTGGGCTTGAAAGCACGAACAGCCGCATGAGCCGCAACGGCAAAAACGAACTTCTTCTCGGCCGCCATCGGTCGCTTGACGAGATTATCGAGGAAATTGAAAGCGTCACGGTGGAAAAAGTGAATGAGCTGGCGCGCACCGTTTTTACCGATGATTACGCGCTCGCCTTAATCAGCCCGGATGGCGTGCTGCCGCGCCCGCTTCGATCGTAGCCGCCTGTCGGGCATAAAAAAAGCTAACGACCCGTTGTGAGGTTGTTAGCTTTTTTCGTTTGGCGCGCCCGTCATTCTTGTTCCGGAGCGTCGATCATCACCATATCGGCGCCGATTTTGCGAATATACTTCCACGGCACGCGAATTTCCTGCCCGTCTTTGCGAAACCCGAACCATTTTCCAGTCGGGATGAGCAACGCTTCGATTTGCCCTGTTTGCTCGTTGATTTCCAAATCCGTTTGCCCAAGCACCCCAAGCCGCTCCGCCCGCCGCACATCGACGATTTCTTTGCCGCTTAATTCACTCAGCCTCACGCTGATTCCCCCTTCCCCCTTCCCTCTTCCCTACTTCTATTGTAAGAAACGGGCGGGCAAAAAATGCCGCCCGCCAATGGCCTATTTTTCCGCCAAGAGCATTCACCTATATTTTTCTTCCAACATAAGATGGGAAAAGAAACGGAGCAGTTTGCCAGTAAAGAAGGTGACGAGGACATATGATGCTGACAGGAATGCATGTCGCCATCATCGGCGGTGATGCGCGGCAACTTGAAGTGATTCGCAAGCTTGTTGAACTGGACGCCAAATTGTCGCTTGTCGGCTTTGACCAGCTCGCCCACCATTTTACCGGGGCGACGAAGATGTCGATCGAGGAGGTCGATTTTGCCGACCTGGATGCGATCATTTTGCCGGTTCACGGCACGACATTGGATGGCAAGGTCAACAGCGTGTTTTCCCACGAACCGATTCCGTTCACGGAAGAGATGGTGCAAAAAACAGCCAAGCGGTGCACCGTTTATTCCGGCATCAGCAACTCGTATTTAGACGAACTGATGAAAAAGACCGGGCGCAAATACATCCAGCTGTTTGAGCGCGATGATGTCGCCATTTACAACTCGATCCCAACCGCTGAAGGAACGGTGATGATGGTGATCCAGCACACCGATTTTACGATTCACGGTTCCCGCATCGCCGTTTTAGGATTGGGGCGCGTCGGCATGACCGTCGCCCGGACATTTGCCGCTTTGGGGGCAAAAGTGAAAGTCGGGGCGCGCCGGTCGGAACATTTGGCCCGCATTACGGAAATGGGGCTTGAACCGTTTCATTTAAATGATTTGGAAAAAGAAGTGCGCGATATCGACGTTTGTGTTAACACCGTCCCCCATTTGATTGTAACGGCGAGCGTCATCGCGAAAATGCCGGCCCATACGCTGATCATCGATTTGGCGTCAAAGCCGGGCGGCACCGATTTTCGCTATGCTGAAAAGCGCGGAGTGAAAGCCATCTTGGCGCCTGGGCTGCCGGGGGTCGTCGCGCCGAAAACGGCCGGACAAATTATCGCCAACGTCTTGGCGCAGCTTTTGTATCAAGATTTACAGAAACGGAAGGAGAATAAACAATGAGCGAAAAAAGCCTGAAGGGGAAGCGGATCGGCTTCGGCCTGACTGGATCGCACTGCACGTATGACGCTGTGTTCCCGGAAATTGAAAAACTCGTGAATGAAGGGGCGGAGGTGCTGCCAATCGTCACGTATACGGTGAAGACGACGAACACCCGGTTTGGCGAAGGGGAAGAGTGGGTGAAAAAACTCGAGCAATTGACCGGGAACGAGGTGATTGACACGATCGTCAAGGCTGAACCGCTCGGGCCGAAAATCCCGCTCGACTGCATGGTCATCGCGCCGCTGACCGGCAACTCGATGAGCAAGCTGGCAAACGCCATGACCGATTCACCGGTGTTGATGGCCGCCAAGGCGACGATGCGCAACCACCGCCCGGTCGTGCTCGGCATTTCCACGAATGACGCCCTCGGCCTAAACGGCGTCAATTTGATGCGGCTGATGGCGGCGAAAAACATTTACTTCATCCCGTTTGGCCAAGATGCTCCGCACGCCAAACCGAACTCGATGGTGGCGCGCATGACGCTCCTGCATGACACTGTGCTTGCCGCCTTGGAAGGAAAGCAGCTGCAGCCAGTTGTGATCGAACGGTTCCGTTACAACGACTAACGGAGGGTGTGGAAAATCGACACCGGACAGAAAAATTTTCTCTCGTCCGCAGCGGAATGTGATAAAATAAAGACTATGAATTCATCTCTTTAGAGTGACGATGTGGAAGGAGAATGGCTGATGGCTGAAAAACAATACCATGTCGCTGTCGTCGGAGCCACGGGGGCAGTCGGACAACAAATGGTGCGGACGCTTGAAGACCGGAACTTCCCGGTCGGAACATTAACGTTGTTATCGTCAGAACGCTCGGCTGGCAAAAAAATGCGCTTCCGCGGCAGAGAGATTGAAGTGCAGGCCGCCGCGCCCGAGCGCTTTGATGGGGTTGATATCGCCTTATTCAGCGCTGGCGGCGCAGTGTCGAAAGCATTGGCGCCGGAGGCGGTTCGGCGCGGGGCGATTGTCATCGACAACACGAGCGCATTCCGGATGGAGGAAAACGTGCCGCTTGTCGTCCCGGAAGTGAACGAAAGCGATTTGACATGGCATAACGGCATCATCGCCAATCCGAACTGCTCGACGATTCAAATGGTCGTGGCGCTTGAGCCGATTCGGAAGGCGTTCGGCTTATCCCGCGTCATCGTTTCCACGTACCAGGCCGTCTCGGGAGCAGGGGCGCAGGCGATTGAAGAGCTGTACGAGCAGACGAAAGCGGTGCTTGACAATAAGCCGTTCGAGGCAACCATTTTGCCGGTCAAATCGGACCGGAAGCATTACCCAATCGCGTTTAACGCCATTCCGCAAATCGATAAGTTTCAAGATAACGGGTTTACGTTCGAAGAGATGAAAATGATCAACGAAACGAAAAAAATCATGCATATGCCCGAGCTGAGCGTCGCGGCGACGTGCGTACGCATTCCGGTGGCGAGCGGGCATTCGGAGTCGGTGTATATCGAGATTGAGCAAGACGGCGTCACGGCTGCCGATTTGCAAGCGGTGCTGCGCGAGGCGCCGGGCGTCGTTCTCCAAGACGATCCGAGCGAACAGCTGTATCCGATGCCGGCCAACTGCGTCGGCCAATACGACGTCTTTGTCGGCCGCATCCGCCGCGATTTGGACAACAGCCGCGCCTTTCATTTATGGATTGTTGCCGACAACTTGCTAAAAGGGGCTGCTTCAAATTCCGTGCAAATTGCCGAAAGTTTGCTGAAGCTCGGGCTCATTTAACGAGTATCGGGGTGTTATCATGAAAATCATTGTTCAAAAGTTCGGCGGCACGTCCGTCCGCGACGAACGCGGGCGAAACTTGGCGCGCCGCCATATTGAAAACGCGCTTGAAGATGGGTACAAAGTCGTCGTCGTTGTATCAGCGATGGGCCGCCAAGGCGATCCGTATGCGACCGACACGCTTCTTGGCTTGATCGGCGGAGCCCGTCACCATGTGACGAAGCGCGAGCAAGATATGCTTATGGCGTGCGGGGAAATCATTTCGAGCGTCGTGTTCAGCAACTTGCTGAACGAACACGGCATCAAGGCGACGGCGTTTACCGGCGCGCAAGCCGGATTTCGCACGACCAGTGATCATACGAACGCCAAAATTGTTGAAATGCGCTGCGAACGGTTGCTTGAAGCGCTTCGGGAATACGACGTCGTCGTCGTCGCCGGCTTTCAAGGCATGGCGGAAAACGGAGACATCACAACGCTCGGGCGCGGCGGGAGCGATACATCGGCCGCGGCGCTCGGCGCGGCGCTAAACGCCGAGTGGGTTGACATTTTTACCGATGTCGATGGCGTGATGACGGCCGACCCGCGTATTGTCGAAAATGCTCGGCCGTTGGAAGTTGTCACCTATACGGAAATTTGCAATATGGCGTACCAAGGGGCGAAAGTGATCCATCCGCGCGCGGTGGAAATCGCCATGCAGGCGAAAGTACCGCTGCGCATCCGTTCAACGTATTCCGATGGGCCAGGGACGCTCGTTACGTCATCGGTGCGCGGTCAAAGAGGAAGCGATGTGAAAGAGCGTCTCGTCACGGGCATTACGTACGTCGCCAATGTGACGCAAATGAAAGTGTTGGCAAAAGAAGGGCATTATGAACTGCAGTCGGATGTATTTCAGGCGATGGCTCACGAAGGAATCAGCGTCGACTTTATCAACATTTCACCGTACGGCGTCGTCTATACGGTGAGCGGAGATATGACGGAAAAAGCGATAGCCGCTTTGCGCCGCATTGGCTATGATCCGGTTGTGACGCCCCGCTGCGCCAAAGTGTCGGTCGTTGGCGCCGGCATTGCCGGTGTGCCAGGAGTAACGGCCAAAATCGTCACCGCTCTATCGGAGCAAGGCATTCAAATTTTGCAATCGGCAGACAGCCATACGACCATTTGGGTATTAGTCAAACAAGACGATATGGAAAAGGCCGTCAATGCCTTGCACGACGCCTTTTGCTTGTCCGAGGCCAAACAGGACGAATGATCAACCGATTTGAAAATGAGGAGTGAAAACCGTGGTTCAGTTCGGGAATGTCGTCACTGCGATGGTCACTCCCTTTGACCGAAAAGGAAACTTAGATTTAGCGAAAACGACAGAACTCGTCAACTATTTGCTTGACAACGGCACGGATGCGCTTGTTGTCGCAGGCACGACCGGCGAATCGCCGACGTTGACGACGGAAGAGAAAGTCGCACTGTTCCGCCATGTCGTTTCCGTCGTCAATGGCCGCGTGCCGGTTATTGCTGGGACGGGAACGAACAATACGCGCGCCTCGATCGAGCTGACGAAACGGGCGGAAGAAGCAGGCGTCGACGCTGTCATGCTTGTGGCGCCATATTACAACAAACCGAATCAAGAAGGGCTGTATCAGCATTTTAAAGCGATCGCTGAGAGCACGCCGCTGCCGGTCATGTTGTACAACGTGCCGGGGCGCACGTCGGTCAACCTCGCTCCTGAGACCGTCATTCGGCTGGCAGCGATTCCGAATATTGTCGCGGTCAAAGAAGCCGGCGGCAATTTAGAAGCGATGGCGGAAATCATTGAACGCACGCCGGACGATTTTCAACTGTATAGCGGCGATGACAGCTTGACGCTGCCGGTGTTGGCGATCGGCGGCGCCGGCGTGGTTTCTGTTGCATCGCACATCATCGGCAACGAAATGCAACAAATGATTCGTGCATTCCAGGCCGGCGACCATCAAGCCGCCGCCGCGTTGCACCGGAAATGGCTGCCGCTCATGAAAGGGCTGTTCGCTGCGCCGAGCCCGGTGCCGGTGAAAACCGCCCTGCAGTTGCGCGGCTTGGATGTCGGCTCGGTGCGCCTTCCGCTCGTTCCGCTCACCGAGCAGGAGCGAAACGAGCTCAGCCGTCTGCTTGATGCTTGATGGCCATATTCGTGCAGCAAATGACCCCAGCGTCGGTTCGGACGTTGGGGCTTTTTTGTCGAGACGGTGAAATGCGCCGGCTCGTTCATGAACCATCTTGTGTTTTTTGGCATCAATTCGTTATAATAAAGGCAAGTGACTTTGAGCGGGTTAGCATCACAATTGGGAGGACGCAGCCTTGAAATCCAAAATAAAGCCAGTAGAGAAAATACGCATTTTTGCCCTTGGGGGAGTCGGGGAAATCGGCAAAAACATGTATGTCGTCGAATTGGACGAGGACATTTTCGTCCTCGATGCCGGGGTGATGTTCCCGGAAGATGAGATGTTTGGCATTGACAAAGTCATCCCGGACATTGCCTACTTAATTGAACGGCAGCACCGCATTCAGGCGATTTTTCTCACTCACGGGCATGAGGAGCATATGGGAGCGATCGCCTACGTGCTCAAGCAGCTGTCTGTGCCAGTCTACGGGACGAAGCTGACGCTCGGGTTGGCGGAAGCGATTTTAAAAGAGCAAGGCATTGCAAACGCCAAACTGAATGAAATTCATCCTGACGCTGAACTGCTGTTTGACAAAGCAAAAGTGACGTTTTTCCGCACGATCCACAGCATCCCCGATTCCATCGGCATCAGCCTGCATACATCGCAAGGGGCGATCGTGTACACGAGCGATTTTAAATTTGACCAGACGCCGTATGGCAATAATCGCGCCGACTTGGGGAAAATGGCGCAAATCGGCGAACAAGGGGTGCTTTGTCTTTTGTCGGACAGCACGAATGCCGAGCGTCCGGGCTACAGCGGCTCTGATACAGCCGTCGCCCATGAGATTGCAGATGTGATCGGCCACGCGAAAGGGCGCGTGTTTGTCGCCTGCTATGCTTCGAACATTACGCGCATCCAACAAGTGCTTTACGCCGCCAAGCAGTACGGGCGCAAGGTGGCGGTGATCGGCAAAACGCTGCATAAAATTATGGACATCGCCGTCCGCCTCGGTTATTTGCATCTGCCGGATAAGGTGACGATTTCTGCCTACGACTTGGACCGCTATGGGGATGATGAACTCGTCATTTTGACGACCGGGGGTCATGGCGAGCCGATGAGCGCGCTTTGGCGCATGGCGCGGCAGGCGAACAAGCAGGTGAACATTAAAGAAGGAGACACCGTCATCGTCGCTGCTTCTGTCATGCCGGGGTATGAGCTTGGGTTTTCGAAAACGATCGACGCCCTATACCGGGCTGGGGCGAACGTCATTTACCACAATCGGCAAGTGCACGTGTCCGGGCACGGCTGCCAAGAAGAGCTTAAGCTCATGCTTAATTTGATGAAGCCGAAATATTTCATCCCGGTGCATGGGGAGTACCGAATGCAAAAGGCGCACGCCCGGTTGGCGAAGGCGGTCGGCATCTCGGAAGAGCGGACGTTTTTGCTTGACAAAGGTGAAGTGGTCGAATTTCGCGGCGGAGCCGCCCGCCCTGGCGGTAAAGTGCCGTACGGCAACATTTTAATCGATGGCCTCGGCATCGGCGACGTCGGCAACATTGTGTTGCGCGACAGGCGTTTGTTGTCGCAGGACGGCATTTTGATCGCCGTGGTGACACTAAACAAAGAAGCGAAAACGATTGCTGCTGGACCGGAAATCATATCGCGCGGATTCGTTTATATGCGCGAGGCGGAGACGCTGTTGGAAGAGGCTGAGCAAATGGTGTCGGAGATCATTAAGCGCTGTCTGGAATCATACATGCTGGAATGGTCATCGTTAAAGGCGAACATTCGCGAGGCGCTAAGCCAGTTTTTGTTTGAGAAAACGAAGCGAAAGCCGATGATTTTGCCGATTATTATGGAGGTATAACGCAATCATGCTCAAAGTCCAAGGGAAATGCTGGAAACGGTGAACCGTTGCCGGCATTTTTCTTTTTCTTTTCGGCCATACTAAACGTATGACCGATAGAAAGGAGAAGGAATCGATGGACAAGGAGCGTTACCTTCAGGAAGAGACGGAAGAAAAACCGGAAACGAAAACGGAAGAGGCCACTGCTACCATCACCCAGCTTGGGCAGACGAATGTCCCGCAAATGGAACCGGATACGAACATTCATTGTCTGACGATTGTCGGCCAAATTGAAGGTCATATTCAGCTGCCGCCGCAAAACAAGGCGACAAAATACGAACATGTGATCCCACAAATCGTCGCCATTGAGCAAAATCCGAAAATCGAAGGGCTGCTCGTCATTTTAAATACGGTCGGCGGTGATGTGGAGGCCGGGCTTGCGATTGCGGAAATGCTCGCTTCGCTGTCAAAACCGACCGTTTCCATCGTGCTTGGCGGCGGCCATTCGATCGGCGTGCCGATCGCCGTTTCGTGCAACTATTCGTTCATCACTGAGACGGCGACGATGACGATTCATCCGATCCGTTTGACGGGGCTTGTCATTGGCGTTCCGCAGACGTTTGAGTATTTGGATAAAATGCAGGAACGCGTCGTCCGCTTCGTAACGAAGCATTCCAACATTAGCGAGGAGAAGTTTAAAGAGCTCATGTTTTCCAAAGGCAATTTGACGCGCGACATCGGCACGAACGTCGTCGGTCCCGATGCGGTCCGGTACGGCTTGATCGATGAAGTGGGCGGTGTCTCACAGGCCATGGCGAAGCTGCGCCAGCTGATCGAAGCGAAAAAAGGCGGCGAAGGGAAGATGATCCAATGATTTTGTACACGATCATGCCGGAACATTTGGTGTTCCCGGTCGATGCGGCCGCGTATGAAAAGCAAAAGCTAGTGCATTACGAAGGCATCCCGTTGCTCGTCCAAATGACCGATACGGGCGAATATGAAATCGTGCAAAACTTAAGCACCAACCCCTATCATTTTTTAAACGCCAAGTATGCGCCAGGGGTGCGGTTTCCGGTTTCTGTCGCAACATCGTAATGAATTGTCAAGTTGTTCATGATATAATAATAGACAAACAGAAAAAAGCAGCCATTGTTGGCTGCTTTTTCCGGCTTGCCAATTCATTCATGTTGGAGTGAGCGATCATGGCGAAACGAAAGCGACAAAAAAAAGGAAAAACGCCAAAGAAACAGTCATGGACGGAGACAATTCGCTTTGAATTGATCGGTCTCGGGCTGCTGGCTGTTGCCGTTGTGGCGATGGCTCGCCTCGGGCTTGTCGGGGAAACATTCGTGCTTGTCGGCCGCTTTTTTTTCGGCGAATGGTACATGCTGTTAATAGGGGGAGTGTTCATTTTATCGCTCATCCTCATTTGGAAACAATCGTGGCCGTCATGGGCGAGCCGTCCGTTTGTCGGCGTGTCAGTCATCACAGCGGCGCTTTTGCTGCTAAGTCACGAGAAGTTATTTGAGCTCATGTCGCGGCGCGGTGAGCTTGATCCGAGCGTCATCCGGACGACGTGGGCGATGTTTTGGAACGAGGCGGGCGGAAAGGAGTCCCATGCCGACCTAGGCGGCGGAATGGCTGGCGCTCTGTTGTTTGCCGCCAGCTATCAGCTGTTTGATTCGCTCGGGACAAAATGGATTTGTTTTCTGCTGTTTGTAGTCGGCTTTGTCGTATTGACCGGGAAATCGCTGCGCGAAACGATCGGACAGATAGTTGTTGGGGCGGCCGCGCTTGTGCGGAAGGAATGGCTGGCGTTCGTCGCCGATGTGAAACAATGGCTCGCGGGGAGAAAACGGCGAGCGAGTGTAGAACGAGGCCGGCGTTCACGGCGGACGGCCGCCTATCCGGCCGAGGAATCGGCAGAAGCCGGGGCTGCTGAGGCGGACGACGAATTGCTTTCGCCGCCGCCGATCATATCCGATTTTGCCGCCGTCCGGGCGGCCGCCGAGCCGGAAGAAGAGAAACAGCTGCCTGTGGAAGATGACGACAGCGAAGGGGGGGCATCCCCGCCGTTGGCGTTTTCCGAGCATGAAAATGCCAATTACGATTTGCCGCCGCTTGAACTTCTCCGTCCGCCAAAGCCGGCTGGGCAGTCGACCGACCATGCGAATATTTATGCCAATGCGCGCAAGCTGGAAAAAACGTTCCAAAGCTTTGGCGTTAAAGCGAAAGTGACGCAGGTGCACCTTGGCCCGGCGGTGACAAAATATGAAGTGTACCCGGACGTCGGGGTGAAAGTAAGCAAAATCGTCAGCTTAAGCGACGACTTGGCGCTCGCCTTGGCGGCGAAAGACATCCGCATTGAAGCGCCCATCCCCGGAAAGTCCGCAATCGGCATCGAAGTGCCGAACGAGGAGATCGCCACCGTCTCGCTGCGCGAAGTGCTGGAGGCGGTCGAGCACACAAGGTCCGAATCCAAGCTGTTGATCCCGCTCGGGCGCGACATTTCCGGGGAAGTCGTTGCCGCCGAGTTGAACAAAATGCCGCATTTGTTGATCGCCGGCGCTACCGGGAGCGGGAAAAGCGTCTGTATCAACGGCATTATCGTCAGCCTGCTCATGCGCACCAAGCCCCATGAAGTGAAGTTGATGATGATTGACCCGAAAATGGTCGAGCTAAGCGTCTACAATGGCATTCCGCATCTGTTGACGCCGGTCGTCACCGATGCGAAAAAAGCGGCTCAAGCGCTGAAAAAAGTCGTCCAAGAAATGGAACGGCGCTACGAGCTATTTTCCCATACCGGCACGCGCAACATTGAAGGGTATAACGAGCATATCCGTCAGCAGAACGAAGCCGCGCTGGAGCAGCAGCCGCTTTTGCCATATATCGTCGTCATCATTGACGAACTGGCTGACTTGATGATGGTCGCTTCGTCAGATGTGGAAGAGGCGATCACTCGGTTGGCGCAAATGGCGCGCGCGGCCGGCATTCACTTGATCATCGCCACTCAACGCCCGTCGGTTGACGTTATCACGGGCGTCATTAAGGCCAACATTCCGTCACGCATCGCGTTCAGCGTCTCATCGCAAATTGACTCACGCACCATTCTCGATGTGGGCGGGGCGGAAAAACTTCTCGGCCGCGGCGACATGCTGTTTTTGCCCATGGGCGCGTCCAAACCGGTGCGCGTGCAAGGCGCATTTGTGTCCGATCAAGAAGTGGAAGACGTCGTCCAATTTGTCATCGGCCAGCAGCAGGCCCAATATTACGAGGAGATGATCGTACCGGAAGAGGAGGCGAACGCATCGGCCTTCGAAGACGACTTGTATGAAGAGGCCGTCCGCCTTGTTGTGGAAATGCAAAGCGCTTCTGTGTCGATGCTGCAGCGCCGCTTCCGCATTGGCTACAACCGCGCCGCCCGGCTGATCGACGCCATGGAGGAGCGAGGCGTCGTCGGTCCGTACGAAGGGAGCAAACCGCGCGCGGTTCTTTGGTCGAAAGAAGATTTGAAAAAGACGTCGTAGCACTCGGCGGAAAATGGGCCTCAGAGCATTTTGTCAGAAAAGCGCTGGCGTCACGAGGTTTTTCCATTGAACATGGGCTGAAATCAACAGTCTTTTGCGCTGCATCGCAAGCCCTGATCGCTAAGCAGGCAGGTCGATGCCACCTGCCTGCCAATCGTATGCCACATTGGAATCGCTTTCATAAACATATCTTTTTTTTCGACAAAATTTGATAACCCTATTTATTTGGCCAGTAAAAAATGATATAGTAGTCTCAGAAAGGTTATATGTCTAATGTCAGAGGTCTGACTCTTACAGGAGATCATGTGGAGGACGTTGTCATGTCAATCAAATCAGACAACCGCCATCTGTACTTGCAAGTCATCGACCGTTTGAAACACGATATTGAAACTGGCGTGTACAAAGAAAAGCAAAAGCTGCCGTCTGAGTTTGAGCTTGCCAAACAGCTTGGCGTCAGCCGGGCGACATTGAGGGAAGCGCTCAGGGTGCTGGAAGAAGAAAACATTATCATCCGCCGCCACGGCGTCGGAACGTTTGTCAACGCCCGGCCGCTGTTTACGTCCGGCATCGAGCAGCTCTCAATCGTCACGGACATGATCCGCCAAGCCGGACGAAAACCGGGAACGATTTTTTTGTCTTCTTCCATCCTGCTGCCGACAGAAGACGATATGCGCCGTTTTCAATGCCGCCCGGACGACGAGATTTTGTTGATCGAGCGGGTGCGCACCGCCGACGGGGAGCCGGTCGTCTATTGCCTCGATAAAATTTTGTGCAAGTATTTGCCAAAAGGCATTTCGTACGAACACGAATCGTTGTTTGAAAACTTGCACAACCAAACGCATCGCGACATCGCCTATGCAGTTGCGCGCATCGAGCCGCTCGGCTACCATGAAAAAGTGTCGCCGATTTTGCAATGCGACCCGGAAACGGCGCTGCTTGTGCTCAAGCAAATGCATTTCGATAAAAACGACGAGCCGATTTTTTATTCCGTCAACTACTTCCGCTCCGACAAGTTCAGCTTCCATGTCATGCGGAAGCGGTTCAGCTTTTAAGGGGGTGAAAATGGGTACATAGAAAGAGAGCGGAAGCTTTATACTAATTAAAGAACAAATTTTCAAGCCAGGGGGGCAGTGAATGTGAAAAAGCGAATCGGATTGGTGTTGTCCGTCCTGTTTGCCGCCGGCACGCTGCTTAGCGCCTGCGGACAAGCCGGCAACAATGCGGGAGGCGGCAATCAGAAAGATACGTTCAGTGTCGCCATGGTCACCGACGCCAGCGGCATTGACGACAAATCGTTCAACCAGTCGGCTTGGAAAGGGCTGCAAAAGTTCGGCAAAGACAACGGGTTAGAAAAAGGCCGCGGCGGCTACGACTACTTGCAGTCATCGAGCGACGCTGACTATGCCACGAACTTAAACAAGCTCGTGCGCAGCGACTTTGACTTGATTTTCGGCATCGGGTATTTGATGGGCGACGCGGTGAAAGAAGTCGCGAAGCAAAACCCGAAAAAACATTTCGCCATCGTCGACACGGTTGTTGATGAGCCCAATGTCGCCAGCATCACGTTCAAGGAGCATGAAGGCTCGTTCCTTGTCGGCGTTGTTGCCGGTTTGATGACGAAAACGAATAAAATCGGCTTTGTCGGTGGGATGGAGATTCCGTTGATCGAAAAATTCGAAAGCGGATTCCGCGCCGGCGTGAAAGCGGTCAATCCGAAGGCGACTGTGGAAGTGCAATACGCCGGGGCGTTCGACCAAGCGGATAAAGGGAAAGCGATCGCCTCGAGCATGTACGCGTCTGGCATCGACATCATCTACCATGCAGCTGGAGCGACTGGGAACGGCGTCTTCTCGGAAGCGAAAGATTTGAAGAAGAAAGATCCGAACCGCGAAATTTGGGTCATCGGTGTTGACAAAGACCAAGCGCCGGAGGGAGAAGTGAAAGTCGGCGGCAAAACGTACAACGTAACGCTCACTTCGATGGTGAAACGCGTCGACGTCGCTGTCTATGACACGGCGAAACGGGCGAAAGAGGGTGACTTCCCGGGCGGCAAAACGATTGAGTACGGGTTGCCGGAAAATGGGGTTGGCATTGCCCCGACGCAAGGCAACATTCCGGAGAACGTGTTAAAAACCGTTGACGAATGGAAGCAAAAAATCATCAAAGGCGAAGTGAAAGTTCCGACAAACCGGAAAGAGTACGAGCAATTCGCTGCGACGATCAAGTGACGAACAACGGCGAAGAAGGCTAGCGCGAGCCGCTAGCCTTCTTCAAAATCGTCAACTACCCCCACTTCGCTAACGCTTGAAGTGGGGGCCTGCCACTCCCCAGAAGTGCAAACGGACCTCGTCCTCCTTCCTTGACTTGGGGTTGCATCAGGGGGCAGGTTGACCGCTGCCCAACGACGCAGGTCATGCCTGCATCGTTGCCGATTCTCTCGGTGTGTCTGTTGGCAGTACTTGGCTTCCACACACAACAGACAGACCTGCGCTCGATGTTTGACGGCTACAACGTTTCCTGCAGCCAACCCCATACATCGAGCAGCCGTGATTGGAGTGCCTTTATTGAACGGTTTTCTCCACGTCTTTATTCGATCATACACAAAAGAAAGGGGGAACGCGCATTCCTCTCCCACTTACTCCCTTTGGTCGTTGAAGTGGGAGTCTCCTGCGCGAAATAGGATGAAGGGCGGCCGTTTCGCTGTCGCCTTTCATTTTGTGATTTTGACCTTGCTTGAGTAAGGAGTGAATCGCTTGGAATACGTGATTGAAATGCTCAATATCCGCAAAGTGTTTGGCACGTTTGTCGCCAATGACAACATTACGCTGCAAGTGAAAAAGGGGGAGATACACGCTCTGCTTGGCGAAAACGGGGCCGGCAAATCGACGCTCATGAACGTGCTGTTCGGTTTATACCAGCCGGACGGCGGCGAAATCCGTGTGAAAGGAAAGCCGGTGCGCATCACCGACCCGAACGTCGCCAACGATCTTGGCATCGGCATGGTGCATCAGCACTTTATGCTCGTCGATACGTTCACGGTGACGGAAAACATCATCTTAGGCAGCGAACCGACGCGGGTCGGAACGATCGATATGAAGCGGGCGGAGCGGGAAGTGCGCGAATTGTCGGAACGATATGGACTCGCGGTCGATCCAACAGCGAAGATCGCCGACATTTCCGTCGGCATGCAGCAGCGCGTGGAAATTTTAAAGACGCTTTACCGCGGCGCCGATATTTTGATTTTTGACGAACCGACAGCGGTGTTGACGCCGCAGGAAATCCGCGAGCTCATCCAAATTATGCGCACGCTCGTCCGCGAAGGAAAATCCATCATTTTAATTACACACAAACTTAAAGAAATTATGGAAGTGTGCGACCGCGTCACCGTCATCCGCCGCGGCAAAGGAATTGCGACGCTCAATGTGGCGGAGACGAATCCGAACGAACTGGCGGCGCTCATGGTCGGCCGCGAGGTGCAGTTTACGACCGCTAAGAAACCGGCTGAGCCGGGAAAACCGGTGTTGGAAATTAAAGACTTAGTCGTCAAGGACGCGCGCGGGATCAAAGCGGTCAACGGTTTGAACTTGACGGTGCACGCCGGCGAGATCGTCGGCATTGCTGGAGTTGACGGCAACGGCCAGACCGAGCTCATTGAAGCCATAACCGGGTTGATCAAAGCTGAATCAGGGACAATCCGCCTCAACGGCCGAGACATTACGAATTTGCCGCCGCGCAAAATCATCGAAGCCGGCGTCGGCCATATTCCGCAAGATCGGCATAAGCACGGGCTTGTCCTTGACTTTCCGATCGGCGAAAACATGGTGCTGCAAACCTACTATCAGCCGCCGTACTCGAAACGGGGTCTGTTGAATTTTCAAGCCATTTACGAAAAAGCGCGCCAGCTCATCCGCGAATTTGACGTGCGCACGCCGGATGAATATACGAAGGCGCGGGCGCTGTCGGGCGGAAACCAGCAAAAAGCGATCATTGGCCGCGAAGTTGACCGCGACCCGGATTTGTTGATCGCCGCCCAGCCGACAAGGGGGCTTGACGTCGGCGCGATCGAGTTTATCCATAAGCGGCTCATCGAACAGCGCGACCGCGGCAAAGCGGTGCTGCTCGTCTCATTTGAGCTCGATGAAGTCATGAACGTCAGCGACCGGATCGCCGTTATTTATGAGGGGAAAATTGTCGCCATCGTCGATCCGAAAGAGACGACGGAACAAGAGCTCGGGCTGCTGATGGCTGGAAGTAAACGGAAGGAAGCAGGTGTGTCGTGATGAAGTCAAACCGTCTCCAGCAATTGTTGATTCCTGTATTGGCCGTCTTGCTCGGCATGGCTGCCGGATCCATCGTCATGCTCGTGAGCGGCTACAACCCGATCGCTGGGTTTTACGCTCTCGTGTACGGGGCATTTGGCGATACGTACTATATCGGCGAAACGATCCGCCAGACGACGCCGTACATTTTAACCGGGTTGGCGGTGGCGTTTGCTTTTCGCACCGGCTTGTTTAACATCGGGGTCGAAGGGCAGCTGATCGTCGGCTGGCTGGCGGCCGTCTGGGTCGGCGTGTCGTTCGACTTGCCGAAAATCATCCATTTGCCGCTCGCCATTTTGGCGGCCGCCCTCGCCGGAGCGCTTTGGGGGCTGATCCCAGGCGTGCTAAAGGCGTATTTAAAAGTGCATGAAGTCATTATTACGATTATGATGAACTATATTGCTTTGCATGTAACGAACGCCATCATCCGTTCCGTTTTGTCCGATGAGGGATTTAAATCAAAGCCGGTGAAAGAAAGCGCATCGCTTCACTCCGACTTTTTTGATGCCATTACGTATCATTCCACCATGCATTACGGCATTTTCATCGCTGTCGCCGCCGCATTTGTCATGTGGTTTTTGCTTGAGCGGACGACGAAAGGGTTTGAGCTGCGGGCGGTCGGGTTCAACCAGCATGCCTCCCAGTATGCCGGCATGAACGTGCGCGCCAACATCATTTTAGCGATGGTCATCTCCGGCGCTTTTGCCGGCGTCGCCGGGGCGATGGAGGGGCTTGGCACATTTGGAAACATCTCGACGAAAGCCGGCTTTACCGGCCTCGGGTTTGACGGCATCGCCGTCGCCCTGATCGGCGGCAACAACGCGTTTGGCATTTTGCTCTCCGCCTTGTTGTTTGGCGCCTTAAAAGTCGGGGCGTTGGAAATGCCATCAAGCGCCGGCGTGCCGACCGAACTCGTCGATATTATTATCGCGCTCATCATTTTCTTTGTGGCATCGAGCTATATGATTCGCTGGCTGTTATCTCGCTGGCAAAAGGGGGCGGAGTAAGTGAGCATGTATGACGTGTTGCAGACGATTATCCCGACAGCGATTTTCTTTGCGGCTCCCCTCATTTTCACGGCGCTTGGCGGTGTGTTCAGCGAACGGTCCGGCGTCGTCAACATCGGGCTTGAAGGATTGATGACCATCGGCGCGTTTGTCGGCATCGTCTTTAATTTGACGTTTGCCGATCGGTTTGGCGAATGGACGCCGTGGCTTGCCTTATTGGCTGCCATGGTGGTCGGCGCTGTATTTTCCCTGCTGCACGCTGTCGCGTCGGTTACCTTTCGCGCCGACCAAGTCGTCAGCGGGGTGGCGATCAACTTTTTGGCGCTTGGCCTGTCGCTGTTTTTAGTCAAAAAAATGTACGGCAAAGGCCAGACCGACCAAATTCAAGTCGGGTTTGACAAAATCGATGTGCCGGTGTTGAGCGACATCCCGGTCATCGGCCCGCTGTTATTCTCCAATGCGTATGTGACGTCGTACATCGCCATTTTGTTGGCGTTTGTCTCTTGGTATGTGATTTATAAAACGCCGTTTGGCCTGCGGCTGCGTGCGGTCGGCGAACATCCGATGGCGGCGGATACGATGGGGATTCATGTCGCCAAAATGCGCTACATCGCCGTCATGATCAGCGGGGCGCTCGGCGGTTTGGGCGGTGCGGTATACGCGACGATCATTTCCCGCGATTTTAGCCATGCGACGATTTCTGGGCACGGATTTATGGCGCTCGCCGCCATGATTTTTGGCAAATGGCATCCGATCGGCGCGATGGGAGCGGCGCTCTTTTTCGGACTGGCGCAAAGCTTAAGCATTGTCGGGCAAACCATTCCGTTTTTGAAAAACGTTCCGACGGTTTACTTGCTCATCGCCCCGTACGTGCTCACCATTTTGGCGCTCGCCGGCTTCATCGGGCGGGCGGAGGCGCCGAAAGCGGCCGGCACGCCATATATCAAAGGGAAACGGTAGAACTTGCAGCTGTCCGGCGCAACCGGACAGCTGTTTTTCATTCCCATGATGGCAATGTTTCCAAGCGCATCGGACGAACTAGGCGGATTTGTTTGCATTTGTCGCTTGGCAACAGGTATATTGTTGATAAGACATCTCACAATAAGCATGCCGCCCATTTTGCGACAGAAAAGGAGGAGTTGGATTGGTCGACGAAAAAGTCACAGCGGTCGGACCGGTTCGCGTCCATACGATTTCGACCGATAAGTACAAAACGAACACGATCGTTTGGAAAATGAAGGCCCCTCTTGCTAAAGAAACGGTCACGCTGCGCGCGCTTTTGCCATACGTCTTGCAAAGCGGCACGGCCGACTATCCGAGCGTTAAGGCGCTGCGCACCTATTTGGATGAACTGTACGGGGCGACGCTGAACGTCGATTTAACGAAAAAAGGCGAACATCATATCATGACGATTCGTATCGATGTCGCCAATGAACGATTTTTGCCGGAGCAAACACCGTTGCTTTCGAAAGCGCTTCAGCTCTTGGCCGATCTTCTGTTCCGCCCGGCTCTTGATGGCGGGCGGTTTGTCACCGACATTGTCGAGCAGGAAAAGCGGGCACTCCGTCAACGCATTCAGGCGGTGTATGATGACAAAATGCGCTATGCGAACATGCGCCTTGTAGAAGAAATGTGCAAAGGCGAACCGTACGCGCTCTCGCCTAATGGCGAGCTCGAGGATGTCGACGCCATTACAGCGGAAAGACTGCACCGCTATTATGAGCGGGCGTTGGCTGAAGATGAGCTTGACCTGTATGTCATCGGCGATATCGACGAAGAAGAGGTGCTCAACACCGTCCGTCAGCGCTTTTTGCTGCCCGACCGCGCAGAGCCGGCGCGTACGCCCCAAGCTCAGGCAAAAGCGCGTGGGGAAGTGAAGGAAGTGATCGAACGGCAAGACGTCAAGCAAGGAAAATTGAACATCGGCTACCGAACGAATGTCACATACGAGGATGACGATTACTACGCCTTGCAAATGTTTAACGGCATTTTTGGCGGTTTTTCCCATTCGAAGCTGTTCATCAACGTCCGCGAGAAGGCAAGCCTTGCCTATTATGCCGCCTCAAGGCTTGAGAGCCATAAAGGGCTTTTGATGGTCATGTCCGGCATTGAACCGGCCAACTATGAGAAGGCGCGCCGCATCATCGATGAGCAAATGCAGGCGATGAAAAACGGCGATTTCACAGATGAAGAAATGGCGCAGACGAAAGCGGTCATCCGCAACCAGCTGCTTGAGACGCTCGATACGCCGCGCGGGCTTGTCGAGGTGTTGTACCATAACGTCGTCTCAACGCGAAAGCGCCCGATCGATGAATGGATGGCCGGCACCGATCAAGTGACACGCGAGGATGTGGTGCGCGTCGCTGACAAGGTGGAGTTGGATACGGTGTACTTTTTGACCGGAATGGAGGCGACGGAAGATGGAAAAACGGGTGTATGAGACGCTGCGCGAAGAGCTGTTTTATGAAAAAATGGACAACGGTCTTGACGTGTACATTTTGCCGAAAAAGGGATTCAACAAAACGTACGCCGTGTTTACGACGAATTACGGTTCGGTGGACAACCAGTTTGTCCCGCTCGGTAAAACGGAGATGAAGCGCGTTCCGGACGGCATCGCCCATTTTTTGGAGCATAAGCTGTTTGAAAAAGAAGACGGCGACGTGTTTCAGCAATTCAGCAAACAAGGCGCCTCGGCGAACGCCTTTACGACGTTCACCCGCACCGCCTATTTGTTCTCAAGCACCGACAATGTCGAGAAAAACTTGGAAACGTTGATCGATTTTGTGCAAAGCCCGTACTTTTCCGACAAGACAGTGGAAAAAGAAAAAGGGATCATCGGCCAGGAAATCCGGATGTACGACGACAACCCAGACTGGCGCGTCTATTTCGGCGCCATCGAAAGCATGTATCACAACCATCCGGTCAAAATCGACATCGCCGGCACAGTTGAATCGATCGCCCAAATTACGAAAGAGTTGCTGTATGAGTGCTACGAAACGTTTTACCACCCGAGCAACATGCTTTTGTTTGTCGTCGGCCCGGTCGATGAACAAAAAATCATGCAGCAAATCCGCGACAACCAGGCGAAAAAGTCGTTCCCGCAAGCCCCGGAAGTGAAGCGGTTTGCGTATGAAGAACCGAGCGCAGTAGCGGAAAAGAAAAAAGTGATTCCGATGCATGTGCAGACGAACAAGTGCTTTGTCGGCATCAAAGCGCCGTCCGTTCCTGAAGCCGGCGAACAAAAACTTCGGCATGAGCTTGCCTTCCACGTCGCATTAGACTATTTGTTTGGAAAAAGCTCGCCGCATTATGAACGGCTGTACCGCGAAGGATTGATCGATGATACATTTATGTACGATTATACAGAAGAGCGCGGGTTCGGCTTCGCGTTGATCGGCGGCGATACAAGGGACGCTGAACGGCTCGCTTCGGAAATTCAAACGGTGCTGCTGTCGTTTGCCGCGGAGACTATAAAAAAGGAAGAATTTGAGCGGGTGAAAAAGAAAAAAATCGGCGCTTTTTTGCGCGCGCTCAACTCGCCGGAGTATATCGCCAACCAGTTTACGCGCTACGCGTTTTACGGCGCGAGCTTGTTTGACATTTTGCCGGCGTTGTCATCGTTGACGCTTGACGACGTTGCAGCCATTGCCGATGTGTGTTTCCGCGATTCGCAAATCGCCGTTTGCGAGGTTGTGCCAAAAGGGCAATGACAGGGGCTGACCGAAAGAGCGGTAATGCCCCTATCTGGGGCAGCATGGAAAACTAGACCACCCTGAAACCCCTGGTAAAACCAACGATTTCAGAGGTGGTCTCTTTCCCATGTTTTTCAGTTTCATTTCATCAAAAAGGGGCTTTTGCGTCAGCCCCTTTTTTGCGTCCAACAGAAGGAGGAGAACGTTCGATGCGCTATGCGTTAATTACCGGAGCGTCAAGCGCGATCGGGCAAAGCATCGCCCGCGAGCTCGCGCAAGGCGGCTATGGACTTTTTCTTCATTACTACCGGCGCCGCGCGCCCATTGAGGCGCTGCAAGCCGAACTAACCGGCGTGCACACCGTGCCGGTGGAAGCGGATTTGTCGATGCCGGGCGGGGTCGACCAACTGCTTTCCCGCCTCGACCGCCCGATCGATGCCATCATTTATAACAGCGGGGCCACGTATTACGGGTTGCTTACCGACATGAATGACGAGCTGATCGAACGGATGGTGCGCCTCCATGTGACAAGCCCGGCGCAGCTTGTGAAAAAACTGCTGCCGCCGATGATTTCGAAAAAGCGCGGCCAAATTGTGTTCATTTCTTCGATTTGGGGGTTGTGCGGCGCCTCATGCGAAGCGGTGTATTCGATGACCAAGGGCGGGCAAAACGCGTTCGCCAAGGCGCTGGCGAAAGAGCTCGCCCCGAGCGGCATCCGCGTCAACGCCGTCGCGCCGGGAGCGATCGCCACAGATATGCTCCGGCCGTTCAGCGAAGAAGAATTGGCGGCGCTCGCCGATGAAATTCCGGCCGGCCGGCTCGGGACCCCTGAGGAAGTGGCGAAAACAGTGGCGTTTTTGTTGTCGGACGCCGCTTCTTACATCACCGGCCAAATCATCTCTGTCAACGGCGGCTGGTATTGTTGAGCGTATATTTTTTTCGCCCGCAGGCAAACTACCCTTGAAACGTTCATCAAGGAGGGAGGGAATGAACATGTCGGTACTGGATAACTTTGAACAATGGAAAGACTTTTTATCGGAACGTCTGCAGCAAGCGCAGCAACAAGGTTTGACCCAGCAAGTGATCTCGGATGTCGCCTATCAAATCGGGGACTATTTGGCGAAACACGTCGACCCGAGAAACCCGGAAGAACGGGTGCTCGCCGACCTTTGGAGCGTTGCGGATGAAAAAGAACAGCATGCCCTTGCCAACATGATGGTGAAACTTGTCCAACAAAAATAACACCCGGTAAAGAGAGGGGCTCCCTCTCTTTTTTCTTTCCTCTTTTCGGTTGCTTTTCCGTTCGCGGTTATAGTAGTATGAACTTAGCATAAGGCGTTCGTGCGGACAGCGGCAAGGGAGGAGACGGGATGGGCAAGCAGGAGTGGTATTTGGAGTATGAGATTCATGTCAACCGTCCAGGGTTGCTCGGCGATGTCGCCTCGTTGCTCGGCATGTTGTCGATCAACATCGTGACGATCAATGGCGTCCGGGATTCGCGCCGCGGCATGTTGCTTCTTTGCGACAGCAGCGAACAAATCGAGCGGCTGGCGACAATTTTGCGGACGATGGACAACATTACGGTGACGAAACTCCGCCAGCCGAAGCTGCTTGATCGTTTGGCCGTCCGCCATGGCCGCTACATTCAGCGCGATGCCGACGACAAAAAGACGTTTCGCTTCGTTCGCGACGAGCTTGGGCTGTTGGTCGATTTTATGGCAGAAATTTTTAAAGAAAAAGGGCATAAGCTCATCGGCATTCGCGGGATGCCGCGCGTCGGCAAGACGGAGTCGATCGTTGCTGCGAGCGTATGCGCCAATAAGCGGTGGCTGTTTGTATCATCGACGCTGATCAAGCAGACCGTCCGCACGCAGCTGATGGAAGACGAATATAGCGAGGACAACATTTTCATTGTCGACGGCATCGTTTCGACGCGCCGCGGCAATGAGCAGCACTGGCAGCTCATCCGTGAGCTGATGCGCCTCGAGGCGACGAAGGTCGTGGAACATCCGGACATGTTTATCCGCCATACGGAATATACGCTTGATGATTTTGACTATATTATTGAGCTGCGCCATGAACCGGATGAAGACATTTCCTACGATGCGATTGAACGCCCGTCCTTGCTGGGCGGAGACGGATTTTCCGAATTTGGATTTTAATTTTAACAAGTGGAAGGTGTTGGCTGTTGACGGAACTGGGAAAACGTTTGCGGGAAGCGCGAGAGGAAAAAAACATCAGCTTGGACGAGCTGCAAGAGATGACGAAGATTCAGAAGCGGTATTTGATCGGCATTGAAGAAGGGAATTACGCCATTATGCCGGGCAATTTTTATGTGCGCGCCTTCATTAGACAATACGCCGAGGCGGTCGGCCTCGATCCGGATGAGCTGTTTGAACAATATAAGCAGGACATTCCGCAATCGTACCAAGATGATCTTCCGCAGCCGCTGTCGCGCGTGAAAACGCGCCAACAGCTTTCCGCCGAAGGGACGAAATGGCTCGACTGGCTGCCGAAAGCCTTGATCGCGGCGGTCGTCGTCGGGGCGGCCGTTCTTGTTTGGGTGCTGCTCCAGCGCGGCACGGCAAACGAGCCCCCGGCGAAAACGAGCCCGGAGACGGCGGAAGTGGAAAAGCCGAAACAGTCGCCGCTTGAACAGGCGAAACAAAAGCAGTCGGCGAAGGAAACGGACGAGAAGGAAACGAATGAAAACGGACAGCAAAATGAACAGCCAGCGCCGACTGGCGAAGAAGAACAGCCGGCTGCGGCGATGAATGTGACGGAAAAGCGCGGCAACACGGCGACGATTGAAGTCGCCAGCTCTGGCGCGTTTTCCATCGAGCTTTCATCCAAAGGAACGTCATGGGTCGAAGTATACAATACGAAAGGCCATACGTTTTACCGCGGCAACTTGACAAGCGGGCAGACGAAAACGTTCGATCTGTCGGCCGAAAGCGAAGTATGGGTGAAAATCGGGCGCACGCTCGATGTTGAGATGAAGGTGAACGGCCAACCGTTTGCCTACCCGTTTGCCCCGAAAGAGGAAGTATACCAAAAGCTGCATTTCGTGTTGAAGAAATGATGGAACAGGGCGCTTTTCCGCAGGAAGGCGCCTGCTTTTCGCACGGACTGAACTATGTTGAATGAGCGGAGGTATTTGTGGTGAACTTGCCGAATAAAATTACGGTAGCGCGCATTATGCTCATCCCGTTTTTCTTGATCGTGATGCTCGTTCCGTTCGGGTGGGGAAGCATCCAAATCGGCGGGACAGAGCTTCCGGTTGCCCATCTTGCCGGCGCGCTCATTTTCATCATCGCCTCAGCCACGGACTGGATCGATGGCTACTATGCCCGCAAATACGGGTTGGTGACGAATTTAGGAAAATTTTTAGATCCGCTTGCCGATAAACTGCTTGTGTCAGCAGCGCTCATCGTGCTCGTTGAACTCGGCGCCGCTCCGGCTTGGATGGTGATCGTCATCATCAGCCGCGAATTTGCTGTTACCGGCCTGCGGCTCGTGCTCGCCGGGGAAGGGGAAGTCGTCGCTGCCAACATGCTTGGCAAAATCAAGACATGGACGCAAATTGTCGCCATTTCCGCTTTATTGTTACATAACTTCCCATTCTCGCTCATTTCGTTTCCGTTCGCTGAATTGGCGCTGTGGGTGGCGGTCATTTTTACGATTTGGTCTGGCTGGGATTATTTTGCGAAAAACAGACATGCGTTTTCCCATTCGAAATAGCCGGCCACAAAGGGGGAGAAAAGTCTGTTGAACGCGGAGATCATTGCCGTTGGCTCTGAGCTGTTGCTTGGGCAAATCGCCAATACGAACGCCCAGTTTTTGTCGCAGCAGCTGGCGATGTTTGGCATTAACGTCTATTTCCATACCGTCGTCGGCGACAACGCCGGCCGCCTTGAGCAGGCGGTGAAAACGGCGCAAACGAGAGCGAACCTCATCATTTTCACCGGCGGCCTCGGCCCGACGAAAGACGATTTGACGAAGGAGACGATCGCCCGCCTGCTCGGCCGCCGGCTCGTGATCGACGAGGAAGCGCTCCGAGCGATTGAGGTGTATTTTGCCCGCACAAACCGGCCGATGACAGAAAACAATAAAAAGCAGGCGCTCGTCTTGGAAGGATCGACGGTGCTGAAAAACGAGCACGGCATGGCGCCAGGGATGGCGCTTGTGGCAGACGGCATTACGTACATGCTGCTGCCCGGGCCGCCGAAAGAAATGCGGCCGATGTTCAAAAAATACGGAAACGCCTTTTTGCGCCGTACGTTTTCGCTTTCCGAGCGCATCGAGTCGCGCGTCCTCCGCTTTTTCGGCATCGGCGAGTCGGCGCTCGAGACGGCGATCGCCGACTTGATCGACGCCCAGTCGAACCCGACGATCGCCCCGCTTGCAAACGACGGTGAGGTAACGCTCCGTCTGACGGCGAAACATCGGGATCAGGCGAAAGCCAAGCGGCTGCTCGACGAGGCGGAAGCCGCCATTTTGACGCGCGTCGGCCGTTATTGTTACGGGTATAATGATGAAACGCTGTTTACAAAGACATTGGCACGGTTAAAAGAAAGAGGATGGACAATCGCTGCAGCGGAAAGCTTGACTGGAGGCATGTTCCTTGAAGAGCTGACAGCTGTGCCGGGGGCGTCGGCTGCTGTGCGCGGCGGCGTTGTCTGTTACACAAACGGCGTAAAAGAACACATCCTTGGCGTGCCGCGGCCGCTGCTGGAGACGGACGGAGCGGTAAGCGAACCGTGCGCACGCCTGCTCGCTGAGAACGTGCGCACGATGTGCGATGCGGATATCGGCATCAGCTTCACCGGCGTCGCCGGCCCCGATCCGCTTGAGGGCCATCCGCCGGGCACCGTGTATGTCGGCATCGCCATGCGCGGGCGCGACACCGTCGTCCACCGCCTCACCTTATCCGGCACGCGTGATGCCATTCGCATCCGCACCGCCAAATACGGCTGTTTTTTTCTGCTTGAGATGCTCGCGGCCGACTGCTGATCGGCCTCCCCCTTCCTTCTCCATTCTCCACCGCACATCGTTTTTTCCACCGCATGAGTATGGCGATTGTTGCTAGTTTCTCCACCGAAAAAACGAATGGACGTTCGTTTTTTGCTTGGCAATGGCCGCAAAACGCGGTATAGTATAAGTAGTCCTAGAATAAGGAGGAGTAGGTTAGTGAACCAAGATCGTCAAGCTGCATTGGAGCAGGCATTAAAACAAATTGAACGACAGTTTGGCAAGGGGGCCATCATGAAGCTCGGCGAGCAAGTCGACCGCAAAGTGTCGGTCGTGCCGAGCGGTTCGCTAGCGCTCGACATCGCGTTAGGCGTCGGCGGCTATCCGCGCGGGCGGATTGTGGAAATTTACGGCCCGGAATCGTCCGGGAAAACGACCGTTGCCCTTCACGCGATCGCTGAAGTGCAAAAGCGGGGCGGGCAAGCAGCTTTCATCGACGCAGAGCACGCGCTCGACCCCATCTATGCACAAAAATTAGGGGTCAATATCGATGAATTGCTGCTTTCCCAGCCTGACACGGGCGAGCAAGGTGCGTCACGTTTCCGTATAAGTGCGTAGGCACGAAAGCGGAGTCCGATGGGAACATCGGGACAACTCTACAGCCGAGTTGGAAGGTGAAATTCCTTCCCGTGGTGATAGTCCTATATCCACGAGCCTGAGACTCCTGCATGCATTCCGGTGCACCCTCACCGGGATGTATGAAGCCAGGTGAAGTCGTAACCCAAGTAGCCTAAGGCCGCAAAATGTGGCTATGGCGAAAGTGGTGCGGGGCTCCTTAAAAGACGCCTATGGTGACGAAAGGAACCTATGCGTGAAGCTCGGTTACCGGTGCTCCCTGAAAAGGGACCATACAGGACGAACCACCGTGTCTTGTTTGCGGTGTTTCCTTTAACCGGCTGGCTTAGTTCGGTTACTGCTCTGATGGGTAGCGGACGTTCCAATCAGAGGTCCTGCCGAGTAGAGTAGGCACCTAAGGGCGTTCAAAAGAAGGGATAGGCTGTAGGGAACGTGAGAGGCCCCCTAAGGAGGAGACAGGGCTGGTCGATGATATCTTAGGGGGAGTCAGCGGTTCCATAGTAATGATGAAGGAGCGCCGTTTGAACCCCAAAGGCAACGATGGGGGAGGAAAAAACGCTCTGGAGTGAAGGGAACCAGCCGGGGCGGCAAAGTATCTACATGTTACGGCAAGCAGGCTAATTCATGGCACTTCCACCCAGTATTATAAAAAGGGAGAAAGGAGCATGAAGGTAAACAAACTTGTCGTAAAAAGCGAACAGGACTTGAGAAACTGCTTGGATCTTCTTTATCAAGAAGCTAAAAAGGGAAAACATTTTTACGGGATGCTTGAGTTGCTTCAAAATGATGTTGTCATTTTAGAAGCTATTCGCCACAGAGATAAAGGAAAATGCAAAATATGTGCTGTATACTTAAGTCCCGGTAACTTCCACTGCCATCATATTGACCCGAGTAAACCTTTAAGTGAGATCAATAAGACCGTTAATCTAGTTAGCTTATGCAACCAATGCCATAGGCTTGTCCATAGCAACCAAGAACCGCCGTTTACAGAACGAAAAATGATTGACAAACTAACGGAGTATAGGAACAAGCTGAAAATATAAAAGTTCTGTTCGCTGGAAAAATTGTAGGTGCTGTTGCCATGTCATCGCGAGGTGATATGGTGGAGAGATAGCCCAAACGGGGCTATCGAAGCTGTCCCGGTGGAACGCCGTGTGCGGGGAAACTCGCACGCACGGTGTGGGGTGGGGGAAAAGCCGGAGATTGCATCAAAGGCTTACCTATCACTATCGCTCGAAATCGCGGAAGCGCTCGTGCGAAGCGGCGCGGTCGACATTATCGTCATCGACTCGGTGGCGGCGCTCGTGCCGAAAGCGGAAATTGAAGGGGAGATGGGGGACGCTCACGTCGGCCTGCAAGCGCGGCTGATGTCCCAGGCGCTTCGCAAGCTGTCCGGCGCCATTAACAAGTCAAAAACGATCGCCATCTTCATCAACCAAATTCGCGAAAAAGTCGGCGTCATGTTTGGCAATCCCGAGACAACGCCGGGCGGGCGGGCGCTCAAGTTTTACGCTTCCGTCCGCCTAGAGGTTCGTCGCGCCGAGCAAATCAAGCAAGGCAATGATATGGTCGGCAACAAGACGAAAATCAAAGTCGTCAAAAACAAAGTCGCGCCGCCGTTTAAAACGGCTGACGTCGACATTATGTACGGCGAGGGCATTTCCCGCGAAGGGGAAATCATCGATATGGCGTCTGAACTTGACATTGTGCAAAAAAGCGGCTCATGGTATTCGTACAAAGACGAACGGCTCGGCCAAGGGCGGGAGAATGCAAAACAATTTTTGAAAGAAAACCCGCATATCGCCGAAGAAATCGCCCGCGCCATCCGCAAACATTACGGCATCGATGATGGCGAAGCAGGCGGCGAACCGATGCAAGACGAATTTGGGCTGCTTGAGGAATAACAGACGGAAGGCGTCCTGGCATGACTGGGGCGCCTTTTTCCTAGCTGCCGAAACGGAACGGCCATTCACGTCCCTTTGCAGGATATGCCGGAGGACGCCCGACTAACTTGCAGGCGGTTCCGTTTCTTTTCGCATTTTGCCAAAAAGAAGAGGAAGAGCAGAACGCTCTGTGTGCCGCGGCTTAAGAAGGGCTCCTGTGGTGTGAGTAAAATATTTGTGGGTGACATTCCGAAATGATCCCCGACGAGGGTTGCGAACTTTTGTTCGCGACGCTCGTCGGGGCCACCAAGCGAAGCGCGGTAGAAAAAGCAAATGTCGTGAAAAAAGGACTCTCTCCCTGCTATGATGGTGATTGGCAAACCAACCGAAAACAGGAGGGAGAGAGTCCATGAAACATCTTACCACAGAATGGCCTTTATTAAAAGAGCTGGAGGAGCAATTAGTCAGAACTCTTCAAAAGGTGTTCGCTGTCTTGTTGGCGGCCCTTTTGGAGGAGATTGATCAACAACTGGCGGAAGCGCGGGACAAGCGCCGGTATCAGCTGAAAGACAAACGGCCGACTACGATCCAAACGCTGTTTGGAGAAGTGACGTTTCGACGGAACTACTACTATGATCGGCAGGCGGGGGCGTATACCTTCTTGCTGGATGCCGAACTGGGCTTTGATGGAGCGCAGTCGATCAGCCCTTGCCTCGAGGAAACGGCGGTCGAGTTGGCCGTAGAGTGCTCTTCCTACCGCAAAGCGGCCCGTACGTTGGAGTCGATCGTGGGGTATGCGGTCCTAAGCCACGAGGCGATTCGCCAACTGGTGCTGGAGGCCCCTGTCTCGCTGCACCGCCCTGTTTCCCAACGGCACGGCCGAGTGCTATTTGTGGAGGCGGATGGGCTGTTCATTTCCCGCCAGGGGAAAGGGAAACGGGCGAAAGAAGAGAAAATCCTGGCGGTTCACGAGGGATGGAAACGAAACGGTTCGCAGCTCGAGCTCGTGAACCGGCGCCACTACCTCCATGAAGGGGCGGGAGACGTGTGGGAACGGTTTGAAGAGTGGCTGATGAACGAATATGCCTATGATCCGTGCCGGGACCTTTTGATCATCAACGGCGACGCGGCGTCGTGGATCACGGCCTGCCGGGAGTATTTTGGGAAGCGGGCGTGCTTTCAGCTGGATCGATTTCATGTGGCGCGGGAGCTGCGTCAGTGTCTGTCCGGCCATCCGCGTTGGCGGGAGGTGCGGAGGAAGCTGGCGAAACAAGACGAAGAAGGACTTTTGGTCGAGCTGAACAGCGCGGTCGGCACGTTGGGGGACGAAGGCAAAGAACAACAGCTGGCCGCCTTGATTCGCCGGATCGAGTCGATGCCGGGATGCATCCGGGACTATCGGGAGTGGCTGTCGGAGCAAGGGGTGGAGACGACCGGCATGCGTCCGATGGGCCACGCCGAGAGCGTGATGAGCCGGTTTGCGCATCGGGTGAAATCCCGCCGCAGCTGGAAAGACCAAGGGCTTCGGGCGTTTCTGAGGGCGATGGCGGCCCGAATCGACGGGATTTGGCGGAGAAATGGGCAGTTGGTGGAGGAAGAAGAGACCCGAACGGCGGCCTCGGCCTCAACAAAGTCCAAGCGGGTTGAACAGGCCAAACGGAAGGCCGGACGGTTATGGGCAGATGTGGTGCGTCAGAATCTACCGTGTCTGCAGCGGTCATCCGGGACGCCGATCCATCAAGCGTTGTCGGCGCTCCGGGATGGTGGTTGGGTGTAAAAAAATGGAATATCTTATCATCGCCTCAAGATGAGGGATGAGAGTCCGAAAGCGCTTACGATATGAATTCCTGAAAATGGTTCGCTAACTAGTGATTGACAACACCCGTAGTGAACCGAAAAAATGTTCTCCACAAAGTCTTGACTGACTCGCTCCTGTGTAATATCTTGACAATTCCTACCGCCGCCTTTACAATGAACATGTATATTTATCCATGTACACGGCAGGGTCGCGTGACCGCCCGCAGCGGCGTACTGCTTGGATGCGGGGGCGCGTGGAAATGGCCAGGCAAACGACCAAGCCAATGGGTTGAAAACGGGAATGTCCATCTGCGTCGGACGATGGCGCGAAGAAGGCGCAAGGGAAAACGAAACAGCAAGAGGAGGTGAAACGATGGGTTCGATCATCATCTCCGCTTTGCTTGCCTTAGTCATTGGTGCCGTTGTTGGCTTTTTTGTTCGCAAATCGATTGCCGAAGCGAAAATCGGCGGCGCGAAAGCAGCTGCCGAGCAGCTGATTGAAGAGGCGAGACGCGAGGCGGACGCCTTGAAAAAAGAGGCGCTTCTCGAAGCGAAAGACGAGATTCATAAATTGCGGACGGAAGCGGAGCGCGACATCCGCGACCGGAGAAGCGAGCTCCAAAAACAAGAAAACCGCTTGATGCAAAAGGAGGAAAACCTCGATCGCAAAGATGAAGCGCTCAACAAACGCGAGGCGCTGCTTGAAGCGAAGGAAGAAGCGTTAAACGAAAGACAACAGCATATTGAACAAATGGAAAGCAAAGTGGAAGCGCTCGTGAAGCAGCAACAAACCGAACTCGAACGCATTTCCGGCCTGACGCGCGACGATGCGCGCCAGCTCATTTTGGAACGCGTTGAAAAAGAACTGTCCCATGAGATTGCCATGATGATCAAAGAGGCGGAAACGCGGGCGAAAGAGGAAGCGGACAAGCGGGCGAAAGCGATTTTGTCGCTGGCCATCCAGCGCTGTGCCGCCGACCATGTCGCCGAAACGACGGTGTCCGTCGTCAACTTGCCAAACGATGAAATGAAAGGGCGGATCATCGGGCGCGAAGGGCGGAACATTCGCACGCTTGAGACGCTGACTGGCATCGATTTAATTATCGATGATACGCCGGAAGCGGTGATTTTGTCCGGATTTGATCCGATTCGCCGCGAAACGGCGCGCATCGCGTTAGACAAGCTTGTGCAAGACGGACGCATCCACCCGGCGCGCATTGAAGAAATGGTGGAAAAGGCGCGCCGCGAAGTCGATGAGCACATTCGCGAAGTCGGTGAGCAGACGACGTTTGAAGTCGGCGTCCATGGCTTGCATCCGGATTTGATCAAAATTTTAGGGCGGCTGAAGTTCCGGACGAGCTACGGACAAAACGTCTTGAAACATTCGGTGGAAGTCGCGTTTTTAGCCGGACTGATGGCGGCCGAACTTGGAGAAGACGAAATGTTGGCGCGCCGGGCCGGCTTGCTTCATGATATCGGCAAGGCGATCGACCATGAGGTTGAAGGCAGCCACGTGGAGATCGGCGTCGAGCTGGCGACGAAGTACAAAGAACATCCCGTCGTCATCAACAGCATCGCCTCCCACCATGGCGACACCGAGCCGACATCGGTCATCGCGGTGCTTGTGGCGGCGGCGGATGCGCTCTCCGCAGCGCGGCCGGGAGCGCGTAGCGAGACGCTGGAAAACTATATTCGCCGCTTAGAGAAACTGGAGGAAATTGCGGAATCGTACGAAGGCGTGGAAAAATCGTACGCCATCCAGGCCGGTCGCGAAGTGCGCATCATGGTCAAGCCGGATATGATCGACGATTTGGAAGCGCACCGGTTGGCGCGTGACATCCGCAAACGGATTGAAGAAGAGCTCGACTACCCGGGCCATATTAAAGTGACCGTCATCCGTGAAACGCGCGCGGTCGAATATGCGAAATAAAGTGGCATCCTATTGCCACTTTATTTTTCTTTGAAAATAATGAATCCATGAGCGGTTATTTTCATGCTTGGGTGGCGAGTAAAAGCTTACTCATGGATGTTTTTTGTGCGTAAAATGAGAAAGTACAATGGATCCGCGCCACCTTTGAAGCGAAGCGCCATATTTTTTTGATTAGAAAGGGATCGATCATGAGAATCTTATTTATCGGCGATGTCGTCGGTTCGCCGGGGCAAAAAATGGTCGAGCATTATTTGCCGAAATTAAAAGAAAAACACCGTCCCGATATCGTCATCATCAACGGTGAAAACGCCGCCGGCGGGAAAGGGATCACCGAGCCGATTTACCGGGCGTTTTTGGCCCAAGGAGCCCATGTTGTGACATTAGGCAACCATGCGTGGGACAAGCGTGATATTTTTGAATTCATCGATCAGGCGAAGGCGCTCATCCGCCCGGCGAACTATCCGCCCGGCACACCGGGAAAAGGCATCGTCTACGTGCCGACCGAGCAAGGGGAGGCGGCGGTCATCAACTTGCAAGGGCGGACGTTTTTGCCGGCGATTGACTGTCCGTTTCAAAAAGCGGATGAATTGATTGCCGCTGCCTCGACGCGCACGTCGGTCATCATTGTTGATTTTCACGCTGAGGCGACAAGCGAAAAACAGGCGATGGGCTGGCACTTGGATGGGCGCGTGTCGGCCGTCATCGGCACGCATACGCACGTTCAGACGGCGGACAATCGCATTTTGCCGAAGGGTACGGCGTACATTACCGATGTCGGCATGACCGGCCCGTATGACGGCATTTTAGGGGTTGACCGCGACGCGGTGCTGCGCAAATTTTTAACCGGACTGCCGGTCCGGTTCGGCGTCAAGGAAGGACGAAGCCAGCTGAACGCGGTGCTTGTCGATGTTGATGGAAAAAGCGGGCGTGCGCTTGGCATTGAACGGTTGATCATTAATGACGACCACCCATATTTTGAATAATCGTTTTTTTTAAAAACAAGCTTCTCCTCAGCAGGAATAGTTGTCGAAACAGTGAATATAGTTACAGTGAAGACATTTTACCGTAATCTATTTTTCAAGGGAACGAGGGAGGAGCTAGAAATGGAAATATTAAAAGTTTCAGCAAAGTCGAATCCGAACTCTGTAGCCGGTGCACTTGCCGGGGTGCTGCGCGAGCGCGGCGCGGCGGAAATTCAGGCGATCGGTGCAGGTGCATTGAACCAAGCCGTTAAGGCAGTAGCGATCGCACGAGGGTTTGTGGCACCAAGCGGCATGGACTTGATTTGCATTCCGGCGTTTACCGATATTATTATTGACGGAGAAGAGCGGACCGCCATTAAATTAATCGTCGAACCTCGTTAACTCGATGATGAGTCAATGGTAAAATATAACCTGTTGGCGCCTTCGCTGTAGAAGGCAGGCAGGTTATTTTTGCTTTTTTAAGGGGGAAAACGAATGATTTTCGATGTCCACTGTGATGCGCTCATGAAGCTATGGCAAGACCGGTCGTTGTCGTTTCACGATGGGGCACCGCTTCATGTCACCTTTTCTGGCATGGCGGAAGCGGGAATAAAAGTGCAATGTTTTGCCATTTACGTGCCGGAAACCGTGCCGGAAGAAGCCCGGTTCACAGCGGCATTGGAGATGGTGGACATTTTCTTTGCCCGCATCGTCGAGGCGTTCCCGTCCGTCAAGTTTGTGCGGACGAAGCAGGATATCGCCGCACTGAAAGAAGGGGAAATTGGCGCGATGTTGACGCTCGAAGGATGCGACGCCATCGGTGCCAACCTTGTCAAGTTAAAGACGCTTCTTCGCCTCGGCGTCGCTTCTGTCGGCCTGACGTGGAACTTTCCAAACGCCGTCGCCGACGGGGCGTGGGAGAAGCGCGGCGCCGGCTTGACCGCGTTTGGCCGGCAAGTCGTCGAGCTGCTCAATGAAACAAAGCGGTGGGTCGATGTGTCCCATTTGTCGGAAAGAGCGTTTTGGGATGTGATCGAAACAGCCTGTTTTCCGATCGCTTCTCATTCGAACGCCCATCGCCTCTGCCCGCATCCGCGCAATCTGACGGACGAGCAGCTGAAAGCGCTGATTGAAAAAGACGGGATGATTGGCATCAATTTTGTCCCGTACTTTTTAACGAAGGACAAACGGAGAGCAACGATCGCCGATGTGCTTCGCCATCTTGACCATGTATGTGCGCTCGGAGGGGAAAACAACGTCGGGTTCGGCTCCGACTTTGACGGCATTACGGAAACGGTTTCCGGTCTTGAAACGGTGAAGCAATACGACCAGCTCGTCAATGAGTTGTACAAGCATTACTCCGCCGAACAAGCATCCCGCTTTTTATTCGGCAACTTCTACGCCCATTTACCGGAGTGACGAATATCACGGAGTATCGGATCTGCGTATCCTAAAATATTATAGATGCAATTTGAAGATTTACCATTTGCAGCTTTTATCGACTGTCAGGCGACCGAACAACGCCGCTTTACAGACCCATATATGGGTCTGTGAAGCAGGTGGTTGTTCGGTCTTCCGTCACGCCTTGGCGTGACGGGGCAAGCCATAGGCTTGCCTTCGACAGTCGAAAATGGACAAACCGCTTTTCCGTCAAGGATATGTTAAACTTCTTCGTTGCATCTATCCTGAAAATACCCGAACTCCAAAATGTGTAAAGTTGTAAAATTCAACATAGAGGTCTTTTCATCCTTCCGATGGTGACGAAATTTTTTTGTCATGGGAGTCTATATAGAAGACAGGGCATCCGCGGTGCCGGCTGAAAAAGGCGTTCAAAATGATAGTTTCCTTGTCAGAAAAGTGGTACAATAGTAGCGAAAGGCTGGAGTGAATATGAAGGGGTGTAAGCATGATCGAACAGCTGTCATGGAAGGTGGGCGGCCAGCAAGGGGAAGGAATTGAAAGTACAGGAGAAATTTTTTCCACAGCGCTGAACCGCCTCGGATATTACTTATATGGATACCGTCATTTTTCTTCACGCATCAAAGGGGGTCATACGAACAACAAAATCCGCGTCAGCACGAAACCGGTGCGGGCGGTCGCAGACGATTTGGACATCTTGGTGGCGTTCGACCAAGAGACGATTGACTTCAACTTTCACGAGCTGCACAGCGGCGGCATCGTCATGGCGGACGCCAAGTTCAATCCGGTCATTCCGGAGCGGGAAGGGGTCGTCCTTTATGCCGTTCCGTTTACTGATATCGCCACAAGCCTTGGCAACTCGCTCATGAAAAACATGGTTGCCATCGGCGCGACGAGTGCAGTGCTCGGATTGGATCCGGCCGTGTTCGAAAGCGTTGTCGCCGACACGTTTGGCCGCAAAGGGGCGCAAGTCGTCGAGAAAAACATGGAAGCGATCCGCGCCGGAGCCGAATATATGAAAGAGCTGTTGGGCGGGCGCGCCGAACCTATGAAACTGGCAAAAGCGGACGGCAAACAGCGGATGTTCATGATCGGCAACGACGCGATCGCCTTGGGCGCCTTGGCCGGCGGGGCGCGCTTTATGGCGGCGTATCCGATCACCCCCGCCTCGGAAATTATGGAGTATTTAATTAAAAAGCTTCCGGATCTCGGCGGCACGGTCATCCAAACAGAAGACGAAATCGCCGCCTGCACGATGGCGATCGGCGCCAACTACGCCGGCGCCCGGGCGTTCACCGCTTCCGCTGGTCCGGGTCTGTCGCTCATGGCTGAAGCGATCGGCTTAGCCGGAATGACAGAAACGCCGCTTGTTGTGGTTGACACGCAGCGCGGCGGCCCGAGCACCGGCTTGCCGACGAAGCAAGAACAATCGGACTTGCTTGCGATGATTTACGGCACGCACGGGGAAATCCCGAAAATCGTCATGGCGCCAAGCACGGTTGAAGAAGCGTTTTATGACATGGCAGAAGCGTTCAACTTGGCTGAAGAATATCAGTGTCCGGTCATTTTCTTGTCGGATTTGCAGCTGTCGCTCGGCAAACAAACGGTCGAGCCGCTCGATTACGACCGGATCGAGATTCGCCGCGGCAAACTCGTCAGCGAGGAATTGCCGCCGCTTCCGGGCAAAGACAACTTCAAACGATATGAGGTGACGCCGGACGGCATTTCGCCGCGGGTGCTGCCGGGAACGAAACACGGCATCCACCACGTCACCGGGGTCGAGCATGCCGAAACGGGCCGCCCGTCGGAAACGGCAGCGAACCGCCGGACGCAAATGGAAAAGCGGTTGCGCAAACTCGAGCACATCCACTTCCCGACGCCGGTGCACAAACAACTCCGCCACGAAGAACCGGATTTGCTCCTTGTTGGCTTTTTATCGACGCGCGGAGCGATTGAGGAAGCGATCGAACGCCTCGAGCAGGACGGTGTTAAAGTCAACCATGCACACATCCGCCTGCTTCATCCGTTCCCGGTTGACGACGTGCGGCCGCTTGTCGAAAAAGCGAAGCGGGTCGTCGTCGTTGAGCAAAACGCGACCGGGCAATTGGCAAGCTTGTTGAAAATGCATGTCGGGCATGCGGACAAAATCGCCAGCGTCTTGAAATTTGACGGCAATCCGTTTTTGCCGGGCAATGTCTATACTAAATGCAAGGAGTTGTTAGCACAATGGCCACCTTTAAAGATTTCCGCAATGATGTGAAGCCAAACTGGTGTCCGGGCTGCGGCGACTTTTCCGTTCAGGCCGCCATTCAGCGCGCCGCTGCCAACCTCGGTTTGGAGCCGCACGAACTCGCTGTCATTTCCGGGATCGGCTGCTCCGGCCGCATTTCCGGCTACATTCATTCCTATGGGTTTCACGGCACGCACGGCCGCGCCTTGCCGCTCGCCCAAGGGGTGAAAATGGCGAACCGCAACTTGACGGTCATCGCCGCCGGCGGCGACGGTGATGGGTTTGCGATCGGCATGGGGCATACGGTTCATGCCATTCGCCGCAACATTGACATCACGTATATCGTCATGGACAACCAAATTTACGGGCTGACAAAAGGCCAAACATCGCCTCGCAGCGCCACCGGGTTTCAAACGAAAAGTACGCCGCAAGGGTCGATCGAGCCGGCGTTGTCGCCGCTTGAAATCGCGTTAAGCGCCGGAGCGACGTTTGTGGCGCAAAGCTTTTCAAGCGACCTAAAAGAGTTGACAAGCTTAATTGAAGAAGGCATCAAACATAAAGGATTTTCCCTCATTAACGTCTTCAGCCCGTGCGTCACGTACAATAAAGTCAACACGTACGAATGGTTTAAAGAGCGGCTGGTGAAAGTGAGCGACATTGAAGGGTACGACCCGTCCGACCGGGCGATGGCGATGCAGACGGTGATGAAATACGACGGGCTTGTCACCGGGCTCATTTACCAAAATAAAGAGCAAAAATCATACCAAGAACTCGTCCCGGGCTACCGTGATACACCGCTTACTGAAGCCGATTTGAAATTGAGCAAAGAAAAGTTTGCCGAGCTTGTAGCAGAGTTTATGTAACATATAGAAAGATTGGAAGTGATTCACACTCGATGGGGGGGCTTGCCTCATCGGGCGTTTTTTGTTATCATAGCGTGTTCCGGACATCCGGAATAAATCCCATTGTGTTTCATGACGGTTGACGCTATACTATGGTAGTGTGTGATGGAAGAAATTTGCGAGGAAGGCGGGCGGCCAACAAAGCGCCTGCGATCTACATTATTACGAATGAGGAAAGGAGATTGCGATGAACGAAAAACAACGGTTGGAACAAACAGCGCAAATTGAGACGGCAAGCCATCCAGCGGACAGAAAATCCGCCTTGGACCGGCTGAAGGAAAAAACGACGAAAGACTACGAGAAATATTTCACGAAAGTGTTTTTGCCGCCGAATTTGAAAGAAGCGAAAAAGCGCGGCAAAGAGGAAATTCAATATGTAAAAGACTTTGCGATTCCGGACGAGTTCCGCGGCATGGGGCGCGGGCGGAAGTTTTACATCCGCACATACGGCTGCCAGATGAACGAACATGATACGGAAGTGATGGCCGGCATTTTCATGGCGCTCGGCTATGAGCCGACCGACCGTCCGGAAGAGGCAAACGTCATTTTGCTCAACACGTGCGCGATCCGTGAAAACGCGGAAAACAAAGTGTTCGGCGAGCTCGGCTACTTAAAGCCGCTCAAAACGACCAATCCGGACTTGCTTCTTGGCGTGTGCGGCTGTATGTCGCAAGAAGAAGCGGTCGTTAATAAAATTTTAAAGCAATACCAATATGTTGATATGATTTTCGGCACGCACAACATCCATCGACTTCCTTACATTTTGCATGAAGCATATATGTCAAAAGAAATGGTTGTCGAGGTGTGGTCGAAAGAAGGCGACGTTGTCGAAAACTTGCCGAAAGCGCGAAAAGGCCGCATTAAAGCATGGGTCAATATTATGTACGGCTGTGACAAGTTTTGCACGTATTGCATCGTTCCGTATACGCGCGGCAAGGAGCGAAGCCGCCGTCCGGAAGACATCATCCAAGAAGTGCGCCAGCTCGCCGCCCAAGGCTATAAAGAAATCACGCTGCTTGGGCAAAACGTCAACGCTTACGGGAAAGACTTCACCGACATCCAGTACGGCCTTGGCGATTTAATGGATGAGCTGCGCAAAATTGACATTGCCCGCATCCGCTTCACAACGAGCCATCCGCGCGACTTTGACGACCGGCTCATCGAAGTGCTCGCCAAACGCGGCAACTTGGTTGAGCATATCCATCTGCCGGTGCAATCGGGCAGCACAGAAATTTTAAAAATGATGGGCCGCAAATATACGCGCGAGGAGTACTTGGAGCTCGTCCGCAAAATTAAAGCCGCCATTCCGGACGTCGCGTTGACGACGGACATCATCGTCGGCTTCCCGAACGAGACGGACGAGCAGTTTGAAGAAACGCTGTCGCTTTACCGCGAAGTGGAGTTTGATTCAGCGTATACGTTCATTTACTCGCCGCGCGAAGGCACGCCGGCGGCGAACATGAAGGACAACGTGCCGATGGAAGTGAAAAAAGAGCGGCTCAAGCGGCTCAACGACCTTGTTCAAGAAATCGCGGCCAAGAAAATGAAGCAATACGAAGGCCAAGTCGTCGAAGTGCTCGTCGAAGGCGAAAGCAAAACGAACCCGGACGTGCTGGCCGGCTACACACGCAAAAACAAGCTCGTCCACTTCGTCGGCCCCAAATCGCTCATTGGCCAATTGGTCAACGTGCGCATTACAGAAGCGAAAACGTGGACGCTGACGGGCGAATTCGTGAATGAAGCGATCGAGGTGAACTGATATGGCGAAATATACGCGGGATGAAGTGCTGGCGCAGGCGAAGCAGTTGGCGAAAATGATCGCCGAAACCGAGGAAGTCGACTTTTTCAAACGAGCGGAGGAAAAAATCCACCAAAATGAAAAAGTGCGCACATTGATCAACGAACTAAAATCGCTGCAAAAACAAGCCGTCAACTTGCAACACTACGGCAAACATGAGGCGCTCAAGCAGGTCGAGGCCAAAATTGACGCCATTTACGAGCAGCTCGAACAAATTCCGATCGTGGGCGAGTTCCAGCAGTCGCAAGCTGAGGTGAACGACCTGCTTCAGCTCGTCGCCTCGACGATTTCGAATACGGTGACCGATGAAATTCTCGCTTCGACGGGCGGCGATGTGCTGCGCGGCGAAACAGGTGCTGCCCTTCGCTACAACAAGCACGGCGGCTGCCATTAATGGCATGCGGCTCAAAAGCGTCCTTCGGGGCGCTTTTTTTCTTATGGGCGCGCTCTCCCTTCCCCCAAACCGCGGGCGGCTGCCTGGCAGCAAAAAAGAAGGCACATCGAACGGAGCAGGCGCATACAATGAACTATACGGAATAATGATTCATTTGCTGTGCACATTAGCGGAGATGGCGCATAGGATGAAATGAAGATTCATTTGAGGAGGGTTCCGTTCGATGTCTGAATACAGAGAAATTATTACGAAAGCCGTTGTTGGCAAAGGCCGCAAGTTTACACAATCGACCCATACGGTGACGGCGCCGAACCGCCCGTCAAGCATTCTTGGCTGCTGGATCATCAACCACCGTTATGAAGCGAAAAAATGCGATAAAACGGTCGAAATTCACGGCCATTATGACATCAACGTCTGGTATTCGTACAACCACAATACAAAAACCGAAGTCGTCACCGAAACGGTGTCGTATACGGACGTCGTCAAATTAAAATATCGCGACAAAGATCATTTAATCAGCGATGACACCGATGTCATTGTCCGCGTCATCCAGCAGCCGAACTGCCTCGAATGCACGATTTCGCCAAACGGCAATAAAATCGTTGTCGATGTTGAGCGGGAGTTTGTCGCCGAAGTGATCGGCGAAACGAAGGTGTGCGTTGCCATCAATCCGGAAGGATGCGGCAAAGACGACGATTTTTGCGACGAGGATGACCTTGATGAAGAATTAGAAGATTTAAGCCCAGATTTGCTGCTTGGCGAAGAAGAATAAAACTAGGAAATTTCTTTCCTAGTTTTTTCTTTTGCCGCTTGTTATAATAGTAGCGCAATCAACGAGCCTTCGGGCCGAAAAGGTTGGGGAGAAGCGATGCCATCGTACACACCGATGATCCAGCAATATTTGCACATTAAAGCGCAATATCCGGACGCGTTTTTATTTTTCCGGCTTGGCGATTTTTACGAACTGTTTTTTGACGACGCCATCAAGGCGGCGCAAGAGCTGGAAATTACATTAACAAGCCGCGACGGCGGCGATGAACGGGTGCCGATGTGCGGGGTGCCGTACCATTCGGCGCAAGGATATATTGAACAGTTAATCGAAAAGGGATATAAAGTCGCCATTTGCGAACAAGTCGAAGACCCGAAAACGGCCAAAGGCGTCGTTCGCCGCGAAGTGGTGCAGCTCATCACCCCAGGGACGCTCATGGAAGGCAAAGGGCTCACCGAGAAGGAAAACCACTACTTGGCGGCGCTCACGCCGTTTGCTGATGGTACATACGGATTGGCTTACGCCGATTTGTCGACCGGCGAGATTCGGCTCACGCTTCTTTCTTCGTGGGAGGAAACGGCAAACGAATTGCACGCCGTTGGAGCGCGGGAGATCATCGTTGCCACAGACAGCGGCGAAGAGTGGGTGCGCGAGCTGAAAGAGCGGTACGGGGCGGCGGTCTCTTATGAGGACGACACATCGCTATGCGACGAATGGAACGGCGTCATCGGCCATGTGGTGCAAGAAAAGCTGCGGCAGGCCGCAGCCCGTTTGCTTCATTACCTCGTCCGCACGCAAAAGCGGCGGCTCGATCATTTGCAGCCGGCTGAGTTGTATCAAGTTGACCACTATATGAAAATGGACCGACATTCCAAGCTGCATTTGGAATTGGTCGAAACGGTGCGGTCAAAAGGAAGGAAAGGCTCGTTGTTATGGCTTTTGGATGAAACGGTGACAGCGATGGGCGGGCGGCTCTTAAAACAATGGCTGGACCGGCCGCTCATTGATCGGCGCGAAATCGAACGGCGCCTCGATTTTGTGGAAACGTTGAAAACGAGCTATTTTGAACGGCAGGAGCTGCGCGACAGGCTGCGCGGCGTTTACGACATTGAGCGCCTTGTCGGCCGAGTCTCCTACGGCAACGCCAATGCCCGCGATCTCGTGCAGCTGAAAAAGTCGCTTCTTCAAGTGCCGGCGCTCCGTCAGACGGTCGGCGCGCTGCCGCTCGCTGAAGCGGACAAGCTGTGCGAGCGCCTTGACCCGTGCGAAGAGCTCGTCGATTTGCTCGAGCGCTCGATTCAAGAACAGCCGCCGCTTTCCGTCAAAGAAGGGAACCTCATCAAAGACGGGTATGACAAGCAGCTCGATCGCTACCGCGATGCGAGCCGCAACGGCAAAGCGTGGATCGCTGAACTTGAGGCGAAAGAGCGGGAAGCGACCGGCATCAAATCGCTCAAAGTCGGCTACAACCGAGTGTTTGGCTACTATATTGAAGTGACAAAGCCCAATCTCCCCCTTGTTCCGGAAGGACGTTACGAGCGGAAGCAGACGCTCGCCAACGCCGAGCGGTTTATCACCCCGGAGTTGAAGGAAAAAGAGGCGCTCATTTTGGAGGCGGAAGAAAAAAGCATCGAACTCGAATATGAACTGTTTGTCGCCATTCGCGAGCAGGTGAAGCAATACATCCCGCGCCTGCAGACGTTGGCGAAAGCCATTGCCGAGCTTGATGTGCTTCAATCATTCGCAACGATCAGCGACGAGTATCGCTACGTGCGTCCGCAGTTTTCCACGGAGCGCGTCTTGGTGATTCAAGGCGGCCGCCACCCGGTTGTCGAAAAAGTGCTCGGCGCGCAAATGTACGTGCCGAATGACTGCTACATGAACCGCGAGCGGGAAATGCTGCTCATCACTGGACCGAACATGGCTGGAAAAAGCACGTACATGCGGCAAGTGGCGCTCACCGCCGTCATGGCGCAAATCGGCTGTTTCGTTCCCGCCGAGCGGGCGGTGCTGCCCATTTTTGACCAAGTGTTCACCCGCATCGGCGCTGCTGACGACCTGTCGGCAGGACAAAGCACGTTTATGGTCGAAATGTTGGAGGCGTGCCACGCCATCGATCATGCGACACAAAACAGCCTCATTTTGTTTGATGAAATCGGGCGCGGCACATCGACGTACGACGGCATGGCGCTCGCCCAGGCGATCATTGAGTACATTCACGACCATATCGGCGCGAAAACACTATTTAGCACCCACTACCATGAACTCACCGCCTTGGAGCGTTCGCTCCCGCGGCTTTCGAACGTCCATGCCCGCGCCATCGAGGAAAACGGCAAAGTTGTCTTTTTGCATCAAATCGCCGACGGGCCGGCCGACAAGAGCTACGGCATTCACGTCGCCGAACTGGCCGGGCTGCCGGCTTCGCTCATTGAACGCGCGCGGGCCATTTTAGCGGAACTGGAGAAAGCGGCGGGAAAACAGGAAGCCGCCGCAGGCAGGATGGACGATGGCGCTTTGGCGGAAGCGGGTTTGGCTTTTCAGGGGAACGAAGCGTTAGACGTCGGCAGCAAGGTTGAGCGCGAGAAGGACTCCCGTCCGTCAGCCGGCGCGGCGCGGGATGGCGTTTTGGCGGAAGCGGCGTTTGAGCAGCTGAGCATGTTTCCTGACCTTGCCCCGGCGCCTGTGGAGCCGCCGCTTTCAAGCAAAGAGAAAAAGGCGCTCGCGGCGCTGAAAGAGATCAATTTGCTCGAGATGACGCCGCTTGAGGCGCTCAACAAACTGTATGAACTGCAAAAGCTCCTCAAGTAAAGGAGGGAGGCCCGATGGGACGCATCCGCAAGCTCGATGACCTGCTGGCAAACAAAATCGCCGCCGGCGAGGTCGTCGAGCGGCCGGCTTCGGTCGTCAAGGAGTTGGTGGAAAACGCCATTGATGCCCATAGTACGGTCATCAACATCGAGCTTGAAGAGGCGGGAATGGCGAAAATCCGCGTCATCGACAACGGCGATGGCATGGAGGAAGACGACTGCTTGCTCGCTTTTGAACGTCATGCGACAAGCAAAATTCACAACGAGCACGATTTGTTCCGCATCCGCACGCTCGGGTTCCGCGGTGAGGCGCTGCCGAGCATCGCTTCTGTATCCGAAGTGGAGCTGACGACCGGCACGGGCAGCGGACCGGGAACGAAGCTTGTGCTTCAAGGCGGCGCACTCGTCTCCCGCGAGCGGGCGGCGGGGCGCAAAGGGACGGATATTACCGTATCGAACTTGTTTTTCAACACCCCAGCGCGCTTGAAATATATGAAAACGATCCACACCGAGCTCGGCCATGCGGCTGACGTCGTCAACCGGCTGGCGCTCGCCCATCCGGACGTATCATTTCGCCTCCGCCACCAGGGCAAAACATTGCTTGCCACCAATGGCAGCGGCGATGTCCGGCACGTGCTCGCCGCTATTTACGGCGCCGAGACGGCGAGACAAATGATCCCCATCGAAGCGGAATCGCTCGATTTTACCGTTCGCGGCTACATTTCGCCGCCGGACGTGACGCGCGCCTCGCGCAACTACATCTCGCTTGTTGTCAATGGCCGCTATGTGCGCAGCGTGCCGCTCATAAAAGCGATTGAAGCCGGCTACCATACGCTCTTGCCGATCGGCCGCTATCCGATTGTGTTTTTATCCATTGAAATGGATCCGGTGCTTGTCGATGTCAACGTCCATCCGGCAAAGCTCGAAGTCCGCTTTAGCAAAGAAGCAGAGCTGAATGAGCTCGTCACAGACGCCATCCGCCAGGCATTTCGCGAGCGGACGCTCATTCCGTCCGTATCTGCCGACAGCAAGCTGGCAAAACCAAAGGCGGAGCAGGCGGCTTGGACGTTCACTCATCGCGTCCGCGAGCCGTCTGTCTTATCGAGCGACATCGGCGGCGTGGAAGATGCGACCGCCCCTTTTGCGCCGCTAACCGGTGACGCACCGGCTGAGCGGCCATCCGTGGCTGTGCGGACGGATGAATGGGGAATACCGGACGAACATGGGCCCGCTTTCGAGCGAAAGCAGGAGGAAGAGGTGGGAGAAGAACGGCGTGCCCTCCGCTCGCCGACAGATGGGCAAGCGGAAGATAAAGCGGCGGCTGATCGCCTGCCGCCGCTTTATCCGATTGGACAATTGCATGGGACGTACATTTTGGCGGAGAACGAACATGGGCTGTATATGATCGATCAGCATGCGGCTCAAGAGCGGATCAACTATGAATATTTCCGGGAAAAACTCGGCGAAGCCACGAAGGAAGTGCAGGAGCTGCTCGTTCCGTTGATGTTTGAATATCCAGCCGACGAGTACGAGCGGATCACCGCCTGCCGCAATGAGCTGGCGCGCTGCGGCGTGTTTCTTGAGCCGTTTGGGCCGCGGGCGTTTCTCGTTCGCTCCCATCCGACGTGGTTTCCGAAAGGGAGAGAAAGGGAAATCATCGAGGAAATGATCGAACAAGTGTTGGCGGCCAAAACGGTCGACATCAAGCAATTGCGCGAACAAGCGGCGATCTTAATGAGCTGCAAGCGCGCCATTAAAGCAAACCAACATTTGCGCCAGGATGAACTGTTCGCTTTGCTTGAGGCGCTGCGGCAGACGACGGACCCATTTACTTGTCCCCACGGCCGGCCGATCATCGTTCATTTTTCGACATATGAAATTGAAAAACTATTTAAACGGGTGATGTAGCCTGCGCCCCCTTTGTGCGACAAAGGGGGCGCTTTTTGTAATCGTTTTGTAATCTACTTTTATTCTTTCTGTTACAGACGGATTGCTTTGATTTTACTATAATGGCTCATGTGTAGGAATACGTGGTGAATTTTGTAGAGTGATAGCGAATTTTGTATAAACATGGATACATAAAGATGGATACATCGACGTCATAGGGGGATGCAGCATGAAAAAAACGGTTATATTGACAAGCACGTTGATCGGTTCCTTGTTGGCCGGCCACGCGGCATCGGCGGCGAGCTATACGGTGCAAAAAGGCGATACGCTTTGGAAGATTGCCCGGAAATCCGGCACGACGGTCGCAGCGTTAAAGCAAGAAAACGATTTGTCTTCGGATTTGATTTTTCCCGGACAAGTATTGCGCGTCAATGAGCCAAATGAATCGAACGAATCTTCTTCGAATACATATACGGTCGAGCCTGGTGATACGCTAAGCGGAATCGCCCGCAAGTTTAGCACGACTGTGGATGCGCTGCTCAAGCTCAATCCAAGCATTACGAACCCAGACTTCATTCGCGCCGGGCAGAGGCTGCAAGTAGCAGGGAAACAGGAACGTTCCAATACATACAATGTGCAGCCGGCAGCCGTGCCGACAAGCGGCCGGTATATCGTGCAGGCGGGGGATACGCTGCTTGAGATTGCGAACAAGTTTCAAACGACGGTCGACCGTCTATTGGCACTGAATCCGCAAATTACAAACCCGAACACCATCCGCATTGGCCAAGCCATTAAAGTGGCGGGCGGAACGGCTGATGTCCGGGAGGCCAAGCAGCAAGTATCGGCCGCCAACTCGGCTGCCACTGAGTCGTCCGCATCGCTTGCCGACCGAATCATCGATATTGCGGAAAAATATTTAGGGGCGCGCTATTTGTATGGAGCAAGCCCGTCGCGCACCGATGTGTTTGACTGCTCATCGTTTACGATGCGCGTTTTTGGCGAAGCCGGCATTTCGCTGCCGCGCACATCCATCGCTCAGGCGCAAGCGGGAAGAACGGTGTCGTTTGGCCAGTTGCAAAAAGGCGATCTCGTCTTTTTTGATACCGATTCGAACGGCACAATCAACCACGTCGGCATTTATGCTGGCAACGGGCAAATGATCAACGCCACCGTTTCGCTCGGTGTCACGTATTCGTCGCTCACGTCCTCATATTGGAAAACGCGGTTTGTAAAAGCGGTCCGGGTGCTTAACTAACGGGATGCGTATGGACGTCGGCTTAAACATAACCGAATGCGGCGGAAGGCTGCTCGCATAAAGCACATTTGTGGCTTTGGCGGGCAGCCTTTTTTTATGCATCCCGTGCAAAGATGTTGCTTCAGCTGCTGATCGTCACAACCAAGGGAATCATAAGGCCTGTCAATCATTTCGTACATCCTATAATAAGAAAAGGTGTCCCGTTGCTTGAGGGACACCTTTGGTCATTATTGGATGGGTTTTTTCGCTTTTCGCGTCACTTCCTCCTGAAATGAACGGATAAGGGACAGAACGATCAAAATCATGATGATCGCAAGCGGGAATGCAGCGATGATCGAAGCGGTTTGCAACGCTTGCAGACCGCCAGTCCACAGCAAGATCGCCGCAGCTGCCGATTGAATGATGCCCCAGACGAACTTGACCGAATTTGGCGGGTTTAAACTGCCCTTAGTGGTTTGCATGCCGAGCACAAACGTTGCTGAGTCTGCCGATGTGACGAAAAATGTGCAAATGAGCAAAATGGCAATTCCCGAGAGCAATGGAGCGAATGGGAAATGTTCGAATGTAAAAAACAGAGCTATTTCTACTCCTTTTTCATTCATTACCTCGCCAATGCCGGCATGTTGGAACTGCTCCAAATAAAGAGCTGAGCCGCCAAACACGGAAAACCAAAGGGCGCTGAAAATCGTTGGAACCGCCAAGACACCGATCATAAATTCACGGATCGTGCGCCCACGGGAAATGCGAGCAATAAACGTCCCCACAAACGGCGCCCATGCGATCCACCACGCCCAATAAAAAATGGTCCACACTTTCGGCCAATCATTTTGCTCGAACGGGTTGAGCCGGAAACTCATCGAGGGAAGATTTTGTAAGTACGTCCCGATCGTCGACGTGAACACATCCAAAATAAAATTCGTTGGACCGGCAAACAGCATGAACAACATAAGCAACAATGCGAGCGCAATATTGATGTTGCTCAGCCATTTTATGCCTTTGTTTAGGCCGGTTTGCGCCGAGAGCATAAACAGAGCCGTGACAACCACAATGATGAGCAGTTGTGTTGAAATAGAGTTTGAAATATTTGGGAACAACTGATGCAATCCCCCACTGATTTGAATGGCTCCCAGCCCTAGCGAGGTGGCGACGCCAAAAATGGTTGCGTATACGGCTAGCGTATCAATGGCTACACCGAGACCGCCTTCTGTCCGCGCTCCTAGCAACGGGCGCAGCGTGCGGCTGATGACCCCGGCTTCTCGCTTGCGAAACTGGAAGTAAGCGAGCGCCAAGGCAAGGACGCCGTAGATCGCCCATGGATGCAGCCCCCAATGGAAAAACGAGTAGCGCATGGCCAGACGGGCCGCTTCCGCCGTTGCCTCTTCTCCTGTTGGCGGCGTGTAATAGTGGGACACCGGTTCGGCCACTCCCCAAAACACTAACCCGATTCCCATTCCGGCGCTAAACAGCATGGCAAACCACGTCATATAGCTGTATTCCGGTTCTTCCCCGTCGCGGCCGAGGCAGATATTTCCGTAACGGGAAAAAATAAGAAACAAAGAAAACGCCAAAAACAACGAAGCGCTGAGCAAATAAAACCAGCCGAATTTATCGATCAGAAACGAGTGCACCGCGTTGCTGACCGCCTTTAAATTGTAGCGTGGCAGCAAAGACTCCGGAACGACTCCCCAAATAATAAACACAATGGCGATCACAATGGAAATAGAAAAGACGCTTGTTGTTTTTTTCATCTCATTCCTCCTTATTTGTACAATAATCTCATGAGGATCGTGTTAGCGGTTTTGGGGCTTTGCACTTTTAGGGTAACAAAATTCGACAATGAATACAAACGATCCAAATTTTTGACGCATATCATTTTGTGCCATGATTTTTTATTGTGTAAAATAAAATACTTGTAGTTTACCAAAAAAGGAGGTTATTTGTATGAGCAGCCGCCTGTCGGCCATGGTCAGCATCGTGCTGGCGATGCTCGTCGCGTCCATGGATACGACCATCATGAACACGACAATGCCGATCATCGCCAAAGAGCTTGGAGGGTTTTCTTTGTACGCCTGGGCGTTTGCGTCATACATGATTACAACGACCGTCCTGTCGCCGATTGCCGGCCGTCTGTCCGACCTGTTTGGCCGCAAAAACGTATTCAGCTTTGGCATCATTTTATTTTTGATTGGCTCGCTTCTTTGCGGTTTGTCGCAAAATATGGTGCAACTCGTCCTGTTCCGCGCCGTACAAGGGGTCGGCGCCGGGTTTATGATGCCGTTTCCGGCCATTATCGCCGGTGATTTGTTTCCGGTGGAAAAGCGCGGAAAGATCCAGGCGTTTTTTACCGCCATGTGGGGCATTTCCGCCGTCTTGGCGCCGCTTTTAGGCTCGCTGTTTGTCGAATACGCGACATGGCGCTGGATTTTTTATGTCAACATTCCCATCTGCTTGCTCTCGCTTGTGACGTTGTTTCCATATAAAGAAGTATATGAACCGAAGCGGGCGGCGGTTGATTATATGGGCGCGGTGCTGTTTGCGGCGGCGATCAGCTTGCTTTTGCTCGTCACCGTCGTTGCGCGGGGGCAATGGTGGTACGGGGCGGCCGGCGCGCTCTTACTTGTTGCGTTTTACTTTTTCGAAAAACGGCAGCCGTCTCCGCTCGTGCCGCTTTCACTTGTTCATCACCGCACGCTCAAATGGATGAACATTAACGGCTTTGTCAGCTGCGTCGCGCTGTTTGGCACGTCAAGCTACATTCCGCTCTTTTTGCAAAATGTTGCTCATTTATCGGTATTTATCAGCGGCGTTGCCTTGCTTGGCTCGTCCGTTGGCTGGATGATCGCCGCCGTGCCGGCCGGGAAATGGATTTTGCGCTATGGCTACCGTCCGCTTCTCATCATCGGCAATGTGCTGCTGGTTGCGTCCGGCCTGCTTCTGGCGCTGCTGAACGAAAGTCACGGATTTTGGTATGTTTTTTTCGTCATGTTTGTCCAAGGGCTGTCATTCGGGTTGACGTCGACCGTTGGGGTCATTGGCTCGCAGCAGCTTGCCGACGCTCATGAAAAAGGAATCGCGACATCCTTTTTTATGTTTTGCCGCAATATCGGCACGGCGATCGGCGTGACCGTCATGGGAGCGTTTTTGACGAAGGCGCCGACGTTTATGACCGGCATCCATCATTTGTTTTTATTCGGCCTCATTGGCAGCATCGCCGCGCTTGTCACCTCGCTTTTCATTCATGATGAAGCCGAAGCCGGCCGAAACACGTGGCAGCCGGAAGGAACGGCGTAAGGCGGGGAAGCGGCATGGGTGCGGCCTGTTTGCTCTTTGCGAGTTGACGGTGAAAGAGGAGGCTCATTGAGAAAATCCAGTTGATTTTCTCAATGAAGCAGGCCTTTTCATCAAAGATGGCAAAAGAGCCAAAAAAACCCTAAACATTGTCTGTGATCATCCGATAATGTAGATAGAACAACATACTGATTCACAGAAGGAGGATTTGCCAATGAACATGAAAATGACCGTGCGCAGAAAACTGCTGGCTGGGTTTGGCCTTGTCTGCGTATTGATTGTATGGCTAGTCGGCTTTTCTTATTACGAAATTTCCAAACTGAACGGTACATATACTGTCATTGACAAACGGGTGCCGAATCTCGTCAACGTCAAGGAGCTGGAGGTGCTCATCCACCGCCAAGTCGGCAGCATGCGCGGCTATTTGTTGACTGGCGATGAGACGTTAAGGAAAAACTTTGAAAAAGCGCATGAGGAGTACAAGAAAATAAGCGAAAAGCTTGCGGCGAAGCTGACGCGGGAAGAAACGAAACAGCAGCTTGCCGAGCTCGATTTGCTTGAACAGCAGTTTTACGAACTTGGGCAAAAAACGTTCGACTTAAAAGCGCAAAACAAACCGGAGCAGTACATCGCCCTTGTGACCACAACAGGGCGCGACTTAACAACCCAATTTGATGAAAAGGAGAATCAATTGGTCGCTCTCCAGGAGCAGGAAATGAAGGAAGCTAATGATAATGCGAGCGCATCGGTGGCTGCGGTCGAGCGGCTGATCATCATCGTCGGCTTGTTGACGGTGGCGGCTGGAGCGACCGTCAGCTATTACATCAGCCGCTCGATTTCCCGCCCGCTATTGGTGCTGTCGGATGCGGCTGGTCGGATCGCTGCCGGCGATTTGACCAAGACGAAAACCGGCGTCCGCAACCGGGACGAAATCGGCGAGCTGGCCGCTTCGTTTGAACAAATGGCCCAAAATTTGCGCGAAGTGCTAAAGGAAGTGGCGCAAAACGCCGAGCAAGTCGCCGCTTCGTCGGAGGAGCTGGCAGCGAGCGCCGAACAGACGAGCAAGGCGACCGAGCAAATCGCCATGACGATTCAGGGCGTTGCTTCCGGCATGGACAAGCAAATGCGAAGCGGGGAAGAAACGTCCGCCGCCGTCGATTCGATGTCTGAGAGAATCGAGCAAATTTCCGGACGGGCGCAAAGCGTGTCCGCCATCGCTAGTGAGGCGTCGAGACAAGCGGCTGAGGGCGGGCAAACGATCGAGGCGGGCGTCGCGCAAATGAACAAAGTGAACGATACGGTCGAGCGGCTGGCTGACCTCATTAAAGGGCTTGGCCACCGTTCCGAGCAAATCGGCTCCATCATCGAAGCGATCCGCAATATTGCGGCGCAGACGAATTTGCTTGCGTTAAATGCCGCGATTGAGGCGGCGCGCGCCGGCGAGCACGGGCGCGGCTTTGCCGTCGTTGCTGACGAAGTGCGGAAGCTCGCCGAGCAATCGGCCCAATCGGCCCAGCAAATCGCGGAATTGATCGATGCCATTCAAGAAGAAACGGTCCATGCCGTCCAATCGATGGAGTCGGTCGTCAACGAAGTGACGGCCGGAACGAACGTCATTCGCGCCTCGGGAGAAATGTTCGCCCGCATTCGCGCCGCCGTGGACGAAGTTGCGGCGCAAATCCGCGACGTATCCACCGCGGTCAGCGACATGGTCTCTTCTTCGGAGCAAATGGTGCGCTCCGTCCGGCTTGTCGCCGACGTGGCCGAGTCGACATCGGCCGGTGTGCACGAGGTGTCGGCGGCGACCGAGGAACAGCTGGCCTCGATGGAGGAAATTTCAGCTTCGGCCGCGTCGCTCTCGAAAATGGCGGACGATTTGCAGGCGATTGTCAACAAGTTTTCATTATGATGAGCGCCTTTTATGGCGTTCATTTTTTTCCATATGGTTATGGCGAAAGGGAAGAAAGGCGATTTTTCGCGCTGTCATGTATAAAACGATTTGTGGATGGAGAAAACGTATGAAAGAAATGGTTCCATGCACAGCTGTTTTTATGTATAATGATGGTTGACACAAGTCCCACAACAGAAAGCAGTGACGCGCTATGGCTGAAAAAGTCGCCGTCATCGTCGGGCCGACGGCGGTCGGCAAAACGAAGCTCGGCATCGCGTTGGCGAAAAAGCTGGGCGGAGAGGTCATCAGCGGCGATTCGATGCAAATTTATAAAGGGATGGACATTGGCACGGCGAAAGTGAAGCCCGATGAGATGGAAGGAATCCCGCATCATTTGCTGGACATCAAAGAGCCGTGCGAACCGTTTTCCGTCGTCGAATTTCAGCGGCTTTGCCGTGCGCTCATCACCGAGATTTCGGCGCGCGGCCGGCTACCGATCATCGTCGGCGGCACCGGGCTGTACATTCAGGCAGCCCTTTACGATTACCAATTTTCCGCTGCCCCTTCCGACGAAGCGTACCGCCGGGCGCTCAAACAGCTGGCGGCCGAGCAAGGAGCCGAAGCGCTTCACCGGCGGCTTGAGGCGGTTGATCCAATAAGTGCGGCCCGCATTCATCCGCACAACATCCGCCGCGTCATCCGCGCCTTAGAAGTGTATCACTCGACCGGAAAGCCGTTCAGCGAGTGGCAGCAAGGGCAGTCAAAGCGGCTTTTGTATGAGGCGGCCATTGTTGGCTTGACGGCGGAGCGGGAGGCGCTTTACCGCCGCATCAACGAGCGGGTCGATGAGATGATCGCCGCAGGGTTGATCGAAGAGGCGAGGGCGCTTTATGACCGCGGCCTGCGCGACTGCCAGGCGGTGCAAGCCATCGGCTACAAGGAGCTGTACGACTATTTTGACGGCCGCGTTTCCCTTGATGAAGCGATTGAGCTGCTGAAACAAAATTCTCGCCGCTATGCGAAACGGCAGCTCACTTGGTTTCGCAACCAAATGCCGGTGAAATGGTTTGACATGACCGACGCTGGGCAGTTCGCCGCCAAGGTGGAGGAAATTTCTCGCTATGTAGCAGGAAAGCTTCAACTTGAAGCGAATATATAATTATATCCTTAGAGAGAAAAGAGGAGGACGTTTGATGAAAAATACGATCAATATTCAAGACCAGTTTTTAAACCAGCTGCGCAAAGAGGGCATGCAAGTGACCGTCTTCTTATTGAACGGCTTCCAACTGCGCGGATACATTAAAGGGTTTGACAACTTCACCGTACTTTTGGAAGTGCAAGGAAAACAACAGCTCATTTACAAGCACGCCATTTCGACGTTTGCGCCGGAGCGGAACATCCATTTTGAAACCGAACAGTAAGACCGACGGTACATACGCCGCCGAAAAAAGGCGCCTTCCTTCGCGGAGGGCGCCTTTTGCCATTTCCCGTTTTCCTTCCGCGCCCGCTATTTGATCGACAAGCTCCTGCGTCACCCGAAGGGAAGTGAGGGACGAGGTGAATTCAGATGCGTAAACCGCCGCTTTTGTGAATAAACATATACAAACTTTTTCCACTATAACCGACCCGCTGTTCGTTTGGGCGATTGTCACGGATCGGCGGCGGCGTACGTATACTAGTAACGAAAAGGCAAGGCGTCAAAAGCCAAGTCGGAACAGGTGCGGATGGAAGAAAACGGTAAGCGAGGTGACGCCCCTTGTCAGAATTGACGATGAACAAGGCGAAAGGGCAAATCAACATCGTGTTGAACTCCAAAACGGTAAACCATTTAGTGAAAGAAGAGAGAAACGACTGGCTCGATGGCGAAGAGCATCAGGCGCTCCGCAATATTCAAAAGGAGCTTGATCAGCTGATCGGCCTTGATCATGTCAAAAAAATCATCAAGGAAATTTACGCCTGGCTGTACATCAACCGGCTGCGCAAGGAGAACGGCTTAAAGGCCAACCGCCAGGCGCTCCATATGATTTTCAAAGGCAATCCCGGCACCGGCAAAACGACGGTGGCTCGCTTGCTCGGCAAGCTGTTTTTTGAGATGAACGTGCTGTCCAAAGGGCATTTCATCGAGGCGGAGCGGGCCGATTTGGTCGGAGAGTACATCGGGCATACGGCGAGCAAAACGCGCGATTTGATCAAAAAAGCGCGCGGCGGCATTTTGTTTATCGATGAGGCGTATTCGCTCGCCCGCGGCGGGGAAAAAGACTTTGGCAAGGAAGCGATCGATACGCTTGTGAAAGGAATGGAAGACTATTGCGACGATTTGGTCGTCATTTTAGCCGGCTATCCGAAAGAAATGGACTATTTTTTATCGTTGAACCCAGGGTTGCCGTCGCGCTTTCCGCTGACGATCGAGTTTCCGGACTATACCGTCGAAGAGCTTGTGCAAATCGCCAAACAAATGCTGCGTGAGCGCGAATACGACATGACGCCGGAAGCGGAGCGGAAACTGTACATTCATCTCGAAGGGACGCTGGAAGCGACCGGCCGCCTCAAGTTCAGCAACGGCCGTTATGTGCGCAACTTAATCGAAAAAGCGATCCGCAAGCAGGCGGTCCGTCTTCTACACGAAGGGCGCTATGACAAAAAAGAGCTGATGACGATCCGTGACCGCGATTTAGTGATTCATGCTTGAACGCTCTCCCACCTACGCTCACGCGTGGAAGTGGGGGTCTTCTCGGCGCGAGATGATAAAAAAGCCAAGGAGGCTCCTCTTTCTTTTTCTTGTCGAAAGAAAGAGGTCTTCCTTTCTTTTTTGTGCCGCAAAAAAGAGGATACAACATCGGCCGGCTCGCGGCGCTTGAGGCCGGATTCCCGATCGAAGTGCCGGCCGTGCAAATCAACCGGATGTGCGGCTCGGGGCAGCAGGCGATTCATTTCGCCGCCCAGGAAATCCGCGCGATGAGCTGGTTTCGTTTTGGCAACCGGATTTGACGGTTCCGCTCGCCCCTGTGTTTCCTCCGGAAGAAAGCGACGTCTAGCTGATCGAGCACCGTCTTGTTTGGCTGTTAGTTCTGAAAATAACGGCTTTGCTTTTGGAGTCAGCAGCAGAAAGAAGAACGCAAAGGGGATCGATGCCATGAAACAACCTGCTCTTGCTTCCTTGTATTTATCGCTTGCTGCCAGCATTTGGGGCGGGATGTACGTCGTGAGCAAATACGTGTTGGACTACATTCCGCCGTTTACGCTTGTCTGGCTGCGCTACGCCGTCGCCTTGATTGTGCTTGGTGCCATCGCCGCGGCGAAACGGGAGCGCCCGCCAAAGAGCGGGCGCGACTGGGGGATGGTCATCGCAATCGGAATCATCGGCTATGTCGTTTCCATTTCGTTGCAGTTTGTCGGCACAAAATGGTCGAATGCCCATACCGCTTCCCTCATCACCGCCTCGACCCCGGCGTTTGTCGTTTTGTTTGCCCGCTGGCTGCTTGGCGAGACGCTCACATGGCGGAAAATGGCTGCGCTGCTACTGGCGACAGCGGGTGTCATCGTCATCGTCGGCTTAGGAGGCGGAGAAGAATCAACGTTTCTTGGCAACATTTGCTTAGTCGGCGCGGCGGTCACTTGGGCGCTGTTGTCGGTGCTCGTGAAAATCGCTTCGGCCCGCTTGTCCGTGTTTTCGATCACCACGTATGCCATTTTTGTGGCACTCATTGGCATGACGCCGATGATGCTCGCCGAAGGGCCGGGGCTTGCTGCGAGCCATTGGAGTGTTCCCGTCGCCCTTGGGGTGTTGTATCTTGGCGTTATATCGACAGCAGGGGCATTTTTTCTTTGGAACAAAGGGATGGAAATGATTGACGCCGGCGTCGGCTCGCTCTTTGGCCGGCTGTTTTTACAAGAGCAACTCGATGTCTCGTTTTGGCTCGGCGGGGCGCTCATTGCTGCCGGCGTGGCCGTGGCGGTGCGAAGCGAGCAAAGCGCGTAAAGGAAAGCGTCAGCAAACTATATATAGACTCCCATGACAAAAAAATTTCGTCACCATCGGAAGGATGAAAAGACCTCTATGTTGAATTTTACAACTTTACACATTTTGGAGTTCGGGTATTTTCAGGATAGATGCAACAAAGAAGTTTAACATATCCTTGACAGAAAAGTGGTTTGCCCATTTTCGACTGTCGAAGGCAAGTGTGTGGCTTGCCTCCGTCACGCCTTAGCGTGACGGAAGACCGAACAACGACTTGCTTCACAGACCCATTCATGGGTCTTTAAGCGGCGTTGTTCGGTCACTCGACAGTCGGATGCAATGACCGGCAAAGACGAAAAATGTTAAAGCTTTAAATTGCATCTATTATCAAAGCGAGGAGCCGTCTCTCTTTTCGTACGAATCAATTTTGCCGTTTTATCATGGCTCGCCCGCTGTTTCCCCAACCGCCCGGCGCGGCAGCTTCCAACCGTATGTGTAGGACAAAATGCGCAAAGCGGCGACGGCGATAAACAGCATATACAGCTCTACGGGCGAATCCGTCCATTTCAACCCGACGGCAAGGCCGGCCAAAATCGCCCAGGCGGCGTAAATCTCCGCATGCAGCACGAGCGGCTTCCGTCCGGCGAGCACATCGCGGATGATGCCGCCGCCGCTTCCGGTCAACACCGCGGCGACGATGACCGCGCTTAACGGATGACCCATGTTGACGGCATACAGCGCTCCTTGAATGGCGAACGCGGACAGCCCAAGGGCGTCAAAAAAGTTGCCCCACCGCTTCCACGGCGGCAGCATTTGCTTTGGGAACAAATACACAACTGTCATGGCCGCCAAAGCGACAAGAAAGAGCGGCTCTTGTTCCCATAACGCCGACACGGGAACCCCGATCAGCAAATTGCGCACCGCCCCGCCGCCAAAAGCGGTGACAATCCCTAAAATGTACACCCCAAGCAAATCGTACTCCTCTTCCATCGCGACGATCGCCCCGCTAATGGCAAAGGCGATCGTGCCGATGATGCTCAATACTTCCCACGTCATTCGTGCTGTTCCTTTCCGTGCGGTGTTCTTGTATCATTGTAGGGGCAAAAGCGGCGGAAAATCAATCATTTTTTTGGAACGAACTAGCAGACCGACGGTGGGATTTGGTATCATGAACGTAGAGAACATGTTCGCCGCGAGGGAAAGGAAGGGGGATGCCATGAGCCGTGAACAAGCGATCCTTGTCGGCTGCCAGCTCGCTGGTGTCGATGATGAACGGTTTCGCTATTCGATGGAGGAGCTCGCTTCGCTCGTTGCGACGGCGAACGGCGAGGTTGTGGCAGAGGTGACGCAAAAACGTGAAGCGCCGCACCCGGCGACGTATATCGGCAAAGGGAAAACGGAAGAGCTCGCCGCCCTTGTCAAGGAGCTCGAACCGGATCTTGTCGTTTTCAACAGCGAGCTTTCCCCAAGCCAGGCGCGCAATTTGACAAACCTGCTTGGCGAGGTGAAAGTGATTGACCGGACGCAGCTGATTTTAGACATTTTTGCCCAGCGCGCCCGCTCAAAAGAAGGAAAGCTGCAAGTCGAGCTCGCCCAGCTCGAATATATGCTGCCGCGCCTTAGCGGCCAAGGGGAGATGCTGTCTCGCTTGGGCGGCGGCATTGGCACGCGCGGCCCGGGGGAGACGAAGCTCGAGACCGACCGCCGCCATATTCGCCGCCGCATTGATGACATTAAGGCGGAACTGCGGCGCGTCGCCAAGCACCGTGGGCGCTACCGCGAGCGCCGGCAAAAAAACCAAGCGTTTCAAGTGGCGCTCGTCGGCTATACAAACGCCGGCAAATCAACGATTTTCAATCGGCTGACCGCCGCCGATTCGTTGGAAGAAAACTTGTTGTTTGCCACGCTCGATCCGTTGACGCGCAAATGTGTCTTGCCATGCGGCTACACGGTGCTTGTCACCGATACGGTCGGGTTCATTCAAGACTTGCCGACGACACTTGTCGCCGCGTTCCGCTCGACGCTCGAGGAAGTGACGGAAGCCGATCTATTGCTTCACGTCGTCGATTCGTCTCATCCGGATTACGTTGCGCACGAGCGAACGGTGTCGCGGCTGCTCGCTGAATTAGGGGCTTCTTCCATTCCGATGGTCACGGTGTACAATAAAAGCGATCAAAAAGCGTCGGAATTCATTCCGACAACGACTGCTTCCATCATGATCAGCGCGCTTTCCGCCGCCGACATTGACCGGCTCCACTATTTTCTTGAAGAGGCGGTGAAACAGCAAATGGCCCGTTACGACGTGTCGATCCCAAGCGGTGAAGGAAAATTGCTCGCTCGGTTAAAATCGGACACCATTTTGCACGAATGGCATTATAATGAACAGGGAGGCACGTACGACTGCCAAGGGTACGTGCTGCCGACGCACCCCTTGTATGGGGAGCTGCAATCATTCCAACGGTAGAAAGGGTTCATCTATGTTTTGGACACAATGGAGACACGGAGAAACCATCGCTCTTCTCATCGAGGAAATCGAAGCACAAATCGCGCCGATTCACCGCCGCATCGATGAACTGGTCGACGTCAACCAATACCGCGTGCTTGAGAGCTTCCGTCGCCATCAAGTGAGCGACGCCCACTTCATTCCGTCAACCGGTTATGGATATGACGATGCGGGCCGCGATACGCTCGATCGCATTTTCGCTGATGTGTTTGGAGCGGAAGAGGGGCTTGTGCGCCCGCAAATCATTTCCGGCACGCACGCGATTGCGATCGCGCTGTTTGGCGTGTTGCGCCCGGGCGATGAATTGCTTTACATCACGGGCGCTCCGTACGATACGCTTGAGGAAATCGTCGGCGTCCGCGGCCGCGGCGTCGGCTCGCTGAAAGAGTTTGGCATTCGTTATCGCAGTGTGCCGCTCACAGCGGAAGGGATGGTCGATTTTCCGGCCGTTCGCGAAGCGATCCATGAGCGGACGAAAATGATCGGCATTCAACGTTCGCGCGGCTATGAGGACCGGCCGTCGTTTACTGTCGAAGAGATCGGCGACATGATTGCATTCGTCAAGTCGATCAAACCGGATGTCGTCGTGTTTGTCGACAATTGCTACGGAGAATTCGTCGAGGAGAAAGAGCCATGCCATGTCGGCGCCGATTTGATGGCCGGCTCGCTCATTAAAAACCCGGGAGGGGGCTTGGCGAAAACGGGCGGCTACATTGTCGGCAAGCGGGAATATGTGGAGGCGTGCGCCTATCGGATGACCTCGCCGGGCATTGGAGCGGAAGTCGGTCCGTCGCTTTACAGCTTGCCGGATATGTATCAAGGCTTTTTCCTTGCGCCGCACACCGTGGGTCAGGCGCTCAAGGGGGCGGTTTTTACGGCGGCGATGCTCGAGCGGATCGGACTAAAAACCTCGCCATCGTGGAAGGCGAAGCGCACGGATTTGGTTCAGTCCGTCCGTTTTGACGATCCGGAACAAATGGTGGCGTTTTGCCAAGCGATTCAGGCTTCCTCCCCGGTCAACGCTCATTTCACTCCGTATCCGAGCGACATGCCCGGCTATGAAGACAAAGTGATCATGGCCGCCGGCACGTTCGTGCAGGGCGCGAGCATCGAGCTGACGGCAGACGGGCCGCTGCGGCCCCCATATGTCGCCTACGTGCAAGGCGGGCTGACGTATTCACACGTCAAAATCGCCATTTGTTCAGCCGTCCACCGTCTGCTTGAGCAACAGCTCATTTGTTTGTGAGAAAATATGACGCATCATTGACTGTTTTCTTGACATTATGGTAAAATGAAGGTATCAAAAGCGAGGAGGAATTGGCATGAGCAGTCATATTCGTCGTTCCATGCCATTGTTTCCGATTGGGATTGTGATGCAGCTGACCGACTTGTCGGCTCGGCAAATCCGCTATTATGAAGAGCACGGTCTCGTTTCGCCAGCGCGCACTGAAGGCAACCGGAGGCTGTTTTCGCTCAATGACATTGACCGCTTGCTGGAAATTAAAGATTTGATCGACCAAGGCGTCAACTTGGCGGGCATTAAACAAATTTTTGCCGCGCGGGAGGAAGGACGCCACCAGCAGGCGGAGAAAGTCGAAAAAGTAGGAAAACCGAAGCTGTCGGACGAAGAACTGCGCGAAATTTTGCGGAATGAATTGCTGCAGGCCGGGCGGTTCCAGCGCGCGTCGCTTCGCCAAGGAGATCTCGCTCGCTTCTTTCATTAATGACGGAACATGATTTCCGAGCCGGGGAGGAGTTTGGACATGGCAAAATATACGCGTGACGACATTTTACACATCGTCAAAGAGGAAAATGTCAAGTACATCCGCCTGCAATTCACCGATATTTTGGGGACGATCAAAAACGTCGAAATCCCGATCAGCCAACTTGAGAAAGCGCTCAATAATAAAATGATGTTTGACGGGTCTTCGATCGAGGGGTTTGTCCGCATCGAAGAATCGGACATGTATTTGTATCCGGATTTGGACACGTTTGTCATCTTCCCGTGGACATCGGAAAAAGGAAAAGTCGCCCGCTTTATTTGCGACATTTACAATGCGGACGGCACGCCGTTTGAAGGCTGCCCGCGCTACAATTTAAAGCGCGTGTTGAAAGAGATGGAAGCGCTCGGCTTTACGGCGTTCAACTTGGGAGCGGAACCGGAGTTTTTCCTCTTTAAGCTCGATGAAAATGGCCGTCCGACGATGGAACTGAACGACCGCGGCGGCTACTTCGACTTGGCGCCGACCGATCTTGGGGAAAACTGCCGGCGCGATATCGTGCTTGAGCTTGAGGAGATGGGCTTTGAAATTGAAGCGTCGCACCATGAAGTTGCCCCGGGCCAGCATGAGATCGATTTCAAATACGCTGATGCCGTAAAAGCGTGCGACGACATTCAAACGTTTAAACTCGTTGTCAAAACGATCGCCCGCAAACATGGGCTGCATGCGACGTTTATGCCGAAGCCGATTTTTGGGATTAACGGTTCGGGAATGCACTGCAACTTGTCGCTGTTTCGCAACAACGAAAACGCCTTTTTTGATCCGAACGGCGATTTGCAGTTGAGCGATACGGCCCGGCAGTTTATTGCCGGCGTGTTGAAGCATGCGCCGAACTTTACAGCTGTCACCAACCCGACGGTCAACTCGTACAAGCGGCTTGTTCCGGGGTACGAGGCGCCATGTTATGTCGCCTGGTCGGCGCGCAACCGCAGCCCGCTCATCCGCATTCCGGCTTCGCGCGGCATGAGCACGCGCATTGAAGTGCGCAGCGTCGATCCGGCGGCGAACCCGTACTTGGCGATGGCCGTGCTGTTGGCGGCCGGGCTTGACGGCATTCGCAACAAGCTCACTCCTCCGGCGCCGGTTGACCGAAACATTTACGTCATGACGAAAGAAGAGCGGCTTGAAGAAGGCATTGTCGATTTGCCGGCCACGCTGCATGAAGCGTTGGAAAACTTGAAGTCCGATGAAGTGATGATTCACGCGCTCGGCAAACATTTATTCGAGCATTTCGTCGAAGCGAAAGAAATTGAGTGGGATATGTATCGGACAACGGTTCATCAATGGGAATTGGACCAATATATGGAACTCTACTGATTCATAAAAAAGCTGCCCCGTTTTTTTCAGGGCAGCTTTTTTATGGGCGCAGGCCGGCACGAGTCAGTCGAACAGGCGATAGACGCCGATCACTTTGCCGAGAATCGTGCAGTCGCGGACGATGATCGGCTCAAGATGGGCGTTTTCCGGCTGCAGGCGGATGTGGTCTTTTTCCTTGAAAAACCGCTTCACCGTCGCCTCGTTGTCTTCCGTCATGGCGACGACGATGTCGCCGTTGTTGGCCGATGACTGCTGGCGGACGATGACGTAGTCGCCGTCGAGAATGCCGGCTTCGATCATGCTGTCGCCCATCACTTCAAGCATAAACAACTGCTCCTCGCCAGCGGCGAGCCGCTTCGGCAGCGGAAAGTAGCCTTCGATGTTTTCCACCGCTGTAATCGGTTGACCGGCCGTCACCTTGCCGATGATCGGCACCGAGATGATCTCCTCTTTTTCTCTCTCCTTGGCCATATCGTTGTCCAAAATTTCAATGGCGCGCGGCTTTGTCGGGTCGCGGCGGATGTACCCTTTGCTTTCTAGGCGCGCGAGATGCCCGTGGACCGTCGAACTTGACGCCAGTCCAACCGCTTCCCCAATTTCCCGCACCGACGGAGGATAGCCTTTTGTTTTTACTTCCTGTTTAATAAACTCTAAAATTTGCTGTTGTCGTTTTGACAGTTTCGTCATTGTTTCACACCTTTCGCCACATCATTTGCCTTCATTATACCATGCGGAAGACGAAAAAACAAACATAGGTTCGAGTTTTTTATTGACACAAACAAATGTTCTTGACTATAATGAAGGAAAGCGAACAAACATTCTAGAAAGGGTGGGGAGAATGGAGAAAACGTTGCTGCACTATGTTTTGTTTTCATTTTTGTTTTCGCTCGTGTTGGCAGGGTTCGTTTACGCCAGCAGCCCGGTCGATAAAAAAGAATACGTGACGATCACGGTCGCTCCCGGCGATACGCTTTGGGGGCTGGCAAAACAGTACGAACAGGAACACCATATGCCGCCTGATGAGTTCATCCGCTGGGTCGTCGATGTCAACCATTTGCCGAGCCCGCGTCTTGCCACCGGTGAACAAATTGTCATTCCTGTGTTAAAATCAAAGCAGGGCGGCTCGGTGGCCGTCAATCAGTGATGGAAAGAAGGGAGTGGCCATGAGGGCGGTCATTTACTGCCGAGTCAGCACGGACAAAGCGGAACAGGAAACGTCACTCGCGAGGCAACGAGATGAGCTCGAGCAGCTGGCGGCCGAGTGTGGATTTGAAGTCGTGAAAGTGATCGCCGAGCAGGCGAGCGGTTATGAAGCCGACCGCGACGGCGTGTTGGAGCTGCTTTCGCTTTGCGAGGAAGGCGAGGTCGATGTGCTGCTCATTCAAGATGAAACGCGGCTTGGGCGCGGCCATGCGCGCATGGCGGTGCTGCATTGCTTGAAAAAGCAAGGGGTGAAAATATACAGCGCCAGCCACCGCGGGGAGATGCCGCTGTCGGAGGCCGATGAGATGGTGTTATCCATCATCGCGATTGTCGAGGAGTACCAAAGAAAAATACATAACGCCAAAATTAAGCGTGGCATGCAGCGAGCCATCGCCAGCGGATACCGACCGGAGCGGAACCTAAGGCGCCGGGGCGAAAACGCCGGGCGCGATCGAATCGATCTGCCGGTTGAGGAGATCGTCCGCTTGCGCGAGCGTGGACTGACGTTTGCCGATATCGCCGCGACGATGCGAAGCTTCGGCTACGAGGCGTCCAAGGCGACCGTCCATCGGCGTTACCAGGAATATATGGACGAGCAACAAAGGCGGCGTTGATCGTGTACTGCGCCTGACCCTAAAGCGGCGAGCGGGCAAAGGAAGCCAAGATGCCATCCTTGCCATCTTCCCGGTTGATCAGATAAGATAAAACAGAGTGAGAATATGGCAGATAGGAGAAGATGATCAATGCTTGCCAAACATAAATTAGCCCGCATCAATGAACTGGCGAAAAAAGCGAAAACGGCCTGCTTGTCGGCCGAAGAGGCCCTCGAGCAAGCGAAGCTGCGCCGTGAGTACATTCAAGCGTTCCGCAAGGCGATGACCGATATGCTCCATACAGTGACCGTCATTGACCCGAACGGCAACGACGTGACGCCGAAAAAATTAAAGGAAAGCCAGCGGCGGCGCTTCCATTAAACGGTCGAAAGAGGGGTGGACCGGAAAATAACGTTGTACAAGCCGATCGATTTTCTATATGATAGTAAATGACACCATGTTAATGAAAGGGAGGAAGACGATGGCGCATTCAATCGAGGAGTTGGCGATTACGACGATTCGAACGCTGTCGATTGACGCGATCGAAAAAGCGAAATCCGGGCACCCGGGCATGCCGATGGGCGCGGCGCCGATGGCGTACACGCTTTGGACAAAATTTATGAATCATAACCCGGCGAATCCAAACTGGTTCAACCGCGACCGGTTTGTCTTGTCAGCCGGGCACGGGTCGATGCTGCTTTACAGCTTATTGCATTTAAGCGGCTACGATGTCACGATGGATGACTTGAAGCAGTTCCGCCAATGGGGAAGCAAAACGCCGGGCCATCCGGAATACGGCCATACGCCGGGCGTGGAAGCGACGACCGGCCCACTCGGCCAAGGGATTGCGATGGCGGTCGGCATGGCCATGGCGGAACGGCATTTGGCTGCTACATACAACCGCGACGGGTTTGAGATTATCAATCATTATACGTACGCCATTTGCGGCGACGGCGATTTGATGGAAGGAGTGGCGAGCGAAGCGGCGTCACTCGCCGGCCACTTGAAGCTCGGCCGTCTGATCGTCCTGTATGACTCGAACGACATTTCGCTGGACGGGGAGCTCAACCTGTCGTTCTCGGAAAACGTCGCCCAACGTTTCCAAGCGTACGGCTGGCAATATTTGCGCGTTGAGGACGGCAACAATATTGAAGAAATCTCCAAAGCGCTCGAGGAGGCGCGGGCGGACCTTGACCGGCCGACGCTCATTGAAGTAAAAACGACGATTGGCTACGGCTCGCCAAATAAAGCGGGCACGTCCGGCGTCCACGGCGCTCCGCTCGGCGCCCAAGAGGCGAAGCTGACGAAGGAAGCGTACCGCTGGACGTTTGCTGAAGATTTTTATGTACCGGAAGAAGTATATGCCCATTTCCGAGAAACGGTGCAAGAGGCCGGTGCGAAAAAAGAAGCGGAATGGAACGAACAGTTCGCCGCGTACGAACGGGCGCATCCGGAGCTGGCCGCCGAGCTGAAGCGGGCGATTGAAGGGAAGCTTCCGGATGGCTGGGAGGCGGCGCTGCCGGTGTATGAAGCGGGCAAAAGCCTGGCGACCCGCTCATCGTCCGGGGAAGTGATCAACGCCATCGCCAAAGCGGTGCCGCAATTGTTTGGCGGTTCGGCGGACTTGGCAAGCTCGAATAAAACGCTCATCAAAGGCGGCGGCAACTTCTTGCCGGACAGCTACGAAGGGCGCAACATTTGGTTTGGCGTGCGCGAGTTTGCCATGGGGGCGGCGCTGAACGGCATGGCGCTTCACGGCGGGTTGAAAGTGTTCGGCGGCACGTTCTTCGTGTTCTCTGACTATTTGCGCCCGGCGATCCGCTTGGCGGCGCTGATGGGCTTGCCGGTCATCTACGTCTTGACGCACGACAGCATCGCCGTCGGCGAAGACGGCCCGACGCACGAGCCGATCGAACATCTCGCTTCGCTTCGGGCGATGCCGAACTTGTCGGTCATCCGTCCGGCTGACGCAAACGAAACGGCGGCAGCATGGCGGCTGGCGCTCGAATCGACGGACAAGCCGACTGCACTCGTCTTGACGCGTCAAGATGTGCCGACGTTGGCGGCAACAGCTGAGTTGGCGTATGAAGGCGTGAAAAAAGGTGCGTACGTCGTTTCACCGGCGAAAAACGGCGCTCCGGAGGCGCTGTTGTTGGCGACTGGCTCGGAAGTCGGTCTGGCCGTCAAAGCGCAAGAAGCGCTTGCCGCTGAGGGCATCCATGTCTCCGTCATCAGCATGCCATCGTGGGACCGCTTCGAAGCTCAGCCAAAATCGTACCGCGATGAAGTGCTTCCGCCGGCCGTGACGAAGCGGCTCGCCATTGAAATGGGCGCGTCGCTCGGTTGGGAGCGCTACGTCGGCGCCGAGGGCGACATTTTGGCCATCGACCGATTCGGTGCTTCCGCTCCAGGAGAGAAAATCATGGCCGAGTATGGCTTTACGGTTGACAACGTCGTCCGCCGCACAAAAGCGCTGCTCGGCAAGTAACCGGAAAAGCTGCCCTTGCGTTGTTGCAGGGGCAGCTTATTTTTGTGAAAGATGGCTGCGCTTTGGTCAAGTATTTTCGGGGTTGAATCGAGGACAAAGGCTTGTTTGTTGGCGTGTTTGCGGCCGCATGGCCATCGCAAACAAAAATCGACAATGTTAGTGAAAAAACTCGCCGTTAATAGACATATTTTTCCTCTCTCATTTTCTATAATAGAAAATAGATGAACAGAAATGGGGGATGGGGCATGGTCCGCTATTGGATTTATTTGTTGAATGACGATGTGGCGTCGCATTACCGCCATCGGGCAGAAAAAATTGTCGAACTGCTTCGTGAGCATCAATACGCGAAAGCGCCGCTGAAGGCGATTTGCCGCAAGCAAGTCGAATTTATCACCGAACGGCTGTCATTTTCGCGCCTGGAACTTGGCTTAAAGCAATATTTTGCCGGCCGCGTCGACAAAAATTTGGAACGTAATATGTTTGTTTTGCAAAACGACGCCGGCAAGGAAGCGTTGCTTGTCGTGCAAAAGCGCCGCTTGCTTCTTGTCGCTGACAGCGCGCCGCTTGCCGCGGACATCGGGCGGGCGCTCGCTCGGCTTTCGCCGACGTTTTTGGCGGTCGACGCCGATTTTGTCGATTACTACTGGCTGTCTGCGCCTCGGCAAGGAAGAAAATTTGCGTAATGAAAAGATTTTTGTCGCGAAATATTGTCTAATGACGCATCGTTTAGTACACTGTTAGGGAGACAACAAGAAGGAGGAAAATCGCTGTTATGTGGGGTACGATTCTCGTTGGCGTGCTGGCGCTCATCGCCGGGGTGGCGATCGGATTTTTCGTCGCCCGCAAAACGATGATCAATTATTTGAAGAAAAACCCGCCGATCAATGAACAAATGATTCGCATGATGATGATGCAAATGGGCATGACTCCGTCGCAGAAGAAAATCAACCAGATGATGAAAATGATGAACAATCAACTGAAATAAGCGAAACGGACACTCGATCGAGAGTGTCTTTTTATTTTGCCAAAATGTTCTTTCAAAATTTTTCTAGTTTTGTTACAATAATATGGCGATTGTTCGTCAGCCAAATGAAAGGAGGGCGGGCCTTATGCGCGTGTTTCGCGATTTGTTTTGGTTTTTCCGCCAAGAAAAGAAGGCGTATATCACCGGTATTTTCGTGCTTGTCATCGTGGCGTTTTTGGAGACAGTCCCGCCGAAAGTGATCGGCTTGTTGGTCGATCATATGAAAAACGGCACGATGACAAAAGAAGTGCTCATCCGCTGGATCGCCGTCCTCGCCGCCGTTGCGGCGGCGCTTTACGGGCTCCGCTACGCTTGGCGCATTTTCATTTTCGGTTCGGCGGTCAAGCTTGCCCGCCAGCTGCGCAACGAGCTGTATCAGCATTTTACGAACATGTCGCCGTCGTTTTACCAGCGGAAGCGGATCGGCGATTTAATGGCTCATGCAACCAACGATTTGCAAGCGATTCAGCAGACGGCCGGAAGCGGCATTTTGACGCTTGTTGACTCGGTGACGCTTGGCGGGGTTGTGTTGGCAACGATGGCGTTTTCGATCAGCTGGAAGCTGACGCTCATCAGCCTATTGCCGATGCCCGTGATGGCGGCGGCGACGAGCCGCTATGGGACGATGCTCCATCGTCGTTTTTTAACGGCGCAAGCGGCGTTTTCGTCGCTGAACGACAAGGTGCAGGAAAGCGTCAACGGCATCCGCGTCATCAAGGCGTTCGGCTATGAGGAACACGATGTCGAGGCGTTTCGCCGTCAATCGGAAGACGTCGTGGCGAAAAACGTTGCCGTCGCCAAAATTGACGCCTTGTTTGATCCGACGATCGGGCTGCTTGTTGGGCTGTCATTTTTTCTCGCTGTGGTGTTTGGCAGCCAAATGGTTTTGGCGGGCGAATTGACGATCGGCGAGCTTGTGTCGTTTACGACCTACCTTGGCCTGCTTATTTGGCCGATGTTGGCGTTCGGCTGGATGTTTAACATTGTTGAGCGAGGGCGTGCTTCGTACGACCGGGTGCGGGCGCTGTTGGCTGAACAAGATGAAATCAACGAACGTCCGGATGCCCTTCACATCTCTCCGCAAGGCGACATTGAGTATGATGTTCGTCAATTTGCCTATCCGGGGGAGGCGAAGCCGGCGCTTCGGGGCATTCGTTTTCAGCTCAAGCGTGGGGCGACGCTTGGCGTCGTCGGCAAAACGGGGGCGGGAAAAACGACGTTGCTTCGCCTGCTGCTGCGCGAGTTTGACGGCTATGACGGCGAGATTCGCTTCGGCGGCCGCGACATCCGCGATTATACGCTTTTCGCGCTCCGTTCGGCGATCGGCTACGTGCCGCAAGACCATTTCTTGTTTTCTGCCTCCATCCGCGACAACATCGCCTTTGCCAAGCCGGAAGCCGGAGAGGACGAGGTCGTACGGGCGGCGCGGCTGGCCGACATTCATGATGACATTTTGCAGTTTCCCGACGGGTATGAGACGGTCATCGGAGAGCGCGGCATTTCCCTATCCGGTGGGCAAAAACAGCGGCTGTCCATCGCCCGGGCGCTTCTCATTGACCCGGAAGTGCTCATTTTTGATGACGCGTTGTCGGCCGTGGATGCGAAGACCGAGGCGCGGATTTTAGCGGCGCTCAAACAGGAGCGGCGCGGAAAAACGACGATCATCGCCGCTCATCGTTTAAGCGCGGTTGAGCATGCCGATTGGATTCTCGTCTTTGACGGGGGGCGAATTGTGCAGGCCGGAACGCACGAGCAGCTGATGGCAGAAGACGGCTGGTATCGTGACATGCATCGACGCCAGCAGCTTGAGGCGCTTGCGGAGTAACAACAGGTCTGAACGTTCGAGCTCTCGCCAAAAACGAGCGGAGCGAAAAGCCTGAAAATACAAGTTGTTTGTAAGATAGGGGGAAGTGGATGAACGACCGATGGTTGACAACAAAAGAGCAGCGGCGCGTCTTATGGCGGCTGCTCGCTTATATGGGAAGATACAAAAAAGAAACGGCGCTTGCGTTTGCGCTTCTTCTGTTGGCAACGGCCGGGGAGCTTTCCGGCCCGTATTTGGTGAAAGTGTTCATTGATGACTATTTGGTGCCGGGCCGCCTCGCTTTTGGACCGGTGGCGGCGCTGGCCGCCGCCTATCTCGGCGTGCTCGTCTTGAAAACGATCATTTCCTACTTCCAGCTTGTCGAGTTTCAGCGGCTCGCTTTGTATGTCATTCAAGCGCTGCGGATGGATGTGTTTGCGAAAGTGCACCGGCTCGGGATGAGCTATTTTGACCGGACGCCGGGCGGAAGCATCGTTTCGCGGGTGACGAACGATACAGAAGCGATCAAGGACATGTTCATCAGCGTCCTAGCGGCCTTTGTGCAAAACGGCTTGTTTGTCATCGGCGTGTTTGTCGCTATGTTTTCGCTTGATGCTAAGCTTGCGTTGTTTTGCCTGTTCATCCTCCCGGCGATCGCGTTCATCATGCACACATACCGCCGCTACAGCTCAGTGTTTTATCAAGAGATGCGCGAACGGCTGAGCGAACTGAACGCCAAATTGAACGAATCGCTGCAAGGAATGGCCGTCATTCAAGCGTTCCGCCAGCAGCGCCGTTTATATCAAGAATTTGCCGCCGTCAATGAAGCGCATTATAAGACGGGGATGAAAAACATCCACCTTGATGGACTGCTGCTTCGACCGGCGATCGATGTGGTGTATATGTTGTCGATCATGGTCGTGCTCAGCTTTTTTGGCATCACGGCGCTTGATGGCCCAGTTGAGATCGGCGTGCTGTATGCGTTTGTCAACTATTTGGAGCGCTTTTTCGAACCGGTGACGCAAATGATGGCGCGCCTGTCTCTTTACCAGCAGGCGATCGTTTCCGCCTCTCGCGTGTTTGCCCTTCTTGATCATCAAGAAGAGGCGCCGGCCAATCCAAATCGGTCGCCGCATGTGATCGAGCGCGGGGAAATCGAATTTCGGGATGTCAGCTTTTCCTACGACGGCAAACGAGATGTGCTGAAACGGCTGTCGTTTGTCATCCGTCCAGGTCAGACGGTCGCGTTTGTCGGCCATACCGGCAGCGGCAAAAGTTCGATCATCAACTTGCTCATGCGCTTTTATGAGTTTGACCGCGGCGATATTTTGCTTGACGGCCGGTCGATCCGCGATTACTCGCGCGCCGAGCTGCGCCGCCGCCTCGGCCTTGTCTTGCAAGATCCGTTTTTGTTTTACGGGACGGTCAAAGAGAACATTCGCATGTATAATCAGGAACTGGACGACGAAGCCATTCAGGAGGCCGCTCGGCTCGTGCAGGCCGATGCGTTTATTGAGCAATTGCCCGATCGTTACGACCATGTGCTCGCCGAGCGCGGGGCGACGTTATCAAGCGGTCAGCGCCAGCTTCTTTCCTTTGCTCGCACGATCGCTGCTGATCCGAAAATTTTGGTGCTCGATGAGGCGACCGCCCATATTGACACCGAAACAGAGGAAGCGATTCAAGATGCGCTCATGCGCATGCGGAAAGGGCGGACGACGATCGCCATCGCCCACCGTCTATCAACGATTCAAGACGCTGATCAAATTTTCGTCCTCCACTGCGGCGAAATCATCGAGCGCGGTACGCATCAGCAACTGCTGGCGCAAAAAGGGCTTTACTACCAAATGTACTTGCTGCAAAACGGCCTCGTCGATGTCCAAGCGCAACATCCAAAGAACGGACTGTTCGCCCGCCATGAGATGAGATGACCGCTTGCGCAGGCGGCGGGGGCGTGCCGGAAAGAAAAAGCGCCGTTTCCCGTTTAGCGGGAGGCGCTTTGTTTTCGTTGTCGTACTTGTTCGCGCTGATAGGCGTTGAGCAGCGTGTCGAGTTCTTTGCTTACTTTCATTGCGGCTTCAGAGTTTAAACCCGTTTTGGCTACAGTGTCGACAAGTTCCATCCGCTTTTGTTCGATTAAGGTCAACAGATTGCATTTTGGCACGAATAAACCGTCCTTTTCATGAAGTATCGTGTACTGTATTTTATATTATTTTACCAATGAATGCAAAAATGGAAAATAGAAAAATTGACCAAGAAACAGCGGGAAAAACGTTACGGGGAGGAGGATTTTTGCTAAAATAAAAGTAAAAAACAGAGCAGGGGCTGATCCAACAGTGAATGATCTCAATCTCTTTTTAGCGTTCGGCGCCGGGTTTTTGTCGTTTATTTCCCCGTGCTGCCTGCCGCTTTATCCGGCGTTTTTGTCTTATATTACCGGCGTGTCGGTCAGCGAGCTGAAAGAAGAAAACGCCATGCTCAATCGCCGCAGTTTATGGCATACGCTTTGCTTCTTGCTAGGATTCTCGCTCATTTTTATCTCCCTCGGCTTCGGGACATCGTTTCTCGGCCGGCTGTTTGCCGATTATCAAGATGTGATCCGGCAAATCGGCGCGGTCGTGATCGTCGCCCTCGGCCTTGTTGTCGCCGGGCTGTGGAAGCCGGCGTTTTTGCTGAAAGACCGGCGCATTTCGTTTCGTGAGCGGCCGTCCGGCTATTTCGGCTCGGCGCTGATCGGCATGGCGTTCGCCGCCGGCTGGACGCCGTGCATGGGGCCGATTTTGGTGGCGGTCATCGCTTTGGCTGCCGCGAACCCGGGCTCGGGGATGATGTATATGCTCGCGTATACGCTCGGCTTTGCCGTTCCGTTTTTCATTCTCTCGTTTTTTATCGGCAAACTGCAATGGATCCGCCGCCATAGCGCCCCTATCATGAAAGTGGGCGGGTATGTCATGGTGGCGATGGGCGTCGTTTTGTACTTTGACTGGATGACGAAGCTGATCGCTTATACGACGAGCTTGTTTGGCGGGTTTACTGGTTTTTAGCGGCTGTTGTTCGAGGAATATCGTTGAAGAGAGGATGATGAAAAAATGGCGTCCATTTTAACATCTTTCCGAAAGAAGTCTCCCACTTCTAAACGAAGTGAAAGTGGGAGATGAATTTTGGTTAGGTATAGCCTAAAATTGTCTCTTTTCCGTGAAAATCCCACGTTGGTGAGTGGTGATTTTCATGCCCGAGCGGAGGGCAAACCATTGCCCATGGATCTTTTCTGGCCGCGCTGGATTTCCCAAGTTCAAAAACCGCAAGGCGAAACAGTCGTACACCACAAATGCCGCGTTTTTTGTTATAATGATAGCGTTGTCCATGAATTTTGCCGGAAGAAGGTGATGGCTTTGGCGTTCATTACATCGCTCATCGCCGTTGTAATGGCGTTTTTCATCTTTTTTGTGCGCATGAAGGCGTCAGAAAAGCCGACGAATGCCAAAAAAATTATTTTGCCGCCGCTGTTTATGAGCACTGGGGCGCTCATGTTCATCGATCCAATCTTTCGCGTCACACGCGGGGAGCTCATTGAGGCGGTCATTCTCGGCCTGTTCTTCTCGCTGTTTCTCATTAAAACGTCGAAATTTGAAATCCGTGGCAACGATATTTATTTGAAACGCTCAAAATCTTTTATTTGGATTTTGCTCGGGTTGATTGTCATTCGTCTTGGCTTGAAAACGTATTTAGGTCGAACGATCGACTATCGCCAGTTAAGCGGCATGTTTTATTTGCTCGCGTTTTCAATGATCGTCCCATGGCGGATTGCGATGTATGTTTCGTATAGAAAACTGGCAGCGCAGCTGAGACCGCCGATTCTTACGTGAAAAGGCGTCCGAGAGAATGTAGACGCCTTTTCTTGCGCCAAGTGCATAAAACGGCCGCGAGGCGTCAAACGTTGCGTTTTCGTTGAGATCCGCCTCTTGTTTGCCGCGTAGCGGCCGCAGCGAGCCGCGAGGCGAAATGGTGAAAAAGCCGCCGTCTCATCTGTCGGTTCGGATGAGCGTCAGCGGCTTTCCAACAAATGTTGATATGGGGCGAGATCGATGTTTTTCGCTTGCAACGTCCGGATCAAAAATTTATGATCGCGCTTGGGGGTTGCGATGATGTAGCCGCGAATGAGCAAATCGCGTGTGATGCGCGGCGCCTGCTCCTTCAAGGCAAGCTCGCCGATTTTGCCGGCGATTTTTTGCCGGGCCACGTCGCGAAACAGTTCGGGCACAGGGCGGACAAGCTCCTCAAGCAGCGCCTTTTCTTCATCCCCCCATAAATGGCGCGTCTGCTCAATATAATACTCCTGCCAGTCGAGTTCCGATTTTCCATCTTCTTTCGGCAGTCGTTTCAAAAATTTGCGGAACATAAAAAAGCCGCCGATCGACATCATGACAAGCAAAAAGACAACCCAAACCAAAATAAACCAAAGAAACCATCCGGTCAGCACGATGACCACCCCAACTACTGATCGAGAGTTTGTCTTCTGCTGTCCGCAACAAGCAGGGCGGCAGAGGACAAGTTTCGTCTATTATTATGTCGAAAAGCGCAAGGTTTGGCAAGCATTGAGAGCGCGTCCAGCATTCTGTTACGGTCCGTAACGCAACTGTAACGCAACTGTAAAGATGCCTGCCCCGTCCTAGAGCGTCAACGGTTTTGAAATAGGCTACCCGCTCGTCTGGAAATGAAAGACAGTGACGCGCCTAGTTTTGCCTGTTAATCTAGTAAGAAAAGAGAAACAGGAAGAACGATGGAGGCAAGGTGGATGATGGAAATGAAGAAAACAATTGCAGCGCTGGCCATAACTTGCAGTCTGGCGCTTGGTTCACAATCGGTGCTGGCGGAAGCGGCGGGCTCCTTATACATACTACCAAGTGAAAAAAGGCGATACGCTGTCGAAAATCGCCAAACAATATCATACAACGGTGGCTTCACTAAAATCGCTGAACAGTTTAAAAACGGATACGATCCGCATTGGCGCGAAATTGAAAGTCCCGGCGGCTGCGAAGCGTCCCGCCTTGGCATCAGCCGGCAAAAAGGTGATTTCGCTCACCGCCGCCGACCGAAAGCTGCTTGCTCAGCTCGTGCAGGCGGAGACCGGCTCGAGCGAGCCGTTTGCCGGCAAGGTGGAAGTGGCGCTTGTCGTTTTAAACCGTACAACGCACCCAGAGTTTCCAAAGACGGTGCGCGGCGTCATTTATCAAAAAACGAAATCCGGCTATGCGTTTGTGCCGGTGAAAACGGGGAAATTGACCCGCATTCAGCCGACCAAGCAAGATTACGAGGCGGTCGACAAGGCGCTGGCCTTATTCCCAAACGACCGCCGTGGCTCGCTTTATTTCTACAATCCGAAAATCACAAAAGACAAGTGGATGTTATCGCGTCCGGTGACGATTCGCATCGGGCACCATGTCTTTGCGAAGTGAACAGAGCCGGGACAGGCTCTGTTTCTTTTTGGACGTATGGCTCCATAAGGCAATCGCCGCCGCCAAGCAGGGGAAACTATCCGAAGCGCGCCGGCTGTTGGAGCAGGCTGGGGCAGAACGGCAAGCCGCTCACGAGCTGCAAACGTCGTTGCGACAGCCGGAAGGCAGTCTACGGCTGTGACGCTGCTGATGGTGCGCGCCCAAGACCATTTGATGACAGCGATTGCCGTCAAAGAGTTGGCGGCTGAATTCGTCGATTTGTATGAACACATTCAATCGTAAAGGCCAACCCGCCCGTTTCACTCGGACGAGTTTTGGCAACCAATGATGTAACCATAATTTAATTATGTAAACAAAACGGCATCAAAACAGTTGCTCCAACGTTTGCTGCCGGTTGAACGAGGCGGTGCTCCCCGCTCCTTCTTGGCAAACGGAACGGGGGGCACGCCGCCCTTCAGCCGAGCGGTTTACATATCATGGCTTGTGTTATGTTTTTGCCGCGTGTGATTGCGGTTCTTCACTTTTTTCGAACCGTCAAGCGGCTCCGGCTGCCCAGGATTGTCGCCTTTTGGGGCGTTTTTGCGCATATCTTTGCCGTCGTTTTTGTTCGTCATTTGTTGTCCCTCCTTTATCCGTTAGCATGCGGCGTTGTGCTTTCGCTTATTCGGCGCATAATTTGCGCCCGGTTTGAAACGATAAGTAGTGAACGACCGCGATGACTGCGAAGGAGGGACGAGCCATGGTTTACCATAAAACGAAGCAAGAGGCGTTTCAAGCAGCGCAAAAGGCGACGATGGAAGCGAAAGAATGGCACGATCACTTGGTGCGTGATCAAGCCGACTACGGCCACCAGCTGGCCCATCTTCGGCAAGAAGTAAACGAGGCGTTCGCCCAAATTGAAAACGCGCTCGAAGTTGCCTCGGAAACGCAGCGCGTGCAGCTCGAAAAATTCCGCAGCGATTTGCAGGCGATCGTTGACGAAGTCAATGAAAACGAGTAAGGGAATGCCGGCGGCGGACATTCCCTTTTTTCATGCTATGGCAGTCCGGGATGGAGGAATGGCCGCCACGCTATTGGTTCTTTTTTCGTTTTTTGTTGTTTTGGCGCTGTGCTTCTGTCAGTGGTTCATTGGAAAACTCTTCGTTGTAGCCGGCCCCCATTCCTTGCGCTTTGGCGGCGTTCATGCCAGGGATCACGTGGTTTGCTTTTCGCTTTGCCATTCGTTTCACCTCCGCTTCTAGTTTGCGACGAAACGGGCGCCTTATTCCTCTTTTGCCGCCGTTAAGGAAGCCAGCCCGTGAGACACTGGAAATCATTATTTACAACTTGTGCTGTTCTATAATAAGATAAAGTCGTGCCGAACTTTATGGGGATTGGGAGAATTCATGCTATTTTTTCGACTTTTGTGCGAAAAAATAGTATAGTATTATTGTGAAGTGAAGGGGGTTATACATATGGCGAAACAAGATGTGTTCAACGCCCGTTCTTCATTCGAAGTCAACGGTAAAAAATACAATTATTACCATTTGCAAGCGCTTGAAAAAGCGGGAATCGGCCAGGTGAGCCGCCTGCCGTACTCGATCAAAGTGTTGCTTGAATCGGTGCTCCGCCAAGTCGACGGGCGCGTCATTACGAAAGAGCACGTCGAAAACTTGGCGAAATGGGGAACGCCCGAGATGAAGGACATCGACGTGCCGTTTAAGCCGTCGCGCGTCATTTTGCAAGACTTCACGGGCGTGCCGGCTGTCGTTGATTTGGCTTCGATGCGCAAAGCGATGGCGGATCTAGGCGGCGACCCGTACGAAATCAACCCGGAAATTCCGGTCGATCTCGTCATCGACCACTCGGTGCAAGTCGACCGCTACGGGTCAGACGATGCGCTGGAGTACAACATGGATTTGGAATTCAAACGGAACGCCGAACGGTACAAGTTTTTGAAATGGGCGCAAAAAGCGTTTAACAACTATCGTGCCGTTCCGCCGGCAACGGGGATCGTCCACCAAGTAAACTTGGAATATTTGGCAAGCGTCGTTCACGCGGTCGAAGGGGAGAACGGCGAGTACGAGGCGTTCCCGGATACGCTTGTCGGCACGGACTCGCATACGACGATGATCAACGGCCTCGGCGTCCTCGGTTGGGGAGTCGGCGGTATTGAAGCGGAAGCCGGCATGCTCGGCCAGCCGTCGTATTTCCCGGTTCCGGAAGTCATCGGCGTCCGTTTGACAGGCAAGCTGCCGGACGGAGCGACGGCGACTGACCTGGCGCTTAAGGTGACGCAAGTGCTGCGGAAAAAAGGCGTCGTCGGCAAATTCGTTGAATTTTTCGGACCAGGAGTGGCGACTTTGCCGCTTGCCGACCGGGCGACGATCGCCAACATGGCGCCGGAATACGGGGCGACGTGCGGCTTCTTCCCGGTTGACGCCGAAGCGCTTGACTACTTGCGTTTGACCGGCCGCGACGAACATCACGTTCAAGTCGTCGAAGCGTATTGCAAAGCGAACGGTCTGTTCTACACGCCGGATGCACCGGAGCCGGTGTTTACGGATGTTGTGGAAATCAACTTGTCGGAAATTGAAACGAATTTGTCTGGCCCGAAACGGCCGCAAGACTTGATTCCGCTCTCGAAAATGAAACAGTCGTTCCGCGATGCGGTGAAAGCGCCGCAAGGCAACCAAGGCTTTGGTTTGACGGAAGCGGATTTGGAGCGGGAAATTACGGTCGAGTTAAACGGCGAACAAGTGAAATTGAAAACGGGTGCGGTCGTCATCGCGGCGATCACGAGCTGTACCAATACATCCAACCCGTACGTTCTCGTCGCCGCCGGCTTAGTGGCGAAAAAAGCGGTCGAGAAAGGCTTGCAAGTGCCGAAATACGTGAAAACGTCGCTTGCGCCGGGCTCGAAAGTCGTCACCGGCTATTTGCGCGATTCGGGCTTGCTTCCGTATCTTGAGCAGCTCGGCTTCAACATCGTCGGCTACGGCTGCACGACATGCATCGGCAACTCAGGTCCGCTTGCGCCGGAGCTTGAAAAAGCGCTTGCGGAAAGCGACTTGCTTGTCACAAGCGTCTTGTCCGGCAACCGGAACTTTGAAGGCCGCATCCACCCGCTTGTCAAAGGCAACTATTTGGCATCGCCGCCGCTTGTTGTCGCCTATGCGCTCGCCGGCACGGTCGACATTGACTTGCTTAACGAGCCGATTGGCAAAGACAAAGACGGAAACGACGTCTATTTCCGCGACATTTGGCCGTCGATGGAAGAAGTGAAAGACGTCGTCAAACAGGCGGTCGATCCGGAACTGTTCCGCAAAGAATATGAGCGCGTGTTCGACGGAAACCCGCGTTGGAATGCGATCGAAACGACGGACGAACCGCTCTATCAATGGGATGAAAACTCGACGTACATTCAAAATCCGCCGTTCTTTGAAGGCTTGTCGCCGGATGTGCGCAAAGTTGAACCGCTCACCGGCTTGCGCGTCGTCGGCAAGTTCGGCGACTCGGTCACGACCGACCACATCTCGCCAGCTGGGTCGATCGGCAAAAACACGCCGGCAGGTCAATATTTGATTTCAAAAGGCGTCGAGCCGAAAGATTTCAACTCGTACGGTTCGCGGCGCGGCAACCATGAAGTGATGATGCGCGGCACGTTTGCGAACATCCGCATCCGCAACCAAATCGCGCCGGGCACGGAAGGCGGCTATACGACGTACTGGCCGACCGGCGAAGTGATGTCGATGTACGATGCGTGCATGAGATACAAACAAGACGGCACTGGGCTTGTCGTCATCGCCGGCAAAGACTACGGCATGGGCAGCTCGCGCGACTGGGCGGCGAAAGGGACGTTCTTGCTCGGCATTAAAACGGTCATCGCCGAAAGCTTTGAGCGCATCCACCGCTCGAACCTCGTTTTGATGGGCGTCCTGCCGCTGCAATTTAAAGAAGGCGAAAATGCGGAGACGCTCGGCTTGACGGGTAAAGAAGTGTTCGACATTCACATCGATGAAAACGTCAAACCGCGCGATCTCGTCAAAGTGACGGCAACGAACCCGGATACGGGTGAGAAGAAAGAATTTGAGGTCATCGTCCGCTTTGACAGCGAAGTCGAAATCGACTACTATCGCCACGGCGGCATTTTGCAAATGGTGTTGCGCGAAAAATTGGCGAAAGTGAAACAATAACGACAAAAAGCAGGCTCCCATATCGGGAAGCCTGCTTTTATTTTGTGTTGAGCTTTTTCGCTGCGTTCTCAAGCTTGCTTTTTGGATCCGGGGTGAACGTTCCGTCTTGGCCAAAGCCTTGCGGGTTGACGCCCGGCGCCTTCGTGCCGCGGTTTCGGCCGCCGTTTTTGGTCATTGCTCTCACCTCCGCTCTTTACGGATAGTATGGCCGCCCTTGGTCAAAATATAATCAAAGGAGGAAAGCTTCACTGTTTTTCGCTAAGAGCAATCGTTGCGGCTACGATGGGATGTTCCGCTTTTCCCGCCACCGTCTGCCCCAGAGGCGCATGCTTGGCAGTTCGGCGAAAATCATGCCGGCCAAAATCGCAGCGCCGCCAAGCCAGGCCGATGGCGACAGCCGCTCTCCAGCCCAAAGGTAGGCGGTCAAAGCGGCGAACACCGGCTCCATGGCGAAAATCAGCGCGACATGGGCGGGAGTCGTATATTTTTGCACCGCCGTTTGGATGAGAAACGCCGCGGTCGTCGCCAACAACGATGTCACAGCGAGCGCCCCCCATACTTCCGGGCGGCGGAGCACCGCCATATTCCACATTTGCGCGGCGTCTTCAAACCAAAAGGCAAAGAAGAAACAGAGGATGCCGACGGCAAAAATTTGCACCATGGTCAACAGCATCGTCGAATGCTGAGAGGAATAGCGGCCGGTAACAATAATGTGCATGGCAAAGGAAACAGCACAAAGAAAGACAAAGAAATCGCCCTGATTGAACGACAGCTCCGCTCCCCCTGTCAGCCAATATAGGCCGAACGCGGCAAGTGCCGCTCCAACGACCGCATTCACAGACGGTTTTTGCTTTAAAATCAAAAAGGAAAACAATGGAACGAGCACAACGCTCAGTCCGGTAATAAAGCCAGCTTTCGAGGAAGTGGTATACAACAGTCCGATCGTTTGGAATGCGTAGCCGCAAAACAGCCATAGCCCCATCCACGCTCCAGCGCCGATGACTCGCCATGACAACTGGCCGAAGAGTGGGCGGGAAGCGGTAGCCATCCAAGCGAGAAGCAACAAGCCGGCCAAACTGAAGCGAACGGCGTTAAACGACAACGGCTCCAAAAACGAAATGGCATTTTGGACGACGACGAACGTCGCCCCCCAGACGAACGTCACCATGAGCAGACTCAGATCGGCTATGGTTTGACGCTTCAATTCGAATCCTCCCTCTTCATATGCTTGCGCCTCATCTCATTTTGGGTGCTAGCCGCTAGTGTACCACAAGTAGGCCGAAAAAGATAGATATTTTGGAAAAAAGATGGGCGCCTGCGGCAAAATGGTTGATACAAGAAGAAATTGCGCATAATATTAGGTAATGAACAAGGGCGCAAGTGTGGTAAAATAAAAACCAGCTCCGATCATCGCCACGCGGAAGGGTGATAATGCGTTGGACGTACAAATCCACTGGACGTATATCACGCCGAAAAAACAAGAGGCGTTTCTTGTCTCCGATTGGGTCGATGCCAAAAAGGCGCTCGCTTTGGCGGATGATTTTGCAAAAACCGGGCGAACGAAAACAGTGGAGTTCGTCGATCGAAACGGCACGGTGTGGTCAAAAAAAGAGCTGCAAAAGCTGCTTGAGGAGATCGCCGGCGAGCCGCATGAGATCGTTGTGTATTTCGACGGCGGCTTTGACCATGAGACGTCCCAAGGCGGCGCCGGCGCAGTCGTATACTATAAGCAAAACGATCATCGCTACCGGTTGCGCGCCAACCGCCGGCTCGGCGAAATCAAATCCAATAATGAGGCAGAGTATGCGGCGTTTTGGTTTGTCATGCAGCTGCTCGAGGAACTTGGCGTCCATCATTTGCCGGTGATGTTCCGCGGCGACTCCCACGTCGTGTTAAAGCAGCTGTCCGGCGATTGGCCGTGTTTTGAGGATGATTTCAACATCTGGCTTGACCGCATTGAAGCGAAAATGCGCGAGCTTCACATCGAACCGGCGTACGAGCCGATTTCGCGCAAACAAAATAAAGAGGCGGATTCGCTCGCCCGCCAGGCGCTTGAAGGGCAGATCATCACAAGCCGAACGGAATTGACAGGGAAAGGGTAAGGTCGTATGGGAAAGAAGCGGAACCGACGCAAAGAAATATTGGACCAAATCGCTTGGCTGGAGGAAACGTACTGCGATGGCTGCTTTTTAAAAAGCACGTTCCGGAAAGAGTACGGCAAAACGTACGCCCAATCGTTTTGCATCCAGCAATGCACGGTCGGGGAACAAATGCGGCAGTACGGGGAGATGCTTCTATCAGCGCCGCCGCGTTCGCGTCGGTAATGAAGGAATTTTTTTCAAGAGGCGGTTGGTGCGGGCGATAGGAGTCCCAATCTGCGCTTTCGCGGGCCTGGGGCGGTGCCGGCTGTGACCAGGCAAGCTTTGGCGTTTGAACGGAGGAAGCGGATTCGCTGCGAAGGCCGGTGATTGACAGAACATACGTTTTAACATGGAGAAACCTCAAAAGCAGTTCTTCTTTTCACTCCAAAAGGAAATCGCTTTTTGTCCTCCGCCTTAATAGATGCAATTTAACTTCCCTCCGAAAGAAGTCTCCTACTTCTAAACGTGAAGGTGCGCCAGCACCAGTGAAAGTGGGAGATGAATTTCGGTTGGCGTTAGCCAACGAATAGGATAGAATATGGCTAGAACGGACACCTTCGGAACGAAGGGAAGCGTAAAGGGTTCTTGTGTGTGGCTTACCGTTCAGCGAACACACACAAGTCGCTTGAAGCCCCCACCTCTAAGCGAAGCGTAGGTGGTGGGTAGTTCACATTTGTAGCTTTTACTGAGCATTGGATCGACTGTCGAACGACTGAACAAACACCGCTTTCAGCCCCATGAATGGGTCTTTAAGCGAGTCGTTGTTCGGTCTTCCGTCACGCTAAAGCGTGACGGAGGCAAGCCATAGGCTTGCCTTCGACAGTCAAAAATGGATGAGCCACTTTTCCGTCAAGGATATGTTAAACGATTTCGTTGCATCTATATATATCGTTTTGCTGTTATTGCCGCGCCTCGCGAAGCTGGTGTTCGGCGTGGGCCAATGTTTGTTCGCAACGGGCGAGAAAATCACCGTCGACGCCCGTTGCTTCTTGGCGGGCGCGCGCAAGTTGGTCGCGGGCGTTTTTCACCGCTTGTTCGGCATGGCGAAGCATCTCGGGGTCGAGCTGCATCGTCGCCTGGCCGACCATTTTCTCCGCCGTTTCGACGAACATTTCCACTTGCTTTACATCGTTGTATCCCGTATGTACGTCGGCATCGCGTCTGACCATATGAACACCCCCTTTTCTTTATTGTTTGCTGCTTGGTGAAATTTATGCCAATCAAATGAAAAAGGCATCCTGTGATGGTGCAGGATGCCTTTCTTTCCGCTCCCGTTCTCTCGTCTATGTCAACGAAGTCTTATAATTTGACAACGTTCGCTGCTTGCGGTCCGCGGTTTCCTTGTACGATTTCAAACGAAACTTCTTGGCCTTCTTCCAACGATTTGAACCCTTCACCTTGGATCGCCGTGAAGTGAACGAATACGTCCGAACCGCCTTCCACTTCGATGAAACCATAGCCTTTTTCGTTGTTAAACCATTTTACTTTACCACGTTGCATAATGCTGAATTCCTCCTAATACCTTTAGCCTGTTCGGCTAACCTCAAGATTTTTATCAAATAACAAAATATACTTCACAGCCATCCAAGATGCGTATTCATGTTGAATGCCTGAAATATATTCTGTTATATGATGACTTTACTATACACTACCGCGGGTGGCCGCGTCAAGCAAAAGAAAGGAAATTTCCGAAAAAAGTTGTTTGCCGGCCCGAAAAACAATGCGTTGAAAAGGAAAACGGGCCGCTGGGGAGAAAAAAGTCATGAGCGGGCAACAACGGCCATACATTGGAATAGGAACGACGAAAAGGGGGAGAAGCGGATGTACCGCGGAAAAATCGCGGGAAAAGAAGTGATCGTTCGATTGGGCAACCGGGTCAGCCTCCGCTATTTCAGCGACAATAAAATTTACCACATGGTTCTTTCGTACGGAGAGTCGGCGTTTCGCAAAGGGCAGGATATGTTTTGCATCTATAATGACCGCGTCGGCTTGATTGTCGCGGAAGTCGAGCAACAGGACGTCCCGGTCATTCGAATCGATTATATTATCGAAAACGAAAATGTGTACGAATAACCAATTGACAGCGGAAGGCGAATGCGGTAATCTCGAATGTAAGCGATAACAAAACAAGCCGCATTCGTCCTTGTTTCTCCCAGGGGCAGACGTGCCGCGCCAGCATCGTCTGTTTATTTTTTGGCTCGCGTTGAAACAAGCGGCTTCGTTTTTTCGTATGATGATATGACAAGAGAGACAAAGAGGTGACTACGGTGTTATTGCGCAAAATGATGTCAAGAGTCGGAGTCGGGTCGGCGCACGTCGACTTGATCTTAAATAAATCGTTATGGCGCCAGGGGGAAATGATTCAAGCGATCGTCCACATTTACGGCGGAACGGTGGAACAAAGGATCGAGCGGCTCGATGTGGAGCTCGTGCAAAAAACAATCGAAAACAGCAAGGAACTGGATGCCATTGTCGCCGTCATTCCGGCGGCCGGAGCGTTTTCGATCAAGCCGAGCGAGAAAAAGGAAATCCCGTTTTCCTACACGATTCCGGAAACCTTTCCGCCATCGCGCCCCGGCCGGTCGTACCGGTTCATCACCCGCCTTCATATCGAAGACGCGGTCGATACGCTCGACTTCGATTACGTGCAAATTTTGCCGAAAAAATATTTTGACAGCGTTTTCAAAAGATGATATGCTAAAAGCAAGTTAATACGTTGTGGTGGAGAAGCGGAGACCCACACATATTCCTCGTTGATGGGCGGGAAGTGTGTGGGTTTTTGCTTTTTCGCCCAACGGTTCACCCTCCGGAGGGGCTGGACAAACAGGAAATGGAAGAAGAAATCACGAAATGAAGAAAAGGGGGAAGAGAACAAATGTCGCCATTTTTAGGGGAGCTCATCGGCACGGCACTGCTCATCATTTTCGGCGCGGGTGTATGCGCCGGGGTCAACTTGAAAAAATCATACGCGGCCAACTCCGGCTGGATTGTTATTACGATGGGGTGGGGGTTGGCGGTGGCCGTGGCCGCATACGCTGTCGGCCAGTATAGCGGCGCCCATCTCAATCCAGCGCTGACAGTCGCGTTGGCGCTCGCCGGTGATTTTCCGTGGAAAGACGTGCCGGGCTATATTACGGCGCAAGTGCTTGGAGCCGTCATGGGAGCGGTCATTGTCTACCTCCACTATTGGCCGCATTGGAAAGAAACGGACGACCCGGGCGTCAAGCTTGGCGTGTTTGCGACAGGTCCGGCCGTGCCGAATGCGGCTGCCAACTTGCTTAGCGAGATCATCGGCACGTTTGTGTTGGTGTTGGCCATCTTGGCCATTGGCGCCAACCAGTTCGCCGATGGGCTTAATCCGTTTGTCGTTGGTTTTTTGATCGTGGCGATCGGCCTGTCGCTCGGCGGCACTACGGGATACGCCATTAATCCGGCCCGCGACTTTGGGCCTCGGTTGGCCCACTTTTTGCTGCCCATCCCAGGGAAAGGATCATCAAACTGGTCGTACGCATGGGTGCCGATCGTCGGACCGCTGCTTGGCGGCGCGCTAGGCAGTTTGGTGTATAAAGCTGTTTTCTTGGGAAAACCGTCAGGCGCATTATGGGGAGTGCTGGCGGCAACGGCAGCCGTTTTGGCGGCGGCGAAGATGACAAACGGAAAGACAGTGAGCGCCACAAGCCGCCGTTCTCTGTAGCTGGCATATGGGGATTGCAAGCTCATCAAGGAGAAGGGGGAAGAAGGTTATGAATCAATACATGTTAGCCATCGACCAAGGCACAACGAGCTCGCGCGCGATTTTGTTCAATCAAAAGGGCGAAATCGTCCATATGGCGCAAAAAGAGTTTACGCAATATTTTCCGCAGCCCGGCTGGGTTGAGCACAACGCCAATGAAATTTGGGGATCGGTGCTTGCGGTCATTGCCAGCGTCTTGTCCGAAGCGCAAGTGAAGCCGGAACAAGTGGCAGGGATCGGGATTACGAACCAGCGGGAGACGACGGTGGTGTGGGAGAAAGACACCGGCAACCCGATTTACAACGCCATCGTCTGGCAGTCGCGGCAGACGGCCGGCATTTGCGATGAACTGAAAGCGAAAGGGTATGACCCGCTATTCCGCAAAAAAACCGGCTTGCTTATTGACGCCTATTTTTCCGGGACAAAAGTGAAATGGATTTTGGATCATGTCGACGGAGCGCGCGAACGGGCGGAGCGCGGCGAATTGCTTTTCGGCACGATCGATACGTGGCTCATTTGGAAGCTGTCTGGCGGCCGCGTCCATGTAACCGATTACTCGAACGCGTCGCGCACATTAATGTTTAACATTCATACGCTCGAGTGGGATGACGAGCTGCTTGATATCCTAGGCGTACCGAAGGCGATGCTTCCTGAGGTTCGGCCGTCGTCGGAAGTGTACGCGAAAACCGCCCCTTATCACTTCTTTGGCGTCGAGGTGCCGATCGCGGGAGCCGCAGGCGACCAGCAGGCGGCCTTGTTCGGGCAGGCGTGCTTTACGGAAGGGATGGCGAAAAATACGTACGGCACCGGCTGCTTTATGCTCATGAACACCGGGGAAAAGGCGGTCGCGTCAAAACACGGGCTGCTCACGACGATCGCTTGGGGAATAGACGGCAAGGTCGAATACGCCCTTGAAGGCAGCATCTTCGTCGCCGGTTCGGCCATTCAATGGCTGCGCGACGGCTTGCGGATGATCAAAACGGCGGCGGACAGCGAAGCGTATGCCGAAAAAGTCGAGTCGACCGACGGGGTGTATGTCGTACCGGCGTTCATCGGGCTTGGCACGCCGTATTGGGACAGCGAGGTGCGCGGGGCGGTGTTTGGCCTCACGCGCGGCACAACGAAAGAGCATTTCATCCGGGCCACCTTGGAATCGCTTGCTTACCAGACAAAAGATGTGCTCGCCGTCATGGAAGCCGATTCCGGCATCTCGCTGACCACGTTGCGCGTTGACGGCGGGGCGGTGAAAAACAATTTCCTTATGCAATTCCAGAGCGATTTGCTTGCCGTTCCGGTCGAACGTCCGGTTGTGAATGAAACGACGGCCTTGGGTGCGGCGTATTTGGCCGGGCTGGCGGTCGGCTACTGGAACAGCCGAGATGACATCGCCGCCCAATGGCAACTCGAGCGCCGGTTTGAGCCGAAGATGGATGACGACAAGCGAACGATGCTCTACGATGGCTGGAAAAAAGCGGTGCGGGCGGCGATGGCGTTTAAATAACTATAGGGAACAAAGCAATAATCGATCGTAAATGGGCGGCCGCGGTCAAGCTGTGTCCTTTTCCACTTTTTTGTTCATTGCTTAGGCAGATGTTCCTTTCGTGGAGCATCTGCTTATTTATTGTCCAAAAAATAGTGGTTGAAACGAACAGACGAAATCATATCGTGCATTTTATCCCCTTATTCAAATGGGAAAATGGAGGGAACAAATAACAAGATCAAGCTGATGAAACGTCGGGGATACGGATACAGAAATATCCAGCGTTTTGCATGGCGGGTTCGGCTAGAAACAGCTAACATACTTTCATGACAGGTGCAAGTACAACTTTTGGTGATGAACCTTTCTATAAATATTGAATTTACGAAAAAAATGATAGAATACTAATTGAATTTACAAAAAAAAATGATAGAATATTATCTAACTAGTAATACTAACAAAAGGGAGAAGGACACATTGGCAAAGCAAACGTTATTGGAAATTGAGGAGCTGCGAGTCTCTTTCCGCATCGGTGATGACTATTATGCGGCGGTCGACGACGTTTCGCTGGCGATCGGAGAGAACGAAGTCGTCGCTCTCGTCGGGGAGTCGGGTTGCGGCAAAAGCGCACTCGCTTTGTCGATCATGGGTCTCCACCCGCCCGAAAAGACAAAAATTGAGGGGCGCCTGCACTTTAAAGGGACAAATTTGCTGTCGCTCTCCGTTGCCGAACTCAATCGCATCCGCGGCAAAGAAATCGGGATGATCTTTCAGGATCCGTTAACGGCGCTCAATCCACTCATGACGGTCGGCCGGCAGATCGAAGAAAGCATGGATTACCATCTGCGGCTGTCAGCAGCCGAAAAAAAGAAGCGAACGATCGTTTTGCTTCGCAAAGTCGGCATTCCGGAGCCGGAAAAGGTGTACCACCGTTATCCGCACGAGTTGTCCGGGGGGATGCGGCAGCGGGTCGTCATCGCGATCGCCATCGCCTGCGAGCCCGCCCTGCTCATCGCCGATGAACCGACAACGGCGCTTGATGTGACGATTCAGGCGCAGATCATAGGGCTGCTCAAAGAGTTGCAGCAGCAAATGAAAACGAGCATTATTTTAATCACGCATGATTTGGGGGTGGTGGCGGAAATGGCGGACCGTGTGGCGGTCATGTATGCTGGGGAAATCGTTGAGTTAGCGGACGTCGATACCATTTTTCACCGTCCGCTTCATCCATACACTCGCTCATTGTTGCAGTCGATCCCGTCTGCGCAGACGAAAAAGGAACGACTCCACGTCATCCAAGGGATCGTTCCGCCGCTGCATAAACTGCCGCGGCGCGGCTGCCGCTTCCAGCCGCGCATCAGCTGGATTGGGGCGGATAAGCACGAATCGGATCCGAAGTTGCGGGAAGTGGAGCCGGGGCACTGGGTGCGTTGCACATGTTACCAACATTTTTATTTTCCCGATGATCAAACGGTAGGTGGAATCGGCTATGGCGCTTCTTAACGTCAACCATTTGAAAGTATACTATCCGGTGCGCGGCGGTTTTTTTCGCCGGGTGGTCGACCATGTCCGCGCGGTGGACGATGTCAGTTTCACGCTGAACAAAGGGGAAACGTACGGGCTCGTCGGCGAGTCCGGCTGCGGCAAGACGACGACAGGGCGCACGATTATCGGTTTGATCCGCGCCACGGCCGGGGAAGTGCTGTTTGAAGGGACGGATTTGACAAAGCTTCGCCGCCGCGAGTTTCATCCGTATCGGAAAGACATCCAGATGATTTTCCAAGATCCGTATTCTTCGCTCAATCCGCGCAAACGTGTGCTCGACATTGTCGCCGAGCCGCTCCGCAATTTTGAACGCCTGTCCCCGCAAGAGGAGCGGCAGAAGGTGCAATACGTTTTAGAGCGGGTCGGCTTGAGCGCGGAGTCGATTTACAAATATCCGCATGAATTTTCCGGCGGACAGCGCCAACGCATCGGCATTGCGCGGGCGCTCACGCTCAATCCGAAGCTCATCATCGCCGATGAGCCGGTGTCGGCGCTTGATGTGTCGGTGCAGGCGCAAGTGTTGAATTTCATGAGAGAAATCCAGCAGGAGTACGGGCTGACGTATTTGTTCATCAGCCATGATTTAGGGATCATTCGGCATATGTGCGACCGCATCGGCATTATGTACCGCGGCCGGCTCGTGGAGGAAGGGACGAGCGAGGAGATTTTTACGAATCCTCAACATATTTATACGAAACGTCTGCTCTCCGCCATTCCGAACGCCGATCCGCGCGAACGCGGCCGGCAGGAGGCGCTTCGCCGCGAAGTGGAAAAAGAATATGAGCAGTCGTATTCCCGCTATTTTGATGAAAACGGCCGGGCTCACCCGCTCAAGCCGATTTCGCCGACGCACTCGGTGGCCATTCCGTAAAGAGGGGGAGACGGGAAGATGCTGAAATTTATTTTACGGCGAATCCTCATTATGATTCCGCAATTGTTTTTGCTGAGCGTCCTCATTTTCTTGCTGGCGAAGGCGATGCCGGGCGATGCGCTGACGGGGCAGCTGGCGGCCAACCCGAAAATGGATCCGCAGACGCTTGAGGAAATGCGGGAAAAACTTGGCTTGAATGATCCGGTACATATTCAATACATCCGTTGGGTGAAAAACATGCTGCAAGGGGATCTCGGCCTTTCCTATATCCACCAGCAGCCGGTCACTGATCTGCTGGCCGGACGGATCGGGAATACGGTGTTGCTGTCGGCGGCGATTTTAATTTTGACGTACCTGATTGCCATTCCGCTTGGCATCGTGTCGGGGCGATGGACAGATACATGGGCTGATAAGCTGATCGTCGGCTACAGCTATCTCGGGTTTGCCACGCCGATGTTCATTTTTGCTTTGATCATGCTGTTTATTTTCGGTTTTCACCTTGGCTGGTTTCCAACCGGCGGCAGCGTGGACGTTCAGGTCGAGGAAGGGACGCTCGCTTACTATTTAAGCAAATTGAACCATCTCATGCTTCCGGCGTTGTCGGGAGCGCTCATCAACACGGTCGTTACGCTTCAATATTTGCGCAGCGAAATCGTCGATACGAAAGTGAAAGATTTCGTGAAAACGGCGCGGGCGAAAGGCGTGCCGGAGCGGCACATCTATTGGCGCCATATTTTGCGCAATTCGTTTTTGCCGATCGCGGCGTTTTTAGGGTATGAGATCACCGGGCTTGTCGGCGGTTCCGTGTTTTTGGAGTCGATCTACAGCTATCCGGGGCTTGGCCAGCTGTTTTCGCAGTCGATTATGCAGCGGGATTACAGCGTCGTGACGGCGCTCGTCATGATTTCCGGCCTGGCGACGCTGGTGGGCACGCTGTTGTCGGACATCATTTTGAGTGCGGTCGACCCGCGCATCCAGATTGAGTAGGGAAGGAGGAAGACAGCTGACATGAAAGCGGAAATCAGCGGCCCAACGCCGGCCGGAGCGAACATCGAGAAAAGCCCTTCCGCCTTTTCGATCATGTGGCGGGAGGTGGTTCGGGATCGGCTCGCGCTTGGTTCGCTCATCATTTTAGGAATCCTTTTGTCGATCGTCTATGGCGTGTCGCTCTTTTTGGATCAAGAGGAAATCGTGAAAGTGGATTTTCTTTCCATCTATTCTCCGCCGTCAGCGGAACACTGGCTTGGCACAGACTACGGAGGGCGCGACGTGTTTGGCCAGCTCATCATCGGCGCCCGCAATTCGTTTACGATCGGGCTGGCCATTACGCTCATCACTGGGGCGATCGGCCTCATTGTCGGATTGGTGGCCGGCTATTTCGGCGGCTGGATTGACAATGTCATTATGCGCATCATCGATTTTATTCTCGTTCTGCCGTTTTTGATGCTCGTTATTGTTTTTGTCGCCATTGTGCCTAAATATAATGTATTGACGTTCATTTTGATCATGAGCGCGTTTTTGTGGACGGGCAAAGCCCGGCTGATCCGCGCCAAAACGCTGACCGAGCGCGAGCTGGATTATGTCAGCGCGTCAAAAACGCTCGGCACGCCAGATTGGAAAATCATTATTTTTCAAATTTTGCCCAACCTCAGCTCGATCATTATCGTCAATTTGACGTTAAATTTGGCGGGCAACATCGGCATCGAGTCCGGGCTCACGTATCTTGGCTTCGGGCTGCCGGAGAGCACGCCGAGCTTAGGGACGTTGGTCAGCTATGCGACCAACCCGGATGTTTTGCAAAACAAATGGTGGGTTTGGTTGCCTGCGTCATTGCTTATTTTAGTGATGATGCTGTGCATAAATTTCATCGGCCAAGCGCTGAAACGTGCGGCTGATGCAAGACAACGACTAGGATAAGGGGGAAGAAAATGTGAAGAGAAAATGGCTGGCGGCTCTCGCCGCGCTCTTGCTCGTGCTCGCCGGGTGCACGGGCAAATCCGACACAACGAGCGGAAAGGGCAACAATAACGAAAAACCGGCGGCTCAGAAGGAAGACATCAGCAAATTCCCGATGACGGTGAAAAACGACGGGAAAATCATCGATGGCGGCGTGTTGAAATACGGCCTTGTGTCCGATACGCCGTTTGAAGGGATGCTCAGCTCTGCATTCTACACCGGAGCGCCCGACGCAGAGATTTTGCAATTTTTTGACGAGTCGCTTTTCCGGACGAACGGTGACTATGAAATTACAAATGATGGGGCTGCCACGTATGAGTTGTCGGATGATAAAAAGACGATGACAATCCATATTAAAGACAATGTGAATTGGCATGACGGCCAGCCGGTGACCGCTGAAGACTTGGAGTATGCGTATTTGGTCATCGGCCATAAAGATTACACCGGCGTCCGCTATGGCGATGCGCTCATCCAAGGGATCGTCGGGATGGAAGAATATCACAGCGGCAAAGCGGATAAAATTTCCGGCATTAAAGTCATCGACAAAAAGACGTTGACGATCACATGGAAACAGGCCAATCCGTCGGTGTTGACTGGCATTTGGGCGTATCCGCTGCCGAAGCATTACTTGAAAGACATTCCGATCAAAGACTTGGCGAAATCGGATAAAATCCGGAAAAAACCGATCGGGTTCGGTCCGTTTAAAGTGAAGAAAATCGTTCCGGGCGAGTCGGTAGAGTTTGTTCGCAATGATGACTACTGGGCTGGCAAACCGAACTTGGAAGGCGTCATTTTGAAAGTCGTCAGCCCGCAAGTCGTCCTGCAAGCGCTGAAAAAAGGCGAAATTGACGTCGCTGGGTTCCCGACTGACCAATATTTGAACGCGAAAGGGACGAAAAACATTCAGTTTATCGGTAGAGTGGGTTTGTCGTACAGCTATATCGGCTTTAAACTCGGCCATTGGGATGCGAAAAAGCAGGAAAACGTAATGGACAATCCGAAATTCCAAAACAAAAAACTGCGCCAAGCCATGGCGTACGCCATCAACAACCAAGAGGTGGCCGACCGCCTGTATCATGGTTTGCGCTTCCCGGCGAACACGCTCATTCCGCCGTCGTTCCCGGGCTATCATGACAGTTCCATCAAAGGGTATACGTACAATCCGGAAAAAGCGAAACAATTGCTGGATGAAGCGGGATATAAAGATGTGGATGGCGATGGCCTCCGCGAAGATCCAAACGGCAAAAAATTCAAGATCAACTTCTTGGCGATGAGCGGTGGGGACATCGCTGAACCGCTGGCCAAATTTTATATGCAATGCTGGAAAGATGTGGGTCTCGATGTTCAGCTTGTAGACGGACGCTTGGCGGAGTTCAACTCCTTCTACGATATGGTCGAAAAAGACGATCCGAAAGTGGATGTCTACGCCGCCGCTTGGTCAACTGGAACGGACGTCGACCCGTACGGATTGTACGGCCGCAACGCCATGTTCAACTACTCGCGTTGGGTGAACGAGAAAAATGATGAGCTGCTGGAAAAAGGCCATTCCGAGCAGGCGTTTGACAAGGAGTATCGCCGGAAAATTTACAGTGAATGGCAACAGCTGATGAACGAAGAAGTTCCGGTCATCCCGACGTTGTATGGTTTGTCCATTTATGCCGTCAACAACCGCGTCGCCAACTTTACGGTTGACCCGAGCTCGAAACTGACGTGGAAAGATGTCGGCGTCACGTCCGAGCAACCGGAAGTCGAACAATGACGATTGTTGCCTTTGATGATGTACGATAAGATAGAAGATAAATTGCATACGTCTTATCAAGAGTGGGCGAGAGAACGGGCTTGATGACCCCACAGCAACCTGCCGCAGGCAAGGTGCTAACACCCGCAAAGCGGTTTCGCTTTGGATGATAAGAACGGCTCATGACCCCTTTCGCCTCATTCCGAGGCGAAGGGGGTTTTTGTCGATGGGAGGTGAAGGAGAAACAGTGGAGGAGGCGGTTTCGCTCCGTGCTTGCATGGCCGCTCATCTCCCTGCCGCAGCGTTCTCCGTTTGTGTCATGCGCTGTGTGCAGGCGGAGCTCATCCGGTTTGACTCTAAGGCGGCGGCTGACAAGCATCTTGGCACAAATCCGCCGGTTTATGAAAACATACGGCCTTGACCGCGGCGGAACCGAGCGGGAGTATATGCGCATTTTTCAAGACATTTTGTACAATCCCGTCTTGTATCGCATCGTTCAAGAATTGATTTTATTTTTATATCGGTTGTTCCACTTGCCAGGCACCGCCTTTTTCTTAATGACAAAAGCCGTCGATGCCCGCCGTTTGATCGACGCCGTCGCTTCCTTTGTCGGCAGCTACTCCATTGGGTTATTGATCACTAATAAAGTGTTCAAAGAAGGCAAATATACCGTGAAAGAAGCGGCGATCATCGCTACCGGCTTTTCCACTGTATCCGTGACATGTGAAGAAGTTGGGATTAAGTTAATAGTAACTGAAGAGTCTTATACAAGCGGAACATCATTTTTAGACGGAGAAGCTCCAACCAAAGAAAATTATAATAAAAACAGAAGAATTAAAAGAGGTTTATTTAAATCCAATAAAGGGATTTTAATAAATGCAGACGTGAATGGAGCTTATCAAATAATTAAAAAAGTATCTCCAAATGCTTTTAACAAAAGCTATGGAGTAGAGGCTGTGGTGTTACAGCCATCTAAGATATCCGTATCTTAGTAAAGAGTAATGTTTTTTATTACCTGAATCCGTGATAAAAACGCGTTCAAACTGCTGAGAAAGCTTGATAAATCAACAAATATCACACTTTTTGCTTTTCACTCAATAAGTGAACATCCGAAACTGGGCTAAACCCTTGATATGATTACGTTTTCCGGTGCTTTTGATGAGCTGCTGTCACGGATTCAGGTATTATATTTCTTTAATATTTTTTACCATTTTTAACATTACTCATAACATGGGAGAACTTGCGCGATGGCTTCATCATGATGATGGGCATTTTGCCGTCCATTATGTCAGTCGGACTGATCGGGCTGTTGCTCGCTGAATATACGCCGGTGTTTGACTGGTTGGGTTACCTGTTCTACCCATTCACCCTTCTGTTGCAAATCCCTGAACCGCTGTTGGCTGCGATTTTCGGGTTCGCCGCCATTCCATCAACCCGATTGAGAAGTTTCAGCGCCATGAAAGCCTGTCCATCTTCCAGACAGGCTTTCACGTCGTTTCCCGCTGCTGCTTTAACAAATCGCGAATTTCTGTCAATAGCTCCTCCTCTTTCGTCAGCGTCGGTGCGGTTTCCTTCACCTCTTCCTGCTTTTTCACCCGTTCATACAGCGTGTTGATCAATTTCACAAACAGGAAAATCGAAAACGCGATGATCAAAAAATCGACGACTGTTTGGATAAACGCCCCATATTTCACTTCCGCTTTGCCGACTTTCCAAGACAAATCGCTGAAATTGATGCCGCCTAGAATCAGCCCGACAAGCGGCATGATGATGTCATTGACGAGCGAGGAAACGATTTTGCCAAACGCCCCGCCGATGATCACCCCAACGGCTAAATCGATGACATTGCCGCGGACGGCGAATTTTTTAAACTCGTTCCACATGGTCATCTCCTTCCGAAGAAAATGTTCGTCTGCTATTATACCCGACCGGCCGCAACATTGAAACTTTTTAGCTTAAATCGTAGCAAATCAATTGGTTTTTATATATTATAGAATACGTTCATCAACCAAAACAAAAGGGGGAACGCATCGTGGAAGTGACCGCACAACAACGAGACGTTCGCGCGAAACAAGCAGCGAACGCCCCGAAACATCCGACTGCGTGGATTATTGCGGTCTCCATCCTCATATTGATCGGTGGCACGTTGTTCTTATATAGCCGTGTTTCCTGGCAACAGGCGCTTTTGTATGTGCTGGGAGCGTTTGGTGGATTTGTATTGTACCAGGCGCATTTTGGCTTTACATCCGCCTGGCGAAAGTTTATTCTATACCGCCAAGGGAAGGCATTCGGGCACAGATGATCATGATGGCGGCAGCCAGCGCGTTGTTTTTGCCGCTGCTCGTGAAAGGCTCAGTGCTCGGGCACCCGGTGTCAGGGTATGTATTTGGCGTGGGAGTATCGGTCATCGTCGGCGCTTTTCTGTTTGGCATCGGCATGCAGCTTGGCGACGGCTGCGCGTCGGGGACGTTGTACCATATCGGCGGGGGGCGATGCGAACGGCATCGTGACGCTCATCGGGTTCATCGCTGGCTCCGTCATTGCGACGACCCACTTTGACGTGTGGGCGAAGATGCCGCAATGGAAGCCGTTCTCGTTCATTGGCGAGTTCGGCCCCTTGGGAGGGTTTTTGCTTCAGTTGGTTTTGCTTGCGGTCGTCTACTATGCGGTGACGGTGATGGAAAAACGACGCCACGGCCAACGCGTTGCTGCATCGCTTGAGAACCATCATGGCTGGAAAGCGATTTACAAAGGGCCGTGGCCGCTTCTGGTCGGGGCGTTGCTCTTGGCTGTAACGAACGCGCTTGTGCTGATGATTAGCGGCAAGCCTTGGGGCATTACGTCCGCCTTCGCCCTTTGGGGAGCGAAGTTCGTGCAGCTGTTTGGCGTCGATCCGACTGCTTGGGCGTACTGGCAAGATGAAGCGAAACGGCAGGCGCTCGCGAATCCACTCTACTACGATACAACGACTGTGATGGACATCAGCTTGATGGTCGGCGCCTTATTGGCGGCGGCGCTCGCGGGCCGCTATACAAAACCCATTCAGTGGAAGCGTCCGACGCGCATGACGATCGGTGCGCTGATCGGCGGCCTGATGATGGGATACGGCGCCCGGCTGGCGTTCGGCTGCAACATCGGCGCGTATTTCAGCGGCATCGCTTCCTTCAGCGTCCATGGTTGGATTTGGTTTGTGTTTGCTTTCCTTGGCAGCTTGATCGGTGTCAAGTTGCGTCCGTATTGCGCGTACAAAAACTAAACGTTCGAACATCGGCATCCCGTCATGTTGGCGAGATGCTTTCTTTATGCAGGACGGCATATGGTACAATGGGCAGTGAGGCTTCGACAAGAGCAGCTGCCTGCTTGTTTGAAATCGTTTTCCTTGTTTTGGGAGAGCGGAAGGAGGACAGCGGTGTTCATTGGGAGAGGAGGGAAAAGGCATGCGGCAAGCGGCCTCGATCGTCTGCATTGGCGGGGCGAACGTCGACCGAAAGGCGCGGCTGCTTGCGCCGTTTCAGCTCGGCACGTCCCATCCCGTCACCACGACGCAAACCGCGGGTGGGGTGGCGAGAAACATCGCCGAAAACTTAGGACGGCTTGCTCAACCTGTTTCGCTCGTCAGCACCGTTGGCGATGATCGCGATGGACAGTGGCTCGTTGACGTGACGAGCCGATATGTCAATACGAGCTTCATCGTGCGAACGCCAAAAGCGAACACCGGGACGTATACAGCGGTGCTCGATGAACGCGGCGAGATGGTTCTCGCCTTGGCGGATATGGCCATTTATGATACAGTAGGGGAAGAATGGCTAAAGCAGCAATGGACTCGGCTCGGTCCGATTTCTGCGGTCGTGCTTGACACGAATTTCCCGAAGGCTGTCATTCGTTCGGTGATTGCACAATGCCGCCAAGAGGACATCCCGCTTTGTGTTGTGACGGTGTCGGTTCCAAAAGTGAAGCGATTGCCCAGCGATTTGTCTGGTGTGACGTGGTTTGTCACGAATGAAGCGGAGGCGAAGGCATTTGTGGGAAAAGATGGGCATACGGACGACATCATGAAAGCGATCCTTCACGCCGGCGCCCAGAACGTTGTCGTCACGCGCGGCGCAAACGGCGTCGCGTACGCCACCAAGCAAGGGGAAACAGAAGCGATTGCGGCGCCGAAGGTTGAGGTCACCGACGCCACCGGAGCGGGCGACGCCTTTGCGGCTGGATTTTTGTACGGCGTCTTAGGCGGACATACGGTGGAAGACGCCTGCCGCTTTGGGATGAGCAGCGCGGCGCTTACGCTGCAAACGGCCGAAACGGTGCATCCCGCTTTGAATGAACACCTGTTGCAAGCCGCCTATGCGCGGTATTTTCGCGAAGGGGGAACGAAGTGATGAATGATTTTCTCGTCTTTTCCGAAGAAGTCGCCCAAGCTAAAGCAGAACAAAAGCCGATTGTCGCCTTAGAATCAACGATCATCTCGCATGGCATGCCGTATCCGGAAAACGTGCAAACGGCGAAAGCGGTTGAACAGATCATCCGCGACCGCGGCGCCGTGCCGGCGACGATCGCCATTTTAAACGGAAACATCAAAATCGGGTTGACCGAAGACGAACTTGAACAGCTCGGGACAAGCCGCGATGTAGAAAAAGTGAGCCGCCGCGACTTGCCGTATGTCGTCGCCATGAAGAAACACGGGGCGACGACCGTGGCGGGGACGATGATTTGCGCCCAGATGGCGGGCATCCGCGTATTTGCGACCGGCGGCATCGGCGGCGTGCACCGCGGCGCCGAACAGACGATGGACATCTCGGCTGACTTGCAGGAACTCTCGCGCACCAACGTCGCGGTCGTCTGCGCCGGGGCAAAATCAATTTTGGATTTAGGGTTGACGCTTGAATACCTCGAGACGCACGGCGTTCCGGTCATCGGCTATCAGACGGACGTCCTGCCGGCGTTCTATTCGCGGACGAGCCCGTTTCGCGTCGACTATCGCCTCGACAGCGCAGAAGAAATCGCCCAGTTCATCGAAACGAAATGGAAGCTTGGGTTAAACGGCGGTGTTGTGATCGCCAATCCCGTCCCAAAAGAAGAGGAGCTCGAGGAGTCGTATATCACCGCCATCATCGAACAAGCGCTCAAGGAAGCAGAAAAGCAGCACATCACCGGCAAAGCGGTCACCCCGTTTTTGCTTGACCATGTGAAAACGTTAACCGGAGGCAAAAGCTTAAAAGCAAACATCGCCTTAGTGAAAAACAACGCCGCCTTGGCGGCCGACCTTGCCCGAGAGCTTTCTTGATGCGAACGCCCCCGCCTTGATGGAAAGGCGGGGGCATGATGGCAGTGGAGGATTTATCGAGCGTGAAGCAAATGGCGGATTTTTCGATCATGCTGGGCGATTTTGACGGAGTGGAAGTCGACCGTTTCTTGTGTTTCAACTGGTTCGACGCGGATGTGGCCGAGTTTCGCTTCGAGCCGTTCGAACCGTTCGTTCACGGTGCGCTCCAACTGGGCAATCTGCCGCTCAAACCGTCCATCCATCTCCTCGATGCGCTTGTCCATTTCATCCGTTTTTTCATTCAACGCTTGGACTTGGCGTTGGAGCGAGTCGAATTTCTCATGGAGCGCTTCGAACTGCTTGCGCATATCCGCCGCGTACAAATCCAGCACTTGCAAAATTTGCGCCAATATCGTTTTTTCGTAACTATTCACCCCAGTGCTAGTGTATAAAAAAGCCCAGCACAAATAGGGCATTTCGGTCATAGAAAATGCCCTAGGTAGCGGAAAGAACTCGATCGATCGTTTCGCCTGCCAACAGAAGACATAACGAATCCCACACGTTTTTTTCGTGTTTCGTCAGTGTGGAAACGATGCTTCTTGCGATGCAAAACGACTGCGCGAATGTTTCTTCGCGAAACGTACCCGAAATGTTCTCTTTGACTTTGACCATGCGAAGATCGCGTTCGGCTTGGTTGTTGTCAAAGGGAACATGTACTTCACGTAAGAAACGCAGCGCTTCTTCCTTTCGTTTTTGAAGGCGTCGAACAAAAGCGAGTGCTTTTTTCGGAAGAGGCGTCATCGTTTCTAATCGGTGTTGTGCTCTTTCTAGGATGCGATCATACACTCGTTCCCACCGTCTCGCTTCTTCTTCGGAAAGTGCACCGTGATGGGCTTCGACGGCTTGCTTGGCGGCTAACAGAAACGTGGTCATGCGCATCGCCCACGTATGCCCCTGTTCGATGAATCCTTTTAACTCACGCAAATGGTGGGCATGACAAAGGGCATGGGTGGCATGTGTGTATTTCGGATACGTACCGAACGCATCGTGCATCATCGTCCCTTCATATCGGGGAAGAATCCCGATCTCATCGGTCGCTTTTTTTCCACGAGAAGCGTGAGGAGCCAAGTATGTATATCTCGATGTACACGCGACATGCACCCATGCGAGTTTCCCATTGATGCGCAAACTCGTTTCATCGACATGCAGGATGTTGGATTCAAGTAAGGCGTCTTCGATGATGTCCATATTTGATTCCAGCGCTTCGCGTCCTCGTTTCACCATATTGGCAAGGGTTCCTGTACTAATCGAGTGTTGATATAACGCTTCGATTGTATCACTTAAACGCTTGTACGGGATCAATTGGATATGATGTAAATAAACAACGAGTGCCGTGAGCCGTGGACCGTATTGCACATGATTCGTGACATGGGATGGGAATTCGGCTTGTTGCACGCATCGACAATGTGGACACGATTTCACTTCACGTTCATGTTGTGTCACCTCGATCGCCACAGGAGGGACATCAAACACTTGACGGATATCGACTTTGAACGGTTTGACTTCACGCAAAGAAGCTCCACATCCTTGACACGTATGCACACGGTGGACGATGCGATGATGTGGATGTTCCACTTGACGGAGCGTCTTCCCCTCATGTCCCTCTTGCCCACCAGGCTTTTTGCCAGACGGCTCGCGGGAGGAACGCTTTTTCTCAAAACGGTCAGAAGATGGGGGCAAATGGCTATTGGAGCTGTTTTTTTTCGTGCGTGCTTCCAGCTCTTGAACACGGTACTTCAGTTGTTCATTTTCTTTGCGTAGCTGTTTGTTTTCTTTCAACAGTTGCTCAATGACTTGTTGCTGGTGAGTAATGAGCTGCTTTTGTTGTTGAACTTTGCCGATTAAGCCCTCAACTGTAAATACAGCTTGTTGTACCGTCAACATGCGATTCACCTCCTTGTCTATCAATATTCACATCATAGACAAGGAAAGAAGAAAATATTCAGCTCACTTTATGATGTGGCTGAATAGTTACGTTTTTTCTTCCACCCTCTTCACCTCCTTCCATTTCTAGCATATCAAACAAGCGAGTTTGCGAGAAGGAAAAACGGTTTCAAATCAAGCGGATTTTGTCTATGATAGAGGAGGAGATGCTGTGATGTTTGAAATGACCAAGAGCTCCTTTGGCTGCCCATTTCCATCGCATCGGCCGCTGCTTGTGTTCCATGTATGAAGGAAGAACCCGCAAACCCGTCGCGAGGAGGTTGAATGTCGATATTCTGTCAGCGACGGGGGGAAATTTCAGAAAAAAAGAAGGTGTGATCATGTCCTTTATTCAAACAATCGAGCCGCATTTGTTTAGCGACCATCCTGTCCTCCGCCAGTTTGCGTTTGACGCAATCGAAGAGTATCCGGATATTCCAGCCGCGCTTGTGGAGCGTTTGGTGGATGAGGCTGTAACGGCGGACAACGAAGAAACACGGAGGATGATTTTGCACGGCATCTCCAAACAGCCGTTGACCGACCGAGCGCTTGAGCAGTTGTTGAGCATGAAAGATGCAGCGAAGTACATCCGTTGGTTTTTCCCGTTTCCAGCCGCCCAGCTCGAAAAATACGGAGAACAGCTGCTCCCTCACTTCCCGCGGTCTTGGCAGCGAGCTGTCCGCCTTGCTTTAGAAGGAACGGAAGATGACGTATGGGAACACTATTTTTCAGTGCTTTCGCATTTGCACGAGGAAGAGTTTCACAATCACGATTGGTTTTTAGTAGCCAAGCAAGCCGTGCGCATTCTCGTTGAACGCGGATGGATGACGAAGGAAGATATCGGTCTGACATGGATGAAAAACGAGCAACAGCCTTGGTTTTCGTATGACGGCATTTTGGCGGTGTATGCGGTCTCGCTCGTCGGCGCCGCTGAATATATTCCCCGCCTCGCCCGACTGTTGGAACAACAAGACGGTGATGTGCTTGTTGATCAAGCCGTTTCCACCTTATCGATGTTCCAACGTGAAGAAACGATCGAAGCGGTGCGCCCATATGCGTTTCAGGAAGACACGGCGCTGTCCGCTATTCATGTGCTCGCCAACATCAAATCTAAACAGGCCGTGCGTGTATTGCGAGAAGTCTTTTCCAAGCAGCGCGATGATGACCTCCAAGCATTTTGCTTTGAGGCGCTTTGCCATCAGCTGGATAAAGAGGCGCTCCCAGAAGTAGAGCAGTATGTAAAAAGAGCGGAAAAACGAGGGCGTTCTTGGATGATTGATGTCGAACAGAACGCGTACGCCTATTATACGATTCTAGAGATCGATCACCCGAAGCTGGAAACGTGGAGAGCCATTGCCGAGCAGCGGTATCGCCATTTTCAAGCCGTGCTGCAAACACCTCCGCGGCCGACCAACATCCCATACCGCCGAAAAGAGCGAAAAATCGGCCGTAACGACCCATGTCCGTGCGGCAGCGGGAAAAAGTATAAAAAGTGCTGTGGCAAATGAGAACGCTGCTTTGTCTCAAAGAAACAGCCCGCCCCCACGCGGTGGCGTTGGAAGCGGGCCTTTTAAAAAGACACAGCCATGAGGCTTAAGCTTCCATATTGATATTCTCGGAACAACACGCGCGGCGCCCCGCCGCGATCGCCGGCCCCGTAGGCGATCCAGTACGGCGCGAGATGCTCGGGCGTCGGCACGGCCTGCTTGGCGTACGGCGCCTTGTTCTCATACTCGAACACCTCTTCACTATGGGCGGCGGATCGGCTGAGAAGCCAATCATCAAATGCGACGGCCCATTCGTCCGCCTCCGCATGCCCTTCCCAACGGAGCGCCATCAAATTGTGCACCGTCCCGCCGCTGCCGATGACCATCAATCCTTCGTCACGCAATGGACGCAGCGCCTCACCAAGCTGGAACAATTGCTTCGGCGTCCACCACGGCACGACCGACGCCTGCACAACCGGAATATCCGCTTTCGGAAATAAGCGGTAGAGCAGCACCCACGAACCGTGATCCAACCCCCGGGTCCGATCGACGGCCACTTCCGCCACACCGCCTAGGCGCTCCCGCACGCGCTCCGCCCACTCGACCGACCCGCGCGCCGGATACACCACTTCATACAGCTCGCGCGGAAATCCGGAAAAATCATAAATCATGTCATACGTCCCCTCAACCACCGAAACCGTCGGTTGGCGCGTCATCCAATGGGCGGTAAAGATGACGACCGCCTGCGGGCGAATTCCTTCCCCAAGCTTTTTCAAAAACGCCGTATACGCATTGTCTTCGATTGCCAACATCGGCGAACCGTGAGCGAGAAATAGGGCGTGGGATCTCATCGTTCCATTCCTCCCTTGAGTCATATTGACAGATCAACACTTTGCGGCCTGATGCCGCCTCTAGAAGGTTGGTGAAAAACCACTGTTTGACTTGATCGATGATTGAACGCGCGAACATAGAGGCTGATGCAACAAGTTTTTTCTACTTGAGAACCGATTTCCAGAAGCGGTTGCGCAAGTAAATCACCAACCTCCTAGAGAGCTGGTGAAAAATTTGTTTTTTGCTTGAACCGGTGGCAGTTCATCAGAAAGGGGGACAGATCTGACAAGGCTTCCCTAATTGAAAAAAATAATGGGGATGAGCTGCCTTTTTCATTCCTCGTCGGCCTTTCTAGACGATTCGACGAAAAACGGTGTATGGGCCGCTTCCCTTGCCAATCCCCTTACCCTTAGTGTAGCATAAGCATCCTTTGCCATTCTATGCACTTGCAAAACTTTTCCTTGTCCATTTAACCTTTTAAAACAGCAAAAAATCAGTTATAATATACCCGTCTAACACGCCATAAACGGTATGCATCAACAAACATGACTAGAGCCTGCCCCCAGTTCACTGGCAACCAAACAATGAACATATTCTCAAACTGGCCGCGCGTTTGATCGGTTGCACAGCGCCAAAGGCAAGGAGCGGTCTCGTTTCGATGTTTTTCCTCAAAAAACCAGGAACGGATCAAACAATCGGAATTCTCGACGTCTCGAGGGGATGGAGTCTCTCCCCTATCCGTCCCAGCGCTTAGGTGTACATTCTTATCATGGCCCCGTAGCTCAGTGGATAGAGCGTCGGTTTCCTAAACCGTGCGTCGGAGGTTCGAATCCTCTCGGGGCCGTTCCAACGATCCGACTAGTTCGGATTAAAATTCTTAAACCCCTTGATACGACTGCGTTTGCAGTCATTTTCTATTTTTTGGAATCCGAAAAAATACGATAGAATTTGAAAAAATTTTGCACGAATTTTGCACGGCTATTTGGCATGATGCAGTTCCTCCATTGCCAGATCAACTTGGCGGAATCCTTTTTGCTTCATTCCCTTCTATTCTAGAAACAGTCAAGTACCACTTTTGGCGAAGATCCAAAATGACATGTATAAGATAAAACGGGTTTGGTGTATGCACATCGGATTTTGCACGATTTAGACGTCGAGATTAAATGGAACTCAAACACATAAATTCAGGATGAGTTCATACGATCACGGTGGAGAAAATCGTCCAAAGCTATGGGAATATATAAAAAAATGGTCGAGAGCGACCGACGATATTGGAATAAACGAAAGGGATAAGAGGCGGCAATCAAAGACATCATTGTTACGCTTGCGGCTTTGGCGGCGCTAATCAAAAATGTCCTCGACATCCTAGACTGGTTCGACCGCCGCCGCAAGCGACAGTAAGCGGACGAGGGGGTGGGGTTCTCCCCAACCTCACCCTCTCACAACTATTATATCCGTTCTTCCACACAAATTCCATATGAAATGGTTGAAAAAGACAGATGCAACAGACTGGTTTTTCCTTATGCTGTATCTCTCCTGGCTTAGTGAAATTGATTTTGATGACATGACGTTTTTAAGATGGATCACATTGGGATTAGGGATCGTCTGGATCGTGATCGTCGTCATCAAATACAAACTGAAATTCGAAGGGGATGAATGATGGAGTATCATTTAAAAAATCGGAGAGAGGTAGAGGACTTCATTCGAAATGAAGTCCTCACGACTTCTGAAGTAGTTGAAATTCTTGGTGTCACACGTCAAAGAGTGAGTCAGATGATTGCGGGCGGCAAGTTAAATCCGATCAAAAAGCTACGCGGCGACAGTTTGTTTTTAAGAAGCGACATCGAGGAAAAGAAAAAAGAATTGGAGGCGTTGCGCAAGAAATACCGGCCGTATGATATGGAATGATGATTACGAATCTCCACCTTTAGAGTGGGGATTTTTTTATTTTAATACAAAATTCGACAATCTTTTTGATCAAAATTGATTACTATTGAAATTAATGGATAAAGCTTTGAAATGGGGGCTCAATGATGTACGTTGTAGATGGGACTAGCAGAATCATCTATTATCCATCAAATTATACAAATTATCTATGGAGTGGGCAAACGCTGAAAAGAGGTGATCGAAATGATTATGTGAAGACATTGCAATCTTGGCTTTATAAAGCCGGATTTAATCCCGGGGGAATTGATGGAGTTTACGGAGCAAATACAGAGAAGGCTGTGAAGGAATTTCAGAAGAAGGTTGGAATCACGGCCGATGGAATTGCGGGGAAACAAACGTACCAAGCTCTACAAGAGTATGTGAGAACACAAACAACAGTGTCCCGATCAAACTCATCAGGTAGCGATGATCGTTGGACAGGTCAGACGCTTAGGGAAGGAGATCGGGGACAAGCCGTAAAAGATTTGCAGGCTAAGCTTCAACGATTGGGGTATAACGTCGGAGCTGTTGATGGTATTTACGGTAAACAAACAGCAGAGGCAGTGAAAAGCTTTCAAAAAGCGCATGGGTTGACAGCGGATGGCTTGGCGGGAAAAAGCACTTATCATGCTATCGAGCACGCCATGCAGCAAAAAATTTATTATAATCAAAAAACGATTGTTGAGAATAAGTATAAAGCATTGGAAAACAAGGTTCATTCTAAAGATTCTACATGGGAAGAAGTGGTGAAATCTTTAAAAGAAATTGCTAAATTAGGATTTGATTTCATCATTGGTGATGATATTAAAACTTTATTGGATGGCAATGCTAGTACAATAGATAAATTGATTGCTTCCCTAAGCTTTATTCCAGGTGGTAAAGTTGTAAATGAGGGTGTTAAACTGAGTAAAATGGGGAGTAAAGTATTGTTGAGGCTTGATTTGCAATTTTTTGCTAGAGAAGCAGTACATTCTGTTATTAGATCTTTACCGGAAAATCCTAAAGATTTATTGAAGAGGGGATGGCAGGATGTAACTGATCCAAGAATGAAAGCAAATACTAAAATGAGAGAATATAAAGACCCTGTAACGGGTCTAAAAGTTAGATTTGACCCAGCAACGCCAGGAGCAAGTGGTTATGAAGGGAAAGATCATTATCATATATATAATCCTAATGCCACAGGAAAAAATGATATGTATTTGGACATAAATGGTAACCCGGTGGCAAAGGGATCAAAAGCTTCGCATATTGTGATTAATAGGGGGAAGAAATGATGAGAATATCTGATTTTCTTAAAAGATATAATTTACATGGGAGTTTAATTAATAATGTGGAATATGATTCCACTACAAAAAGAGTATCTATTGAAACTGAGTTATGTAAATGGCAGCAATTTGATTATGACGAAACTAAAGATCCTGAAATGATTGAGGGATTCATTGTTTTTGAAGATGTAACATATTTTGAAACAGATTGCGTTAAAGACTTTGATGCTGATGAAATATTGGAAGCGGTGCTTATTTCCGAAACTCCATCGCTTGAAAAAGTTAAAATAGTAACCGATGGGGTGAACATCATCATTATTGAGGCAGGGAATGTAGAGTGGCACTCACTTTGAGTTCAATGCTTGAGGAAAAGAACATTAAAATGTATACAGCGCATACAGTTGTATCGAACGATATTGCTTCATACAGTTTCGAGAAACAAAGGGAGGATGACATCACATATGAAGATGAACCGCCTCGCGAAATAAAGCTGGTGAAGGTGGATGGTACGTATGGAACGTATCGCGTCGAGGAGAAGATGAAGCCGAGTGATGTGGTGGGGTGTGCTTTGTTATCGTTTTACTTATAGCTTATTTTAGCTAAACAAAAGGCGGATCTCTCCGCCTTTTCGCACGAGATAGCAACTCAAAAGAATTTTGCACAAATTTTGCACAACACAAAAGAATGTGTCGCTCAAACATTAAAATATCAATACTTTTCGGTAAATGGTTATTATCCTCTCGGGCCGCTAGTGAAAACCCTTGCGATGCGGGGGTTTTTTCTTTATCTCCCGCCATATTCGCCGCAGCTCACCCCGATCGAGCGTTTGCGGAAATGGCGGAAAGATCCTGTCATGGCGAATGTATTTCATAAAGAACGAAACGATATCATGCAAGCCTTTGATCGATGGCTTATATCCATGAACATCCGGAGAAGGTGCTGCAGCGCTTGGGGGATGGGGCGTGATGAGAAGTCCACTCTTCATGTTGCATGTATATACATAAAGAACGCCTGCTCGTGACGAAAGAAGCGGCTCTCTCACTAGTTGAGAGAGCCGCTTTTTTAGTAGAATAGAAGAAAAATAGAAACGAAGAATAACATTTCTATACGAAGGAGTTATTCCCATGTCATTGCACGATCTTTTCCGCCAAGTGATGGCCATTTACGAACAAGAAAAACGCGAAAAACTGTCAAAAGAGCGGCGGACGTTTCAGTTAGTGACGCGGGCGATTCCAGAGGCGTTGAAAGCGCTGCCGTTTCTGCCGCCTGATCGGTATATGGTGAAAGGGTCGGTCGGTCAAGGGAATTGGACCGACGTGCCGTGGGTGGCGGTGATGGACCAAGAAGTGACGGATTCGACGCAGCGAGGGTATTATATCGTCTACTTATTCAGTGAAGATAGGCGCCGCCTCTATTTGACGCTCGCCCAAGGGGTGACGGAGACGCCGAAAGACGAAATGGAGCGGGTGAAGCGGGACATCCGCCAACTCATTCCCGCCGGAGAGCGCGTGCGGACCGATGATGACATCCGTCTTGGCGAAAGCAAACGGGCGAAAGACTACGAACGGTCGGTGGCGGCGTATATCGCCTATTCGTTTGACGATCTGCCATCCGATGAACAACTCGCGCGCGACCTCGAAACGATGATCGATTATTACCGACAGTATGTAGAGCGAACAGAACCAATGGCATCGCCCGAGCAGGTCTTTTCCTATCGGGAGGCGGTTGAGCATATTCATTCATACATATCCGCCAAAGGTTTTTATTACACAAAAGAGGAAGTGGCCAACCTCTTTCTATCGTTAAAAACAAAACCGTTTGTCATCTTGTCCGGCATTTCTGGAACGGGGAAAACGAAAATCGTTCAATGGCTCGCCGAGAGCGTCGGCGCCACGGAAGACAACGGCCGCTTCGCCTTGATCCCCGTCCGTCCGGACTGGAACGACGGCTCGGACTTGCTTGGCTATGTCGACATTAAAGGCGAGTTCAAGCCCGGGCCCCTTACGAACGTCATCATCGAAGCCGAGAACCATCCGGACAAACCGTATTTCGTCGTGTTGGACGAGATGAACCTCGCCCGCGTTGAGCATTATTTCAGCGATGTCTTAAGCGTCATGGAAAGCCGCCGCTGGGAAGACGGGCGCATCACCTCGTCACGGCTGCTGCCGCGAGAAACGGTGGGGCGCGACCTTTTTCTCCCACCGAACGTCTACATCATCGGCACGGTCAACATGGACGAGACGACCCACCCCTTCAGCAAAAAAGTGCTCGACCGCGCGAACACGATCGAGTTCAACCGTGTCCGTCTCGACCATCTCGACTTTTTGCGCGATGTGCCGACCGTTGCACCCCAACCTGTCGGGCAGGAGCTGTTCGCGGCGCGGTATTTGCATTTGAAAGATGTGTACGCACGCTGCCCAGAGCTTGTTGAAACGGTGACGAAACAGCTCGTGGACATCAACCACATCCTTGAGCCGCTCGGGGCGCACATCGGCTACCGCGTCCGCGATGAAATCTGCTTTTATCTTGCTTACAACGAAGAAGGAAAGCTGATGGAATTTGACAAGGCGTTCGACTATTGCCTGATGCAAAAAATGTTGCCGCGCCTTTCAGGAAGCGACGCGCGGCTCGAGCGGGCGCTCAAACAGCTGTTTGTCCTGTGCGCCGGTTTTGAACCGGATGGGGACTACAGCGGTGCGCTTGATGTGTCGTACGCCCGCTATCCAAAAAGCGCGGAGAAAATTTGGCGCATGCTGCGGAGGTTAGAGGACGATGGCTTCACTTCGTTCTGGCTCGGGGCGTGACGACTATGAGCTCGTCCATATCGAAACGGAACAGCTCACGCTCGTAATCAAAGGAAAGCCGTACCATGAACAATACGAAGGGCTTAAGCAGTACCGCCGCCTCGATTTCCACGAGACGATGGAGTTTTTCGCAAGCGGCGAAGGGGTGCGAAACGTCAAGCTGTTTGACGTGGACGCGGGGGCGCTTGTCGACTGGTCGGGCGGCCACCGCCCGATTTTCTTTGAAAACGGCGTCTATCAGCTGCTTGTCGTTCCGAAAACCGAGCGGGTGCTTACCTTTTATCATGAATCGCCAGCCATTCGGAACGCCATCAGCCTGGTGGACATCGGCGGACAGGCGGTGTTGATGGGCAACCTCTATTTCCCGAATGAAGTCGGGCTGTCGACATTCGAAATCCGCGACGGCCACCGCTCCGTTTTGGACGTGACGATCGAAATTTTTCCGACGAAATTGACCTACAAACAAGACTACCAGCGGCTGCTTGATGAAGTGAGCGAAGAAATTTACAACTTGGCGTTTCACTTTATCAAGCGCACATACCAGCGGGCGAAGGCGAAGCGCAGCGGCGCGCCGTCCCGAAGCGAATTTTTCCGGCTTATGGAGGCGCATATCGGCGATTTTTTGCAGGCCATTCGCCATATCGAGCGGCAGCCGCACCATCAACTGTCGACCGTCCATGTGAGGGTGCGCGGCGACCAGCTCGGCCGTTTGGATGCGGCAGGACGGAATGATTTGCGCAAGCGGCCGCATGTGTTCCGCGATGTCAACCGCGGCATCGACATTGGAAGTCGAACCGTCATGCCGCAATCGGGGCTCAAAGCGAAACAAGAACTGACGTACGACACGCTCGAAAACCGGTTTGTCAAATGGATGATGACGCGCCTTGCCGAGAAGCTGCGCGATTTGTTCGAACACGTGCAAGGGAAACAAAGACGGTACGAAACAGAACCGGATCCGGGTTTGCTTGAGCGCATCCAATCGATGATCCGCGCCCTCGAAACCCGTCTCCGCCACTCCTTTTGGCGGCCGATCGGGCGGCTTGACCGCTCTGTTGCGAGCCTCGTCCTGCAAATGGCGCCTGGATACCGCGACGCTTATCAGCTGTTTCTCCTCATCACCCGCGGCCTCGCCTTGCAGGGAACGCTGTACCGAATGTCCGTCAAAGACGTGGCGACGCTGTACGAGTACTGGACGTTTCTAAAACTCGGGCAGCTTCTCGGGAAAAAATACAGACTCATCAGTCAAAACGTCATCCAAGTGAACCGCTTGGGGCTGTTCGTCCATCTCGACAAAACCCGCTCCGCCAAGCAAGTGTACGAACATCCGCACACGGGCGAGCGAATCACGCTCACGTACCAGCTGTACGAAGGGAGGCTGCCGACCGTCCCGCAAATGCCCGACACGGTTTTGGCGATTGAAAAGAAGGGAAAAGACTATACGTTCAACTACATTTTCGATGCCAAATACCGCCTCGATTTCGCCGTTTCCGGCAGCGCGTATGAAAAACGGTACGGAATGCCAGGCCCGATGGAAGACGACATCAACACGATGCACCGCTACCGTGATTCCCTTGTCGCCCGCCGCGGCGGCCCGTACGAGCGCACCGCCTTTGGCGCCTACGTGCTCTTCCCGTGGCATGACGAAGACAGCTACCAAGCGCACCCGCTGTACAAAAGCATCAACGACGTCAACATCGGCGGCCTGCCGTTTTTGCCGAACGCCACCCGCCTGGTCGAGCAGTTCATCGAGCGGCTGATTGAAAAGAATCCCGAAGAACTGCAACACGAAGGCATCCTGCCGCAAGGGATCATCGAAGAATGGCGGTCGGCGTTCGATGAGCATGTGCTCGTCGGCATGGTGCCAAGCGCGCGGCATTACGAAGTCTATGTGAAGCACCGCTTCTACCACATCCCGGTCAAGCAGCTGAAAAAAGGCTGGCAAAACGCGCGCTACATCGCCCTTTACCCGAAGCGGGGAGCCGCCCCGCAAAACGGGGTCACGTGCTTTGGCAAAATCGCCGCTGTGAATATCGTCAAACGATCGGCCATCACCGAGCTGCCGAAACGAAGCGATGAGGAATACGTTCGCTTCGAAGTCGAAAGCTGGCACTTTCTCCAACACGTCATCCGTCCCGTCGGCTACGGCATCGCCGTTTATGCGATGACGACGCTCAACACGCTCAAGCAGGCGAAAGAACTGCCCGAACTGTTCATGAAATCAAGCGACGAAATCGCCCTTTGGCGCATCCTGCGGCGGCTGTCCGACCGCATCCGCTTCGACCTTGACGCCCGCTACTTGGATCAGGCGTCCAAAATCACCGCATACCGCGTCAAAAACGTGTCCATCCGCCTGGAAAGCGGCCGTCTCATCATCACAAACGGCGCAAAGCACAAAACAATCCCCGCCGACCTGCTCCGCAGGCAGCCGTCGGCCGTGTTTCGCGAAGTGGTGGGGATGATGGGGGAGGGGTGAATGATGGATAACCAGGCGGTTATGACCGAAAAGCGGCCCCTCTTCCCTTTGGAAACAATTTCTGTTTCGACAAATTTCGATACTGTTTTCTCGGATGTTTTAGTAAAATAGATCTGATTCCATAGTCAAACATGATTGCGATTGTTTCGACTGTGTTGAAAGAACGGTTCTTACTATTTTTGAAACTAACAGGGGTGAACAGAATATGACTGTAAAAGCAGACATCGATTTTCAGAAGGATTTATTTGAGGCAGCCAATAAAATGCGTGGGAGTGTGGCTCCTGCTGATTATAAACACTATGTACTTCCGTTAATCTTTTTGCGCTATCTTTCTAACAAGTATGAAAAGCGACGAAAAGAATTAGAGCAAATCGTAAAAGATCCAAGTAGCGATTGGTATACGGAAGATGATGAAATGCGGCAAGTCATTATCACCGATCCGGACCAATATAAGGCGGAAAACGTCTTTGTCGTGCCTGAAGAAGCAAGTTGGTCTTATATTATGAAAAACGCCAAGCAGCCGAATATCAAAGAAATTCTTGATAACGCGATGAAGCGTCTTGAAGAGGAAAACCCAGAACTGGAAGGCATATTGCCGCGAATTTACCAAGGTTCGAACTTGCCGCCTGAAAACGTGGCGGGATTAATCGAAATTTTTTCTCGTGATGTATTTAGCGCCAATACGGATGACAGTGTAGATATATTGGGCCGTACATATGAGTATTTTATCAGTTCTTTTGCCGCTTCCGAAGGTAACAGAGGCGGAGAATTCTTTACGCCATCCAGTATTGTTAAACTGCTTGTTGCCATGCTCGAGCCGAAAAGCGGGATTGTGTTTGATCCTGCGTGCGGTAGCGGCGGGATGTTTATACAAAGTGAAGAATATGCGCCAAACAAACACGCTCTTTCGTTTTACGGGCAAGAAAACGTAGTAACGACCGTACGTCTTGGAAAAATGAACGTTTTGTTGCATGGCATCAATGCAGAAATTCGCTTAGGAGACTCGCTGTTAAACGATCAGTTCCCTGATTTAAAGGCCGATTACGTGATTGCCAATCCGCCGTTTAACCAAAAAGACTGGGGAGCAGATCGTTTATCAAAGAATGACCCGCGCTTAATCGGGCCTGTTACAAACAGCAATGCGAACTATATGTGGATGCAGCACTTTCTGTACCATTTAAACGATGCGGGTACCGCAGGATTTGTCATGGCAAACGGAGCGATGACAACGAATGTCAAAGAGGAGAAAGAAGTTCGTCAAAAATTAGTAGATGAGGGGTATATTGACTGCATTGTTCAATTGCCTGAAAAATTGTTCTTTACAACAGGCATTCCATGTTGTTTATTCTTTTTAAGCAAAAACCGTGACGGCAAAAACGGCTACCGGGCAAGAAAAAATGAAATTTTGTTTATCGATGCCCGCAAAATGGGGACACTCGTCAGCCGCAAGCAAAAAGCGTTGTCTAAAGAGGAAATTGACAAGATCGCAGCCGTTTATCGTGCCTACAAATACGAAGGAGCAGAAGGATACGAAGACGTTGTTGGATTCTGTAAAGTTGCAACAATTGAAGAAGTACAAGCCAATGACTACAAATTAACACCGGGGATTTACGTTGGGACGGAAGTATCCAATGAAGACGATGTACCGTTTGAAGAAAAAATGGCTGAATTAACTCAGCGTCTTTTAGAACAGTTTGAAGAATCGAATCGCCTTCAAGAGAAGATTAAGAAAGACTTGGAGGGATTAGTGTGACGAGATGGATAACTTGTAGAATTGGGGACTTATGTACCTTAAGAAGAGGTGCATCCCCAAGACCAATAAATAATTTTATTTCAACTGAAGGAGTTCCATGGGTCAAGATTGCTGATGCAACGGAATCAAAGACAAGATTCATTGAAAAAACAAAGGAATTTATTAAAGAAGAGGGTGCAAAGAATAGTGTGGCTGTAACACCGGGAACTTTAATATTATCTAATAGTGCAACTCCCGGTCTCCCTAAAATTATGAAAATTAATGCCTGTGTTCATGACGGATGGTTAGTTTTTGATGACTTTAATGGGATTACTAGAGATTTTTTGTATTATTTGTTTTTAAATGAGAGAGAAAGACTAGTGCAAGGCGCTAATGGAAGTGTATTCAATAATTTAAAGACTGATATAGTAAAAAATTTTATAGTTAGGATTCCGGAAAGTATTGCTATACAAAATAGAATAGTTTCGATTTTGAGCAGTATAGATGACAAAATTGAACTTAACTTAAAAATTAACGAAACTCTCGAAGAAATGGCCATGACGCTTTACAAGCATTGGTTTGTTGATTTTGGACCGTTTCAAGATGGGGAGTTTGTGGAGTCGGAATTAGGGATGATTCCGAAGGGGTGGAGGGTAATTTCCTGTTATGATTTGGCGAATTATATTAATGGTAAAGCGTTTAAAACAAACCAACTAGTTGATAATGATGGTTTACCAGTAATTAAAATAGCAGAATTAAAGTCAGGTATTACGAATTCGACAAAGTTTTACAATGGAGATATTGAACCAAAATATCTTCTTCAAAATGGCGATATCCTTTTTGCATGGTCAGCATCTTTGGGTGTCTTTATATGGGCAAAAGGTAAGGCTGTATTAAACCAACATATTTTTAATGTCAAACCTAACGGTACTTTATCAAAATCCATGATTTATTTTACTCTAAAAAATATTATTCAAGAATTTATAGAGATTGCTGCAAGTCGTGCAACAACAATGGGACATATCACAAAAGAGCATTTGATAGATAAAAAAATTGCTTTGCCTCCAGATGAGTTGTTGGTTAAAGTGGATGAAAAAATGAGTAATTATTATCAAATGATACTAAGCAATATGTTAGAAGTGGAGAGGTTAACCCAGATAAGAGATTATCTCCTCCCTCGCCTTTTATCCGGTGAAATTGATGTATCAAAAGCAGAAAAACAAGTAGAAGAAGTACTTTAAACAAACTTAAATTCAACTAGGAGGTGCAAGCAACATGACGAGACCTCTAGGTGAAACGGAATTTGAAGAGACGACGATTGAACGTTTAAAACGGTTAGGTTATGACTATCTTCATGCGCAGGAATTGTTTCAGCGCGGAGAGCGGGACAGTCTTCACGAGGTAGTTCTTTACGGTCGGTTGGAAGCCTTCTTAAAGAAGGCTTATCCGGCCATACCGGAACAAGAAATCAAAAGGCTTGCTCAAATTTTGACGGCGCCGGATGGGGTAAAATTGATTAACCGAAATATGCATTTTCACCAAATGTTGACGAAAGGACTTGAATTTTCTTATGAGGTAAACGATGAAACGTACACGCCTCATGTCTTCCCAATCGATTGGGAACATCCGGAGAACAACGATTTTTTAGTGGTCAATCAATTGCCGATTGAAGGGCGCATGTCCCGCCGGCCAGATATCGTTATATATATTAACGGTTTGCCGCTGATTGTATTTGAGTTGAAAAATCCGAACAACGAGCAAGCGACTGTTTATGATGCATATACCCAAATCCAAAACTATACGTATGATATCTCGCAATTATTTAACTACAACGCTTTTGTTGTCATTTCCGATAACGTGGAAACGAAGCATGGGATGCCGTTTGCCGATTACGATTTCTTTGCCTCATGGAAATCGATTGATGGACGAAATGTCGATAACAAACGTGCCAATACGATGCGCACGCTGATTGAAGGATTATTTCCAAAAGACCGCCTGCTAAATTATATTCGTAATTTTATTGTCTTTTTGGAGGAAGGAAGCAAAATTACAAAAATTGGCGCGAAATATCACCAATTTTTTGGTGTAAACTTCGCTGTCAATGAAGCGATCCGTGCAACGCGTCCGGATGGAGATCGGAAAATCGGGGTAATGTATCATACAACGGGTTCGGGCAAATCGCTAAGCATGTTATTTTTCGCAGGAATTTTGTCTCGCCACCCGGAAATGGAAAATCCATCCATTGTCATTCAAGTGGACCGTAATGACTTAGACGAACAGTTGTATGAGACGTTTGTGCAAGGAAAATCATACATCGGCCATGTGGAGCATGCAGAAGATACAGAACAGTTAAGAACGTTGCTGAGAGGGGAAGCCGGACAAATCATTTTCTCTACCATTGAAAAATTCCGTAAGAAAGAAGGAGAAACTAAGCATCCGGTTTTATCGGAAAGACGAAACATTGTTGTGATTGCTGATGAAGCACACCGCACCCAAGCCGGTTTTGCAGGTGGATTTGCTGCTCAATTGCGTTATGCTTTGCCGAATGCTTCCCATATTGGATTTACAGGAACTCCAGTCGATTTTGTTGATAACAATACGGAGGAGATTTTTGGGCATATTATCCATCGTTATGATATGGCTCAGGCGGTGGCAGATAAAGCGACGTTGCCAATCTACTATGAAAGTCGCTTAATCCCGCTTGATTTATCGGCTGACGACATTGATGAAAAATACAAGGAAATTATCGTAGAGGCTGGTGGAGACGATGAAGAGTCAGAGAACTATAAAAGAAAATGGGCCGCTCTGGAAAAAGTCGTCGGTACTCCAAAACGGCTCCGTCGTTTAGCCAAAGATATCGTATCACATTTTAACCAAGTCGCCAATCCGTTTCAAAAAGCGATGATTGTCTGCATGAGCCGGCGAATTGCGGTGGATTTGTATAATTATCTAAGAGAGATTCCAGAATGCCCTCCTGTTGAAGTGATTATGACAGGAGATGTATCAAAGGATCCAAAAGAGTGGCGAGAGGTTCAGCCGGGAAGCAAATATGCGCATATTAAGTCGAAAAAAGAGCAAGAAGAAGTGAAAGCCAAACTTCGTGACCCAGAAGACCCTTTGAAATTTGTCATTGTCGTCGATATGTGGTTAACAGGAATGGACGCAAAACCGCTTTCTTACCTTTATGTCGATAAGCCAATGAGGGGACACAATCTTATGCAAGCCATTGCCCGTGTAAACCGTGTGTTTCCGGGAAAAGAAGGCGGAGTAGTCGTTGATTATATTGGCATTGCCACTTCACTGAAAGAAGCAACTCATAAATATATGCAAAGTGGCGGCACGGGAAGTCCTACTTATGATATTTCAGAGGCTGTTAACATCTTTATGAATCATCTGGAGACAGTAAGGGGATTTATTCCAAGCAAGATTGATGTGCAAAACTGGCGGGCAAAACCAAAGATAGAGCGCGAAGACTTCATTGCAGATCTTGTTAACATTCTTTTAAATCGAGATCCCGAGGAATATATCCAAGCAGCCACCAAACTAGAAAAATCGTATCAGTTGGTGAAACATCAGCCGGAAGTACTTGAACTTGCAGATGAAGTCATGCTCTATTTAATGATGAAAGCACAACTTCGCAAACATTTACGCCCGTCTACTCGGGGATCTAAGGAAAACAAAACATTAGAAGAGCGATTATCAGAACTCATTGATAACAGTCTGTTAGCGAAAGAAACGGTTGACATTTTCCAAATAGCAGGAATTGAACGTCCGGATATCAGCATATTGGATGATGCATTCTTGGCAGATTTAACGAAAAAAGAGCATGTAGACTTGCGCTTAAAGTTGTTGAAAAAACTTTTAGAGGACCAAATTAAAGTGACATTTAGCCAAGGAAGCCCACAGTCAAAGGCGTTAAGCGAACTTCTAGAGAAAACGTTAAGGGATTATCATAATCGTGTTATTCAGGCTGCTGATGTGATCCGGGTTATGATTAACATGCGTAAAGAAATGGAAGAAGAAATACGCAAGCGGCACGACCTAGGATTGTCAGAGGAAGAAATTGAATTTTACAAAGCGATCACGGCTATGGGGCAGGAAGCGTTCTCAAACGAGTTTCTTGCGAGTTTAATCCATAAGGTGGTCAACGCCTTAAAGAAACAATTAGCCGTAGACTGGACGAGTCCTCACCGCCGCGATGTCTATGCCAAAGTGAAATTAGCTGTCAAGCAAGTGCTCATGAAAGAGAAAATTACGGGACAACAATTGCAGTTCTTAACAAATAAGTTCATGGAGCAAGCGGAACGGCAATATAAAGACTGGCCGATGAATGCGTAATCATGCAATAAATGGTCTATTTGATGAATGGAGCCTAAAAGTTATGCAGTCGGCTAGTAACAGGTGTAGATTTCACTATAAGCAAGCATTACGATTTTTTGCAACCTTTTTCGTTCTAGCATCGAGCTTTTGAAAGCCAGTTCTGTCGGGAAAATTTTTATTTGTTTTAGTCGCCTCTCGTTTTCTTATGTGTCGGGGGAACTGAGGGGCGATTGATTCACCTGGCCATTGTTCAGAACAGGTGCATTAGTATATAAATTCTGTAACTAAACCGCTATTTTAGTATAAAATAGGTTCATCACCACAACATGTACTTGACAAGCGGGGGATTTTCTTGAGCCGCCGTGTACGAAAAATCTGATTTACTGATTTTTCCTTATAAGTACAGAGAAGGCGTGTTCTGAAATAGTCAAGTACAACTTTCGGTGAAGAGCCATAAAATAGGGATGCAAGTTACTGTCTATAAATATTAGGAGTGTATACCAGTCAACTACCCCCACTTAGCTAACGCTTGAAGCGGGGGCTTGCAACTCCCCAGAAGTGCAAACGGACTTCGTCCTCCTTCCTTGACTTGGGGTTGCATCAGGGGCAGGTTGACGACTACCCAACGACATAGGTCATGCCTATATCGCTACCGAGTGGCTCGGCATGTCTGTAGGCAGTACTTGACTTCCACGCACAACAGACGGATGTACGCTCGATGTTTTACGGTTGCAACGTTTCCTGCAACCAACTCCCTACATCGAGTAACGAGAATTGGAGTGCCTTGATTCAACGGTTTTCTCCACATTCTTATTTTATCATATACAAAAGAAAGGAGGAAGGGCGATTCCTCCCCGACTTTCTCTATTGTTTAGAAGTCGGGGTCTCCTCGCCAAAGATGATGAATGAGGCCAAATATTCTGTCCTGCTATTTTCATCTGATATTCGGCAAATACGAGCAAGTGAACTTCGGCAATATATCCAAAGCGGCCGCAAGGTGTATTTGCTTGCGTTTGATGATCCGCAAGAATTATTAGAGGATCCGATTTTGCATGAAGCGCATAAGAAAGAATTGCTCCAAGTTTCTATTGTTCGCTATGCACCAGAATGGGAACGGGTATGGGCAGTGATTGAAGATGGCAAAGTTAATGACTCTCAATTATTGGATTATCTTGATCAAAACAGCGCTTTTAATAAAGGACAGTATGAACTCGAACATGCCTATAGCCGCGGGCATTATATTGTGAAGGCAGGAGCAGGGACGGGAAAAACGACGACGATGATCAACCGGATCATGTTTCTTAAGCATATGCAAGGGGATCTCGATTTGCGTTCAGTTGTCATGATCACGTTCACGAACGAAGCTGCTTCCAATATGCGTTCAAAGTTGTTAGAAAAGATAAAAAACTATTACGATTTGACGAAGGATAAAAAATATTTAGAGTGGATGGAAGAAGCAGGACGGATGTTTATCGGCACCATTCACTCGTTTGCTAGGGAGTTTCTCGTGACAGAAGGGCAAACGCTAGGTTTTTCGCGGTTGATGGAAGTGAGGAGTTATAAACATGAGCGGAGAAGGCTGATCGAGAAGTATATTGACCAGTTCTCGGTTGAATACCCGGAGATATACGAACGTTTTCGGCATATTCCCCACTATCAAATCATTCGTTCTTTTATCGTTATGATCGAGCAGTTGCATAACAAATCGCTTTCTGTTGAAGCGATTGGGCAGCTTGATTTCGGGACAGACAGCTGTGGGTTTCATGAATTTGCCGATTATGTCATGAAACGTGTTATTCAGGAGCTTGATGAACAGAAAAAGAAGGAGGAAACGTTGGAAATTAGTGATTTAATCAGCCGTCTAGCGTCGCTTAAGAATCTTTCTTCCGATCAACTCGATTTGCCGATCCGTTATTTGTTTGTCGATGAATTCCAGGATACGGATGAATCACAGACAGCATTCATCAGTTGGTTGGCGGAGAAGTATGGTTGTCAGTTGTTTGTGGTTGGGGATGTGAAGCAAAGCATTTATCGGTTCCGGGGCGCGGACTATACAGCGTTTCTTCAGTTGCAACAGCAGCTGAAAACAGCCAATCAAGTGTATAAAGAGTATTCGCTGCAGAAAAATTACCGATCATCACCGACATTATTAACACAATTGAATGCCTTATTTCGGAAATGGACAAAAGTCGTTGAAAAGTTTCCTTTTGATGATACGGACAAGCTGCTTCCGGCGAAAGAGGAAGGTTGCAAAGAGGGAGAAGAAGGATTAGTTGCGTTAGATATGGGTGATCCCGCTCTAAAATGCTTGCTTCACCGTTTGTATCGCGAAGATGTTGCCATCTTAGTCCGCTCAAACCGTGAAGTTTTGGAAATGGTGGATAGAGTTGAGAATATGGGGTTCTTTTGTGAAGCAACTATGTCAGGAACTTTTTACCGTTCATTGCCAGTAAGGGAATTTTACCTGTTGATCCGGAGGTTTACCCACCCGTATGTTCCGAAGGATCGTTATCTCTTTCACCAAAGCTCTTATGGAGAGAATGAACTGACTATCGCCAGAGTGTTATCAGCTTATACGCCGGAAACGTCTTTTATTCTTGATTTATTGCAGACATTTGACAATATGGAACGGTGGGAATGCCAATGGAACACATCATCCGCCCTTGCTGTGTTGCAAAACATCATTGATGAAGTTCGGCCGCATGAAGTCTTTCGGCTGCGCTACTATAACCAGTTGAGATCCCGGTTTCCTGATGGAGATGTGGAGATGCATCGGAAAGAAGCCATTGCGAAAATGAAGGAATACAAAATGAACTTGGACCGCCTTATTTTTTTCATCAAAAAGGAATTTGGCGATTTTCGCGCATCTTTCTATGATCTGGAGAAATTTTTAGCAATCAAAATGGCAACAGATGCTTCGGAGAATGAGCTGAAAATAACGAGGGGTGTCAATCACCGGATCAAAGTGATGACCGTCCACAAGGCAAAAGGATTGGAGTTTGACTATGTGCTCATGCCCTTGACGCGCCATCCGTTTATTAAGCAAGGGGAAACGGATGTGATGTTAATTTCTGATCGAGCGCAGTGGAAACTCGGATACAGCATTCGTTGGGATGATATGGAGTTTGAAAATAATTATTACAATGAATACGCCAGATCAGAAAAGAAAGAATTGATCGGCGAAGAAGCTCGGCTGCTGTACGTAGCGTTGACGCGGGCGCGAAAGGCGGTTTATGTAAACAGCTCTTCCCCAATGAATCCATATCAAGCGCAGTGTTGGAGTGACTTGTTAGAAAGCGGGGAGATGTTGGTTGTTTGAAGTCAAGTACTACCAGCATACAACACATTTTTACGAACGGTTCAGAATCCGCGAAGGCGAAATCCATCTTACGCAAAGTACTGCGTTGGCACAGTATTTGAGAAGTGTCACCGGGGCATCGAAAAGCCAAGTACTGGCATATCATTCGTTTGTAAGGAAGCTGTTTCCTCATTGGAATCATCCACATACTGAAATCTATTTGCGGTCGATGATACGCCAATACATTCATCAACATGCTTCGGAAGAATCGATGAACTATTTAGAGAAGAAGGTTCGCGATTTTTATTTATCTCTCCGTTTTTTAATCGAAATGGGGATGACGCGGTTGTTTGACTTTCCGAGCATGCAGCTGAAGGAAGAACAAAAATTTCTGATTGGCATGTTCGAGCAGCTCAGACATGACCCTATCGTCGTCAGCTATCGGCAAGAACGAGCCCATCTGACCAAGAAAAAAATGGCGGAGACATTGAATATTGATACTGACATTCATACCGTATGTGTTCATCATTTCGATTACATTGATGCTGTACGGATGATGATGTTTTATCAATTGCAACAAATAGGATTGCATGTCATATTTTATATTCCATTTAATCCCCATGCTCCAAATGTTTATCAAACATGGCGCAAAATTTATGAGCGGGTGAGCGGAAGCGAGTATAGCCGTTGGGAATGCGTCGAGAATTCCCAGCCGCGCCGAGGCGCCAAATTTGCTCGCTATTTGGGCGATCGTTTTCTAGATCAGGAAGATCCATTGCACCACGTTCGTTTTCTCACTTTTGATCATACGACGGAATTTAAAGAGTATTTGCAAAAACATCCAATTGTAAAAAACCATCATGAAGTGGTGGCTAAATTTGAAGAAGATTTAAACATATACACAAATTGCGCTAGAAATGATCATTTTTACGCCAGCCGCTATGGACAATTTTTCTTGTCTTTGCAAAACTGCAGAAAAACAAATAATGGCATTTTCTTAACTTATGATGATTATGTGAATATGATGACGTCAGGGTGGGTGCAGTCTGGACATGTAAACGGCACGCAAGCATTGACGTTGCTGATTGATTTGCGCAGTTATATGGACGGTGTGAAAAGTTTTCAAGATATCATGGAGCGTCTGCAAGCGCTTGTTGATCTTCAGGAAGTCAGCCGCGTATTTGATGAAACAGCGAAGGAACAGTCGGGGAGCCACCGACTGAAGCGTTATTTAAGCAATCCGTTTCGCTGTTTTCCATATGTGCATCAGTCTCGATACAAAATTACAGTCAAGCAGTTGATCGAATGCACAAAAGATTTGGCTCGAAAAGTGAACCGCCTGCTATTGGGGGAAAGGGAAAAGAGAAATGTGAGGGTGTATATTAAAGAACTGAACGACATCTATGTGGCTGTAAGCGGCCAATGGGAACCTAGTGCTAAACAAAAGATGGAAAAGTTATTTTCCGTTTTGATTCCTGCCGACTGGGAGTTTACGATGGAAGAGTTGTACCAATTTATTACATTGCACTTAGGTGCAGTGCAGGATGAGGAAGAAGACGACCAAGACAGTCCACAAATTGTAAACATTGATCAGTTGATTGGCAAAACGTTGATTGCACATAATATTCACGTAACAGACTTATCGTTGCGAACGTTTCCTTGGGAACAGTCTGAAATGCCACACTTGTTGACGCATAGTTGGTTGAAAGAATGCATTCGCCGTTCATTTGTTGCTGGGAATCGAATCATGCGGATGAATGCGCTTGTAGTTGATTATTATTCACGGAATGTTACAAGAAATACTGCACTATATTCCATTTATCATCTTCTAGCGTACGGCAAGGGACAAATTACTTTTAGCTATATTAAAGATTTGTACGAACATAACAGACCAAGCGTTTATTTCACTATCTTACAGGAATTGTATGGGGGAACAGCAGAAGTTGCACAGGAGCAACCTGAGGAGTGGAAATGGGAAGAAGAGACTGTTGTCCAAGAGGAGATACCGAAAGAACCGTTGCAGGCTATTCCCGATTTGTTATGGTTGGACAGCGACTTTTGCCAACGGAAATTCTTTTTCAATGCGTTTGTTGAACATCATCCGATTTACGAAAACGATTTTCATCAACAACAAGCTTTTGCGATCATCGGCAAACTTCTTGCTGAACAAGGGGATGGAGAAGCGCTGGTGCGGGAGACCATATTCCCTTTATTTCCGCAATGGACAAATGCGCACAAGCAGAACTTGTTGGATACAACCTATCCCTCCAGCCTGAGAACGTATAAATCATATCAGAATATTTACTATCCAAAGGCGATGAAACGGCTTCAACGCTTGGGAAGCAGATATATGGTCACAAAAAATTGGAAAGCGAAATATCAATATGACCATGACACCTTCCGAATTGACGAGCATATAAAGGAATTTCTTGCAAGTGTTCAAACAAAGGAAATCGAAGCAAGAAGCGGACAACATTGCCGCATGTGTCCATTCCTGCATGTTTGTAAGGACGGTGAGTATGTCATCGATGCAAACGACAGTTGATCTTCGTAAGAAGCGCCTAGACTTTGCCAGACGATCGGCGCGGGCTTGGCAAAATTACTTCGATGCTCATGGCCTGTTGCCTAATATTACGCTAAGCCCTGAACAAATTTCCGTTGTCCAGCAAGACGAAGACCAAATGTTGATCAACGGTTCGGCAGGAACTGGAAAAAGTCTTACATTGATTTATAAGTTGATAAAAGTCATGGAGCAGGAAAATGAACCGAAGCGCATTTTATATTGTTCGTTTAATACGACGCTTGTTGAAGATGCCAGAAAACGAATCGAGCAGTCGAGCAAGTTTCATGAGATCAAAGATAAACATACCTTGCATATGGAAACTTTTCACTATATGGCGGCAAGGATTTTAAGGGAAATTGGTTTTCCAAACGCAGAGTTTTTGCGGATCAACCTTGAAAACTTGCGGCGCTATGAGGACGCCATTACGCGCCGTACGATAGCGCTTGTAGATACGTTTATGGAAAGCGAAGAATATAAAAAGCTGCCGCTGGAACAAAAACTTTACAAAACCCATGCGGGGACGTTTTTAATGGATGAAATTCTTTGGATGAAAGCGAACGGTTTTGTCACAGAAGAATCGTACTATCATTGTGAACGGGCGGGAAGGGGAAACATCCCGCGATTAACCAAAGAGCAGCGCCGAACGATTTTCTATTTGTATAAGGAATATGAGAAAATGTTAAAAAAACAGTTTCACGATCATTTAGATTTAGAAGATTATGCTTTGTTGCTGCTGAAATATTTTGACGATATTCCGGATTCATTGAAGTACGACTATATTTTTGTCGATGAAGTTCAGGATTTGCAGGCGATGCAATTAAAAGCATTGGTCAGATTGGCCAAAAAATCAATTGTTGTCTCCGGCGATCCGAAGCAACGTATTTACAAACGAAGCCCGTTCTCTTATCGGGATTTAGGGTTGCACATCGAGGGGAGAAAAACGAGAAACTTGCGAACAAACTACCGATCAACAAAGCAAATCATGAAACTGGCGAGCAGTTTGGAGTTCATTGATATAGAAAACGACCGTTTGGATGATCAACGTTTTGTGAGGGAAGGAAAAAAACCGTCGATTTACTTTTTCCAGAGCTCGAAAGAACTGAGTTGTCATCTAGTGAACCAAGTAAAAGTGATTCAGAAAAACGACCCGGATGCGACGATTGCCGTCATCCACCGCCATGATGCGGATGTATATGCCATCTATCGATGTCCGGTTCTTATGGAATTAAAGAAACACTTTGATGTCATCACCACATCCCAATATGGAAGAAGATTTGATTTGAACAAACAAAAAAAGCCGATCTTTTTTACGGATGCATATAGCGTCAAAGGGCTTGAGTTTGATTATGTATTTTTGATTCATTTTGACCGTGATCATTATCCGAATAAAAAGAGGATTGAAGAACTGGATAAACGAGCCGGCGACAATAAAAATAGTGACGGCTACAAGGCAGATTTTGACGCTATACTCAATGATGAAAAGAAAGTTCTTTATGTCGCAATCACCCGAGCAAAAAAAGAAGTGCAGTTGATGTATACTGGCCGCAACTTTAGAAGTATTTGTCCTTTTGTAAGAAATTTTCATAAAGAAGATTACGATGCCTTTGGCTTTGATTCAAGTATATATTCCAAGTAAGGGAGCGGGTTTGTTTGGCGACGATTCAGTTTGAAATCAAAAAACGAATTGCGACGTTGTCTAGTTCGCCCAAAGGATGGAATAAGGAACTAAATCTTGTGAGCTGGAACGGATATCCTCCGAAATATGATATACGGGATTGGGATGCCTCACATGCGAAAATGGGCAAGGGAGTTACCCTTTCAGAAGCGGAAGCGAAAGAGTTATATTATGCCTTAAAACAGCTGTTTGAAAAGAATTCATCTGAAAACTCTAGCATACAAAATGGGGATTGGCGGAAACGAATCGATGAATGGACCGAGAACTCCCCGTTATTTATTCAACAAATCAAGAATGTACTAATATTCATGAACGAAAAAGGGTACCCTGTCGAGAAGCAAAGGCAATTACTAACGGGGATACAATCGGCATCATCTGAAGAAGCGTTGCAATACGAAATAGAAAGCATTAGCAGCATTTATCCTTCATTCCATAGGGAGTTTATTATCCTGGTTCGAAAGTTAGAGCCGGAGGAACTGGAACGGTTGTTTTTATATATTTGTCATCGCTAGAAAAGGTGAGGAATTCGAATAAAAAATGGTGGGATGATCTGAGTGGGGGACCGCAATGAACTTATTCTGTTTTTGGCTGGAAAAGGCATCTCATCGATCGGATGGCGCGGTTGGAAACCCAAAGACATGTGTTCAACCAAAAGAACAGTTGCTGAAAAAGGCAAATGAAGTGCCCAGCGAGGCCAAGACGACATCGAGAGCAAGTCAAACATCACAAAAACGTTGCCTATGCCTCGGAAATCTAACAGCTTCTCGGGGCGAACCGGCTCGATGCGAATGATCTGTTCGTCTCAACTGGGGGATTTACATGCACCGTTTTTCCAATTATAATGATATTTAGAATAACCGCTGCCGTTCGGATGGATGGCAGGTCAAGAGAGAGGGGCGGCATCGCCGCTCCTTTTGTATTCATTGCCATGGACGGGAGGGAATGCGTTGTATTCGCGAATTGCCTTATTTATTGATGGTGGATATCTCGACCATGTGTTGAAATGGCATGGAAAAGCCAAAATCGATTACAGCAAGCTTGCTCAACAAATGGCTCAAGGCCATCTGCTTTTACGAACGTACTACTACCATTGCCTTCCCCATCAATCATCCTATCCATCTCTAGAGGAAAAAGACTATTTCTCCCATGCACAACGTTTTTTCAAAAGACTAAACCGGCTTGGTAGTTTTACCGTCCGGGAGGGAAAGCTAGCATTTCGTGGCATTGATGAGCGTGGGTTTCCAGTGTTTGAGCAAAAAAGGATCGATGTGATGCTAGCAACCGATTTGGTTATGCATAGTACGAAGAAATTAATCACTCATGCGGCATTGTTGACGGGGGACAGTGATTTTTTGCCCGCGTTGCAAATCGCACAATCAGAAGGAGTGCATATCACTCTTTATTATTCCGACGGAAATGATGAGATTCGGCCACACGACGAACTGCTAGATCTTGTCGATGACAGGAAAGTAATCGATGCGGAATTTCTCCACAGCATTCGACGGGAATGAGAAGGCGATTGTGTACAAACTGTTATTTCCGAAGGGCGCGTTTTTGATTTCAGCCGCCTATTTGAGAAATGCCACCGCAACTCCAAAATGAAAAGCTCCTCGCCTATTTGAACGACAACGCCATCCCGAGCGAAAAATCGCCGTTTGACCATATCCTTTACGATTCCGATGTGGAAGAGCGGTTCGCCAAACGTTTTGAACACGATGAGAACGTAAAAGTGTACGTCAAACTGCCGAGTTGGTTTAAAATTGACACACCGATCGGCTCCTACCCCACATTTCGCACCCTCTCGACGAAAATCGGGAGGATTTTTTCGTTCCGATGTCGAATGAATCCTTGACACACAAGGAACGTAAAGGAGTTTTTCTCTTATGAACGTTCAAGTCAAAAAGGTCTATCGCAATTCTTATTTGAATATAATAAGTGCCCTATTCAAGAAACTGGGTCTGCCTCAATTGATTGACCATCTCGTGCCCGTCGATCCGCAGTGCCAAACGCGAGTCAGCGATGCCGTTCAGGCCATCCTCTACAATATGTTTGACGGCCGGCAAGCCCTTGTTCACTTGGAACATTGGGCTCAGGAGGTCGATTGTGAGAAACTCATCCGTCCCGGTCTCCATCCTTCCTGGTTGAACGACGATGCCTTGGCTCGTCATCTCGACCGCTTGTATGAGGCCGACATTCACAAGGTGATCAGCACTTGCTTGATTCACATTTATCGCAAAGAAGGCCCCTTTCCCTCCGAGCCTTTCACGCCGATACGACGGACAAGACCGTTTACGGCGCGTATGAATCGGCCTCGTTAGAGGCCTTACAAATCACACATGGCTATAACCGCCATCATCGTTGGCAAAAACAGATCGGCTTCGGACTGGTCGGCAACGAGGACGGCATCCCGTTTTACGGCGATGTGCACGACGGCAACCTGCCTGACAAAACGTGGAATCCGGAGGTGCTGTCCCGTGTCCACGAACAGCTCAAACAAGCCAAGATGGAAGACGAATGGATTTACGTGGCCGATTCCGCCGCGATGACAAAAGACACTCTGGCGCAAACCAAAGCGGCCAACGCCTTTTTGATCACCCGAGGCCCTTCGTCGCTTCGGATCGTGAAATGGGCATTAGCGGAGGCCGATTCGCCTCACATCCCGTGGAGCGAACCCTTTACCCTGGCGGAGAGAAACGGCGCCACGTACCGGGTATGGGAAACATCCTCCACCTATGAAGGCCACCCCGTTCGGCTGATCGTCGTCGAATCGAGTGCGCTCGACCAGCGAAAAGGAAAGACGCTCGAAAAAGAACGAACCAAAGAAGCGGAGCTTCTTCGCGAGGAACAAGCCCATTGGGAGCGCCACCCTTTCTCGTGCCGGGAAGACGCTGAACAAGCCTTGGCGTCCCTCAAGATGTCCCTTCGCCCACGGTTTCATCAGGTCAAGGCCGCGGTCGAAGAGATCGTACGCCCGAAAAAACGGCGCGGACGGCCGAAAAAAGGGGTGGAACCCGAGATGGAGACGCGGTATCTCTTGCGCCTTGACGTCGAATTCGACCAAAACGCGTGGGAACAGGCAAGACGGAAAGCGTCCCGGTTTGTCCTTGTCACGACCGTTCCGGAGGAATGGAAGGGCCAACAAATGGATGCCCAAGAGATCTTGAAGCTATATAAAGGGCAGATCTCGGTGGAAATGAACTTCGCTTTTTTGAAAGATCCGTTTTTCACGGATGAGATTTACGTCAAAAAACCAGAACGGGTCGCAGTATTAGGCTATTTGTTTCTGTTGGCCTTGGCGATTTACCGCGTTTTTCAGCGCCGAGTGCGTCAGTTTATTACTCCAGAACACCCGTTGAAGGGTCCTGGAGGCCGCAAGCTGACCCGGCCGACGGGACAGGCGATTTTTCAGCTGTTTCAATATGTGAACGTCGTCCTCCTGGAGCTGCCGGATGGGCGCATCCAACGCTCACTGGATCGCTCCCTTACCCCTGATCAGCGAAGGATTCTGCAGGGGTTGGGGCTGGATGAGAGCATTTACGTGTAACGTCATACGGAACGACCAGCGATGGTAAAAAAAGGATTGCCATCGCTCGTTGTGTTGGTCAAAAAGTTATTCTGAAAAACTAAATAAAAAATCCTTTGTTTTGACCTTGTTAGGGTGCGAAATGTGAGTTGTATCTCCATAAAAGAGGATTTATCTCGTTTTCAAACATGAAAGTGGTGCAGGGAATCATCAAAAAAAGGGATGTATGGATCATATATCCATAGAACTAACACCAAAATCAAAGTTGATTTCCAACCATCACGGATTCAGGTTCTTTTTAAAATGGTATAATAAGTAAAAATTTTTATTAATCCTGAATCCGTGACAGAAGTGTATCAAAAATGCTGGGAAACCCAATCGTGTCGAGACTTCGACTCCATTTCGAATGTTCACCTATTAGGTGAAGAACCCCGAGTGCAATATTTTGTTGATTGATCCAGTTTTCTTGGCAGCTTTGAACGCGTCTTTATCACGGATTCAGGTATTAATCATAGGTGTAGGCTTTAACAACTTAAAAATTATTGAAGATAAATATTCTGAAATTTTTCAGGGAAATATGTTCCCGAAATAAGCCGCTAACAATTAATAAGCGATAGCACCAATGTTGGGGATGACACCATATTTAATATTTAAATCGAAAACCGATTAAAGTAGACGAACATTGGTAAAGTTAGAGCAATACATAATTTGTGTGTGTCGAGATACTGGTTCAACTCTTTTCGATTTTCAGATGTTTTTCTACATGTTGCTTATGGGACTATAATTCTGTCGTTACAACTGACCAAAAGGGAAGATTTCTATCGCTATAATGGAGGCTTTCTGGGAGAGAAAAAGCCCTCTTCGTGCTTCTTTCCTATAAAATTAACTAGCGGGAGGTTGAATAGTTACTTATATTTAAAATGAAGATTGTTTTTATACCTCTCCATTATCTTATTAAAACGTTTGAACGTTTGTCTGGTGTTAAAACTTATATAACCCGTGGTGCTAGATAAAACTCAGACAAGCATAAAAATAGCCCTTGCTGGCGGATCTCCAGTAGAATGAAAGTGTCACCCAACATTCGAAAGGAGAGATCCCCCATGCAAGAGCACTTTCATTTTACTACAGATCCAGCCAAACTTCAAAAACAATATGCTGTAAACTAGCACATTATTTCAGAATCCCTTTTTCAAATTATTTCAGGCGGATTCGGAAATAATGTGCAAAATTTTTGCGGATTGTTCCGGATTTTGCACATTCTTTCGGAACGTTTGCACGCTCTTTCAGATGAAGATTTCCAGCGCGCCTGATGGACCTATGGAAAAGAGAAAGCACAAAAGAGGCCGATTCGGCCCCTTTCGTGCTAATACCCCATTTCCTCTGCGGCCATGCGCACCACTTCTTCGTCAATGGCGTCCTTTTTCAGCTGATACCCGTATAACAGGCACGTCGTGGCCAACGTGTTGATCACCCGAGGCCATCCCCGCGACTGCAGGGCAATCGCCTCTAACGCCGATGGGGTGAAGATCGGATGCTTCGCCCCGGCCTGTTTCATCCGATGTTCGATGTAGCCCGCCACCTCTTCCTTCTCCAGCGGCCCCATCCGGTATCGCATGATGATCCGCTGGTCGAGAGGGCGGTGCTGATTGAGCCGCAGCTTCCCCTGTAAATGGGGCAGCCCGGCCAAAATCAAGACAAATGGGTTGGTCGAATCCATCTCAAAGTTGAACAAGATCGCGATGTCCTGTAAAAATGCATCCTTCGCTAAATGCATCTCATCCAAAATGAACACCGGCGTGATCCGCCGTTCATGATACAATCGCTCGATCGCCTGCTGGATTTGGCGGAAGAGGTCTACCTTGCGGTACTTCGGTTCCTCTCCTAATCCCAAGGCCAGTCCACGGTAAAAATCCATCACGCCTCCGGTGGATAACGGAAAGTAGACGACATGATACAATGATGGATTCAATGACTCTTTCAGCGCCCGAAGGGCGAACGTCTTGCCCGCCCCCGGCTCTCCGATCAACAGCCCGATCCCCCGGGTTCGTTTCACGTACTCCAGCGCCCGCAACGCTTCCTGAAATGACGCCCCTTGATACGCCTCGGACGGGTCTGTTTCTTTCGCAAACGGCTCCCGCGAAAGGGAGTAAAACGATTTATACACTGTGTTCTCCCTCCTTCGCCGGAATCGCCGCAAACGGGGACCGATGGCGTTTTACATAGGCATTGTCCTCCAAACGCACCCGAATGGCTTCCGCCACCCGTTTGCCCTCTTCGTACACATAGACGCCTCGTTCGTCATAGCGGAGCTCAATCGATTGCCCAATGAACCGAGGCGGCACTTCGTATAGCTGTTTATTCAGGGTGATTGTGCCATCGGCTTTCACCTTGCGGTGCTCCCGTTTCAGAAAAATCGCATCCAGCCAATCGCCATCTTCGATGAACGACACGAGATGCACTTGCGATTGAAACACCTCATGCGGCGTTTTTCCGTCCAGTGAGGCGTGCGGTTTTCGATGATACTCCTCTTCAAGCCACTTCCAAAAACGCTCGTTCAACTCGTCAAGCGATTTCGGCGGATTCAGCTCCAACAGTGGATAAAACCGTGTCTGTACGGTGCGGAAGAACCGTTCGATTTTTCCCTTGCTTTGCGGGTCATACGGCTGGGTGTGGATGAGCGTAATTCCCATCTCGGCGCACGCATACTGCAGCACCTCGGACCGATAAATTTTCCCGTTGTCCGAGTAAATGCGTTTCGGCTTCCCGCAACGAAGCACCGCTTCCTTCGTGACGATCCGCAGCCCGTCAAACTTCTCCGAAGGGAAAAATTGGGCATATGGCACTAACCGCGAGCAGTCATCGATATACGCGATCAAAAACGTTTTCTGGGCTTTCCCATGGACGCGAATCGTGGGTCCATGGGATAAGTCCCCTTGCCATAGCTCATTGATCTGGTCATACGCAAAACGCTTTCGCTCCGGCATCGGCAAGATTTCTTTTCCCACCAGGTTGTGTTTTTTCAACAATCGGTATATAGTAAAGTAAGAGGTATGATTTTCTGGGATTTCCCCCTGCTCGATCAGGTGTTCGTAGAACACCGTCACGGGCATGGTGGGATGTTCTTTTCTTAGGGCTAAAATATGATCCTCATCATCGGGCGACAGACGCCTTGAGTGGCCGCGGTCCGAACGGCGCTTCGGCTTTAAGGCGTCAAAGCCCCCTTTTTTGTATCGGGTGCACCAATCGAGGATCGTCTTGGCTGCGATTCGTTTGTCTCCCTGGTGGGGAACATGGTGCACTCGCTCGCTCACCTCTTTCAGATACGTCTTCGGTTCCACCTGCCCATTCACCAACGGAGCGATTAGCCCGTACCGAAACAGGGCAATGTCGTGTCTCATCGACTCATTCATTCAAATCTCCTCCTTGTCTCACTTGGAATCAGGACCGTTCCGGTCCGTCTGCCCTTATCGTACCGAATTGCTTTTTCTCCGTCGATAGGAAAGGTTTGTGGGAACCGAAACTATTTCCAATTTAGGGTATGTATGTAAAATCAGGATCCCATTTAATTCGCAAAAGGGTGTCGGAATCCGCCCTCCCACATCTCTCTGATGGCCGAATCAAGACCGTGTTCCTCTAACGTCTGGATCCACCAAGAAGCCCGTTCCTTTTCTTTTTTCACGATAGGGCCTATGATCCTCCACCGCCTCGCAAAAAAGCTGTGAAGGCTTGATAGGTTTCGGTAGAACCGTCGGACATAAAAGATGATGCCGTCCTTTGTCGGGAGAAACGGAGCCTGGTTCGTCCTTTCGGTCAATCCCAACTGCTCTTTCACGACTTGCCATATGGCGGACAACGTATACTGAAAATACGGGAGGAGAAAGGAAGGCAGCACACTCACCGTCTTCAAGCATTCCCGACAGCGATACCGGACAATCCAAATGCGATAATCACCATGTGGGGTCAATGCGTTTCGCTCATAGTAACCGTGGCGGTGCAACGGGCGCTTGGCCCGGCAATGCGGACACTTTTTCAGAAGAGGGAAGTCGTTTTCTTTTCCACGCTCTGCATACGTTTGGACGTCAATGCCAAAGTCATGAAATTGGATCACGTCCTCCTCCCCCTCCTATGAACCGATGGATTTTCTCTTCCGAAATAATTCACAAAAAATTTAGCACATTCTTTCAGAAAAGGGGAGAGGGCTTTCTGAAGGAATGTGCAAAAAAATGTCTCTTTTGTTCCGAAATAAAGTGATAATTTACACAACAGCTTTCCGGATGATATCATCCCTCCGTCGTTGAAACATCTTCGCATGAATACTCGTTATGATCATTTTTACAGATGGGGTATAAGAGGTGGAAGAACTGGAAATCACAGAATTATATTTGCGATTCACAATTTTTCAAAAGTCATATTGCTTCATTATTTTGACAAGCAGTATAACGGAGCGATAAGACGAGAGGATATTGTGCCGGCTGAATCAGCATATGAACGTTATTGCGCTTTCGACCCTTGCCTTTATTAATGGACTGGGAGGGAAAAACAATGAGTGATTTTTTTAAGAAATATGCAGCCATTCGAGGCGAGCAACATGTTCAAAAACTTCGATTGGAAGGAACGATAGCTGCACAGATTAAAACAAGACGAAAGCAGCTGAATATGTCTCAACAGGAACTGGCAGATCGCATTGGAGTTCCAAAATCCACGATTGGGAGAATTGAAGCGGGACTTACAAGTCCTAGGGTAGAGACGCTTTTTAAAATTTCGCAGGCATTGAATACTCCTTTCATCATTGATGGTACAAGCAGACAGGATCATAACCTAAATGTTCAAGTTTAGCGCATAATAGGGAAATCGATGAGTTCTTTGATCAACTGAGAGTACATGTGAATTTTCCTCCGATGATTTGGCTCGGTCTCCTTTACCATACGGGAAAATTCGCATTTTTTGTATCCTCTATTTTCCCAATGCGCACCTATCTTGCCGTAATGATCAAGTACAACTTGTGGTGAAGAGCCGGAAAAGCTTAATCACTCACTTTTTGCACCCTCCCGACGAAAATCGGGAGGATTTTTTGCGCCCATCGTTGATGGAGAGGCTGGATGTCTTGCGCCTTGACGTCGAGTTCGATCAATTCGTTCCTAGATCGAAACAGAGCCCTCGTTCTTAAGCTGTGTCTATGATAATCAATCTATAGTTTCGACAAATTTCAACAACATCCTACCAGTTGTTTTCGTAAAATAAAACCATAAAGAAAAGAAACAAGGAGCCATTCGTGCATGAAGACAAAAGGGATGATTGACAACAGACAAAACGGCCTAGTCGGCGATGCGTTGAAAGCGCATATCACAAAAGGCAGCAAACTATCGATTGCGGCGGCGCATTTTACAGAAAAAGCCGTCTGAAAGCACATGGTTTCAATCATGGGATGAAAGACGGCATTGCTCGGTAATCCCTTAATAGGATTGTTTAGAGCAACCTCTTTTGTCGTGTGAGTAAAATATTTGTGGGTGACATTCCGAAATGATCCCCTGACGAGGGTTACCAACTCTTATTCGTAATTCCTGTCGGGGCCACCCAGTGAAGCGTGGTAGAAGCCAAAACATGCAAAAAGGACTCTCTTCCTGTTATGATGGTGATTATCAGCATCAACCGAAAACAGGAGGGAGAGAGTCCATGAAACATTTTACTCCATGAAGGGACGGGGGACGTGTGGGAACGGTTTGAGGAGTGGCTGATGCAGGAATATGCCTATGATCCGTGCCGGGACCTGTTGGTCATCAACGGCGATGCGGCGTCGTGGATCACGGCCTGCCGAGAGTATTTTGGAAAGCGGGTGTGCTTTCAGCTGGATCGATTTCATGTGGCGCGGGAGCTGCGTCAGTGTCTGTCCGGCCATCCGCGTTGGCGAGAGGTGCGGAAGAAGCTGGCGAAACAAGACGAAGAAGGACTTCTCGTGGAGTTGAACAGCGCGATCGGCACGTTGAAGGACGAAGCGAAAGAACAGCAGCTGGTGACCATGATCGGCCGGATCGAGTCGATGCCGGGATGTATCCGGGACTACCGGGAGTGGCTGTCGGAGCAAGGGGTGGAGACGACCGGCATGCGTCCGATGGGCCACGCCGAGAGCGTGATGAGCCGTTAGCGGCAACATTACATAGAAGATGATACGGGTAATGCATAAGCACGTGTATTAAATAAAAACGGTGGGGATATATATGCAAGACATTATAAAAAAAGAGCAGGAACGCTTGAATATGACGATATCTGTTATTGATGAGCTGTTAGAAAAAAATAAACAAAACATGAATAAAACCGCAAAAGATGCTGTAGAGGCCCAGCTCATTGCATATGCCAAGAAAGAAGTAAAAAAGCTTCAAGAGATACGACCTCATCCATACTTTGGAAGGTTGGATTTTGAAGATGAATTTGGAAGGGAAACTATTTATATTGGGAAAAAGGGTCTTGAAAAAGATGGAGAATTGATTGTTGTTGATTGGCGGACGGATTTAGGAAGATTATATAATGCCTACCAAGGTGTGCAAAAGACTTTCCAAATCGGAAAAGAAAACAGACCGGTAACGATTCACGGAAAACGCGGCATCGTCATTAAAAACGGAAAAGTGATTAAAGTAACCGATATTGGAAAATCGGAAATCATTGAAAATGACAACGGCGAAAAAGTAAAATACATGGACGATTATTTAAAAGAAATTTTGACCAATACCGAAGAAGCTCATCGACTTCGGGATATTATTGCTAGCATTCAAGCCGAACAAGATGAAATTATCCGCCTGCCACTGAAAGATACGATTATCGTCCAAGGTGCGGCTGGAAGCGGAAAATCAACGATTGCACTGCATCGCATTTCATATCTTTTATATCAATATCACGAGCAAGTCAAACCGAAAGATATTCTTATTTTAGCGCCGAACGAGATTTTCTTATCCTATATTAAAGATATCGTACCGGAAATCGAAATTGAGGGGATTGAGCAACGAACATTTTACGATTGGGCATCTACTTATTTTACCGATGTTCATGATATTCCTGACTTACATGAGCAATATGTACATGTATACGGGTCAACGGAAAAAGAAGACTTGATAAAAATTGCTAAGTATAAAGGATCGCTTCGATTTAAAAAGCTTCTAGATGACTTTGTTGAGTACATCGGCAATACGATGATCCCGCATGGTGACATCGTTATTGAAAGCGGGGTTATTCTTTCCAAGGAAGAAATTCATCAATTTTATCATGCCAAAGAACATTTGCCTCTCAATGTACGCATGAAAGAAGTAAAAGAGTTTATTGTAAATTATCACTTTATTTCGGAACAAAAGAGACATTTTTTTGCACATTCCTTCAGAAAGCCCTCTCCCCTTTTCTGAAAGAATGTGCTAAATTTTTTGTGAATTATTTCGGAAGAGAAAATCCATCGGTTCATAGGAGGGGGAGGAGGACGTGATCCAATTTCATGACTTTGGCATTGACGTCCAAACGTATGCAGAGCGTGGAAAAGAAAACGACTTCCCTCTTCTGAAAAAGTGTCCGCATTGCCGGGCCAAGCGCCCGTTGCACCGCCACGGTTACTATGAGCGAAACGCATTGACCCCACATGGTGATTATCGCATTTGGATTGTCCGGTATCGCTGTCGGGAATGCTTGAAGACGGTGAGTGTGCTGCCTTCCTTTCTCCTCCCGTATTTTCAGTATACGTTGTCCGCCATATGGCAAGTCGTGAAAGAGCAGTTGGGATTGACCGAAAGGACGAACCAGGCTCCGTTTCTCCCGACAAAGGACGGCATCATCTTTTATGTCCGACGGTTCTACCGAAACCTATCAAGCCTTCACAGCTTTTTTGCGAGGCGGTGGAGGATCATAGGCCCTATCGTGAAAAAAGAAAAGGAACGGGCTTCTTGGTGGATCCAGACGTTAGAGGAACACGGTCTTGATTCGGCCATCAGAGAGATGTGGGAGGGCGGATTCCGACACCCTTTTGCGAATTAAATGGGATCCTGATTTTACATACATACCCTAAATTGGAAATAGTTTCGGTTCCCACAAACCTTTCCTATCGACGGAGAAAAAGCAATTCGGTACGATAAGGGCAGACGGACCGGAACGGTCCTGATTCCAAGTGAGACAAGGAGGAGATTTGAATGAATGAGTCGATGAGACACGACATTGCCCTGTTTCGGTACGGGCTAATCGCTCCGTTGGTGAATGGGCAGGTGGAACCGAAGACGTATCTGAAAGAGGTGAGCGAGCGAGTGCACCATGTTCCCCACCAGGGAGACAAACGAATCGCAGCCAAGACGATCCTCGATTGGTGCACCCGATACAAAAAAGGGGGCTTTGACGCCTTAAAGCCGAAGCGCCGTTCGGACCGCGGCCACTCAAGGCGTCTGTCGCCCGATGATGAGGATCATATTTTAGCCCTAAGAAAAGAACATCCCACCATGCCCGTGACGGTGTTCTACGAACACCTGATCGAGCAGGGGGAAATCCCAGAAAATCATACCTCTTACTTTACTATATACCGATTGTTGAAAAAACACAACCTGGTGGGAAAAGAAATCTTGCCGATGCCGGAGCGAAAGCGTTTTGCGTATGACCAGATCAATGAGCTATGGCAAGGGGACTTATCCCATGGACCCACGATTCGCGTCCATGGGAAAGCCCAGAAAACGTTTTTGATCGCGTATATCGATGACTGCTCGCGGTTAGTGCCATATGCCCAATTTTTCCCTTCGGAGAAGTTTGACGGGCTGCGGATCGTCACGAAGGAAGCGGTGCTTCGTTGCGGGAAGCCGAAACGCATTTACTCGGACAACGGGAAAATTTATCGGTCCGAGGTGCTGCAGTATGCGTGCGCCGAGATGGGGATTACACTCATCCACACCCAGCCGTATGACCCGCAAAGCAAGGGAAAAATCGAACGGTTCTTCCGCACCGTACAGACACGGTTTTATCCACTGTTGGAGCTGAATCCGCCGAAATCGCTTGACGAGTTGAACGAGCGTTTTTGGAAGTGGCTTGAAGAGGAGTATCATCGAAAACCGCACGCCTCACTGGACGGAAAAACGCCGCATGAGGTGTTTCAATCGCAAGTGCATCTCGTGTCGTTCATCGAAGATGGCGATTGGCTGGATGCGATTTTTCTGAAACGGGAGCACCGCAAGGTGAAAGCCGATGGCACAATCACCCTGAATAAACAGCTATACGAAGTGCCGCCTCGGTTCATTGGGCAATCGATTGAGCTCCGCTATGACGAACGAGGCGTCTATGTGTACGAAGAGGGCAAACGGGTGGCGGAAGCCATTCGGGTGCGTTTGGAGGACAATGCCTATGTAAAACGCCATCGGTCCCCGTTTGCGGCGATTCCGGCGAAGGAGGGAGAACACGGTGTATAAATCGTTTTACTCCCTTTCGCGGGAGCCGTTTGCGAAAGAAACAGACCCGTCCGAGGCGTATCAAGGGGCGTCATTTCAGGAAGCGTTGCGGGCGCTGGAGTACGTGAAACGAACCCGGGGGATCGGGCTGTTGATCGGAGAGCCGGGGGCGGGCAAGACGTTCGCCCTTCGGGCGCTGAAAGAGTCATTGAATCCATCATTGTATCATGTCGTCTACTTTCCGTTATCCACCGGAGGCGTGATGGATTTTTACCGTGGACTGGCCTTGGGATTAGGAGAGGAACCGAAGTACCGCAAGGTAGACCTCTTCCGCCAAATCCAGCAGGCGATCGAGCGATTGTATCATGAACGGCGGATCACGCCGGTGTTCATTTTGGATGAGATGCATTTAGCGAAGGATGCATTTTTACAGGACATCGCGATCTTGTTCAACTTTGAGATGGATTCGACCAACCCATTTGTCTTGATTTTGGCCGGGCTGCCCCATTTACAGGGGAAGCTGCGGCTCAATCAGCACCGCCCTCTCGACCAGCGGATCATCATGCGATACCGGATGGGGCCGCTGGAGAAGGAAGAGGTGGCGGGCTACATCGAACATCGGATGAAACAGGCCGGGGCGAAGCATCCGATCTTCACCCCATCGGCGTTAGAGGCGATTGCCCTGCAGTCGCGGGGATGGCCTCGGGTGATCAACACGTTGGCCACGACGTGCCTGTTATACGGGTATCAGCTGAAAAAGGACGCCATTGACGAAGAAGTGGTGCGCATGGCCGCAGAGGAAATGGGGTATTAGCACGAAAGGGGCCGAATCGGCCTCTTTTGTGCTTTCTCTTTTCCATAGGTCCATCAGGCGCGCTGGAAATCTTCATCTGAAAGAGCGTGCAAACGTTCCGAAAGAATGTGCAAAATCCGGAACAATCCGCAAAAATTTTGCACATTATTTCCGAATCCGCCTGAAATAATTTGAAAAAGGGATTCTGAAATAATGTGCTAGTTTACATTTATCTTAAATTGGAGCAATGAACAAATCAACATTCGCAAACAACAAATTGAAGATGAATTTGAGGAAGCGTATCGGAAATGGGTTGTAACGCTTCCGGAAGGAGAAGAAAGAAAAGCGGTATATGAAGCATTAGAAAAAGCAAAACAATTGCGTATGAAGATCTTTCAAGAGAAAATGCAGCATGAAATCTCGCTTATTGTGAAAAAGATGGAAAATATTCCTGCGTTGTTAATGTATAAATCGGTGTTCCAGAAAAAAGTATTTGAGAAATTTCATCCGGATATCGATGAAGAATTGCTAAGTCTTTTACTGAAAAACGGAAGACAAATTAAACAGGAACGTTTTATGTATGAAGATATTGCCCCGCTCATTTATTTAGATGCGAAAATCAATGGAAAAAAACTGCAGTACGAACACATTGTTATTGATGAAGCGCAAGATTATAGCCCGTTTCAACTTGCGATTATGAAAGATTATGCGAAATCGATGACGATATTAGGCGATATTGCGCAAGGAATCTTTTCTTTCTATGGACTTGACCGTTGGGAAGAAATAGAATCGTATGTTTTTAAAGAAAAAGAGTTTAAAAGACTTCACTTGCAGACAAGCTACCGCTCGACAAAACAAATTATGGATTTGGCCAACAGGGTGTTATTAAATAGCAATTATGATTTTCCGCTTGTTATTCCTGTAAACCGTCCAGGGGACGTTCCTACGATTAAGAAAGTTGAAAGCATCGGTGAACTTTATGATGAAATAGTAAATTCAATACGAATATTTGAAGAAAAAGGTTATAAAAAAATTGCGATTTTAACAGCTTCCAAACAAGGAGCTATTGATACGTATGATCAGTTAATGAGACGTCAAATTACGCAAATGGAAGTGATTACAGAAGGAAACCAAGCGCTGAAAGAGAAAATCGTCATTATTCCTTCCTATTTAGTCAAAGGCCTTGAGTTTGATGCGGTGATTATCGAAGATGTTAGTGACGAGACATTTAAAGATGAAACGCAACATGCTAAGATGTTGTATATGTCTATTACTCGCGCTCATCACGACTTACATCTATTTTACCGTGGAAATATATCGCCGCTATTGGAAGAACGAGACCCTAGCGCGCCGCCAAAACCACGAAAATCATTTGCCGACTGGTTAATTACGGATATAAACGATCCGTATGTGGAACCACAAGTGGAAGCGGTAAAACGTGTGAAAAAGGAAGATATGATTCGTTTATTTGATGACGAAGAAGAAGAGTTTGTTGAAGAAGCGTTTGAAGATGACCGCGAACGATATTACGATTTCCATGCTTGGTTAAAAGTTTGGCACCGCTGGGCGGAAATGCGAAAACAATTAGACGAAAAATCGTAAAGGTTGGGATGTAGTGTTGAAGAAATATTCCGGAGGATTTACAGCGGAACACCTTTATAGAAATGAAATGAAAATCATTGTTCATTTACAACTACAAGGGTTATCGAAAGAGGAAATAAAGAAAAAAGTTTTTGAAGAAAATTTACTTCATTGTCGCAGCGAAGCGGCAATAAAAGACCTATTTCCTCGCGTTTATCGGCGAGCCGAAGTCCTTGATCAGCAGCTAAAGTTTTTTCTAATACATGGAGCACGTTCCGACCAAAACGCGCTCCTGCTATATGCATTTTTAAAACGTTTTACGTTTCCTCGTGATTTTGTTTTGGAAGTGATCCATTATAACATGAAAAAATTTAAGTCAACGGTGACAGAAGGAAATATTCGCACGTTTTTTGAAGAAAAGGAACAGCAATATGAACAAGTGAGAAACTGGACCGATAAAACAAAATATAAACTAAAGCAAGTGATGTTAAAAATAATAGTAGATGCCGAATTGCTTAAGAAAAATGGAAACGAATACGAAATCAAACCGATTCCATTAAGCAGAGAGTTGCGTGATTACGTCGAACGAAATCCGGTGTATCGCGACTTACTCATCTTAACATTAAACGAATAATATAGGAGGTTTGCAGTGGAGATTCAAAAAAAATTAGATCGGTTTTTTGAAGAGATTCAAAAAGATGAATTTTTGCAGATGAGAGGATTAGGAAATGAAGTACCATACTTCATTTTTGATTACGAACCGGAACATGAGTTGATTGTCCGCCAATCGATCCGATATTTTACGAATCGGATTCATTTAAACATTAAAGTGCTCAATTTATTGAAAATGGTTATTGAACTATTTGACGATATTGGATTAGAAGGGTTAAAACAATTTGAGGAAGAACAAGGAACGGAAGCCTTGTTTGACGCTTTGCGCCCAACGATCGAAGAAGAACAGCTAGTAGACAAAATTGCCGAAGCGGCAGAACAAGCACAAATCATTTTTATCACCGGGATTGGAAGTGTATTTCCATTAGTGCGGGCTCATGAATTGCTAAATCAATTGCATCCGAAAGTAACCAACGTGCCAATCGTTATTTTTTATCCGGGAACATATACAGGGCAAGGCCTGAGCCTATTTAATCGTTTCGAATCCAACGGATATTATCGGGCATTTTCTATCTAATGGACAGAGGAGGGTTCGCAGTGTTACAAAACACATTTACTATTCAGGAACTGTTTAAAAAGCCGATTGACCGTGAAATTAATGGGGTAGTGCAAGCGGGACAATACGACGAAAAAGTGGTTCACAGCGAATTAGAAGAATATGTCATGACGAAAGAAATCAGCGAAAATATGAAGTATTTCTTTGAAAACTACACTTATAGTTTTGACCATCCGACGACAAAAATAGGAGTATGGATTTCCGGCTTTTTTGGTTCAGGTAAATCCCATTTTCTAAAAATTTTATCCTATTTGCTCAACAACGAAACCGTATATGGCAAACGAGCGGTTGATTTCTTTACAGAAAAAACAGATGACCAAGAATTATTAGAAATGATGCAGCGCTCCGCAACGTATGATAGCCATGCAATTTTATTTAACGTTGATTCCAAATCAGCGGGCGGTAAAAAAGAAAAAGCAACTATTGTAGAAGTATTTTTAAAAGTATTTAACGAATATCTAGGATACTCTCCAACGCCTTGGATTGCCCATATCGAGCGGCAATTGGCGGACGAAGGAGTATACGAGGAATTCGTAAGACATTTTGAAGAAATAGAAGGGAAACCGTGGAAGGAAGAACGGGCGCGGATTTTATTAAAACGCAAACCGTTCATTCAGGCGTTAGCTAGATTAGGATATGACGAAGAAACGTCGGCAGGCTTCTTGGACGCGGCTAAGAAAACGTTTGAAATCAGCTCAGAGGAATTTGCCAAAATCGTGGCCAAACACGTCAAAGAGAAAGGAGACAACTACCGCCTTACATTCCTTGTCGACGAAATCGGTCAGTATATTGGCGATGATCCGAACCTTATGTTAAATCTACAAACCGTTGTCGAAGATTTAGGAAACTATTGCCAAGGAAAAGTGTGGGTGATTGTTACTTCTCAAGAACAAATCGATGCCGTAACAAAAATTAAAGGCGCTGACAATTTTTCTAAAATTCAAGGCCGTTTCGCGACACGTATTCACTTAACGAGCTCTAATACGGACGAAGTCATTAAACGCCGTCTATTAGAAAAATGGCCGGCAGCTGCCGATCATTTAAAAGTTGAATTCGAACAAATCGGACAAAGTTTAAACAATACGCTAACGTTTGAAAAAGATACGTGCGTGCTTCAAAGCGGATTCAAAAATGAAGAAGAATATGCGGCGATTTATCCGTTCGTCCCATATCAAGTCGAATTGCTGCAACGGGTTTTTGATAAAGTACGCCGCCAAGGAGAGGCAGGAGCTCATTTAGCTCACGGAGAACGTTCCTTATTAAATGCCTTCCAGGAAGTTGCGTTGCAATTAAAAGATCAAGATACAAACCAATTGGCTCGTTTTTCCCAATTTTATGAAACGGTTAAACGATTTTTAAGCACCTCTGTTTCGGCGACGATCGCATCAGCTGCGAAACGCGAAGGCATCACAGAGTTTGACGTTGAAGTGTTAAAAGTGTTATTTATGATCAAGGGGATCGAGCAGATTAAAGCAACGGTAGAAAATATTACCACTTTGCTTGTCGACAGTGTAGACTGCATAAAAAATGATTTAGAAAAAGAAGTTCGCCGTTCGTTAAACCGTCTTCGCCGAAACATGTTAATTGCGGAAAATGCGGATAAAACGTTCGTGTTCTTAAGCGATGACGAACAAGAGATGAATCGCGAGATTGAACACGAACATATTAACGAAGCAAATGTCATTGATGAGTTGGGCAAAATATTTTTTGAAGATATCGTGCAAATGAAATCATATCGTTATCAAAAAACACATGACTTTGAATTCAATAAAATATTTGATACGTACACTCGCGGTGGGCGAACGCATGAACTAACCCTTCAAGTATACACGGGGGATGTCACGGAAGAACAAGCGCGGGCTGAGGCAAACTCAGGCATTTTAGTCATGCATATTCCACAAGAATTTACTGAAAAGTTTTTTGAACCGATGGAATACGCGTTGAAAATCCGATCCTATGCAAATAAAAAAATTTCAACGAGCTTAACGGAAAGACAACGTAAAATACTGGATGAAAAACGCCAACAAATCACGGAATTTGAAAAGAAAGCTAAGGAAGCGCTAGCCGAAGCGGCAGTGCATGCGACTTACTATGTGCAAGGACAAGAATACCGTTTTAACGGCAGTTTAGAAAATCAGCTGCAAAGCGCTTTTGAAATTCTTGTCCGTAATACGTACAGCTACTTAAGCTATATGGAAGAGCCGGTTCCTGTCAAAAACGCGAACGATACGATTTATGAATGGGCAACAAAAGGTCTTCCAGCGAAATTAGATGGAACGTTTGCCAACCATCTTGCGTATGACACGGTGTTTCGTTTCCTTGAACAAAGCCGCAACCGGCAAATGGTGACGATGAAATTGCTTGTAGAAAAATTTAAAAGCGCGCCTTACGGCTGGAGCGAAAACGATATTGCCGGATTAGTAGCTGCTTTAATGCATGATGGAAAAATAAAATTAACGTATTTAGGAGAAAGTTTTGATACGAGCCATCCACAGTTTATTTCTCGGATTACAAAAGCGTCTGAACGCGAAAAAGTAATGATTGAGGCGCAAATCGCCATTCCAAGCCACAAACGTAAAATCGTCGTAGAAATGATGCGTGACCTATTTAACTTCTACGATGTTGGCGAAACGTATGATGAAATTGCAAAGAACATTCGCGAGCAAATGCAAAAACATTTCTTAGAACCAATAACAGAGATGCTGAAAATAAAAGAATATGAAGATCCGCAATATCCATATCCAGGCGGCATTCAGCTCGCGAAATTAAAGAATAGCATCGAGGAATTGTTGTCTTATTCCAAGAGCGAGAATCTCGTTGAGGAATTCATTGAGTTGGATGAAGATTTAGAGGAATGGCTTGAGGATATACAAACTTTATCTGCATTTTATACAAAAACGGCCATTCGCTATTTTGATGAAAGTGTCCGTCTATTAAAAGAGCGTGCGGATGATTTAGATATCGCCAAAAATCAAACGGAAGTACAAAAAATTAAAAATCAAATTGTTTCCATCTTGACAATGGATCATCCTTATCGAGAAATTCCTAATCTACCAATCTTAAACGAAAAATTAAGAACGGAATTATCAAACTTTGTGAAAAAAGAGTTAGGCGCTCAGCTTGAACAAATGGAAGAAGTTCGCCGCAAGATGGAAGAGCTGAAAGAGCGGTACAGCATCGAAGAGATCAAAGCAATGGTTCAACATGAATTAGAAGAGCTGCAAGCCCGTATAGAGCAGCTGAAAGATATGGACAGCATTTCCCGTGTCTATTCCTACACACAAATGGCGACAAACGATTTGCGTCGTTTGGAAGAAAAAGTATATGAACTGTATGTACAATATCAGTCGGAAACGAGTGACGGCGATGATCGTCAAGTGGAAGTGCCAATCTCACGATTCATCCAAGTCATGATACCGTCCGGTCGAGTCGAAATTCGTACTGAAGATGACGTGGATCGTTTATTAGAAAAAATGAAACAGGAACTGCTAAAAGAAATTCAGAATGGAAAAGTTGTCGTCATTAAAAAGTAGAAGGAGTCAGGAGACAATGAACAAACGAGCATTAAAAGAATTTGCTGTTTATGCGCGCAACGAACTTCGCAATCAAATCTCATTACGAGCACAGGCCTTTGGGATTACTCCCGAAGGCTCTCCTGCGCTTGTAACAGGTGCGGATTATGTCGAAATCAACGGCAAAAAACTGCCGTTATCTTATAAAAACGGTCTACAAAAACTGTTAAAAGAAATTGAAACAAAAGGTTATGACCAAGTGATTGAAGAAGTCGCGTACACGTGGTTTAACCGCTTAATCGCGATTCGCTTCATGGAAGTGCACAACTATTTGCCATCGAAAATTCGTGTTTTATCAAGCGAAACGAAAGGAAAAGTGGATCCGGATATTTTAACCGATTACCAATATACGGACTTGCCAATCGATAAAGAGGAGATTGCATCACTTTTACAACAAGGAAAGCGGGAAGAAGCGTATCGGAAGTTATTAATTGCCCAATGTAATGAATTGCACGAAATCATGCCGTTCTTATTTGAAAAGTTAGCGGACTATACAGAGTTATTGTTGCCTGAGTCGTTGTTGCATGCGGATTCGCTGATTAACAAACTAGGCAAAGAACTTGGAGACGAAAACTTCGGGGATGTAGAAGTCATTGGTTGGTTGTATCAATATTATATGTCTGAAAAAAAGGAACAAGTAGGCGGATTGAAAAACACAGCTGTCAAAAAAGAAGATTTACCTGTTGTTACCCAACTTTTTACGCCAAAATGGATTGTGCAATATATGGTGCAAAACTCATTAGGAAAGCTATATGACGAATGGAAGCCAGAAAATCATCTTGCAAAAGATTGGGAGTATTATTTGAAATCATCCGAGAAGCTTCCAATACCAGGAAACATCTCTTTAGAAGAAATAAAGGTCATCGATCCTGCCTGTGGATCAGGACACATTTTAGTTTATGCATTTGATTTGTTATATGACATGTATTTAGAAGCGGGATATCCAGAACGTGAGATTCCACAACTCATTATTGAAAAAAATCTATATGGATTAGATATAGATAAACGCGCTGTTCAACTGGCAAGCTTTGCTTTAATGATGAAAGGACAAGAAAAATACCGTCGCTTTTTAAAGAAAGCAACAGATTTAAAACTAAACATCCATGAGTTTGTCGACAGTGAGCCTATCTCAGAAGAAGCACTCGCTTTCTTTGGAGAAAAAGTAGGGGATGTCAGTTGGGTTGCTGCTTTACAAGAGAAGTTTGAAAATGCAAAACAGTTTGGCTCGTTACTTGTTCCAGACGAACAGGCATCATTTTATTTAAAATATATTGGAGCAATCGAATCCTACGACGTTAATGAAGTAGAACTATTAGAAGAAACATATATTATTGAGTTAAAAGAAAAACTTCTTCCACTATTAAAACAAGCATACTTATTGGCATTAAAATATGAAGTCGTTGTAACGAACCCGCCTTATCATAATAAGTACAATCCTGTGTTAAAGAAGTTTATGAATGATAACTACAAAGATTATAAATCAGATTTATACTCTGCCTTTATTTATCGTTGCACACAAATGACGGTTGAAAATGGGTTTGCTGCGCTAATGACACCATTTACATGGATGTTTATTGCATCACACGAAAAACTAAGAAAATATATCATTAAAAATCAAAGTATTTCGAGTCTAATTCAACTCGAATACTCAGCTTTTACGGAAGCAACTGTTCCAATTTGCACGTTTGTAATTCAAAATCAAAATCGGACATCCATTGGGGAGTATATCAGATTAGAAGAATTTAAAGGTGCTGATTTACAACCTATAAAGGTAAAAGAAGCTATAAAAAATAATGTGAATTATCGCTATTCGTGTGATAACAAAAACTTTAACGTGATTCCAGGCTCTCCAATTGCTTATTGGGCCTCTAAAATAGTTACGGATAGCTTTCTTAATCGCAAGCTATTTGAAATATATGATATAAAATTAGGAATTAGTCCGGGAGATACAAATTTATTTTTAAAGCGATGGACTGAACTTAATGTTCATCGTATAGGTTTTGAAACTTCTTATGAAAAATCTAATGATAAAAAATGGTTTACTTGTAATAAAGGAGGAGCATTTAACAAATGGTTTGGGAACAGAGAATATGTCCTTGATTGGGAGAATGATGGATATTCCATAAGAAATTTAAAAAATGAGAAGGGAAAACTGCTTTCCCGTCCCCAAAACCTTGACTATCAATTTAAAGAGCATATAGGATGGTCACGTATATCATCATCCGATACGTCATTTAGATATTTTGAAAATGGATTTATGTTTACAGATTCTTCTGCCGGATTATTTCATTTAGATGATTATAAATTTTATGTTTTAGGTTACTTAAATAGTACAGTTACTAAGTATATTCTTGGATTTATTAATCCTACGTTAAATTATCAAGTCGGAGATATTTCGAAATTGCCATTAATATTTAATGAGAATCAAACAGAGATTGTTAAATCTATCGTACAAGATTGCATTACGATCTCAAAATTAGATTGGAACTCCTTCGAGACTTCCTGGGATTTTAAGAAACACCCATTCCTCACCTACCGAAGAGAAGCGAAGACATTAGAAAAATGCTATGCCAACTGGGAGGAACATGCGGAGAAGCAGTTCCGTCAACTACAACAAAATGAAGAAGAGTTGAACCGTATTTTTATTGAGCTATACGGTTTACAGGACGAATTGACACCAGAGGTACCAGATGAGGAAGTAACTGTCCGCCGCGCGGATCGCGTTCGTGATGCAAAATCGTTCTTGTCCTACTGCATTGGTCTGATGATGGGGCGTTATTCGTTAGATGTCGAAGGTCTTGCTTATGCAGGTGGTGAGTGGGATGCTTCGAAGTATAAAACATTCCAGCCTGATAAAGATGGCATCATTCCATTGACGGAAACAGCTTATTTTGAAGATGATGTCATCAGTCGTTTGCAAGAGCTATTAATCATTATGTTCGGCGAAGATACGTTAGCGGAAAATCTTCGTTGGTTAGCGGAGTCATTAACGATGAAAAACAACGAAACACCGACAGAGCGTTTGCGTCGTTATTTCTTCGATGAGTTTTATGATGATCATTGTAAAATTTATCAAAAACGTCCGATTTATTGGATGGTTGAGTCTGGTTCGAAAAAAGGTTTCCGTGCGTTATTTTACTTACACCGTTACACGCCAGAAACATTAGCAACAATGCGCTTTACGTACGTACAAAACTTACAAGAAAAACTGCGCCAAGAAGAAAAACGTCTCGAGCAAGACCTTATCAATCCGGATTTATCTTCTGCGATGAAGAAGCGTTATGAGAAGCAATTGAAACAAATTAGAGCTCAGCAGGAAGAGCTCGTTGAATTCGATAAAAAATTAGCGGAACTTGCCAACCAACGCATTGCCTTAGATTTAGATGACGGAGTGGTTGTGAACTACGAGAAATTAAAAACGATCCTTGCGAAAATAAGATAACCACTGCAAAATGGATAGGGGGAAGTCTCCTATCCATTTTTTCACTTGCCATTGGATTGTCTTTCTTTAAAATAGGGAAAAGAAATACATTGAGAGTTGGTGTAAAGTATGGATATTGTTCAAGAGTTACTGCAACTATTCGAAAAACAGCTTACGGAAAATATTGGCGCGGATCGTGCGATTGTCTTTTGGTATGATGCGCAAAATGAGGATCGTGATTTAGCAGAAATAGAACAAGCGCTGAATGAAAAGGGAATCAAAGTTTGGAAATTAAACGATCACAATGCGTTCCAAACAAAAGTATTGTTGGAACTCGAGGACACGGAAAGTTCGTATTTAATATACGCCCCATTTGTCAAACCGAAAGATGAGGATAACTTTTTATTAGATATCCTTCTTTACAGCGGCAAATACGGAGAATTTCAAGCAGATGAAATCGCGATTATGATGAAAGAACTTCGCATCGATCATTTAGCGATTCGACCGTTTATAGAGGAGCATTGGGCGTTTTTTAAAAACAAGCAACGAGTTGCCAAATTTAAAAAGCTGCTTCCAAATAACCCAAATGCCAATGATGTAAAGCAAACGATGATGGCTGTATTATGTGATGCAAAAAGCATCCATCCACAGGAGTTATTGAAAAGCGTTGTCGCAAAAAAAGGCGGGATATCAGATGATAATGAAGCGCTCATGCAAATGAGCAAATATTTAGATGTCAATCTGTTTTTCGAGCTAATCGAAGATTATTTTGGCGTCTCACCGAAAGAAGAACACCGTCTATCTCATATTATCGAAACAATCGTTTACCAGCATGTTGCTTCCAATATCGATGAAGGGGTATTACATGTTCATTATCCTTGTAGCGTTCCAAATATTTGTAAAGTATTTATTGATGATTGGTTGAAATCGGACGAACGTGAAATATTAGAAACGATTTTATTGGAACTAGAACAAAAGTGGAATGTGCCGCAATTAGTAGAAACGCATACGTATCAGGCGTTCATTCGTTGTTTTACGTTCCCGATTATCGAACGAAAAGTGCTGGATGCTTTGCATGAATTATTATTAAATGAAACGGTTCTTGTGAACGAATGGAAAAGTATTTTGGCGGAACGAAGGAAAGGTTATTGGTCTCAGGCGCATTTTGCCCAAGAGTATGAGTTGTTGGAGAAAGTACTTGATTTTTATGAATGGAAAATCATTTTTGAACGAGATGATGCACCGAAAAACGAACAAGAATGGTTTTCGTTGTATACAGAAAAGTATTACCGTATCGACCAACTTTATCGCCATATTTATCTTCTGTATAGAAAAGGAACGAATTTGGAACGTTACGAACAATTAATAGAAAGAGTAACATTTTGGTATGAGAATAAGTATTTAATGACGTTAGCGGCACATACAGATCACATGTTGGAAACAAGACTCAGCAAACAATGGAACATTCCAAGTGTCATGCAGCAAAAAAAATTTTATCAACATTTTATACGGCCATTGTTAGAGGCGACACGGGAGCGTATTTTTGTCATTATTTCCGATGCGCTTCGTTATGAAATAGGAATGGAATTGTTAGAAGAGTTTCAACAGCGTTTAAACACAGAAGTGAAAATCATTCCGATGCAGGCAACGCTTCCTACTTATACGCAATTAGGAATGGCGGCGTTGCTTCCAGGAAAGATTACAGGGATAAAAGAAGATGGCACGATTTATGTAAATGATCTTTCTACGAAAGGCTTGCAAAACCGGAATAACATTTTGCAAATGTATGAAGTGGATTCCATTGCTTTAAAAATGGAGGACTTCATTCAATTAACTAAAGACGAAGGACAAGAGTATATTCGTGGCAAGCGCGTTGTCTATTTGTATCATGATGCCATTGACGCGATTGGCGATTCGAGCAAAACGGAAGCATATACGTATGAAGCAGTCGAAAATGTGTTAGAACGGATAAAAGCAGCCGTTCGCAAATTAACAGGTACGTATGAAGCTGTTCGTATATTTCTAACAAGTGATCACGGCTTTTTATATCAAACTTCCCAAGTCGAGCAGTTTCAGAAGACAGAAAGTTTAAAAGGCGAGATCTATGACGGGAATCGCCGTTTTGCGATAGGGAAAAACTTAACGGTCCCTGCTGGCGCGATCAAAGTTTCTCTCGATTATTTAGGTGTGGATTGTGAAGCGGTAATTGCGAAGGGGCTGAATCGTTTTACTGCCGGTGGCGGATTGCGGTTTGTTCATGGCGGTGCAATGCCGCAAGAAAGCATTATTCCGTTAATCGAATATCGGCAAATAAAAGGAAAAGCTCGTAAATCTGAAGCGGAACGGGTAAACGTACAGGTTGCTTTGATTCAAAAAGTCATTACGAGTTACCGATTTATTGTTCCATTTTTCCAAGAAGAAAAAGTCTCACCTGAGCAGCAACCACGAACGTTGCGGGCAGCGTTTTACCGCAATAACGAGCGAATTTCGAATGAGGTAACGATTACTTTTGATTCCACTGGGGAAGTTTCAGAACGGCAAATAGAAGTGGTGTTTCATCTTTTAGAAGACCGGTATCGAATGGGAGAAATATGTGTTTTACGCTTAGAGGACGTATCAGGACGTGCCACAGAGCTGTATGCCGAAGAGGAATTCGAGTTGAAGCTGTATAGTATTGAATGATCAAGTAAGCCTTTCTGGTCAAATATACCCAGAAAGGCTGCTTTATTTTGCTATAATAAAGGAGAAATGGAGCAAACGTAGGGGGAGCAATATGATACAAGTTGGGGATATTGTCAAAGGGCCTTTATGGCCGGAAGTAGTAGAAATAAAAAATCAGGCGTGTTGATTATCCAATAAAATCCAAAGGGTATAGAAAAAAGAGCACCTTTCCTGTAGAATGTGAGTAGCAACACAAACAAACCCAGGAGGTGCTCTCTATGAACAAGCATACCACACTCCCGAATTTGATGCAAAAACTTGTTTCGGATGAAGAGATTCAACTGATTGCCGAAGCGGTTGGGTATCGTGATTCGTCTCGAACCTTTACGTTGCGCGAGTTGATTCACTTCTTCCTGCTGGCCGCCATGCATCAATGGAAAAGCTTTCGCCACGGAGCCGATGTGGGGCCTCTGTATGGATTGCCGCGATTCCATTATTCAACTGTATCCAAGAAAGCGAAAGAAGTTCCCTATGACATCATGAAACGCTTGTTGGCGTTGATCATTTCCAAGTGCAACCGCCAAACCCGCCGTTCGCTTCGGTTTCCCAAACCGCTTCGGGTGGTGGATTCGACGACCGTCACGGTCGGGAAAAACCGCCTCCCATGGGCTCCGTATCACGGCGAACGCGCCGGAGTGAAGCTGCACGTCGCGTATTCGCCGGAATCCTCGTTGCCGGCAGACGTGGTGGAAACCATCGGACTGCGTCATGATGGCCCGGTGGGAGAACAGTTGACGAACGCTCAACAAGTGCTGGTGGAAGACCGGGCGTATTTCAAAATCGAACGCCTCGATCGATTTGTGGAGCAGCATCAGCTCTTTGTCATTCGGATGAAGGACAACATCGAACTTCATCAGAAAAAAAGCTTGAACCGCCTTCCGAGCGCATCTTCATCGGTTCAAGCCGACTTCACGTGCCAGTTGGGAACGAAACAATACCGCTCCACCAAGCGTCACCGGGTAGTGATCTTTCGAGATGCGAATGGCCGCGACATTCGGGTCGTGACGAACCTCTTCCATGCGTCTGCGGAAACCATTGCCGACATGTACCAACAACGTTGGACTGTTGAGATCTTTTTCCGTTGGGTGAAGCAATATCTGAATGTCCCGACCTTGTTTGGCACGACGGAAAATGCGGTATACAACCAACTGTTTGCGGCGTTCATCGCGTATGTGTTGCTGCGATGGCTGTATGATCAAACCAAAAAACGGACGAACGTCTCTCTTTCCTTCATTTCGTTTGTTCGCCGTTTTTTCTCTGGGCAGCTTCCTCTCGATTGGAAATCCGGGATGGCCGCTGCTTTGTTTGAGTATGCCCAAATTTATGGAAGGCGTATGTCTAATTTTGGATAATCAACACTCGTGATAAAAAATTGTACGATGATTCAAAATCAATTTTATCAAGTGGAGGCTTATGGGAAGAATACAAGTAAATATTATCAAGTCATTATTCTCCCGGAACAATTAACCAATATTGAAATTATCAATACATCAAATAAAAAAACATATTCTTCGGAAGAATTGCAAGACTATTTACGTTACTTTGAATTCGTTGTCGATAAAAGATTTTCAAAAACGCGCGCATTAGGGAATCAGCATCTGATCCCTTTGCCACATCAAATTGAAGCGGTGTATGGAAGAATGCTTCGCGTGCCTTCGGTGCGGTTTTTACTGGCGGATGATCCAGGTGCGGGAAAGACGATTATGGCAGGGATGTTAATTCAAGAATTAAAGGCGAGACAAAGCGCCAATCGAATTTTAATACTCGTTCCGCCGCTAGTATTGAAACAATGGCAGCAAGAACTAAAAGAAAAGTTTAATGAAGATTTCCTTATTGTTACCCGCTCGACATTAAACGAATACAGCGGCAAAAATCCGTTTGTCGAAAATGACTGTGTCATTACGTCCCTTTATTGGGCTGCGCGAGATGATGTCAGGGATCTTGTCATTGAAGCGGATTTTGATCTTGTGATTGTGGATGAAGCGCATAAAATGGCGGCATATACATCAGGGGTAAAGAAAAAGAAAACAAAGCGTACCAAATTGTATCAACTTGGAGAAATCATCTTGCGGCATAGCGATCATTGTTTATTGTTAACGGCTACTCCTCATAAAGGAGATGTCGAAAATTTTCGCCATTTAATGCGGTTTATTGACCCTGATATTTTTTCTTCCATCGGTATAAAAGAAACGTTGCGTGATAAAACAAATCCGTTTATTATTCGCCGACTGAAAGAACATTTAAAGTATTTTGATGGAACTCCTTTATTTCCAAAACGAACAACAAAAACGATTACATACCATTTATCAGAACAAGAATTAAAACTGTACGAAGCGGTGACTCAATACGTCAAAGAACATTTTAATCGCGCCATCAATCGGGGAAATAATAGTACGGCGTTTGCGATGATGTTATTGCAAAGGAGATTAAGTTCATCTATTGAAGCGATTCATTTGTCGTTGGAACGCCGTTATCATCGATTGATGAATTTGCTGGAGGAAGCGAAGCAAAAACAAATGATTCCATCGGAAGAAGTGCTTTTCGATGAGTATGAAGAAGCAACGTTAGAGGAACAAGAAATTTTCGAAATGAAAAGCGAGACGTGTGTGGATGCCATTGATCTAGCAGAATTAGAGTTAGAAATCGAGGAGCTGAAAAAATTAATAGCTTACTCAGGTTATCTTCGCGAACATGGTGTAGAACGTAAATGGATGGAGTTAGAAAAGACGTTATTTGGTGTAGAGGGATTGTTGCAAAAAGGAGAAAAAATTCTCATTTTCACCGAGTCGACGGATACGTTGTATTATTTAGAAAAGAAACTTCGATCGCATGGAGTGGAAGTCGCAAAGATTATTGGAAAATTTTCGATGGAAGAACGCCGGAAACAAGTGGAAAGATTCAAACATGAATGTCCGATTATGCTGGCGACGGATGCTGGAGGCGAATCGATTAATTTGCAATTTTGCAATCAAATGATTAACTATGATATTCCTTGGAACCCAAATAAGCTGGAGCAACGAATGGGAAGAATTCATCGCATTGGGCAGAGAAATGAAGTATTTGTATTTAACTTAGTGGCTGGCAATACACGAGAAGGGGACGTTTTATTAACGTTAATGACGAAAATGGAACAGATGCGAAAAGATTTAGGCCATGATTTAGTATACGACTTTATCGGTGATCGATTGGAAGACAAAGTGGCGGATTTGCCAACATTAATGCAGCAAGCGATTCTTCAAAGAGAACGATTAGAAGATATAAAGAAAAGTATTGACGAAGTGTTGGCGGAAGAATATGCGGAGCTATTAAAAATAGCAAAAGAAGAACGTCTTGCAGTAGAAACGATCGATTTACCAGGAGGTAGCGTCAAAAGTTCTATGAAAACTCCACACAGATCATCCCATTGAGCATCGTGGGGCATGCGGAGGGCCGGATTCGCCCTTGACCAACACCCGCCAAAGGTGCGGAAGAGTCGTCAAGGGCGACGGGGACAAAAAAGAAGGCAATAAGAAAGCCGCCCTTGCCATGACCGAATTTTACCTTTGGCGGTGTTCGGTTGGTCAAGGGTTCGCTTCGCCGAATCCGGCAGGAGTTCTGTTCAACGGGCTCCAGAGGACAAAAAAGTCAGGCCGCCTCTTGTTGGAGAAACGCTTGTGCCATGGCGATCAGCTTCGTCCACCGGGCCGGCATATGCGGAAGATCCGCCAGTTCCGGGATGACGACCGGCACCCGGCCTTCGAGCGCGCTGTGTGGGCGCAGAAAGTTGAAATACGCCACAAACAGCGTCACAAAGGACACCGAGCCTTCTTCCGCACCAAACCCATGGGTCGGGCGGTAGTTGCCTTTAAAGGTCCGGTTGAATCGCTCGATGATCTGCTTGAGAGGGCGAAACTCTTCCGAGACCGGATCCTCATTGGTCAGCCCGATCACTTGGCGGACGTCAAATGAAATCCCGTGTTGGGCGAAGAAGTGTTGCGCCAGCAGATAAATCGGGTTGCCATCCACGACGAACGACAAGTCGTCTGGGAGGGACGCTAGCTTCCTGAGGACATCATCGATGGCCTTGATGGCCGAGAGCGTGTCCCGGTTGGGCGAGACGCGATACGACAGCACGATCTTTTTGACGGCGTCAAACATAAAGAACAGGTAATGCCAGCGCCCTTTGACGCGAATATACGTCTCGTCCCCGCAAAACGAACCGGACAGCTCATACGGGAACCGGTCGACAAAGGGCTTGATCCAAAGCGCGACGCTGTTGGCGTAGTTGAGCACCGTCTGATGGGAGATCGAGACGCCATGGATGTCCTTCATGGCGGCGGCGGTCTCCCTCGAGGACATCCCAAAGTTGACGTAGTACGTCAACACGAGCCCCAACACGTGCGGCGACGCAGCCAGCCGGGACAAATCGACCTTCGGCTTGATGAGCGACGAGGAAGCCAACGGGAGAAAGTCAAACAAGAACTCTCGAAACAAATACCGCACCTTGAAGGCTTGAGGATCCTGTTGAAACTGTTGGCGCTCCTTCTTCGTCATCCGGCGAAGGTTGGCCTGGTAAAACGGGCAAGCGTTGTTCTTGCACTTATAGATGTTGTATTCTTTGCGTTCCTTGATTTTTTCCAGCGTCTTTTTGCAGTGCGGGCAGCGAAAGACCGCTTGCTTGGTGAACCGATTTCGGTGGTTGAACCGGCACTGGCACACTTTGCATTGGTATTGCCCTTTTCCGCCGTTATTGGCGTACAGGTAAGAAGAGGGAGCCTGGCAGCGAGGGCAGGTCAACGAATCCGGAACACGGTGTTTCGCATTCGCGCGGCGCTGGATGGGCCGTAAAGGACGTCCGTGCTGGGCTTCATAGTCTGCCAACAGCTTTCGGTAATCAAGGGTTTCCGGCACATCGATGATCGGAAGGTCATCGACCTGAAGTTTCCGGTACGGCTTTTGGATGGGTTCGTCCAAGTCCTCGAGATTCAAGGATTTTCCCACGATCACACCCATCAAATACACAATGATTTGATATTGGGTCTTGATTATTTCGAGCAAATAGGCTAATAATTGAGGTAACAAAGCTTGTCACTCCTTTGTTTTGGCTGTTGGGTGTCGTTACCTCAATGATGGCCGAAAACAACGGGGGTGGCAAGCTTTTTTTCTTCCAACCGTTGAAACTCAAGGGAAAACCGTGAGTGTGGAGGATAAACTTTTGACAATACCTACCAGGAATGAAGAGGGAACAGTATGATCTCGCTGTGCAAAAAATCCCTGCACGCGCTTATGCGCAATTTGCGATCAATACGTTAAGCCGTCATCGTGTAAAGGTATATTCTTCTCAAAACAACCATGTTTTTCGCATTGATCGTATGCCAAAATTTATTCGGGAATTTGCGAGAAAACACCATATTAGCTTAAAAGGAAAAGAAGAATCGTACCGTTTTACCGATATAGCTAAATATGCAAATGAAGAAGTTGCATTGATGAAAAATGACCATCCGTTATTTGCTGTATCATTGCAATTAATGAAAGAAGAAATCGAAGGGTTGGTGCTGCCATTTTTTGAAGCGAAAATCCCAATTCGCGAAGCATTAATGGTAGAAGCCTATGAAATTGGTCTAACAGATGGCACAGGAAGAGAATTATTCCGGGATATTGTTTACTTTGCGAGACGGAAAAACGGAGAAATCATAGAAATCGACTCTTACTGGCTTTATGGTTATTCATTGGAGCTAGTATCATTGCATCCCATTGAACAAAATGAATCAACGTTGCTTGCTCATGCTCTCAACAAGGTGATGCAAAAACGGGAAGAGTTAGTTTTATCTAACGAAGCGCAATTAAATAAAAAAATACAGTTCCTTCGCCGTGCTTTTGACCATCAATATCAAGAAACGGTATTTAGACTGGAAAAATATCGACGAGAGAACGATGCAAATCGGAATTCAGCACTAATCAATCAGATGAAAGCAAAATTAGTGGACATTGAAGAACGCCGCCAAGCCCGTTTAGAGGAAATTGAACGCGAACGAAATATAAATATCATTCCGCCGAAAAAAATTGCTTCATTCACCTTATTACCTGACGACAAAACATCGTACCGCCTTCTTTCCGTTGATTATAAAGAAGCAGTCGAACGTTATGAACAAGCGAACGGTCGTAACCATGTAAAAATGTATCCTTCTTTATCTCTAGTTGATTTTATGAGCGAGGATGAACAAGGAAATCCGCGATTCATTATTCTAACAGATAATCCGGAAATGACATTACCAGAGTCTCATTTGGAAGATTTAGCAGAGCTTCAAGGAAGTGTGTATATGTATTTCGTTCGAAATGGAGAAGTAATAAATAAACGATTAATTCTCATTTAAATACAAATATTGAATTCGTCGGATCACAGAATAATGTAAATCTGTTTATATTGCAAGAGACTAAACGGTTAATCATTCATCAAAGACAGAAGCCAGTGTTAAAGCCGATGATAAAATCCCCAATATAGCCGGAATAAAATTCCCCACTTACAATAGAACCATAGTTGTAAATTATCACTTTATTTCGGAACAAAAGAGACATTTTTTTGCACATTCCTTCAGAAAGCCCTCTCCCCTTTTCTGAAAGAATGTGCTAAATTTTTTGTGAATTATTTCGGAAGAGAAAATCCATCGGTTCATAGGAGGGGGAGGAGGACGTGATCCAATTTCATGACTTTGGCATTGACGTCCAAACGTATGCAGAGCGTGGAAAAGAAAACGACTTCCCTCTTCTGAAAAAGTGTCCGCATTGCCGGGCCAAGCGCCCGTTGCACCGCCACGGTTACTATGAGCGAAACGCATTGACCCCACATGGTGATTATCGCATTTGGATTGTCCGGTATCGCTGTCGGGAATGCTTGAAGACGGTGAGTGTGCTGCCTTCCTTTCTCCTCCCGTATTTTCAGTATACGTTGTCCGCCATATGGCAAGTCGTGAAAGAGCAGTTGGGATTGACCGAAAGGACGAACCAGGCTCCGTTTCTCCCGACAAAGGACGGCATCATCTTTTATGTCCGACGGTTCTACCGAAACCTATCAAGCCTTCACAGCTTTTTTGCGAGGCGGTGGAGGATCATAGGCCCTATCGTGAAAAAAGAAAAGGAACGGGCTTCTTGGTGGATCCAGACGTTAGAGGAACACGGTCTTGATTCGGCCATCAGAGAGATGTGGGAGGGCGGATTCCGACACCCTTTTGCGAATTAAATGGGATCCTGATTTTACATACATACCCTAAATTGGAAATAGTTTCGGTTCCCACAAACCTTTCCTATCGACGGAGAAAAAGCAATTCGGTACGATAAGGGCAGACGGACCGGAACGGTCCTGATTCCAAGTGAGACAAGGAGGAGATTTGAATGAATGAGTCGATGAGACACGACATTGCCCTGTTTCGGTACGGGCTAATCGCTCCGTTGGTGAATGGGCAGGTGGAACCGAAGACGTATCTGAAAGAGGTGAGCGAGCGAGTGCACCATGTTCCCCACCAGGGAGACAAACGAATCGCAGCCAAGACGATCCTCGATTGGTGCACCCGATACAAAAAAGGGGGCTTTGACGCCTTAAAGCCGAAGCGCCGTTCGGACCGCGGCCACTCAAGGCGTCTGTCGCCCGATGATGAGGATCATATTTTAGCCCTAAGAAAAGAACATCCCACCATGCCCGTGACGGTGTTCTACGAACACCTGATCGAGCAGGGGGAAATCCCAGAAAATCATACCTCTTACTTTACTATATACCGATTGTTGAAAAAACACAACCTGGTGGGAAAAGAAATCTTGCCGATGCCGGAGCGAAAGCGTTTTGCGTATGACCAGATCAATGAGCTATGGCAAGGGGACTTATCCCATGGACCCACGATTCGCGTCCATGGGAAAGCCCAGAAAACGTTTTTGATCGCGTATATCGATGACTGCTCGCGGTTAGTGCCATATGCCCAATTTTTCCCTTCGGAGAAGTTTGACGGGCTGCGGATCGTCACGAAGGAAGCGGTGCTTCGTTGCGGGAAGCCGAAACGCATTTACTCGGACAACGGGAAAATTTATCGGTCCGAGGTGCTGCAGTATGCGTGCGCCGAGATGGGAATTACGCTCATCCACACCCAGCCGTATGACCCGCAAAGCAAGGGAAAAATCGAACGGTTCTTCCGCACCGTACAGACACGGTTTTATCCACTGTTGGAGCTGAATCCGCCGAAATCGCTTGACGAGTTGAACGAGCGTTTTTGGAAGTGGCTTGAAGAGGAGTATCATCGAAAACCGCACGCCTCACTGGACGGAAAAACGCCGCATGAGGTGTTTCAATCGCAAGTGCATCTCGTGTCGTTCATCGAAGATGGCGATTGGCTGGATGCGATTTTTCTGAAACGGGAGCACCGCAAGGTGAAAGCCGATGGCACAATCACCCTGAATAAACAGCTATACGAAGTGCCGCCTCGGTTCATTGGGCAATCGATTGAGCTCCGCTATGACGAACGAGGCGTCTATGTGTACGAAGAGGGCAAACGGGTGGCGGAAGCCATTCGGGTGCGTTTGGAGGACAATGCCTATGTAAAACGCCATCGGTCCCCGTTTGCGGCGATTCCGGCGAAGGAGGGAGAACACAGTGTATAAATCGTTTTACTCCCTTTCGCGGGAGCCGTTTGCGAAAGAAACAGACCCGTCCGAGGCGTATCAAGGGGCGTCATTTCAGGAAGCGTTGCGGGCGCTGGAGTACGTGAAACGAACCCGGGGGATCGGGCTGTTGATCGGAGAGCCGGGGGCGGGCAAGACGTTCGCCCTTCGGGCGCTGAAAGAGTCATTGAATCCATCATTGTATCATGTCGTCTACTTTCCGTTATCCACCGGAGGCGTGATGGATTTTTACCGTGGACTGGCCTTGGGATTAGGAGAGGAACCGAAGTACCGCAAGGTAGACCTCTTCCGCCAAATCCAGCAGGCGATCGAGCGATTGTATCATGAACGGCGGATCACGCCGGTGTTCATTTTGGATGAGATGCATTTAGCGAAGGATGCATTTTTACAGGACATCGCGATCTTGTTCAACTTTGAGATGGATTCGACCAACCCATTTGTCTTGATTTTGGCCGGGCTGCCCCATTTACAGGGGAAGCTGCGGCTCAATCAGCACCGCCCTCTCGACCAGCGGATCATCATGCGATACCGGATGGGGCCGCTGGAGAAGGAAGAGGTGGCGGGCTACATCGAACATCGGATGAAACAGGCCGGGGCGAAGCATCCGATCTTCACCCCATCGGCGTTAGAGGCGATTGCCCTGCAGTCGCGGGGATGGCCTCGGGTGATCAACACGTTGGCCACGACGTGCCTGTTATACGGGTATCAGCTGAAAAAGGACGCCATTGACGAAGAAGTGGTGCGCATGGCCGCAGAGGAAATGGGGTATTAGCACGAAAGGGGCCGAATCGGCCTCTTTTGTGCTTTCTCTTTTCCATAGGTCCATCAGGCGCGCTGGAAATCTTCATCTGAAAGAGCGTGCAAACGTTCCGAAAGAATGTGCAAAATCCGGAACAATCCGCAAAAATTTTGCACATTATTTCCGAATCCGCCTGAAATAATTTGAAAAAGGGATTCTGAAATAATGTGCTAGTTTACACATAGTGTCAACGAGAGGAGCTATGGTTCATGATTACGAGAGGGGAATTTTTTATGATCAAAGAGATGTATGAAAGGGGAATGAGTATTTCCGATATTGCGAGGGAATTGGGGATCGATCGGAAAACCGTCCGAAAATATATTCACTCCCCCAATCCTCCTTCCAAATCCAAGCGAAAACAAAGAAAAAGCAAGTTAGATCCATTTAAGCCGTATCTTCAAAAACGAATGTTAGAAGATGGGGTGTTTAATAGCGAAAAGTTGTTTTTTGAAATTCGACAACAGGGCTATACGGGAGGAAAGACGATTTTAAAAGACTATATGAAACCTTTCCGAGAGACGGCGAAAAAGAAATACACCGTTCGTTATGAAACGCTTCCTGGCGAACAAATGCAAGTCGATTGGAAAGAAGTTGGGGAGGTCGTGATCGAAGGGAAAAAAGTCAAGTTATCGCTATTTGTGGCCACGTTAGGCTATTCGCGGATGAAATACGCGGTATTTACGACCAGCCAGGATCAGGAACACTTAATGGAATGCCTGATTCAGAGCTTCAAGTACTTTGGCGGGGTTCCGAAGAAGGTGTTATTTGACAATATGAAGACCGTTACAGACGGGCGAGAACAAGGAGTGGTGAAATGGAATCAACGATTTTCCGAATTTGCGAGTTACTATGGATTTATTCCAAAAGTATGCCGGCCTTACCGGGCCCAGACAAAGGGAAAAGTCGAACGAGCCATTCAGTATATCATGGATCACTTCTATGTGGGGACAGCGTTTGAAAGCATCGAGGAATTAAATTTCCTTCTCCATCGTTGGCTCGATCAAGTGGCGAATCGGAAGCCAAACGCCACTACCGGTATTTCTCCGCAAGAGCGTTGGGCCGAGGAGTCACTCAAGCCTCTTCCGTTGAAAGATTACGATACGAGCTATCTTTCCTATCGGAAGGTGCATTGGGATGGCAGTTTCTCCTACAAAGGGGAACAATGGCTCTTATCGGCGGAGTATGCGGGCAAAGAAATTCTGGTGAAGGAGCGATTAAATGGAGATATTCGATTGTACTTTCGAGGGGAGGAGATTTCTCACGTGGACCAACAGAAAAAAGTGATTTCATTCGCCGAAAAAATAAAAAAGAAACAGACGGAAATGGCCGCCACCATTTCGCCTATTTCGGTGGAAGTGGATACTCGTCCATTGTCCGTTTATGACGCATTCCTGCGAGGGGAAAGCTCATGAAAGAACGAATACACGAGTATTGCCACCAACTCCATTTGCCTGTCATGGCGGAGCGATGGTCCGCCATGGCAGAATACGCCTCTACTCATAATATATCATATTCAGAGTTTTTATTCCGCTTATTAGAGGCAGAAATCGTCGAAAAACAGGCACGATCGATCCAAACGCTCATCAAGCTGTCCAAACTGCCGTATCGCAAGACGATCGATACGTTTGATTTTACCGCGCAGCCTTCGGTGGATGAGCGCCGGATTCGAGAACTGCTTACGTTGTCCTTTATTGACCGGAAAGAAAATATCCTCTTTCTCGGTCCACCGGGTATTGGGAAGACACATCTGGCAATTTCGATTGGAATGGAGGCGATCGCAAGAGGATATAAAACGTATTTTATTACCGCTCACGATTTGGTCAATCAGTTAAGAAGAGCCGACCAGGAAGGAAAGTTGGAGAAAAAGCTTCGTGTCTTTGTGAAGCCAACCGTTCTCATTATTGATGAAATGGGGTATCTAAAACTGGACCCGAACAGCGCTCATTACTTATTTCAAGTGATCGCCCGGCGGTACGAGCATGCCCCGATTATCCTCACCTCCAACAAAAGCTTTGGGGAATGGGGAGAAATCGTGGGAGACTCGGTTTTGGCGACAGCGATGTTAGATCGATTACTGCATCATTCCATCATTTTCAACCTAAAGGGGGAAAGCTATCGATTACGGGAAAAGAGGCTCCAAGAAGAAAAACAGAAGGATCAATGAAAGGTCCTTCTGGGGAATTTTAAACCGGCGATTTTGGGGAAAAAATAATCGGCCTTGACAGCCAGTGAGCTTCTGTTTTTGATTTTGTGGCTAGGTGCGATATTTTTTTGGTTAAATATAGTATAACCCGTGGTGCTAGATAAACTTGAGCAAGCATAAAAATAGCCCTTGCTGGCGGATCTCCTGTAGAATGAAAGTGCGACCTGCCATTCGAAAGGAGAATCCCCATGCAAGAGCACTTTCATTTTACTACAGATCGAGCCAAGATTCAAAAGCAATATGCCGCCATTTTCGTTTTTGTTTCTGCTCAACTTTCATGCATTCAGGTGCATCTTCATCGTCGAAATCGCCATTTGGTCAAGCAAGAGGACGCTGTCATCATCGCCATTCATCTTTTAGGAAAGCTGCTCGGTTTTACATCCGAACGGGCATGGCATCGTTTTGTCACGGGAAATTTGTTCACAAACGGCTCGTTTCTTGAACGCTCCCGATACAACCGCCGTTGCCGGGCGCTTGGCTTCGCTATCAAATGGATCGCCGTCGTGAGCAAAACGCGGCCAACATCATGCCTATGCCGTCGTGGACAGCTTGCCGCTCCCGTTGTGCCATACGGCAAGAATGCATCGCGTTAAACGGTTTCAAGAGATCGCCGACATCGGGTATTGCGCTTCCAAAAAGCAATGGTACTACGGGTTGAAGCTGCACCTTCAAGTGACCGATCAAGGGCTGCCAATGGGGTATGTGGTGACGGAAGCATCTTGCCACGATCGAATCGCAGCCGAAAGCGTGATGACCCAAATTCCCCACCCGTATAACTTTGGGGACAAAGGATTCATTAGCCGTGACTTGCAAAAAAGGCTGTACGAAGAATACCAAATGGCGCTTTGGACTCCGTCTCGAAAAAACCAGAAACATCGTGCATCTGAGACATGGGAGAAATGGATCCAACAAAAACGCAAAGTGATCGAGACGGTGTTCTCGGTTCTGGTTGACCACTATCGCATCACGGGGATCCGAGCCAATTCGATTATCGGATTTGAAGTGGCACTAGACGGTATATTGTTAGCTTATTCCCTGGTTACACTTGGGCTAGTTGAGCGCTAAAGCTCAACTAGCACCACGGGTGATATAATATAGAATGGATCGATTTGGAAAGGCGGTGAGATTGTGAACCATTATTATTTTTCTGAATGTAAAGCGGATGAAAAAGCGTCGGATATTGCCATTCATCTTTATACGGTTCCTTTATCTAATCCGCACGAAAAATATTCTTATGCCCATTCGATCGCTTATGAACTGAGAAAGCTAAATTCGTACATAACGGTGGTGGCGCACGGACAGTATATAGCATCGTTTGAAGAGATTTGTCATTGGGGAGATCATCGTTATATTCAGCACGAACATCGGCCCATTCAATGTTCTTTACCTATGGAAAGAACAATTTTGGAAAGATTATTAAAGAAAGAATTAGAGAATCGTTGTAAAAGCAGCTATAAGATGGATAACGACTTATTCCGTTTAGCCAATGAACAATCAATGCATGTCGGTGAAATTAGCATTCATCCGGCGATCTATATTTCCTTTTCAGTCGAAGAAAATGGAGATATTTTCGTCGGTTTTGATTATCAGCACCGTTTTGAATATCGAAAAACATTGCAAGATGTGATCAATAATGATCCATCGCTTCTCAAAGAAGGAATGGAGGTTGTCGATCCATTTAATAGACGAGCATACTATTACACTTTTGTGGGGATGGCTGACTATACAGCCGGGCAAAAAAGTCCGTTTCTCCAACAAAGTGTTATTGATTATTATTTGGAAAAAAATGAGCGATGGAAGCTAAAAGGAGTTCATGAAAAAACACCGGTCGTACATGTAAAAAACAGAGACGGTCATCTTCTTCCATATTTGCCCCATTTGCTAAAATTAACTTGTTCATACGAGCAATTGCCGCCATCGATGACGAAGAAAGTCAATCGCCTGATTAAGCTGTCACCGCATGAAAAAATGTTTAAGCTTTATACAGAAACGTTCCGCTTGCTTAGGCAACAACAAGTGTTGACGTTCCAAAAAGAAAATGTGCGGGCGGTTAACCTAGGCTATGATGTTAATGAGTTGGATTCCCCGATAATGGAGTTTGGACAAGGATATAAAACAAATGAGATTTATAGAGGGCTTAAGCAGTCGGGAGTGTATGAACCGAGCAATGTAGCCGTCAGCTATTTCGTCGATCCAGAGCTGAACTATGACCCACAAAAGCGAAAAGAAGTGGGATGTTTTGTAAAAAAGCTAGAATCAATGTCTGAAGCGCTTGGAGTAAAGCTTAATATTTCCGATCAGCCTCGCCAACTATACGGTCAATTGCCAAAAGACTTTTTTAAGCAAGATAACTTGTCGTATCATTTGAAATCCATTACTGACCAGTTCCGCGGAACAGTAGTAGTGGTCATTGGAACAGAAGAAAATATTGATCGCGCCTACGTTACGATTAAAAAAGAATTTGGCGGAAAAGAAGACTTAATGACACAATTTGTTGGGTTCACTTCTTCTTTAGTTACGGAAAATAATATCTTTCACTACTATAATATTTTGCTGGGTATTTATGCCAAGGCAGGAATTCAGCCTTGGATTTTGGCTAGTCCTATGCATTCGGACTGTTTCATTGGCTTGGATGTCAGCCATGAACACGGAAAGCATGCCTCTGGGATCATTCAAGTTATTGGACGCGATGGGAAAATCATTAAACAAAAATCAGTGGCTACAGCGGAAGCGGGGGAAACCATCGCCAATTCTACAATGGAAGAGATTGTGAATGAAAGCATATACAGCTATGAACAAATCTATGGAGCAAAGCCGCGGCATATTACTTTTCACCGCGATGGTATTTGGCGGGAGGATCTAGATTTTTTGCAAGCTTATTTGCGATCATTTCAAATTCCTTTTGATTTTGTAGAAATCATAAAAAAACCGCGAAGAAGAATGGCTATTTATTCAAATAAAAAATGGGTGACAAAGCAAGGAATATACTATTCAAAAGGAAACACGGCGTATTTATGTGCGACAGATCCGAGAGAGTCTGTAGGCATGGCTCAACTTGTAAAAATTGTGCAAAAAACGAATGGTCTGTCTGTTCATGAGATTGTTTCTGATGTATATAAGCTATCGTTTATGCATATTCATTCCATGCTGAAGACACGCTTGCCGATTACGATCCATTACTCCGATTTGAGCTCTACTTTCCATAACCGCGGGTTGATTCACCCGCGTTCACAGCATGAAAGGGCATTGCCGTTTGTGTGATATGAAAGGGTTGCTTGCCCGCCACTCTCTAAGGGTTGCTGGGATTTGTAGAAGCAGAGAGTCATTGCTTGGCTCTCTGTTTTTGTTTTATCCCATGCAGGAATTTCGCACATGTTGTCGAATAACGTATGTGAATTTTCACATGTGAGGTGAATGTATGGCTGTTGACCATGACCGCTTGTTCAAAGAGTTGATCCAAGCATTTTTTGAAGAGTTTATCCTTCTCTTTTTCCCCGAAATGTACGAGTATATTGATTTTCAGCATTTGTCCTTTTTATCCGAAGAACTGTTCACCGATGTAACGGCAGGGGAGAAGTATCGCGTCGATTTGTTAGTCGAAACGAAATTAAAAGGGGAAAACGGGCTGATCATCGTCCATATTGAAAATCAAAGCTACGTGCAGCCGTCGTTTCCGGAACGGATGTTCATTTACTTCAGCCGCTTGTTTGAGAAATACCGCACGAATGTCGTTCCGATTGCCGTTTTCAGCTACGATGCCATCCGCGACGAACCCTCTTCGTTTACGCTTCAACTTCCTTTTGGCAACATCCTTCACTTCCGCTTTTTCACCATCGAACTACGCAAACAAAATTGGCGCAACTACATTCGCATTGACAACCCGATCGCCGCTGCGCTGTTAAGCAAAATGGGTTATACTGAAAGTGAACGAATCGAATTGAAAAAACAGTTTTTACGCATGTTAGTTCGTTTAGAGCTGGATGAAGCAAAGCAGAGGCTGTTAATGGGTTTTTTTGAAACATATGTGAAATTGTCGGATGAAGAAGAACAACGATTGCGAAACGAGGTGAATCAAATGGAAACGAAAGAAAAAGAGCAAGTGTTGGAATTGTTGATTTCGTATGAAAAAAAGGGAAAACGTGAAGGAGCTAAGCAAAAAGAGCGAGAAATGATGCGAAAAATGATTGCAAAAGGAATGAGCATTGCCGATATTGCATATATATTTGACCTAACGGAAGAAGAAGTTCATAAAAGGGTAAAAGAAGAGTAGGAAGAGACAGTACTTGGCATCTGCTCGAACGTGATTTTATTTACAAGGATGAAAAGACCATTAGAGGATTTAAAGAAATAATGGAGCGCCTTTTGGAACTGGAGAGATACAAGAGAACATTATTAGATGACGAGGATACTTCTTCCGATATATTAATAACAATGAAAATAGCAACCATTGAGCAGACATTAAATTATTTGATGGAATACGAACAAGGGAAGTTGCATGAAGAATTTAACAGAGAGCGAGAACGTATACATTATGGGAGGAAATAAAGAGATTTCAAACGATATTTTGCATGTGGAGTGAAATGTATAACGATTGACCACGACCGCTTGTTTAAATAAATAGATGGCACAGCGTTTTTTAATGGTTTTATTCTTCGCTTTTTCCCGAATATGTATTGGCCTGGTACCTGTTGTTACCCGCTAAAGGAGAAAGCTGCCCTAAGCTGATGGGGTAGCTTTTTTGTTTCGATTGCCTGAGTTTTCAGACGGTATATTAGTTAATTATGCATAGGAAATTTGCAAATGATTTTACAATATTCGACAACGTTTTTCTACAAATATTGGTACAATCGAATTAAATGAGATTTTTGGTTTAGGAATAAGGAAGGGGATCATGATGACAACGATTTGCAAAGCCGATTACTATTACGGGGCGTTGCTTTCTGCGCTGGTTAATGGGGGGCTGGCGCCTGCACTGTTTGAAAAAGAAAACGATAACCGGCAAATATACGAAGTCACGACGAATAAAGCGAGTTATATCATTTATACGAAGTACAATACCACTCCATCAGGTTCCAAGGATTTCACTTGGTCTTTTTCGTTTAGCGACAATGAGATCGAAGAAATTACTAAGATTCATCAGGAAAACAACAAGGAAAAAGAATGGCTCTTCACCACAAGTTGTACTTGATCATTTAAGGTAGGTGTGCATAGAGGAAATAGAGGGTACAAAAAATGCGAATTTTCCTGTATGGTAAAGGTGACCAAACCAAACCATGGAGGAAAATTCGCATGTACTCTCAGTTTATCAAAGAACTCATCGATTTACCAGATGTTTTGATTCAAAAGGTGCGGAAAGAAGGGGAACGTTGGATTTTCGAACTTTCTCTACCCGAACAATGCCCGTTATGTCCTGTCTGCTTGAAGCGCACGATCAAAATGACAGTCAAAAAGAAGCAATGGATGCATGGCTATGCTCAGCGAATAGGGATTTTTTGGATCGAACTTCCTATCGAGCGCAGACGTTGTAGCACGTGTGGCGTGACGTTCAGCACGTCGTATCCAGCCATCTCTCCGCGAAGTGTGGCGACGGATGCGTTTCAGCGATGGGTCGCGCAATCTTGCATCGGAACATCCATTCAGGCGGTGGCTCGTATGCTCAAGTTTCCTTACACGACCGTTGAACGATGGTTTTATACCCATGCCCCTTCCTTCCTATCGAATGACGTCCAACCAAAGGCGGTTTGTGTCGATGAGTTTGCGTTTCGAAAAGGGCACGACTATGGAGTGGCGATCATGGATGCCGAAACGGGAGAAGTGTATGCCATGGAAGCAGGAAAGAACGAGGAAGCCATTGGGCGTGCATTGGCTCATGTGTCTCGTTCCGTTCAGTATGTCGTGAGTGACTTGGCTCCAGCGATGAAAAAAGCGATTCAACGGGTTTGCCCAGAGGCGACACATGTCGTCGACTATTTCCATGTCATTCAGCTGTTTACCGATGCTTTAGAACGTTGTCGCAAATATTTGGGCAAAGGAGGCAAGAAACATGGAAATGTTCGTTACGTTTGCCGTTTATTGAGCCAATGTCCAGAGAAATTGACGGAGGAAGAACGTCAAATCATACGAGAATGGTGTAATGAAAGCGATTACTTAAAGTCTGTTTACCAATCGCTCCAACATGTTCGCTATGTGTTCAAAAGCAAAGATGAGCAACAGGCGAAACGTCGTTTGAACGCCTGGGTTCATCGGTATTTGTTTTGTCCTTGTTCTGCTGTTCGCGCCATCGCAAAATCACTCGTCAAACGAACAGACGAAATCATATCGTGCATTTTATCCCCTTATTCAAATGGGAAAATGGAGGGAACAAATAACAAGATCAAGCTGATGAAACGTCGGGGATACGGATACAGAAATATCCAGCGTTTTGCATTGCGGGTTCGGCTAGAAACAGCTAACATACTTTCATGACAGGTGCAAGTACAACTTTTGGTGATGAACCAAAAGAATTTATCTTTGCCTTTATTTGCAGCCAGAAGCAATTAAGCGACTACAATCAAGTCATTGCCATCGTCTACTGGGACGAATTTCTCGAATGCGTGGATATCGAAAAAGAACAAGTTCGCGGAACGGCGCGGCTGGCCGTGAAAGCAGTCAAAGGCTCCCCATGGCTGCGCATTTACGGCAGCAAGCGTGCTGATATGTTGGACGGGAAAGATAACACGATCAAAATTGAACGAAATCGCCTAGGTAATCTGTAAAGTGGTATGGGGGATGTGAAAAGGGAGGGGGGCAGATGAACGTGAATCTTTTCTATACACTGCTTCTTTTATGTTTGCTTGCCTTATTGGCAAGATGGATCAAGTCAAAAGAAGCCGAATGGATTGGATCGTATGGAGAATATAAAGTCCGTAAAGCAATTAAAAATATAGAAGCAACATCATCCGGAAAATACAAAGCTTTTCATAACCTGTATATTCCAAAACAAGACGGTTCAACTTCGCAAATTGATCATGTTATCCTTTCCGATCAAGGACTGTTTGTCATCGAAACGAAAAATTACAGCGGCTGGATTTTCGGAGATGAAACGTCAAAATATTGGACGCAAGTCATTTATAAACGAAAAGAAAAATTTCTTAATCCTATTTTGCAGAACAAAGGGCATATCAAGGCGTTAAGAGGCTGGCTTGGGGAGGAGTTTGCGCATATTCCGATTCACTCGGTTGTCGTGTTTTTGACGCGGGCAAAGTTTAAATCAAATGCTCATTTTGCCCATGCTTATGTGGTTTATCCGAAACAATTGAAACAAGTGCTCGAGCAACATCAAACAAAAGTGATCGATAGGGAAACAAAGGAACGTTTAGCTCAAAAATTAGAAACAGTGCTTGCCAAAGATAAGACACAAGAAAAAGAAATGAAAAAGCGGCACGTGCAAACGATTCGAACGAAGCAAAAGCAGACGGAACAACATATACAGCAAAACCGTTGTCCAAAATGTGGCGGTGTTCTAATCGTTCGGAAAGGGAAATACGGAACATTTAAAGGTTGCAATAATTACCCGAAATGCAAGTTTACGCAGTCGATTGGCTGAACTTGCAACACGGCCGTTTGGGCAGCAACTATAGATAAGGGAAGGAGGAAAATGATGTTTTCTATTCACGAGGAATTGGAACGCCTATCGCAAAAGTATCGATTTTTTGCTTCAAAAGAAGCGTTTAAACAGTCATTAAAATTTCAGCTTCAAGAAAAATTCCGCGTCGAGGAGAACAAACGCTTTCATGATTATCTGATCGATTTGTGGGTGGAAGAACCGGAAAGCGGGCGCCAATACGCGATTTGTTTAATGAACAAGCTCGCTCGGGTCACGATAAAGCAAAACGGGCAAACGATTGAATTGAAGCACCACGGTGCTCAGGATCAGGGTCGTTATGATTTTTTGGCGCAAGTGGAAAAGTTAGAACGAATAACAATGGGGAGAAGGAATGTATACGGGATCGTTGTGCTGCTAACGAATGACCATTTGTATTGGACCGAGCCGATGCGACCAAATACGGTGGACTGCGAGTTTCGCATTCATGAAAACCGGATCATCACCGGGGAGTTAAAATGGCAGGAACGTGCATCAGCAGGGACGAAAAAAAACCGTGATGCGCCGATCTTTATTAAAGGGAGATATCAATTGAAATGGCATCATTATTCTACTATCAACCAAGATAAACATGGCGAGTTCCGATATGTAGCCGTTCATGTTGGGGACGTATATAGTTGAGAGAAATAGTTTTAGTGTCTGTTGTCACCTATCGAAGAAAAGCTGTGTCAGGAACGAAAACGTCTCGGGCAAGACTTGATTAACCCGGATTTATCTGTTGTGATGAAGAAGTGTTATGAGAAGCAATTAAAAAATTAGAGTGCGACAGGAGAAGCTTCGTTGCACGCGGATCCTGTCACTTGTCGAATGTATGGGCACAGACAGGGGGGAGAAAGTTTGTTAGCTGAAATACATGGAAAAATATCATCAGACGGTTCGAATTTAAGCGAGCGGCTTGAGGATCAGCTGACAGCGAACGTATTTGGCACGTTGCGTTATCTCCCTTTTCCCAAAGGGATTCAGCCGATTTTCAGCAAGGCCGTATTTTTTTCTCAAACTGATCAAACGGTGTTCATAAACGGTTTGGCGGCGCAAAAAGACGAGTTTATAGGGGATAAAGTTAATTTTTGGGTCAAGGGGGAAAGAAGTGAAATCGATGTTTTGCTGGAATTGGATCATTTGACCATAGGAATCGAAGTGAAATATCATAGCCCTTTATCATCAGATGATCAATTGGAGCGAGAAGCAAGCGATTTATTAAACGGTAAAGGACAGACGCCAAAGTTTTTGCTCTTATTAGGAACGGAACCAGAAGTGAATATGATGGCTAAAAAGGTGATGGAAGACAGAAAACTGCCAAGCGGTGTTCATTTCGGATATTTATCGTGGCAAGAAGTGTTCCATCAATTGGTGTACGTGCAAAAAAATGAAACATTGAATGAGTTTGAAAGGTTAATGCTGAAAGATTTGACTGCTTTATTGAGAAAAAAGGGATTTGATCGTTTTCAAAACTTTCAAAGCCTTGCTTGTCCTTTAGTTGACCACTGCTCCTACTTTCATTTTTATACAGATGAACAATTTTTTCATTTAAGTGCCAATCGTATTGAAAAGGAGTGGTATTATGAATTCCGTTAGTATACGAGAGAACATAAAAAACGCTTTTGAGATTGTGCGAAAAACGTACGAGAGTGTCGATAAACTGTTGGCGGAATTGGACCGTCAATCGGTTGAATGTGGATTTGTTCCGGTGATCCCACAATTTTTACGTCAGAAATCTGACCGCGAGTATCAAGGCTGGTTCATTCAATCTTTTATCTTAATTAGGCGAGAAGACTCCCACTTCAACGAAGCGAAGCGGAGTAAGTGGGAGAAGAATCGCCTTAACTATATTTTGCTGAAAATAGGATAGATTCAGTAAAATATAGTATCATATAGTTAGGTAGCGTCAAAAGTTCTATGAAAACTCCACACAGATCATCCCATTGAGCATCGTGGGGCATGCGGAGGGCCGGATTCGCCCTTGACCAACACCCGCCAAAGGTGCGGAAGAGTCGTCAAGGGCGACGGGGACAAAAAAGAAGGCAATAAGAAAGCCGCCCTTGCCATGACCGAATTTTACCTTTGGCGGTGTTCGGTTGGTCAAGGGTTCGCTTCGCCGAATCCGGCAGGAGTTCTGTTCAACGGGCTCCAGAGGACAAAAAAGTCAGGCCGCCTCTTGTTGGAGAAACGCTTGTGCCATGGCGATCAGCTTCGTCCACCGGGCCGGCATATGCGGAAGATCCGCCAGTTCCGGGATGACGACCGGCACCCGGCCTTCGAGCGCGCTGTGTGGGCGCAGAAAGTTGAAATACGCCACAAACAGCGTCACAAAGGACACCGAGCCTTCTTCCGCACCAAACCCATGGGTCGGGCGGTAGTTGCCTTTAAAGGTCCGGTTGAATCGCTCGATGATCTGCTTGAGAGGGCGAAACTCTTCCGAGACCGGATCCTCATTGGTCAGCCCGATCACTTGGCGGACGTCAAATGAAATCCCGTGTTGGGCGAAGAAGTGTTGCGCCAGCAGATAAATCGGGTTGCCATCCACGACGAACGACAAGTCGTCTGGGAGGGACGCTAGCTTCCTGAGGACATCATCGATGGCCTTGATGGCCGAGAGCGTGTCCCGGTTGGGCGAGACGCGATACGACAGCACGATCTTTTTGACGGCGTCAAACATAAAGAACAGGTAATGCCAGCGCCCTTTGACGCGAATATACGTCTCGTCCCCGCAAAACGAACCGGACAGCTCATACGGGAACCGGTCGACAAAGGGCTTGATCCAAAGCGCGACGCTGTTGGCGTAGTTGAGCACCGTCTGATGGGAGATCGAGACGCCATGGATGTCCTTCATGGCGGCGGCGGTCTCCCTCGAGGACATCCCAAAGTTGACGTAGTACGTCAACACGAGCCCCAACACGTGCGGCGACGCAGCCAGCCGGGACAAATCGACCTTCGGCTTGATGAGCGACGAGGAAGCCAACGGGAGAAAGTCAAACAAGAACTCTCGAAACAAATACCGCACCTTGAAGGCTTGAGGATCCTGTTGAAACTGTTGGCGCTCCTTCTTCGTCATCCGGCGAAGGTTGGCCTGGTAAAACGGGCAAGCGTTGTTCTTGCACTTATAGATGTTGTATTCTTTGCGTTCCTTGATTTTTTCCAGCGTCTTTTTGCAGTGCGGGCAGCGAAAGACCGCTTGCTTGGTGAACCGATTTCGGTGGTTGAACCGGCACTGGCACACTTTGCATTGGTATTGCCCTTTTCCGCCGTTATTGGCGTACAGGTAAGAAGAGGGAGCCTGGCAGCGAGGGCAGGTCAACGAATCCGGAACACGGTGTTTCGCATTCGCGCGGCGCTGGATGGGCCGTAAAGGACGTCCGTGCTGGGCTTCATAGTCTGCCAACAGCTTTCGGTAATCAAGGGTTTCCGGCACATCGATGATCGGAAGGTCATCGACCTGAAGTTTCCGGTACGGCTTTTGGATGGGTTCGTCCAAGTCCTCGAGATTCAAGGATTTTCCCACGATCACACCCATCAAATACACAATGATTTGATATTGGGTCTTGATTATTTCGAGCAAATAGGCTAATAATTGAGGTAACAAAGCTTGTCACTCCTTTGTTTTGGCTGTTGGGTGTCGTTACCTCAATGATGGCCGAAAACAACGGGGGTGGCAAGCTTTTTTTCTTCCAACCGTTGAAACTCAAGGGAAAACCGTGAGTGTGGAGGATAAACTTTTGACAATACCTATAGTTAGATGGGAGGTGAAAAAATGTATTTTTGTATCAAACAACAGCTAAATGGTTTGACCAAAGAAGAATACTTGACTCTTCGAGAACTGTGCCATATTGCCAAGAACATGTACAACGTCGGATTGTACAATGTCAGACAATACTATTTTGAACACAAGGAATTTCTTAATTATGAGAAAAACTATCATCTTGCAAAAACTAACGAAAACTATAAGCTGTTAAACAGCAACATGGCACAGCAAATTTTAAAAAAGGTCAATGAAGCCTTTAAATCTTTCTTTGGTTTGATCAGTCTTGCCAAACAAGGAAAATATGACCACAAGGCTATCAGTATTCCAAAATATCTTAAAAAACAGGCGTGTTGATTATCCAATAAAATCCAAAGGGTATAGAAAAAAGAGCACCTTTCCTGTAGAATGTGAGTAGCAACACAAACAAACCCAGGAGGTGCTCTCTATGAACAAGCATACCACACTCCCGAATTTGATGCAAAAACTTGTTTCGGATGAAGAGATTCAACTGATTGCCGAAGCGGTTGGGTATCGTGATTCGTCTCGAACCTTTACGTTGCGCGAGTTGATTCACTTCTTCCTGCTGGCCGCCATGCATCAATGGAAAAGCTTTCGCCACGGAGCCGATGTGGGGCCTCTGTATGGATTGCCGCGATTCCATTATTCAACTGTATCCAAGAAAGCGAAAGAAGTTCCCTATGACATCATGAAACGCTTGTTGGCGTTGATCATTTCCAAGTGCAACCGCCAAACCCGCCGTTCGCTTCGGTTTCCCAAACCGCTTCGGGTGGTGGATTCGACGACCGTCACGGTCGGGAAAAACCGCCTCCCATGGGCTCCGTATCACGGCGAACGCGCCGGAGTGAAGCTGCACGTCGCGTATTCGCCGGAATCCTCGTTGCCGGCAGACGTGGTGGAAACCATCGGACTGCGTCATGATGGCCCGGTGGGAGAACAGTTGACGAACGCTCAACAAGTGCTGGTGGAAGACCGGGCGTATTTCAAAATCGAACGCCTCGATCGATTTGTGGAGCAGCATCAGCTCTTTGTCATTCGGATGAAGGACAACATCGAACTTCATCAGAAAAAAAGCTTGAACCGCCTTCCGAGCGCATCTTCATCGGTTCAAGCCGACTTCACGTGCCAGTTGGGAACGAAACAATACCGCTCCACCAAGCGTCACCGGGTAGTGATCTTTCGAGATGCGAATGGCCGCGACATTCGGGTCGTGACGAACCTCTTCCATGCGTCTGCGGAAACCATTGCCGACATGTACCAACAACGTTGGACTGTTGAGATCTTTTTCCGTTGGGTGAAGCAATATCTGAATGTCCCGACCTTGTTTGGCACGACGGAAAATGCGGTATACAACCAACTGTTTGCGGCGTTCATCGCGTATGTGTTGCTGCGATGGCTGTATGATCAAACCAAAAAACGGACGAACGTCTCTCTTTCCTTCATTTCGTTTGTTCGCCGTTTTTTCTCTGGGCAGCTTCCTCTCGATTGGAAATCCGGGATGGCCGCTGCTTTGTTTGAGTATGCCCAAATTTATGGAAGGCGTATGTCTAATTTTGGATAATCAACACTCGTGCTTAAAAAAGATGGCTTTCATTCACTGATCATTGGCCAGATTCGTATAGACGGCAACAAATTCACGATACCGTATTCTCGCCTATTTAAAAAGACTCACAAGCCTATCACGATAACGATTCCGCCTGTGTTACTGGACAAAAAGATTAAGCAGATTGAAATCATTCCTAAGCATCATGCCAGGTTCTTTGAGATTCAGTACAAATATGAAATGCCTGAAGATCAAAGAGAATTAAATGACCAAAAAGCACTGGCAATTGATTTAGGATTAAACAATGTTGCCACTTGTGTCACATCAGACGGCAGATCATTCATCATTGATGGGCGGAGATTAAAAAGTATAAATCAATGGTTTAACAAAGAAAATGCCAGACTTCAAAGCATAAAAGATAAGCAAAAAATCAAAGGCACCACTCGTAAACAGGCTTTGCTTGCTATGAATCGCAATAATAAAGTGAATGATTATATCAACAAGACTTGCCGTTACATCATTAACTACTGTATTGAAAATCAAATTGGCAAACTTGTCATTGGCTATGCGGAAACATGGCAACGCAATATGAATCTAGGAAAAAAGACAAATCAAAACTTTGTCAATATTCCTCTCGGTAACATAAAAGAAAAACTAGAATATCTTTGTAAATTTTACGGCATTGAATTCTTGAAACAGGAAGAATCCTATACGTCTCAAGCCAGCTTTTTTGACGGCGATGAGATTCCTGAATATAATGCCGACAATCCAAAAGAATATAAGTTCAGCGGCAAACGTATTAAGCGCGGCTTGTATCGAACAAAGTCTGGCAAACTAATGAATGCTGATGTCAATGGCGCATTAAACATCTTAAAGAAAAGTAAAGCTGTAGACCTGAGTGTCTTATGCTCTAGCGGCGAAGTGGACACGCCTCAAAGAATAAGGATTGCTTGAAGCAGTCAAACTTCTTTGGAAGCCCCCACTTCAAATTTTCGCTAGAAAATTAAGTGGGGGTAGTTCACTATCCATTACATCAACGAACATTAAGGATAGGGTGTTTGATGAGTTGCATCGTTTGTGACAGATAAACTGGAATTAGGGAAATTAAAACAGTTGACAGACTGAGGAGGGCGGTGCGTAGGGATCAAAATAGAAATGTCTCTTCGGATGGTAATATTCCGTCTAGCGGAGTTGGATAAATGGAGAAACGGCGAAAGAGAAAACGGTTATTGCAGAAAACTGCCTGGTACAAAAGAATTTAGTTATTTGGGAGTTTTAAAATGAACACGATAGAGTATAATTGCCATTTCACACTGCTTACGGCGAAGATATGGCAAGCCCTGCTTTTTTCCCGTGAATCGGGAATCGCTGGCCAAGGAGCATCGTATTAAAGATATGGGGGGAGAGGAATGAACATGCTGAGCTTTGAGCATAAGAAAGCTATTTTTCGGTCATTTAAGCAATTACAAGAAAAGCCTATAAGTAACAATCGAGTAAATTATGTTTATCCAGAAAGCTTGCAAAGAGGGAAAATATTAGCTAGGGAGTTATCACCTAGTGGAAATGGATATGTAAATGGCAAGTATATAGATAGTGAAATCATAAAGAAAAAAGGATATAACGTTGATCGACGAGGATGGATAAACATTGCAGATTTTTCTGAAGAGCAGTTAAGGGAAGTGATTGAGATTGCCATGATGTCTATGTCAGGGAAAAGGGCTGAAATGATACAAACTGGCGAAAATTTGAACCATGACAGTAACGAAATAAGGCAGGAAACCTCGACTTCTTTTGAGAGATTGGTTCGTTCATGTTTGTATAATTGGCTTGGCTACGGAAATGTCAATGCACCGGTTTGGTTTATTGGGGTTGAAGAAGGCGGGGCAGAAATATGGAGACACCGTACGAAAACACTTGAACAAAGTTTAGAGATTCGCTCAAAGTTTCATCTTCAAATGGATTTTCGGCATGTTTGGGAAGATTTGTACAATATATCGTTATCATCATGGACAGGTCCTAATGTTTGGCGCTATATAGCGGCTTTTATTTTGGAGATCGAAGGAAGGGACGCAACTGTTGAAAATATTAACGATTACATTTTTTATACTAAGCAATTAGGGAGAGAAAGTTCCAATCATTTTCTTGGCGAAATGATGCCATTGCCCAAGCCGTCTAAAAAAAGCATAAAACCTTATGAATCTATTTGGAATTCTGTAAATGATTATTATGATGAAGTAGCCAACAACAGACTTTCCCTTATTCGTAAAACAATTATTGAAAATCAAAATGTAAAGCTCCTCGTATCTTATGATCGAACGCTCACTGAAATGATGCTAAACTATTTCTCTTCGACGATTGAAATGGTTAGTACTTGACCCGTGGTGCTAGTTGAGCGTCAGCGCTCAACCAGCCCTAGTGTGACCAAGGAATAAGCCAACAAGATGCCATCGAGTGCCACTTCAAACCCGGCCATGGAATTCGCTCGAATGTCGGTGATCCGGTATTGGTCTACGAGAATCGAAAACACCGTCTCGATGACTTTGCGTTTTTTTTGGATCCATTCTTCCCATGCCTTGGATGGGCCGTGCTTTTGATTGTGTCGAGACGGTGTCCAGAACGCGACTTGGTGTTCTTCGTACAGCTTTTCTCGAAGAGCGTGGCTGATGTACCCTTTGTCCCCAAAGTTGTAGGGATGAGGGATTTGAGTCATCACCGTTTCAGCGGCTTTGACGTCGTGGCAGGACGCTTCCGTCACGACATAGCCCATGGCCAGCCCTTGATTGGTCACTTGAAGATGCAGCTTGAAACCGTAGTACCATTGCTTTTTGGAAGCACAATACCCCATATCCGCGATCCCTCGAAATCGCTTGACGCGCTGCATTCTCACGGGATGGCACAACGGAAGAGGCAAGCTGTCGACGACCGCATAAGCATGGTGTTGGCCACGTTTCGCCAGCTCATGACGGATCCATTTGATGGCGAAACCAAGCGCCCGGCAGCGGCGGTTGTATCGGGAGCGTTCAAGAAACGAGCCATTTGTGAACAAATTTCCCGTGACAAAACGATGCCAGGCTCGTTCGGAAGAAAAGCCCAGCAACTTCCCCAAAAGGTGAACCGCCATGACCACTTCGTCTTCTTGCTTGACCAAGTGACGGTTGCGGCGATGAAGATACATTTGAATCAACGACAGTTGGGCAGAAACAAAACAGAAAATAGCGGCATATTGTTTTTGAAGTTTGGCTGGATCTGTAGTAAAATGAAAGTGCTCTTGCATGGGGGATCTCTCCTTTCGAATGTTGGGTGACACTTTCATTCTACTGGAGATCCGCCAGCAAGGGCTATTTTTATGCTTGATCAAGTTTATCTAGCACCACGGGTAGTACTTGGAATTTTCAACATGAGCAATATACACTTTATAAAATTACTTTTAGCAATGAAAGATCTATTTTGATGCTTTCCACTCCTTTTTTTGGTAATGGGAGAATTACCTGAATCCGTGATAAAGACGCGTTCAAAGCTGCCAAGAAAACTGGATCAATCAACAAAATATTGCACTCGGGGTTCTTCACCTAATAGGTGAACATTCGAAATGGAGTCGAAGTCTCGACACGATTGGGTTTCCCAGCATTTTTGATACACTTCTGTCACGGATTCAGGAATTAGTTATAATGGGATAAGAAATGCTGCGAGACGTATTATAAATGAAGGATGGGTAGTTCTGTAGCTTGCTTAACTACATTATATGTTTGAATAGAAACAGCACTTGTCAAAGACAAAAAGCAAGAAAAAGAAATGAAAAAGCGGCACGCACAAATGATTCGAACGAAGCAAAAGCAGACGGAACAACATATACAGCAAAAACGCTGTTCGAATGCTGCGGTATTCTATATACATGCACCTTAAAACGATGACTTCTGTATGAGCACCTTTTTTCATGGCTATACTGCTCCTAAATACTCATGTGTAAAAGGAGCGGAAAGGACATGAAACGTCTTAAAATTACAAATGATCACGGCTGGACGCCTTGAACACTTCGGAAACAAGAACGGAAAATCAAAGATGCTTCTCTTCGCGTTCGGGTGACCGCTGTTCGTCTTGTCATGGAAGATCACCTCGGTAAAGATGTCGCGAAAATGATCAACGTATGCCGTCAATCGGTTGTCCTCTACGTTGCACGTTTTAATCAAGGTGGGCTCGATCATCTACTCGATCGTCGGTTGCCGCCTGGTCGCGTGCCATTTCTTACGGAAGAACAACAACAAGAAATTAGACAACTCGTGTTAACCACCACCCCTGTGGATGTCGGCTGGGGCATTTCTTCGTCATGGAATACGCGCATTTTACAATCTTACATTCAACAAACCTATGGTGTTTCCATGTCACGGGAAGGGATTCGCAAGTTGTTGCATCGTTTGCGTTTGTCATGGACACGCCCGACGTATAAGCTCGTCAAAGGAGACGCTAAGCGTCAAGCTGCTTTTCAAAGAGAACTTGAATTTATAAAAAAAAACTAATTACCGGGAATGTTACCATGTTTTATGTGGATGAGACACATGTTCGCGCCTATCAAGCGCTACGTACGACATGGGCAGAAGTAGGAAATCAAAAACACGTGCCGAGCTACGGTCACCACGCCCACGTTTCTATTTTTGGCGCCGTCGATGTTCAACAAGGCGATGTGGTATTTCATCGCGCATCATCCGCCAATGCCGAAACGTTCCTCGACTTTTTGCGCCGATTGAAAGAGAAATATACGGACCGATTCCTCGTGCTTGTGTTGGACAATGCGCGTATTCATCATGCCAAGATGGTGCAAGCCTTTCTTGATGGCGAGGAAGGCGATGCTTTTCATTTCATCTCTTTGCCACCGCATTCTCCACAGTTAAATCCGATTGAACGGCTGTGGAAGTGGTTGAAAGATGAAGTGATTGTCAACATTTTTCACAAGAATCAAAATGACATTGCCCAATCCATTACTCGCTTTGAACAGTACGTCTTACAACATCCAGATGAGGTGTTACGCCGCATGGGGTGTGCTGTGTGAATCAGAGGTTAAAATGTCAATTTGGATGTATATAGAAAAGCTGTGACAAATAAGTCATCGCGATCTTTAAAATAACGATAAATTAAAGCGGGAGATATTCCTGCTTCCTTGGCAATATCACGCATGCCCACATTGGAAATAGATTTTTGGCTGAATAGACGAATAGCTGCATCTATAATCAATTGTTTTCTCGCTTCTCTTTCTTGTTCTTTCAAATCGTGGAAAGTAAGCTTTTTATCCACTATCTCTTCCCCATTAACAAACATCCAAGTAACATTGTTATTATTTCTAAAGTTGAAAGGAAAGTCAAGGTTTTAGGTTCCTGTATGAGCCAAGTTTTGGTGGGAGTTACAAAAACAGTGTGGGAAATTTGGTCTTATAAATAAAAGCGTTTTCTATAATAAGCAATTGTTCCATTTATTTTGGTGAAGAAAAGCAATGAAATGATTGAATGGTTGCCGCTGCTCAAAGGTATCGATCGGTAACTGCTAAAACGAAGCATTTTAGTTTTTACTTCTAGAAGGCTGGTGAAAAACGACTGATTTCGCCGAACCCATTGTTTTCGGTCGAAAGAGAAGCGTTGATTTTGCAAGACTTCTCTATTTGAGAAAAAAGTCCGTTTTTCCGCGATTTTTCACTAAATCACCGGCCTTCCAGAACAAAAGGATTTGGAGGAACCTGGATGTCAAAATGGTGGATGATCCGCGCGGGCGATCGCAATGAACTGATTCCGCTTTGGCTGGAAAAGGGCATCGCATCGATCGGTTGGGCGAGATTGGGCGATCCGAAGCGCTTTCGGTCGAAAGAACAGCTGCAGCGAAAGGCGGATGAAGTGTTTGCCGAGTCAAAACCAAAATCGAGAACGAGTTGGGTGAATCAAGTATGGCGGTTTGCCCATGAAATCAAAAAGGGCGATCGAGTGATCACATATTCAAAAGAGAAAAGGGAGTACATTGTTGGAACCGTGACAGAAGAGCATCGTTACGATCCCTCCATCGGGCATCCCTATTATCCGAACATCATCCGGGTAAAATGGGAAAATGCGACAGTTCCAAGGGATTCGTTGTCAGACGGAGCGAAGAACAGTTTAGGTTCGACGCTGACGGTGTTTCGAGTGGACGAATGGGGCGATGAAATCGAGCAGCGTTTACACAGTGAACCATTCTCAAAACCTCAACATGAAGAGGGGGAAACGGAAGAAATCGTCGAAGACCTTGTTGGAAAAGCGTTGATGATGATCCAAGACAAAGTGGACAAGCTTGATCCGTGGCAAATGCAAGATTTAGTGGCAGGCTTGCTTCAAGCGATGGGGTACAACGTGCAAGTAAGCCCGAAAGGCCCTGACGGCGGTGTGGATGTGCTCGCCTATAAGGACGCGTTTGGCTTTGAAAAACCTGTAATCAAGGTGCAAGTGAAGCATCGCAAAAGCGCCGCCTCGGCCCCGGAAATCCAGCAGCTTCTCGGAGCCAACCCGATTGATGCCAATTGCCTGTTCGTCTCCACAGGCGGTTTTACGTCCCACGCAGAGGCAGTCGCCAAACATAATTCCGTGAAACTGATTGATTTGGAAGAGCTGGTCAACTTGATTGTCCATTGGTATGAGAACATGCCTAGCGATGCGAGAGCGCTGCTTCCGCTGCAGAAAATGTATGTGCCTGAATAAAAGCCGTTTGGGGCCGATTTCCTAGTTGCTCGAGGTTTTCCCGATTAAGCGAGTTGATGTTTGTTGAGCCTTTATGCCAAGGCAGGGATTTCGTCGTATTGACTTGGATGGAACACACAAGCGAAAAACGGAGAGCTTTCCCCAGCTCTCCATTTTTTCGTACATGCAGGATTTCGGCCTTATGTTCACGAATGATATCCCTTATTGTTGGTTTCCTCCGTGAGGAACCGTCCTTTCCACGATGGGAACGATTCCGCCAAGGATGTTGATGATGACAAACGGCCAACCGTTCGTTGTGCGGATGGTGCTCCCTAAGAACGCTGATCAAGTTGCGGTGTTTGCAAGGGCGGTGGACGGAGAAGGTCGTCTTGCCTGCGATCAGGGAAGCAGCGGTTCAAGGCTGCGGCGAATCCCATCGCTTCGCGTTGCCGTGCAGACGGGGCGTCTAAATGCAAGGGCAATGGTGGTGTGTGGCTGTAAAGATGGTGTTTTTGAGAGGGGATGAATGTTGCAAATCGTCACCTATACGTTCTATTCCATTGTGTCGGAACGAAGCGGGATTCGGCTGATCGATGCGGATTGGAGCGATCGGTGCGGATGGATCGTTGTGCAAAGAAGCCGTCGGCGGTTGGAGTGCGTCGTGAATGGAACTGTTCTTCATCCGGACGTCTCTGTTCGCTTTCCCATCATTCGCTGGGTCGACAGTGAGCGCTTTTTGCTGGCGGATGCGAGAAGTGACGGAATCAGCCATAATGTGTTTTTGGTAGATCTGCATGGAAATGTACAACATTCCTTTTGCGGCGGCGATGGGATTGAAGACATAGCGATTGGAAAAGAAGGGATCTGGATCGGCTACTTTGATGAAGGCGTGTTCGGCAAAGGAATTTCGACGGAAGGATTGGTTTTGTTTCGATTGGACGGTTCCCCGGCATTCAAGTATCATTCCCATCTGACGGATCGTCCAATGATCGTGGACTGCTATGCGATGTGCAAAGGAAAATCATCGACCTTGTGGCTTTTTCCTTACGACGATTTTTCGCTGATTCAGGTGGATCCTTGCAAAAAGACGGTGCGGAGATACAAAGCACCCGAGCAGCTGCGCGGATCGACCGCTGTATGTGTGAGGGGGAACTATGCGTATTTTGGCCACAGCTATCATGCAAAGGAGGAAGTGTACAGCTGGGACATCGGAAACGGAACGCTGGAGAAAATCGGGCGTCTTCATGGGGCGGTTCGAGGACTGGGGCCGAAGGAAACGAACCACTTTGTGAGTGTCGAGGATGATGCCGCGAGGGTGCATAGGATTCTCAATCCAGACGAATACGGGACGTCATGGTAAGATGATCGTGGCTGTTTTTCCGCATCGGGCAAGACGTTTTGGGCAGGCGATTTGAACGTTCCGCGGGAAAACGTGGGTCGATCCAAGCCGACGAATCCAAATTGCTGGGAGCGAAGAGCGAACTTTGGAGAGATCGGGGGTGGAGTTTTCGATTTTGTTTGTCTATCAGCTATTGAATTTTTAGGCGCAGATGGATAGAATGAAAAAGGAGAGCCATATGGCCCCGTAGCTCAGTGGATAGAGCGTCGGTTTCCTAAACCGTGCGTCGGAGGTTCGAATCCTCTCGGGGCCGCCATCTACATACGATTCGTTCGGGTTGAGATTGCCGAACCCCTTGATATGACTGCGTTTGTGGTCATTTTTCATTTTTTAGGAATCCCCAAAAAAACGATAGAATCCGAAAAAATTTTGCACGAATTTTGCACGGCTATTTGGCATGGTACAGCTCCTCCATTACGAGATCGACCTGCCGGGATTCTTTTTGTTCCATCTCATCTAAAATGTGCGAGTACGTTTGTAAAGTGGTTACAATATCTTTATGCCCCAGCCGCCGGGAAACGTATTTGATATTCACTCCCTCTAGAAATGTTGATTTATCAAGGCTTTTCGGCCCCTCAGGGGTGTCCAAAAAATATTTTTCGACAAAATCTCTTACATCCTTTTTCAGTTTTGTGGATATCTTACAGACCTAGGGTGCGCTTCGCGGCCACGGCTGGTTATATTTTCCTGCCGTGGGGGAAGCGTATTCGATGCACCCTTTGGATCTCCGCGTCGCTGATGAGGACGAACCCTCCCATGTCTCCGGGCGTCTTCGCGCCAACATTCCCTCGTTCGGTCTCGTCATCAGGCGGAGGCCGGCCAAGCTCCTTTGGGGACTCAAGGTCGAATGGATAAAATCACGCCAGCTTCTCCGGTGTCATCTCGTTGTCCAACGATTCTTCCGTTCGCAGGGGGAGGCCTTAGGCCGCCCGTTGCACCTGGGACAAGACGTCCTGTTTCATTCGCTCCGCGTCAAACGCTTGTTTCTTCGTACAAATCGCAAACAGCACATTCAACAGCTTCCGGCACAAGGCGACGATGGACTGCTTTCCGGTCAGCGGATTGACGGATCGGGTCGTATAATACTCATGCAGCTCGCGAAACGCCTCGTTATGCCGAATCAGCGGAATCATCGCCCGAAACAGCACCGATCGCAGCCGTTTCCGTCCCCGTTTGGAGATGTGCTTTTGCCCTTTGCGCTGGCCGGAGGAGTTCTCCTTGAGCGTCAGGCCCGCCAACTTCACCAATTGGCGCGGGTCCCGATAATGGGCGAAGCTGCCGATCTCCGCCAGCAGATCGATGATCGTGGCGTCTCCCAACCCGTCGACCGTTTTCAACCATTGGTACTCCATCGTCGTTTGAACCAATGCCTTCAACTCGGCGTCCAGTGCAGCGATCTCCGCCTCCAATTGGCGGTATCGGCGGACGAGCGCGGCGATCTCAAACCGGGCCATCGCTGTCCCTTCCGTCACCCCAATCGAGTCCTTCGCGGTGTTGATCAACGCCTGAATTTTGGCCTTCTGCGGGCATTTCATCCCTTCGCTTTGCCGGTACACCTCAAGAAGCTCCTCCACCGTCCGGCCGGCCATATCAGCCGGAAGCGGCGTCCACTCCAACACCGAAAGCGCCGTTTTCCCCAAGTCACGAAACACGGTCCAAAACTCTGGAAAATACCGATCCGTCCAGCGGACGATCGCGTTTTTCACCGCCGTCTGTTCCTTGCGGAGCTTCTCTTTGAGCGTGCTTCCCACGCGCAAATCGGCTTCGATCTCGTGCAGCAGCCGGGGAACGAGGAATCGTCCGTCTTTTGCCAGTCTGGCAATGACCAGGGCGTCTTTGGCGTCGTGTTTCGTCGGCAGGTTGTCATCGAGTTCTTTCGACCGGCACACATGCGCCGGGTTGACCATGACCAACGGGATCCCGTGCTCCTCGAGGAAGTAGGCCAGGTTCAACCAGTAGTGCCCGGTCGGCTCCACCGCGACGATCACCTCTGACTTCCCAAACGCTTGCATCGCCTCCTGAATCGCTTTATACAGCTGCTGAAACCCCTCTTTCGACTGGAAGATCGGGAACGACTTGCGAAGCACGCGCCCCCGGTCATCCACGAAGCAGGCGTAGTGGGTTCGTTTCGCGATATCGATGCCCACGACAAGCGTTTGTTCCGTAACTTGATCAATTTTATAGTTTTGTGTACAATTCATGTAACTATTCAGCCACATCATAAAGTGAGCTGAATATTTTCTTCTTTCCTTGTCTATGATGTGAATATTGATAGACAAGGAGGTGAATCGCATGTTGACGGTACAACAAGCTGTATTTACAGTTGAGAGCTTAATCGGCAAAGTTCAACAACAAAAACAGCTCATTCATCAACTCATTCAAGAAAATGAACATTTGCGTCACGAAAACAAACAGCTACGCAAAGAAAATGAACAACTGAAGTACCGTGTTCAAGAGCTGGAAGCACGCACGAAAAAAAACAGCTCCAATAGCCATTTGCCCCCATCTTCTGACCGTTTTGAGAAAAAGCGTTCCTCCCGCGAGCCGTCTGGCAAAAAGCCTGGTGGGCAAGAGGGACATGAGGGGAAGACGCTCCGTCAAGTGGAACATCCACATCATCGTGTCGTCCACCGTGTGCATACGTGTCAAGGATGTGGAGCTTCTTTGCGTGAAGTCAAACCGTTCAAAGTCGATATCCGTCAAGTGTTTGATGTCCCTCCTGTGGCGATCGAGGTGACACAACATGAACGTGAAGTGAAATCGTGTCCACATTGTCGATGCGTGCAACAAGCCGAATTCCCATCCCATGTCACGAATCATGTGCAATACGGTCCACGGCTCACGGCGCTCGTTGTTTATTTACATCATATCCAATTGATCCCGTACAAGCGTTTAAGTGATACAATCGAAGCGTTATATCAACACTCGATTAGTACAGGAACCCTTGCCAATATGGTGAAACGAGGACGCGAAGCGCTGGAATCAAATATGGACATCATCGAAGACGCCTTACTTGAATCCAACATCCTGCATGTCGATGAAACGAGTTTGCGCATCAATGGGAAACTCGCATGGGTGCATGTCGCGTGTACATCGAGATATACATACTTGGCTCCTCACGCTTCTCGTGGAAAAAAAGCGACCGATGAGATCGGGATTCTTCCCCGATATGAAGGGACGATGATGCATGATGCGTTCGGTACGTATCCGAAATACACACATGCCACCCATGCCCTTTGTCATGCCCACCATTTGCGTGAGTTAAAAGGATTCATCGAACAGGGGCATACGTGGGCGATGCGCATGACCACGTTTCTGTTAGCCGCCAAGCAAGCCGTCGAAGCCCATCACGGTGCACTTTCCGAAGAAGAAGCGAGACGGTGGGAACGAGTGTATGATCGCATCCTAGAAAGAGCACAACACCGATTAGAAACGATGACGCCTCTTCCGAAAAAAGCACTCGCTTTTGTTCGACGCCTTCAAAAACGAAAGGAAGAAGCGCTGCGTTTCTTACGTGAAGTACATGTTCCCTTTGACAACAACCAAGCCGAACGCGATCTTCGCATGGTCAAAGTCAAAGAGAACATTTCGGGTACGTTTCGCGAAGAAACATTCGCGCAGTCGTTTTGCATCGCAAGAAGCATCGTTTCCACACTGACGAAACACGAAAAAAACGTGTGGGATTCGTTATGTCTTCTGTTGACAGGTGAAACGCTCGATCGTGTTCTTTCTACCACTTAGGGCATTTTCTATGACCGAAATGCCCTATTTGTGCTGGGCTTTTTTATACACTAGCACTGGGGTGAATAGTTACCAATTCATCTGAAGTCCTCCTTGGTATGGTGAGTGATGTGGTTGACACCCCTGCATCATACCAAGAGGGCTTTTTTTGATCAAGTCCCCGGAAAAGCTCCTAACGGGAATGCTCCTTTGGAATCAAATTCCGAAGGCTAGGTGGGCTCCGTTTTTTGTCTTAAATGGTGTTTTCAGGATAGATGCAACAAAGAAGTTTAACATATCCTTGACAGAAAAGTGGTTTGCCCATTTTTGACTGTCGAAGGCAAGCCTATGGCTTGCCTCCGTCACGCTAAAGCGTGACGGAAGACCGAACAACCACCCGCTTCACAGATCCATACATGGGTCTGAAAGCGACGTTGTTCGGTCGCCCGACAGTCGATCCAATCGCTCTGTAAAAACTACAAATGTTAAAGATTCAAATTGCACCTATATAGTTCCCTATTCATTCCAAATCCATTTCAGAGAAACCCTACCCCCATTATATTACACAAAATTCTTGACGGTACCTAGCAATTTCCTATAAACTCTTTCATACGATAAATAAAGCTCACTTTACATATCGGTTTTTAATCATTAGAGTAATTTTACGTGTCAGGAGGGATTGACGATGAATGTTTACCTAATCATTTTCAACGTTGCTATATTGCTATTATTGATTGGTGTTCTGGCCTATATGCAAAAGAAACACGTTTCCTTCTCCAAACGGGTATTTACTGCTCTTGGACTCGGAATCGCCTTTGGGTTCGCATTGCAGGCAGTGTATGGGGCTGGTTCCGCTATCGTCCAGCAGTCCACCCAATGGTTTGACATTGTCGGCACAGGCTATGTAAAACTGTTGCAAATGATTGTTATGCCATTAGTTTTCATTTCTATCGTTATGGCGTTTACCAAACTTTCTATATCTAATAATTTAGGAAAAATCGCCACGCTCATTATTGGGCTATTATTGGGCACTACGGCGATATCTGCTTCTATCGGCATCATGGCCTCATTAGGCTTTCAATTAGAGGCGGTGGACATTCCTTCGGGAGAGGCGGAACAGATACGTGGGCAGGAGTTAGAACAAAAATATGAACAAATTCAAAACCTGTCTTTCCCACAAAAAATAATCGAGCTGCTTCCGGCAAATCCATTTTTAGATTTCACGGGACAGCGCAGCACATCCACCATAGCGGTTGTTATTTTCGCCGCCTTTGTCGGCATTGCTTATTTAGGAGTTGCTAAAAAACAGCCTGAACAGGCGGAAATGTTCAAAAAAATAGTAGATTCCCTGTACGCGATCGTCATGCGCATCGTCACGCTAGTGCTGCGTCTAACGCCTTACGGAATTTTAGCCATTATGTCCCGAGTGACTGCGACAAGCGATATCAACTCTATTGCAAAACTAGGAAAATTCGTCGTGGCTTCCTATATTGCACTTTTCGTTATGTTTGCCGTTCATTTGCTAATTTTAGCGTTGTCCGGACTAAACCCTATTACTTACGTAAAAAAAGTGCTGCCGGTACTGTCGTTTGCATTCACTTCTCGTTCAAGCGCCGCCACTCTTCCATTGAATGTTAAAGCACAAACAACCGCGCTTGGCGTTCCCGAAGGCATCGCCAACTTTGCCGGCTCATTTGGGCTGTCAATTGGGCAAAATGGCTGTGCCGGCATTTATCCTGCCATGCTTGCAGTGATGATCGCGCCAACCGTTAACATCGATCCAACTTCTCTTTCCTTTATTTTGACGCTTATTCTAGTCGTCACCATCAGTTCGTTTGGGGTTGCAGGCGTTGGCGGCGGTGCTACGTTTGCGGCGATTCTAGTGTTATCGACCATGAATCTGCCAGTAGCATTAGCAGGATTGCTCATTTCCGTAGAGCCGCTGATTGACATGGGAAGAACTGCCTTGAATGTCAGCGGAAGCATGACCGCCGGTGTCGTCACCAGCCGCATCACTAAAGAATTGGATTTAAATATCTATAACGGAGAAACGCAAAAACTAGAAGCATAGGGCTTGGATATGTCTTGCACTTTCCCGCCCACGCCAAAACATCCGGCTGCACTTGTGCGGTAAATGAAAGAAGAGAGCCTAAACATTATGAGCACCTGTCAAGCAGACACGCATAAAAAAATTACGGCATGGGTTCAGTATCCAACAGAACCCATGCCGTATTCATTTGTGCTTCTTCAACAATTTGCAGCGAAACGGAAACATGTCATGGCACCACAGATTATAGAAAAAATTCTGTTCTTCGACGGGAGTAAGAAATCGTTCACATTTTTAAATTCCATCCTGTATAAACACCTGCTAAAAATATTGTCGTAATCACAATAAAATGGAAGACAACCCATCCCCATCTTCCATAGCGAAAAGATTTAGATTGTATCGGTTTTCTTGAATGAGTTGGAACAATTTTTCCACCAATCCACTCAAAAAGAAGCAAATAAATCCACCACCATGTATAAGAGTCCCAAGCATCCCAGTTTTCTTTGTAATCCATTATCTTAACTGGGGGAATAACACGAAAATTTCTAAAAGCATCGCGATATGAACCATCCCCCAGTAAAAGGGGATCTTCCATCCCCATTTAGACGGACTATATCTCACTCCGAAAAGAACATAAAAAGGAATGACCGTAAACATTTCAATGATAGGTATCGGTGACATAGGGATAAGTCTAGCCGGAAAAGAGTAAAATCCGATAGAAACAAATACAAAACAAAGGAAAGCTCCCGTCAAACCGCTTATAAAATAGACTGTAGATGAGCAATTTTCATAACAATAATTACCATGTAAAAAGAAACAAACAGGGTACCCTTTATGACACATGGAGCTGTTTTTTCACGGTATCAATGGGAATATCTTGTTTCGCTGCATCGTAAATAAACTCCACGAGGCTATGTCCTTTTCTCTTGCGCAAGAGATCGAGCCCATCAGAAAAATCGCTGTTCGACTCGAATAGGCTGTACACGTAAGCAAGCTGCACCAAGATCCAGTAGCGTTTCACCGCCCGAACCTGACGAACACGGTACCCATCGAGCTTCAGCTGGTCTTTCGCTTGTCGAAAAAAGCATTCGATCGACCAGCGTTGGGCATAGTGGCGCAAGATGTCTTCATCGCTTAGCTCCCGATCGGTGCTCAAGACGCAGTGAAGATGTTCCGATGTCATCGGCTGATTGGCTTTCCAAGCGAGCAGCACCACCGCATGGTCGAGACCGTTGAGCGCTCCTTCGTAACGATAGACGCGATAATGCTCTTCTCCCACCGTGACGAGGTGAGTGTCATTCGGTTCGATGGAGCGGGCCAACTGCTTCGCTTGGACGGCAACGCCGTTCGGATAGAGAATCCGGTTCGTCTTGAGCATCGCGATGACGTGGAATCCTTTTTTCAGACAAGCCGTACATCCAACGAAGAAAGCATCTCGATCGCGAGTTCCCCTTTGCTTTTTCCCGCCGTCTTGTCGTAGAGGCGGAAGGAAAAGGGAAACGCCTGGGTTGCAGTATGAACCATGAACCAAACAAGAGAATGGCCCCAAATCGATTTTTTCTCTGAGTGAGAGTAGTGCCAATCACATCCCTGAATCGCGTGTGTTGCCCGTGACGAAGGCTTGGTTTTTTGGCAAATCGTATCATCGATCGAAACAAACAAGGGTTGATTCTCCTGTTTGGCGATGCGTTCGACACGACGAAGGATCCACTGCTGGAGTTTGCGAAGCAGTGTCTCTTCCTCCCACGGACTTTTCGTGAAAAAATGGCTGAGTGTCGTGCGGTGGTTCGGATGAAAGCTCCCATGATGAAGATCGGTCAATGTTCCCGAAAAGCCCTTCGTGATCATCGCATCCACGATATGAACGAGATGCTTCATAACAGGTTTTGAAAAATAAAGGGCCAACCCCAACATCGTGAAAAACTTGTGAATTCCTTGATGATGTGCTAATCTATTCATGAGACATGAACCTCCTTGTGAATGGTTTGGTAGCACATCTATTCTAACCAAGGAATCGGGTTCATGTCTCCTTTTTTGTTTCGATGTAAATTTATGTTAGTGATTTTGCTCATCTACAGTACTGTAGATGAGCATTTTTCATTACAATAATTTCCATGGTTAGAGAGACAAACAGGGTACCCCTTACGCGATACGGAGCTGTTTTTTGATCACATCAATGGGAATCTCTTGCTTTGCAGCGTCATAAATGAACTCGACGACGCTGTGGTCTTTCCGCGACCGAAGAAGCTCCAGCCCGGTGGAGAGGTTTTGTCGGGATTCGGCGATGCTGTACACGCAGGCCAACAGCACCACCGCCCAATACCGTTTCACCGCCCGAATGTGGCGAACGCGGTATCCATCCAGCTTCAGTTGATCTTTCGCCTGCCGGAAAAAGCACTCGATCGTCCAGCGCTGGGCGTAGTAACGCAAGATGTCTTCGTCCCCGAGTTCCCGGTCGGTGCTCAAGATGCAATGAAGATGTTCCGGCGCCATCGGCTGATCCGCCTTCCAAGCCAGCAGCACCACCGCGTCATCGAGGCCATGGATGGCCCCCTCATAGCGATACACGCGATAACGCTCCTGCCCCACCGTGACGAGGCGGGTGTCTTTGGACTCGATATAGCGGGCAAACTGCTTGGCTTGGATGGCGATGCCTTTCGGGTAGAGAATCCGGTTCGTCTTGAGCATCGCGATGACATGGAATCCCTGTTTCAAGCAGGCTTCAATGAGCTTTTTGGACGGATACCACGAATCCATGAGCACATACACCGGCTGAGCCCGCTTCACCTTGAGCGAGGAAAGCATCTCGATCGCCAGGTCGATCTTGCTTTTTCCCGCTTTCTTGTCATACAGGCGGAACGCAAATGGGAACGCCTGCGTGAAGGTGTGCACCATCAGCCAAACGAGCGAATGCCCCCAGACCGATTGATGATCTTTATGCGAGTAGTGCCAGTCGCACCCTTGAATGGCGTGCACAGCCCGTGACGAAGGCTTTGTTTTTTGGCAAATCGTATCATCAATCGAAACAAAAAGGGGTTGATTCTTCCGTTTGGCCAGTCGTTCGACCTGGGAAAGGATCCACTCTTGAAGCTTCCCAAGCAGCCTTTCCTCGTTCCAAGGGCTTTTCGTGAAAAAGTGACGGAGCGTCGTTCGATGATTCGGATGAAAGCTCCAGTAATGAATATCAGTCAATGTTCCCGAGAATCCCTTGGTGGTCAAGGCATCGACAATATGAATGAGATGCTTGATGACCGGTTTGGAAAGCTGCAGCGTCAACCCCAGCGTGAAGAAAAACTTGTGGATTCCTTGGTGATGTGCTAATCTATTCATGAGACATGAACCTCCTTGTGGATAGTTGGTGGTACATCTATTCTAACCAAGGAATCGGGTTCATGTCTCCTTTTTTGTTTAGTTGTCAATTTATGTCAGTGAATTTGCTCATCTACAGTACAGTAAATAAAAAATCCTTTGTTTTGACCTTGTTAGGGTGCGAAATGTGAGTCGTAAGGTGCGAAATGTGAGGTTTAGGTAAGTTGGAAGATAAAATTTGCTCAAGGGCAGATGCCGGGGGACAGTGGTGATATACAGAGGAATGCAGCTTGATTTTGGTTGAAATTGCATGCACAACAACTGTTGACTTCAGATGATGAAAGTAGTATTATATAAAACGTTGCTTTGGTGGTAGGCAAGAAGCGGCCTAAATGCATTCAACAAAGAACGAAAACGCAAAAGTTAAAAAATGCTTATTGACAAAATATGATTTTTTGATATAATTAAATTCGTCAGGTTGTTCAAGATAGTAATTAAGAAACTTGGCGATCGTTGGATGGAATCATTATATTAATAAAGATTAATAAAGAAATCGAATTGCAAACGCGAGCGAATTCAGAAAAGTTGAATTCCTCAAGATTATGGAAAGAAGTTGCTTGTTCCTTGAAAACTGAACGAAACGAAGCGCGACGAAAAGCGGAGGTCCGCATGGGCCGAAGCAAAAGCCAATCAACTTTCTTTGGAGAGTTTGATCCTGGCTCAGGACGAACGCTGGCGGCGTGCCTAATACATGCAAGTCGAGCGGACCGGATTGGGGCTTGCCTTGATTCGGTCAGCGGCGGACGGGTGAGTAACACGTGGGCAACCTGCCCGCAAGACCGGGATAACTCCGGGAAACCGGAGCTAATACCGGATAACACCGAAGACCGCATGGTCTTCGGTTGAAAGGCGGCCTTTGGGCTGTCACTTGCGGATGGGCCCGCGGCGCATTAGCTAGTTGGTGAGGTAACGGCTCACCAAGGCGACGATGCGTAGCCGGCCTGAGAGGGTGACCGGCCACACTGGGACTGAGACACGGCCCAGACTCCTACGGGAGGCAGCAGTAGGGAATCTTCCGCAATGGGCGAAAGCCTGACGGAGCGACGCCGCGTGAGCGAAGAAGGCCTTCGGGTCGTAAAGCTCTGTTGTGAGGGACGAAGGAGCGCCGTTCGAAGAGGGCGGCGCGGTGACGGTACCTCACGAGAAAGCCCCGGCTAACTACGTGCCAGCAGCCGCGGTAATACGTAGGGGGCGAGCGTTGTCCGGAATTATTGGGCGTAAAGCGCGCGCAGGCGGTCTCTTAAGTCTGATGTGAAAGCCCACGGCTCAACCGTGGAGGGTCATTGGAAACTGGGGGACTTGAGGGCAGGAGAGGAGAGCGGAATTCCACGTGTAGCGGTGAAATGCGTAGAGATGTGGAGGAACACCAGTGGCGAAGGCGGCTCTCTGGCCTGCACCTGACGCTGAGGCGCGAAAGCGTGGGGAGCAAACAGGATTAGATACCCTGGTAGTCCACGCCGTAAACGATGAGTGCTAAGTGTTAGAGGGGTCACACCCTTTAGTGCTGCAGCTAACGCGATAAGCACTCCGCCTGGGGAGTACGGCCGCAAGGCTGAAACTCAAAGGAATTGACGGGGGCCCGCACAAGCGGTGGAGCATGTGGTTTAATTCGAAGCAACGCGAAGAACCTTACCAGGTCTTGACATCCCCTGACAACCCAAGAGATTGGGCGTTCCCCCTTCGGGGGGACAGGGTGACAGGTGGTGCATGGTTGTCGTCAGCTCGTGTCGTGAGATGTTGGGTTAAGTCCCGCAACGAGCGCAACCCTCGCCTCTAGTTGCCAGCATTCGGTTGGGCACTCTAGAGGGACTGCCGGCGACAAGTCGGAGGAAGGTGGGGATGACGTCAAATCATCATGCCCCTTATGACCTGGGCTACACACGTGCTACAATGGGCGGTACAAAGGGCTGCGAACCCGCGAGGGGGAGCGAATCCCAAAAAGCCGCTCTCAGTTCGGATTGCAGGCTGCAACTCGCCTGCATGAAGCCGGAATCGCTAGTAATCGCGGATCAGCATGCCGCGGTGAATACGTTCCCGGGCCTTGTACACACCGCCCGTCACACCACGAGAGCTTGCAACACCCGAAGTCGGTGAGGTAACCCGCAAGGGAGCCAGCCGCCGAAGGTGGGGCAAGTGATTGGGGTGAAGTCGTAACAAGGTAGCCGTACCGGAAGGTGCGGCTGGATCACCTCCTTTCTAAGGGGAAAAGCGAAGGCCGCCCGCCTATCGGCGAAACGCGCTGGAGGGCCTGCGAGGAGGCTGTTGCCGCCGCAGCAGGACCGAAGCGTCGCGAGCCGATGGCGGCCGGAGCTAGACAGTACGAAAAGCGGAAGCGCCGCGTTCGGCTCTCGAAGCCAAATGTTCTTCACCCGGAGGGGTGCTGGCACCCCGAGGGGGAAGGTTATTTGGCAGAAGAGAGCCAGGCGCTGGAGCTAGACAAGACGAAAAGCGAAGGCCGCAATGGCCAACTGTCGATACACAGCGCTTCTGTTTCGTTCAGTTTTGAGGGAGCGAGTCATGTTCTCTCAATGACAAAAATCGTTCCTTGAAAACTAGATAACCGGAAAAGCGGAGGCGAGCGTTTCGCCGCGATGGGCAAATGTTCTTCGCCTGCAAGGGTGCTTGCACCCGGAAGGCGAAGGTTATTTGACCCCGAGCGGCGGCGAGCCGACGCTAGACAATAAGGAAGAAGCCGAGAGCGCTGTAGGTTAAGCTAGAAAGGGCGCACGGTGGATGCCTTGGCACTAGGAGCCGATGAAGGACGGGGCAAACGCCGAAACGCTCCGGGGAGCTGTAAGCAAGCGTTGATCCGGAGATGTCCGAATGGGGGAACCCACTGTCCGTAATGGGGCAGTATCCATGCCTGAATCCATAGGGCATGGAGGGCACACCCGGGGAACTGAAACATCTTAGTACCCGGAGGAGAAGAAAGCAAACGCGATTCCCTGAGTAGCGGCGAGCGAAACGGGAACAGCCCAAACCAAGAGGCGTGCCTCTTGGGGTTGTAGGACCGCTCATTGTGGGAGTGAGAAAGGAACGGGGTAGACGAACCGGTCTGGAACGGCCGGCCAGAGAAGGTGACAGCCCTGTAGTCGAAACTTCGTTCCCTCCCGAGCGGATCCTGAGTACGGCGGGACACGGGAAATCCCGTCGGAAGCAGGGAGGACCATCTCCCAAGGCTAAATACTCCCTAGTGACCGATAGTGCACCAGTACCGTGAGGGAAAGGTGAAAAGCACCCCGGAAGGGGAGTGAAAGAGAACCTGAAACCGTGTGCCTACAAGTAGTCAGAGCGCGTTCATGCGTGATGGCGTGCCTTTTGTAGAATGAACCGGCGAGTGACGATGGCGTGCGAGGTTAAGCCGAAGAGGCGGAGCCGCAGCGAAAGCGAGTCTGAACAGGGCGAAAAGTACGTCGTCGTCGACCCGAAACCAGGTGATCTACCCATGTCCAGGGTGAAGGCCGGGTAACACCGGCTGGAGGCCCGAACCCACGCACGTTGAAAAGTGCGGGGATGAGGTGTGGGTAGGGGTGAAATGCCAATCGAACTTGGAGATAGCTGGTTCTCCCCGAAATAGCTTTAGGGCTAGCCTCGGGATGGAGAGTGTTGGAGGTAGAGCACTGATTGGGCTAGGGGCCCTCATCGGGTTACCGAACCCAGTCAAACTCCGAATGCCAACGACTTATGCCCGGGAGTCAGACTGCGAGTGATAAGATCCGTGGTCGAGAGGGAAACAGCCCAGATCGCCAGCTAAGGCCCCAAAGTGCACGTTCAGTGGAAAAGGATGTGGAGTTGCAAAGACAACCAGGATGTTGGCTTAGAAGCAGCCACCATTTAAAGAGTGCGTAATAGCTCACTGGTCGAGTGACTCTGCGCCGAAAATGTACCGGGGCTAAACGTGCCGCCGAAGCTGCGGGATGACCGTTGGTCATCGGTAGGGGAGCGTTCTAAGGGCGTTGAAGCCAGACCGGAAGGACTGGTGGAGCGCTTAGAAGTGAGAATGCCGGTATGAGTAGCGAAAACAGAGGTGAGAATCCTCTGCGCCGAAAGCCTAAGGGTTCCTGAGGAAGGTTCGTCCGCTCAGGGTTAGTCGGGACCTAAGCCGAGGCCGAAAGGCGTAGGTGATGGACAACAGGTTGAGATTCCTGTACCACCTCCTTCCCGTTTGAGCGATGGGGGGACGCAGGAGGATAGGGCGAGCAGGCGGCTGGAAGAGCCTGTCCAAGCCGCAAGGCTGATCCGTAGGCAAATCCGCGGATTGTAAGGCCAAGCGGTGATGGCGACGGAGTCATCCGGAAGTCCCCGATTTCACACTGCCAAGAAAAGCCTCTAGCGAGGGAAGAGGTGCCCGTACCGCAAACCGACACAGGTAGGCGAGGAGAGAATCCTAAGGCGCGCGGGAGAACTCTCGTTAAGGAACTCGGCAAAATGACCCCGTAACTTCGGGAGAAGGGGTGCTCGTTTGGGTGAAGAGCCCGAACGAGCCGCAGTGAAAAGGCCCAAGCGACTGTTTATCAAAAACACAGGTCTCTGCGAAGCCGAAAGGCGACGTATAGGGGCTGACACCTGCCCGGTGCTGGAAGGTTAAGGGGAGCGCTTAGCGGAAGCGAAGGTGCGAACCGAAGCCCCAGTAAACGGCGGCCGTAACTATAACGGTCCTAAGGTAGCGAAATTCCTTGTCGGGTAAGTTCCGACCCGCACGAAAGGTGTAACGACTTGGGCGCTGTCTCAACGAGAGACCCGGTGAAATTATACTACCTGTGAAGATGCAGGTTACCCGCGACAGGACGGAAAGACCCCGTGGAGCTTTACTGCAGCCTGATATGGAATTTTGGTATCGCTTGTACAGGATAGGTGGGAGCCTGGGAAGCCGGAGCGCCAGCTTCGGTGGAGGCGGCGGTGGGATACCACCCTGGCGATATTGAAATTCTAACCCGCACCCCTTAGCGGGGTGGGAGACAGTGTCAGGCGGGCAGTTTGACTGGGGCGGTCGCCTCCCAAAAGGTAACGGAGGCGCCCAAAGGTTCCCTCAGAATGGTTGGAAATCATTCGGAGAGTGCAAAGGCACAAGGGAGCTTGACTGCGAGACGGACAGGTCGAGCAGGGACGAAAGTCGGGCTTAGTGATCCGGTGGTTCCGCATGGAAGGGCCATCGCTCAACGGATAAAAGCTACCCCGGGGATAACAGGCTGATCTCCCCCAAGAGTCCACATCGACGGGGAGGTTTGGCACCTCGATGTCGGCTCATCGCATCCTGGGGCTGTAGTCGGTCCCAAGGGTTGGGCTGTTCGCCCATTAAAGCGGTACGCGAGCTGGGTTCAGAACGTCGTGAGACAGTTCGGTCCCTATCCGTCGCGGGCGCAGGAAATTTGAGAGGAGCTGTCCTTAGTACGAGAGGACCGGGATGGACGCACCGCTGGTGTACCAGTTGTCCCGCCAGGGGCACCGCTGGGTAGCTATGTGCGGACGGGATAAGCGCTGAAAGCATCTAAGCGTGAAGCCCCCCTCAAGATGAGATTTCCCACCGCGTCAGGCGGGTAAGATCCCTCGAAGATGACGAGGTCGATAGGTCCGAGGTGGAAGCGTGGCGACACGTGGAGCTGACGGATACTAATCGATCGAGGGCTTAACCTAGAAAAGCGGCGGCGAGCCGGAGCTAGACAATGAAAAGTGAAAGCGTCCCGGCTTCTTCCCGAAACGGTTATCTAGTTTTGAAGGAATGGCTTTCCTTCTTGACAACATTTATTTTTTAAGTATAATAAATGATGTCGAAACTGAATCGCTTGCCTAGTGGTGATAGCGGAGGGGAAACACCCGTTCCCATCCCGAACACGGAAGTTAAGCCCTCCAGCGCCGATGGTAGTTGGGGCCAGCGCCCCTGCAAGAGTAGGTCGCTGCTAGGCAAAGAACAAGCAGCCAGTTGTGCGTAATGCATAATTGGCTGCTTTTGTTTTTGTTGACCAAGTTTCTGGAAGCCTCCCGTTCTTAATAAGGTGGATGGATCACGATCCGCTTTTTTCAGAACTCCTATTTGCCCTTGGAAATGTTCACTCGTTCAATCTTTCTTTTTCGCCCTTCTCCTTGCGCATCATGCTGAATGACAATGTTAGTAGTGGAATATCTGTGAACTACCCACCACCTACGCTTCGCTTAGAGGTGGGGGCTTCAAGCGACTTGTGTGTGTTCGCTGAACGGTAAGCCACACACAAGAACCCTTTACGCTTCCCTTCGTTCCGAAGGTGTCCGTTCTAGCCATATTCTATCATATTCGTTGGCTAACGCCAACCGAAATTCATCTCCCACTTTCACTGGTGCTGGCGCACCTTCACGTTTAGAAGTAGGAGACTTCTTTCGAAGGGAAGTTAAAGAGAATGCAAAATTTTTTTGAAGTACATATAATGTCCAAGTGGAGATGGTAATATATTGTTGGGGATTCATAATGGGACCATTTTAGGAGTATTATAGTAATTTGGGCTGATCGGCGTTTCGACAGTACAATGGGGGGATGAGCGTGGATGATCAGCACCCAAAGTCATTGCGGGTTCTATCCATTTATGAGAGGCTTCGCAAAGGGGAGGCGATTTCAAAAAAGAGGGAGGCGGAACGGTTTAGCGTCAACGAAAAAACCATTCAGCGTGATCTCGATGAGTTGCGTGCGTACATTGCCGAGATGTTCCAAGGTTTAATGGAATTGGAGTATGATCGGAAGAAAAATGGTTATGTGCTGAAGAAGGACGAAGAAGGATGGTTGACAAACAAAGAAATTTTGGTTGTCTCTAAAATACTGCTGGAAAGTCGTTCGCTGCCAAAGGAAGAGATGGATCGAATATTGAAAAAACTCATTTTTCAATCCCATCCGCAAAATCAACGGTTTATTCAGGAAGTGATCCAAAATGAACGTTTTCACTATGTTCCTTTGCAGCATAACCAACCGCTTATTGAAATCATTTGGGAGTTAAGCAGCGCTGTACATACGAAACGCATTGTTTTAATCAACTACAAAAAGGAAGGGAGCGATGCCCCCGTTGCCCGGAAAGTCAAACCGGTAGGCATTATTTTTTCCGACTATTACTTTTACTTGATTGCCTTTCCGGAAGATTATGATTTTGACTTTCCAACGATTTATCGCATTGACCGTATTGTCCGCTATACGATAACTGACGAACATTTTCACTATGATTACAAAAATCGTTTTGAAGAGGGGGAGTTTCGAAAACGGGTGCAATTTATGCATGCTGGGGAATTGATAAAAATCACCTTCCGCTTTTGGGGTTCGTCTTTGCAGGCGATTTTGGACCGTCTTCCTACCGCGAAAGTTATAGGGAAAGATGGAGATGCTTTTGTCATTGAGGCTGAAGTATACGGGCGCGGTATCAAAATGTGGCTGCTAAGCCAGGCGCAATATTTGGAGGTGATCAAGCCAAAAGAGTTTCGCGAAGAGATGAAAAGAACGATTGAAGAGATGCTGGGGAATTATCGGCAAGAATACGTTTGACGAATTCATGCTAGGGGATGAGCCGCTAGTCTTGCAGGTGAAACGATGTAGGCAAATGATTTTTCTATAATAATGTAAACGCCTTGTTGACTTTCATACAGACAGCGACAACACGTTGCCTATGAGCTTTTTTCGTGTGCTAAGAGGATTAGAACTAGAACCACCGATAAATCTCGAACAAAGATCAGTTATTGGGAAGGGGAAAAGATAAAGTATGAAAAAACGCTTATCATTCTTTTTGGCACTAGCATTGTTGTTCTCCACGGCGGCAGGCTGTTCATCGGAATCATCGTCCCCATCTTCCGGTGACAAAAAAGAAAGCCAAAAGCAAGAAACGAAGGCACCGCTATCGAAGGAAGAGTTTGCAAAAATGATTTCCGATCCGGATCAATACAAAGGCTCGAAAGTAGACTTCTATGCGAAAATTTTTGTTGAACCGGAAAGGAGCGATGACGGCGTTTACATTCAGGCGTTCGCCGATCCAAAAAATAGTGAACAGAACGTGATTGTGGTGGCGGATCCGAAAACGGATGTGAAAAATGAGGATATTATTCATGTTGTTGGAACAGTGAGAGAATCATTTGAAGGAGAAAATGCATTAGGTGGAACCGTGACTGCTCCTGTCATTGATGCAGAAAAAGTAGAAAAAACGGACTATATAAAAGCGTTTTCAAAGCCTTTGAAAACAATTGAGGTGAACAAAGAAATTAATCAGCATGGCTACATTGTTAAATTAAGCAAAGTTGAGGTTGCCGAGGATGAAACAAGGGCGTATGTGACGATTTCCAATCAAAGCAACGCTAAAATTAACTTCTGGGAGCATAATGCAAAGCTGTTAGTAGGGAATACACAGCATGAAAAAGCGGATAACTTTGAAGCAGGCTATCCAGAAATTCCTTCGGATATTTTGCCGAAAGCAACAGTTGATGCGATTATTCCTTTTCCTGCAATTGACCAGAATGAAAAGACGATTAAACTTTATTTTGAGGGAAGTTCAGAAAACTATGACATTACTATCGAACCGTTTCAATTTGAAGTTAATTTGAACTAAAATGCACTTTTGGAACGTGTTAGTGTAATAAAAATAAAGAGGAAAAGGGGGAGCGGCGCTGCACATTGCGCCGCTCCTTGCGTCTTGTTTACAGGTTTTGCCTGTCTTTCGTCACGGTTGTTCATTATGATGGCGGTTTCTCACGGCTGCAGGGATGGGAAGTAGGCTCTGCCGACGGAACAGACGATTTTTCAGCTTCATTTATATAAAGCCGGAAAATGTGCTGATTTTAGGTCCTTCGAAAATGTTTATCAGTTCGTTCCAAGGGCTGCTTCCGGATTTGAATTTAGAGGGCATTCAACAAATGACGTTTCAACAGCTGGCCTTGATGATTTTGCCTTTCTTGCCGAAGGGCCAGCTTGGTCGGTCGCATCACTGGTATTTTGAAAGCGTTTTGTTTGATGATGATGAACTAGAGCGAAAACGAATTGAGTTCAAAGGTTCGTTGTCTTTTATGCGGCTGCTTGACTGGTTTGTCGAAGGAATAAAGGAACGATACGAATCGCAGATGCAGCCGGTCATGGTGTTCGATGAGTATTTGCCATAGCAAAGGAATGGAATTTGATGCGGTGATGCTGGTCAACGTGAATGGAGAACATTTTCCTAATGACGATTTGCATGCCCGTCTCCTTTATGTTCTAGTCACCCGCGCCCAGCATGAGTTGAAAATATTTCGCTATTGGAAGGGCTCGTTCAGCCAACAGCCAAATCCGCTTCCAAGTTTGATGACATCTTATGAGAAGGCGGTGCATGCCCATCCCTAAAGTTCAAAATTTCTTCATTTTTTCTCCACAGATGATGGCGAAATATTCAACTATTTTGTAAAATTAAATATGTAGGTGAGCGTAGGTTTCCACTATTGATATCATAATTGTAGAGCAAAACAATTTATTATATAAGTATATTTTTTGCAGTGCAAATAAAAGTGATATACTATAACTGAAATGTGTTATAATAATTCTCGTCATCTCCCCCAAGCGGCGAGGGGGAGTGCTGAAATCGTTTCGAGCGGTCGCTCACCGTTTTTACAAATATGAGAGGATAGGGATGGTAAACATGGGCAACAAACAAGGAAAAACGGATGTCATTTTAATCGGCGCTGGCATTATGAGCGCGACGTTGGGGGCGCTCTTGAAGGAATTGGCGCCAGAGTGGGACATTGCCGTGTTTGAGCGGCTGGAGGAAGCGGGAGCGGAAAGCTCCAACGAGTGGAACAACGCCGGGACGGGGCATGCGGCGCTGTGTGAGTTGAACTATACGGTTGAGAAGGCCGATGGGTCGATTGACATCGGCAAAGCAATTAAAATCAATGAGCAGTTTTACGTCTCTTTGCAGTTTTGGGCTTATTTAGTCAACAGCGGTATTCTTCGTGACCCGAAAGATTTCGTCCGTCCGCTGCCGCATATGAGCTTTGTGCAAGGGGAAGACAATGTGGCGTTTTTGAAAAAGCGCCACGAAACGATGGCGGCCAATCCACTGTTTAAAGGGATGGAATTTTCCGATGATCCGAAAAAGTTGGCCGAATGGGTGCCGCTCATGATGGAAGGGCGGGTGGTGGACGAGCCGATCGCGGCGACCCGCATCGAATCGGGAACGGACGTGAACTTCGGGGCGTTGACGCGTCAACTGTTTGAACATTTGAAACGGAAAAATGTCAACATTTACTACCGCCATCATGTCGAGGATATCCAACGGACAAGCGATGGCTTATGGGAGTTGAAGGTGCGGAATTTGGACACGGGCGCGGTGGAGCGCCATGCGGCCAAGTTCGTTTTCATCGGCGCCGGGGGAGGCAGCCTCCATTTGTTGCAAAAATCCGGCATTCCCGAAGGAAAGGGGATTGGCGGCTTCCCGGTGAGCGGGTTGTTTATAGTGTGCAACAATCCGGAGGTTGTGGAAAAGCACCACGCGAAAGTGTACGGCAAAGCGAAAGTCGGCGCGCCGCCAATGTCGGTGCCGCATTTGGACACGCGGTTCATCGACAATCAAAAGATGTTGTTGTTTGGGCCGTTTGCGGGTTTTTCGCCGAAATTTTTGAAAAACGGATCGATGCTCGACCTGTTCACTTCAATCAAGCCGCATAACGTCTTGACGATCTTGGCGGCGGGCGTGAAAAATATGGCCTTGACCAACTATTTGATCCAGCAAGTGCTGTTGTCGAAAGAACAGCGCATGCAAGAGCTGCGTGAATTCGTGCCGACGGCGAAAAGCGACGAGTGGGACATCGTCGTGGCGGGTCAGCGCGTGCAAGTGATCAAAGACACGGAATCTGGCGGCAAAGGAACGCTGCAATTCGGCACGGAAGTCGTCCATGCGGCTGATGGTTCGATCGCGGCGTTGCTCGGCGCTTCGCCGGGGGCATCGACGGCGGTTCATGTGATGTTGGAAGTCATCGAGAAATGTTTCCCAGAGCAGATGAAACAATGGCGACCGAAAGTGAAAGAAATGATTCCGTCCTACGGTGAATCGTTGATGAAAAACGAAGCGCTGTTGCGGCAAGTGCAAGCGTCTACAGCGGAAGCGCTCGGGTTGAACGGCCACTTTGCGATACAGTTGGCGTAGGCTTATAGGTTTGAGCAATGGAAAGGAAAGCCGAGAGCCCGTTGCTTGGAAGGAGCAGCTGCCTGGAAATGAAGGGCGGCTGTTTTTCTATTTCGTTTGCCGCTTGATGTCGGAATGAAAGGGGCCTTGCCCTGCGGTTTTCAGATGCACGGTGGGGCGCAATCAAGTATACTGGAAAACAAAGACGTGAATGGAATAGCAATGGATCATCAAGGCTTGTTGAGACGATCTTGCGCTGCGGCCGCTGTTATCTTCCATGGAGAAGCAGTTGAAGGGGGTGAGGCTATGACGAGATGGGTGTCCTATTCAGAAAAGCGGCAGTTCTTAACAACGTTTTTGCACAATCATCGCTTAAAGCATCCGGATGCCCGATTTGTGCTTAAGTATTTGCTTCAGCACCCCCATTTGCTTGAGAACGTCCAGTTTACGGAAACCGAGCAAAAGCAGGCGCGGTGGCTGATCATTTCGACTGCGATGGCGGAAGAGGAAGGGCTCGTCTTTTATCGGCGCGGTCAAAAAAGCACGAGTCTTGCCTCGATTATGGGCGATTTGGCGCTGCATCCGAACGAGCCGCTCTATTTGACGCTCCATTTTCCAGGAAAGGCAAGGAATTTTTCGTACCTTCGGCTTATTGATCACCAAGCGTTTGAAAATGTCAGACGGCACGAGCGGCATGAGAAAATGGCGAAGGCGGCCGAGCAAGTGTTGGATGAGGCGCTGAAACGTCATGAACTATCGGTGTTGAAAATGCAAATTGACCAGGCGCTTGACCGAAAAGATATGGCGTTGTTTCAACAGCTGACGGAACAGTTGAAAAAATACGAAGGACAAAACAGCTAAACGGGCTGCGGGCCTGCATGGGGCAAGCCCGCAGCCGGCGCTGGCCGCTGAACGCGGCAGTTGGGCATCGGGTGGGAGTGCTAGTGTTGCACCGTGCGGCAGCGTCAGGAAAGCGGGATGATGGCCTCGGCGACGTTGTAGTCGAACGAATCAAGTTCGGTCGGGCGGCCGAGTACAAGCTTGGCAAGTTCTGCGCCTAAATATGGCCCGACGGTGAGCCCGGAAGAGCCAAGGCCGTTGGCTGCGTAAAGGCCGGTAAAACCGGGAAGCGACCCGAAGACAGGGAGAAATCCAGGCGTGCGCGGGCGAAACCCGACCCGTGTTTCCACGTAGGTGCACGCCGACAGCCCTGGCGCGACGGCGAGTGCTTTGTCCAGTATTTCGTGGATGCCGCCGGCGGTGGCGCGGACATCCATCCCCGCTTCATCTTCATGGGTCGTTCCGATGATGATTCGCCCTCTAGGGAAGGCGAGCATATACTGATTGTTCGGGGGCATGACGACCGGCCATCGGTCGGTCTCGCCTGCCAACCATTCGAGATGAACGATTTGTCCTTTTTGCGGAGTGACGGCAAACCGAACGCCCAGCGGCTCAAGCAGTTCGCCAGCCCATGCGCCGGCTGTGACGATGACCGCTTCGGCCGTGTATTTCGCTCCATTGACTTCCACGCCGATGACGCGGGAGCCTTCAAACAGGATCTGGGCGTTTCCGCGGATGTAGGCGGCGCCAAGCTTTTGGGCCGCGTTTGTGAGGGCGTCCCGCACCGCTCGGCCGTTCACTCGGGCGGCGCCGCTCACATATAGGGTATGATGCTCACCGCCAAGCGGCGGAAACAGCTCCTTCGCCTCATGGGGATGAAGCCGCACGATCTCTCCCATTTCCGGCGCGTCTTCGCGCCGTTTGCGAGCGCGCTCCTCCATTTGTTCCAGTTTCTGTTCGTCTGTATGCAGGCAAAGCGCCCCGACGCGCGCATAACCGGTGTCCGTTTCCCCGAGCGCTTGCAGTTCTTCGATGAGGGAGGGGTAAAACTTCGCTCCGTTTTTGGCCAATCGGTACCATTTTTGGTTGCGGCGCTGCGACAGCCAAGGGCAGACAATCCCCGCCGCCGCACCGGTCGCCTGCCCTTTGTCGCCGCGGTCGATGATGATCACGTTTGCGCCTTCCTTGGCCAAATGGTAAGCGGTCGAGGCCCCTAAAATGCCGGCTCCGACGATGATGTACTTCATTCATGAACACCTTTTCCTTTTTTCTACTAGTATACCATAGACGGCGCCAATCGGGAACCGGTGTGGGCCGGCCCGAAAGCCGGCAGGCGTCAAAAAGGCGCCCGCGTCAAACGGTGTTCGGCATATTTTTTCCGTAAAAGATCTCATCCATTTCCCTTCTCAGCTTGGCGGTTGTTTCATTCGCTTCTTGTTCGCTCAAATCCTCTTTTGCATAGCCAAACAAGTAGTTGTCCAAATCAAACTGTTTCAACTTGCATTTTGTGTGAAAAATATTCTCTTGGTAAATGTTTACGTCGATCATATCGTACTTTTCGCGAATGTGCTCCGGGATATAATCTTGAATCGACGTAATGTCATGGTCGATAAACAGCTTGTATCCGTGAATGTCGCGCGTAAATCCGCGCACGCGGTAGTCGATGATCATAATGTCGGCGTCAAATGAATGAATCAAATAGTCGAGCGCTTTGAGCGGCGAAATTGCCCCGCATGTGACGACATCAATATCGGCGCGGAACGTGCTGATTCCGTCATTCGGGTGATATTCTGGGTATGTATGGACGGTGATATGGCTTTTGTCAAGGGAAAGCACCACCGCCTCCGGCAAAGGGCCGTCATCTTCGGGCACCTCGACAACCGGCCCCTCGGAAACGAGCATCGTCACGCTCGCGCCCTGCGGAACGTAATCTTGCTTGGCGATGTTTAACACATGGGCGCCGATCATGTCGGCGACACGTTTTAAAAGATTCGTCAGCCGTTCGGCATTGTACACGTCGTCAATGTATTCGATATACGCCTCTCTCTCCTTCGCCGTTTTCGTATAGCAAATATCGTACATATTGAAGCTGAGCGATTTCGTCAAGTTGTTGAACCCGTGCAGCTTGACGCGCGGTGTTTCGTTCATCGACGGGACCCATCCTTTCGTTTTTTCTTAATTTGTCCCGTTGCTGGCGAAGATAGTAATTTTTCATTTGAAATGGAAGAAAACGGAATATGGGCTTGCCCTAATGGTCTATGGCCATTTCCGGGAAGCGTCCGCTTCAGCTTGCCCGTTTCGCTTGATATTCTTGAATGACCGACCGAACAATGTGAAGGGAGTCCCACTCCTTCGCCGAAAAAAAGACGATCGGATATTTTTTCGGGAAAAGCGTTTCTTGAATTTGTTTCGGCGGCATGCCTTTTTCGTATAAATCGATGATGTTGCCTTGAAGTTCAAGCAAGTAATCGAGTTTTCGCTGCAAGGCCTCGCGCCCGTTTGGGAGATAGCCGGCATGGGCGCAGAAGACGTCGCCGAAATCGTATGTCAACGTGCGTTGCAAGGAGGCGATGATCGCCGGGATGTTTTCCTCGCGCAAGATGACTTTCGTTTTCTCTTGACAGTACAAGTCGCACGGGGAACGAAACGTGTTGGGGCGGCTTTTTCTTTTCGATTTCGTCTTCAAAAGGTGCCTCTCTCCCCTAACCGGAAAAGCGGAAGGGGGCGGCGCGTCAATACGCCGTCCATCCGGCATCGGCGACGATCACAGCGCCGTTTAGAAAACTGGCGTCATCGGAAGCTAAAAACAGGGCGATGTTGGCGATTTCCTCTGGTCTCCTGCGCGAGGTTTGAGGGCGGCGTCTGCCATGGCTATTTCGAATGGAGTTGACGCCGTAATCGTGGCGCTGAATGTTTGTTCGTACTGACTCCCAGGTGCCCCAGGTGCGATGGCGTTGCAACCTTCAAGCGTTAGCTAAGAGGGGGAAGTGGACCGGCGACGTCATAGAGGCAATGTAGTATAATGGAATGGGGTGCTTCCACCTATTATGATGAGCCACGAGGGGGGACATAGCTGTGATTGTCACGACCACCAATACCATTGAGGGAAAAGAAATTGAAGAGTATTTGGGCATCGTAGCGGGAGAGGTCATTTTGGGCGCCAATGTCGTCCGTGATTTTCTCGCCAGCATCACCGACATCATCGGCGGGCGGAGTGGAACGTATGAAAGCAAGCTGGCCGAAGGTCGGGAGATGGCGATCAAGGAGATGGTCAATAAGGCGAAGCATCTTGGCGCTAACGCCGTCATCGGGGTGGATCTTGATTTTGAAACGCTGCGCGATGGCATGATGATGTGCATTGCGACAGGGACGGCGGTGCGGGTGAGATCGTAATGGAAAAGCAGAGGGTCTATCGGCCCCTGCTTTTTTTGCTTTGCTGGCTGCCGTTGTGGGGTGTCAGTGCATCGGCTGTTGATGCTGATGGGGTTTTGCGGCTTGAAATTGGATTGACAGAGGAAAAAAAGAGGGTTATGATTCACATATATGAACAAATGCTCATATGTTAAAGTGAGAGGGAACAATGATGAAGGCAGAAGATCATTTGTTTTTAGATGAAAGCGTCGTGGAGGAAGTGTCGAAAATCTTTAAAGCGTTGGCGGATCCGACGCGGATGAAGATGTTGTATTTGTTGTCGCAGGAAGAATGCCATGTCGGCCATATTGCGGAAGTGCTCGGCATGTCGCAGTCGGCCGTTTCCCATCAACTGGCGCTGCTTCGGGCGCTACGGCTTGTCAAATATCGCCGTGAAGGGAAATCACTGGTGTATTCGTGCGATGACGATCATGTCATTTCGCTGCTGAGGCAGGCGATTGATCACGCTCAACATCCATAAAAGGGAGAGAAGAACGATGCATCATCATGAACACGGCCATTGCGGCCACCATCACGGGCATCATCATGGCTTGGGCAGAGAGGGGAGCCAAAAAGGGCTGGCGGCCGCTCTTGTCATTACCGTCGGGATTATGGTTCTGGAGTTTGTCGGCGGGCTTGTGACGAACAGCCTTGCTCTTCTTTCGGATTCGGGGCATATGCTGAGTGATGCCATTTCACTTCTATTAAGCCTGGCGGCGGTTTGGCTGGCGGCGAGGCCTGCGTCGCCGAAGAGGACATATGGATTTTACCGGTTCGAGATTTTAGCGGCGCTCGTAAACGGGGTTGCGTTGGTGGGGATTGCCGCTTGGATTATTTGGGAAGCGGTCGCGAGGTTTGTGAATCCACCTGCTGTCGCGAGCGGGCCGATGATGGCCATTGCTGTCATAGGGTTGCTGGCTAATTTGGCAAGCGCTTGGGTGTTAATGCGCAAAGGGGATGTCAAAGAGAACGTCAATGTCCGCAGCGCCTATCTTCATGTACTTGGCGATGCGTTAGGCTCGGTCGGGGCGATGGCGGCAGGGCTTGTCATCTGGCTGTTCGATTGGTACGCGGCCGATCCGCTCATTTCCATCGCGGTGGCGGTTTTGATTCTAAAAGGAGCATTTGCCGTAGTCAAGCAGACAGTGCATATTTTAATGGAAGGAACGCCGGCGGCGATTGACCATGCGGAAGTGAAGGCGGCGCTCTCGGGCATTGATGGGGTGATCGATGTCCACGATTTGCATATTTGGACGATCACCTCGGGGCTTGATTCGTTAAGCTGCCATTTGCTCATTGAGGAAGGATGCGATGGGCAGGCGGTTTTGCAGCGGGCGATTGATTTGATCGAGACGCGCTTTCACATTCGCCATGCGACGATTCAAATCGAAATGCCGCATATTCGCCATGGGGAGATGGAAGTATAGGGGAGGGCTGCCAAGCTTCTCCCCGTGTTTTTTAGGATCTCCAATTGTGTTGCAACGTTTCAAGGAAGATACGTACATTTTGCTTGTTTTCCATAATCGGTGCACAAATATAGGAAAACATTCGGTAAAACGGTGGATGGTTCAAGTGAACGATGGACAGATGGCCGTGCTCGATGTCGCGGGCGACGACGCTGCGCGACAGCAAGGACAGGGCGTTGCCGTTGATCAGCGTTTCTTTAATGCCTTGGTTGCTGCTGATGATCATGAGCGATTGGATTTTCAGCCCGTTCGAGCGGATGAAATGGTTGAAATATTCCCTTGTTCCCGACCCGACTTCGCGCGCCACCCACGCCTCGTTTTGCAGCTCGCCGATCGTGACTTCGCCTTTTTGCGCTAGCTCGTGCCGCTTGGAGGCGACGATGACGAGCTCGTCTTGCATAAACGGGTGGACGGACAATTCTTTTTCGTTCGTTTGCCCTTCGATCAAGCCGATGTCGACTTGATACGATTTGACGAGTTCGACAATTTCTTTCGTGTTGCCGATCATCACCTCAAGCTCCAATTCTGGATAGCGCTTTTGGAAATCGGGCAAAAGCGGGGGCAAAATATACTCTCCAATCGTAAAGCTGGCGCCGATGGTCAATTTGCCTTTCACTGAGTGATGGTGCTCCAAAATGTCTTGCTTCGTTTGTTCATAGAGCGCCATCATTTGTTTGGCGCGATCGTACAAAAGTTCACCTGTCGGCGTCATGCGCAGCCGCTTCGGGGAGCGGATGAACAGTTTCGTCTGGAACTCCTTCTCTAAATTTTTAATGTGCAAGCTGACACTTGGCTGGGATAAATGGAGAATTTCCGCCGTCTTTGTGAAATTTTTCACTTCTGCTAACGTAATGAACGTCTTCAACTCGTCGTAATACATTGGCCAACCCCTCGCATGCAGCCTGACTGTTTTGTTGCGGATCATTATTAGTGATGTTAATAGTTTTGATAATTTATATTTATTTTACTAATGTTTTGTTTTGCGGTAAAGTGTAAATATGATATTTTGGATAAAGTATACTTTGTTTATATGGATTAATGGAATTTGGCGTCCGCCCATGATGGCGGGTTAAGCAACGCCAATCGATTCCATCTTATTTTTATATTGTGAGGTGGACACTGTTGCAGCTGCAAGTAACCAACAGTCCGTTTAGCCAGGAGCAGATTGAGCTCTTGAACCGTTTGTTGCCGACGTTGACGCCAGCGCAAAAATTTTGGCTGAGCGGGTATTTGGCCGCCGCCGAGTCGGCCGCTGCTGTGCTTGACGCCGAAGCGCCCGCACTGCTTGTCGGGGGTGGGAAACCGGTTTCGAAAGAAGTGACCGTTCTGTACGGTTCGCAGACCGGCAATGCGCAAAAACTGGCCGAAAAAGCAGGCAAGGCGCTTAAGGAGCGCGGATTCGAGGCGAAAGTGTCGTCCATGCTTGACTTTAAGCCGAATGAATTGAAGAAAGTCGAGACGCTGCTCATCGTCGTGAGCACGCATGGGGAAGGCGATCCGCCAGACAACGCGGTGGCGTTTTACGAGTTTCTCCACAGCAAACGGGCGCCGAAGCTGAATCATTTACGCTTTTCCGTCTTGGCGCTTGGCGATACGTCGTATGAACATTTTTGCCAGACGGGGAAAGATTTTGACAAGCGGCTCGAGGAGCTCGGGGGAGAGCGGTTTTATCCGCGCGTCGACTGTGACGTCGACTACGAGGAAGCGGCAGCGAAATGGCTTGACGGCGTGCTTGCCGAGCTGAGCAAGGGGATCAATGCCGAGGCCGCACCAGTGTTGTCGGCCGCTGCGGCCGTGCCGAAAGCCGAACCGGCGGTCGTCTATTCGCGGAAAAATCCGTTCCCGGCTGAGGTGCTGGAAAACATCAACTTAAACGGCCGCGGATCGAACAAAGAAACGCGCCATCTCGAATTGTCTCTTGAAGGATCGGGGTTGAAGTATGAGCCGGGCGATGCGCTTGGCATCTTCCCGAAAAACGATCCGGAGCTTGTTGATCTCATCATTCAAGAAATGAAATGGAACCCGGAAGAAACGGTGACGATCGACAAAGACGGGGAAGTGCGGTCGCTCAAAGAAGCGCTCACGTCCCATTTTGAAATCACTGTGTTGACCAAAGCGCTGTTGCAAAAGCTTGCGCCGCTGTCGAAAAACAGCGAGCTTCAAGCGCTCGTTGCCCCAGGCAATGAGGCGAAGCTGAAAGAATACGCCAAAGGCCGCGACTTATTGGATGCGTTCCGCGACTTCGGCCCATGGGATGCGGCGCCGCAACAAGTCATCTCGATTTTGCGCAAAATGCCGCCGCGCCTGTACTCGATCGCGAGCAGCTTAGCGGCCTATCCAGATGAAGTGCACTTGACGATCGGCGCGGTCCGTTATGAGTCGCACGGCCGCCTGCGCAAAGGGGTGTGCTCGACGTTCTGCGCCGAACGCGTCCAAATCGGCGATACGTTGCCGGTCTTTGTGCAGCCGAACCCGAATTTTAAACTGCCAAAAGACCCATCGACGCCGATCATTATGATCGGTCCAGGCACTGGGGTTGCGCCGTTCCGCGCTTTTATGCAAGAGCGCGAGGCGACAGGAGCCAACGGAAAATCGTGGCTCTTTTTCGGGGACCAACATTTTATGACCGACTTCCTGTATCAAACGGAATGGCTCGCTTGGCTGAAAAGCGGTGTGCTGACCAAAATGGATGTCGCCTTCTCTCGCGATACGGAGAAGAAAGTGTATGTGCAGCACCGGATGCTCGAGCGAAGCAAAGAACTGTTCGGCTGGCTCGAGGATGGCGCCGTCGTCTACGTATGCGGCGACAAACAACACATGGCGCGCGACGTCCATCAGACGTTGATCGAGATTATCGAAAAAGAAGGCGGAATGAGCCGCGAACAGGCGGAAGCGTATGTCACCGAGATGCAAAAGCAAAAACGATACCAACGCGACGTCTATTAATCTCAAAAGAAGGAGTGGGATCGAAAATGGCGAAAGTCGTGTTAAAAGCGCCGGACGGACCGCTAAGCGATGTGGAGCGCATCAAGCAGGAAAGCCGTTACTTGCGCGGCACGCTCGCGGAAACGATAGAAGACCCGCTCAGCGCAGGAATTCCAGAGGATGACAACCGGTTGATGAAATTCCACGGCAGCTATTTGCAAGACGACCGCGACGTGCGCACCGAGCGGCAAAAACAAAAACTGGAGCCTGCATACCAGTTCATGGTTCGCGTCCGCACGCCGGGCGGGGTGGCGACGCCGGAACAGTGGCTTGTCATGGATGAGCTCGCCCGCAAGTATGCGAACGGCACGTTGAAGCTGACGACGCGCCAAGCGTTCCAATTGCACGGCGTCTTAAAATGGAACATGAAAAAAACGATGCAAGCCATTCACAATGCGCTGATGACGACGCTTGCGGCGTGTGGCGACGTCAACCGAAACGTCATGTGCAACCCGAATCCGTACCAGTCGGAAGTGCATGCAGAAGTATATGAGTGGGCAAAGCTGATCAGCGACCATTTGTTGCCGCGGACGCGGGCGTACTACGAAATTTGGCTGGACGACGAGAAAGTGGCGGGGACGCCGGCGGTTGACGGCGAAGAAGAGCCGATTTACGGACCGACGTATTTGCCGCGGAAGTTTAAAATCGGCATCGCCGTTCCGCCGTCGAACGACGTCGATGTGTTCTCGCAAGACATCGGGTTCATCGCCATTGTCGAAGACGGCAAGCTCGCCGGGTTTAATGTCGCCATCGGTGGCGGCATGGGGATGACCCATGGGGACAAAACGACGTATCCGCAGCTTGCCAAGGTGATCGGCTTCTGCCGGCCGGATCAAGTGGTCGAGGTGGCGGAGAAAATTATGACCGTTCAGCGCGACTACGGCAACCGCTCATCGCGCAAACACGCCCGCTTTAAATACACGATCGCCCGCCTTGGCCTTGAAACGGTGAAAGAAGAAATTGAGCGCCGCCTTGGCTGGAAGCTCGGCGAAGCGCGCCCGTACCATTTCGAGCATAGCGGCGACCGCTATGGCTGGGTCGAAGGCGTCAATGGGACATGGCACTTCACACTCTTTGTCGAAGGCGGACGCGTCAAAGACTACGACGATTACAAGCTGATGACCGGCCTGCGCGAAATCGCGAAAGTCCATACGGGCGATTTCCGGCTGACGCCAAACCAAAACTTGATCATCGCCAATGTCACGAGCGAGAAAAAGCCGGAAATCGAGGCACTCATCGCCGAATACGGCTTGACCGACGGCCGCCGGTACACCGCCTTGCGCCGCAACGCGCTCGCCTGTGTCGCGCTGCCGACATGCGGCTTGGCGATGGCGGAAGCGGAGCGCTACTTGCCGAAGCTGCTTGATAAAATCGAGGAAATTATCGCCGAAAACGGTTTGCGCGATGAAGAAATCACGATCCGCATGACGGGCTGTCCGAACGGCTGCGCCCGCCACGTGCTCGCAGAAATCGCCTTCGTCGGCAAAGCGGTCGGAAAATACAACATGTACCTCGGCGCTGCGTTCAACGGCACGCGCCTTGGCAAACTGTACCGCGAAAACATCGGCGAAGAAGAAATTTTGCGCGAACTGCGCGTTCTCCTATCCCGCTATGCGAAAGAGCGGCTCGACGGTGAACATTTCGGCGACTTCGTCATCCGCGCCGGCATCGTCAAAGAAGTGACGGATGGGACGAATTTCCATGATTAAAGTGGTCAGGGTGAAATGGAAACCAGCCTCTCCTTGTTTAGGGGAGGTTGGTTTTTTGTTGCTTTCATGCAATGGCTTTGGTGTTTTGTTCATTGTAGCCGCATTCAATCAATATGAGGTTGTAATAAAGGATTTCCGATCTCCATGTCCTATCTTTATCACTTGAAAAGCTGGAACGGTGACAAAAAGAGCGAACAATGCTATGTAAAAAATTGCAACTTATATAATTCACGAAATATTTCAACTATATTATAGTAGTGTTATGAACTTGTATTTTTCAGATCATGAAAGTGCGCTGCTGTTTAGGCAGGGCGCTTTTTTTAGCGTCAAGCCATTGGTGAAGGTGATTGTCGGCGAGCAAACGGTTTGCTTACAAAAAAACGATGAAAAATATTGACAATGTTCCAATTAAGTAAAAAATGGTTGAGCCGGCTTTCATGTTGACATCGGCAAGAAAGGGCGCCCCTTGTTGAGTGAATACGAAAGCCGTCAACATATAATTTGAATTTCCAAAGGGGGGTATAGCCAATGAAACAGCGTTGGCTGATGGTAGTGGTTGCTTTGCTTCTTGTCGTACTGGCTGCTTGCGGCAATAAGGAGACTGCAAGCAACGGAGCGAGTGGGAAGAATGACGAGAAGAAAACGGAACAGGCCGAGGAAATGACGATCAAGCACCAGCTTGGAGAGGCGAAAGTCAAGAAAAATCCAGAGAAAGTGGTTGTCTTTGATTTTGGAGTGCTGGACACCCTTGATAAACTAGGGGTGAAGGTGACAGCTTTGCCGCAGATGAACGTGCCGAAATACTTGGAGAAATATAAAAGCAGCGACTACCAAAACGTCGGCAGCTTGAAGGAGCCGGATTTTGAAAAATTGAGCGAAATCAAGCCGGATGTCATTTTTATTTCCGGTCGTCAAGCACATTTGTATGACAAGTTGAAAGAGATTGGCCCAACCGTGTATATAGGGATTGACACTCAACATTATTGGGATTCATTTACAAACAATATGAAGCTGATCGGGCAAATGTTTGGCAAAGAAAAAGAAGTAGATGAGGAACTGGCCAATATTGAAAAACAAATCGAAGAAGTGAAGACAAAGGCTGCAGACAAAAAAGCGCTGATCATTTTGACGACCGGTGGGAAAGTGAGTGCGTACAGCAAAGGTTCGCGCTTTGGGCTCATCCATGATGTGCTCGGCGTGCCAGCCGCAGACCCGAATTTGAAAGTGACGAATCCTCATGGACAAAGCGTATCATTTGAGTACATTGCCGAGAAAAACCCGGATTACTTGTTTGTCATTGACCGCGACGCCGTTGTAGAAGGAAAGCCGACAGCGAAGCAAACGATTGAAAATGCACTTGTGAAAAAGACGAAAGCATATCAAAACGGCCACATTGTCTACTTGGATCCAAATTATTGGTATCTCTCAGGCGGCGGATTGACGTCGGTGTCGGAAATGATCAAACAGGTGGAAGAAGGATTGAAATAAAAGGACAGGCGGGCTTAGGCGGCCCGCCTGCTTTATCGTCATAAAATGACATTCTTAATTTTGTAGATTTCCCGTTCGTGTTCGATGACTTTGTTCGAGAGGAAGGTGATGTCAAGTTTGATGTTGTTCAGCTGTTCATTGAATGATTGGGCATGGGAATCGACTTTTTTCTCTAAGGAGTCGAGTCTTTGGTGGATGGAAGAAACTTCACCGTGAAGTTTGTGCACGTCCATCGCGAGGGCGTCGAGTGCGGCGTCGGTTTCATCCTGGCGGTGAAGCAGGGCAGACATCAAGTCATACAGCTCTTTTTGGCCGGCTTTGATATGGGCTTGTTCTTCTTCTAACCGCTTTTGGCCTTCAAGGAGAGCTTGCTGGATCCGCCGGAATTCTTCTTGTTCTTTCCGCATTTCCTGCTGTTCTCTACGGATCTCCTGCTGTTCTTTCCGCATTTCCTGTTGTTCTCTTCGGATCTCCTGCTGTTCTTTCCGCATTTCCTGTTGTTCTCTTCGGATCTCCTGCTGTTCTTTTCGCATTTCTTGTTGTTCTGCTTCCAGCCGTTTGTGGCTTTCGACGAGGAGGTGCAGCGTGTTCTCGATATGACCAAGGCGGTTGAACAACTGCAAGAGGATCTCTTCGCTCATGGTTGGCCCCTCTTTCATTCTAATTTCTTTCATTATAGCACATATGTTCTTGTCGGACAAGCACGAATGGTGTATATAGGAAAGCGTACAAACATATGATACAATGAATAAACAAACTGACAAGCCCCAGTGCGGATGTCGGCTAGTATGTTTTTAGAAAGGGATCGATGTATGCTTTACGTTTCTCCTGCCAAAATCGCAAGCTATTTTTATCACGAGTGCGAGCGGAATTTTTATTTTCAGTCGTTGGCGAAAGAACGGCGAAGCGAGCTCGATGTGCCGGAAGAGCTGTTTGAGCGGCCCGCGGTTCATGAGAGCGTGCTGCGCCGAGGGGTTGAGTGGGAAGAGGAAGTGATTACGACCTATTTGGCCGGCCAAGTGCAGATGGGGAAGCGAGAGCCTGGCGCACCGATTTCCCACTGCTATTTGGATGGAGAGGAGACGATCCGCGAGCTGAAGCGGCCGAGCAAGCGCTATTTATACCAGCCGACATTGATCGCGCCGCCGCGCTTTTACGAGCGGTACGGACTGGACACAACGATGATCCGGTTTGCGGCGTGTCGCCCGGATTTGATTGAGTGTATTCCGGGGCAAAACGGCTTTGTGTTCCGCATCATCGACATCAAATCATCAGATGTGTTAAAGATTTCCCACCGCGTGCAAACGGCGCTGTACGCGTTGATGTTGTCCTCGGTGTTAGAGGAGCACGGTGTTAAGGGCAGCGTCGATTTGCGCGAAGCCGGGATATGGACGTACAAAACCGAGCAGCCGCAGCTGACAGATATCGGACAGCTGCTTCCGTTTCTTGAGCAGTTTTTGGCTAGCGAATTGACGGCGCTGGCTGGGAAGCAACTTGATGAGCTGTTTTGGCATTTGGATTATCGCTGTGAATGGTGCCTGTTCTATGATTACTGTTTCGACAAAGCGCGGAAACAGTCGCATATTTCCCTCGTTCCGTACTTATCGAGTCATGCGTCCCGCTTTATCCGCATGCGGCAGCTTCCGGAGACGATCGATGAGTTTCGCCAACTTCTTGAGCGTCAAGAAACGAGACACGTCCTAAAACAAAACGCTGGATTGGCGCGTCAACTTCGGCGGCTTGAAGCGCAGCTTGAGGCGATTGCGGAGGAAAAGGTCGTTCCGTATGACCAGGCGGTGACGCATATGCCGATATGGGAAGACATCCGTCTGATTCTCACCGCGCAACGCGATCCGTTGACGGGGAAGATTGCGGCGGCATCGTTGTACCGTGTTGGTGGAACAGACGTGTTTGGAACGGGATCGGAAATGCATCATGTTATCGCCGGTTCGTTTGAGGAATGCGACGAGGTTGGCCGAAAGCTGGCCGATGCGCTGGACCGCCTGCTTCAGACGGTGCACGATTACAACCGGGAGCGAGAGTGGCGGTCGCAAAAATCGGTGCAGGTGTATGTCATCGACAACTATGAATGGGACAATGTGCAGCAGCTACTTCAAGCGCTTTTGTTCGATCCAGACTATAACGAAAAAGCTGTTCGGCTGCTGTCGTATTTTCATAGCAGCTCACTAGCAAGTGCCAGCGACCACCCAAGCGAAATGGTTCCGCTTCCTGTCGTTGTGCTGACAACGGCTGTGAGCCAGCTGTTCGCCTTGCCGGCGCATGTCGCGTACCGTCTTGAAGACTTGTCGCGATATATTGCGACCTACCATGATTCGCCGTTTCTGTACTCGGCGAGTGAGCGTTTTTCATTTCGTTTGACAAACGCCATGAAACTGGATGTGCTGCACGACGCCTGGCAAACGGGGGACGAGGAAAAACGAAAAGCGGTCGAGAAGGAGCTGAGCCGCCGCCTTTGGGCCGCTCACAGCATCATTCAAGGAATCCGTGCGTGGGCCGAGAGCGTCCATCCTTCGCCGCTTATGGTCTGGCCGGAAAAATTTGCGTTTCCTCATTCGGCTGATTACCGTGATCCGCTTGTGTCCAAGCTGGCGTTTATGGCGCGCTATGAGGCGCTATTAAACTACTTGGATATTCGCCAAAAGCGCCTGCTTCCGCTTTCGGAGCGGCTTGAGAACGGAGTGACGCTTCATGTCACGTACCTTGGCGGCGATCGGTTCCGATTGAACAACCGCCAGGCGCTTGAAGCGATCGACCAGAAGGCGAGCTGGCTTTTGACGGAGTGCAATGAGGAAGGGGAAAAGGCGCAACAGACGTTTCCTGATCATAAGTACGCCAGTGAATGGAAGACGCCTCAACGGGTCAATTTGTACTTTACCCGCATTCGCGCCATCGAAGATAATGGCAAGACAGCTGAACTCGAGCTCAAGTTGCCCAAATGGCTCGACCGGTTCCCGCTTGTGGAAGGAGGGGAGTATTGGCTGTCGCTTCGGCATGCGGATTTTACCACCCCGCGCGTCTTGCAGGCGTTGCAACAGTTGGATAAGGACAATCATCGCATCTTGGACTTGATTCGCGATCCGATTCGCTATCGGAAAACGTTTCGTCCCAACTGGGATGCAGAGGAAGTCAAGGCGCTTCTCCGCCAAAGCAGGCTGACGAAAAGCCAGCGTCAGGCGTTTCTCCACTTTCTCCGTCATACGTTGACGCTCGTCTGGGGGCCGCCTGGCACCGGGAAAACGCATTTTATTGCCGTCGCTCTTCGGCTGCTTATGCCGATTTACGAAAAGCAGGGGCGCAGGCTTGCCATTCTTGTTTCGGGTTTCACCCATGCGGCGATCGAAAACGTTCTGCGCAAAATTCAGGAGCTTGCGCCGCGGCGCAGCGTCCATATCGCGAAACTTGGTGAGATTCAGACGGAAAACGCCAAAGGAATCGCCGAGGTGGCGGACCGTGACCTTCCCCGATGGCTGGGCAACGGCGGGCATCGGGTGCTTGGCGCCACGCTGTACGGCATTCAAAGAGCGTATGAAAAAGGCTGTCTAGAAGAGTTTGACGTCGTCATTCTGGATGAGGCGTCGCAAATCCGCGTGGCCGATTCACTGTTGGCGCTGCGCCATGTCAAAAAAGCAGGCAGGCTGCTTATCGTCGGCGACCATTTCCAGTTGCCGCCAATCATTCAAGGGACGTATGCGGCCGCGGAAGGGGAACCGCACCTGTTCGACTCGATTTTCCGCCTGCTGTTTGACGCGGATGTGGAGAAGCGGTATACCCGCCAACTGACGGACAATTTCCGCATGAACGAGGCGCTTTGCCGCTACCCGGCCGAGCGGATTTACAGCTCCCAGTATACCGCGTTCACCCGCCAGATTGCCGAACAAACGTTGGCGCTCGCCGATGCCCCAACTGCCGATGAATGGGTGGAAGCAGCGATCGACCCTGACTATCCGCTTGTCGTCTGCACGTATGACGGCGTGTACGGTGCCCAAGAAAACGAGGCGGAAGCGCGCTGGGTGGCGAGCATCGCGAAGGTGTTGCGGGAACGGCTTCTCGACAGCGAGGAAAAACGGTACGATGACTCATCAGAAGGCGACCAAGCGTTTTGGCGCCGCGGGCTGTTTATCATCTCGCCGCATCGGGCGCAAATCCGCGCCATTCGCCGTGCCCTTGAACACCAAGGACTGCGTCCGCCGTTTTTCGTCGATACGGTTGATAAAATGCAAGGACAAGAAGCGGATACGGCGATCATCAGCTACGGCGTCGCCGATCCGGAACTGGCTGTGATGGAAGGGGAGTTCATCTACAGTTTGAACCGCCTCAACGTGTCGCTCACGCGGGCGCGGAAAAAGGCGATCCTCTTCCTCTCGCGCCAACTCATGTCGCCGCCGCTTCAGGTGATCGGCAACGAGGAATACCGTGAAGGAGTCAACTTTATGGTTGGGCTTGAGCAGTACGCTTTACGTCATGGGGAAGCGAAAACGTTTATGGTCGACGGTGTTGCGCTGCAAATGTACCGAGTCAGTCGTCCGAAGATGGAAAACATGGACACTCTATGAAGCTGCTGAGTTTGACAGGAAAAAAGGATGAATCAAGGCGCTGTTCAACTTGAGAAATTCTTTGATGCATCCGAGAATCCCCCATTTTCTTACTCAAAAACCGCATAAGCAGTCACCATCCGCCATGCCGCCTTCTCCGTTTGTTGGCTCGTTTTGTTTTCTGTGCCGGAGGAGGGAGGGCATGGCGATTTTTTTGGACGGCCAAGTCATCTATATAATTGTTATTTTGTTACATATTGCCGATAGGTCGTAACGCCTGTAAAATGATTTTGTAAGAATCGGAGAGAAGAACGCTTTTTGCCATTCCAGTGAATAATCAGATGAACAGCGAAGGGGACGAATGGAACGGATTGGATTTTTCTTAGCAACAGATGACTTTACACAATAGAAAGCGCGGGTGAGGGACGTTGTATACCGTTTTTGAGACGTTGTTTTCCTTGATTAACAAAATCGGAAATGAAGGTTTTACTGATTTGTTTCTTTATTTTCAGTTTAGTTTGTTTTTGGTGATGGCTGTTTGGCAGTTTGTCCGCATTCATAGGGAGATTGCGGTGATGAACCAGTTGAAGCCAAAGCTTTTGGAATTAAACCGTCCTTTAGATGGAAGCGTCTACGAGATTGATCAGGCCATTCACAATCTTTTTGCCCAAGTGAAAAAGTCGAAATATAAAGAACTTTGGGAGCGATATTATAATCGCGTATCGCAGAAAAATGAGGATGAGCGCATTAATGTAGAGCCGTTTTTTGGATTTGATGTGATGTACCATCATATGGGCTACCGAACATTGATGGACATGGGGGCGGGCATTCACGTCAGTCTCGGTGTTCTTGGCACTTTCGTTGGTCTCTCGGTAGGATTGGCTCAATTGCATGTCACTGATACAGAAATGTTGCGGTCTGGAATTGATAGTTTAATAAATGGGATGAAAGTCGCCTTTTACACTTCTGTATGGGGCGTGTTGCTTTCTTTAATATGGACGATGTTCGACCGATGGATCAGTGGCGTGCTTGAGCGCAATATCGACTGGCATTCCGAGCGGCTTGACTTTTTGCTTAGCACCGATGATGAGGAGCTGTTTCTTAACCGTTTAGAAAAGTTATCACGTCATCAGGCTGACCATCTGAAGACGCTACTGACTGATGCGCTTGAAAGGGCAATGCAGCCGATCGCTCTATCGCTTCAGCAGTCGCACGGCAGCCTGCAGCAAGTGTTCGGTCAGCTTCATGACCAGTTTGCCCAGCTGCATGAAGGGATGGAGACGCAGGCGAAGCTGCTTGAGTCGCAAATTGAGTTGACAAAAAGTACAAGCGCCGATGTGACGAGTCGGCTTGTTGATGAGATTACAGGCGGGACACAACAGTCGATTGGAAAGTTTAGAGAGTTTGTCCAACAATCGCAAGTGCTTCACTCAGAAATGATGAAAACGATTGAGTCATTCACAAGCCGTTTTGCTTATATGGAAGAGCGACAGGCGATGACGCTTGAGCGGACGGAAAAAATGTTTGCGCAGTTTGAAAAGATGGCTGGAGAACTTGAGCTGATGAAGGACAGCTATCAAAAAACGGCAGGCATAATGAACGGATTAGGAGAAACGTTTTATCAGTTGCAGCAGCTGACAAAAGACCATCTCCCAGTCCAACAAGAAGTGATGCGGAGCAACCAGTTGCTCGCTCAAAAATACGACGATCTGGTGGAGCGTTTTACCCACTTTAATGCGCAGGTCGAAACGCATTACAGCCAGTTGCTCGAACAGCTTGTTCATGCTGCATCTTCCCTTTCCGCGTCCTTTCAAACGATGGCGAACAAGTTTGAGGAGTCTCTCCGCATTCAAAAAGAATCGCTGCATGATTCGCAGCAGCTGCTTGGCGATGTCCAGTCGGCTGTGGCGGCGCTGTCGCCTCTCGTTCCCGAATTGCGCGAAACGTTCAATTGCGTTCGCGAGCTGAAGGAGCAGTTGCTTAAAATGCAGGAAGCGCAAAAACAGCTTCTTCCAGAGCTTGTGCAGCTGCGTGCGCAGACAAATGAAACGGTGGAGGAAGCATTACAAACGACGAAAGTGTACATGCATGAGATGACAGAGCAAATCGCGACGCTGCAGCAAAACTGGGCGATGACGAAAGAACAGTTGGCGAAGATTACAGAAGCCCTTCATCTTTCAATGAAAGATTTTGCGGAGAACATTGACAGCGGTCTAAGCAAAACGTATCAACACTTTGATGAGACGTTGACAAAAGCCGTTCAGGAAGTGAGCGGGCTCGTTTATCAGTTCAGTGAAGTTCAGAACGATTTCATTGAGAATATGGAAGACTTAGTCGATCATTTAGATAAATGGAAAGCAGGGGCTTCAACATGAAATACCGGAAACGGACAGAAGTGAACTACTGGATGTCCTATGCGGATTTAATGAGCGCCATGTTGATGGTGTTTGCCTTGTTGTTGATGTCTGTCATCCTTGACTACCGTGAATTGTTAGAAGAGAAAGAAAAACAAATTGAAGAGGTTGTCAGCGTCAAAACGGAGATCATTCGGGCTTTAACAGAAGCGTTTAAGAAGTCGAATCTAGCCATTGAGATTGATCAGCAAACAGGAGCCATACGCTTTCCCGGCAGCATTTTGTTTGAATCGAACTCGGCGGAAATCTCTCCGGAGGGGAAGGCGTTTTTGCAACAATTTATTCCTAAGTATATGGGGATTTTATTGCAGGATCGGTTTAAAGATGAAATTTCAAGTATCATTATCGAAGGACATACCGACCGAAATGGGACGTACATGTACAACATGTCTTTGTCACAGCGACGGGCATACGCCGTTTTAGAGTATATTTATAGTAAAGAGTTTCCTAATTTTAAAGAGCGGGAGCTGTCGAAAAAGTACATTACCGCAAATGGCCGGAGCTTCAGCAATCCGCTGACGGATGAAAACGGCAAGTATGATCCTGACCGATCACGCCGGGTTGAATTTTTATTCCGTCTTAAGGACGATGAAGCAATTAAAGCCATTGAAAAGTTGGTGAACGAATAATGAAGTATGAGTATGAACCGGTGTTGCTGAAACGATGGCTGCGGGAACCGCGTCGTCCTCTTTTGAAACAAACGGTTGACTATAGAGCTGAGAAATATCAGGGGGTGCTTGAACGGCTGTCCGATCGGTTTGCCGAGGTAGCCAATGCGCCGATTTCAGTGTTTCAAGAGTGGGTACAACAGCTGTCGCGGCGGGAGAAACTTCTTCTCCCGAACTTGTACAAAAAAGAGCTTCCCGAAGAGCTCAAAAAAGCCATGATCGAGTCCATTCAGCGCCATATCCAGCATGAGCGACGCCTGTTCCGCGTGTTGGTCGATGTTATGTATGAAACGTGCGATTTGGACGAGATTTGGAAGCTTTTGCGTTACGCCTATGCTACCCATATAGAGAAAATCGAAAAGAGGTTGGAAAAAGAGAAAAGTGAAAAATGGCGGCGTTATTTGTTAAGCAAAGATCCCATTGTGTATTTGGCAACAACGGCGTATGAAAGCGAGAAAGGAATTTTAGACGAACTGGAGACGTTTTATTTAACGAAAAACTTTCCGTTGTTTAAACTCGTGTTGATAGAGATTTTTCAGCTGGCCGATGAATCGTTTTTTCTCAAGGAACAAAACTTGTATCGGGAGCTGTTTGTTTCCTCAACAAATGAACAGCAACAAAAAATGGCGAATGCACTGATCAAAAAGTGCAAGCTCAATCACGTCAAGCCGCTTGGGAAACTGATATTTGAAAGGCTGCAAACGTATCACCGAAAGCCGATGTTATGGAGATATGTCGGTGAAGAGGAAAAGCGGCGGTTCGCTCAGTGGATTATGAAGCTGCAATTGAAAGACTTTTTTGGCGGCGTGAACAAAAACCATGAACGGTTTCAATATTGGGAAAAGTTTATTCCAAAGCTAGAGGATGTCGTTGTGACGGATGAACGCACGACGTTGATTATGTATTTTCATGACGTTGTCATTATGGAAGTGCTCGGAACTGGGGCGGTTTATATTTACCGCGCCGACGTATTCCGGCGCCATTTTCAACCCAAAATCGACCGGATGCTCGCCGAACGCGAGCAGTTTGCCAACAAGGCGTGGCGAAAAGTGCGGGAAGTGAAACGAACCGAGCTGATGGATAGAGATTTGACAATTCCAGGCGGCTGGCTGCGCCATAACGGTGGGTGGCAATGGAAATTTGATGAATGGCTTCGCCGCGAACTCGGCTGGGAGGTAAGAAGGGATGTTCTTCTTCAAAAAGAAACGGAAAATGATGAAGGCAGTTTTGACGCCGAATGAGGATGGGATTCATTTTTCGTTTCAGTTGCATGACGGCAAAACCGTCGCCGAACTGAAGCTGCCTATGGCCAAAGAAGACATCGAAAAATATTACAAAGTGCAAGGATTTCAGCAGTATGTCGCTTGGGAGGAGCTTTACGACTCGGGCGTTCTTGTCGATTCGACTTTGCCGTATAGCGAGTATTATGAATTGCTGAAAGACGAAAGCGCCAAAGAAGTGCTCCAATATTTAGGGCTTCCCGTTGTTGAGGAGCAAGTGGGCGGAAAGCTCTCACTTCGTTCGTTGCCGCATGAAGCGGACTTAGTTTTGCAACTGTTTGATGCAGGCGGGCGCAACTTAGATCGGGTTGGGAAACAGGCCGGGGCGATTTATGTGCTGCCAGACCGTCTCATGTTGCTCCCGGAACGCGTATATCGGCTGAAACAAGCGCTTTTGGGATCGTACGAATCAGGATATGAAAAAATCGGCATTTGCCAACAGCTGGCCAACGAAGCAGGAATTGAACTTGAAAACTTTTTACAAAACGAAACGTATCACGTCGTTGATGCGTACAATGTGGACGTTGCTGTGCACCGCCATGACCATATCGAGCTTGTCGTTAAAGGACGAAATGAGGAGGAAACCCGCCATCTTCAACGACTGCAACGGGTTAGCAGCATAAAAAAAGGCCATGGGCGCAGCCGTTTCGTCAGCACGGAGCAGGTTCATGCTGATATGATGCATTTGCAGCAAAAACGGCATATTACGGGAGAAGAAGTGCCGCTGTTTTTGGAAAATCCAGCTGCCGTCTTGCCTGAGCATGATTATTTATTTGATTTGGACCAGTTTTCAGAACGTGTCCGCGGCCTTATCCCGATTGAACGGGTTCGCCCTTTTTTTCATGAGCGGACCGGAATGCAATGGTTTGATGAGGAGAGCGGGCATACCGTTCCGTACGATGAGACGTTTTTGCGCGAACTGATGGAAAAATATCCGGATCAGCAATATGTCGAATACAACGGCAAATGGATTTACCTAGATCCTTTATTGCGCCGGAAGCTGCTGCAGCTGCCGAAAGACGCCGATGAAGCGTTGAAGCGCCGGTATATTCTTGATATTAAAGATAACGAAGAACAACTTGAATACAAGATAGACAGCGCCCAAGAGGCATCATGCCGGCGCTATCCGATTCCATCTGAGCTGCAAGCGGAGTTTTTTCCGCATCAAATCGAAGGCTTTGAGTGGCTCTGTCACTTGGCAGAGCAAGAAAGGGGCGGCCTGCTTGCCGATGATATGGGGCTTGGAAAAACCATTCAAGTCATTGCGTTTTTGCTGCATCAAAAAGCAAATGGGCGGTTGAAGCCGACGTTGATCGTCCTGCCGATAGCCCTGATTGAGAACTGGGTGGCGGAAATCGAAAAGTTTGCCCCAAGCTTGTTGGACGGTTTATATATTCATAAAGGAAGAGGACGGCTGGCTTCGTCGCAGCTCATTTCACAGTTTGATATCGTTTTGACAAGCTATGACACGCTCAAAATGGACCAGCTTCTGTTGGGGAAAATTGAATTTCAAGCGATTATTTGTGATGAGGCGCAAAACATTAAATCTCATACTAGCCAGCGCTCACGCGCCATTCGCGCCATGCAAGGACGTTTCCGTTTAGCGATGACCGGCACGCCGGTCGAAAATAGTTTAGACGAACTTTGGGCGATTATGGACTTTGTCCAGCCCGGCGCTTTAGGCTCTCTAAAAGAATTTCGCTTCCGCTATGTAGAAACGTCGGACTATGATGCGTTGCTTGCGGCCCTCCAACCGTACTATTTGCGCCGCACGAAGCAACAAATTCTCGATGACCGTTTGCCTAAAAAACACCTTGTTCCGCCGATTTATGTTGAAGCTTCGCCCATACAGAAGGAGATTGCCCAGTCAATGCTGGCCACAAAAGAAGTTGGTCAGGTCGCCATTTTGAATATGATTATGAGACTCCGTCAACTGTACGGCCATCCCGGTGCGGTCATTCCGAAATATGAACAGCTCTCTTATCAAGAAGTGCCGAAGCTGAAAGAAACGATGCACATCATTGAAACGATTCGGCAAAAGGGAGAGAAAGTGCTCATTTTTACTGAATTTCGCAAACTGCACTTTCTTTTAAAACGAATCTTTATGGAGACATACGGCATTTCTGTTCCAGTGATTGATGGCGATGCGAAAAATCGGCAATTGATTGTTCGACGTTTTAATGAAATGCAAGGCTTTGGCATTATGATTTTATCCCCAAAAGCGGCCGGCGTTGGCTTGACGATCACAAGTGCCAACCATGTGATTCATTACACAAGATGGTGGAATCCAGCGGTCGAAAATCAAGCAACTGACCGTGCATATCGCATCGGCCAGCAAAAGGACGTGTATGTCTACCATATTATTACGAGGGACAGTTCCCACTTTCCGCAGGGAACAGTAGAGGAATTGATGCATGAATTGCTTGAAAGCAAGCGCCATTTAGCCGAAAATGTCATTATTCCGTTTAATATGAGCGAGATCCAGCAAGCGGTCGCTGAGAAGGTGGTGGGGCGAAGACAGCTTGTGTAAAGCGCCGTTTTCGTGTCCGATCGGCGGATTCTCTTGTCTGACAAGGGAATCGCTTCGCATGAAACGTTCTACGTTCCGCTTCCGTTTGCAGGAGGTGGGGATATTTTTTAGCTAAGAGTTGTGGCAGGAAAACGGTTTGCCATGGCGAAATATTGGAAATACGATCTCTTTTTCGTGGACAAAAAAATGTTGCGGACAAGATGGCGGAGGGGGAGGGAGGGCGTGCCATGGCAAATGCCGGCGGGAGAAGATCGGTGTCGGATGCAAGGCTTGAGGTGATCAAAAAGCTCTTTCCGGAAGCGGTTGTGGATGGGGGCATCGATTGGGAGTGGCTGAAGAGGGTGCTTGGCGGTCACAAACGGCAGGAAGCATATGAGTTCATGTGGCCGGGGAAGGCAGAGGCGAGGCGGCTCGCTGAAACGCCTGCGTCCGGAGTATTGCGGCCGGATCAGGCAGCGAGCAAGCAGTGGGAGACAACAAACAATTGGTATATTGAAGGAGACAATTTAGAAGTATTAAAACTGCTGCGGACGTCGCATGCAGGGGCCATCCAAATGATTTACATCGACCCGCCGTACAATACAGGAAAAGTGCTCACGTACAAAGACAATTGGCGCAAGGGGAAAGCCGTTGTTCCTAGCGGAATCCAGGAAGAAGCGCGTGCCCATGCCGGCTGGCTCAACATGATGTACCCGCGCCTTTGGGTGGCGAGGGAGCTGTTGGCGGAGACAGGGGCGATGTTTATTTCCATTGATGATACAGAACAGGCGAATTTGAGAAAAATGTGCGATGAACTGTTTGGCGAGCGAAATTTTGTCGCCACGTTCATTTGGCAGCGGGCGTTTTCGCCTGTGAACATGAACAAGTTCGCTTCGCGCAACCATGACTTCATCCTCTGTTACGCGAAAAATATCGACCGTTTAGCTTGGTACGGCTTGCCGCGCCATCCGGAAGCGGACGGGCGGTATGCCAATCCGGACAACGACCCGCGCGGGCCGTGGACGTCAGGAGATTTGTCGGTCGGTCCGCCGATTCCGGAAAAAATTTATGACATCGTGACGCCAGGCGGCCGGGTCGTTTCGCCGCCGAACGGGTATTGTTGGCGGGTGACAAAGGAGCGCTTCGCCGAGCTGGCGGCGGACAACCGCATTTGGTTTGGCAAAGACGGCAACGGGGTGCCGCGCCTGAAGCGGTTTTTAAGCGAAGTGAAGCCGACGGTGACACCGCTTACGATTTGGACGCATGATGAGGTGTCCCATTCGCAGGAGGCGAAAAAAGAGCTGAAGGAGCTGTTCGATGGGCTGGCGGTGATGGATTACCCGAAGCCGGTGAAGCTCATTCAGCGTATGGTGGCGTTGACAACGAAGGACAATGACATCATCCTCGACTTTTTTTCCGGCTCGGCGACAACAGCCCATGCCGTCATGCAGCAAAACGCTGAAGACGGCGGCCGGCGGTCGTTTATAATGGTGCAGCTTCCCGAGCCGCTTGCGGAAACGTCCGAGGCGTATCGGGTGGGGTTTCGGACGATTTGCGACATTGGCCGCGAGCGCATCCGCCGCGCGGGGGAGAAAATCGTCCGTGAAACGGGAAAGACAGAGCTTGATATTGGCTTTCGCGTGTTTCGGTTCGAGAAGAAATCGAAGCAGCCCGCTCGCTAGGTGGACGGGCTGCTTTTCGATTCGGCTGATGAAAAGCGCTTTGGTAAAACAGGCGTTGCGTCTATGTTCCGAGTCCCTGATGTCCGTCGTTTCAGGCGCTTTTTACAATGACGCCGCATCCCAACGGTCGTTGACAAAGACGTCGTACTCCGCGGCAATCGTTTCTTTGAGCTCCGCTAAAGACGGGATGCCGTCGGCGAACGTGTAGGTGTCAAGGCAAATGAGGGAGTATTCGTCGCCGGGATCAAATACGATGGTGACGACTTCTTCCGTTCCAGCGTCCACTTGTCGGATGGTGTCGCCGTCTTCCGGCTCCACGAGTACGTTTTGGTATGTTTCGCGAATCACGTAGTAGCCTTCCTGCAATTGTTCAGTGAATAGATGTTCGATGTCTGTCAGTTCGTGGACGATCATTATTTAAGTCCTCCTAACTTGTGAAATCATTCTTAATGTCAGTATATAACGTAGTCGTTGTCGATATAATAGATGTTGTGGAAAGTTCGAAAAATTGTCATTTTGTATGCCAAGCGTAGATAAGGTTGGGGGCAGGATTGACAAGGGAAAATAGCAGCTTCCTGCAAAAAGGCATCGCCCTCGTGGGAGGAATTCAAATATGAACAGGAAATTTATAGGAGTAATGTCCCTCTTTTTGATAATATTATTCGGAATGTATGGTGTCGGGACTAAAATTGTCGCCAAATCAAAAATTTATGAAACAGAGTCAACAACTACATTAGTGGTTAATAAAAATGATTTAGAGGACCTTTCAATTTACTTCTTAACGCCTTATATAACCAAAGCAGTACAGGATTATTATGGAAAACCATCTGGAATTCAGTGGTGGAAGCCTAAAATATTAGAGATTAAAAATTTAGAACCCGGGAGTCGTTATAAATTCTTACTCAAAATTCGTGTAGAAACATTTAAAGGGGCTCACAACCCTCCTTACGGAATTGATATAATAACACTTGAAATCGATTTTGACAAAATTCGTATTATTGATTACAAGCACATCGAAGAGAAGATAAAAAAACAAACATAGGGTATTACCTCTTTTATTTTTCCTAAATAATGGACTCACTAATCAGCGAGGAACAGCTGAGCTTATACAGCTGCTTTCTCCTGCCCGAGTTCGACAGTGACTAGGCAAATAAATCGCCTCTCAGTCCTTGATGCAGAAGGGCTGAGAGGCGATTAGGTATACTTGTGGCGTGTATCTAGGAGCGAGGATGAATGTCTAGGATCTTCGGTGGAGGCTCTAGTCCTAGAGTCGCAAAGGTTTGCCCTTATTTGGCGGTCAGTTCTGTCCGCTGATAAAGGTCCCCGTATTTCGAAGAAAAATGTCCGAGTGTGAGACGCTAGCATTCCTCTCTTACTTTCGGCCACGATTCGTTGGTCCGAATCTTTACGATGCGAACCAGCAAGAGAACCAGCTAACTGAGCAGCGCATGCACACGAATGCGGTCTTCCAAGCGATGATACATGGGTCGCAATTCCAATGTCGATTTCAGTGTACGAAAAGCCAGCTCGATATCCACCAGCTGCTTATATCCCAGCGCGACATCCTCGGCAGACAGTGTGTCATCGGACGTGCGGATAAGATATTTGCCATCATACTTTTCGGCTAAACGTGTGCCTATGGAATTCAGGGTTTTTTCCTAGGTTGACAACCCCAAAGTCCTTGATATAACGGGATTTCTGGACTTTTTATTTGCCTAAAATGGCCTCAAAACTGTCGAACTCGGGTCTACCAAAGAGGCGTCAAGGAAGTGCTTCTTGGCGTCTTCGATGGCCTTCCGGGGCTGGAGGAAGCCTTTCGGGCGGTGTATCCGAAAGTCGATGTGCAGCGCTGTGTCGTGCACAAAGTCCGCAACACCCTCAGCCGTGTTCGGAAAAAAGACCAATTCGAAGTGGCCGAGGATCTCAAGCTGATTTATCGCGCGCCGAATAAGGAGATGGCGTTACAAATGTTTCAACAGTTTGAGTCGAAATGGTCCAGCAAATATCCAAGAGAAGTTCAATCTTGGGCCAATGAGTTGGATGTCCTCCTTACATTTATGGATGATCCAAGCAGTATTCGAAGTGTGATTTATACGACCAATGCCATCGAACGAACGATCAAGGAGATTCGGAAACGTCTAAAGCCGATGAACAGTTTGAGCAGTTTAGAAGCTGCGGAAAAAGTCGTGTATTTAACCATTCAAGATTTTAATGAGAAATGGGCAGGGCGAAAGTTGCGAGGATTTGCCGAAGCGCATGAAGCCCTCGAGCGAATGTTTGAAGAACGTTAACATTAACCAAATACTGTAAATAAACAAAATAGGGGGATTCTCCCTTTCCACACAGGAGACCGAATATTCAGTCTCCTGTGTGGAGGAAACTAGTTCCCTATTCATTCCAAATCCATTTCAGAGAAACCCTACTCCATTACATTACACAAAATTCTTGACGGTACCACCGGAAGCGAGGGTTTTCTTGGTTCAGAAAGGAATCTGGCGTTTGGTTGTCGAATGACATGAGAGAAGAATGCATGAAGAAAGGGAGAGGAATGATGTCCGCATTTCAAGCGTTCGTTGTCAACAAAACCGAAACAGAATTTACCGCTGGTGTGCAGACGATGTCCATAGATGATTTGCCGGAAGGCGACGTCCTTGTCCGCGTCCATTATTCGAGCGTCAATTACAAAGATGGATTGGCGTCCATTCCGGATGGCAAAATTGTGAAAACGTATCCGTTCGTGCCGGGAATTGATTTGGCCGGGGTGGTTGTTTCGTCGCACCATCCGCGCTTCCGCGAAGGGGACGAGGTGATCGCGACCGGATATGAAATCGGTGTGACGCATTTCGGGGGCTACAGTGAATATGCTCGCCTGCACGGCGATTGGCTCGTGCCGCTGCCAAAAGGGTTGACGTTGAAAGAAGCGATGGCGATTGGGACGGCTGGGTTTACAGCGGCGCTGTCCATTCACCGTCTTGAGGAGCATGGGTTGACGCCGGAACGCGGACCGGTGCTTGTCACGGGGGCGACGGGCGGCGTCGGGAGTCTGGCCGTGTCGATGCTCGCCAAGCGCGGCTATACGGTGGAAGCGAGCACAGGCAAAACGGCGGAGCACGACTATTTGCGCGCCCTCGGCGCCAAGGAAGTGTTGACGCGCGAAGACGTCACGGCTGAACGCATTCGTCCGCTTGATAAGCAGCGCTGGGCCGCGGCGGTTGACCCGGTCGGCGGCCGGACGCTGGCGACGGTGTTAAGCCGCATCCGCTACGGCGGAGCGGTGGCGGTGAGTGGGTTGACAGGCGGCGTCGAGGTGCCGACAACCGTCCATCCATTCATTTTGCGCGGCGTCAGCTTGTTTGGCGTTGATTCCGTCTATTGTCCAATGGATGTGCGCCTCCGCATTTGGGAGCGGCTCGCTGGCGACTTAAAGCCGGATTTGGAGCGGATTGCTCAAGAGATTTCGCTCGCTGAATTGCCGCAAGCGCTTAAGCGCATTTTGCGCGGCGAACTGCGCGGCCGGACGGTCGTGCGGTTAGGATGACGTTCGGACGCAATCGAACGGAAGCAGCGTCCGAACTTGGTGCTCTCCACATCTTCTTTTGAATGATCCTTGATGAGTGAAGGCGATGGAAAGGGGAAGTGTGCAGAAGAAGAAAGGAAAGACGCAGGGGGAAGCACCTGCGTCTTTTTTTGTGATCTCGAATCCGTTTTTCGACGTGAGCGTAGGCGGGGGAGCGTTCACCCCCGCAATTGATACCGCTCGAGCTCCGCGAAAAAGTCTTTCACAAACCGGTAAAACACTTTTACCGACGGAGCGAGTTCGTGGTGGTCGGAAATGATAATGCCGACGTTGCGCTTTACTTGCGGCATCTCGATTGGCACTTTGGCGGCGTAGCGAAGAAGGCTTTCCGACAAGGCGCTTTCCGGCAGGAGGGTCACGCCGATGCCAGCGGAGACAAGCCCTTTAATGGCATCGAGATCTTCGCCTTCCGATGAAATGTTGGGCGAAAATCCGGCTTGGTGGCAAGCGTCAATAACGATTTGATGCAAAATGTATCCTTTTGGAAACGTTACAAATGGATCATGGCGCAGTTCGTTCAATACGATCCGGTCGCGGCGGGCGAGCGGATGGCTGTTCGGCAGGAGGGCGGCAAACGGTTCGGAAAACAAAATTTCTCCTTTAATGCCGATTTCATGAACCGGAATCGGTCCGAGAAAGGCAAGGTCGATCTCCCGTTTTTTCACCGCTTCGATTAAATAATAGTACGACCCTTGGCGGAGATGGAACGAGACGTTTGGGTGCTCCGCTTTAAAGGCGGAGATGACCATCGGCATCATGTGGCTTGCCAGGCTTGTTGGAAACCCGATTTTAATCGTTCCGCGTTCCGGGTCCAAATACTCTTCGATTTGTTGCTTTGCATCCTCGACCGCCTTTAACACCGCTTCGGCGTGCGACAAAAAATGGCGGCCGATCGGGGTGAGCTTCACGTTTCGCCCTTCCCGTTCAAACAGCTGCACGCCAAGCTCCGCTTCGAGGTTGGCAATTTGCCGGCTGATCGCCGACTGCGCGACATGGAGGGCGTCGGCGGCTTCGGAGACGTGTTCGCGCCGGGCGACTTCCACGAAATATTGCAGTTGCCGCAGCTCCATTTTTCTCCCTCCTTTTGATTGATCGCAAAAAGAGATGGATTTTATCTAAATTATATATTGTTTATATTAATTTTGAAAACTACAATGAATATTACAGACAATTCGGAACGGGAGGGGAAGGCAGCATGAAACACTACGGATTACCGGAAGCGCAAGGGTTATATCGCCCGGAATTTGAGCATGATGCATGCGGGATCGGGTTTTATGCGCATTTGAAAGGAAAACCGTCACATGACATTATCGAAAAAGCGCTCCATATGCTTCGCCAGCTTGAACACCGCGGCGGACAAGGGAGCGATCCGGAAACAGGCGATGGCGCGGGCATTATGACGCAAATTCCGCATGAGTATTTTCAAGCGGTGTGCAGCGGGATGAACTTGCCGGAAAAAGGGCGCTACGGGGTCGGGATGTTCTTTTTGCCGGAAGAGGAAGCGAAACGGGCGTACTATGAATCGATGTTCAATGAGATCGTCGCTCAAGAAGGGCAACGGCTGCTCGGATGGCGGACAGTTCCAGTTGATCGTGAAAAGCTTGGCAAACTGGCGCGGCAAAGCAAGCCGTTCATCCGTCAAGTGTTTGTCGCGGCAAGTGATGACGTGACTGATGAGTTGGCGTTTGAACGGAAGCTGTATGTGATCCGCAAACAATTCGAAAAATGTGTGGAACACAACGAGTGCTATGTAGCGAGCTTCTCGAGCCGAACGATCGTGTATAAAGGGCTTTTGACGCCGGAACAAATCGATGCGTTTTATTTGGATTTGCAAGATGAACGGTTCCGTTCGGCGTTTGCTCTCGTGCACTCGCGCTTCAGCACGAACACGTTTCCGAGCTGGGAGCGGGCCCATCCGAACCGCTACTTGATCCATAACGGCGAGATCAACACGCTGCGCGGCAACGTCAACTGGATGGCGGCGCGCGAGAAACAATTTGTGTCCGAAGCGTTCGGCGCGGATTTGGAAAAAGTCGTGCCGATTTTGGATACGAACGGCAGCGACTCGTCGATTTTGGACAATGCGTTTGAATTTTTCGTTCTCGCTGGCCGGAAGCCGGCCCATGTCGCGATGATGCTCATTCCGGAACCGTGGTTTTGGGATGAGCAGATGGACGGGGCGAAAAAGGCGTTTTACGAGTACCACAGCTGTCTCATGGAGCCGTGGGACGGACCGACGGCGATTTCGTTCACCGACGGCAAGCAAATCGGCGCCATTTTGGACCGGAACGGTTTGCGTCCGGCCCGCTATTATGTCACCAAAGACGACTACATTATTTTCTCATCCGAAGTCGGCGTCATCGATGTTGACCCGAACAACATTTTATATAAAGAGCGGCTGAGCCCGGGGAAAATGCTGTTGGTTGACCTCGAGCAAGGGCGCATCATCTCTGACCAGGAAATCAAGGAAGAAATGGCTCATGAAAAGCCATATCGCCAATGGATCAACGAGCAAATGATCACGCTTGGCGATCTGGAAATTCCGGAGGACGTCGAAGCGCCGAAGCAACTCGTCAAACTGCAAAAAGCGTTCGGCTACACGTTTGAAGATGTGGAAAAAACGATTTTGCCGATGGCGGCGGAAGGAAAAGATCCGACCGGCGCTATGGGCATGGACGCGCCGCTTGCCGTGCTGTCGGAGCGGCCGCAAAGTTTGTTCAACTACTTCAAGCAGCTGTTTGCCCAAGTGACAAATCCGCCGATTGATGCGATCCGTGAATATGTCGTCACCTCGACGATGACGCTGCTTGGCAAAGAAGGGAACATTTTGCATCCGGACGCCAAAGCGGCGCGGCGCATCCGCTTGGAAACTCCGCTATTGACGAACGAAGAGCTCGCAGCGTTAAAAGCCAATCCGTACCCGGAATTTGCGTGCGCGGTGCTGCCGACGCTGTTTACTGATGATTTGAAACAGGCGCTTGATGAGCTGTTTGCCAAAGCGGATGAAGCGATCGAAAACGGGGCGGTGCTTCTTGTGCTGTCCGACCGCGGCGTTGATGAAACACATGTCGCCATTCCGGTTTTGTTGGCGACAAGCGGGCTTCACCAGCATCTTGTCCGCAAAGGGACGCGCACGAACGTCAGCCTGCTTGTCGAAAGCGGCGAAGCGCGTGAAGTGCATCATTTTGCGGCGCTCATCGGCTACGGGGCGGACGCCATCAACCCGTACTTGGCGCTGGAGACGATCCGCCAAGCGTCAGAAAACGGCACGATCGCCTTGTCGTACCGCGAAGCGGTGAAAACGTATATGAAGGCAGCCGTTGACGGCGTTGTCAAAGTGATGTCGAAAATGGGCATTTCGACGGTGCAAAGCTACCGCGGCGCGCAAATTTTTGAAGCGGTCGGCATCGGCGACGATGTCATTGAGGAATACTTCACCGGCACGGCATCGCAAATCGGCGGCATCGGGCTTGCGGAAATTGCGAAAGAAGCGAAAATGCGCCACGAAGCCGCTTTCGGAGCGCGGCATGAAGACGATGTGCTCGATGCAGGCAGCGAGCTGCAATGGCGGCGCAACGGCGAACATCACGTGTTCAATCCGAAGACGATCCATTTGTTGCAATGGGCGTGCCGGAAAAACGATTACAACCTCTATAAACAATATTCGAAACTGGCCAATGAAGAACAGTTGACGTTTTTGCGCAACTTGTTCGACTTCGATTCGAAGCGCCCTCCGGTGCCGATTGACGAAGTCGAGCCGGTTGAATCGATCGTCCGCCGCTTTAAAACAGGGGCCATGTCGTTCGGTTCGATCAGCCAGGAAGCCCATGAGGCTCTGGCGATCGCCATGAACCGGATCGGCGGAAAAAGCAACAGCGGCGAGGGCGGCGAAGACCCGGCCCGCTATGTGAAAGACGACAACGGCGACTGGCGCCGCAGCGCGATCAAACAAGTGGCGTCCGGGCGTTTTGGCGTAAAAAGCCATTATTTGGTCAATGCCGATGAATTGCAAATCAAAATGGCGCAAGGGGCAAAACCAGGTGAAGGCGGGCAGCTTCCGGCCAATAAAGTGTATCCGTGGGTCGGCAAAGTGCGCGGCTCAACGCCGGGAGTCGAGCTCATTTCCCCGCCGCCGCACCATGACATTTACTCGATCGAAGACTTGGCCCAGCTCATTTACGATTTGAAAAACGCCAACAAAGACGCGCGCATCAGCGTCAAGCTCGTCGCCAAAGCCAGCGTCGGCACAATCGCCGCTGGCGTGGCGAAAGGGAACGCCGATGTCATTGTCATCAGCGGCTATGACGGCGGCACGGGTGCGTCGCCGAAAACGAGCATCAAGCATGCCGGCTTGCCGTGGGAGCTTGGTTTGGTGGAAACGCATCAGACGCTCATGCTCAATGGGTTGCGCGACCGCGTCGTTCTAGAAACCGACGGCAAATTGATGACCGGCCGTGACGTTGTGATGGCGGCGCTGTTTGGGGCCGAAGAATTCGGATTTGCGACGGCACCGCTCGTCGTTTTAGGCTGTGTCATGATGCGCGTCTGCCATTTGGATACGTGTCCGGTCGGCGTGGCGACGCAAAATCCGGAACTGCGCAAGAAATTTACCGGCGAGCCGGATCATGTCGTCAATTTCATGTATTTCGTCGCTCAGGAAGTGCGGGAAATGATGGCGGAACTCGGATTCCGCACGATCGACGAAATGGTCGGCCGCGTTGACGTCTTAAAAGTGAGCGAACGGGCGAAAGCGCATTGGAAAGCGAAACATCTTGACTTGTCCCGTCTCTTGTATCAAGTCGATGGCCCGCGCACAGGCAGCAAAGGGCAAAACCATCGAATGGAAGAGACGCTCGACTATACGGAAATTTTACCGGCGGTGCAGCCAGCGCTTGAGCGGCAGGAGCCGGTCGAACTTCACCTCGCCATCCGCAACGTCCACCGCACGGTCGGGGCGATGACAGGAAGCGAAATCTCGAAGCGCTACGGCGAGGAAGGGCTGCCGGATGATACGATCCGCCTCCATTTCACCGGATCGGCTGGGCAAAGCTTTGCAGCGTTTGTGCCGAAAGGGATGACGCTTGAGCTCGTCGGCGACGCGAATGATTACGTCGGCAAAGGGCTTTCCGGCGGCAAAGTGATCGTCCGTCCGCCGCATGAGGCGCCGTTTGCCGCGGCTGACAACGTCATCATTGGCAACGTGGCGTTTTACGGGGCTACAAGCGGCGAAGCGTACATTCGCGGCCGCGCTGGGGAGCGGTTCTGCGTCCGCAACAGCGGCGTCCATGCTGTTGTCGAAGGCGTCGGCGACCACGGCTGTGAATATATGACCGGCGGCCGCGTTGTCATCCTCGGTTCGGTTGGCAAAAACTTCGCCGCCGGCATGTCCGGTGGGATCGCTTACGTTCTTGCCGATGAAGACAGCTGGCAGCAAACAGCCAACCTTGAGCTCGTCTCATTTGAGCGGCTCGAAGACGAGGAAGAAATTCGCGACGTGCGCCGGATGATCGAAAACCATTACCGCTATACAGGAAGCCCGCGGGCTGCATTGGTGCTCGACGAGTGGGACGATTACGTCCGCCGCTTCGTCAAAGTTATTCCACGCAATTACAAACTGATGATTGAGACGATCGAAACGCTCGAACAGTCCGGGCTTTCGCACGAAGAAGCTGTCATGGCGGCGTTTGAAACGGTGGCAAAACAGAAAAAAGCGGCTGTCGGCGGCGTCCATCAGCTGCAAGCGGTGGCGAAGTAACGCTGTGGCTTGCGATTGGCCGCGAAGTGACGACGCCGCTTCGGCTCCGCGGCTTCGCGGGGCCCGCTTTTTGATCGGCCAACAGGCGGGAAGGCCGCATGAGAGAAGAGAGGATACGTACGGAAAGAAGGAGGGGAACCATCGTGGGAAAAGCAACAGGATTTATGGAATATGCACGCGAGGAAGAGAAAAAGCGCGATCCGCTTTCCCGTCTTGATGATTGGAAAGAATACACGCAGCCGTTTTCCGAAGACGTGCTGGCCCGCCAAGGTGCCCGCTGTATGGACTGTGGCACGCCGTTTTGTCATATGGGATTGGAGCTAAACGGCCTGACTTCGGGGTGTCCGGTGCACAACTTGATCCCGGAATGGAACGATTTGGTGTACCGAGGCCGCTGGAAAGAAGCGCTTGATCGTTTGTTGAAAACGAACAACTTCCCGGAATTCACCGGCCGCGTCTGTCCAGCGCCGTGCGAGGGGTCATGCACGGTGGCGATTTCCGACCCGGCGGTTGCCATTAAAGGGATTGAACGGGCTATTATTGATAAAGGGTTTGCCGAGGGATGGGTGAAACCGCGCATTCCGAAAACAAGAACAGGGAAAAAAGTGGCCATCGTCGGCTCTGGCCCGGCTGGGCTCGCCTGTGCCGACCAACTTAACCAAGCTGGCCATTCGGTGACGGTGTATGAGCGGGCTGACCGCATCGGCGGCTTATTGATGTACGGCATTCCGAATATGAAGTTGGAAAAAGAAGTGGTCGAGCGGCGGGTGCGTCTGCTCGAAGAGGAAGGTATCACGTTTATTACGAACACCGAAGTCGGCAAAGATATTACGGCTGACGAACTGCGTGCTCAGTACGACGCCGTCGTCTTGTGCATCGGTGCGCAAAAGCAGCGCGATTTGGCCATTGAAGGCCGGGAGCTGGAGGGCGTCCATTTTGCGATGGATTATTTGACCGGCGTGACGAAAAGTTTATTGGATTCCAACTTTGCCGATGGCCAGTTTATTGATGCCAAAGACAAACATGTCATTGTGATCGGCGGCGGCGATACGGGCGCCGACTGCGTGGCGACCGCGCTGCGCCAAGGCTGCAAAAGCGTCGTCCAGTTCGGCAAACACCCGGCTTTGCCGGACAAGCGCCCAGACAATAACCCTTGGCCGCAATATCCGCTCGTTTTCACGCTTGATTATGCGTATGAGGAAGCGAAGGCGAAATTTGGGGCAGACCCGCGTCAATATTGCATTCAAACGAAAAAAATCGTAGGCGACGAGCACGGCCGCGTGAAAGAGCTGCATACGATTCAAACGGAAAAAATCATTGATGAAAACGGCAAAGCGATCTTTAAAGAAATTCCGGGGACGGAACAAGTATGGCCGTGTGATTTGGTTTTTATCGCCATCGGGTTTGAAGGGCCAGAGCAGCCGTTGTTGAAGCAGTTTGGTGTTGAAACGATCAACAACAAAGTGAAAGCCCCATACGGCAAATATACAACAAACATCGAGGGCGTGTTTGCCGCCGGCGACGCCCGCCGCGGCCAAAGCTTAATTGTCTGGGCCATCCATGAAGGCCGAGGGGCGGCTCGTGAAGTCGATCGGTTCCTGATGGGAGAGACGAAGTTGCCGTGGTGATGGATCCCTCCTTAAAAAGCACCGCTTTTTAAGGAGGATTTTTTGTTTTGCTGGAAAAGAAGGTATAAGGAGGAGAGTGATGCTCAGCATGAATCGACGATTATGGATCACTGCGGCTATGAGTCTGAGCCTTTTTTTGCTTGTTTGGACAGGCGTGGCCGCTGGATGGACGGAGAGAATGGATGAAGAGGGGCTGCGTCTGTTTGATTATTGGAATTGGCTTGACCCGTTTACGTTTCTTGGCAATGGAAAGACGATTGGCACCATCAGCATTATGCTTGTCATTGGTTTATGGTTTTTTCGCCGCGACGTCTACGGAATGGTGTTGGTTGTGGCCGCTGTTGGCGGGGGATATGGCATCAATGAGTGGCTAAAACATATCATTGGACGGCCTCGACCTCCTCATGCTGAAATCGGTGGATTTAGTTTTCCAAGCGGCCACGCGATGATCGGGACGATTTACTTGTTGATTTTGGCGTACTTTTTGGCGCAAACGCGCACGAAGCGAGGCGAGCGGACCGCGATTTACGGCGTTTTTGGAGCGCTTGCCCTGTTGACTGGCTTAAGCAGGTTAAGTCTGCAAGTGCATTATCCATCTGATGTGCTTGGTGGGTTTTTGCTCGGGGTTGCCTATGTATCAGCCTGCCTGGCTCTTTACCGTAGGTTCACTCGCTGAAGCGGATTTTAGAACATGGACAAAAAACGATTTTTGTTTTGATTTCGCGCGGTGAAAAGCAAATTTTGCGGCTTTGTGTTGAGCTTTGCCGTTGTCGAAATTAGGGAGAAAATCTCTTTTTCTATACTATCGCGTTGACCGAGACAATGATACAATGGGGAAAAGGAGGTGAAACGATGAGCCAAGCCGAACTCGTGCAAATGATGGCCGAACTGCTTGACCAAAAGCTCAATCCCATCCACGTGCGGCTCGATCGGATTGAAGGAAATGTCCGAGCGCTTCAAGAAGGGCAGGCGCGCTTGGAAGGCGAAGTGCAGGCACTCAAAGAAGGGCAGGTGCGCCTCGAAGGCGAAGTGCAAGCACTCAAAGAAGGGCAGGCGCGCTTGGAAGGCGAAGTGCAGGCACTCAAAGAAGGGCAGGTGCGCCTCGAAGGCGAAGTGCAAGCACTCAAAGAAGGGCAGGCGCGCCTCGAAGGCGAGGTGCAGGCACTCAAAGAAGGGCAGGCGCGCCTTGAAGGCGAAGTGCAGGCACTCAAAGAAGGGCAGGTGCGCCTCGAAGGCGAAGTGCAAGCACTCAAGGAAGGGCAAGCGCGCCTTGAAGGCGAGGTGCAAGTGCTCAAGGAAGGCCAGGCGCGTTTGGTAGATGAAGTGCAGTTGTTACAGGAGGGACAAGCCCGCTTGGACCAACGGCTTCACCGGGTTGAGGAAGATGTGCGCACATTAAAGGTGGATATGAACGCGGTCAAAGGCGATGTGCAAACACTGAAAGCCGACATGGATGCGGTCAAAGGCGATGTGCAAACATTGAAAGAAGGACAGCAACGGCTTGAAGGGAAAGTTGAACGGGTCGAAGAAAAAGTTGACAACCTCACACTAGAAATGCGGAGCCACTTTCGCTATATCGAGAACATGCTCCATAAGCATCAGGCCGCTCTTGACATGGCTTCGCGGCAGTTCTCTTCGCAACAGTCATCGATCAACTATTTGATCAAAAAAGTGGCAGAGCATGATATGGACATTTTCCACTTAAAAAATGATCTCCAACCATAGTGTCCTGTACTGCAATAAAGAAAACAGTCTAAAGGGTGAGCGGCAACTAGGAAAATACGATGGAATGAGGCGTGTTTTCACTGGTCTTCTAGACAGCTTTTTCAGCATATTTTATAGAGAGAAAGATTCGAGCCACAAGGGGAGAAAGCGATATGGCGGTCCGCGTCGTGAAAACGGGGTATGCGTTGGCGTTTTTGTGCATGATTGCCGGGATGGTGTATTTTTTTGCCGCCAATTGGCCGGAGATGGGGCGAGAGGTGAAAGTCGGGATCAGCATCGGCATGATGGCGGCATTTTACATCGCAAGCGCGGCGCTTTGGGGCCGCCGTCGTTTCTTAGGGCGTTGGATGTTGATCAGCGGAGTGTTGTCATTTGGCATTGCGTTGGCGCTGCTCGGTCAAATGTACAACTCGCATGCGGACAGTTATTGGCTGTTTCTTGTCTGGCTTGCGCCAACCGCTTTGTTGGCGCTGTTGACAAAAGAACGGGTGCTTTCCGTGATCGCGATTGGGCTGCTGCAGCTTGCGTGCTGGTTTTATTATTTTCCGTCCGCTTATCGGATTGAGTGGACGGAATGGTCTTCGTTTGGAGTGCTGTCGTTATTCGTGATCGTAAACGGTGCGCTCGTTGTGTTTGCTCGGACACCGCTCATCCGTTGTTTCGCTTACCTAGCCATGCAAGGTTGGCTGCTTGTGATGGACATAACCGGGTTTTCCTATGGGCGCGACGCATGGTGGCCATACGTGTATGCCGTGTTGCTCGCTGTGTTGCTTTATTATTTTCTTGTCATCGCCAAGCAGCGGTTGTATGTGTTGTTGACGAGTTTGTTTGCTGGACTGTTTTTGTTCATTCAATACATTCGCTTGCTCGCTGATCATTATGGAACATGGTTGCTTCTCATTGGGCTCGTGGCGGCTGCTGCCGTGTTGTACGGGGGCGTTGTGCTATTACGGCGCACGGGGCTGTTTTCAGCAAAGACGAAAGCCGGGAAATGGTTTTTGGCGGCGTTTCAGGCGATTGTCACACTTGCGGCTTCCGCGTTGGCCATCCAAAGCCTGCTTGGCTTGTATTTTCTTTGGACAGAGTCATGGTCGCCTTATGTGCTCTTTTTCATTTCCATCTTTGGATTTGTCGTTCCCGCCTCATTGGGCCGGCATTGGAATGCGGTCGTTCGTTATACTCTGCTGGCTGTTGGTTATGGGCTCGGGGTGGCGATGGCGGGGGAGGTCTCGCGGCTGGCTCTGTTCCTCTATGTCATTGGGCTTGCGATTGGCATCATCCGGTCATCAGACAGCGGAGTGCGCCGGTTGACGACGGCGGCGCTGACGGTCTATTTCGGGATCGCCTTAAGTTCGGCGATGGATGACGGCCGGACGGTGTTGCTCACCTTGGCTTTGGTCAACGGCGGGTTGTATGCGTATGGCCGCTTTCGCGGAACGCCGTTTCTCACTCCGCTTGTCTTGGCGTTCGGAGCGCTTGGGATCGCGACGAGCGCCGATGTATTTGCGGTTGATGGACTGTACGTGGCGTTGAATATCGTCATGGTCTTGGCGCTTGCCTTCTTTCTTTTCCGCGGTCGGCAACTGGAGCGGAAGACCGCTTGGGTGTACACGGCGCTTTATCTCGTGCTGAAATATTACGAGTTCGCCTGGAATTTGCTTCATAAATCGATCAGCTTGCTGGCGGCAGGCGTGGCGTTGCTTGCATGGACATTGTGGCTCGAGAAACGGAATGGCTTCACATGGGCCAAGGGAGTGCGCTGGGGGCGGCGCGTTTCATTGTGGACGCTCATAGTCGTGATCGCTCAATTTTCATTTTTAGGTTATACCGTGTGGCAAAAAGAGCGATTGCTGCGATATGGTGATGTCGTAAAGCTGGAGCTTGAGCCGGTGGATCCGCGTTCCATGCTGCAAGGGGATTATATTCAGCTTCGGTACGATATTTCCACCATTCCGTCGCTTGATGGAAGCGGACGGGTGCAAGTTGGGCTGCGAAAAGGAGCGGATGGGGTGCATCGTTTGGCTGGCGTATATATGGTGAATGGAAACAAAAGGCCGGGATACACGCCGCAGCCTGGGGATGTGATCATCACCGGCACGTTCCACGGCCCGCAAGTCGTGTATGGCATTGAATCGTATTTCATTCCGGAAAAAACGGGGATGACACAGCAAGAGAATGTTCGGTTTGCCTATGTGCGCGTGAGCGAAAGCGGGGATGCGCTGCTCGAAGCGATCCGTGCTGAATAAAGATGGCGCGGGGAAAGCAGGAGAAACTACTCCCCCGCATACCGTTCTAACACGCGGTCGACCGCGTTGCCGTATGTTTCGCCGAATAAATTGAGATGAACGAGCAAGTAAAACAGCTGGTAGAGTGGTTTTCGGTCATGATAATCAGCCGAGAGCGGCATAAGCTCGCGATAGCTTTCATAAAACCGGAGCGGAAAGCCGCCAAACAGCTCGGTAAACGCGATCTCAAACTCATGATGGCCATATAAAACAGACGGATCGATCAAATACGGCACTCCGTCTGGCCCCGGAATCCAGTTGCCGCTCCATAAATCGCCGTGCAACAGCGACGGGAAACAGTCATCCGGAAGCCATTGGTCAAGCCGCTCGAGCAGCCATTCGAGACGTTTGTGCCGCTTGGCGGGCAGGAGGCCTCTCTCCGCCGCCCGCGTCATTTGTGGTCTAAGGCGGGCGGCGCGGTAATAGTCGGGCCAGCGGCCGTACCAGCCGTTGCGCTGCGGCAGCGTCCCGATGTACGTATCGCGGTCAAGGCCAAACGCCGGGCCGCGGCATTGATGGAGGCGGGCAAGGCCGCGGCCGAGCTGTTCGGCCGTCTGCGCCGTTTCCGTTCCTTCGACCCATTCCAAGACGAGCCAGCCCCAGCCGTTCGCTTCCCCGAAGCCGAAGGTATGCGGAACGTTGATGGCGCGTGCTTGCCTGATCAGCTCGAGGCCCATCTGTTCGGCAGCGAAAAATCCACTCGGCGGGAAACGTTGCATTTTGATAAAGTACGTTTGCTTGCCGCTTTGGACGCGATAGGCGTCATTGATGTCCCCGCCTGAGACGCGGCGCCAATGGCGGATGCGGGAGTGGTCGCCGATCGATTCGAGCGCCATTTGCAACATCGTTTCTTTGTTCATTCCGCCGCCTCCGTCAACTGCCGCTCCAGCTCGTTCAGCACCTCGCCGATTTTCCGGCCGTGAATGACAGCGTCGGCGAGATCGTCCAAGTCAGTCGGCTCCCAATTGATGATCACGAGTTTAGCCCCACTCCGCTTGGCAACAAGCGGCAGCTGGTTGGCTGGGGATACCTGCAGAGAGGAGCCGAGCACAACGAACAAGTCCGCTTGGCGGGCCGCTTCCCACGCTTGATCGATGGCTTTCTCCGGCAGCGGCTCGCCAAACAGCACGACCGACGGGCGCAAAACTCCGCCGCATTCACACGTCAACACACCGTGCAAATAGACAAAGCTTGGCTTTGTTTGCCCGCACCGCTGACAATGGACGGTGCGGAGCGAGCCGTGAAGTTCGATGACGCGTCGGCTTCCCGCTTCTTGGTGAAAGCCATCGACATTTTGCGTCACAATCGTCTGCACGATCCCGCGCCGCTCCCAATCGGCCAACAAGCGGTGTCCGTCATGCGGTTGGCACTGTTGCAATGTGCGAATGCGATATTGGTAAAACTCGACGAACGATTCACGGCGATGATGCAATGCATCGATGGTCGCGAGTTCGCTCGGATTGAAACGCGCCCACAGCCCGGTGCGCGGCGAACGGAAATCGGGCAGCCCGCTTTCCGTTGACATGCCGGCGCCGGTCAGTACGACGGTTCGGCGCGAGGCGGCCAGCCATGAGGTGATGGTCATTCCGTTTCCCTCCTTACTGTCGCAACCATAGCGACTCTCATTTCTGATGCTTCATCTCTTTCCACCAATCATTTTACTTTTCCTTTTCACTCGTTTCCAGTATGATAGAAATGAAAGAAAAAAATGGACAAGGAGGCGGAAATCCATGAGCAAAAAAGTGCTGATCATCACGGGTGATGCTGTTGAGGCGCTTGAAGTATACTATCCGTATTACCGCTTGCTTGAAGAAGGTTATGAAGCGACGATTGCCGCGCCGAAGAAAAAGAAACTGCATACGGTCGTTCACGATTTTGCCGACTGGGATACGTACGTGGAAAAGCAAGGCTATTTGATCGACGCCCATGCGTCGTTCGCCGAAGTCGATCCGGCGCAATACGACGGATTGGTCATTCCGGGCGGGCGCGCTCCGGAGTACATTCGCCTTGATGAGAACGTGCAGCGCATCGTTCGCCATTTCTTTGAGGCGAATAAGCCGATTGCCGCCATTTGCCACGCCTCGCTCATTTTTGAAACAATGCCGGATTTGCTGAAAGGACGGAGTTTGACAGCGTATATTGCCTGCAAGCCGGGGGTTGAGGCGCTAGGAGCGACGTATGTGTCTGACCGCACAGTCCACGTTGACGGCAACCTCGTCTCCGCCCATGCGTGGCCGGATTTGCCGGCGTTTATGCGTGAGTTCCTTCGATTGCTCCAATAGCCAAAAAGCGGTCTCCCTTTGGGTGAGGGGAGACCGCTTGTGCATGCAACAGGGTTTTGGGTGCGGCGGGCGGCGCTGTTTTTCATGGCTAAAGGTTCCCGCTTGTGATGGCGGGTTTTATTTTTGATGATGCTGTCCGCCAAACGGTCCGGCCGTCATCCTGCGATATCCACTTGTTCCGTCTTCACTTTCGGCGCTTTTGTCGCCAAATAGACGCCGAACAAGACGATTGCGCCGCCGGCCAGCTGCAGGACGGATAGAGCACCGCCAAGCAAAAACGTGATCACAGCGGTAAATACGGCAATTAAGTTTAAATATACACCGGCATGGCTCGGACCGACTTTTTGCACTGAGATGTTCCAAAATAAGAAGGAAAGAATGGACGGAAACAAGCAAATATAGATCAATCCGGCGAGCCCAGCTGCACTTATGTGATCAGCTGGAAACGGATATAAGAATGCGAACGGCCACAGCAGCAGCAAGCTAAAAAAAACGGAGCACGTTGTCGCTGTAATCGGTGGGACGGGTAGTTTTTTGCCGATGATCGAATAAAGCGCCCAGACGACACCGGCGGCGAGCATCATCAAATCACCGCGGTTGTAGTTCATCCTATTTCGCGCAGGAGACTCCCACTTCAACGACCAAAGGGAGTAAGTGGGAGAGGAATGCGCGTTCCCCCTTTCGTTTGTATATGATAGAATAAAGGCGTGGAGAAAACCGTTTAATAAAGGCACTCCAATAACTGCTACTCGATGTATGGAGTTGGTTACAGGAAACGTTGTAACCGTAAAACATCGAGCGTAGATCCGTCTGTTGTGTGTGGAAGCCAAGTACTGCCAACAGACACACCGAGAGAATCGGTAACGATGCAGGCATGACCTGCGTCGTTGGGTAGTTGTCAACCTGCCCTGATGCAACCCCAAGTCAAGGAAGGAGGACGAAGTCCGCTTGTACTTCTGGGGAGTTGCAAGCCCCCACTTCAAGCGTTAGCTAAGTGGGGGTAGTTGACTCGGAAGACGTGTGCTATATGCCCATCCGTTAAAATAAACAATACACCGGCCAGCGACAACAAAAAGCCGGCAATATTGGTTTTTGACAGCCGCTCCCGCAGCAGCGCATACGACAACACGACGATGATCGCCGGATTGAGCGAATTGACGATCGCTGCGTTCATCGGCGATGTATAGGCGAGCGCGCCGTATAAAAGCAAATTATAGCCGATGACGCCAAGAATTCCGGCTGCAGCGAGCGGCAGCCAATATTGTTTGATGACCCGTGGTGCTAGATAAACTCAAACAAGCATAAAAATAGCCCTTGCATGAGGATCTCCTTAAAATGAAAGTGCAACCAAACATTGAAAGGAGAATCCCTATGCAAGAGCACTTTCATTTTACTACAGATCAAGCAAAGATTCAAAAGCAATATGCCGCCATTTTCTTTTTTGTCTCTGCCCAACTGTCATCGATTCAGATGTACCTACAGCGTCGCAACCGCCATTTGGTCAAACAGGAAGACGCCGTGGTCATCGCGATTCATCTTTTAGGAAAGTTGCTCGGTTTTACTTCTGAACGGGCGTGGCATCGTTTTGTCACGGGAAATTTGTTCACAAACGGCTCGTTTCTTGAACGCTCCCGATACAACCGCCGTTGCCGGGCGCTTGGTTTCGCCATCAAATGGATCCGTCATGAGCTGGCAAAACGCGGTCAACATCATGCCTATGCCGTCGTGGACAGCTTGCCGCTCCCGTTGTGCCATACGGCAAGAATGCATCGCGTCAAACGGTTTCAAGAGATCGCCGACATCGGGTATTGCGCTTCCAAAAAGCAATGGTACTACGGGTTGAAGCTGCACCTTCAAGTGACCGATCAAGGGCTGCCAATGGGGTATGTGGTGACGGAAGCATCTTGCCACGATCGAATCGCAGCCGAAAGCGTGATGACCCAAATTCCCCACCCGTATAACTTTGGGGACAAAGGATTCATTAGCCGTGACTTGCAAAAAAGGCTGTACGAAGAATACCAAATGGCGCTTTGGACTCCGTCTCGAAAAAACCAGAAACATCGTGCGTCTGAGACATGGGAGCAGTGGATCCAACAAAAACGCAAAGTGATCGAGACGGTGTTCTCGGTTCTGGTTGACCACTATCGCATCACGGGGATCCGAGCCAATTCGATTATCGGATTTGAAGTGGCACTAGACGGTATATTGTTAGCTTATTCCCTGGTTACACTTGGGCTAGTTGAGCGCTAAAGCTCAACTAGCACCACGGGTTTGATGATGTCCTGGTAGCGCGGCCGCTCAAGCCAGTACGATACGGGCGCCAACACGATAAAAGCGGCGCACCAACGGATCAACGTCAGCCAAAATGGGCCCGTTTCCGCAATGATGGACTTCCCGATGACGTAATTGCCGGCCCAAAACAAGTTGGCCAGCACGAGAAACAGCTTTTCTCTCATTCTTTTTCGCTCCTGTCTAGTTTTTCCTTTCTTTTACGTTTACTTCATTGCTGCTCTGATTTCCTTCTTGCATGTTGTTTTTCTGCCGTCAGCCACCCCTGTTGCTGTTTTGCCAACAGCGGAACATGAACGGTGGGAAGAAGGCTGCGCTGGCTCAGGACGCATGCTGTTTCACGTTCGGCGGAAAGATGCATGCGTTTGCCGAAAGGGGGTGTACAATAAGGGTTGTCTTTTTCCGGTTCATAGGATAACATTTGTACCGTAAAATGATTTACTGATTTAAACAAAAATGGAGAAAAGGAAGGACAATTGTTATGGCATTACCAGGCGGGGCAGCGATGAACATTACGATTCGTCTCCAGTTCGAAAAAGATATCGTCTCGTTCAGCGATATCGCCGCCGCAATCGGCAAAACGGGCGGGGACATTGTCGGGATTGACGTCATTTCATCAAGCAAAGTTCACACGGTGCGCGACATCACCGTCAGCGCCCTCGACACGAAGCAGTGCGATTTGATCATTGAGGCGCTGAAAAAAATTCGCGGCGTCAAAATCATCAACGTTTCTGACCGTACGTTTTTAATGCACATCGGGGGGAAAATTGAAACAAATTCAAAAATCCCAGTGAAAACGCGCGACGACTTGTCGCGGGTGTACACGCCGGGCGTGGCGCGCGTCTGCACGGCCATCGCTGAGGATCCGCGCAAGGCGTATTCGCTGACGATTAAACGGAATACGGTCGCCGTTGTCTCGGACGGCACGGCGGTGCTTGGGCTTGGCGACATCGGTCCGTACGCGGCGATGCCGGTCATGGAAGGGAAAGCGATGCTGTTTAAGGAATTTGCCGGAGTAGACGCGTTCCCGATTTGTTTGGATACGAAAGACACGGAAGAAATCATTCAAATTGTGAAAGCGATTGCCCCGGCGTTTGGCGGCATTAATCTCGAAGACATTTCCGCTCCGCGCTGCTTTGAGATTGAAAAGCGGTTGAAGGAAGAGCTTGACATCCCGGTGTTCCATGACGACCAACACGGCACGGCGGTCGTGCTCTTGGCCGGGCTGCTCAACGCGCTGAAAATCGTCGACAAAAAGCTCGAGGACATTAAAGTGGTTCTCACCGGCATTGGCGCCGCTGGCATCGCCTGCACGAAAATTTTGCTTGCGGCCGGCGTGCGCAACATTATCGGGGTCGACCGCCATGGCGCCATCCATCGCGATGAAACGTATGAAAATCCGTATTGGCAAGAATATGCGCAACTCACGAACCCGGATAATCTGAAAGGAAGCTTGTCCGATGTCATCGCCGGCGCAGATGTGTTTATTGGCGTCTCAGCTCCCGGCATTTTAAAAGTGGAAGATGTGAAAAAAATGGCGCGCGATCCGATCGTGTTTGCGATGGCCAACCCGATTCCGGAAATTGATCCGGAGCTGGCCGAACCGTACGTGCGCGTCATGGCGACCGGGCGTTCCGACTATCCGAACCAAATCAACAACGTCCTTTGCTTCCCGGGCATTTTCCGCGGGGCGCTCGACTGCCGGGCGAGAGAAATTAACGAGGAAATGAAGCTCGCTGCCGCGAAGGCGATTGCCTCTGTCGTGACGGAGGATGAATTGAACGAAACATACATCATCCCGAGCGTCTTCAACAGCAAAGTCGTCGAACGCGTCAGACAAGCGGTCGTCGAAGCGGCTTACCGCACTGGGGTGGCGCGGAAGGATCATATTCCTTTAGGTGGATATACAGGGGAGCAAAAATAGAATAAGTGCGTAATTACAGAAAAAGCCGTCTGAAGGCCCACGGTTTTAATTGTAGGATGAAAGGCGACGTTGCTCGGCAATCCCTTAAGAGGATGGCTTCGAGCCACCATGTTTCTCTTTAGGTGTGGAATCTCAAAAGAAAAGGGGGTGAAGCCATGCCCACGATCACACTCAGGCTGGAGCTGCACAACCCAACGAAAGTCAAACAAGACATGTATGAACGGATGACAGAAGTGAATACCGCGTTTGCCAATTGGCTGTTGAATCATCCCGAGCTGAATCAAGCGACGAGCAAAATTTTTAAAGACTTTTCGTCGCAGCGGTTTCCTTCCGCCGTCGTCAATCAGACGATTCGGGAAGTGAAGTCTCAAAAGAAAAACCAGAAAACAAAGAAGTTCCGAACATTATGGTGTTGCTTTAACAACCAAAACGTAAAGGTGGAAAAGAAAGGAGAGTTCTACACGGTTTCATTCCCCACACTGGAGAAACGAATTGGCGTGCCGGTCGTCGTGCGTTCCTATCAAGAAACGTGGCTGAATCGGCTGCTCGATGGAACCGCCAAACAAGGGGCAGCCAAGCTCTACAAAAAGAGAAAGAAATGGTACTTGGCGATTGCCATCACCTTTGAAGTGGAGCCGCGGCACGAAACAAAGGTGATGGGCGTTGACTTGGGGCTTCGCTATATCGCCGTTGCCAGCGTAGGAACGAAATCGTTGTTTTTCAAAGGGAACCAATGCGCTTTCATTCGCCGACGATACGCGGCTTTGCGGCGAACGTTGGGCAAAGCCAAAAAGCTCCATATGATTCGCAAAATCGGTGATAAAGAATCTCGTTGGATGAAAGATATGAACCATAAAATCAGCCGTCAAATCGTCAACTTTGCCCTCGCCAACGGTGTTGGCGTGATTCGGATGGAAGAGTTGACAGGGATTCGGAAACGAGCCGCTTCGGCAAAAGAAGCAGGACGAAATCTTCATTCGTGGGCGTTCCATCAACTGCAAACGATGATTGCCTATAAAGCCGAAAAGGCAGGCATTCGGGTCGAGTGGGTGAATCCGACCTATACAAGCCAAACGTGCAAGTGTGGTCATCGAGAGAAAGCGAACCGAAACGGCATCCGCTTCCGATGCCAAAAATGCGGATACACCCTCCACGCTGACTTGAATGGTGCCATCAACATCGCCAAAGCGATTTCGGGTTTGAGCACCTAGCGCACTGGTCATAGGTGCGCCGCCCATTGGGGTACACGCTAACCTGATGGGATGGGCTGATGACACAGCCCCGAACTTGGGCGTTGTCCGAACCAGAAATGGATGAGGACGCCAACGACCCAAGAATCCCATGGCTTTAGCCGTGTGGAGTGTCAAAACCCGGCGCCAAAGGCGACGACGGCGGTATTTCAATGGAACAAGCCGCTCTTGGGCGTCTTTCGCACGAATCTCAATGAGGAGCTGCTTGACTCGCTCGTGGCGGACGAATGCGGAACGTTTGCGGTCGAGGTGAAGCCGAACGAAGTGCAAACCGTGCTTGTCGTTGATAAACAATAAGATGGTCATCAAAGCTGGGGCTTGCCGCCCCGGCTTTTCTGTTTGCAACAATAGGACAAGCTGTCAGTCTGTTTTGTAACAATACTGTAACAATTGTTAAATGAAACAGCGTGTTCGAGGGGTTGTCAACTCCCTTTTTGCAAGAAAAATATAGAATGATCGGCTGATAGAAGAAAAAAAGGAATGGAAGTGTGTGAAAGGATGACATCGCCAGCCGTTGCAGCCGGCGGCTTAGGCGTTTATTTGGCAATGAAAACAAGCCTGTTTTTTGCTCATTTTTTCCAACAGTCCTTTTTCCCAAATTTAAACCAAAAATATTACAAAAAACCCGTGTTATAATGGGGGTGCAGGCAAGAGAACAGCTGGAACTGTTCCTAAACAGAACTTAAGTGGATGGCGTGACGATGAATAGAGAAAGTCTTTGAAACTTTGAAAATAGAAACGTTAAGAAGGAGGAATTCCGATGAAGAAAAAAATGTTAGCCACGATCGCCGCTTCGGTCGCACTTGTCGGCGCTTCGTTTGCGGCAACGACGAAAACGGAAGCGGCAGGGGTGACGTGTCCGACAGCGAACGTGTATCAAGTAAAATATACAAGCACTAACATTCAAGATTTCGAGAAATGGTTGAAACAATACTTCCCGTTTGTGTCGTTCCAACCGGCGAAACCGGCCGTGCAGCAACCGGCAGTGAAACAGCCGGCCGCAGCGAAACCGCAAGCTCCGGCAGCGGTCAAACAGCCGGCGGCTGCAAAACCGGCAGCCAATACGCAAGCGCCAGCGAAAAAACCGGCAACAGCGCCAACAACAACGACACAAAAAACAACCGGCTTGAACGCTTATGAGCAACAAGTCGTAGAACTGACGAACAAAGAACGGGCAAAATACGGTTTGCCGCCGCTTCAAGTCGACTTAGCTCTCAGCAAAGTCGCCCGCGAAAAATCGCGCGATATGGCGGTCCACAACTACTTCTCGCACAACAGCCCGACGTACGGCTCCCCGTTTGAGATGATGAAAAAATTCGGCATTTCGTACACAGCCGCCGGGGAAAACATCGCCAAAGGCCAACGCACCCCGCAAGAAGTCGTCAATGCGTGGATGAACAGTGAAGGCCACCGGGCGAACATTTTGAACAAAAACTTTACGCATATCGGCGTTGGTTTTGAAGAAAACGGCTATATTTGGACGCAACAATTTATCCGCAAGTAAGGCGGATGGTTGACGGTGATCCTGCCCATCATGCAGATGGGCAGGGTTTTTTTGTACAAAAATATTTCGCTAACAACTTGGGAAACTATGCTATAATGGTCAACAGGCTGTAAAAAATGAGAAGATCGCGGGGGAGACACCAATGCGAATACGCGATTGGGATCACAACTTAAAAGCCCGCCTGTATGGCGAGGCGCTGATGAATACGACTTTTTGGATGTTTTTTCCGTTTATGGCCATCTATTTTGCAGACTCGTTTGGCAAAGAAACAGCCAGTATGTTATTGATTGTGTCGCAATTGTTTTCCGTGGTCGCCAATTTGATGGGTGGCTATTGCGCCGATGTGTTCGGGCGCAAGCGAATGATGGTGTTATCCGCTTACGGGCAGGGGGCGGCGTTTTTCGTCTTTGCCTTGGCCAGTTCCCCATGGTGGTCGTCGCCACTTGTCGGTTTTCTTTGTTTTACGTTTGCCGGCATTTGCGTCGCCTTTTATTGGCCGGCGAGCCAGGCGATGGTTGCTGACATCGTGCCAGAAAAAGACCGGAGCTACGTGTTCGCGGTGTTTTATACGTCGGTGAATATTTCGGTCGTGATTGGCCCGACGGTCGGCGGGCTGTTTTATGCTGATCACCTGTTTTGGCTGCTGCTTTTGGCGGCGTGCTCCTGTTTAACGATGGCGGCTGTGTTGGCCAGACGGCTGCGCGAAACAGCCCCGCATTCGGCGGGAGGGCGGCGAACCGTGCCGTGGCTGCGGTTTTGGCGGGAACAAATAGGACAGTATGCCGTCATTGTCCGCGACCGCACCTTTTTCTTGTTTATTATAGCCGGGGTGCTTGTCGCACAGACGTTTATGCAGCTTGATTTGTTGCTTCCGGTCTATATGAAAGAGACGCTTCATAAAGAAACGTTATGGGCTGGCTGGACGGTGGACGGCGCCAATGCTTTTGGCCTGCTTATTGCGGAAAACGGGCTGCTTGTGGCGCTGTGCACGGTCATGATGACGCGGCAGATGGCGCGTTTTTCGGAGCGGTGGGCGTTTATCGGCTCGGCTGTTTTATATGGCATCACAATGTGGCTGTTTAGCCAAACATCGTCGTTTTTCGGATTTGCGGCGGTCATGGTGCTGTTCACCTTGGCCGAGCTGATGACGGCCGGTCTGCAGCAGTCATTTGTATCCAGGCTGGCACCTGAAGACATGCGCGGCCAATATTTTGCCGCCGCTAGCCTCCGCTTTACGATCGGGCGGATGGTGGCGCCGATGTCGCTTGCAGCCGCGACGTGGGTCGGCTATACATGGACGTTTGTTGGCCTTGGAATGCTGGCGCTCGCCAGCGCGGCGCTCTATGCATGGATGTTTCACCAGGCCAGGCAGCAAACAGAGCGGCCGGACATTTCCCTTTCCCAATGACGGGGGCTATGCAAATGGCTACCCGTTTTTTTGTGTTCCCCGGTGTAAATTAGCACATTATTTCAGAATCCCTTTTTCAAATTATTTCAGGCGGATTCGGAAATAATGTGCAAAATTTTTGCGGATTGTTCCAGATTTTGCACATTCTTTCGGAACGTTTGCACGCTCTTTCAGATGAAGATTTCCAGCGCGCCTGATGGACCTATGGAAAAGAGAAAGCACAAAAGAGGCCGATTCGGCCCCTTTCGTGCTAATACCCCATTTCCTCTGCGGCCATGCGCACCACTTCTTCGTCAATGGCGTCCTTTTTCAGCTGATACCCGTATAACAGGCACGTCGTGGCCAACGTGTTGATCACCCGAGGCCATCCCCGCGACTGCAGGGCAATCGCCTCTAACGCCGATGGGGTGAAGATCGGATGCTTCGCCCCGGCCTGTTTCATCCGATGCTCGATGTAGCCCGCCACCTCTTCCTTCTCCAGCGGCCCCATCCGGTATCGCATGATGATCCGCTGGTCGAGAGGGCGGTGCTGATTGAGCCGCAGCTTCCCCTGTAAATGGGGCAGCCCGGCCAAAATCAAGACAAATGGGTTGGTCGAATCCATCTCAAAGTTGAACAAGATCGCGATGTCCTGTAAAAATGCATCCTTCGCTAAATGCATCTCATCCAAAATGAACACCGGCGTGATCCGCCGTTCATGATACAATCGCTCGATCGCCTGCTGGATTTGGCGGAAGAGGTCTACCTTGCGGTACTTCGGTTCCTCTCCTAATCCCAAGGCCAGTCCACGGTAAAAATCCATCACGCCTCCGGTGGATAACGGAAAGTAGACGACATGATACAATGATGGATTCAATGACTCTTTCAGCGCCCGAAGGGCGAACGTCTTGCCCGCCCCCGGCTCTCCGATCAACAGCCCGATCCCCCGGGTTCGTTTCACGTACTCCAGCGCCCGCAACGCTTCCTGAAATGACGCCCCTTGATACGCCTCGGACGGGTCTGTTTCTTTCGCAAACGGCTCCCGCGAAAGGGAGTAAAACGATTTATACACCGTGTTCTCCCTCCTTCGCCGGAATCGCCGCAAACGGGGACCGATGGCGTTTTACATAGGCGTTGTCCTCCAAACGAACCCGAACGGCCTCCGCCACCTTCCTTCCATCTTCGTACACATAGACGCCCCGTTCATCATAGCGGAGCTCAATCGATTGCCCAATGAACCGAGGCGGCACTTCGTATAGCTGTTTATTCAGGGTGATCGTGCCATCGGCTTTCACCTTGCGGTGCTCCCGTTTCAGAAAAATCGCATCCAGCCAATCGCCATCTTCGATGAACGACACGAGATGCACTTGCGATTGAAACACCTCATGCGGCGTTTTTCCGTCCAGTGAGGCGTGCGGTTTTCGATGATACTCCTCTTCAAGCCACTTCCAAAAACGCTCGTTCAACTCGTCAAGCGATTTCGGCGGATTCAGCTCCAACAGTGGATAAAACCGTGTCTGTACGGTGCGGAAGAACCGTTCGATTTTTCCCTTGCTTTGCGGGTCATACGGCTGGGTGTGGATGAGTGTAATCCCCATCTCGGCGCACGCATACTGCAGCACCTCGGACCGATAAATTTTCCCGTTGTCCGAGTAAATGCGTTTCGGCTTCCCGCAACGAAGCACCGCTTCCTTCGTGACGATCCGCAGCCCGTCAAACTTCTCCGAAGGGAAAAATTGGGCATATGGCACTAACCGCGAGCAGTCATCGATATACGCGATCAAAAACGTTTTCTGGGCTTTCCCATGGACGCGAATCGTGGGTCCATGGGATAAGTCCCCTTGCCATAGCTCATTGATCTGGTCATACGCAAAACGCTTTCGCTCCGGCATCGGCAAGATTTCTTTTCCCACCAGGTTGTGTTTTTTCAACAATCGGTATATAGTAAAGTAAGAGGTATGATTTTCTGGGATTTCCCCCTGCTCGATCAGGTGTTCGTAGAACACCGTCACGGGCATGGTGGGATGTTCTTTTCTTAGGGCTAAAATATGATCCTCATCATCGGGCGACAGACGCCTTGAGTGGCCGCGGTCCGAACGGCGCTTCGGCTTTAAGGCGTCAAAGCCCCCTTTTTTGTATCGGGTGCACCAATCGAGGATCGTCTTGGCTGCGATTCGTTTGTCTCCCTGGTGGGGAACATGGTGCACTCGCTCGCTCACCTCTTTCAGATACGTCTTCGGTTCCACCTGCCCATTCACCAACGGAGCGATTAGCCCGTACCGAAACAGGGCAATGTCGTGTCTCATCGACTCATTCATTCAAATCTCCTCCTTGTCTCACTTGGAATCAGGACCGTTCCGGTCCTCCTGCCCTTATCGTACCGAATTGCTTTTTCTCCGTCGATAGGAAAGGTTTGTGGGAACCGAAACTATTTCCAATTTAGGGTATGTATGTAAAATCAGGATCCCATTTAATTCGCAAAAGGGTGTCGGAATCCGCCCTCCCACATCTCTCTGATGGCCGAATCAAGACCGTGTTCCTCTAACGTCTGGATCCACCAAGAAGCCCGTTCCTTTTCTTTTTTCACGATAGGGCCTATGATCCTCCACCGCCTCGCAAAAAAGCTATGAAGGCTTGATAGGTTTCGGCAGAACCGTCGGACATAAAAGATGATGCCGTCCTTTGTCGGGAGAAACGGAGCCTGGTTCGTCCTTTCGGTCAATCCCAACTGCTCTTTCACGACTTGCCATATGGCGGACAACGTATACTGAAAATACGGGAGGAGAAAGGAAGGCAGCACACTCACCGTCTTCAAGCATTCCCGACAGCGATACCGGACAATCCAAATGCGATAATCGCCATGTGGGGTCAATGCGTTTCGCTCATAGTAACCGTGGCGGTGCAACGGGCGCTTGGCCCGGCAATGCGGACACTTTTTCAGAAGAGGGAAGTCGTTTTCTTTTCCACGCTCTGCATACGTTTGAACGTCAATGCCAAAGTCATGAAATTGAATCACGTCCTCCTCCCCCTCCTATGAACCGATGGATTTTCTCTTCCGAAATAATTCACAAAAAATTTAGCACATTCTTTCAGAAAAGGGGAGAGGGCTTTCTGAAGGAATGTGCAAAAAAATGTCTCTTTTGTTCCGAAATAAAGTGATAATTTACACCCCGGTATAATAAAAAGCGTGTCGTTGTTCGTGTAACATATATTCCCTGTCTCTGACATAAAGTGGAACTAGACAGAGAGAAGGAGAGGGGAAGCCATCATGAAACTGCAACGGTGGGAAACGAACATAAACGGGGGGGAAGCGGACAACCGCGGCGGACAAGACGGCGCGGCGGCGTTAGCGCGTTATGAGAAACGGCATCAAAAGCGCCTATTGTCCCGAGAAAAGAGAAAAAAACAATACCGTTTCATCGGCTGGCTTCTTTTGGCGGTCGCTGTCGCATGGGGGGCGGGCACGCTCGTTTGGAGCGGGTACGGAACATTAAAGACGGCAGCGAGCCGAGAGTTGGCCATCACGCGGTTGAAAGAAGCGATCGAAGACCGCGATGCGGCTGCCTTGCAAACGATGCTGAGAACGACCGATGAAACGGTGCCCATTAATGAGAAAACGCTCACGCCGTTATTCGCCTATTTTGAACAGCATTCTGAGGCGTACGAAGCGCTCGATCAGGAGTTCGACCGCCAGCGTGAGGGGGGGCACGTGTATATTAAAGGATTGACGTCCCGCCCGCCGGTGTTTACGATTCATGTGTTTGAGGATCGGTATGTGTTTGAGCCAGCCCTCTATTTTCTCCATGTCCGCGTCGATGATCCGGAGGCGTCGCTTGTCGTCAATGGGGTGAAAGCGGAAGAGGAGGCGACGAAAGACCCATTTGTCAAAAAAATCGGCCCGTATTTGCCGGGCGCGTACACTGTAACCATTGTCCATTCGAATGGGAAAAAGAAAACCATCCGCGTTGAGCTGTTTGGCGGCGCCCGCGTCCATGAGGTCGATATCACGAAATGAACGAATAAGCAAATACCGCTTCCACGACGGCGGTAATGACAACATCTTGCGTCTGTACAGGCGGCGCTGATGAGGAAATGCTGAGAACAGCCGGATTGTATGGCGCCGGCCGAGGCGATGACTGTTCTTTCAGTTCAATCGGCGTGTCATAAAGAGGCAAGCTGAGAGCGCGGGCGATGGCCAGCGCTTTTTCTTTGGCGTGTTTCACGGCCAATGCCAACGCTTGCTGGTAATAGGCTTGTTCGTTTGCTAGACGGAATTCCAAGCCGCGGGCGAGGTTTGCTCCACGGGCAACGGCCGCCTCGTAAATGGCGCCGGCTTTTTTAGGATCGCGGACGGTGATTTCCAGCCAATGTTCGACTTCATAGCCAGATAAAGCGGTTGTTCCGTTATGATGTTCGTATGTTGGCCGGATGGAAAACGATGTCGTTTCAATGTCTTCTATTGGAATGTCAAGCGCCTTTAATGCTTCGGTGACGGCATTGGTGCGTTTGGCATTGTCAGTCAGGGCTTCTTGGATGTTGTGATGTTCTGTATGAACGCCGATTGCGATGAGGACGGTATCCGGTTTGGCGATGACGGTTCCTTGGCCAGTGATGGTCAGTGTGGGGCGAGAAGCGACAGGGGGAGCGGGACGATGCCATGACTGCATTTCATTCCCTCCTTCCACCATTAGGCAGCTTTTTGATCCTCGTCCGCCGCTTGCCAATAGTAGACGCGCGGCAGGCCGACATAGCACCAATATTCCTTCAACAGCGAGATCACGACAAAGGAGGCAAATTGCCAGTCGATCGAATTCATCCCCATTTCTCCTTTCGATGGTTTCACTATAGCTTATTCAAAGCGGCCATTGTCCTATGCGCGCCGTCTAGTTGGTGATGAAACTTCTTTGGGCGCTTGTACGTATCATGGCGTGGACATGTTATAATGGAAGAAAAGATGAAGAAAGGGATGGACAATGAAGCAACTGCTTCGCACGATATGGCGTTGGTTCGTTTCATGGAACATTGGGATCATCGTTGCAGTTACGGTATTTATTGCCGCCGATTTTCACGTCCTGGCCTCGCTTTTATCAGGAATGGGAGCGATGTGGGGGGTGTCCGCTGTGATGAAAAGGCGGCATCGCCGTTTGGCAGCTGACGTACCGACCGAGGAGCAGGCATACGTTCGCAGCCAGCTTGGCGAGGCGCGCGCGTTATGGAAGCGGCTGCGCCGGGCCCGCTATCGGCTTCGTTCGGTGGCGATGTGGCAAACCGTTTCCCGATTGAGTGCCATCGTCGATCGGATCATTCGCGCGGTCGAGCAGCAGCCGCACCAGCTTCGCCTCGCCCAGCCGTTTTTCTTAAATGAGTGGCCGACGGCGGTGGAAATGGTGGAAAAATACGTATACTTGTCGCAGCAGCCGGTGCAAAATGCGGAAATGGCCGCGGCGCTGCAACAAACGGAGCGGTTGCTTGGCGAGCTGACCGAAGCGGCGGAGCGGCAGCTGCTCGAAGTGTTATCAAACGACGTTTGGTCGCTGCACACCGGAGCAAAAATGCTTGAGCAGTCGTTGCATCAATCATCGGCCCGGCTTCATTTGCCGTTGTCAAAGAAAGGAGAATGACGGTGGACGAACGGAATCATGAGATGGAGTCACTCGAACAGCTTCATGAACGGAAACGGACAAGCATACTTGACGATCTGCTGGCCCAGCCGTTTTCCCCGCCGGCCGCCCCCCAGCTTGAAGAAGGGGAAACGACGGCTAACGCACTCGATGCGCTCAAACCGGAGCATCGGGAAAAAGCATTGGCGCTGGCCCGACAAATCGATCCGGCCAACCACCAGGCCATTTTGCAATACGGGGTGGCGGCGCAAGCTGAGCTGTCCAAGTTTTCCCATGCGATTTTGCATCATGTGCAGACGAAAGACGCCGGTCCGGTCGGTGAAGTGATCAGCGAGCTGATGGCGAAAATTAAGGAAGTCAATCCCGATGATTTAATGACGGCGAAAAAAGGGTTTTTGTCCCGCTTGTTTGGCACAGTGGCCAAGCCGCTGCAAGGGATGGTGGCGAAATATCAAAAAATCGGCGTTGAAATCGACAAAATCGCCGACCAGCTGGAAAAACACCGGCATTTGTTGTTTCGCGACATCATGATGCTCGAGACGCTTTACGAGAAAAATAAAGAGTATTTTGAGGCGCTCAATATTTATATTGCGGCCGCGGAATACAAGCTGGAGGAGCTGCGGACGAAAACGATCCCGGAAAAGCAAGCGGCCGCCGAGCGCTCCGGCGACCAAATGGCTTGGCAAGAGGTGCAAGATTTGCGCCAGTTTGCCGACCGGCTGGAAAAGCGGGTGCACGACTTAAAGCTCAGCCGGCAAGTGACGATCCAGACCGCGCCGCAAATCCGCATGATTCAGCATATGAACGAGACGCTCGTCGAGCGCATCCAGTCATCGATTTTAAACGCGATTCCGCTTTGGAAAAACCAAGTCGTCATCGCGTTGACGCTGTTTCGACAACAAAAAGCGGCGGAGGCGCAAAAACAAGTTGCTGAAACGACGAATGAGCTGCTGTTGCGCAACTCCGAGCTGTTAAAAACGAACAGCATCGCAATCGCCAAGGAAAATGAGCGCGGCTTGGTCGACATCGAAACGCTGAAGCGGACGCAAGAAAACTTGATCGCCACGCTTGAGGAGACGTTGAAAATTCAAGCGGAAGGCCGTTTGAAACGGCAGCAGGCCGAACGCGAACTGGCGGCCATGGAAGCGGAACTGAAACAGACGCTTCTGTCTTTGAAGCGGCCGGAGCGTTAGGGGATCGCTTGCCCGCGGCTCGGCGCATAGAAAAGGGTGCCTGCCACGAAATGGGCACCCTTTTCGTCGTTTTGCGCGGCCGCTTGTTTCGGCCGCAGGCGGTTGTGCAGCCAAGAGCCGCCGTTCGATGGCGTTTTGCGCTAGGCGGCCTCCTCGCCTACAAAATCGGGGGGTTGGGCGGTTCTTGCTTCGGCCGGTCTTCGTCGTCCACCCGTTCGTCTTCGCGGCCATCGGGGCGGGCGGTGCGGATGTCAAACTCTTCCGCCGCTTCCGTCTGCCACTGGCGGCCGATCAGCGGCACCCCTTCCTCGCCATGTTGGCCGATGACAAAACGCAACACATAGCCATGAAACAACAGCTCCCCTAATGCGGCAAGCAAGGCCGAGAAAAAGGCTGCATTGATCATAGCGCCCCCTGCACCGTCATAAAACGCGCCAACGCCGATCCAAGTAGCGACAAACACTAGGCCGAAATCGGCGATCGTCGCCGAGACGTTGCCGAGGCGCGGCAAGACATACAAATCGCCGAGCGCGTAGGCGACTAGCGTCAGCCAAAGGCTGAACCATAATAGTTCCGCGGACGATATGCGCAAAAACAACGGCAAAATGGCGAACATCACGGTAGCCGTCAGCAAATACTTCAGCGCCAATGCGAGCAAATGTCTCATCTTTGCGCCGCCGTCTTCACTCTGCAGGGGAGTTCGGACCCTCTAATTTTTTATCTCCGTACCCCGGTTGCTTTTCCATATTTTTTGCCGGCTGTTGTTTTTTTCGTTGCTGCTCCAAGCTGTCGTTTTGTTGTGGCTGTCTCATTGATCATCATCCTCTCTTTTGGTTGTTTACCGTTAGTTTGCCGCATTTGTCTTGATGTATACATGTATTATCCATAAACTCCCTCTTTTTATTTTTCATCCCTGTTTCACATTAATATAATGAACGATGTAAACAGGGAGGAAAGCGAATGGAAGAGAACAAACAATCGCTTGAGGTGGCCGGGCGCCAGTATGATCCGTCTGATTACAAGTCAGCCGCGGCTCTCGGCGCCGGGTTGGCCGAGACGCATGAACAAGTAAGCGACGTCTACGCGGAAGGGACGATCGAGGCGGCGGCCGAGCAAGAAAACGCGCCAGACATTCCCCTGTCCACGCCGGAGTAAAAGCCGAAACGCCAAGGATTCGCTCCTTGGCGTTTCCGCTGATGGCTAAGGCTGTCCATCGGTGAGAAATGAAAGGGCAAAAGGAAAGAAAAACAGTTCGTACTTTCCCCCATCGTCGTCTATACTAGTAGTGCGCACGGCGATTCACCGATATAAGGGGGATGATCATCGTGAGATGGCAGCGGGCTTTATTGGCGTTGCTCAAAGAGCGGAAAGACCATTCCATCGCGTTGGCGATCGACACATCAAACCGTCCGGAGCGGCCAATGCTCATTCAAAACATTGTGAAGCTGTTTGAAAAGCTGCGCCCGGACACGCTGCTCGTCCAAGCGGATTTTAAAATTCGCGATGTCTCTCCGGTTGGCGTGGCGACGATTAAATATTTCAAGCACGGGAAATCGTCGTACACCGAAGTGCTGGAATGGGCCGCTGCGCAAAAAATCGATACGTTGTTTTACATCACCGATGTAACCGGCTATTTTTATGAAGAACTCGAAGTCGACTATGAAGTGTTTTGGCTTGTGCCGGACGATTATATGCCGCGCGTGCCGTTTGGCAAGCCCATTCGTGTGGCGTAACACTGTGAGGAATGCCCCTCGTGATGAGAGGCATTCTTTTTTGTTAAGAAATTTAACAAACTTTTTGTGTTCGAAACCGATTGCAACCAAAAACACACGTTGCTTTTGGTTGGTTTGTGTTATATATTATTACATATAAAAGGGATGATAAATGACAAAAGGGGGATGCGTAAAATGGATGAAAAAACGTTGACGCTTGGGCTGGATGCCCTCTGGGTCATGCTTTCGGCGGTGCTCGTCATCGGCATGCAGGCAGGGTTTGCTTTGCTTGAGGCCGGATCAACGCGCATGAAAAACTCCGGGCATGTGGCTGGCAAACAAATTTTAAGCTTTGCTATCGCCTCATTGGCGTTTTGGGCGTTCGGCTTTGCGATTGCGTTTGGGGCTGGGAATAGCTTCATCGGGACGGAAGGATGGTTTTTAAAAGAAGGAAAAGGAACGTTTGACTCGTTGTCGTGGGCGAATGTGCCGCTCGAGCTCAAATTTTTATTCCAGCTCGGCTTTGCCGGCGTGTCGCTGGCCATCGCTTGGGGCGGCTTCGCTGAGCGGGCGAAGCTGTCTGTTTATTTTCTTTTTGGCACGATTTTTACGATCGCCATTTACCCGGTGATCGGCCATTGGGTGTGGGGCGGCGGCTGGCTCGGGCAACTCGGGATGCAAGATTTCGCTGGTTCAACCGTTGTCCACTTGCAAGGCGCGATTGCGGCGCTCATCGCCACGGTCTTGCTTGGCCCGCGCATCGGCAAGTTCAATAAAGACAAGACGCCAAACGTCATTCCGGGGCATAACCAAGTGTATACAGTCATTGGCGGATTGATTTTATGGATCGGCTGGTTCGGCTTTAACGCGGGCAGCACGATGGCGGTTGGCGACGGATTTTTCGGCTATGTGGCCTTGACGACGAACTTGGCTGCTGCGGCGGGGGCGGTTGCTGCGATCTTGACGGCGAAAATTTTGGTCGGCAAAGCGGACATTCCGGCGATGGTCAACGGTGTGTTGGCGGCATTGGTTGCCATTACAGCGGCGTGCGCGTTCGTTGAACCGTGGGCGGCGGTCATCATCGGTGCAGTGGCGGGATCGTTCACGTTCTGGACGTCCATCTACTTCGAACGCAAAGGGATTGATGATCCAATTTACGCCTTTTCCGTCCACGGCATTGCCGGCATTATCGGCACGATTTCAACTGGGTTTTTCGCTTCGCCGCGTTTAGTCGAGATCACGGGCATCGGGAAGGCCGGACTGTTTTACGGCGGCGGATTTGATCAGCTGATTGTGCAAACGGTCGGGGTGCTCGGCGCTGCGGTGTATGTCGCTGCCGTTTCGTTTATCATCTTATATGCCATGAAGAAAACGATCGGACTGCGTGTGACGGCGGAACAAGAAATTTCAGGTCTTGATATTAGCGAGCACGGCTCTTATGGCTATCCGGAACAGCTCGATCCCGTGTATCAGCCGAAGACAGCTGCCCAGCAATAGCCAAGGGGGAAAAGGAGGTGGAATCGTTGGCGGAAAAGGTGGCCGAACGGCTAAGTGCAGCCGAGTCGGCCGCCGAACTTCGTTTTTGTCATGATGAACTGGCGCGTGAACTGCGGCGCTGTTTGACGCTTGAACAAATGGAGCAGCTTGCAAGCGACATCGTTTGTGTGCATGAAGCCATCCTTCGCCGCGCGTTTTTCCTTGCGGAGCGGGAGACGATGAAACAGTCGGTCGGCATTCGTCCCTCGGCGTGGTGCTGGTATGTGATGGGAAGCATCGGCCGGCGTGAGCCGACGATCTGGACGGATCAGGATCACGGCGTTTTATTCGACTGTCCCGAGGAAGTGGAGGCGGATTGTTATGAATTCATCCGCCATATGGCGGCGATTGGGGTGGACATGTTGCATGAGGCTGGGTATCCGTACTGCTCCGGTTACGTGATGGCGACGAACAAGCGGTGGGCGCAGTCGGTCCGCGGTTGGGAGCAACAACTTTCTTCCTATTTCGAAAGCGGGTGGCCGAACGACATTCGTTTTTTGTTGATCGCGATGGATATGCGTCCGCTTTATGGCGAGCTGAGATTGGCTGAGGAGGGCAGGAGGATGTTGTTTTCAGCGGTGGCCAAACGGCCGCCGCTGTTGGCGCGCATGGGGGAGCACGTTCAATTCCCTCCGGTTCCGCTCGGTTGGCTGGGTAACGTGCAAACGGAGCGATGGGGGCCGCATAGTGGGGCCGTTCATATGAAACAAAGCGGCTACGTGCAACTCGCCAACGCCTTAAAATGGTTAGCCTGTTTTGCTCAAGTCCCAGCGGCGGACACGGCAGAGCGGCGGCGGGCGCTTGAGGCGGCGGGCGTATTGACGGCACCGCTTTCCACCGCCGTTGGCGAGGCGCTGTCTGTTTACTATTCGATTCGTCTCAAGTACAGCACCGAGGCGAGGGATGGTCGTGAATATGTGTTATGGCGGACGCTTGAGCGGACAGAGCAAAAGCAGCTGAAGCAAGCGATGCGCACCGCAAAACGGTTGCAGCGCTTTGTCGCCCGGCAGGTGGCTCGCATTCATGCATGAGCGGCACCGTTTTTGGCAGCGGGCGCTCCGCTTGTTGTCGCTTGGCGTTCCGCGCGAGGCATCATCCGCCTTATTTGGGCATGACCATTCGCTGCAACAGGAAACATGGCTTCGCTCGCTGCAAAAGGAAAAACAGCACATCATCAATTGGCATGACCGTTTGACTGACATCCCGTTTGTCATCATCGATATGGAAACGACCGGCTTTTCCCCGGAGCAAGGCGATGAAATTTTGGCCATGGCGGCAGCGAAAACGGTCGGAGGAGCCGTGACCGATATGTACATGACGCTCGTCAAGCCGGAAAAGCCGATCCCGCAACACATCTCCGCCTTGACCGGCATTGAGGCGAAGGATGTGGTGTTCGCTCCGCCGCTTGCCGAGGCGCTGCGCACGTTTGTGCCGTTTATTGCCACAGGCGTTTTAGTCGGCTATCATATCGGCCATGATTTGGCGTTTTTGCGCCATGCCCTTTGGCGCCATTATCGGCAAAAATGGAGCGGACGATTTCTTGACTTGCAGCCGATGATGACGCTGATCGGCCATTCGTGCCCGACGTTTGACGATGCGTTAGCTTGTTACGGCATCTGTTGCCCGCGCCGCCATACGGCGGATGGCGACGTCGAAGCGATGGCAAAGCTATGGGCGATTTTGCTCGATGAATTCCGCCAGCGCGGCATCGACACGCTGCATGATCTGTACGCCGCGCTCAGCCGCCACTGACGCTCCTAGGCAGGGCAGAGGACTGGAAGGTTGGTGGAGAATGGTCATTGTTCGCCAAGCGATCGAGTTCGCCGTGAACAAAGAGTTGATTTTACAGGATCAATGTCGTTTTGGCCTAGGGCATCGGCTGAACGAAAAAAAGCGCTAAGTTTGGCGCTTTTTTTGCTGGTATTAGAGCGGTTTGGTCGGCGTCGGTTCGGCGTAGCCTTCTTTATATTTTTCATCGATCATATGCCGAATGTCTTTGATCGATTTCCCTTGATCGTAAGCGGCGATCGATTCAGCGGCGATCTCCAAGCAGACGCCGCATTTGGTCGCATGATCATCCCAGACGACCGAGCCGTCTTCTTTAGTTTCATAGACAAAGCAGTCATAACTGTTCTTATGGCCAGCTGATTGCCCGCAGCCGCAATAGCAAGGGATATTCTCAAGCAGCTCGCGGTGTTCGGCCGCCTGCTGGTACAAGACCGCCATCTCTTCTTCAAACGCGCTCAAAAAGCTTGGCAAATGCTCGATCGATTTTGTTGTTTCGCGAATATCGCCAGTAGCTGTTTTCGTTATATGCGAATGGCTTTGTTCTTGGCTGTTGCCATCTGCGCAGCCTGACAGAAGAACGCTAAACGACAACATACATGCCGCCATCCATACTGGACGTCTCAAATTTCTTCTTCCTTTCTTTTTGGTCGTTTCCTGGCTCGGTTATTGACAGTTTGAATGTATCATACTTTGTCTTGGGCGGCAATCATCTTGTAGCTAGGCGCGTTGCGCTCACCATTCCAGCATAAAAATGGCTGATCAAGGCAGTGCGTTTTCATAAGAAAAAAGAAGACGATGCAAAGGAAGAAGAGGCTTTGCATCGCCTTTCACTGCATTACTGGCCTTGCAGAAAATATTTTTCAATATCATCCAACATCAAGTGGGCCGCAAGTACTCCGCCAGCCGTGTTCCAAATCGTGTTGCTCACTTTGTACACCTTGCCTTGTTTCGCGACGTTTAAGTTTTGAAATAGCGGGTCGTTGATCCATTCTTTTTCAAGTTCGCTCGCTTTGCCGTCCCCCGTCTCATATGTAAAGTAGAACAGGATGTCGCCATCCATTGCTGGAATGCGTTCTTTCGTCACGCCGGTTTCCGCAAAGTCGTTTACGTTTTGCGATTCCGGGCGGGCGAAGCCAAGTTGATCCAAAATGACGCCGGAGAACGAGTCTTTATGGTAAATGCGCACGTCGCCGGCCTCAAAGCGGACGATCGAGACTTTCATGTTTAACTTGTCGCCGAGTTTCGCTTTTAAGTCTTCAATGCGCTTGTCATATTCAGCAATGATTTGTTTCCCTTTTTCCTCTTGGTTCACAGCTTTCGCATACAGCATAAAGTTGTCTTTCCATTTGCCGCGCAGCGTTTCTGAGAACACGGTCGGGGCGATTTGTTTCAGTTGTTCGTAAATTTTTTCATGGCGCATTTTGTTGCCGATGATCAAATCCGGTTTCAAGGCGGCGATCGCTTCCACGTTCGGCTCTGACTCCAAACCGAGCTCTTTGACGCCTTCCATTTTATCTTTAATATGGTCGTACCACGGATCGCCCGTCCACGATTTGACGGCGCCGACCGGCTTTATGCCTAGCGCCAGCAACGCTTCTGTTCCTTCGTTCGTCAAAATGACGACCCGTTTGGGTGTTCCTTTGATTTCGGTCGTGCCCATGGCGTGTTCGACCGTGTAGCTCACTTCCGCTTTCGCCCCATTGTTTTCCGCTGGTTTGGCTGTTTCTTCCTGTTTTCCGCCGCAGCCCGCGAGAAGCAGGAGAGAAAGAATGAAGGCGGAAAAAAGGGTGAGATGTCGTGATTTCACTAGCCAATCCCCCTTGAAGTTTGATAATGAATTTCATTTACGTTGATTATAATAAATAAAATTGAGAATCGTTGTCAACTATATCATAAGAAAATGCGAAAAAAACATTGACGATGAGAGTCATTATCAAATATACTTGACGATAGAGATATAGAGAATGAAGCAAGGGAGATCTCAGAGATGCTGGTGACAAACCGTCAAAAAATGGTTGGCCTTATCGGTTTGCTGATTGTGCTGCTTGCCGCCATGTGGATGAGCATCGTTTGCGGATATACCGATACGAGTTGGCGGCAGGCGGTGGCGGCTCTCATCGACAATAACGGATCGAATGCCCATTTAGTCGCGGCGACGGTTCGGCTGCCGCGAGCGTTGATTGCGGCTGCCGTTGGCGCAAGCCTAGCGATGGCCGGAGCGCTCATGCAAGCGCTGACGCGAAACCCGCTCGCTTCGCCAGGCATTTTCGGCATTAACGCCGGGGCCGGTTTTTTGATTGTTGTGACGGTCACCTTTTTTTCCATTTCTTCATTGCAAATGTTGTCTTGGGTCGCATTTATGGGGGCGGCGATGGCGGCGTTGATCGTGTTTGTGATCAGCGCCGCGGGGAAGGACGGGCTGACCCCGCTCAAAATGACGCTCGCCGGCACGGCGGTCGCGGCTTTATTTGCCTCGCTGACGCAAGGGATGCTGGCGATGAATGAAAAAGCGCTTGAAGAAGTGCTCTTTTGGCTGGCCGGGTCGGTCGCCGGCCGGAAGCTCGAGCTGTTGGCAGCCGTCTTTCCGTATTTGGCTGCCGCTTGGCTTGGGGCCATGTTGCTGGCGCGCCATGTCAACATCTTAATGATGGGAGACGATGTAGCGAAAGGGCTCGGGCAGCGGACAACCTTCATTAAAGCGGCCGCCGCTCTCTTAGTTGTCCTGCTCGCCGGCGGTTCGGTCGCTGTTGCCGGTCCGATCGGCTTTATCGGCATCATGGTGCCGCATATGGCGCGGGCGCTGGCCGGCGTCGACCACCGCTGGCTGCTTCCATACTGCGCCTTGCTTGGCGGGATTTTGCTTCTTATGGCCGATATTGGGGCGCGCTACGTTCTGATGCCGCGCGAAGTGCCGGTCGGCATCGTCACCGCCTTGCTCGGCGTTCCATTTTTCATCTACATTGCCCGCAGGGGGATCGCCGCAAAATGAAAAAATACATCACGGTCCGAATGGGAAAACACATCTCGTTTTTCTATGACAAAAAAGCTGTTGCGGTGCTCGCCGCGCTCATAGCAGCGGCCGTCTTACTTTTCCTGATCAGCATTGGCAGCGGCGAAATGCGCATGTCCCCGCTTGAGGCCGCTGCCGCGCTGTTCGGATACGGAGAGGAAATTCATCAGACGGTGATTGTGACGTTCCGCCTGCCGCGTGTGCTTGTCGCTTGGTTGGCCGGAATGGCGCTGGCTGCCGCGGGTGCCATTTTGCAAGGAATGGTGCGCAATCCGCTCGCTTCGCCGGATGTGCTCGGCATCACCGGCGGAGCGGCGGCCGCGGTCGTTGGCTTTTTGGCGCTATTTAGCGATGAAAACAACTCTTTGACCGTCAGCATCCACTGGCTGCCGCTTGCCGCCTTTCTCGGCGCAGCGACCGCTGCTTGGCTCGTATATATGCTGGCGTGGAAAAACGGCCTCGCCCCGCTTCGGCTCGTGCTTGTCGGCATCGGCGTTTCTGCGCTCATGCAGGCGTTGACGACACTGTTGATGATCACAGGACCCATCTATCGGGCGAGCCAGGCAAACGTGTGGATTACGGGCAGTGTGTATGGAGCTTCTTGGCAGCACGTTTCGCTCATGGCGCCATGGGTCATCGGACTGCTCCTTGTGGCGATATTGGCCGCGCGGCATGTCAATGTGCAGGAGCTGGGCGATGAGCTGGCGATTGGGCTTGGCGGCGCGGTCGAACGGCAACGGCTAGGACTTGTTTTGCTTAGCACCGCGCTCACCGGCGGCGCGGTCGCTTTCGCCGGTGGCATCGGCTTTGTCGGGCTGATGGCGCCGCATATGGCACGCCGGCTTGTTGGTTCGGCGTTTGGTGCGCTGCTTCCGACGGCAGCGCTGTTAGGCGGCGTGCTCGTCATGGGGGCGGATCTCGCCGGGCGGATGCTTTTGGCGCCGACGGAAATCCCGGCCGGCGTATTTACGGCCGCACTTGGTGCGCCATATTTTATTTATTTGTTGTACCGAACCCGGAAACCATAAATGAAGGAGGGGGCAAACATGCACGCGCTGCAGGCGAAAGAATTGACATTGTCGTACGGGGATGCGCTCATTATCGATCGGTTGAACTTGACGATTCCAAAAGGGAAAATCACGGTGTTCATCGGCGCGAACGGCTGCGGCAAGTCGACGTTGCTGCGCGCCTTGGCTCGTCTGTTGAAGCCGGCAGGCGGCGCTGTCTTGCTTGATGGAAAAGAGATTGCCAAGCAGCCGACCAAGGAAATCGCCCGCCGTTTGGCCATTTTGCCGCAGTCGCCTGTGGCTCCGGAAGGATTGACGGTCCTTCAGCTCGTCAAGCAAGGGCGTTACCCATATCAAACGTGGCTCAAGCAATGGAGCGACGAAGATGAGCGCGCCGTTGCGCGCGCTTTGTCAGCAACAGGACTGACAGAGCTTGCCGAGCGGCCGGTTGATTCGCTGTCCGGCGGCCAGCGCCAGCGCGCATGGATTGCCATGACGCTGGCGCAAGAAACGGACATCATCTTGCTTGACGAGCCGACCACTTACTTAGATTTGGCGCATCAAATTGATATTTTGGATTTATTGTTCGAACTCAATGCAACAGAACAGCGGACGATCGTCATGGTGCTTCACGATTTGAATTTAGCGTGCCGTTACGCCCATCATCTCGTCGCCATTCGCAACAAAACGGTGTACGCCGAAGGGAAGCCGGAGGATGTCATTTCCCACCAGCTCGTGAAAGATGTGTTCCAAATGGACTGTCAAATTACGTACGATCCGCTCTTTGGCACTCCGCTTTGCATTCCGTACGGCAAAGGGCGGCGCATTCTACAGAAAGAAGGCGTATCGTGATGAGGTTAAGTGAAGAAGAAGTGAAAGCGTTGGAAACGTACCGTTTTTCGAGCGAAGCTGCTGATGTCTCGTCATCGATGTTGTTGGCCCGGCTGCTGAATGATGACGGGCAGCTCGCGAAGTATGTGGCGCACGTCCGCGCCGAGATGGGGGCGGCAAACGACGCGGTTGCCGCTTCGATGCTCGTCAAGCGCCTAAGCTTTTTGGCGCCGATGGCCTTATACGCCATGTCGGTGTGGAACAAGCGGCTTGTGCTCGATCCTGAGCGAATTTGGCTTGATACGGACGGCGAAGGGGAAATGTGGATGCCGCGCTTTCGCCTTGCGCCGCCGGAAGCGGAGATGTGCGGCATTGAGCGCAGCGGTTGGCGCGAGCAGGCCGTTCGCGACGTGTTCGCCGGCTTGTTCGCTCCGCTCATCGTCCGGTTGCGGCGCCTGACGCGTGTATCGCCGCTCATCTTATGGGAAAATGTCGCGATTTATGTGTACTGGGTATATGAACGTTGGCTTGAGGATGAGTCGCTTGCTCCGGTCGCCGACCGGCTGCGCGATGATTTTTATTTCCTTGTTTATGACGCAGACGGCCGCCTGTTTGGCCAAAAAGACAATCCGCTCCGTCGCTTTTGGAAAGGCGCGAGCGGCATGCAGCGGACAACGTGCTGCCTATACGTGCAAACCAACGGGGGGACATGCTGCCAAACGTGCCCACTCAAAGCCCGCCAGCGGCAAACCGGGTGACCGGAAGGCCGCCGGTGGGCAGTTCCATATTTTTGACAAAATGTTTGCGAAATTTGTTGATTTTTGCCGTGATTTTCGTGAAAATGGAAGTGTGGACATCGCTTATTTTGGTGAAACGGCGAGGTAGCAATTGCATGGACAAATATACGGCCTTTTTCCATCACTTCACAGAAGCAGTGGTCATCTTGAATTTGCAAGGCGTGATCATTTACAACAATCCGGCTTTTGCCGGCTTGGCGCTGAGTGAAGAAGTACAGAGGACGCTGTCCGTCGAAGGACGGGCGTTGGTTGAACGGGTGAAACAGCGCCCGGCTGCCTTTCGCTGGGAGTTGCTTGGCGGCTTATTGGTTGCGGGGGTGTCGCCGATCATCGGTGAAAACGGACAGACGGCCGCCGTCTTATGCGTCCTGCGCCGTCAAGCGGAAGAGAGCGGGCTGCAGGAGCGGCTGGCCGAAGCGGAAAGGCGCTTGCAGCTGATCGTCGAACATTCGAGCGATTATGTATTGATTTTTTCCCGCCACGGTGAGTTGGCGTACATTCCGCCGTCGTGGAAACACAAAACGGATGAGCGCCATCCGATAACGTACAAAGATGTGCTGGCGTTTGTCCATCCGGATGATGCGCCGGCGGTGGCGCAAAAACTGGCTGAGCTGTACGATACATATGAAACGCAAGCTGCAGAGTTTCGCAAACAAGGGGAGCAGGGCGAATGGATTTGGGTCGAAGCGCAAGGGAAGGCGATTCTCGACGAGGCAGGGGCATTGGATTGCGTCATTGTAACCGTGAAAAACATCAGCGAGCGGAAACGGTATGAAGAGAAGCTCTGTCAGCTTTCCTACTTCGATTCGCTTACCGGCATCGCCAACCGCAGCTATTTCGAGCGGCATATTCATGAGCTGATCGCGAGTCAGACGCCGTTTGCCCTTTGCTATTTGGATTTTGACAAATTCAAATGGATCAACGATCATTTTTCCCATCAAGCCGGCGATTACTTTTTGCGCGAGGCGGTCAAGCGCGTCGAGCGGGCGTTGCGTCCCGGCGACTTTTTTGCCCGCATCGGCGGCGATGAGTTTGTTCTCTTGTTGCCAAACATCACGAAAACAGAGATGACCGCCTTGGCCGAGCGGCTTGTCAGTTCGTTTCACGAGCCGTTTTATTACGACAAACAGCTCATCCAATCGACTTTATCGATCGGCATCGCTTTTTTCCCGAAAGACAGCGATCGGATCGAGCAAGTGATGAAATACGCTGATCAAGCGTTGTACGAAGTGAAAGAGCGGGGGCGGAACGGCTATGCCTTTTACCGCCCGACCGAGCATCGGCAGGCGGTGATCGAGCAAGATTTGCCGTTTGCCGTTATGCGCGGGCAGTTTTATTTATGCTATCAGCCGAAAGTGAGGCTTGCCAAAGGCCGGGCAATGGGCGTTGAGGCGCTGTTGCGCTGGCGCCACCCGGCGCTTGGCGACATTCCGCCGCTTGATTTCATCCCGCTGGCTGAAGAGAGCGGCTTTATTTTTGAAATTAACGCTATGGGTGTTGGAACGGGCGTGCCGCCAAGTGAAAGAATGGGAAAGAAAATTTCCCAGACTGAAGTTAGCGGTCAATTTATCGCCGTTTTTGCTCAACCGCCCCGAACTTGTCGAGCATGTGAAGCGCATTTTGCGCGAGACGGGGCTAGCGCCTGATCGGCTCATTTTAGAAGTGACAGAAAGCGGGCTGATGGAAAACATTGAGACAGGAAGACACATTTTAACCGAACTGCAGCGACTTGGTGTACAGGCGGCGATCGATGACTTTGGCACCGGTTTCTCTTCGCTCGCGTATATCCGCAATTTGCCGGTGTCGCTGTTGAAAATTGATCGCAGTTTTATTCAAGGCATTGCGGAAAATTCGAAAGATGCGACGATTGTCGATACGATCATTCATTTAGCCAAAAGTTTGGATATTGAAGTGTTGGCGGAGGGAGTCGAGACGGAGTCGCAAGTGGCGCTTCTGTCGCAAATGGATTGCGACTACGCGCAAGGATTTTATTTCAGCCGTTCGCTTGAAGCGGAAAAGCTGCAACAATGGCTAGAAGAACACAACCGCAACGCTTGCGGCGAACCGCCGGCGTAGCCGATCTTTTCCGTTCATTCTTTTCCTCGTTTTGCCGCACACTAACATTGAGCATGGGCAAAGAGGAGGAAACGAAGATGGAATTTGTGCCAAGAAGCGTCGTGATCGACGAGTTTATCGACACGCTTGAGCCGATGATGGAAGCGTATGGCCTCGACCAAGTCGGCATTTTTGAAGAGCATGGTGAAGGCAATCGCTATTATATCGGTTATACGATCAACAAAGATGACGAGATGATCACCATTCACATGCCGTTTGTCAAAAACGAACGCGGTGAACTGGCGCTTGAGAAGCAGGAATGGACCGTTCGAAAAGACGGTCGGGAGAAAAAAGGCTTTCATTCGCTGCAAGAGGCGATGAAAGAAATCATCCATTAACAAGCAGGCGGCCCAGCTCGGCCGCTTTTTTGGCTGACGGAAGGGGAGAGAGGAGCATGATTGCGGAACTCCGCATAGCAGATGAAAAAATGGCCGCTATGGTGCTACGCCTGCAGCGGCGGCGTATGCGATCGAGGCGCAGCTCATCGGCAGCACAGCGCTTCCGCCGCTTCACGATGCGATCGCTTCTCTGCAACGATGCAGCGATCGCTTTTTTGGCTATTTTCAAGGTGAATGGCTCGTTGGGGCGATCGCCTATGAGCGAAGCGGCCCGACGCTTCACCTTTGCCGGCTGATGGTCGACCCGGATTTTTTCCGCCAAGGGATCGCCAGCACGTTGCTTGACTTTGTCATCAAGCAAGAACCGTCGATCAGCGAGATCGTCGTGACGACCGGAAGCGGCAACGCGCCGGCCATTTGCTTTTACGAACGCCATGGGTTTCGCGCCATCGAGCGCATCGAAACACCAGAAAAAATCGAGTTACTGAAACTCGTGAAACGAAGCGGATGACAAGCGGGTGTGAGTTTTCAGTTGTGCATAATGCCGATCTTGGCCATACAGATCCAATGGCAGTGCTGCCGAAAGGCGCTCAAGCAGAGATGAAAAGCGGATCTGTTGCGTTTCGTTTGCCTGAGCGGGCGGTTGAATGATCGATAGATGAATAGAGAGGAGAAGCAAAGGAACACATGGGGACAACCTTGTATTTGACCAGACATGGGGAAACGAAGTGGAACGTCGAAAAGCGGATGCAAGGATGGCAAGACTCGCCGCTCACGGAAAAAGGGCGGCAAGACGCCATGCGGCTTGGAAAGCGGCTTGAAGCGGTGGAATTGGCCGCGATTTACACAAGCACAAGCGGCCGGGCGCTGGAAACGGCCGAGCTCGTCCGCGGCGGGCGGCTCATTCCGATCTATCAAGACGAGCGGCTGCGAGAGATTCAACTTGGCGATTGGGAAGGCAAGACGCATGACGAGATTCGGCAAATGGATCCGACTGGGTTCGATCATTTTTGGAACGCGCCCCATCTGTACGCTCCAAGGCGAGGCGAGCGGTTTTGCGACGTGCAGCAGCGGGCGCTTGAAGCGGTGCGGCGCATCATCGAGCGGCACGAGGGAGAAACGGTGTTAATCGTCACTCACGGCGTTGTGCTGAAAACGCTTATGGCGGCGTTCAAGGGCGCGCCGCTTGACCAGCTGTGGGCGTCGCCGTATATGTACGGCACGAGCGTGACGATTGTGGAGGTGAATGCGGACGTGTTTCGCCTGGTTGTGGAAGGCGATGTTTCCCATCTAGAAGAAGTCAAGGAAGTATAGATAGGGAAGAAGGATGGAGAATTGGAGGCGGCGCTGTTTCTTCGGTTCATCGCCATAATATGCGCTTGGCCAAGCGGATCGGTTTCTTGCGCCATCATGCATCCTCATTCATGATTCAAGAAATGGATGAAAGCTATGAGTGGGCGCCTTCCAGTACAACGTTTGGTGAAGAACTGCTTTTTCTTATCAAGTCTAGTTATCCAAAAAAACAGCCCCGTTTTCCTCGATCGGGAAGCGGGGCTGCGCCGTTTATACGAGCCCGAGCCATCTCGCTAGCTGTGCGGTCGTAAAGGTGACCGCAATGGCAATCGCTGTCGGCAAGGCAAAGGCGACGAACGTCCATTTTGCGCTTTTCGTTTCTTTGTAAATGTTGACGAGCGTCGTGCCGCATGGGTAGTGAAGCAGGGAAAACAGCATCATATTAAGGGCGGTGAGCCACGTCCAGCTGTGGTCGAGCAAAAGTTGTTTAAGAGAATGCAGACCATCGGCTTCGATGAGCGCCCCCGCGGATAAATAGCCCATCAGCAAAATCGGCACGACAATTTCATTGGCTGGCAAGCCTAAAATGAACGCCATCAAAATGTAGCCATCCAATCCCAATGCTTTGGCAAATGGGTCAAGCCAGTCGGCTAAATACGCCAGCACGGTCGTATCTCCCACGTGAACGTTGCCGAGCACCCATGTCAGAATGCCGGCCGGCGCCGCAACCGTTACCGCCCGTTTCAGCACATAGAGCGATTTGTCGAGGGTGGTCCGGATGATCGTCTCCATGATTTTCGGGCGTCGGTACGGCGGCAGCTCCAGCGTGTAATGGGTCGGAATGCCGCGCAAGGCCGTCTTGGATAAGACCCATGAAACGGTCAACGTGACGACGATGCCAAACAACACCATGGCGACGACCACACCTGCTGTCACGAACGTGTTCCATCCGCCTGTATAGCCGGCTGCCATAAATAAGGAGGAAAGCAGGATCAGCGTTGGCCAACGTCCATTGCAGGGGACGAAGTTGTTGGTCAAAATGGCCAGCATTCGTTCGCGCGGTGATTCGATAATGCGCGTCGACATGATGGCCGCCGCGTTGCAGCCGAAGCCCATGGCCATCGTCAGTGATTGTTTGCCATGCGCCCCCGCTTTTTTAAACAAGCGATCCATGTTAAAGGCGACACGCGGCAAGTAGCCATAATTTTCGAGCAACGCGAATACGGGAAAGAAAATCGCCATCGGCGGCAGCATCACGCTGACGACCCAAGCCGTGCCGCGGTATAGGCCAAGTACAATGAGGCCGTGCAACCAGTCGGGGGCGTGAATCGCTTGAAAGGCCATGGTGAGATACGTTTCGATCGTTCCGAACAAGCGGGCGAGCGAATCGGAAAATACGTTGGCGCCGGCGATCGTCATGTACAGGACAGCGGCGAGAAGCGCCAGCATAATGGGAAATCCCCACCGCTTCGACGTGACGATCCGGTCAATTTGTTCCGTTCGATCACGTTTTGCGACCGCTGTATGCGTGACACATTCTTGAGAAAGCGCAGCGGACGTTTGGAAAATGGCAGACACGATCTGTTCACGCGTGTCAGCCGGTGCTAATGACTTGGCTTCGTTCATGAGCTGGTCAAACTGATTTGACAGATCCGCAGCAGGCATACGCGTTCCCCTCCTTGATCAATGGTTGCGGCGGTTGTTTCAGCGCTTGAAGCAGCGATGCATCACCGTCAAGGAGACGAAGAGCGATCCAGCGAGCAGGATACGTGTCTCCCATCACGTCTTTCACGAGTGGAAGAAGTTTGGCAATGCCTCGTTCGATTTCCGGGCTGTACCGGATGGAAAGCGGGGTGGTGTTGATGCGGCCATGCGCCATGGCATCCACTGTATCAAGCAGTGCATCGATTCCTTCCCGGTTGCGGGCCGAGATCGGCACGACCGGCACGCCGAGTTTGACGGCTAATTTTTTTGTATTGATATGAATGCCTTTCTTTTTCGCTTCATCCATCAAATTGATAGCGATAATGACGCGGTCGGTCATTTCCAATACTTGAAGCGCTAGATTCAAGTTGCGTTCTAATGCCGTCGCATCGACGACAACGACCGTGACGTCAGGACGTTGAAACAGAAGAAAATCGCGCGCCACCTCTTCATCGGCTGAATTGGAATAGAGCGAATACGTTCCCGGCAAGTCGACGATCCGGTACAATGCGCCGCGGTGGCGGCATTCTCCTTCGGCATGAGTGACCGTTTTCCCGGGCCAGTTGCCGGTATGTTGGCGCAGGCCCGTTAAGACATTGAACAACGTGCTTTTGCCGGTGTTCGGATTTCCCATTAAGGCAATCGTATACGTCATATCAGTCATGGTGGATCTTCTCCCCGTAAATATAGTCGCTTTCTTCTTTCCTTAATGCGATCGTCGTGCCACAAACGCGATAGGCGGTCGGGTCGCCAAGCGGGCTTCTTTGTCCCACCTTCACTTCCCCGCCGGGTACAAATCCCAAATCAAGCAACCGCCTTTTTAAAATAGGATCAGGAACATCAACCTTTTCGATGCGAAATCGATCGCCCGGTTTCATATTGGAGAGGCAGCAGTGTTTTGCTTTTGTCATAAAAGTTTCCCTCCGATTAATATTTTTTGTTAAGGACATTTTTTTGGATTAGACCAACTTTTGAATTTATCATATTCCAGTTGCCTCGCTGTTGTCAACAAATTCGTTTCATCTTTTTCTGACAGAGTTGTCGAACCAACAACTATTCAAAACAGTAGGAAATCATGTTATCATATGAATAGTCTGAACAAATTCCAAAAACGCTAACCGGCAAGAAAATGGAGATTCCGATCCGCAAGCTGCTCCTTGGCTTCCCGCTCGAAAAGGCGGTCAACCCAGGCTCGATGGCCAATCCAGAGGTGCTCGACTTTTTCCTCGAGCTGGCGAAGACGCTGGCGGCGAAGACGCAGACAAGCTGAAATGCGAAAGGTTGTTATTAAGTGACGATGCTTAATAACAACCTTTCTATGTATTAGTGAATTATAAATAGAGGAGTCGGGGGTATGGAAGAAAGCAAGCGGACTAGGCTAGTTTGGAAATCCATCGGTGATTGAGGAGCGGACGACGGTGAAAGAGATGTTGGGGCGATGAGACGAGACGGTGTCCGTTTTCATGATGAGAAAGTCCGGAAGATCTGTTTAGGAGAACCTTCCGGGCTTCATTTGCGGCGACGATGATTCGGAGTTTTAGTATGACGTAAGCAGGGGGATGTTGTTTGATGATGGCTATGTTCACACAGGATATGGAACAAGCGTTCAACGTCGAAGAGATCAACGAAATGGAGCGGACTGACGTCTAGTACATATTGAGCGCCGTCTTGACCCGCCTGATCTCCTTTTTGTTTTCGAACAGCTCTTCAACTAAAATGTTTTGGCCGTTGGCGACATCGGTGATCCGTTTGTCCATGTCGGCCACTTGCTGGCTTAATTGGTTGAGTTGTTCATTCGTTTGCTGCACTTGTTTGGCGAGCTGGTCGACTTGCTCATGAGTTTGCTGTACTTGGTGATTCAGCTGCTGCACTTGGCTGTTAAGGTGTTGGACTTGTTGGCCCAGTTGCTGCACTTGTTCGTTTGTTTGTTGCACCTGTTGACCGAGCTGTTGCACTTGCTCGTTTGTTTGTTGCACCTGTTGGCCCAGTTGCTGCACTTGTCCGTTCGTTTGTTGCAGCTGCTCGGCAAGTTCTTTAATGGCTTGCCAAATCATTTCATTTGTAATATCCCCCATTCGACAATCTCCTTTCTCGTTCGATTCTCTCTCTATTATACATGACGAAAGATGGGAACGATAGAGAAAAGATGGCGAAATGTTTTTCTTTGCGGCGCGCCCCCTCGATGTGATATAACAAAAGAATGTCAACAGTACACTATTGGAGGATGGGCACTGTGATCCGTGTCAGCCATTTGCATAAATCGTTCCGCGTCCATCGCCGCGATGCGGGATGGCTTGAGGCGGTGCGTCATTTATGGCGGCGCGACTATCGCGTCATTGAGGCGGTGAAGGACGTTTCGTTTACGATTGAGAAAGGGGAAATCGTCGGCTTTTTAGGGCCAAACGGGGCAGGGAAAACGACGACGATGAAAATGTTGGCCGGTCTCTTGCATCCGACGTCAGGAGAGATCACGGTCGGCGGGTTTGTGCCGTTTGAGCAAAAGCCGGAGTTTAAAAAAATGATGAGCTTGGTGATGGGGCAAAAAAGCCAGCTCATTTGGGACATTCCGCCGATGGAGACGTTTTTGGTCAATAAAGCGATTTATGACATCGACGATCGGTCGTTCCGCCAGACACTCGAGGAATTGACGGAGCTGCTCGACTTGGCGCCGCTTCTTGACAAGCCGACGCGTAGCTTGTCGCTTGGCCAACGGATGCGCTGCGAGCTGGCGGCCGCGCTGTTGCATCGGCCGCACGTGTTGTTTTTGGATGAGCCGACGATCGGGCTGGACGTCCATACGCAGGAAAACGTGCGCCGCTTTATCGTCGACTACAATCGGGAGCACGAGACGACGATTTTGTTGACGTCGCATTACATGGGGGATGTCGCGGCGCTTTGCGACCGGGTGATGATCATTAACTACGGGCGATTGATTTACGATGGGGAGCTGTCGGTGCTGACGGAGAAGCTGGCGCCGTACAAGCGGCTTGAGGTTCGGTTTTCTCGGCTGCCGAATGTCGATTGGAGCGAGTACGGCGAAGTGGTGGAAATCGAAGAAGGAACGATTGTGCTCAGGGTGGCGCGCGAGACGGCGGCGGAGACAGCAGCGCGGTTATTGGAACGGTTTGATGTCCGCGACATCAACATCGAAGACCCGCCGCTTGAGGAAGTGATTGCGCGCGCGTTTTGGGAGGAACACGTATGATTCGCAAATATATCGCCCTATTGCGGATGAAATACATCGAAATGCTTGCGTATCGGCTTGCGACGTTCGTCTGGATGACGGGCGCCATCACGCAGCCGCTCATTACGATGTTTGTCTGGATGAACATTCATCCGGAAGAGAGCGAGTCGTTTCTGTTCTATTTTATGGCGGTCATTTTTGTCGAGCGGATGACGAGCGCGTGGGATGTATGGGAGCTCGACCGTGAAATTCGCGAAGGGACGTTTTCGAATTTGCTGCTTAGGCCGGTTCATCCGATCCATTGGGCGATTGCGGAAAACATCGTTTACAAATGGCTGTTTGCCGTCATTTTAGCGCCGGTTTGGCTGGTGGGGGCGGTGTTTTGGCCGCCGCTTCGCCCGCATATGACGGCAGGGCAAGCGGTGCTGTTTTTGGCGGCGGTCGTATTGGGTGCGGCGCTTCGGTTTTTGTTGAGCTACTCGTGCGGGCTGCTCGCGTTTTGGGTCACAAAGGTGGCGGCGGTGTACGGGGTGATCGACGTCATTTCGTTGTTTTTGTCAGGACGGATCGCGCCGCTGGAAATGCTGCCGCCGGCGCTTCGCGAATGGAGCGAATGGCTGCCGTTCCGCTATATGATCAGTTTTCCGATTGAAATCGCCACCGGGGCGGCGGATGGAGGAGAGTTGGCGCGCGGCTTTGCGGTGGCGGTCGGGTGGATGGCCGTGTTTGTCGCGGGGGTGCAGTGGCTTTGGAAAGCAGGAATGCGAAAAAACCAGGCGGTAGGTGGGTGAATATGCGGCGGTATGGGCGGGTGTTCCGCGAGTTTTTCCGTGCTTGTTTGGTTGAGGAATTGGAATATCGAAGCGAATTTTTCGGCAATTTCATCGCCAGCTTTTTTGGTCTCGGCATCGCCCTGCTTACGATCCATATCTTTTTTTATCAGACGGACCGGTTAGGCGGCTGGACGTATGGGGAAGTGCTTGTGCTGCTCGGCGTTTTTAATACGCTGCGCGGATGGATCGATTTCGCGCTTCGGCCGAACATGCCGCGTTTGCTTGAGCATGTCCGGCGCGGCACGCTCGATTATATTTTGACGAAACCGGTCGATAGCATGTTTTACGTCAGCTTCCGCCACCTTGTCTTTTGGCGGTTGATCGATGTGGCGCTTGGCTTTGGCGTCATCGGCTACGGCTTGTATGTCGAACGCTACGTGCCGTCGGCGGCGGACGTCTTGATGTTTTTCGTCGTGATGACCGCGTCACTCTTGCTTATTTATTCGTTATGGATGATCCTCATGACGACGTCGTTTTGGGTGGTGCGCATTGATGATTTGTCGTTTATTTTCGATTCGTTTTTTGATACGGCCCGCTTCCCGGGCAGCATGTACCGCGGCGCGGTGCGCTTCGTGATTACGTACGTTCTGCCGGCGGTGTTGATCACCAATACGCCGGCTTTGGCGCTGCTTGGGAAATGGAGCATGGCTGCGGTGCTGGCGGCTTTGGCTGTGGCTATGCTCTTTTTATGGGCTTCCCGCCGCTTTTGGCGGTTTGCCTTGCGCTTTTACACCGGGGCGGGCGGGTGAGGAAACGGCTCCCTAGACGGGGGCTTTTTTTCTTTAGTCATGGCTATTTGGCCAAGATATCGACGGTGATCGGCAGTATATCGACGAGCATCATGCTGCTCGATTCGCTTCTTTCCGCCGTGAATGATGGGGAAGCGTTCCAGTGTTTATGACTCGAGCGTTCGGTTGATTGTTTCTTTCCTTGCATTGGCTCGGGATGCTCTCCTTTCGCCGGCGACTCCCAGATCCATTTTTTCCATATTGATGGTTGGATGGCGGAGAGAATGGACACGGAGAAGGGGGAGGATGACTGTTTCTTTGCTTTCATATTCGTTGACTTTTACGTCAACGTCAATTAAAATAAAATTCATAATATTACTTCTATAAAAGGGATGGCCATGCACTATTTCACCATTTCCGATTTGGCGCACGAGTTTGATGTGAGCACCCGGACGATCCGCTATTATGAAGAACGCGGATTGCTCTCCCCAATCCGGACCGAGTCAGGGCAGCGGCTGTATACGAAAAAGGAGCGGGCAAAGCTCAAGCTCATTTTGCGCGGCAAACGGTTCGGCTTTTCGCTTGACGAGATTCATGAGATGATTTCGCTGTTTGATGAGGACCGAACGGGGAAGAAACAGCTGGAAAAAACGGTCGAATACGGGCGGCGGAAATTGAAGGAGGTGAACGAGCGGATTGAGGATTTGCTGCAGCTGAAGGCGGAGATGGAAGCGCTGCTTTCCGATTTTGAACAGCGATTGCGGCAATGGGAGGGATCGGATGGTTGAACATTTCAGAGCTGCTTGCCCGCAATGCGAGGAAATTTCCCGACAAGACGGCGATTATCGATGGGGAAACGGAGCTTTTCTACGCCGAAGTCAACCGAACGGTCAACCTATATGTATGGGAAGAACAATCGAAAGGGGCAACGTATATGATTCCGATCGTAACGGCTGAGGAAATGTACGCCATTGACCGGGAAGTGGCAGAACGGATCGGCATCAGCGCTGACTCGTTGATGGAAAACGCCGGACAGGCGCTGTTTTGGGCGCTGAAGAAGCGGATTCCGCCCGCTGCCAAGGTGGCGGTGCTCGCGGGCACGGGCAACAACGGCGGCGATGGGTTCGTCATCGCGCGCATGTTGAAAAGTTATGGCTATGAAACCGATGTCTGGCTCGTTCCGCCAAAGGAAAAGGTGAAAGGGGCGGCGCGCACGGCGCTTGAGGTGTACGAGCAGTCCGGTTATGCATGGATCGCTTATGAAGGAAAAGAGCGGGAGTTGGCGGCGCTCTTGCCGCATTATGACATCATCATTGACGCCTTGCTTGGCATCGGCGTCAAAGGGGACGTACGTCCGCCATATAAGGAAATCATCGAGCAAGTGAACCGTTCGCCGGCGGTCGTTTATGCGATTGACGTGCCGAGCGGGGTGCCGGCGGACGGTGGGGAAGCCGGCATGGCGGTCCGCGCTGATGCGACACTGACGGTGCAATGCCCGAAACTTGGGGCGTACACGTTCCCGGCGGCCGATTATTACGGAGAGCTCACCGTCGTGGATATCGGCATTCCGCCGGCGGCGGTGCAGGCGAAGGCGGCTGCTCGGTTTTTGTGGGAAAAGAGCGATGTGGTGCGGACGATGCCGAAGCGAACACGGTCATCGCATAAAGGAACGTACGGCAAGCTGCTCATTGTCGGCGGGTCCAAGGCGATGGCCGGCGCGGTGACACTCGCCGCGAAGGCGGCGCTTCGCAGCGGGGCGGGGCTGGTGACGATCGCCGTTCCGGAAGCGATGTATGAGGCGGTCGCCAACCGCGTGCCGGAGGCGATGTGTCGATTATGGCCGGCCGAGGGCGGCGCGTTTGCCGGCGCGGCCGATTGGGACGGGCTTGAGATCGATGCGATCGCGGTCGGCCCAGGGATGGGCCGGACGGAAGGGGTTCGCCGCTTGGTCAATGAGCTTGTGCGCCAGCCGGTGCCGCTTGTCATCGACGCCGATGCCTTGTTTTTTTGGGACGACTACGCCGAGCTGGTGCGCGAACGGAGCGCGCCGACGGTGATCACGCCGCATCCGGGGGAAATGGCGCGCCTCCTTCGCCGCCCGGTCAGCGAGGTGGAACGCGACCGGTTTGGCGTGTCGAAGCGGCTGGCGATGGAATATGGCGTCTATGTCGTGTTGAAAGGGCCGTATACGATTGTGACGGCGCCAGACGGGGCGCAATATGTAAACGCGACCGGCAATCCGGCCTTGGCGAAAGGCGGGAGCGGCGACGTGTTGACGGGCATCGTGGCGGCGTTTTTGCTGCAGCACGAGGCGGTGCAGCCGGCGGTGAGCAATGCAGTGTTCGTGCATGGAAAGGCTGCTGATTGGCTTGTTCAACACGGTCATTCGTCCTGGGATGTATTGGCGTCGGACGTTGTGGATGCCTTGCCGGCTGTGCTCACTTCGCTGACGTGATCAACCGGCCCATTGAAAGGGGCAATGGGGGATGAACACGATTCCTGCCGGTTTGCGATGACCGGCTGGCGTATGGGCTGTGTCAACTACCCCCACTTAGCTAACGCTTGAAGTGGGGGCTTGCAACTCCCCAGAAGTACAAGCGGACTTCGTCCTCCTTCCTTGACTTGGGGTTGCATCAGGGCAGGTTGACAACTACCCAACGACGCAGGTCATGCCTGCATCGTTACCGATTCTCTCGGTGTGTCTGTTGGCAGTACTTGGCTTCCACACACAACAGACGGATCTACGCTCGATGTTTTACGGCTACAATGTAAATTATCACTTTATTTCGGAACAAAAGAGACATTTTTTTGCACATTCCTTCAGAAAGCCCTCTCCCCTTTTCTGAAAGAATGTGCTAAATTTTTTGTGAATTATTTCGGAAGAGAAAATCCATCGGTTCATAGGAGGGGGAGGAGGACGTGATTCAATTTCATGACTTTGGCATTGACGTTCAAACGTATGCAGAGCGTGGAAAAGAAAACGACTTCCCTCTTCTGAAAAAGTGTCCGCATTGCCGGGCCAAGCGCCCGTTGCACCGCCACGGTTACTATGAGCGAAACGCATTGACCCCACATGGCGATTATCGCATTTGGATTGTCCGGTATCGCTGTCGGGAATGCTTGAAGACGGTGAGTGTGCTGCCTTCCTTTCTCCTCCCGTATTTTCAGTATACGTTGTCCGCCATATGGCAAGTCGTGAAAGAGCAGTTGGGATTGACCGAAAGGACGAACCAGGCTCCGTTTCTCCCGACAAAGGACGGCATCATCTTTTATGTCCGACGGTTCTGCCGAAACCTATCAAGCCTTCATAGCTTTTTTGCGAGGCGGTGGAGGATCATAGGCCCTATCGTGAAAAAAGAAAAGGAACGGGCTTCTTGGTGGATCCAGACGTTAGAGGAACACGGTCTTGATTCGGCCATCAGAGAGATGTGGGAGGGCGGATTCCGACACCCTTTTGCGAATTAAATGGGATCCTGATTTTACATACATACCCTAAATTGGAAATAGTTTCGGTTCCCACAAACCTTTCCTATCGACGGAGAAAAAGCAATTCGGTACGATAAGGGCAGGAGGACCGGAACGGTCCTGATTCCAAGTGAGACCAGGAGGAGATTTGAATGAATGAGTCGATGAGACACGACATTGCCCTGTTTCGGTACGGGCTAATCGCTCCGTTGGTGAATGGGCAGGTGGAACCGAAGACGTATCTGAAAGAGGTGAGCGAGCGAGTGCACCATGTTCCCCACCAGGGAGACAAACGAATCGCAGCCAAGACGATCCTCGATTGGTGCACCCGATACAAAAAAGGGGGCTTTGACGCCTTAAAGCCGAAGCGCCGTTCGGACCGCGGCCACTCAAGGCGTCTGTCGCCCGATGATGAGGATCATATTTTAGCCCTAAGAAAAGAACATCCCACCATGCCCGTGACGGTGTTCTACGAACACCTGATCGAGCAGGGGGAAATCCCAGAAAATCATACCTCTTACTTTACTATATACCGATTGTTGAAAAAACACAACCTGGTGGGAAAAGAAATCTTGCCGATGCCGGAGCGAAAGCGTTTTGCGTATGACCAGATCAATGAGCTATGGCAAGGGGACTTATCCCATGGACCCACGATTCGCGTCCATGGGAAAGCCCAGAAAACGTTTTTGATCGCGTATATCGATGACTGCTCGCGGTTAGTGCCATATGCCCAATTTTTCCCTTCGGAGAAGTTTGACGGGCTGCGGATCGTCACGAAGGAAGCGGTGCTTCGTTGCGGGAAGCCGAAACGCATTTACTCGGACAACGGGAAAATTTATCGGTCCGAGGTGCTGCAGTATGCGTGCGCCGAGATGGGGATTACACTCATCCACACCCAGCCGTATGACCCGCAAAGCAAGGGAAAAATCGAACGGTTCTTCCGCACCGTACAGACACGGTTTTATCCACTGTTGGAGCTGAATCCGCCGAAATCGCTTGACGAGTTGAACGAGCGTTTTTGGAAGTGGCTTGAAGAGGAGTATCATCGAAAACCGCACGCCTCACTGGACGGAAAAACGCCGCATGAGGTGTTTCAATCGCAAGTGCATCTCGTGTCGTTCATCGAAGATGGCGATTGGCTGGATGCGATTTTTCTGAAACGGGAGCACCGCAAGGTGAAAGCCGATGGCACGATCACCCTGAATAAACAGCTATACGAAGTGCCGCCTCGGTTCATTGGGCAATCGATTGAGCTCCGCTATGATGAACGGGGCGTCTATGTGTACGAAGATGGAAGGAAGGTGGCGGAGGCCGTTCGGGTTCGTTTGGAGGACAACGCCTATGTAAAACGCCATCGGTCCCCGTTTGCGGCGATTCCGGCGAAGGAGGGAGAACACGGTGTATAAATCGTTTTACTCCCTTTCGCGGGAGCCGTTTGCGAAAGAAACAGACCCGTCCGAGGCGTATCAAGGGGCGTCATTTCAGGAAGCGTTGCGGGCGCTGGAGTACGTGAAACGAACCCGGGGGATCGGGCTGTTGATCGGAGAGCCGGGGGCGGGCAAGACGTTCGCCCTTCGGGCGCTGAAAGAGTCATTGAATCCATCATTGTATCATGTCGTCTACTTTCCGTTATCCACCGGAGGCGTGATGGATTTTTACCGTGGACTGGCCTTGGGATTAGGAGAGGAACCGAAGTACCGCAAGGTAGACCTCTTCCGCCAAATCCAGCAGGCGATCGAGCGATTGTATCATGAACGGCGGATCACGCCGGTGTTCATTTTGGATGAGATGCATTTAGCGAAGGATGCATTTTTACAGGACATCGCGATCTTGTTCAACTTTGAGATGGATTCGACCAACCCATTTGTCTTGATTTTGGCCGGGCTGCCCCATTTACAGGGGAAGCTGCGGCTCAATCAGCACCGCCCTCTCGACCAGCGGATCATCATGCGATACCGGATGGGGCCGCTGGAGAAGGAAGAGGTGGCGGGCTACATCGAGCATCGGATGAAACAGGCCGGGGCGAAGCATCCGATCTTCACCCCATCGGCGTTAGAGGCGATTGCCCTGCAGTCGCGGGGATGGCCTCGGGTGATCAACACGTTGGCCACGACGTGCCTGTTATACGGGTATCAGCTGAAAAAGGACGCCATTGACGAAGAAGTGGTGCGCATGGCCGCAGAGGAAATGGGGTATTAGCACGAAAGGGGCCGAATCGGCCTCTTTTGTGCTTTCTCTTTTCCATAGGTCCATCAGGCGCGCTGGAAATCTTCATCTGAAAGAGCGTGCAAACGTTCCGAAAGAATGTGCAAAATCTGGAACAATCCGCAAAAATTTTGCACATTATTTCCGAATCCGCCTGAAATAATTTGAAAAAGGGATTCTGAAATAATGTGCTAATTTACACTACAACGTTTCCTGTAACCAACTCCATACATCGAGTAGCAGTTATTGGAGTGCCTTTATTAAACGGTTTTCTCCACGCCTTTATTATATCATACACAAAAGAAAAGGGGAACGCGCATTCCTCTCCCACTTCTGCGCGAAATAGGATGAAATAGCCCCTTACACCGCCGGCATTTGTGAATTCTCGATCCCATTTTCAACGCTGAAGCCGTATTTGCGCCTGCGGCTCTGAACCTCCCGATGGCTAAAGCCACGGGGTTCTTGTGTACTATAGAGCTTCTTCCATACCTTCGCATGGATACTGACTCTACTTCCACAAGACTTTCATGGGCAAACACCTTACTGGTGCTTATCGCCCTGTGCGCCCGATTCAAGACGCTTTTTATCATTTAAATTCCCATGCTACTTACGACATATGGCTGAAGACGAAGTCGTTTGATTTCTTCATCATGCAGTCGAATAAATTGATCCCATCTCTCTAAACATTTGTTCCTATCTATTTCTTTTCGATTGTTTTTCACGTTCATGATTAAAAATGCGCTGTATAAATCTCGTTGTACTTTGTGTCCGTCTACTTCATGCCATCGTTGAGAAAGTGTTTTCTTGTTGTACTCATCGTTTTGATGGTCGTATTGACTTGCCTTGACGCTAAATGTGTCGATGTATTGAAGGGAATAGCCTTCATATTGCAGTTTTTGATTTAGTATGTTCAAAAACAAACTTGGCGCACGATTCGCAATGCTTTTCCCAAATCGTTTTTTCTTTTTGTATTTTCCGTTGGCATCGACTTTTGTTTCTTTTGCCTTTGCTTGAAGTGCTCTGAAATTCATTTTTTCTACTTGGATATGATGGCCTAATGTGATGATCCAATTAGCAAGCCGTTGATGATCTTGTTTACGTTTTTCAGCCATCTTTCTTTGCAACTCGGCTAGTTGTTGACGAGTTTTTAGATAATTTTTACTCCAAACCCATTTTTCCTTGTTGTCTTTTTTTATTGTTCCATCTTCATTGTATTTGTGTGGATTATTCGCCCGTCTTTGACGATCCAATTTTCGTTGAAGAACTCGCTTTTGCTTTTCTATGTTTTCGATGCTCGGCGCAAGAACGAACAACTTGACATTATTCATTGAACAAATAGCGATGGTTTGTGTTCCTATGTCGATGCCAACATCGCCTTGCCCTATTGGATGTTTTACTTCTCCTGTTTGACGGTTTATTTTCTTTGGCGGCACACCTTCAAGGGTGAGTTGGAGAAAATACTTGATTTTCCCCCTAATCCGTCTACGAACGATGCGACAATATTTTATACGGTCTTGTAGAGCCGTATGTGCATATATATCGTTTGAGCGAATTATAACAGGAATAGATAAACCATTCCAAAGCAAATGTTTGTTTTTGAAACGGATGCCTGTGCTATTTGTTTTTCCTTCTAATGAATCCATATCGTTGTATTTTTTAAAAGACACTTTTTTGGCATTGCCAAAGATTAGTTTTTCCATTGCCATACATGCTCTCGTAGCGATTTTTTGTGCGGTGTGTGAGTCGATGTGTTTCTTGAAATGGTGTTGCATTGGCTTAACAAAATCGTGCATAGCGTATTCATTGATTCCGTACTGCCGATATAACTCATTTAGCAAGTTGTTTCTTTCTTTTGATTTTGGTTGTTGGATTAGATGACGATACTGCTTATCGTGTTGTAGTTTTTTATACCGTTTCAGCAATTCGCCCAAACAAGCGTTGTATATTTTTCTGCCAATTTCAAAACGTTTCTCTAATATGTGCGCTTGCCATAATTCTGTTTTGAGTTTCAACGTCAGCACGTAGCTTTTGGTTTTTGTTTTCGCCAATGACACCACTTCCTTTATATTCCTTTATACGTTCTTTTGGTTTTCGATGTACTGTTTAACCGCTTCTTCTGAAATATGACCAATTGTGCAACAAAAATAACTTCGTGTCCATAGCGACGGTAGTCTGCTTTTTAACGAAGGATATTTTTCTCTTAGTATTCGACTACTTTTTCCTTTAAATGCTTGTATTAATTTATGGATATGCTGTCGTGGATCAAAAGAAATAAACATATGAACATGATCTGGCATAATTTCTAACGCTTTAATTTCAACATCATTTTCTTTCGCTACTTCATACAAAATCTCTTTTAAATCTTTTTCAATATCTCCAACTAATACTTTACGTCTATATTTTGGACAAAATATAACATGATATTGATTTAAATAAACAATTCCATTTTTATGAGTATACTTATCATTAGACATTAGATAAACACCTCCTATCTAATATTTATTATACAAAATATTAGATAGGAGTCAATTATCTAATATTTTTTGTTTCGTTTCATCCCAACGACTAAAGTCGTGGGCTTTCACGAAACGCATCCTGTAATTATTGGTTTATCAGCCGACATTCAGCTTCCGCTGATCGCTGGGCTGCGACCTTTACGCGTTTGAAGCGAGAGTCTTCTTTCGAAACGATGATCAACGTTGCGGAAAGGAGGCAGTTCCATTTTTAGATAAATATTGATATCATGAATGTAGAAATAGAAGAAGGGAGATAGGAATCGTGCCGCGATTCGTTTGGCTTGAAACGGAGGAAGAAGTGAGAAGCGCCTTTCCGGTGATGCGTGAGCTGCGCACCCATTTGGATGAGGAAACCTACACGGCGCTCGTGCGAGAAGCGCAAGAACAAGAAGGGTATCAGCTTGTGGCGTTATATGATCAGGACAAAATGGTTGCGGTTGTCGGATTCATGCCGATGATCACGCTCTATAACGGCCGCTTTATTTGGGTGTGCGATTTGGTTACCGCTTCGAGCGAACGTTCGAAAGGATATGGAAAGGCGTTGTTGTCCTATGTGCACGAGTGGGCGAGGGAGCACGGCTACGGGATTGTTTCGCTGTCGTCCGGCCTGCAACGGATAGACGCCCATCGCTTTTATGAGGAAAAAATGGAATATGCAAAAGTCAGTTATGTGTTTTCAAAACGCTTATCGAGTTGAATCCAACGGCGTCTGTTCAGCAGACGCTTTTCATTTTGGGGGTGGGAAATTGTCCTACTTTTCATTATAATAAGAATATATAGTCCGTATTTTGGAATTAATATTCTGATATTCGGAATTGAGGGGCAATGATGAACAAAACGGTGTTAAAAACAAAAGAACTGCTTGATTTGTTTCTCGACTGCGAACGGTTGACTTTGCCAGAGATGGTCGAACGGCTTCAGATGCCGAAAACATCGGTATACCGGATGGCGCAGTCGCTTGTCGCGCTTGGCTTTTTGCAAAAGCGGGGCGATCACTATGAACTCGGTTTGGCATTGTTGACGTTTGGGTCGCTCGTTGCCGAGCGGCTCGATATTCGTCGGGTGGCGCTGCCGGTGATGGAGCGGCTGAAAGAAGCGACGAACGAAGCGGTGAATCTTGTCATCCGCGACGGTGATGAGGCGCTCTATATTGAAAAAGTCGAGACGTCCGAGCCGGTGCGCGTCTATACGAAAGTCGGCCGGCGCGCGCCGCTGTACGCCGGCGCGTGCCCGCGCGCTTTGCTGGTCTTTATGGACGAAAAAGAGCAAGCACGCTATTTGGAACGAACAAAACTTGTCAAAATCGCCAAAAATACCGTAACGGACAAGCAGGCGTTGCGTCGGCAGTTGGAAGAAGATCGGAAACGGGGCTATACGGTCAGCTATTCTGAGCTGGAAAACTATTCGGCGGCTGTGGCTGTACTGATTTTTAACCATGAAGGCGCGGCCATCGCCGGGCTGAGTGTCGCCGGCCCGGAACAGCGTTTTTTGCCGGATGATGTGGCGCGCATCGTTCCGTTGCTTCGGCAGGCGGCGATGGAGATTTCACGTGAACTTGGCTTTCAAGGAAAGGGATGGAAATGAACTATACGCTGTTTCCGTTATGTGAATATGCAGTGACCGTCCGGTTTGCCGATTATATCGATGAGACCGTAAATGATATCGTTCATGAGACAGCGGTTCGCCTAAAGAGAAAACGAAAAGAAGGGGTCAACGAAATTGTGCCGGCGTTTTCATCGCTTACCGTGTATTACGACCCGCTGGCGATTGGTTATGCGGACGTATGCCGGTGGCTGCGCGAAAAGGTCGAGTCGTCTGGACAGACGGACCGGCCTTTGGCGCGAACGGTTGTTATTCCTGTCTGCTATGGCGGTGAATTTGGGCCGGACTTACCAGAGGTCGCCCGCTTTCACGGGATAACGGAAGATGAGGTGGTTACGCTTCATTCGGCCGGCCGCTACCGTGTCTATATGATCGGGTTTTCGCCCGGGTTTGCGTATTTGGGGGGCTTGTCGCCGCGTTTGTCCACACCGAGGCGGGCGGTGCCGCGCACAAAAGTGCCCGCCGGTTCGGTCGGCATCGCCGGCGGGCAGACGGGCGTCTATCCGCTGGCGACGCCGGGCGGCTGGCAGCTGATCGGCCGGACGCCGCTCCGCGTATTTGACCCGCACCGGAAGGAGCCGAGCTTGCTTTCCGCCGGTGACATTGTTGAATTTCGGCCGATTGGCGCCGATGAATTTGCACGTTGGAGAGATGAACATGATTGAAGTCATGGAGGGCGGATTTTTTACGACCGTTCAAGACAGCGGGCGTTTCGGCTACCGGCATGCCGGGGTGCCGGTGGGCGGGGCGATGGACGCGTGGGCGTATCGCCTTGCCAATGCGCTTGTCGGCAACCATGGCGATGAGGCGGTGCTCGAGGCGACGATGTCCGGGCCGACGATTCGGTTTCACGCCGAAACGGTGATCGCCATATGCGGCGGCGAGTTCTCATGCGCGCTGAACGGGCAGCCGTTGGTGCTTTGGAAGCCGGCGGCCGTCAAGCCGGGCGATGTGTTGGAAATCGGGGCATGCCGAGTGGGATGGAGAGCGTATATGGCCGTAGCAGGCGGCATTGATGTTTCGCCTGTGATGGGCAGCCGTTCAACGTACGTCCCGGCGCAGCTTGGCGGTGTATCGGGCCGGCCGTTGCGGCGCGGGGATGTGTTGAAGATTGGGCCGGCCGCTCTCATTTTCCCTTCAAAGCCGCTGCGTTGGGGGCTCTCCCGGTTGGCCAGCCGCTATATCGGCGGAAAAACGAAAACGGTGCGCGCTGTCCCTGGTCCGGAATATGACGAGTTTACGCCGGACAGCCGCACTCAGTTGTTTGCCGCCTTCTATGAGGTGACGCCCCAATCCGACCGGATCGGCTGCCAGCTCGCAGGCCCGGCGCTAGTCCGCGCCCGCGAGAAGGAGATGGTGTCGGATACCGTCGTCTTCGGCACTGTGCAAGTGCCATCGTCCGGCCAACCGATCGTGTTGATGGCCGACAGCCAGACAACGGGCGGCTACCCGCGCATCGCCCAAGTGGCAGCGGTCGATTTGCCTTTGTTGGCGCAGGCGCGTCCCGGCGACCGTATCCAGTTTCGACCGATCGCGCTTGAGGAAGCGGTGCAGCTTTATATCGAACAACAGCAACGGCTGGATCGGTGGATTGCCGCCATTCGCCGCCAATGGGGGGAAGAATCATGACGGTCATTGATCTCAATTGCGATTTTGGCGAAAGTTTTGGTGCATACGAGCTTGGGCAGAAAGAAATATTGTTATACGTTACGTCTGTCAACATCGCCTGCGGGTTTCACGCTGGCGATCCGCTCGTCATGCGGCGGACGGTGCAGCTCGCCATCCAGCATGGCGTTGCCATCGGCGCCCACCCCGGTCTTCCTGATTTGCTCGGATTTGGGCGGCGGGCGATGGCGGTTTCACCCGAAGAAGTGTATGCGTACGTTGTTTACCAGATCGGCGCACTTGCAGCCTTTGTCAAGGCGGAAGGCGGCGTGATGACGCATGTGAAGCCGCACGGCGCCTTGTACAATATGGCGGCGAAAGACGCGGCGTTGGCCGAAGCGATCGCCAAAGCGGTGCGCGATGTCGACCCGTCGCTTGTCTTGTATGGTTTGTCGGGGAGCGAGCTCATCCGCGCGGGCCGCGCTTATGGCTTGCGAACCGCGAGCGAAGTGTTCGCCGACCGGACGTATCAGGCGGATGGTTCGCTCACTCCAAGAAGTGATGCACGTGCCATCATTGTGGATGAAAATGAGGCGGTCCGCCAAGTGCTTCGCATGGTTGGCGAACAGCGCGTCCGCTCATTGCAAGGGACGGACGTGACGATTGAAGCCGACACCGTCTGCCTGCATGGCGACAATGAGCAGGCGGTGCGATTTGCCAAGCGGTTGTATGAAGCGTTGCAGCAAGAAGGCATTGCCATTCAGGCGCTGCGATAAGAAGAGAGACAATGCATAAGAATGAAAGCCGATTAAGCGTGTTGATCGGGGCCGTTTTTTTGATGGCGACATCGGCCATCGCTCTCGGGTTGGCGACATTGCCGTTTTTCCATGTCACCGGGATGGTGCACAGCATGCACGTGCCGATTTTCGCCGGCTAAGCGCCGAATTCAAAACCGCTGCCAGCCGGCTTTGCCCGGCCGACAGCGGTTTTTCGTTTGCCGTCCGTTTTTTGCCATCATTATGAATAATTTTCCTCATTTGTTGAACAATAATGAAAGACATCAGCCGGGCGAAAGGAGGGAGAGAGGCGCTGGTGACAGAAAAACGACTTCTGTTCTTCTCACTGCTGGCCATCGCCTTATATGTGTCGCCGTACTTTGTGCTCGGTGAAGATGCGCATATGCGCGTCCATGACAATTTGGATTCCAACATTGCCTGGTATAAAGTGCTCACCCGAAGCGGCGAACTGTTTGGACCGGTTGACGGAATCATCCCGCAAATCATTAACGGATTGCCGCGCAACGCGTTCGGGACGGAGTTCAGCGGCATCGTCTGGCTTCACGCTTTGTTTCCGTCCATTTACGCCTATGGGCTCAGCCAAGCCATCACCCGCGTGTTCGCGTTTGTCGGCATGTATCTTTTGCTGAAAAAGCATGTGCTGCCGGCCGGACGCTGGGGATGGATCCGCATCGGCGTTTCGTTAACGTTCGCGCTGACGCCGTTTTGGCCGTCGGGGATGTTGAGCACGCTCGGCATGCCGCTTGCGCTTTGGGCGTTTTTAAACATTCGGGGCGGGGAGCGTTCATGGGTGAATTGGGCGGTGTTGACGCTCTTGCCGCTTTACTCGAGCTTTGTGCTTGGCTTTTTCTTTTTCCTAAGCGCGCTTGGGATTTGGTGGCTCATTGATGTCATCCGCGGCAAGGGTTGGAATTGGCGATTTTTGGCGGCCATCGTCTATATGACGGTGCTCTATTCGGCGGTCGACTACCGGCTTGTCCATTCGCTCTTGTTTTCCGATGAACCGACAAGCCGAGACGAATATTTCCACGCCCGCCTGCCGCTTTGCGGGTGATCCGTCTGACGTTCAAAAACTATGTGCTCGGCCATACTCATGTGATGACGGTGCACGGGTTCGTCATTTTGCCGGTGACGCTCATCGCCTTGTACTTCGTGTGGAAGCGGAAGCGCTGGCGGCAGGAAATGCCGTTTCTTGTGCTGCACGTATTGAACTTCGCGTTGTCGACATGGTATGCATTTTGGTTTTACAAAGGATGGCTGCCGCTCACGGAACGGTTTGATTTGCTCGATAAGTTCAATTTCGCCCGCTATCATTTTTTGCGGCCGATGGTCATTTACGTTTTGTTTGCGATGGCGCTGAAAATTATTTGGCAGGAAGGACGGCGGTGGCGGGCGGTCAGCGCGGCGGCGATCGCTTTGCAGCTGTTGGTGCTTGTCTTGCACAATGAGGAAATCGTCTACCGCAACAAGCCGTCATTTCGCGAATTTTACGCTGAGAAGCAATTTGCCGCCATCCGCGAGTATATCGGCCGTCCCGTCCATACATATCGCGTCGCCAGCATCGGCATCCACCCGGCGATCGCCCAGTACAACGGTTTTTACACGCTTGATACGTACAATAACTTTTACCCGTTGGAATACAAACACCGGTTCCGCTGCATTATCGCCAAGGAGCTGGAAAAAAACAAAAAGCTGCGCGAGTATTTTGACGAATGGGGCGGGCGTTGCTACCTTTTTGTCGACGAACTCGGCAAACATTATATGTTCAAGAAAACGTCGAAGCGGACGATCCGCCATCTTGAATTGAACACAAAAGCGTTTTACGCCATGGGCGGGCGTTATATTTTCTCGGCGTTGCCGATTGAAAACGCAAGCGACAACGCGTTGCATCTTGAGCGTGTGTTTCGCTCGGACGAATCTGCTTGGACGATTTACTTATACAAGGCCGCATGGAAAGGGGGAACGTGAGATGTCCGAACCGGTAGTAGCCATCGTCGAGCCGTGTTACAACGAAGAAGAGGTGCTCCCAGAGACGATCCGCCGCTTGCAGGCGCTGCGCGGCGAACTTGTTGAGGAAAAAATGATTTCGCCCAAAAGTGCGCTCTTGTTCGTGGATGACGGAAGCCATGACGATACATGGAAAATCATTTACAAGGCGAGCTTGTGCCATCCGGAAGTGAAAGGGCTGAAACTGGCGCGCAACGCTGGGCATCAAAACGCGTTGCTGGCCGGTCTGTTTGCGGCAAAAACACACGCCGACTGCTTGATTTCGATCGATGCCGATTTGCAAGATGATTTGTCGGCCATTCGCGAATTTGTGCAAAAGTTTCGCGAAGGGTATGACATCGTTTGCGGCGTGCGCCGGCGTCGCGATACGGATACGTGGTTTAAACGCCATACCGCCCAAGGATTTTATCGGTTAATGAAGATGTTTGGCGTTGATCTCGTGTATAACCATGCCGACTACCGTCTGATGAGCCGGCGCGCGGTCGAGGCGCTCGAACAGTTCGGGGAAGTGAACTTGTTTTTGCGCGGCATCGTTCCGCTTCTAGGTTTTCGCTCGGCGGTCGTCTATTACGACCGGAAAGAACGGCTGGCCGGAAAAACAAAATACCCGTTAAAAAAAATGATCGCTTTTGCGCTCGACGGGGTCACATCGTTTAGCGTCACCCCGATTCGCTTTATTTCGCTCATCGGCTTTCTCTCGTTTGTCGTCAGCCTCATCTTCGGCGCCTATTTTCTCTTTTTAAAGTGGGCTGGACATACCGAGACGGGATGGACGTCGCTCATTACCTCGATTTGGCTGCTAGGGGGGATGCAGCTCATCGCCCTTGGGCTGATCGGGGAATACGTTGGAAAAATTTATAAGGAAACGAAACGGCGGCCGCGCTACATCGTCGATTTGGATTTATGGAACTGGCCACTGCCGCAGCGGCTGTCGCCATCGGCTTCGTCCGAGGAGGCGGAAGCGGAGAAGCGGCTGCGGCCATAAGGAAACGGCAGGCGTGCACAAGCGCGCCGTTTTTCTTTGTCTTGCAATTCTAAAAAAGAAAGAGTAGACTGATGGATGGGAATGATATGGCGGATTGGCGGGGGATGCAGAGAAGGCGGTCTTTCGCCAGCTGGCAAAGGGTGTTTGTCGAGAAAGGGGAGGGTAAGTGATGGCCGATTGGCGTGAATGGGCGGAACTGCGCGAGCGGGTGAGAGAGGCCAATCCGCTCGTCCACAATATGACGAATGTCGTCGTGACGAATTTTACGGCGAACGGATTGCTGGCGCTTGGCGCTTCGCCGGTGATGGCGTATGCGAAAGAGGAAGTGGCAGAGATGGCGAAGCTTGCCGGCGCGCTCGTATTGAACATCGGGACGCTGAACGCTGAGGAAGTAGAGGCGATGTTGATCGCCGGCCGGGCGGCGAACGAAGCCGGTGTGCCGGTGGTGTTCGACCCGGTCGGAGCCGGGGCCACGCGCTATCGAACGGAGACAGCGCGCCGCATCGCCGAACAGGTGAAGCTTGCAGCGGTCCGCGGCAATGCGGCGGAAATCGCCAATATGATCGGCGAGACGTGGGCGATTAAAGGCGTCGACGCCGGGGAAGGAAGCGGCGATGCCGCGGCTTTGGCGAAGCGGGCGGCGGCCAAGCTTGGCACCGTTGTGATCATCACCGGAAAGGACGATGTCGTCACGGACGGAAACACGACGTATTTGGTTCACAACGGCCACCCGCTGTTGACGAAAGTGACCGGGACGGGCTGTTTGTTGACGTCGGTGATTGGGGCGTTTGCCGCTGTTGAGCGTGATATGGTGAAGGCAGCGGTGGCGGCGCTCGCCTATTATGGCGTCGCGGCGGAGCGGGCGGCTGCAGAAGCTGGGGAGCGCAGTCCGGGCCGTTTTCAGTCGTTGTTTCTAGACGCGTTGGCGCACACAAGCGCCGATGATGTGAAGCGTGACGGACAGGTCGAACAACGGTAAAAGGAGAGGGGCGCCACATGGTATTCAAAGCGTTGACGATTGCTGGTTCGGACAGCGGCGGCGGCGCCGGCATTCAAGCGGATCTCAAAACGTTTCAAGAGCTTGGTGTGTTTGGCATGTCAGCGATCACAGCGGTGACGGCGCAAAATACGCTCGGCGTGCAAGGCGTCTTTCCGCTGTCGGCGGAGGCGGTCGCCGCCCAGATCGAATCGGTGGCCGCTGATTTAGGCGCCGATGCGGTGAAAACCGGCATGCTTTTTAGCGCCGATATCATCCGCACCGTGGCTGAACAGGTGAAAAAACACGGCTGGGAGCGGCTTGTCGTCGATCCGGTGATGATCGCGAAAGGCGGCGCCCCGTTGCTGCAAGAAGAGGCGGTGGCGGCGCTGAAAGAAGAACTGTTGCCGCTGGCGCTTGTCATTACGCCGAACATTCCGGAAGCGGAAGCGCTGACCGGCACGGCCATCCGCACGATGGATGACCGCCGCGAAGCGGCGCGCCGTCTGCACCGGATGGGCGCCCGCTACGTCGTGATTAAAGGCGGCCATGATGACGACGGCGAGGAAACGGTCGATTTGCTGTATAATGGAGACGGATTTTCGTATTTTAAAAGCAAGCGGATCGACACGCGCCATACGCACGGGACCGGTTGTACGTTCGCTGCGGCGATTGCGGCTGAACTGGCGAAAGGGCGCCACCCCGCTGATGCTGTGGCAACGGCGAAGGCGTTTGTACAATCGGCGATTGCCCATCCGCTCGGCATCGGCCAAGGCCACGGGCCGACGAACCATTGGGCGTATCGGCAATATGGGGAGTGAGACGGGTGACGCGCATCACAAGCGAAGAAATGAAAGAGCGGTTGGCGGTGTACTTTATTATGGGAACCCCAAACAGTGAGAAGCCGGCGGAGCAGGTGCTCGAGGAAGCGCTTGACGGCGGCGTGACGCTGTTTCAATTTCGCGAAAAAGGACCGGGCGCTTTCAAAGGGGAAGACAAAGCGGCGCTCGCCCAGAGATTGCAGCGTCTTTGCCGCACTTATGGCGTGCCGTTTATCGTCAACGATGACGTCGAGCTGGCTATGGCCATCGATGCCGACGGTGTCCACGTCGGCCAAGATGATGAAGACGCGCGGCGCGTGCGGGAGAAAATCGGTGATAAAATTTTAGGCGTTTCCGCCCACAACGTCGAAGAAGCGATGGCGGCTATGGCGGCAGGGGCTGATTACATCGGCGTCGGCCCAATTTATCCAACCCGCTCAAAGGATGATGCGAACGAAGCGCAAGGCCCCGATATTCTTCGCCGCCTCCGCGAAGCGGGGATTACGATTCCGATTGTCGCCATCGGCGGCATTACGGCTGACAATGCAAGAGAGGTGATGGAGGCCGGAGCGGACGGGGTGTCGGTCATCAGCGCCATCGCGTCATCTCCGTCGCCTAAAGCCGCCGCTTCTCGTTTATTGGAGGCGGTGCGGGCTGCCCGTGTGAAACGGTGACCATCAAACAGACAAGACAAAAGGGTGTCCTGTTCGCAGGACACCCTTTTTGCGTCTTATGAAGCCGTCTGCCGCCACCTCGGCCACCGCCATTCAAGCAGCGGCCGCACGAGCCGGACGACCGGCCGGCTGCCGAGAACGAGCATAACGGCGACTGACAGCGCGAGCAGAAGCGGATAGCCGTGCACATCCATAATAAAATCCGTAAACGGCGTTTCGTGCAAATATTTTAAAATAAACCCGTGCAAGATATAGATGTAAAACGTGCGCGCCCCAAGCACGGAAAACGAGAAGCGCCGGCTCGGGATGAGCGACAGAAAGCCAAACATCATGAGCAGGCTCGCCCCATAAATGGCAAGGCGGCCCGCCGCGCCGGCCGGCTCCGACACGCCGAGCGTATCGTATGACTTTGAGCCGTACAACCAGTCTTGTGGCAAGTCTGGAAACCCGAAATGAATAAGCACAAACATGCCAGTCAGCACAAACAGCGAAGCGACGCGCACCGGTGCGGCAAACAGGCGCTCGATCGCCGGCTTTGGCGTGAAAAACCCGAGCAAAAAGAACGGGAAAAACGTGAGCGTTCTTGACAAGCTCAGCCATTTTTCCGCTTCCATCATCCCGCCGGCCAAGCCGAGAAGAAGCGCCATCGGCAGCGCGATCCGCTTCGGCAGCCGGCCGAACCATAACAGCAGCACGTTCCAGCTGAACAGGCTGAGCAAAAACCATAGGCTCCAATGCGGGGTCAACAAGTCAAGTTCCAACGACTGTTTGTCGTACAGGAAGAAGTAGTAGACCGAGTACAGCAGCTGGAACAGAACGTACGGAATGAGCAGCTTTTTCGTAATTTTTTGCAAGTAGCCGTGTTCATAGAACTTTTTGGCGAAATAGCCGGAAATGAAAATGAACGCCGGCATATGGAAAAAAATCCACGTATACAAGCTGTGCACCCATAAGACGCCGTCAATGTACGGGCGCAGAAAATGGCCAAACACGACAAGGAGCATCAACGCACACTTCGCGTTGTCAAAATAATAGTCCCGCTCCTTCACAGTGTTTCCTCCTTTTCTAACACATCAATTCGAATCATACTTCTTTTTTTTGGGGGAGTCAACCGCAGAAACATGCCGCTGCCGGAAAGCGGCTGTCCATGCAACAGTTTGACAAAGAAAGGTGATGATTGGGTGAAAAACGACCGCCGCGAAACGGACGATATGACGCAGTTATTGCAAATCATCAACGCCAAAGGGGACGAAGGGGAATTGAACGCCATCGTCTGCAACGATGAATTGTTTTGGAAAAGCTTGCGGGCGCAGGCGGAAGACAGTGCAAAAGGAGGCGAATAAGAAATGGAGTTGCTGCGGGCGAAACGGATCGCCGAGGCCGGAGAGATCGTCCCGGTGACGTATGAAGGAAAACGGGTGATCATTCAGCACGTCGATGAAGGGCGGGAATGGCGCGCATTTATTTTGCTGATGAGCCGGAACGCGAGCAAGACGTACCGGTGCGCCTGCTTGAAGAGCTGTAGGCGCCGGGCAAGTTGTCGTTGTTTTGTCAAGGGAAAGCCGATGACACTCCTTGTTCGAATATGATATAATAGCGAAAGAAATGACGCTTGAACATTGGAGTGAGCAATATGAACATCGGGTTTGGAGAAATTGCGCTCATCGTCTTTTTCGCATTGCTCATTTTCGGGCCGAAAAAGTTGCCGGAGTTAGGGCAAGCGGCTGGAAAAACGCTGCGTGAATTCAAAAACGCGACAAAGGGCATCATTGACGACGACGAGGCGACAAAAGCGCAAAAATAAGAGGTTGGGCGAGAGCCTAGCCTCTTATTTTTTGCTTTGTCGGCCATTGTTCTCTCGCCGCAAAAAAAAAGACAAGCTCTGCTGACAAGCGCCATATACATATACGGAGGTGCGTTCGTTCGTTGCAATCAGCCGGTGGCGGAGGGGAGTCATGATGATCAAAAAAATGGCGGCGGTGATCGTCGGCAGCCTGTTGATTGGCGTTGGCATCAACGTCTTTTTAGTTCCTCACCATTTGCTTGATGGGGGAATGATCGGGCTCGGATTGATCGCCAAATATGTCTGGAACGTGCAAGCCGGATTGATGATGATCGTCTTAAGCGTTCCGCTTTACGTGGCGGCTTGGTTTTACTACCGCCCGTTTTTTTACAACAGTTTGCACGGTCTTTTGTTTTCCTCTTGGATGATTGACGTATTGTCGGTGTTGCGCGGCGTGGTGGCGCTCGATCCATTGTGGAGTGCCATGATCGGCGGAATCTTGGTTGGTGCAGGCATCGGGTTGATGCTGCGTGAGGAGACAAGCACGGGCGGCACCGACTTGCTCGCCCAGTTTATCGCGCGGCTGACGAACTGGAACGTTGGGATCGTTATTTTTGTGATTGATGCGTGCATCATTTCAGCTGGAAGCTTGATCATCGACTCCGTGCCCTTTGTTCATTCGCTTGTCGTCGTCACGGTTGTCGGGGCGGTGACAACGATATTGACGCACGAAAAAACGATGGGGGTGTAATCCAGTCCCCACCGTTTTTTCATGGCCATTCCCCGCCTGTCCGCTGTCATGATCAAGACGGAAAGGGAGGCGGTTATGGAACTTGAGCGTTCGAGCCTGCAACGCTTCGTTGAGATGGCGTCATTCCGTTGCAACGGGCGGCATGCAGGCTGTTCCAGATGGAAGGCGGGCGCTTGTTCACGGTTTCGCCAGCTCGAGGGCACGATAGACGTTGATAAGTCCGTAGCCATAATACGGATCTTTTCCTCTCTCGCCTAAGTCATCAGCGCTTTCTAAAATAATGCTGCGCACTTCATCATTCGAAAGCTGCGGGTTGACGGAACGAATCAAGGCGGCGAGCGCCGCGACGTGGGGAGCGGCCATGGATGTGCCGGAAAGAGCGGCGTACTGATGGCCGGCAAATGTGCTGGCAATGTTCGTCCCGGGCGCCACCACATCGATGTACTCGCCATAATTGGAATACAAAGCGTAGGATAGATCCGGGTCGACGGCCCCGACGCTGATCACTTCCGGATACGCGGCCGGAAAGCTCGGCTGTGATGTGCTGTCATTGCCGGAGGCGGCGACAAGGACGACATCATGGGCGTCGGCGTAGCGGATCGCCTCTTCAAGCACCGAGGATGGTTGGTAGTTGCCAAGGCTTAAATTGATGACCTTTGCCCCGTGGTCGACCGCCCAGCGGATGCCTTTCGCCACGTCGATGCTCGTTCCATAGCCGTCCGCATTTAATGCTTTGACGGCCATGATCGGGTTGAACCATGTTATGCCGGCGACTCCTTCGTCGTTGTTCGGCTGTGAGGCGATAATGCCAGCGACATGGGTGCCATGGCCATTTTCGTCATTCGGAGAGCGGTCGTCGGCCAATACGTTGTATCCGGGACCAAGGCGGCGGATTAAATCGGGATGGGTCAAATCGACCCCGCTGTCAATGATGGCGACAGGCACGGTTTGTTTGCCGCGCGACAACGTCCAGCCGGCTTCGGTATGAATGGCCGGCAAATTCCATTGGTAGCGGGCGTAAAACGAATCGTTCGGGATCAGCGCCGGCTTGTTCCACTCATTTTGCATGTAAATGTAGTGCGGTTCGCAATAATCAACCATCGGAAGGGATCGGAAATAGCGGCGCATCTCTTCGTACGTTTGCCCGCGCGAACGGAATACAAACACGTGGTCGACCTGCTTGATGAGCTGGCCGGCGATGGCTGCCTCCATTTGTTGAAGACGGCTTTCCGATGGCAATGCCCGAAAGCGGACGACGATCTCATTGGCGAAATAATGGCTTCGGTCACCGCGGCGATTATGGAGGATTTCCCGAATGCGCGGGTGCTTGTTCAACTGCTGTTTCAGCTGTTCGCCTGCGCTTAAGCTGTCTAAGGCGACAACGGTTGGATGGGTGGGTGCGACCTCGGCGTCAAACGGCTTCAGCCGTGGTGGAGCCGGGGCGTTTTCTTCTAGAGCCGGCCGCCCCAAGGCGGCTGCGGCAACGAGTAGAGCAACAACCGCGCTGGTCGCGGCCCATATTCGGTATCGGCGTTTCACGCTGTTCACCTCCTTGTTGTTAGGATGGGCGAATGGAGGGCAAATCATGAAAAATGGGATTCCCCTTGCAGCAGGCGAATCCCATTTGTGCGTTCAGCGGCCGGCTGATTGCAACACTTGCTGCGCCGTTTGCATATCGACGCGCAGCTGCTCTTGGACGTTGGTCGGATGATAGTATCCTTTGTTGATCATGTATTGGCTAATTTGCTCGTGAAACGCAATCGCGTCATTTAACTTCCCTCCGAAAGAAGTCTCCTACTTCTAAACGTGAAGGTGCGCCAGCACCAGTGAAAGTGGGAGATGAATGTCGGTTGGCGTTAGCCAACGAATAGGATAGAATATGGCTAGAACGGACACCTTCGGAACGAAGGGAAGCGTAAAGGGTTCTTGTGTGTGGCTTACCGTTCGGCGAACACGCACAAGTCGCTTGAAGCCCCCACCTCCAAGCGAAGCGTAGGTGGTGGGTAGTTCACATGTTGCTTCAGCGTATTGCGCACTTCCGGGGTTGTTGCTTCGGCAATGGCCATTGCGCACGCTTTGATCGCGCTTTTCGCCCCAATGAGATAGTCGGCGGCGATCATTTGATCATTGAATACGCCGGTCGGCGTCATCGTTGCCTGCATCGTTGTCCCTCCTCCGTTCGTTACGATAATAAGTTTTGCAAGTCGCGGATGTGCTGCTCTGTTTTTTGCATGTCTTGTTGAATGAGCGATTTCAGCTGCGGGTCGCTCGCCATTAGACTATTTGTTGTCGCACACGTCGTGCTGATCGCTTTTGGGGATGTTTTCCTTGCAATGACGTTCCTCGGATTGTCCACACTAACGGACAAGGAGGGACAATCGATGAACGAAACGTGTTTCTATTGCCAATGCGAGTGCGACGACAACGTGCATTACGTCTCGTTCCATGCGAACGATGAAGAACGCGAGGAAGCGCTTTGTCCGGAATGTTACCAAGAATGGCTGCAGGGCATGAAAGGCTAAAAAAACCGCACCGGTTCGGTTACGGTGCGGTTTTTTCCGCGAGCGGAGGGGTGGTGACGACATCGGACAAGTCGCTCTCTTCGTCATAAGAACGATACACGGCTGCTTTGGTCCGCGGAGCGTGAAGCGACAACGATAAAATGCGCTCGTTCCCGTTGTGGGCGACTTTTGTTTCCATCCTCAGCGCCGCATCCGCCAGTGTCAGCGAGTAAAAGCGGTACGTCAAACCGAGCCAAGTGCGCTCGGACCGGACGGTGTCCGGATGATGGCGGATCAGCTCCGCCAGCTCGGCAAACGAATGGTTTTCCCGCTGAAGCCATTCGCGAATGGCGGCTGCCGTCTGTTCCAGCAAATGTTTCCATGACGGTGTCATCGACATCATCCTTTTTTACATCCAGCATGCCCATTTTCGCCCTTTGTTATGCGGGCAGGCGGATGGAAAACGTCGTCATGTCTTCATCGGATGAACAGCGGATATCTCCGCCATGGTCTTCAATCACTTTTTTGCAAATGTACAACCCGATGCCGGTTCCGAGTTTTTTCGTCGTAAAAAACGGCTCGAAAATCGTTTCCACAATGTCGGCCGGAATGGACGGACCGTTGTTGGCGATTTCGATGATGATGCTTCCGTCTTGGCAACGGGCGGCGATGTTGATCCGCCGCGGTTTTTCCCTCTCTTTCAACGCTTCGATCGAGTTGAGCAAAATATTTACCAGCACATGGCGCAGCTGATCTTTATAGGCAAATATATGTATGGATTCATCGATCGCCACCGAAAGGTCGACATCGCTGTCGACGATCGAGGCGTATAAAAACTCGATAATTTCCTCCAACAGCTGGCAAAGCGAAAACGTTTCCTTTTCGCTTTCAACAATTTCTTTGCGTGAGGCATGCAAAAATTGCGAAATGCGAAATTTCAGCTGCTGCAACTCATGGTCGATAATGTCTAAATAAGGAAGATGCGGATGCTCAAACTTCAATAATTGAATAAAACCAATAATAGCCGTAAGCGGATTGCGAAACTCATGGATAAAACTCGATGACATTTGTCCGAGCAGCGTCAGCCGGTCTTGATGCGATCTGGCAATGAGCGCATTTTTCTCATGCAGCTCCTTTTCTTTTAACTCATTGTATTTGGTGACCGCATGAAACAAAAACTGGTCAAACAACTCGTTCATATGGTCAATGAGCGGGGCGAGCTCATCGACGGACAGCGGTGCGGCCAACGCATGGTTGATGATCAGGCGCCGTCCCAAGTTTACGTTGTAAACAAGGGCGCCGATGCCGGTGTTCATCTCCTCCCGTTCTTTGGCGATTTTGTTCGCCAGCCGTTCAACCATCTCGCCGGGCCACGACTGCAGCAGCGCCTCTTTGACCAAGGTGAACACCGCCAAGCCGTTTTGTTCGACACAGTCGATATATTTGTCATCGTCGGCAATTTTCATGTGCTGCAGCCAATAGGCGAGGAAGTCCGGCAAATGGGTTTCCAAATGGGTGACAAGCTGCTGTGCGGCAGATGTCAACAAAGCCACCTCGCTTTCTGTCGTTTATTTTTATTATAATTGAGAACATCGAACTAGAACAGAGGGAAAATGGCTGCATATCCGAGAAAACTAGTTTCCTTCCGCGAAAAAGGCGGGTGGTTTGAACAAAAACGGAAAAATCATTTATAATGAATGGGACGAACAAATATTTTGCAAAAGGTTGGGGACGATCGTGAAATTGTATGACTCGATTTTAGATTTGATCGGTGGTACGCCGATCGTGAAGCTCAACCGTCTCCCGGATCGGGAGGGAGCGGACGTATATATAAAACTCGAATCGTTCAACCCAGGCGGCAGCGTCAAAGATCGGCCGGCTTGGGAAATGATCCGCCGGGCAGAGGCGGAAGGGAAAATTACGCCTGGAAAAAGCACGATCATCGAACCGACGTCCGGCAACACCGGCATCGGGTTGGCCATGGTGTGCGCCGCCCGCGGGTATCGCTGCATCATCACGATGCCCGACAATGCGACGGTGGAGCGGGTGAAAATTTTAAAGGCGTACGGAGCCGAAGTTTATTTGACGCCGGCGGAGAAGCGGATGCAAGGGGCAATTGATGAAGCGAACCGGCTGGCTGGCGAAATCCCTGACAGCTTCATTCCGATGCAGTTTGAAAATTCGGCCAATCCGGATGCGCATCGCCATACAACGGCGGTGGAAATTTACGAGGCGTTTGATGGGCGGCTCGATGCGTTCGTGCTCACCGCCGGCACCGGCGGGACGGTGACGGGAACAGGGGAGGAACTGAAAAAGCGCATTCCAAATTTGCGCATTTACGTCGTTGAACCGTACGGTTCGCCGGTGTTGTCGGGCGGGAAGCCGGGGCCGCACAAAATTCCCGGCACGGGTCCGGGGTTTATCCCGAAAATTTTAAACCGCTCGATTTACGATGACATTTTTTTGATCAAAGATGAGGATGCCCAGCAAATGGCGCGCCAACTGGCGGCCAAGGAAGGCATTTTGGTCGGCGCCTCAGCGGCGGCGAGCGCTTATTACGCCATCAAAGTGGCAAAACAGCTCCCGAAAGGCGCACGCGTCCTTTGCATGGCGCCCGATTCCGGCGAGCGGTATTTGTCATCCGATTTATTCGCCGATTAAGCGGACGTCGATCGACGAAAAAAGCGAGGATTTCTTGCCTTTCATTGGGAAGTGAAGCATTCCTCTCTGCAAAACAAAGAGGAATGCTTTTGTTTGATCGTTTGCCGGTGTGGAGAACAAAAAAACCGACCGGTCGTTCTTGATGAAGGATGACAATCGGCTTTCTTTCTGGTTCCTTGGCGCATGCGTTGAGCGCCTCAGCGGGGAGTGCGGTGAATCGTTGCTGTTCTTTTGGCAGATCGAACGAGCGCAGCGCTGCGTCATGGTCGGAATGATAAAAACAGTGACGGATTTCATGAACCATTTCGAATCCTCCATCGATGACGGCAGGAACGCTTGGGGAGATGGGCCGGCAATTGCCGGTGATGTTGCTGACAGCGTTCATCGATTTGGCGCCGGGGGGTATGGATCAAATGGGGATTTTGGCGCGGGAAGCGCATGCCGATCTTGCTGTTGTGACAAGTTATCAAATGTTCCGCATTTTTTTTATTTTGCTTGTCGTTCCGCCGGTGCTGAAAAAATGGTTTGCCGCCCGCTGGTTTCGATCGATTGAACGATGGGTCATGCCGTCTGCGTCAATCCAAAAGAAAGGGCTGTGACAAGAAACAAATATATGCTAAACTAGAAAGAAAAAGGAGGGGGGTTGCCATGAACCATTCGACCGTTTATCGTCCGCACAGCCCGGTGGCGAAGTTGGCGGTTTCCTTTTTAGCGGCGCTGGCTGTTGCGACCGCAGGGCTGTATGCCGGGCAATGGGTGCCGGCCGGGATGTACTTGCCGCTCTATGGCTTGGAACTCATTTTGCTTTTGGTGATGATCTTCGCCCGCAGCAAAAAAGCGGTCGGCTATCCGCTCATGTTTGCGTTTATGTTTGTCTCGGGGGCGACGCTCTATCCGCTCATCGGCTATTACTTGTCCGTCATCGGTGCAGCGGCGGTGTTCAAAGCGTTTGCGCTGGCCGTCGTCTCGTTTTCCGGCGTTGCCATTTACGCGGCGAGAACGAAAGAAGATTTTTCGTTCCTCGGCGGGTTTTTGATGCTTGGCGCGTTTGCGCTTCTTGGCTTGCTGATCATCCAATGGTTCATTCCATTTTCCAGCGTCGGGCAAATGGGCATCGCTGCTTTGGGGATTTTGATTTTCCTTGGCTTTACGATTTACGACATCAACCGTTTGGCCCGCTACGGCTTTACGGAAGCGGATATCCCGATGATTGTCGTCAATATTTACCTTGATTTCATCAATTTGTTTGTCTACATTTTGCGTTTTTTCGCCAGCGATGAGGATTGAGTGCCAAAAAGGGCTGCCAAAAGGAGCAGCCCTTTTTCTATGACGATGGCACAGATCAAAGCGGCAAGTCGAAATGGTGCGGCTATTTTTTTACGGCATGAAAGGTGAAACGCGGTGAGGCAGGAATCGGCAAATGGTGGGGCGAATAAAAGAAAGAAATGGAGAAGAAAGGGGCCTCATGATGAAGTTTGCCGTCAATGTTTCGACGATTTTCACGGAAGCGCCGTTTCTTGCCCGGTTTTGCCAAGGCGAAGCAGCACAGGTTTTCGCACGTTGAGTGCCAGTTTCCGTACGCTGCGGCGCCTGAGGCGGTTGCCGCTGAACTGGAGGAATACGGGCTGTCGCTCGTTACGATCAACTTGCCGGCCGGCGATTGGGAAAAGGGGGAGCGCGGACTGGCGATTCTTCCCGGCCGTCATGACGATTTCCGCCGTGCGCTTGAGGAAGGGGTGCGCTATGCGCTCGCGCTTGGCGCGCCGCGTCTTCATTGCATGGCTGGAGTGGTTCCGGCCGATTTGCCGCGGGAACGGGCGAAAGAAATATACATGCGCCGCTTGGATGAGGCGGCCGCTGCGCTCGGCGTCCACGGTTTGACGCTGACGATTGAACCGATCAATCCGTTCGATATGCCGGGCTACTTTTTAACGGATATTGATGAAGCCGTGGCCATCATTCGCGCTCTTGGCAGGGCAAATGTGAAAGTGCAATACGACATCTACCATATGGCGCGGCTTGGGCGCGATGTGACAGCGACGTTTGCGGCCTATGAACCATTGATTGACCATGTGCAATTTGCCGATGCCCCCGGGCGGCATGAGCCGGGGACGGGAGCGCTTCCGTATCGCGAGATTTTCGCATTTTTGCAAGAGCACGCTTTCCGAGCGGCTGACGGGACGGCCGGTTTATACGCTTGTGATCGGGTGTGAAGATGTGGAAAACGCCGTCCATTACCAAGAACAATGGGTGGAACGGCTGCGGCCGAAAATGGCGGAAATGTCCGTTTTAGCTGCTGAGGAGGCTTCCGTCTTTTGGCAGGCGTTTTATACAGCGGCGTCGAACGCGCGCCTGGCGCTGGCGAAAAACGGCGTGGAAGCGGCGGTGAAAATCGGCGTCGTCAACTTGGATGTGCTCGCCGTCTTGCAGGAAAGCGTTCTTATCGTTGATCGCTGCCACGTCCGTCTTGAGGCGCACGGTGGATTGGGCCATGGGCTTTGCCAGGTGTATGTACACGGAAGCGAAGAAGGGGTGTTGGCGGCCATTGAGGAGCTGCGTCAGGCAGCAGTTCGCCTTGGCGGCTATGCGATCGTGAAACATTTACCATTTTCGCTGCGCCAGCGCGTTGACGTTTGGGGCGGAAAGCCATCGTACTTTTTCTTGCTCGAAGGCATTAAGCGAAAAGATCCAAACAAAACGCTCAACGATCAGTGCTTTATTGGGGGGATTTAATCATGAGCACGATAATCAACGAACGGACGGACAGCCCGGCGTGTGCGACCACAAGCCTCGGCAACTCCCGATTTCCCGACTTGCCGGACCCGAGCAAGTGGGCTGATTGCGTCCACTGCGGCATGTGCTTGGAGTCGTGTCCGACGTATGAACAAACCGGCCAAGAGCAGCACTCTCCGCGCGGCCGCGTTTCCAGTCGGCCATCCGAAAGACATCGCCGCGCTGTTGCTCATTGAAGTGGACGGCATTTTCGCCGGGATTGACGAGCAAATCGACGATATTTTAACGATTTGCCGCCGCCACCATGTGCGCGAAGTGAAAGTCGCCCAGTCAGAGGAAGAGCGGGCGCGCTGGTGGGCGAACCGGAAAACCGGCTTTGGCGCCATGGGGGCGATTTCGCCGGATTATTTAGTGCAAGACGGCGTCATTCCGCGCAGCCGGCTGCCGGAAGTGTTGAACGAAATCGCCAACATCAGCCGCAAATACGGGCTTCTGATTGTGAATATTTTCCATGCTGGAGACGGCAATTTGCACCCGCTTGTGTTGTTTGATGCGAGCAAGCCGCTCGGCCCGGTTATTGAAACGGAGCTTGACCCGCTGTCGGTGTCGGTGAAAGCGCGCGTGAACGGCGTCGAAAAACAAAACAGCCCGACAGAGCTCATGATCATTTCGATCAGCAAAATGATCTCCTATTTGTCCCATGTCATGACGTTGCAACCGGGCGATGTCATTTTAACCGGAAGCCCGGTCGGCGCTGAGCTGGTTGGCCCGGGAACAGTCATTGAATGTGAAGTGGACGGCATCGGCACGCTCCGCAATACGTTTGTCGCCGCCAAAGCGCCGGCTGTCGCCGCCGAGATCATCGACCGGAAAGGGTTGCCCAGACATACCGATTGGACGATCACCGACCGCGAGGCGTTTTTCCGCGAGCTTGACACCATTCGGCAAAACGGATATGCGCTTGACCTGGAAGAAAATGAATATGGCATCCGCTGCGTCGCGGTGCCGATTTTCGACTATACAGGAAGCGTTGTCGCCGCCGTCAGCGTTTTCGGCCCGACGATCCGCATGACGGATGACCGCATCATGAGGCTTGCTGCGCGCATGCGCCAAATCGGCAAAGAACTCTCCGCCCGGCTCGGCCATCGGCCGATTCATTCCGTCCAGCCGTAACGGCTGGGCGTTTTGTTTTGCGGCGCGAACGGCCGGCTGGGCATGGCGGACGGAAGGGCATGCAGCCGAGCCGTGTTGCGCTTCGCTTTCCGAAAGACGCCCGCTTTTCGCCGCGTTTTGCTAGTGCAAACGGCAATGATGCATGTAAAATAGAAACGAGGTGATTGGCAACGTGAACAAACAGACGCTTTCCGAGTGGATCGAACAGCTTCGTCAGGACCCGAACGTCGTTCATTGGCATGAAATTGAGCCGAAAGAAGCCGACACAGTTCCGTTTCCGACCGAATTGAATCCGCGGCTGCGCGCGGCGCTTGAAGCGCGCGGCATCGCCTCGCTTTACACGCACCAGGCGTCAGCGTATGAGGCGGTGCGAAGCGGGCGGAACATCGTCGCCGTGACGCCGACGGCATCCGGCAAAACGCTCTGCTACAATTTGCCTGTGCTGCAAGCGATCGCGGAGGCGCCGGAAAGCCGCGCTCTTTACTTATTTCCGACCAAGGCGCTCGCCCAAGATCAAAAAAACGAATTACATGAAATCATCGCCGAGATGGGAACGCCGATTTACAGCTATACATACGACGGCGATACGGCGCCGGCGCTGCGGCAAAAAATCCGCCAGGCCGGTCATATTGTCATCACCAACCCGGACATGCTCCATACCGCCATTTTGCCGCACCATACGAAATGGATGTCGCTGTTTGAACAGTTGCGCTACGTCGTCATCGACGAACTGCATACATACCGCGGCGTGTTCGGCAGCCATGTCGCGAACGTCATCCGCCGCCTAAAGCGGATTTGCGCCTTTTACGGCAGCCGGCCGACATTTATTTGCACCTCGGCGACGATCGCCAATCCGCAGGAGTTGGCTGAGCGGCTGATTGGCGAACCGGTGGCGCTGATTGACAACAACGGGGCGCCGCGCGGACGGAAACATATCGTGTTTTACAATCCGCCGGTCGTCGAGCGGACGATGAACGTCCGTCAAAGTGCGACGAAAACGGCGGTCGAACTGGCGCGGCAGCTTTTACGCAACCACATTCCGACGATTGTGTTCGCCCGCAGCCGCGTCCGCGCCGAACTTATCTTAAGCCATTTGCAGGCGGCGGTGAAGGGGCGGATTGGGGAAACGATGGTCCGCGGCTACCGCGGCGGCTACTTGCCGAACGAACGGCGCGCGATTGAAAAGGGGCTGCGCAGCGGGGACATTATCGGGGTGGTCAGCACAAACGCGCTCGAGCTTGGCGTTGATATCGGCCAGCTGCAGGCGTGCATTCTCGCCGGTTACCCAGGAACGATTGCCAGCACGTGGCAGCAAGCCGGCCGCGCCGGCCGCCGCCATGGCGATTCGCTCGTGATTATGGTGGCCGGTTCAAGTCCGCTTGACCAGTACATCGCCGCCCATCCGGAATACTTCTTCGCCCGCTCGCCGGAAACAGCCCGCATCAATCCGGATAATATGCTCATTTTAGTCGACCATCTTAAATGCGCCGCGTACGAGCTTCCGTTTCGGCGCGGCGAGACGTTTGGTGGAGTCGAGGTCGAAGAAGTGCTCGATTTTTTGGCTGAGCAGGGGGTGCTTTATGAGCGCAGCGGCCGCTGGCATTGGATGAGCGAAGCGTTTCCGGCGCAAAACATTAGTTTGCGCTCTGCGGCGCAGGAAAATGTCGTCATTATCGATGTTTCTGACACCGCCCGCCATCGTGTCATCGGTGAGATGGATCGCTTCAGCGCGATGACGCTGCTCCATGAAGAAGCGATCTATTTGCACGAAGGGACGCAATACCAAGTTGAGCAGCTTGATTGGGAGGAGAAAAAAGCGTACGTCCGTCAAGTGGATGTCGAATATTTCACCGATGCCAATCTGGCCGTGCAGCTTGAAGTGCTGTCTGAAGACCGTACTGCCGAACGAGGGGCGATGGCCGTCAAGTACGGCGATGTATCGGTCCGGGCGATGGCGACGATGTTTAAAAAGCTGAAACTGTCGACGTTTGAAAACATTGGATGGGGGCCGATCCGCCTGCCGGAAGAAACGCTTCATACGTCGGCGGCATGGCTCGAATGGATGGAAGTGCCGCCGCGGTTTTCCCCGGCGTTGTTTGAGCACATTCTGGTGGGCATCGCCAACGTGCTTGGCCATCTAGTGCCGATGTTTGTCATGTGCGACCGCTCGGATATTCATGTTGTGCCGCAGCTGAAGGCGCCGCACTCCGGACGGCCGACCATTTTCCTTTATGACCGCTATCCGGGCGGCATCGGTTTATCGGAAGCGCTGTTTGAGCGGTATGAACAAATGCTGGCGAAAGTGAAAGAGTGGGTGGAGCGCTGTCCGTGTGCGGATGGCTGTCCATCGTGCATCGGTGCTCTTGATGCGGCAGGAATGCCGGTCAAGCATGAATTGGTGCAGTTTTTAGCTGAACAGCTCGCTGTGCGGAGCGGTTCCTCGGCTTAGCGCCAACCGCGCCCTGCGGCGCAGCTTCCCGGTCATCGAGACTGGACGGAAAGGAAGGGCGAGACGGATGAAGCCAAAGCTGTCGCAATGGAAAGAGCTGCTGGCCGCCCGGCATCAACCGAAGGCTGCGGCCGGAGAACTTGAAGCAGAAGCGGGTGAATGCCGGGCGGCGGACGTGCCGTTTGCTGAGCAGTGGCGACAATGCGGCGTTGTTCCGCATTCGTTTGCCGGCGATTATTGTCTTGTCCGCGAGACGGTGTACCCGCTTGATCACGAACATGGCCGCTATCGGCTCGGTGCGTTTTATGAGGTGCACCGGCGCTGGCAGGAGGCGCCGTTTTCCCACCCGCTCTCGTGCCGCGGGTTTGCCGTTGGCGACTTGTTCTTTTTTGACACGGAGACGATGGGGCTTTCAAGCGGAGCGGGAAATGTCATGTTTTTGCTCGGCCATGCCCGCTTTGCCGGTGATTGCGTCATCGTCCGCCAGCATTTTTTGCCGCATCCCGGAGCGGAAGTGGCGCTGTATCAAAGTTTCTTATCCGATGTCAACTATACGACGCTTGTTACGTACAATGGAAAAGCGTTCGACTGGCCGCGGCTGAAAACGCGCCATGCCCTTGTCCGTGACATGGTGCCGAAGCTGCCCGCGTTCGGTCATTTCGATTTGTACCATGCCGCCCGCCGATTATGGAAAGGCCGGCTCGATTCGCTGCGGTTGGCTGAAGTGGAGCGGCATATTCTTGGCGTCAAACGGAACGATGATGTGCCTGGTTTTTTGGCGCCGATGATGTACCAAGCGTTTTTGCAAATGCCCCATCCCGACCGGATCATGCCCGTTTTGCGCCATAATGAGCAAGACGTGTTGTCGCTCATCGTGTTATACATTCATTTGTCGATTCAGCTGCTTGACGCAAACCAACTCACCGATCCAGGCGAACAGCTGGCCGCTGCCCGCTGGTTGGAAACGGTCGGGGAGACGGCGGCCGCGCGGGGCGTCTATGAACAGGCGGGCGCCGGGCAGGCGAAAGAAGCGCATATGGCGAAGTGGCAACTGTCGCTTTTATATCGGAAGGAAAAACGGTATGACGAGGCGGCGGCGCTTTGGCGCGACTTATTGGAGTGTGGCGTCTATTGGAAGATGAAAGCGGGCCTTGAGCTGGCGAAAGCGTACGAACATTATTTCCGTGACCTTGATGAAGCGCACCTTTATGCGGCGGCGGCGTATGAGGCATGGCGGTCGCTTGCCAGGGCGAGCCGGCAGGCGGCGGACGGGGAGGAGCGGGAGTGGCGCAAGCGGCTTGAGCGGCTTATGCGCAAGAAAAACAGGCCGGGAAAATGAGACGCCCATTTCCCCGGCAAGCGCAAAATGTGACAGAAACAGAAAAATTCCTACTCTTCTTTTGCTGCGAATCTTGTAGAAAAATAAAAAAACGTGTACAATGGCGTCGGAATGAACGAAAACGAGGGCAGGGAGAAGAATGTGATGAGGAGCATGTACAAAAAAATTTTGTACCTCTTTTTTATTGTCGTCGGCTTGACGTTTGTCGTGTTCCATTATGTTTATTAACGGTTCACGATGCCCGAGATGACCGGCGCCGCGTGGGCGGGGCTGAAGAAGCGGATTCGGTTTGGCAGCGCCGCCGTGCAAAATGGGTATCTACACTAGTACGAGTTCGGTTCGTTCATCATAGGCTAGTATTGCAAACCAACAGTCTAGATGAAAGGAGAAGGATGCCTATGCATTGCCCGCCTTATGTAACGGCGCCGATTGTTCATCCGCCTCAATGCTGCGTCCAACATCATTTTCAAGCAACGATTGTGCCGCATATCCATCCGTCGCATACGATGCATGTGTATCACCAATTGTATGAACATCACCATTATTTCCCGCATACGGAATCGGCCGTCGCTCAGGCTGCCAACCGGCACCTGTATTGCCCAGGGCCGATGCCGCCGTTCCCGGTTGGATATTAAACAAACGGACGAAGGGGCCGCTCGCCGGCCTCTGTTTTTTGTCAAACGGTGTCCGGACCATGCGCTGGAACATCCGTTTTCAAGTATGAGGGGATGGATGGAATCATTTCCTTTTATTCGGTTTCGCGACCGGAATAAAGAAAACGTCAATTGACAACCGGACCGATTTCTGAAAAAATAAAGAAAAGAGTTGAAAGCGGATTGAGGTGAAAGCCATGTCAGCCAATCGCGTAAAACTAACGCCGAAAGACATTTTAGAAAAGGAATTTAAGGTGAGCATGCGGGGGTACAATCAAGACGAAGTGGACCAGTTTTTAGATATGATCATCAAAGATTACGAAGCGTTTCAGCAGGAAATTGAAGAGCTGCAACAAGAAAACGCCCGCCTGAAGCGGCAAGTCGAGGAGCTGCAAAAGCGGCCGTCGGTATCGGCCGGGACGACAAACTACGATATTTTGCAGCGCCTGTCCAATTTAGAGAAACATGTGTTTGGCCGGAAGCTGTACGAGTAGGCGATGTAGACAAATTCCAATTTTTTTCTCTTGCTCTTATGTGAAAAATCGATTATACTGTAAAATGCTCGCAGCGTTAATCATGCTCGGGTAATCGCTGCGGCCGGTTTCGGCCGTAGAGGAAAGTCCATGCTCGCACGGTGCTGAGATGCCCGTAGTGTTCGTGCCTAGCGAATCCATAAGCTAGGGCAGCCTGGCTTCGGCTGGGCTGACGGCGGGGAAAGAACCTACGTCCCGGCTCGGGATATGGTTCGATTACCCTGAAAGTGCCACAGTGACGGAGCTCTAAGGGAAACCTTAGAGGTGGAACGCGGTAAACCCCACGAGCGAGAAACCCAAATGATGGTAGGGGCACCTTCCCGAAGGAAATGAACGGAGGGAAGGACAGGCGGCGCATGCAGCCTGTAGATAGATGATTACCGCCGGAGTACGAGGCGCAAAGCCGCTTGCAGTACGAAGGTACAGAACATGGCTTATAGAGCATGATTAACGTGGTGATGGCATCATGAAAAGCCCTCCTGCATGAAGGAGGGCTTTTCTTGTATCGGTTGTTTTGCAGGATGGTTATACTTGGAGATGAAATACATATTGCCTGCCAGAATAGGGGGAAGCGGATGGAGCGATTTTCAATCATTGCCACGGCCGCGATGGGGCTCGAAGCGGTTGTGGCGGATGAAGTGCGCCGGCTTGGCTACGAATGCCAAGTGGAAAACGGCAAGGTGATGTTTGAAGGTGATGCGGCTGCGATTTGCCGCGCCAATCTTTGGCTGCGCACTGCCGACCGTGTGAAGCTCAAAATCGGCGAGTTTCGGGCGACGACGTTTGAAGAGTTGTTTGAGCAGACGAAGGCGCTGCCATGGGCTGATTATTTGCCGAAAGACGCCTCGTTCCCTGTTATTGGAAAATCAGTGAAATCAACGTTGTTCAGCGTCTCCGATTGCCAAGCCATCGTCAAAAAAGCGGTTGTTGAAAGCCTAAAGGAGCGCTATCGGCTGTCGTGGTTTCCTGAAACAGGGGCGCTCTACCGCATCGAAGTGGCGCTCCATAAGGACATCGCCACCTTGACGATCGATGCGAGCGGCGCCGGGCTGCACAAGCGCGGCTATCGTCTCCGCCAAGGGGAAGCGCCGCTCAGAGAGACGCTCGCCGCCGCCTTGGTGCTGCTGACCAACTGGACGCCGGATCGCCCGTTTGTTGACCCGTTTTGCGGCTCGGGCACGATCGCCATTGAGGCAGCGCTCATCGGCCAAAACATTGCCCCTGGATTCAACCGCGACTTTGTTTCCGAACAATGGCCGTGGATCGGGAAACAAGTGTGGGAGCGCGCGCGCGAAGAAGCAGAAGCGCTGGCCCGCTATGACCAGCCTTTGGATATTATCGGGATGGACATCGATCCGCACATGGTGGAAACCGCCAAGGCGAACGCGGCGGAAGCAGGGCTTGCCGATTTATTGTCGTTTCGAGTCGGGCGGGCGGAGCAGTTTCGGACGGACAAGCGGTACGGAGTGATTGTCGGCAATCCGCCGTATGGGGAGCGGCTTGGCGAACGCCGGGAAGTGGAAGCGCTCTATCGCGCTATCGGCCGCGCCTACGCCTCTTTGGATACGTGGTCGGTCTATATCTTAACCGCCCACCGCGGCTTTGAAACGCATTACGGCCGACCGGCAACCAAACGGCGCAAGCTGTTTAACGGCTTTATCGAAACGCATTACTACCAATATTGGGGGCCGCGGCCGCCGCGTGAAGGCTAGAAGTTGACTTCTCGGCGGCGATCCATCATAATATTGTCTTGTTATTGAGAATAAGCGCGCAACAAACTTGTTGCGCGCTTATGCATGATGATGCCGGGGGAGTTTATGCCAATTTGGAGGGGTGGCGGCGATGAGCCATGATCGTTATCCATTTACAGTAGAAAAAAACGAAAACTTCTTTGACAAGCTCAGCCAATGGATCGGCGATGTTTTTTACGATATTTTGCCAGAGGCCGGGTTTGAGCTGCGCGATGAGCAAATTTATATGGCGTTCCAGCTCGAGCGCGCGTTTCGCGAGAAAAAGGTGATGTTTGCCGAAGCCGGGGTCGGCACGGGAAAAACGATCGTCTATTTGCTGTATGCGATTTGTTACGCCCGCTACACTGGCAAGCCGGCCATCATCGCCTGCGCGGATGAGACATTGATCGAGCAGCTCGTCAAAAAAGAAGGGGATATCGCCAAATTGTCCGATGTGCTTGGACTGCATATCGACGTCCGGCTGGCCAAATCGCCGGATCAATATTTATGTTTAAATAAGCTCGAAGAAGTCACGACATATGATGACGAGGATATCGAATTATACGAGCGAATTTTTGATGAGCTTCCGGCATTCGTCCACGATAATAAACCGATGCAGTCGTTTTACCGCTATGGCGACCGGAAGGAATACGCCCATTTGAGTGATGAGCAGTGGAAAAAAATCGCCTGGGACCCGTTTCAGGATTGTTTTACATGTGAAAAGCGGCACCGCTGCGGCCAGACGCTTTGGCGCGATTATTATCGAAAAGCGACGGATTTGATCGTCTGTTCGCACGATTTTTATATGGAACACGTCTGGACGTATGAGGCGCGCAAGCGGGAAGGCCAGCTGCCGCTGTTGCCGGAGGCGAGCTGCATCGTGTTCGATGAGGGGCATTTGCTTGAGTTTGCCGCGCAAAAGGCGCTGACGTACCGGATGAAAGAGACGACGCTTGAGATGCTGCTGACAAGGCTGCTCGAAAACGACATCCGTGAACAGCTCGCTTATTTAATTGAGGAGACGTTGGAGACGAGCGCGCGCTTTTTTGCGGAATTGAAAGCGTGCGCGAAAGACGTTCCCGGATCGAACCGGAAAGAAATTTTGCCGTCGCCCGCCCTGCAGCAATGGGCGAAGCAGCTGCACAGGCAAATCGTTGAAATCGGCAATGAGCTTGTGTTTGAAAGCGAGACGTATACGATCGACCATTATCAGCTGAACATCGTGGACGAATATTTGGATCAAATTCAATATTCGCTCGACTTGTTTTTGACGAACGCCGATGCGATCACATGGCTTGAGTCATCGCGCCAAGAGGCGACTTTGGTCGTCATGCCGCGCACCGTGCAGGAAGTGCTGCGCGAAAAAGTGTTCAGCAAACGAATGCCGTTTATCTTTTCATCGGCGACGCTGTCGAGCGGAAAATCGTTTGCCTATATTGCCCAAAGCTTGGGCATTGATGACTATTTGTCGTTCAGCGTGCCATCGCCGTTTGATTACGATGAGCAAATGACAATTTATATGCCGACGTTCCGCGCCGGCGAGACGCTGTTTGCGGAAAAATATCGCTATGCGCTCGAAAAATTGCGCGAAACCGGCGGCCGGGCGCTCATCTTGTTCCCGACGCGCGAAGAGCTGCTCCAATTTAAAGAAGAAGCGGCCGATGAACCGTTTTCGTTCTTGTTTGAGGGAGACCGTGAAATCAGCGATTTGGTCGCCGAGTTTCAGCGCAATGAGGAGACCGTGCTTTGTTCGGAACATTTATGGGAAGGGCTTGACATCCCGGGGCCGTCATTGTCAAACGTCATCATTTGGTCGCTTCCGTATCCGCCGAACGATCCGGTGTTTCAGGCGAAACGGAAGGCATACCGCGATCCGTTTTGGAGCGTTGATGTGCCGTACATGCTGCTCCGCCTCCGTCAAGGAGTCGGACGGCTCATCCGCACCCGCGATGATCGCGGCATCGTCTCCATTTTTGTCACTGACCGCGACGATGCGCAAGTCATCCAAGCGGTCAAAGAGGTGCTGCCGACAGCGGTGAGGGAAGAATAAGTTCTTCCCTTTTTCTTTTTGCAGCCGAAGCGGATATTTCCCGATGTGTCAGCAGGAAAATGCCCACTTGTTATGGAAATGATGATACGGCCAACAAAAACAGTGGGAGGATGGGGCTCGATGAAGCGAATGGAAGAACAATTTTTGGAATATGTCAAAAAAATGATGGGATACCATGAGGCGATCGGCCTCATGTATTGGGATTTGCGGACCGGGGCTCCGAAGAAAGGAGTCGGACAGCGCTCGGAAGTGATCGGCATGCTGTCGGCGGAAGCGTTCCAAATGTCGATATCCGAAGAGATGGCGGCGTTTATCGCCAAACTGTCAGCCAAAGGGGTGTATGAACAGCTTGGTGAAGTGACGCAGCGCACGCTCGATGAGTGCAAAAAAGAATATGAGCGCAATAAAAAAATTCCCGTTGCCGAATACAAGGAGTATGTAGTACTTCGCTCCAAAGCGGAAAGCGTCTGGGAAGAGGCGAAAGCAACCGCTGATTTTTCCCGTTTTCGCCCGTACTTGGAGCGAATCATCGAGTTTCAGCGCCGTTTTATCGAGTACTGGGGATATGAAGGGCATCCGTACAACACGCTGCTTGATCAATATGAGCCGGGCATGACGGTCGAGCTGCTCGATCAGCTGTTCGGCCGGCTGCGTGAACGCATCGTTCCGCTTGTACAAGCCGTTGCCGCCGCCCCAAATAAGCCGGATACGTCGTTTTTGTTTGCTGCGTTTCCGAAAGAACGGCAACGGGCGTTTCTTTTGGAGCTGCTTCCGGAACTCGGCTATGACTTTGGCAAAGGGCGGCTTGATGAGACGGTTCATCCGTTTGCGATCGGGTTGAACCCAAACGATGTGCGCATTACGACGCGCTACGACGAACGCGATTTTCGCACCGCCATCTTCGGGACGATTCATGAGTGCGGCCATGCCCTGTATGAACAACATATTTCCGAAACGCTTGTCGGCACGCCGCTTTGCGGTGGGGCATCGATGGGCATTCACGAGTCGCAGTCACTGTTTTTCGAAAATATGGTTGGCCGCCACTATTCATTTTGGAAGCGGCATTATTCACGTCTTTCGCAATACGCGCCATCGCAGTTTGCCGGCGTTTCGCTGGATGCGTTTTACCGGGCGATCAATGAGGCGAAGCCGTCGCTGATCCGGATTGAAGCCGATGAACTGACGTATCCGCTTCACATTATCATCCGCTACGAAATCGAAAAGCAGCTGTTTGCCGGCGATATCGAAGCGGCGGACTTGCCGGACGTATGGAATGAGAAATATGAGCAATATCTTGGCATCCGCCCGTACAACGATGCGGTCGGCGTGTTGCAGGACGTCCATTGGTCGGGCGGCAGCTTCGGCTATTTTCCGTCGTATGCGCTCGGCTATATGTACGCGGCGCAATTCAAACAGGCGCTCGAAAAAGAACTCGACATGGCGGCGTTGCTTGAAGAAGGGAACATCGCGCCGATTCGTGAATGGCTGACCGAGCGCATTCATCGATTCGGAAAAACGAAAAAGCCGCTCAACCTTGTGCGCGATGCCACCGGTGAGCCGCTCAACGCCGAACACTTGATCCGTTATTTAGAAGAAAAATATAAAGCGATTTATTGTCTATAAAGCAAATCCCCCTCTCCGGTTTGGAAGAGGGGGATTTGCTTACCATAATTTGTATCCTTTCGATCCCGGCGGAGCATTTTGAATGATGTCAATGAGCGGCACCGTATAGGCGATGACAATGAGCGCCACAACGAGGCCGATCCACAGCTTCCAGTTTTCGAGCGCCAACGCCGCCCGTTCCTGCGGGGCGGCCGCTTCGGCGACCGGGAATTCGGTTTCGCCTTTCGGAGCGAGAAACGCTAGGTTAATGACGATGACAAGAATCAAAATGATGCCGATGAACAAAATGGTGCCGCCGACCGCCTGGGCGATTTGGTACGGAATCCATTCAAGCGCCTGCGGCGAGTTGCCGTATGTGGAGAACGCTGAGCGCCGTGGCGCCCCGAGCAAGCCTGCAAAGTGCATCGAGCCGGACATAAATGTCATCCCGACCGCCCATACGATCGTTTGGATGATGGCAAGCCGGTTCATCGCTTTCGTCATCACCCGGCCGGTCAAATGCGGGATGAGCCAATACGATGCGCCAAAAAACGTTAACACAACCGTCGTGGCAACGGTCAAATGGAAGTGGCCGGTCACCCAAATCGTGTTATGAACGACTTGGTTGAGCTGGTGCGAAGCATTGATGATTCCACCCGTGCCGGCCGGAATGAAAAACAGCATCCCGACAAACGGTGCGAAAAAGCGGGCGTCGCCCCACGGCAATTTCCGCCACCAGCCGAACAGGCCGGTTGCCCCCTGCGAGCGGCCGTACGATTCAAACGTCGCAAACATGGCAAACGCTGTCATGAGCGACGGAATGATGACCATAAACGTCAAGACGACTTGCACGTACTTCCAAAACGGCGAAATCCCTGGCTCCAGCAATTGATGGTGAAAGCCGACTGGAATCGAAAACAGTAAAAACAAGATAAACGCCAGCCGCGCGAGCGAATCGGAGAATATTTTGCCGCCGATCACTTTCGGGATGACAGCGTACCAAACCATATACGCCGGCAATAGCCAGAAGTAGACGAGTGGATGCCCGAAATACCAAAACAGCGTCCGGCTCAAGAGCACGTTCACCCGATCCGTGAGCCCAAGCGACCACGGAATGAGCTGAAAGACGACGGTGGCGGCTACGCCAAGCGTGCAGATGAGCCATAATACCATATTCGTGACAGACATAAACGCCAACAGTGGGCTCGCCTGACCGCGGTGCGCCTTCCGCCAGCGCGCGTAATGGGCAAACATTCCAAACCCGCTCACCCAGCTGCCGACGACGACGAGCGCCAAGCCGATGTAAAAGCCAGCGTGCGCCTGAAGCGGCGCGTAAAACGTATATAAGACAGATGCTTGGCCGGTTAGGATGAAAAAGGCTGTGCAGGCCGTCCCTGCCGTCATCATCCAAAAACCGATCCAGCCGAGCCGGCGCGAACCGTCCGAGAGCGCTCCGGTCGTGCGGCTGACCGCAGCGAACTGAAAGCCGATAATGAAAAACGTCGTCAGCACAAGCCCAAGCAAGACGCCGTGCGTCGTCAAAATCGTGTAATAGCTGATCCCAGCCGGCAGCTCAAACTTGCCGGAACGGACGAGTGTTTGCAACAAACCGGCGAATCCCCCGAGCGCCAGGGCGGTAAAGGCGACAAACAAATGTGCCAGCGCCAGTTTGGCGTCGCGGCGATCGACTTTTTCCAACGAGTTCACCATCTCACTCCACCACCTTAATGCGCGCCGTCATCATATGGTGGCCGGCGCCGCAATATTCATTGCAAAGAATCGTATACTCGCCCGGTTTGTCAAACGTCGTTGTCAAGCTGTTGACATAGCCGGGTTCGACCATCATATTGATGTTCGTTCCGGGAATTTCAAACCCGTGAATGACATCTTTTGAGGTGACGTTGATCGTCACTTTCGCTCCTTTTGGAATTTCAATGGCATTTGGCGTAAAGGAAAACGCGGCCACGACGATGTTCAGTTCGTATTCGTCATCCCCTTTTTTCACAAGCCCCGGATGATCAAACGGCGGGGTAGTGTCCACTTTTTCCGGATCGATTGTCGTCAGACAGCTTGGCGGCTGCTGTCCGGCGGCGAAAGCGCTCACGCCGACGACCGTCAAAAAGACGATCAAACAACCGATGCCGAACGTCAGCCAAATTTTTTCATACTTATGAATGTGCATCTCAAGTCCCTCCCTTGCCGCTTACAGGCGGTGTAAAAATAAAAAGTAGACGCTGACCCAGGCGAAAATGATGAAAAAGCCGAGCAAAAACACGGACGACAGCGTGCCACTGAGCGCCGGCTCTTTTTCCTTTTTTGTTTGCCGGTCCATTGCCGTCGGTTTTGTCCGCTCTGGTTTGGCCATCCTTTCATCCCTCCTCGTGCGTTTTGGATTCATCCCCCATAACGTTGACAGGCAGGTGCGCCAAGCGTGAGTTTCCCTGCTTTGACACTATCATAACCGTACAAAACGGCTGCAACAGTGACTTTTCTCACAAAAACAACACAAGAAGTTTGAACAAATGGTGACGATGGTGAACAATGTAGGAAAAGGGCGGGAAGGAAAAAGGCGGCGGATCCGTCTGATGAGGGACAGCGGCAACGGTTTTGTCCCGGACAGAATCGGAACGAAGATAGCTGACGGCAAAGGAGAGTAAAAACGAATGATTAATTATTTTTTTATTTAATGTTCGTTTTTTTTTTTTTATTAAAAAACCGCTTCTCATCCGCCGCTTTCCGTGGTATACTGCTAGTAACTGAATCACGCTGACTCACTCATATAATCGCAAGAATACGGCTTGCGAGTCTCTACCAGCCGACCGTAAATCGGCTGACTATGAGTGGTAATGTCAAGGGGGGCGGCCATGGCCGTCTTGCGCCTTCCTTTTGCCTTGGCTTAAAAGACATTGCCTGACTCATGGAATGAGTGAGGCCGGTGTTTTTTAAGCTTTTTTATTTTGGAGGGGATTGGCATGCGCGAATTGCTCGAAAAAATTGCCACTGAAGGAGAGGTGCTGGCCGGCGGGGTGCTGAAAGTCGATCGCTTTTTGAACCATCAGGTCGCCCCACAGCTGATGAAGCGGATCGGCGAAGCGTTTGCCGGCCGGTTTTGCGGCGAGCGGCCGACGAAAGTGTTGACGCTTGAGTCATCGGGCATCAGCCCGGCCATCATGGCCGCGTATGAACTTGGCATCCCGCTTGTCGTTGCCCGTAAGCCGATTTGGCTATGCAAGAAAACTTGCTGATCATTGTTTGCTCGGTCGGCATAGGGCTTGGGGTGACGGCGGTGCCGAACTTGTTTGCTGAGCTTCCGGCGGGCCTGCGCATTTTGACGGACAGCGGCATCGTCGCCGGCGGCCTCACCGCCATCCTTTTAAATGCCGTCTTCCATTTCGGCAAGGCGAGAAAATCGGCTGCACTGCCGTTGCAGGAACAAAAAATTTCATAATCGTATTGATCGCTTTCATAGAAATCCATCAGCTGTTCCTGAGGCTGCGGCCGCGCTTCGTGCCGCCGCTGCGGGGAGAACGGGCGTGTGTTTCCGGCAGTGCGCAAGTAAAACAAAGACAGCCGGCTGTGAAACGGTTCCATTGACGCCAATGGCTCGCCGGCTGCGGGCCGGGGAAAAACATTCATCCCGCTGAACGAACCGGCGGGATTTTTTTGTTTTCCTATTGGGAAACGGGGCGAAATACAGTAAAATGAATGTAAATGACATTGACGGAAACAAAGGGGTTTTGGTCATGGGAATATTGTGATCGAGCGGCCGCCATTGCGGCCGTGGCTGGCGAAAATGACAAATATGCACGACCGGCTTCAGCAAGCCGGCGACAACGAAAATGCCGATAAAGTGAAGCATGCCGATGCGCTGCTGTTTGTCACGTATTACAACCACGCGTTCTCGAAGGCAGACCGGGAGTTTTTGCTGCAGCTCGGGCGCGTCAAAGATGCGTTTTCGCTTGATAAAATGTTTTTCATCATCAATGCGGCTGATTTGGCCCAGTCGAAAGAGGAGCTTGAGGCCGTCATTTCCTATATGAACGGAGAGCTCGCCCGCTTCGGCATCCGCTTCCCACGCCTTTATGCGCTCTCAAGCCGCTTGGCGCTGGCGGAAAAAACGGGGGCCGAGCCCGGTCCGCGCGGCGTCTTGGCGGACTCCGGCTTGTCTGCCTTTGAAACCGACTTCTTCCGCTTCTTAACGGAAGAACTGGCGGAAGTCGCCGTCGAGAGCGCATATGCCGAGCTTGAGCGGGCGCGGCGGGCGGCAGAGGAATTCGCGCGCGCCGCAGGGCAAAGCGAAGCGGAAAAAGCGGAGAAACGGCAGGCGCTTGAGGCGGTGAAAACGAAGATGCACGCCGTGCTTGCTGGCATTGATGATGCCTACGGCCGGCAGGCGCTTCGCCAGGAAGTCGACGAATTGCTCTATTACGTCAAGCAGCGCGTCTTTTTCCGCCTCAACGATGTGTTTAAGGAGGCGTTCAACCCGGCGGTGCTCCGCGACGACCAAGGCCCGGCGCGGCGGGCGCTTGAGCGTTGCCTCGACGAGTTGCTCGCATCGGTTGGCTTTGATTTGGCCCAAGAGTTGCGGGCGACGAGCTTGCGTGTTGAGTCGTTTTTGCACAAACAGCTGGCCGAGCAGTTCTCGCGCCTATTCCATGAGCTTCGTCGTTTCGATGATGCGCTCGCGCTCACGCCGCCTGAGCCGTTTGCCTTTTCGGCGCCGGAGTTTGCCAACGCCCTTGGGGATGTAGACCGGGTGCGGTTTACCAAGGCGCTTTCGCTGTATAAAAACGCCAAATCGTTTTTTGAGCGCGACGAAAAGCGGCGGATGAAAGAGGAAATTGAGGCGGCGCTTGTCGAGCCGATCGACGCCTATTTGGCTGAGCAAAAAGAGCGGCTTGTGGCGACGTACGCAGAACAATACAAGGATGCCGTCGCCGCACTTTTGGCCGCTCTCGCGGAACAAGTCGACAGCTATATGGAGGGCTTGCTTGCCGCGCTCGCCGAAGCGGCGGATCATGAGGCGCTCGCCCGCATCGAAGCGGCGCTTCGCGGCCTTCTTTCGGGCCGCGTCGGGGAGGCGCGTTGATGAACCGGTTTCACGCTTGCGCTACATGCATCTACTACCGTATAGAAAAGCGAGCCGACGGGCTGTACACGTATTGCCGCCGGCTCGGCTATAAGACGAAGCCAAACTATCGGTTCAACTGCTGGACGCCAAAACCGAACGTCCGGCGTTTGATGGAAAAAGAAGCAGGAAAGGACGAGGACCATTGAGCGAAGTACATCACGCCATCACCGCCCATATCAACAAACAGCACGCCATCTTAAAGCGGTTTGCCGCCCTTGAGCTCGAGCGCGAGCGGCGCATCGATGAGGCGGTTGAACGGTGCCGCCGCGGTGAGCCGTTTACGGTCGAGGCGATCAATGAAGTGACGAAACAAATGAACGAGCTGGCCGCCGGCGGCCTCGTGCCGGCGCGCCGCTATGTAACGCCAGAGATGGTGCGCGACTACGTGCGCCGGCTTGAAGAGAAGTAACGTACACAGCCAAAGCGTTGGCATTGGCTTCCCGGCTGCCGGCCTGTAAGCAGGCCGGGCTGATGAAAACGAAAGAGGGGGGAGGAACAATGGCGTCTCTCGTTTCCCACGAATGGCTGTTGGCGCATTTGTCCGATGAAACCATCCGCATTGTTGATTGCCGGTTTTGGCTTGGCGATCCGGCTAAAGGGGCGTCTCTTTACCGGGAAGACCATATTCCCGGAGCGGTGTATATGGACTTAGAGCGCGACTTGTCGGGCCCGGTCGGAGAGCACGGAGGCCGCCATCCGCTTCCATCAGCCGCCCAAGCGGCGGATGTGTTTAGCCGGGCCGGCATTGACGACACGACGATGGTCATCGCCTACGATGACCAAAACGGGGCCATGGCCGCGCGCTGTTGGTGGCTGCTCCGGTATTTCGGCCATGCGCGCGCATACGTGTTGGATGGCAACTACAGCGAATGGAAACGAAAAGGAAATCCGGTGACGCGCGCCATTTCAGCTGTGCCGCCGCGGCGGTTTCAGCCGCGTCCGGACCGATCATGGCTCGCAACGGTCGAGGATGTGCGAGCCGCCGTTCGCGACCGTGCAGCGATGCTCATTGATTCCCGCGAGTGGAAGCGGTATGCCGGGTTGGAGGAGCCGATCGACCGCCGGGCCGGCCGCATTCCCGGGGCGGTGCACCGATTTTGGAAAGACGGGGTGACGGAAGGAGGCTACTGGAAAAGCGCTGTCGAGCAGGCGGCTCGGTTTGCCGATTTTGACCGTGGGCAGCCGTTGATCGTTTACTGTGGTTCCGGCGTCACCGCCTGCCCGAACGTGTTGGCGCTCCACGAAGCTGGTTATCACAACGTTCGGCTGTACGTCGGCAGCTTCAGCGACTGGATTTCCTATCCCGATCATCCGGTTGAAATGGACCACCCGTCCTCGGACGCCTAGTTTCGAAATTGTTTCGCGCATCGTTTTTCTCCGGCAGCGCATACTATGTGTGAACCGTTGAAACAAAAAGGAGGCGAGTGCATGGGCCGGACAAAACTTGGCAATGCCAATGCCCAACGAAACAACAACGCCAAAAAGAAAAACGGCTTCAATGAATGGACGAGCGAGTTTGCTTCGTACGCCGAGGTGGAAGCCGAGAAACTGAAAAACGACCATAAAAACATCCGTTAATGACGAGGGCTCGTCCCTCGTTTTTTCGTCCTTAGACGTCAACGTTGGCAAACACAAACGTATGTGCTATAATGATGGGCAGAGCGGCGGAGGGCGCTGGATGGAAGAAAGGGCGCCGGCCGGCAGGGAGGGAAATGCGTGCGGAAATGGTTTGTCGTCCTATTGTTTTTGGCCGTTGCCGGCTATGGTCTTTGGAATGCGATGGCTGCCGGGAACGAACAGGAAACAGACGAAATAGAAAGCGGCCCGGGCATCGGTCAGACGGCCCCTGATTTGACGCTGCCGACGCTTGGCGGCAAAGCCGTCCGGCTGTCTGATTTGCGCGGCAAAGCGGTTGTCCTCAACTTTTGGACGTCGTGGTGTCCGCCGTGCAAAAAGGAAATGCCGGAGCTTGAGGCGTTTTACAAGCAGCACGGCCGCGAAGTCATGTTGCTTGCCGTCCATTTGACGACGCAAGATACGCTCGATAATGCGGAGCGATTTGCGAAAGACAAAAAACTGACGTTGCCCGTCGCCTTGGATGTGCGCGGCGAGGCGCTTCACCGATACCGAATCCAGACGATTCCGACGACGTATATCATCGACCCAAACGGCGTCATCCGGCAAAAAATCATCGGCCCGGTGACCGCCGCGCAACTCGAAAAGAAGACAGCGCTCTTTCGTTGACCGAACAGTTTTGACGGAAGGCGCTTTTTTTTATGGTTCATTATTTTTTGAAAAGTTGTCATAATTTTTATCTTTTTTGGGCATGAATAAGATTACAATATAAATGAGGGGAGGTTGATAGCGATGAGACGATCCCGCAAAATGACTCTCCAAGAACTGATCAGCGAGAACAAACGGCAATTGTTGAGCGACCGGGAAGCGCTCGAGAAAATCGAGAAAAAGCTGGAAGAGCGGATGCTCAAGAAAGCAGAATGACCCATGCATAGCGGTCCTCCGGGCGGACAGACTAGATGGCGAGGAGGCGAAGACAATGAGCAATCCGAAAGGAAGCCGCAAACATTTTGTTCCCAACCATATCGGAACACAGCCTCGCGCCGCTGGAGGAAACAAAGGCAAACAAATGCAAGATCAATCCGGCCAGCATGCTCAAGTCATCCAAACGAAGGGTGAGTAGCTGGAAAATCTCGTAAAGGAGGAAGCCTATATGCCGCGTCCGAAACCGGATGACCGCAGCGACAATGTTGAGAAGCTGCAAGAGATGGTGCAAAACACCATTGAAAATATTGAAAAAGCCGAAGAAACGATGCAGTTTGCTTCCTCGGAAGAGCGGGAGAAAATTCGCGAGAAAAACCGCCGCCGCGAAGAAGCGATCGCGGCCATGCGCGCGGAAATTAAAGACGAAGCCGCTGCACGGGAGCACGGCTACCAATTATGACAAAGCTGCCCCGATGCGGGCGGCTTTGTTTTTTGGGTTGCCGCTTGAGCGGCCGGACGGACAAATGGTAACATAAAGGAGAAGCCCGGCAAAAAATGGAGGGAGAACGAACATGAAAGTGGCAGAAAAACAAATTGAAGTGCGTTATGCGGAAACAGACCAAATGGGCATCGTCTACCACGCGAACTATTTAGTTTGGATGGAAGTCGGGCGTACGGAATTGATCAAACAGCTTGGCTTTCATTATGCCGACATGGAGAAAGAAGGCATCATTTCGCCTGTTGTCGATTTGCAAGTGTCGTACAAAAAGCCGCTTCGTTATGGGGAAACGGCGACCGTCCGCACATGGATTGACGCTTACGACGGCATCCGCGTCACATACGGCTACGAGATTCTCGCCCCGGACGGCGAGGTGGCCGTGACCGGCAAATCGCAGCACGTTTGCGTCAAGCGCGATACGTTTCGGCCGATCGTCATCCGCAAATATTTTCCCGAGTGGCATGAAGCGTATGAGCGGGCGAAACGATAAAGGGGAGCGGTGCGATGGCGTTTGGCATTCGCCGCCACGAGCTCGCGGCATGGAAAGAAAAAGTGAAGCGCGGCGAAATCGCCTTTTTGACCCATTATTGGCATGATGAACGGTTTCCGCACTGCACGACGGTGACGAAAGTCGGCTGCGCCGATGTCGAAAAACTTGCCGCCTGGGGGAGGCAATACGGGCTGAAGGAAGAGTGGATCGACCGGCGCAACGAGTTTCCGCATTTCGATTTGCTTGGGGAGACGCAGGTGCGCATTTTGCGGCAAGAAGGCCGGCTTCATGAGCTGGAACGATTCACGAAACGGGGGAAGAAGGAGTCATGATCGATTTGGCTGTTGTAAAAGAAATGACAAAACATACGTTAATCGAGACGCTCGGCATCGATATCATCGAGCTTGGCGAAGGGCGTGTCGTGGCGACGATGCCGGTCGACCATCGCACGCATCAGCCGGCCGGGCTGTTGCACGGCGGAGCATCGGTTGCCTTGGCCGAGACGGTCGCCAGCATCGGCGCGTACGCGCTTGTGGACCCCAACACGGAAAACGTCGTTGGATTGGAAATCAACGCCAATCACGTCCGCGTCGTTCGCCGTGGGACGGTGACGGCGACAGGGACGGTGTTGCACCGCGGCCGGACGACGATGGTTTGGAATGTGCGCATTACGGACGAACAAGGGGAGCTCGTCTGCATCTCCCGCTGCACGATCGCCATTATTCGAAAAAGCTAGCGTCACGGCTAGCTTTTTTCGCTGGTTAATGGAGCAAAAACACCGGTTCGCCGCTTTTTTCGTCCAAATCAACCGTCAAATCGCGGCCGTCAAAATACCATTGGTCGCTGTCTTCGACAAAAAACGTCACGCCGTCAACCGTTGTCTGCGCCGCTGGCTCTCCTGCCGGCTCGTCTTTCGTCATGCCAAGCGAAAACCCTTTTTGCACGGTGCTGTACCCGCCGTAGCGGACAAAAAAGCGGATCGCATCGCCCGGCTTCAGCCCGAGCTCCTGCTTGTACCAATCAAACGCTTTTTTTGTAATCATGATATTCATGGCTTCCCCTCCTCACTTGTTTATTATAAGTGAATGGACGGCGCCTGTAAAACGATTGTGTGAACATGAGTCAGTCAAGACTTTGTGGAGAACATTTTTTCGGTTCACTACGGGCGTTGTCAATCACTAGTTAGCGAACCATTTTCAGGAATTGATATCGTAAGCGCTTTCGGGCTCTCATCCCTCATCTTGAAGTGATGATATTGTATTCCATTTTTTTACACCCAACCACCATCCCGGAGCGCCGACAACGCTTGATGGATCGGCGTCCCGGATGACCGCTGCAGACACGGTAGATTCTGACGCACCACATCTGCCCATAACCGTCCGGCCTTCCGTTTGGCCTGTTCAACCCGCTTGGACTTTGTTGAGGCCGAGGCCGCCGTTCGGGTCTCTTCTTCCTCCACCAACTGCCCATTTCTCCGCCAAATCCCGTCGATTCGGGCCGCCATCGCCCTCAGAAACGCCCGAAGCCCTTGGTCTTTCCAGCTGCGGCGGGATTTCACCCGATGCGCAAACCGGCTCATCACGCTCTCGGCGTGGCCCATCGGACGCATGCCGGTCGTCTCCACCCCTTGCTCCGACAGCCACTCCCGATAGTCCCGGATGCATCCCGGCATCGACTCGATCCGGCGAATCAAGGCGGCCAGCTGTTGTTCTTTGCCTTCGTCCCCCAACGTGCCGACCGCGCTGTTCAGCTCGACCAAAAGTCCTTCTTCGTCTTGTTTCGCCAGCTTCCTCCGCACCTCCCGCCAACGCGGATGGCCGGACAGACACTGACGCAGCTCCCGCGCCACATGAAATCGATCCAGCTGAAAGCACGCCCGCTTCCCAAAATACTCCCGGCAGGCCGTGATCCACGACGCCGCGTCGCCGTTGATGATCAAAAGGTCCCGGCACGGATCATAGGCATATTCGTTCATCAGCCACTCTTCAAACCGTTCCCACACGTCTCCCGCCCCTTCATGGAGGTAGTGGCGCCGGTTCACGAGCTCGAGCTGCGAACCGTTTCGTTTCCATCCCTCGTGAACCGCCAGGATTTTCTCTTCTTTCGCCCGTTTCCCTTTCCCCTGGCGGGAAATGAACAGCCCATCCGCCTCCACAAATAGCACTCGGCCGTGCCGTTGGGAAACAGGGCGGTGCAGCGAGACAGGGGCCTCCAGCACCAGTTGGCGAATCGCCTCGTGGCTTAGGACCGCATACCCCACGATCGACTCCAACGTACGGGCCGCTTTGCGGTAGGAAGAGCACTCTACGGCCAACTCGACCGCCGTTTCCTCGAGGCAAGGGCTGATCGACTGCGCTCCATCAAAGCCCAGTTCGGCATCCAGCAAGAAGGTATAGTTCCCCGTTTGCCGGTCATAGTAGTAGTTCCGTCGAAACGTCACTTCTCCAAACAGCGTTTGGATCGTAGTCGGCCGTTTGTCTTTCAGCTGATACCGGCGCTTGTCCCGCGCTTCCGCCAGTTGTTGATCAATCTCCTCCAAAAGGGCCGCCAACAAGACAGCGAACACCTTTTGAAGAGTTCTGACTAATTGTTCCTCCAGCTCTTTTAATAAAGGCCATTCTGTGGTAAGATGTTTCATGGACTCTCTCCCTCCTGTTTTATGGATGTTGGTCATCACCATCATAGCAGGGAGAGAGTCCTTTTTGCATGACATTTGCTTTTTTCTACCGCGCTTCGCTTGGTGGCCCCGACGAGCGTCGCGAACAAAAGTTCGCAACCCTCGTCGGGGAATCATTCCGGAATGTCACCCACAAATATTTTACTCACACTGTGAACATTAGCTGACAATTTTAGGATAAAACGCTTTCCATAAAGTGGCGGTGTCCTTGTTTTCATCGGTTGGAGTAAAACGCTGGCTGGCGGCAAACAGTAAAAGCGAAGGGGGTGAGGGCGGTGGGCAAAAAGCGGACGTTTCCGCTCAGCTACGAATCCGACGGACTGATGGGGAAAAGCAATGAAAAGCATCCGCGCCGCTCGGACAGCCAGCAAACGGGCAAACAAGCGCCTGATTTTTTCAACACGACGCCATCGAGCGAATAAAAAAGCCGAATCGAACGGGCGATGGTTGAACATCGCGCTGTTTTGTGAATAAAGTAGCCAGTAGGCTGCTTTTTTTCATGGCAACTACTATACAAACGGGCCGGTCCGCGTTATCATTACTTGAGGGACATCTTTTTTGAAAGGAGTGGCGTTTTCGTATATGAGTAGTTCGAGCCCGAACGAACCGGAACCGGAATATAGCGGGGAACGCGGCCTGTTCCTTTTTCCGCCCGCTGCTCATCATACGAAAACGAGCTCCGGACGGAAAGGAAGAGGCGCCGCCTTTCTCGCATGAAAAGGAGGAAGGATGCCAGATGATGAAAATGTATTTGTCTGATGCGAGCGGCAAAATGCGCGAAATTGACCGGATCGAAAACGGCTGCTGGATCAATCTCGTCGCTCCGACCGAGGACGAAATTCGCTACATCGCCCACCATTTGGACATTCCGATCGATTCGATCAAAGATGCGTTGGACGACGAGGAGCGGTCGCGCGTCGAAAAGGAAGACAACCATGTGCTCATTATCGTCGACATTCCGATCGCCGCCCATGATGAAGTGGACGGCCCGATTTATGAAACGATTCCGATCGGCATGATCATTACGAACACATGCTTTATCACCGTCTGTTTGCAAGAAAATCCGATTTTTGAGGAATTTTCAAAAAACAAAATCAAAAACTTTTACACGTTTATGAAGACGCGGTTTGCGTTGCAAATGCTGTACATGATTTCCACGTATTATTTGCGCTACTTGAAGCAAATCAACCGGCGGACGAGCGAAATTGAAAAAGAGCTGCACCAGTCGATGAAAAACAAAGAACTGTTTTCGCTCCTTAGCATGGAAAAAAGCTTAGTCTACTTTATGACGTCGCTCAAGGCGAACAACATCGTCATGGAGCGGCTTATGCGCCTCAACTATTTGCGCATGTACGAAGATGACCAAGATTTGCTGCAAGACGTCATTATTGAAAACAAGCAGGCGATTGAAATGGCCGAAGTATACAGCAGCATTTTAAGCGGCATGATGGATGCGTTCGCTTCGGTCATCTCGAACAACTTAAACATTGTGATGAAGTTTTTGACCGCCATTACGATCGTCATTTCGCTGCCGACGATGGTGGCGAGTTTCTACGGCATGAACGTACCGATTCCGTACCAACACTCTCCGTACGCCTTTTTGATCGCGATGGCGCTCGCCGGTTCACTGTCAGCGGCGACGGCGTACATCTTTTGGAAAAAGCGATACTTTTGACGGCCGGCGGAACAACGGCTGCCCTATTGTTCGGGCAGCCGTTTTTGCGTTCTTGCCGCCACTCCGCCGGAGAGGATAAACTTCATCGCCTCTTCCGGCGCCATGTCGATGACTTCAACTTGTTCTTTTGGAACGAGGAGCGTCAGCCCCGCAACTTGAAACGTCTGCGGAACATAGACGGCCACATAATCGGCCAGCGGATCGTGCCAGGCGCCGACGTCATCCATTGTAATGAAGCCGAGGCATTTCCAGCCGCTTTCCGGCAGCGTGACGAGCACGACTTTGGAAAACGACCGTTTTTCCCCGATCAAAGAGGCGATCGTATCTTTGGCGACCGAATAAACGGTTTTCAGGAAGGGAATGCTTTCAAGCAACCGGTCGATCAGTCGAATGAGGCGGCCGCTCACGTATTGCGTCGACAGCCAGCCGAAGACCGTGATGAGCGCAACCGTTGCGAGCAAACCAAGGCCGGGGACGTAGCGGCCGTCCAGGTGTGGGCGGACGTATTGACCGAGCAATCCGTCCAAAACGGTGAATACTTTGTAGCACACATAGACCGCTACGAAAATCGGCACGATCGTCAACATGCCGTTTAGGAAATTTTTGGCCAAAAAGCGCATCCGTTTGCTCCCCTTTCCTTCATTCTCTTTGGCGCGGAGCTCCCCACTTCGATCGACGGAAACAAGCGGGAAGCTGCTCCTTTCCTACCATACCAGTTTTTCTTTTTGCCGACAACGCTTTTAAAAGGACGGCAGTCGACGGAAAAGCGGATTAAAGAAGGATTTATTGAACCAACGCTAAAAGAGGCGGTGCCGGGCGATTTAGGCCTTGTGTTGCCGTACAACACGATGAAAAGCTTGATTGAGATGACGGAAGCGCTCAATCACGTCACCCCGGGGCTGGCGTCGGAACATACGCTCTTTTATGGCGTCGAGGCGAAGTTTTATTCGGCGCGCCCGAAGCTAAACGACCGGTTTGAAACAGAAATTGCTGGGCTGTACGTTGGCGGCGACGGCGCCGGCATTACGCGCGGCCTCGCCCAAGCGAGCGCTTGCGGCGTCTGGATCGCCCGCGACATCGTCGAAAAATTGACGCGCTAAGCTGAAGGCGGCAAGGCAGGCTGTCCGAAACGGAAGCTTGCCTTGTTTTGCATCGGATGGTTCATCAGCGGGCGTTCGCCCGAAAAGTAAACTTAAAATAAATTTAGGTTGACAATCAATCGCCCGATTCGTTACGATAAATGTAATGATGTGGAAAGGGGAGAGGAACGATGGCAAATTGGCTTCATTTGGCTGAACAAGTGCTCGACGGCCATGAACTGACCGACGAGGAAGCGCTGGCGATATTGGATTGTCCGGACGAGGAGCTGCTCCTTCTTTTGCAAGGGGCGTACCGCATCCGCTCGGCGTACTACGGCAACAAGGTAAAACTGAATATGATCATTAACGCTAAGTCCGGTCTCTGTCCGGAAAATTGCGGCTACTGTTCCCAGTCGGCCGTAGCGACGGCGCCCGTGAAAACGTACAAAATGGTTGATAAGGAGACGCTGCTCCGCGGAGCGGAAGAAGCGCACCGGCTGCGCATCGGAACGTATTGCATTGTGGCGAGCGGCCGCGGGCCGAGCGATAAGGAGATCGACACCGTTGTGTCCGCGGTCAAGGAAATTAAAGAGCGGTTCGGGCTGAAAGTGTGCGCCTGCCTGGGGATTTTAAAGCCGGAGCAGGCGGCGCGGCTGAAGGAGGCGGGCGTGGACCGCTATAACCATAATATTAACACGTCAAAACAGCACCACCCGAACATTACGACGTCCCATACATACGACGATCGGGTGCGGACGGTGGAAACGGTGAAAGAGGCGGGTCTTTCGCCGTGTTCCGGCGTCATTGTCGGCATGAAGGAAACAAAGCGGGATGTCGTTGAGATGGCGCGCAGCCTGCGGGCGCTCGACGCGGATTCCATTCCGGTCAACTTTTTGCACGCGATCGACGGAACGCCGCTGGCCGGCACGAACGAGCTAAACCCGCGCTATTGCTTGAAAGTGTTGGCGCTGTTCCGGTATATGAATCCAACGAAAGAAATCCGCATCGCCGGCGGACGCGAAGTGAACTTGCGCTCCCTTCAGCCGCTCGGGCTGTATGCCGCCAACTCGATTTTTGTCGGCGACTATTTGACGACGGCCGGGCAGGAAAAGGCGGCCGATTATCAAATGCTTGAAGATCTAGGATTTGAAATTGAATTTGCCCCAGCACCGCCCGCCGGGGTGGTGTAACGGTTGACGGGGCTGACTCAAAAGTCCCTTTTTGATGGAATGTAACCGAAGTATGTGAAAGAGACCACCTCTGAAATCCTCGGTTTTACCGGGTTTTTCATGGTGGTCTATTTTTATGTCGCCCCAGATAGGAGCATTACCGCTCTTTTGGGTCAGCCCTTTTTCATATGGCTAGTCCGGGATCGGTCATTGGAAACGGCTTCTAGAAGGACGGGGATTTTATGGAAACAGCGGCCCGATGGTTGGCATGAAACGCGAACGTGGCGCGTACGATGGCAATACAAGCGGCAAAAAAGCTTCACAAACAGAAAAAAGCTCATTATAATAGCAACAAAGAGAAAGGAAGGGGATGGGGAAACATGGCAAGATCGTTTTATCGTTACTTATTGCGCTTCCGCCACGGGTGTGAAGAAGATCCAATCGTCCGGTTTGCGAACGGGGCGTACGATGACCACAGCTTTCCAAAAGGATCGGCCGACTACGAGGAGCTCAGCGGGTATTTGGAGGTGCATGGCGATTATTTGGAAAGCATGGTTCTCTTTGATGAACTATGGGAGCAGTTTTTACACGAAGCATAACATGGAAGAGGGTTTTGCTCCGAATATTGACAGCGATTTCAATCGTTTTTCCGCGCTGGCAAAGGTGTCCACCCTTGTATGCATGCATATACTATACTAACCATTTGTTCAACAAGGGTGGGAGATGCCAATGAGCGCGCCGAAACGCCCGAAATTTTCTGTCGGCGATATCGTTGTCAATACATTGTACGGAACAGTCGGAACCGTCACCGATATTCAGCAAGTAGACGGCACGTTTTTGTACGAAATCAACCATGGCCATAGCCTGTTTGCTGAGCAGACGCTCGTGTTGTTGTCTGAATTTACCGGCGATTTGTGGATTGCCGAAGAAATTGAAATTGAGCTGCCGTTTTTCCTTGGCGAAATTGTCCGCGTCCGCGATTATGGCGGCCAATTGTTCAAAGTCGTTGGAGTGCGGACAGAAATTTACCGCTATTATGGGGAAGGATGGGAAGAGACGATTTATGAATTGAAACGGCTGACGGACGGCTGGGAAATTGAAGTCCATCTCGAAGATATGATTCCGCTGGCCGATGGGGACGAAACGTCCGTCACGCTCGTGCAAGATATCGTGATCGCCGCGCCGATGAAGGCCTCGATCGCGCTGCCGCCTGCCGGCGAAAAGAGTGGGCCGTCGGTTGACGACCTGCTTGATATGTACAATGACTACAAAGCGCTGTATGAATGGTTCGGCGATGACCAATACAAACGAATGATGGAAACGGTTGTTCAACGGTTGCAAACGATTGTAAACTACCATAATAGGAACTGACAAAGAACAAAGAGAAAGTAGGGAATGCCGGCGAAGAGGACGAACGCAGCCATTCTGTTAACAATTGTTTCCATTATTTTATCTGCAATCGTCAGCTTGTCCATTTTGTTCCGCCTCCGTATTTTTTTGTTTTATTGGTACATATGGTATGAAGGAAGCGGAAAAAGTAGTACAACATGATTTTTGACATAAAACGGAAGGCGGCGACATACAACATTACAAAGGGGGCGAGATGGAGTGAAGGAGATTGAAGTGATTATTGATACGGAGGAGATCGCCGAATTTTTTTACCAACAGCTCATCCGCCGCGGCTTTGTGCCGACGCAGGAGGAACTGGAAGAGCTCGCGGATATTACGTTTGACTATTTGCTGGAAAAATGCATTATCGACGAAGAGATTGATGTCGACGACGAGTAACCGTCGTCGTTTTTACAATTACTCGGCCGCCGCGATGGCGGCCGCTTTCATCATGGCCAAATGCCGCTCGTAGCGGTCGGTCACCTCGCCTGAGGCCGGAAGCGGAAGCGTCTCGAGCGCCCGCATGATCGTGTCGTCGGTGAACCAGTCGCGCCGATCGTCAAAAGAATGGGTGAGACTCCCATGACAAAAAAATTTCGTCACCATCGGAAGGATGAAAAGACCTCTATGTTGAATTTTACAATTTTACACATTTTGGAGTTCGGGTATTTTCAGGATAGGATACCGTCAAGTATGCCGGTTGACCGTGACGGCCGCCGATCATCATGAGGCGCTGTCGATTTTGTACCGAATGTTTAACGTGGCTGATTTGATTCCGAAAAACTGCCAAGCTCGGTTTATGGGGACCGGCGATATTGTCTTGATCGACGAAGGGCGGAAAGGACAGACGTACTACCACCTCTGCCCGGATGACTGGAAACGGGTGGAACGCCAGCTTGTCTGTTGACGGAATATTCAAAAATACAGTCGCCTTCAACCGATTGGGGATGGTATAATAGCGATAACATCGAATAAAGCCCGGCCGTTTAGGGAACGGATAAGAAAGGAAAGGGGGCGGATCAGATGGAAGAGCAAAGACAACGGCGCGACACGCCGACGGTAGCGCCGGGAATTGACGATGATGAAGTGTTGAACGAAAAGGCGACGGAAGAGGAAATTGAGCGCGGAGACTATACGAAAGTCGTCACACTGGCGTGGGACGAAGTCGAGCCGTCGGAGCCCTGATCGAAATAGAAACCCTTGTGCGGCACAAGGGTTTCTCCGGTTTTGTTACGATTCGGGATTGTCGTGATGGCCCGGGCCGTTTTTCCGGCCGCCGGCGGCCGAGTATTCCTTGGCGTGCGCTGCGTCTTCAGCGATCAACGCCTCTTTTGGAATATGGTTGTTCTTTTTCTGCCCGTTGATGCGGTTGCGATGCTTTTTGCCCATCGTTTTCCCTCCTTGAACTGTCGTTGTCGTTAGTGTATGCGGCAAAAGGGCGGTTCATCGACGGAAAATGTTTGCAGGCGGCGCCGGGCGGGCGGAGCGGAGACTGAAGGGAACTGGGAGGGGGACGGAATATGGCCGCATTGGCGCTGGCGCTGTGCGTCGTCTCGATCGCCGCGTCGCTTTGGCTCAAAGAGCAGGTGGAGCGCGTTTTGTTTCGCTGGAGAAACGTTCCTGTTCTCCATGCGGCCAATATCGTCATCATTGCGGCCATCGTTGCGGTTGCCTATTATCAGCTGAGCGGCATCGGCGTCTACTTGCGTGATTTGGCCGACATCGATGGATTTTGGTATGTATTTGCCGGAACAACGCAGCTTGTGCTGCCGCTTTATTTGTTCGCCTGCTGGCTGCTCGCCAGGCGGCGCGGACGCGAGAAAAAATATACGCGCAGCAAAGACAAAAAGGTGCTGTATATCAACGAAAGGTATCTTGCGCGCCGCTATCGCGACGATTATCGTTCGAAAACGTCTTAAAAAGGGAGAGCAGCTCTCCCTTAAAATTTTGTTTTTTCTTTTTTGGACGTTGACGGCTGGTTGTTCGCTTTTGAGGATGGATTCGTTTTGTTGGCGTACTCCACCGCCTGCTCAAGTTTCTTTTTCACCGTCTTTCCTCCTTTCCCGCCGTGTGGGCACGAATAGTATGCCCGCCTTTCGCTCAAGCTACTCGAAGCAAGACTGCCATTTTCCGCAAACATATGATATGATAAACAAGGGCATGGCCGAACCATAACCGTTCGAAGTCATAAGGAGGAATCGAGTTTGAGCGTACATATCGGAGCCAAACAAGGGGACATCGCCGAACGCATTTTGCTGCCGGGCGACCCGCTGCGCGCCAAATACATTGCCGAGACGTTTTTGGAAGGGGCGGTGTGCTACAATGAAGTGCGCGGCATGTTCGGATTTACGGGGACATACAAAGGGCATCGCGTCTCCGTCCAAGGGACGGGGATGGGAGTGCCGTCCATTTCGATTTATGTCAACGAATTGATCCAAAGCTATGGAGTAAAGACGCTCATCCGCGTCGGAACATGCGGCGCCATTCAACCGGATGTGCGCGTGCGTGACGTCATTTTGGCGATCGGCGCATCCACCGATTCTAACATGAACCGTCTCATTTTCCGCGGCCGCGATTATGCGCCGACGGCGGATTTCCACTTGCTGCGGACGGCATACGACGTTGGAATGGAAAAAGGATTGGCGCTCAAAGTCGGCAACGTCTTTACCGCCGACATGTTTTACAACGACGAACCAAACTGGGAAACGTGGGCGCGCTACGGCGTATTGGCCGTCGAGATGGAAACGGCGGCGCTCTATACGTTGGCGGCCAAATTCGGCTGCCGGGCGCTGTCGGTGCTGACGGTCAGCGACCATATTTTAACCGGCGAGGAGACGACAGCCGAAGAACGGCAAACGACGTTTAACGAAATGATCGAGGTGGCGCTCGAAGCGGCGGTTCGCAGCAGCTGATGATGCGGCGGCTGTTCGGGGCGCCCCGGGAAACAGAAAAGGGGAAGATGAATGAATCAGCGTTGGCAAACAGCGGCGCTTATGTGCCTGTTGCTCGTTGGCTGCCAAACGGGAGGAAGCGGTGACGGCGGCGCGGCCGGCTCGCCCGGGCAGCCGGCGGAACATACGGCGCCGCCCAGCGTTCATAAACGAGAGGAACTCAACCGGCCGGTTGACCCGGATTTGCAGCTTGAAGCGAAATATTGGAACGTCATCGAGGTGCGAAACGGCCAAAAGGTCATTATGAATCCGGACAACATTTTGGTGCTCGTCAATAAAGAGCAGTCGCTTCCGTCCGGTTACAAGCCGGCCGATTTGGTTGTGCCGCGCGTGCCGTTTTCGTTTGCCGACCCGAATGCAGAAAAGCGGCGTATGCGGGCCGAGGCGGCCGCCGCGCTCGAAGAAATGTTTGCCGCCGCCCGCCGCGATGGCATCGAGCTTGTCATGGTGTCCGCTTACCGGTCGTATGAGCGGCAGAAGGCGATTTTTGCGGAGGAGGTGCGGCAAAAAGGGGAGAAAAACGCCGTCCAGGCCGTCGCCCACCCGGGACAAAGCGAACACCAGACAGGGCTTGCAGTCGACATTAGCAGCCGGTCGATCGGCTGCCAGCTGACCGAGGCGTTCGGGGCGACAAAAGAAGGACAGTGGGTCGCTGCCCACGCGCACGAATACGGGTTTATCATCCGCTATCCGAAAGGGAAGGAAGCGGTGACCGGCTACAAGTATGAGCCGTGGCATCTTCGCTATGTCGGGCGGAAGGCCGCCGCCGTGATGAAAGAGCGCGGCATGACAATGGAAGAATATTTTCAAGCGGTAAAAAAAGTGTAAAGACGGGGCTGGCCCAAAAGAGCGGCAATGCTTCTATCTAGGGCAGCATGGAAAAACAGACCACCACGAAAAACCTGGTAAAACCAAGGGTTTCAGAGGTGGTCTCTTTTTTACATACTTTCGGTTCCATTTCATCAAAAAGGGGCTTTTGAGTCAGCACCCGTGTTCGTTTGTTGCAGCCCCTATGTCTCACACCAAAACACGCAGTACCCGAGCCGGTCGGCAAATTGCGCTGTCAGCTGCTGATGCTTCTGCCACATGCTTGCCATCTCCGGCGTCGTCGGGAAGACGATGACGGCCGGCGCCCCTTCGCCCGCCGCCTCCGCCGCCGTTTTGTAAAAGAAATGGCGGCAGCGGAATCCGTTTTGTTCAAGCGTTTTTTTCCATTCGCCGGGCGTCATCAGCCGCTTGAAGCCGTAGAACGCGGCGATCCGCTGCTGCTCGGCGGCGGTGAGCCGCTTATGGCATGCTTCGATGCCGATGAATGTGCCCCCTTTCTTCAGCACGCGGCAGATTTCATCAAGGGCAGCAGGCACTGAAACAAAGGCGAGCACCGATTCGGAAAGGACAAGATCAAACGTGCCGGCGGGAAACGGCAGCGATTCGACCGAAGCCTGGTGCAGGCGAACCGGAACCGCCATGGCACCGAAACGCTGCTTCGCCTTGGCGATCATTTTGGGATGGAGATCGATGGCCGTCACGTCCGCGCCGTACTGTCTAGCGATATACGCCGCTGTCTGCCCTGTGCCGCAGCCGACGTCAAGCACGGCGGTTGAGCGGTCAATATTAAGTTTACGTAAGATTTGTTTTGTCAACTCAAAACCGCCGGGGTGGGCGCCGTCAATCCCCATGTCCGCCAACCAGTCCAAATACGTCATCATGGCATTCTCTCCTTTTTCACTCAGTTGGTTTATCATATGCCAGAGAGCCGTTTTTTGTCTTTGAGCAAAAAAATTGGCTTGTCCCTATACTCATGAAAAAAAGCAATTTTGTTGCTATAGACCCAACCGCTATCAAGCTGGTACACTGATACGTGCAAGAACGAGAACGCTAGGTTGGTGAATGGAGTGGAACGGAAACAACGGGCGGAGGCTGGGGTGTTGTTAAGCCTCTTTATCTATCTTCTGCTGGCAGCCGGCAAGCTTTTGGCCGGGGCGGCAGCCGGATCGGACGGAGTGAAAGCGGACGGATGGAACAATTTGAGCGATGTGATGGCTTCCGTCGCTGTCTATATCGGCATGAAAATTGCCAAAAAACCGCGCGACCGCAATCATCCGTACGGACATTCGCGGGCGGAGAACATTTCGTCGCTGTTGGCCGCCTTTTTCATGATGTCCATCGGTATTGATGTGATTACAGACGGCGCCCGCACGCTTCTTGGCGGCGGGAGGGAGGCCGCCCCCGATTGGCTGGCGGCAGCGGTCGCCCTTGCTTCAGCAGCAGTGATGTTCATCATCTATGTCATCAATGTGCGGCTGGCGCGGCGGACGAACAGCATGGCGCTGGCGGCCGTAGCGAAAGACAACTTATCGGATGCACTCGTCAGCATTGGCGCCGCGCTTGGGATTGTCGGCGCGCATCTTGAGTGGGCATGGCTTGACCCGTTGGCGGCGCTCGTCATTGGTGTGCTCATTTGCAAGACGGCGTGGGAGGTGTTTATGGAAACGGCCCATGCGTTGACCGACGGGTTTGATGAAAGAAAGCTCGCCATTTACCGGCAAGAAATCGCTGCGGTCAGCGGGGTGCGCGATGTCGCGGATATTAAGGCGCGCATGCTCGGCGATGACGTTGTGCTCGAAGTAACCATCCGCGTCGATTCGCAGTTGACGGTAGTGAAAAGCCATGAAATTGCCGACGAGGTCGAGCGTTTAATGAAAAAACGGCATAACATCCGGGCGACGCACGTTCATGTGGAGCCGGAAGCGGTGCGCTGAGCGGAGGCCAAGCAAACGGGGGCGCGGCCGTCGCGCCCCAACCGCCTGCCGATCAAGAGGGAGGGATGGTCCTCCTTTTTTTTCGAATGCTGCCGTCCGATGGACGCTCCTGCTTTGTTAAGGCATCGTTCCATTCGGCGGACAAAAGCGGCTTTCGGCGGGCACGGGGCGGCGTTGCTGCGCCGATGTTCCGGCCGTTTTTTCGGCGGCCGGCGAGGAGTAGTTTTTCGGCAAACGGCAAACAATACGAATAAACGCATCAGTTAGAAAGGAGACTCGTGTATGGCCATCCATCCGAACCCCCGCTTGCCGCTTGGCGGAATATACGAACGGCATGCGCCGGCGGGCGGCCAGTCGTGCTGGCTTCATTTCACCGCCGCCGCCAAGCCGGATTTGGAACGGCTCCTCTCCTCGCTGTCGATTCATCCGCTCGCCCGAAAACGGCTTATAGGTGGAACAGACATTCCACTGGTCGATGAGTACGAAGGATTCCTTTTTGTATCGTTGTTTATCATCCGTCCGTCCGGCCGAACGGCAAACATTCGCCTGCTTGCCGCCGAGCGGCATATCATCAGTTATATGGATGAAGATGACCCGTTTATCGGCCATGTGAAAGAACGGCTGTTGGATCATCGCGATCAGGCGCTGTACCCTGGATATGTTCTTTACCATTTCCTGGACTTAGCCGTCGCTCGCTTTTTGCAGGTGATCGACCAAATCGCCGACCGCATTCAGGCGCTTGAGCGGCAAGTGTTTGCGACGCCGTTCGCCAATGAAATCGGGCGTGAAATTTACCGGATGAAAACCCATCTTCATGAGCTGCGGCAAGTGGCCGAAGCGCAGGAAGAGGCGATCAAAACGATCCGCCATGCCGAGCTGCCGTACATCAACGCGGAAACGAATCCATACATCGATGAGGTGGCCTCCCGTTTCACCCGCGTGCCGGCGGCGCTCGACGCGTTTAAGGAATCATTGTCCGCCATTTTCGATTTGCAACTGTCGCTCAAATCCGATCATATGAACGTCATTATGAAAACATTGACATTGGTGAGCGTCATATTTTTGCCGATGACGTTTATTGCCGGTATCTACGGCATGAATTTTTCGTTTATGCCCGAGCTGAAATGGCGGTACGGGTATCCGTTCGCCCTGCTGCTGATGGCGACCGTCGCCGTCCTCATTGCCCTGTATTTTAAGCGCAAAGGTTGGTGGGGGGAGACTGGGACGAAAGAAAAATAGGCGCCAGCTTGCAAAAATGGGCGTTGGCCCGGTCGTTTGGGCGGGCGGACGCATATGATGGTCCCATCAACGGGACCAAGGAGGTGTCCGCCATGAGCAGTTTGGTCAGCAGCGGTTATGCGCTCGTCATTGTTTTGTTCATTTTGTTGATTATTGTCGGTTGTGTATGTGTCGCCTGGTAGGAAGCCGGACGGAAAAGAAGGGGAAGACGGGTCAAACAGTGCGGCTAGTCGCCGACGATTAGTCTTCTCCTTGGTGTCTTTTTGTTCGGCGAACCGTTTACGCGAGCCCATTTGTACGCATTCAGCTGCATTTGGACGGCGCTTATCGTGTTTTCCGTTGTTCAAATCAAGCAAGCGCCAGGGCAGAAAAAATGGAAGCGAAGTTCGCTTAAAGCATAAAAGCGGTCCGAGAACGGGCCGTTTTTTTGTTTTTACGGCAAATACCTATTTTTGCCGAACCCCATAACCATTTTCCTCGTTTGTGAATAGTCTACTAGTACAAAAACAAAGGAGGTGTTGGTAAATGGGTGCAGCTTACGGCGGCGGATTCGCGTTGATCGTCGTTCTGTTCATCTTGTTGATTATTGTCGGATGCGCATGTATCGGTGGTTGGGTGTGCTAACGAACCCTACTTTCTAGCAAGGAGGTGACGAATATGACATGCGGCTTTTATGGCGGCTGGGGCGGCTATGGCTTCGGTTATCCGGGTTACGGCGGCTACGGCTACGGCTTTGTGCTGATCGTCGTTTTGTTTATTTTGCTTATTATCGTCGGGGCAACATGGTGCTAGGCGGATGATGGGCATGCGGAGGGAGACGGCCGGGCAACGGCTGTTTCCCCCGCTTTTTTTGTGAACAGGCAGGAACAACGAAAGGAAGTGGAGAAATCATAAACGATGAGAAAATGGAAAGCATATGGAGGACGGGGAAATGACACATATTGCAAAAGACATCGTCGCGACGTTTTCGATCGTCGCGTTCGATCCGGCGACCGGGGAGCTTGGCATCGCTGTTCAATCGAAATTTTTAGGCGTTGGTGCGGTTGTTCCGTGGGCGAAAGCGGGCGTCGGCGCCGTGGCGACGCAGTCATATGCCAACACGTCATACGGCCCACGCGGCCTCGAATGGATGGAACAAGGGAAAACGGCGCAAGAAACGCTTGAGTTGCTCGTTGCCGATGACAGCGAGCGCGATTTGCGCCAGGTCGGCATCGTGGATGCGAAAGGACGGGCAGCAACGTTCACCGGAAAAAATGTTACCCGTGGGCGGGCGGCATTACCGGACCGAACTATGCAGCGCAAGGCAATATTTTAGCCGGGGAGGAAACGGTGCTGGCGATGGGAAGAACATTCGAGCAGGCCAAAGGGCCGCTCGCCGAGCGATTGCTAAAGGCGCTTCAAGCTGGTCAGGCGGCGGGGGGCGACCGCCGCGGGCAACAGTCGGCTGCCTTGCTCGTTGTGAAAGAAAGGGGCGGCTATGGCGGGTACAATGACCGCTATATCGATTTGCGCGTTGACGACCACCCGAGGCCGATCGAGGAGCTCATTCGCCTGTATGAGCTGCGCCAGCTTTATTTTGAGAAACCGCGCCCCGAAAAAGTGGCTGTAATGGAAGGCGCGGTCAAGGAAGAGGCGGCTTTCCACTTGATCCGGCTCGGCTACTTGCCGAAAGAGCGCGCCGCCGACAGCGAGGCGCTTCACGAAGCGCTGAAAGCGTATATACATACAGAAAACTTTGAGGAACGCGAACTAGAAAAAGGGAAAATCGATCTTGACGTGCTCGCGTATATGAAACAGCAGCCGTCGCCGCAGGGGGAAAAATAAAAAAATAAAAACGATCACTGCATATGGTTGGTCGGGCGGATGAATGGCGTTGTATGAAAAGCGAAGGTGTCCCAAAAGGAGCGGGACACCTTTTCCTATGACTGCATATGCGCAGACAATGATTTATGCGGTGTTTCGGTTCAGGAAAAACAGCCCGTGTTTGGGCAGCGGCCGTTTAGGAGGCGAGCGGCGCACGCCCGCTGTCATGTCTGCGCCAAACGGCCCGCAGGCGAAAGCTGAGAAACAGAGCACCTGCTGCCAATCCGGCGATCAGGCCGATCCAATAGCCGAACGCTCCGGCGGCAGTCAAGAGAGCGAGCGCGCAGCCAAGCGGAAGGCCAACGCCCCAATAGGCGAGAAGAGCGGACCAAAAAACAGCGTTCACCTCTTTATAGCCCCGCAGCGCTCCTTGGATGGGAGCGGCGATGGCATCGGAAACTTGAAAGAAGATCGCATAGAGCAAAAATTTCCCCGTCAACGCCGCCACTGTCGGATCGTTTGTATACAGTCGAGCAACATCGCCGCGGAAGATGGAAAGAAACAATGCAGCGGCGGCAGCGACCGCCAAGGCGAGGGTGATGCCGATCAGGCAATATTGTTTGGCCGCTTCATAACGGTTGGCCCCAGCTTCAACGCCTACGGCGATCGTCAGCGCCATCGATAAGCTGAGCGGAATCATATACAACGAGGAAGCGAAGTTGAGGGCGCTTTGATGGGCAGCGACTGTTTCGGTGCCAAACCGGCCGACAAGCAGCGTCACCGCAGCGAAAATGCTCGTTTCAAAAAAGATGGCTGATCCGATCGGCACCCCGGTTTTCAGCAACTCTTTCCATGCGGCCCATGACGGACGGTAAAAACGGACGAGCACGCGATAGGGAGACAAACGGCGAAATTTCACCGCGGCAAAGGCAGCGGCCGCGAAGCAGTATGCGTACGTGATCGCTGTCGCATAGCCGGTGCCGATGCCGCCAAGGCGCGGAAACCCGCCATGCCCGTAAATCAACAGCCAGTTGAACAGCATATTGATCGGCAAGGCGGTGAGCGTAATCCACATCGTCACGTTCGTTTGCCCAAGTGCATCGATGAAATAGCGGAGCACAGAATAAAGAAACAGCGGGACGATCCCAAACGACAAGGCGCGTAAGTAATGAAAGGCGATATGCCGAACGTTTTCGTCCAAAGACATCTGTTTCAAGATCAACGGCACAGAAGCGGCGCCGGCCATGACAATGGCAGCAGCAAGCGCGACAGCCAAGTAGAGCGCCTGGGTGACGGCGCGGGCGATTGAGTCATGGCGTCCGGCGCCGAGATGATGCGAGACGATCGGGGACAAGGCGAGCAAAATGCCGCCGACGCCGGTCCACACCGGCACCCATAGGCTGGAGCCGATCGCGACGCCGGCAAGATCTTCGGCGCTCGCGTGGCCGGACATGGCGACATCGACAAAGTTCATGGCATATTGGCCCGTTTGCGAAACGAAAATGGGAAGAAACAAGGCGAACAGGCGCCGCCATTTGCCGTTGGGCGGAGCGGGCGTGGTCATAATCGTTCCCCCTTTTTCTATGATAAAGTGACACATTGTTCTAAATCATCAACCTCATCGTTTCCGAAGCCGGGATGGCCTCCCTCTTCGGAAGCAATTTACGACGAAAGAAACGGCGGTTGGCTGCAAAGCGGAAATTCGATCAAAAAACAAGTGCCGCGTGCATCGCTTTGCACTTTCATCGTCCCGCGATGCAGTTCGACGATTTTTTTCGATAACGACAGGCCGAGCCCAGTTCCCGTTTCCTTCGTTGAAAAAAACGGATCGAAAACATGGTCGATGACCGACGGCGGAATGCCGGGCCCATCGTCGCAGAAGCGAAGCTGGACGATATGGTTCACTTTCCGGCTGCTCACCGTGACATTCATCGTTTTGGCCACTTTGGCTTCCACAGCGTTGCGGAATAAGTTTAAAAACACTTGCAAAAGCTGGCGGCGGTCGCCGCTCATTTCGTAATCGTCCAGTTGTTCGTCGAGGTCAAAATGGACGTTCACACTGTGCAGCAACGCCTCGCTCTGCAGCAGAACGCCGACATCGTCGCGCAAAAAACGGTGCAGCCGGAACGTTTCCATCTTCACGTCCGCCGGCTTGGCGATGTTTAAAAAGTCGGTGATGATGCCGTTTGCCCGGTCAAGCTCAGGAATGAGCAGGCGTTCGACGAGCGAGGCGATCCGGTCTGGCAGCTCGGTTTTGAGCAGCTGCAAATAGCCGCGCACCGTCGTCAGCGGATTGCGGATTTCATGGGCGATGCCGGCGGCGATGCGGCCGGCGACGGCGAGCTTTTCCGTTTCTTTCATCATATTGAGCGACTGAAACATACTGATGACTCGTTTGATCGATCCGTCATCGTTGTAAATAAAACGGGTGTTGACGATGCCGTAAAATCGGTCGAGCACCTCGTGATTGTAGAGCGGCTCGCCTTTTTCAAGCGATTCGAGCGTTGCGATCAGCTCGTCAGGCAGCTTCAGCAGCTCGCGAATATGTTTGCCGATGATGGCGTCGCGCTCGACGCCCGTGTCAATGGCCGCCTGCAAATTGCAAAGCGTGATGATCCCTTTGTCGTCGACAAAAACGATATGGTGCGGCACGAGATCGAGCAGCGGCGTCAAAAAGGCTTCCACTTTTTCAAACGGTACGTCGTGATACAAGTCAATATCCCACTGCCATTTGGCTTCCTTTTCAAGGGACGGTGGAATGGTGCGAAGGTGCGGCCGGACGTCGCCGCGCTTTTTTTCGATGGCGATTCCACTTTCGTAATCGGCAAAGGTGAACGGAAACGGAAGCGTTTCGATGAGCCGCTCATAAGCGCGCAGCTTTCGTTCGAGCTCTTCGATTTGCGATTGTACGAGTCGATCGTTCATCTCTTCAAACTCCTTAGCTGCACATTTCGTTTTTCATTTTACAAAAACCGCCCTCCGTCGGCTATGGCGGACATCGCATCGATCCGACGGGAGGACGAAACGAATCGAAGCAACCGGGCGGTGCGGGCAGGAGCCGTCAATCGATGACTGCCGTTTCCACGTGGGAAAGGAACTGGCTAAGCGCCTCAAGGGACGGAAAAGCAGCTTGCCCCTGCCGCTCGTTGCCGCCCCCTTTGCCGCCAAACAGGGCGGCTTGTTCTTTCAGCCAGTTCCCTGCATGGAGCAAGGAAGACGGTGCTTTGGCGATCACGGCGCGCCAATCGGAGGTGGAGGCGAGAAGCGCGGTTTTGCCATAACGGTCGGCGATCAGACGGGCGATCATTTGCAGTTCTTTTGCCCCATATTGGTCGTAACAGCCAATCACTGCACGTCCTGATTCGGCGGCGGCCCGTTCGGCTTCGACGGCAAAGACGATTGCCTCGTATTGGCGCAGCCGTTTTTCCCATTCTTTTTTCTCTTGTTCCCATTTTGCGATCACGTCGAGCAGCTGATCGCGGCTTGTCCCGAACCGACCTGCTGCCGCCTGCACGACGCGGTGGGTTTGCTGGTAGTCGGCAAGCGCCCGGCCGCCGCAAAGAAAGGAAAGACGCGTCATGCCGCGATGGCGCTCTGCTTTCAGCAATTTGATCACGCCGATTTCGCCCGTGCGTTTCACATGGGTGCCGCAGCACGCCGACAAATCGATCCATTTCATCTCGACAACACGGACAGAACCTTGGACATCGGGACGCTTGCGAAACGGCATCCGTTCTGCTTCTTCCGGCGTCACCCAATACGTCTCGACCGGGAGATTCGCGTAAATGAGTTCGTTGGCCCGGTTTTCCACTGCCAGCATGTCTGCTTCCGTCAGCGCACCCGCCGTGATGTCGATTGTGACGACCTCGCGCCCAAGGTGAAAACCGACTGTTTCGGCGCCGAGCTGTTCAACGAGTACAGCGGATAATACATGTTGGCCGCTATGCTGTTGTGTATGATCGCGGCGCCGTTTCCTATCAAGGACGCATGAAACGGCGCCCATTCCCGGGTGGGCAGGAAGGCGGTGATACACTTCCCCGTTTTCGTCAAACACATCGAGCACCGGCAAGCCGGCGATCGTGCCGGCGTCAGACGGTTGGCCACCGCCTTCCGGGTAAAACGCTGTTTCCGCCAAGGTGACAATGTATGTTTCGCCGTCTTGGCGGACGCTTGTCACCGTTGTCGTCCACACGTCAACATCCGGCGCCGTATAGTACAACTTTTTCGTCACAACCGTTTCATCCTTTCGTCTTCCGAATGCTTTTCTTTCATATTAGCAAATTCCTTCGCGTTTGCCTATCGCCGATCTTTTTGGCCGCTTTTTCCCGTTGGCAATTGGCCAAATCTATAGAACAATGTTCTAAATAAACAATATTCACAAAAGAAAAAGAACAGACCGTAGACAGCTCTTCCTCTAGAAACACTCTGATGTTTTGGGACAAGTCCAACGTTCAAACGGTTTGACAAAGGAAGCGGGTTGCAGCGATGTTTGTTGAACATGATTTTATGCAACAAAACTATATGCTAAAAATAATCCAAAACCAACTAAAGAAAAGTAACATTTGTCGGTGATGGAATGTTTTGTATATAATAAAGCGGGGTGAACAAGAACCGGTCGCCCGATCGGAAAGGGTGGTTTGATGATGTTGACGTTAACAGACATTGAACAAGCGCGAGCGAAAATGAAAGGCATCGTCCACCAAACGCCGCTTGAGCATTCGCAGACGTTCAGCCGGCTGTCCGGCAATGAGGTGTATATGAAACTGGAAAATTTGCAAAAAACAGGTTCGTTTAAGGTGAGAGGCTCATTCAATAAAATTATGTCGCTCACGGAAGAAGAAAGGGCGCGCGGCGTCATCGCCGCCTCGGCCGGCAACCACGCCCAAGGGGTCGCCTACGCAAGCGGCATGCTCGGCATTCCTTGCACGATTGTCATGCCGAAAGGGGCGCCGCTCAGCAAAATTGAAGCGACGAAAAGCTACGGGGCGGAAGTCGTGCTGTACGGCGATGTGTTTGACGAGTCTTTGGAATATGCATTAGAGTTGCAACGTGAACGGGGGATGACATTTGTTCATCCGTTTGACGACTTGGCGGTGATGGCCGGCCAAGGGACGATCGGCTTAGAGCTGATCGAGCAGCTTCCCGACGTCGATGTCGTTCTTTGTCCGGTCGGCGGCGGCGGGTTGCTTGCGGGGGTGGCGCTTACGTTAAAACAGCTGAAGCCGTCGGTTGAAGTGTACGGCGTTGAGTCATCGGCTTGCCCCGGCATGACGGCGGCCATACGCCATAAACAGCCCGTCTCCATTGCCGCATCGAATACGATCGCCGATGGGATTGCCGTGAAAAAGCCGGGCAATATTACGTACCAATACATTGAGCAATACGTCGATGGCGTTGTATGCGTGAAAGAGGCGGAAATTTCGCGGACGATGCTGTATGTGCTCGAGCGGAACAAGCTGTTAATCGAAGGGGCGGCAGCTTGTCCGTTGGCGGCATTGTTGTATCAAAAGCTGCCGTTTCGCGGCAAAAAAATCGCCGCCATTTTAAGCGGCGGCAACGTCGATGTGACGCTCATTTCCCGCATCATCGAGCGGGGGCTCGTCGAAGCCGGACGATTTGTGACGTTTACAACGGTCATCTCCGACAAGCCGGGCCAGTTGAACAAGCTGCTGCGCATTATTGCGGAGCTTGAGGCAAACGTGATGTCGATTCATCATCAGCGCATCGGCGCCAAAGTGCTGCCAGGTCAGGCGGAAATTCACTTTTCGCTCGAGACAAAAAACGAAGACCACATTCAGCAAATCTACCAAGTGTTGTTGAAAGAAGGCTACGATGTACAGTTTTACCGATGAGCGCGCGATGGGAAAACGGTTTGTGTTTCGCCACTGTCTGTTAAGCAAACAGTGGAAAAGCCGTCTTCGAAATCATGTTCACAGGGCTGCCACATGAATACGAAACCATCATTTGCCCAACATAGCGGCTGTTCTTTATGACATGCAGGACAGCCGTTTTGTTTTGTCAATGCACGCGCGGCGCATCTTGCGGCCGCGTCGCGCCGAGGCCTTCGCGGGCCATTTTCGCTTTCAAGCTTTCCAGGACATACAAACCGAACATGCCAAGCAGCTCTTCATCAGTCATCTCACCAATCAGCTTGAGCACATCGCGGCGGCTAAGTTCATCTAAAATCGACATCGCCACCGCTTCGGCATCTTCTTCATCCCCGGTCAGTCGATCTTTATAGTATTCGTACAGATCGTCAATAAACTTCATCTGCACGGCCGCCCTGCTTTTGGAGGCAGCCTTCCTCCTTTCCTCACGGTCGGCCGAAGCCGGTCGCTCCCTGATCATCCCGCCATTGGCAACGGGTATACGTTATAGTATAATGGAAAAAATATCATTCGAAAAGCGGGGGAATTCTATGATTCGCCGGTTAACGGCTGAAGACCATCAACAAGTCTATTCGTTTTTGCGGCAAGATCCGTCGTTCAATTCTCATTGTCGGCGATGATCGTCGGTGTCTGAACGGATCAGGAGCATCGAGGGAAAGGGTATGCCAGCACCATCGTGGCGAAGCTCGTTTGCGATTTGCTCGCTGAAGGGAAGATGCCGTGCTTGTTTTATGACAACCCGTCCGCCGGTCGCATCTACCACCGCCTTGGTTTTCGCGATGTTGGGCTGTGGGCGATGTATCGCTAGCAACGAGAAGCGGAAGCTCCGCCGGCTTGCTTCTGTGCAGAAGCAAGCCGGCGTTTATTGCCCGTCCGCCCCGTTTGGCGTGACGCGGCGAATGTGCTCGTCGCCGCGCTCTTGCATCGCTTTTGCCTTGTCGTTGACGAGCTGTTTTTGGTCTACGATGGAAGAAGGTGTTTGTTTTTTGTTCGCCATATGGAATCACCTCAATGGAGACGATTTTGCGCGCTGAATGAACATGTCCGCATCTTCGATCAGCCCGCAGACGCCGCATTGGACGCGGTAGCTCGGGCCGCGGTACGGGAGATGGAACGGTTCGAGCGCTTCATTTGTGTATTCATGCTCGATGTCGCCGGTGTGCGGATCGAGCTTGACCGCACGCGGATGCTGCTCAATGAGATGAAACCGCGTCCGGTTCGTTTTGCAGTTTGGGCATAGCATCGGTTCCAATCGAAGCCACCTCCATCTTTATCATTTGAAAACATGGCGGCCATTATGTATCAGCAGGCCCTGTACGACCGTGTTGGTCATGAGAAGCAATGGTTGACAATCATGGTGCAGTTCGGGTATGGTAAAGGAAAAACAAAAAATATTTCACTTTTTCAGAAAATATTGTATTATAAATGGCAAAGGGGATTTTCTATGGCTGACAAACCGCTCAGAGACCGCATTATCGATACGGCGCTTCATTTATTTGAGAAATACGGCTACCACGGCGTGACGGTCGACCGCATCGTTGCGGAAAGCGATACGTCGAAAGGCGGGTTTTACCATAATTTTAACATCTTTCCGAAAGAAGTCTTCCACTTCTAAACGAAGTGAAAGTGGGAGATGAATTTTGGTTAGGTATAGCCTAAAATTGTCTCTTTTTCCGTGAAAATCCCCACCACTTGGTGAGTGCGGTATACGCTCCTGATCCGTGAGGGTATACTGAAAATGGCCAAAAAAGGCAATAGGAAAGCAGAGGTGCCCGATTTTAGGCATCTCGTATAACCTGTCTGCCTTTTGGCTAGACTAAATAAGTTGTGGTTGGCGGAACGGCTCTTTGCGGGAGATCATGCAAAAGATGATCACCAACATCCGCCGAGCAATGGCGATGAGGGCTTTTTTCTTCCCGCACCGGGCCGCCAACGACCAAAACTTTCGGGACAAGGGATGCGTCTTGGATCGAGCTGCTGACCATGCCGCCTCGCATAACGCCGATCGGAGATGGGGATTGCCTTTTGTCGTGCGCGTGCTCTTTCGCTTTCCGGCGCTTTCATGGTTGCCGGGGGACAATCCAGTCCATGAAGCCGCCCGTTCCGGCGTTTCAAAGACGCTCATGTCGGTTCCCATCTCGGCGATGATGACGGCGGCGGTTTGTTTTTTCACTCCGGGCATGGTCATCAGCAGGTTCACTTCCTCGCGATACGGCTCGAGCAGGCGGTCGATGTGTTGGTCGACTTCTTCGATGAGCCGCTCCAATTCCTCAACGTGTTTCCACAAGAGGCGAAGGAGACGGAGCTCGTGTTCGGTCAAGGTGCCGAGCAGCGAATCGTACACCGCTTGCTTTTTCTTTTTGAGCCTTCCGCGCAGGCATTCATCCAACTCGTCCTTGTCCACGTATCCCTTCTCCAGCAGCCGGGCGAGGATGTCTTTTCCGGAAACGCCGAAGAGATCGGAGAGGACCGAGCCGAGTTTGACATTGGAAGACTCGAGCACTTTTTGAATCCGGTTTTTCTCCGAAGTCAGCTGTCCGACCCACTTTTTGCGGAGGCGGGTAAAATCCCGCAATTCGCGAATATCCGCTGGGGGGACGAAACTTTTTTCAACGAGTCCATGGCGGAGCAGCTTGGCGATCCACTCGGCGTCAGAGACATCGGTTTTTCTTCCCGGGACATTTTTGATCCGCTGCGGATTGGCCAGTGTCAAGTCGACATAGCCCTCGAGGAAGGCGAAGACCGGTTTCCAATACACGCCGGTGGATTCCATGGCGACATGGGTGACGCCATGTTCTTCGAGCCACTCAAGCAGGTCGCCAAGTCCTTTCGAGAACGTGGAGAAGGTTTGAATGTCCTTTTGAATGTGTCCATCTTCTTCCCATAGCGCGCAGGCGACGATGGTTTCGGCATGAACATCCAATCCTGCGCAGCGAGGATAGATGACATCCATGATGAAAATCCTCCTTTTCGATGATCGAGTGCGCAAACAGCGAATTCACGGGAGACATGCGGCAGTTTTCCGTTCGTCGTCACCTTTCCTCTGTCACAGGAAAGGCCGGACAATGGGTGGTGCACCCAGTGGATTCAAACACTTTTCTGTACAGGGTCCAAGCCACCATTAAGTATAACGTCCTGTTAAACTGTTTGCGCCTATTCTTCATTATGGGAAGAAAAGGGGGATTTTCATCCCTGGGTGGAGGGCAAACCATTGCCCATGGATCTTTTCTGAGCGGAAGCATGGGGTGTATCCAGTTTGAAAAAATGGATGGATGTCCCTCTTGCCAAGGGACGGCCGATCATGTATCATAATAATCACCAATCCGTTGCTGCGTTGTGCGTTGTAGAATGAAGTTTCAACCGATGGCAATCAAAAGGGAGTTCTACATTGAAGCGGGAATGTCATGCCTCAATATTCGTGATGGAGGACGGCAGGAACGCTTCTGCGAACACCCACCTGGTGGAGCGTGGTTGAGAAACTGCATTCAGCCAACGGCAACAGCGGCGCGGATTCACGAATGAGGAGTTGGCAAAAGAGTCCAACTGGATGCAAAACATCCGGTTGGACTCTTTTTCGTTGCGTATGTTTTCTCAAAAAGACATGAAACAATATAGTTGATTTTTCCTGTTTTCATGTTATAATAACCATATTTCGTACAGTAATAATTCGTATTGAAACTATTCCAACAAGAAAGATGAGGGGTAGCGTCAAAAGTTCTATGAAAACTCCACACAGATCATCCCATTGAGCATCGTGGGGCATGCGGAGGGCCGGATTCGCCCTTGACCAACACCCGCCAAAGGTGCGGAAGAGTCGTCAAGGGCGACGGGGACAAAAAAGAAGGCAATAAGAAAGCCGCCCTTGCCATGACCGAATTTTACCTTTGGCGGTGTTCGGTTGGTCAAGGGTTCGCTTCGCCGAATCCGGCAGGAGTTCTGTTCAACGGGCTCCAGAGGACAAAAAAGTCAGGCCGCCTCTTGTTGGAGAAACGCTTGTGCCATGGCGATCAGCTTCGTCCACCGGGCCGGCATATGCGGAAGATCCGCCAGTTCCGGGATGACGACCGGCACCCGGCCTTCGAGCGCGCTGTGTGGGCGCAGAAAGTTGAAATACGCCACAAACAGCGTCACAAAGGACACCGAGCCTTCTTCCGCACCAAACCCATGGGTCGGGCGGTAGTTGCCTTTAAAGGTCCGGTTGAATCGCTCGATGATCTGCTTGAGAGGGCGAAACTCTTCCGAGACCGGATCCTCATTGGTCAGCCCGATCACTTGGCGGACGTCAAATGAAATCCCGTGTTGGGCGAAGAAGTGTTGCGCCAGCAGATAAATCGGGTTGCCATCCACGACGAACGACAAGTCGTCTGGGAGGGACGCTAGCTTCCTGAGGACATCATCGATGGCCTTGATGGCCGAGAGCGTGTCCCGGTTGGGCGAGACGCGATACGACAGCACGATCTTTTTGACGGCGTCAAACATAAAGAACAGGTAATGCCAGCGCCCTTTGACGCGAATATACGTCTCGTCCCCGCAAAACGAACCGGACAGCTCATACGGGAACCGGTCGACAAAGGGCTTGATCCAAAGCGCGACGCTGTTGGCGTAGTTGAGCACCGTCTGATGGGAGATCGAGACGCCATGGATGTCCTTCATGGCGGCGGCGGTCTCCCTCGAGGACATCCCAAAGTTGACGTAGTACGTCAACACGAGCCCCAACACGTGCGGCGACGCAGCCAGCCGGGACAAATCGACCTTCGGCTTGATGAGCGACGAGGAAGCCAACGGGAGAAAGTCAAACAAGAACTCTCGAAACAAATACCGCACCTTGAAGGCTTGAGGATCCTGTTGAAACTGTTGGCGCTCCTTCTTCGTCATCCGGCGAAGGTTGGCCTGGTAAAACGGGCAAGCGTTGTTCTTGCACTTATAGATGTTGTATTCTTTGCGTTCCTTGATTTTTTCCAGCGTCTTTTTGCAGTGCGGGCAGCGAAAGACCGCTTGCTTGGTGAACCGATTTCGGTGGTTGAACCGGCACTGGCACACTTTGCATTGGTATTGCCCTTTTCCGCCGTTATTGGCGTACAGGTAAGAAGAGGGAGCCTGGCAGCGAGGGCAGGTCAACGAATCCGGAACACGGTGTTTCGCATTCGCGCGGCGCTGGATGGGCCGTAAAGGACGTCCGTGCTGGGCTTCATAGTCTGCCAACAGCTTTCGGTAATCAAGGGTTTCCGGCACATCGATGATCGGAAGGTCATCGACCTGAAGTTTCCGGTACGGCTTTTGGATGGGTTCGTCCAAGTCCTCGAGATTCAAGGATTTTCCCACGATCACACCCATCAAATACACAATGATTTGATATTGGGTCTTGATTATTTCGAGCAAATAGGCTAATAATTGAGGTAACAAAGCTTGTCACTCCTTTGTTTTGGCTGTTGGGTGTCGTTACCTCAATGATGGCCGAAAACAACGGGGGTGGCAAGCTTTTTTTCTTCCAACCGTTGAAACTCAAGGGAAAACCGTGAGTGTGGAGGATAAACTTTTGACAATACCAGATGAGGCAAGGAGGGGGGATGAATGGAAGGGATCAGCCGGGACATCATGTATGCTGTCTTCCGGACGCAAAAGGCGCTTTATCGCCTCATCCGCGAGGACGCCGCCCGCGTCGGGGTGACAGAGGTGCAGCTGATCGTCTTATATACGCTGCTGAAAAAAGAGCATATTCGTCTGAATGACTTGGCGGAAAAATTAAACTTAAGCAACAGCAATGTCAGCGGCACGGTTGACCGGCTCGTCGGCGCCGGCCTTGTTGTCCGAGAGCCGTCGAAGCAAGATCGGCGCGCGGTCATTTTGAGTTTGACGGAAAAAGGAAAAGAGACGGTGTCGGAAGCGTTTGGCGAGCAGTCGGTGCTGCGCCGGCGGCTTGGCCGCATTCAAGAACTCGTCTCTCCAGAGGAGATTGAACAGTTTTTGCATCTTCATGAAAAAATTAAAGCGATTTTACTCGGGGAGGAATAGACGTGAACGTGAAACGACTGGTTGCGCTGAACATCATTGTGCTCATTTTGCTTGTCGGCGGCGGCTTTGCCGCCTACTACTATGTGAATGAAGCAACGAACTACATTAAAACGGACAACGCCCGCATCGACGGCCAGGTCATCTCCGTCGCTGCGCCGCTGTCCGGGAAGTTAACATCCTGGCGGGGCGACACGGGAAAAACCTTCTCAGCTGGGGAAGAAATCGGCGAGGTGTTTGACGGCAAAACAACGATTCCGGTGACAGTGCCGCATCGGATGACGATCGTGCAGCAAAACGCGGTCAAAGACTCGTTTGTCGCCGCGGGGACGCCGCTTGCCCGAGGGTTTGATTTGAACGATTTGTGGGTGACGGCGAACATTGAAGAGACCGATATTGAAGACGTGAAAGTCGGGCAAGACGTCGATATTTATGTCGATGCGTATCCGGACCGCAAATTCAGCGGCAAAGTCGAAAAGATTGGCAACGCGACAGCGAATACGTTCAGCCTGCTGCCAAGTTCCAATGCGACCGGCAACTACACGAAAGTGACCCAAGTCATCCCGGTGACGATTTCCATTGACAACTACAGCGGAGCCGGACTTGTGCCGGGCATGAACGTCACCGTCCGCATCCATAAGTAGGTGATGGGACATGACAACATTTGTCATTGGTTATATTGTGTTTGCCGTTTTGGTTTTGGCGGCGGTCAACATCGCGCTGCGCCGCCGCAAACCGGCTTCAGCTGCAGGGAAGGCGGCGGATGAAGCTGCGGAAGCCAACGCTCAACCGTTAGCGGAAACGAAAGCAGAGCCGTCGACAGGAACGGATGGGCGCCCGGCCGCTCCAGCCGGGCAAGGCGGCCTCGGGGATATCGGCAGCCGCGGCAAGGTTGTGGCGACGGTCATGCTGGGCGCGTTTGTCGCCATCTTGAACCAAACGTTGATCAACGTCGCCTTGCCCCATATGATGCAAGATTTCAACGTGGAAACGTCGACGATTCAATGGCTCGTGACCGGCTATATGCTCGTCAACGGGGTGCTTATCCCGATCAGCCCGTTTTTAATCGCCAAGTTTCCAGCGAAACGGTTGTTTTTATCGGGCATGTCGTTTTTCGCCATCGGCGCGTTTGTCTGCTCGATCGCTCCGTCGTTTGCCGTCATGCTCGCAGGGCGGCTGACGCAGGCGGTCGGGGCCGGCATTATTATGCAACTGATGATGGTCATTATGTTGTCGATTTTCCCGCCGGAACGCCGCGGAGTGGCCATGGGGACGGTCGGAATCGCCATGATGTTCGCGCCGGCGATCGGGCCGACGTTATCCGGATGGCTTGTCGAACATTATACATGGCGGCTGTTGTTTTACGTCGTTTTGCCGATCGCGATTGTAGACATTGTGCTCGCCTCCGCCTGGCTGAAACATATGCCGCGTAAAGGCAATCCGGTGCTGGACGTGCAAGGGGCGGTCTACTCCACGATCGGGTTTGGCGGCGTTCTGTATGGCTTCAGCGAAGCCGGCAGCAAAGGATGGGGCGAGACGGAAGTCGTTGTGTCGCTTATCATCGGCGTCTTGTTCTTGATCATGTTCACATGGCGTTCGCTCCGCTCGGAGCATCCGGTGCTCAATTTCCGTGTGTTCCGCTACCCAGTGTTTACGTTGGCGACCGTCATCGGATCGGTCATCAATATGGCGATGTTTGCAGCCATGGTGTTGCTGCCGGTGTATTTGCAAAACTTGCGCGGCTTTACGCCACTTGATGCCGGTTTGCTGTTGCTACCGGGAGCGATTGTCATGGCGATCATGTCGCCGATTTCCGGCTGGGTGTTTGACCGCATCGGCGCGCGGGCGCTGGCGATCGTCGGCTTGATCATCACCGCGGCCACGACGTGGGAATTCAGCAAGCTGACGATGGATACACCGTACAGCCAGTTAATTTGGCTTTATATTTTCCGCATGTTCGGCATGTCGATGCTCGGAATGCCGATTATGACGGAAGGATTGAACGCCTTGCCGCGCCATTTGTACAGCCACGGCACGGCGATGTCCAATACGATCCGCCAAGTGGCCGCTTCGCTCGGAACGGCGTTCTTGGTGACGATCATGTCCAACCGGGCCAAATTCCATGCGGACATGTACCGAAATGAGATGACGGAAAACAATCCGTTTTTCATGAGCCTTGTCGGCCAGCTGAAGCAGGCGATTCCGAGCGATGAAGCGGTGGTGCAGCTGCTGTATGGGCTCGTGCAGCAGAGATCGACTGTCGAAGGGATTAACGACGCCTTTTTCGTCGCCACCTGCTTGACGGTATTGGCGTTAATGATGGCGTTTTTCTTAAAGGGAAAAAAGCATAAATCGCCATCAGCGTAAACAAAGGAAGCGGCGCAGAAGCCGCTTCTTTTTTTGTTTTATGCCATTATGGACAACAATGTTCTTGCTCCCTTTTTGCACACATATACATCATAAAGACAAGCGGATGACAAAAGAGGGGGGGAGCGCCCATGGCGCATTTCGGCTCGAAAGGATGGCTTGTGGCTGAGTTGAAAAAGGCAGGCATCGCCCGTCATCCGGTTGGACGGAAAAAAATTGAAACGTACAAGGCGGCGGAGCTGTACGGGCTGTACCGAAAATATGTGCAGAAAACGCGCTAGGCCGGATGAAAAATCCGGCTTCTTTTTTGGACAACCTAAAGGGGAAAGGAGGGAGGCGCGCCTGATGGTTGACAAGAGTGGGGACGCGCCGGAAACGATGAAGAAAAAACGGTTTACGGTAGCGGAAGGGGAAACGATCGCCGCCTGTTTAGCGCGAATGAAACAGGAAGGCTACCGCCCCATCCGCCGCATCGAGCAGCCGATTTTCCGCGAAGTGGAAACGAACGGCGAAACGATGGTTGAGCCGTGCGGGCGCATCATCGAATTTGAGGGGGTGCGCGATGAGCCGTAGCAACAGGTCGTTAGCACGGTTGCCCGCCGCCGCCAACGATTTGAGGCGTCGGCCATAGCGGCAAATGGCGAATGGGACGTTGCAGCCGGTTGTCCGGGTCGCTACAATAAAGAAGGGGAAAAATATAAAGAGAAGGAGATGACGCCATGATTCATCACACATGGGCGACCCGGCCGACGATCAAAAAAGTAAAGTGCGTTCACACGAACGCGGAAAAGTACATGGTCAGCAATGTATTGACGCCGGGCAAAGTATATGAAGTAAAAAACGAAACGGACGAGTTTTATTTTGTCATCGACAACAGCGGAAAAGTCGGCGGGTTTTACAAAGATTATTTTGAGGAAGTCAAGTGATCGCGCCAATCACCAAGAAAAAACGGATGTCCGAAACAGGGCATCCGTTTTTTCGATCAGCCGGCGGCGCTTTGTTCCGCCGTCGGCGGCCGCAACCGGCTTGCCGGCAGCGTGATCGTCAACGTCGTCCCTTTTTGTACGGCGCTTTCGATCGTCCACGTTCCTCCCATTTGTTCGATGATTTTGACGGCGACCATCGCACCAAGCCCAGTGCCTTTTTCTTTTGTGCTGAAGTATGGCTCGCCGAAGCGGCGCACTTGTTCTTTCGTCATGCCAACGCCGTTGTCGGAAATGGTGATGACGACTGATGCCTCCCGGTTCTCGGCCGCAACATGGAGCGTGCCGCCGTTCGGCATCGCCTCAATGCTGTTTTTCAACAAGTTGAGAAAGGCTCTTCACCACAAGTTGTACTTGATCATTGAAGATCGGTGTGCATAGAGAAAATAGAGGGTACAAAAAATGCGAATTTTCCTGTATGGTAAAGGTGTCCAAACCAAACCATTGGAGGAAAATTCGCATGTACGCTCAGTTTATCAAAGAACTCATCGATTTACCAGATGTTTTGATTCAAAAGGTGCGAAAAGAAGAAGAACGTTGGATTTTCGAACTTTCTCTTCCTGAACAATGCCCGTTATGTCCTGTTTGCTTGAAACGCACGATCAAAATGACAGGAAAAAAGAAGCAATGGATGCATGGGTATGCTCAACGGATCGGCATCTTTTGGGTGGAACTCCCTGTGGAGCGTAGACGTTGTTGTACATGTGGCATGACATTCAGCACGTCTTATCCCGGAATTTCCCCTCGAAGTGCAGCGACGGATGCGTTTCAGCAATGGGTGGCGCAATCTTGCATCGGAACATCCATTCAGGCGGTGGCTCGTATGCTCAAGCTTCCGTACACGACCGTTGAACGCTGGTTTTATACCCATGCCCCTTCCTTCCTATCGAATGACATCCAACCAAAGGCAGTTTGTGTCGATGAGTTTGCGTTTCGAAAAGGACATGATTACGGAGTGGCAGTCATGGATGCCGAAACGGGAGAAGTGTATGCCGTTGAAGCAGGAAAGAACGAGGAAGCCATTGGACGTGTGTTGGCTCCTGTGTCTGGTTCTGTTCAGTATGTCGTGAGTGATTTGGCTCCAGCGATGAAAAAAGCCATTCAAGGGGTGTGTCCGGAAGCGAAGCATGTGGTCGATTATTTTCATGTGATTCAATTGTTTACGGAAGCGTTGGATCGATGCCGCAAATCCTTCGGAAAAGGGAACAAGAAACATGGGCATGTTCGGCATGTTTGCCGCTTATTGACCCAGTGCCCCGAGAAACTCACCGAGGAGGAGCGCCAAACGGTGCGGGAGTGGCAGAAAGAGAGTGATTCCTTGCAGGCTGTCTATCAATCCCTTCAACATTTTCGTTATGTATCCAAAAGCCAAAACGAGCGACAAGCGAAACGTCGTTTGAACGCCTGGGTTCATCGGTATTTGTTTTGTCCTTGTTCTGCTGTTCGCGCCATCGCAAAATCACTCGTCAAACGAACAGACGAAATCATATCGTGCATTTTATCCCCTTATTCAAATGGGAAAATGGAGGGAACAAATAACAAGATCAAGCTGATGAAACGTCGGGGATACGGATACAGAAATATCCAGCGTTTTGCATTGCGGGTTCGGCTAGAAACAGCTAACATACTTTCATGACAGGTGCAAGTACAACTTTTGGTGATGAACCTAAAAAAAAGAAATTCGGAATATTTTTCCAGACCTTCCTCGCATTCGAACAGCCATGCCTAGTCCACATTATTGTGTAAAATCCATTCTCCATCCAGTGAACTTGGATCACTGGAAAACAAAAGCACTTTTTTGCCGTTTTTCTTTTTACGCCATTTTCGGGACTCCATCAACAGTCATCAACGCATATACAGAAAAACCAACGGACAGCGGTTCTTTCATAAAGATGGTTGTCCGTTGGTTTTTCGCGTCTAATTATAAAACTTATTGCTTTCCTCATTATCTTTCATGTATGTATTTCTTTGTTTACCAGCAAAAAAAGGAAAGTGCACACGAGTGTTGATTATCCAAAATTATACATACGCCTTCCATAAATTTGGGCATACTCAAACAAAGCAGCGGCCATCCCGGATTTCCAATCGAGAGGAAGCTGCCCAGAGAAAAAACGGCGAACGAACGAAATGAAGGAAAGAGAGACGTTCGTCTGTTTTTTGGTTTGATCATACAGCCATCGCAGCAACACATACGCGATGAACGCCGCAAACAGTTGGTTGTATACCGCATTTTCCGTCGTGCCAAACAAGGTCGGGACATTCAGATATTGCTTCACCCAACGGAAAAAGACCTCAACAGTCCAACGTTGTTGGTACATGTCGGCAATGGTTTCCGCAGACGCATGGAAGAGGTTCGTCACGACCCGAATGTCGCGGCCATTCGCATCTCGAAAGATCACCACCCGGTGACGCTTGGTGGAGCGGCATTGTTTCGTCCCCAACTGGCACGTGAAGTCGGCTTGAACCGATGAGGATGTGCTGGAAAGGCGTTTCAAGCTTTTTTTCTGATGAAGTTCGATGTTGTCCTTCATCCGAATGACAAAGAGCTGATGCTGCTCCACAAATCGATCGAGGCGTTCGATTTTGAAATACGCCCGGTCTTCCACGAGCACTTGTTGAGCGTTCGTCAACTGTTCTCCCACTGGGCCATCGTGACGCAGTCCGGTCGTTTCCACCACGTCTGCCGGCAGCGAGGATTCCGGCGAATACGCGACGTGCAGCTTCACTCCGGCGCGTTCGCCGTGATACGGCGCCCATGGCAGGCGGTTTTTCCCGACCGTGACGGTCGTCGAATCCACCACCCGAAGCGGTTTGGGAAACCGAAGCGAACGGCGGGTTTGGCGGTTGCACTTGGAAATGATCAACGCCAACAAGCGTTTCATGATGTCATAGGGAACTTCTTTCGCTTTCTTGGATACAGTGGAATAATGGAATCGCAGCAATCCATACAGAGGCCCCACGTCAGCTCCATGGCGAAAGCTTTTCCATTGATGCATGGCGGCCAGCAGGAAGAAATGAATCAACTCGCGCAACGTAAAGGTTCGAGACGAATCACGATCCCCAACCGCTTCGGCAATCAGTTGAATCTCTTCATCCGAAACAAGTTTTTGCATCAAATTCGGGAGTGTGGTATGCTTGTTCATAGAGAGCACCTCCTGGGTTTGTTTGTGTCGCTGCTCACATTCTACAGGAAAGGTGCTCTTTTTTCTATACCCTTTGGATTTTATTGGATAATCAACACGCCTGTTCTTCTAGAAATTATACATGTCAATGCGGATACAAACAACACCGTGACATCCACGGAGCGATGAATTTATTTGCCAAAGTATATTATGGCGAAATTCGCCCGTTGGAATTTACGGTCAAACCGTTTACGTATCGACGGATTGCATAATCAAGAAGTCGTAGATGGCGAGTTCCCGCCCTTGAGTATCGATGATACTCATGTTGCCTGTCGCTCCCAACGGGACGGATGCCAGGCGTTGCCTGCAGATAGGCTGCCGACCAACCTATCACGCATCCACCCCGAAGGGGAAACAGGAAACTCCCACTTCTGTAAGTGGGAGAGGTTCATGAAAGTGAATGTCGAGCTCGATCCGGCTTACAAGGAAATTCGGCAGACCAACATGGGGAAATTGCATCCTACGGAAGAGGAACAACGGGAGATGGAAATTGGTCCAAACCGGTGCGCCGTTCGGTAAAGAGAGAAAGCCGGCATTTTCCAATGCCGGCTTTTTTCCTCTCTTTGCGAGTATAATGAAATGGAAGTGAGGAATAGGAGAGAAAAGGATGACAGGGCATCGTTTTCATTACGAACATGCTGAACGATTATTGGATCCGAAGCGCAAGGAATGGATCGACCCGCAACGGGTCATTTCGATGTTGTCCGTGAAACCGGATGACACGGTCGTCGATCTTGGCGCCGGGAATGGTTATTTCACGATTCCTCTCGCGCAGGCGACAAACGGAAAAGTGTATGCGGTCGATGTGCAGCCAGAAATGATTGAATTGCTAAAACAGCGAGCCGCGAAACTAGCGGTCACCAACATCGAATATCGGGTGGCGGATGTCGCTTCGACCGCCTTGCCTTCGCATTCGGTGGACAAAGGGATCATGGCATTTGTCTTTCATGAGGTGGAACAAAAAGAAGCCGCCCTTGACGAAATTCGCCGTGTGATGAGGCCAAACGGGCAGTTTCTGTTGATCGAATGGGAGACGATGGAAAGCGAAATGGGGCCGCCGCTCCATGAGCGGATTCCGTCGGAGGAACTGTTTTCCTATGTGAAGCAAAAGGCGGGCAACGTGGAACTTGTCCGTTTTCACCCGGCTGTCTATGGTCTTTTGATTCGCTGGGAATAACCAATTGTTGAGGAAAATATTTCTTATTGTCATTATACCGTATAGGGTATATAATGATCATGCATAGGGTGAATAGAGGGGGTGAACCGTTGATCGTTAGCAGTTTGTTCTTCTTTCTCATTCTTTTCGCCGTGGCGTTGTATCGACGCTACTATCCTGTAAAACATATCCCATGCCTTCCGGTAGAAGAGGTGCCGGACGGCTTGCTTCTTCTTGACTTGCGCGATTATAATGAAAGCAACGGCTCCATATTTGGCCAAGCGTTGCATATTCCGGTGGCGTATTTGAAACGGCATGCGCGGGATATTCCGCCAAAGCCGCTTCATATCATCGTTCAGGATGACATCGAAAAAAACGTCGGCATCCGCCTGTTGCGCCGCTATGGCTATGAGGTGAACAGCTATTCGATCACGGCTTGCGATTGTCAAGAAAGGGGGCGAACGAGCCGATGGAATATAACAAAGAGATCAAAAACCGCTTAAAACGGATTGAAGGACAAATTAAAGGCGTCCTTGGCATGATGGAACAAGGGAAAGACTGCAAGAGCGTCGTTTCCCAGCTGTCGGCGGCGCGCAATGCCATTGACCGCGCCATTGCCGTCATCGTCAGCACCAATTTGGAACATTGTCTTCGTGAAAGCATGGAAAAAGGGGAAAGCACAGACAGTCTTGTCAAAGAAGCAGTGGAACTGCTTGTGAAAAGCCGTTAATGCGTTGCTCAACAAAAAGGTGTTGACAACGTTCTTTTTCTCGTAGTAATATACCCATAGGGGTAATGGTAATAAAACGTATGATATCAAGGAGGTTATCAAAATGAACGCAACGAAAGTATTGGATGCAAAAGGATTGGCCTGCCCGATGCCGGTGGTGAGAGCGAAAAAAGCGATGGACGAATTGCAATCAGGTCAAGTGCTCGAGGTGCACACGACCGATAAAGGGGCGAAAAACGATTTGCCGGCATGGGCGAAAGCGAGCGGCCATACGGTGCTTGAGATGAAAGAAGACAACGGTGTGTTGATGTTCTGGATCCAAAAAGGATAATGTGTGCACATTTTTATACCCATACAGGTATGAAAGGAAGGAGGCAGCCAGATGACACAGCCGAAGAAAAAGACGACGATCATTTTGTTCAGCGGCGACTATGACAAGGCGATGGCGGCTTACATCATCGCCAACGGCGCCGCTGCCTACGACCATGACGTGACGATCTTTCATACGTTCTGGGGGCTGAACGCCTTGCGGAAAGAGGCGTCGGTTCCAGTGCAAAAAGGGTTTCTTGAAAAGATGTTCGCGAAAATGATGCCGCGCGGCGCGGACCGCATGGGGCTGTCGCGCATGAATTTTGCCGGCATCGGCCCGAAGTTGATCAAAAAGGTCATCAAAAAGCATAACGCCATGCCGCTTCCGCAGTTGATCGAGATGGCGAAGGAGCAAGGCGTGAAACTCGTCGCTTGCCAAATGACGGTCGATTTGCTTGGGCTGAAGCCGGAGGAATTGATCGACGGCGTTGAGTTTGCTGGCGTCGCCGCGTATTTGGCTGATGCGTCGGAAGGGAACGTGAACTTATTTATTTAACGAGGGAATCATATGTCGCAAACCATCATCAACATCATCCTGTTTGTTTTGCTTGTTTGGTTTTTTGCCAGCCGCTTCATCTCGCCGAAAGGGGTGCGGATGATGACGGCGGCGGAATTGAAACGCCGGTTGAAAGAACCTGGGGTGCAATATATTGATGTGTGCACCCCTTTGGAGTTTCAGTCTTACCATCTGCCAGGGTTTCGGAACATCCCGCTGCACGAATTGACAGCCCGTGCTCACGAACTATCGAAAGAGAAAGAAGTGATTGTCATTTGCCAAAGCGGGATGCGAAGCCAAAAAGCAAGCCGACTGTTAAAGAAAATGGGATTTCAGCACGTGACGAACGTCAAAGGCGGCCTAAACGCCTGGCAGTAGAGGAGGATGATGATGAAAACGATCACGCCAAAAGAGGTAGAAGAACGGCTTCGCGCTGGAGAATCACTTCATATCATTGATGTGCGCGAGCCGGAGGAAGTCGCTGCAGGCAAAATTCCAGGAGCGGTCAATATTCCGCTCGGTTTGATCGAGTTTCGCATGCATGAATTGGACAAAAATGAGGAATACATTCTCGTCTGCCGTTCCGGCGGCCGCAGCGGCCGTGCCGCGGAGTTTCTTGACAGCCGCGGTTACCGCGTCATCAACATGACAGGCGGCATGCTCGCCTGGGAAGGGCCTGTCGAATAAGCTGTAAGGAGGGATTCGTTCATGATTAAAGTTGATATGACCGTTGATGCGAAAGGACTGTCCTGCCCGATGCCGATCGTTCGCACGAAAAAAGCCATCAATGAGCTGCAGCCAGGCCAAGTGCTGGAAGTGCAGGCGACGGATAAGGGATCCAAAGCCGATATCAAAGCATGGGCGGAAAGCACAGGGCATCAATATGTAGGAACAATTGAAGAAAATGGGGTTTTGAAACATTATATCCGCAAGTCAGTGGAACATGAAACACGCAACGAAACGGCATTCCCTCATGTCGTATCGAATGAACAATTGCAAGAAAAACTTCACGATCCTGATTCGTTTGTTTTGGATGTCCGCGAACCGGCGGAGTATGCGTTTGGCCATATTCCGGGCGCCGTTTCAATTCCGCTTGGGGAGCTCGAGAATCGGATGGCCGAACTTCCGAAAGACAAAACGATTTATGTCGTGTGCCGCACAGGGACACGGAGCGATTTGGCTGCGCAAAAGCTGGCCGAAAAAGGATTTGACCGTGTGCGCAACGTCGTTCCCGGCATGTCGCAATGGAACGGGCCGCTTGATTCCGCTCAATCGTAATGAGCGGCCTTTTTTAACAATCAAATATACATTAGGGGGTATGTTGATATGGTGAAAGAAATGACCGTGCAACAAATGACGGAAAAGGTGTTCAACAAAGAATCGCTGTTCATCTTGGACGTCCGCAACGAAAGCGATTTTCGCGATTGGAAAATCGAAGGGAAAAACTTTGACTATTTGAACGTGCCGTATTTTGAATTGATTGATGGGGTTGACTCGATTGTCGACCGTCTTCCGAAAGACAAAGACATCGTCGTCGTGTGCGCGAAGGGCGGATCGGCGGCGTTTGTCGCCGAACAGCTGACGGAAGCCGGGTTTGACAACGTTTATACGCTCGCTGGCGGGATGCAGGCGTGGAGTGAGCATCTCCATCAAGCGAAAGTATACGAAGATGATCAGTTGAAAATTTACCAATTCATCCGCGTCGGCAAAGGATGCCTGTCGTATATGGTCATCTCCGGAAGCGAAGCGCTTGTCGTCGATCCGTTGCGATTTATTGACGTGTACGAACAAGCCGCCCAACAAGAAGGGGTGAAGATCACGCATATCGTGGACTCGCACTTGCATGCCGACCATCTTTCCGGCGGCAAGGCGCTGGCCGAACGAACGGGGGCAACGTACTACTTGATGAAAAGCGAGGGAGCGGTGTTTGATTTCGAGCCGCTCGAGCAACATGACACGATCGACTTTGCCAACGTTCATTTGGAAGTGTTGGCCGTGAAAACGCCAGGCCATACGCCAGGCAGCGTCTCGTTCTTTGTCAACGGCAAATGGCTGTTCTCGGGTGACACGATTTTTGTCGGCGGTCTCGGGCGGCCGGACCTTGGCGGCAAAGTGGCGGAATGGGCGGCGGATTTGTATGACACCGTGTACGAAAAAGTCGCGGCCATGGCGGATGATGTGATCGTCTTGCCGGCTCACTACGCGAACTTGGATGAAGAAATCAACGCGGAGGGGTATGTCGGCGATACGTTGGGCCGCATCCGCGCCCGCAATGAGATGATGCAAAACAAACCGAAAGACGAATTTATCGATCTTGTCATCCAAAGCGCCAAGACGGAAACCCCGCCGAACTTTGAAGACATTGTCGCCATCAACCGCGGGCTCAAAACCGTGGATATCGAAACAGAGCGGGAGCTTGAGATCGGCCCGAACCGCTGCGCGCTGCATCATGCCCATGCCTAAAGAAGCGGCACAGATTGACAGGGGGCGGGGGCGTGCCCCGTCCCTTTTGAAACGAAAAGGGAGGATGATCGATGGATGTTTCGCTCGCGTTTCTCATTGTCATCTTTTTCATCGGTTTTGTCGGTTCGTTTATTTCTGGGATGGTGGGGATCGGCGGATCGATTATTAAATATCCGATGCTTCTGTATCTTCCGCCGTTGTTTGGACTGGCGGCGTTCAGCGCCCATGAAGTGTCGGGAATCAGCGCGGTGCAAGTGTTTTTCGCCACGATCGGCGGCGTGTGGGCGTATCGAAAAAGCGGCTATTTGAACAAATCGCTCATTTTGTATATGGGGGTAAGCATTCTTGTCGGCAGTTTTGTCGGCGGTTACGGCTCGAAGCTGATGAGCGAGGGAACGATTAACGTCGTTTACGGCGTCTTGGCGGCATTAGCCGCGATCATGATGTTTGTGCCGAAAAAAGGGATCGATGACATTCCGCTTGACCAAGTGACGTTCAACAAAGGGGTGGCGGCCGCCTTGGCGTTCCTCATCGGCGTCGGGTCCGGCATCGTCGGGGCGGCGGGGGCGTTTTTGCTTGTGCCGGTCATGCTCGTGGTCCTGAAAATCCCGACGCGAATGACGATCGCTACGTCTTTGGCCATTACGTTCATTTCCTCCATTGGCTCTACGTTCGGGAAAATCGCCACCGGCCAAGTCGATTACATCCCGGCGCTCATCATGGTCGTCGCGAGCTTGCTTGCCTCTCCGCTAGGGGCGAAAGCGGGGCAAAAAATGAACACGAAAGTGCTGCAAGTCATCCTTGCCGTGTTGATTTTGGCGACGGCGGTGAAAATTTGGGTGGATATTTTATGATCGAAGCACTTGAAAGGCGACGGGTCACGGGAAAAGACATGTGAATGCTGGAACTGATCATGTGTCGCCGTCCGTTTTCTGCGTGATGGTGAGCGATCGATTTGAGCATGCTAAACAACGGGAAAACATAACGAAGGGAAGAAGGAACGATGTTCCATTACACGGTTGACGTGTCAACGGGCATGAACGAAACGATCGAGCGTTTGGAAGAGAACTTGAAACAAGAAGGGTTTGGCGTGCTCTGGCGGTTCAGCGTGACCGAAAAGCTGCAAGAAAAGGGGCTTGATTTTTCCACGCCGATGGTCATTTTCGAAGTGTACAACCCGCAAGAAGCGGCGCGGGTGTGAAATGAAAACTTGTTGGTCGGTTACTTTTTGCCGTGCAAACTCGTCTATCAAGAGAACGGCACAACGAAAATCGGCATGCCGAAGCCGACAATGCTTGTTGGCATGGTGAACGAGCCGGCGTTGAAGGAAATCGCGGAAGATATTGAGAAAAGGTTGGTCGCTTGCATTGACCAATGCCGTCAGTGAAAAGGAAAAAGGTGTCCCACAGACGGGGCACCTTTTGGTTGTGCACATATAAACGGAAACGCAGGTTTGCCGAAAGAAAAGCGCTCTTTTCCCCTCTTCGCTGCTATTTGATCCACATAGGAGGCGGACGGCCGCAAAGCCCATCCTTTCTACAAATTCTCTTTCCCCGCCGCTTTTTTTGTTTTTGCCCGTTTTTTGGCTGCGCGCGGCTGTTTTTCCGTTTCCAGTTCGCGATGCACAATCCGGTCGGGGTTGAGCCCATTGCCGAGCGTGCCGTACACATGGCCTTGCTTCGGTTCGATAAGCTCGTTGTGCTCGTAGTAGACGCGCGGCGTTTTCCAAAGGGCGGCCAACGCTTTTCCCATCGGCATTTCGTGGTAGCGGTCGGGCCACATTTGTTTGATGTGTTTTTTCACGAGCGGGTAGTACTTCGAGCTCATCGCTGGAAAGAGATGATGTTCAGTATGGTGCGAAAAGTGGAAGTGAAGGATATCCACCCACTTTGGCACGGTGACCGACAAACTGTTCGCCAACGGATCGTTGACCGGCACTAACGGATTGAGACGATGGTTGGTTGCGATATAGCTCATGACGATCGTGTTGGCGACGAGCAGCGGAAGCAAAAAGGCGAACAGCCATTTTTCCCAGCCGACAAGCCATAACAGCCCGAGCCATGTCGCCCAAGGCAAGAAAAATTGAAACAGGACAACCGCGCGGTTCTTCCGGCGAAAGTCTTTGAAAAAGTAAAAAAGCATCCGCACCGAATGAAGGGTAAACATCACCGACAAGGAGCTAAACGAGAAAAACGCGCGAATCGGAAACGGGATGCGGTATACCCAAGAGAGCAGGCGGCTTTTCGCTAATTTCTCCATGCTTGGCCACGCGTCCGGGTCTTTTTCTTCATGCTGGGTATGCACATGGTGGCTGGCGTTATGCCATTTTCTCCACAACTTCGGACCGGTGCAAAGCGGCCAAAAGGCGATCGCTCCGAGAAGATCGCGCAGCCATGGTGTACGGACGACGGTGCCATGCAAAATTTCATGTCCTAAAAATCCTAACGCAGCAAAACTGAAACCAAGCACAACCGAGATGAGGAGGTTCCATACAGGATGGAGGTGGAAAAGGGACACAGCGAGGATGCCGGCGATGACGAGCCCTACATAAGCCAGACCTCCAAACAAGCGGGACTTCACGGGTTGAAACGCTTTTTTCGGCAAATGCGGGGCCATTTTCGCCGCGTACCAGCCGAACGGGTGAAAATCATTCATTCAGTGATCTCCTTTCAAGCTACTCTCCGTTTGACAAGCAGCGGCGAAGCCATTCACACACTCTTGGTCGCAACGAAGACCTTATTTCATAAGGTGATCCCCAAAGCTGTCATCTATGCCGAAATGATGCGGAGGGCGGAGAAAAGCTCTAGGTCACTATAAAATTTATCATAATATCTTTTGGATTGTCCTGTCTATAGGCTTGATGGAAAACTGCCAAAATTGAGTATGGCGGCAATATTTCGAGAAGAACAGGCTAAACGATTGAGAAGGCGGCTGGCTAAAACATCATGATCAATGTCCCGATGGTAATGAGCAGCACCCCGATCACCACTTTCGCGGACAGCGGTTCGCCGAGAAACATCGCCGCAAACAAGATCGTCAGCACCAAGCTCGACTTGTCAATGGCGGTGACGCGCGAGACATCGCCGATTTGGATTGCTTTGTAGAAACAAAGCCACGACAATCCGGTTGCTGCTCCTGAAAGGCAGAGAAACACCCAGCTTTTCGTTGAGATCACTTTGACGCCTTGATGGGCGCCTGTCATCCAGACGATCAGCCATGCGAGCACGAGCACGACAACGGTGCGAATAGCGGTCGCGAGATGGGAATTGACGTTTTCAATGCCGATTTTCGCCAGCACCGATGTCAGCGCCGCAAACACCGCCGCCAACAAAGCATACACGATCCACATATCGATCCCTTCGCTTTCGCTGAGAATTTTTCTCATCTATTATACTATGAGAAGGAAGAACATTTCGCCATTTTTCCGTTCGTTTGTTATAATGGAGGGCAAGCACCACTTTTGCGAGCTGGGCGTTAAGATGAGCACAAATCCCCCTCGTTCTGATGAAGTGCGCCAATGGTTCGCACCGTTTGTGATCGAAGAACCCGACAGCTATCAGAATAAAAAGGAAGCGTTGCAGAACAAGAGCAGATGGAGTCAGGCGCTGACGTACGGAGAGAAGAGGGTGGATATTTCCAACTTTCCACTAGCCCCGGCTTCTGTCGGAACACCGTTTTTCCAGCCGCTTTTGGCATGACGAAAGAAAGAGGGATCAGAGATGTTGATTGCACTCGATATGGACGGAACGCTATTAAACAGGGAAGGAAAAATCAGTGAACGAAACCGGGCGGCCATCACCGCAGCGCAGGCGCAGGGCCACATTGTCGCCGTCGTGACAGGGAGGGCGCGCAAAGACGCGCTCGCCCCGCTTCGCGAGGCGGACATTATCTGCCCGATTGCCAGCTTAAACGGCGCGGTCGTTTCGCTCGAAGACGGCACGGTCATCAGCGAGGCGCCGCTCGAGCGGACAATCGTCCGTCCGACGCTTGAGTGGGTGCGCGAACAGTCCGATTTGTATTGCGAAACGTACACGGGCGATGCGGTCTATGTCGGCCTGCACAACCGCGCCCAATGGGAGGCGCTCGCTTCCGGGATGGCCGATGCGGCGCCAGAGGTGAAGTGGCTCGTGAACAAGCAGTTCCAGCAGGCGCGGGTGATGTATGTTGATGACATCCGCACGGTGTGGGACGACCCGCAGACGGTGATGTATAAGCTGCTGATTTTCGCCCTCGACCGCGAGCGGCTGCGTGATGCAGCGTCGCGATTCGCCGCGCTCCGTGGTGTCACGGTTACCTCGTCGCACCCGCACAATATTGAGATGAACAACGAACGGGCGACAAAAGGCGAGGCGCTCAAACAGCTCGCCGCCCATTACGGCATCGATGTGCGCGACACGGTCGCTTTTGGCGACAGCCATAACGATTTGTCGATGTTTAAGGTCGCAGGCTATCGCGTGGCGATGGACAATGCCGAGCCGGAGCTGAAAGCCATCTGCGACATGGTGACGTCCTCCCACGAAGAAGATGGGGTGGCGGCGGGGCTTGAGCGGCTGCTTGCGAAACGGGTGTAGCGGCACCCGTTTTTTTCGATTGGACGTTCACCACATCGCTTTGGATGTAGAGAGGCTCAGGTTTCCGGTGCTTGCCCCGTCTGCTGAAACGTGAATGTGTGCTGTCGGAGAGGGGAATCGTTTTCGCCGCTTATGGACAACAGTCGCATCATCATCTCAACGTATGGCAACGAAAGGTGAGAACAATGACGCACGATCGCATTCAAGACTGAATTGGAATGTGGTGGGTGCCGGTGTATACAGCGGCGGTGGCGCTGTATATGGTGGTCCAGTTTGTCGAGACGGCCCCCGTTCACGATGCTATGGGAACTGCAGCGCTGTCAGCGTTTATTGTGTCCACGTTTTTCGCCCGCGGGGTGTACCAGGTGTCGGGAGCTCTGTTTTTTGCATTTGGTGTTGGATTGTTTTGTTTCGGATGGGCGCTGCTTGTGCGCCGGGTGAAGCGGTATGCGGTGATGGCGCTCTGCCATTGGAAAGAGCGGACAGAGGGATTGGGAAACTATTTTTTCATGTTTTTAGGAGCCGGGTTGTTTGTCGAGATGCTGGCCCGGTCTCCGCTGCTCGCTGGGCTTGGAGGCTGGTTTCGCGTCGGGGCGGAACATTCCGTCTGGCTGTATGGAATGATTGCCGTTTATTTTTTCGCGACGTCGTTTGTTGGGTTTCATCCGTTGGTCAGCTTGACGCTGCTCATGCCGCTGCTTGTTCCGGCGGTGCCGTTGTCGATTGTGCTCGTTTGTTGCAGTTTGGCGACGGTCATGTACAGCCCGTACAATATTTCTGTTTCTTTGCTGGCGGAGGAGCTGGGGGACAATCCGTATCGGATCGGCAGGAGGAATGTTCCGTTTGCGCTCGGTTATATGGCCGGAGGAATCGGCATTGCGCTGTTGGCGGAGCGGCTGTTTTTCGGCTGATATCTATGGCGTTGTGGGGTCGTTTCCTTCTTTTTTTCAAAGAAAGAAGATTTTTAGGTTGACAGCGTTTTCATCAGAACGATATAATGAGATCGAATCGATTGAATTGTTTGTCATTTCTTTTTTAGATCGATCTAATAAATAGGCGTGCCTAGTTGGTGCGCTCGGGATCGTCTGCTTAAAAATGGAAACAAAGAAGATTTGTTCTGGAGGTTTTTAGATCGATCTAATCTTCATTCTTTTGTTTTATATCTCACATTTCGCACCCTAACAAGGTCAAAACAAAGGATTTTTTATTTAACCCGTGGTGCTAGTTGAGCTTTAGCGCTCAACTAGCCCAAGTGTAACCAGGGAATAAGCTAACAATATACCGTCTAGTGCCACTTCAAATCCGATAATCGAATTGGCTCGGATCCCCGTGATGCGATAGTGGTCAACCAGAACCGAGAACACCGTCTCGATCACTTTGCGTTTTTGTTGGATCCACTGCTCCCATGTCTCAGACGCACGATGTTTCTGGTTTTTTCGAGACGGAGTCCAAAGCGCCATTTGGTATTCTTCGTACAGCCTTTTTTGCAAGTCACGGCTAATGAATCCTTTGTCCCCAAAGTTATACGGGTGGGGAATTTGGGTCATCACGCTTTCGGCTGCGATTCGATCGTGGCAAGATGCTTCCGTCACCACATACCCCATTGGCAGCCCTTGATCGGTCACTTGAAGGTGCAGCTTCAACCCGTAGTACCATTGCTTTTTGGAAGCGCAATACCCGATGTCGGCGATCTCTTGAAACCGTTTGACGCGATGCATTCTTGCCGTATGGCACAATGGGAGCGGCAAGCTGTCCACGACGGCATAGGCATGATGTTGACCGCGTTTTGCCAGCTCATGACGGATCCATTTGATGGCGAAACCAAGCGCCCGGCAACGGCGGTTATACCGGGAACGTTCGAGAAACGAGCCGTTTGTGAACAAATTTCCCGTGACAAAACGATGCCATGCCCGTGAAGTAAAACCGAGCAGCTTTCCTAAAAGATGAATGGCGATGATGACAGCGTCCTCTTGCTTGACCAAATGGCGATTTCGACGATGAAGATGCACCTGAATGCATGAAAGTTGAGCAGAAACAAAAACGAAAATGGCGGCATATTGCTTTTGAATCTTTGCTTGATCTGTAGTAAAATGAAAGTGCTCTTGCATAGGGATTCTCCTTTTCAATGTTTGGTTGCACTTTCATTTTAAGGGGATCCTCTGCAAGGGCTATTTTTATGCTTGTTTGAGTTTATCTAGCACCACGGGTATACTGCTATTTTCTCTGAAAAGAATATAATCTCTTCAAGTTTCTTACATAAAGAGTACCACCTGAATCCGTGACAGAAGTGTATCAAAAATGCCGGGAAACCCAATCGTGTCGAGACTTCGACTCCATTTCGAATGTTCACCTATTAGGTGAAGAACCCCGAGTGCAATATTTTGTTGATTGATCCAGTTTTCTTGGCAGCTTTGAACGCGTCTTTATCACGGATTCAGGTACCATTTTTATCTATTGCTAAATCCCAAGCATTATGATCAAGCAAAATAGTTACTTTCATAGTAGATGGATCAACTTCAAAAAGCTTCCCTTCAACAGTACCGTACAATAAACCATTTTTTCCGTTTACTAAAACGGCATTTTTGAAGCGACCAGAAATCGCTTTTAAAATTTGCTTAGTTTTAAATGAATTCGTCGAAGGGTTGTATTGGAACAGTGTCCCATTAGCCATTCCCCATATGTTTCCATCAGGTCCCTCAATTAAAGAAGATATCATGACACTGTTTAACGGTATTGGTAAAAATTCGACCCGCTTTGGATTATCAAGTTTAAAACGGAAAAATCTTGCCGGCTCTTTTGACACTTTATAGTTGGCGTGACGAGATGTTCCCCCATAAATATAGCCATCTTTATACGCTAAAAGAGATATAATACTCTGATTATTGATAAAGTTTGGATAAACTGTTGATTTGCCCGAAACCGTATCATAAAGGGCAAGCACACCACCTCCGGTTGAATTCTCCGGATATGTTCCAAGCAAGAGAGTATTATCTTTTTTAATTAAAGCTGTAATTCTTGTCTGACCATATGACAAAAGATTTAGTAACTTTCTGGGATTTATTGGATATCCTTTCCATTTCGATGCTAAATCGTACTCAAGCAATCGAGCTTTCGGATAAGCACCTAAATACATTTTTCCAGGTGTAACAAGTATCGTTTCTAATTGACTAACAGGTTTTAACTCAATTTCTTTTTTCGTATCCACATCGTAAATACACAAGCCACCTGACATATAACCGTTAATAATAATTTTGCTCCCATCTAAACTTTGCGTCATTGTGTATAAATTAACGGGTTGAGCCGGTAAAGTAGGTTTACGAATGACAAGCCTATTCCGAATCGGATTCAACTCATAATAACGCCCGTCATTATCTACAAGACCTGTTAAGACCGTTTCTCCATTTTTCTTTTTCACGAAGTCCAAAGAAATCGCTTCGGTAAATGGAGGCAACGAAAGGTTAGTTCTATAAGTTTTTAACGTTTTCAAATCAAAACGGTAAAACTTCCCTTTATATGTATAATAGACCTCATTCTTAAAAGGATTCTTGTTAGATACGATTGAACTTGCAGGAAATTCAGCCACGAAACGGTTTTTTTTCATATCATACACGGCAATTTTCTCGCTCGGATACATGCGGGCAAACAAATACTGGTTCACAATTCTCATCTTATAGATATATGTTTCGGACTGATATTTAAGCGGTAAAATATGTTCTTTTTTACCTGTCGATAGATTCCATTTAAGCAAATTCGCTTTTGCTCCGAGCGAAATAAACAAAGTATTGGAACCTTGATCATACACAATTGATTTTGCGAATTTCTTACCCGGTTCTAAAGGTGATAAGCCGCTGACACGTTTTCCTTTAGCTTTACTAAAACTAAAGAAATTAGCCCCATATGCGGTTGTTGCAAATAATTTTTGATTAGAATGTGTAATATCTTGAATAGCTACTTCTTTAGAACCGCCTAATTGATTACCAAAATTCTTGAATGAAAACGTATTAGGATCAAAGCGATAAATACTGCCTTTATTCGTGCCGCCAATCCATAAAACTCCCCCTTCATCTATGTCGGTATTGTCAAAAGTTTATCCTCCACACTCACGGTTTTCCCTTGAGTTTCAACGGTTGGAAGAAAAAAAGCTTGCCACCCCCGTTGTTTTCGGCCATCATTGAGGTAACGACACCCAACAGCCAAAACAAAGGAGTGACAAGCTTTGTTACCTCAATTATTAGCCTATTTGCTCGAAATAATCAAGACCCAATATCAAATCATTGTGTATTTGATGGGTGTGATCGTGGGAAAATCCTTGAATCTCGAGGACTTGGACGAACCCATCCAAAAGCCGTACCGGAAACTTCAGGTCGATGACCTTCCGATCATCGATGTGCCGGAAACCCTTGATTACCGAAAGCTGTTGGCAGACTATGAAGCCCAGCACGGACGTCCTTTACGGCCCATCCAGCGCCGCGCGAATGCGAAACACCGTGTTCCGGATTCGTTGACCTGCCCTCGCTGCCAGGCTCCCTCTTCTTACCTGTACGCCAATAACGGCGGAAAAGGGCAATACCAATGCAAAGTGTGCCAGTGCCGGTTCAACCACCGAAATCGGTTCACCAAGCAAGCGGTCTTTCGCTGCCCGCACTGCAAAAAGACGCTGGAAAAAATCAAGGAACGCAAAGAATACAACATCTATAAGTGCAAGAACAACGCTTGCCCGTTTTACCAGGCCAACCTTCGCCGGATGACGAAGAAGGAGCGCCAACAGTTTCAACAGGATCCTCAAGCCTTCAAGGTGCGGTATTTGTTTCGAGAGTTCTTGTTTGACTTTCTCCCGTTGGCTTCCTCGTCGCTCATCAAGCCGAAGGTCGATTTGTCCCGGCTGGCTGCGTCGCCGCACGTGTTGGGGCTCGTGTTGACGTACTACGTCAACTTTGGGATGTCCTCGAGGGAGACCGCCGCCGCCATGAAGGACATCCATGGCGTCTCGATCTCCCATCAGACGGTGCTCAACTACGCCAACAGCGTCGCGCTTTGGATCAAGCCCTTTGTCGACCGGTTCCCGTATGAGCTGTCCGGTTCGTTTTGCGGGGACGAGACGTATATTCGCGTCAAAGGGCGCTGGCATTACCTGTTCTTTATGTTTGACGCCGTCAAAAAGATCGTGCTGTCGTATCGCGTCTCGCCCAACCGGGACACGCTCTCGGCCATCAAGGCCATCGATGATGTCCTCAGGAAGCTAGCGTCCCTCCCAGACGACTTGTCGTTCGTCGTGGATGGCAACCCGATTTATCTGCTGGCGCAACACTTCTTCGCCCAACACGGGATTTCATTTGACGTCCGCCAAGTGATCGGGCTGACCAATGAGGATCCGGTCTCGGAAGAGTTTCGCCCTCTCAAGCAGATCATCGAGCGATTCAACCGGACCTTTAAAGGCAACTACCGCCCGACCCATGGGTTTGGTGCGGAAGAAGGCTCGGTGTCCTTTGTGACGCTGTTTGTGGCGTATTTCAACTTTCTGCGCCCACACAGCGCGCTCGAAGGCCGGGTGCCGGTCGTCATCCCGGAACTGGCGGATCTTCCGCATATGCCGGCCCGGTGGACGAAGCTGATCGCCATGGCACAAGCGTTTCTCCAACAAGAGGCGGCCTGACTTTTTTGTCCTCTGGAGCCCGTTGAACAGAACTCCTGCCGGATTCGGCGAAGCGAACCCTTGACCAACCGAACACCGCCAAAGGTAAAATTCGGTCATGGCAAGGGCGGCTTTCTTATTGCCTTCTTTTTTGTCCCCGTCGCCCTTGACGACTCTTCCGCACCTTTGGCGGGTGTTGGTCAAGGGCGAATCCGGCCCTCCGCATGCCCCACGATGCTCAATGGGATGATCTGTGTGGAGTTTTCATAGAACTTTTGACGCTACCTCTATGTCCATGGCCCAAGCAGCAGTGGAATCCAAGAGTGGAAATGTTTTCTTGACCTTTCCCGTATTGAGGTCTAAAACAGCTAGTACTGTAGGTGTTCCGTGCAAAATCATATACAAATAACAATTTCCTTTTTTATCCATGGCGGCACGTGAAGTATTAACAGAGATATTGCGCACCTTAGGACCTAAATCCGTCAACACTCCATAAGGTGTGGAAATAGATTTTGCATAAGCAAAAAAAGGGTGAATGAAAAAAAGGAAAAAATTAAAAATCATAAAAGAAGAAACCAATAATAAATGACGCTTAAACTTTAACATAAACGACACTCCCGCAATGCTTCGGTGAGAAACGGCTCTCGCCCAGGGGCAAAATCCCGATGAAGCAGGAGTTCCAGGCCCCCTTCGTTAAACAGCGACACATAATGGGAAACGGTTTGGCGGCACACGTTGACCATGGAGGCCACGTCTTTGTCCAAATAGCCTTCCATGACCAGGCGGACGGCCATCACACGTTGGCGGAGATGAGCGTTTTTGATCTTCCGTTCCTGCTTGCGGAGTTTCCGGGGCACCCATCCATGGTTGTCGGTGATGTTGAGACGTTTCATGCAGAATTCCGCTCCTTTCTCATGCTTTTCCTTAGGAGCAGTATAACCAGAGTGGGCACCGCTTATGCGAAGGTTAATGTAAATTATCACTTTATTTCGGAACAAAAGAGCCATTTTTTTGCACATTCCTTCAGAAAGCCCTCTCCCCTTTTCTGAAAGAATGTGCTAAATTTTTTGTGAATTATTTCGGAAGAGAAAATCCATCGGTTCAGAGGAGGGGAGGAGGACGTGATTCAATTTCATGACTTTGGCATTGACGTCCAAACGTATGCAGAGCGTGGAAAAGAAAACGACTTCCCTCTTCTGACACAGTGTCCGCATTGCCGGGCCAAGCGCCCGTTGCACCGCCACGGTTACGATGAGCGAAACGCATTGACCCCACATGGTGATGATCGCATTTGGATTGTCCGGTATCGCTGTCGGGAATGCTTGAAGACGGTGAGTGTGCTGCCTTCCTTTCTCCTCCCGTATTTTCAGTATACGTTGTCCGCCATATGGCAAGTCGTGAAAGAGCAGTTGGGATTGACCGAAAGGACGAACCAGGCTCCGTTTCTCCCGACAAAGGACGGCATCATCTTTTATGTCCGACGGTTCTACCGAAACCTATCAAGCCTTCATAGCTTTTTTGCGAGGCGGTGGAGGATCATAGGCCCTATCGTGAAAAAAGAAAAGGAACGGGCTTCCTGGTGGATCCGGACGTTGGAGAAACACGGTCTTGATTCGGTCATCAGAGACATGTGGGAGGACGGATTCCGACACCCTTTTGCGAATTAAATGGGATCCTGAATCCGTGATAAAAACGCGTTCAAACTGCTGAGAAAGCTTGATAAATCAACAAATATCACACTTTTTGCTTTTCACTCAATAAGTGAACATCCGAAACTGGGCTAAACCCTTGATATGATTACGTTTTCCGGTGCTTTTGATGAGCTGCTGTCACGGATTCAGGGGGATCCTTATTTTACATATATATCCTAAATTGGAAATAGTTGAGGTTCCCACAAACCTTTCCTATCGACGGAGAAAAAGCGATCCGGTACGATAAGGGCAGACGGACCGGAACGGTCCTGATTCCAAGTGAGACAAGGAGGAGATTCGAATGGATGAGTCGATGAGACACGACATTGCCCTGTTTCGGTACGGGCTAATCGCTCCGTTGGTGAATGGGCAGGTGGAACCGAAGACGTATCTGAAAGATTTGTCTTGATTTTGGCCGGGCTGCCCCATTTACAGGGGAAGCTGCGGCTCAATCAGCACCGCCCTCTCGACCAGCGGATCATCATGCGATACCGGATGGGGCCGCTGGAGAAGGAAGAGGTGGCGGGCTACATCGAACATCGGATGAAACAGGCCGGGGCGAAGCATCCGATCTTCACCCCATCGGCGTTAGAGGCGATTGCCCTGCAGTCGCGGGGATGGCCTCGGGTGATCAACACGTTGGCCACGACGTGCCTGTTATACGGGTATCAGCTGAAAAAGGACGCCATTGACGAAGAAGTGGTGCGCATGGCCGCAGAGGAAATGGGGTATTAGCATGAAAGGGGCCGAATCGGCCTCTTTTGTGCTTTTTCTTTTCCATAGGTCCATCAGGCGCGCTGGAAATCTTCATCTGAAAGAGCGTGCAAACGTTCCGAAAGAATGTGCAAAATCCGGAACAATCCGCAAAAATTTTGCACATTATTTCCGAATCCGCCTGAAATAATTTGAAAAAGGGATTCTGAAATAATGTGCTAGTTTACAATCGGTTCTCAAATGTTCGCTGATCATCCCCCCTCTTTTTTGTTCCATTGTATGTAACTTGTTTTCTTTAAACGGAATTATTGAATGGATTATAACAAAGTTCGCTTTCGTTTGTCCATAACTTACTGAAAAATTTGAACGGTTTATGCAATCCGTTCAGACAATGGACGGGCAGGAAGACAGGCCTAACGCAGCATATGTCCCTTCACACAGACGTTTAAATGAAAAAAGGCTTCGCCGCCCTTTCTCTTGTTGAAAGCAAAAAGGAAAGAAACGCGAAAAAAAAGCTTGAACGGCGGTGAATGAAGATGCTAAAATGGGAGTAATGTTCCACTGAAAGAAATGAAATTCCGTTTAACGGAACATAAGGAAGGGGGGAAACAAACAGGTGCAGGAAGAAAAAAAACACGAAGCCGGCTTGCGCACGGTGCAGCGGGCCATTGACATCTTGTATTGTTTTACCCTCGAGGAACAAGAGCTATCACTCACGGAAATTGCGAAAAAGATTTCGCTCGCCAAATCGACGACGACGCGCCTGCTCGCTACGCTGGAGCAAAACCGCTTGGTCGTCAAAGATCCGGAGACGTTAAAGTACCGTCTTGGACAAGGATTGTACTATTTAGGATATATTGCCGGCAAATCGATTAAAGTGCGGGAAATCGCGCGGCCGGTGATGGAGCGGCTGCGCGACGAGACGCGGGAGACGGTGAACTTATACGTGCTGGAACAAGATGCCCGCGTTTGCGTCGAACAGTGCGAGGGGCTTCAGGCGCTGCGCCATATGGTGAGAATCGGCGAGCGGCTGCCGCTTTGGGCGGGGGCGGGGGGAAAAGTATTGTTGGCCTATCAATCGCCCGAAGTTCAAGAGCGGATTTTTGCGCAAGTGCCGACAAAGGAACGCTTGGATCGTCTGACGGCGGAGCTTGAGGCGATTCGCGAGCGCGGTGTGGCATCCAGCGTCGATGAACGGGAAGTCGGCTCTGCGGCCGTTGCGGCGCCCATTTTCGACATCCGCGGGGAAGTGGGCGCCTGCTTGTCCGTCTCTGGGCCGGCGCATCGATTTACACGGGAAGTGATGGAACAGTTCGAGAGGCTCGTAAAAGAAGGAGCACAAGCCATTTCCGAAAAACTAGGTTATCGACCATAAGGGGGAGAGCATATGGCGATTGCAAAGCGTGCTGTCCGTGTGCGCAATGTCTTGATCGGGGGAGACGAACCGTGCATTTGCGCCCCGGTCGTCGGAGCGGACGCGAAGCAAGTGTTGGAGGAAACAAGGCAAATCACGGAGAAAAAGCCGCATCTCATTGAATGGAGGGCGGACTTTTTCGAGGCGATTCGGGACGAACAGGAAGTGGCGGCCACATCGAGAAAGATGCGGGCGATTGCCGGAGACATCCCGATTTTGTTTACGGTTCGTTCCGAACAGGAAGGCGGGCAACCGATTTCGTTGACGGAAGAGGAAAAGATTCGGTTGTTTGAAACCGTCTGTGAAAGCGGGGCGATCGATTTGCTTGATTACGAGCTTGCCCATGGGCCGCGCATCCCGATCGTCCGGGAGCTGACGCGCCGCTATGGAGTGCGCCTTGTGTTGTCTTACCACAATTTTGATCATACGCCATCGAAGGAAGAGCTTGTCGCGAAAATGCGTCAAGCGGAACAATGCGGCGCCGACATCGCGAAAGCAGCTGTGATGCCGAAAACGCGGGGGGATGTGCTCACGCTGCTGCAGGCGACGGAAGAAGCGCGAAAAGAGGTGGACATCCCGCTGATCACGATGTCGATGGGGGCATTGGGCGCCATCACCCGCCTGGCAGGCGGATTGTTCGGCTCTGCCGTCACCTTTGCAGTCGGACGGCAAAGCTCGGCGCCGGGGCAAATTCCGATTGAAGACGTCCGGACCGCGTTGTCGGTCATCATGACATACGGACAATAAATCGAAATGGGGGAGGAGATTGTCATGGCGCGTTTGCCGCTGGAAGGCGTCAAAGTGCTCGATGTGTCGACAATGATCGCGGCGCCGTTTGGGGCGGTTTTGCTCGGTGATTTTGGCGCCGATGTCATCAAGGTGGAATTGCCAGGAAAAGGGGATACGCTCCGCCATGTCGGGCCGTTCAAGGATGGGGAGCCGCTCCGCTGGCCCGGACTGGCGCGCAATAAACGGTCGCTCACGTTGGATTTGCGCAAAGAAGAAGGAATGAATATTTTTAAAGAGCTTGTCCGCCACGTCGATATTGTCATCGAAAATTTCCGCCCCGGCAAGCTCGAAAAATGGGGCGGCGGATATGAAGAACTGAAGCGGATCAATCCGAAGCTGGTGATGATTCGCGTCTCGGGCTACGGGCAAACAGGTCCGTTTCGCGAGAAAGCCGGATTCGGCACGCCGGCGACGGCGTTCAGCGGGTTTACGTATTTGCAAGGGTATCCGGACCGTCCGCCGGTCAGCCCGATTTTGAGCATTAAAGATATTTTTGAGCATCCGCATTACCAAGCAAGGGAAAACATCATCGAAGTCGCCCATCCGCGCCTTAGCAAAATTAAAATGCCCGGCATTGTGCCGAAATTCGAAAAAACACCAGGCGCCATCCGCCGCACTGCTCCGGATTTAGGCGAGCATACCGAAGAGATTTTGCAAACGATGCTTGGCATGTCCAAGGAAGACATTGAGCGGCTGCGAGAAAACGAGATCATATGAATGAACGAACGGCGGCTTGCCGTCTTCCCGGCTCCTTGCCTTGTGCGAGGCTGCCGGGTTTTTTGTTTCGAAGTTTGTTTTCCCGGTAGCCCACGACTTGCATTGACACTGCTTGCCGCCAGCCTTTATACTTTTGATAGGTGAAAGCGACGGTAAAGCAGGTGATTCGAACGGTGTCAGATAAAAAGCGTTCCCGCGTGACGCTCGAACAAGTCGCCAAACACGCCGGCGTGTCGCGGGCGCCCGCCTCTCTTGTCGTCCGTGAGAGTCCGAATATTTCGAAAGAAACGAGAAAAAAGTGCTCCAAGCGATGAAAGAGCTTGGCTACGTCTATGACCGCGTGGCGGCCAATTTGCGTTCGCAGCGTTCGTCGACAGTGGGTCTTATTATCACCGAACTTGACAACCCGTTTTTTTCGAATTGCTCGTTGGCGTCCATGAGGCGCTCGATCAGGAAGGATATACGGTCATTTTAGGCACGACGTTTGACCGGCCGGAAAAACAAGACGCCTTATTGTCGACGATGCTGGAGCATCGGGTGGGCGGTGTGATCATGAGCCCGGTTCCTGGATGTTCGGCAGAGATGCTCGAGCGGCTGCGGCAGTGGGATATTCCTGTTGTATTGTTTGCCCGTGATGAACTTCCGGCCGGACAGTTTGATTATATTGGGATCGATAATATAGCCGGCGGGCGGATGGCGGTCGAGCATTTGCTCGAAGGCGGCCATCGGCGCATCGCCTTTATCGGTGGGTCTCCGCAATCGTCCGTATGGAAAGCGCGCCGGTCGGGGTACAGTGAAGCGTTGCGTGCGGCGGGCATCGAGATGGATGACACGCTGCTTGTGCCATCGGCGACGACAAGGCAAGGCGGGCGGATGGCGGTCAAACGCCTGTTGCAGCACCCGAACCCGCCGACAGCGCTCTTTTGTTACAACGATGTCGTCGCGTTTGGGGCGATGCTTGGCTTAAAAGAGGAAGGGATCGTTCCAGGGCGCGACATCGCGGTCGTCGGGTTTGACAATATTCAAGAATCGGCGCTGTTTCAGCCGCCGCTCACAACTGTCGCCGCGTTTCCTGAGAAGATCGGCGCCTATGCGGCCAAGCAGCTGCATGAACGCATGAAAGGGGATGCGAGTGCACCGAAACGGACGATTTTGCATCCGGAGCTTGTCATTCGCCAGTCTTCTGGGAAGAGAGAGGAAAAGAGGTGAAGCAGCGTGGAGAGGCAGACGGTCATCCCGCTTCGCGAGCGAAATATCATTTTGATCGGCTTTATGGGAGCAGGGAAAACAACGATCGGGCAGCTCGTGGCAAAGAAGTTATACCGCGACTTTATCGATGTCGATGCGGAAATCGAGCGGCGGCACGGGATGTCGATTCCGGAGATGTTCGCGCAAAAAGGGGAAGCGTATTTTCGGCAGGTTGAGCGGGAGCTGATCGTTGATTTATGTACGAATACGAGGTTGAAAATCCTTTCGCTTGGCGGCGGTGCGTATTTGCAGGAAGACGTGCGGCGCGCCTGTTTGGCCCACGGCATCGTCTTTTTCCTTGACTTGTCGTGGGAGCATTGGAAGAAAGAGCGGCTGCCGCTTATTGTCGACAGCCGGCCGGTGTTGAAAAACAAAACGTTGGAAGAAGTGGAGCAGCTCTTTTTCCAGCGCCAATCAGCCTATGCGCTCCATCATTCCCGCGTCATTATCAATGAGCTCGAGGCTGAACAGGCGGCGGACCAAATTGTTCAGTCGATTAAATGGACATGGGATGTGTACGAGCCGAACCGTTGAGAGGATTTAGCCGCGGGCAAGCAAGCTCCTAGGCAAAGGGGCTTGCTTTTTTGATTTCCTCATTGGCAAGGGTTGCCGCCACTTGATTGGAAATGGACTTCGGTTGACCAAAAAAGAAATTTCGAATGCCGCATCCGCCTGTTCTTGCCGGACAATCGTTTCGTGTGTTATAAATAGGGGAAATAGGTGAAAGATTGAGAGAGTGGGGAGATGGAGAAGCGGGTGTTCAGCTGGCTTTATGTGTATATGGTCTTGGCAGTGCTGGTTCTGTTCGCGCCCTATTGGCTTTGGTGGCTGAAACCAGAAACAAAGCTTGATTTGCTCATTGTCGACAAAACGGTGCCCGATCGGTCGTATCACGAGCATCAAGGGCTCGTTTGGGTCTTGAATCAGCAAAAATACGTCCACGGCAACGGAAAGCGATACAAAGCTGCGCGCGATTACGCCGGGTTTGCGCCGAAACAGGATGAAACGTACGAGGTGCGGCCGCTGCCAAAGGAGATGGCACGGTACGATGCGGTCTATATCGTTGACACATATGGGGTATATGAGGAAGAGTTTGTCCACAAGCAAACGGACGGCGCGCGGGCGAAAGTGTACGGCGGGCTTGAGCGGCAGGAGATGGAGTCGCTTTGGCGGTTTGCCCGCCAAGGCGGGAAAACGTTGATCGCCGAGTTCAATTCGATGGCCCATCCGACAGAAAAAGAAGTGCGCGCCTCGTTTGCCCAGCTGTTCGGCCTTGAGTGGACCGGCTGGATCGGCCGTTATTTTCCTGATTTGAACAGCCAGGAAGTGCCAGTGTGGGTGAAAGAAAACTACAAAGCGCAATACGGAAAGGCGTTTTCGTTCCGCGGGCCGGGTATGGTGTTGGTCGATGAGTCGGATCGGCTTCTTGTCCTCGATCGGCGCGACCTTGGCGGCGGTGGCGTCATGTTTTCCTCCACAAAAGCGGGGGAAGCCCGTTGGGGCGGCAAGATGCGCACATCGTATTCGTATTGGTTTGACATCGTCAAGCCGCTTGATGAGCGCATGGTGCTCGCAACGTACACGCTGTCGCTGTCTGAGCGCGGGAAAGAGAAGCTGCGGGCGATCGGGCTGCCGTTTTCCTTTCCGGCCGTTGTCCGCTATGAGACAAAGACGTATCAGTCGTATTACTTTTGCGGCGATTACGCTGATCAAGGGGAACTGCCTTCCGTTTATCAGACCGTGGGGCTGGATGTATGGCGCAAATGGACGGAGGACGGCCGCTCGGACAACGGCGCGGCCTTTTACTGGAAGGCGTACGTGCCGATGATGAAAGCGATTTTGCGGGAAATCAAGGCATATAAGGAAGATGGCAAGCTGCAGGACGCCGTTCAAACGGTGGAACAAAGCGGCGTCCGCTTGGCGGGAACGGTCGGGCGCGACTATTTGCAAGTATACCGCAACGGGAGATGGGAGCCGCTGCTCATCAAAGGAGTCAACCTCGGCATCAGCAAACCCGGCGCGTTTCCGGGAGAGGCGAAGATTACGAAGGAAGAATATTTCCGCTGGCTGCAGTACATCGGGGCGATGGGGGCGAATGCCATCCGCGTCTATACGATCCATCCGCCGGCGTTTTACGAGGCGCTTTACGAGTACAACCAAATAGCGAAGCAGCCGCTTTATTTGTTCCATGGCGTCTGGATCGATGAAAGGACGATGCTGCGGACGAAGGATGTGTGGGCGCCTGAGGTGAGTGAGGCGTTTCGCACGGACATTCGCCGTACGATTGACCTCGTTCATGGCAAGGCCCGCATTGCAAAACGGCCTGGGCATGCCGGCGGGATGTACCGATACGACCTTTCTCCGTATGTTCTCGGCTGGATTTTCGGTGTCGAGTGGGATCCGGACGTTGTGGCGGCGACGAACGAAAAACACCCGAAGCAGGGCGACTACCGCGGCAAATACGTATACACGAAAGGAGCCAGCCCGTTTGAGGCATGGCTGGCCCGTATGATCGACGAAGCGGTGGCGTATGAAACGGAAACATACGGCTGGCAGCGGCCGGTCAGTTTTACGAATTGGGTGACGACCGACCTCCTCCGCCATCCGGCCGAACCGTTTGTGAAAGAAGATTTTGTTTCCGTCAACCCGAATGTCATGTACGCCACTGACGAGCTGCAGGCCGGGCTGTTTGCGTCATACCATATTTATCCGTATTACCCTGACTTTTTGAATCGTGAGGAAAAATACGTCAGCTATGTTGACCAACGCGGCGAGCAGAACAGCTATGCCGCCTACTTGCATGACATGAAGGCGGCGCACCGGATGCCGATTTTGGTCGCTGAATTTGGCGTTCCTTCTTCGCGCGGCATGGCGCATCGAAATGTACATGGGAAAAATCAGGGGTTTTTGTCGGAACAAGAACAAGGAACGATCGACCGGGAGCTGTTTGAGGACATCGTCCATGAGTGGATGGCGGGAGGGCTGTTGTTTTCCTGGCAGGATGAATGGTTCAAGCGGACATGGAACACAATGGATTATGACAACCGGGACCGCCGCCCGTTTTGGCTGAACGTGCAGACGAACGAACAACAATTTGGATTGCTTCGGTTTGAGCCAGGTCCAAGCGCAGCCGCGATGATGAAGGTCGACGGCCGAAAAGACGATTGGACATTCAACGGAATCCGGCCAGCTTGGACAGAGGGCAAGCGGGCGCTGTACGTCACAAGCGATGAAGGGTATTTGTATGTGCGGCTTGACAGCGGACGCATTACCGATCGGACGACGGTCTACATGGCGTTTGACACGATTCCGAACCAAGGGCAATCGCTCCTGCCCGGCCTGTCTGGCGTCCGGACAGCGGGAATTGACTTTGCCTTGGTCATTCATGGAGAACAGAGCGCCCGGCTGCTTGTCGACAGCTACTATGACACGTTTTACTTCCATTACGGAAAAGAGCTGCATATGATGCCGGCGGCCCCGTACGCCAATCGCAAAGATAACGGCGTCTACCACCCGATTCGCCTGACGTTGAACAAAAAATTGGAGGAAATCCGCGGCAAGGCTGTGCCGTTCGACTCATATGAAACAGGGGGGTTGCGGTTTGGCACAGCCAACCCCGACGATGAGGCATACGATTCACTCACGGATATCAGCGTCAGCCGCGATGGCGATATGTACGAAATCCGCCTGCCATGGGCGCTTTTGAACGTGACCGATCCGAGCCGGCGCGAGGTGATGGGCGACATGTGGTCGAAAGGCGGGCTCAAAAGCCGTGTCATCGTTGAAGGCATTCGTCTTGGTTTGTACGTTGAGGATGGAGACGATTCGTTTTCTTTCCCGGCGATGAACGGGAATGTGCTGCCGGCCGCGCGATTTTATGAGTACACGTGGCCGGTGTGGGAGGCGCCGCGCTATCATGAGCGGCTGAAGCAGTCGTATGAGGTGATGAAAGAGGCGTTTTCACGCGTGGACATCGCAAAGCAGCAGGGAGTGGAATAAAAAGAAAAGGGCTTGCCTCCTCTCGACATCATGATCATTCATCAAAGCAGGCGCCTGTTCAAACAACAGAAGGCAGAAGCCAAACCGATCGTCAAGCAGGAAAGTGCCGGCGGCGCTTTGGCTGCAGGCGTTGAGCGTGAAAGTGTTCGGAGTGAGCGATTTTAGCGTGCTTCTTCCGGAAGCGTTGGCGGGGGTTGCCTCGACGTGGATGATGTACGTGATCGTCAAGCCGTGGGCGGGCGGATAGCGGCGCGCTGGGCAAGCTTCGTGTTTTCCTGCTATTGACCGGAAAGTGTGCGATCAGTTACGCTATATGAGAGAGCGAAGCCGGTTTGTTCGGGGGCTGGTAAGTTGGGTCGGCTTCCGGCAGACGGCGGTTGAATACGAGCGGGAGCCGCGTTTCGCCGGCGAGACGAAATACCCGCTCAAAAAGATGATTCGGTTTTCGCTTGATGGCATCACCTCGTTTTCATACAAGCCGCTGAAGCTGGCGAGTTGGCTTGGGTTCTTGTTGTCGGCGGCCAGTGTGGTAGAGATGCTCGTTGTCCTTTATCTTAAATGGTTTGCTCATTCAACGGTCGCTGGCTGGGCGTCATTGTTGATGGCCGTGCTGCTTGGCAACGGGGTGACACTGCTCATGCTCGGCGCGATTGGCGAATATATCGGCCGGATTTACGATGAAGTGAAAGAGCGTCCGCTCTATATTGTCAATGAAACGTGGGGAGTCGGAACGAAACATGAACGAAAGCCTTCGTATATTCCGTAAAGAAAAACAAGCCGTATGGCGGTTTGGCCTCGTTGGGGTGAGCAATACCGCGGTGGACTTCGCCGTCTTTTTTTTGTTGACTGCTGCAGGCGCTAAGGCGGCGGTTGCCCAAGCCGTTGCCTACGGCGCCGGGATGGCGAACAGCTACATTTGGAATCGGCGTTGGACGTTTCAAGTCAAACGGAAAGCCAATATAAAGGAAGTTTTGCGCTTTCTTGTCGTCAACGGGCTGTCGTTCGGTGCATCGCTTGCCGTTTTGCTGGCCGCGGAACGGTTTGCATCGCTCTGGCTGGCGAAACTGGCGGCGACAATCGCCGGGATGGCGGTAAACTTTATCGGCAGCCGCTATTGGGTGTTTGTGGAAATGGAAAAATAAGAAAACGATCCGGAAGCCATGCGTTGGGTCCGGATCGTTTTATGCTTTAGAAACTTAGTGAAAAAGGAAGCCGTCTTCGTTGCAGCCATCGTTATGACTCCCGAATTTGCCCCGTCCCGTACACGAGCGATTTCGTTGTCGTGATGGCGACAAGCCCCATCGGACCACGGGCGTGCAGCTTTTGCGTGCTGATGCCGATTTCCGCTCCGTAGCCGAACTGTTCGCCGTCCGTGAAGCGGGTGGAGGCGTTATGGTACAAGACCGCCGCGTCGACCGCTTGGAAAAAGCGGCGGACGTTCGCTTCGTTTTCGGTGATGATCGCTTCTGAGTGCTTCGTCCCGTAGCGGCGGATATGGGCAATCGCCTCATCGACATCGGCAACGAGCTTAACCGCTAAAATCGGCGCCAAATATTCCGCATGCCAGTCGTCTTCCGTCGCCGGTTTGATGAACGGGTGCGATGACGCGAGGCGGTCGTCGCCGCGCAGCTCCACACCGCGGGCGTGCAGCGCCTCAAGCAAGTCGGCGGCATATGGCCAACGCTCATGGATGAGCACCGTTTCGATGGCGTTGCAGACGGACGGACGCTGCAATTTGGCGTTCAGGACGATGTTGATCGCCATTTGCCGCTCGGCTGATTCGTCGATGAACATATGACAGTTGCCGACGCCGGTCTCAAGCACCGGCACGGTGGCGTTTTCGACGACCGAGCGGATGAGCCCGGCTCCGCCGCGCGGGATGAGCACATCCAAGTAGTTGTTGAGACGGAACATACGCTGCGCCGTTTCCCGGCTCGTGTCTTCGAGCAGTTCAATCGCCGTTTCCGGAACGGTCGTCGTGCGGAGCGCTTCTTTCATGACGCGAACGAGCGCTTTGTTCGAATGAAGCGCTGATGTGCTGCCGCGAAGCAAAACCGCGTTGCCCGTTTTCAAGCAAAGGCTCGCCGCATCGACCGTCACGTTCGGGCGCGCTTCGTACACCATGCCAATGACCCCAAGCGGCACGCGCACCGTTTGGATGCGGAGCCCGTTCGGCCGCGTCCACTCTGCGATGATTTCTCCGACCGGGTCAGGCAGCGAGGCGACTTGGCGGACGCCGTCGATGATTTGATCCATTCGTTTGTCGGTGAGCTGCAGCCGGTCGAGCAGAGCCGGTGACAGCCCTTGCTCGCGGCCTTGGGCCATATCTTTTTCGTTTTCTTGCAAAATGAAGGCGCGTTCGCGGTCGATGGCTTTGGCGATCTGTTCCAATGCGGCGTTTTTTTCTTTCGTAGACAGCATGGCTAACGTTTGTGACGCCGTTTTCAACCGTTCGGCTTTTTCGAGCAGTTCGCTCATTTCGATACACTCTCCTTTCGCAACGTGACCCAATTGTCGCGGTGGATGACTTCCGGGCGGTGAAGGTAAGAGTATTGCCGCGCTTCCTCACTCGGAAGTCCTTTTACTTTTTCTAAATCGGCGGCGGCATAATACACTTGGCCGCGGCCGATCGTGATCCCTTTCTCATTGACAACATCGACGACATCCATCGCATGAAAGTCGCCGGAAACGGCCGTGACGCCGGCGGGAAGCAAGCTTTTGCCGCGCGCAAGGAGCGCTTCCTCCGCGCCGCTGTCGACGGTGATCGTGCCGGCGACAGGCGCGTGATACGCGATCCATTGCTTGTGCATTTGCATTTGCTTCGGAAATGGGGCGCCGATGTACGTCCCATCACCTTTTCCGGCTAAAATATCGGCGAGTGCTTCTTTGCCTCGCCCGGTGCCAATAAAGACGCTGACGCCGAAGGACAACGCTTTTTGAGCGGCGAGAAGCTTTGAGCGCATGCCGCCGGTGCCGACTGCCGAGCCGCTGCCGCCGGCCGCTTCGATCATTTCGTCGGTAATGTGCGGCAAAAAGGTGTATTTTTTCGCTTGTGGATTCGTTTTCGGGTTGGCGTCATACAGCCCGTTAATGTCGGTAAGCAACATGAGCGCATCGGCGTGCAAAAAGCCGGCGACAAGCGCCGACAGCATATCGTTGTCGCCAAACGTCAATTCTTCAACGGAAACGGAGTCGTTTTCATTGATGATCGGGATCGCCCCGTGTTCGAGCAGCGTCGTCATCGTGGCGAACAAGTTGCGAAACCGTTCGCGGCTGTAAAAGTCGCTGCGCGTCAACAACAGCTGAGCGGCCGTAAAGCCGAATTGGGCGAACGCCGAGCTGTACGCCTGCATGAGCAAGCTTTGCCCGACGGCAGCCGCGGCCTGTTTGCCGGAGATCGTCGTCGGCCGCGCCGGGTAGCCGAGCGGCCCGAACCCGGCGGCGACAGCGCCGGACGTGATGAGAATGACGTCATGGCCGAGCTGTTTCAGATAGGCGATGGCTTCAACATGGCCGTGCAGCTTGTCGCGGCAAAGGCCACCTTTCGGATCGGTGAGCGAGCTGCTGCCGATTTTGACCACTACGCGCTGCCGTTTCATCGCGTTCCTCCCTCCTTTGCGTGTTGAATGGCATGAGTTGGATTGCCTAGCCGTCCTGCGAAGCGGCCGGCCAATAAAAAACGCTTTTCCTCCTTATCGCAAAAGGACGGAAAAGCGTTCCGCGGTACCACCTTTTTTGGCGCCTAAAGCGCCCCCTCGAGCCTGTAACGCAGGCGTGCGGCTTATGTTTGCATAAGCGGCCGTCTAGGGCAGGTTCAACCGGCTTCCCGCGAGGAACCTTCCAGCCTATGGGTTCCACTCTCTGGCGCGTTCCCTCGGTTTACTAGTCCCGTGCCGTTCCTGTTGTTTTCTTGTCAAGGAGTGCAATTTGTAAGAAATTATGACGCCAAATGCTCCGGTTGTCAAGAGGAAAGGCTGATTTTTCTGACTTGTTTTTTCGAAGTGGATTTTGAAAACGAATTCATAATAAAGGTAATTGTCTTTCTATTAGAAAAAGTGGTACAATACTAGCAATCAATCAAACCGCATGATGGAGGGACCGATGATGAAAAAACGGCGCAGCGACATGATCAAAAAAGGATTTGACCGTGCTCCGCACCGAAGCCTATTGCGAGCGGCGGGCGTAAAAGAAGAAGACTTTGATAAACCGTTTATTGCGGTGGTGAATTCATACATCGACATTATTCCGGGGCACGTTCACTTGCAAGAGTTTGGGAGAATCGTGAAAGAAGCGATTCGCGAAGCGGGCGGCGTGCCGTTTGAAATGAACACGATCGGCGTTGACGACGGTATTGCGATGGGTCATATCGGGATGCGCTATTCGCTGCCGAGCCGGGAAATCATCGCCGATTCGATCGAAACGGTTATCTCGGCGCATTGGTTTGACGGCATGGTGTGCATTCCGAACTGCGACAAAATTACGCCGGGAATGATGATGGCGGCGATGCGTCTTAACATTCCGACGATTTTCGTCAGCGGGGGACCGATGAAAGCCGGCGTGACGAAGGATGGGCGGAAAATTTCACTGTCATCTGTATTTGAAGGCGTCGGGGCGTATTTAGGGGGAACGCTCGATGAGAAAGGGCTTGAAGAACTCGAACGGTACGGCTGTCCGACGTGCGGATCGTGCTCGGGCATGTTTACGGCCAACTCGATGAACTGTCTCGCTGAAGCGCTCGGGCTTGCACTGCCGGGCAACGGCACGATTTTGGCGGTTGACCCAGCGCGCAAAGAGCTGGTCCGCCAATCGGCAAAGCAGCTGATGTATTTGATCGAACATGACATCAAACCGCGCGACATCGTCACCGAAAAAGCGATCGACAATGCGTTTGCCCTCGACATGGCACTTGGCGGCTCGACGAATACGGTGCTGCATACGCTGGCGATCGCCAACGAAGCCGGCATCGAGTACTCGCTTGAGCGCATCAACGAAGTGGCGGCGCGCGTGCCGCATTTGGCCAAACTCGCCCCGGCGTCGGACATCCATTACATCGAAGACTTGCATGAAGCGGGCGGCGTTTCGGCCGTGTTGAACGAGCTGGCGAAAAAAGAAGGTACGCTTCATTTAGATACGCTCACCGTCACGGGCAAAACGCTCGGGGAAAACATCGCCGGCTGCGAAGTGAAAAACTATGACGTCATCCGGCCGATTGACAACCCGTATTCGGAAACGGGAGGGCTCGCCATTTTGTTTGGCAACCTGGCGCCGGACGGCGCCGTCATTAAAACCGGGGCGGTGCAAGGCGGCATCACGCGCCATGAAGGGCCCGCGATCGTCTTCGACTCCCAAGAGGAAGCGCTCGAGGGCATTGCCAGCGGGAAAATCAAGCCGGGACATGTTGTCGTCATCCGCTACGAAGGGCCAAAAGGCGGCCCAGGGATGCCGGAAATGCTGGCGCCGACGTCGCAAATCGTCGGCATGGGGCTCGGCACCAAAGTGGCGCTTGTCACTGACGGCCGCTTCTCCGGCGCCTCGCGCGGCCTATCCGTCGGCCACGTTTCACCGGAAGCGGCCGAAGGCGGACCGATCGCGTTCATCCAAGACGGCGATATCATCGAGATCGATACGGTGAAACGAACGATCAACGTCAAGCTGTCCGATGAAGAGCTCGAACGCCGGAAAGCGAACTGGAAAGGCTTTGAACCAAAAGTGAAAACCGGCTATCTCGCCCGCTACTCGAAACACGTCACCTCGGCGAGCACGGGGGGGATTATGAGGATTTAGCGGATTTCTGTAAGAGCGTTGTCCCCTTCCAAGCGCGCGAGGGACGCCATTAGACGATCAGAATCAAAAGAGGCGGTTTTTCCGCCTCTTTCATTTATTTTGGAAAGGAGCGTCCATCGCCTCCCTCCTGTTTTCGGTTGATGTTGACAATCACCATCCTAGCAGGGAGAGAGTCCTTTTTTCACGACATTTGCTTATTCTACCGCGCTTCGCTTGGTGGCCCCGACGAGCGTCGCGAACAAAAGTTCGCAACCCTCGTCGGGGATCATTTCGGAATGTCACCCACAAATATTTTACTCACACAATGCACGATATCTTTTCCGCTGCCAAGAACCATCCATTCATGTACCAATGCCTTACGGGGCGAGCAAAAGCGGCAATGAGGCGGTCGTCATCCTTTGATGGCAAGGCGCAAATCTGCAATTGCCGCTTCGTGTTCAATCGATCGGCGGCATAACATATCGATGATCCGTTCTTGGCGCAGCCATAGCTGCATTTGTTGCTCTTGATTTTGTTCAAGCCGTTTAACGATCACATCGATTTCCTGAATGGCTTGATGAACAGCGGCAACTCCTTTTTGCCATTTCAGCTTTGACTTCATTCAGCTCTGCTTTTGTCGCCGCATTGGTTTTGATGTCCTCGAGCTCCTGCTTGGTCGCCAGATTGTTTCTCATCTCTGACATTTCTTGCTGTATGACCCAATCTTGTCCAAAACAAGACGCCACGGTTCGCTCATTGGCAACATCCGTTCTGAATTGGCAATGAAGATAAGGAATTTGCGGTGGGCGCAAAGATGCAGGTGAAATGGAAGAGAGGAAATGGTGCTGTTGCGGAAGCGACGATTCCCTGTCATTGATTATACATGAATCAACAAGACGCGGAAAAGGTTTTTTCTGTACGATGAAAAGATGTATTTTTTAAATATTATTTTTCTTGATGTTTCTTTATTATAATGTGAAATTATGAATCATGCAAAATTTTTTTGACAATATAAACATAATGAATTATTATATTAAAAGAATTTAAAGGAGGTAAGTAGTGGTTATGTCGTCCATTGACAAGCAACAAATCGCTGCCAGCGTTCCCCAGCGCGGCTTTTTCGGCCATCCGAAAGGGTTGTTTACGCTCTTTTTCACGGAATTTTGGGAACGCTTTTCGTATTACGGCATGCGCGCCATTTTAGTGTATTACATGTATTATGAAGTATCGAAAGGCGGGCTCGGGCTTGATGAGCATCTGGCGCTCGCGATTATGTCGATTTATGGGGCGCTGGTGTACATGTCCGGAATCATTGGCGGTTGGCTTGCTGACCGGGTGTTTGGCACGTCGCGCGCGGTCTTTTACGGCGGCCTTCTCATTATGGTCGGTCATATCGCCTTGGCGATTCCAGGCGGGGTGGCGGCGCTGTTTGTGTCCATGGCGCTCATTGTCTTGGGAACTGGGTTGTTAAAACCGAACGTTTCGAGCATTGTCGGCGATATGTACAAGCCTGGCGATGACCGCCGCGACGCCGGATTCAGCATTTTTTACATGGGGATTAACCTTGGCGCCTTTTTGGCTCCGCTTGTTGTCGGTACCGCGGGGATGAAGTATAACTTCCACCTCGGCTTCGGACTTGCGGCCGTCGGGATGTTTCTCGGATTGATTGTCTTCATCGCGACAAGAAAGAAAAACCTCGGGTTGGCCGGGACGTATGTGCCGAATCCATTGACGCCAGCGGAAAAGAAAAAAGCGGCTTCCATCATGGCCGTAGGGGCGGTCGTGATTGCCGTGCTGCTAGCCATCTTGATTTCAAACGGCTGGTTCACTGTGGAAACGTTTATTTCTCTTGTCGGCATCTTAGGCATCATCATCCCGATCATCTATTTTGTCGTCATGTACCGCAGCCCGAAAACGACGGCTGAAGAGCGGTCGCGCGTGATCGCGTACATTCCGTTGTTCATCGCTTCAGCGATGTTTTGGGCCATTCAAGAACAAGGATCGACCATTTTGGCGAACTATGCGGACAAGCGGACACAGCTGGATGTCGCCGGCATTCACCTTTCACCGGCTTGGTTCCAATCGCTGAACCCGTTGTTTATCATCCTCTTAGCGCCGGTGTTCGCGTGGATGTGGGTGAAGCTTGGCAAACGGCAGCCGACGATCCCGCAAAAATTCGCGCTCGGCTTGTTGTTCGCCGGCCTGTCGTTCATCGTCATCCTCGTGCCGGGGCATTTGAGCGGCGGAGGGCTTGTCCATCCGATTTGGCTCGTGTTAAGCTACTTCATCGTCGTGCTCGGGGAGCTTTGCCTGTCGCCGGTCGGCCTGTCGGCGACGACGAAACTTGCCCCTGCCGCTTTCTCAGCGCAAACGATGAGCCTTTGGTTTTTATCGAACGCCGCCGCGCAAGCGATCAACGCCCAGCTTGTGCGCTTCTATACGCCCGAAAACGAAACGGCCTATTTCGGCATGATCGGCGGGGCGGCGGTTGTGTTAAGCGTCATCTTGTTTTTGCTCGCCCCGAGCATTCAGCGGCTCATGAAGGGTGTTCGTTAATATCACGCTGATGTTTGTATCAACAGGGAAAACAGATGATCCAAAAGATTACAAATCTGTGACAGGATGCTCTGCGTTGGCAGAGCTTCTTTTTTTATTCAAAAAAATTTACATAAATCAAAAAATAAGTTCAGATGGTGTTTACAAAAATGGATTACGATGGAATAGAAAAAGAGGAAAGGGGAGAAAAGCGGATGGCGTTTCTTGAGCTGGTCGAGGTGACGAAATCGTATGGAGGCAAAAAGAGCGCGGTCGAGAATGTGAATGTCGCGATTGAATCAGGGGAGTTTTTTGTTCTTGTTGGCCCATCGGGATGCGGCAAAAGCACGATTTTGCGGCTGATCGCTGGCCTTGAGCCGCTGACATCAGGATATGTGCTGATCGATGGGCAGGTGGCGAATGATTGGCCCCCTCACGCCCGCCGGTTATCGATGGTCTTTCAAAATTATGCGCTATATCCCCATTTGACGGTGGAGCAAAATATGCGGATTGTCTTGCAGGCGCAAAAGGTGCCGAAAGAAGAACAAGTGAAACATTGCATGGAAGCGGCGGAATTGCTTGGATTGACCGATGTGCTGCATAGGAAGCCGCGGGAATTGTCAGGGGGGCAGCGTCAACGCGTTGCCTTAGGGCGAGCGATTGTCGCGCAGACTCCGCTTTGTTTGATGGATGAACCGCTCTCCAATTTAGATGCCAAGCTGCGTGCGAAAATGAGGAGCGAGCTTCGACGTTTGCAACGTCAGCTCGGCATGACTGTGATTTATGTCACGCACGATCAGACGGAAGCGATGACCATGGCTGACCGGATGATGATTTTGCATGACGGCCGTCCGCAACAAATCGGCAGTCCGCTTGATGTATACAATAGCCCAGATAACACGTTTGTCCCTTGACCTGATACGAATAATATTCGATGTCGTAGATGTCCCTAAACTATATAGATGCACCTTGAAAAGTTAACTTCTGGATTACACTGCACACCCTAGGCGTTGTAGCACTTCCTTCGGGCGTTCATGGATGTAGTCCACAAACCGGGCAATGGCTTGGGCGATATCGTTTTGATCTTTGTGAAACACATTGGCAATGACAGTGTCTTTCAGCCATTTCCACAAGCGTTCGATCGGGTTCAGTTGCGGAGAATACGGAGGAAGGTAAATGAAGTGAAAACTCCGTCCTTCTTCCCGCAAAAACTCTCTCACCATTTTGGCATGACGAATTCGGGCGTTATCCAGCACCAAGACGATGAGACGATCCGGGTAACGCTCTTTGAGAATCCGCCGAAGCGATGTCCCAGCCCAGCTCCGCGGGTGTCGTGGTCAACACAAGGTGTTTGATCTCTTCCTGCTGTTCTTCGGTGAGAAACGGCTCTCGCCCAGGGGCAAAATCCCGATGAAGCAGGAGTTCCAGGCCCCCTTCGTTAAACAGCGACACATAATGGGAAACGGTTTGGCGGCACACGTTGACCATGGAGGCCACGTCTTTGCCCAAATAGCCTTCCATGACCAGGCGGACGGCCATCACACGTTGGCGGAGATGGGCGTTTTTGATCTTCCGTTCCTGCTTGCGGAGTTTCCAGGGCGTCCATCCATGGTTGTCGGTGATGTTGAGACGTTTCATGCAGAATTCCGCTCCTTTCCCATGCTTTTCCTTAGGAGCAGTATAACCGGAGTGGGCACCGCTTATGCGAAGGTTAACTTTTCAATGAGCATGTATATACTTTCTTCAGCAAATACATCTCCTCCTCCACTTTCGCGATGCGGCCAAGTTGATAATCAAGCCGCTGATGAATGAGGGAGATGTCTTCTTTTGTCGCCATTTGCTCGCGAAGGCGGGAAAGATCGTCTTTTGTTGCCATCTGCTCGCGAATGCCGGCCATTTCTCCGCGGAGGTTGGCGATTTCATGGCGCATGCCGTCTTGAATGCTGCGCTGTTCGAGTTGATTGTCGCGGATCGCTTTGATCATGTCCGTGTTTTCTTTCATCTGCTCTTTCAGCCTGCGCAACTCTTCTTCCTGCTTGTCCATCCGCTGTTCCAGTTTGTCCATTCGTTGTTCAAGTTGGCCCAATTTTTGCTTCACCGTTTGCATGTCTTGCTTCAGGACGGACATGTCATCGACAAGTCCTTGAACAAGTGTGGTTAACTGCCGCAACAGCTCTTCCATGAAGAAACCTCCCTATCGAGAGGGGATTTTGCTTGGGGCGTTTCAACCATGAAACGTGAGGAGTCCAAGATGTGGAAATAGGAGAGGAAACGCCTACAAGCTCATTATATCATGGCTTGGCTAGGTCATCACTCCTAAATTGAGGAAAAGAAAAGGGATAAAGAGGAGGTGTGTTGAATACGTCATTAGCAGAAGTTGTGGTAGTTTGAAGAAAATAGATGGATGGGAGAGGGAGCATGAACGGATGGACGAAGGGGAAAAACGCGGCGCTTCTGTGTATGGCGTCCGTCTTTTTATTTTCCTGCAGCAATGCGGCTGATCGCGGCATCGAGGAAGTGCTGGCAGCGCCAAACGAACTGGCGGGGCAAACCATCGAGCATCCACCGCTGCCGAGTCCGATCGATAAGATGGTGATAGCGTCAGCCTCTGCCAAACAAGCGGCGCCGAACCCGAACGAAGTGCGCATCACCATCAGCGCGGCGGGCGATGTGACGCTCGGGCGCGATGAAAATTATGGCTATGCGTATTCGTTTGATGAAGAAGCGAAGAAGCACGGCTTGCGCTATTTTACGAAATACATTGAGCCGATCTTCAAAAAGGACGATTTTACGACCGTCAATTTGGAAACGACGCTGACGACCTCGACGCGCAAGGCAAGCAAGACATTTCGTTTCCGCGGCCACCCGAGTTATGCGAAAATCTTAACTTATGGCGGCATTGAGGCGGTGAATTTGGCCAATAATCATACATACGATTATTTGCAAAAAGGATATAACGATACGATCGCCAGTCTAAAAAAAGAAAAGATCGGTTATTTCGGCCGTACGCTTCGGCTCATGAAAACGGTCAAAGGCATTCAAGTCGGGGCGTTCGGCTATGAAGGTTGGAGCAATACCAGCACGTTGCGCAAGCAAATCGCCAACGATATTCGCACGCTTCGGAAACAAGGAGCCGACATCATTCTAGTCCATTTCCACTGGGGAGTGGAACGAAGCTATGTGCCAAACAGCACGCAAAAGGTGCTCGGCCGCTTTGCGATTGACAGCGGCGCCGATTTGGTCGTCGGCCATCACCCGCACGTCGTGCAAGGGATCGAGGAGTACAAAGGCAAATTTATTGTCTACAGTTTAGGGAATTTTATGTTTGGTGGAAACAAAAACCCGAGCGACAAAGATACGTTTGTTTTCCAGCAGGTGTTTTCTTTTCAAAACGGCAAGCGGACAGCCAAAAAAGAAATCCGCGTCATCCCGTTTCGCATTTCATCGGTGACGACAAGGAACAACTACCAGCCGATGCCGTTAGCGGGAGGGGAAGCAGCCCGAGTGAAACGGAAAATTGTTTCGCTGTCGGCGAAAATCAAAAAGCCGACTTGGACCGCGTACGAGGTCAAATGAAAAAGGGAGGGTGTCTCGAAAGGGCGGGACACCTTTTCTTATTGATGGAACTATGTTGTATTTGTCGAAAAAGGCTGGCGGTTTGATGAAAAAGCAACCCAAAATCAGCTTTTCTGTTGGCAAACGCCCTGTTTCAACGAAACCAATCATTTTTCGCCGCTCTTCTAAGGAAAAACACCTTTTTGGGCCATCCCTTCGTCTGTTTTAGGCTTTACGGAACGATGGATGCGCATGCTCTTCTGCTTTTATCTTTTTTTGGCAGCAAGCCTTCGTGCGTTAACGTTTTCCGTGTATGACTTCCCCTTAACAACGTATATTAACCGTTGAAACGGAAGCCGTTAGGCGAAGGAGGTGTGTGTCGAATGAATCGCCTGTTTCAATGGTTTCGCATCCGGCGCAACCACCGTTTCTGGAATTCATGGTTGGCGCTTACCGGACGGCGGAGAAACAATGGCGCCATCTGGACGCTTGTCAGCTTAGGGGTAGGTGCGGCGGCCGCCGCGATGGTTGGCGCTAGAAGGAGATCGGGCATAGGGTGGATGACGGCAGGACCGATGCAAAATATGATCCGCGGCCTAAACCGCTGGATGGGGCGGCGAATGGGCACGACGCGTGTTGCTCCGGCGGAGTTTGCCGAAGAAATGGCTCCTTGGCAGCGAGACGGCCAAGGGAATCAGTAACGGTTTTTATTCTTTTTGCGGGCTGGCAGTGCGGCGCTTAACAGCTTGTTCCTTGCCGCATGCGGCCCGCCTTGTGTTTTGATCATGCGTCATTGCTTTTGGAAAAAGCAAAGGGGTAAGCGCCAGTTTGTAAACTGCGTGGTAAAAAGAAGGGGAAAGGCGGCCGGCGCTCTGTTTTTTTGCGGCAGTCATTGGCATTTTCTCTTGAAAAACAAGGAAATTTGCACCATAATAAAGGAAAATTCGAAATATAAAGATATTGGAGTCTGTTGGCGAGCAGCTTGAACGGTAGTCGTCGATTGAGGGAAAGAATCAAGGGAGAGGGGAAAGAGATGGCGCATGTCAACATTGAAGCGGTGGGGGATGGGGTATATCGTGTTCCGATTCCTGTCCCCTTCCCAATGAAATATGTGTATTGTTATGTATGTCGTACTTTCCGCCGCCGGTGAGCGTGCCGGTCGTGCTTGGCATGCTGTTTCAGCAAGTGCTCGCGTCGATGTACCATCGCCTGCTGGACAAAACGTATCATTTGTCGTCGGGCCGTCAGGCGTCGTTTGTCGAAAGCGCCCGGTAGGCGGTCAGCGGCGTCGGGCGAGGGAGTAAAGGGCCAAAAAGATTGCTCATCCGGGATCGGACGGGCACCGGCAGCAATCCAAAAAAAGGCGTTGCCGGCGGCAGCAGTTCGCGGATGGGCGATGGATCTGCTGCGGTGGAGGGACAGGGCTGAGCCGGCCTAGCGGCTTGGCGCATGTTCCCGTTCCGGTGAACGGATGAGGTGGCGGCGGAGGGGGAGGTTGAGCTCCATAATCCCCTCGACGACTAGCCGGGCGATTTCTTTCGCTCCTCGTTTGTGAAAATGCGTGTTGTCTTCGATTCCGTGCGGATAATTTGCATGCTCGCCGGGCGCAAGCCATAGAAACAGCTGTTTCGTCTGTTCCGGGCCGAGCTGTTCAAACCGTTGTCTGCTTTTTGCCGTCAAATCGATGACGGGAACGTGCTCTCTCTCCCCAAGCGCCTTCATGGCTGCAGGATAAAGTCCATGCGAGTTGAGCGCTCGTCCGTCGGCAGAAAAGCGCCGCCGCTCGACCGGAGTGATGAGGACAGGGGTTGCTCCTTTCGTGCGGGCGCCGTCAATATACCGTTTCAAGTATGATTGGTAGGAGGTGAATGGTTCGGTGTAGCGTGCCGGATCGTTCACCTTTTCATCGTTGTGACCGAATTGGATGAACAAGTAATCCCCTTTTTTCATTTCCCGCAAAATACGGGAGAGCCGTCCTTCTTCGACAAAACTTTTCGCGCTGCGGCCGGAAGCGGCCATATTTTTCACCATGACGTTGTCATCAAACCAATCATCGAGCATTTCACCCCATCCGGCCCGAGGAGCGCGGGAGCGGGGGGCGGCGGCGACGGTCGAATCGCCTGCCAAGTAGATCGTTATGACGGCCCGTCCGCCCGTTTTGGATGCTTTTCCATCCGTGTCCGGTTGGGCGATGAGGGCAACGCTGGCGGCGATAACAGCCAAGCAAAGGAATGCGGCTTTTTTTCTTCTCAATCGGATTCCTCCTATCCGGCAGCTGCTCGTCTTTTCGGTTTGTTCCCCGTTATCGTTGCTCGCTGCCATTGTCTTTATGCGCCATTTGGGCTAGTCCACCGTTTGGAATCGGCGGTAAAATTCCCATATTATTGAAAGAAAAAGACCGTAACCGGCAACTGAATACCAATGGCTCTATTCGGCCGTGTGGGTGAACAAACCGTACGTCTCGGCTTTGGCCTCCAATGCGGCCGCCAATGCCGACAATGCAGCGATGAGCCCCATGCGCCCAAGGCGGCTAAACCGCTCCATGAGGGCAAGAAAGAAGACGGTGCCGAGCGGAAGAACGACGGCCGTAAAGAAAATATCGATCGAAAAGACAGAAGGAAAGGGCCGTTTCGGGAACGCATACAGCCCTTTTCCCACGAAATACAAATCCAAATACGTCCCCGTCCAAGACGCAAGCAGCGCTGAAGTCACGTAGGCGCGGCGGCTAGCGCGCATGAAAGAAGAATAGCCCACCATCCGTACGAGGCCGTGATGGAACGCTGCCATGCCAGAGTGCAGTCACTCCTGGAGAACGGAAGCCAAGAAGAGCGGGAGTACGCCAAGGAGCACAACGTGTCGTTGTCGCCGTTGTTTGAAGGCGGACATCGTTTTGTGTTGAGCGTGACGACCATCGCCACCCCTCATGACGGAACGACGCTTGTCAACATGGTTGATTTCACCAATCGCTTTTTTGACTTGCAAAAAGCGGTGCTGGAAGCGGTGGCTGTCGCCAGCAACGCGCCGTACACAAGCGAAATATACGATTTTAAGCTCGACCAATGGGGACTGCGCCGCCAGCCAGGCGAATCGTTCGACCATTATTTTGAACGGCTCAAGCGCTCCCCTGTCTGGACATCGACCGATACCGCCCGCTACGATTTATCCGTTCCCGGGGCTGAGACGTTGAATCGATGGGTGAAAGCCAGCCCGAATACGTATTATTTGAGCTTTTCTACCGAACGGACGTATCGAGGAGCTCTGACAGGCAACTATTATCCCGAACTCGGAATGAACGCATTCAGCGCGATTGTCTGCGCCCCGTTTCTCGGTTCGTACCGCAATGCGGCGCTTGGCATTGACGACCGCTGGCTTGAAAACGATGGCATTGTCAATACGGTTTCCATGAACGGTCCAAAACGTGGATCAAGTGATCGGATCGTACCGTATGACGGGGCGTTGAAAAAAGGAGTTTGGAATGATATGGGGACGTACAACGTCGACCATTTGGAAATCATCGGCGTTGACCCGAATCCGTCATTTGATATCCGCGCCTTTTATTTGCGGCTTGCCGAGCAACTGGCGAGTTTGCGGCCTTAAAACGAGTATTTTGCGAAAAAGCCCTCTCGATCGGATGGCTCTTTTTTTTTTTTTTTTTGAGGAGCAAGCTCTTGAGTTGTATGACGGCTGCGGATGTCCGATGGTATAATAGGGGCAAAGCAAGCGGATGGGGGAATGGACGTGAAGCCGCCTGAGCGGCAAAAGGAACGATATACGTATCAAGATTATGTCAAGTGGGACGGACGGTGGGAGCTGATCAACGGCGTACCTTACAACATGGCACCGGCCCCTTCATTTGTCTACCAGTCGATCGTCGGTGAATGGTATGTCGCTTTGCGGGCATTTTGTCGTGAAAAAGGATGTGCGGTTGTCATGGCGCCGTTTGATGTGCGGTTCGATGAACAGGCCGACTATGAACAAACCAAGCATGTCGTGCAGCCAGACATCTCCGTCATTTGCGATCAAAGCAAAATCGGCAGCCGAGGCTGCGATGGGCCGCCTGACTTGGTGGTGGAAGTGCTTTCGCCGAGCACTGCGCTGAAAGATCGGAACGAAAAATATAAGCTGTACGAACAGTTTGGCGTCAAGGAATATTGGATCGTCGACCCGCTGCATCGGGCGGTGGAAGTGTACGGCCGCGGTGAGAAAGGGTATGAGAAGCGGAGCGTCTTTGGCGAAGGCGATGTGCTCGTCTCGTTTTTGTTCGCTGATTTGACGGTTTCGCTGGCTGGCATATTTCAAAATATAGAGGGTGAGGGATAACGATGCGGCTAGCGGAAGAGGAAGTGCAAGCGCTGCTTGAAAAAGCGGACGGCTGGAAGTTGACGGATGAACGATGGATTGTGAAAAAATACCGTTTCCAAGACTACTTGCAAGGCATTGAATTCGTCCGGCGCATCGCCGCGATTTCGGAAAACGCCAACCACCACCCGTTCATTTCGATCGACTACAAGCTCATTACCGTGAAACTGTCTTCATGGCGGGCGAAAGGGCTGACGAAGCTCGATTTTGACTTGACGAAGCAGTATGATGAGGTGTACGAACAGATGAAGCAGGGGGGAGGGGAATGATGGAACATCGCACAGCACTCATCACCGGCGCAGCACGGGGAATCGGGTATGAAGTGGCGAAAACGCTGGCGGAACATGGTGCAAACGTGGTGCTCGTTGATTTGCGTCAGGAAGAAGTCGAGCAAGCTGCTCGTTCGCTTCGGGAGTTGGGCTATGAAGCGGTCGGCGTGAAATGTGATGTGACGGTTGAACAAGAGGTAAGCAAGCGATCAACAAGGCCGTCAACCGGGGCGCCTTGATGTTGTCGTGAACAACGCCGGATTGCAACATGTGGCGAACATCGAGGATTTCCCGACGGAAAAATTTGAACAGCTCATCCGCGTCATGCTTGTCGGCCCATTTTTGGCCATCAAGCATGCGTTTCCCGTTATGAAACAGCAGCGATATGGCCGCATCATCAACATGGCATCGATCAACGGACTCGTCGGGTTTGCCGGTAAAGCGGCGTACAACAGCGCGAAGCACGGGGTGATCGGCTTAACGAAAGTGGCAGCGTTAGAAGGGGCGCCATACGGCATTACGGTGAACGCCCTTTGCCCGGGCTATGTGGACACCGAGCTCGTCCGCGGCCAGCTCGCGGACTTGGCGGCAACCCGCAACGTGCCGCTTGAGAAGGTGCTTGAGGAAGTGATTTACCCGCTTGTGCCGCAGCGGCGGCTGCTGTCAGTGGAAGAAGTCGCCCATTATGTCCTCTTTTTGGCGGGCGAACAAGCAAAAGGCATCACTGGCCAGGCGGTGGTGATCGATGGCGGGTATACGGCGCAGTAAACTCCCTCTCTTCGCCTTGCTTGAAGCGAGAGCCTTCCTTTCGGGATGATGATCAAACGCCCCCGGCACATGCCACGGGCGTTTCGATTCGAGTCGCTCAGCTCAAGGCAAATTCGAAGCTGGCTAGGATTTTGACTTCTTTCCCGACAAGGAATCCGCCGGTTTCGAGTGCGACGTTCCATACCAATCCGTAGTCTTCGCGGTTGATCGTTCCTTCGACATCAAAACCGACCGAGATGCCGCCGGTGAGCGGGTTTTTCACTTGGCCGTTGTATTCGACTTTGAACGTTTCCGTTCTCGTCACGCCGCGGATCGTCAGCTTCCCGGTCACTTCATATTCCGTGTCGGACAGCTTGCGCACGGATTCACTGACAAACGTAATGGTTGGATAGTTCTCGACATCGAAAAAGTCGGCCGAGCGGAGATGGTTGTCACGGTCGGCGTTTTTCGTGTCGATCGAGGCGGCATCGATCGTCGCTTTGATTTTCAGCGACTCGAGTTCGTTGATGTCGCCTTCGACCTCAACGTCAAAGTTGGTGAATTCCCCTTTTGCTTTGGAGATCATCATATGTCTTACTTGGAAGGCGACAGAGCTGTGCGCTTTGTCGAGTTGGAATGTTGTCATCGCTTTTCCTCCCTCTAGAAATGTTGATGTATCAAGGCTTTTCGGCCCCTCAGGGGTGTCCAAAAAATATTTTTCGACAAAATCCCTTACATCCTTTTTCAGTTTTGTGGATATCTTACAGACCTAGGGTGCGCTTCGCGGCCACGGCTGGGGATATTTTCCTGCCGTGGGGGGAAGCATATTCGATGCACCCTTTGGATCTCCGCGTCGCTGATGAGGACGAACCCTCCCATGTCTCCGGGCGTCTTCGCGCCAACATTCCCTCGTTCGGTCTCGTCATCAGGCGGAGGCCGGCCAAGCTCCTTTAGGGACTCAAGGTCGAATGGATGAAATCACGCCAGCTTCTCCGGTGTCATCTCGTTGTCCAACGATTCTTCCGTTCGCAGGGGGAGGCCTTAGGCCGCCCGTTGCACCTGGGACAAGACGTCCTGTTTCATTCGCTCCGCGTCAAACGCTTGTTTCTTCGTACAAATCGCAAACAGCACATTCAACAGCTTCCGGCACAAGGCGACGATGGACTGCTTTCCGGTCAGCGGATTGACGGATCGGGTCGTATAATACTCATGCAGCTCGCGAAACGCCTCGTTATGCCGAATCAGCGGAATCATCGCCCGAAACAGCACCGAGCGCAACCGTTTCCGTCCCCGTTTGGAGATGTGCTTTTGCCCTTTGCGCTGGCCGGAGGAGTTCTCCTTGAGCGTCAGGCCCGCCAACTTCACCAATTGGCGCGGGTCCCGATAATGGGCGAAGCTGCCGATCTCCGCCAGCAGATCGATGATCGTGGCGTCTCCCAACCCGTCGACCGTTTTCAACCATTGGTACTCCATCGTCGTTTGAACCAATGCCTTCAACTCGGCGTCCAGTGCAGCGATCTCCGCCTCCAATTGGCGGTATCGGCGGACGAGCGCGGCGATCTCAAACCGGGCCATCGCTGTCCCTTCCGTCACCCCAATCGAGTCCTTCGCGGTGTTGATCAACGCCTGAATTTTGGCCTTCTGCGGGCATTTCATCCCTTTGCTTTGCCGGTACACCTCGATGAGCTCCTCGGCGGTCCGACCGGCCATATCAGCCGGAAGCGGCGTCCACTCCAACACCGAAAGCGCCGTTTTCCCCAAGTCACGAAACACGGTCCAAAACTCTGGAAAATACCGATCCGTCCAGCGGACGATCGCGTTTTTCACCGCCGTCTGTTCCTTGCGGAGCTTCTCTTTGAGCGTGCTTCCCACGCGCAAATCGGCTTCGATCTCGTGCAGCAGCCGGGGAACGAGGAATCGTCCGTCTTTTGCCAGTCTGGCAATGACCAGGGCGTCTTTGGCGTCGTGTTTCGTCGGCAGGTTGTCATCGAGTTCTTTCGACCGGCACACATGCGCCGGGTTGACCATGACCAACGGGATCCCGTGCTCCTCGAGGAAGTAGGCCAGGTTCAACCAGTAGTGCCCGGTCGGCTCCACCGCGACGATCACCTCTGACTTCCCAAACGCTTGCATCGCCTCCTGAATCGCTTTATACAGCTGCTGAAACCCCTCTTTCGACTGGAAGATCGGGAACGACTTGCGAAGCACGCGCCCCCGGTCATCCACGAAGCAGGCGTAGTGGGTTCGTTTCGCGATATCGATGCCCACGACAAGCGTTTGTTCCGTAACTTGATCAATTTTATAGTTTTGTGTACAATTCATCTGAAGTCCTCCTTGGTATGGTGAGTGATGTGGTTGACACCCCTGCATCATACCAAGAGGGCTTTTTTTGATCAAGTCCCCGGAAAAGCTTCTAACGGGAATGCTCCTCTTTATGATTCATATTCGCATCACTATCATAACAAATGTATATCTCGAAATCAAATATTTTTTATTAAAGATTATTAGTATGGAGGGTAGCGTCAAAAGTTCTATGAAAACTCCACACAGATCATCCCATTGAGCATCGTGGGGCATGCGGAGGGCCGGATTCGCCCTTGACCAACACCCGCCAAAGGTGCGGAAGAGTCGTCAAGGGCGACGGGGACAAAAAAGAAGGCAATAAGAAAGCCGCCCTTGCCATGACCGAATTTTACCTTTGGCGGTGTTCGGTTGGTCAAGGGTTCGCTTCGCCGAATCCGGCAGGAGTTCTGTTCAACGGGCTCCAGAGGACAAAAAAGTCAGGCCGCCTCTTGTTGGAGAAACGCTTGTGCCATGGCGATCAGCTTCGTCCACCGGGCCGGCATATGCGGAAGATCCGCCAGTTCCGGGATGACGACCGGCACCCGGCCTTCGAGCGCGCTGTGTGGGCGCAGAAAGTTGAAATACGCCACAAACAGCGTCACAAAGGACACCGAGCCTTCTTCCGCACCAAACCCATGGGTCGGGCGGTAGTTGCCTTTAAAGGTCCGGTTGAATCGCTCGATGATCTGCTTGAGAGGGCGAAACTCTTCCGAGACCGGATCCTCATTGGTCAGCCCGATCACTTGGCGGACGTCAAATGAAATCCCGTGTTGGGCGAAGAAGTGTTGCGCCAGCAGATAAATCGGGTTGCCATCCACGACGAACGACAAGTCGTCTGGGAGGGACGCTAGCTTCCTGAGGACATCATCGATGGCCTTGATGGCCGAGAGCGTGTCCCGGTTGGGCGAGACGCGATACGACAGCACGATCTTTTTGACGGCGTCAAACATAAAGAACAGGTAATGCCAGCGCCCTTTGACGCGAATATACGTCTCGTCCCCGCAAAACGAACCGGACAGCTCATACGGGAACCGGTCGACAAAGGGCTTGATCCAAAGCGCGACGCTGTTGGCGTAGTTGAGCACCGTCTGATGGGAGATCGAGACGCCATGGATGTCCTTCATGGCGGCGGCGGTCTCCCTCGAGGACATCCCAAAGTTGACGTAGTACGTCAACACGAGCCCCAACACGTGCGGCGACGCAGCCAGCCGGGACAAATCGACCTTCGGCTTGATGAGCGACGAGGAAGCCAACGGGAGAAAGTCAAACAAGAACTCTCGAAACAAATACCGCACCTTGAAGGCTTGAGGATCCTGTTGAAACTGTTGGCGCTCCTTCTTCGTCATCCGGCGAAGGTTGGCCTGGTAAAACGGGCAAGCGTTGTTCTTGCACTTATAGATGTTGTATTCTTTGCGTTCCTTGATTTTTTCCAGCGTCTTTTTGCAGTGCGGGCAGCGAAAGACCGCTTGCTTGGTGAACCGATTTCGGTGGTTGAACCGGCACTGGCACACTTTGCATTGGTATTGCCCTTTTCCGCCGTTATTGGCGTACAGGTAAGAAGAGGGAGCCTGGCAGCGAGGGCAGGTCAACGAATCCGGAACACGGTGTTTCGCATTCGCGCGGCGCTGGATGGGCCGTAAAGGACGTCCGTGCTGGGCTTCATAGTCTGCCAACAGCTTTCGGTAATCAAGGGTTTCCGGCACATCGATGATCGGAAGGTCATCGACCTGAAGTTTCCGGTACGGCTTTTGGATGGGTTCGTCCAAGTCCTCGAGATTCAAGGATTTTCCCACGATCACACCCATCAAATACACAATGATTTGATATTGGGTCTTGATTATTTCGAGCAAATAGGCTAATAATTGAGGTAACAAAGCTTGTCACTCCTTTGTTTTGGCTGTTGGGTGTCGTTACCTCAATGATGGCCGAAAACAACGGGGGTGGCAAGCTTTTTTTCTTCCAACCGTTGAAACTCAAGGGAAAACCGTGAGTGTGGAGGATAAACTTTTGACAATACCGTATGGAGCACAGGGGGCTTTCCATGATAAGATGAAAGAAAAATGATGTGCGGAAAGGGAGAATAAGATGAATGAATCGGCCTTTTAGCGAAAATCAAACAGCAAATGGAACGGTTTTCACCGGCGGAAGACACAGCGAACGTCTACGCGCGCGGGGAAGCGGAAAAAATCGTCGGCGAGGCGCTGCGCAAATATCCGCGCGAATCGTATGTCATCGCGACGAAAGTGTTTTGGCCGATGGGCGACGGCCCGAACGACCGCGGCCTGTCGCGCAAGCATGTGTTTGAGCAGCTCCATGCGAGCTTAAAGCGGCTGCAACTGGATTATGTCGATATCTACTACTGCCACCGCTATGACAAAGAAACGCCGGTCGATGAGACGTTGCGTACGATCGATGATCTCGTCCGCCAAGGAAAAGTGCTGTATGTCGGCGTGAGCGAATGGACGGCCCAGCAAATTCAAGAGGCGCTCGGCGTGGCCGACCGCTACTTGCTCGATCGGATCGTCGTCAATCAGCCGCAATACAACATGTTTCACCGTTATATTGAAAAGGAAGTCATCCCGGTGTGCGAACAAAACGGCATCAGTCAAATCGTCTTTTCGCCGCTCGCCCAAGGGGTGCTGACCGGCAAATACAAACGAGGTCAAGCGTTGCCGGCTGACAGCCGCGCCGCTGATCCAAGAGCGAATACGTTTATCCAAGGATTGCTCAATGACGAAGTGTTAACGAAAGTGGAACAACTCGAAAAAATCGCGGCTGAGCTTGGCATTACGTTGTCCCAGCTTGCCCTCGCTTGGGTGCTGCGCCAGCCGCCCGGAACAAGTCGAAGAGAACGTCAAAGCGGTCGATGTCGTGCTCAGCGAAGATGTGTTCGAGAAAATTGAGGGGATTTTGGCGTAAAAGAGGTGAGGGTGTCCCAAAAGGATCGGGACACCCTTTCTTATTACCGTATATAGACAATATGTTGTGTTTTGTTAAGGAAAATTACCCTTTTGGGTCAGTCCCCTTTTTATCACCTCGAACCGAGAAGGCCTTAACTTCCAAGCATGAGTGTAAGTGGGGGATGAACCGGCGTCTTCCACCAACGATCTTCCCCTTGCACCAAAAGAACAAAGGAAGGGCTTCGATTGCGATCTTTTTGAGGAAGCTTAACGGTAGGATGCACAGGGATGGCTTAGCTGACCGCTTACCGTATGTTAGGGTGTTCCCGAGAATCCCCTACTTCTCTACGTGAGCGCGGGTGAGGAGTGTTCAATTGAGTCGGTTTCATTTCCGGCGTATTGAGTATGTAGTAAAAATTTAGGGAATGTTATTCGTTCCGTGACTGCATCCAAAAGGAGCAGAGTGTGATAGAATAAAATAAAAAAGGGTGTGAGTTCGATGGCCATGGACTATTTTCAGGTGAACTTGCCGAAAGAGTTTTTGTCCGCCATTAATGAATTGGAAGGCAACACAGTTGAGGCAAAAATAAAGCTTTCATTGGCGATTGGTTTGTTTGTTGGAAAACAGGTGACGCTGGCGAAAGCGGCTGAATTGGCAGGGAAACCCTTAGGGGAATTTATCGATGTATTGCGTTCGAAGGCGATTCCTTGGATGGAATATACGGAGGAACACATCAAAGATGATTGGGACACGGTGCAAAAATTGAGCAAAGAAAATAGGGATCACAATGAGCAGGGTTACGGTTAATTCTACACCGATTATAGGTCTGTCGATCGTTGGTCAATTGACTCTTTTGTCTGAACTATTTGATGAAGTATATGTTCCGGAAGCTGTCTATCAAGAAATTGTTCATAACCATGCCCCACGCCATTATGGAAAAGAGGAGCTCAAACGATTGGTCAGCGAGGGGGTGTTTCGACTATACCATGTAAAAAATCGCAGCCTTGTTGAAAGTTTATATGGAAAATTCCATGCCGGGGAGTTAGAAGTTATTATTGGAGCGAAAGAACTTGGTGCTCAAGTCGTTGTGATGGATGAGCATGCTGCCAGATCATTGTCGAAACAATTCCTTTTACGGCCTATCGGTACAATCGGAGTTTTGATTCTGGGAAAGAAAAACAGGAAAATAGCGGAAGTCAAGCCGCTGTTAGACACTTTGCTTGAAAATGGATTTTATCTCTCCCAACGTCTCTATCGAGAGGCGTTGTCGTTGGCAGAAGAAACGCCGTAACCCCGCCCGCCGCGCTCGGCTTTTCCTTTTTAACCCCTGTCAACAACCCCATACCCGTCAAGTTTAGCGGTATAAAATTTTTAAGACGATACTCGTGTTCATCCCCGCAGTGAATGATGGGGATCACATCCATTATTGGGCATACCAAATCCCCCTCCAGAAGAGGGGTGTTTGGTATTTATATCCATATCTAATTCTACCATATCTCTAATTTCGTTACGATATCTGATGCCGTTTCTTCCCCTTTCCTTCGACCTTTCTTGGCATGTTTTCGTAACAGGGAAAGGAGAGAGAAAAGGTTGATTTCCGCCATATGCGAACGCAAAAGCAACTGGTGCCAATACGATTGGAGAAGATCGAGCGCTTTCCGTTCACTGATTTCAATGTCTTCCTTTTGATGCCAATACATCCGAGCTTGAAACATCCCCATGCACAGAGAGTCAGAAAGGCTTCCGCCGTTAACGAACGCTGCCGCCGGATAAAGCCTGTTTTCTGTGCGAGACGGGTTCATTCTTCGGGAGAAAAGAGTTGACGAATGGTTTGAATCCATGCTTTCATTTGTTTTTCCATGAAAAAAATCCTTTCTAACGTGGAGTGTTCGTTAGAAAGGATACCGTGTTTTTGACGATGCACAAAGACCAAAATTCTTAACTTGATGGGTATGGATTTTCACCCCCTGTTTGCGAATGGATAGAATCGAACACGTTCAAAGAGGGTTGATCGAATGGCCATTGACCATGACCGATTGTTCAAAGAGCTGATTCAAACGTTCTTCGAAGAGTTTCTCCTTCTCTTTTTCCCCGACATCCACGAGCATATCGATTTCCGCCATTTGTCCTTTTTGTCCGAAGAACTGTTTACCGATGTCACGGCAGGTGAAAAATACCGCGTCGATCTATTGGTCGAGACGAAGCTGAAAGGGGAAGACGGGCTGATCATCGTTCATGTGGAGAATCAAAGCTACGTGCAGCCATCGTTTCCAGAGCGCATGTTTATCTATTTCAGCCGTTTGTTTGAAAAATACCGCACCCGCATCGTTCCGATCGCTGTCTTCAGCTATGAGGCCCTTCGCGAGGAACCGTCCGTGTTCTCAATCGAGTTTCCCTTTGGCGACGTGCTGCAGTTTCGCTTTTTCCCCGTGGAGCTGCGCAAGAAACATTGGAGAGACTATATCCGGCATGACAATCCGATCGCGGCTGCCCTCCTTGGCAAAATGGGGTATACTGAAAGTGAGAAAATCGAGTTAAAAAAAGAGTTTTTGCGCATGTTGGTGCGATTGGAGCTGGATGAGGCGAGGCAGCGGCTCTTGTTGGGCTTTTTTGAAACATATGTGAAGCTGTCGGAGGAGGAAGAGCAACAACTGCAAAGAGAGGTGAAGGCGATGGAAACGAAAGAAAGAGAAAAAGTGTTGGAGCTGATCATTTCCTATGAGCAAAAGGGAAGGAAACAGGGGTTGGAAGAAGGGATCAAACAAGGTATGAAACAGGGAATGGAACAAGGAATGAAACAAGGAATGAAACAGCTGATCCGCAACATGGCGCGCAAAGGAATGAAGGCGGAAGACATTGCTAGGTTGGTGGATCTTCCAGAGGAAGATGTTTGGGAATTGCTTGAAGAGTAGGGGAATCCAATACAAAAGGCGGCCATCTAACGAGGACAGTTGGCGGTGGCAAAAGAGGTAGAGGAAATCACTGATTCGTAAGTGATCGATTGTAGAAAACGGATGATCGTCCGGTCACATGAAAGAGGAGGAACAAAAATCAGAAAGTATGTACCGTGCCAACGTTTTATGCACCGTCGGCCTTGAAGGCTGGCGGTCTTTTTTTGTTATGGGGCTCCGGCGTTCCGCTAGGCGTCTTGGCCATATGAGATCATGTCGGCTATATGTCCATGAACAAAATGCACAAAATTCATTTTATTTTCAAAAACTTCACACTCATCCCACGGCATGGTAAGGTTGTGATTGAAAACGTTATCAAAAACAAGGGGGCAAGGGAGAAATGAAGAAAACGAAATGGTGGGGATTGCTCGCTGCAGGGATGACGACACTGGCTTTGGCGGCCTGTGGGGGCAATGAATCGGCGGGGTCGAAATCATCCGGTTCGAACTCTGGCTCATCGGCCTCAAACTATCCGACGAAGCCGATTACGATTGTTGCTCCGTCTGGGGCGGGCGGCGGTTGGGATTTAACGGCCCGCGCCATTACGAAAGTGCTCGATGAGACGGGGCTCGTCAAACAAACGATGACGGTCGAAAACAAACCGGGCGGCGGCGGGGCGGTCTGTTGTTTGAGACAAGAAGTTATTCAGATGCGGCAGATGAGAAGCCGCCGCGGCAATATAAAAAGTCAGGCGTGTTGATTATCCAATAAAATCCAAAGGGTATAGAAAAAAGAGCACCTTTCCTGTAGAATGTGAGTAGCGACACAAACAAACCCAGGAGGTGCTCTCTATGAACAAGCATACCACACTCCCGAATTTGATGCAAAAACTTGTTTCGGATGGAGTCAGTCAAGACTTTGTGGAGAACATTTTTTCGGTTCACTACGGGCGTTGTCAATCACTAGTTAGCGAACCATTTTCAGGAATTGATATCGTAAGCGCTTTCGGACTCTCATCCCTCATCTTGAAGTGATGATATTGTATTCCATTTTTTTACACCCAACCACCATCCCGGAGCGCCGACAACGCTTGATGGATCGGCGTCCCGGATGACCGCTGCAGACACGGTAGATTCTGACGCACCACATCTGCCCATAACCGTCCGGCCTTCCGTTTGGCCTGTTCGATCCGCTTGGACTTTGTTGAGGCCGAGGCCGCCGTTCGGGTCTCTTCTTCCTCCACCAACTGCCCATTTCTCCGCCAAATCCCGTCGATTCGGGCCGCCATCGCCCTCAGAAACGCCCGAAGCCCTTGGTCTTTCCAGCTGCGGCGGGATTTCACCCGATGCGCAAACCGGCTCATCACGCTCTCGGCGTGGCCCATCGGACGCATGCCGGTCGTCTCCACCCCTTGCTCCGACAGCCACTCCCGATAGTCCCGGATGCATCCCGGCATCGACTCGATCCGGCGAATCAAGGCGGCCAGCTGTTGTTCTTTGCCTTCGTCCCCCAACGTGCCGACCGCGCTGTTCAGCTCGACCAAAAGTCCTTCTTCGTCTTGTTTCGCCAGCTTCCTCCGCACCTCCCGCCAACGCGGATGGCCGGACAGACACTGACGCAGCTCCCGCGCCACATGAAATCGATCCAGCTGAAAGCACGCCCGCTTCCCAAAATACTCCCGGCAGGCCGTGATCCACGACGCCGCGTCGCCGTTGATGATCAAAAGGTCCCGGCACGGATCATAGGCATATTCGTTCATCAGCCACTCTTCAAACCGTTCCCACACGTCTCCCGCCCCTTCATGGAGGTAGTGGCGCCGGTTCACGAGCTCGAGCTGCGAACCGTTTCGTTTCCATCCCTCGTGAACCGCCAGGATTTTCTCTTCTTTCGCCCGTTTCCCTTTCCCCTGGCGGGAAATGAACAGCCCATCCGCCTCCACAAATAGCACTCGGCCGTGCCGTTGGGAAACAGGGCGGTGCAGCGAGACAGGGGCCTCCAGCACCAGTTGGCGAATCGCCTCGTGGCTTAGGACCGCATACCCCACGATCGACTCCAACGTACGGGCCGCTTTGCGGTAGGAAGAGCACTCTACGGCCAACTCGACCGCCGTTTCCTCGAGGCAAGGGCTGATCGACTGCGCTCCATCAAAGCCCAGTTCGGCATCCAGCAAGAAGGTATAGTTCCCCGTTTGCCGGTCATAGTAGTAGTTCCGTCGAAACGTCACTTCTCCAAACAGCGTTTGGATCGTAGTCGGCCGTTTGTCTTTCAGCTGATACCGGCGCTTGTCCCGCGCTTCCGCCAGTTGTTGATCAATCTCCTCCAAAAGGGCCGCCAACAAGACAGCGAACACCTTTTGAAGAGTTCTGACTAATTGTTCCTCCAGCTCTTTTAATAAAGGCCATTCTGTGGTAAGATGTTTCATGGACTCTCTCCCTCCTGTTTTATGGATGTTGGTCATCACCATCATAGCAGGGAGAGAGTCCTTTTTGCATGACATTTGCTTTTTTCTACCGCGCTTCGCTTGGTGGCCCCGACGAGCGTCGCGAACAAAAGTTCGCAACCCTCGTCGGGGAATCATTCCGGAATGTCACCCACAAATATTTTACTCACACTTTCGGATGAAGAGATTCAACTGATTGCCGAAGCGGTTGGGTATCGTGATTCGTCTCGAACCTTTCCGTTGCGCGAGTTGATTCACTTCTTCCTGCTGGCCGCCATGCATCAATGGAAAAGCTTTCGCCACGGAGCCGATGTGGGGCCTCTGTATGGATTGCCGCGATTCCATTATTCAACTGTATCCAAGAAAGCGAAAGAAGTTCCCTATGACATCATGAAACGCTTGTTGGCGTTGATCATTTCCAAGTGCAACCGCCAAACCCGCCGTTCGCTTCGGTTTCCCAAACCGCTTCGGGTGGTGGATTCGACGACCGTCACGGTCGGGAAAAACCGCCTCCCATGGGCGCCGTATCACGGCGAACGCGCCGGAGTGAAGCTGCACGTCGCGTATTCGCCGGAATCCTCGCTGCCGGCAGACGTGGTGGAAACGACCGGGCTGCGTCACGATGGCCCAGTGGGAGAACAGTTGACGAACCCTCAACAAGTGCTCGTGGAAGACCGGGCGTATTTCAAAATCGAACGCCTCGATCGATTTGCGGAGCAGCATCAGCTCTTTGTTGTAAACTAGCACATTATTTCAGAATCCCTTTTTCAAATTATTTCAGGCGGATTCGGAAATAATGTGCAAAATTTTTGCGGATTGTTCCGGATTTTGCACATTCTTTCGGAACGTTTGCACGCTCTTTCAGATGAAGATTTCCAGCGCGCCTGATGGACCTATGGAAAAGAGAAAGCACAAAAGAGGCCGATTCGGCCCCTTTCGTGCTAATACCCCATTTCCTCTGCGGCCATGCGCACCACTTCTTCGTCAATGGCGTCCTTTTTCAGCTGATACCCGTATAACAGGCACGTCGTGGCCAACGTGTTGATCACCCGAGGCCATCCCCGCGACTGCAGGGCAATCGCCTCTAACGCCGATGGGGTGAAGATCGGATGCTTCGCCCCGGCCTGTTTCATCCGATGTTCGATGTAGCCCGCCACCTCTTCCTTCTCCAGCGGCCCCATCCGGTATCGCATGATGATCCGCTGGTCGAGAGGGCGGTGCTGATTGAGCCGCAGCTTCCCCTGTAAATGGGGCAGCCCGGCCAAAATCAAGACAAATGGGTTGGTCGAATCCATCTCAAAGTTGAACAAGATCGCGATGTCCTGTAAAAATGCATCCTTCGCTAAATGCATCTCATCCAAAATGAACACCGGCGTGATCCGCCGTTCATGATACAATCGCTCGATCGCCTGCTGGATTTGGCGGAAGAGGTCTACCTTGCGGTACTTCGGTTCCTCTCCTAATCCCAAGGCCAGTCCACGGTAAAAATCCATCACGCCTCCGGTGGATAACGGAAAGTAGACGACATGATACAATGATGGATTCAATGACTCTTTCAGCGCCCGAAGGGCGAACGTCTTGCCCGCCCCCGGCTCTCCGATCAACAGCCCGATCCCCCGGGTTCGTTTCACGTACTCCAGCGCCCGCAACGCTTCCTGAAATGACGCCCCTTGATACGCCTCGGACGGGTCTGTTTCTTTCGCAAACGGCTCCCGCGAAAGGGAGTAAAACGATTTATACACTGTGTTCTCCCTCCTTCGCCGGAATCGCCGCAAACGGGGACCGATGGCGTTTTACATAGGCATTGTCCTCCAAACGCACCCGAATGGCTTCCGCCACCCGTTTGCCCTCTTCGTACACATAGACGCCTCGTTCGTCATAGCGGAGCTCAATCGATTGCCCAATGAACCGAGGCGGCACTTCGTATAGCTGTTTATTCAGGGTGATTGTGCCATCGGCTTTCACCTTGCGGTGCTCCCGTTTCAGAAAAATCGCATCCAGCCAATCGCCATCTTCGATGAACGACACGAGATGCACTTGCGATTGAAACACCTCATGCGGCGTTTTTCCGTCCAGTGAGGCGTGCGGTTTTCGATGATACTCCTCTTCAAGCCACTTCCAAAAACGCTCGTTCAACTCGTCAAGCGATTTCGGCGGATTCAGCTCCAACAGTGGATAAAACCGTGTCTGTACGGTGCGGAAGAACCGTTCGATTTTTCCCTTGCTTTGCGGGTCATACGGCTGGGTGTGGATGAGTGTAATCCCCATCTCGGCGCACGCATACTGCAGCACCTCGGACCGATAAATTTTCCCGTTGTCCGAGTAAATGCGTTTCGGCTTCCCGCAACGAAGCACCGCTTCCTTCGTGACGATCCGCAGCCCGTCAAACTTCTCCGAAGGGAAAAACTGCGCGTACGGCACAAACCGCGAGCAGTCATCGATATAGGTGATCAAAAACGTTTTCTGGGCTTTCCCATGGACGCGAATCGTGGGTCCATGGGATAAGTCCCCTTGCCATAGCTCATTGATCTGGTCATACGCAAAACGCTTTCGCTCCGGCATCGGCAAGATTTCTTTTCCCACCAGGTTGTGTTTTTTCAACAATCGGTATATAGTAAAGTAAGAGGTATGATTTTCTGGGATTTCCCCCTGCTCGATCAGGTGTTCGTAGAACACCGTCACGGGCATGGTGGGATGTTCTTTTCTTAGGGCTAAAATATGATCCTCATCATCGGGCGACAGACGCCTTGAGTGGCCGCGGTCCGAACGGCGCTTCGGCTTTAAGGCGTCAAAGCCCCCTTTTTTGTATCGGGTGCACCAATCGAGGATCGTCTTGGCTGCGATTCGTTTGTCTCCCTGGTGGGGAACATGGTGCACTCGCTCGCTCACCTCTTTCAGATACGTCTTCGGTTCCACCTGCCCATTCACCAACGGAGCGATTAGCCCGTACCGAAACAGGGCAATGTCGTGTCTCATCGACTCATTCATTCAAATCTCCTCCTTGTCTCACTTGGAATCAGGACCGTTCCGGTCCGTCTGCCCTTATCGTACCGAATTGCTTTTTCTCCGTCGATAGGAAAGGTTTGTGGGAACCGAAACTATTTCCAATTTAGGGTATGTATGTAAAATCAGGATCCCATTTAATTCGCAAAAGGGTGTCGGAATCCGCCCTCCCACATCTCTCTGATGGCCGAATCAAGACCGTGTTCCTCTAACGTCTGGATCCACCAAGAAGCCCGTTCCTTTTCTTTTTTCACGATAGGGCCTATGATCCTCCACCGCCTCGCAAAAAAGCTGTGAAGGCTTGATAGGTTTCGGTAGAACCGTCGGACATAAAAGATGATGCCGTCCTTTGTCGGGAGAAACGGAGCCTGGTTCGTCCTTTCGGTCAATCCCAACTGCTCTTTCACGACTTGCCATATGGCGGACAACGTATACTGAAAATACGGGAGGAGAAAGGAAGGCAGCACACTCACCGTCTTCAAGCATTCCCGACAGCGATACCGGACAATCCAAATGCGATAATCACCATGTGGGGTCAATGCGTTTCGCTCATAGTAACCGTGGCGGTGCAACGGGCGCTTGGCCCGGCAATGCGGACACTTTTTCAGAAGAGGGAAGTCGTTTTCTTTTCCACGCTCTGCATACGTTTGGACGTCAATGCCAAAGTCATGAAATTGGATCACGTCCTCCTCCCCCTCCTATGAACCGATGGATTTTCTCTTCCGAAATAATTCACAAAAAATTTAGCACATTCTTTCAGAAAAGGGGAGAGGGCTTTCTGAAGGAATGTGCAAAAAAATGTCTCTTTTGTTCCGAAATAAAGTGATAATTTACACTTTGTCATTCGAATGAAGGACAACATCGAACTTCATCAGAAAAAAAGCTTGAAACGCCTTTCCAGCACATCTTCATCGGTTCAAGCCGACTTCACGTGCCAGTTGGGGACGAAACAATACCGCTCCACCAAGCGTCACCGGGTGGTGATCTTTCGAGATGCGAATGGCCGCGATATTCGGGTCGTGACGAACCTCTTCCATGCGTCTGCGGAAACCATTGCCGACATGTACCAACAACGTTGGGCTGTTGAGGTCTTTTTCCGTTGGGTGAAGCAATATCTGAATGTCCCGACCTTGTTTGGCACGACGGAAAATGCGGTATACAACCAACTGTTTGCGGCGTTCATCGCGTATGTGTTGCTGCGATGGCTGTATGATCAAACCAAAAAACAGACGAACGTCTCTCTTTCCTTCATTTCGTTCGTTCGCCGTTTTTTCTCTAGGCAGCTTCCTCTCGATTGGAAATCCGGGATGGCCGCTGCTTTGTTTGAGTATGCCCAAATTTATGGAAGGCGTATGTCTAATTTTGGATAATCAACACTCGTGAGCTTATTTATTAGATCGAACGCCAGACGGGCTGCGCAACAATTATTTAGGAAAGTTATTGGCTGAAGGGAAAATGCACTTAAAGTATCCAAATCAACTAAACCACCCAAAACAAGCGTATATAACAAATAAGCAATATTCATGATTTGTTCAATATTTCACAATCTCTAATAAAGAAAATAATGTTACAATAATGGTAACAAAAGAAAAGTTGAGGTGACGGATGATGCTTGTATGCGAATGGAGAAACTTTTCAACAGATGCAGAGACATATACATTGGAGCTATTTGAAGAAATGATTGGCGATGAATTTGAAGCAATGATGTTTGAAGATGATCAAGATATTCCTTCTTATATATGGACGGCTAACTACGTCGTGATCGTTAAGCGAAATACGCGCATGTACAACGATATTTCGTTTGAAAAGATTCCACGCAATCCAGTGTGTGAGTAACCGCCTTCTTTATAAGAAGCGGTTCTCTTATACAACATATTTGCTCAATATTTCACAAAGCTGACACACACAAACAGGCTTATCCTCGTTATAATGTGAATGTGAAAACAATCATATTTTTATTTTCAATTAACTTGTGAAAAACTTCACAAGGACAATACAGGAGGGGAAGGGTCTTATATGGCTGTTGATGAAAAAGTATTAGACCAAAAGAAAGAAGTTACAAAAATGATCGATACGCTCGTCGCGAATGCGCAAAAAGCGTTAAAAGCGTTTCGTGATTACGATCAAGAAGCGATTGATCATATCGTTAAGCAAATGGCGTTAGCTGGACTTGACAAACATATGTATTTAGCGAAGTTAGCGATTGAAGAAACAAAACGTGGCGTGTATGAAGATAAAATCATTAAAAACATTTTTGCGACAGAATACATTTATCATAACATCAAATATGATAAAACCGTCGGCGTTATTCGCGAAAATGAACAAGAAGGTATTATTGAAATTGCTGAGCCTGTTGGAGTCATCGCTGGGGTTACACCAGTAACAAACCCAACATCAACAACGATGTTTAAAGCGCTTATTTCAATCAAGACGCGCAATCCAATCATTTTTGCGTTCCATCCGTCCGCGCAAAAATGCAGCAGTGAAGCGGCACGCATTTTACGTGATGCAGCGATTGCGGCCGGTGCGCCAGAACATTGTATTCAATGGATCGAAACACCTTCCGTTGAAGCAACGCAACAACTTATGCATCACCCTGGTGTTTCGCTTATTCTTGCGACAGGTGGAGCAGGCATGGTCAAAGCAGCATATAGCTCAGGAAAACCAGCATTAGGGGTTGGACCTGGTAACGTACCTTGTTATATTGAAAAAACAGCAAATATTAAACGCGCGGTGAACGACCTTATTCTTTCAAAAACGTTTGATAACGGAATGATTTGTGCATCTGAACAAGCGGTCATTATTGATAAAGAAATATATGATGCGGTGAAAAACGAAATGATCGCAAACAAATGTTACTTTTTAAATGAAGAAGAAAAGAAAAAAGTCGAAAAGCTTGTCATTAATGAAAATACGTGTGCAGTAAACCCGAATATCGTCGGTAAACCAGCATATGAAATTGCAAAAATGGCCGGTGTGGACGTTCCAGTTGATACGAAAATTCTTGTCGCAGAATTAAAAAGCGTCGGTCCGCAAGAGCCGCTTTCTCGTGAAAAATTAAGTCCTGTATTGGCGTGCTATAAGGTGAATAGCACAGAAGAAGGGTTAAAACGAGCAGAAGAAATGCTTGAATTTGGTGGACTTGGCCACTCCGCTGTCATTCATTCGGAAAATCAAGACGTCATTCTTGAATTCGGTAAGCGAATGAAAGCAGGACGAATCATCTCTAATGCACCATCTTCACAAGGAGCGATCGGGGACATTTACAACGCATACATTCCGTCATTGACGCTCGGTTGCGGTACGTTTGGAGGCAACTCCGTTTCGACAAACGTGGGTGCGACACACTTAATTAATATTAAAAAATTAGCGAGAAGGAATGTAAACATGCAATGGTTTAAAGTTCCACCAAAAATTTATTTTGAAAAACATGCGACACAATATTTAGCGAAAATGCCAAACATCTCACGTGCCTTTATCGTTACAGACCCAGGTATGGTGAAGCTCGGCTATGTCGATAAAGTGTTATACTATTTGCGTAAACGTCCAGATTATGTGCATTGCGAAATTTTCTCAGAAGTTGAACCAGATCCATCAATTGAAACAGTGATGAAAGGTGCCGACATGATGCATGCGTTCCAGCCAGACGTCATCATCGCGCTCGGCGGTGGTTCGGCGATGGACGCGGCGAAAGCGATGTGGCTGTTCTATGAACATCCAAATACCGACTTTAATGGCTTAAAACAAAAGTTTTTAGATATTCGTAAACGCGTATTTAAATATCCAAAACTCGGTCAAAAAGCGCAATTTGTCGCGATTCCAACAACATCTGGTACAGGTTCAGAAGTGACATCGTTTGCGGTCATTACAGATAAGAAAAATAACGTCAAATATCCGCTTGCTGACTACGAGTTAACACCAGATGTCGCCATCGTTGACCCACAATTCGTCATGACGATGCCAAAACATATTACAGCGGATACAGGTATGGACGTATTAACACATGCGATTGAAGCGTACGTATCGAACATGGCAAACGACTACACAGACGGATTAGCACTAAAAGCCATTCAACTCGTCTTTGAATATTTGCCACGCGCATACAAAAACGGCAACGATGAAGTGGCGCGCGAAAAAATGCATAACGCATCAACGATTGCCGGTATGGCATTCGCGAACGCATTTTTAGGCATTAACCATAGTTTAGCGCATAAACTTGGCGCAGAATTCCATATTCCGCACGGACGTGCGAACACGATTTTAATGCCGCACGTCATTCGTTATAACGCGACAAAACCGAAGAAATTTGTAGCGTTCCCTAAATATGAACATTTTATCGCGGATAAACGCTATGCGGAAATCGCACGCATTTTAGGATTGCCAGCACGCACAACGGAAGAAGGAGTCGAAAGCCTCATTCAAGCGATTATCAAGCTTGCAAAAGAGCTTGAAATGCCATTAAGCATCGCGGAAACAGGCGTCAGCAAAGAAGAGTTTGAAAGCAAAGTCGAACAACTTGCTGAACTAGCTTTTGAAGATCAATGTACAACAGCCAACCCAAAATTACCATTAGTCAGCGACCTTGCCGACATTTATCGCCAAGCGTATAAAGGGGTTGAATGAAGAAACAGGGATGTCCCGCGGGGATGTCCCTTTTTATCATGATCAAAGACTTCTTCGCTTCCCTTGGTCCGTAAAAGTTGTTAAGAAAAGCGGTTCAAGGTAAACTAAACATGAAGCTACTTAATAGGTAGGGGAAATGAGATGAAACAAGCAAAAACGAACGCGATGCGTCTATTAGACCGAGAAGGCATCTTATATGATGTGTGGACATATGAAAACAACGATGGAAAAATCGATGGGGTATCCGTAGCGAAAAAAATCGGAAAAGACCCAAAAACCGTCTATAAAACGTTAGTGACAAAAGGAAGCAGCGGAACGATTTACGTATTTGTCATTCCTGTAGAGGCGGAACTTGATTTGAAAAAAGCAGCGAAAGCGGCACAAGAGAAAAAAGTAGAGCTTCTTCCTGTTCATGAGATTGAAAAGCACACAGGCTATGTTCGCGGCGGATGTTCACCGATTGGAATGAAGAAGCAATATGCCACGTTTATTGATGAAACGGCTCTTCAACTTAAAAAAATCATTGTCAGTGCAGGAAAGATTGGCATGCAAATCGAACTGTGCGTCGATGATTTGCAGAAGATGACGGGTGCAAAGCTCGTCGATCTTGTAAAAGAAAAAGAAAAAGACGGACACAACTAGGCGAGTCCGTCTTCAATTTCTACCTCTACTCCGAAATGGTCAGAAATGACATGGCCATTTTGGCCGTTAAAAATGGTTTTAGAGTATTTTACGTGTAAAAGCTTGTTTGATAGAATCAAATCAATGCGTAAGTTTTTTTCGTTTTCATTCCAACCATCAATTTTCCCTTGAACCGTAGTACCGCTATCCTTCTCTTTTGCTAGTACGTATGTGTCATAAAGCCCTCTACTCATCATGTAATCATAGCCCTCTCCACGAATGTGGGCGTCGTTATTAAAATCGCCCATGAGGAAGAAAGCGTCTTCATATTCAATTTTTTTAAGAAGTGTATCAAACTGATCGCCGAAAGGTTCTTCTTCATCATGCCACCAACCAAGATGACAAGAATAAAACGAGAGAGGGCGTCCATGCCAACGAATGGTTGCCCCAACGATTTTACGAGTTTTCCAAAATAAAGGATTCTGATTTTTAGAAACATAGAAAGAATGTTTCTTTATAATAGGATGTTTTGTTAAAATGGCTAATCCTTCTTCATATTTCTCATAGCCGATATGAGCAAAATCCCAAACGAGAGAATAATCACGACAACCGAGTTGCTCAAGATTTTTTAATAAAATGAATGCAAAGTTATCTTCTTTTATGTTTTCATAGATGTATGGAGCTTCAATCGATTGGCTTACTTCTTGCAAAGCGATGACATCGTATTTTTTTTCGTTTATGATTTCAGCTAAATACTTAATTTTTTGTAATTGATTTTCCTCTTGCCATGAGTGGCAATTTAATGTTAGTAATTTCATGGCTTAAACCCCTAAAAGATCTTGAATATTGGATTTTAAAACATCTGCTTTTGGTCCATAAATGGCTTGAACGCCTTTATCTTTTAAAATTAATCCGAGTGCTCCTGCTGTTTTCCACTCTTGTTCAGAAGCCACTTTATGAATATCTTTTACCGTTACACGTAAACGTGTCATGCACGCATCGACATCCTCAATGTTATCTTTGCCGCCGAGTAATTCAATAATATGAGCGGCTAAAGAATCGTCATTGGTTGTATTTTTTGATTGAGATTGAGCTGGCTCTTCTGCTTCTATATAGTTTCCGTTTCGACCCGGTGTTGGCAAGTTCAGTTTTTTAATCAGTGCATTGAATACAACAAAGTTGATGCCGAAAAATGCAAGGCAAGAAATAGCGAAGTTCACCAAATCTTTTACAAGTCCTGCTTTAATGATCATTGGTGTTCTTGTTAAAAATTCAATAAAGCCAAATGCGTGAATACGTAAATGGATTAGATCGGCAAGGGCAAACGCTAAACCAGTTGTAATCGCATACACAATATATAAAACGGGTGCGACAAACATAAACATGAATTCGATCGGTTCTGTCACGCCTGTCAAAAATACGGCTAATGCTGCAGAGAAAAACATGGATTTATATTTTTCGCGCTTGTCTTTATCAACATTGATATACATAGCTAATGCAACACCGATGAGAGAAGCGGTCGATGTAATCATTTGTCCAACTTTAAATCGTGCTGGATGAACGGTTTCAAGCAAATGATGGTATGTTTTTGTGTCTCCAGAAGCTAACAGGTTGTTTAAATCGGTGATCCATGCAAGCCATAAAGGATCTTGACCAGCAACGATTTGTCCTGCTTTTGAACCGGTTAAAATCGTATAGGTTCCACCGAGCTCTGTATAGTTCACTGGCACTGTTAACATATGATGTAAGCCAAATGGCAATAAGAGACGCTCCAACGTACCGAAAATAAAAGGTGCAATGATTGGCGCTGTATCTTTAGACGTAGCGATCCAACGTCCAAATCCGTTTAATAAGCTTTGAACAGACGGCCATACGATCGATAAAATAAGCGCTGTGATAACTGAACCAGCGATCACAACAAATGGAACAAATCTTTTCCCATTAAAGAAATTAAGAGATTTTGGAAGACGATCAAAGTTATAATATTTATTACTGTAGATGAGCAAATTTGCTAACATAAATTTACAAACTAAACAAAAAAGGAGACATGAACCCGATTCCTTGGTTAGAATAGATGTGCTACCAACTACCCACAAGGAGGTTCATGTCTCATGAATAGATTAGCACATCATCAAGGAATCCACAAGTTTTTCATGACGCTGGGATTGGCGCTTTATTTCTCGAAGCCGGTCATCAAGCATCTCGTTCATCTTGTCGACGCCTTGACGACCAAGGGATTTTCGGGGACATTGACGGATGTCCGGTACTGGAGTTTTCATCCGAATCATCGAACCACGCTCAGCCACTTTTTCACGAAAAGCCCTTGGAACGAGGAAAAACTGCTTGAGAAGCTTCAGGAGTGGGTTCTTCGCCAGATCGAACGCCTGGCCAAACGGACGAATCAACCCCTGTTCCTTTCGATTGATGATACCATTTGCCAAAAAACGAAGCCTTCGTCACGGGCAACGCACGCCATTCAAGGGTGTGACTGGCATTTCTCTCACAGCGATCATCAATTGGTCTGGGGGCATTCGCTTGTTTGGCTGATGGTGCACACCTTCACGCAAGCGTTTCCGTTCGCCTTTCGTCTGTATGACAAGACATCGGGAAGAAGCAAAATCGACCTGGCGATCGAGATGCTTTCCTCGCTCAAGGGGAAGCGGGCTCAGCCGGTGTATGTGCTCGTGGATTCATGGTATCCGTCCCAAGCGCTCATCGAAGCCTGTCTGAAACAAGGATTCCATGTCATCGCCATGCTCAAGACGAACCGGATTCTCTACCCGAAAGGTATCGCCATCCAAGCGAAGGAGTTTGCCCGCTATATCGAGCCAAATGACACCCGCCTCGTCACGGTGGGGAACGAGCGCTATCGTGTCTACCGCTACGAAGGCGCGCTCAACGGTCTTGATGACGCGGTGGTGCTGCTGGCTTGGAAGGCGGATCAACCGATGACGCCGGATCATCTCCATGTCATATTGAGCACCGACCGGGAGCTGAGTGACGAAGACATCTTGCGTTACTATGCCCAGCGCTGGACGATCGAATGCTTTTTCCGGCAGGCAAAAGACCAGCTGAAGCTCGATGGGTACCGTGTTCGCCACGTTCGGGCGGTGAAACGGTATTGGGTCGTGGTGCTGTTAGCCTGCGTATACAGCATCGCGGAATCTCAACAAGACATCTCTTCCGGCCTGGAGCTTCTTCGGTCTCGGAAAGGGCACAGCGTCGTCGAGTTCATCTATGACGCCGCAAAGCAAGATATTCCCATTGATGTGATCAAAAAACAGCTCCATGTCGCCTAAGGGGTCCCCTGTTTGTCTCTTAGGGAATGGAAATTACTGTAATGAAAAATACTCATCTACAGTTTATTATATAAGGAAGCTCCTAAAAATCCTGAAATGATTCCTACAAAAACCCCCATGTTTAATGCCGGAGCTCCGAGAACAGAGATAAAGTAATCTTTAACAATTAGTTTGCTTCCAGTAATGGTGACGACAGTTGCTTCTGGGTCTTGCAACATGGCATTATTGACGCCAAAAATCGCTCCTGTGATACGGTTAATTAAAATAAATGCAATAAGTGCCGCAAAAGCTCCGCCTGCACGCTCTTTTGCCCAAGAGCCCCCGATTGCGACCGCAAATAAAATATGGAGATTGACAATGATCGCCCAACCGATCTCCTCCATAATCCGTGCAATCGATTGCACGAATGAAACATCTCCGCTCATCATGCCAATTAATTTTCCTAATGAAATCATCAAACCGGCTGCAGGCATGACAGCAACAACGACCATCAATGCTTTCCCGAACTTTTGCCAAAAATCGAATGATGTCAATTTCATTTTTTTCATTTTTTCTCTCTCCCTTCTAAATGGTAGGGGGTTAGTTGAAAGTGAATACATTTTCTTGTGTGATTTTCAAACAAATTCATCAACTTCAATGCAACCGGTTGCATTATCTATTTTAGTTGAATGGGTAAAATTATGCAATAGAAAGAGATGATTTGTAAAAAAATTTTAACTGTAGATGAGCATTTTTCATTACAATAATTTCCATGGTTAGAGAGACAAACAGGGTACCCCTTACGCGATACGGAGCGGTTTTTTGATCACATCAATGGGAATATCTTGCTTTGCAGCGTCATAAATGAACTCGACGACGCTGTGGTCTTTCCGCGACCGAAGAAGCTCCAGCCCGGTGGAGAGGTTTTGTCGGGATTCGGCGATGCTGTACAAGCAGGAGAGCAGCACCACCGCCCAATACCGTTTCACCGCCCGAATGTGGCGAACGCGGTATCCATCCAGCTTCAGTTGATCTTTCGCCTGCCGGAAAAAGCACTCGATCGTCCAGCGCTGGGCGTAGTAACGCAAGATGTCTTCGTCCCCGAGTTCCCGGTCGGTGCTCAAGATGCAATGAAGATGTTCCGGCGCCATCGGCTGATCCGCCTTCCAAGCCAGCAGCACCACCGCGTCATCGAGGCCATGGATGGCCCCCTCATAGCGATACACGCGATAACGCTCCTGCCCCACCGTGACGAGGCGGGTGTCTTTGGACTCGATATAGCGGGCAAACTGCTTGGCTTGGATGGCGATGCCTTTCGGGTAGAGAATCCGGTTCGTCTTGAGCATCGCGATGACATGGAATCCCTGTTTCAGACAGGCTTCGATGAGCTTTTTGGACGGATACCACGAATCCATGAGCACATACACCGGCTGAGCCCGCTTCACCTTGAGCGAGGAAAGCATCTCGATCGCCAGGTCGATCTTGCTTTTTCCCGCTTTCTTGTCATACAGGCGGAACGCAAATGGGAACGCCTGCGTGAAGGTGTGCACCATCAGCCAAACGAGCGAATGCCCCCAGACCGATTGATGATCTTTATGCGAGTAGTGCCAGTCGCACCCTTGAATGGCGTGCACAGCCCGTGACGAAGGCTTTGTTTTTTGGCAAATCGTATCATCAATCGAAACAAAAAGGGGTTGATTCTTCCGTTTGGCCAGTCGTTCGACCTGGGAAAGGATCCACTCTTGAAGCTTCCCAAGCAGCCTTTCCTCGTTCCAAGGGCTTTTCGTGAAAAAGTGACGGAGCGTCGTTCGATGATTCGGATGAAAGCTCCAGTAATGAATATCAGTCAATGTTCCCGAGAATCCCTTGGTGGTCAAGGCATCGACAATATGAATGAGATGCTTGATGACCGGTTTGGAAAGCTGCAGCGTCAACCCCAGCGTGAAGTGTGAGTAAAATATTTGTGGGTGACATTCCGGAATGATTCCCCGACGAGGGTTGCGAACTTTTGTTCGCGACGCTCGTCGGGGCCACCAAGCGAAGCGCGGTAGAAAAAAGCAAATGTCATGCAAAAAGGACTCTCTCCCTGCTATGATGGTGATGACCAACATCCATAAAACAGGAGGGAGAGAGTCCATGAAACATCTTACCACAGAATGGCCTTTATTAAAAGAGCTGGAGGAACAATTAGTCAGAACTCTTCAAAAGGTGTTCGCTGTCTTGTTGGCGGCCCTTTTGGAGGAGATTGATCAACAACTGGCGGAAGCGCGGGACAAGCGCCGGTATCAGCTGAAAGACAAACGGCCGACTACGATCCAAACGCTGTTTGGAGAAGTGACGTTTCGACGGAACTACTACTATGACCGGCAAACGGGGAACTATACCTTCTTGCTGGATGCCGAACTGGGCTTTGATGGAGCGCAGTCGATCAGCCCTTGCCTCGAGGAAACGGCGGTCGAGTTGGCCGTAGAGTGCTCTTCCTACCGCAAAGCGGCCCGTACGTTGGAGTCGATCGTGGGGTATGCGGTCCTAAGCCACGAGGCGATTCGCCAACTGGTGCTGGAGGCCCCTGTCTCGCTGCACCGCCCTGTTTCCCAACGGCACGGCCGAGTGCTATTTGTGGAGGCGGATGGGCTGTTCATTTCCCGCCAGGGGAAAGGGAAACGGGCGAAAGAAGAGAAAATCCTGGCGGTTCACGAGGGATGGAAACGAAACGGTTCGCAGCTCGAGCTCGTGAACCGGCGCCACTACCTCCATGAAGGGGCGGGAGACGTGTGGGAACGGTTTGAAGAGTGGCTGATGAACGAATATGCCTATGATCCGTGCCGGGACCTTTTGATCATCAACGGCGACGCGGCGTCGTGGATCACGGCCTGCCGGGAGTATTTTGGGAAGCGGGCGTGCTTTCAGCTGGATCGATTTCATGTGGCGCGGGAGCTGCGTCAGTGTCTGTCCGGCCATCCGCGTTGGCGGGAGGTGCGGAGGAAGCTGGCGAAACAAGACGAAGAAGGACTTTTGGTCGAGCTGAACAGCGCGGTCGGCACGTTGGGGGACGAAGGCAAAGAACAACAGCTGGCCGCCTTGATTCGCCGGATCGAGTCGATGCCGGGATGCATCCGGGACTATCGGGAGTGGCTGTCGGAGCAAGGGGTGGAGACGACCGGCATGCGTCCGATGGGCCACGCCGAGAGCGTGATGAGCCGGTTTGCGCATCGGGTGAAATCCCGCCGCAGCTGGAAAGACCAAGGGCTTCGGGCGTTTCTGAGGGCGATGGCGGCCCGAATCGACGGGATTTGGCGGAGAAATGGGCAGTTGGTGGAGGAAGAAGAGACCCGAACGGCGGCCTCGGCCTCAACAAAGTCCAAGCGGATCGAACAGGCCAAACGGAAGGCCGGACGGTTATGGGCAGATGTGGTGCGTCAGAATCTACCGTGTCTGCAGCGGTCATCCGGGACGCCGATCCATCAAGCGTTGTCGGCGCTCCGGGATGGTGGTTGGGTGTAAAAAAATGGAATACAATATCATCACTTCAAGATGAGGGATGAGAGTCCGAAAGCGCTTACGATATCAATTCCTGAAAATGGTTCGCTAACTAGTGATTGACAACGCCCGTAGTGAACCGAAAAAATGTTCTCCACAAAGTCTTGACTGACTCCCGGTCTTGGGAGAAGGCCGGTGCTTCTTTTTCGATGCGGCGTCATCATCACCTCGTGTCACACCAGTGGTTTGACCAGCAACAACTCATCTCGAATAGGAATGCCGTCAGGACTTGTTTTCGGAATGTTTGGCTTGATTTGTCGCGCCTTGTCGACAGCGTTGGGAAAGACGTTCACAATTTGATAGCCGCGCTTTTGATAGAAACGAAGGGCATGCAAGTTGTCGTTGGTAGTGATCAGTTGAACAGCCGTGCACCTTTGTTGTCTCGCCCATGCCTCTGCCTCATGCAAAAGGGCGCTGCCGATGCCGCGGTTTTCCATTATGCTGTCTAGCGAGATGATCTCGCATTCGCTGCCACGGATGATGAATGTAATCAGTCCGATGATCCGCTGACCGTTCTCAACAGCCGCAAATCCATCCAGCTCTCTGCAGTTATAGATGCCGGTTGAAACAACCATTTGCGGACTTCCCCAATGGTTGGTGAAAAACTGGTTGACGATGGCGCGGTCCAACTGTTTGGTTGGAACGATGTTCAAGGCGCTCCTTCTCCTTTGTGCAGATGATGATGTTTGATCACCCCAATGCATAAGACGTTCACTTCCGTGCGTGATTTTGACACTCCGCACGCCTAAAGGCGTGGGATTCTTGGGTCGTTTGCGTCCTCATCCATTTCTGGTTCGGACAACGCCCAAATTCAGGGGTGTGTCATCACCCCGTCCCATCGGGTTAGGATGTACCCCAATGGGCGGCGCACCTGTGACCAGTGCGCTAGGTTAGACGGGGCTCGCTTTCATCCCACCCCTCAAGGAGTGGGCTTTCTCGCTGATCTGTAACAGGGGATGTCCACATCCGTCCTCCTCTTGTGTCAAAGGGCCGAGTCTTTTTGCATCATCGTTCGTTGAAACGAGTGAAAAACAGCAAAGGAAATGAATGTTAGCACAATCCCTGCCATATATGGCAAACTGGACTTTAAGGTGAACAACCAGCCGGCGATCGCCGGACCGCCGATGCGGCCGAGCGAATCGAACGATGATAAGACGCCTGTTGCGCTTCCTTGGCCATCCGCCGTATATTTCGTCAACAACGCGGAGACGCACGGGCGGATGACGCCGTTTCCAATGCCGAAAATCGTTAAATAGAGCGCGGCTGTCCAAAAGCTGTGAACGAATAAAATGAGAAAAAAGCCAACTGCTGACAAGAACAGCCCGACACGAATGACAGCTCCTTCCCCGAATGAGCGGATCAGTTTTCCAAGCAACCCTCCTTGGACGATGGCCCCTGCAAGCCCCATGATCATAAAGATGTAGCCAAGTTCCGTCGACGAAAGCCCCGCACGTTCAGCGGCAAAATAGGCGAACGTCGCTTCAAGTCCAGCGAGGGAAAACGTTGTGATCAGCTGCAGTAAGTATAGGCGCGCTACAGGCCCTTGGAGGGCGGCCGCAAGCGAGGGCCGCTTTGTTCGTATATTCGTTCGTTTTTCTCTCGGAAGCGACTCATGCAAGAAAACGAAAACGAATAGAGCGGTCAAGAGCGCCAAGCTGCCTGCCATCCAAAACGGAGCGGTTAAGCTCGCTTTCGAGAACACGCCGCCGATCCCCGGTCCGAAAATGAATCCAAGCCCAACGGCCGCTCCGATCATCCCCATTCCTTTGCCCCGGTCTTCTTCCGTTGTCACATCTGCGACGTACGCCATAGCGGCCGGCATCGTGGCCGCCGATAGACATCCGCCGATGATGCGAGCGGCAAACAACATCCAAAGCTTTGTCGCGACGGCGAGCAAGAAAAACGAAAGAGCCAAACCGAAAATGCCGACAAGCAGCATCGGCTTTCGTCCATAGCGGTCCGATAAATTCCCCCACATCGGCGCAAATAAAAATTGCATGAGCGAATAAACGGCCATCAACCAGCCGAGCTGCGTTGGCGTCGCGCCGATTTTTTCTGCGTAAAATGGAAGGACAGGGATAATGATGCCAAACCCGACCATGACCAAAAACATCACGAGAAACAAAAGCGATAAACCGCGGCGATTGCCCATGATCATCATCTCCACGATATGGTTTGCCTCTTTCATCATAATGGAAAGACAGGCGTTTTTCAAAGCAGATCGCACCTTGCTTGGCCGTTCCGACGAGGCTGGCGATCACTCCTGAATGTCGCCCACAACCCATTTTCCTTCCTCCCCATTGACAATGGAAGCGGTTTTCGCGAGACTGGAGGTAAACGGTTCGACAAACAATGAAGCGGACTTTGGACCGGCATCCGCCAAGGGTGCGAAACGACAAACACGCATGGGAGAGGATGGTGCATGATGACCAAAAACGAAATCCAAAAGTGGGTAAAGGAATTCCCGCTGCTTGAAATGATCATGGCGGCCGAAGAGGTGTTTTGGCGCAATCCAAAATATCACGCGTTCGCGCAAGCCATTCAAACGATTCCTTTACGCGAACGCGATGTCAAGGAGGCGGAAGAACGATTGCGCCGCTTTGCCCCCTACATCGCGAAAGTTTTTCCCGAGACGCGAACGGCCCACGGCATCATCGAATCCCCTTTAGTCCGGATTCCGAACATGAAACAGCGTTTAGAAAAGATGTTTCAGACCAACATTGAGGGGGAGCTGTTGCTGAAATGCGACAGCCATCTTCCCATCTCCGGGTCGATCAAGGCGAGAGGGGGAATCTACGAGGTTCTGAAACATGCCGAAGACCTCGCGCTCGCCAACGGGATGATCACCATAGGAGACGACTATGCGGTCATGGACAGCGAGAAATTCAGGCAATTCTTTTCCCGCTATTCTCTGGTCGTCGGTTCGACAGGGAACTTGGGCTTGAGCATCGGCATCATCGGGGCAAAGCTTGGGTTCCGCGTCACCGTTCATATGTCAGCCGATGCGAAACAATGGAAAAAAGACTTATTGCGAAGCAAAGGGGTCACCGTCATCGAACATCTCACTGATTACAACAACGTGGTGGAAGAGGCGCGAAGACAGTCCGCCGAGGATCCAACGTCGTATTTTATCGATGATGAAAACTCGATCCATCTGTTTTTAGGCTATGCGGTGGCGGCGTTTCGGCTGAAAAAGCAATTAGAGGACATGAACATCACGGTTGATGAAAAACACCCGCTCTTTGTGTATCTTCCTTGCGGCGTCGGCGGCGGTCCGGGCGGGGTGACGTTTGGGCTGAAGCTCGTGTACGGCGATCATGTCCATTGCTTTTTCGCTGAGCCGACGCATTCGCCTTGCATGCTGCTCGGCCTGATGACAGGAGAGCACGACCGCGTGTCGGTGCAAGATTTTGGCCTCGACAATAAGACCGAAGCGGACGGGCTAGCGGTGGGCCGGCCGTCGCGGCTGGTGGGGAACATGCTTGAGAACGTCATCAGCGGCGTCTATACGGTGGACGATTCGACGCTTTACCGCTTGCTCGCGGCGATGGTGGAAACGGAGGAAATCTATTTAGAGCCGTCCGCCTTGGCGGGGGTGGCGGGGCCTGTTCGGCTGTTTCGTGATTTGGCGGGGCAAACGTACGTAGAGGCAAACGGTTTGAAAGAAAAGATGAAAAACGCCGTCCATATTGGCTGGGCGACGGGTGGAAGCATGGTGCCAAAGGATGTGATGGAGGCCTATTATCGGGAAGGCGTGCGCATCGAAACGATGACAGGGAACGGTTTTTCTGAAGGACGATAAGATCATTCCATGGAGTTTTGAAACGAATGCATGAAATGTTGGAGGGGTTCGATGAAAACCGAAAAAGAAAAGATGGTAGCGGGACACTTGTACAATCCCGCTGATCCGGAGCTCGTCAAGGAGCGGGAGCGGGCGCGGCGGCTCGTTCGTTTGTATAACGAAACGTTGGAAACGGAATATGAAAAGCGAACCGCTCTGCTGAAGGAGCTGTTCGGTTCAACGGGAGAACGGCTGTTTGTTTATCGAGCCGAACTTCCGCTGCGACTACGGCTACAACATTCACGTCGGTGAAAATTTTTTTATGAACTTTGATGGCGTGATTTTGGATGTATGTGAAGTGCGAATCGGCGACCATTGTTTTATTGGTCCTGGTGTGCACATTTATACGGCGACTCACCCGCTCGATCCGCACGAACGAAATTCCGGGTTGGAGTACGGAAAGCCGGTTGTGATCGGCCATAACGTCTGGATCGGCGGGCGGGCCGTCATCAACCCGGGCGTCACGATCGGCGACAACGCTGTCATCGCCTCAGGGGCGGTCGTGACAAAAGATGTCCCCGCCAACGCGGTCGTTGGCGGAAACCCGGCGAAAGTGATCAAATGGCTCAAATAGCCCGAGGCCGCGCCCCGTGCAAAGCATGTGCGGGGCGTTTGGTTGCATCATCCTTCTTTGTTACGCCCACTGCACCGCCACCGCCCGAACAGGCGAACCGTCGCAGCCAGGCAAGGAAAGGGGGAGGGCAATAATATACGGATCATCAAAATCGATTCGCTCGAAGTTCACGAAATTTTCCCCGATCACCCCGTTGGCGCCAAGAATAAGTTCGTGGGCGCGGAACGACGAACCGTCCGGCGGGTCGATGTTGAGCGCGTCGATGAAAAACGTCCGCACGCCCCGCTCCAGCATTGCTTCAATCACATCCGGCGCGACGTACGGATGATGGAAATACCGCTTTGTTCCGGCGTATTGCGACCAGCCGGTATGAAACAACACAATGGTTCCCGGCGACAGCTTCGGGATATACGGAGCGGCATCGGCCATCGTCACCGCTTCGCCTTCCGCTTTTCCGGTGGCATTGATCACGGCGCCGCGGCCAAGAAAATACGTGAGCGGCACGTCATCGAGCCGCCAACCGTGTTCGCAAAAGTGAAACGGCGCATCCACATGCGTGCCGCTATGCGACCCAAGCACAAGGCGGCTGACGTGATAGCCGTCTTGGGCGAACGTCGCCGCCGGTTCGATTTTCGGCTTCGGATCCCCCGGGTACACCGGAGTTTGGGCCGTGATCGGCATGGTGAGGTCGATGAGTGTTTTGATGTTCATTTCCAAATCTCCCTCTACACTATTTTTGGCTGCTTTTATCATACAACAAAAACATAGGAGAAGGAGGAGTTAGAAAGCCATCATCATGCCTTGCGGAGCTGGACGGTTAGCTGGGGAATTGTTGCGCCGACGTTGGGCGGCCGGTGACCAAGGGCTATGTTGCTTGTCTTTCCACGAACAGGGGCAAGCAGTTTGGCGGCAAACCGAGCGACGGAGTGTTATCATAGAGAGGGGAACGTCACCCGTAACGAGAGAGGCGAATGATGGCGCTGCATGGCAACGGACGGCTTTCGTAAACAAAGGACAAGTGGAAGAATTTTCACGCGCGATGGCGAATGAAACAAATAAACAGGGCATGCGGGACATATACTGAAGGGGAAATTTTCGGCCGCGTGCTTAAAAGAAGGGAAGGGTGAAAAGATGTCAATCGCGGTGCAGAAACAGAAGCTATACATCAACGGCAAATGGCGGGAAGCCAAGTCGTACACGGAGCTGAAATCGCCATACTCACGCGAGACGATTGCCGAAATCCCTGTGGCCACCGAACAAGAAGTCGACGAAGCGATCGCGGCGGCGTACGCCGCGCGGCAAACGATGGCGGCTATGCCGGCGCATGAACGAGCCGCCATTTTAGAGCGGGTCGGCGAGCAGCTGAAAGCGCGGCAGGAAGAAGCGGCAAGGTTGATCGCACTGGAAGCAGCCAAACCGATCACCACGGCGAAAGGGGAAGTCGCCCGCACGATCCAAACGTACAAATTCGCCGCCGAAGAAGCGAAGCGCATTCACGGGGAAACGCTGCCGCTTGACGCCGCGCCGGGCGGGGAACATCGCATCGCCTTGACGGTCCGCGAGCCGATCGGCGTCATTGGAGCGATTACGCCGTTTAACTTCCCGATGAACTTGGTGGCCCATAAACTTGGCCCGGCCATCGCCTCGGGCAACACCGTTGTGTTGAAGCCAGCCAGCCAAACGCCGCTGTCCGCCTACTTTATCTTAATTAGGCGAGAAGACTCCCACTTCAACGAAGCGAAGCGGAGTAAGTGGGAGATGAATCGCCTTAACTATATTTTGCTGAAAATAGGATAGATTCAGTAAAATATAGTATAATATAGTTAGATGGGAGGTGAAAAAATGTATTTTTGTATCAAACAACAGCTAAATGGTTTGACCAAAGAAGAATACTTGACTCTTCGAGAACTGTGCCATATTGCCAAGAACATGTACAACGTCGGATTGTACAATGTCAGACAATACTATTTTGAACACAAGGAATTTCTTAATTATGAGAAAAATTATCATCTTGCCAAAACTAACGAAAACTATAAGCTGTTAAACAGCAACATGGCACAGCAAATTTTAAAAAAGGTCAATGAAGCCTTTAAATCTTTCTTTGGTTTGATCAGTCTTGCCAAACAAGGAAAATATGACCACAAGGCTATCAGTATTCCAAAATATCTTAAAAAAGATGGCTTTCATTCACTGATCATTGGCCAGATTCGTATAGACGGCAACAAATTCACGATACCGTATTCTCGCCTATTTAAAAAGACTCACAAGCCTATCACGATAACGATTCCGCCTGTGTTACTGGACAAAAAGATTAAGCAGATTGAAATCATTCCTAAGCATCATGCCAGGTTCTTTGAGATTCAGTACAAATATGAAATGCCTGAAGATCAAAGAGAATTAAATGACCAAAAAGCACTGGCAATTGATTTAGGATTAAACAATTTTGCCACTTGTGTCACATCAGACGGCAGATCATTCATCATTGATGGGCGGAGATTAAAAAGTATAAATCAATGGTTTAACAAAGAAAATGCCAGACTTCAAAGCATAAAAGATAAGCAAAAAATCAAAGGCACCACTCGTAAACAGGCTTTGCTTGCTATGAATCGCAATAATAAAGTGAATGATTATATCAACAAGACTTGCCGTTACATCATTAACTACTGTATTGAAAATCAAATTGGCAAACTTGTCATTGGCTATGCGGAAACATGGCAACGCAATATGAATCTAGGAAAAAAGACAAATCAAAACTTTGTCAATATTCCTCTCGGTAACATAAAAGAAAAACTAGAATATCTTTGTGAATTTTACGGCATTGAATTCTTGAAACAGGAAGAATCCTATACGTCTCAAGCCAGCTTTTTTGACGGCGATGAGATTCCTGAATATAATGCCGACAATCCAAAAGAATATAAGTTCAGCGGCAAACGTATTAAGCGCGGCTTGTATCGAACAAAGTCTGGCAAACTAATGAATGCTGATGTCAATGGCGCATTAAACATCTTAAAGAAAAGTAAAGCTGTAGACCTGAGTGTCTTATGCTCTAGCGGCGAAGTGGACACGCCTCAAAGAATAAGGATTGCTTGAAGCAGTCAAACTTCTTTGGAAGCCCCCACTTCAAATTTTCGCTAGAAAATTAAGTGGGGGTAGTTCACTGCCGAACTGTTCGAAAAAGCCGGTTTGCCGAAAGGGGCGCTCAACGTCGTCACCGGAAGCGGCCGCACGGTCGGCGACAAAATCGTCACCGACCCGCGCATCAGCATGATCACCTTCACCGGCAGCCCGGAAGTCGGCATCGCGATCCGCAATAAAGCTGGCTTAAAGCGGGTGACGCTCGAGCTCGGCTCGAACTCGGCCGTGATCGTCGATGAACAGGTCGATCTTGACCGCATCATCCCGCGCTGCGTGTTCGGTGCGTTCACGTTCCAAGGGCAGGTGTGCATTTCACTCCAGCGCATTTACGTGCATGAGAATCGTTATGACGAGTTCGTCGAAAAATTTGTCGCCGCCGCGAAACAGTTGAAAACAGGCGACCCGTTGGATCCAACCACCGATGTATCCGCCTTGATTACGCCAAACGATGTCGACCGGGCGCTCTCTTGGATCGAGGAGGCGAAACAAGGCGGCGCAAACGTCGTCCTCGGCGGCGAGCGCGACGGCAATATCTTGCTTCCGACGGTCATTGTGGACGCCGAACCGACGATGAAAGTGTCTTGCCAAGAAGTGTTCGCCCCGATCGTCTTGATCAACCGCGTCCGTTCGATCGATGAAGCCATTGAACTGGTCAATGACTCGCGCTACGGCTTGCAGGCGGGCATCTACACCGACAACGTCCATACCGCGTGGAAAGCGGCGAAACAACTGCACGTTGGCGGCGTGTTGATTAACGACATCCCGACGTTCCGCGTCGACCATATGCCGTACGGCGGCGTGAAAGAAAGCGGGTTTGGCCGCGAGGGGATCCGCTATGCGATCGAGGAAATGACGGAGTTGAAATTGATTATTTTTAACCAGAATTAAGCGGGATGAGAAGAGATTGGAGTAAAATTTGTTCCTAAAATTCTAGAAGAATAGTTGCGCAGCCTTGGAGAGAGTGGCACTCCAAGGCTGTATGTTTAAGCATGCTTTTCCAGAATATATCCCCAACGGTTCGAGGCGAGAACAGACAGGTGGTATTGATGCTCGAGCTGTTTGCTGAACCATGCTTTTTTCACGAGAAGCAGGCTTCGGCTTGTATGCAAGAACGTTTTCAGTCCTCCGTGCCGAGGTTTGAGGTCATTCGCAAGCTCTGCTGTCAAGACCGCATTTTGCGGCCAGCGACCTTTCTCGCGCAACGGATGGGGCTTCTCGGGTAATTTGGTTTGGTCATGATGCAGAACAATTTAGCCAATTTCGCAAATCCACAGAAGGATACTACGAATGAAAGAAAGGGGCAGTATTGATGACCGCATCCCGCATCGTCTTTCCGCCGCTCAGCTATGTCGGCTGGGGGGCGCTTACGCAGTTAGTTCCAGAAGTAAAAAGGCTTGGGGCAGCACACGTGTTGGTGATCACCGATCCAGCGCTTGAAAAACTCGGCCTCGTCGAGCAAGTGGCATCTCCGCTCCGGCAAGCAGGGTGCAGCGTGCATGTGTATACGGATGTTGTGCCGGAGCCGCCGCTTGAAACGGGGGAGAAGGCGGTGGCGTTTGTCCGCGACGGAGAGTTTGACCTTGTCATCGGCGTCGGCGGCGGCAGCGCGATGGATTTGGCGAAACTGGCCGCTGTTTTGGCCGTGCATGAAGGTTCGGTCGCCGATTATTTAAACTTAACTGGAACGAGAACACTTGAGAAAAAAGGATTGCCGAAAATATTGATTCCGACGACATCAGGCACCGGGTCGGAGGTGACGAACATCTCCGTGTTGTCCTTAGAAACGACGAAAGACGTCGTGACGCATGACTATTTGTTGGCGGATGTGGCGATCGTCGACCCGCAACTCACGGTTTCTGTTCCGCCGCGGGTGACGGCGGCCACGGGCATTGATGCGCTTACCCATGCGGTTGAAGCGTACGTGTCGGTCAACGCGAGTCCGACATCGGATGGGTTGGCCATCGCCGCCATGCGCCTGATTTCTCGCTCATTGCGCAAAGCGGTGGAAAACGGAACGGACAAACAGGCGCGCACCGATATGGCGAACGGCAGCTACCTGGCCGGTTTGGCGTTTTTCAACGCCGGGGTGGCCGGCGTGCATGCGCTCGCTTATCCGCTTGGCGGACAGTTTCATATCGCCCATGGCGAATCAAATGCCGTGCTCTTGCCATATGTGATGGGCTACATTCGCCAAAGCTGCACGAAACGAATGGCTGATATCTTAAACGCCCTCGGCGGCAACTCGAGCTTTTTATCAGAGGAGGAGGCGTCGCACCGCTGCGTCGAGGAGCTCGAGCGCCTCGTCGCCGATGTCGGCATTCCGAAGACGCTCGGCGGTTTTGGCATTCCGGAAAGCGCATTAGAAAGTCTGACGAAAGACGCCGTCCAACAAAAACGGCTGCTCGCCCGCAGCCCGATGCCGCTTTTGGAAGCCGACATCCGCGCGATTTATCAAGCAGCGTTTGCCGGGACGATCATGGAACCGAACAACAAGTGAGAACACAAAAACAGGGGCTGCTTCAGGCTCCTGTTTTTTCTTTGGCTGTTGGAAATAGGGTCTCGCTCCTCAGGTTGGATCCCCCTTCCGCTCAAGGGGTGACGTTTTTCACGTTTTCTTGATGGTGAAGCAGGAATTTCCACGTCGTGAAGCGAACACATATACATCAGCCGCCGAAATTCGACAAAAGACGATTCCAGTTCTTGTGGAGGAGGGGCGTTCGTGTTTACGACTGTCATTACGCCGCGCGTGTCAGAAACGGACGGCGTCGGCCATATTAACAATACGACCGTGCCCGTTTGGTTTGAAGCGGGGCGGCATGAAATTTTCAAGCTGTTTACGCCTGACTTGTCATTCAAACGTTGGCGGATGGTGATCATCCGCATGGAGGTTGACTACGTCAACCAACTGTATTATGGGCAAGATGTGACTGTGTATACCGGCATTGAGCGCATCGGCAACACAAGCCTCACGATTTATGAAGAAATCCACCAAAACGGGGTGGTGTGCGCCAAAGGGCGGGCGGTGTATGTCAATTTCAATTTTGACACCGGGCGGCCTGAACCGATTCCGGATGACATTCGGGCGAAATTGCGCGAACATGTATGGCAGCCGGGCGAGTAGACGAAAGGGGGTGAGTGTGTGAAGGAGCACCATCTTTGGGAACAAGTGAAAACGAAGCTTGCGCAAAAGCTGCCCGGCCCGTCGTTTGACACGTGGTTTGCCTCGACGTCGGCGACGGTGGATGACGATTGGCTCATCATTGAATGCCTCAACGACATTCAATGTGAATGGCTGCAAACAAGATACGGCGAACTCATCAGTGAAACCGTCCGCGAAGTGTTCGGCCGCGAGATGCGCATCTTCGTCTCTGTCCACGGCGAGCGGCAGAAAATCGAAGAGCGGCTCGAACAGCGATTCGGCGCTCCGATGACCTTCCGTCAATACGTCACCCGCCTTGAGCGGCAGATGGAGGAGCTGGAGCGGCGCATTGACCACTACGCGCGCATTATCGATGAACTGCTGGAATCCCGTCCGATTCACTGATGATCCCCTTAACGAGTAAACCTCCAACAAGAAGCGGCCTCCGCTCCATCAAGCGGAAGGTCGCTTTTTTATGTGATAAAAAGTTACATTTTTTCGACAAATACGTATATTAATCTGATTTTTTATATGATTATTATTTTTTTTTAAAATTGTGTTATATAATCTTATATAGACTCCCATGACAAAAAAATTTCGTCACCACGGAAGGATGAAAACAACCTTCTGTCGAATGGTCTCCTTGCAGCTGGGGTCATGAGGTCGTTGTATCTATGGTACGTAAAAGTCCGATATATAGACGGACCCCAGTAGTCTGGTGCACCACGGAATGTCGCTCCCTTGAGGGAAGCACGCAGGATAGAATGCTTGAACAAAGGCTACTGCACCAGCTGTTTTTGAGAACGAAGCAGGGAGGGAGACCGATGCGCGTCTTGTATGAACGCTGTTGCGGATTGGACGTGCATAAGCAATCGATTACGGCTTGCGCCCTTACCCCTGAAGGAAAAGAGATTCGCACGTTTGGTACGCTGACCGACGATCTCGAGGAGTTGGTGGATTGGCTGAAAGAAAAAAGGTGACGCACGTTGCCATGGAGTCGACGGGCGTATATTGGAAGCCGGTGTATAATCTCCTCGAAGCAGAGCCGATCGAAGTGCTTGTCGTCAATGCCCAACACATCAAAGCGGTTCCCGGGCGAAAGACCGATGTCAAAGATGCCGAATGGATCGCGGACTTGCTTCGCCATGGATTGCTAAAAGGGAGTTACATCCCTCATCGAGCTCAGCGGGAGCTCCGGGAACTGGTCCGTTATCGGCGCAGTTTGATCGAGGAACGGGCACGGGAGCTCAACCGCATCCAAAAAGTGTTGGAAGGAGCCAATATCAAGCTTTCTTCGGTCGTATCCGACATCAACGGGATGTCGGCCCGGCTCATCATTCGCGCCCTTATCGAAGGAAAAGACGATCCGGCGGCCCTCGCCCAGCTCGCCAAAGGGCGGCTGAAACAAAAAACGGAAGAGCTCCGGCGCGCGTTGAAAGGAGTGATAGGGCCGCATCAACGCATGATGCTGGCCGAGCAATGGCGTCATGTGGAGTATTTATATAGATGCACCTTGAAAAGTTAACTTCTGGATTACACTGCACACCCTAGGCGTTGTAGCACTTCCTTCGGGCGTTCATGGATGTAGTCCACAAACCGGGCAATGGCTTGGGCGATATCGTTTTGATCTTTGTGAAACACATTGGCAATGACAGTGTCTTTCAGCCATTTCCGCAAGCGTTCGATCGGGTTCAGTTGCGGAGAATACGGAGGAAGGTAAATGAAGTGAAAACTCCGTCCTTCTTCCCGCAAAAACTCTCTCACCATTTTGGCATGATGAATTCGGGCGTTATCCAGCACCAAGACAATGAGACGATCCGGGTAACGCTCTTTGAGAACCCGCAGGAAATCCAAAAACGTTGTCGCATTGGCCGCTCCTGCTTGATAAAGAACTGTTTCGCCATCAGGGACGTTAATGGCGTCAAACAGCGATACGTGAGCATGATGGCCGAACGTCGGCACTTGCTTTTGACGGCCAACCTCTGACCATGTCGTACGCAACACATGATACGATCGGATATGCGTTTCATCGATGTACAACAGGACGGAATCTGGATCGATTAAGTTTTTTTATTAGATCCATTTGTTTTTCGAAGTGTTTTTGCCGATCCGGATCTCCTTTCGCCAACGTGTAAGTCGGCCGGGTCCACGAAAGCCCTTTTCGATGCAAGAGTTTTCGCAAGGCTTCGCGGGACATGGAGATGCCATAATGGTGGTGTACATAGGATTGAAGGATCTTCGTATTCCACGCCGAAGCGATGTCCCAGCCCAGCTCCGCGGGTGTCGTGGTCAACACAAGGTGTTTGATCTCTTCCTGCTGTTCTTCGGTGAGAAACGGCTCTCGCCCAGGGGCAAAATCCCGATGAAGCAGGAGTTCCAGGCCCCCTTCGTTAAACAGCGACACATAATGGGAAACGGTTTGGCGGCACACGTTGACCATGGAGGCCACGTCTTTGCCCAAATAGCCTTCCATGACCAGGCGGACGGCCATCACACGTTGGCGGAGATGAGCGTTTTTGATCTTCCGTTCCTGCTTGCGGAGTTTCCGGGGCGTCCATCCATGGTTGTCGGTGATGTTGAGACGTTTCATGCAGAATTCCGCTCCTTTCCCATGCTTTTCCTTAGGAGCAGTATAACCAGAGTGGGCACCGCTTATGCGAAGGTTAACTTTTCAATGAGCATGTATATATAAAAAATGCATGCTTCATGTTTGACGTGATATGATGGGCACAGCCAAGGCAAAGGGGAAATTGTGAGGGTGATGCGAACAAAAACAGTCGGATTATGGGAGCTGCTGGTGATGACGATCCGACTTTGGCTGCATCGATGACGATAAACAAAGTAACGAAGATGGAGGGATGGCGACGTGAGACGAAAACTCGTGTTAATCGGCAACGGCATGGCGGGGGTTCGCTGCATCGAGGAGATTTTGAAACTTGACCGCGAGGCGTTTGAGATCACGATTTTTGGCAGCGAACCGCATCCGAACTATAACCGCATTTTGTTGTCGGAGGTGCTGCAAGGAGATACGCGTCTTGATGACATTACGTTGAACAGTTGGGAATGGTACGAACGAAACGGTATTCAGCTGTTTGTCGGCGAAACGGTGACGGAAGTCGACATCAAGCGGCGGCTTGTCCGGACCGACCGTGGGAGGGTAGTCGAATACGATGAATTGATTTTCGCGACAGGGTCGAATCCGTTTATCTTGCCGGTGCCGGGGGCGGATTTGCCCGGGGTGACGGCGTTTCGCGATATCCAAGATTGCGAGCGGATGATCGAATATGCGAAGACATACAAAAAAGCGGCGGTCATCGGCGGCGGCTTGCTTGGATTGGAGGCGGCGCGCGGGTTGCTTCACTTAGGGATGGATGTCGATGTCATCCATATTTTCGACTATTTGATGGAACGCCAGCTTGATCCGACCGCTTCCAAGCTGCTGCAGCGGGAGCTGGAGAAACAAGGGATGAACGTTTTGCTTCGCAAAGAGACGGCTGAATTGTTCGGCAACGGCCGTGTGGAAGGAGTGCGGTTTAAGGACGGTACGTCCATTGCCGCCGACTTGGTGGTGATGGCGGTCGGCATTCGTCCGAATGTTGATTTAGCGCGGAGAAGCGGCATTGAAGTGAATCGAGGGATCGTTGTCAATGACTACTTGGAAACGAGCGTGCCGCACATTTACGCGGTCGGTGAATGCGCGGAACATCGCGGTGTTGTGTATGGGCTCGTCGCTCCGCTTTATGAGCAGGGGAAAGTGCTGGCAGAGGCGATTTGCGGCCGAAAAGGAAAGCCGTATGAAGGATCGGTCGTTGCGACTCAGCTGAAAGTGTCCGGTGTCGATGTGTTCTCGGCTGGTGAATTTATGGATGGCGAAGGGACGGAGTCGATCAAACTGTATGACGAAGCGCGCTCGGTGTACAAGAAAGTCGTCGTTCGCCAAGGGAAAGTCGTTGGGGCGGTGCTGTTTGGCGATACGAGCGAAGGTCGAAAGCTGTTCGATATGATCCAGCGCGGCGATTCGGTTGAGGCGCTCTCGCTGTCGCTGTTTGCCCCAGCCGCTTTAGGCGGGAAGGGAAGCCTTGCGGCGGCGATGGCCGACACCGATGTGGTTTGCGGTTGCAACGGGGTGACAAAAGGCGCGATTTGTCAGGCGATTGCCGAACACGGGCTTAAGACGGTCGCCGAGGTGCGCGACTATACGAACGCGTCTCGCTCGTGCGGCAGATGCAAAGGGCTTGTCGCCGAGCTGCTTGAGCATATGCTTGGTGAAGAAGCGAACCGGTATGCGGTGAAAGAAATGATCTGCGGCTGCACGGACTTAAGCCGTGAGGAAGTGCTCGAGGCCATCGGACAAAGACGGTTGATGACGGTCAAAGAAGTGATGAGTGTATTGGGATGGAAAAACGAGGAAGGGTGTTCGAAATGCCGTCCGGCGCTCAATTATTACCTGGGCATGTTGTATCCGGGCGAGTACGATGAAGAAGCGGAATCCTTGTTTGTCAATGAGCGGCTGCACGCCAACATCCAGGCCGACGGCACGTACTCCGTTGTGCCGCGCATATATGGCGGGGTGACGACAGCCGAACAGCTGCGGAACATCGCTGATGTCGCGGAAAAATACAACGTGCCGATGATTAAGATCACCGGCGGGCAGCGCATTGACTTGCTTGGGGTGAAAAAAGAAGATTTGCCGCGCATTTGGGCCGATCTCGGCATGCCGTCAGGCTACGCCTACGCCAAGGCGCTTCGGACGGTGAAAACGTGCGTCGGCAAGCAGTTTTGCCGCTTTGGGACGCAAGATTCGACCGGGCTTGGCATTCGGATGGAACAAACATTTGAGCGGCTGAAAACGCCGCATAAAGTGAAAATGGCCGTCTCCGCCTGCCCGCGCAACTGTGCGGAATCGGGCATTAAAGATGTCGGCGTCGTCGGCGTCGAGGGCGGATGGGAGATTTATGTCGGCGGCAACGGCGGCACCCATTTGCGTGCAGCTGACTTGCTTTGCACGGTCAAGACGGAAGACGAAGTGATCGAGATGACTGGTGCTTTTTTGCAATATTACCGCGAGTCCGCGCATTATTTGGAACGGACGTCCAAATGGGTCGAGCGCGTCGGGCTTGAGCATATCCGCGAAGTGTTGTTCGATGTGGAAACGCGCCGCGCGCTGCTTGAGCGGCTTCACAAAGCTCTTTCCGCGACAACAGATCCGTGGCGGGACATCGTCGAAAACGAGAGAGTGCAGCAACTGTTGTTCCGCGATATCGGCGACAAAGAGCCGGTGGAATGAAGGGGGATGACGGCGGGCGGAAAAAGTTGATGTTCCGCCGCCTGGATTGATCATGGGTTAGGATCAATGCTGGAACGAAGAGAGGGAAATGATGGCCATCGTTCAGCCGGAAACGAGGTTTTCGTTTGCGAAACGACGATTTTACGTTGTTGTTCATGAAAGTTTGTAAAGGAATGGCCAAACAGGATCAGACATCGATGCAGGGGGAGGACGAAGAGAGGATGAAGGTGGAAGTGGGAACATTGGAACAGCTGCCGAAGCGGCTCGGAAAATGCGTGCGGGTCGGGAATCGTGAGCTGGCGTTGTTCCGGACGAGTGACGATCAAGTATTTGCCGTTGAAAACCGCTGTCCGCATCGAGGAGGCGATTTGTCACAAGGTATTGTGAGCGGTGAGTTTGTGTTTTGTCCGCTTCATGATTGGAAAATTTGCCTGAAAGACGGCCGGGTGCAGGCGCCGGATGAAGGGTGTGTCAAAACGTACCGCGCGGCGGTGAAAGACGGCTTGGTATATGTCGAGCTGTAGGAAGCGGGGGAATGGCGATGACGAACGAATTGCTGCGCTACTTTCGCGCCAAGGAAAAAGAACGGGCGTCAGAAACGGCTGCCGCGACGCAATGTCCGTTTTGCAGCGTCCAGTGCACGCTTCAGCTGGTGGAGGAGCGGATTGTAGAGCGGCGCCGCTACAAGGCGGTCCCGACCGACAACCCGACGTCCAACGGCCGCCTTTGTTTAAAGGGGATGAACGCCTGCCAGCACGCTTTGCATCCCGAGCGGCTGTTGGTTCCGCTTGCGAAAGTGGACGGCCGGTTTGTGCGGGTCCGTTGGGAGGAGGCGCTTTCGCTGATCGCGGAACGAATCATCTCCATTCAGAAGGAGATGGAGTCGATGCGTTTGCTGTTTACGGCGGCGGATCCTTGACGAATGAGGAGGCGTATTTGCTCGGGAAATTTGCCCGCGTGGCGCTCAAGACGCGGCACATCGACTACAACGGCCGTTTTTGCATGCCGGCTACCGCGGCCGCGATGAACGACGCGTTTGGTCTTGACCGCGGGTTGACAAATCCGCTCTCCGACATTCCACTCGCCCAGACGATCATTTTAGCTGGAACCAATGTCGCCGAATGCCAGCCGAAGTTGATGCCGTATTTTTATGAAGCGAAGAAGAACGGCGCTTTTATCATCGTGGTGGATCCGCGGGAAACGAAAACGGCGGCGTTGGCGGATCTGCACCTGCCGCTCAAGCCCGGAACGGATGCGGCGCTGGCCGTCGGCATCGGGAAAGTGCTGCTTGACGAAGGATATATCGATGAAGCGTTTGTGCGCGAGCGGACGGTTGGGTTTGTCGAATGGAAACAGCACATAGAAGCAGTGGAGATGGATGAGATCGTCCGGCTGACTGACGTGCCGGAAGAGAAGATTCGCTTAGCGGCGCGAAAGTACGGGGAGGCGGCCGATGCGATCGTGCTCACGGCGCGCGGCTTGGAGCAGCAGACGGACAGCTATGCGGCGGTCAGACAGTGGATCAACGTCGTGCTATCAACCGGAAACATCGGCCGTCCTGGCTCTGGGTTTGGCTCGATCACCGGACAAGGGAACGGGCAGGGCGGGCGCGAGCATGGACAAAAAGCCGATCAGCTGCCGGGCTACCGAAGCATTGAGCATCCGCAACACCGGCGGTATATCGCAAGCGTATGGGGCGTTGCGCCGGATGAGCTGCCGCGAAAGGGGGGTCAGCCGTTCTCCGTCGGGAACACAGTCCTTTCTTTAGGTTGACAAAGAGGGGGGTTCGCGGCGTTTCTTAAGTTTTTCCAGCCTTGGCGCTGATTTCGGAAGGATTTCTGTTGAAGAATGAGGGTGAAAAAAGGTGCCCGTGAAGAAATTCAGGGCACTTTCTCATTTGCGATCGTTTTACAATCGATTTTGCAAAAATCGAAGCAGTTCATCTGCTCGGTTGCCGATGAGCGCGATCAGTTGCTCAAACATCGCGTCGCGCTCAAGATCGAGTTCAATGATGCGTTTGGCCAGTTCGAGCGCTTGTTTGTCCATGGCGGCGTCCTCCTTCGATCGTGTGGGCGGGGTGGAATCGTTCGTATTCGCGTCGCAGTTCGGCCATTGTCCATTCTTCAAACCGATCACGGTCAGCGGCTAAGCCGAACCGTACGAGCTGTTCAATATAAAATTGCTTTTTCTTCCGCACGGCGTTTCTCATCCATGTCCCCATTCGATTCCCTCCCTGTTTTTACCTTTACCATACTATCTTTTTCTTCAGTTTACAGCAAATGTGTTAAGTACATTTACAGGAAATTTAAAAAATATGTTAATTTTATTTACAAAAGTTAGCGGGCTAACATCATTTTTTGTATAATTACGTTAGAAAATACAACGAATTGAGGTGAGGAGTATGACAGATCATCCTCAAGAGGATCATTACAAATACAAAAAAGTCATTTCGATCGGGATTGTCAGCGAGCTGACCGGGCTGTCGCAGCGGCAAATTCGTTATTACGAGGAACGGAAGCTTGTGTTCCCTGACCGTTCGAAAGGCATCCGCAAATATTCGTTCGCCGATGTGGAGCAGTTGATGAAAATTGCCAATCAGCGCGAGGAAGGGGTGTCGACGTGGGAAATCCGTCAGGAAATGACGAAAGAGCTGCGTGAGCGGATGTTGAAAGGGCAAATGAATGCGCATTTTCGGATGCGTTCCTAGGGGCGCGGGCAGATTCGAATTTTGGATGCATCCCCTGCTTGGAAGCAAAGCATGCGGAAAACCGCCTGGCCGTGTGCCAACAGGATGTAAACACAGTGGCGTTTGTCCAATCATAAGAGCATGGTTGTTTGGCGCGCATAGAGATTCGCGCGCGCTTTTTTTGATAAAGCCTCGAGCAGGGGGCGAAATGGAACTGGACCTCAGTACGCGCGTCTCCCGACTGGTCATGCAGCCATCTTTTCTCCTTTTTTCTCCATTTATAATGCCGCTCGATCGATTCCATAATGTAAATGGATAGAACGAACAGGGGAAGGATGCCGCCAATGAGAAGCAAAGCGACGCAGTGGCTGTTGTCTGTATGGGGACTGATGGATCCGCTCTATTATGCATGTTCACGCCTCGAATATGTTGGTGGGAAAGAGAACGGCTGTCGTTCCATTTTTCGCGTCCGTTTGCTTCGATACAAGGGTGAAACCATTCGCCTTTCGGACGGAACGACGATTGCGGCCAATGACTGGCTGTTGAAAATTCACCTTCATAATGTTCGTCTGCTTCGCGAACTGATGCAGTATCGAGGTGATATTCAAAAAGGACGTTATATTTTCGAACAGGTGAAGGCCAGTTTGCCGTATGTTGCCCATTATCTTTACCATCACGAACAGTCCGCCTGCATAAAAGGGATTATCGGCGTAACGATGTTAAACAAAGGTTGTGAGAGACTCGGATTTGATGTCATTGACATAGCGGATTCATTTTACCGTTGGTTGAAAATGGCATCCCATTGGCCGATGATGACAGTGGCCCAACACCGTCTCATGCCGCTTGTTCGCCCGCCGAAATATTTGTTGATGTCGAAGGAAAAGTTGTTTTCATTGTATGGTTACCATCTCATCCACTAACTCCCTCTTTCTTCTCTCCTCCGTTTCACTATAATAGTGATGGAGGGAGGAGAGAAGACAATGACGTTCGTTTTCATTATTCTATCAATCTTTTTATTGCTTGTTTTGGCCATTCGCAAAGCCCACCGCAACACGTATGAAGCGGTTTTGCATAAAGTTCAGGTCGGCAGTCTGGATGGTGGGAACCGCGCCATCCGCATTTTGCAGCTGTCTGACCTTCATTTGGAAAAGCTGTCCATTTCCCCGGATGATGTGTATGAAAAGCTGAAAGGGGAGCGCATCGATTTGATCGCCTTAACGGGCGACTTTTTGGACCGTGAGGAAAGCATTGTCAAACTCGGTCCGTATTTGACGGCGTTGAAACAGTTGAATCCGACATATGGCATGTACGCCGTGTTTGGCAACCACGATTACGTGCTGCAAGGCGAGTCGTTCGAGCGCCTGAAAGCGACGCTTGAGGCGCACGGCTGCGTCGTCTTGCAAAACGAGACGAAGACGATTACCGTCAACGGTCACACCGTCAATATCATTGGCATCGATGACTTTTACACGGGGCGCAGCGACATTGAAAAGGCGTATGCGGGCGTCAAAGACGGCCTTAACCTCGTGTTGACGCACGATCCAGACATCGTGCCGCATATGAAAGACTATCATTTTGACTACTTGTTGTCCGGCCACTTCCACGGCGGGCAAATTCATTGGCCAAAGCCGTACCATTTGGCGAAAATGAGCAAAACGCTCACCGAGCGGGACATGATCAAAGGTTATCATGAATGGGAGGGGAAACCGTTTTATATCAACGAAGGGCTTGGGCAAACCGGGGTGAACATTCGAATCGGCTCGAAGCCGGAAGTGACGCTCCATTTGTTGGCGCTCTCGTCCCAAAAAGAAGCAGTGAAAGCTGTCTAATAGGCAGCTTTTTTATTTTCGGGGCAGGAAAGCGGTTTCATTCATGTATGTCCTCTTGCACTTTTTTCGCAGCTGTTTCCGTGTTGTTGGATGAAGATTCGCTGCGGATTGCATAGACAGAGGAAACAATCGCCATACTTTTTAAAGAAAGGAGTGAATGGCCAATGGAACCGTCGTGGAAAGCTCTCTTGCCATTTTTCGTCGTCATCCCGATTTCGATTTGGACGAAGCAAGTCATCCCGGGGCTGTTTGTCGGGCTGTTGGTTGGCAGTTATTTGATGACCCCGTCCTTGCTTGGTGGGCTGCGGACGATGCTTCATTACGTCGTCGATAACTTGATGCAGACGAACAACATCCGCATCATCATGTTCTTGTATGTGTTCGCCGGCCTTGTCAGCATGATCAAATACACCGGCGGAATCAAAGGATTCGTCCATCTCGTCAGCAAAAAAGTGAAGTCGGCGAAAACCGCCATGTTCTTGACGTGGATATCGACGATGGTGACATTCAGCGACCCCGATTTTCGCATCGTCACCGTCGCGCCGATCATGAAGGCGCTGAGCAAACGGCTCGGGCTGTCGTCCCAGCAAATCGGCTTTGCCATTGAGGTGACTTCCAACCCGGTCGTTGCCTTGATTCCGATCGCCACTGCCTTTGTCGGCTATATGGTGTCGGTCATCGACAAGGCGCTTGATACGGCCGGCATCGGTGCGGAGCCGTACATCGTGTACGTCCGAAGCATTCCGTTTAACTTTTTCTCGTACGCGATTATCGCTGTTGGGCTCTACTATAGTTTTTTTGTTTATTCGCGGCGAAAGCAGGCGGCGGTGAGCGAAGCGCGGGGAATGGAGCCGATTCGGCGCTGGAACAAGCGGTTGGCGCTCGAAATGGCGGAAGAACAGCAGCCTGATGGCAGCGAGCCGAACGAAGCGCAAGGGGAAGAAGGGGACGCGATGCAGACATGCCCGCGCGCCTATCAGAAAGAAACGCCGGTGAAACCGTGGAATTTGATCGTTCCACTTTCAGTCGTTCTTGTTTTGACGCTGTTTTTAAGCTGGTGGGACGGCCATCGCGGAGCGCGGACGTTTTGGGATGCTTTTTTGCGGAGCGATGCGCTCGGCGCGATGTTGGAGGCGCTGTTGTTTACTGTAATTATCGCTGTCGCCTTTTTCCTTTGGCAACGATTTAAATTGAACGATTTGTTGACCCATTTTGTGAAAGGCGGCAATGAGCTGATGTCGGTCATTGTCATGTTGGCGCTCATTTGGGCGCTGTCGGCGGTGGCGGAAGACTTAGGGTTTTCCCAATACATTACGAGCCATGTGCAACAATGGATTCCGCCGTTTTTTGTCGCCCCGATTTTGTTTTTGCTTGGCGCCGTCATTTCCTACTTCATCGGCTCGTCATGGGGGACGTGGGGGATGTTGATGCCGCTTGGTGTGACGCTCGCGAGCCAGTCGGGAACGAACATTTTGCCGGTCATCGGCGCGGTGTTTGCGAGTGGGACGTTCGGGGCGTTTGCGTCGCCGCTTAGCGACAATACGGTGACGCTTTGCACTATTTTGGATTTGCCGGTGATGGAATACGCGCGAACGAAGCTGATTCCGTCGTTGATCGCCGCCGGCATCGCCGCCGTTTTGTTCGGCGCGACATCGTTTCTTTTGCATTAACGCCGTTATCGCCCTCTTTCGTCTTCCGTGATACACTAAAAGAAAAAAGAAAGGGGAACGCTGATGGGAGAGGCGGAACGGCGGCTTGAGGAGCTCGGCCAATGGCGGGAGGAAGATCCGAAAGAACGGCTCGAGCAGCTGAATGAGCGGCTCGCGGTGGAGGATGCGTATCATCAGGCCGCAGAAGATGAGCGGGCGCGCGAACGGTATTACCGCCGTCTGCCGCTTGAAGGGGATGGATTGATGTTGTTTGTCCGCTATCATGAATTAGCGGCGCGCACCCATAAGCGACGGCTGCCGTATTTTTTCAGCAAGGATGAGTATTTGTACACATGGATCGACTTGCAGCCGGACGGAACGGTGCGCAGCTTGTATTCGGGCGAGCGGAAAGATCCGAAAACGTTAATCGTCCAAGATGTGGAAACGATGAAGCGGCGTTATGACGAATTCCGCCAGCTGCTGAAAAAAGCCAAACAAGGGCCGGGCGAGGTGCACGAGCGGGTGAACACGATCGAGCAGCAGTGGAAATTCAATGCCGAACATGTTGTCCCGCAGTCATGGTTTGGCGCGCGTGAACCGATGAAAGGCGATTTGCATCATTTGTTCGTCTGCCAGCCGGAGTGCAATACGATGCGGTCGAATTTTCCGTACGCGGATTTCCCGTTTTACAATCCGGAAGATCCCGACGAACAAATCCAAAACCGCTGTGGCGTCGTCCATAACGGCTATTTCGAGCCGGAATACGGCAAAGGGACGGCGGCAAGGGCGATGCTGTACTTTCTGCTTCGCTACCCGAAGGCAATCGCGAAGTCGTTTCGGCGCAAAATCGATATTCCGCTCCTTGTCCGTTGGCACGAACAATTTCCGCCGACAGTGTATGAGCATCATCGCAACAGCGCGATTTTTTTCATCCAAGGCAACCGCAATCCGTTCATTGATTTCCCGGAACTAGCGGGAAGGATGGTGTTTCCGTTTGAGGGGGCGTTGTGAAATGAGGTTGAAGGCGAATATCGGCTTTTTTGTTTCCAAAGCGCATCTGAATCGCTTGGAAGTGGAGAAACAAGAGTGATGGCAAAAAAGCTGTCTCCCGAAATAAACGACCGTCTTTCGGGGACAGCTTTTTGCCTTGCTGCTAGACAAAGTGTGAAAGAGATCAAGCGGAAATGGTTTGTTCGTCCGCCGCGTGGCGGTCTGCATGTTTGCGGAAGTATGTTGCGACCATCGGACCGGAAATATTGTGCCAGACGCTGAAAATAGCGCTTGGAATGGCGGCGAGCGGCGAAAAATGGGCGGTCGCCAAGGCCGCACCAAGCCCAGAGTTTTGCATGCCCACTTCAATGGAAATCGCCTTTTGTTTTGGCGGCGACAGGCGAAACAGTTTGGCAAACCAATACCCAAGCAGCAGCCCCAATCCGTTGTGAGCGACTACAATCAGAAAAATAAGAAGCCCGCTTTTGGCAATGGCGGCTTGGTTTTGCCCGACGACGGCGGCGACGATGGCTACAATGGCGATGACCGAAACGAGCGGCAGCGCCGGGATGCACGCTTTTACTTGCTTTTGGAACAGCGCCTGGGCGATGAGCCCTAAAACAATCGGAAGCAGCACGACTTTGACGATTGACCAAAACAACGCGGCAGCGGATACGGACAGCCATTTTCCAGCTAAAAGCAAGATGAGCGAAGGCGTCAAAATCGGCGCCAAAATCGTCGAAACCGAGGTGACGGCGACCGACAGCGCCGTGTCCCCTTTCGCCAAATACGTCATGACGTTGGACGCCGTCCCGCCCGGGCAGCAGCCGACTAAAATAATGCCGAGCGCCACCTCACGTGAAACCGGCAGAAAGTAAGCGAGCAAAAACGCGACAAGCGGCATGATGAGAAACTGGGCAACGACGCCGATTAACACATCAAGCGGACGCTTGAACACCTCTTTAAAATCGTTCGCTGACAGCGTCAATCCCATGCCAAACATCACGATGCCTAGAAGCGGCACGATATACGGAGCGATCCACGTAAATGCGCTGGGAGCGAAAAAGGCGAGCGCTCCAAACAGAAGCACCCAGATGGCAAAGGTGTTGCCGACAAAGTTGCTGATTTTTCCTAGTGTGTTCATTGAGCTTCCTCCTTGAGCAAAGATGGGAAAGATATACAAGAAATTATATACATTTTTTTGAAAAGTTCAACTAATGAATCGCCAAATTTTGAAGAAATGTTGACAATATAGAATGATTGTGAAAAAAATCACTTCCTTTTTTTTTGGTTATGCTATGATAGAGATTGAGAAAAAGAATCATTCTTGACACACATGAGAATAGACAGGGAAATAGGGGGGGAAAAGACGATGGTGCTGACTGATTTGCATAAAGGGGAAACAGCGGTCGTCGTCCGTCTGGCCATGGAGCAGGAGGCACTGAAACAGCGTCTTCTTCATCTAGGGGTGAAAGAAGGAAAAATGGTGCGGTTGAAAGCGGCGATGCCGTTTGGCGGACCGGTGATGGTCGAAGTCGATGGGCAGGCAATCGGCTTGCGGCGCAAAGAGGCGGCGTCGATTGAGGTGAGATAAATGTATGTCGCTCTATTTGGCAATCCGAACACCGGCAAAACGTCATTGTTTAACTGTTTAACCGGCTCTTATGAATATGTTGGCAACTGGAGTGGGGTAACGGTCGAGAAGAAAGTAGGAGTGCTTCGCCAACACGGTGTGCCGGTCGTCGATTTGCCCGGCATTTACTCGCTCCAGCCGCTGTCCCGTGATGAAGGAGTGGCGACTGATTTTTTATTGACCGAGCCGTGCTCAGCGATTGTCAATATCGTTGACGCGTCGCAGTTGCGCCGCAATTTGCATTTGACCGTTCAGCTGCTGGAATTTGGCTGTCCCGTTGTCATCGCGCTCAACATGGTTGATGTGGCGGAAAAACGAGGCGTGAAAGTGGACGCCGCTAAACTGTCGAAGTATCTTGGCGTTCCTGTTATCCCGGTCATCGCCCGAACCGGAAAAGGAACGAACGAATTGGTTCACGCCGTTTTGGCGGCAAAAGATAAGCCGCACCCGGCAATCACAATCGATTACGGCGCCGAAGTGGAGAACGCCATCAGACGCATTGCCGAGCAGCTGCCGGACGATGTGCCTGGAAACAAACGATGGGCGGCGTTGCAGTTCCTTGAGGGAAATGAACGCATGGCTGCGTATTTGCATAATAGCATGAACCTTTCGCCGCTCGCGGCGATTCGCGCGGAGACGGAGCGGGCGCTTGGCGGCGCGCTCGCCAAGCATATTTACGAGGCGCGCGACCGTTGGATCGCTGAGGTGATCGCTGCTTCAGCCATTGAGTTCAAACATAAGCCGTTGACATGGACGGAAAAAATCGATGCGGTGGTGACGAACCGCTACGTTGGGCTGCCGATTTTTTTGGCGCTGATGTATGTGGTGTTTATGCTGACGTTTAACTGGCTGGGGACGCCGCTTGCCGATCGGCTTGATGCGTTTTTCTCCGGTCCGCTGGCAGATGGGTTGTCCCGTTTTCTCGACTGGGCAGGGGCATCGCCGTTTATCAAGGCGCTCGTCTTGGACGGCGTTGTTGCTGGGGTCGGCGGGGTGTTGGTGTTTGTGCCGCAAATTTTCATTTTGTTCTTTTTCATTTCGCTGCTTGAAGATTCTGGATATATGGCGCGCGTGGCGATGGTGATGGACCGGGTGATGGAAACGATCGGGTTAAACGGCAAGGCGTTTATCCCGATGATCATTGGCTTTGGCTGCAACGTTCCTGGAGTGATGGCGGCGCGGACGATTGAGCAGCCGAAAGAGCGGCTCATGACGATCTTGGCGCTGCCGTTCATGTCGTGTTCCGCCCGCTTGCCGGTGTACGCCTTGTTTGCCGGCACGTTTTTCGCCCGCGAGCAGGCGCTTGTCGTGTTTTCGCTTTACGTGCTTGGCATTGTAGTGGCTTTGGGGCTTGTCAAGTTGTTCTCATCGACGCTCTTGAAAAACGAAAATTCGCTGTTTGTCATTGAATTGCCGCCATACCGCGTGCCGCAGGCGCTCACACTATGGCGAAGCACATGGGAAAAAGGGAAAGGATTCATCCGCAAAGCAGGAACCTTTATTTTCGGCGGTTCGGTCGCCATTTGGCTGCTGACGTATGTCGGGCCGCGTGGGGTTGGCGTTCCAATGGATGACAGTTTGCTGGCTGCGATCGGCGGGTTGATCGCACCGTTGTTGTCGCCGCTTGGCTTTGGCGCCTGGCAGGCGGGCGCCGCGTTGATCACCGGTTTTTTGGCGAAAGAAGTTGTGGTGTCGACGATGAATATTATTTACCACGTTCATGAAGCAAGCGGGCTGAAGAAAGTGATTGCTGCCCAGTTTACGCCGCTGTCGGCGTTCAGCTTTATGGTGTTCGTCCTGCTTTACACTCCGTGTCTGGCAACCGTGGCGGCGATCCGCAAAGAAACCGGATCGTGGAAATGGACGCTGTTGTCGATTGGCATCTCCTTAACGGTTGCTTATATGATTTCACTTCTTGTCTACCAAGCTGGAAAGATAGTAGGTTTTCCATGAAAGGAGAGAATATGATGATGGCGAATATCATCATTGGCGGAGCGATTTTTGCCTACGCCGGCTGGACGATGGTCCGACACGTGAAAAAAAGCGCCAAAGGGGCGTGCGCGTCATGCCATGCAGCGGACCATTGCCGAGGCAGCTGCGGGACGGAGAGATAATCCGTTCAAGACAAACGGATTCCTGACGATGATCGGAATCCGTTTTTTCATTTTCCGACGAAAGACTTTCGCTTCCATGGTTGTAGGATAGCCAAAAAATAAGCGGGGATGCAATGGGCAAACTTTCGTTTCAACGGGCTCTGGAGGACAAAAGATCAGGCCGCTCTTTGTTTTGCCTGTTGGGTGTTGTTGCCTCAATGATGGCCGAAACACCGGGGATAGAAAGCTTTTTTCGTTCAACCGTTGAAACTCAAGGGAAGACCGTGAGTGTGGAGGATAAACTTTTGACAATACTCAATACCTGCCGCAAGGTAAAAGTATGAAAAGCTGCGAATAGCGAAAAGGCGTCTTTGGATCAAGGTTCGCACAGTTGCGTAAAAACAAAGCAGCAAAAAAACGACGTTGTGGTCCTGTCATCCAAGTTTACTGGGTTGGCGATGGAATTTCACGCAATAATTGAACTTGACCCGGCTTTGGCCCGCTCTTTTCCTCACTCTTTTCCTCATTCTTTTCGGTTTTGGATGGGGCGGATGTAACCTTCTAATTCGTGGACAAGATGCTGGATGCAATCATTTCCTCGGAACTTGGCATCCTCGACAAGGTACACTGTGAAATTTTCCGCTTCTTTATTGGTCATCGTGAACTCATATCCATTCAAATCAAGGAACGTGACGAATACGGTTAAAGCCGTCCGCTTATTGCCGTTGTGGAAAATATGACCTGTCGCGATGGAATGGTAATAGCAGCACGCCTTTTCGATAATCGAAGGGAACTGTTCCTCCCCGAACAATTTCGCTTTCGGCCTTTCCAACATCCACGCGAATTTATCGGGGAATTGGATCCCCGCTTGTTCTGCGTCGTCGTACATTTCCATGACCGTGTAATGGATAAATAGGATTTCTTCCGCTGTCAAATAATAAACCATGTTTTCCTCCAGCTGCTCCTTTATCTATATTTCAAGTTGCGCAGCGCTTCGTCATATTTGGAGATCGCGCGGTTCATTGCCATCGCGACTTCAGGACGGACTCCTTTTGGAATTCGGTTTGCGCGTTTCATCACGATTTCCCCTCGTTCCTTGTCGTAATATATTTCGATTTCATCGCCTTTATTTAGGTTTAGCATCGTGGCTAAATCTTTCGGGATGCTAACGGACAAACTATTCCCGACTTGGCTAATCCGACGTGTATACGTTTTGTCATTCTTGCTTCCCAACATTTCCGCGTCCATTTCTTTTTCATCTCCTTTCCATATAATGGGCAAAAAGGACGTTTTTATCCATAAAATTATTACTGTATAAACAATTATAACAATAATCTTCCGAAAAGCAATACGGAATAATAAAAAAGGGCTTTTTGTCTTTCAACGAGAAAAACGCATGCCGCATTTGCAGTCGGGGGATCATTCCATTGAGGGTAGGTTCTTTGTCACTATTCAATGGATATACATGCCGCTGTTTTTGTCGTTTCTTGTTTCAAAGAATGACGAAAAAGAAAAGAAAGAAACGATATTCATCAAAATTTGTTTGCAGTTAGGACGAACAGACTATTTACATGGAATGAAAAAAACGGTAAAAATAGAAGTGAGGATAGCAGTTTAGAAAAAAGAGAAAATTCTGTTTATCAAGGGGACAGCATTATGGTTTACGATGGAATCATTTTGTCGTTGTTGATCGGCTGGTTTCGCGGCGGAAGCCTGAAAGGGTTGGCCAACATGAAATTGCGCTTCGGTTGGCTGTTCCCGATCTTATTGGCGGTGCAGTTTGTGGTCTTTTTCCTGCAAGAGCGGGTCGCATGGATCTCGAGCATGAGCAACGGCATTTTTCTCCTCGTCTACATCACCGGGCTCGCGTTTTTATGGCTCAACCGCCATCAGCCAGGGTTTCCGGTCATCTTCGCCGGCGTCTTGCTCAACTTTATCGTCATGGCCGTAAACGGCGGACGGATGCCGGTCTCGATCGAAGCCGCCCAATTTCTCGGCCGCGAATATATCGAAGCGTTAAAAGCCGGTCTGTACGGCAAGCACCAGGCGATCACATCGGATACGCTTCTGCCGTTTCTTGGCGACATCATCCCGCTGTCTCCGCCGTACCCGCGCCAACAAGTCATCAGCATCGGCGACGTTGTGATGAACGTAGGGGCGTTCTTGTTCATCCAGCATCTGATGCTCAGTGCACCGCGGCATAGAGCAGATGATGCTGAAGAAACAACGGGTGCCCCTGCGATCAATAAATAAAATGTTAAGGGGGAAAAGGACATGAAATTCAAAGCAAAACAAGTATTGATCAATTTGTTCATCCTCGGTTCGGTGATTGTGGCGTTGACGTCGGGGTTTAAACTCATTGAGTAGAAAATAATAATGTTGATCTAATAAAGAGGGAGGCGATACTCCTTCTTTAAAATTTTTTAGCTGAGAGTGATTTTGTATGGTTTTTGAACGGTTAAAAAACAAAGAACAACTATATACTGTTGTTGTCTCTCTTTTAGGGATGTGTATATTTGCTACAGAGGTTGATATCCATTCTCAATCCTTAAAAGATTGGGTTTTAGTATATATATTGACTGGTTCTGTCGTTTTGTTGAATCTTTTTCCTATTATCTTGCCCCCTAAAGCTAATTCTTTTTCAATGGATTCTGCTGTTTACTTGGCTACTCTGTTTTTATATGGATTGAACTTTACGTTACAGGTTCTTTTTATTTTTAGTTTGATAGAATTGTATCGTAATCAACGAATGTCTGCATGGAGACATTTATTTAATTTCTCAATGTATTGTTTGATGATATCAGGTGCTTATTACTCATTTTTATTCTTCGATGGGAATATTGGGAAGATAAATGTCCATCATTTACTTCCTTATTTGATTAGTTTGCTAGTTTATTTTAGTATTAATGTATTATTGATTTTTCTTTTCTTCTATTTCATTGGACAAATATTTAAAGGTGCTCTAGAGTTAGGCGTCTTAAAAGAGGCGTGTGTTGGTTATTCAGTAACATTGCTTCTTTCAATGGTTTTAGCCATTTTATTGTCGGAAGAGAAATATTTTGGCTTGTCCTTATTTATTATTTTAGTAACGATATTGTCTATTGTTTTTAGGAAATTTTCGGAATTATACCAGTTAGTATCCAACCGCGCCAACAGAGATCACCTCACCGGCCTATACAACCACGGTTTTTTCAAAGAAACGCTCAAGGAGCAGTTTTCTGACTGCAAGATGCTCAAACAGCCGTTGACCTTGGCGTTTTTGGATCTGGACGATTTTAAAAAATACAATGACCGGAACAGGCATTTGCAAGGAGATCGTTTGTTGGCCTTTTTTGGGAAGCTGCTGCAACAAGCGGTGGAAGGGACGAATTTTACGGTTGCCCGCTATGGCGGGGAAGAGTTTGCCATTTTAATGCCCAACACGACGAAAGAAGACGCGTACGCGTTTTTAAACCGGTTGCGCAAAGAAGTGAACGATACATATTTTGAAGGCGTCGAGCATATTCCGTATCGTTGCCTGTCGTTTTCGTGCGGCATCGCCGAGATGGAAAAAGATATGTACGAAAGCGAGGAATTGATCCATCGCGCCGATCAAGCGCTGTATTACGCCAAGGCGCAAGGGAAAAATAACGTGCAATTGTATGATAAGCATAATATGTGCCTGGATGAAATTAAGTTTAAACAAGACTTGGAAGCGCTCGAGCAGCAAGTGAAGTTTTTTCTTTCAAAAGACGTCTACACATACCGCCATAGCAAACGGGTGTTTAAATATGCGGTCGAGTTTGGCAGCTGCCTCGATGAGTTGACTGATCACGAGCGGCAGACGCTCATTTTGGGAGCGCTCATTCACGATATCGGCAAAATCGAAGTGCCGCGCGATATTTTAAATAAGCAAGGGAAGTTGGAAAAACACGAGTGGGAGATTGTCAAGAAACATGTCACATGGGGGCGGGAAATCATTGCGGCGGAGAAGCGGTTTGATGATTTGCTTCCGCTCATCGAACTGCATCACGAACGGTATGATGGAAAAGGGTATCCGTACGGGCTGAAAGGGGAAGAAATCCCGAAACTGGCCCGCATTTTGTGTATTATCGACTCGTTTGATGCCATGACGACGGAACGGCCGTACCAGCGGACGAAAACGTTCGAAGAGGCGGTCGAGGAAATCAAGCGCTGCGCAGGGACGCAGTTTGACCCGGCCTATGCGGCGAAGTTTATCGCGTTTGTGCGCGAGCATTATTTGCCGCTAGCTGAGATGCAACAACTGAATTGAACAAGGGAAAGGAGGGGCTGACCCAAAACGCGAATGCGTTTTGGGATCAGCCCCCACTTTTTTGCCTCAAATATAGAAGAATCGCCCTTTTTTCTGGTAGAATAGAGTCACCAAAACCACTACCACCGAAAGAAGGGCGATTCTTTTATGAAACATGATCATATTTCCTTTAAAGAGTATACCATGGACAACCTCTCTTTGCCAAGCAACATCGCCGATCTGAGTCAGTCAAGACTTTGTGGAGAACATTTTTTCTGTTCACTACGGGTGTTGTCAATCACTAGTTATCGAACCATTTTCAGGAATTCATATAGTAAGCGCTTTCGGACTCTCATCCCTCATCTTGAGGCGATGATACGATATTCCATTTTTTTACACCCAACCACCATCCCGGAGCGCCGACAACGCTTGATGGATCGGTGTCCCGGATGACCGCTGCAGACACGGTAGATTCTGACGCACCACATCTGCCCACAACCGTCCGGCCTTCCGTTTGGCCTGTTCGATCCGCTTGGACTTTGTTGAGGCCGAGGCCGCCGTTCGGGTCTCTTCTTCCTCCACCAACTGCCCATTTCTCCGCCAAATCCCGTCGATTCGGGCCGCCATCGCCCTCAGAAACGCCCGAAGCCCTTGGTCTTTCCAGCTGCGGCGGGATTTCACCCGATGCGCAAACCGGCTCATCACGCTCTCGGCGTGGCCCATCGGACGCATGCCGGTCGTCTCCACCCCTTGCTCCGACAGCCACTCCCGATAGTCCCGGATGCATCCCGGCATCGACTCGATCCGGCGGATCATGGCAACCATCTGCTTCTCTTTCGCTTCGTCCTCCAACGTGCCGACCGCGCTGTTCAGCTCCACGAGAAGCCCCTCTTCGTCTTGTTTCGCCAGCTTCTTCCGCACCTCCCGCCAACGCGGATGGCCGGACAGACACTGACGCAGCTCCCGCGCCACATGAAATCGATCCAGCTGAAAGCACGCCCGCTTCCCAAAATACTCCCGGCAGGCCGTGATCCACGACGCCGCGTCGCCGTTGATGATCAAAAGGTCCCGGCACGGATCATAGGCATATTCGTTCATCAGCCACTCTTCAAACCGTTCCCACACGTCTCCCGCCCCTTCATGGAGGTAGTGGCGCCGGTTCACGAGCTCGAGCTGCGAACCGTTTCGTTTCCATCCCTCGTGAACCGCCAGGATTTTCTCTTCTTTCGCCCGTTTCCCTTTCCCCTGGCGGGAAATGAACAGCCCATCCGCCTCCACAAATAGCACTCGGCCGTGCCGTTGGGAAACAGGGCGGTGCAGCGAGACAGGGGCCTCCAGCACCAGTTGGCGAATCGCCTCGTGGCTTAGGACCGCATACCCCACGATCGACTCCAACGTACGGGCCGCTTTGCGGTAGGAAGAGCACTCTACGGCCAACTCGACCGCCGTTTCCTCGAGGCAAGGGCTGATCGACTGCGCTCCATCAAAGCCCAGTTCGGCATCCAGCAAGAAGGTATAGTTCCCCGTTTGCCGGTCATAGTAGTAGTTCCGTCGAAACGTCACTTCTCCAAACAGCGTTTGGATCGTAGTCGGCCGTTTGTCTTTCAGCTGATACCGCCGCTTGTCCCGCGCTTCCGCCAGTTGTTGATCAATCTCCTCCAAAAGGGTCGCCAACAAGACAGCGAACACCTTTTGAAGAGTTCTGACTAATTGTTCCTCCAGCTCTTTTAATAAAGGCCATTCTGTGGTAAGATGTTTCATGGACTCTCTCCCTCCTGTTTTCGGTTGATGTTGACAATCACCATCATAGCAGGGAGAGAGTCCTTTTTGCATGACATTTGCTTTTTTCTACCGCGCTTCGCTTGGTGGCCCCGACGAGCGTCGCGAACAAAAGTTCGCAACCCTCGTCGGAGAATCATTCCTGAATGTCACCCACAAATATTTTACTCACACCGCCGATCTCATTCCACGGGATAACATGGCCCACGTGGTTCATGAGATGGTTGAACGCATCCCGATGGAGACGTTTCTTGCTTACTACAAAGGAGGGGGCGCCTCCGCCTATCATCCGAAAATGATGACCAAAATTCTCCTTTACGCTTACACCCAAAAAATGTATCATGGCCGTGAGATTGCACGGCAGCTCGAAGTCCACCTTCCCCTCATGTGGCTAAGTGGATTTCAAAAGCCGGACTTCCGCTCCATCAATCGGTTTCGTTCGGAGCGGATGAAAGACCTGATTGACGACCTGTTCCGGGAAATGATCACGCTGCTCGTGGCCGACGGCTATGTCAAGATGGAAGATTATTTTGTGGATGGAACGAAAATTGAAGCGAATGCCAACCGGTACACCTTCGTTTGGCGCAAATCGGCTGAGAAGTACCAGGAGAAACTCCAAGCCAATGTCGATCGGCTGATTGCCCAGATCGAGGCGATCGTGGAAGAAGAAAAGGCGGAAGACATCGACCCTTCGCCGGCCTTTACGTCAGAAGAAATCCGAAAGAAAACCGAGGAGTGGGAAAAACGGTTGGAGGCCGAGCCGGACAACCAACCGTTGAAGAAGGCCATCAAGAAGATGAAGGAGGACTACTTGCCCCGCAGTGAAAAGTATGAACACCAACTCCATGTATGCGGGGATCGCAACAGCTATTCCAAGACCGATGTGGATGCCACCTTCATGCGGTTGAAGGAGGATCACATGCGAAACGGCCAGCTCAAGCCGGCCTATAACGTACAGGTGGGTTCTTCCGGCCAATTTATTTTGGGGTATTCCCTTCATCAGAGGCCGGGCGACACTCGTTGTCTTCTCCCGCATTTGGAGACCGTTCGAGAGAAGTACGGCGTGGAACCCGAACGTTTGATCGCTGACGCGGCTTATGGCTCGGAAGAGAACTACGTGAAGCTGGAAGAGAAGCACATATCGGCCTTGATCAAGTACCATACGTATGAGAAGGAGAACACGCGCAAGGTCAAGAAAAATCCGCATCATCAGCAGAATTGGACCTATGTGGAAGAAGAAGACGTTTGGATTTGCGCCAATGGGAAAAAGCTGGTTCGCACCGGAACTTCGAAACAGACCACGGAATCAGGATACACCTCGGTCACCCGACACTACCAATGCCATGAATGCGAAGGATGTCCGTTCCGTTCGGCCTGCACGACTTCCAAGTATGGACGAACCACGCAATGGAACCCCATCTATCATGAACAAAAACAGAAAGCCCGCGAACGGTTGGAGAGTGAAGAAGGGCAAGCCCGATACCGCCAACGCCAAACCGACATTGAGAGTGTATTTGGGCAAATCAAACAAAATCGCGGGTTTCGTCGCTTTGTCCTGCGAGGCCTCCAAAAAGTTTCCATCGAATGGGGGCTGGTTTGTGCTGCCCACAATCTTCTCAAAAAAGCCGCTAGGGACAAGCAATTGTCCTTGGTGGCGTAAATGAGGGGGAGAACAGAGTCGGAATTTTGTTCCGTTTGGTAAAATATACAAAAACCAGAGAGGGCTGACTCCAAAAGTCCGCTTTTTGGCGGACTTTTGGGTCAGCCCCTTTTTTGTTTTTCACCGTTTTGCCACACTTTTGCCAAATAATGTTCACTGATCTTGGAAATGAAGTGATTTTTTGCACAGGGGAGGTCAAGGGCGGGTGGCTATAATGGTAAACGAATTTCTCACTGTAGAAGGAGGAGGGGCATGAAACAAACGGTCGTCATTTTTCTCATTAGCGCTTTGATCGGTTTGGCTGGCGGTTATTCGTATTTTCAGTTGGGAGGAACGAAAGGAGAGACGAATGCGACGCAGGCAGGAAAACAAGAGACGGCTCAATCGTCCCAACCATCAGCTTCGACAGAGGATGGGAAGGGGGCGGGCAAGACAAAAAACGCTAGTACGCAGGAAGGGACTATCCTGCAACAAAAAGGTTGTCTCTCTTGCCACTCTGTTTCCAAGCTTAACTTGCAAGGAGGGACGACCGGTCCGGATTTATCGAACGCTTATCGAGAAGTTGAGGGCAAACACGGCAAGCCGATTGAAGAGTTTTTAAAAGCGCCGACGTCTGCGGTGATGTCTGGGGTGATCAAATCGAATCCGCTGACAGATGAGGAGCGGGCCGAAATTATTGCTCTCTTAAAAGAAGCATCCGAAAAGTAAGAAACGATGGGAGGAGCGAGAGTGAAGAAAAAAGTGATTTCCGCGTTGTCAGGGTTGGCAGTTGGAGTGTTGGCGTCAACTGTCTTTTTCGGCAATTTTTCCACTCCTGATACCGTTTCGACTGCATCGGCCAAAACCGATGCGGAAAAAGTGTACGTTCCGTTTGGTGAAAAAGATGAATATTACTTGTTCGCCTCTGGTGGCCACTCGGGGCAAATGTTTATTTACGGGGTGCCGTCGATGCGGCGCATTCGCACGGTTCCTGTCTTTTCGCCCGATCCGGCGACCGGCTACGGCTGGGATACCCATTCGAAAAAAATGCTTGGCGGCTATACGTGGGGCGATTTGCATCATCCGGCTTTCTCGGAAACGAATGGAGAATATGACGGCAAGTATATGTTTGCGACCGATGTGGCGAACAGCCGGGCGGCAGTGATGGATTTGAAAACGTTTACAGTCAAAGACATGATCGAAGTCCCCAATACGAGCGGTCCGCACTGTGCCGCGTTTGTGACGGAGAATACCGAATACTTATTTTTGCCGACCCGATTTTCCGTTCCGCTCGGCCATCAGTACGCCTCGCTTGATGAGTATAGCGAAAAATACCGCGGTGTGATGAGTGCGGTCACGTTCGATGAAAAGGCGCAAAAGCTGCACATTGCCTATCAAGTTGCGTTGCCGCCGTGGTCGTACGATTTGTCCGATGCCGGGAAAAAAATCTCAAAAGATTGGGCCGTGCTGACAACGTACAATACGGAAGAAGCGACAACAAACTTGGAAATCAACGCGTCTCAAGAAGACCGCGACTTTATCGTGCTGTTTAACTGGAAAGAGCTTGAGAACATGGTGAAAGCGGGGAAATATGACAATGTCGGCGGTCAAAAAATGATCTTTCCGGAAAAGCATAAAGGGGGCATTTATTTAGTGCCGGTCGCCAAATCGCCGCATGGCGTCGATGTTACCCCAGACGGGAAATATTTCATCGCCTCCGGGAAGCTCGCCCCGTTGTTGACGGTATTTTCGTTTGAAAAGGCGTTTCAGGCGATTGAAAAGAAAGAGTTTGCCGGCGAGCGGAACGGCATCCCGATTTTGAAATACGAATCGGTGATGGAGCGGGAAGTCAATCCGGAAAACGCGCTTGGGCCGCTGCATACGCAGTTTGATGACAAAGGCATGGCGTATACGACGATGTTTATTTCGTCTGAAATTGTGAAATGGAATCCGGAAACCGGCGAAGTGCTTGACCGCGTTCCGGTTCAATATTCGCCAGGGCATGCCGTCGCGGCGGAAGGGGATACCGTATCTCCGGACGGCAAATATTTAGTGTCGCTCAACAAGTTGGCGAAAGACAGCTATTTATCGGTCGGGCCGTCCCACCCGGAATCGATGCAGCTCATTGACATTAGCGGTGACAAAATGAAAGTGATCCAATCGTCGCCGGTCGATCCGGAACCGCACTATGGGCAAATGATCAAGGCCGATAAAATTAAAACGATTGAAGTGTACCCGAAAGAGAACAACAATCCAGACGCTGTGTACAACCAAAAAGACGCCCGCATCGTCCGGAAAGGAAATGAGGTGCACGTCTACGGCATCGCAATGCGTTCGAAGTTTATTTTTGATGCCAATGCGAAGCGGCCGGACGTCATTGAAGTGAATGAAGGAGATAAAGTTGTCATCCACCTGACGAACCTTGACTTTGATGAGGACATTACCCATGGTTTTGCCATCAACCAGTATAACTTGAATATGGAAATTCAGCCGGGACAAACGAACACGATCGAGTTTACCGCCAATAAGCCGGGAACGTACCCGTTGTATTGCACGAACTTCTGTTCAGCGCTGCACCAAGAAATGACCGGGTATTTGTTGGTAAAGCCGAAACAATAAACCGAGGGGGCGGACGCGCCCCCCTGACTAACAAAAGAGGTGTGAAGAAAATGGCTGCAGCGAAACTGTCTCCGTTGTCTGCCGTCTTTGTCGGCGCGGCCGGAGGATTGCTGCTTTTGTCTTTAGCGTTTCCTTGGTGGGGGATGGATTTCATCGCTCCGCAATATCCGGAAGGATTAGAGATTATCGTTTATCCGAATCGGCTTGAAGGGGATATCGACATTATTAACGGACTCAATCACTATATCGGCATGAAGCCGTTTAGTGAAGAGAGCTTTCCGGAACTTGGCTATTTGTCCTACATCGTGATCGCTATGGCCATAGCGGCATTCATCATCGCGTTCACGAGAAGCAAAAGAGGGCTGTACGTGTTCATCGCCGCCTTTCTCATTGGCGGGGCGCTCGGTCTTTACGATATTCATCGCTGGCTCGCTGACTTTGGAACGAATTTAAACGATAACGCCCCGATCGATATCGATCCGTTTGTGCCGCCGATTTTCGGAGAAAACCGGATCGCCAACTTTACGACGTTCAGCTATTTTGCGACCGGTGCGTATCTCGTCGGTGCCGCGTTCGTTTGCCTGCTCGTTCCGCTATGGAAGGAGAGAAAAACATGAAGCGATGGCTGCTCATTTCCTTGTTCATTTTTTTCTTTTTCGATGTTCCGAAAGAAGCGGCTGCCGGCCAGACGCTGCAGCAACTGATTGACGCTGCTCCGGCTCACGGCACGATTCGCCTAACAGGCCAAACGTACATTGGCGATATTGTCATCGACAAACCGCTGACCATCATCGGCACAAAAGGCACGGTCATTCAAGGAAGCGGGCGCGGCAATGTGATTTCGATCAAAGCGCCGCATGTCACCATTACACATGTGACCGTCACGAACAGCGGAAAAAGCCGGAGCACGCAAGAGGAATACGCCGGCATCAAAGTTTATTCCGATTATAATACGCTAGAACACATAACGGTAAAACAATCGTTTCATGGCATTTACTTGAGTCAGGCGCATCACAACCGGATTGCCAACGTACGGGTGATCGGCGAACAAAACGGAGAAATCGCCGGACAAGGAAATGGGCTGCACATTTATTATTCTAATTTTAATGAGCTTGAACATAACACCATTATCGGAACGAGAGATGGCATCTTTTTTGACTACGCCAATCATAACGTCGCCAAAGGAAATGAAGTGTCTCACACCCGTTACGGGCTTCACTACATGTATTCGGATGATAACGCGTTTGATGACAATACGTTTATGCTTAATAACGGCGGGGCGGCGATCATGAACTCGAACCGGATTGTCCTGAAAAACAACCGCTTTTTCTTCAACAAAGGAATGCGCTCGTTTGGGTTGTTGCTGCAGATGGCAAATGACAACCGGATCATTGGCAATACGTTTTATCAAAACGAGCGGGGATTGTATATTGATCAGTCGAACGATAATTTTTTGCAGCGAAATGTCTTTTTGCAAAATGAGATCGGCATTGAGCTTTGGTCGAGTTCACAGCGGCAAACGTTTACGGAAAACCGGATTTGGAAAAATACGATTGCTGTCGCGCGCCTTGGCGGCGGGGACAGGAATAGGTGGGATTTTCGCGGGGTTGGCAACGACTGGGGCGGCGAAGCGGCGTTGCTTGATTTGAACCAAGATGGGAAAGGGGATTCCCCGTTTCGCTATGCGTCCTCCTTTCATAAGTTAGCGGAAGAAAATGAACTGGCGTATTTGTTTTTGTCGTCGCCGAGCTTAGGTGTCTATGAGGCGATCAACGAATGGCGGCAGACAGACGAAGTGATGGCGGTCGATCATGCGCCGCTTGTGAAAAAGACCATATCAGCCGGCTGGTGGTGGGGACTGCTCGGCTTTGGAGCCATCGCGGTGATCGTGCCGAAAAGGAGGATTCGGAGATGAGCTACATTTGGAAAGAATGGCTTGAGCTTTCGCGGGGGAAGGCGTTTTGGCTGTTTTTTCTGCTCGTTGTTGCCGCATCGCTTTCCGTATTGATGAGCGCAAAATCGTTGCCGGCTGAGCATGGACTGACTATTTTTTTGCAGATGCTGTTTGACATGAATGCGTACATCGTTCCGCTTCTTTGTTTATTTTTTGCTTCTTTTTCCGTCATGCAGGAGAAAGAGCAGCGGACGATGGTCATGATTGTCGTCAAAAGCGGGCCGCCTTGGATGTTTTTATGGAAAAAAAGCGCGGCGATCCAGCTCATTACAATGACGGTGCTTGTCATTTGGTACTTCGTTTTGATCATTCCGGCCAAGTTTTTATTTGTCTTTCATTTATCGTATTTTCTTTCTTTTTTGCTCGCCACGATGGTGCTTGTGTTTATTTTTAATCAAATTGGAATTTGGCTCGGTTTCGCGTGCAAGACGAAAATTCAGTTGATTGGCGCCAACTTGTTTGCCGCGTTCTTTTTCATTTATTTGTATGACTTTGCGCTGCTTTCTGTTTTGCCGTCGGTGACGTATGACAATGTGCATGTGTTCTCCTTCGTGTATTTTCTGCAGCCGCTTCATGCGCTCCGTTTTTACTTAGAGACGTCGCTCGGGATGTTCTCGCTCGATTATTTGTCGCGGACGATGAAAAAATTTTTCTCCTTCTCTCCCGGCGTCCTTGTTGCGCTCAATATCGCGGTCTGGGGGATGGGGGCGCTAGCGGCATCGATGCTGTGGAGCCGAAAGGGGGAAGAACGATGATTGAAGTGGCGGGATTGACAGTTTCGTACCGAAACAACAAAGTGCTTGATGATGTCCATCTTGTCATTCAGAAAGGGGAGCGGTGTGCTTTAGTCGGGCGAAACGGCGCCGGCAAGTCGACATTGATTCATAGCTTGCTGAACTTGCTTCCGGCAGCAAGCGGAACGGTGTATATTGACGGCATTGATCATCGGCGGCACGAGTGGAAAAAGAAAGTCGCCTATTTGCCGGAAAAGTTTCAGCTGTATCCTCAGTTAACGGGGGAGGAAAATGTCCGCTTTTTTGCCTCGTTGCACGGCGCGGTCGATGAAGAGCGGATCGAAGACGTTTTGCACACCGTCCGGTTATGGGAAGCGCGCCATATGAAAAGCAAGCAGTATTCGAAAGGGATGCTGCAGCGGCTCGGGCTTGCTATTATGCTGTACTACGATGCTGACTTGCTGATTTTAGACGAGCCGACAAGCGGGCTTGATCCGTTAGGAAGGGCGGACGTGCTGGCGATTTTACGCTCTTTGTCGAACAAAACGGTGTTGCTGTCGTCGCACCATATTGACGAAGTCAGGCAGCTTTGCACCCATGTCGCCTATTTGGAAAACGGGAAGATCACGAAATACCGAGTCGAAGATTTTGAGCTTAGCACACTGATGGAGGGAGAATAAAGTGAGGCAACAATGGATGATCGTGATGGCAGCGCTTCTCTTCTTGCTTGCCGGGTGTCAAGGAAACGATTGGACGGTGTCGGTGAAAACGACCCCTTTTTATAAGGAAGGGACGGCTTCTTCGTTTGCGGTCGCCATCCAAAAGGACGGGAAGCCGGCGGGTGGGCTTGAAGTGACGGCGGTCTTTGAGATGGCGAATATGGATCACGGGCAAACAGTCGTCCAATTGGCGGAGAAGGAACCCGGCCTTTATGAAGGGAACGTGCAGCTGCCGATGGACGGAGAATGGGACGCTTTGTTGCAAATCAAAGACGGCGATGAGACGGTCGAAAAGCTCGTTACCCTCAAGGTGAAGAAGCAAGACGTGGCAGCGATGATCAATGGCACCGCGATTACAGCGGCAGAAGTCAAGTTCTACCAAACACGCTGGCAAATTGAGATCTCTTCGGCCATGGAAGCGGTCAAAAAGCAGTATCGCGGCGAAGAGCTCAACGAGCGGCTCAGTTATTGGAAACGGCAGTTGAATGAGACGACTGAGCCCCGCTCCGCTGTTACCCGTCTCATTGAACTGCACTCGATGGCGCTGCTTGCCGAAGAAAAAGGCTATTCAGTAGATGAACCGGCCGTTGATCGTGAAGTGGAAAACAGAAAGCGGCAATACGAAGGGAGCGAAACCGCTCAAACACTCATCCGCCAATACGGTGAGGCGGCATTTTGGAAGCAAGAACGGCGGTATGTCCAGCTCGTTTTGTTGGCGCAAAACGTGTGGAACGACATGGTAGAACAAGTGAAAAATGAGCATCCGAATGTAACGGAGGCGGAGATGCGTTTTTTAGCGCAAAAGAAGTATGACGAGTTGCTCGTTTCCCAAATCGACTCTTTGTCCATTCAACTGTATCTTTCCGGACGATAGTTTAGAAACATTGCCTGATCGGAATGAAAGGCAATGTTTTTTTGTTGTTGATGAATGATTATGATCGTTTTAAATACTATTTTTGATTAATATTGAGTGATAATGAATGTTTTTGATTGATTTTTTCGTTGTCTTGGGATATGATAGAGTTGTAAGCGATATCCCCGATGATCGGAGGTGGGAGTGTGCTGACCGAAGAACGCCACCGCCTCATTTTGGACCTGTTGGCGCAAAAAGGAGTCATCAAGCTGCAAGAGCTCGTTGACGCGACCGGGGCGTCAGAGTCGACGATTCGCCGTGATTTGACACAGCTTGAGACCGAAAAGAAACTGCGCCGTGTGCACGGCGGGGCGGCCTTGTTGCAGCAGAAGCGCGAAGAGTTGAGCGTGTCGGAAAAATCGCTGAAATATATCGAAGAAAAGCGGCGGATCGCTGTCTATGCGTCCAGCTTGGTACAAAAAGGAAACTGCATCTATTTGGATGCGGGAACGACAACGTGGGAAATGATTCCGCATTTGGCTGGCAAAGAGGTCATTGTGGTGACGAACGGCGTGATGCATGTCGAGCGGCTGCTTGAGCATAACGTCACGACGTATTTGGTCGGCGGTATGATCAAGCCGAAGACGAAAGCGTTAATCGGGCGCGGCGCCATCGAGTCGCTGCGGCAGTACCGCTTCGACCAATGTTTCATCGGCGCAAACGGTGTTCATTACGACTATGGCTATACGACGCCGGACCCGGAAGAGGCGCTGGTGAAATATACGGCCATGCAGCTGGCGCAGCGTGCGTATGTGCTTGCAGACCATTCGAAGTTGAATGAAAGCGCGTTCGCAAAAATTGCGGATTTGTATGAAGCGGTGTTGATCACCGATGAATTGGATGAAGAGTGGAACGATTTGTATCGAACAAAAACAACAGTAGAGGTTGTGGCTCCATGATTTACACATGTACGTTAAATCCATCTGTTGATTATATCGTTCATCTCGATGAGCTTCATGTTGGCGAACTGAATCGCTCGGTGAAAACGTTCACATTTCCGGGCGGGAAAGGGATCAACGTGTCGCGTGTGTTGAAGCGCTTGGGTGTTGACAGCACGGCGCTTGGGTTTATCGGCGGATTTACCGGCGGGTTCATTGAAAGCGAACTTCGGAAAGAAGGCATTGCCTGCGATTTTGTTCATGTCCCAGGGCAAACGCGCATTAACGTCAAACTGAAAGCGGGGCGGGAGACGGAAATTAACGGCGAAGGCCCGGCGGTTGCCGATGACGATGCCGCGCAATTGATCGCGAAAATTGGAGCGCTTTCGGCCGGTGATGTGCTTGTTCTTGCTGGAAGCGCGCCGACGTCGCTGCCGGCGGACATGTACGAGCGATTAGCGGCTCGGGCGGTGAACCGTCGCGTTCGCCTTGTTGTCGACACGAGCGGTCCGGCGCTCGGGGCGTTGCTTGCGTGCCGCCCGTTTTTGGCTAAGCCGAACCATCATGAGCTGGCCGAACTGTTTGGTGTTGCGATGGTGACAAGAGAAGACATCGTGTTGTATGGCCGACGACTGGTGGAAAAGGGAGTGGAACATCTCATTGTGTCAATGGGCGGCGACGGGGCGTTTTACTTCAACGAGGAAACAGCGTTGTTTGCCGAAGCGCCGCAAGGAACGGTGAAAAATTCGGTCGGGGCGGGCGATTCAATGGTCGCTGGATTTTTGGCCGCTCAAGCGGATGGGAAATCGATTGAGGAAGCATTCGCTTACAGTGTCGCCGCTGGAAGCGCGACCGCGTTTTCGGAAGATTTGTGTACGAAAGAGGAAGTGGAAGCGCTCGTCGACCGCGTCCATATCGTGCATTTATAAAGAAAATAAAGGGGGATTGGGCCAATGAAGATTACAGATTTGTTGACAAAAGAAACGATGATTCTCGCGCTTCAAGCGAAGACAAAGGGCGAAGTCATTGATGAACTGGCTGAAAAGCTTGCCGAAGCGGGAGCGGTCAGCGATGTGGAAGTGTTTAAGCAAGCCATTTGGGCGCGGGAAAAACAAAGCACGACCGGCGTTGGCGACGGCATCGCCATTCCGCACGCCAAAACGGCGGCGGTCAAGCGCCCGGCGGTGGCGTTCGGCCGTTCAGTGGAAGGCATTGATTATGAGTCGCTCGATGGCAAGCCAAGCCATTTGTTTTTCATGATCGCCGCGCCAGAAGGCGGGGAGCAGATGCACCTTGAGGCGCTCGCCCGCTTGTCGTCGATGTTGATGGATGCATCGTTCCGTGCTCAGCTTGAAACCGCTTCAAGCGAGGAGGAGATTATCCGTTTGGTTGCCGCGAAAGAAAGCGAGCAAGAAGCTCCACAGCAAGCGGTGCAGGCAGGGAACGGGCGGAAAGTGCTGGCAGTAACCGCTTGTCCGACCGGAATCGCTCATACGTATATGGCCGCTGATGCACTGAAGGCGAAAGCAGCCGAAATGGGGGTATCCATCAAAGTCGAGACCAATGGCTCAGATGGAGTGAAAAACGCTCTCACCGCACAGGAGATTGAAGAAGCCGCGGCGATCATTGTCGCAGCCGATAAACAAGTCGACTTGGACCGTTTTGACGGGAAACCTGTCATCCAAGTGCCGGTCGCTCGTGCGATCCGCGAGCCGGAGAAGCTCATCGAGCAGGCGCTCCGCCAAGACGCGCCGATTTATCGGGCAGGCGGTGCGGCGCGGGGCAGCGTGGGGGCGGCGAAACCGCGCACCGGTTTTTACAAGCATTTGATGAACGGCGTATCAAATATGCTTCCGTTTGTCGTCGGCGGCGGGATTTTGATTGCCATTTCCTTCACGTTCGGCATTAAAGCGTTTGACCCGAACGATCCGTCGTATCATCCGTTTGCCAAACTGTTAATGGACATCGGCGGTGGCAATGCGTTCGCGTTGATGGTTCCTGTGCTGGCCGCATTCATCGCCATGAGCATTGCCGATCGACCAGGGTTTGCGCCGGGGATGGTCGGCGGCTTTCTGGCGGCGAACGGCGGCGCTGGGTTTTTGGGTGGATTGATTGCGGGCTTTTTGGCCGGGTATTTGGTCGTCGGGCTGCGGAAACTGTTCAGCCGCTTGCCGCAGTCGCTTGAGGGGATTAAACCGGTGCTGCTCTATCCGGTATTCGGCATTTTTCTCACCGGCGTCATCATGATGTATGTGGTCATCGATCCTGTCAAAGCGTTGAATGAAGGGTTGAAACATTGGCTTTCCGGCATGGGAACCGCGAACTTAGTGCTGCTTGGTGCGGTGTTGGGCGGCATGATGGCGGTTGATATGGGCGGACCGATCAACAAAGCGGCGTATACGTTTGGGCTGGCCATGATTGAAGCGGGCAACTATGCGCCGCATGCGGCCATTATGGCCGGCGGGATGGTGCCGCCGCTCGGATTGGCACTGGCGACGACATTCTTCAAGAAGAAGTTTACGAAAGCCGAGCGCGAGGCCGGCAAAACGTGCTATATTATGGGCGCTTCGTTCATCACGGAAGGGGCGATTCCGTTTGCGGCGGCCGATCCGGTGCGGGTCATTCCGTCGATTATCGTCGGCTCAGCTGTAGCCGGGGCGCTGACGATGCTGTTTGGCATCGGACTTCCGGCGCCGCACGGCGGAATTTTCGTCATCCCGATCGTCAAAGGCAGCGCATGGCTTTATATATTGGCTATTTTGATTGGTTCCATCGTGACCGCATTGATGGTCGGGCTGTGGAAAAAAGAAGTGGAAGAATAATAGAAGAAGAGGCGTTTCGCCAAAGGCGAAGCGCCTTTTTGATTTTTCTTACCAAATTTTCATGACAATGGCCATTTCTCATGGTAAAATGAACGGTTGTAAATGAGAGGAGAACCCATGATGAACACGTTTTTGCAGCTGAATACGATTTTTATCAGCATATTGATTGAATCGTTGCCGTTCGTCGTGCTCGGGGTGTTTGTTTCCGGAGTCATTCAAATGTTTGTCAGTGAAGAGGCCGTACAACGGTGGGTGCCGAAAAACCGCCTTTTGGCCATTGTTTATGCCACATTGCTTGGAGTGTTTTTCCCTTCATGCGAATGCAGCATCGTGCCGATCACCCGCCGTCTCGTCGCCAAGGGGGTGCCGCTTTACGCGGCCGTGCCGTTTATGTTAACGGCGCCCGTCATCAATCCGGTTGTGCTGTTTTCGACGTATATCGCTTTCGGAAGCAGTTGGACGATGGTATTGTGCCGGGCGCTGTTCGCTTGCGCCGTCGCCGTCACTGTCGGCGCCGTGATGGCGATTCGGCATGAAGGCAGCGAGTTGCGCCATGAACGGCGCGAGATGCCGATGATGCCCCGTACTTGGAAAGAGAAAATCGTTGGCACCCTGCGCCATACGATCGATGAATTTTTTGCGACCGGGAAGTATTTGATCATTGGGGCGTTCATTGCTTCGGCGATGCAAACGTATGTGAAAACGTCGGCGCTTGTGTCGATCGGCAATGGGAAAGTGGCGGCCTCTTTGGTCATGATGGCGCTCGCCTTCGTGCTGTCGCTCTGTTCCGAGGCGGACGCATTTATCGCCTCGTCGTTTCAAAGCACATTTCCGTTTCACGCGCTGGCAGCGTTTCTCGTTTACGGGCCGATGCTCGATGTGAAAAATACGCTCATGTTGTTTCAGTCATTCCGAGCCCGGTTTGTGTGGAAACTGATTTCCTATATCACGTTGTTTGTGTTTGCCGGATCGCTATTGATCTAGCAAGGAGGTGGCGGCATGATTCGCATGTATATTTTGCTTGGGTTTGCGTTTTTGTTTTTTCATTTATATATTACTGGAGAGTTGAGCAAATACATTAATATGCGGTATTCGTATATTTCGTTTAGTGCGATGTTTGTGTTTGCTTTTTTAACGATCGTGCAATTTGTGCTGGCAAGCCGCAACGAGGAACCGCACGATCATGGGGAAGAATGCTGCGGTCATCATCATGAGCCGTCCGCGCGCTGGAAGCGGGCGGTGAATTACCTTATTTTTGTTTTTCCGCTTGTTTCCGCCTTCTTGTTTCCCGTTGCGACGCTGGATTCTGAAGTCGTAAAGGCGAAAGGGATTCATGTTCCTGGGATGGCAGCTGACGGCAGCGATCCGTTTGCCCAGCGGCAGTTTTTGCGTCCGGATACGAGCATGTATTATGGGCGGGACGATTATCAAAATGCCATGGAAAAAGAGCTGAAAAAATATGGTCGTCTTGCTCGCTTGGAGTTGAATGATCAAAACTATTTAAATGCCATGGAAACGATTTATCAGTTTCCCGGTGCATTCGCCGCCCGCGACATTGAGTTCACCGGGTTTGTTTACCGTGAGGAAACGACGCGCGCCAATGAGGCGTTTCTCCTTCGCTTTGGAATCATTCATTGTGTTGCGGATTCAGGGGTGTACGGGCTGCTCCTTCAGTTTCCAAAGACGGTGCCGCTTCAAAATGATGAATGGATTCATGTGAAAGGTACGCTATCCACCATGTATTACCAGCCGTTTCATATGACGCTTCCGTATGTAAAAGTGACGTCATGGGAGAGGGTGGCCAAACCGAAGGAGCCGTACGTATACCGCCAATTCAATGAATAAGAGCGAGCCGCGGACTGGCTCGCTCTTTTGGATAAAGTTGCGCTCATTCCTTTTGCCGCGCTTGTTTCACCGTGGTGATTGCGCTTGTTTGGCTGAACGAATTGTCGAATGGGGAAAGGGCCGTCAACGCTTGGGCGGCATCGATCACCTCGCCGAGCTTCAAGCAAAGCAAGCGCTCCTCTTCCAATTCGCGCCGCCGCCATTCAGCCCATAGGCGGTCAAGCGCTTCTTTCGGCGTATCGTCGGCCAAGCGGAACGCCCCGTAATGCATCGGCACAAACAGGCGGGCCCGGCAGTCCAAAAACGCCTGCACCGCTTCTTCCGGGGTCGTGTGCTGCGGCCCCATGAACCATTCCGGTTCGTACGCGCCGATCGGCAAGAGCGCATAGTCGATGGAAAAGCGTTCGCCGATGTCGCGAAAGCCGCGGAAGTAGCCGCTGTCGCCGGCGAAGTAAATGGTGGGGGCGCCGTTTGATGTGATCACCCATCCGCCCCAATGCGACGTGTTCGTGTCCCACAGCGTCCGCCGCGTCCAATGTTGGGCGGGAACAAATGTGAGCGATACGCCGTGAAAGGAGGCCGTTTCCCACCATGACAGTTCGGTGACACGGCGATAGCCGCGGCGGCGGAACAAGCGGCCGAGCCCCTCGGGCACGAATATGTGCGGGTCACCGTGCAAACGGCGGAGGCTGCCGAAATGCAAATGGTCATAGTGGCCGTGGGAAATGAGCACAACGTCCACGGGCGGCATCTTGTCAAGCGGAACACCAGGAGCCGTCAAGCGTTTGGCCGCGCCCATCCGCTTCGCCCAAACCGGGTCGGTGACGATCGTGATGCCGTTCATTTGCACGACGAACGTCGAATGGCCGATCCAACAAAGCTGCGGCCGTCCGTTCGGATGATGAAGCCGGTTCCATTGCGGCGGCACGGCGTGCGGTACGACGTACGACAAGTCTTTTTGCTTTTGTTTCCGTTCCCGCTGCCAGCGGCGGAAATCGGTCCATGTTTTGTGCGTCGAGACGTTGTCGAGATTCGTGTATCGTTTCGGCACGGCAGTTTCACCCCAATGGACTTTGCTAGGAGACTCCCGTTTCCATGCAGGGATGGCAGGTGGGAGGCCGTTCCATATGCTATAATTAAATGGTAGCAAATTTTGCGTTGTTCTACAAAATATTTGTTCAGGAGGTGAAAGACTTGCTTCAATCTTTTTCACTTCGCACGACAAAGCGCGATGAAATGGTGGAGATTACGTCATTTGTCGAAGAAACGGTGCGCCAGTCCGGGGTAGAAGAGGGGGTGGCGATCGTTTATTGCCTGCACACGACAGCCGGCATCACGATTAACGAAAACGCGGATCCTGACGTGAAGCGCGATATGATGCGCCGCTTTGATGAAACGTACCCGTGGGAGCATCCGCTTGACCGCCATATGGAGGGAAACACGGCCGCTCATATGAAAGCGAGCACGGTCGGCGCGTCGCAACATGTTATCATTCATGAAGGCCGGCTGCTGCTTGGCCGTTGGCAAGGCATCTATTTTTGTGAATACGACGGGCCGCGCCAGCGGACGTTTTACGTGAAAGTGCTGAAAGGGTAGCAACCATAATTATATTATGTAAACAAAATAGCAGGAAAAAGCAATGGCAACACAGCGGCCGCAACGGTCTGGCCAGAATAAAGAGAAGGGAACGAAAAACCCGGGCCAACGTGTACCCGGGTTTTTCGAATGTCGAAAAAATCAAGCTGTTGAGAACAAGAAATATCTGTATCCTTACGCCGTCGTCGTTAAGATCAGCGGCCCGTTTTTCGTAATGGCGATCGTATGTTCATATTGCGCCGAATACGAGCCGTCAATGGTGCGCGCCGTCCAGCCGTTTGCGTCCATTTTGCTTTGCCATGCCCCCATGTTAACCATCGGCTCGATCGTAATGACCATCCCTTCCTTTAAGCGCATCCCTTTTCCTTTTTCACCAAAATGGGGAACGTACGGCTCTTCGTGAATCGTCGGCCCGATGCCATGCCCGGTGAAATCGCGTACGACGGAAAAGCCGTGCGCTTCGACGTACGTTTGAATGGCGTGGCCGATGTCGCCGATCCGATTGCCGAGAACGGCTTGCTCGATTCCTTTATAGAGCGACTGCTCGGTGACGTTAAGCAGTTTTTGCACGTCTTCACTGACGTCGCCGATGGCGTACGTCCAGGCGGAATCGGCGAGCGCTCCGCGCAAATTGACGACAAAATCGATCGTGACGATATCGCCTTCTTTCAGCGGCTCATTGCGCGGAAACCCGTGGCAAATTTCATCGTTAATGGAAGCGCATGTCGCATACGGATAGCCGCGGTATCCTTTTTGTTCCGGTTTGGCGCCGTATTTGGCCAAAAACGTTTCAACGAACCGGTCGATTTCCATCGTTGTGACGCCCGGTCCGATGCGTTTGGCGATCTCTTGATGACAGGCGGCCAAGAGTTTCCCCGCCTCACGCATCAACTGAATTTCTCGTTCCGTTTTGACGTGAATCATGCAACTGTCTCCTTTTCCTTTGGTATGTTTCCATCCTATAGTATTGTAACAAAAACGCCAGTGGTGATAAACTGTCGGGAACATAGGACAAAGAAAAAGGACACCCGAACAGGCATCCTTTGTTTCGCTGGTTATTGTCTTCCCCCGGTTTGGCCGCGGCGTTTACAAGACGGCAAACAACTGCTTTTCTTTATCGGAAATCGTGGATAGGGATGGGGACGGAGCGAGCGGCAAATAAATCGATACCGTCGTTCCTTTATGTATTTCGCTTTCAATTCGAATTGTTCCGTTCATTGATTCGACAATGCGATAGACGACCATCATTCCGAGCCCCGTGCCTTTGACGCCTTTCGTCGTAAAATACGGTTCGCCAAGCCGTTCGAGCTGTTCTTTCGTCATACCAACGCCGGTATCAGCGATGCGGATGAGCACACGTCCGTTGTCAATGGAGACGTATACTTGCAACGTCCCGCCGTTAGGCATCGCTTCGATGGCGTTTTTCATTACGTTGAGCAAACATTGACGGAATTTTTCGCGCTCACCGATGACGGAAAATGGGGCAAGCGTCGCTTGAATATCGACGCAGCTCATATTGGCGAGCGGACGGATGATGTCGATGGCCCGCTTCACTTCCAGTTTGACGTTCAGCTTTTCCGGCATCTCCGGGGCCGGCTTGGCAAACGTCAAGTAATCGGTGATGATCGCTTCAGCTCGGTCAAGCTCCTCAATGGCGATGCGCGCATACTGGCGTCGTTTGTCGGCAGCGAGCGGCTGCTCTTCGATCAGTTGGATAAACCCACGCGCCGCGGTGAGTGGATTGCGTATTTCATGAGAGATGGAAGCAGCTAAATGGGTGACGGCTTCCATTTTCTCGGCGCGAATCACTCGTTTGCGCAGCGCGATGTTATGGTGCACCATTTCCTGAAACGAACAAACGATGAGCATGCTGATGGGCTGTACAAACAAAAAGATAAGCGCAACGGAAGGCGGAGGAGAAACCGCAGCAGCCATCCACTCCGCTATGGCGACGGTCAATAGGCCAGAGCCGAAGCTGAGCGATGCAGCGAACAGCGTGCGCTGTTTGGTTGGCAGCTCGACAAACCGTTTTGTCAATAAACTGCTTGTTGCAGCGATGGCGATGGAAACGACGACGGTGACGAAGACGCCAGCTCCGCCGAACAGCGAGCGGTAGGCGATCGCCGTAAACGCTAAAACCGTCGCCGCCCCCGCTCCGCCGTACAAACCGCCAAGCCACAGAGGAATTTGCTGCAAGTCGAAGATGAAATTGCTCTCTGTTCCGACCGGAAGAGTGATGCATAGGACGATTACAATGGCGTAACAAGCGGTCGGCAAATACAGGCGGAGGCGCTTTGGCCCTTTTTCTTGCTCCGTCCATAGCGGGACAAGAAACACCGGCAGGAGAATAAAAAACAAGTTCAGCAAAAAGTCTTTGAAAATATTCAGCATCGCGGCACCTTCTTTCCCATCGTCAAGATGCATAACCAGAATTTCTACAAAAACCGTGAATATATTACATTGTAACCGGAACATCACGGGTCTGTTAAGGTGAAATCGATAGTCTTTTTTTGCTATAAATCTCGTTTTTTCGACAGATATAGGCAAAAAGAACTGTTTTGTTCTTAGTCAAAAATTCCCTTTCGTTTTTTGGGATTATTCTATAATATTTTAATTGTATATATTTTCTATCAACATTTTATTTGATATGGAGGGGTGTTTTTGAAGAAACGGTCGATCACATCACTTGTTGCTGCGCTGTCGCTTGGAATGGGCCTATGGGCAGTGCCGGCGGCTACCCCGCAGGCCGCCAATTCGGGAGCACCTTTGGCAGCCAGGCACGGCGGTCCGGTCGATTTGGCGGTGGCGAATGAAGAGAAGCTGGCGGAGATGTTGAAAAAAAGCGGCAAGCTTCGCGCTGACGCCACCCCAGCTGAGGCGGAAGCAGCGGTGCGCGCCTATTTAAAACAAAAGGCGGCCCACACTTCGAAAGAAAAAGGAGAATTGCACGAATACGAGGCAAAGCGGGCTGATGTGCTGCGCGAGAAGGGGCAGAAAAACAGTATTTTGAATGGGAAAGGAAAAAAGCTTGGCCAGACGAAAAAAGATTCCGTTCCGTCTGTCAAGCCAGAGGCATGGAACGGTGGCAAGCGGGTGGACCGCGTGCTCGTTTTGCTCATTGAATACCCGGATTTTCCGCACAACCGCATTCAACCGAATGAGACGGATATGTATTATAAAGATTATACCCGTGAACATTATGAAGACATGATTTTCGGCGGGGATGACGGCTATTACGCAGGACCGAACGGAGAAAAACTCATCTCGGTGAAAAAAAGTATTATGAAGAGCAATCAGGCGGCAGCTATTCGATCGAAGGAAAAGTGGCGGGCTGGTATCAGGCGAAGTATCCGGCTAAATACTATGGCGGCAACGTGCCGACCCCGGATGGCAATGACGCCAATCCGCGGGCGCTTGTGCGCGAGGCGCTGGCGGCGGCTGCGAAAGACCCGAGCATCAATTTGCGCGAGTTTGACCGAGAGGATCGGTATGATTTGGATGGCGACGGCAACTACCGCGAGCCGGACGGCTTGATCGATCATTTGATGATCATCCACTCGAGCGTCGGTGAAGAGGCGGGCGGCGGTTCGCTCGGCGGCGACGCGATTTGGTCGCACCGCTGGAATTTAGGATCGGTCTATCGCATCCCGAACACAACAACCGATGTGCCGTATTGGCGCGGCCAGCTGGCGGCGTACGACTACACAATCGAACCGGCCGATGGGGCGGCAGGGGTGTTTGCCCATGAATACGGCCACGATTTAGGGCTGCCGGATGAATATGATACGATTTACTCCGGCTTGGGCGAGCCCATTGCCTATTGGTCGATTATGTCCAGCGGGAGTTGGGCGGGGCGCATTCCGGGCACGGAGCCGACCGGCTTCAGCGCCTGGGCGAAACAGTTTTTGCAGTCGACCATGCCCGGCAGCAACTGGCTGAGCGGAACGACCGTTGAGTGGAACGAAGTAACGCCAAACGGTGTTGAAGTCGTGCTCGATGAAGCGAACACGAAAGGGACGAACAACGATGCCGTGCGCATCAACTTGCCGGACAAAGAAACGGTCATCACGACCCCGCCAAGCGGTGTGTACGCCTATTTCTCTGGAAGCGGAAACAACTTAGATCATACGATGGCAACGACGATCGATTTGACGAAAGCGTCCAAGGCGATGCTGGCATTTGATACATGGTATGCGATTGAGAAAGATTGTGATTACGGGGCGGTGGAAGTAAAACCGCATGGCAGCAACGAATGGACAACAATTCAAGGAAACATTACAACGACCGACAATCCGTACGGGCAAAACCCTGGCAACGGCATTACCGGTACGTCAAACGGCTGGGTGAAGGCGGAATTTGACTTGTCGGCCTATGCAGGACAAACGATTGACCTTCGCTTCCATTATATCACTGATGTAGCGGTGTCGGAAGCTGGCTGGTATGTTGACAACATTCAAGTGACGGCAGATGGAACAATCGCGCTCACAGACGATGCAGAGGGCGACAGCGCTTTCGCGTTGGACGGTTTTGCGAAAAGCGACGGCATCGCGCGCTCGAAGCATTATTATTTGCTTGAATGGCGCAACCACCGCGGCGTCGATGAAGGGCTCGCCCATATTTTGCGCGGCGACCGGCTTCTTTCGTACGATCCAGGGCTTGTCGTCTGGTATGTGGATGAAGGCTATGACAACAACTGGACGGGCGTCCATCCGGGCGAAGGGTTTCTTGGCGTTGTGGATGCCGACCAGCATACGTTAAAATGGTCGGGCAATACGACAGCGTCGACTCGCTATCAAGTGCACGATGCGGCGTTCAGCCTGCAAAAAGGAGCCCCATTCCGCGTGGCAATCAATGGCTCACAGCTGATCGACAACGATACATCGCCGACGCCGGTGTTTGACGACAGCCGGTCGTATGACAATAAAGGGGCCGTCGACGCCGGCCGGAACGTGCCCAACTATGGCCTAAAAATCCGCGTCATCGGTGAAAGCGCTGACTGCACGGCAGCGCGTGTGTTGATCCACCGCTGACCACCTCCAAAGGCGCACGGAACATTTCCGTGCGCTGAACATTTATCTTAATTAGGCGAGAAGACTCCCACTTCAACGAAGCGAAGCGGAGTAAGTGGGAGATGAATCGCCTTAACTATATTTTGCTGAAAATAGGATAGATTCAGTAAAATATAGTATAATATAGTTAGATGGGAGGTGAAAAAATGTATTTTTGTATCAAACAACAGCTAAATGGTTTGACCAAAGAAGAATACTTGACTCTTCGAGAACTGTGCCATATTGCCAAGAACATGTACAACGTCGGATTGTACAATGTCAGACAATACTATTTTGAACACAAGGAATTTCTTAATTATGAGAAAAATTATCATCTTGCAAAAACTAACGAAAACTATAAGCTGTTAAACAGCAACATGGCACAGCAAATTTTAAAAAAGGTCAATGAAGCCTTTAAATCTTTCTTTGGTTTGATCAGTCTTGCCAAACAAGGAAAATATGACCACAAGGCTATCAGTATTCCAAAATATCTTAAAAAAGATGGCTTTCATTCACTGATCATTGGCCAGATTCGTATAGACGGCAACAAATTCACGATACCGTATTCTCGCCTATTTAAAAAGACTCACAAGCCTATCACGATAACGATTCCGCCTGTGTTACTGGACAAAAAGATTAAGCAGATTGAAATCATTCCTAAGCATCATGCCAGGTTCTTTGAGATTCAGTACAAATATGAAATGCCTGAAGATCAAAGAGAATTAAACGACCAAAAAGCACTGGCAATTGATTTAGGATTAAACAATCTTGCCACTTGTGTCACATCAGACGGCAGATCATTCATCATTGATGGGCGGAGATTAAAAAGTATAAATCAATGGTTTAACAAAGAAAATGCCAGACTTCAAAGCATAAAAGATAAGCAAAAAATCAAAGGCACCACTCGTAAACAGGCTTTGCTTGCTATGAATCGCAATAATAAAGTGAATGATTATATCAACAAGACTTGCCGTTACATCATTAACTACTGTATTGAAAATCAAATTGGCAAACTTGTCATTGGCTATGCGGAAACATGGCAACGCAATATGAATCTAGGAAAAAAGACAAATCAAAACTTTGTCAATATTCCTCTCGGTAACATAAAAGAAAAACTAGAATATCTTTGTGAATTTTACGGCATTGAATTCTTGAAACAGGAAGAATCCTATACGTCTCAAGCCAGCTTTTTTGACGGCGATGAGATTCCTGAATATAATGCCGACAATCCAAAAGAATATAAGTTCAGCGGCAAACGTATTAAGCGCGGCTTGTATCGAACAAAGTCTGGCAAACTAATTAATGCTGATGTCAATGGCGCATTAAACATCTTAAAGAAAAGTAAAGCTGTAGACCTGAGTGTCTTATGCTCTAGCGGCGAAGTGGACACGCCTCAAAGAATAAGGATTGCTTGAAGCAGTCAAACTTCTTTGGAAGCCCCCACTTCAAATTTTCGCTAGAAAATTAAGTGGGGGTAGTTCACAATCATAAGTAGGATCGGATGAGAAGGGGGAACAATCAGAATGGAATGGTATGAACAGCTGTCGGCGTGGATTGCCGAGAAGCAGCCGGTGCGTGTAAAAACCTATCAAGGGGAAGCGGTCGTGCTGCCGGTCAAGCTGTATCAGGACACGCGCAAACTGTTTGTTTACAACCGGCAAATGCGTCTAATGAACATTCCGTTGGACCGGCTCATTTCCGTCGAGCCGAAGCGCATCATCGGTTCCTTTGACCGTCGGGGAGAAGAGGCCATGGTACATACTCGTTGAACGGAGGGCACGCGTCTTTGGGCGCGTGTTTTTTTGATGGTGGTCGGCTGTTTCTGCCTGCGGTCTGTTCTGTTGCGCTGGGCTCTATACCCAATGAAGGCGGCATTCGCGTTGCGATGTGCCAGGGAGCGGAATGGTTTTTGTTGCATAGGCAAAGACCATCTTTTAGAATGGAAAGGACGAACGACTGACCATAAGGGGGAAGGGACATGCATGGCAAACGGATTGCCTTATGCGCGTCACGCAAACTGGACGAAATGACAACGCTTATTGAAAAGCAAGGAGGAACGGCCATCATTCGTCCGGCGCAAGGGACCGTCTTTTCAAAGGGAAGCGAACTGGGAGAGGAAATGCGAACCGTCATCGCCATGCGGCCGGACTGGATCGTATTTACGACGGGAATCGGCTTTGAGGCGCTGTTGGAAGCGGCCGACCGGGAGGGAATGGCTGCTCAATGGCATCGAACGATCAAGGAAGCGAACGTGGCTGCCCGCGGCTATAAAACGGTGACGGCGTTGAAACAAATCGGCGTCACCCCGGTGGCCGCAAGCGAGGACGGGACGACGAAAGGGTTGATTGCTGCTCTTTATGGGCACGACTTTGCGGAAAAAAACGTTGTTGTACAGCTGTACGGCGATACCGCGCCAGCCTTGAAGCAGTTTTTTCTTGAACAAGGCGCTTTGTATACGGAATTGTTGCCATACCGGCATATCGCTCCGGATGAGGGGACACTGGCGACATTGTATAAAGAAATTGTCGGGCGCGAAGTCGATGCCGTCTGTTTTACATCGGCGATGCAAGTCCGCTTTTTCTTTTCGTTCGCCCGCGAGAAAAAAGAGATCACACCGCTCTTTGACGCGTTTCGCACCGATGTCGTGGCCTGCGCCGTTGGCAAAGTGACAAAAGAAGCATTGGAAGAAGAGGGAGTCGATCGCGTCATCGCCCCGGAACATGAGCGGATGGGAGCGATGATTGTGACGCTTGCCCGTTATTTTCAACAATAAGCCCTGTTGAGGGTTGTTTTATATCAATTGTCCAACCTGCTATATAAGAGACCATCTTTTTGTTAAATGTTTTATATTATGTGTTTCATCAAAAATGCTAAACTGTTTATTTTTTGTCACAGTTTTTCGAACATTTTCCGCTTATAATAAAACTGGGTATGTATTTTTCATATGAAAGGGCGGGGCGAGCATGAAACGAAGCTCATTCCAGCAGATGGCGAGCACGGTTCGGCGGGGATTTGCTACGGCGCGTCGCTCATGGGGGCGAGCGTGCTGTTTTTTTTGCGCTTGTCTGTCGGCGGTGTGATATGACTCACAACGATGGAGATGCTGCACACAGTATAATGGAAACAACGGACGGGTCATAAAAAGGAGGAATTGATGATGCATTCATTTTGCCATATGGGCGGCCCTGAAGGGGTGAAATTATGCGCCGGTCTGGCGCAATTAAAACAAGAACACGGCCCGCTGCGCGCCCAAATGGAGCAGCTGCTTGCCGCAGCGGAGGCGATCGGCCGCGGGGAAAATGACCGCAACTGGCGTGAGCCGCTCGCTGATTTGAGAGAAAAAGTTGAATCGTTCGTCGCCGCCCTAGATCCGCATTCGGAGCGGGAAGAAGGCGTATTGTTCCCAATGATGGCTCGGTACATCGGGCGGACGACCGGCCCTATCGCCGTTATGGAATACGAACACGAACAGGCGAAAACGCGACTTTCCATGTTTTTAGAAAAGACCGCCCAGCTGCCGGAGAACATCGACAGCAGGCAGGCGTTGACGCTTGCCGGCGCGGTGATTGAGGCGTATCATATTTTGGATGAGCACTTCATGAAAGAGGAGAACGTGCTCTTCCCGATGGCCGAGCGGTTGTTGTCCGATGCGGAGAAAGAGGAGCTGTTTGCGCGCATTAACTAAGTAACAAATGGAAAACAGGATGCCCCAAACGACGGGCATCCTGTTTTTTATTATTGGTTCATTTGTTGGCCGGTTGTTATGCATGATCGTTAGGGTATGCGGAAGCGCACGTTGTTTCGTTCCCGCCGCCGTTAAAGTTGACAGGCCGGCTGTTAGGCAATCGGTTGCCCCCTCCGCCTGTTCAGTTTAGGGTTCCTGATGTGACGCCCGCCGCTCGCTTACTTGGCGCGGTTGACCGGCTCTGCTTGTTTTGGCATTCGCTTTCGATAGACGACGTAGCTGCGCTGCAAGTAGCGGAGCGGGAAGCTGAATACGTGAACGAGACGGGTGAACGGCCAGACGGCGAACAAACCGAATGCAGCGAGAATATGAATCTGAAACCAAAGCGGCACCGCTTCCATATAAGCTGGGTTCGGACGGAACGTAAGAAGGCCGCGAAACCACGGGCCGATTGTCGTCCGGTAATCAAACCCGTGCGAATCGATGTTCAGAAACGTCGACGACAACCCGCTGGCGATCACGACAAGCAAAAATCCGAGCGCGACCCAGTCGCCGGTGCTGCTTGTCGTCCGTACGCGCTTGACCGTCAAGCGGCGGCGAAAAAGGATCAACAAACCAACGAAGGCCGCCAAGCCGGCCGGAATGCCGCCTGCCAAGGCGAGGGCGTGGTACATCTCTTCTGTCACGCCAAGCGCCTCGTAAAACGGCTTGGGAATGAGAATGCCCATCACGTGGCCGACAAACACGAACAAAATGCCCCAGTGAAAGAGAAGGCTTCCAAGGCGCAACTGCCGTTTTTCAAGCAGTTCGCTTGATTTGGATGTCCAGCCAAACTGGTCGCGCTGGTAGCGCCAAATATGGCCGGCGACAAATAGGACAAGCGCCAAATACGGAAAAATCACCCAGAGAAATTGGCTGGCCATGCCGTTGCACCTCCTTTCGGGAGCGGCGTCACGCCGAGTTGAGTGAATGTGTGATTGAGCGCGTCAAACAACTGTGCATACGGGCTGCCTGCCGCTGCCAGCCGGTCGCCGATTTCGCGGATATGGCCGGCATAATCGGCGAGCAAGGCAGTCGTATGCTCTTGATCTGCATAGGCCATCCATTCAAGCATGAGCGGCAAGTAGTCGGGCAGCTCGTGATCGGAGACGGAGAATCCGGCCGCCTCGTAGCGCGCTTTTAAGGCAACGAGTTCGATTCCGCGCTCCCGCTGCTCGCCGTTTGTCATATACGTCAAGTACAAATTCGTTTTTTTGCCGAAATCAAATGTTTCGACATATTGCTCCATCCGCTCTCGAGCCGGGGTGACCGCGAGCTGTTCGGCCACTGCCAAAAGCGGCGCGCGGACGGTTTCATCGTCAAGCGAGCGGATGGCGTCTAGGCAGTCAGGAAGCGATTCGGCCCACTGTTCGTCCGGGTAAGACAACAAATACGATACACATAGAAAGACCGTTTGTTGTTGTTCGCTGTTCATCGTAAATCCTCCATTTCATTATTGAAGGGGGCGGGGCTCGCCTTCTTTCTCCTTTTACAGCGTGCCGCAAGCGCCCGGGCCGCCGGCGAACGCCAGCCCGCAGCTGCCTTGTTCGGCGTAGAGGTCAGCGACTTCTTCGCGGTGCGATGCTGGAATGACGAAGCGGTCTTCGTATTTGGCAATCGCGAGCAAACGGTACATCTCTTCAATGTCTTCACGGCTTAAGCCGAGCGATTCAATGAGACGGGTGTCCGGCTGTTTGTTCGTTTGTTTCGCCCGCATGTATGAGCGCATGGCCGCCATTTTTTTCAATGTCGTGCGGATGTGCGCCGTATCGCCCGCCGTCAGCAAATTCGCCAAATATTCGATCGGAATGCGCATTTCATCAATGGCCGGGAAGATGTCATCGGCGCTCGCTTGGCTTCCTTTTCCTTCGATCGTATTCATGATCGGGCTCAGCGGCGGAATGTACCATACCATTGGCAGCGTCCGGTATTCCGGATGCAGCGGCAAAGCGATTTTCCAGTCGACGATCATTTTGTAAATCGGCGAGCGCTGTGCGGCGGCGATCCATTCGTCTGGGATGCCCGCTTCTTTCGCGGCGGCGGCGACGGCTGGATCGTTTGGATCAAGGAAAATATCAAGCTGGGCGTGGTACAGCTGTTTCTCATCTGTGACGCTCGCCGCTTCTTTCACTTTGTCAGCGTCATACAGCATCACACCGATGTAACGGATGCGGCCGACGCACGTTTCCGAACAAATCGTCGGCATGCCGGCTTCGATGCGCGGGAAGCAGAGCGTGCATTTTTCCGCTTTGTTCGTTTGCCAGTTGAAATACACTTTTTTGTACGGACAGCTTGTGACGCAATACCGCCAAGCGCGGCAGGCGTTTTGGTCGACGAGGACGATGCCGTCCTCGTCGCGTTTGTACATGGCGCCTGACGGGCAGCTCGATACGCATGACGGATTGAGGCAATGCTCGCAAATGCGCGGCAAGTACATCATAAAGACATTCTCAAATTCCGTTTGGATCGCCTGCTCCATTTTGACAACGTTCGGATCACGCAAACCGGTGATATGGACGCCGGCCAGATCGTCTTCCCAGTTCGGCCCCCATGACAGCTCCATCCATTCGCCGGTGATGCTTGATTTCGGCCGCGCCACTGGCTGGTATTGTTTTAGCGGGCTGTTCGTCAACGTTTCATAGTCGTAATTCCACGGTTCGTAGTAATCGTCGATCGTAGGCTGGTACGGATTGTAGAACAAGTTGACGAGCCGCATCGCTTTCGAGCCGGATTTGAGCCGCAGTTCGCCGTTTTTCAACTCCCAGCCGCCTCTATACTTCTCTTGGTTTTCCCATTGTTTCGGATAGCCGATTCCGGGTTTCGTTTCAACGTTGTTAAAGTACATGTATTCAGCGCCGGGGCGGTTCGTCCATGTGTTTTTGCACGTGACGCTGCACGTATGGCAGCCGATGCATTTGTCCAAATTCATCACCATTCCGATTTGCGCTTTAATCTTCAAGCCAATCAACCTCCTCGAGTTTGCGGATGACGACGTACAGGTCGCGTTGGTTGCCCGTCGGTCCGTAATAGTTGAAACCGTAGCTTAACTGTGCATATCCGCCGATCATATGCGTCGGCTTTACGTGGATGCGCGTCGGGCTGTTGTGTGTGCCGCCGCGGTTGTTTGTCAGCTTCGTGCCCGGCACGTTAATATGGCGGTCTTGCGCGTGGTGCATAAACGCCATGCCGCGCGGCAGCCGGTGGGAGACGACGGCGCGGGCGACGACGACGCCGTTTTCGTTGAAACATTCGATCCAGTCGTTGTCGTTGATGCCGGCTTCGGCCGCATCATCTTTGTTCATCCACACGGTCGGCCCGCCGCGGAAAAGCGTCAACATCGGCAAGGAGTCGAAATACATGCTGTGGATCGACCATTTGTTATGCGGCGTCAAATAGTTCAAGATGACTTCCTTTCCGTTTTCTTTCGGGCGTTTGTTTGAAAACGGACGGTGCGGCAACACCGGCTTGAACGTCGCCATCGTTTCGCCAAACTCGTGCATCAGTTCATGATCGATGTAAAACGACTGCCGACCGGTCAACGTCCGCCACGGGATGAGCCGTTCGACGTTCGTCGTAAACGGCGAGTAGCGCCGCCCGCCTTTTTCCGAGCCGCTGAACGCCGGCGAGGTGATGACCGTTTTCGGCTGGGCGGTGATTTGTTCAAACGTAAAGCATTCTTCCTCGCGTTCTTTCGCTAAATCGGCCAATTTCAAATCCGTCTTTTTCTCAAGCGCCTCCCACGCTTTCACCGCCATTTTGCCGTTTGTAGTTGATGACAGCGTCAAAATCGCTTCAGCCGCTTTTTTCGCTTCGCTGATATCCGGGCAGCCGTCGGCGATGGAAGCGCGCCGGACAGTGCCGAGCCGGCGTTTCAACTGTTCATACTCGTCTTTCGCTGACCAGGCAATCCCTTTTGTGCCGATCGGCTGGCGGGCGACATTTGGACCTAAGGCGGTCATTTGGTCGTAAAGAAGGGTATAGTCGCGTTCAATGACGTGAATGTTCGGCATCGTTTTGCCCGGAATCGGTTCAGTTTCGCCTTTGCTCCAGTCTTTCACTTCACCGAACGGCTGCGCCAGCTCTTGCGCCGTATCGTGCAACAGCGGAGTGGCGACGACTTCTTTCATTGGCTTTAAGCCGGCTTGTTTGGCGACATCAGATACGGCTTTCGCGAGTGATTTGAAAATATCCCAGTCCGAGCGCGCTTCCCAGAGCGGAGGCACGGCTGGATTGAACGGATGGATGAACGGATGCATATCCGTGCTGCTTAAGTCATGTTTTTCATACCATGTCGCTGCCGGCAGGACGACATCGGAGTAGAGCGCTGTGCCGGCCATGCGGAAGTCCAAGTTGACAAGCAGATCAAGCTTGCCTTCCGGCGCTTCATCGCGCCAGCGGATTTCTTCCGGGCGCAGGCTGTCGCGGTCATCGTTTAACAAGCCGTTCGTCGTGCCAAGCAAATGTTTTAAGAAGTATTCGTGCCCTTTGCCGGAGCTTGAGATTAAGTTGGCGCGCCAGACGATCAAGTTGCGCGGAAAATTCGCCTCGTTGTCCGGATCCTCGATCGCAAACTGCAATTCTTTCTTTTTCAGCTGTTTCGCGACGTAGGCGCCGATCTCTTCCGGCGTGCGGGCTCCATGGCTTACTGCTTCGTTATACAGCTCGATGCCGTTTTTGTTAAACGTCGGGTACGACGGCAGCCAGCCAAGCCGCGCGGCCAAGACGTTGTAATCGCCAGGGTGTGAATAGCGCGCTTTTTTGGCCAGCGGTGAGATGAGCTCATCGACCGGCCGCTCTTCATAGCGCCATTGGTCGGTCGCAAAGTAAAAGAATGACGTGCCGTTTTGCAATTTCGCTGGTCCGACCCAGTCGCGAGCGGTGGCGATTGTCTGCCATCCTTCCACCGGCCGCAGCTTTTCCTGCCCGACGTAATGGGCCCAACCGCCGCCATTCACCCCTTGGGCGCCGACGAACAAGACAAGGTTCAAGACGGCGCGGTAAATCGTATCGGAGTTGAACCAATGGTTGATCCCAGCGCCGACGATGATCATCGACCGGCCGTTTGTGTCGATCGCGTTGTCGGCAAACTCACGGGCGATTTTCACGACGAGTTCGCGGTCGACGCCGGTGATCGCTTCTTGCCATGCTGGCGTGAATGGCACCTCGTCATCGTACGAGCGGGCGACTGTGCCGCCGATGCCGCGGTCAATGCCGTAGTTGGCCAAAATCAAATCATAGACGGTCGTGACGTAAACGTCTCCTGTTACGGTTTGCACTTTTTTCACTGGAACCGCGCGTTCGATCGTTTTTCCGCCCTCAGCGGTGAAATATGGAAGCTGGATCGAGATGACTTCATCTTCGCTCCCTAAAAACGACAGGCGTGGCTCAAGAGGCTGTTCTGTTTCCTCATCAACAAGACGCAAGTTCCATTTTCCTTTGTCTTCCCAGCGAGCGCCGATCGTTCCATTCGGCACGACAAACGAGTCGGTGTTTTCATCATAGATGACCGGCTTCCATTCGGCATTGTTCGTTTGTTTGCCAAGGTCTTTCGCCAACAAGAAGCGGCCGGCCGTCCATGTGCCGCCGTTTTGTTTTAAGGTGACGACAAACGGAAAATCGGTGTACATTTTGGCATATCGTTCAAAATATGGAACGGTCCGTTTGACGTAATATTCGTTTAAAATAACATGTCCCATCGCCATCGCCAAGGCGCCGTCCGTCCCTTGCTTCACCGACAGCCAGTCGTCGGCGAATTTTGTCGACTCGGCGTAATCTGGGCTGACGGAGACGACTTTCGTGCCGCGGTAGCGCACTTCGGCTAAAAAGTGAGCGTCCGGAGTCCGGGTGAGCGGGACGTTCGAGCCCCAGGTGATGATGTAGCCGGCGTTGTACCAGTCGCTTGACTCCGGCACGTCCGTTTGGTCGCCCCAAATTTGCGGCGACGCCGGCGGCAAGTCGGCGTACCAATCATAGAAGCTTAACATCGGCCCGCCCATCAGCTGCATGAAGCGCGATCCGGCGGCATGGCTGACCATCGACATGGCTGGAATCGGGGAGAAGCCGACGTTGCGGTCCGGGCCGTATTTGACGACCGTATACAATAAAGAAGCGGCGACAAGCGTCAATGCTTCATCCCAGCTGACGCGCACGAATCCGCCCTTCCCGCGCGCCTGTTTGTAGCGCTTCGCTTTTTCGCGGTCTTCAACGATGCTTTTCCACGCCTCAAGCGGGTTGTTTGGATGATGGGAGAGCGCCTCGCGCCACATGTCAAGCAAGATGCCGCGGACATACGGGTATTTGACGCGCAGCGGGCTGTACATATACCATGAGAAGCTCGCGCCGCGCGGGCAGCCGCGCGGTTCAAAGTCCGGCATATCCGGCCCGGTCGACGGATAGTCGAGCTGCTGTCCTTCCCAGGTGACGATGCCGTTTTTGACGTAAATGTTCCAGCTGCACGACCCCGTGCAGTTGACGCCATGGGTCGAGCGGACGACTTTGTCGTGCTGCCAGCGGCGACGGTATGCATCTTCCCAGGCGCGGTCGCCGTAGGTTGTTTCGCTATGGCCGTCGGCTTGGCGCTCGATCGGCCGAATATATTTGAAACGGTTGATGAACGGAGATCGTTTTCGTTTCATTTGCTTCACTCCTTATTAGCGTTGTGTACTTTTAACTATAGCCATGATGTTAATAACGCGATGTTAACTTTGTCACACTTGGCATCATTGTCACAAATCCGTCAAAAAACGAACGAATATTCTTTTCTGTGGTATAATGGGGAAAACGATAAAAGTTTGAGGGGATTTCGTTGCGATACTCCAGCCATGTCATTGCCACATTATGCCTCGGCGCGGCGGCGGCCGCGCATACAAAGCTGCCGTTTACCGCCGCCTATACGGTGGGGCTTGTCATCGGCAGCCTTCTTCCTGACATTGACGAGCCGTCGTCATACGTCGGCCGCCGTTCGTTCGGCGTCGCGGGGAAAGTAAAAGAAGCGTTCGGCCATCGCGGCATGACGCATTCGCTCATCGTCTGGGGGGTGCTTGCCGCCCTCGTCTGGCGCGACTCGGCGTCGCCGTTTACCGCTGGGCTCGTGCTCGGCTACTTGTTTCATATTGTGGAAGACTTTTTTTCTGTTCAAGGGGTGCCGCTGTTTTGGCCGTTTTCGTCCAAGCGGTGGAAAGTGCCGCTCTATCGGACGGGAAAAGGGATGGAGAAAGCATTGGTTGGCATCGCTTGGATCGCATTCGTCTATTTTGGCGTCAACGGCTTGTTTCACGAATGGTGGTGGTCATGGTTGTCGATGTGGTAACGGCGTCCGATCAAAAAAAGGAAAAAAGAGGTGCGGGGGCGAGCTGCCGAGGTATCTGGATTCGATCGGTTCGGACTTGAAAAATCCGGATGTGAAAGAGCTGGCATACGAGAAAACGCCGACCGCTTCTCTTCTTCAGCTGGCTAGGCTGATGGCACAGACAAAAGCGAAACTCGATCGCATCGTCTGTCCGGCGTTGATTTTTGTCTCTGACGAAGATCACGTCGTGCCGCCGGGAAACGCCGACATCATCTTTCAAGGTATTTCATCGACGGAGAAAGAGATCGTCCGCCTCCGAAACAGCTACCATGTGGCGACGCTCGATTACGACCAACCGATGATTATTGAACGGTCTCTCGAATTTTTCGCCAAGCACGCCGGATAAAACGAATCGGTATATGGCTGATCCTGTTCAAAGGAGAGGCCATTTTTTGTTTGTCGGTATTTTTGTGAAAAAATATGTGGCTGTTTTGCCGGGCTTGTTCTACACTTAATAAATAGCTGGAAAAAGAATAAGGGAGTTTTCTTTGTATGAATCATATCAAACCGATCGCATTGCTCGTTGAAGAAAAACGAATCGTGGATGCCCTTGCCCAGGTGCGGCCGCATTTAGAAAATATGGGATTGTTTCAATGGCGGCCGCTCATGGCTTCGTGGGACGAGATCGAACCGTTTCGGACGCTTGTCCGCCTGTTCGACTACGCGCTTATGTACCGGCATAGCGGGCTTGTCGCCCGGTACGCCCACCGGAAGTTCAACACGCTGCAGACGCTCGCATGGTTGTGCGACGAATGGCTCGATCAACGCCGGCCGCTCGATGTGGAAGAGGCGCTCACTCCGCGCCTGACCGCCGCGCTCGATGGCCGGGTGGAGGAGCCGAGGGAAGCGATCGCCCGGGCGGCGTTTGCGTTGGTGCGCGCTTTATTGGATATGCAGCGGATCGATGAGGCGCACGAATGGATGGATGTGGTTGCCCGCTATGAGACGGCGCCGATGCATGACAAGTGGGGCTATTTTTATATCGAGACCGGCGACCGGAAGCGCGCCGAACAGGTGATTTGCGCCGGTCTCGATGACCCGGAGCGCGGCGATATGTGCTATTTGCTTCTTGCCGATTTGTATGCGCTCGATGGCCGCCACCGCGAGGCGCTTGCCGTTTTGGAAGAAGGAAAGCAGCGTTTTCCGCAAGTGTTAGCGTTTTACGCTGAGCGCGTGCGCCGCCTGCGCGATGTGCGCGCCTACCGCGAGGCGCTCGCGGCGATGGAGGAACTTGACAGCCTGAATCCGCTTCATATGCATCGCCGTTATTTCGCCCATTTGCGCGCCGAACTGTATTACCAGCTTGAGGAATGGGAGAAGCTTGAATCGCTTGTGAAAGCGGAGCCGCAGCTTGAAAAAACGCCGTACGCCCGCGCGCTTGGGCGGCAAGGGAAACGGTCGGTGGCGCTGCCGCTTGTGCCGGTCGTGCAAAAGCACAACTATTGCGTGCCGGCGAGTCTGGAAATGATGCTTCGATTGCTTGGTTCCCCCCGCACGCAGGATGAAGTGGCCGAACATATTTTTGATGTGCGCGGATCGAAGCTGTCCACGACCGTACATTATTTGGAAGATATTGGATTTGTTTGCCGCTTTTTCATCGGCACGCTGCCGCGCTGGAAGCGGCTCATTGATGAGGGCGTTCCGGTGCTGTTAAGCGTCGATTACGAACAGTCATCACACGTCCAAGTGCTGTTTGGCTATGACGAACGGCTCGAGGCGTTTTATGTGCAAGACCCGAATCTGTTTGATCCGTTTGTCGTTTCCAAGGACGAGCTTGCCAAGTGGTATGCAGGGACGCATTATTTGTCGATTGTGGCGCTTCCCCGGGAAAAAGCGGCGCTCGCCGCCGAGCTTCCGGAGGAGGAGGACCGCTATTTCCGTGAGCTGCACGCGTTGGCTGAAAAGATGGACGAGGACGAACAGGCGCATTTCGCCGCCTTTGTCGCCTTTTTGCGCCAGCATGAGCACATCCCGTACACATGGCTGTATGTCATGAAGCATTTCGGCATCGACGAGGCGAAGCCGCTTGTATTGGAGTATACGGAACGAGTCTTGAACGAGTATCCGGAACATAACGACTTGCTGCTGATGGCGGCGAAAGCGTATGTCTACACGCAAGAAATGGAGAAGGCTGAAGAGGTGCTCAAACGGGTGAAAGGAAAGGCACAAAGCCCGCTCTACCATTATTTGCGCGGCCGAATCGCCTTTTTTGCCAGCCGCTATGAAGAGGCGGCTCGCTATTTTCGCACCTCGCTCCAGTTGGACCCAGACCAGCCGGAAGTGTGGAGCTATTTCGGGCTCGCCTCGGCGTACGCCGGTCATATCGAAAAAGGGCTCATCTCTTCGCGCGTGGCAGTCAGCCTGTATCCGGGCGATTTGTTTATCGAAACGAATCACGGTGTGCTGTTGTTCCATGCGAAGCGGTTTGCCGAAGCGCGCGACTGGTTTGATCGTCTTGTGCGCCGCGAGCGGCGGGATGCCCAGCTTTGGTATGAGCGGGCCTGCTGCGATCGGGAGCTCGGCCGAAGGCGCAAGGCGGAACGCGGCTTTTGCGTCGCCAAAGCGCTCGACCCGCAGGAACCGTACCCGTATTTGATGTTGGCTGACTTGTATGATGACGACGGTGATCGGGAAAAAGCGAAAGCGGTGTTGGAAGAGGGATTGGCCGCCGCCTGGCGGTTGGCGCCGCTTTACGTCCGCCTTGGCGATCTCTATATGGAGGAAGGAGAGGCGGAACAAGCGGTTTCGTGCTACGAAGAGGCGATCCGCCATGACAGCGATGACGTGTTCGCCCATCTCGGCTTGGCGGCCGCCCTCGCGGAGCGCGGGGATGTGGAAGCGGCGCGCCGGTATGTAATCAAGCAGCGCACCCGTTTTGCCAACAACAGCGAATATTGGCTGAACGCGGGAAGATGGCTTGTCGCCCATGGGTTCGCCGACGAGGGGGAAGGACGCGAGACGGCGCTGTCGTGGTTGGAAGAAGGGTTGCGTCTGGCTGAGTTTGAGGCGGAAGAAGCGTACGAGTTTTACCTTGATCAGCTGGCAACGCCGTCTTTAGAGGAACGCGGCCGGGCGTTTTTAGAGCAGCTTGTCTCGGCTCGCCCGACACTCGCTTCGGCCCATTCCGCTCTCGGCGCCCTTTATGAACGGCAAGGCCGGCCGTCGAAGGCCATGGCGTTTTACCGAGAAGCTGCCGCCATGGGCCATGCGCTTTCCCTCTTCCGGCTCGCGGAGCTGTGCGCCTCGCTTGGACGCCACGAAGAGGCGAAACAACAGTATGAGGCTTGTCTCAAAGCCGATCCATCGTTTGTCCTTTGCCATTTTCGCTTAGCTTCACTCTATGAGGCGGAAGAAAACGAAGAGCGGCAGCACGCGCATTTGCTTCAGGCGGTGCGCTTGGCCCCGAAGCGCATCGATATGGAGCAGCTTGCCGCGATCGCGGAGCCTTCCGCGCTTCTCCGCGCGTTGGCTGACGCCCGTCCGCATGCAGGGGAGGTGTGGTATTACGACAGCCTTGGATATGTTTATGGAGCGCTTGAGCGCCGCGATCAAGAAAAGGCGGCCGTCGAGAAGGCGCTTGCTCTTGACCCGGACCATCCTGAAGTGCTCCGCCATTGGGCGATGGTGCTGATCGCGGAAGGAAGCCAAAAAGAGGCGGCGAAACTGCTCGAACAGTTGATGGTGCGCCATCCGGACGATGAATCGTTGTACCCGTTGTATGTGGCTCTCTTTCCGAAAACGATGCGCGGCTTAGGGAAGCTGCGCCATCGACTCGAGCGGCTGAAGGCAAGCCGCGAGGCGAAAAGCGTGATGTATCGGAACACTGCCTCGGCTCTTTTCCCGTATTTTGGCGAGGAGAAGGGGGGGCATGACGAACCGGTGCGATGGTGGACAAAAGCGAAAGAATGGGTCGGCACCGTTGTCTTGTTTTCGATTGTGACCGATTTCTACGACGAAGCGATTCGCCTCAACCGCAGCGATGCGGAAGCCTACAGGCGGCTCGCCCGCTTATATGCCGCGCTCGAATTGGACAGCGATGCCGTGAAAACGTGGCGCAAAGCGCTCGCCCGCGTTTGGGATCCGTCTTTGGCGCAAGAATTTGTGGAATATTTATTGGCCGCCGATGAGGAAAGAAAACGCGAGGAAGCGAAGCGCTGGCTGGAGCGGCTGCTGGCTGATGACCCGGATGATGTCGACCTGCGCGTGTTGCAGGCGGTCGTTTGGCTTCAAGAAGGACAGCGCGAGAAAGCCGAGCGGCAGCTCGAGGAGACTGTGGCGGAAGAACCGCTCGCCCGTGAGGCGCTCATGTTGCTTGGCGAGCATTATATGGAAACGGGCCGCTATCAAGAAGCAGCGGCGCTTTGGGAGCGCTATGCTGATTGGTATCCTGAGGATGAAGAGTTCCATATGCAGCTTGCGGCTGTTTATGAAGAAGCGGGGCGCATCGATCAGGCGCTCGCGACCATCGAGCGGTGCGTCCATATGGCCAACGATGCCCGGCTTCGCTACGAACGAGCCCGCTATCTCGCACTGCTTGGACGCTTCGATGAGGCGAAAGAAGAGCTTCGGGCGGCGCTGGCGGCCGATGAAAGCGGGGAGCTGGCCGTCTTGGCAGCCGACGAGCCGGCATTTCACCGCTTGGAGCGGATGTGATCAATTGTTGCTTTTCTTTCGGTTGAAAGTTTGCTATTGTATGGAAAGAGAACAATCGACAGGCGAAAGGGAGGTGGACGCATGGAAGCGCCTATTGATTTGCTTGTGTATATGTCGCTTGTCGGCGCGCTATGGATCATCATGAAAGGACATACGAGCGCGCGCCGGATGGCAGGTTCGCTGTTTTATGAACCGGCGTTGGCAGCGGTTCGCGAGCATGAAGCAGAGGGAGGCGCCGAACGGGCGGCGCTTCCATGGCGCCCGCTGTTTTTGCCGCAGCGGCGGAAAATTCCCGTTTGGGAACGGACAAGCCGAACGGATGAGGATGGAAGGCCCTTTCCTTTATGTTGAAACGGCATGATTTTGCAACATGATATTGAAGGAGGGCTTTTCATGAAAAAATGGGTATTGGTGCTGCTTGGCGCCGTTTTGCTTCTTGCCGGCTGTAACCGCAACGAACCGATCGACGAACATAGTCAAGGCATTTGGAACCATTATTTTGTCTATCCAATGTCGAAGCTTCTTTTGACGCTTGGGCACTGGTTTGGCGACAATTACGGCATCGCCATTATCGTGCTGACGCTCATCGTCCGCTTTTGCTTGCTGCCGCTCATTTTGAAGCAGTTCCGCGCATCGATCGCCATGCAAAAACTGCGCCCGGAGCTTATGAAGCTGCAAGAAAAATATAAAAGCAAAGACCCGGAAACGCAGCGCAAGCTCCAGCAAGAAATGATGCAGCTGTATCAAAAGCACGGCGTCAACCCGGCGAGCGGCTGCCTGTCGGTGCTCATTCAAATGCCGATTTTTATGGCGCTGTATTACGCGATTTCGCGGACGCAAGAAATTAAAACGCATTCGTTCTTATGGGTCGAGCTCGGCCATCGCGATCCGTATTTCATTTTGCCCGTTTTAGCGGCGTTGACGACGTTCATCTCGCTCCGCCTGTCGCCGTCGATGGCTGAAGAACAAATGCCGCAAATGGCGATGATGTCGTACATCATGCCGGTTATGATTTTTATCGGCGCCAGCTCCGTTCCATCGGCGCTGTCGCTCTATTGGGTCGTTGGCGGCTGCTTCTCGATCATCCAGTCGCTCATTTTGCGTGCTCAAATGAAAGCGGCCAAAGCGGCGGAAAACAGCTAAAACGACTTCGACAATCCCCTGTCTGCTTCAAAGCAGGCAGGGGATTTGTTGTCTTATCTGCTATCCATATTGCTATGGTATAATGGTAGAAAAGCCCAACAAGATGTAGGCGGGATGAAAAAACAGCAACCCGACCATGCAGGAAGAGGAAAAGGAGTGAACGGGAATGAACAAAGCGCTTATTAACATCGACTACACCGTCGATTTCATCGCCGATCATGGCGCGCTTACATGCGGGAAATCGGGGCAGGCTATTGAAAAAGAGCTCGTGCGGGTGACGAAACAGTTTATTGACAACGGTGATTTTGTCGTCTTTGCCATTGACAAGCATGTGGCGGGAGACGACTATCATCCGGAAACGAAGTTGTTTCCGCCGCATAACATTGAAGGGACGGAGGGGCGAAAGCTGTACGGGGAGCTCGAGGCGGTGTATCAGGGGAACAAGCATAAAAACAATGTGTATTGGATGGACAAAACGCGCTACAGCGCGTTCGCCGGAACGGATTTGGAGCTGAAATTGCGCGAAAGAGGCATCACGGAAGTGCATTTGGTCGGCTGCTGCACCGATATTTGCGTCCTCCATACGGCGGTCGATGCGTACAACAAAGGATTTCGCATCGTCGTCCACCGGCGGGCGGTGGCGAGCTTCGACGCGGCGGGACACGAATGGGCGCTCCGCCATTTTCGCCATACGCTAGGCGCGAAAATAGTGGAATAATGGAGAAAACGTGATAGAATAGACGATGAACATTGTTTTATTCGGCGGCGCCGTCATTCGTGTGTTGGAGGTAGCAATTCATGAAGACATATGCTGATGACAGCTTGATGCTTCATACGGACTTATATCAAATCAATATGGTCGAGACGTATTGGGAAGATCGTATGCATGAGCGCCGCGCTGTGTTTGAAGTGTTTTTCCGCAAGCTGCCGTTTGGCAACGGCTATGCGGTGTTCGCTGGGTTGGAGCGCGTCATTCAGTTTTTGCAGCAGTTCCGATTTTCTGACAGCGACATCGACTATTTGCGCCAAGAACTTGGCTACCGCGACGACTTTTTAGACTATTTGCGGACGCTTCGCTTCACCGGCACGGTCCGTTCGATGCGCGAAGGGGAAGTGGTGTTTGCCAATGAACCGATTATGCGCATCGAGGCGCCGCTCGCCGAGGCGCAGCTCATCGAAACGGCTATTTTAAACATTATCAATTTCCAGACGCTCATCGCCACGAAAGCGTCGCGCATTAAGCATATTCTCGGGGATGAGCCGGCCTTGGAGTTCGGCAGCCGGCGGGCGCAGGAGATGGATGCGGCGCTTTGGGGCGCGCGCGCAGCGTATATCGGCGGGATTGAGGCGACATCAAACGTGCGTGCCGGGAAGCTGTTTGGCATTCCGGTCGCCGGAACGCACGCCCATTCAATGATTCAAGCGTATCAGGATGAATACACGGCCTTTTTGAAGTATGCACGCCGCCATAAAGACTGTGTCTTTCTTGTCGATACGTACGATACGTTGAAGTCGGGGGTGCCAAACGCCATTCGCGTCGCGAAGGAGCTGGGCGACCAAATCAACTTTATCGGCATCCGCATCGACAGCGGCGATTTGGCCTATTTGTCGAAAGAAGCGCGGAAAATGCTCGATGAAGCCGGATTTCCGAACGCGAAAATTTTCGCCTCAAACGATTTGGACGAAGATACGATTTTAAACTTGAAGTCGCAAGGGGCGAAAATCGATGTGTGGGGGATCGGCACCAAACTCATTACGGCGTACGATCAGCCGGCGCTCGGCGCCGTGTACAAAATGGTGGCGATCGAAAACGAACGCGGTGAGATGGTCGATACGATCAAAATCAGCGGCAATCCGGAAAAAGTGACGACGCCGGGGCTGAAGCGGGTGTACCGCATCGTCAACAAAATCAACCATAAAGCGGAAGGCGACTACATCGCCTTAGAGAGCGAAAACCCGCAGCAAGAAGAGCGGTTGAAAATGTTCCATCCGGTGTACACGTTCATCAGCAAATTCGTCACCAATTTCGAAGCGCGTGACTTGCATGTGACGATCTTCGACAACGGCCGGCTCGTGTATACGTCGCCGCCGCTTCCGGACATTCAAGCGTACGCAAAAGAAAGCTTGCGCTTGTTTTGGGAGGAGTACAAACGGACGCTCAATCCCGAGCAATATCCCGTTGATTTGAGCCAAGCGTGTTGGGACAATAAGATGGAAAACATCCGCAAGGTGAAAGAAAAAATTGCAGGCGCATCTTTAAGTGAATAACCGTCTTGGCTGCGGGGCAAGCGCATGATGTCGCTTTGTACGCGATCGACCGCCTTAACCGGTCCCGCGCGTTGCAACGCAAAGCGATATTCTTTTTTCCGCCGCAATAACAAAGGTGTCCCGAACGGCGCGGGACACCTCTTTCATGTATATAGATGTAACGAAGAAGTTTAACATATCCTTGACGGAAAAGCGGTTTGTCCATTTTCGACTGTCGAAGGCAAGCGTGTGGCTTGCCCCGTCACGCCAAGGCGTGACGGAAGACCGAACAACCACCTGCTTCACAGACCCATATATGGGTCTTTAAGCGGCGTTGTTCGGTCACTCGACAGTCGGATGCAATGACCGGCAAAGACAAAAAATGTTAAAGCTTTAAATTGCATCTATATAGACCGCTGACGGTTTTGGCTTGGCAGCTGTCGATCGAGTTCGTCAACGAGTTCGGCGAAATGACCTAAGACCCGCTCGATCGGTTCGGGGCTTGTCATATCCACTCCGACTCGCTTGAGCAGACGGATCGGATCATCGGATGCGCCGGAGCGCAAAAATTGTGTGTACCGCTTCACCGCCTTGCCGCTTGCATCGGTTTGGATGCCGCTCACAATGGTGTACGACGCCGCGAGCGAAGTGGCATATTTGTATACATAAAAGGCGTCATAAAAATGTGGGATGCGCAGCCAGCCGCGCGCGGCGCCGGGATCGGCGGCGTACGCCGGGCCGTAATACGTTTTCAGCAGGCCAAGCCAAAGATGGTTCAGTTCGTCCGCTGTCAGACTGCCGCCTTGGCGCACTTTGTCATGAATCATCCGTTCAAATTCGGAATACATCACTTGCGTGTACAACGTGCCGCGGATTTGCTCGATTTGTTCGACGAGCAGGCGGAGTTTTTCTTCTTTTGTTTTCGCCTGTTTGTACAAATAATCGAGCATGAGCCATTCGTTCGCGGTCGAGGCGACTTCGGCGGTGAAAATCGAATGACCGGAATAATGGTACGGCTGCGCGCGGTTCGTGTAGACGGAATGCATGGCGTGCCCAAGCTCGTGAGCCATCGTCAATACGCCATCAAGCGAACCGTTGTAATTGAGCAAGATGAACGGATGGGTGTCATACGCTCCCGTGTTGTAGCCGCCGGTATATTTTTTCGGGCGCGGGAAGACATCAAGCCATCGCTCTTGAAACGCTCGGTGCACCTGTTTGATATAGTCGGCGCCGAGCGGCTTGAGCCCTTCGACAATGAACGTTTTCGCTGTTTCAACTGGGATCGATTTCGCCGTTTCGCCGACAAGCGGCACGTACAAATCATAGCTGTGAACGCGGTCAAGCCCGAGCGCGCGCCGCCGCAATTCGATATAGCGGTGCAGCGCCGGCAAATGGCGGCGGGTGGCGGCGATTAAGTTGTCGAACACTTCCTTCGGGACATCGTCGGCGGCCAGAGCGGCGGCCAGGCCGGATGGATAGCGGCGCACGTTCGCATACAATTCGTCCGCTTTGACCGAGGCGTACAACGTCGCCGCGGCGGTCTGCTCGAGCGCCTCATAGCTTTTCGCTTTCGCTTCAAACGCCGCCTTTCGATAGCGGCGGTCCGGGTGCTCGAGCATGGCGGCGTATTGGTCGTCGGTCAATGTCACTGTTTTTCCATTCGGCATCGTGACAGACGGCGGCTCGTAATCGCCGCGGACGGCGTGGTCATAAATGTTCTCCGTCTCGCCGAGCACCGGCGATAGTTTCGCGAGCAGCCGTTCTTCGCGTTTCGTAAGCGTATGCGGCTTTTGCTCGCGCAACTCATGGAAGTAATAGCGGTACGCTTTCAGCTCTTTGCTCGTTTGGAGCTTCTTGAGCGTCCGCTCGGGTAGGGCGAGCAGTTCCGGCTCGATGAACGCTGTTTTCGCCGCATATTGGGCGGCGAGCGCTTCCACTTTTGCCCCAAACCGGGCCGCTGCCTCGTCTTCAATGTTCAGATCGCGTTTTAAATGGGTGTAAAGCGCCAGTTTTTCGAGCTTGCGGGCCGTTTGTTCGTTGAGGGCGAACAGTTTGGCGATCGTCTTTTCATCATCGAGTTTTCCTTCAAACGCCGCCAGTTTCGGCAAGGCGTTTTGCACCGCCTTGTAGTCGTGCATCCACTCGGCTTCGGATGGATAAATGTCGGCTAGGTTCCATTCGTATGCGGTTTCGGCGGCTGATGCCGGCCATGGGGAGGCGAAAAGAAGCACAGCGGCGAGCCCAAGAAGCCAGCGCTTCATATCATCACGTCCTTTCCGTTTTTTCCTCTTGTTGGTAGTATGCGCAAGCGGAACGATTTTAGCCAAAAATAAAGAAAGGGAGACAATCAATGGAACGAATTCGGTTGGCGGACGATTTGACGTTTTCCCGCCTCATTCACGGCTGTTGGCGGCTTGCGGACTGGGGCTATTCGCGCGAGCAGCTGCTCGGGCTCATTGAATTTTGTCTTGAGCGCGGCATTACGACGTTTGACCATGCTGATATTTACGGCGACTATACGTGTGAATCGCGCTTTGGCGAAGCACTGGCGTTAAAGCCAAGCTTGCGCGGTCAGATCGAGATCGTGACGAAATGCGGCATCAAGCTGCCATCGAAGTACGGGATGAAATTATACGATACAAGCAAAAATCATATCATCGCTTCGGTTGAGCAATCCCTTCGACACTTCCATACCGATTATATTGATGTATTGCTTATCCACCGCCCGGATCCGTTTATGAACCCGGAAGAGGTGGCCGAGGCGTTTCTCCAACTCAAGAAGGATGGAAAAGTGCGCTATTTTGGCGTTTCCAACTTTAAACGTTTGCAGTGGGAAATGCTTCAGTCGTATTTGCCGTTTCCGCTCGTGACCAACCAAATCGAAGTATCGGCGTATCGGTTGGAAAATCTTGAAGACGGCACCGTTGACCTTTGCCTTGAGAAGCGCATTCCGCCAATGGTATGGTCGCCGCTCACCGGCGGGGCGATTTTTTCCGCTGACGATGACCGGGCGGTGCGGTTGCGCGGGACGCTTGAACAAGTGCGGGGTGAGGTGGGCGCTGAGACGATCGACGAAGTGTTGTACGCGTGGCTTCTCGTTCATCCAGCGCGGATGATGCCGATTGTCGGCTCGGGGAAACAAGAACGCATCGAGCGGGCGGTGCGGGCGTTGTCGCTTCCGCTTTCCCGCGAGCAATGGTTCGCTATCTTACAAAGCTCCATGGGGCATGATGTGCCGTAAGGGGAGAGGACGATGAAGGTCATTATCGCGGAAAAGCCGGACCAAGGGGCGACGCTCGCCTCGATTTTTCGGACGAAAAAACGGCAAGGCTATATCGAAATTTTGCCGAATGACTTGTTTCCCGACGGGGCGTATATGACATGGGCGATCGGGCATTTGTTCCAGCTCGCCCCGCCGGAGCGGTATCGGCCGGAGTGGAAGCGGTGGACGCTCGGCACGTTGCCGATCATCCCGGAACGGTTTGAGTATGAGATCGAAAAAGCGAAGGCGAAACAGTTCAAGGTTGTGAAAGAATTGCTGCGAAAGCCGGAAGTGACGGAAATCATCCATGCCGGCGACGCGGGGCGCGAAGGGGAGCTCATTGTGCGCAACCTCATCCGCCTAAGCGGCGTGAACAAGCCGATGAAGCGGCTTTGGCTGTCGTCCTTGACTCCGAAGGCGATCGAGGAAGGGTTCCGCCGCCTGCTTGATGAACGGACGACGCGCCCGCTCTATGAGGAAGCGTACGCCCGCGCCTGCGCGGATTGGCTCGTCGGCATGAACGCCTCGCGCGTGTACAGCCTCTTGCTGAAGGAGCGCGGGATGAACGATGTGTTTTCCGTCGGGCGCGTGCAGACGCCGACATTGGCGCTGATCGTCCGGCGTGAGCGGGAAATTGAGCAGTTCCGCCCTGAACCGTTTTGGGAAGTCGTCGCCTCGTTTGTCATTGGCGACAAGCGTTATGAAGGAAAATGGACGGATAAAAACGGCCAAACGCGTCTTGGGGACGAGGAGATGGCGAAAAAGATCGCTGCCTTTTGCCAAGGAAAACGGGCGGAAGTCGCCGACGTCCACACAGAGCGGAAAACGTATCAGCCGCCGCTGTTGTTCAACTTATCGACGCTGCAAGCGACAGCGAACAAGTTGTACCGCTTCTCGCCGAAAAAGACGCTTGATGTGCTGCAATCGCTCTACCAAAAAGGGATCGTTTCGTATCCTCGTTCCGATTCGATGCATGTGACGAAAGGGGAAGCGGAAACGTTTCCCGCCATTTTGCAAAAGCTGTCCTCGTTTCCGGCGTACGCTTCGTATTTTCCGCTGCCGCAGCCGTCGATTTTACAGAATAAACGTTATGTAAACGAGAAAAAGGTGACGGACCATTACGCCATTATCCCGACCGAGCAAGTGGTGGATCCCGAGAAGCTGTCAGCCGACGAACGGAAGGTGTACGATTTGGTCGTCCGCCGCCTAATTGCCGCCCACCATCAGGCGGCGGTCATCGATTATACGACCGTCACAACGCTCGTTGACGGCCGGGCCCGCTTTGTTTCGAAAGGAAGACAAGTCGTCGAGGAAGGATGGCGCGCCGTCATCCGTCCGCATGAGGAGGAGAAAGATGCTGCGCTGCCTCTCCTTGAGCGAGGGGAGGCGGGGGAAGCGGCCGCTGTCAAGGTGAAAGAAGGGAAGACCGAGCCGCCGAAACGGTATACAGAAGGCGAACTCATCACCTTGATGAAAACGGCGGGAAAATTTTTGGACGATGAGGAACTGGAAAAAGTGCTCGCCAAAACGGAAGGGCTCGGCACGGAAGCAACAAGGGCGGCGATCATTACCATGCTGAAAGAGCGGAAGTATATTGAAGTGAAAAACAACCTCGTATATGCGACCGACAAGGCGAAAGTATTGATCGAGGCGCTCGGCGGCACGATTCTCGCCTCGCCGGAAATGACGGCGAAATGGGAGCAGCGCTTAAGCGAAATCGGCGAAGGGAGCGCCTCTCCCGCTGCCTTTATGGAACAGGTGAAAAAGTTGGCGCAAAAAGTGGTCGCTGACGCCATCGCCGCTGCGCCGAATTGGAATTTCAGAGGGGTTGACACCGCCTCGATCCAACGGACAAGGAAGAAAAAAACGATGGGCGAGAAGCTTGGACCGTGCCCGCTTTGCGGCGGGACCGTCGTCGACAAAGGAACGTTGTACGGCTGCGACCAGTACGCGAAAACAAAATGCCCGTTTACGATCTCCAAACGCATTCTCGGCAAATCGATTTCGGCGGCCAATGTGAAAAAACTGCTGGCGCAAGGGAAAACGAATGTCATCAAAGGGTTTAAAAAAGGCGAAAAAACGTTTGACGCCATCCTTGTCTGGGATGAAAACGAGAAGAAATTATCGTTTCAGTTTCCGAAGCGGTGACAAGGGCGGGGGAGGAAAGGATGGAGCGCTTGGCAAAAAGGCGGACCGATGGCGGACCGCCGATCTGACCTCCCGATTTATAACAAGGGATGGAGATTTTTTATTTTTACATCCTTCTTCATGTTCATTGGTTGTCATTTCTTCTTTTTTCACTGTCTTTAAATTAAAATTGTTCAACATTTCACAAACTATTCAATAATAGATGATTCTAAGCATCCAAAAATATAGTATCATAGAGATGAGATCTGTTATATATGATTGTTCTGAACAATTGGGAGGGGATCTGTTATGAAACAAGCTGTTGCTGTATTAGACCCGTGGCGAAATTTTAAAGGGTCTAAATGGAAAAAGTCCATTGACGTCCGTGACTTTATTTTAAAAAACGTAACCGTTTACTATGGGGATGAATCGTTTTTAGAAGGACCGACCGAAGCAACGAAAAAACTTTGGGAACAAGTGATGGAATTGTCGAAGCAAGAACGCGAAAAAGGCGGCGTTCTTGATATGGACACATCCATTGTTTCCACCATCACTTCCCACAGACCAGGTTATTTAAACAAAGACTTGGAAAAAATCGTTGGCTTTCAAACGGATAAACCGTTTAAGCGCGCATTAATGCCGTTCGGCGGCATCCGCATGGCGCAGCAATCATGTGAAGCATACGGCTACAAAATAAGCGACGAAGTGAAAAAAATCTTTACGGAATACCGAAAAACGCATAACCAAGGTGTATTTGACGTTTACACCGAAGAAATGAGATTAGCGCGCAAAGCAGGAATCATCACCGGTCTTCCAGACGCGTACGGACGCGGCCGCATTATTGGCGACTATCGCCGTGTAGCATTATACGGTGTCGATCGTCTGATTGAAGAAAAACAAAAGGATTTGAAAAACACCGGCGCAAGAACGATGACGGAAGACATTATCCGCCTTCGCGAGGAAATTGCTGAACAAATTCGCGCGTTAAACGAATTGAAACAAATGGCATTAAGCTACGGTTACGACATTTCCAAACCAGCGCGAAACGCGCATGAAGCATTCCAATGGCTCTATTTCGCTTATCTCGCCGCCATTAAAGAACAAAACGGCGCAGCGATGAGCTTAGGGCGCGTTTCCACCTTCTTAGATATTTATATCGAACGCGACCTACAAGAAGGTACACTAACAGAAAAAGAAGCGCAAGAGCTTGTCGACCATTTTGTGATGAAATTGCGCCTTGTCAAATTCGCAAGAACGCCGGAATATAACGAACTATTTAGCGGCGACCCGACATGGGTAACAGAATCAATTGGCGGAGTCGCTATCGACGGTCGTCCGTTAGTAACGAAAAACTCGTTCCGTTTCCTTCATACGTTAGATAACTTAGGACCTGCGCCAGAACCAAACTTAACCGTACTTTGGTCGAAACAATTACCGGAAGCGTTCAAAGAATATTGCGCGAAAATGTCGATTAAAACAAGCTCGATTCAATATGAAAACGACGACTTAATGCGCGTTGAATTTGGCGATGATTACGGAATTGCCTGCTGCGTATCGGCGATGCGAATCGGTAAACAAATGCAATTTTTCGGAGCGCGCGCCAACCTCGCGAAAGCATTGTTATATGCGATTAACGGCGGCGTCGATGAAAAATTAAAAATTCAAGTTGGTCCTGAATTTGCGCCAATTACATCCGAATATTTAGATTATGGCGAAGTAATGCGTAAATTCGATCAAGTGCTTGAATGGCTTGCCGAACTTTATATTAATACACTCAATGTCATCCATTACATGCACGACAAATATTGTTACGAACGCATTGAAATGGCGCTTCATGATACCCACGTTTTGCGCACAATGGCAACTGGTATTGCCGGGCTATCGGTTGTCGCCGATTCGTTAAGCGCGATCAAATATGCAAAAGTAAAACCGATTCGCGATGAAAACGGCATTGCTGTTGATTTTGAAATTGAAGGCGACTTCCCGAAATACGGAAATAACGATGATCGCGTCGACCAAATTGCGGTTGATTTAGTCGAACGCTTTATGACGAAATTGAAAAAACATAAAACGTATCGCGATTCAAAACATACGTTATCGATTTTAACGATTACATCAAACGTCGTATACGGTAAAAAGACAGGCAATACACCAGATGGCCGCCGCGCTGGCGAACCGTTTGCTCCAGGAGCGAACCCGCTACACGGCCGCGACATGAAAGGTGCGCTCGCTTCGTTAAGCTCTGTGGCAAAATTGCCGTATGAACACGCCCTAGACGGTATTTCAAACACGTTCTCGATCGTTCCGAAAGCGTTAGGAAAAGACGAGGAAACACGTATTCACAATCTTGTCGCTATTTTAGACGGTTACATGGAAAAAGGCGGGCATCATCTCAACATTAACGTGTTGAATCGCGAAACATTATTAGACGCGATGGAACATCCAGAAAAATATCCGCAATTAACGATTCGCGTCTCTGGATATGCCGTCAACTTCATTAAACTAACTCGTGAACAACAAATTGACGTCATTAACCGCACGTTCCATGAAACAATGTAATCTCTCCCCCCTCCTTCTTGTGAGGGGGTATATTTCTCTTAGGAAGGAGAACATGCGTATGAAAGGATTTATTCACTCCATCGAATCATGCGGTACCGTCGATGGCCCGGGCCTTCGTTATGTCATCTTTACACAAGGATGTGTATTGCGCTGCCAATATTGCCATAACGCCGATACATGGGAAATCGGAAAAGGAAAAGAAATGACCGTAGAAGAAATTATCGATGACGTGAAAACGTACTTGCCGTTTATCAACGCTTCCGGCGGCGGGATTACCGTCAGCGGCGGAGAACCTTTGCTACAAATCGACTTTTTAATTGAGCTATTTAAAGCATGCAAAAAACTCGGCATTCATACAGCAATCGATTCGTCAGGGGGATGCTACACGACAGAAGCATCGTTCCAGCAAAAATTAAACGAATTGCTTTCCTATACGGATTTAATTTTGCTTGATTTAAAACATATCGATGAAAAAAAACATCGGAAACTGACAGGAAAAACAAATAAACACATTTTACAATTTGCTCGGTTTTTATCCGAAAAAAACGTTCCTGTTTGGATCCGGCATGTTCTCGTTCCAACCATTACCGATGACCCTAATGACTTGCGCCGTCTCGCCGCTTTTATTCGTACGTTAAATAATGTGGAAAAAATTGAAATTCTCCCGTACCATAAACTAGGGGTATACAAATGGAAAGCGCTTGGATTGAAGTATCCTTTGGAAGGAATTGAACCTCCTTCGGAAGAAAGCGTACAAATGGCCCAACAAATCTTAAATGGAACGGAAAATAGCACGCCTCTTACGTAATGTAAGAGTTTTTTTCTGATTTCACATATATATACCCGTGGTGCTAGTTGAGCTTTATCGCTCAACTAGCCCAAGTGTAACCAGGGAATAAGCTAACAATATACCGTCTAGTGCCACTTCAAATCCGATAATCGAATTGGCTCGGATCCCCGTGATGCGATAGTGATCAACCAGAACCGAGAACACCGTCTCGATCACTTTGCGTTTTTGTTGGATCCACTGCTCCCATGTCTCAGACGCACGATGTTTCTGGTTTTTTCGAGACGGAGTCCAAAGCGCCATTTGGTATTCTTCGTACAGCCTTTTTTGCAAGTCACGGCTAATGAATCCTTTGTCCCCAAAGTTATACGGGTGGGGAATTTGGGTCATCACGCTTTCGGCTGCGATTCGATCGTGGCAAGATGCTTCCGTCACCACATACCCCATTGGCAGCCCTTGATCGGTCACTTGAAGGTGCAGCTTCAACCCGTAGTACCATTGCTTTTTGGAAGCGCAATACCCGATGTCGGCGATCTCTTGAAACCGTTTGACGCGATGCATTCTTGCCGTATGGCACAATGGGAGCGGCAAGCTGTCCACGACGGCATAGGCATGATGTTGGCCGCGTTTTGCTCACGACGGCGATCCATTTGATAGCGAAGCCAAGCGCCCGGCAACGGCGGTTATACCGGGAACGTTCGAGAAACGAGCCGTTTGTGAACAAATTTCCCGTGACAAAACGATGCCACGCCCGTTCAGAAGTAAAACCGAGCAACTTTCCTAAAAGATGAATCGCGATGACCACGGCGTCTTCCTGTTTGACCAAATGGCGGTTGCGACGCTGTAGGTACATCTGAATCGATGACAGTTGAGCAGAAACAAAAACGAAAATGGCGGCATATTGCTTTTGAATCTTGGGCCCGATCTGTAGTAAAATGAAAGTGCTCTTGCATGGGGATTCTCCTTTCGAATGGCAGGTCGCACTTTCATTCTACAGGAGATCCGCCAGCAAGGGCTATTTTTATGCTTGCCCAAGTTTATCTAGCACCACGGGTAACCATAATAACATTATGTAAAAAATAAGCTCCCCCTGGCTCCCTGAAGGCGGGTCAATGACGGGGCAAACGACGGCAGGCGGCAATGCGGCCAGGGCGGTCTGGATAATCGGTGAACACACCGTCCACGCCCATGGCGCATAGGCGAGCGAGATCGTGTGGTTCATTGACGGTATAGACGTGAACCATGAGCCCGCGGCCATGGGCGGCGCGCACCCACTCTTCGGTGACGGCTGGGAGCGGCAAGCCGATGCCATCGGCATAGACGGCGATTTGTTGCAACAGCTCGTCGCGGCCACTTCGCGCTTCCTTTTCGCCGACCAATTGAATGAGCGGGACGCCGCGCGGGATGAGCGGGCGGAGCGCCTGCAAACTTTCTGGATGGAACGATTGAAACATGACGCTTCCGCGCTGGAGAACGCCGTGTTTTTGCAATAGGCGGGCGACCGCCCGTTCGATGCCGGGCTGTTTCGTTTCGACGTACAACGGAACGTTTACACGTTCCGCTTTCAGCATCCGAACCACCTCATCAAGCGTCGGAACGCATTCGCCGGCAAAGCGTGGATCGAACCACGATCCGGCATCCAATTTTTTGAGCTCACGCAATGAAAAATCGCTGACCCGCCATGGCGACCGGTGTGGGTAGACCGTTTCGACATTTGTCGTCCGGGCGAGCGTCGCATCATGCAGGGCAACGAGCTTCCCGTCTTTCGTTGCGCGCACATCGACTTCGATATAATCGGCATTCATGCGGGCGGCGAGGCGGTAGGATGAGAGCGTATGCTCCGGCGCGTGTCCGGACGCGCCGCGGTGGGCGATGACGGTGGTTTTCGGCTGGCTGGGTGGCTGCCAGGCAGCCGCGGCCGCTAAGACGATCGGCAGCGATAACAAAAACAATGCGCAAAGATAGATGCGAAAAACCGTGATCCGGCGCATAGACATCTCTCCCTTCCAGTATCATATCGGAAAAACAAGTGCGAGAGAAAACGAGGGGATATAGCAGGGAAAGGATGTTTGTACCGATAGTGTCGCACATCAAGCAAAAGAATATTCAGGTTGATGCATAACGTGCACCATCATGACGCATACTGTAAACGACAACAAAACGTTGGGCTATAGCCAAGCGGTAAGGCAACGGACTTTGACTCCGTGATGCGCTGGTTCGAATCCAGCTAGCCCAGCTGAATCGCCGGACGGGGTCCGCACGTCCCGGCGGCCAAAACGGCTTCCGCCATGTTGTGCGGGGCCGTTTTTTCGTTCGCCGGAAAGCGGGGACGAGAACATCTTCGGGGACGAGAACATCTTTTTATCGTTTTCAGCGGCCCCGCAAGGACACGCATCCGATGCCCGAGCAGAAGCAGCGCCGCAAAAAAATGTGGTGTCGGCAGGATTTTGACGAATGGTGGCGAATGAAAAAAAACGAAAGGGGAGAGGATCATGAAAACAGCTGATTTATGCGATCAATGTTTAGATGAGTTGCAAGTGTGCGAACTTTCGTTTCAATCGTACGGCGGAAAACGGATGTTTTCCGGGCCGATCGCGACGGTCGACGTGTTTGAGGACAACGTCCTTGTCCGTGAAGCGCTCGAGACGGTGCTGCCGGGGACGGTGCTCGTGGTCGATGGAAAAGGCTCGCGCCGCGTGGCGCTATTAGGCGACCGGTTGGCGCAAATCGCCTGCGACCGGGGGCTTGCCGGCGTCATCATCCACGGCTGCATTCGCGATTCGGCGGAAATCGGCCGCATGCCGCTTGGGGTCATGGCGATCGGCACGTGCCCAGTGAAAAGCAAAAAAGAAGGAAAAGGCGTCCGCGACGTTGTGCTCGAGTTCGGCGGCGTCCGCTGGGAGCCGGGCGCATACGTGTACGCCGATGCCGACGGCGTTGTCGTCGCCCGCGAAGATTGGTCGGCAAAAAACGGTTGACGGCAACGCATTGGTTGTACTACGATGAAAACGGATGCTTGTTCCATGACAGCGCATATATGGCGGTAAGACAAACAAGGTGCCTAAGCCTGCTCTAGGGTTTGGGTGAAAAGGGAAGCCCGGTGAAAATCCGGCACGGTGCCCGCCACTGTGATGGGGAGCTTTGCGGCAACAAGTCACTGAAGGATGCTTCGGGAAGACGCCGTCAAGCGATGATCCTAAGTCAGGAGACCTGCCTTGTTTGGATCGGACGGATGCCTACGGGACTATAGGCAGACGTGCGGGAGAATGATGGCTGCATTGGGCCTGTTTGGGCCGTTTACGGCTTTCGTATACATTTTTCTGCACCTCTGCTGTAGAGGTGCTTTTTCTTTTGCCGAAAACCTGCCCGTCTGTCTGCGTCTAAATTCTATCATTCTAGCCAAAAAGGGGGGATTCGGTGGCGACATGGGATTTGCGGGGAATGAAGCATCATGTGCTCATTTGCAACGGAGGGACGTGCCTCCGCCATGGCGGGGATGATGTGACAACGGCGGTGCGCGAGGAGATCGCCCGTCTCGGGCTTGACGACGCTGTCCATACAACAAGGACGCGCTGCAACGGACGATGCCAAGACGCGTGCGTGATGATCGTCTATCCGCAAGGCGTCTGGTATCGACAGATAACGCCGGAGCGGGCGAAGGAGGTTGTGCGCGCTCATTTGGGTGAGGGGGTTCCGATGCGGGAGTGGGCGACGTATGAATACGAAGGCGAATTGGTGTTGACGCCAGCCGGCGAACGGGAGGCGCCAAGCGGAAAACGGAAAACGGAACATGCTGCGAAAGGAGTGAAGGGATAAATGAAGAGAGCGGTTCGATGGAGCAAAATGGCGGCTTTGTTCGTTTCCTATTTTTTGTTGACGAATGAAAATGAAGCGTATGCCATGCACATTATGGAAGGATTTTTGCCTGTCAAATGGGCGCTGTTTTGGTGGCTGTTGTTTTTGCCGTTCTTTGTGTTCGGATTGCGGCGGCTTGTGCATACGCTGAAGCAGCACCCCGAACATAAGCTTCTGATGGCGTTAGCTGGCGCGTTTACATTTGTATTGTCGGCGTTGAAAATTCCATCCGTCACCGGCAGCAGCTCGCATCCGACCGGGATCGGCTTCGGCTCGGTTTTGTTTGGACCATGGGTGATGGTGGTGATCGGCACAGTCGTTCTTCTCTTTCAAGCGCTGCTTCTTGCCCACGGAGGAGTGACGACGCTTGGGGCCAATGCGATGTCGATGGCGATCGTCGGCCCGTTCGTCGCGTACGGAGTGTATCAACTGTGCCGAAAAGGGGCGGTATCCAATCGAGCGGCTTTGTTTCTTGCCGCTTGTTTGTCTGATTTGGCTACATATGTCATGACGTCCCTGCAGCTTGCCCTGGCGTTTCCGTCTCCTGATGGGGGAGTCACCGCCTCGTTTTTGAAATTCGCCGGCATTTTTGCCATTACTCAAGTGCCGTTGGCGGTGACGGAAGGCATCATAACGGTAATCGTCTGGAACTGGCTTTCCTCCTATCAAGCTTCTCCGCTGTTCCAAAAGGAAAAGGAGGCGTAATGCGATGAAGAAAAATGGCTTGCTCGTGTTGCTGGCTGCTTTGCTTGTCATCATTCCTCTTTGGTGGGCGCGCGGATCGGAATTCGGTGGAACGGACGATCAGGCGGAAAAAGCCATTCAAACGCTCAACCCGCATTATCGGCCGTGGTTTGAGTCGATCTTCACCCCTCCAGGCGGCGAAGTCGAAACGCTTCTGTTCTCGCTGCAAGCCGCGCTTGGCGCCGGCGTGATCGGCTACGTCGTCGGGTTGTACAAAGGGCGTTCGGAGCGGAAAAACAGCCATGATTCGCGAGTTTGACCGTTGGGCGTATGACAACCGGCTGCGGGCATGGCGGGCGGAGTGGAAGCTGATCGTGGCGTTTGTTATGCTTGCCGTTGTCATGATGGGCGGCTGGCGCGAACAATGGCTTGTGCTCATCGGAATGGCGTATTGGATTGTCGCTCGTGCACGAGTGCCGTTTTCCGTGTATGGAAAAGCGATGCTCGCCGCCTCCGTTTTTTTAGGGCTCAGCCTGCTGACGCTCGTTGTGTCCGTGTCGGTTCCTTTTCAAATAACTTTCATCGACAGCCAGCTGCAGCCGGCTGCAAAGCTCGCCGTCCGCTCCCTTGCCGCCTGGTCGTGCTTGTTTTTCCTTCTCATTACGACGCCGGCGCCGGACTTGATTGCGGTGCTGAGGCGAATGCGGCTGCCGGCGGCGCTCGTGGAACTTTGCTTTCTTATGTATCGCTTTATCTTTTTGCTCGAGCAGGCGGCCGCAGAGCTGATGCTGGCGTTGCGGGCCCGCAGCGGGGGAACGCATTGGCGGCATGGCGGGATGCTGATGTACCAACTATGGATGAAAACGTGGCAGTCGTATGAAGCGTTCAGCCGTTCGCTTGCGGCGCGTGGAGGCGTCGCGTCGGCTGGGCATACGCATCAGCGGGAAAAAGCGCATGTGCCTCTTGTCGATGTTGCGGCCGGCATCATCATGGCCTTGCTGCTTGGGTGGGCATGGCGGAAAGGGTGAAAACGTTGCTGCTGCGAATGGAACGAGTGAAATACGCTTATCAAGCAGAACGGTACGTGCTGAATGGGATTGATTGGGAAATTCCAGAGCGAAAAAAATGCGCCTTGATCGGGCCAAACGGCTGCGGCAAAACGACGTTGTTTCTTCATTTGAACGGGCTGCTGCGGGCGCAGGAAGGAGCGGTGTATTGGAAAGGGCGCAACATGTATGAACGCGGCGCTGATTGGACGCAATGGCGGCGTGAAGTCGGCATCGTCTTTCAAAACCCGGAGCATCAAATCCTCGCCCCGCTCGTGCGTGATGAATTGGCGATCAGCTTAGTCCATGCCGGAATCGATCGAGAAAAAATGAGGGAGGCGCTTGCCGCGATTACGGCGGAATACCACCTTCAATCTTGGCTGGACCGCCCGACCCATCAATTCAGTCTCGGACAGAAAAAATGGCTGACGCTCTGCTGTACGATGGCGGCCAAGCCGGACTTGCTCGTATTGGACGAACCGACCGCCTATTTGGATCAGCATCAGACAAAGCAGTTTCTCAAACAAATTGACGCCATTCACCAGGCGGGGACGACTGTGTTGATCGCCACCCATGACATGGATTTCGTCTGGCAGTGGGCGGATGTCGTCGCAGTCATGCACGAAGGACGGATCGTGATGCAAGGGGCGCCCGAAGACGTATTCGCCGACCGCCAGCGGCTGTTGGACATTCGCTTGGATGTTCCGCTGTTCGTGCGGCTTTGGCAAGCATGGCGGCCAGAGGAAAAGATCGTCCCCGATGTGTTGCGCCGTGAAAGGGACATGAGCGGCGAATGGAGTGTGAAAAATGGGTGCTAGTCGGCAAAAGGAGGGATCATGATGAGCGGCAAATTGCTCATTGTCGGCTTCGGCCCGGGAAGCGTCGACCATATGACGAAACGGGCTCGGGAAGCGATTGAAGAAAGCGACGTCATCATCGGCTACAAAACGTACATCGAACTTGTGCGCGATCTCATTGCTGGAAAAGAGATCATTAGCACGGGTATGACCGAAGAAGTGAGCCGCGCCCAAGCGGCGGTGAAGTGGGCCGAGCGCGGCAAAACGGTTGCCGTCATCTCCAGCGGCGACGCCGGGTTGTACGGCATGGCGGGGCTCGTGTATGAAGTGTTGATCGAAAAAGGGTGGACGAAAGCGCGTCCGATTGAAGTCGAAGTCATCCCCGGCATTTCCGCGATTCATTCGTGCGCGGCGCTGCTTGGCGCCCCGATTATGCACGATGCCTGTACGATCAGTTTGAGCGATCATTTGACGCCGTGGGAGCTGATTGAAAAGCGGATTGACGCCGCGGCGGCGGCCGATTTTGTCATCGCGCTGTACAACCCGAAAAGCGGGCGGCGCACTCGGCAGATTGTGGAGGCGCAGCGCATCCTGCTTCGCCACCGGTCTCCGGAGACCCCGGTCGGTCTGGTAAAAAGCGCGTATCGCGAGCGTCAGCATATCGTCCTCACCGACTTGGCGCATATGCTGGACCATGAAATCGGCATGTTGACGACGGTCATTATCGGCAACTCGACGACTTTTGTTTACGATGGGCTCATGATCACGCCGCGCGGCTACCAGCGCAAATACCAGTTGACTGCCGCCGTCCAGCCGCTCAAGCCGCATGAGCGGCTGCGCAAAGAGGCGGAGCCATGGGCGCTCGACCAGACGAAGCCGCTGAGAGAGCCGGACGAAGAAAACGGAGAAGCGTTTCGGCCGTTTGTCGCGGCTGCCTCCGCTTTCGGCGACGAGAAAGACCGCGGTTTTGCCGCCGTAGCGGTTTTGCCGCCGGCTGTGGACGCGGCCGCGAAGGAAGCTGGATTGGCGCCGGCAGCTTCCGCTTTTCCGCTGCCGGAGGAGCCATTCGTCCAAACGGAAAACCGGCCGTCATCCGCTCTGTTGCATCGGGTGAGAGAAACAGCGGAGGACGCGCTTGTAGCATTGGAAAGAAGAACGACAAAGAAGGCGTCCGCTGTGCTGTTCGAAGCGGCAGTGAGCCCAGGGGTGGCCAACAAGCAGTTTACTCCGGAGCAGCTCATCGCGCTTGCCGAAGCGGTCGGACCGGACGGGAAAATGACGTACACGCCGGATCATTATATCAAAATCGAGCGGGTGACAGAGAATCCAAAAGGGCTTGTCGATCGGCTCGCTGCTGTCGGACTGATGGTAATGCCGGTTGGTGATGTGCTGACGGTGAAGGCATGCGACTTTTGCGATGGAGAGAAAAAAGACGCCATTCCATATGCCGAGGAATTGGCGCGGCGATTTGGGGGCATGGCGCTGCCGAAAGAGTTGAAGCTTGGCATCAACGGCTGCGGCATGGCATGCTACGGCGCGGTGCACGAAGACATCGGGCTTGTGTACCGGAAAGGGAAATTTGATTTGTTTTTGGGCGGGAAAACGGTCGGCCGCAACGCCCATCCCGGCCAGCTCGTCGCGGAAGGCATCCCGCCGGAAGAGATGGTGGCCATTGTGGCGGACATCATTGAACAGTACAAAGAACATGCTTACCCGAACGAACGATTTCATAAGTTTTTTGCCCGCGTGAAACAAATCGGCCGCTTTTCGTACGAGGAGGCCAAGACGGCGGCGAATATCGAAACGCCGGCATGCAGTGAGTAACCTCGGATGGAGCGATATAAAAGAGAGGAGAGCGAATATGAGAGCCATTTTGTTTGTCGGCCATGGAAGCCGCGACCCGGAAGGAAATGAGCAAGTACAGCAGTTTGTCGACCGCCTGCGGCCGCGTCTTTCTGCTTCTTTCCATGTTGAAACGAGTTTTCTAGAGTTTGGCCGTCCGTCGATCAGCGAAGGGATCGCGCGGTGCGTTGAGGCCGGAGCGGCGGAAGTGGCGGTCATTCCGCTCATTTTATTGCCGGCTGGGCATTCGAAGCTGCACATCCCGGCGGAAATCGATGAGGCGAAAGCGCGCTATCCGCACATCATGTTTCGATATGGACGGCCGATCGGCGTCCATGAGCAGACATTTGCTATTTTGCGCGAACGATTGCAAGAAATCGGCGAGCGGCCGGAGCAGCCAGACGACGGCACAGCGGTCATTTTGCTCGGCCGCGGCGGGAGCGACCCGGACGCGAACAGCGACTTGTATAAAATCGCCCGCTTGTTTTGGGAACAAACGGGCTATGCGCTCATCGAGCCGGCGTTTATGGGGGTGACGACGCCGTCGCTTGATGACGCCGTCCGCCGCTGTCTCATGCTTGGGGCGAAGCGGATCGTCGTTTTGCCGTATTTTTTGTTCACCGGTGTGCTCATCAAGCGGCTTGAACAGCAAGTGGCGCAATACCGCCTCGATCACCCGCACGTCTCATTTGCGCTGGCCGATTATGTCGGTTTTCATCCGAAACTGATCGATATCGTGCTTGACCGCCTGCAAGAAGTGCTCGATCAAACGGTGGCGATGAATTGCGACATCTGTCAATACCGGCTGCACGTTTCTCACCATCATCATCACCATCATCACTAAAAAACAAAAAGGGGGAGCGCTGATGATTTTGATGTTGGCAGGGACGAGCGATGCCCGCGAATTGGCGGTGATGATCCAACAAGCTGGCTATTCGGTCACGGCGACGGTCGTCACCGATCACGCGGCCGAACAGCTTCGGTCATCCGGCATTCGCGCCTATGTCGGCCGCTTGGATGCGTCCCAGCTTGCCGATTTGGCCAAAGCCGAGGGAGCCAAAGCGATTGTCGATGCGAGCCATCCATTTGCGGAGGAGGCGTCGAAAAACGCCATGCAAGCGTCGGCCGCTGCCGAATTGCCGTACATCCGCTATGAGCGGCAGGCGTCTTCGCTTTCATCCGAGAAGGTGACATTTGTCGATAGCTATGAAGAAGCCGCCGAGCTGGCGGCGGAAAAAGGCGGCGTCGTGATGCTGACGACCGGCAGCAAAACGCTCGACATTTTCGCCGCCAAACTGCTCAATCGCCCAAACGTGAAGGTGATCGCCCGGATGCTCCCGAGAAAAGACAATTTGGACAAATGCGAGCGGCTCGGGTTTTCGCAAGAGCAGATCGTCATGATGCAGGGGCCGTTTACGAAAGAGCTCGATCGGGCGCTATACCGCCATTTTGGCGTCACGGTCGTCGTCACGAAAGAAAGCGGCAAAGTCGGGTTGGTCGATGAGAAAATCGCTGCCGCCGAGGAGCTCGGCATTGATGTCATCGTCATCCGCCGCCCGCGGCTGTCATACGGCATCGTGCATCACGATTTTGCCGGCGTGCTTGAGTCGTTGAAGCAGCATGCGCCGCTTCCGGCCGTGTAAAGAATGGGATTCTAGTGGCCGCTCATGCAAGCGATCATGAAGAAAGGAGAATTGTCATGGACTTCCATACAACATTTCGTCCGGCGACGGTGCAGCCGGAACAAATTGAAGCGCGCAGCTTTCAAATCATTGATGAAGAGATCGGCGAGCATTCATTTACAGAAGAACAATACCGAATCGTTCAGCGCGTCATCCATACATCGGCTGATTTTGAGCTTGGCAAAAGTCTTCTTTTCCACCCGGATGCGATTCGCTCAGGCATTGATGCCATCCGCAGCGGCAAGCTCGTCGTCGCCGATGTGCAAATGGTGCAAGCCGGCGTCAATCAAGCGCGGTTGGCGAAGTTCGGCAGCGCGGTGCGTGTCTATATTTCTGATGAAGACGTGATCGCGGAAGCGAAACGGCTGAATACGACGAGGGCGATCGTGGCGATGCGCAAAGCGGTGAAAGAAGCGGAAGGCGGCATTTTCGCCATTGGCAACGCACCGACTGCGCTGTTGGAGCTCATTCGTCTCATCAAAGAAGGAGAAGCGCGGCCGGGATTGGTGATCGGCTTGCCGGTCGGATTCGTCTCGGCGGCGGAATCGAAAGAAGAATTGGCGAAGCTCGATGTGCCGTTCATCACCAACCGCGGCCGCAAAGGAGGAAGCACCGTGACCGTCGCTGCCTTGAATGCGTTATCGCTGCTCGCCGAGCGAGCGTGACGAACGATGGAAACGAAAAAAACGCTGCGTGAAGGATATACGACCGGATCGTGCGCGGCAGCGGCAACGAAAGCCGCGCTCACAGCCCTCATCACTGGCCAAGTGCAGACAGACGCGACGATTCGCCTTCCGATCGGGCGGGTCGTCACCTTTTCACTTGCCTCTTGTTCGTTCGAAGGTGAAACGGCGACTGCAGCTGTGGTGAAAGACGGCGGCGATGATCCGGATGCGACGCACGGCGCGCTCATCGTTTCCACTGTCTCATGGGCTTCGTCGCCGGGCGTTCATATTGACGGCGGAGAAGGGGTCGGACGTGTCACCAAACCCGGCTTGCCGGTTCCGGTCGGGGAAGCCGCGATCAATCCAGTGCCGCGGCAAATGATCCGCGAAGCAGTCAACGAAGTATTGGCGCAATACGGTTTACATCGCGGGGTGAACGTTGTCATTTCTGTGCCCGGCGGCGAGGAAATCGCCAAAAAAACGTTGAATCCGAGGCTTGGCATTATGGGCGGCATTTCGATTTTAGGAACGCGGGGCATCGTCGTTCCGTTCTCGACCGCCGCCTACCGGGCGAGCATCGTACAGGCGCTTCAAGTGGCGAAAGCGAACGGCTGCCGCCATGTCGTGATCACGACCGGGGGGCGGAGCGAGAAATATGCCATGCAAGAGTATCCGCATTTGCCGGAAGAAGCATTTATTGAAATGGGTGATTTTGTCGGGTTTACGCTGAAGCAATGCAAACGGCTTGGCATCAAGATGGTGTCGATGGTCGGGATGATGGGGAAATTTTCGAAAGTCGCCCAAGGGGTGATGATGGTGCACTCGAAAAGCGCTCCGGTTGACTTCGGTTTTTTGGCGGCGCTCGCTGAGCAAGCCGGCGCCTCTTCCGCGCTGGTGGCCGCGGTGCGCGGCGCGAACACGGCGGCGCAAGTCGGCGACATGCTGCAAGAAGCCGGCTGCACGAAGTTTTTCGAACTGTTGTGTGAGGCGTGTTGCCGGGCAGCGCTCAACGAAGTCGGAGGCGGCTTGACGGTGGCGACGTCCATTTACACCTTGAACGGACAACGATTAGGAAAGGCGGTGCAAATTGATGGGGACGATGAAACTGATCGGCGTGGGAGCTGACGGGAAGGCAAGTCTTCCTGAGCTGTATCGGCGCTGGATTGATGAAAGCGAACTGCTTGTCGGCGGCGAGCGGCAGCTGGCGATGTTTCCTGAATACAAAGGAGAAACGATCGTCATCCGCCGCGGACTGGCGGAGCTGGTGGAGCGGCTTCGGCACGAGACGCGCCGTACTGTCGTGCTGGCGTCTGGCGATCCGCTCTTTTACGGCATCGGCAGCTATTTGGCCGGCAAATTGCCGATTGAGGTGTATCCGGCGGTCAGCTCGGTGCAATGGGCGTTTGCGAAAATGGGGGAGTCTTGGCAAGATGCCGCATTTGTAAGCGCCCATGGCCGCCCGCTCACCGGCCTCGTGCAACGGATCGACGGGCGGCGCAAAGTCGCCATCTTAACCGATGAGACGAACTCGCCGGCCGTCATCGCCCGCTATTTGCTCGAGTACGGCATGACGGAATATGAGGCGTTTGTCGGCGAGGAGCTCGGCGGCCCGAACGAGCGCTGCCGCTTGTTTTCGTTGGAAGAGATGGCGGAAGCCGAGTTTCTTCCATTGAATATAGTCATTTTGCGGCAGACAGCGCCAAGCCCGGTTTGGCCGTTCGGCATTGAGGATGACGAGTTTTTTCAGCGCAAGCCGGACAAAGGATTGATTACGAAAAAAGAAATCCGAGTTTTAAGTCTAAGCGCCTTGCGCTTGCGCCCGGACAGCGTCGTCTGGGATATTGGAACGTGCACCGGTTCGGTGGCGATTGAAGCGGCGAAAATCGCCCGCGACGGTGCCGTGTTTGCGATTGAAAAAAATGAACAAGATATCGAACTTTGCCGGCAAAACTTGCGCAAATTTCGCGTCGATATCACACTTGTGCACGGCAGGGCGCCCGATCGGCTCGATGAGTTTGCCGACCCGGATGCCATCTTTATCGGCGGCACGTCAGGCGCGATGTCGCCGTTGTTGGACGTCTGTGCGAAACGGCTGAAGAAAAATGGACGCATCGTGATCAACGCGGCAACGGTTGAGACGCTTGCTGAAGCGGGCCGCGAGCTACGTAGCCGTGGATTTCATGTTGACATCACGCTCGCGCAAGTGTCGCGAAGCAAGCCCATTTTAGAGTTGACGCGCTTTGAGGCGCTCAATCCAGTGTATATCATGACAGCCAAGCGGGAGGGAGACGAATGACCGGCACGTTGTACGGCATCGGTGTTGGCCCGGGCGATCCAGAGCTCATGACGGTGAAAGCATACCGCCGCCTAAAAGAAGCGGATGTCATCGCTTATCCAAAAAAAGGGCGGCAAAGCAAAAGCTATGCCGAACAAATTATCGACGCGTATTTGGCGCCGGAGGAAAAACGCCGGCTTGGGCTTCATTTTCCGATGACAAAAGACGTGGCCGTGCTTGAACCAAAATGGAACGAAGCAGCCGACGCCATTTGGGCGGAACTGTCGGCTGGGCGCGATGTGGCGTTTGTCACCGAAGGCGATCCGCTGTTGTACAGCACGTTCATCCATTTGATGCATGTGATGGAGCGACGCTATCCAGACGCGCCGATCGAAGTCGTCCCCGGCGTCAGCTCGGCGAACGCCGCCGCCGCCCGGCTTCGCCTGCCGCTTGCGGACGGCGATGAAACCGTGGCGATCGTGCCCGCCCGCGACGATGTTGAGGCGATGAAAGCAGTGCTTCTTGAGCACGATTGCGTTGTCTTTTTTAAAGTGGCGAAAGTGATCGATTTGCTGGTTCGTCTGTTGCGGGAACTCGATTTGCTTCATCGCGCCGCTGTTGTGACGAAAGTGACGTCCGGCGAGGAAGTCGTGTGGAAGGTCGAGGAGCTCGACGGAGCGGAACTCGAATATTTGACATTGATGGTGGTGAGAAAGTGAAGCTGTATATCATCGGAGCGGGGCCTGGAGCGCCGGATTTGATCACCGTTCGAGGAGCGGAGCTGTTGGCCGCGGCGGACGCCATTTTTTACACCGACTCGTTAGTGAGCGAAGAACTGATTGAGCGTTACCGGAAGCCGGAGGCAGAGGTGTTTCATACAGCCGGCATGCATTTGGAACAAATGGTGGCGATGATGGCCGACAAGGTGAGGCAAGGCCGGCTCGTCGTCCGCGTGCATACGGGTGATCCATCGATTTACGGGGCGATGCTCGAGCAAATCGCCTTATTGAAAGGAGAAGGAATTGAAGTCGAAATCGTCCCCGGTGTCAGTTCGGCGTTTGCGGCCGCGGCCTCGGTGCAGGCCGAGCTCACCGTCCCCGAATTGACGCAGACGGTCATTTTCACCCGCGCCGAGGGTCGGACGCCGGTGCCACCGCGTGAGAAATTGCAGGAGCTGGCCCAGCATCATTGCACCCTTGTCCTTTTTTTAAGCGCGACGCTTGCCAAAAAAGTAAGCGCGGCGCTCCTTGACGCGGACTGGAGCGGTGATACGCCGGTGGCGGTCGTCTATAAGGCGACATGGCCGGATGAAGTGGTGATTCGCTCCACGGTGGCGACATTGGCTGAGGATATGCGGCGCTATGGCGTGACGAAGCACGCCATCATCTTAGCCGGCTGGGCGCTCGATCCGCATATTCATGGACAAGGCTATCGGTCGAAGCTGTATGACCGGACGTTTACGCACGGATATCGAAAGGGGGAGGCGTAAGGTGGGGGCTGTTGCCATAAACAACGAAAGGAACGGCGTCTATGCGGTCGTGGCCATTACGAAACACGGGGTCGAGATCGCCCGCCGGCTCGGCGGCGCTCTAGTTGGAGCGGACGTGTATTATACGGAGAAATTCGCCCGCGGCGATGAAGCCGAGCACGGGATCCGCTTGTTTTCCGGCAACGTGAAGACGTTGCTGCCGGAGCTGTTCGCCCGCTACGACGGGCTCATTTGCATCATTTCGCTCGGCGCGGTCGTCCGGATGATCGCTCCATTGCTGAAAGATAAAAAGACCGATCCGGCGGTTGTCGTCATTGATGATAAAGGAGAACATGTCATCAGCGTATTATCCGGCCATTTAGGAGGCGCCAACGAACTGACGCGGCGTGTGGCCGCCATATTGGGCGCCCGCCCGGTCATTACGACCGCTTCCGATGTGCAGCAGACGATCGCTGTTGATCTATTCGGCCGCGAATTCGGCTGGGAATGGGAGTCGGATGACAACTTGACGCCGGTGAGCGCGGCTGTTGTCAATGAAGAACCGGTCGCCATTGTGCAAGAGTCAGGAGAACCAAATTGGTGGCCGGCGGGCCGCCCGCTGCCAAAAAACATCACCGTGTACGGCTCGATCGCGGAGGCGCTGGCCGCCCGCCCGACGGCGGCGCTTGTGGTCACTCACCGGCTGCTTGCGCCGGAAGAAGAAGCGATTTTGCAAAACGGCGTCTTGTATCGCCCGAAAGTGATCGCCCTTGGCATCGGCTGCAACCGCGGCACATCGGCTGACGAAATCGAAGCGGTCATCCGCGAGACGCTCAATGAGCTGCGCTTTTCGCTCAAAAGCGTCAAAGCGGTGTGCACCATTGACTTGAAAAAGGATGAACAAGGCCTTTTGGAGGTAGTCAACAAATATCGATGGGAATTGGTTGCATATACGCCAGAAGAGCTGAACACGGTGCCGATCGAAGCGCCGTTGGAGACCGTGTTTCGCTACACCGGCGCCTACGGGGTGAGCGAGCCGGCGGCGAAATTGTACAGCGGGGCCGATCGAATGGCGCTCGTGAAAAAGAAATCGGGCAACGTGACGATTTCTGTGGCACTGATCGATCACAGACGCAGAAAGGAGAGCGAGCCATGCGACGGCTTGTCATCGCTGCGCCAGGAAGCGGAGCCGGCAAAACGACTGTAACGCTCGGCTTGATGGCGGCCATGAGGCAGCAAGGATATACGGTGCAAGGGTTTAAATGCGGCCCGGACTACATTGATCCGACGTACCATACGGCTGTGACCGGCCGGCCGGCGCGCAACTTGGACAGTTGGATGATGGGAAGCGAAGCGGTCAAAACGGTGCTCGCCAACGGTTGTCAAGGGGCTGATATCGCCATCATCGAGGGGGTGATGGGGCTGTTTGACGGGAAACAGCCGCTTTCTGACGAGGGGGCGACGGCTAAAATCGCCGTATTGACCGAAAGCCCGGTGCTGCTTGTCGTCGATTGTTCCGGCATGGCCCGCAGCGCCGCCGCCATCGTCCATGGGTTTCAAACGTTTCGCCCCGATGTGCGCCTCGCCGGCGTATTTGCCAACCGCGTCGGCAGCGAAGGGCATTTTCGGCTCGTCAAAGCGGCCATCGAGCAAACGTGCGGGGTGCCGGTCGTCGGGTTTCTCACGCAAGACGAAGCGTTGGCGCTACCAGAGCGCCATTTAGGGCTCGTGCCGTCGGTGGAGCGCGGCGAACTGGATTCGTTTTTTGCCAATCTGGGGAGAAAGGTGGCGCGCACGATCGATTGGGAGACGCTCCTTTCGATTGCAGAAGCGCCAGCCCTTTGTTCTCCGGCGCCGCTCATTCGCCCTTCGCGGCCGTATCGCGTGCGCGTGGCGGTTGCCAAAGATGCTGCCTTTCATTTTTACTATCCGGAGAATCTGGAGATGCTTTCTGCCTGTGGCGCGGAGCTTGTCTACTTTTCTCCGCTCGCCGGCGAGCCGCTTCCGGATGGGGTGAACGGATTGTATATCGGCGGCGGGTTTCCGGAAGAGTTTGCCGCCGAGCTCGCCAGGCAAGCCGCTGTCAAACAGTCGATCCGCGCCGCCATCGAACACGGGTTGCCGACGTTGGCCGAGTGCGGCGGGTTTATGTTTCTCACCGAACAGCTTGTTGCGACGGACGGTTCGGCCTATGAGATGGCGGGCGTCATCCCGGGGAAGGTCGTGATGAAGACGAAGCTCGCGGCGCTTGGCTACCGCGAAGTGCGCGGTCGAAATGGAAATTTTCTATTGCCGGAAGGAGAAACAGCGCGCGGCCATGAGTTTCACTACTCCGTTTATGAGCCGCGCGGTGAGACGCCGTTTGCCTACGAAACGAGCGGCCGGAAAGGAACGAAGCCTGACGGTTATTTGGCGCACCGGCTTTTCGCTGGCTATGTCCATTTTCATTTCGCGTCCGCCCCGGCGATGGTTGAGCGGTGGCTCGCCGAATGCGAGAAGGTGACCATCAATGGCTAAGGCGCTGCCGATTATGTTTCAAGGCACCCATTCTGATGCCGGCAAAAGCGTCATCGCCACTGCGTTTTGCCGCATGTTCGCCCAAGACGGCTGGAAGACGGCGCCGTTCAAGTCGCAAAACATGTCGTTAAACTCCTACGTGACGCCAGACGGAAACGAAATCGGACGGGCGCAAGGAATTCAGGCCGAAGCGGCCGGAGTGGCGGCGCGCGCTGAGATGAATCCGATTTTGATTAAGCCAAGCCGCGAGCATGAATCGCAAATCGTTGTGCTTGGCAAACCGTACGGCAATATGCAGGCGTTCGCTTACCGGAACGAGTTTTTCCACCAAGGGCTGGCCGTCATCCGTCAGTCGCTCGAAACGTTGATGAACGAGTATGACCGGATTGTCATTGAAGGAGCGGGAAGCCCGGCGGAAGTAAACTTAAACGACCGCGAGTTGGTCAACATGCGCATCGCCCGTCTCGCCAACGCCCCGGTCGTGTTGATCGGCGATATTGAGCGGGGCGGGGTGTTCGCGAGCCTCGTTGGAACGCTGTCGCTGCTTGAGCCTGAGGACCGAAAGCGGGTCATTGGGGTCATCATTAACAAGTTTCGCGGCGATGTGGCGCTGCTTAAGCCTGGGCTCGATTGGTTTGAGCAGCACACCGGCGTGCCGGTGCTTGGCGTCGTTCCATATTTGCCTGATTTGGCGATCGATGCGGAAGATTCGCTGTCGCTTGAGCGGTTTGCTTCATCTGTCGGGGGAGAGGAAGCGATTGATGTCGCTGTCATCCGCTGTCCGAAAATCGCCAATTTCACCGACATCGACCCGCTGCTGGCAGAACCGGACTGCCGCGTCCGGTTGGTGACGCACGTCGACGAGCTTGGAGCGCCGGATGTGATCGTGCTTCCCGGCAGCAAAAACACGATCGAAGACTTGATTTATATGAAGAAAAGAGGACTCGCTTCCCGCATTGTGTCGCTTGTCAATGAAGGAAAAGCGAGAGTCGTCGGCTTATGCGGCGGCTACCAAATGCTTGGCGTCGTCATCCGCGATCCGTATGGAGTCGAGACGCCGCTCCCCGAAGTAAAAGGACTTGGTTTGCTGCCGATTGAAACGACGCTTGAGCGGACGAAAATCACGATCCGTACGGAAGGGATGCTTACGTGGGCGGGCGAGCGGTTTTCGGTGCAAGGATACGAGATTCATATGGGCCGCTCGGCGCCGCTTCCTGGCTATGCGCCGCTTATTGAGGCGGACGGCCGCCATGAAGGGGCGAAGCACAGTGATGAGCGGGTGCTGGGCACGTACATGCACGATTTGTTTCATAACGATGCGTTCCGCACCGCGTTTTTCAACAACATTCGCCGCCAAAAAGGAATCGCTCCTTCTGGCGTCCGACTCTTTCGCTCGCTCAAAGAAAAGGCGTTCGACCGGCTTGCCGCTCATGTCCGCGAGCATGTCGACGTCGGACGGATCGAACAGATGATGCGTCAATTTCAGCGGCTGTGATCGATATGGAAAATGGTGGTGCGGAGGAACGGCCGATATGGCCCGCTTTTGCCGAGCGATTGGCTCGGTTTGGGGGCTGCGAATTCCTCTGTAAAGCGGGAGGTCTCCGGCCTTCCACTGCGCTAAAGCGTGACGGGGGAAAGCTGCTTTTTCGCCCCTCAATCATAGACCCTCAATCATAGACGAGAAAGGAGGAAGCGCCTATTCCCGCTTGATGGGGATATGGTGCGACCGTGATGAATGCTTCCATCCCACCGATCCGCCGTGAAATGGTGGAACAAGCACGTGATTACATCAATCAGCTGACGAAACCGCCCGGCAGCCTCGGCCGTCTGGAAGAAGTGGCGGCCGCGCTTGCCGGTATGACTGGAGAGCTGCTCCCACGCGTCACTCCGCCCGGAGTGCTCGTGTTTGCGGCCGATCATGGCGTCACGGAAGAAGGGGTGTCTGCCTATCCGGCCGAAGTGACGGCGCAAATGGTGTACAACTTTGCCAACGGCGGAGCGGCGATCAACGCCTTCAGCCGGCAAATCGGCGCGTTGCTTCAGGTGATTGATGTCGGTGTCGCCGTGCCGATTGCTGATGAGCGCGTCATTCAGAAAAAGGTGCGCCCGGGAACGAACAATTTCGCCAAAACGGAAGCGATGACGCCGTCCGAGGCCGAACAGGCGCTTCATGTCGGTTACGAGCAGGCGGCATCCATCATTGAACAAGGCGCCCGCACGCTTATTGTCGGCGAAATGGGCATCGGCAATACAACCGCTGCGAGCGCTTTATTGGCCACGCTCTCCGAGGAGCCGCTTGAGCGCATCGTTGGCAAAGGAAGCGGCATTAAGGAGGAAATGCTTGCCCATAAACGGGACGTGATCCGACGGGCGCTCTTGCTTCATCGGCCGGATCCGGCGAAGCCAGTTGAATGGCTTTCGAAAATCGGCGGGTTGGAGATTGCGGCTATGGCCGGGGCGATGTTGGCAGCCGCTGAACGGCGCATTCCGATTTTGCTTGACGGCTTTATTTGCACGGTGGCTGCCCTTGTGGCCCGCCAGTTTGCCGTGAACGTCACAGACTATATGATTGCCGGCCATCGTTCCGAAGAGCCGGGGCACAGCATAGCCCTTCGTTTGCTTGGGAAAGAGCCGCTTTTGGATCTTGGCCTGCGCCTTGGTGAAGGAAGCGGCGCGGCGGTAGCGTTTCCGCTCTTGATTTCAGCAATGGCGATGGTGAACGAAATGGCGACGTTCGCTTCGGCAGGCGTTTCCACCGCTGATGCGAAAGGGAAGAACGGGAAATGACCATCGGCAAAGTGTATTTAGTCGGCGCCGGGCCGGGCGATGAAAAGCTCATCACGGTTTACGGCCGCGAATGCCTAGATCGGGCGGATGTCATTATTTACGACCGGCTCATCAACCGGAAGCTGCTGCGCTACGCAAAGCCGGGCGCTGAGGTTCTTTACTGCGGCAAAGAGCCGGGAAAACATGACACCGTTCAAGAACAAATTCACGAGCTGCTCGTTTGGCATGCGCAACAAGGCAAAACGGTCGTCCGCTTAAAAGGCGGCGATCCATGCATTTTTGGCCGCGTTGGTGAAGAGGCGGAAGTGTTGGTGAAAGCCGGAATTCCGTTTGAAATCGTTCCAGGGGTGACATCCGGCATCGCTGTTCCGGCGTACGCCGGCATTCCGGTCACCCACCGTGATTACGCCGCCTCGGTGGCGATCGTCAGCGGGCATCGGAGTGAGCGGATCGATTGGGAGGCGCTGACTCGAGGATGCGATACGATCATTGTCTACATGGGAGCGGCCAACTTGTCGGATATTTGCGGCCGGCTGATGGCGGCCGGAAAGCCGTCGGATGCACCGGCGGCCGTCATTGAATGGGGGACGACTGAGCGGCAGCGCACCGTGGCGGCGACACTTTCGACGCTGTCAGACGAGGTGGAACAGGCGGGCATTTCCCATCCGGCCATCATCATCATCGGCGATGTCGTTCGTCTGCGTGAGACGCTCCAATGGTTTCCGGAGCGGCAAGGGGGCGTGGTCGATGCCGACGCCTCGTCGTAGCGGGCGTGTCATCGTTTATACGGGCGACGGAAAAGGAAAAACGACGGCCGCATTGGGGCTTGCCCTGCGTGCCGTCGGTCGGGGAATGAACGTCGCGGTTTTGCAGTTTTTGAAATCGCCGGAACGAACATACGGCGAGCAGTTGGCCCTAGAGCGCCTTGGCGTCGACGTCCGTCAGCTCGGCGCCGGCTTCACATGGACGAAAACGCCGGACATCCACCGGGAAGCATTGAAGCGTGCCTGGGCGGTGGCCAAAGAATATGTGTATTCCGGACGGTATGATATGATTGTGCTCGATGAACTGAACAATGTGTTGGCCATTGACCGCTTTCCCGTTGAAGATATCGTATCAGTCAGCGAAGTGCTCGAGCTGATCCGCACGCGCCCGCCGTCGCTCCATCTTGTCATCACGGGGCGCGCGGCGCGCCCGGAGTTGATGGCGGCTGCCGATATCGTTACGGAAATGAAGTTGGTCAAGCATGACTATGAACAAGGAAGGACCGCGATGAAAGGGATTGAATTTTAGAAGCAAAAAAGCGGCCGTTTTTTAGCCGCTTTTTTGCAGGTTAGGCATTTTCATCGGTTTTGTCATTTTGGATTTTGTTTTGCCGACCTCCTTTGCTGTTATCGCCGGAAACCGGGCCGCGAAGCAAGGCCATCGGATCTTGCGTTGGCGCGTTTTGATTGCGGCTGCCGTTGTTTGGGCGTTTCGTCATGAGCTCCACCTCCTTTGGCTGCCGTTGTCATACGTTTAGCATGGACGATGCCTTCATTCCTATGCATGGTTGTCTACAGCCCAGCATAAAAAAAGCGGGAAGCGTTCGTGTTCCCGCTGCAAGCCGGCCGGATGAAGGCAATCAGTGATTTCGGTTAGTAGGCATATCCGCCCAAGCAGGCACATCCAACAATAATCAACAAAATAAACAGAACGACAATCAACGCAAAGCTGTTTCCATGCCAAGCGCCCATCATGTTCACCTCCTGGTGGAATCTATCGTATTGTATGTCAAAAAAAACTAAAAGAACAGGACGATTGTCGAAACACGAAAACAATCGGCCAAAATGAGAAAAACGCCTTTCATATGTTTCAGCAAGGCGTTTTTTCGGGATGGTTCAAGTGAAATGATTGCATATATTGATTTCATTCCCATTCATAAGGCGTTTCTTGATACACGTAATAGTTCAGCCAGTTGACAAACAGTAAATTGGCATGCGAGCGCCATGTGTTCAGCGGCGGCTGGCTTGGGTCATCATTGGGAAAGTATGATTCCGGGATGCGAATCGGCAGCCCTTTCGCCAAGTCGCGTTCATATTCTTCTTTGAGCGTTGTCGCATCATATTCTGGATGGCCCGTTAAGAAAATGCGGCGCCCGTCGTTCGATGCGACGAGGCAAACGCCGGCTTTGTCAGACATGGACAAAATGGTGAGATCCGGCACTTTTTCGATGTCTTCGCGCTTGACGTCTGTATGGCGGGAGTGCGGCATGCGGAACACATCGTCAAAACCACGCAATAGTTTTACGTTTTTCACTTCCACCGTATGGTTGAACACACCGAAGCATTTTTCCGGCAATGGGTATTTCGGAATGCCGTAGTGATAGTATAAACCAGCTTGTGCCCCCCAACAAATGTGCAACGTTGACGTGACGTTCGTTTTCGTCCATTCCATAATTTCCGTCAATTCTCCCCAATAGTTGACCTCTTCAAACGGCATTTGCTCGACCGGCGCTCCGGTGATGATCATCCCGTCGAACTTGCGATGGCGAATGTGCGGGAAAATCGTGTAAAATTGTTCTAAATGATGTTTGCTTGTCGTTTTCGGCTCATGGGTCGCCGGGCGCAAAAAGGTGACGTTCACTTGCAGCGGCGAGTTGCCGAGCAGCCGCAGCAACTGTGTCTCTGCTTTTTCTTTTTCGGGCATCAAGTTTAAGATGACGATGTTGAGCGGACGGATGTCTTGCGAATACGCCCGTTCTTCGTCCATCACGAAAATGTTTTCTTGTTCGAGTATTTCTTTCGCCGGCAAGTCTTTTGGAATGTTGATTGGCAATGGTGTCCCCTCCGTTTCCGTCTCGTTACTAAATACCTTAATTATAAAAACTTTGTCAACATTCTTCAATTGATTTTTTGACCTTAAAACAGCTTGTGAACAAAAAGGGGGAATCCCGATTGGATCCGACCGCCTTTGACAATTTAAAAACGGTGTTGGAAGGAGCCGTCTATGATGCCGACTTGCAAGGGCGCATTGCCGTCACCGACCGCCGCGATCTCGCCGATTTGGCCCGCCTGTCGCGCGAGTACGCCATTTCCTTTCAACAGGCCGGTGCGCCTGAACCGCCGGTCGTCTGCACGGTGCGGCTTGCGATCGATTTTGCCGAACTGGTGAATGAACGGCTCCATCACGACCAGGCCGGCTGCCGGCTTGCGGTCTCGTTCGCCTTGCCGGTGCGCCGCCTGTCCGTTTGTGCGCTTATCGAAGGAACGCTGCGGACGATTTGGGGCAAGGAGCGAATCATTCGGCAAACGCTCCGCTTTCCGTTTCCGCATGAACGCGGCTCGTATGAAAATGAAGCCGTGGTCGAATTTGCCCGCCTCATTTACGAAGAAAACGCGGCCGATTTACCGGAAATGGTGCCGTATATGATTTCCTCGCTCGAACAGCTGCAGCCATTTGCCGGCCAGTAACGGTGCAAAAAGTGGAAACAAACGAAGAAGTCGGCTATGATGGGGGTGAGGTGAGAACGATGAGTGTGTATGAATTCAGCGTCAAAACGATTCGCGGAGAGGAACAACCGCTTTCCGTCTATCGAGGCAACGTGCTGTTGATTGTCAACACGGCGAGCCGTTGCGGCTTCACCCCGCAGTATAAAGAACTGCAGGAGCTGTATGGCGAATATCGCGATCGCGGGTTTGTTGTGCTCGGCTTTCCGTGCAACCAGTTCGGCGGCCAAGAGCCGGGGACGGAAGAGGAAATTGAACAATTTTGCCAGTTGAATTACGGTGTGACGTTCCCACTGTTTGCGAAAGTGGATGTGAATGGCGATCACGCCCATCCGCTGTTTCAATATTTGAAAGAAGAGGCGCCGGGGGCATTGGGAACAAAGGCGATCAAATGGAATTTCACGAAGTTTTTGGTCGACCGCAACGGCAAGGTTGTAGCTCGTTTCGCACCGCAAACAAAGCCAAGCGAGCTGAGAAAGGAAATTGAAAAGCTGCTGTAAGGCAAGGAGGGGTAACGCTTGCCGTCGATGAGCTGTCGGCAGCCTATCCGCCCGAGCGGCTGGAGCGGATCGTCAACATGTTCCGCCGCGGCGAGCAGGAAAAAACGGTGCAAAAGCGTCCAAGCCTCAAAGTGACGAGCGAGATGCTCGATGACCCGGATTGGCGCAAACGGTATGCCGCGCTCGAACAGATGGCCGAGCCGACCGAGGACGATATCCCGGTGTTGGCCAAGGCGCTCAAGGATGAAAAAATGGCGATTCGCCGCCTGGCGACGGCATACCTTGGCATGATCGGCGGGAAAAAGGTGCCTCCGTATTTGTACAAAGCGCTAAAAGATCCGGCTGTCGCTGTCCGCCGCACTGCCGGCGACTGTTTGTCCGACATCGGCGACCCGGACGCCATTCCGGCCATGATCGAGGCGCTCAAGGACGAAAGCAAGCTCGTTCGTTGGCGCGCGGCTATGTTTTTGTACGAAGTCGGCGATGAATCGGCCTTGCCGGCGTTAAAAGCGGCGGAAAACGATCCGGAATTTGAGGTCAGTTTGCAAGTGAAAATGGCGATCGAACGGATTGAAGGCGGCGAAGAGGCGAAAAGGCTCCGTCTGGAAGCAAATGACGGAAAGTCGAAAAAAAGAGAACAAGACGGAGAAATAAAAAAAGGCACGCCGGCCGGCGCGTCTCTTTCTTTGGCCAAAAAAGCGATTCTTGTTAAGTCGTCACGGTTGTGCTCAAGATACGTTCATTCTATTTGAATGTTCCACGCTGCAGTCACTGACGGCAGCCACTTCATTTTCGGGTTTGCGGCTGTTTCCCAGCCGGCGCTGATTTGGAGGGGCGTCTTCCCCCGGCCATCGGCTTTTCACTTGCCGCTGGCAGCCGTCTTCATTGATTTTTTCGTGCGAAGTATAGTATGCTGATAGCACAACGATGATCATATGGAGGGATGATGGCCATGTCGATGGCATATGAAGAATATATGCGTCAGCTCGTGCAGCCGATGCGCGATGAGCTCGTCCGCGCCGGTTTCCGCGAATTGCGCACGAGTGAGGAAGTCGAGCAGTTTATGGAACAAGTGGAAGGAACGACGTTTGTCTTTGTCAACTCAGTGTGCGGCTGCGCCGCCGGACTGGCGCGCCCGGCCGCGACGCAGGCGGTGCTTAGGAGCGAGAAAAAGCCGGATCATCTTGTGACGGTATTCGCCGGCCAAGACAAAGAGGCGACGGCGAAAATGCGCGAGTACTTTGTCGGCTATGCGCCGTCCTCGCCGTCGATGGCGCTCTTAAAAGGAAAGGAAGTTGTTCATTTTATCCCGCGCGAAGACATCGAGTTTCACTCGATGGAGGACGTGATGGAAAACATTTTGGCTGCGTTTGACAAATATTGTAACTGATGCCTTATGCCTTCCCAGGCCTTGCATACCACTGCCGGCGCCGGGGAACGATAAGGGCGGAGGTGATCGGCGTGCCGAAGCGGAAAAAAGACCGTTCGAAAACGGGCGTCAGCGCCCCGGAGGTGAGGGGACAAGGCACGACGCAAACGGAAACATGCGCCTACGAGCTTGATTCTGCGCGCAAAAAAACGAAAATCGACTGAAAGAAAACGGAGCTCCTGTGCGGAGCTCCGTTTTCGCTGCCGCCGTCAGGCATTGGCGATGCAGCTGTAAATGAAATACAACAACGTAATGAGGCTGGCCGCAAAAAAGATGGTTGTCATCGCTGTTTTCCCGCCTTTCTGTCTATGTTTTCCCCTTGAACATATGATACACTATTCATGTAATCATAGTATATACCAACCAAAAGTGAAAAGGAAAAGCGGTTTTTGTTTTGGCAAGGGAGAGGAAAGACGATGAAAAGGGCGAAACGAATGAACGCATTTTCTGCATCGATTTTTGCCGAATTGGCGGCGTATCGCCAACAGCGGTGCCATCTTCATGACGAGTGGATCGATTTAAGCGTCGGCAGCCCGGATTTGCCCCCGGCGCCGTTTGTGCGTGAGGCGATCGCCCGCTACGCCAACGAGCCGAATGCGTACGGCTACACATTAAGGGGCATTCGCGAGTTTCGTGAAGCGGTCGCCGACTATTATCGCACGGCGCATGGCGTCGTGCTCGATCCGGAGACGGAAGTAACGTACGTCATCGGATCACAGGACGGGCTCGTGCATTTGCCGATGGTGTTCGCCGACCCGGGGGATGTCATTTTATTGCCGGATCCCGGGTATCCGGCGTATGCGGCGGGGGTGGCAATGGCGGAAGCGGAGCCGTATTTTCTGCCGCTGAGGGAGGAAAACCGCTTTTTGCCGGATTTGCGTGCGATCCCGGAGGACATTGCCAAACGGGCGACAATCATGTTTATCAACTTCCCTGGAAATCCAGTTCCAGCTATAGCGACAGAATCGTTTTATCGCGAAGTGGTCGAGTTTGCGAAGCGGTACGATATTCTCGTTGTGTCCGATTTTGCTTACGGCGAGCTGTATTATGACGGAAACAAACCGGTGAGTTTTCTTTCTGTTCCAGGCGCAAAGGACGTTGGCGTGGAGATCAATTCGTTGTCCAAAAGCTACAACATGGCCGGCTGCCGGGTCGGCTATTTGTGCGGAAATGCCGAGGTGATTCGCACGTTCGCCGAGTTTAAGTCGAATTTGGATTATGGAGTCTTTTGGCCGATTCAAAAAGCGGCGGCCGAAGTGCTGCGTCATGGGGCCGACTTTTGCGCCGAAAGCCGCGCGATCTATCAATCGCGCCGCGATGCGCTCGTTGACGGGTTGGCCGACATCGGCTGGTCGGTTGACCGTCCGCAAGCCGGTATGTTCGTGTGGGCGAAAATTCCGGACGGCTTTACATCGCTTTCGTTTGCGAAGGCGCTCATCGACCAAGCGGGCGTCGTCGTCACGCCCGGGCACGCGTTTGGGCCAAGCGGCGAGGGCTATGTGCGCATCGCCCTCGTCCAGCCGGAGGCGGTGTTGCGCCGGGCGGTCGCCAAATTAAAAGCGACCGGTTTGTTTGCGTCTTTAGCCGCTGATCGGCGGTAGTGGGAGGTGAAGGCGATGAAGCTGCCGTCTTGGCTTCGAAAAACGCTTGTTGCCGCCATTACCGTCTGCACGTTTGGACTCGTCACACCGCCCGCTTCGCTGCTCGCGGCCAAAGAGCCGCCGTCAGATGACGCCCCGTCTCCCGATTGGAAGCATTCCCAAGCAGACCATGCGGCAGAAGCTGTTTCTGTTTCGTTAACTCGTGAACAGTTTATCGAAGAGACGATGGAAAAGGCAGTGGCGCAGTCGTACGAAAAGTTTGGCCGCAAAATCGCCCCGGTTATTGAAGATGAATTTCGCACCGTCATCTTGCCGCGCATCGAAGAGGTGATTGCCGGGCTGGCTGAACGCTGTCCGGAAGAAGAGCTCCGTTATTTGGCCGTATCGGAAAATCCGTCCGGCGGGCAAGGGGAACGCATTTTCCATATTTACCGCGCCGATACGGCAGAAGATGTCATTCGCTTCCACGTCCGCCGCGAACATCCGCCGCAGGACGGGTACTGGTTTCAATTTCACTATCATACTTGCGATGATGGCTTTCAAGCTCACTATGAACTCGGGAAAATCTACTGGTCCAAAAATACGCCGCCGAATTGGCGCACATAAACCGCTTGCGGTTCTTTCCTGATTTTGCGCGTTTTTCCCTGCTTCGTTCTATGATATCATTTTCATAGAATAAAAGAAGCGGGGGAATACCATGAAACGATTGTGGACTAGTTTGTTGGCAGCGCTGTTCGCGATTCCGCTTCTATCGCTTTCGCCGTACCCGGCCGCCCACGGCGTGCTGCTTCAAGAAAGCGGCCTTGATCTTCGGGACATTCCGTCCCGTGACGTGCTCGGCCGCATTGTGATCGTGCCCGAGACAGCGTTTCCCGCTGCGGAGGCGAACAAGACCATTCAGACGCTTGCCCGCATAGATCGCAGCATTTTAGAGCAGGCGGCTGCTCATCATATTTACATTCAGCTGTTGACAGGCCCTATTACGAATGAACCGACAGCTCGCCACTTGCGTGGGAAAACCCCGCGCGGCTATGCGCCGGGATCCAAAACATGGGATGACGTGCCGGGCATCGGCGGGTCGCATTTGGTGCTCGTCCGTCTCGGCCATAGCGAAAAAGGGAAAGGACACGGCTCGGTCAATTTGGAGCTGCATGAGTTTGCTCATTCGCTCGATTACATCGTATTTGACCGCATTCATGAAACGGACGAATTTCAAGCGATTTGGCGGGAGGAGGCGCCGCGGCTTTTTCCTGGCGAATCTTATTTTTTGACCTATCCAGAAGAGTATTTTGCCGAGTCGTTTGCCTATTATTACGCAAGTGAAGAGACGCGGCACACGCTGCGGGCGGTAGCGCCGAACACATACGCATTCATCCGTGGATTGGCGGAGCGGGCCTCGTAAAAGGCTCGTTTTTTTTATCTTAATTAGGCGAGAAGACTCCCACTTCAACGAAGCGAAGCGGAGTAAGTGGGAGATGAATCGCCTTAACTATATTTTGCTGAAAATAGGATAGACTCCCATGACAAAAAAATTTCGTCACCATCGGAAGGATGAAAACAACCTTCTGTCGAATGGTCTCCTTGCAGCTGGGGTCATGAGGTCGTTGTATCTATGGTACGTAAAAGTCCGAAGGATAGACAGACCCCAGTAGTCTGGTGCACCACGGAATGTCGCTCCCTTGAGGGAAGCACGCAGGATAGAATGCTTGAACAAAGGCTGCTGCACCAGCTGTTTTTGAGAACGAAGCAGGGAGGAAGACCGATGCGCGTCTTGTATGAACGCTGTTGCGGATTGGACGTGCATAAGCAATCGATTACGGCTTGCGCCCTTACCCCTGAAGGAAAAGAGATTCGCACGTTTGGTACGCTGACCGACGATCTCGAGGAGTTGGTGGATTGGCTGAAAGAAAAAAGGTGACGCACGTTGCCATGGAGTCGACGGGCGTATATTGGAAGCCAGTGTATAATCTCCTCGAAGCAGAGCCGATCGAAGTGCTTGTCGTCAATGCCCAACACATCAAAGCGGTTCCCGGGCGAAAGACCGATGTCAAAGATGCCGAATGGATCGCGGACTTACTTCGCCATGGATTGCTAAAAGGGAGTTACATCCCTCATCGGGCTCAGCGGGAGCTCCGGGAACTGGTCCGTTATCGGCGCAGTTTGATCGAGGAACGGGCACGGGAGCTCAACCGCATCCAAAAAGTGCTGGAAGGAGCCAATATCAAGCTTTCTTCGGTCGTATCCGACATCAACGGGATGTCGGCCCGGCTCATCATTCGCGCCCTTATCGAAGGAAAGGACGATCCGGCGGCCCTCGCCCAGCTCGCCAAAGGGCGGCTGAAACAAAAAACGGAAGAGCTCCGGCGCGCATTGAAAGGAGTGATGGGGCCGCATCAACGCATGATGCTGGCCGAGCAATGGCGTCATGTGGAGTATTTAGATGAAGCGATTGCCCGGTTGGATCGGGAAATCGAGGAACGAACGAGCCCTTTTCATGAAGCGCTGGAGCTCATCGATACGATCCCGGGAGTGGGGCGGCAAAGCGCGGAACAAATTGTAGCGGAAATCGGGACGGATATGAGCCGGTTCCCTACCGCCGCGCACTTGGCCTCATGGGCCGGAATGGCTCCCGGGAATCATGAGAGTGCAGGGAAACGGTTGTCAGGTCGAACGAGGAAAGGGAACAAGAAGCTGAGGTCGTGCCTCGTGGAATGCGCCCGTGCCGCCGCCCGAACGAAGAACACGTACCTATCGGCCAAGTATCATCGGATCGCCAAACGAAGAGGAGCGAATCGAGCGAGTGTCGCGGTCGGGAGAACGATTTTAGAAATGATCTATTACATCTTAACTCGAAAGGAACCGTATAGAGAGTTGGGAGCCGACTACTGGGATCGGCAGCGAGAAGCGAGCATCGTGCGTCAAACGGTGAAACGATTAGAGGGGTTAGGGTACGAAGTGAAACTAGAAAAAACGAGTGCATAGCACTTATTAACCATATATATACTGAAATACCTTCCTTTGGAATACGATTCCGAAGGCTAGGTGGGCTCCGTTTTTTGTCTTAAATGGTGTTTTCAGGATAGATTCAGTAAAATATAGTATAATATAGTTAGATGGGAGGTGAAAAAATGTATTTTTGTATCAAACAACAGCTAAATGGTTTGACCAAAGAAGAATACTTGACTCTTCGAGAACTGTGCCATATTGCCAAGAACATGTACAACGTCGGATTGTACAATGTCAGACAATACTATTTTGAACACAAGGAATTTCTTAATTATGAGAAAAACTATCATCTTGCAAAAACTAACGAAAACTATAAGCTGTTAAACAGCAACATGGCACAGCAAATTTTAAAAAAGGTCAATGAAGCCTTTAAATCTTTCTTTGGTTTGATCAGTCTTGCCAAACAAGGAAAATATGACCACAAGGCTATCAGTATTCCAAAATATCTTAAAAAAGATGGCTTTCATTCACTGATCATTGGCCAGATTCGTATAGACGGCAACAAATTCACGATACCGTATTCTCGCCTATTTAAAAAGACTCACAAGCCTATCACGATAACGATTCCGCCTGTGTTACTGGACAAAAAGATTAAGCAGATTGAAATCATTCCTAAGCATCATGCCAGGTTCTTTGAGATTCAGTACAAATATGAAATGCCTGAAGATCAAAGAGAATTAAATGACCAAAAAGCACTGGCAATTGATTTAGGATTAAACAATGTTGCCACTTGTGTCACATCAGACGGCAGATCATTCATCATTGATGGGCGGAGATTAAAAAGTATAAATCAATGGTTTAACAAAGAAAATGCCAGACTTCAAAGCATAAAAGATAAGCAAAAAATCAAAGGCACCACTCGTAAACAGGCTTTGCTTGCTATGAATCGCAATAATAAAGTGAATGATTATATCAACAAGACTTGCCGTTACATCATTAACTACTGTATTGAAAATCAAATTGGCAAACTTGTCATTGGCTATGCGGAAACATGGCAACGCAATATGAATCTAGGAAAAAAGACAAATCAAAACTTTGTCAATATTCCTCTCGGTAACATAAAAGAAAAACTAGAATATCTTTGTGAATTTTACGGCATTGAATTCTTGAAACAGGAAGAATCCTATACGTCTCAAGCCAGCTTTTTTGACGGCGATGAGATTCCTGAATATAATGCCGACAATCCAAAAGAATATAAGTTCAGCGGCAAACGTATTAAGCGCGGCTTGTATCGAACAAAGTCTGGCAAACTAATGAATGCTGATGTCAATGGCGCATTAAACATCTTAAAGAAAAGTAAAGCTGTAGACCTGAGTGTCTTATGCTCTAGCGGCGAAGTGGACACGCCTCAAAGAATAAGGATTGCTTGAAGCAGTCAAACTTCTTTGGAAGCCCCCACTTCAAATTTTCGCTAGAAAATTAAGTGGGGGTAGTTCACGGACAAGTGGTTCACCATGCGTTGCTTTATGGTATGATAGAGCGTGAGGTGAGGACATTGCGGCAATATTTACAGCTTTTGGAGGATATTTTGGAAAACGGCGTCGAAAAAGAAGACCGAACGGGCGTCGGCACGCTGTCGGTGTTCGGCCGCCAGCTCCGCTTCAACTTACAAGATGGATTTCCGCTCGTGACAACGAAAAAATTGCATATCCGCTCCATCATTTATGAACTGCTTTGGTTTTTAAAAGGCGATACGAACGTCCGCTATTTGCAGGAGAATGGCGTGACGATTTGGGACGAGTGGGCGGACGAAAACGGCGATCTCGGCCCGATTTACGGCGCGCAATGGCGCTCGTGGAAGGGAGCAGACGGGAAAACCATCGACCAGATCGCATGGGTTGTCGAAGAGATCAAACGAAATCCGCATTCACGCCGACTGCTGGTGAGCGCTTGGAATGTAGCGGAATTGGACGAGATGAAGCTGCCGCCGTGCCATTACGCCTTCCAGTTTTACGTCGCCAACGGCCGGTTGTCATGCATGTGGCAGCAGCGCTCCGTTGATACGTTTTTAGGGTTGCCGTTTAACATCGCGAGCTACGCGTTGTTGACGCATATGATCGCCCAGCAGTGCGACCTCGATGTCGGCGAACTCATTTTCACCGGCGGCGACGTCCATTTGTACAAAAATCATCTGGAACAAGCGAAACTGCAGCTGACGCGCGAGCCGCGCCCGCTGCCGAAGCTCGTGATCAAACGGAAGCCGCCGTCTATCTTTGACTATGAATACGACGACTTTGAAATCGTCGGCTACGATCCGCATCCGGCGATTAAAGCGCCGGTGGCGGTGTGAAGGGGAGAGCGCGATGATGTCGCACATTGTGGCGATGGATGAAAACCGGGTGATCGGCAAAGACAACGGTTTGCCTTGGCATTTGCCGGCTGATTTGGCGTATTTCAAACGGGTGACGATGGGGCATGCCATCGTGATGGGGCGAAAAACGTTTGAGGCGATCGGCCGGCCGCTTCCCGGCCGGGAAAACATCGTCGTCACGCGCAACCGTTCGTTTCGCCCGGAAGGCTGCCTTGTGCTTCACTCGCTCGACGAGGTGAAACAGTGGGCCGCCGGCCGCAACGATGAAGAGGTGTTTATCATCGGAGGAGCGGAACTGTTTCAGGCGACGATGCCGCTTGCCGACCGACTGTATGTGACGAAAATTTTCGCCTCGTTCCCTGGCGATACGTTTTATCCGCCGATTTCCGAGCAAGAGTGGGAGATCGTTTCATATACGCAAGGAACGATCGATGAAAAAAACCGATACGATCACGCCTTTCTCATTTATGAGCGAAAAACAGGGCGCGCTTAGCTTTTGGCTGGGCGCGTCTTTTTGCATAGAAGCGGGGCGAACAAGGAACGATAACAAGTAAGACCCAACAATGGAAATGGAGGAAGACAAATGAAGCATATCGTTCCTTTTATCGTCAAGCTCGCCGCTTGGAGCGTCGTCTTATTTTCCATGTTTACGATCTTCAACGTCCCGCTTTCGTTGATTTCGCTCATGACGGTCATCACGGCGCTCGTGTCTTACGTCATCGGCGATGTGTTCATCTTGCCGCGCGTCGGCCATTTTGTTGCTGCCGCACTTGACGTGCCGCTTTCCTTTTTGTTGATTTGGCCGTCCAGCTTTGCCCTCATTGCCCCGTCCGTCAACGTGGCATACGGCGCATTTTTCAGCGCCTTGGCGATCGGGGCGGTTGAAGCGTTTTTCCACTTGTATATGGAAAGCCATGTTCTCGAAGAGGCAAGGAGGGAAGAAGAGCACCGCTGGTATGATGAAGGAAGATGGGCAACGGAATTTGCCGAGGAAGAAGAGTTTAAAAAAGAGGACGACCGGACATAGCGCCGGTCGTTTTTTCGGTCCGCTTGCGCATGAACGAGCCGTTCGCTATGCCTGTATTGGCCGAGTGGAAGAGGTTTCTAGAAGCTCATCCGATGACGTCAAGCTAGGACCTCGGAAGCGTCCGGTAAAGCGGGATTATCGCGATGATCGTGAGCCAGCCCCTCTTCACTCAAAAACTTTTCGAAAATTCCCTTTTCTTTTTACGAATTTGTGATATAATCTACAAATCAAAGACAACTTAGAAAAGAAAGGGAACGAGAACATGGAACAACAGCTGAAACGAAAGCAAGGGGCAGTATACGTCGAGGACATTTTGATCGCGTATCATACGTTGAAGGATGTTGTGTTCCATACGCCGCTGCAAAAAAATCCGCTGTTATCCGAGCGCTACGAATGCAATGTCTACTTAAAGCGCGAGGATTTGCAAGTCGTGCGTTCGTTTAAGCTGCGCGGGGCGTACAACAGGATGAAGCATTTAACGGATGAGGAGCGGAGAAACGGGGTGGTATGCGCCAGTGCCGGCAACCATGCCCAAGGGGTGGCCTATTCATGCCGAGCGCTTGGCGTGCATGGGAAAATTTATATGCCGGCGACGACGCCGCGGCAAAAAGTGTCGCAAGTGCAGCTGTTTGGCAAAGACATGGTTGAGATCGTGCTTGTCGGCGACACGTTTGACGATTCCTACAACGAAGCGGTGAAGTGCGCCGAGGCGGAAGGGCGGACGTTCATCCATCCGTTTGATGACGAATACGTCATCGCCGGACAGGGGACGATTGGCGTCGAGGTGCTCAACGACTGCGATGAGCCGATTGACTTTTTGTTTGCCAGCATCGGGGGCGGCGGATTGATGGCTGGGCTGGGGACGTATGTGAAAAGCATTTCCCCGTTCACTAAAGTGATTGGCGTCGAACCGGCCGGCGCCCCATCGATGAAAACGGCGCTCGAGCATGGACGTGTCGTCACGCTTGAGGAGATTGACAAGTTCGTGGACGGCGCCGCCGTCAAAACGGTCGGGGAAAAAACGTTCGCCTTATGCCGCGGAGTGCTTGATGACATCGTCGTCGTTCCAGAAGGGAAAGTGTGCACGACGATTTTGGAGCTGTACAACGAAAACGCCATCGTCGCCGAGCCGGCTGGGGCGCTGCCGATCGCCGCGCTCGAGTTTTACAAGGAACAAATCCGAGGCAAGACGGTCGTTTGCGTGGTGAGCGGCGGCAACAACGACATCGACCGGATGCAGGAAATCAAAGAGCGCTCGATGATTTACGAAGGGCTGCAGCACTATTTCATCGTCAACTTCCCGCAGCGGGCCGGGGCGCTGCGCGAGTTTTTGGATGAAGTGCTTGGGCCGACGGATGACATCACCCGGTTTGAATACACGAAGAAAAACAACAAAGAAAGCGGACCGGCGCTTGTGGGCATCGAGCTGAAACGGCGCGAAGACTACGCACCGCTCATCGAGCGGATGAAGAAAAAAGGTTTCCCGTTCCAAGAGGTCAACAAAGACCCGAACTTGTTCCATCTATTGATTTGACGAAAAAAGTCGGAACAAATTCGCCGCATTTCGACAAACTTTTTCACCGGATTGGTGTATAATAAAAGTAAATCGGTGAAAAAGAGGATTGATATTTTGCTATTCAAAAGCCTCGAGTTTCAAAACGTGTATGGGCAGAAGGTCAAGATTATCGAAATCCCAGTATTGGAGGAAGAGAACACATACCGATTCATGATCCAACTGCGCTTGGAGGCGTTTATTGCAAAGGTGTACCGATCGAGAACGAGCCGTTCTGTGTATTCGTTCCGCGAACATTTGAAGAAAGTGCTGAAATGGCCTGTATATGAACAGATCTTTAAAGAAACGGCGTTAAAGCATAATGCATGACTGTTGTTGTTTTGCCCTTGGCGGCAAAACAACTTTTTTTTTGGTGGGATTTTCGCCGGTTTCATTATATAATGGAAACGAGATCATCAGTATTAGGAGTGAACGAATGAAATCAATCAAAATTGTAACTGACTCAACGGTCGATGTGCCGGCGGCGGTGCTTGCCGAGCACGGCGTTGAAGTCGTTCCGCTTCATTTGACAGTGGATGGGGAGGCGTTTATCGACCGGGTGACGATCACACCAGGGCAGTTTATGGCGAAGATGAAGGCAGCGCGTGAACTGCCGAAAAGCTCGCAACCGTCGATCGGTGAGTTTCTAGCTGTCTATGACCGGCTCGGGGCGGACGGAAGCGAGATCATATCGATCCATATGGCCGGCGAGCTGAGCGGCACGGTCCGTTCGGCTGAGCATGCGGCCGCTTTGACAGAGGCAGCGGTCACCGTCGTGGATTCACAATTTATTTCCTGTGCGTTGGGGTTTCAAGTGCTCGAAGCAGCACGTTTGGCCAAGGCGGGCAGAAGCGTCGCCGATATCATCCGGCGGCTTGACGAAATACGCCGTTGCACGCGGCTGTATGTTGTGCTTGATACGCTTGAGCATTTGGTGAAAGGCGGCCGCATAGGCCGCGGCAAAGCGCTCGTCGGCTCGTTGCTGCGCATCAAGCCGATCGCTGCGCTTGTTGACGGGCTGTATACACCGGTGTCGAACGTGCGCAGCTTTTCGCAAGCCATCGCCGATTTAGCGGGCCGGTTGGTTGAGGAGAAGGCGGAAGCGCCGGTGCGCGCGGTCGCCATTGCCCATGCCGATGCTCCTCGGTGGGCGGAGCGGCTCAAGGAAGCGGTGACAGACATCATCGGCTATTCGCCGATTGACATCGTTGAAACAACGCCGGTCATTTCCATTCACACCGGTCCCGGGGCGCTGGCGCTCATGTACTACGCCGAGGAAGCGCCGCTTGATGAATAAACGCCGTTATTGGCGGCATCAACATATTTTGGCCGAAAAGGAAGGACCTATCGATGTGGAAACGAATCGCACTTTTTCTCGTTGTTCTTTTGCTGGCGGCGTGCGGAAAAACAATTCCGGATGCCAAAAACTGGCCGGTCGCTGACTTTACGTTTGTCGATCAGACCGGCAAGCCGTTTGGACTTCGCGATCTGAAAGGAAAAGTGTGGGTCGCCGATTTTATTTTTACCAATTGCGAAACGGTGTGTCCGCCGATGACCGCCCACATGGCCAAACTGAAAGAGAAGGCGGAAGAAAAGGGGCTCGATGTTGAATTTGTTTCGTTCAGTGTCGACCCGGAAGTTGACACGCCGGAAAAACTTGCGGCTTATGCGAAGCAATTTACAGATGATCTAGCAAACTGGCATTTGCTGACTGGATACAGCCCGGCCGAGATCAGCGAGTTGGCGCAAAAAAGCTTTAAAATGATCGTGCAAAAGCCGGCCAATGACGACCAAGTCGTGCATGGCACCAGTTTTTATTTGGTCGGACCAGACGGAAAAGTGGTTCAGACGTACAGCGGCGTGCAAGATGTGCCATACGAAACAATTTTAGAGCATATCAAAATCGTGCAGTCGTCGCAATGAGGCAAAAACGGCTACCGCCTTTTTGCCTTCTTTTCGTCTTTCCCCTTGTTGCAGCAAAAGGCAGGTGTCAAACAATGAGACGGTGGGGATGGTTGTTGTGCTGCTGGCTGCTCGCCGGATGCGTGGCGCTTTCGGCGGGCGGAAAGCCGGAGCGCCCGCATGAAGCCGCCGTCAAGCAGACGGAAGCAAAGCCGTTGCCGAAAGACATTCACCTCGTCGCGTTAGGCGATTCATTGACCGAAGGAGTCGGAGACGGTGAAAGGAAAGGCGGCTATGTCGGCCGCCTTGTCCCGCTTTTGGCGGCGGAGGATGGGGTGCGGACGGTGACCGTCACGAATGCCGGAAAGCGCGGCCGGCGCATCACCGAACTTGAACCGGTTATTCGCGCCCATCAGGCGGAGCTTGAGCGGGCTCATATCGTCATGATCACGATCGGCGGCAATGACGTGATGAATGTCGTCCGCGCTCATTTTTTTGACTTATCATACGAGCGGTTTGCGAACGAGAGCCAACGATTTGCCGAGCGGCTCGATCATTTGTTGATGTTGTTGCGCACGATCAACCCGGATGCGGTCGTTGTCCTGATCGGCTTGTACAATCCGTTTTCCGCCACGTTGCCGAACATCCCGGAAATCGATGATGTCATCGCCGAATGGAACCGCACAAGCCAAGCAGTGGTTTCCCGCTATCCGCGCACGATCTTTGTGGATATTCAAGACATGTTTGCCAACCGCGATGATTTGCTTCACCGCGATGAATTTCACCCGAACGCCGAGGGATATGCGCAAATGGCAGTGCGGGTGTATGAGTCGCTCGATGCGCGAAAAGAGTGGTGGGCGAACTGATGGAAACGAAATGAAGCAGCATAAGGAGTATGTTGGAATGAATTGGAAACGATCGTTTTTCGTTTTGGCGGCTGTGAATGCTGTTGTGCTCATTCTTGCCGCTGTTTGGCTGCTGCAGCCGTCTCCGCCGGTGAAACGGCCGGAGCGCCTGGATGTGGAAGGGGCTTCGTTTACGGTGTACTCCAAAAAAGCGCACTTGAACGCTGTCATTAACGATTATTTGGCGGAAAAAACGAAAGACCATCCGCTTCGCTATGACGTTTGGCTCGCCGACCGCGTTTACGTCTCGAGTGAAATTCCGATCTTTGGGCGCAACGTCGAGCTCGTCGTCTCGTTTGTGCCGAAAGTCGTGAAAGGCGGGAACGTCGAACTTGTCGAACCGGTCATTTCGCTCGGCGACTGGAAGCTGCCGGTGACGTACGTGCTTCGCTACTTGCAAAAGCATGCGCCGCTGCCGGATGAAGTCATCATCGATCCGGGACGGGCCCGCATTTATGTGGCGCTCCATGAGATTCGTTTTGGCAACGGGTATCAAGTAGCGGCGAAAAAAATCGATTTGGCGGCCGATGAAATCGTATTTACCTTAACGATCCCGACAAACCGTCCGCGGTAAAAACGTTGACGTCAACGTTTCCGTGCAACATCGTGAATCTTGTCGGCGTCTATTTGGAAGAAAAAGGGTGTCTCAAAGGCAATGAGACACCTTTTTTTGGCCGTTCCAGCCTCGTGCGGCCCCGCCGTTAGATCAGGCGCAGCCCTTTCGGATAAAAGTTTTTCACCGTCCCTTTGACTTCTTTTCCCCAGCCGAATGGAAACCCGTCGACCGTCACAAGCAGCCAGCCGCGGTCGCCGCCAGTGGAAAGCGTCTCGCCGCGCCAATATTGGACGATTTCGCGGCTTGCGCTCGATAGGTCAAGCACATGTTTCGCTTCCTCTGTCCGCAGCGCCAAGGCAAGGGCATGGTTCGGCTCAAACCGCTCCTTTTTGGCCTCGCCAAGATGAAGGCCAGCGCGCACCACTTTCAAGCCGGACAAATCCGGGCATCGGTCCGGGAGCATGGCCAAATGGCTGCCAAACGAGAGGATTGTTCCGTGCTGCACGGTTTGCAACGATTGCTGTTCAAATTGGCGGTACAATCGGACGGCCGCTTTTGGCGCGTTCGCTTTCGCCCACCGCCCGCTCCAAGGTGGAGTCGGCCGCTGTTTTTGCAGCTTGGCGACAAAATGTCCTTCCCCTTTGAGGCGATGCGGCCAAAGGCGGGCGGCGTGGACGAGATCGGATCGATTGGTTTTCGTCCATTCCGGCCGTCCCGGCTCGATGCCACCGATTTTCGCAATCGGCAGCAACCGCAAATCATCGTACGTCTCGAGCAGCCATTCCATCGTTTGCTCGTTTTCCTCCGGAGAGAACGTGCATGTTGAATAGACAAGAATGCCGCCTTCTTTCAGCATCGCATAGGCGCTTTCTAAAATGCGCCGCTGCCTTGCCGCGCATTCTTCCACATAGGCCGGACTCCAAAACGAGGCGGCCTCTTCTTCTTTCCGGAACATGCCCTCCCCCGAGCACGGAGCGTCCACTAAAATTTTGTCAAAAAAGCCGGGAAACCGCTCGGCAAGCGTTTCGGGAGCTTCATTGACGACGACGGTGTTCGTCAAGCCGAACCGTTCGACGTTCTCTGCAAGCGCTTTGACCCGTTTCGGGTGGATTTCGTTGGCGACAAGCAGCCCTCTGTTTTTCATCATCGCGCCAAGCTGGGTCGTTTTCCCGCCAGGGGCGGCGCACAAGTCAAGCACCGTATCCCCCGGCTCAGGCTGCAGCGCCTCGGCGGCCGCCATCGCGCTCGGTTCTTGAATGTAATACAGGCCGGCCGCATGGTACGGATGCTTTCCCGGCTGTTCGTCCGGTTCATAATAAAACCCGGTCGGGCAAAACGGCACCGGGGAAAGGGAAAAGGGCGCCGTTTTGACCCATGCGCCCGGGTCGGTTTTCAACGGATTGACGCGCAAGCCGTTGATTTTTTCGTTTTCATACACAGCGAAAAACTCGTCTGCTTCTTCATCAAGCAGCTTCTTCATTTTCGCGACAAATGCTTCCGGCAATCTCAACGCAGCAAATCTCCTTTCTCCGTCCGTTGTCATGAGGCTTTGCCTGGCCATTTCACTTTTGGCTCCGTTTTGTTCAAGATGCGCTTGATGTTGGCGCGATGACGATAAAAGATAAACGAAGCCAGCAACAACACTGCCACCTTCAATGGAATGTCGTCCGTGAAAAAGACGGTGTACACGACCGCGTACAGCGCCGCGGCCATCGATGACAGCGAGACGTAGCGTGAAACAGCCAAGACGACAAGAAACACGGCGATGAGCGACAAAAAGAACAACGGCGAATAAAACAGCATCACCCCGCCCGATGTCGCCACCGCCTTGCCACCGCGGAACTTGGCGAACACCGGATACATATGGCCGACGACTGCCACCGCTCCGGCCAAAAGCGGATGCACGGGGACGGAAAAAAACATCGGCAAGCTCGCCGCCAGCGTTCCTTTCAACATATCCCCGACAATGACGATCGTGCCCGCTTTCGCCCCAAGCACGCGGAACGTGTTCGTTCCCCCGAGATTGCCGCTTCCATGTTCGCGGATGTCGATCCCGTAGCCGATTTTCCCGACAAGAAGGCCAAACGGAATCGAGCCGAGAAGATAAGCAAGAAGCAAAATGAGTGCGGTCATCGAATCAAACACCCTTTACTCAACAAGTTTGTGCATGTTTCTATTTTATCATGCGCCGGTTAAAACGGTAGACTGGAAATGAAGAAAAGCGGTTGTTTTGCATTTCCACATGATAACCGGTAAACTGAAAAGCAGGCAGGGACGGACGAGTTCATTCGTCCCGCAACAAACGCAGAGAAGAGAGGAGCGGCTGTGATGAAAACGACCGTCACGTGGAACGGAAACATGTCATTCAGCGGCCAAAGCGCTTCCGGCGTCACCATTCCGATCGACGCCGCGAAAGACGTTGGCGGCAACGATTCCGGCGCCCGGCCGATGGAACTGTTGCTTCACGCCTTGGCCGGCTGCACCGGCATTGACATCGTTTTGATCTTGCGGAAAATGCGGCTTGACGTCCGCGCGTTTTCGATGGAAGTCGAAGGAACGCGCGCCGATGACCACCCGAAGCGGTTTACCGACATTCATATTCATTATGCGCTCGAAGGCGACTTGCCGGAAGACAAAGTCGCCCGTGCCATTCGGTTGTCAAAAGAAAAATATTGTTCCGTTTCCCATTCGTTAAATGCCGCCATTACAGCGAGCTATTCGATCAACGGCGTGCGCGGGAAGGAGACGATCTAACCAAAGAAAAGAACGTGGCGTTCATGTTTGTTTCGCGTGGCATAGCACGGAATGGCAAAACGATGAAAAAGGTGTTCCGATCGTTGGCGGAACACCTTTTTTGTGTTCGAACGAATAACGGCGATCAGTCGTTTGGATAGACGCCTTGCCGTCCCGCTTTTCTTCGCGTTCGGACGGGCTGATTATTTGGCTGCCTATTTGAAACAGCGGGAGGCGGAGGTGTCCCCAAAAGACTCGGGACACCTTTTCTTTACTCCTAACGGGCGGGCTTGCAGCCGCTTGTGCTTGGACGATCGAAAAAAGATCGTTCAAGAAAGGTTTTCCGTAGATCAAGATGCTTTTTGCTCGAACAGCTTGATGATCTCCACGATCACTTCGGCCGATTTCACCATTGTATCGGCGGAAATGTATTCGTAGCGGCCGTGGAAGTTTTCGCCGCCGGCAAAAAGGTTCGGCGTCGGCAGCCCCATGTAGGAGAGCTGCGACCCGTCTGTGCCGCCGCGGATCGGTTTCACTTTCGGTTCAATGCCCAAGTTCGTCATCGCTTCGTGGGCGATGTCCACAATGTGGCGCACCGGCTCGATTTTTTCGCGCATGTTGTAATATTGGTCGTTGATTTCGAGTGTGATTCGGTCGTTTCCATATTTTTGTGCAAGCGAAGCGGCGATCTCGTTCATTTTCGCTTTGCGAGCCTCGAACTGTTCACGGTCGAAGTCGCGGATAATGTAGTGAAGTTTCGTCTCCTCTACACTCCCTTGGAATGAAAGCAAATGGTAAAACCCTTCGTATCCTTCGGTATGTTCCGGCGACTCATCGGCTGGCAGTTGCTGTTGGAACTCCATGGCGATTTTGATTGAGTTGATCATTTTTCCTTTTGCCGTGCCTGGGTGGACGTTTTTTCCTTTGATCGTCATTTTTGCTTCCGCGGCGTTAAAGCTTTCGTATTCCAATTCGCCAAGCGGCCCGCCGTCGACCGTATAGGCAAATTGGGCGCCGAATTTGGCAACGTCAAATTTGTGCGGTCCGCGGCCGATTTCCTCATCCGGGGTAAAGGCGACGCGCACTTTGCCGTGCTTGATCTCCGGGTGTTGGATGAGATAGTTCATCGCGGTCATAATTTCGGCGATTCCGGCTTTATCATCGGCGCCAAGCAGCGTCGTCCCATCGGTTGTAATCAGTGTATGCCCTTTGTAGCCGGCGAGCTCCGGGAAATCGTTTGGCGACAAGATGATGCCTTGTTCTTTGTTCAACACGATGTCGCCACCGTCGTACTGTTCGATGATTTGCGGGTTGACGTTGGCTCCCGTAAACTCCGGAGCGGTGTCCATATGAGCCAAAAAGCCGATCACGGGCACGTTTTTGTCCGTATTGGCCGGCAGCGTCGCCATGACGTAGCCGTTTTCGTCGACTGTGACGTCTTCCATGCCGATCGACTTCAGCTCTTCGACGAGCATTCTCGCCAGCTCCCATTGCCCTTGAGTCGACGGGCATGTGCTGCTTTCTGGATCGGACTGGGTATTCACTTTGGCGTAGCGGATGAAGCGTTCGATCAATTCTTGTTTCATTTGTTCATCTCCTTTTTATGTATGAGTGTTGGGTGAATGCGTGAATCGCTTCTCCAATGCAGCGGAGCGGTTCCGTGTTTATTTTATCATATGCGATCTCCAACAGGGAAAGAGGGAGCGCCATGCGGCGCACGAGTTTTCCGCGGCCGGCGAGGCGGTTGGGATTTCGAAAGCGAAGGAATTGGGCGTCAAACCATTGGCGATGAGGCGATTTTGGCCGAGAAGCGGACGGTGGCGGAGCTCGAAGGGGCGTTCGTTTGCCCGGAAGGAGCGGCGGCGTTTGCGGCGGTCCGAAAATTGCGCGAGAGCGGCTGGATTCGCGACGGGGAGACGGTCGTCGTGCTCAACACGGGGACGGGATTGAAATACGCCGATTTGGTTCAAGTCGCCCCACCGGTGCTTGAACCGGGAGATTCTCTTTCGATGCGGGAATAATCAAGCTGTGAGCAAAAAACATAGACAAATTGAAAACAGTATTGTATGCTAAACTCATCAGAATAATTAAAAATGAAAAACGATTCATCTTCGGGGCAGGGTGAAATTCCCGACCGGCGGTGATGAGGCGCTTCGCCTCTCAGCCCGCGAGCCGCAAGGCAGGATCCGGTGCAAGTCCGGAGCCGACAGTATAGTCTGGATGGGAGAAGATGAAGGTTTGCCGGCGTTCGTTTTGGCGCATGCGAACGTCTAGTTGCGCACACCCTTTTTCTCCCTTAAGCCTTGTTCGGTTTAAGGGAGTTTTTGTTGGCGCTCGCAGCGGCAGCCTTCTTCTTGTGAGGATGAATCACGAGAAGGGGAGGAGAACAAGCGTCAACTACCCCCACTTCGCTAACGCTTGAAGTGGGGGCTTGCAACTCCCCAGAAGTGCAAACGGACTTCGTCCTCCTTCCTTGACTTGGGGTTGCATCAGGGGGCAGGTTGACGACTACCCAACGACGCAGGTCATGCCTGCATCGTTACCGATTCTCTCGGTGTGTCTGTTGGCAGTACTTGGCTTCCACACACAACAGACGGACCTACGCTCGATGTTTTACGGTTACAACGTTTCCTGTAACCAATTCCATACATCGAGTAGCCGTGATTGGAGTGCCTTTATTGAACGGTTTTCTCCACGCCTTTATTCTATCATACACAAAAGAAAGGGGGGAACGCGCATTCCTCTCCCACTTACTCCCTTTGGTCGTTGAAGTGGGAGTCTCCTGCGCGAAATAGGATGAAACGTATTTCCATCCGCGCCTTTGTCGGCATCGGAGTGTTGGGCGCCATGGCGCATGTGCTGATGATGCTCAACTTTCCGCTGCCGCCGTTTCCGAACTTTTTGCTTGTTGACTTCAGCGACATCCCGGCGCTCATCGCCGCCTTGTTGTACGGCCCGCTCGCCGGCGTGGCGATCGAACTATTGAAAAACGTGCTGAACTACGTGTTCGTCGGCAGTGCGACCGGCGTTCCGGTCGGCCAGATCGCCAACTTCACTGCCGGGGTGGCGTTCCTTTTGCCGGTTTCCTATATTTATCGGAAAGCCGCATCGAAAAAAGGCTTGCTGCTGGGGTTGGCGGCGGGAACAGTGACGATGGCGCTCGTCATGAGCGTGCTCAACTACTACGTCTTTCTGCCGGCGTATACGCTTTTCCTCGGCGCTCCGCAGATGAGCGCACCGGAAGCGAAGGCGTTGGTGGTATCGGCGATTTTGCCGTTTAACGCCGTCAAAGGAGCGATGGTGGCCATCGTATTTCAGCTTCTCTTTTGGCGTCTTCGTGCTTGGCTTGACAAACAGGCGGCATCTCGCCAAGCCGCTTGAGGAACAAAAAGCGAGGGTTTTTCCCTCGCTTTTTTGCGTTTGTCAAAAGCGAATCCGCGGCACCCACTCGGCAAACCGTTCTTCTTTAAACGGATTGGCGGTCATCGAATAGCCGCGCTCCTCCCAATAGCCCGGCTCATCTTCTTTCATAAAGCGGATGCCGGACGCCCATTTCGCCCCTTTCCATAAATAAAATGTCGCCGGCGGGATGAACCGGAGCGGATAGCCGTGCTTCGGCGAGATGTCCTGCCAGTCGTGATGCTTGTCTTTCCATCGATAAACAAACAAGGCATCGTCGCCCATCAGCGCGTCAAGCGGCAAGTTTGCCGAATAGCCGAACCGGTCGCCGTTTAAGTAGCCGTAAATTTTCACATATTTCACGTCGGGATCGAGATCGACGAAGCGCAAAAACTCGCGGAAAGCGATGCCTTCAAACGTCGTATCAAATTTCGACCACGTCGTCACGCAGTGCATATCCACGGTCGAAATCGTCTTCGGCAGCCGCATCACTTCCTGATACGACAGCGTCACTTCTTCTTTCACATTGCCGAACAATCGGAAATTCCAAGCCGCTTCATCGAATTCGTACACATCGCCTTCATGCAAAATCGGCCATTTTTCCGTTTCGAATTGGCCGGGAGGGAGTTGTTTCGGCATGGTGTGCTCCCCTTTCTATGTATTCGTTTACGTATACCATGATAAGGGGAAAATAAAGCGTGTGCAACTTGGCTATGGTTTTAATGCATCACAATATTGAGGACAGTCATGTAAGAATGGAATAATTTTCTTCTTATTGCACATCGTATTCAATAGGGATTTCATGGCCAAGAACAGCTATGGCGGGAGCGTGATGCCGATGGCCGAACAAAGAGAACGATGGCTTTTCCTTTTGGCACTTTGCCTCATCGCCCTTTACGTGTCCCCGCTCTTTCTCCTTGGCGAGAACGCCCATATTCGCGTCCACGATAATTTGGATTCCAATATCGCTTGGTATAAGGTGCTCTCCGAAAGTGGAAAAATCACCGGGCCGCTTGACGCGAACATTCCGCAAATTGCTAACGGCCAGTTGTCAAGAAACGCCTTCGGCTCGGAGCTGACCGGCATCGTCTGGCTGCACGCGTTATTTCCGACGATGACTGCGTATGCGCTCAGCCAAACGATCACAAGGGTTGTGGCGTTTTTGGGTATGTATTTGCTGTTAAAGACGCATTTTTTAACTGATCCACGCTGGATGGCCGTCCGCATCGGCGTGGCGCTCGCATTTGCGCTGACACTGTTTTGGCCGTCGGGGATGTTAAGCACGATGGGCATGCCGCTTGCGCTTTGGGCGTTTTTGAGCATCCGAAAAGGCGAGGGGAAGTGGAAGCATTACGCCGCGCTTACGCTTCTCCCGTTTTATTCCAATTTTGTGCTCGGGTTCTTTTTCTTTCTTGCCGCCATGGGTGTTCTCTGGCTCGCTGATGTGCTGCGCGGTAAGGGGTGGAACATCCGCTTTTTGACTTCCATCGCTTACATGACGCTGTTGTATTTGCTTGTCGAGTACCGGCTTGTCTACTCGTTTTTATGGGAAGACGAGCCGACAAGCCGGGATGAGTACTTCCATGCCCGCCTGACGTTTTGGCATTGCGTCCGCTTGACGTGGAAAAACTTTCTCCTCGGGCACCATCATGTCATGACCGAGCATACGTTTTTTATTTTGCCAAGCTGTTTGGTGGCGTTGCATCTCGTTTTCGTGAAAAAACGGTGGAAGCAAGAACGGCTATTCCTTTTCCTATTCGGACTGAATTTCGTCCTGTCGGCGTGGTATGCCTTTTGGTTTTATAAAGGGTGGCTGCCGCTTACGGAGCGGTTCCATTTTTTAGACACGTTTAACTTTGCCCGCTTTCATTTTTTGCGCCCGATGATCATTTATGTGCAGTTTGCGCTGGCGTTGAAAATCATGTGGCAATATAGCGAAAACGGGAGAAGGTGGGCGAAGCGGCTGCTAGCGGCTCAAGTGATCTTCGTGTTTTTGATTAACGAAGAAATCGTCTTCCGCTACGAGCCGACGGTGAAGCAATTTTACGCGGAAAAACAGTTCCAAGAAATCAAAGAATACATCGGGCTTCCCGTAGCCGATTACCGCGTCGTCAGCATCGGCATTCACCCCGCCATCGCGCAATACAACGGGTTTTATACGCTCGATACGTACAACAACTTTTATCCGCTGTCATATAAATACGAGTTCCGCAAAATCATTGAACGTGAACTGGAAAAAAGCAAAACGATCCGCACATATTTTGACGAATGGGGCGGCCGATGCTATATTTTTACAGCGGAACTTGGGAAACGGTACATGTTCACAAAACATTCGAAAAAGCGGCTGAAGAACTTGCAGCTGAATACAGAACAGTTGAAAAAAATGGGCGGCCGCTATATTTTCTCGGCGGTTCCGATCGATAACGCGGCGGAAAATGGACTCGTGTTGGACCGTGTATTCACGTCCGATGAGTCGGCGTGGACGATTTACTTGTACAAGGTGAAATAAAAACAGCGGCTCCCTTTTGAAAGGGGGAACCGCTGTTTTCTTGATTTAGTGCTCATTCAACCGCGCAAGCTGCCGGTCGTGCCACCTCGAGAGCAGCCATAGGGCAATCAGTGTCCCAATCAATGTGCATACCATATCCCATTGCGTAGCTGGCTGGGTGAATGGCCGACCAAACGAATACAGCAGCAACGATCAGCAACAACAGACCATGAATGCGGGTTTGCCTTGCTTGTTCCACCTTTTTTCCTCCTTGGAACAGCGAGATTTGTCTATGGTCATTATTCGGAAAAACGCGGATTTTATACAAATGAATTTCATACGGAGAAGGGGCAGAACGGGTTTGTGTTGAAAAGAATATCGACAAGCGAAACAACAGTTTTTCGAATGTCTGATGAAAACGCCGGAGTTTCAGCGGTTATAGGAGCTGCTGTGGAAGCAGCGAGAAAAGAGGCGTTTCCTCCATGGATAGGGAAACATTCCTAATTTTCAACGAGGATGCGAATGTATATTCGTATTTGATTGATTTGATGGTATAATGAAACATGCACAGCCAAATGCAGGGTGGGCAGTGGCCACTCCCTGAACGAAAGGGGGTGGTGCTGATGATGGCGATCGCTGATGCGCTGACGCTCATGATTGCGTTTGCGTCACTCATCGTCGCGGTGATCGCCGTATCCAAAGACAAAAAGTAACCCACCCTGCTAGGCCGAGGCGAGGGTAGGTTACGATGCCCGAGGCTTGGGCCACTACGCTTCTTGCAGCGGCTGTGTATGGACAGGGCATTGGTGGCCGCCAATTCCCTGCTTTATTGTACGTTCCTTCTTCTTTATTATACGCGTATAAAGAAGGGGATGACAAGAACTTTAGAGAAAGGGACAGTGAAGATCGAAAAAAATGAAAAAGAGGGTTGACTCTTTCATTTTTTTATAGTAAATTTTACATTGTCGTTCCGATTCTGAAGGAACTGAAATATAAAGATACAAAAAAACTTGACAAAGTTTTGGATTGCTTTATAATAGAAATCGTCGCCATTGCCTAGTGGTGATAGCGGAGGGGAAACACCCGTTCCCATCCCGAACACGGAAGTTAAGCCCTCCAGCGCCGATGGTAGTTGGGGCCAGCGCCCCTGCAAGAGTAGGTCGCTGCTAGGCAATATCGTGGAGTATTAGCTCAGCGGGAGAGCACCACGTTGACAGCGTGGGGGTCACTGGTTCGATCCCAGTATACTCCACCATCATGGGGCGTTAGTTCAGGGGGAGAACGCTTCGCTGGCAGCGAAGAGGTCAGGGGTTCAAATCCCCTACGCTCCATTGTATGCGGTCGTGGCGGAATGGCAGACGCGCTAGGTTGAGGGCCTAGTGGGGGCAACCCCGTGGAGGTTCAAGTCCTCTCGACCGCATCGCTCCAAACAGCTATGGAGGAGTACCCAAGTCTGGCTGAAGGGGTCGGTTTCGAAAACCGATAGGGGTGTCACAGCCCGCGGGGGTTCGAATCCCTCCTCCTCCGCCATAAATATTGACTTAGCTCAATTGGTAGAGACGAGCATCTGCATCGTCGAATTTGCTTCGAGTTGTCCCGACGCATCCAGCGTCTTCGAATTGGCTGGGAGAGGAAGGGACACAACAGAAGCCAAGGAGTCACGGTCTACTTCTATCATGCCGACTTAGCTCAATTGGTAGAGACGAGCAGCTGCTTCGTCGAGTCGGCTTCGAGTTGCCTCGACGCATCCTGCTTCCTCGAAACAGCTTGTAGAGGAAGAGGCACAGATCACAACAATAAGCCACCTTCTTGCATTTATTTTATGCCGACTTAGCTCAATTGGTAGAGCAACTGAATCGTAATCAGTAGGTTGCGGGTTCGAGTCCTGCAGTCGGCATCACGATTACGGAGGGGTAGCGAAGTGGCTAAACGCGGCGGACTGTAAATCCGCTCCCTTTGGGTTCGGCGGTTCGAATCCGTCCCCCTCCATTTTTATTTCTTATAAGCGGGCCTATAGCTCAGCTGGTTAGAGCGCACGCCTGATAAGCGTGAGGTCGGTGGTTCAAGTCCACTTAGGCCCATCACTTATGATGGACGACAAGAATGATTCTTGTCGTCTTTTTTGCGTTGTCGCTAAAGGCATAATGTGCTCTACCATCTCCATGGAGAATCCTCTGACTTTCACATGTCAACGAAAGGGTGCCCCCGTTCAGACACCCTCCCTTGGTTTTTACTTGAAAGTGGTTTTAGCAGAGAAACTTCCGCTTCAAACAAAACTAGAAGCCGTTCACGGAACGATAGTCCGTTTGCCTAATGGACGTACTTCCCATAATCAGGGGTAGCGATACGGTCAAAATTACGGGCGAGTTTTGTCAACCCTTCACGCAGCTCTTTGCCGGCGACAGGAGCACCGTGTCCGGTGATGGCGACTGACGGAAAGAGTGCGGCTAACTTGCGCACCGACTCGCGGGCGGCGCGCCAATCGATGGTATAATAGCGCGGCGGGCCGCTGATTTCGATTTGTTGGGTCAACACTTTATACAGTGAATCTTGGCGGACGGTGACGAACGCGTCGCCGGCGATTAAAGCGGCGTCGCGCGGCCGAAATAACGAAATGTGGCCTGGCGTGTGCCCCGGTGTGTGGATCCAGCGGAACTCCGGCAAGTGCGGAACAGTGCCGTCCTCTGGCAGCGGATGAACGCGATCGCCCAGTTGAATCGGTTCATTTGGGAAAAACGGTGATATTTTGGCGATGAAGCCGCCCTCGACGGAAGCGTCAGGTTCAGGATAGCTCGCCTTTCCAGTCAAATACGGCAGTTCAGCCGGATGGGCATACACCGGGACATTCCAATGCTTGACAAGCTCAACAATCGCTCCAACGTGGTCAAAATGGCCGTGGGTTAAAACAATGGCTTGCGGGCGGCTGCCGCTGCCAAAGCGGTCTTCCACGACTGAAACAATGTCATCGGCTGATCCCGGCATGCCAGCGTCGACTAATACAAACGCGCGGTCATCCGGGCGGCCGACAAGACAAATGTTCACGATTTGGATCGTATGGCAGTACAAATCGGGCAGCACGCTGACTCCGAGGCCGCTCGCTGCTGACATCGCAGGTATGAAACGATAGTCTTCTCCGTAGTGCAGTTGTTCCTCTGCCATGGGAACTCCCTCCTTGCACGAATGGATAGCCCATCGATAGGATTCCTTATCGAGAAGTGGGATATGCAACGCTAGGTTCGAACGGAAAACACCTTCCGCATTTTCCTCTTTGGCCGCTTGCTCGACATGCCCCGCCAAATAATGGTACTATAAAGGAAAGAAGGAAAGGAGGAAAACAGGATGAGCATTTTGAAAAAAGGATTGGCGTTCGGGCTTGGGCTTGCGATCGCCAGCAAAGAACAAGCGGAAAAATTGATCGATGAGTTGGTCAAAAAAGGAGAGTTGTCGCTTGATGAATCGAAGGAAGTGATCGATCAATGGAAGCAGCAAACCGAAGCGCGGAAAGCGGAAGTACAGCGGCTTGTACGCGAGCAAATCAAGCAGGTGATCGATAAACTCGACTTGGCGACGAAAGAAGACGTGCGGCAGCTCGAGGAGCGAATCCGCCGTCTTGAAGAAAAGGAACAAAGCGGGCAGTAAACCGATGCGGCCTGTCCGCTCGCTTTTTACCGCCTTAGGAGAGATGTCTCGATGATCGGAAAACGGGTGCGCCATATCGGAAGGTACCACGAAATCGCCGCCTCCTTGCTTCGGCACGGATTCGGGATGATCGTCGATGAGCTCGGCTTTTCGTCGTTTCTTTCGTTGCCGCCGCGATGGAGAGCGGAGCAAGGGAAAAAGGAAGGAAAAACGGTTGGGGAGCGGCTCCGCCTTGTGCTCGAGGAGCTCGGCCCGACGTTCGTGAAGCTCGGGCAAATTGCCAGCACACGGCCGGATTTGATTCCCGCTCCGATCATCAGTGAGCTCGAAAAGCTGCAAGACCAAGTTCCGCCGTTTCCGTTTGCCGATGTCCGCCGGATTGTCGAAGCGGAGTTTGGAAGTTCGCTGGAAACACTCTTTCGTTCATTTGAGGAAATGCCGCTCGCTGCCGCTTCGCTTGGACAAGTGCACCGGGCGGTTCTTCCTTCCGGACAGGCCGTGGCGGTGAAAGTGCAGCGCCCGCACATCGTTGCGCGGGTGGAGACGGATCTGGAAATTTTGCAAGATTTGGCCGTGCTGGCGGAACGCCGTCTCGATTGGGCGGCAACTTACCAATTGTCTGAGATTGTCGATGAACTGGCGCGTTCATTACGGCAGGAGCTGGATTATACAGTCGAGGCGCGCCATGCGGAACGGTTTGCACGGCAGTTTGCCGGCGATTCGTCGGTGTATGTCCCGAAGGTGTTTTGGGATTATACGACGAAAACAGTGCTCACGATGGAATATGTCGAAGGGATCAAACTCGGGGAGATCGAGCGGTTGAAAGCGAACGGTCACTCCTTAAAAACGATCGCCGAGCGTTTGGCTGAAGCAACCTTTCAACAAATGTTTGAGCATGGATTTTTTCATGGCGACCCTCATCCTGGCAATGTATTTGTTCTTGACGATGGAACGCTTTCCTTCATTGACTTTGGCTTGATGGGCCGCCTTCGACCTCATGTCAAACATCATCTTTCTTCACTCATCATCTCCTTAATGCGGCAAAACACGGATGGGGTGTTGGGTGCGATTTACGGTTTAGGAATTGTTCCTGACGGAGTCGATGAAGGAAAATTGCGCGATGATATTGACGAGTTGCGGGAGAAATACTACCGCGTCCCGCTCGGTGAGATCAGTCTTGGGGAAGCCGTCGAGGATTTGCTTTCGGTGGCATTTCGCCATGGCATTCGCATCCCAAGCGATTTGACGCTGTTAGGGAAAGCGCTGTTGACGGTCGAAGGGGTGGTGGAAATGCTTGATCCGCAGTTTCGCATCATGGATGTGGCCGAACCGTTTGGGCGGAAGCTGTTGAAAGACCGTCTTCGGCCTGACCGGGTGGCGGAAACGGCGTGGAAACGGATTTTCGACTACGGTGAATGGCTGCTTCGCTTGCCGGACAGCGTAAAGGAATGGACGAAAATGATGCGGCATGGCAAGCTTCGATTGGAAATCACGGCGCCTGATTTGGAAACGCTGCTAAAGAAGCTCGATCAGATTACGAACCGACTGTCCATTAGCATCGTTCTTCTTTCGTGGAGCATCGTCATGGCTGGCATGATGATCGCTTCATCGTTCGGACGGCAGTCGATGCTGCTATGGAAAATTCCTGCTGTTGAAATCGGATTAGGTGTGTCCGCTTTTCTTTTTGGTTGGCTGCTTTACTCGATTTTTCGTTCGGGAAAGTTTTAGCGTTTGTTGCACAATGTTAAAAAGGGCTAAACCATTTTCTGTCTCATAGAAGGATTTTTCTTTCTCGATCGCGAAACAAGTACTGCAAAACCAAAGAGGGAAGGAGAGAACCCGATGCCCATTGTCAACCCAAGCCGGGAAGAAATCGGCGACATTTTGCGCAAGGCGAAGCGGATTGCCGTTGTCGGCTTGTCCAACAATCCCGAGCGCGAGTCGTATATGGTGGCGAAGGCGATGAAAGACGCCGGATACGAAATCATTCCGGTTAATCCGATGATCGAGGAATGGGAAGGCATTCCAGCGGTCGACAAACTGACGGATATCGAAGGACATGTCGATATCGTCGATGTGTTTCGCCGTTCCGAACATTTACCGGAGCTCGCCCGCGAGTTTGTGCAAATCGATGCGGACGTATTTTGGGCGCAACTTGGCGTCGTCAATGAAGAAGCATACGCGTTTTTAAAGGAAAAAGGCTATACGGTGATTATGGATCGCTGCATTAAAGTAGAACACGCGCTCACGAAACGCCCGTAACAGGCAAAGCGCGCCATTGACGAAACGGCCATCTTCTCTAAGATGGTCCTTTCGTTTTTCAGGCGCCGTTGTCCGATTTTGTCAAGCGGTGTCAAAAGACAATGGACAGCTGGTCATTTTATGATACAATAAAACAGAAACAGATGTTCTTGTTTTGGCAGAAAGGGGTGGGCTTGTGGCAAAGCAAGCGATACATGACTATAACGAAGATGCCATTCAAGTGTTAGAAGGGCTTGAGGCGGTGAGGAAGCGGCCGGGGATGTACATCGGCAGCACCGACAGCCGCGGGTTGCATCATCTTGTTTATGAAATCGTCGACAACTCGGTCGATGAAGCGTTGGCCGGATATGGAAATTACATTTTGGTGCAAATACATAAAGACAACAGCATCACCGTCCTTGATGAAGGGCGCGGCATGCCGGTTGGGATGCATAAACTTGGCAAGCCGACGCCGGAGGTCATTTTGACGGTGCTCCATGCCGGGGGCAAGTTCGGCCAGGGCGGCTATAAAACGAGCGGCGGCCTGCACGGAGTCGGGGCGTCGGTTGTCAACGCCTTATCAGAATGGCTGGTCGTCACGATTCATCGCGACGGCTTCATTTACCGGCAGCGGTTTGAGCATGGAGGCAAACCGGTGACGACGCTAGAGAAAATCGGCACAACGAACAAAACCGGAACCATCATTCAATTTAAGCCGGACCCAACGATTTTCAGCACGACGGTCTTCGATTATGAAACATTGAGTGAACGGCTACGCGAATCGGCGTTTTTGCTGAAAGGGTTGAAAATCGAACTCGTTGACGAACGGACCGGCATGCGGGAGGTGTTCCATTACGAAAACGGGATTGAAGCGTTTGTGGCCTATTTGAATGAGGAGAAAGATGTGCTCCACCCGGTTGTGTATTTTGCTGGCGAGCAAAACGGCATTGAAGTCGAGTTTGCGTTCCAGTTTCATGACGGTTATTCGGAAAACGTGCTGTCGTTTGTCAACAACGTGCGCACAAAAGACGGCGGCACGCATGAGGCGGGTGCGAAAACGGCGATGACGCGCGTTTTTAACGAATACGCCCGCCGTGTCGGTTTGCTCAAGGAAAAAGATAAAAATTTGGAAGGAACCGATATTCGCGAAGGATTGTCCGCGGTCGTTTCGGTGCGCATCCCAGAGCACTTGCTTCAGTTTGAAGGGCAGACGAAAGGAAAGCTCGGAACGAGCGAAGCGCGTTCGGCCGTCGATGCGGTGGTGTCCGAGCAGCTCATGTACTTTCTGCAAGAAAACCCGGACGTAAGCGCGATGCTCATTAAGAAAGCGATCCGGGCCTATCAGGCGCGTGAAGCGGCCCGTAAAGCGCGCGAAGAGGCGAGAAGCGGCAAAAAGCGGAAAGGGAAAGAGGCGCTCTTAAGCGGCAAGCTGACGCCGGCGCAAGGGCGCAATCCGCAAAAAAACGAGCTGTATTTGGTCGAAGGCGATTCGGCGGGCGGTTCGGCGAAACAAGGGCGCGACCGCCGCTTCCAGGCGGTCCTTCCGCTGCGCGGGAAAGTCATCAACACGGAAAAGGCGAAGCTTGGCGATATTTTGAAAAACGAGGAAATCAATACGATCATCCACGCCATCGGCGGCGGCGTCGGCGCTGATTTTTCGCTCGATGATGTCAACTACGACAAAGTGATCATTATGACCGACGCCGACACGGACGGCGCCCATATTCAAGTGCTGCTTTTGACGTTTTTTTACCGCTACATGCGTCCGCTCATTGAAGCGGGAAAAGTGTACATCGCCTTGCCGCCGCTTTATAAAATCAGCAAAAAAAGCGGCAAAAAGGAAGTCATCGAATACGCATGGACGGATGAGCAATTGCGGGAAATCACGAAACGAATGGGCCGCGGCTATACGATTCAGCGCTACAAAGGGCTTGGCGAAATGAACGCCGATCAATTGTGGGAAACGACGATGAATCCGGAAACGCGCACGTTGATCCGCGTGCGCATTGAAGATGCGGCTCGCGCCGAGCGGCGGGTGACGACACTGATGGGCGATAAAGTCGAGCCGCGCCGCAAATGGATTGAAACGCATGTTGCCTTTGGGCTTGAGGAAGAGCCAGGGTGGATCGGCTGATGGCGGCGCGAAAAGACGCCGCCATGATTGCGCCGATGTCTTGTAGGAAAGGAGAGGTATGATGGCAGAGCGATTGTTGGAATTGCCGTTAGAAGACGTGCTTGGCGACCGCTTCGGCCGCTACAGCAAATACATCATCCAAGACCGGGCGCTGCCCGATGCGCGCGACGGGCTGAAGCCCGTGCAGCGCCGCATTTTGTATGCGATGTACATCGATGGCAACACGGCCGATAAACCGTTTCGTAAGGCGGCGAAAACGGTTGGGAACGTGATCGGCAATTTTCATCCGCATGGCGACTCGTCAGTGTACGAGGCGATGGTGCGGATGAGCCAAGAGTGGAAGCTGCGCAACGTGCTGATTGAAATGCATGGCAACAATGGCAGCCTCGACGGCGACCCGCCGGCGGCGATGCGCTACACGGAAGCGCGCTTGTCGGCGATCGCCGCTGAGTTATTGCGCGACATTGACAAGCAAACGGTCGCGTTTGTGCCGAACTTTGACGATACGACGGAGGAGCCGACCGTCTTGCCGGCGATGTTTCCGAACTTGTTGGTGAATGGCTCGACCGGGATTTCGGCCGGCTATGCGACCGACATTCCGCCGCATGCGCTCGGCGAGGTGATCGATGCTGTCCTGATGCGGATTGACCGGCCGGATTGCACGGTTGAGGAGCTGATGACCGTCCTTCCCGGCCCTGATTTTCCGACCGGCGGCATCATCCAGGGGAAAGACGGCATCCGCAAGGCGTATGAGACCGGCCGCGGGAAAATCATCATCCGCGCCAAAGCCGCCATCGAGCAGGCGAGAGGCGGGAAAAAGCAGATTGTCATCACGGAGTTGCCGTATGAAGTGAACAAGGCGAATTTGGTGAAAAAAATTGACGAGCTTCGTTTGGACAAAAAGCTCGACGGCATTGCTGACGTCCGCGATGAAACGGACCGGAACGGGCTGTCGATCGTCATCGAGCTGAAAAAAGACGCCGATGCCGAGGCGATCCTTAACTATTTATACAAAAACACCGATTTGCAAGTGCCATACAGCTTCAACATGGTGGCGATCCATGAACGCCGGCCGAAGCTGATGAGCTTGCCGGAGCTGTTGGATGCCTACATCGTCCACCGGAAGGACGTCGTCACGAACCGTTCGCATTTTGAGCTCAAAAAAGCGAACGAGCGGAAGCATATTGTCGACGGGTTGATCAAAGCGCTCTCGATTTTGGATGAGGTGATCGCGACGATTCGGGCGTCGAGTGACAAGCGCGATGCGAAAGATCGGCTGATGGCAGGCTACGGGTTCACCGAGGCGCAAGCGGAAGCGATCGTGACGCTTCAGCTTTACCGGCTGACAAACACCGATATCGCCGCGCTTCGGCAGGAAGCGGAAGAACTCGACAAAACGATCGCCGAGCTGAGCGCGGTGTTGGCCGATGAGAACAAGCTGTTGTCGGTCATTAAAAAAGAATTGAAGGCCATGAAAAAGCAATATGCTGACGAGCGGCGGACGGCGATTGAAGAGGAGATCGAAGAGCTGAAAGTGAACGTTGAAGCGCTCATTCCGGCTGAAGATGTGATCGTGACCGTGACAAAGGAAGGATACGTGAAACGAACGAGCTACCGTTCGTACAGCGCATCGAACGGTCAGGACATCGGCATGAAGGAGACCGACCGTCTGCTCGCCCAGCTCGAGATGAATACGACCGATGTGCTCTTGCTGTTCACCCGCCGCGGCTATTATTTGTATTGCCCGGTTCATACGCTGCCGGACATCCGCTGGAAAGAGGTCGGCCAGCATATTTCAAGCTTGATTCCGCTGGAACGCGACGATGAGCTCATCGCCGCTGTCCCTGTTTCCTCGTTTGAGACGGACGAACAGCTCGTCTTCGTCACGAGGCAAGGGATGGTGAAACGGACCGAGCTTTCCCAATACCAAGTGCAGCGCTACACGCGCCCGCTTGTTGCGGTCCATGTGAAAGACGATGATGAGGTCGCCGCCGTCTATGCGACGGACGGCCGCGGCCTCCTTTGGCTGGCGACGCATGATGGCTATGCACTTTTGTTTGCCGAAGAAGAAATCAGCCTAGTCGGCGTGCGCGCTGCTGGGGTGAAAGGGATTCAACTAAAAGAAGGAGACTTTGTCGCCGCCGCCTGCCCGCTTCGCCCTGAAGACCGCGGTTTTCTCGTTGTCGCGACGCAGCGCGGGGCGGTGAAAAAAATGGCGCTAGGCGAGTTTGAGCCATCCTCGCGCGCCAAGCGGGGTGTGCGAATCGTGCGCGAAGTGAAATCAAACCCGCACTGCGTGGCCGGAGCGGTTTTGGTCGGCGAGAGCGAGGGGACGGTCGGGCTGCGGACGGAAAAAGGGGCGACGGAGATGGTGGAGACTGCGTCGCTTCGCTTGTCGGACCGCTACGCCACTGGCTCGTTTGTCATCGATACGGATGAAGCGGGAGCAGTGGTGGACGTCTGGAAAGAACCGGCGAAGGGGATTGGCAAAGGAGAAGAAGGATGAGGGCGGACCGTTCGGATGTGCCTGCCGGTCGGCGCGCGTTGTTTGAGGGCGGAAAACCGCGGGCGAAAGCCCCACGCTTTCAAACCAACGCTTGTTTGCCGCCAAGCCCATGTTGGAGATTGATCAACAAAATAGGGAACGAAAAAGGGCGCTCCTTTTCATGGAGCCCCTTTTTCGATTGCGGCCTTTCCATTCGGGAATTACCAAAACTTCCACCATTTGTTCGTCCGGGAGCGGCCGGCGTTGGTGTTGGCTGCTGTTTGCCGAAAGGAAAGCACCAGTTCCCGGAAAGCTTTTTCCCGCTCGATAATGCGCTGTTCGAGCTGTTTTCGCTCCTGTTCTTGCCTTGCTTTTTCTTCGTGACAAAAGGCGACGACCGTTTCCAAATGTTCGTGCAGCTGCTCGGTTTTTTGCTGCCACGCTTCTTGGTAGTCTTGAAGGGAGCGGCGCACGGTTTCCGCCGCAGCGCTCGTCTGCTCGCCGAGGTGGTCGAGTTGCCCTTTGACCTCCCTCATCGCCTGTTGGATGGTGTCGGCTGCCTCGCGCTTGACGGCGTCGACGAGCTCGTCTTTTACGCGGGCGACGAGCTGTTCTGCTATGTACGGGGCCCCATGGCGCAACAAACGGGGCACGTCAATAATTTCCCCTTCCATCACATCGGGTTCCACCGGAGCAGGGGGATCGGCGGGCCGCCCGTTCATCTGGGTGATGAGATCCGCGATTTCGCGCGGATGGCGGCCTTCCTCGAGCAACATACGGATTTGACGAAATCGATGGATCAGCTCGTCGGTATAAATGCGCGCCCCTTGGCTGGTGCGGGGAACGGTGATCCATTGAGTGAATTGCTTTTCCCACTGTTTCAAGTCGCGGGCGGTCGTCCCGATTTTTTTCGCTGCTTCGCGGAGTGTATAGGTTTTCATCGCATTTCCTCATCCTTTCTCGTCTTTTGGCATTGATTTGCGTTATGTTTTATTTTCCTACTCGGTCATTGATTTTCCTGCCGCTTGACAAAACATAACAAAAGAAGTGGAAGTTAGCAAAAAAACAACAACTATTGTCGAAAAATGAAGGTGGTCATCGAAAGATGTTGACAAACAAGGCGGGGGCTGGAATGCGCTCTTTTGGTGCAACCACGATCAGCCGCGCATCGTGTCGCGCTATGGCGATGACGGGACGTATTGGAAAGAATCAGCCAAAATGTTGGCGACGACTACCAAGGCGAAGAAATCGGCATGACGGATCCGAAATTCACCGATATCCGCGATTACCGCGACGTCGAGTCGCTCAATATGTACCGGATTTTGCTTGAACAAGGCAAAAGTGAGCAAGAAGTGATGGAAATGGTGATTCTTATATTTGTCGATTTTGCGCGCCGGAAATGACGGCGGCGGCCTGGGCCGCGAATCGAATCGCATGGCGCTGCGCCTTTGGGCCGCGGCGTTTTTTTTTATGGCGTCCGATGGTTATTTAATAAACAAAACTATGTTCTAAATAATCAACAAAATCATAAACGAACAGCATTATGGCTATCCTTGTTAACAGCAAGATCGCAAAGGGGGATGCCGGTGTGGAAGGAACATGGTGGTCGCTATTGCCTTTTCTTTTGATCATTCCGCTCGCCATTTGGCTGAAAGAAATTTTGCCCGGTCTTATAGCCGGGCTGCTTGTCGGGGCGTTTTGCCTTGAGCGGTCGCTTGTTGGCGGCATCGAGCGGGCGCTGTCCGCCATTGTTCATTCGCTCAGCGATGTTGAACACATGAAGGTGGCAGCGTTTTTGTACTTGTTCGGCTCGCTTGTCGGCATGATGCAAATCACCGGTGGGATCAAAGGGTTTGTCGAGAAGCTGTCTGGGCGCATCCGCACGAAGCGCAGGCTTTTGTTGTTCGTTTGGTTGACGGTGCCGGTGACGTTTTTTATGCCGATGTTCCGCATTATGCTCCTCGGTCCGGTGATGAAGGCGGTGCTTCGCCAGTTTCGCATCGACCGGCGCCGGATGGCGTACATCATCGATGTGTCCACTGAACCGATCATCGTGCTTCTGCCGGCGGCAACGGCGTTTGTCGGCTTTATGACGTCTGTTGTAGCGGCGGCGCTGGCGCAAAACGATATTCATGAACCGGCGTATGGCGTTTTTTTGCGCAGCTTGCCGTACAATCTGTTTGCCATTATCGCGCTGATAATCGGGCTGCTGACGACGATGCTGAACATCCGCATCGGCAAGCCGCGGGCGAAAAAAGGAGAGGAGAAAACAAACGAACTGCACGGCCTCGGGCTGCGCAAAGAATTGTCCCTTGTTACAGGAGAGCCGCTTCACCTTTTTGTCCCGCTGGCGTTGCTGCTCGGGCTAACGTTCGCTTTTTTTGCCTATGATGGTCGGCGGCGCGGGGCGCACGGCTGGCTAGAAGCGTTTTCGCAAGCGGATGCAACATGGGCGATGCTGTTGGCGCTGTTTGTGACCCTTCTTCTCTCGATGGGGTTTTATGTATGGCGCAGGCAGTCGCTGTCGGAGTTGATTTACCACTTTTTCGCGGGGGGCAACGAGTTGATGGCGCCGATCGGCATGCTCGTTCTTGTTTGGGCCGTCTCCGCGGTGGCGGGGGAGCTCGGCTTTACCGCTTACGTGACTTCGACGTTTGGGACATGGCTTCCCGGGACGTTTGTGCCCGCGGCAGTGTTTTTGGCCGGATCGTTTTTGGCGTATTTTATTGGGTCCTCGTGGGGGACATGGGGCATTTTCATGCCGCTTGGCGTCACGCTCGCGCACGCGACTGGAGCGCCGCTTGAGATGACGGTCGGCGCGGTGTTTGCGAGCGGAACGTTCGGCGCGTTTGCCTCGCCGCTTGGCGATACGACCATCACGACAGCCGCCATCATGGATATGGACTTGATGAACTATGCGAAATACAAACTGCGCATTTCCTTGATTGGCGCCGGGCTGTCGCTTGCCGGGTACGTGCTGCTTCCGCTTTGGGCCGGGTGAGGAGAAGCGAACGCTTCGCTCTCCCTGCTCCTCACCTCTATCTAAACTATGTTCTAAATCATCAAATATCAAAAACAAAACAATCGCATCCATAAGCGAATCAAGCTATGATAAAAAACAACATACTGACTAGTTGGTAGACACACTGCTGTGTCTGCCCGTCAAAAAGGGGAGAGGGAACACGAATGAAAACCGCACACGATTACGGTCAATCCGCGTTTTTGTGAAACAGACGCGCTCGGACATTTAAGCAACATCAGCTATTTTATTTATTTGGAAGAAGCGCGCACCCGTTTGTTCGATGAGCTGAGCTACGGCGGACGAACGGACGAATGGCACTTTATTTTGGCGTCTACGAAGTGCGACTTTATTCGCCAAGCGTTTTTCGGGCGGCGGTTGCGGGTGGAAACGAATGTCTCCCGCATTGGCAACAAAAGCTTTCAATGCATCCATCGCATCATGGAAGAGGAAACAGGAAGACTGATCGCCATCGGAGAGGCAGCGGTCGTCCATTTTAATTTCCAAACTCAAACGAGCGAACCATTGCCCGATGACTTGCAGACCATGCTTGCCGAATACCTTGCGCCGTCCGTGGGGGAAACGATTTCGCCGTTATCGTGCAAAAAAAGGAGTAAAAAAGGGAGTGGAATATCATCCGCCTGTACGGCGGATTTTTCATTTTCAACTTTCCCACGTTTTTTTGGACCGAACCACCGAAGGCAACATACTTTGTAAATAGACGAAATGGCGGAAAGGGGGAATCAACATGGCCATTCACGCTGTGATCGGCAATGCGGTGTATACATGCCGAGGAGAGCTTGAGACGTATTTTCAGCCGTTTCGCGATGGAACGATCGGCCGCTTTCATCCGTTTTCCACCCCGTTTGGCGAGCAGCGGCTTCTTTACGCCGACTGGACGGCAAGCGGACGGCTGTATCGCCCGATTGAGGAGAAAATGGCCCGTGAACTCGGCCCGTTCGTCGGCAACACCCATACTGAGTCGAACGTGACCGGGACGAAAATGACGCTTGCGTATCGCTATGCGAAAGAACTCATCAAACAACACGTCCATGCCAAAAAAAGCGATGTTTTGATCATGCAAGGCGCCGGGACCACAAGCGCCGTCAACAAGCTGCAGCGCCTGCTTGGCTTGCGCGTGCCGGAGCGGTGGAAACGGCGCTTGGTGCTGGCGGATGACGAGCGCCCGGTCGTGTTCGTCACCCATATGGAACACCACTCGAATCTGCTGCCGTGGGCGGAAACGATCGCTGAAGTCGTGACGATTCGGCCGACCCAAAACGGGGATGTCGATCTTGACCATTTGCGGGAGCTGCTCGAGCGCTACCGCGATCGGCCGCAAAAGATCGGCGCATTCACCGCCTGCTCGAACGTAACTGGGATCGAAACGCCGTATCATGCCTTGGCGAAACTGATGCATGAATATGGCGGGCTTTGCTTCGTCGACTTTGCCGCTTCCGCCCCGTATGTGCGCATCGATATGCACCCGGATGACCCGATGGAACAGCTAGATGCCATTTATTTTTCGCCGCACAAATTTCTTGGCGGACCGGGAAGCGCAGGAGTGCTTCTCTTTGACAGCCGGCTGTATGACCAAAAGGCGCCTGACCATCCAGGAGGCGGAACGGTGTATTGGACCGACCCGTGGGGGCATTACGAATACGTAGAGGCAATCGAAGAGCGGGAAGACGGGGGAACGCCGCCGTTTTGGCAAACGATCAAAGCAGCGCTCGCCATCCAGCTGAAAGAGCAAATGAACATAAAACGAATGCGCGCCCGCGAACAGGAGCTCGTATCGCTCCTATTACCGGCGTTAAAAGACATTCCCGGCGTCCGCGTGCTTGAAGGACATCGGGACGACCGTCTTGGCATCATCTCATTTGTCATAGATGGATTGCATTACAACCTTGTTGTCAAACTGCTGAATGATCGCTTCGGCATTCAAGCGCGCGGCGGTTGTTCATGCGCCGGGCCGTACGGCCATTATTTGCTTGGCATCGATCAAGAGCAGTCCGCCGCCTTGCTCAACGAAGTCAAAAGCGGCAACTTGTTGGCAAAACCGGGCTGGGTGCGCGTGTCGCTTCATCCGACGATGACGAATGAAGAAGTGTATACGATCCTTCATGCCGTCCGCCAAATCGCCCGCCATGGCGCCCGCTGGCAAGAGGAGTATGTATACGATGCGGCGAAAAACGAGTTTGTCCATCGCCACGATGACCGATATGTCCGCCATTTCTTTCTGTTGTAATGCATTTTCATTTCCTCATCAATGCAAAACCGGTACAATAGAGGCATCCTGGAAAAAAGAAGGGGAGAACGATGAACGAATTGTACCATCTGCTTGTGCGGACCGAACGGGAAGAAGAGCTTCACCGCCGGGCATGGCGCCTCGCCGAACAGTTTGCCGCCCGCGCGGCGCATTATGATGAGCGGGCCGAGTTTCCGTTTGCCAACTTCGCTCTGTTAAAAGAAGCCGGATTTCTGTCGTTGACCGTCCCGGCCGAATACGGAGGCGGCGGGGCCTCGCTGTACGAGCTCGTGCTCGTGCAAGAGACGCTGGCCCAAGGCGACGGCGCCACCGCCTTGTCACTCGGTTGGCATTTAAGCATTGTCATGCGCCTGTATTTGCTGCGCCGCTGGCCGGAAGCGGTGCTCATCCGCCTGGCCAGCGAGATCACGGAACGCCATGTGTTGATAAACAGCGCCCATTCTGAACGGGCAACCGGCAGCCCGGCGCGCGGGGGAAAACCAACAACAACCGCTTGTTTCCGCAACGGCCGCTGGGTGCTTCATGGGCGAAAAGCGTTTGCGTCATTGGCGCCGGCACTCGATTACGTGCTAATTTCCGCCACGATTGACAGCAGCGGCGAGGTCGGCGAATTTCTTGTCCCGATGAAAACCTCGGGGCTTCGCATTGAGCCGACATGGCACACGCTCGGCATGAAGGCGACGCGCAGCGATGACCTCATCCTTGATGGCGTCGAGGTTGAACCGGAAGCGCTCGTGGAGATGCTGGAGAAACCGGTCGGTGCAGCACCGGCACAAGGATGGCTTTTGCATGTTCCGGCATGCTACTTAGGGATCGCCATCGCCGCCCGCAATGAGGCGCTCCGCTTTGCCCAAACGTACCAACCGAACACGTTGTCGCAGCCGATCGCCTCGACGCCGGAGGTGCAGCGGAAAATCGCCGAGATGGAGTGGCGCCTCGTTCACGCCCGTCATTTTCTGTATAGCATCGCCGATTTATGGGATCGATACCCTGACAAACGTCATGAAATGAAAGAGGAACTGGCAACCGCCAAGTTCATTGCGACGAATACCGCGCTCGAGGTTGTCGATTGGGCGATGCGCATCGTCGTGGGACAAAGTTTGTATGCTGATAGTCCGCTTGGGCGCTATTACCGCGACGTGCGCGCCGGACTCCATAACCCGCCGGCTGACGACTTGACGATCGCGTGGCTCGCCAAGCGGGCGCTTGCCGGCAGTCGAACGCGCGCAAAAGCTGACGCCTAAGCAGCCAACCAATGCAGGTTGACTCAAGAACATTCAACGTGTGTTTTCCAGACAAATCGAAACCGCTGTCCCTAAATGCGAGGGACAGCGGTTTTTTAACGGTCATTTTCCCGTGTTTTCGTTCTCTGCCTCCAGCGCAGCGCGCAAAAAGGAAGGCAACGCGAAGCATTGGCGGAATACAGCGTCATTGACGTATTTTGTATCTTCGGGAATCGCTGTTTGCTTCGGCAGCTCAAGCGGCCGTTTCGAGCCGATTGTAAAGCTCCACAATCCGCCCGGGTACGTCGGCACAACCGCCGTGTACACGAGCACATGCGGGAACAATTCGCGAATGTTGCGGTATGTCCGCTTCAAAATATCGAGATGGAAAATGGGCGACTGGCTTTGGCACACCATGAGCCCGTCCTCTTTTAATGCCCGGTGCACGTTGGCATAAAACTCCGGTGAAAACAGCGCCTCAGCCGGGCCGACCGGGTCGGAGGAGTCGATCATGATGACGTCGTACTCGCGTTCCTTTCCGCGCACAAAGGCGACACCGTCGCCATAAATGAAGTGGACGCGCGGGTCGGACAAATTGCCGGAGACGGCCGGCAAATGTTCTTTGCACGCCCGGACGACCTTCTCATCAATTTCCACCATCTCGATCGCCTCGAGGCGGGCATACTTAGCCGTTTCTCTGGCTGCCCCGCAGTCTCCCCCGCCGATGATCAGCGCCCGTTTGGCTTCCGGATGAAACTGAAGCGGCACGTGCGAAATCATCTCATTATAAATATGGCCGTCAATCGAGGTCGTTTGCACGACGCCGTCCAGTACGAGCATGCGGCCAAAATCATACGAATCCAAAATCATGACATGCTGATACTCGGATGGCTCGGCAAAGATCACCTCTTTGATCCGGTAGCTAATTTTCAAATTGTCGCGGTCATCTTCGGTGAGCCAAAGCTCTCCGTTGTCCATATGCAAGTAAGGGGGTAAAGCGCTTCCTTCGTGTTTCATTGTGACCTCCTTTAGTCATGCAGATGTTTTCACACCTTTCTAATCTTAATATATTCTTCGTCTTGTGGCAAACAAAGGGGATGTGATCGGCCGGTGCCGGACGTGTTCATCCCGCCGCCCATGTTCGACGACTGGTTGCGTTTTTCCGGCCGCTCCTCGTCTTGGCCGCCGCAGCCGGCACAAAGGCTGACCGCTAACGCGCAAATGGCGGCAAGCGGCATCATCCATCGTTTTCGCATCTTTTCCTCCTCCTTTCGTTTCCATCATAAACTGAGACGGCGGGCGACGACCACGACATCGTATGATTCCATCGTTCCGTCTCCCTTCATGCGGCGATGCTTGCTTATAGTGTGCCTGTTCGGCAAAAAATAACACTCCCCGGCACCCGGCCGGAGAGTGTCTATCGATCGCGCCGCTTTCCAAGCAAAGCACGAAGCGACGTACGGTTTTCAAGCAAATCAGCGAGCGTATACGCATCGAGCACACGCAAAAACGCTTCTAACGCCTCGCGAAGCGCAAAACGGAGCCGGCATGAAGGCGTCAGCACGCATTCATTACCGTGAGCGGCGAAGCACTCCACAAGCGACAAATTGTCTTCCGTCTCGCGAACGACCGCACCGATGACAATCTCCTCCGGCCGTTTCGCCAGGCGAATCCCGCCGTTGCGTCCGCGGATCGTTTCGATGTAGCCAAGCTTGCCGAGCTCATGGACGATTTTGCTTAAATGATGCTCAGAGAGGGAAAACGCAGTGGAAATTTCTTTGATATTTGTTTTTTCGCCTTCATCGAGCGTTCCTAAAAACAGCAGCACACGCAACGCATATTCTGTATAGTTCGTCAGCTGCATGGTCATCCACAACCTTTAGACAAGATGGTTGCTTCCATTGTATCACACCTGTCTGTGCGAGGGAATTGTGAACAATTTATTAAAGATGTATTTGAAATGTTGCTTTTTCACTATGCGTATGATTGAATAAAACATGTATTTAAAATACATGTTTTATGAGAGGAGATGAAACATGGCTAAGACAACGGCTTTGCACCCAAAAACGATTGAAATCGTCAAATCGACCGTACCGATGTTGGAGCAGCACGGCGAACAGATTACCAAACGGTTTTACCAATTGATGTTTTCGAACCATCCAGAATTGTTGAATATTTTCAACCATGCCAACCAAAAACAAGGGCGGCAGCAACGCGCCTTGGCGGCAGCCGTGTACGCGGCAGCGCGCTATATCGATCAATTGGACGCCATTTTGCCGGTCGTGCGGCAAATCGGCCATAAACACCGGAGTTTAGGCATTAAACCGGAACAATACCCGATTGTCGGAAGGCACTTGCTGCTAGCGATCAAAGACGTGCTCGGCGACGCTGCCACTGATGACGTGATAACGGCTTGGGCGGCAGCGTATGAAGCCATTGCCGCTGTTTTCATTCAAGTCGAGAAGGAGCTCTACGATGAAGCTGCGGCCAAGCACGGCGGCTGGCGCGGTTTCCGCCGCTTTGTCGTCACAAAAAAGGTGAAGGAAAGCGACGTCATCACGTCGTTTTATTTCGAGCCGGAAGACGGCGACGCCATCAGCGACTATTTACCAGGTCAATACGTGAGCGTAAAACTGGACATCCCTGGTGAAACGTATACGCACATTCGCCAATACAGCTTATCGGACGCCCCTGGCAAAGGGTATTACCGCATCAGTGTCAAACGGGAAGCAGCAACAGCGGAAAAACCAGCCGGCATCGTGTCGAACTATTTGCATGACCACATTCACGAAGGCGATGTCGTCGAGTTAAGCGCTCCAGCCGGCGACTTTACGCTCGACTTGACACACGAAACGCCGGTTGTGCTGATCAGCGGCGGCGTTGGGGTCACTCCGCTTTTAAGCATGGCGAATACATTGGCCATCCGTCAGCCGAATCGTCCGGTGACGTTTCTTCAAGCTGCCCTAAACGGCCGCGTGCAAGCCTTTGACGAAGAGTTGCGGGCATTGGCCAAACGCCCGTCGTTTGCCTACCATCTCTGTTACGAATCGCCGTCTGAAGACGACCGCCGTCATCCGCATTTCGGCAAAGAAGGACGGATCGACCTTGCTTGGATGAAAACGGTAATTCCGACTCGCGACGCTGACTTTTATTTCTGCGGCCCAGTTCCATTTATGAAAACGGTCTACCGCGCCTTAGCAGAGTGGGGCGTGCCGGAAGAACGCATCCATTACGAATTTTTCGGCCCGGCCGGCGATTTGACGAAAGACTGATCACGGGCAGACCAAAGGGTGTCTCCTACATAACGAGACACCCTTTGATCTGCCATTTTACTCGAGGGGAGATGTTCTTTTGAATATCGCCCCTTCCGCCGCAGGGGCAAAGGCGGCTTTTCTTGCAAAAAAGATGGACTGTGCAGTTGGCAAGCGGATGATTTTTTTGTATGATGAAAACCAAACGACGGAAAGAAAAGGGAGAGAACAACATGACGACATTTCGCCAACATCGCTTGCAATCATTTTTGCAAGGCTATGAAGATCGCGCCCGCCTGCTCATTTCCTGTCCGGATCGTCCAGGTATTGTCGCCGCGGTCACGTCCTTCTTGTATGAGCAAGGCGCCAATATCGTCGAATCGAGCCAATACTCGACCGATCCGAAAGGGGGTACGTTCTTCCTCCGTTTGGAGTTTGACTGCCCGAACATCACGGAACGAAAAGACCAGATCGAAGCGGCCTTTGCCCCGATCGCCGCTGAATTTCAGATGCGTTGGCAGCTTCGGCTGCACAACGACATTCGGCGAATCGCGATTTTTGTCTCCAAAGCTGAGCATTGTCTGCTTGAACTTCTTTGGCAATGGCAGGCGGGAGAGCTGATCGCCGACATCGCCCTTGTCATCAGCAACCACCCCGACTTGCGCGAGACGGTCGAGTCATTTGGCATCCCTTATGTGCATATTCCGGTGACGAAAGAAACGAAAGCGGACGCCGAAGCCGAACAAATCCGTCTGCTTCGCGACTATCAGATCGACACGATCGTGCTTGCCCGCTACATGCAAATTTTGTCGCCGGCGTTTGTCGCTGAATTCCCGGGACGGATCATCAACATCCACCACTCATTTTTGCCCGCCTTTATTGGTGCGCGTCCGTATGAGCGGGCGTATGAGCGCGGCGTCAAATTGATCGGCGCCACATCGCACTACGTCACCGACGATTTGGATGAAGGGCCGATCATCGAGCAAGACGTCGCCCGCGTGGACCACCGCCACCATCCCGACGATTTAAAGCGGATCGGCCGCCTGATCGAAAAAACCGTGCTCGCCCGGGCGCTCAAATGGCATTTGGAAGACCGGGTCATCATCCACGGAAACAAAACGATCGTGTTTTATTGAACCCAAGCGGGAGAGGATTTTTCCTTTCCCGCATGGTATAATGAAGATAAGCAGGATTTGGCCGCCCAAAGAGCGAAATTTCATCCGTAGGGAAGGAGGGAAAAAGCCTATGGGAGAAAAACGGACGCCCAGCGGTTTTCTGTTAAAACAACGTGCGTTTTTAAAACTGTATTTAATCACGTTAACGGAACAAGAACGGTTGTATGGACTGAAGCTGCTTGATGTGCTGCGCCAAGAGTTTAAACCGTTCGGCTACCAGCCGAACCATTCCGAAGTGTACAAAGCGCTCCACGATTTGATTGAAGACGGCATTTTAAAGCAAGTCAAGCAGAAAAAAGAAGGCATGAAGTACCAAGAAGTTGTGTACTACCGCTTCGCGGAAGGGGGGCAGGAAAAGGCGAAATTGTACAAACGCCAACTGAAAGCGGAGCTGGACCGGTGTGCGGCGCTCATTCGCAAGGCGATTGAGGACAACTTCAGTTGAGGGCGCCTCTTTTTCTATGAAAATAATGAATCCATGAGCGGCTATTTTCATGCTTGGGTGGCGAGTAAAAGCTTACTCATGGATGTTTTTTGTATGTATTTACATAACATTTTTATGGTGAATTCTGTTTGTTTTGCATCCCACCGAATGATTTAGTAGAATGGGAGAAGGACACGACAACAGAGAGGAAGACGTAGGATGTTGACATGGCCACAGGTTGTCATAAGGGAAATGGAAACACGAAAAGCGTTATTCCGCCATGATCCAGATCACGCGCTGATCGGCTCCGGCGGGTATACGGCGGAAGACGAAGCGATCGTGCACGATGCGGCCATCGCCCTGGCGCTTGGAAAAAACGTACTGTTAAAAGGTCCAACCGGATCGGGGAAAACGCGGCTAGCGGAAACGTTGTCCGCCTTGTTCGGGCAGCCGATGCACAGCATCAACTGCTCTGTGGACCTTGATGCCGAGGCGCTGCTTGGGTTTAAAACGATCGTGCACCGCGACGGCCAAGCGGTGATCGAATATGTGCCCGGTCCGGTCATCCGGGCGATGGAGAAGGGGCATTTGCTATACATTGATGAAATCAATATGGCCAAACCTGAGACGCTGCCAATCTTAAACAGCGTGCTTGACTATCGGCGCCGCCTCACCAATCCGCTCACTGGCGAGGTCGTCGAGGCGAAGCCGACGTTTGGCGTCATTGCGGCGATCAACGAAGGTTATATCGGCACCGTGCCGCTCAATGAAGCGTTAAAAAACCGCTTCGTCGTCATCGATGTCCCATATGTGCAGGGGGAGACGTTAAAATCGGTCATCATGGCACAAACTACATTAACAGACGATGCGTTGATCAACCGTTTCGTCGCCTTGTCAGCCGACTTTCTGGCGCAGGTGCGAAACGGGCAAGTGGCAGAAGAAGTGGCTTCCGTACGCGCCTTGCTCGATGCGTGCGATCTGGCGGTGCATATCCCGCCGCTGCGCGCCATTGAACGAAGCATCATTGACAAGCTCGACGATGAACGGGAGCGGGCGGCGGTGCGCAATATCGCGGAAACATGGTTTGACGAGTAGGAGGCGGCCATGGAACGGTTTATGATGTTCAACGATCGGCCGATCGATCCGTTTTTGGTGATGCAGCTCGCCGATCTCGCCCGAACGCTCGCCCGCCGTCCTGACATGACGGTCGAGTTCGCCGCCCATTCCGGGATGCATCCGGTTAAGCCAACGGTGTACGTCAGTCAGTTTTGGGATGTGTATCCGCCAAAGGAGAAAGAAACGGCGATGAAAAGCGATGTCGCCTTGCGCGTCATCGGCACGCGGCGGCATACGGACCTAGCGGCGGTCCGCGCATTTCGGCAAGCAGCCGAAGCGCACCCATGGCCGAAACTGGCGAAACAGCTGTTTTCGTTGGCTGAGGATCTTCGTGTTGAGGCCCTCTGCGAGCGGGAACGGCCCGGGGTGAAACGTTGGTTTCGCACGCGCCGCCGCCTTTACCGTCGCTACTTCACCCAGCAATGGCAGGCAAACCAAACCCGTGGCGCCGCCGCCGATCAATTTTTGGCGGCGATGTATTTGCGGCTGACCGCCGACTCGCCGCTTGATGACGTTCCGCTCGCTCCGATGGCGGATGAAACGGTGCAGGCGCGCCTTGACGCGCTGTGGCCGCAATGGTTTGACGCGATGTCCACCGCGGATACGGCCCGCTGGGCGTTAGCCATCGTCGCATTGATGGAAGAGGCGCTTGCCGGTGACATGGTGAACGCTTACATCTCGCTTCCATTTGTCGATGACGGGGACGATGAACCGAAGGTGATGGTTCGCGATTTGAAGCGGGTCGATCCGTTGGAAAACCGCGATGTAGCGGAAAATCCGTCAAACGGCAAAGCGCACCAGGAAGTGCTGTCGACGTGGCACCGGGAAACAAGCCGGCCGAATGGGAATTTTCTCCGCTTTGAGTTGGAACGCGGCACCCGCACTGGCATGCTTGGCGACGGGGCGAGGCCGGGGGACGATGGCGACCAGGCGCTCGCCATTGTCCAAGGAACGTCCCAGCCGGCGAAGCGAAACGAATACGGCCTCGAGGCGGCAGCCGCATTCCAGGAACATCGACTAGCCGGAGGCGGTGCTCCATATGGGGAAGCGAACCGCCAGGCAGCCATCATTGTTTTTTCTTCCCCGCCGCCAAGTCGTGACGAACGGGACGAATACCGCAGCAAACAGGCGGCGGCCGCGCCATACCGGAAGCGGCTTGTGCGCGTGATGGAGCAATGGCTCGAACACCAACGCAGCACGTGGCGCACGAACTTGCCGGCCGGACGGCTGCGCAAACAGCTCATACCGTTTTTCACCGACGAGCGGCCTCACCTGTTTTACAAAAAAGGCGAGCCAGCGCGGCGGTTCAACGCAGCGTTCGGCCTGCTTGTCGACTGCTCGGCGTCGATGCACGATAAAATGGATGAAACGAAAACGGGGCTCGTTCTCTGCCACAACGTGCTTCAAACGTTGCGTGTGCCGCACCAGATCGTCGGGTTTTGGGAAGACGCCAACGAGGCAACCGCGGCCAGACAGCCGAATTACTTGCAAGTGGCTGTTTCGTTCCGCGAGTCGTTGAACCCATCAAGCGGCCCGGCGATCATGCAGCTTGAGCCCCACGAAGACAACCGCGACGGGCTGGCGATCCGCTGGATGACTGAGCAACTTCTCCGCCGCCCGGAAACGCAAAAAGTGTTGCTCATCTTTTCTGACGGGGAACCGGCCGCCTATGGCTACGAACAAAACGGCATTATCGATACGCATGAAGCGGTGGCCGAAGCGCGGCGGCGCGGCATTGAGGTTGTCAACCTTTTTTTAGGCCGCGGGGCGGATGACGAATCGACGCGGCGGACGATTGAAAACATTTACGGCCGCTTTCGCGTTTTCGTTCCACAAGTGAGCGAGCTGCCCGACCGACTGCTTCCGCTTTTGAAAACGTGGCTGCAAAAAAGCTTGTAACAAAAGGATGGGAATCGATGATCAAACTATTTACCGACAGCGATTTAGACGGCATCGGCTGTGGATTGCTCGCCAAGCTGGCGTTTGCCGAGGTGAACATTTCGTTTTGCTCGTACCGGAACTTGGATGAACGGGTCAGCCAGTTCTTGCAAAGCGAGGAAGCGAATGGCGCCATGCTGTTTATCACCGACCTAGCCGTCGGCCAGGAGGTGGAGCAGCAGCTCGCCGAGCGGGCGAAGCGCGGCGGCCATGTGCAAGTCATCGACCACCACGTGACCGCGCTTCATTTCAACAGCTATCCATGGGGATGGGTCGCGCCCGAACGGGAAGACGGCAAAAAAACATGTGCAACCTCGCTCTTTTACGATTACCTCGTCCGCGAAGGAAAACTGGCGCCTAACGAAACGTTGGATGCGTTTGTCGAGCTCGTCCGCCAGTACGACACGTGGGAATGGGAAGAAAATGGGAATTTGCAAGCGAAGCGGCTCAACGATTTGTTCACCATTCTCGGGCTCGACGGCTTTTGGGAGACGATGAGCGAGCGGCTCGCCTCCGGGGAGGCGTTCGCCTTGACGGAGACGGAAGAGTTGCTTCTGGATATGGAAGAAAAGAAAATTCAACGCTACATCCGACAGAAGCAAAAGCAGCTCGTTCAGCGCTGGATCGGCGATTACTGCATCGGCGTCGTGTTCGCTGAACGCCATCTGTCGGAGCTTGGCAACGCCTTATCCAAACGGCATCCGCACCTAGATTTGATCGCCCTAGTCAATCTCGGGACAAAACATATCGGGTTTCGCACCATCCATGACAATGTCAACGTCGCCGAATTCGCGAAGCAGTTTGGCGGCGGCGGCCACCCGAAGGCATCGGGTTGTTTTGTGGATGACACGACCTTTCCGCTGTTTGTCATCGAGACGTTCCCGCTTGCGCCTGTTTATGGCGATGCGGAACAAAACCAACTGAACAAGCGGGAAGAGGCAGAAGGCGTGTTTTGGACGAATCATCAGGGCCAGTGGTGGTTAAGCCGCCAGACGGAACAGGGATGGACATGGTATGCCGACGGGGGAGAGGCTCGCACCTTTCCCGATGAAGCCGCGGGCGAGCGATGGTTAAAGCGGCAGTTTGCTGCAGGGCTCGCCTACGACGCCGCTGTGCTAGAGTTTTTAAGTGTGCGGCTTGGGCGGGACAAAGACGCCATCCAAGCCGACTATCCGTCGGCTGTCAAACAATACAAACATCAAACCGGCATCGAATAAGGTGCCGGTTTTCTTTGCGGCGACAAGAGGAGAGATCGCTGGCTTTGCAGCATGGCGGCAGGCTGATTCCGACGGTGACAACGAACATACTACGTGACACGGCGGCCCATTCCGCCAGCCATTTTTTCATAGTGCCGCGGCACAGAAAATGTTAACATAATTGTAACAGTTTTTGTGTTTAGAAAAAACAGTCTCTGATTATAATAAGTACTTAGGGAGGTGAAGAAGGGTGAAACAGTACGTCTTTTCCTTTTACACAGAACAAGGAAGAACGTCTGTCTGGGATGAGGCGATTTCGGCATCTGGGATGATGGAAGCCTTTTCAAAAGCTCGACGGCTACTCATCAAGTACAAACAAGAGAAAGGCATACCGGTTCGCGTTCGGTATAAAGGCGTCCGCTATCGCCACACCGACATTGCATAACGTTGAAAGTTAAAAAGAAAGGATGGGAGCATGCCTTTCCTGCGACAATCGACACGCAGCGGGTAACGTGCAGTGTTTCATGAACCACTCAGGAACACTGCACGTTTTTATTTTATTTGCATCCGCACGCCATTCAACTCGGCAGGAGAAAGGGACAAGCCTAGCCACTGTCAAACGATCAGGAAGGCGAGACGGATGCGGAAAATGATTGCGGTGAAACACATACTGCTCGGGCACAAGCTAGGAACGGCGCAAAAACCAAATTGGCGACGACTCTTGATTTTTTTGGTATGACACAACAAATATGGACGAGCCCGCATCTCATCATCGCGCACTCCTTTATAACAAACTATAACGGATTTCCAGGTGGCGGGGAGTTCAGCAACCAAATATGTCCGCTGCATGCGTATGTTGCAAAAGCGCTCATTCATGACGGATGTCGTTGTTTTTTTGTTTTTTGTCTCACTATCAAAAGATTACTTTTTATTGAGACAAAACCGAATATAACTTCCTATAATTTATATTATGTTAACTTAAGACGGGAAAAAGAGAGAAAGGAACGTCACGATTCCCTCTACTCCCCCCTCGACTCGCTGCAACCGCAGCGCAGTGAAAAGCAGAAAACTATATGTAGTTCAATATTTCACGAGGCGCAAAGTTGTCGATTTTCTGCAATTCGTCTTTGCTCCACCATTTGAGTCCTTTCAGTGTGTCTTTTTCGTTCTTTGTCATATGTTCGATAGACAACACCGTATCGGATTGGATCGTAACGTGATAATAAATTTCCCGGCTAATAAAAGAACCTTGTTTTCCTTCAATCCATACATCCAGTTGGAATATGGGGCCACCGAGAAGATCAACCACTATGCCTAGTTCTTCGTATAATTCCCTTTTTAAAGCTTCAGCTGGGGTCTCGTTTTCTTCAATGCCCCCTCCTGGAGTAACCCATAACACTTTGTTCCCTACTACATCCCGAAATTCAAATTGCTGAAGAAGAATTTCGTTTCGCTCATTGATGATCACTGCTCTAGCACATTTGCGTATCCTCATCGGGCGCTCCTTTCCAGATCTATTTTACAGATGCAGCCGGCCATGACTGCCGAACTCGGGTTTCATAAATGGCCCGAATTCGAACGTCCATGATGGGAAAACTCCTTCTTTTCTTTGTGTGTCAAAGATTCATATTTATTGATAAAAAAACTAACTAAGAGAATCATAAAATAGAATAATTCCTACCCCGCCCTTCAATCTGATCCTTGTATCCGATCAGTGTGTTCTTCATGGTATTCGGATAGCCTGTCTTGAGTCTAAGCTCTTTTAGAGGCATCGCTGGATTCTCAACCATGATCTTTTGAATTCGTATTATTTCTTGTGAATCATATGCTGCTTTATAAGCCATAAAAGGTGATACATAGTCGCTGATATTGACAAAGGTGAGTTCTTCGTGTCCCGTCCATTTATATAGTTTGATTTGCTGTTGAAACTTCATTAAGTTATTTCCTTCAATAAGGAACCGGTATATTAAATCACTTTTTATCTTGGCAGTATTGGACGATTCAAGATAATTTTGTTCCAACAAAAATATAACCATCCCCATAAATGTATCCACTATTTGCAAAGGTATTGATTTAACAGAGTTTTGAGAAAGAACATTAACAACGCGGTAATTTTTATTGCGATAAGCCGAATGTGCGTTCATCTGTTCAATGATTTTCGTTTCAAGAAAAAGCTTATCATACTCATCATTCTGGTCTACCTTAATCTTCACCTTAATCGTTCCAGATTCTTGACTTGATAAATCCCGAGTCATTCCATAAAATAATCTTTCCGGTATTTTGATATAGAATAAGTTTCTTAGTTCAGTCGCCGTTAATCCGATTTTCTGTGCCGCATACAAAGCATCCCTATTATTAACGGTTAGAATATTAATCTGTACATTCTCATTAATAACCGTATGAAGAGTTTGAAAATATTTCTTGACAAGGTTGTCTTTCGTATACTCTCGAAAATGAAGTTCACTAAAAGAATTACACTGTTTAAAGATGTTTCGAACTTGCTTAACAACCCTTGCCATTGCGGCATCGGTTCCTCCGTAAGCCCCATAGTAAGAATAGTTAGCGTTAAACTGGTCGAGTTTATTGCTCTCATCAAAATAGATTAAGTAGTGCATATTTAAAGTAAACTCCTTTACTTTCCATACATAAATTCATTTTGTGTTGACTAAAACACGTTTATACCTTACAATCATAAAAAGAAGGTGTTGTTTTCCCCGCCGCCGTTGGGCAGGGCTGATAACATCTCAACGTACGGAAGGATAGCTTTTCCCCGCCACCGTTGGGCAGGGCTGAGCTGTCTTTTTATTTTGACGTGAACGTTTGTCCTGTCCCTTTCTCTATGCTATTTGATCTTGATTTGATTCTGCCGCAATCATACTGAAAAACACATAATTTGTCAATAAAATACATACTATTCTCAAAGATTCTCCAAAGGCTCTTTTCTCTCTGCAAATCTCTGACACATAAGCATAAAAACAGGTAATTGAGCGCTCTAGTTTCCTTTCAACGAATCTTTCCCTTTTGATCCACAACAAGTCTAAGAAATATAAAAAAACAGCTTGCCCCTTAAACGGACAAGCTGCTTTTTTTGCCTGGTTAAACTGTGACCGACTCTTTGGCTTGTTTCAAACGAATGTCAAAGCGGTCGGCGTTCATCACTTTCACCCAAGCGTTGATAAAGTCGCGGACGAATTTTTCTCGGTTGTCATCTTGGGCGTAAAATTCGGCGTACGAACGAAGGATTGAGTTGGCTCCGAAAATAAGGTCAACCCGGGTGGCCGTCCACCGCACTTCGCCCGTTTTCCGGTCGCGGATTTCATAAATGCCGCTGTCTGTCGGCACCCATTCGTAGTTCATGTCGACTAAGTTGACAAAGAAGTCATTCGTCAGCACCCCGACGCGATCAGTGAAAACCCCGTGCGGGAGATCGCGATAGTTCGCGCCCAACACCCGCAAGCCGCCGATGAGCACGGTCATCTCAGGTGCGGTCAACCCTAGAAGCTGCGCTTTGTCGATGAGCAATTCTTCCGGACCGACGCTGTACTCTTTCTTTTGATAGTTGCGGAATCCGTCGGCAAACGGCTCCAGTACGGAAAAGCTCTGGACGTCAGTTTGTTCTTGCGTCGCATCACCCCGTCCTGGAATAAACGGCACTTTGACATCAAAGCCAGCGTCGCGCGCCGCCTTTTCAACCGCCGCGCTGCCGCCAAGGACGATCAAGTCGGCGATGCTCACCTTTTTCGGCAGCTCGCGCTGGATGTCTTCATACACCGAAAGCACTTTGGCGAGCCGCTCTGGTTCGTTCACTTCCCAATCTTTTTGCGGCGCAAGGCGTATGCGGGCGCCGTTGGCTCCGCCTCGTTTATCGGAGTTGCGGAACGTGCTGGCTGAGGCCCAAGCGGTTTTGACGAGTTCACTAACCGTCAGACCCGAGTTCAAAATCTTCGCTTTGATTTCTTCAATTTCGGCATCGGTCAATTCATAGTCGACCGTTGGAATCGGGTCCTGCCAGATGAAATCTTCTTCCGGCACTTCCGGACCTAAGTATCTCGTTTTCGGCCCCATATCGCGATGCGTCAGTTTGAACCAAGCGCGGGCGAACGCATCCGCGAACTCATCCGGATTTTCATGGAATCGGCGGGCGATTTTTTCGTACTCCGGGTCAAACCGAAGCGCCAAATCGGTCGTCATCATCATCGTCGGAACTTTTTTCGACGGATCTTCGGCATCCGGAGCCAAGTCTTTTTCATCCGGGTCGACCGCCATCCATTGCCATGCCCCGGCTGGGCTTTTCGTCAGCCACCAGTCATAGCCAAACAGCATGTCAAAGTACGACGTATCCCACTGGGTTGGCGTCGGCGTCCAAGCGCCTTCAATGCCGCTTGTGATCGTATCGCTCCCTTTCCCTTTTCCGTAAGAGCTGATCCATCCCAGCCCTTGCGCTTCAATCGGGGCGGCTTCCGGCTCGGGACCGACGTGCGTGGCAGGGCCGGCGCCGTGCGCTTTTCCGAACGTATGACCGCCGGCGATCAAGGCGACCGTTTCTTCGTCGTTCATCCCCATGCGGCGGAACGTCTCGCGAATGTCGCGCGCTGCCGCTTTCGGATCCGGCTTGCCGTCAGGGCCTTCCGGGTTGACATAGATCAGCCCCATCTGCACAGCCGCAAGCGGATTTTCCAGTTCGCGATCCCCGCTGTAGCGTTCCGAAGCGAGCCACTCTTTTTCCGCGCCCCAATAAATGTCTTCTTCCGGATGCCATACGTCTTCCCGGCCGCCGCCAAAGCCGATCGTTTTGCCGCCCATCGATTCGATGGCGACATTGCCGGCCAAAATCATCAAGTCAGCCCAAGAAATTTTGTTGCCGTATTTTTTCTTGATCGGCCACAGCAACCGCCGCGCTTTATCCAAGTTGGCGTTATCCGGCCAGCTGTTTAACGGAGCAAAGCGCTGCGTGCCGGTCGAACCGCCGCCGCGACCGTCGCCGATGCGGTACGTTCCCGCCGAATGCCACGCCATGCGAATGAACAGCGGTCCGTAATGACCATAGTCGGCCGGCCACCAATCTTGGCTTTCTGTCATCAGTTTGCGCAAATCTTCTTTGAGCGCCCAGTAGTCGAGTTTTTGAAACTCCTCGGCATAATTGAACTCTTCATCATGAGGATTCGTTTTTCGGTCGTGTTGATGGAGAATGCTTAAGTTCAGCTGGTTCGGCCACCAGTCTTTATTGGTTGTTCGATTTGAGTTGTAGCTTGTGACGCTGCCGTGATATGGACATTTGGAAGCATTTTGTTGGTTCCCCATTATTTCTTCCCCTTTCTATCTTTCTATAATTGATAATGATTAGTACATTAGAATTATAATAAATTAATATTTAGTAGTAAAGTATAAAAAATATTTTTTTACATACAATATTTGTTTGCGGCTGGCGCTTGGGCGACAAAAACCCACATAAAGCGGCAACCACGCCAAGCGCTCCACCGCTTGTCAACGAAGCCACCCCTATTTCTTTCGCCGATAAGGCAAACAGAGCACGATGTGGACGGTTCGCGGATGGTTCTGGATGGGCGGCGGCTCCCACCTTGTGTTTCGCCTGTTCCACGCATCGTTGCAGGCAGCGGGCTTCTTCCTTTGATATGGCCCGAAGCGTCACTTCTGCTTCACCGAGGGCATCACCCGCCGCCTCAACATGTACTTGAACCACTCCCGCCATCCGTTGCCATATCCCCTCTGTCACTGAAATCCCATGGATGCGCTCGAACGGAATCGAACGTCTTTTGCGGACAAACACGCCTTCCTCCACGAGCAAGCGGTCTTCATCCCAAGCGTAGGTAAAGCGGAGCCAAGACAGAACCCCCATCACCACCTTGTATACGACATCCGCCAGCGGCACGATGAAATCCCGCCAAGAGAAGCGGTTCAGACTGCCCGCCACCATGATCACAAGGAGCGGAACGACCATGTTTTTCAGTTCTTTTCCGACTCCCACCATAATCGCAACGGGATGAAGGCAGCGTCTAGGCGTCATCTTCATCCACCAATTTCCATGTTGGCGATGCCTTTTTTCGACAATCGTTGACAGAACAACTGAACTATTATATTCTGAAATTATCTTTTTTGCTTAACCGCATAAAAGCAAAAAAGCACATCTATGAATCAACATTAGAGCAGAAAGGTTGTTGTCAACATGGAACAATCCCGTCCTCAGCTGCAAAAAGGACTATTGCCCCGCCACGTTCAGCTGATCGCGTTAGGAGGGATGATCGGCACCGGCATTTTTAAAGGAAGCGCCGAGGCCATTCATATCGCTGGACCAAGCGTCGTGCTCACGTACTTGATCGGCGGCGTGCTGTTGTTTTGGATTATGGCTGCACTGGCCGAGATGGCGATCGCGTATCCGGGTTCGAACGTTCAACATTTGATCCGCCGGGCGTTTGGCTTTCGCCTGTCATGGATCGTCGGCTGGCTGTATTGGATCAATTGGACGTTGGTCACTGTTGTCGAACTGCTGGCTGCCGGCAGTTTTCTGAACTATTGGGTTCCGTCTACGCCGTTATGGCTGCTTGCCCTCCTGTGCGCGTGTCTGATCATGGGGTTGAATCTTTTCCCTGTGAAGTATTACGGGGAAGCGGAATTTTGGCTGGCCGGCCTGAAAGTGGCGGCGCTAGTGGTGTTTATCGTGCTCGGGGCGGGCGTATGGGCTGGCGTGATCCCAAGCGGCATAAGCGGCTCGTTTCCGTCTGCCAGCGACGGCGGATGGTTTCCGCACCGGTTTGCCGGAACGCTCAGCGCCTTGCTTATCGTGATGTTTTCCTATGGCGGAGCGGAGCTGATCGGGGTGGCGGTGACGGAGATGAAAGACGCCGAGCAGGTGCTGCCGCGCGTCATTCGCACCACAATCTGGCGGGTTGTCGGCTTTTATCTTTTGCCAATGGCTATCATTTGCGGCATTATGCCATGGAACACCGTTTCGGAAACGAACAGTCCCTTTGTCCAAGTGTTAGAAGCGATCGGGTTGCCCGGCGCGGCCCATGTCATGAACGCGGTGTTGCTCATTGCCGTCTTATCGGCGGCCAATACAGGCGTCTATGCGACTTCTCGGTTGCTGTACACCATGGCTGAACAAGGAGAAGCAAGCCGCCGCTTGCAGCGGACGACGAAACACGGGGTTCCGCTGTACGGGATGGGCATGGTCGCCATCTGCATCGCCGCTGGCGTGATCGGCGCCTACTTGGCGCCCGGGCGGATCATCGAGGAATTGATGACGATTCCTGGATTTACCGTGCTCATCGTTTGGATGATGATCGGCGCCGCTCAGCTGAAGCTGCGGCCGCACTACAAAACGAAGCCGTTTTTCCGAACGAAAGGGTTTCCGTACACAACGATGGCGGCGGTCGGGGCGCTCGGGGCGATTTGGCTTGGCTTTTTGCTTCAAAGAGAGCATCGAATCGGTTCGCTTCTCTGCGTGGCCGTCTTGGTTCTCTTATTCATCTATTCCACTGTCAAAGAAAAGCAGCATCAAGCAACAAAAGCGCCCGGGCGAACGGCGTAACCAAACCGCCTCTTTTCGCTCGGGCGACAGCTAGAGACGGGCGTCCTTTCATCATAGACGGCGCCCGTCTTCCTTTTTTCGTGTCCAACCGTTCCCACGATATTCGTCCCATGCCCGCCAGGCCATGATCGCCATGCCGAGCGCGAGAATCAGCGCCTGTCCGTCCATCCGGTGTTCCGTCCATAAGTGATGCCCTGCCGCTCCGATGCCGTAAAGCACCCAAACCACTGAAAACCACATAACTCCCAACCAAAATCTCCGCATCGTTTCTCCCTTTCTTTCTCCCGTTTTCCCAATAGGGGATTTTCGTATAATTATACCACAATTTTCACAAATGAGCCGAAAAAAACAAGCCATTCCCCTATGCTCCAAGGGAAATGGCTGCGCGGATCGCTCCGTAAGACTCAGGCGAAGCCGCCTATATTGTCTATTTTTTGAAATTTTGCGGAAACACCGATGATGATTCGTTAGTTGGCCGGCGACAGCTCGTCTTCGGTCACCCATTTGTGGTTGGTCACTTTTTGACCAGTTTCCGTATCGATGTAATCGACCATATACACCGTCGTTTGTTTCGCCGAATCAATGACTGCTTTGGCCCCTTTCATCCCTTCCATGTGATCGGCATTCAAGACGACTTCATCGCCCGGCTGGAACGGTTTGTCTCCGGCGTTTTCGATTTCTTCGTGAATGACCCATTTATGGTTTTTCACTGGGTCCCCGCCTGTAGTTGGGGTGTATGTGACCGTATAGACGATCGTGTCAAAGGCACCGGTGACAGTCGCCTTGGCTCCATCCATTCCCGGCATATGGTCGGCATGGATGATGACTTGGCTTCCAACCGGATACTTTGGTTGTTTCGCTTCCTTCAATCCAGCCGGCACCTCTCCTGAACCCGAGTGGTTCATTCCCTCATGACCGGTGTGAGAAGCCGTATTTTCCTTTGGCACTTTGTTGTCGTCTGCACCGGTGCAGGCCGATAGCAAGAGCGCTGCCATGACCGAAGTTGTGCCTAGCAACATTTTTAATTTTTTCATCGTTTTCACCCTCCTTGCCTTGTTAGCATACCCGGCATTTGTGCAGATTTTATGGAGATGGCCTTGGATTTGCCGCTAAAGGCCGTATGGCGCCTAGGCTGACTGTCCTTTTGGGCGGGGGCTGTTTCACCCCGCTGCTTTTTGCCCTATCTTTCGCCAGACGAACCACAAAAGAACGATCGATGCAACAGCGAGCATCAGTTTGCCCGCCCAGGCGGCCTCGAGGAATTGATGGACGGCATACGCTTCCAACCATAAAGCCGGGAGCTTGCCGAGTGAGCTAGCCGTTGCAAACACAGAAAGAGACGTGCGGCCGATGGCAGCAACGAACGTCACCGCCCCGGATGGCACAAACGGCAACAGTCGAAGCGCGAAAATAAGCCCAAATGCCTCCTTGCCACTTGCATGAAGCAACGGCTTCACCTTGGGATGGGAAAGCCATGTCGTCTCGCTCCATCGGCGAAGTCCTTTTCGATACAAGACAAACGAGACGACCGCTCCGATCGCCTCGCCGGCAAACGACACCCAAAAGCCGGGCCAAAATCCGAAAACGGTCAAATTGGCGGCAGTTAAAAAGGCGCTTGGGACGACTCCGAGCACGCTGATCACCACATTGCAGGCTAGACTCAAGAAGTACGCCGCTCCGCCGTATGCTTGAAGGAACTCAATCATCCGTTCTTCCATTTGGCCCAAACGCCTCTCTTTCCGAAAATAGTTATGACTTGCGCCCTTCCCATTTGTAGCCGACGCCCCAGACCGTCTGCAAATAGTCGTCCACTGGGAACCCCGCTTTCCGCAATTTTTCGCGGATGTTTTTCATGTGGGAGTCAACGGTTCTCTCTTCCGTATCAGCGAGATAGCCCCATAGCGATGCGATGATTTGCCCGCGGCTGAACACCTGATTCGGGTGCTTTAACAGCAGTCCCAAAATGGCAAATTCTTTCGGCGTCAACGCAATCGGCTTATCTTCGTAGCGGACCGTATGTTCCTCTTCGTCCCATACAAGCCCGGCCGCGCGAATGGCGGAACGACCGCCGGCTGTACGGCGCAGCACCGCTTCAATGCGAGCAAGCAGTTCCGCCTCGTCAAACGGTTTCGTCACATAATCGTCCGCTCCGATTTTCAATCCTTGGACAATATCCGCCGTCTCATCGCGAGCGGTGACCATCATGATCGGCACATTCGAAAACGATCGGATGCGGCGGCACGTTTCCCATCCCTCGAGTTCTGGCATCATGACATCAAGCAGCACCAAATCGGCATGATGGCGCCGCAAATAGTCAATGGCTTCCGCCCCCGAACGCCGTTTCACGCAGCGGTAGCCGTTCGGCGCTAAATACAATTCCAATAAATCAAGCATCCGCTCTTCATCATCAACCAACAGCAGGGTATACATCGTTATCCCTCCGGCAGCGTAATGAGGATGGTCGTTCCTTTTCCTTGTTCGCTTCTAGCGGCGATCGTTCCCCCGTGCGCCTCGACGATTTCTTTGGCAATCGCCAAACCGAGTCCGGTCCCGCCGCTTGTCCGCGACCGCGATTTGTCAACCCGGTAAAACCGCTCGAAAATCCGGGGCACATCTTCCGGCGGAATGCCGGTTCCTTCATCGGACACGGCAATGACGATTCCTTGCTTTTGAAGGTGAACGGCGACGGCCACCGTCGTGCCGGAAAACGCGTACTTTCGTGCATTGTCAAGCACGTTGATCATCACTTGCTCGAACCGCTGCCGATCGATCGCGGCCATGACCGAACCGGGGCACTGGCACACAAGCGACAACGATTTTTCCTGAAACGCGGGGCTCAGTTTTTCACACAATTTTGTCAAAAACGAACAAAGATTCGTCGGCTGCTTTTCAATCTGGAACGAGTGTTGCTCCAGTTTGGCTAATTCAAACAAATCTTTGACCATCTTTTCAATCTTTTCCGCTTCTTCGTAAATGATCGCCATATAGTTCGCCCGTTGCTCCTCAGACAGATGCGGACGCCTAGCAATGTCGGCGTATCCTTTCACATACGTCAGCGGCGTGCGCAATTCGTGAGAGATGCTCGCTAAAAATTCGCTCCGCTCTTGTTTCAAATACGCCAAATCGTTGGCCAGCGTTTGAATCGCTCTCCCGAGCTGCGCCAGCTCGTCGTTGCCTTTCATCTCGAGGCGGACGGAAAAATCCCCCCGGCTGAGCGCTTCGGTCGCTCGCTTCATGCGAAGGAGCGGCATCGTGATGGCGCGGGAGAAAAAGGCGATGGTCAACACGGTGATCGCCACCGACAGCACGCCAACGACAATAAAATGATGCTTCAGTTTATACACCATCGTCCGGATCGAGCGAGTGTCTTGAAACATATACACATATCCCCTTGTTTCCCCCCCCCCCGATTTGAATCGGGCTGACGGCAGCGATATGCGATGCCCGCTTCCAGTCGGTTTCGACCATCATTCCCCGGCGGGGAATATGGCGACCGTTCGTTAAAGGAATGATGCGCTTGGCAAACGGAACAATGCCGCTAGAAGCCGATACAATCCGGCGCCGGGCGTCAGTGATGGCGACATCGGTTTCCGCCTCTGATTCCATCATCACGACATGCGCCAACGTCGTTCGATCGTTATTTTTCTCCAAGACGTTGCGGTGGCTGTTTCCCCGCGCTATCAGTTGCGCGAATTCTTCCTCGATGCGCGCATGGACGAGCGTAGCGTAGAGGGAAACGAACAGCACCATTTCAATGGCCAAGACAAAGGCAAAAAACAGCATTCCGAGTTTCCATGACAGTTTTCGCACGGATTCCTCTCCTCATCCGTCAAGTCCGAGTGTCATTTCAATTTTACTATTTTATTTGGCAAATGTGCAGAAAGTGTGGAGATGCAGCTTTGCGCCACGCCAAGGCGTCTTGTCCCGCCAAGGAGACAAACCTTGACGGATGCGTCTTTTTCCTTCTTCCTTTATACTTAAGAAGCAGACTATGCTCATGTAGAGACGACAGAAAGGGGTTTATCGATGAAATCGCTCGTGTTAGCGGAAAAGCCGAGCGTCGCCCGCGACATCGCCCGCGTGCTCGGTTGCAAGCAAGCACATAAACATTATTTTGAAGGAAAGCAGCACATTGTCACCTGGGCGCTCGGCCATTTAGTGGAGCTGAAGATGCCGGAAGACTACGACCGAAAATACGAAACATGGCGGATGGAGGACTTGCCGATCATCCCAAAGAAAATGGGCTTGAAAGTCATTCGGCAAACAAGCCACCAGTTTCGCGCTATTGAACGGTTGGCGAAACGACCGGATGTGAAAGATGTCATCATCGCGACCGACGCGGGCCGCGAAGGGGAACTGGTGGCGCGCTGGATTTTAGAGATGATCGGTTGGACGAAGCCGATTTGGCGGCTATGGATTTCGTCGCAAACCGACCGCGCCATCCGCGACGGCTTCCGCCAACTCAAGCCCGGGGTGCAGTTTGAACGCCTGTATCAATCGGCCGTCTGCCGCGCGGAAGCCGACTGGCTGATTGGGTTAAACGTCTCGCGCGCCTTGACGACCAAATACAACGATCCGCTCTCAGCCGGGCGGGTGCAGACGCCGACGCTTGCGATGATCATCGAGCGCGAACGCGAGATCCAATCGTTCGTTCCCGTGCCATATTGGACAATTCGGGCCAAGATCGGGTCCATCACAGCCGTATGGGAGCGGCATGGCGGACATCGTCTGTTTGACCAAGACGAGGCCAACCGGCTGATGACTCGTCTCAAAGGCCAGCCGGCGCGCGTCACATCGATCAAACGGAAACGAAAAAGCGAGTCCGCCCCGTTGCCGTATGACTTGACCGAACTGCAGCGGGACGCAAACAAGCGGTTTGGCTTTTCGGCGAAAAAGACGCTCTCGGTGTTGCAGCGACTGTACGAACAACACAAGCTTGTCACGTACCCGCGCACCGATTCGCGTTATTTGCCAAGCGATATGGAAGCGACGATGACCGAGCGGTTGTTGGCGATGAAATCCGGTTATGAGGACGTCATCGCTCCGCTTCTCGCCAAAGGCAAAGCCAAAGCAGCCAAGCGGGTATTTAACGATGACAAAGTGACCGATCATCACGCCATCGTTCCAACGGATGAGCGGCTCGACCTTAGCAGGCTGTCCACTGATGAGCGCAAGCTGTATGATCTCATCGCCCGCCGTTTTTTGGCGCTTTTCTACCCGCCGCATGAATCCGAAACGACGACAGCCGTCTTTGACATCGGCGGCGAAACGTTTGTCGCCAAGGAGACGGCGGTTGTCAACGCCGGATTTCAAGCCGTTCTCAGCAAAGAAGACAACAAGGCCCAACCAACGTTGCTGCATCTCGCGGAAGGCCAGACGCTCCCATCAGTGCAACTTGAGCTGGAACAATCGTTCACGGAACCGCCTGCCCGTTATTCGGAAGCTGACTTGCTCGCGCAAATGGAGAAATACGGGCTCGGCACGCCGGCGACAAGAGCGGACATCATCGAACGGCTGGTTGAAACCGAAGTGGTCGAGCGAAAAGACGGACGGTTTTATCCGACAAAAAAAGGGAAACAGCTGATTGAGCTCGTCAATGAAGAGCTGAAATCGCCGGAATTGACCGCCCGCTGGGAGCGGGAGCTGGAGGCGATCGCCCGCGGGAAAGGAAATCCACAACAATTTTTGGCCAACATCCGCCGGCAAACGCAGCAGCTCGTTGCCGAAATTAAGCAAAGCGAGCAGGTATACAAAGCGCCAAACCTCACGAATCTGACGTGTCCAGAATGCGGCGCGCTTTTAAAAGAGCGGAAAACGAAAGACGGACGGATGCTTGTCTGCTCGAACTTACAATGCCGCTACCGCCGTCGGCGCGATCCGAAACTGTCGAACCGCCGTTGCCCGCAATGCCACCGGCGTATGGAAATGCATGAAGGAAAAGCAGGACTTTATTTCCAATGCCGCCCGTGCAATATTGTCGAAAAAGCGGACGAGACCAAACGCATTGCCGCCAAAGGCAGCGAACGGGCGCTGCTGAAAAAATACAGCCCGGCCAACGAATCGTTTGGCACGAGTTTAGGGGAGCTGCTCAAGCAGGCGTTGAACGAAAAAAAGGAATGAGGTTGCCGCACCGCGCTAGGGGCTAATGCCCCTGGCGGTTTCTTTTTCATCTTTGAATCTGAAACCTCCCTCTCATTGCCTCGTATATATAGATAAATCTATCACAAAGGAGCGATCACGATGTTGAAAAAATGGCTAAAATCCCTTTTCGGCCATCCCCATCATCCGTCGCACTACCATAAACATTACAGCAGCAGCGACCACCATTATTACAACCCGACGTATCATTCGCACCACCACCCGTCCCAGTACGGGCATCATCACTACAAAAAGAAACATCATAGCGGCAGCTTCTTCTCAAGCTTTTTCGGCAGCTGATGAAACGGTTTTTTGAACGCCATCCGTTCGTTTCCCGCTGGGTTGATCGGCCGCATCGGGGCGGGAAGGTGCTTTTGGGCCGCTATGAAATCATCGAAGAGCTTGGGATGGGAAGCTACGGCATCGCCTACAAAGGGCGCGATCACCTGACAGGCCGTCTTGTCGTCATCAAACAAGCGCGGCGGACAAAAGGCGAAGACGGCCGCCGCTTGCTTCAACGCGAAGCTGACGTGCTCGCCCACCTGCGCCACCCGCAAATTCCGAGGCTGTATGATCGGTTTGTGGAGCGCGGACAGCCGCATCTCGTGATGGAGTATATCGACGGAGAAACGGTGGAAGACCAGATTTTCAAGCTGGAAGCCAAGTACACGGAACAAGAGGCGTTTCGATTGTTAAAGAAGGTGCTTGAGGTCGTCCGGCACGTCCATGCTTTCGGCATCGTCCACCGCGATTTGCGCATCTCGAACATCATTTGGCGCGATGGAACGGCGGCGATCATCGATTTCGGCTTGGCCTGCCGCATCGGCGAACCGGTGGATTTCCGCGATGACGACCCGCTTGAGAAACGGTTGCGGCGCGAACCGCATCCACGAAGCGATTTCTATGCCCTTGGACACTTCACCTTGTTTTTATTGTATTCTGCCTATGAACCGACAAGTGACGAGGAAAAAAGCTGGGAAGAAGAGCTCGATTTATCACCAAACGCTCGTCGGATCTTGCGGAAAATGCTGCAGCTGGATGCGCCGTATGACCATGTTGACGAGTTGATCGACGACGTGGATCAGTTGCTCGCAGAACCCATCCGGAATCAAGCAGGGGCGCTTTGACGTTTGATCGCACCGTTCCCCGACCAGCCACCCCTTTTCCCCATTTGGAAAGGGGGCTGTTTCAACACCATGCTGTTAAGGAAAAAAGAGGAGCCGCAGTTTTGGCTCCTCGTTTATCCATCGATAAGGTCAGCGGCGCTACTGGTGGTTCGGCCTTCATCATCTCCCCTGTCTTGAAATTTGGAAAAAGAACGATCGACACACGGAATCCAATGACTGCAACCGCTCGATCAGCCCCTGCAAATCGCACGTATGGAGCGTATCGCTCAGTTCGCGGCCTTCCTCCGTCACCAAGTACAAGTGAATTTCCATGCATCCGTCCCAGCGAACGTTGGCGTCAAGCCACCCATCTTCGCTCTCGAGCTCCAGCCCGACCGTCTCCCCTTGGTCATTTTCGTGTTTTGTTTTGATGACCCATACCATCCTTTGTTCCGCCCTTTCCTGTTCGCCGCCTCACTCTTGTTGTTCCGCCCCGATTCCTGACACCGGGGAGCCAGTGGACGTATGTTCATTCACCCAACGGAGTGCCGCGTCCACCACTGCATCGGCGTCAGAAAGCTGGGTGCGGTGCTCAATGATCCAATTGAGCCCGTCTTGCGGATCAAGGTTATGTTGTAAACATTCCACCAAAAATGATTGGACACATGCCACATCGCTCCACTCCCACGCTCCGCACTGGCGGCGCCAAATCGCTTCGATCGCATCTTTCCCAAATTGCATTGAGTTCCTTCCCTCCTGTTGCCCATATTGTCATCCATAGTATGCCTACAACAGATGACAGGGCTCCACAAAAGAAATTGGCGGGAAAGGATTTGATTTCCATTTGTACGGCATCCATCAATGGCCATACTGAGAATATGGAGGTGTTGGTTCATGAGAGAACCTTGGGAAGAACGCAGCGCCGCTTCCAACCTGCCGCGCTATACCCCGGGAATCGGCGTTCCCGATGAAATGAGTCCGATTCGCGATATCGCCCGAGGCTTTGAAAACGGACGGCCGCCGGTCATTGAAATCACGCCCGCTGACGGCCGCCAACAAGCGGACGATATCGATTTTCCGCCCGTTGACCGGGCGTTTTGAAACGTCGAGCCACAAAAGAGGATGTCACGCTGCTTGGCGGACATCCTCTATGCGTTGATGGCGCTATGCGGGTTGAAAATTGAGAAACAGGTGGAGCTACCATTATTTTGTACTAAATCACCAACCTCCTAGCGGTGGAGGAATCGGCCGGCTCAGCGGCGCACAGACGCCCACGGCCGCCCGTTCTCCCAATGAACGCGCATATGGAGGCGAAACGCCGCTGAAAGCCGCTCATCGGTCAGCACATCCTCTTTTCGCCCAGCGGCGGCAATGCGCCCGTCTTGCAAGAGCAGCACATGGGTGATCGATCCCACAATCTCTTCAATATAGTGGGTGACGTATAATACATGGCACGGACGGGACACGACCTGTTCGATCAAGGAAAGTACTTCTTCACGCGCCAATAAGTCTAGGCCAACGGTCGGCTCGTCCAAGATCAGCAGCTTCGGATTCGCCATCAACGCTCGGGCGATCAATGTTTTTCGCTTTTCTCCTTGCGACAGCGTCGCGTATCGCTTCCCTTTTACCGCTTGCAGGCGGAACGATTCCATCAATGCCTCCGCTTGATCCCGATCCTCGCTAGTTACTGCATCATACAGGCCAATCGTTGCAAACTTGCCGCTGATGATGACATCTTCAACTGTTTCCGTTTGCAGCGTGTCGTGAAATTGATCAAGGAGCGCGCTGCTGACAAACCCGATGTGCCGGCGCAACTCCGGCAGACTCGCCTGTCCAAACCGATAGCCCAATACTTCAACATCCCCGCTCGTCGGGTACTGATAGCCGGTGACGATATTGAGAAGCGATGTTTTCCCGGAGCCGTTTAGTCTAAGAATCGCCCATTGCTCGCCTTCTTTTACTTCCCAGTTTATATCGCGCAAAATCATGCGCTCTCCTCTTGCCCATGACACATCGCGCATGCGGATGATGACGGTCATTGTTCCTCTCCCCTTTGTGGTTCGTATGGACGGTCCTGATAGAAAAAGTTGGGCAGCATCATCGTGTTGTCATACGACCGATGAAAAATGTGCGTTGTTGCCGGAGAAAGAGGCGGAATCAGCCATGTCCAATCGCCGGTGACATGGCGGCCGGCTGCTTTCTCTTGCTGTTCAAACAACTGAAATTGGCGCGCGGCGGTATGATGGTCAACGATGCTGACGCCCGCCTTTTTGTAGGAATACAAAACCGCGATATTCAATTCGACCAACGCCTTGTCTTTCCATAATGATGCGTTGGAGTTGGTGTCAAGCTATGATAAACTGTTCTGCTTTTGTCATCAACTGCTCATCGTGCTGTCTGAGCTTATCGCTCTCGATCGTTACCATATATGCTTCTTTTCCTCCACTTCGCCGTCATTCCAATTCCAATCAAGAGGCAAATTCCCCCGACCCACCACATTTGCTCGATAAACATCGAAATCGCCAAAAAAATGAGCGCAAAACCAAGCAGTCGACGGATCGACATGATTCTCTCCCCTTTTCCCCGCCATCGAGCGCTCTCCCATCGCGCAAAAGCAGCAGTGAACAATGCTTGGGAGACGTCTATCCTACGGGGCAATTGAGAATGAAGCAACGCTCTCGTCCCTATTGTAACAGATGCTTCCATAAAGAGAACAGACAATTTTCAATGAAACAAACCACTTTGAACAGCTTTTTCCTTCAGCACGCGCATCCACGTGCTTAACGGGCCTTTCAACACAAGCCCAGCCAAAAGGGCGGCAACGGCAAACAAGAGAAGCCGCTTGACGTCATGCTCAACATTTTCCCATACGATCCCGCCGACTGCCTCGCGCATGATGTCAATGGCGTAGGTAAACGGCAGCCAAGGGTTTAATTGCTGAAAGAACGGAGGAATCAGCTCAATCGGATACGTGCCTCCCGCTCCGGCAATTTGCAAGACGAGCAACACAATCGCCATCGCTTTTCCCACATTGCCGAACAAGGAAACAAGCGAAAAAACCACCGCCATAAAGACAAAGCTGCACAAAAGGCCGAACGTCATGAACCATCCCGGCTCACGGACGAAAATATTCGGCAAGATGAAAGCCGCTCCAGCTGTCACGACCATCGCCTGCAAAGCATTCAGCGTCCAAAAGGTCAACAGCCGTCCGACATATTGTTCCCGCTCATTCGCTTCCGAAAACGAAGAAGGATCGGTCGACAAGACGGAAACAAGCAACAAACATCCTACCCATATGGCCAGCACCGTGTAAAATGGATTCATGCCCGAACCATAGTTCGGCAGCGGGAAAAGGCGGAACGTTTTGACGTCAACCGGGTGAGCAAAAAACGCCCCTTTCGCCTGTGGATCTTGTTTCAACAAGCGAATCAGTTCGTCGATGTCGGTTTCTCTTTTGATTTTCGATAGGAAGGCGGCCAGCTCGCGGACCTGGCGGGAGAGAAATGGATATTGAGCCTGTGCGGTCTTTAGCGCTTGTTGCGCGGCCGCTAAATCACGATCTGTGTTTGACAACCATTGCTCTGCCTCATGTAACGCTTGATCCATGCGAAGAAGCGTTTGTTTCGCTTGGCGCACCTGTTCCCCTGTTTGATTCCATTTTGCCCGCAGCATAGGTAGCAGCCGTTGGCGATATGCTTGATCAAGTTGCTGCGCCTGTGCGTCCAATAAGGCCATTTGTTCACGCAGGTGAGTGATCTTCCCTTCGACGCCTGTTGGATGTTGTTTCACTAGCGCCGCTGTTTCTTGAATAGACGCTAGCGTCTGCTCGATACGGCTGACTGTGCGTTGCACAGGTTGAAGCGAAGAGGAATCAATCGTCCCCTCCCATGTTCTCAACGTTCGGCGCAATTGCTGAACCAATGGGCTCGCGTCTGTTGCCGCCTGTTGGATGAGAGCCGCCCAACGCGCTTGCTTTTCCGGTGTATCGAGGGACTGTGGCGTCTGCTCTGCAAAGGAATAGAGCGCATGAACCGCCATTTCCACCGGCTTTTCCCATAAGTGCGATGAAGCATTGACTTGCATGAACAACTTCTCAACGCGGCCTGTCCATTCTAAACCGCGCCGCACCGTTGTTTTGGCAGCCGGCAGAAGCTCGCGGCCTGTACGAACTAGTGATCTTGCCTCTCCCACATCGCGATCTAGGGCTTTCAATTGTCGTTGAATCGTTGGCAATTCGTTTTCCAAACGAAACACGAACGCTTCAACGCGGCGAATGGTAGGAAGCTGCTGTTCGAGCGTCACTCCCGCTTGGTGGAACAAGGAAAACAATGCGGTATTGACCACCCTCACAAACTCATCGCTGACTCGCGCTGACAATGTACTTGCTCCGCGCTCCGTGATTTTGGGAGCGATGGCGTTCCGTTTGTCGTTTTCATAATAGTAAATAACCGCCCTTTTCGGACGTTTCTGCACTACAGTGGCTAATTTAGCCGAGAAATCAGCCGGAATGACGATCGTCGCAAAGTAGTCTCCCCTCCGAACGCCTTCCATTCCTTTTTTCCGCGTGACAAATCGCCATCCCAACTGGTGGTTGTTTTTTAAGGTCTTGACGATCTCATCGCCGGCGTGAAACCGGTGACCGGCGAGCTCCGCCCCTCGGTCTTCGTTCACGACGCCGACCGGTAAATCCTCTGTATGGGCATAAGGGTCAATCGAAGCCTCTACATTGATCCAAGCGTAAAGCGATGGAAGAACGATCAGACCGAGAGCCAATATGGATGCGGCCCAGTTGGTCGTGAGATGTTTCAAATCGCTCATATAAATGCGCCATGCCTGTTTCACTTTGATCCACTTCCTTTCAAGTCGATCATGCTGTTGTTAGTATGAGCGGATCACGGAAAACTAAACCAACTTGGCCAGTCCTAACGAGGTTGACGATCGACGCCATCGTGCTCGCCACGATGGTCGGCGGCGGCTGGATTGCTTGCGGCGCAGATCGCACTCGGCCCCTTGTTGTCTGGTTTGACCTCCCGCCTGCTATTGTGACCATCCATTTTCTCATAGCGTTTCTCTTGGCTGGCGCTGCTGTTGATCGATCTATATAAGTTGCAATTTTGTTTTACATGGCATTGTTCGCTCTTCTTGTCACCGTGCCAGCTTGTTAGGTGATAAAGTAAAGACGGGACATGGAGGTCGGAAATTCTTTATTACAACCTATGCGACCGGTCCGCCAAATGACGTCAAGCCGAGGCGAAGCGCCGTAATTGCGACCTCCCAGACGGAACCGTATCGGTCTGCTGCTTGTTTCTTTGCAGCCATGGATCCCGCTCCTTTCGTTCACGAGAGTGGTATGCTACAATCATATCATCATGCACGAGAGGAGAGAATACCATGAACGTTCGAACGATGGCGACAAACGGTTTGATCGCCGCCGTGTATATCGCCGTGACGGCATTCATCCAGCCGTTTGGCTTTACGAACATTCAGTTTCGCGTCTCAGAAATGTTAAACCACCTAGTCGTATTCCGCCGAACATACGCCGTGGGCATCGTGCTCGGCGTCTTTTTGGCCAATTTGTTTTTCTCGCCGATTGTCGCGTATGATCTTGTATTCGGCGTCGGCCAGTCGGTGCTGGCGCTTCTCATCACGATTGTTTCTATGCGTTATGTCGAGAACATTTGGGCGCGTATGGCGATCAATACGTTGTCGTTTACCGTGACCATGGCCATCATCGCCTTTGAACTAAAGCTCGCGCTCGGCTTTCCGTTTTGGCTCACATGGCTGACGACGGCCATTGGCGAGTTTGTTGTCATGGCGATCGGCGCACCGATCATGTATGCGGTTGGCCGCCGGATCGCTCCAGAAGCCTTCCGGGCCGCTGACGGCCGCAACGACTGACCAAGTGTTCCTACGGCATCGAGCGCACCGCCCATTCGATGATCAATGAACAGACGGCGGCAAGCATCGACGCCGCCGTCATCGTGTGCGCCCGGCACGGGTGCAGTCTATAGGGTGAAAGTCCCGAACTGCGAAGGCAGAAGTAGCAGTTAGCTTAACGCAAGGGTGTCTGCGGCGACGCAGAATCTGAAGGAAGCAGGCGGCAAACTGGGATGAATACGGGGGCGAAAGTGAAGGATGGTGAGGCTGACAGCAACCCCTCCGCCCCATACGACAAGACCCACGGGCGTCATAAGCACGTCCCAGTCGCTAATCCAGAGATAAATCACAGCCGCATGGCAGGCCAGCAGCGCGTATATAGATGCAATTTGAAGATTTACCATTTGCAGCTTTTATCGACTGTCAGGCGACCGAACAACGCCGCTTCACAGACCCATATATGGATCTGTGAAGCAGGTGGTTGTTCGGTCTTCCGTCACGCCTTGGCGTGACGGGGCAAGCCATAGGCTTGCCTTCGACAGTCGAAAATGGACAAACCGCTTTTCCGTCAAGGATATGTTAAACTTCTTCGTTGCATCTATATAGATGCTCGTTTTCACCGCTCTCCCTCCACCCGATACGAAGGCTGGGCCTTCGAAACAGCCGAAACCGACCGTCTCCCAGACGATCCATGTCCATGGATGGCGCTTCATGTCGCGCCAAACCGGACCGAGATTGCGGCGGGCAAGAAGAATGACAAACAACAGCGGAACCATAAAGAAAAAACGAAGTGACGAGCTCCATGTCCAACTCCCGCCAGCTAGTTCCATAGACCGGTTCAATATGAACGTAACGGCAAAAAAGAACGAGGCGGCAAGGCCGAGGGCCATTTCCCGCATGGTCGGTCTCTCCTCTCCTGTGATTAGATTCATCATGTGGCAGGGCAGTTTTATTTTATTTCATTATTGAAAATTTTTCTATTTGTTTCTTTGATTATTTAGAACATAGTTTTTTATGATAATAAGTACACAATAAGAATTGATCAACCCGAAACAGTGCTTCCAGGCGGCAATTCTATCATTAACGAATCAAAAAACGTCATAATGCGAACGATGTCAGCCGGCGCCGCAAGAACGGCGATCCATAAGCGCCGGTTGGCGAATACAGCCATCAATGTCCCTCCTTGGCAAACAGTCCGTTCGGTTTGACCGTTAAAATGATGACGAGGATGGCAAAAGCGATAATGTCTTTGTAGTCGTTCGACACATACGTCGCTCCCAAGCTTTCGCTGAATCCCAAAATATAGCCGCCGACAATGGCGCGGGAATGCTTCCCATGCCGCCGAGAATGATGATGCCAAACGCTTTCAAGATGACGAGATGCCCCATGCCGGGAAACACAAGGTTGATCGGCGAAGCGAGCGACGCGGCGAGCGCTGCCAAACTGCCGGAAAGGAAAAACGTCAGCATGGCGACTTTATTCGTGTTAATGCCGCCCAAATTCGCCCCTTCGCGGTTTTGCGCCATCGCGATGATGGAAGACCCGATGAACGTCTTTTTCAAGAAGAGGTAAACAAGATCATGATGATGACAGCGGATGCGATGATGAGGATGCGTTGAATGGTCAATGTGAATCCGAACAACGTGACGACATCGCCATACGGAGTCGGCATCGTCTGATAGTCCGCCCCCAGACGAACTGGGCGAATGCCTCCAAAAACAACAAAATGCCAATCGCCGCAATTTTGTCATGGAGCGGCGATGCGTCGCGAAGCGGATAAAACACGAGCCGCTCCATCAAGACGCCAAGCAGCCCGACCGCCGCCATCGATGCGACGATCGGCATTTCTTTCGTGTCATGGAATCTATCGATCTATTCCGCCTGTATTTGCTTGCGCACGCTAGCGACCGTTTCCCCGATTCCGCCATAAATGACAAGGTCAAACATCCCGTCCATTCTTGTCGCTGTTTTGTTGATCAATACTTTCCTTGTTGCCGGCGATTCGGCGGCGACATAAAACGGGATTTGATTCGCGGGCGCCACTTCCAAACTTGTTCCCATCGCCAGAAGCAAGTCGCTGGCGGCCGCCGCAGCAAACGCTTCTTCCATGCGCGGCACGAGCCCGCCAAACAAAACGACATCCGGTTTGACAATCGTCTGGCACTTTTCACAGCGCGGCACCTCGTGACGGTTGATAAACGACAGATCATACTTGTTGCCGCATGACGGGCATGTCGCCGTCTGCAGCGTGCCGTGCAGCTCAATGACATTCGTGCTTCCTGCTTTCGTATGCAGCCCGTCAATATTTTGCGTCAAAATCGTCACCGTCTTGCCCATCTCCTCAAGCCAGCAGAGAAACCGATGCCCGTCATTCGGGGCAAAGCCGCCCATCATTTTTAATGAAAACATCCGCTTGAATCGACGCCAAAAATCAATCGGATCTTTTTTGTAATAATGCTCTGACAAATAATATTCGACATGGTCCTCTTGGGCGTAAAGGCCGTTTTCGCTGCGAAAATCAGGAATGCCGGACTCCGTGCTCATCCCGGCCCCGGTCAGGACGGCGATTGTATTCGCCTCTTTGATCCATTGCGCCAGTTGCCGGATTTTGTCCACTCTCGTTCTCTCCTTTCTTACGAACCTCTTGGGCTTCGGGAATGGGAGCTGGGGGCTCCCGCCTGCAGCGAGGCTACCGTAAATTGAACCCTTTCCCTTCCACAAACTCCTTCATGTACATCCGGACTTGGCGGCTGAGCATATCGGCCATCTGCCCGGTCCATGTGTCGCGGCGGCGGCCGTTTGTCCGCTGCTCATAATACGCCGAAACCGTTTCGTTGTAGCGTTGCAATTGTTCGAGGAATCGGGCGCGGTCTTGGTTGTATTCGTCCTCATGATAAACGTGTTCAAACGGCAACCGCGGCTTTTGATCCGGCGTTTGTGCAGGATAGCCGACGGCAAGCCCAAACAGCGGAATGACCCGCTTCGGCACATTTAGCAGCGCACATACTTCCGGCAAGTTGTTGCGCAGCCCGCCAATGTAGCAGATGCCAAGCCCCATCGACTCCGCGGCAATGGCGGCGTTTTGCGCCGCAAGCGCCGTGTCAATCAGCGCAACCATAAACTTTTCCGTACTCTCAAGCGATGGAAGCACGTCTTTTCCTTCTAGCTCGCCAATGAGCTCATGGCGGTGAAAATCAGCGCAAAAGACAAAGAAATGGCCGTTATGCTCGACATAGGATTGATTTCCCGCCAACTCGGCGAGCTTCCGTTTTTTCTCCGGATCTTTCACCCCGATGATCGAGTACGCTTGAACATAGCTTGAAGTGGATGCCGCCTGGGCGCATTCGACGATCGTGCGGATTTGTTCATCCGTGAGCGGCCTGTCTTCAAACCGGCGGATCGAACGGTGCTGGAGAATCGTTTCGATGACTTGGTTCATGACTATGTCCTCCTTGAACAACCCAACGGCTTCTTTTTGTGAACATGATAACAAAAAAGAAAGAGCCATACAACGAATCGGCTCTTTCCCTTCCATTATCGCCCAAACCGCCCTTCCTGGTAATCGCGAATCGCCTCGCGGATTTGTTCCGGCGTGTTCATGACGAACGGCCCGTAGGCGACGACCGGTTCGTTCACCGGCTCGCCGGCATAAAGAAGAAGGCGGAGTTTTTCGCGGGCGGTCACGTTTAGCTCCGTTTCCTCGCCGCAGTTGTGGCGGCTGAAAAACAGCATTTGTGCAAAATAATCTCCAGTGTGTCAATCCATGCAAAAAAGCGGGACGATCCGCCTTCTTTTCGTTGCTCGATTCTGCCTTTTTAACAAAATATCCGAAGGAAGTCTCCCGCCTCAAGGAGCGTGAAGGGCAAAAATGTACGCAAAAAGTATGCTAAAAGTGAACAAAAGGCCAATATAAATGGCCTTTCACGAAAGAAAAGTATGAATCAGATCCAAGCAATCCGAAACAACTTCATTGGGCGCCCGTCCTACTATTTGAAGCTGTCGGGCGCGCCAATCTAAACTTTTGACCTGATCGGTTAAAATCACGCCTTCAACGGCCAAGCCTGATGGCAATTCCACTTCAAATGGATATCCTTTTTGTTGCTGGGTGATCGGGCAAAGCACCGCAAACCCTGTCAATTGATTGAACCGCTTTGGTGATAGAACGATGCCGGGCCTTTTTCCTGCCTGCTCATGCCCTGCTTGTGGATTGAAATTGACGTAAACAAGATCCCCACGATCCGGCGCTTGCATCAGAACAATTCATTCCCTTCTGTTCCAAAATCAATTTCAGCATGGCGATTTTCCGGCGTGATTTTAGCCAAAAGTTCCTCCAATGTCGGCTTTTTCTTTTTCGGGATCAACTTGATCGCTTGGTTCTCAACGATCACCTCCACTTCTGATCCTTGATGAAGCGCTAAACGTTCAGCAATCACGCTTGGGATACGAACCGCAAGGCTGTTTCCCCATTTTTGAACTGTTATTGTCATGATTGACACTCCTTTCTGTTTGTTTAATTCCACTATACCTCTCTCCTTTCATTTCGTATATACATAGTATATACATAAATTCAAAAAAAAAGATGCCATCGAGACGGTGTTTTCGATTCGAAACGAACGATTACGATTGATGATAAGACGCTGAACATGTTAAAAGATTTGAAGAAAAGTCAAAAGGATTCCGAAAAAATGAAAAAACGACTGCCAACGCAGTCGTATCAAGGGGTTCATGATTTACAATTTGACAGGATGGATATTAGAAATGGAGGAAGAGGGATTCGAACCCCCGCGGGCTGTGACACCCCTAGCGGTTTTCGAAACCGCCCCCTTCAGCCAGACTTGGGTATTCCTCCGTATGAAAATGGAGCCTATCGGATTCGAACCGATGACCTCCTGCGTGCGGGGCAGGCGCTCTCCCAGCTGAGCTAAGGCCCCATGTCTATAATGGTCGGGAAGACAGGATTTGAACCTGCGACCTCACGGACCCGAACCGTGTGCTCTACCAAGCTGAGCTACTTCCCGACATATGCTGGTTTACCTTGCGACAATTCATATTCTATATGAACCTCAAAGGAAAGTCAATAGTTTTTTTATCTTTTTTTCGCCATAACGGATGAAAATTGATCTTTTTTCTGAAACGACCTGCATAGCTGCCGCTCCTTTTTTTCTACTACTAAAAACACAGCAACCGTGTAAAGGAAAGGGGGCGCTTTGTGAAACTCATTCCGCCGGCGCGGCGCAAACGGGCGCATTTGTCGCAATTGACAACCACCCATTTCCATTTGCGTCATCCGCTTGTCGTCGCCTTTTTTCCTTTTCGTTTCCGGGTTTCGGCAATTTGATGCAGCAACGCTACGCCACGGCCTTTATGTTAATCCTCTGGGAGCTGTTTATCAACACAAAAGCCCATATCAATACAGGTATATTATACTCGCTGCTTGGCGATTTTGAAAAGGCAAAAGCCGTTCTTGACGAACGATGGCTCATGTTTTATGTGGCCATCTACATGTACAGCATTTGGGACAGCTACCGCGGCTCAGTCGACATGAACAAGCTGTATTTGCTCGCCGACCGCGAAGATGCGCCGATCTCTTCCATACCGAATGGGATCGTGCTTCTCATCCGTTGCGATGAACAGCAATGGCCGGCCGTGGAGCATATAGATGCAACAAAGAAGTTTAACATATCCTTGACAGAAAAGTGGTTTGCCCATTTTCGACTGTCGAAGGCAAGCGTGTGGCTTGCCTCCGTCACGCCTTAGCGTGACGGAAGACCGAACAACGACTCGCTTCACAGACCCATTCATGGGTCTTTAAGCAGCGTTGTTCGGTCACTCGACAGTCGGATGCAATGACCGGCAAAGACGAAAAATGTTAAAGCTTTAAATTGCATCTATACAGTTGCTGCGGGGCCATCACGCGCTTGGACTCGCCGGCGTTCACGACAAGCAGCCGAATAGATAGGCATTTCATCCCCTTTCACTAAAAAACCCGAGGGAACACCCCCTCAGGTTTTCGCCGCTCTGCCGTTTTCAATAGACATCTCGCCGCATAAAGACAAAAAAAGCGACAAGAAGCCCTGCAAGCCCCCAGACAGCCAGCACGGCCATCGAAAAGCCAAGCGTCATCCCCTCAATCGGCGGAGCCGCTCCTTTTATGTAATCCGTCAGCCGCAAATTGACCATAAACAAATATTTTGCCGAATGCCACGACGACACCATGTTCGACAAAATCGCGCCAGAAATCAATGCTGCCAGCATGATGCCCATCACCGCCGCCGTGCTCCTAAGCAGCACGGAAAACATAAACGTCAGTGTGCCGACGACAACGCTCACAAACGCTGCCAGCCCGAGCTCGATCAAAATGTATTTCCATTGCGGAATCATGTGGACATTCGCTGTATTGAGATCCTCTCCTTGCTGGACAAATCCGGTCAATAGCGGCAGACGGAAGCCGCCATATCCAAACACGAGTCCGGAGATGGCATACGACAGCACCGCCGCCATCAGCATAATGAGCGACACCGACAGGAGCAACGCGATATATTTGCTCAACAAAATTTTCCACCGCTTCACCGGCCGAACGAGAAGCAGCTTGATCGTTCCAGCGCTTGCCTCGGACGACACTAAATCGGCCGCAACCACCATCACTAAAAGCGGCAAAAACAAGTCGATGGCGTTTTCGATAAACGTGCGCATAAACGTCGGCGCTCCAGGGGCGGACGGATTAATGTTGTGCTCTAAGTAGTACTGCTGCTGCTTGAGGCGGATTTGCAAGTATTTCTGCCATTCCTCAGACATGCTCGGCGACTGCAAGCGGTTTTGCAAATCGACGATTTGCTGCTGCAGCTGCGTCCGCCAGTCGGTCGTGCCAAGCCGTTTTCTCAACTCTTCCGTCTCGCGGTATTGGGCGTATGTAAACAAGGCGACGAGCACCACAATGATGGCGGCGATCACCCATAGCCGCTTTTTGCGGACGATTTTCAACATTTCATTATACACGAGCTTACTCAATCGTTTCGCCCCCTGTCAGCTCGATAAACAAGTCCTCGAGCGTCGGCAGCCGCGGTTCAATTTCCGAAACCGAGACGCCGGCTTGGACAAGCTTGGCGTTCCAAGCGGCTAGTCTCGACGGCTCATATGGCGTGACGATCGTCTCTTCATCGGCGCGCAACACCTCGGTTTCCGCCGCTAACAGCGCCCGCGCCCGATCCGTTGGAGCGGCTTTCCAGACGACGCGCGCCTGTTGGTTTAACAGCCGCTCAACCGTGTCCACGGCCAAGAGCCGTCCTTTCGCCATAATGGCGACGCGGTCGCACATTAATTGAATTTCACTTAACAAATGCGATGAAACAAGGACGCTCAACCCTTCCGTTTCCGCCAAAAAGCGGATGAAGGCGCGCATTTCGCGAATGCCGGCCGGGTCAAGGCCGTTGGTCGGCTCGTCCAAAATGAGCACCTTCGGCTTTCCAAGCAGCGCCTGAGCGATGCCGAGCCGCTGCCGCATGCCGAGCGAATACGTGCCCACTCGGTCATGGATGCGCTGTTCAAGGCCGACGAGCTTCGCCACTTCCATGATCCGATCTGCACCAATTCCCGGTATCATGCGGGCGAAATGTTCAAGGTTTTCCCATCCTGTTAAATACGGATACATTTCTGGGTTTTCGACGATGCAGCCGATCTGGCGGATCGCGTCGGTAAACTGGCGGTGAAGATCATACCCGCAAATCACCACCGTCCCCGACGTCGGCCGAATGAGCCCGACGAGCATGCGGATCGTTGTCGTTTTTCCCGCGCCGTTCGGCCCTAAAAAACCGAATACTTCCCCCTCATGCAACTCAAACGAAATGCCTTTAATAATTTCCTTGCCGCGAATCGTTTTCCGCAGCTCTTTGACCGCTAACGTCACCTGTTTGGTCATTGCTCACCCTCCTCCGTCAACGTGATGAGCGAGGCGACGCGCTCTCCAATCCGCTTGTAGCCTGCCGCGTTTGGATGAAAATGGTCGCTGTACAAATAGTCGTTGACATGGAGGGCAAACAAATCAAACGTCGGCACCGCGACGATGTTCGGATAGCGGGCCGCCACTTCCGCTGATGCAAAATTCCAATCGCGCACAACCGCCGACGTCCGTTTGGCATCGTCTAAATCGCCAAACGGGTTGTACAAACCGATCGCAAAAATGACCGCTTCGCTGTTGAAGCGGCGCAGCGCGGCGAAAATGCGGTCTAGGTTGGCTACATATCGCCGTTTCGCCTCATTCAGCTGCTTTCGATCCAGTTTCAACGCTTCCCCGCCTTGAAACAAGTCGTTGCCGCCGATGGTCATCACAATAAGATCCGCCATGGCGACTTGCCGCTGAATCTCAGGCTGGCCAAGCTGGCGAAGCAGTCCGTCAGAGCGAAGGCCGCGGATGGCCAAGTTCGTCACACGGATCGGTTTGTCCGTTTTCCGGCGAAGCTCATCGACCATATAGCCGACATACCCTTTTCCGCTTTCATCGCCCGTTCCTCTCGTCAACGAATCGCCAAGAGCAACAATATCCATTTTCTCGTCATGTTGCCTTGTTTCAGCCGTCGGCGGCCGTTGTTCTTTCGTCGGCGGCTTGGCGACCGAAAAAAACTGGTCTTGCACCGCCAATGCCAGGCCGCCAAGCCAAAGCACTCCGGACAGAGCGGCAACAACGATGAGAAACGAAACAGCTCTCCGTCTCATGCCACCACCTCATCTCTTTATTGGCTTTCTTCCAACCGTTCCTCTTTTTGCTTAACATCATTGGTTTGATCCAACCGTTGCCGATTTATGCGCCAATGCTTCGGATTCCAATACGCTTTCAGCTTCCTCGCTGCTTCTTTTCCAGCCAGCAGCACCCCAAGCCAAAACATGACTTCCGCCGCCGCAATGACCGTGGCGACAATCGTTGCCTTGACAGCGGCTGAAAACGGCAGAAACGGCGCGATCGGCACCGCCACCCAAACGACGAACGAGGCGATGATGAGGTCAATGCCAATGCGATACAGAACCGGTTTCTCTTGCTTCGCGTCCCCACCTCCTTATGGCGTCGTGGTTGAGAACGAAGATTGGGATTCTGCACTCCCACTCTACCATATCCATCTCCCGTTCACGAAACGGCGCGCCTGAAGCCGTGCGTTTCGCCGCCAACCAACGCCTGTCTTGAACCGCAAAACGCACCGTTTGGAAGGAGAAAAACCGGCCTCATGGCATGAAACCAAGCAGACGGATTCGTCATCATCATCGTTATACGTATTAACAAAGAAAAGGTGTCCCTTTTATGCTTGGGACACCGTTCATTCACCCCTATCACCGCCGCTTATGCCAGTAATCGATCAACCCCATCGCGCACACTTGCAAATCCAGCTCGATCGCCGCATACACCGGCGACGAAGACGGGACGCCATATTCGTTCAAAAACGCTTCTACATCGCGGCGCAACCGTTGTGCAGCGACTTTCGCCTGCTCTGCGGGCGATGCTTCCGGATTTCGCTCGATCGCTTCTTTTCCTGCCGCCACGAACTTCGGCAGCCAAACGCGAAGCTGGCGGAACGCCTCCTGCGGGTCATCGAGCATGCCAAAATGACCAAAATAGATGCGCGACGGATTCAACTTCTCGAGCCGCTCAGCCGACCGCTCCATCGCTTCAGGGTCAAATTGGTTCGGAGATGTTGAAGGCAGGCAAAACGTAAGCCCCGCTTCTTGCAGCTGCGGGTAAAAAACGCCGATCGTATCGCCGGTGAACACGCCGCGGCTGTACGAATCATAAATGGAAACATGATGGTTCGCATGCCCCGGCGTATCATAGAACGTGAGCGTCCGCTCCACACTCAACGCCAACGTTTCCCCGTCCTCTTTCACAATCAATCGCTCTTCTGGCACCGGAAGAATCGGATCAAAGAGCGACTCAAACTGCGCGCCGTACACCGACCGCCTTCGCCCCGGCGATGAGGCGCGATGGATCAGCCAAATGCCGCTTCCCTTTCGGATGGACGACAACCATCGCATTCGGGCAATGCTGAAGAAGTAGCCCTACACCGCCGGCGTGGTCCAAATGAATATGGGTAACGATGATATAGCGAATATCAGACGGATCAATATAAAGCGCTTTCAACCCAGCAAGCAAATGCGGCACCGACGGGCTTGGCCCTGTTTCCACGATCGCCAAGTTCTCTTCGTGAAGCACGTATGTACCGGTGCGCCACGGCATGCGCAAATCATACAAATCGATGAGTGAAATGCGGCGGCCGAGATCAAGCGGCTGTGCCATGTTCCCTCTCCCCCTTTGGTTGATGATGCAGAATATTTTAACATAGAAACCGGCTTCCCGCTACAGGGGTTGATAAAAAAGCAGCCCCTGCCCAGAGGGCAAGAGCCACCTTCTCGTTTCAACTGTCGTCAACGGGGCAACAACTGCTCCGCGCGCTATTTTTGAGGGCAGGCGCTGTCGACCGTTGCCCTTTGCAGCACGAACAAGCTCCCTGATGCTCAACCCGATCGCATCCAACGCTGCCGCCAACGGAAAGACACTGTCGTTTGCCAAGCGCCCCCTAATGCTTACGACGCCAACTCCCTGCCAGTCGCCTTTCCTTTCCGTCCATTTCTGATCGCCACCCATACTGCCGCCGCCCAGCCGATGACGATGAGGCCGTACACAGCAGGATAAACCGGCGCCGGGGCTTCCCAAGCGTGCAGAAGCGTGCGAACGTTTGTCAAAATAATCAATCCGCCAACCAACACTCCAAGCAAATGGGACGGCAGTTTACGCACAAGCCAAGCCGCGATCGGCGCAGCGATGACCCCGCCCGCCATCAGCGTCAGCACCCAATACCAGTTCACTTGCTCCCAACCAAGCGAAATGACGAATCCTAGCGTCGCCGACAAGGCAACGGCAAATTCGGACGTATCGACCGTGCCGACCACCTTGCGCGCTTCCGTGCTTTTATTGGCCAACAACACCGGCGTCGCAATCGGCCCCCAGCCCCCACCGCCGGTCGCATCAAGAAAACCGGCCGCCAAGCCGAGCGGGACGAGCTGCTTATTGGACCACTGTTTTCCTGACGCCGACGGCGCGCGGCCGTTCAACACTAAAAATCGATAAATAATGTAAAAGCCAAGCGCCAATAAAAACAACGATACATACGGTTTGATCAAATCCCCTGGCAAGTTGCTTAAAAAGCATGCTCCGATAAACGCGCCGACCGACCCAGGAATAATGAGCTTCCCGACCATGGCGCGATCGACGTTGCCAAATTTCCAGTGAGAGGCGCCGGACGCCGCTGTCGTCACCACTTCCGCCAAATGAACGGACGCCGAGGCAACAGCTGGAGCGATGCCAAACGTCAACAGCAGCGTCGACGAGGTGACGCCGTACGCCATTCCGAGCGATCCGTCGATCAACTGGGCGATAAATCCTACAAACACAAAAACGATCAGTTTTTTCATTGGTTTCCCTCCGCTTGCAATAGTTGAGCGTGTTACTTATAATTTAAATCCCATTATTCATAGATGTCAACTATGAATTTAAAAAATAAAAAAATGCAGTCATCTTTTCCTCCCCACGCGCAAGATGACGTTGCGAACGCCGGCAGCTTGGCGGCCGACGGGCGGCAGGCGCCGCGCGGCCGTCCATCAAGACAAACAGCTGCCTGCAGAAAAAAGGCGCCCCGAATATGGCGACGGGACACCTTTTGAATGCTGGCTTTCGATCAGAACTTTCCTTGATACCGCTCGACTTCCCAAGCATGAACCGCCGTGCGGTAGCTGTTCCATTCCTCTTTTTTCAACGCGACATATTCGTTGAATACGTGCTCGCCAAGCGTCGCGCGGCCGATTTCTCCGCTTTCTAGCGCTGCGATGGCCTCGCCCAAGTTTTCCGGCAAGTTGTCGATGCCAAGCTCCGCACGTCGTTCTTCCGACATATGGAAGATGTCTTCATCAATCGGCGCCGGAGCGGTTAAACCTTTTTCGACACCGTCAAGGCCAGCGGCAGCGATGATGGCATACGCCAAATACGGATTGGCCGACGGATCCGGGCAACGGAGCTCAACGCGCGTCGCGACGCCGCGTTTGGCCGGAATGCGGATGAGCGCCGAACGGTTGGAAGCGGACCAAGCGATGTAGCAAGGCGCTTCATACCCTGGCACAAGCCGTTTGTACGAGTTGACAAGCGGGTTCGTAACCGCCGCGAAGTGTTTTACGTTTTTCAGCAAGCCCGCGATGAATTGGTACGCTGTTTCTGACAACTGGTTCGCATCGTTCGGATCAAAGAACGCATTTTCCCCATCTTTGAAGAGGGAAATGTTGACATGCATGCCTGAACCGTTGATGCCAAACACCGGTTTTGGCATAAACGTCGCATGGAGGCCGAACTTGCTGGCAATCGTTTTGACAACCCATTTGTACGTCGTCGCATTGTCAGCCGCACCGAGCGCATCGGCATATTTGAAGTTGATCTCATGCTGGCCTTCCGCCACTTCATGGTGCGACGCTTCAATCGTAAAGCCCATCGCTTTTAAGGCGCGGTAAATTTCAAGGCGAACGCGTTCGCCCAAGTCTTTCGGAGACGGTTCGAAATAACCGCCGCCATCATGGAGCTCGAGCGTCGGATTGCCGTTTTCATCGGCTTTGAACAGGAAAAACTCCAGCTCCGGACCGACCGAGATCGTATATCCTTTTTCCGCCGCCCGCTCGATCGTTTTTTTCAGCACGTTGCGCGGGTCGCCTTCAAACAGCGTGCCGTCCGGATTGGTCACCGAGCAGAGAAAGCGCGCTTCCGCATAGCCTTCCTCGACCGTCCACGGCAAAACAGCAAACGTATTCAAATCCGGAAGAAGATACAAGTCGGAACGGTTGATCGGCGAGAAGCCTTTGATCGACGAACCATCAAACATGATTTTCCCTTCGACAACATCATCAAGCTGTTCAGCCGTCACGGTCACGTGCTTTAAGATCCCTTCAATGTCGACAAACTGCAAATGAAGAAGCTCAACGTTCTTTTGTTGGATCGTTTCTTTAATTTGTTCGAGCAATCCCGTTTGGGTGGAGGAAACGAACGTTTTCGACATGTAACATTACCTCACATTCGTACGTTTATTTTTCTAACATGCTTTTATTATAGAAAAAGAGTGGCCGTTTGGCAACACTTTTTTAGCAATTTTTCTGTATTTTTATAACGATTTTTTACAACCGTTTTCATATTCATGTAAAAAATAAACAGCCCAGAGGATGACCGTTCCTCACAGGCTGTTTCTAGATGTTACATTTTCTCCTCACGCCGCCGCCATGATCCGGACGGAATAAGCGGCAAGCCGGCCGCTTTTTCCGGCGGATAGACGTACACATATCCTTCGATCGGTTTGCACGCGTCGCGAACCCACACCCGTTCGTATTCGTTATCGCACCGCCCTTCAACGTAATCCTCGAGCTCATCCATTGCCTTGAGCCCTTCTTCCGTCACCGTCAGCCACTCCCCTTCCACTTCCCCCTCTTCTCCAAGCACAAGCGCGGGGTACGGACCGACATTGTATAAGCGGCCGTTTACTTTCCCTGGACACGCGGCGCGAAAGTATGGAGCGGCCACTTCATGGTTTTCTTCGCCAGTCAGCAACGTTCCATACACAAACACCCAATATCGCCCTTCCGCCATCTCCTCGTTCTCCTTTTGTTTACATAACATAAATTACGAAAACTCAAGGAAAGGAAACAAAAACAATGGAAGCCCTTCCTCTCATCCATCCTTGCCGCTCCGAGGCGGCGCCAGTGTGAATTTGTTCAGTAGATCGCGGCCACAAAAATGCCGTGCCGGCTGCACTCGCAAGCCAACGGCACGGCGGTGGCGATTCCGCAACGAACGAATGATGCTTTTTCCATCATACCCGCTTCACAATGAAAAGTCAAGCACATTGTTACAGTGTTTGTTTCCATTTAATGCTGCAGCCGATGCTCGGCTTTTGCTTTTCCGGCACCGGGCGGCCCTCCAACAAAGCATCCAGCGCGGTGCGGATCGACTCCCCGGTGACCGGGATGCCGTTGTTCGGGCGCGAGTCGTCCAACTGGCCGCGGTAGACGCATTTCAGATCCCGGTCGAAAATGTAAAAGTCCGGGGTGCAAGCGGCGTCGTATGCTTTCGCCACCTCTTGCATCTCATCGTACAAATACGGAAACGGATAGCCGAGCTCTTCCGCCACCTTTTTCATGTTTTCGGGTGAATCTTCTGGATACTGTTCCGCATCGTTGGAGTTGATGGCGACAAACGACACCCCTTTGGGCATATAATCGTTCGCGAGGCGAACAAGCTCGTGCTGGACATGCTTGACAAATGGGCAGTGATTGCAAATGAACATAATGACGGTTGCGACGTCCGATTTCACATCCTCAAGACGGACGACGTTGCCATCGATGACATTCGTGAGGGAAAACGACGGCGCTTGTTTGCCGAGGGGAAACATGTTCGATTCGACAGCTGGCATCAACAACACCCTTTCTCCAATATTTTCTTTCATTATATCAAAAGGAAGGCGGGTGTCACAAATCCAGCGCCCAAACCGAACTGCACAGCTCGGCATATGATGCCACATAGACGACGGAAAGGAGGCGTTTGTGCATTGATTTATATGAATAAACACATGACCCCGCGCGTGTACGGGCCAGCTGCCGCACCGCCCGTATCCCACCCGATGTTTTATTATCGCCGCACTGCCGCGCATCTTGACGGGATTGGCCGATCCGCCGACGGCGGATCGGTTTTTTGCTAGGCGGGTGGACAAATGAATGGACAAACCGAAGCAAAACAGCGCATAATAGAAACTAATCATTATTTCCACCGCTGCGGCGGAAGAAGGAGGAATCGCAATGGCGCTGCAACTGAGCGTCCTCGACCAGTCGCCGATCGCCGAAGGCATGACGGCAGAAGAAGCGCTCGAGAACACCGTCAAGCTCGCCCAACACGTTGAGCAGCTCGGCTATAAGCGGTTTTGGGTGTCGGAACACCACGATACAAACAGCCTTGCCGGTTCGTCGCCGGAAGTGCTGCTCGGACACATCGGAGCGAAAACGTCGCGCATCCGCATCGGCTCAGGCGGCGTGATGCTGCCGCATTACAGCCCGTACAAGGTGGCGGAAAACTTCCATGTGCTTGCCGGCCTTCATCCCGGCCGCGTCGATCTCGGCATCGGGCGGGCACCCGGCGGCATGCCGCGGGCGACGATGGCGCTCCAAGACGGCCGGCCGCGTTCAGCGGATCGCTATCGGGAGCAAATCGATGACTTGCTTGGGTATTTGCACGATGCGCTTCCGCCCGTCCACCCGCTTTATGGCGTCAAGGCGACGCCGATCGTGCAGTCCCCGCCGGAACTATGGCTGCTCGGCTCCAGTTCGGAAACGGCGAAGCTGGCAGCCGATAAAGGGCTGCCGTATGTGTTCGCCCAGTTTATCAACGGGGAAGGCGGCGAACATTATATGCGGCTGTACCGTGACCGGTTTGTTCCATCGCCGTATTTGGCCGAGCCGCGCGGAATGGTCGCGGTGTTTGCAATTTGCGCCGAAACGGATGAAAAAGCGGAATGGATCGCCGGCAGCCTTGATCTGTCGCTTCTTATGATCGAGCAAGGGATGGCGCTGAACGGCACGCCAAGCCCGGAAAAAGCGGCTGCGTATCCGTACAGCCCGTATGAGCGCAAACGGGTGGAAGACAACCGGCGGCGGATGATCGTCGGCAGTCCGACGCGCGTCAAAGACAAGCTGTATCGGCTGAGCGAAACGTATGAAACAGAGGAAATCATGCTCGTGACGATTACATACGACTTCGAGGATAAACTCGCAAGCTTCCGGCTCATCGCCGAGGCGGTATGGGGGTGAACGCGATGCAGATTCTCTCCATTAATGTCGGGAAGCCGAAAACGCTCCACATCGGCGGCCAGCGGATCACAACCGGCATTGACAAAACGCCGGTCGCTCATCCCGTTGCGGTCGGCAAACAAAACTTGGCTGGAGATGGACAAGCCGACCTCGTCCATCACGGAGGAGAAGATAAAGCGATTTGCGCCTATCCGTCCGAGCATTTCGTCTATTGGGAAGAGCGATACGGCCGCCCATTTACGGCGGGGGCGTTTGGCGAAAACTGGACGCTTCTCGGGTTGACGGAAGACGATGTATGTCTTGGCGACATTTATGCCGCCGGCACAGCGCTCGTACAAGTGTCGCAGCCGCGCCAGCCGTGCTCCAAATTGGCGTTCAAACATCAGCTGCCCGATTTGCCGAAAGCCGTCTGCCAGACAGGAAAAAGCGGGTTTTACTTTCGCGTTCTCAAAGAGGGCGTCGTCGCTCCAGGCGCGCCGCTCGTTCTCGTCGAACGGGGCGTGGGGGCGCTATCCATCGCGTATATCAATCACATTTACTATCATGAGCGCGACAATGTTGCTGCCATGAAGCAAATCGCCAGCCATCCGGCCTTATCCGCAAGCTGGCGCGAAACGTTTCAAAAGCGTCTCGCCGCTCGGCCCCGGCCGTAAAGCACAAAGCGGCGGAAATGACTAACAAAATATCTTTATACCCGTGGTGCTAGATAAACTTGATCAAGCATAAAAATAGCCCTTGCTGGCGGATCTCCAGTAGAATGAAAGTGTCACCCAACATTCGAAAGGAGAGATCCCCCATGCAAGAGCACTTTCATTTTACTACAGATCCAGCCAAACTTCAAAAACAATATGCCGCTATTTTCTGTTTTGTTTCTGCCCAACTGTCGTTGATTCAAATGGATCTTCATCGCCGCAACCGTCACTTGGTCAAGCAAGAAGACGAAGTGGTCATGGCGGTTCACCTTTTGGGGAAGCTGCTGGGCTTTTCTTCCGAACGAGCCTGGCATCGTTTTGTCACGGGAAATTTGTTCACAAACGGCTCGTTTCTTGAACGCTCCCGATACAACCGCCGCTGCCGAGCGCTTGGTTTCGCCATCAAATGGATCCGTCATGAGCTGGCGAAACGTGGCCAACACCATGCTTATGCGGTCGTCGACAGCTTGCCTCTTCCGTTGTGCCATCCCGCAAGAATGCAGCGCGTCAAGCGATTTCGAGGGATCGCGGATATGGGGTATTGTGCTTCCAAAAAGCAATGGTACTACGGTTTCAAGCTGCATCTTCAAGTGACCAATCAAGGGCTGGCCATGGGCTATGTCGTGACGGAAGCGTCCTGCCACGACGTCAAAGCCGCTGAAACGGTGATGACTCAAATCCCTCATCCCTACAACTTTGGGGACAAAGGGTACATCAGCCACGCTCTTCGAGAAAAGCTGTACGAAGAACACCAAGCCGCGTTCTGGACACCGTCTCGACACAATCAAAAGCACGGCCCATCCAAGGCATGGGAAGAATGGATCCAAAAAAAACGCAAAGTCATCGAGACGGTGTTTTCGATTCTCGTAGACCAATACCGGATCACCGACATTCGAGCGAATTCCATGGCCGGGTTTGAAGTGGCACTCGATGGCATCTTGTTGGCTTATTCCTTGGTCACACTAGGGCTGGTTGAGCGCTGACGCTCAACTAGCACCACGGGTATATATATAGACTCCCATGACAAAAAAATTTCGTCACCATCGGAAGGATGAAAACAACCTTCTGTCGAATGGTCTCCTTGCAGCTGGGGTCATGAGGTCGTTGTATCTATGGTACGTAAAAGTCCGATATATAGACGGACCCCAGTAGTCTGGTGCACTACGGAATGTCGCTCCTTTGGAATCAAATTCCGAAGGCTAGGTGGGTTCCGTTTTTTTATCTTAAATGGTGTTTTCAGGATAGATGCAACGAAGAAGTTTAACATATCCTTGACAGAAAAGCGGTTTGTCCATTTTCGACTGTCGAAGGCAAGCCACAGACTTCTCCGTCACGCCAAGGCGTGACGGAAGACCGAACAACCACCTGCTTCACAGACCCATATATGGGGCTGGAAGCGGCGTTGTTCGGTCGCCTGACAGTCGATAAAAGCTGCAAATGGTAAATCTTCAAATTGCATCTATATAGTCCGTTTTTCTTATTTTGCTGATTGTCCAAACCGCCGGCGAATCGCCGCAATCACAAGCAAGAGCACCGGGATGATGATTTGCATCGGGATGTGCAGATAGAACGTGACAATCTTTAATCCTTCATGAATATGTTCCCAGTAGTTGCTGGCCATCGCCACCGACCACAATAAGACAAGCACCCCAAACGCATAAACAAGCCGCTGGTGGTTCGAAAACCCGAATACATGAGCCACCCCCACGATGCCGGCATAAAAAAAGATGGAGACTTTAAAAAACCCCCCGATCACTAGAGCGACCATAAAAAAGACATCAAGCCGCTCTAAAAAGTGAGCGACTCGAATGCGGCGGATCGTATCGAGCAACGGAAACGATGAACGTGACACCGCATCAGCTCCTAAGACGGCCGTATTAACGACCATAATGATCGCCAGGTTGATCCCGGTCAACACCATCCCGGCAACGGCGGCCCGCCGCGCTTTTTCCGGACGATTCAAGTATGGAAACAGCATGGTAAACACGATCATTTCGCCAAACGGCACGTACAACGTTTCCGTGAACACCGTTTTCCACACCCGTTTCCACCCTTCCTCTAACACCGGTTGGATCTGGGTGAGATCAACAACTCCGGAAGCGATAACTAAGAGGAATCCAACAACTGCCAGTATATGCAACAACGTATAAAGCAGTTCGCCGGTGCGTGCCAATACTTCAATGCCTTTATAGGCACCGTACATGACCGTCATAGCCATAAGGGCATTCAAAACAAACAGCGGCGTTTCCGGATAGGCAAACGTGAGCAACAGTTCGCCAAAATCACGCAACACACGGGCGGTGATATGGAAAAAATAGGTAATATAGAGAACTGCCAACACCTTGCCGAGCGGCTTACCGACGATATGTGTCACATAGGAAGTCAGCGGCTGATCGGGATAATAATGAAACAAACGCTCATAAACCAAAATCAGCAATAGCCCAAGAACCAGACTGAGCAAAATGGCGATCCACGCATCTTGCTTGGCGCTGGCGCCGAGCGGAATGACTATCGCACTGCCATGCTCAAACAATACGATCAGGACAAACAGCTGGCGCATATTGATTTTACTATGTTCCATCTCGCTCCATCGCTCCTCACGCTACCGTATCCAAGTTTTTAAGCCGAAAACGCTTATTTGATATATGGCGTATTCCGCAATCCCGTGCGTCGAATGGAAGCATCCACTTTCACTGTCACCGGAAGATGAGGGAAATAGCGGTCATCCCACTCTTTTTTGATTCTTTTCCACAGGCGGGGGTGGGCGCGATGCACCGCCTCGCCAAAACCAAAAACATCCGTTTTTTCATGCTGGGCCGTTTCAATCGCCTGTCTCACTTCCCGTTCAATATCCCGACCAATCGCCTTTTCCAATTGAAACAATAATCGGTAATCAGCCAAATTGATCGGGACGTACGTCTCACTGATATCCCCTTCTGTTTGGATATGAACCAAAATGGAAGGATGGCCGTTTTTCAATTCCACTTTTAACCTCGTTGTCCCTCTCATCGCTCGATAACCAATCGCTTCTTTTTTTCCTTTCCATGGGATCGTAATATTCGTTTGTTTGATTCGATCCAACACCCAAAGCACGCCTCGTTCCGTTGAGCCGTTCACCCAGCGAACAAGACGGTCTTTTTTAAATAACGCCAGCCCATCCAAGCTGATGCGAGCATCTGGCACAGAGGATTGAACGTTTGTTTGCCGTTTGCCCCGCTGTGTGTTTCCTTCAATGACAACACCCGTCAAGACTATATTTTTTCCTGAAGATGTCAAACCACGAATCGCCCACCAGGCATCAGTGTTGATTGTCTGCCCCAAGTCCATCTCGGAAAACTCCAACGTCTTAATAATTTGATTGGCGGGAATTTTGTCAATGGGTGTTAATACGCTTAACACCTCTTTCGCTGAGTGGCCATGAGCAATAACCAGCTTCGTTGTCGTCCGAAACTCTTGATTCCGTTCTATCGCATCGAATACCCCATTCAACCCTTGGCGTGCCAATTCCTCGCTGATGACCACCAAGTTGGTATGAGCGTAATACAGGATGCGCGACAACTTTTTCGAGGCTTTCCGGCTTGCCTCGACCAATGTGTCTCCGGTCGACGTATAAACGGAAATGGGCACGCCGCCCGCCCCGCCGCCACGCTGGGTGGCGCCGGCGACGTTGCCGGGGTTGACGACTTGAAACGAGGCCAAATATCTGCCGTCTTTTGTTTTATCAAGACCAACGGCAATGACAAACGCTAAGTCAGGAAGCTCCTTTTTACTCCAACAACCAGTCAACAACACCACACAAACAAAAAGGGACACAAACATGGCGATAGATCGTTTCATGATCCATCCTCCTTTTCCTGGCGTGTTGGCGCCGGAGGCTGCGGTTTCTGATCCCCTGATTGGCGAATGATATTTTTCTGGTTAATCAGGCGCGGCCGCTCGCGGTACATCCATGTCGGAATCCGAAAGAGGGTATCGCCTACATTGGTTGCAATAAATGGAGCGAGCGGCGACATGTATGGCATGCCAAATGAACGCAAGCTGCATAAATGGAGAATCATAACCAACAACCCCATCATGATGCCGTAAAACCCGAACATCGCTGCTAAAAACATCAACCCGAAGCGGATGAGGCGGGCTGAAATGGCGATGGCAAACGACGGCGTCGCAAAGCTGGCGATCGCCGTGATCGAAACGACGATTACCATCGCCGACGATACAAATCCAGCTTCAACCTCCGCCTGCCCGATGACCAAGGCACCAACAATCGACACCGCCTGTCCGACTGCACGCGGCAGCCGAATCCCCGCTTCGCGCAAAATCTCAAATGTCACTTCCATGATTAATGCCTCGACAAAAGCGGGAAACGGCACAGCCTCTCGCTGGGCGGCAATGGCGATGACAAGCTGAGTGGGGATCATTTCTTGGTGAAACGTCGTCGCCGCGATATAAATGGCCGGCGCAACGAGCGAGAGAAAAAAAATCAATACGCGCAAAAAGCGGAGAGCAGTGGCGATATCAAAACGGGCATAATAATCCTCTACCGCTTGAAAAAATTGGATAAACAAAGCCGGCACAATCAGGATAAACGGCGTCCCCTGAATCAAAATCGCAATCCGCCCCTCCAGCAAATTCGCCGCCACCACATCGGGACGCTCGGTATGGTAGATCGTCGGAAATGTCGTAAACGTTTGATCTTCGATTAACTGTTCAATATAACCGGACTCAAGCACGCTGTCCGTATCAATGCGGCGCAGGCGCGCTCTCACTTCCTCGATAACCTCGTCATTGGCAATGCCTTTGATGTACATGATCGCGACATCCGTTTGCGTCACGGTGCCGATTTGCATCGTTTCCAGCCAAAGATTGGGATTTTTAATGCGACGGCGGATCATCGCGGTGTTTGCGCGCAACGACTCCGTAAATCCCTCGCGCGGCCCGCGGACGGCGAGTTGCGTCTGTGGCTCCTCGATTGCACGATATTGGCCGCCTTTGGTGCTGGCGCTGACAGCGGACGGCACCCCATCCAACAAGATGATGGTCTCTCCGGAAAACAGCTCCAAAAACAGGTGTTCCCAATCGATGACATGCTTCACACCGCCCACCGCGGCCAACTTTTGTTCGATCCACGGAAACGATTCTTTTTCTGTTAATGACAGTGGAAATGACGCCTCTAGCAACGGCGTTAGCAAAAACTCGTACACATGTTTTTCGTCAACAAGACCATCCACAAAGACGATGGCTGCATTGATTTGCTTCTCTTGGCCAAGCGAAAACCGGCGGATGACAACATCGCTGCTTTGTCCAGTCGTTTGGCGGATGATGTCAAGGTTGACGGCTAATTCAGCTGACATCGGCTCTTGCGGGACGTCCGTTGCCTCGCCGCTATGGTCCGGTCCTTCTTGTTTCACCCTGTCATTGATCTGCTTTTTTTGTCGGCCCATTCCCCATTGAAACAGCATGTTTTTCCTCCTCACTCCGCTTCCTTTTTATCCCTCATTATGGACACGAAATCGGGAGGGTATACGCCCGTGCATCAGTTTTGAATCAATAGCAAAAACTAAAGAAAAACAGCAGGTGGAACGCCATGAAACTAATTGTTGTTTGGCTGATGTTTGCCTTGCTCGCCATAGGAACGATGGTAAGCATGGATCAGTTGATGGGGATGACCTTGCATCAATCGTTGTATATCGTGCTGAATCCCTTTCGGGCAATGGAAATGCCTGAACTATTTATTTTATCCTTGTTCATTTTTTTTCTGTTGCTCGATCTATTGAACGTTTGGATGTGGAAACGAAAAAACAAAACGTCTTGACCAACAGCCGGTGGAAAAAAGAGGAAGGTGCCCCAAAAGCAACGGGACACCTTTTCTCTTCATCGGGCGTTACCTTTTCTGTATTTGCTCCCAATGATGCCGTTGTTGCAACCACTCGCGAACATGGGTGCTGTGTGAAGATAAGGGAACGGTAAACGAATCGCCGTCGCTTTGCAGCAATTCAATATCCCCCTGCCATGTTCTCCCCCCGCGGATGATGTCCTCCACCGGCTCATTCCACAAATCTTGTTTGAGCGCCTGGACAAACGACTCGATCTCCTTCGGATCGGCCAGCACGACCACCGGACGCCCCGTTTCGACATTGCGGATCGTCACTTGGCGGATCGGAGAATAGCTCGGGCGAAGGAGCAAATAATATTGCTGCTTATATTCGTTTGAACCCATGATGCGCTGAAAATACGGCATGTACGGTTCAATCGGCACTTCGTAGCGGCGGAGGAGACGCGTGCCGTCTTTTAGCACATAGCCGATCACAATCACGTTGCCAAAACGTGACAGGAGCGGCTGATCGTGCACAAGCTGCGCATGAAGCGCCCTGACAGCTTTGATGTTGTCCTTCGTGCGCAAAAACTGATCGAATGCTTCAAACTCTCTTTCCATCAAGTTAGGATTTTGCCAATTCATCACCGACTGGCCGAAATAGACTTTCTCAATATCGGACAAATTCGGAACGTGTCTCACATATCCAACCGGATCAAGGCGCACAGTCAAAAATAAGACCGACATCACAGCGGCAAAGGCGATATACCCTTTCCATTTATGAAAAACACGCCATGTTTTCATCACGACCATTTGCGCAACGGCATACCCGATAAGCGAAAACGCAACATACCCAAAGATGATCCATCCCCACTGCCGTTGGACTTGTCCAAAGTAGAACCCGCCGGTCAAGCACATGCAAAACGCCACTCCATACACAAACAGCGGGCGAAGCACTGAAAAGGCGAGCGCCTGTCCGGCCGCTTCCGTCGGCCGCCGCTCGTACAACCAAATGGACACCCCGAAAAACAGAAGCGACAACAGCAGCAACAGTCCGGCTTCCCCCGCGCTCATCGCTTGATCCGTCAGCATCGCATAACGAATCGGCAGCGGCAGCGCCCAATCCATCAGATTTCCCGATAAATAGTACCCATCGGGGAATCCATACAACCATAACGGCAAATTGCTAAACAGCAGCACCATGATGCCTGTCGGAAAAAAGAGAGCAATATTCGTTAACACAATATGAACGATCGATTGGCCGACGAGCACGCCGACCATGACACCTAGCGCAAAAATCACCGTCTCTACGACAAGCGTCTCGCCAAGCCATCGTCCCACATCCCCCGCTCCAATCGGCCACGGGAGATCAAGTCCGTACAGACATCCGATCGCAACCAAGGCGGTCAACACGAGCGGAACCGCCAAAAAGAGCCATCCAATAAGCATCTGCCCGGCAAGCAGTTCGGTGCGGCGGATGGGCAAGCTATGGATGAAATCAGCCAACCGTTTCTCATGCATATAGCGAACCACGCCGGCCGCCGCCAAAATCGGAACGAGCCAAGCGCACAGCGCTTCCATTCCATTGGCTATATCATACACACTGTACCATTGCGGAATATTGCCGACCTTTGGGTCATATTGAGAATACGCGAGCGCCATCGGCAGCACAATCGCCGCCAGCCATAGCAGCCAGTGAATGATGGCAATCCAGCCGATTTGGCGAACATTTTGCGTCCACATGGCACGGTTAGCCGACAACCGTTTCGCGGACATCGACAACATCCCCCATTTCATACACAAAAATTTCTTCCAACGACAACGGCAAGACGTCAAGAATGAGCGGAGCAAACGAACTCACCGTCTCTTCGATGGATCGTTTCTCGCCGCGGACGACAAGAAGAACGATGCTGCCGCGCTCCTCGCGATGCACGATGTCAAGGCGTTCGGCCAACTCGCTCGGAAATCCGCCGCGAAACGCGACTTGAATTTTATGCATCCCGGCGCGCAGCTCGTTTAAATCGCGCTCCATCCGTACGGTCCCTTGCGCCATCAATCCGACGATGTCGCATAAATCTTCGAGCTCGCGCAAATTGTGCGACGAAATGACGACCGTCATCTCCCGTTCGGCCACTTCTTCTATGAGCAGCTGCTTCACATGGCGACGGACGAATACGTCGAGCCCATCAAGCGGCTCATCCATCATGAGCACGTCCGGCCGGACGGAAAAAGCAAGCCAAAACGCCGCCTGGCGCTGCATGCCTTTGGAAAACTGCTGAATCTTTTTGTTTGGATCAAGCGCAAAGACGGACTGCAATTCCAGAAACCGTCCGCGGCTGAACGAAGGGTACAGTTGCTCGTAAAAATCCGCCATTTGCCGAATTGTCGCGTGCGGAAAAAAGTAGACAAAGTCTGGCAAAAACAAAAGGCGTTGCTTGATGCGGACATTTTCCCACACATCCTCCCCGTCCACTGCAATCGTTCCGCGATCTTGGCGGAGAATGCCTGCCATCATCTTTAGCAGCGTCGTTTTTCCGGCGCCGTTCGGGCCGAGCAGCCCGTAAATCGCTCCTTTTGGCACCATCATGTTCGCGCCCTTGACAGCGGCAAATCGATCAAACATTTTCGTCACGTCCACAAGTTGAATCACGATTCTCCCTCCTCTTTCTCCCCTTCTCGAATCCATTGCCATAACTGCTCATTTGTCACCCCTAAAAACCGTGCTTCCTTGACAAGGCGGACAAACTGCTCACGGACCGCAGCGATCGCCTCGATGTTTGGTTCTTTCGAGCGCGGGGCAACGAAGCTGCCTTTCCCTGGAATCGAATAAATCCAGCCGTCACGTTCCAGTTCGCGGTACGCTTTTTGAATCGTATTTGGGTTGATCATCAGCTGTTTCGCCATCGTCCTGACCGATGGCAGCTGATCGTGCGGCTGCCATAGTTCGCGAACGATCATTTCTTTCATTTTGTCAATCAGCTGCTCGTAAATCGGCTGGCGGCTTCGCAAATCGAGCTCAAACATCTCCCCTCCTCCTGTCATTGTCACAACCGTACTATAACCAATAGTACACATAAAACAGAAGAAAGGCAAGAATTTTTTCCAAAATAAAGAAAGAATCCATTCCTGGATTCTTTCTTCCTCTCATTCCGGCGCCGTTTGCCGCCTCGTTGACCGTTGCCGCTCGGCGGGCTGATACGTCTGAACAAACAGCCCATCTCCTTCGAGCCACTCGGCGATCAACACGTCTTTTGGCGAGGCAATTCCTTGTTTTTGCAGTTTGGCGGCCAGCCATTGCTCCGTTTTCCCAAGCTCCGCTAATTCGTCTGCCAACAGCTGGCCATCCCGGATCAGCGTCACCGGGACATACACCGGGTGGAGCGGCAGCTGGAAATCTTCACGCCGATCGTCAAATGAAGCCATTTCATGCTGCGCCCCCTTGCATGCCGTTGATGTTCGCCCTTTCTTCCCTGTATTGTGCCCCCTGCCGCCTGAGAAGTTTCGCTGTTGGGTTGCCGTTTGCGCGGATAAATTCCCCTGGACTGGAAACACTATCGTTTTAGAAAGCCAATCAGCGGCATTTCATCAGAAAAGAAGCCGGTTCAGCAAGGTTTCTGGAATCAGCAGCCTTTTGCCCTACATCCCCCGCCCTTTGGAGATTGCATGGAAAGAAAGGGATCCATGATGAACGGACAGCCGCTTAGCGCTCTGCAACTGTTATTTATGGTCATGCTGTCGGTCGGGCTGATGAATCATGTCATCATCATCCCCTTTATGCTTGAGGCCGCCCACCGCGATGCGTGGATCGCCGCCTTGGGAGCGTTGGCGTGTTTGCTCGTTTGGCTGCCGCTGCTTTATTTCACCATCCGACAACTGAACGGCGAGCGGCTGTTTGACTGGCTCAAGGCCCGATTTTCGAGCGCGGCTGCTTATGCGATGGCCGGTGTCAGCAGCGCATTCTTGCTTCTTCATAGTTTTGTCACGTTAAACGATACGGTCACGTTTACCACCACCTCTTATTTGACGGCGACGCCGAGATGGGCGCTGATTTTGGTCATCGTGGCCGTTTGTTTTTATAACTCGTACCAAGGCATCGACTCGATTGCCAACACTTCCATGATCATTTGCCCGTTCGTCATCGTGTTTGGTTTTTTCGTTATGCTCTCGACCACGCCTCATAAAGATTATTCACTGCTCAGACCAACGCTTGAACATGGTGTTGGACCTGTGCTCAACGGCATGATGTACGCCGGAGCGGGATATGTGGAAGTGATCGTTCTATTGTTTCTCTCCCATCGCCTGCCTCGCCCATTTTCATGGAAGGCGCTTGCCGCCATCGCTGTTTTCACAGCCGGGCTGAGCATCGGGCCGACGATTGGCACCATCACCGAATTTGGCCCCGAGCAGGCGACGCGCCTTCGCTATCCGGCGTTTGAGCAATGGCGGATGGTCAGTTTAGGGACGTACATTGAGCATGTGGACTTTCTGTCGGTCTATCAATGGCTGTCCGGCGCCTTTATCCGCATCTCCTTATCGACAGCGCTGATTGTGGAATTGTTTCCGATCCGCCATCCGCAAACCCGCCGTTGGGTGCTCATTGTCCTCTACTTGGCGATCACATTGGCGGCGCTGGCGCCGGTCAGCGATGAACAGTTTTTGCATTTTGTCAAACATGGGGTGCTGCCGGCATCGCTGCTGTTTAGTCTTGCGCTGTCCGTTGTGTTAAGTGGTTTCGCTTTGTTGGCATATCGAAAAAAGAAAAGAGGGGTGGCAGGATGAAACGACCCATGCGAGCCGCCGAAGGCAAACGGTTGAAAGACGATTACACGGGGCTCGAGACCGTCATCATCTCCGAAGAGGCGTTGCGCACGATGTACGCCAAATGCCCGGATGTCATCATGACGGAAGCCGCGATTCCAACCTCTTTTGACGGCTCGGCGGCTGTCGTGCACTTGCTGTTTATTTATTGTGAAGAACTGTGCGATACGCAAATGCTGCAAAAGGCCATTTATCCGATGTTCCGCGAGCTGTGCGAACAGCATCCGTGCTTTACGGCTGCTGACATCGAGGCCCGCAAACCGGCGGCGCTTGAGTATATGGGAAAAGAAGTGCGGATCGATGATCTCAACTTCAGGCTGTTTAGCGGCGATTTGCTCATTTATTTCCATGAAGCCGATGTCTTGTACACGATGCCGCTCGCCAGCCCGCCCAGCCGCGATCCGGAAGAGCCGAACACGGAAGTATCGATTCGTGGACCCAAAGATGGATTTATTGAAGAAATCAGCAAAAATGTCGCCCTCATTCGCAAGCGGCTGCGCTCACACCGGCTCGTCTACGAACCGTTTGTCATCGGCACACGCAGCCAGACAAAAGTCGGGCTCCTCTATGTCGATGATATTGCCAATACAGAAATCATCGACGAGGTGAGAAGCCGTCTGCTCAGTTTGTACATCGACTCGGTGACAAGCACCAACCAAATTGAAGAGTGGTTTTCCGACACCCGTTTTTCTTTGTTCCCGATGTTCGGCTACACCGGGCGGCCCGATTTTGCCGTCAATTCGCTCCTCAACGGCCGTTTTATCATCTTGGTGGACGGGGCGCCGACCGCCTTGATCGGACCGGGCAATTTAACGTTTTTGCTGAACACGGCGGAAGACAACAACACGCTTTTCTTGTTTGTCGTGTTTCAGCGCCTGCTTCGGCTCGTCGGCACTTCGGTCGCCATTTATTTGCCGGGCGCCTGGGTCGCCTTGACCTGCTTCCATCCGGACCAGCTTCCGTTCACCTTGCTGGCGACGCTCATTTTGTCGCGCCAAGGAGTGCCGCTTCCGGTGCCGCTGGAGATGTTTGTGATGATGATTTTGTTTGAGGTGTTTAAGGAAGCCGGGATGCGGCTGCCAATCGCCATCGGGCAGACGCTGTCCGTCGTCGGCGGCTTAATCATCGGCCAGGCGGCGATCAACACCGGGCTCGCCGCCCCGGCCACACTCGTCATTGCCGCCATTTCCGTCATCTCGACATTCACGCTCGTCAATCAAAATATGGCCGGCAGTGTCACCTTGCTGCGCTTTATTGTCTTGACGGCTTCCACCGTTCTTGGCCTGTTTGGCTTCATTCTGTCGCTGTTTTTCATCTTGACTTATGCGGTCAACTTGCGCACCTGCGGCGTTCCGTATCTCACGCCGCTGGCGCCGCCATCAAAAGATATCAGGAAAGTCTTTATCCCGAGTACATGGAAGCAGTTCCGCACGCGCAACCGCATTGTGCACCCAAATGATCTCATTGCGAAAGAGAGGGAACAAAAATGAGGAAGCGGCTCTTTCCCGTCATCGCTTCCGTCATCTTGCTCAGCGGCTGTTGGGACACGCGCAACATCGATCACATTGTGTATATTCATGCCATTGGGGTGGATTATAAAGATGGCCAAGTGGTCGCCTACGTTCAGCTGGTTGGTTTCACCGCCCTCGCCAAAGTCGAGGCCGGAGGCGGCAAAGAGAAAGCGGCCGTTTCCATCGGCAAAGCCGCTGGCGAAACGTTTAATATCGCGACCGACAAAATCTACCCTTCCATTCAACAAAGGGTGTCATGGGGCCATGTAAAAAGCATTGTCTTTACCAAACGGGCCTTGCAAAAAGGCATCGTGGCCGATGTGATCGACGTGCTGAACCGTTACAACGAAATTCGCCATACAGCATGGGTGTACGCCACCGATGAGCCGCTGTCCGAGCTGTTTGAAGCGACGCCGCTGTTAAACGCTTCCTCGTATTATTCGCTGTTGTCCAATCCGGAAGAAATCTTTCAACAAAGTTCGTTTATCCGCCCGATCCGGCTCAGCCGGCTGATTGTCGATATGGATGAAAAAGCCGATACGGCAAGGCTTCCGTATTTAACGCTCGACCGCCGGCGCTGGATCGAAAATAAAAAGCCGAAACCGATGCTCGCTGTTTCCGGCGTGTGTTTTGTCCACCATTACAGCCTCCAGCAATGTGTCCGCCGTTCCGATCTAGAGGGACTTCGCTGGCTCGAACACGACATTCGCCGCACCCCGATTTATGTCAAACAAAAAGGGAAAACGGTCGCCTCTCTTGTCGTCCGGGACCCGAAAACGAAATGGTCGGTCAAAGTGAAGGATGGAGAGCCTGCGTTTACTGTCCAAGTGCAGGCGCAAGGCGCCATCACCGAACTGCGCAAACCGCTCTCGCGAAAACAACTGACCAAACTGGCGGAACAAACGGTGAAGCAGGAGATCCGCCGCTTGTATGAACTTGGCAAGAAGCAGCAGATCGATATATTGAATCTGTCGGAGCAGCTGTATCGCCAGCGTCCGGATCTCTGGAAAAAACATCAGATCAACGGCCTCATCCCACTCCATAACAACACGCTATTCGTAAACGTCGAGCTCGTCATCAGTGCATCTGGAAAAGAAAAGCTGAATTACCGCGCTGGCGATTGAAAAGACAAAAATGAAGCGCCCTCTTGCCTGCGCTCACGCTGGGAAATGGGGCTTTCTCTGGTGGCAAGGATCAAGTATAATTTAGCCATATTAAGATCTATGGTTGGAACGGGGGAGAACGATGGGGGTTCATACGGAACGAACAAGCGCCGTCAGCATGACCGTCTACCCGATTTTTGTTCGCATCAGCCTCGGCCACTTTTTGAACGATGCGATGCAGGCGGTCATCCCGGCGCTCTTTCCGATTTTGCGCTCGACGGCGGCTTCGTTTACGCTCGCTGCCGCTCCTTGGCGGTTTGGCTGCTGAAAGACCGGACATAGCCAATGCATATTTTTCTTTCAATCTCTTTCCGCTATAATGAAAGGTGATGATGTCTATTCAGTTAGGAGATTTTTCGTATGGCCGGTTTATACATTAACCAGCACGTCTTGAACAACTTATTTTATATTTTAGTCACGATCTTTGCCTTTTCCTTTATTTATGACCATAGTCGAGCGATCCGGCAGCGCCCGCTCTATGGCCAAGCGCTGCTTGGCGCTTGCTTGGCGTTGGCGGCCGTTTTGTGCATGAAATTTCCGATTTACATGGATCCGCTGTGCGTCCATGATTTCCGGCAAATTCCGTTTTTGCTTGGGACATTGTATGGCGGCGGCGCGGTCGGGGCGGTGCTGTTTGTTGTCTTGATGCTGGCACGCACCGTTTTGTACGGATTTCAGCCGCTTACGTTGATCGTTTACACCATCATGTTTGCCATAGCGGCGGCCGCCTCGCCGCTGTTTCGCAAGCTACCGCGGCCGAGCAAGCTCGTTATGTCGCTTGGGCTGACGTTTTTGCTCGCGGTGCTGACGACATTTGTCGCCGTGATGATTGCTGATTTTCCGGTAACGAGGCCGTATATCGCGTATTTCATTATAATGCCGCCATTCGTCATGATGTTCGCTGTCTATTTGATGGAGACGCTTCATGAGGCACAGCTCGCTCGAGCGGAGCTGATGAAGATGGAAAAAATGGAGATCGTCAGCCAAATGGCAGCCAGCATTTCCCATGAAATCCGCAACCCGCTCACCGTCGTCAAAGGATTCATCCAGCTGCTGCAAACGGGTCGGCTGCCGCGCGAAACCGAAGAGCGGTACATTCGCATCGCCTTAGAGGAACTCGAGCGGGCGGAAGCCATCATCCGCGACTATTTGACGTTTGCCAAACCGGCGCCAAAAGAGACCGAGCCGATTGATGTCGCCACCCAGCTTCAGAAAGTGCTGCAAATGATTACGCCAATGGCGCATATGCATTCGATCCATGTATCCTCTTCCCTCGAACATGGTGTCGTTATCGGAAACGTACAATATTTCCAACAGTGTTTTCTCAAGGTTCATCACCAAAAGTTGTACTTGCACCTGTCATGAAAGTATGTTAGCTGTTTCTAGCCGAACCCGCAATGCAAAACGCTGGATATTTCTGTATCCGTATCCCCGACGTTTCATCAGCTTGATCTTGTTATTTGTTCCCTCCATTTTCCCATTTGAATAAGGGGATAAAATGCACGATATGATTTCGTCTGTTCGTTTGACGAGTGATTTTGCGATGGCGCGAACAGCAGAACAAGGACAAAACAAATACCGATGAACCCAGGCGTTCAAACGACGTTTCGCTTGTCGCTCGTTTTGGCTTTTGGATACATAACGAAAATGTTGAAGGGATTGATAGACAGCCTGCAAGGAATCACTCTCTTTCTGCCACTCCCGCACCGTTTGGCGCTCCTCCTCGGTGAGTTTCTCGGGGCACTGGGTCAATAAGCGGCAAACATGCCGAACATGCCCATGTTTCTTGTTCCCTTTTCCGAAGGATTTGCGGCATCGATCCAACGCTTCCGTAAACAATTGAATCACATGAAAATAATCGACCACATGCTTCGCTTCCGGACACACCCCTTGAATGGCTTTTTTCATCGCTGGAGCCAAATCACTCACGACATACTGAACAGAACCAGACACAGGAGCCAACACACGTCCAATGGCTTCCTCGTTCTTTCCTGCTTCAACGGCATACACTTCTCCCGTTTCGGCATCCATGACTGCCACTCCGTAATCATGTCCTTTTCGAAACGCAAACTCATCGACACAAACTGCCTTTGGTTGGATGTCATTCGATAGGAAGGAAGGGGCATGGGTATAAAACCAGCGTTCAACGGTCGTGTACGGAAGCTTGAGCATACGAGCCACCGCCTGAATGGATGTTCCGATGCAAGATTGCGCCACCCATTGCTGAAACGCATCCGTCGCTGCACTTCGAGGGGAAATTCCGGGATAAGACGTGCTGAATGTCATGCCACATGTACAACAACGTCTACGCTCCACAGGGAGTTCCACCCAAAAGATGCCGATCCGTTGAGCATACCCATGCATCCATTGCTTCTTTTTTCCTGTCATTTTGATCGTGCGTTTCAAGCAAACAGGACATAACGGGCATTGTTCAGGAAGAGAAAGTTCGAAAATCCAACGTTCTTCTTCTTTTCGCACCTTTTGAATCAAAACATCTGGTAAATCGATGAGTTCTTTGATAAACTGAGCGTACATGCGAATTTTCCTCCAATGGTTTGGTTTGGACACCTTTACCATACAGGAAAATTCGCATTTTTTGTACCCTCTATTTTCTCTATGCACACCGATCTTCAATGATCAAGTACAACTTGTGGTGAAGAGCCTTTTTTTATTTTTAGGTATAATTTTTCACACTATGTAACACGAAAGTATCTACTTGTTAAATGGAATGATGTGCCTAATAATATCAGTATCGCCACATGAATGGGCGATACGTTGCTAGATGGATAATGAGGTAGCGTCAAAAGTTCTATGAAAACTCCACACAGATCATCCCATTGAGCATCGTGGGGCATGCGGAGGGCCGGATTCGCCCTTGACCAACACCCGCCAAAGGTGCGGAAGAGTCGTCAAGGGCGACGGGGACAAAAAAGAAGGCAATAAGAAAGCCGCCCTTGCCATGACCGAATTTTACCTTTGGCGGTGTTCGGTTGGTCAAGGGTTCGCTTCGCCGAATCCGGCAGGAGTTCTGTTCAACGGGCTCCAGAGGACAAAAAAGTCAGGCCGCCTCTTGTTGGAGAAACGCTTGTGCCATGGCGATCAGCTTCGTCCACCGGGCCGGCATATGCGGAAGATCCGCCAGTTCCGGGATGACGACCGGCACCCGGCCTTCGAGCGCGCTGTGTGGGCGCAGAAAGTTGAAATACGCCACAAACAGCGTCACAAAGGACACCGAGCCTTCTTCCGCACCAAACCCATGGGTCGGGCGGTAGTTGCCTTTAAAGGTCCGGTTGAATCGCTCGATGATCTGCTTGAGAGGGCGAAACTCTTCCGAGACCGGATCCTCATTGGTCAGCCCGATCACTTGGCGGACGTCAAATGAAATCCCGTGTTGGGCGAAGAAGTGTTGCGCCAGCAGATAAATCGGGTTGCCATCCACGACGAACGACAAGTCGTCTGGGAGGGACGCTAGCTTCCTGAGGACATCATCGATGGCCTTGATGGCCGAGAGCGTGTCCCGGTTGGGCGAGACGCGATACGACAGCACGATCTTTTTGACGGCGTCAAACATAAAGAACAGGTAATGCCAGCGCCCTTTGACGCGAATATACGTCTCGTCCCCGCAAAACGAACCGGACAGCTCATACGGGAACCGGTCGACAAAGGGCTTGATCCAAAGCGCGACGCTGTTGGCGTAGTTGAGCACCGTCTGATGGGAGATCGAGACGCCATGGATGTCCTTCATGGCGGCGGCGGTCTCCCTCGAGGACATCCCAAAGTTGACGTAGTACGTCAACACGAGCCCCAACACGTGCGGCGACGCAGCCAGCCGGGACAAATCGACCTTCGGCTTGATGAGCGACGAGGAAGCCAACGGGAGAAAGTCAAACAAGAACTCTCGAAACAAATACCGCACCTTGAAGGCTTGAGGATCCTGTTGAAACTGTTGGCGCTCCTTCTTCGTCATCCGGCGAAGGTTGGCCTGGTAAAACGGGCAAGCGTTGTTCTTGCACTTATAGATGTTGTATTCTTTGCGTTCCTTGATTTTTTCCAGCGTCTTTTTGCAGTGCGGGCAGCGAAAGACCGCTTGCTTGGTGAACCGATTTCGGTGGTTGAACCGGCACTGGCACACTTTGCATTGGTATTGCCCTTTTCCGCCGTTATTGGCGTACAGGTAAGAAGAGGGAGCCTGGCAGCGAGGGCAGGTCAACGAATCCGGAACACGGTGTTTCGCATTCGCGCGGCGCTGGATGGGCCGTAAAGGACGTCCGTGCTGGGCTTCATAGTCTGCCAACAGCTTTCGGTAATCAAGGGTTTCCGGCACATCGATGATCGGAAGGTCATCGACCTGAAGTTTCCGGTACGGCTTTTGGATGGGTTCGTCCAAGTCCTCGAGATTCAAGGATTTTCCCACGATCACACCCATCAAATACACAATGATTTGATATTGGGTCTTGATTATTTCGAGCAAATAGGCTAATAATTGAGGTAACAAAGCTTGTCACTCCTTTGTTTTGGCTGTTGGGTGTCGTTACCTCAATGATGGCCGAAAACAACGGGGGTGGCAAGCTTTTTTTCTTCCAACCGTTGAAACTCAAGGGAAAACCGTGAGTGTGGAGGATAAACTTTTGACAATACCGATAATGAGAGAGGAGGGATAAGAATGTATCGAAAGGAGTTTTATGTCTTTGACCAAGATCGTCCTGTTCCAGCGGTGATCCGAAATTATGAAGAAAAGGACTTTCCTGGATTAATCCGCATTCAACAGGAAAGTTTTCCTCCGCCATTCCCGTCTGAATTATGGTGGAATACGGAACAGCTGAAAAACCATGTGACACTCTTTCCGGAGGGAGCCTTATGTGTTGAGGTGAATGGCGAAATTGCGGGGTCAATGACAGGGCTTATTGTCGACTTTGACCCCAGCCATCCGGACCATACATGGGAAGAGATCACGGATCATGGATATATCCGCAACCATAACCCAAACGGGAATACGCTTTATGTCGTTGATATTGGCGTGCGCCCTGCCTACCGCAAATGGGGGCTGGGAAAATGGCTGATGCTATCCATGTATGAAGTGGTTGTTCATTTGGGACTAGAGCGGCTGTTAGGCGGAGGGAGGATGCCTGGCTATCATAAAAAAGCGCATGAGATGACAGCGGAGCAATATCTCGAAGCGGTAGTAAAAGGCAAATTGAAAGATCCTGTTATTACCTTCCTGCTTCGCTGCGGCCGCACACCTGTCAAAGTGGTGGCGAACTATTTAGAAGATGAAGAATCGTGCAATTATGCTGCACTGATGGAATGGAAAAATCCTTTTTATCGCGCAAAATCTTAAAGGAGAATGATGAAAATGGAGTATCGCAGAATTACGAGCATTGAAGACCCTTTGTTTAAGAAAATGCATCAATTGATGCAAAATGTATTTCCTCCGGAAGAAGTATTGGCATTTGATTTGTGGAAAGAGCCTCTGGAAGATCCGGGAATTCGTGTGTGCGTTGCTGTTCACGAAGGAGAGGTAGTAGGCGCAACGGAGTACCGTTATTATGAAGATTTAAATGTCGCGATGACAGATTTCACCATTATCGGCCAAGCAGGACTGGGGATCGGCCGGTTTTTAGCCAAAAAGCGGCTGGAGGATTTACAAAATTGGGCCGCTGCAAATGGAAAGCAGTTGTATGGCATGTTCGCCGAGATTTATGATCCTTATCGGGTGAAGCATTATGAATTTGGCGGGATTAAGCCGATGGATCCATATGTTCGTCGTGAGGTATTATCTCATTTGGGATATAAGCGGCTTGACTTCCCTTATGTCCATCCATCTTGGAACAATGATGGAGAAGCCGTAACCGGGCTTGATCTTTGTTTCCTTCCGATGGACGATAGCGTGAATGAACTTCCAGCGGATCTTGTTGTGAAGTTTTTGAAACGTTATTATTCTGTCTTATCGAACAAACCAAGGGATTGGTATGAAATGATGGAAAAACTAGAGGCGAAAAACACCATACCGCTATTACCGATTTAAACCTTAATAAAAACACCATGCTTATGGAACCTTAAAAAAATTCTTCCAACTTCAGCGCGTCTTTTATCGTTTCCCTATCGAAAGCAGCAAAAATGCTATTTCGCTGCTGGAAAGGGGTATGGGCCTAGAACGGGTGGCCGAACAGCGCTGTGAGGTTTGCGCGGGGCGCGGTATTGTTCTGAGGCCGCCTTTTGACAGCGTCCTTGCTGCTTTTCAAGATATCGCAGCCATGCGGCCCAAGGCGACGCCCGACTTTGACCAAGGGTATGTGACGCCCGAGACAACCGTTCGGCGGCTGGCACTGATGGCCCAACAGGGAGATCTGATGGGGCGAGACTGCCCGCCTTCTGCAGCGGGAATACCCGTTGCCGAGGGCGGGCGTTTTGTTCGCCGTTTCCTGACATCTGCATGCGGAGTTGCGTTCTTCAAGGTTCAGGAATCATTATTGCTGTCGCAGCCAATTTTTCCGCCACAACGGGCACAGCGCTTTTAGGAACGGCTACGATCCGCGCTCAATTGTATATCGCCACTTCTCCATCCAGCAACGTATTTTCGCCTATTCCAGGCACGCTCATTACATTAACGCCATCAATCACCTTTCCCATCTCCCTAGCCCAAAACGACAGCGGCATCATCACAGGATTAAACGTGCCTGTCAATACTGGCGACCGGCTGCTCATGGCGTTTTTCATCACCACTTCCGGCCTTTCAATCGCCGCTTCCGTCATGGGGTATGCGAGTGCAGGAGTGGCGATTAGTTAGCGCCTCACTGTGATACCAAGGATGCGCTCATTGGAGCGCTCAACTAAGGCCGCTGCAAACAAGCGGCCTTATAATCCCTCTCCGTTCAGTTGAACGCTCTCCCGCCCGCATTTCGAGGTGGGAGATTCTTGGGAACACCCGCCCCGCGGCAGGATGTCCGCCAAGCCATCCCCGTGCGTCCCACGGTTCAGCCGCCCTACAACGACAGCAGTCGAAGCCCTTCATTTAGAATATTCCGGGCAGCGTTATGGTCCCGGTCATGTTCGGCTCCGCAGGCGGGGCACACCCACTCGCGAATGCCAAGCGATTTCACCTCGACGTGCCGATGCCCGCAGCACGAGCACAATTGACTCGAGGGAAACGTGCTCGCAACACGAACCACCGTCCGCCCGTACCATGTCGCTTTATACTCGAGCATGCGAAGAAAACTCCCCCACGCGGAATCGGAAATGGATTTAGCCAGCTTGCGATTCTTTTGCATGTTCCTAACACGCAAGTCCTCCACGCACACCACTTGGTTTTCGCGGATGAGGCGGGTGGACAGTTTGTGCAGGAAATCGTTCCGGCAGTTGGCGATTTTTTCATGAAGCTTGGCCACTTTCAAACGGGCTTTCTCCCAGTTCGAACCGCCTGGCTTTCGACGAGCCATCACCCGCTGCCAGTAGGCGAGCTTTTCTTCATACCGGCGCCAATACCGGGGGTGTTCGATCGTTTCGCCTGTGGAAAGCACTACGATCTGTTTCAACCCCAAATCGACGCCCACTTTCTTGTCGGTTTGGGGCAATGGGGGAATATCCGTTTCCACGAGAATGGAGACGAAATACTTCCCCGCTCGATTTCGACGAATCGTGGCGGAGAGAATGCGGCCTTCCACCTCGCGGCTTTTGGCGAACTTCACCCATCCGAGCTTGGGAAGTTTCAACCGATGGCCGTCCACTTCGATCGTAGGGCGTCCGTTCTTTGGGTAGTTGCACTGGGCGGTGTACGATTGGTTCGGGTGTTTTTTGCTTTTGAAGCGGGGAGCGTTCACCGTTCCCTCGAAGAACCGGTCAAACGCCTCGGCCAACTGCTGCAGTGCGTTTTGCAAGGCGGTTGAATCAGGGGTTTTCAGCCATGGAAGGGTTTTCTTCAAAGCTGTCAATCGTTTGGAACACTCGTTGTAGCCGAGTCCTTTTCCCGTGGTTTCATACGTCTCCTTCCACTCGGCCAAAAAGTGATTGTACACAAATCTTCAGCACCCAATCGTCTCGTTGAGGAGTTTTGCCTGTGTTCGGGTGGGATACAGCCGAAAGCGATAGGCTTTGTGCATAGCCCTCCCCCTCAAAAAGAACGTTTGTTCTATTTACATCCATTGTATACTTTTTGCCCATTGGGGGCAATAGGGAGATTCGCAAAGGAAGCCCGGATTCATCCCGACTTACATTTACGGGTAAAAGCGAGATTTTCTCGGCGGAAGATGATCACAAATAAGCAGGCGGCTTCACGCGAACACCGTCGTGAACAACCGCCTGCTTTCTTCACGATTGCAACATGGAAAACACTTGCTCAACATCCTTATCCCCGCGCCCCGACAAATTCACAATGATGATTTGGTCTTTGCTTAACGTCGGCGCAAGCTTGATAGCGTACGCCACCGCATGGGCGCTCTCGAGAGCTGGGATGATTCCTTCTGTTTTAGACAGCAGTTGAAACGCCTCAAGCACTTCTTCGTTCGTGACCGTATAATACTCAGCCCGCCCGGACACTTTCAAGTAGCTATGTTCCGGACCAATGCCCGGGTAATCAAGCCCGGCGGCAATCGAGTATGTCGGCTGCGGGTTTCCATTTTCATCAAGGAGCACCAAACACTTGAATCCATGCAACACGGCCGGAACGCCCTTCGTTAACGTCGCTGCCTTCTCCGGCTCGACACCGATGAGCCGCACGCTCGGTTCATCCAAGTAGTGGGCGAACGCCCCGATGGCGTTGCTTCCCCCGCCGACGCAGGCCACTACCGCATCCGGAAGACGTCCTTCCTTCTCTACAATCTGCCGCTTGCTCTCTTCGCTAATAACCGACTGAAAATGTTTCACCATCGACGGGTACGGATGCGGACCAACCGCCGAACCAAGCAAGTAAAATGTAGTCTTATAGTTTTGCACAAGATCGTTCAGCGCCTCGTCCACGGCATCCTTCAATCGTCCTTGACCTTTCGAGACCGACACGACTTTCGCCCCTAACAGCTCCATGCGGAACACATTGAGCGCCTGGCGCTTCGTATCTTCTTCTCCCATATAAATGGTACAATCGATGCCAAACATGGCGCATGCGGTAGCGGTCGCCACCCCGTGCTGGCCTGCGCCTGTCTCCGCAATGACCCGCTTCGCGCCCATCCGCTTCGCCAATAAAATTTGCCCAATCACGTTGTTGATTTTATGCGAACCGGTATGGTTTAAATCCTCACGTTTCAAATAAATCTTCGCCCCGCCGAGCCGCTCCGTCAACCGCGCCGCAAACGTCAGCGGACTCTCACGGCCGACATACTCCCGCAAATAGGTTCGAAACTCCTCATTGAATTCCGGGTCATCTTTATATTTCAGAAACTGCTCTTCCAAGTAGTCAAGCACTTCCTGCAGTTCAGGCGGAACAAAGCTGCCGCCAAACTCGCCAAAATACCCTCTTCTTTCCTGCGCTACACTCATTGCTCATCTCTCCTCTGCTTCCTAAAAGTCGTAACAGTAACAGAATAGACTGTTTTGACAGGCAAGTCAATCAATAATTTTTACTTTTTGAAACATTAAAAAAAGGAGCGGCCCACCGCACAACCAGACGCCAAGCATTCACTGCTAGTGCGGTGAGCATGTGCTGCTGCAAAGCCGCCGTACAGCCGCACCCTCACAGCTTCCCACTTCGGATATTCACCAACCAGAGCAGGCAGTTCAGCTTATAAAACCCCAAGCTGCTCATCGCGCAGATCGGTAATAAACATATGTCCTGGGGCATGCGTAATCATGATATCCGGCTTTACTTCCATAGCAACCGCTTGGGGGGTGACCCCACAGGCCCAAAATACCGGGGTTTCCTCCTCACGGATGGTGACCGGATCCCCAAAATCAGGCTTATAAATATCATGAATCCCTATAAGTTTCGGGTCGCCAATATGAATAGGGGCACCATGAACAGACGGGAAGCGGCTCGTGACTTGAACCGCCCTGACAACATCCTTATGGGGAATCGGGCGCATGCTTACAACCACTTGCTCGAATCTGATGCCCGACAGTATTTTCTTGCAATCACCGTAAACTACCATAAAAAAGAGAAGAGTTCTCTCATCCCCCCTTCCTTTCAAAATACACATGCAATCGATACTCGCAAATCTCTTTTGTCCAGTTGTGCAATATTTCTTGATGCTCGTCCTCAATGGCAAATTGGAGCGCAAAAACGTTGTTTGCAAAGGAAATCAGCCCATTCGAACTGCCGCTCCATTTCGTCATCGGCATGCGGGCGATCAACCGGCTCACCTTTTCCTGGTCATATTCCCAGAGGCGCTTCGTTTCTCCGTCGGAAAAATCGATGCGCTTTCGGTATTCTTTTTCCGTTAAATACCGATGGAAAAACGGGGCAGCCTCCTGCGGTGTAATTGGTTGGTGCCATCCGGACGGTCCACGTTCAAGCATGGCTTTTAGAACAACCATTTTATAGCTTTTTGACATCACCGTACGTTCCACTTCAACAAGCCACGATTCGTATTTTCGGAACACGTCCTTTTCTAGATCGGACAACTCGTCTGCCCAATATAAAAACCCGACGTAAGATCCGAACTCTGATTTATACTCCGCCGCTTCGCTCCGACCATGAAGATGCAGTTCCAAATACGTCGGCCGTCTGCCAAGCTCCTGTTTCAACTGCCGATAATCGGCAAGCAGCCGTTCTTTGCGTGGCTGGCGTTTTTTCTGCATCTCTTCGAGAAGATGGATGGCTTGAACATCGAGATGCAGTTCGCACGTTTCTGGAACGGTTGGCACAATGGGTTCCCGCGCCGTTTTCTTTGTCTCATCTCGCCACGTATCAAACAGACGCAGTTTGACATCCGCATTGCGGTAGTTTCCGATTAAATCGATAATGACGCAATAGTCTTTCCCTTCATACAGCCGCAGCCCGCGCCCCACTTGCTGGGTGAAGACAGTTAAGGATTCCGTTGGCCTTACAAATAAGAGCGTATCAACGGAAGGAATGTCCACTCCTTCATTGAATAAGTCCACGGTGAAAATAGCATCCAATTCACGGCGCTCCAACATGGCAATGGCCTGCTGGCGCGAAATGGCCGTCTGCTTCGAATGAAGGCTGACCGTCCGGTAGCCGTGACGCTGGAAATATTGGGACAGGAAATCAGCTTGCCTGATCGATGAACAAAAGACAAGCGTCCTTGTTTTCTTATACTTCTCCCACGCTCGCAAAATCTTCTCCGCCATCTCCTCGCGAAGCTGCACTTGAAGCAGCTCTTCCTCATCATAGCGATTGCCAAGCCACTTGATTTGCGAATAGTCTGTGTCGTCGTAGACCCCGTAATAATGGAAGGGAGCCAACCAACCGCGCTGCACCGCTTCGATAAAATCGATGCGATACGCGACATTTCCGTCGCAAAGGGCGTATACGTCTTTGTTGTCGCTCCGATCTGGAGTAGCAGTGATGCCAAGCAAAAATTTCGGCTGAAAATAACAAAGGACGCGTTCGTACGAGCGGGCTGCCGCATGGTGGAACTCGTCGACAATGATCAAGTCAAATGCGTCGGGACGAAACGAATGCAAATGTTTTTTCATGCTCAACGTAAAGATCGAGGCAAACACCATGTCGGCATTTCCTTCTTTTTGATTGCCATCGTACAGTCCTGCTGTTCGATCAGGAATCACGCGTTCAAACGACTGCTTCGCCTGGCGAAGAATTTCTTCGCGATGGGCGATAAACAGCACCCGCGAAAAACGGCGGGCAAAAAAAGCGGCCAAGTATGTTTTTCCCAGTCCGGTCGCCATGACAACCATCGCTTTGTCGTACCCTTCTTCATAGGCAGCTTCCAACCGCTCCAACGCCTCAACTTGGGCAAAGCGCGGCTGGATCGTTCCATATGGCGCCGCCGTTTCATGGACAACATCGATCTTGTCCGCCGTCTCCTCCTCTTGCTTCTTCTCCGTTTCCGTCGGAAGCATCAACTCGATTTCCTCATTCTCCGCCCATATGCGGGCTAAATTGGGGTGCCGCTGATGATAGTCTTGATGCTGCTTTTCATAGTCAGCGGCTGTTTCGGCATTGACCGGCACCGTTTCCGGAGCGTAAAACAGCTTTAAAAACTGCTCCATTGCTTCGGCAAATACATCCTCATCAACGCTCTTATCCAGTCCAAGGTTCCATTCGACACCGTCAGTGAGCGCCGAACGGGACAAGTTGGAAGAACCGACAATGAAGTAGCCGCCTTCTGTATCTTCAAATAGGTACGCTTTTGGATGAAAGGACATTCCCTCACTCCGATACAAGCGGACCTCGATGTCCGGGTGGATGGATATGAGCTCGCGCAACGCCTCTGGCTGAGTGACAAACAAGTAATCACCAACGCAAATTTTGATATCCGCCCCCCGCCCTGCAGCTGCCCGCAAACTGTCCTTCAATAAGCGAACCCCGGACTTCATGGCAAACGATGTCAGTATGTATATCGTCGACGAGCGGCTCATCTGTTCCTGCAGCTTGTCAAGGAGACGGTTGGAAATCAATTTCACCTTACTCATCGTGAACCTCAATCAAGAAAATTTTCTCCCGAAAGCCGCCGCGCTTCTCTGCCTTTTTGGCGCGGATTTGTTCCACTTGCTCGATCGAAGCGCCATGGCATTCAGCCAAAGCATGGATAATTTCCAACACGTCTGCGAGCTCTTCAAGAGCCGCCTCATCCGTTTCCGCTTGGACGTATTCCTCAAGCTCCTCAAACGCTTTTTTCTGCAGTTCTTTCCTATACTCTTCATCGTCAAGTATGCGGGTTGTGAACGTTTTTCCCGCTTGTTCAATAATGGTGGGAATGCAGTCGCGAACGAGTTTGTTGTATATCGGCATGTCCATTCCTCCATTTACAAAACTATACTACCATTTTACAAAATTTCGCCTTTTTTTCATAGGAAAGAACACACAGAAGACCGTCGTTTCTAAGGCCTATTGCCTGTTGCAAAATGAAAACACCAAAAATTTCACATACTCCCCCCTCTTTCATTCCATACTAAGAAAAATCGACATCATTCGCGCTTGGGGGCTATGATGGAACACTCGATCCTTTGGCTTCTTGCTGCGGTGGGCATCGGTTTGCTGGGGCTCAGCTTCCGCGTTTTTTCACCAAGGGAAGTATGGCTTTCGTTTTTGCTCAATTCATATGCGGCGAGTTTTTTCGGTTCGATCGTGGCGGGGGCCGGACTGCTCGAGTATCCGGTCCGTTTTTTTGCTTCTTATACAAATAACAGCGTCATTTTTGAATATCTTCTCTATCCGGTTGTCAGTGTGTACGTCTATGCCACCTCGCGCCGGGCGCGCTGGCCGGGTGTGGCGGCGCAATGCGCGGGGTATGCGGCGGTGCTGACGGCCCTTGAGGTTGTCTTTGAACGGTATACGGATTTGATCGAATATCATGGTTGGAAGTGGGAATACTCACTCGTTACAATGTTTCTGTTGACGTTGGCCGTTCGGTTGCTCGCAGGGCGAATGCTGAGACGAAATGAGTGAGCCAGCATGTCTATTTTTGCCCGTTTGGCGCTATACATATAGTATCATGTCCAAAAGGAGGCAAACGGAATGGTGCTGTTTGACATCAAACACCGCCTGTATTATGAAGCCATCAATTCCGCGCGTCCAAAAATGGCGCCGATCCGCCAAGACCGGGCGTGGGGGTATGTATGGAAGAACGTAAATGGCGAGGCGGTGAAGTTTTGGATCGATTTCCGGCGCGGGCGGTACATGTATTTTGAGTACGGGCGCAAGTGGTACCGGGTCGCGTACTTGCAGGCAAACGGAAAAAAGTCAGGCGATGATGTGTTGGATGGCGCGATGATCGATTTGACGGTGGACGGGCACCGGCTGCTGTTCATGAAAGGGCGCGTAGGCCGCGAGACGGCGCAAGTGGTCTAAAGCAGGTGCGCCTCTTGGCAGGCGTTGGAGGGTCTTTTTCGCGCTTACGCTGAAACGGCGGGCGGCAAGGGATCATTTTCCCTTGCCGCCTTCTTTTTATGCCCACCACATCTCCGGCAGTTCTTCTTTGAACAACACCTTTTTCAAGAGGGCGACGGCTTTGGACAGCCCTTCATCGATCGAAGCGAGCATGTCTTCATGTTCGATCGACAGCACGTAGTCGTAGCCGACGGCGCGCAGGGCGCTGACGATGTCGCGCCACATTTTTTCGCTTTGTCCGTAGCCAACGGTGCGGAACACCCACGAGCGGTCGAGGATTTGGCTGTAATGTTTCGTATCGAGCACGCCGTTTTTGCGGATGTTCGCTTCGTCTAGGTACGTGTCTTTCGCATGGACATGGAAAATCGCTTTTTCGCGGCCGAGCAGTTTGATCGCCTCAACCGGGTCGATGCCTTGCCAAAGCAGGTGGCTCGGGTCGAAGTTGGCGCCGATCGCGTCGCCGACATGTTCGCGCAGTTTGAGGAGCGTTTCCGGGTTGTAGACGACAAAGCCCGGATGCATTTCAAAGGCGATTTGCGTGATGCCGTGCTCCTTGGCGAACGCGGCTTCTTCGCGCCAGTACGGAATGACGACTTCTTCCCATTGCCATTTTAAAATTTCCAAGTAATCCGGCGGCCAGGAGCATGTGACCCAGTTCGGGTATTTGGAGCCGGGATGGTCGCCCGGGCAGCCGGAGAAGGCGTTGATGACCGGGACTTCGAACTGCTCGGCGAGCCTGACCGTTTTCCGCCACGTGTCATGTGACTGTTTCGCGAACGTTTTGTCCGGATGAAGCGGGTTGCCATGGCAGCTTAACGCGCTGATGACGAGGCCGCGGTCGGCGACAGCTTTTTTCAGCGCTTTGATGTTTTCCGGCTGATCCAACAGCGCGTCGGGATCGCAATGGGCGCTGCCCGGGTAATTGCCGGTGCCAAGCTCAACGGCTTCGATGCCCATGGCGGCGACTTTGTCCAGCATTTCCTCAAACGGCAGCTGTTGATACAAGACGGTGAATACGCCTACTTTCATTTTGTCATTCTCCCCCTTTTGACGGCGCGCAACGGCCGGACGGCCGCCGCGCCGCGCTGTTGTTGCTTCTCGTCGGATGAGCGGATCGAACGAACTCCCACGCTTATTCCGCCACCCGCACCCATTGTTTTGTGCGATGGCTTTCCAAAATGGCGTCGACGATCCTCATCGTATGGTGGCCGTCGGCGATCGTCGCAAACGGCAGTTCCCCAAGCGCCTCGCCGCATTGTTTCCGGATGATGGCGCCATAAAAATCACGGAACAAATTTTTCAGCCCGTCCGGCCAGCCTTCTTCATGGCCGCCCGGGTAATGGGCGTAAGCGGCGGCTTGCGGCGACAAAAGCGCCGGGTCGCGGACGATTTCTTCGTTCGGGCCGCTGCGGCGCCCGACCCAGAGGCGGTTCGGGTGCTCTTGGTCCCAGGCGAGCGTCATCTCATCGGCGGCGATTTCAAAATAGAGTCGGTTTTTCCGGCCGGCGCTCACTTGCGAAATCGTAAACGCGCCGTGAGTGCCGTCATCAAAATGGACGAGCACGCTGCCGCCGTCTTCCGTGTCAATCTGGACGGGCTCGGCGTCTTGAGCATGCCCGGATGCAAACGTGCTCCCTTCCTGCTTCGGCTTGTAGCGGACCGGATGGACAGTGCGCAAGTCGGCGAACACTTCGACGATTTTCTTGCCGAGCACGTATTGCACCGTGTCGCACCAGTGTGAGCCGATGTCGGCGATGGCGCGCGACGGGCCGTTTTGCGCCGGGTCGAGCCGCCAGTTGTAGTCCGTGTCATACAAGAGCCAGTCTTGCACATAGCCGCCGTACACGAAATGAACGCGCTTCACCTCACGGGCGAGCCGCTCTTTCGCCTCGACAACGAGCGGGTAGTGGCGGTAGTTGAAGCAGACCGCGCTAAGGCTTTCGCTTTGTGCAGCGAGCCGCTTTAATTCCGCCGACTGTTCGCTGTCCATGGCGAGCGGCTTCTCCGACAACAAATGTTTCCCTGCCTCGAGCGCGTCCTTGTTGATCGGGAAATGGAGGACGTTGCGCGTGCAGTTGTGCACGGGCTTCGACGTCCGGGTCGTCAATTAAAGCGCGGTAGTCGCCGTACGCTTTCGGAATCCCGAATCGGCGCGCGGCTTCCTCCGCTTTTTCTTGGCTGCTTGAGGCGATGGCGACGATGTTCACAAACGGCAGGCGGCGGAGCGCCTCAATATGGGAAGAAGCGGAAAAGCCGGTGCCGATAATACCGACGTTGATCCGGTTCATGGCGTCACCCCTCCTTATTTCGCTTTGATCGGCTCAAGCGGCTTGACGTTGCCGAAAACGATTTCCCCGCGGTTGACTGGCGCGGCCCAGCGGACGGCGTTGGCGATCACTTTCAGCACATCCGGGTGATGGTACGTCGGATACGTTTCATGGCCAGGGCGGAAGTAGAAAATTTTCCCTTTCCCGCGCGTGAACGTGCAGCCGCTGCGGAACACTTCTCCACCTTCAAACCAGCTGATGAAAATCGTTTCGTCCGGCTCTGGGATGTCGAAAAACTCGCCGTACATTTCTTCCTGCTCAAGCTCGATGTACGGACCGATTCCTTCGACGATCGGATGGCCCGGGGCGACGACCCAGAGACGCTCTTTTTCATCCGCCTCGCGCCATTTCAAATTGCATGTCGTCCCCATCAGCGTTTTGAAAATTTTCGAGAAATGGCCGGAATGAAGGACAATGAGCCCCATTCCTTCGAGCACGCGGCGGTGGACGCGTTCGACCACCTCATCTTTCACTTCGTCATGGGCGATATGCCCCCACCAGACGAGGACGTCGCACCGGTCGAGCACCTCGTCGGTCAAGCCGTGCTCCGGTTCATCCAAGACAGCGGTCGCGGCGTCAAATCCCGCTTCAGCCAGGTAGCTCGCGATGACAGTATGCATGCTTCCGGATAAATGGCTCTTACTTGTTCATTTTTCTTTTCATGGCGAAATTCGTTCCAGACGACGACGCGAATGGGTGTAGTCATTCATGGATCCCCCTTGTTTTTTTCGGATTGCGTTCATCCTATCTCGCGCAGGAGACTCCCACTTCAACGACCAAAGGGAGTAAGTGGGAGAGGAATGCGCGTTCCCCTTTTCTTTTGTGTATGATATAATAAAGGCGTGGAGAAAACCGTTTAATAAAGGCACTCCAATAACTGCTACTCGATGTATGGAGTTGGTTACAGGAAACGTTGTAACCGTAAAACATCGAGCGTAGATCCGTCTGTTGTGTGTGGAAGCCAAGTACTGCCAACAGACACACCGAGAGAATCGGTAACGATGCAGGCATGACCTGCGTCGTTGGGTAGTTGTCAACCTGCCCTGATGCAACCCCAAGTCAAGGAAGGAGGACGAAGTCCGCTTGTACTTCTGGGGAGTTGCAAGCCCCCACTTCAAGCGTTAGCTAAGTGGGGGTAGTTGACAAAGGCAAGGACGGCTTGTTTTTGGTTCACAGCTCGCGGGAAGCCAGCACCGCTTCTCACCATTCAATGCGGACTTGCCGTCCTTGTTCGGACGACTCGTAAATCGCTTCCAACACTTTAGCGATCATAAGCCCTTGTTCCGCCGTGCAAAGCGGTGCCGTCTCCTCCGTGATGCTCGTGACAAAGTGGTCAAGGAGCGCCACCCGTTCGCCCTGGTCCTCAAAATGGAGCGTGACATCGGCCGAAACGCCGTGTTCGTTGCGGAACCATTTCACTTCTTGGCGGTTGCCGGCGATGTTCCACTCCCAGCGCACGCCGCCTTCCGTGCCAAGAAATTCGACATATGCCCGCTCTTCTTCAATGTGCGACGCCCAGCTCGTCTCCAGCAGCACCGTCGCGTCATTTTCGAGCTGGATGAACGCCGCGGCGAAATCTTCGACCGTATAGGCGGCATCAGGCGAAAACGTCGTTCCCGGCCATGCCCCTTGGCGACGCGGGCCAAACTTCGCGTACGTTTTCCCTGTCACGGCAACCGGGTTCGGATTGCCGAGCAGCCAAAGGGTCACATCGAGCATATGGACACCCAAGTCAATGAGCGGACCGCCGCCGGAGCGCTCGCGGTCAAAAAACCATGCCCCCATGCGGGAATGCCGCGGCGGCGCACCCAGCCCGTTTTCGCGTAATAAATCTCGCCGAACGCACCGGATTGAATTCGCTCATGCAGCCATTGCGCTGCTTGGCGGAAGCGGTTGTTCAACGACACCATAAACTGTTTTCCCGACTCATCACGGGCGCGGATGATGGCGTCGGCCTCTTCCGCTTTCGTCACCATCGGCTTTTCGCAAAGCACGTGTTTCCCGGCCCGCAAGCTGTCGACTGACACTTGGGCGTGCAAAAAATTCGGCACGGTAATGATGACGGCATCGACATCTGGTGAGGCGAGCAGTTCCTTGTAGTCGCGATACACTTCACGGAAGCCGTACGTTTTCGCTTTCTCCGCGGCCGCTTGTTCATTGACGTCGCAAATCGCCTGCAAGACGACGCGCTCGGAAAGGTTTAGCGCCGCCTTGATATGTTCTTTGGAAATGCCTCCAGCTCCAATCAAGCCGAGGCGGATTGGAAGTGTGTTTCCCATGTCCTTTTCCCCCTTGCGCTCATTTGTTTTCTCTGTCCCATATGCTCCACCGATTCGCCGTCCGTTTTCTAAGTGATGTAATCGATTACATCACCATGCAAAAAAATCCGCCCGTTCCCCCGCACCGGACAGAGAGCGCTGTCAGCCCCTTTGCCCAGAGCGCTCTCCTCCACACGAATCGCGAATGACGAGCCGATCGGGAAGAACAAGCTGACGCCGCCGCGCGCTCGTTCCTTCAATGAGCGCAAGCAGCAATTCCATCGCTTTTTGCCCGATCTCAAACATCGGCTGGGCGATCGTTGTGAGGCTCGGTTCAAAAATCGAGGCCATGTGAATGTCGTCAAATCCGACAACGGCTACATCGTCGGGAACGCGCCCGCCGCGATGGCGAATGGCTTTAACCGCCCCGATCGCCATCTCATCGTTGGCGGCGAAAATCGCTGTCGGCGGCTTCTCAAGGGCGAGTAGCTTGAGCGTCAAATGATATCCGGACTCATAGGTAAAATCACCTTCCTGCACGAGCGCAGCGTCCGCCTCAAGCTCATGCTGGGCCAGCGCCTGTTGGTAGCCGCGCAGCCGATCGCGGCTTAAAATGATGTTCATTGGCCCGGACAGGTGGGCAATGCGGCAATGGCCGAGGCGGATCAAGTGTTCTGTCGCTTTGCGGGCGCTACTGATATTGTCAATGGACACGGTCGGGATATCCGTCCCTTCGAGATACTCGCACGCCAAGACGATCGGAAACTGGCGCGCCATCTCTTCCATCAGCTCTTTGCGGATGCGGGCGGTCAAAAAAATCATCCCGTCGACTTGCCGCTGCGGCAATACGTTCAAATATTGCTCCTCAAGCCGCGCGTCATTTTGCGTATCGCCAAGCAGCACCTGATAGCCGTGCTTGAGGGCGACCGCTTCAATGCCGCGCAGCACCTTCGAGAAAAACGGATTCGTAATATCGGGCACGACGACGAGCACCGTCTCGGTCTCCATCCGCCGCAAATACCGGCCGAGCACGTTCGGCTGGTAGTTCAGCGCTTCAATGGCTTCAAGCACGCGCTGCCTTGTCTCCTCGGTGACGTTGCCCGTGTTGCGCAACACGCGCGACACGGTCGCCGTCGATACGTTCGCCCGTTTCGCCACATCTTTTATGCTTGCCATTGGTCGTAGTCCTCTCGCTTATGTAATCGATTACATTACCATCATATTGGAAAGACAGGACGGTTGTCAAGCCCGATTCCACGTAAATCGTATCACCGATCTTGACGGGACGAACGAAACAAAGTGAATCGATGCCATAAAACGCCAGGACCACTCCCGGCTCCATCATCCACAGCCCTGTCGCCGCTGACAGCGTCAACATCCCATGGGCGATGCGCTCGCCAAATGGCGTCCGCTTGGCGTATTCCTGATCCATGTGCAGCGGGTAAAAATCGCCGGAAACGCCGGCAAACCGCACAATATCCGCTTCGGTAATCGTTCGCCCGCGCGAGCGGTGGCGTTCGCCAAGCGCATACTGTTCAAACGGACGGTCAAATCGCACGCCTTCCCCTCCCCTTGGTTGGTGCAAAAAAGAGTAAAAACAAATTCCACCCCCTTTCACGGCTGCCACTGTATATTTTGTTAATATTCTGAATATTAATCATATCATCTTTGGCCTTTACGCATCCCTCCCCGTTAGCCCGTCTGTCATTAACATATGAACGGAGTGGAGCGGATAGAACTGCCCCTCCGTGCTTCATGTTTCCAAAAACAAAAGGATGCCGGCCGGCACCCTTTGTTCTTCCTTATTCTTTTACCGAACCGGACGTGAGCCCGGAAACGATGCGGCGCTGGAACAACAGCACCATGATGACGAGCAGGATCGTCACAATCACGGTGGCCGCGGAAATTTCGCCCCACGGGATCGTATACTGGCCTTGGAACATGGCAATGCCGACCGGAACGGTTTTGTATTTTTCCGCCGTATTGATCGTCAAGGCAAGTGAACTACCCCCACTTAATTTTCTAGCGAAAATTTGAAGTGGGGGCTTCCAAAGAAGTTTGACTGCTTCAAGCAATCCTTATTCTTTGAGGCGTGTCCACTTCGCCGCTAGAGCATAAGACACTCAGGTCTACAGCTTTACTTTTCTTTAAGATGTTTAATGCGCCATTGACATCAGCATTCATTAGTTTGCCAGACTTTGTTCGATACAAGCCGCGCTTAATACGTTTGCCGCTGAACTTATATTCTTTTGGATTGTCGGCATTATATTCAGGAATCTCATCGCCGTCAAAAAAGCTGGCTTGAGACGTATAGGATTCTTCCTGTTTCAAGAATTCAATGCCGTAAAATTCACAAAGATATTCTAGTTTTTCTTTTATGTTACCGAGAGGAATATTGACAAAGTTTTGATTTGTCTTTTTTCCTAGATTCATATTGCGTTGCCATGTTTCCGCATAGCCAATGACAAGTTTGCCAATTTGATTTTCAATACAGTAGTTAATGATGTAACGGCAAGTCTTGTTGATATAATCATTCACTTTATTATTGCGATTCATAGCAAGCAAAGCCTGTTTACGAGTGGTGCCTTTGATTTTTTGCTTATCTTTTATGCTTTGAAGTCTGGCATTTTCTTTGTTAAACCATTGATTTATACTTTTTAATCTCCGCCCATCAATGATGAATGATCTGCCGTCTGATGTGACACAAGTGGCAAGATTGTTTAATCCTAAATCAATTGCCAGTGCTTTTTGGTCGTTTAATTCTCTTTGATCTTCAGGCATTTCATATTTGTACTGAATCTCAAAGAACCTGGCATGATGCTTAGGAATGATTTCAATCTGCTTAATCTTTTTGTCCAGTAACACAGGCGGAATCGTTATCGTGATAGGCTTGTGAGTCTTTTTAAATAGGCGAGAATACGGTATCGTGAATTTGTTGCCGTCTATACGAATCTGGCCAATGATCAGTGAATGAAAGCCATCTTTTTTAAGATATTTTGGAATACTGATAGCCTTGTGGTCATATTTTCCTTGTTTGGCAAGACTGATCAAACCAAAGAAAGATTTAAAGGCTTCATTGACCTTTTTTAAAATTTGCTGTGCCATGTTGCTGTTTAACAGCTTATAGTTTTCGTTAGTTTTTGCAAGATGATAGTTTTTCTCATAATTAAGAAATTCCTTGTGTTCAAAATAGTATTGTCTGACATTGTACAATCCGACGTTGTACATGTTCTTGGCAATATGGCACAGTTCTCGAAGAGTCAAGTATTCTTCTTTGGTCAAACCATTTAGCTGTTGTTTGATACAAAAATACATTTTTTCACCTCCCATCTAACTATATTATACCATATTTTACTGAATCTATCCTATTTTCAGCAAAATATAGTTAAGGCGATTCATCTCCCACTTACTCCGCTTCGCTTCGTTGAAGTGGGAGTCTTCTCGCCTAATTAAGTTAAATTTTGGATTTGTCAAACACCGCATGGCATCGCGTATAGTGGTTGCTTCGACTGCCCCAATCACCTCCTGGACATGACATCCATTGACGTTTGACTTGGCATCCCCCACTGCTTGTCTATACACATTCTTTGTAATCGATTACATACAAAACGATGAACACCCTCATGTCCGCTTTTTTCTTGCTTTCCTCTCGAAGCTGAAAACGTGCAGTGTTCCCATGCTTCCCTGTTCAACCAAAGCAACCTGTCTAGGCCGTCGGTCACCCTGCCCGCTTTACCAGCTTCTTTTTGCACCTTGGTTATGTAATCGATTACAAAATCATCTTACATTGCCGAAAAATCGTTCGTCAAGTCCCTAAATGCTTTTTTTGCTTTATAAACAAAGAACCCCAAGCAAACTCGCTTGGGATGTTCCTTCACACCTCCACCGTCTTCCCTTCCTCAACGATATGATAAAGCAAATGCGCCAGGTGGTGGATCGGTCCGTATTCCTCTTCGCCGTCTTCCGTCATTTCTTCTTCGTCGGCGAATTCAAGGTCGTTTAAGTAGAGCGCCATAAATTCGTAAAAGTCTTTCAGCTCAAAGCTGTAGCACGCGCTCGGGTCTTCGCTGTCTTCTTCGTATTGAAGCATTAAATACGATACGTTGCCTTCGTTGTCCTCAGCGTCGAAAAAGACGAAATAGCCGATATTGGTGTCAAGGTCAAACAAATGCCGCGTCCCGCCTTCGGTCGCCTTGTCAAAATCCTCTTGGCTCAACTTGCCGACGTTCATCGCTTCGACGTCGTCTTCGCGGTGAAACTGGACCGTAAATGTTTTCATCGTGATTTCCTCCTTAGAAAATGCTTAATGAATACGTTTTTGACAGCCGCTCGAGCAGTTTCACCCCGGTCACGCTGTTCCCTTTATCATCGAGAGCCGGGCCGAAAATACCGATGCCGCACCGGCCCGGGACGGCGGCGAGAATGCCGCCTGAAACGCCGCTTTTCGCCGGGATGCCGACTTTGATGGCAAATTCGCCGGATGCGTTGTACATGCCGCACGTGACCATAAATGTTTTGCAAATGCGGGCGACATCAAGCGGCATGATCGGCTCGCCCGAATGCGGGTCGCGCCCGTCAAGCGCGAACACCAAGCCGATGCGCGCCAAGTCGATGCACGTCATTTCAATGGCGCACTGCTTCGTGTACAAATCCATCAGCTCTTCGACATCTTCGTCAATGATACGATGCTGCTTGAGAAAATAGCAAAGCGAACGGTTCAAAAACGCGGTTTCAAATTCGGAGCGGGCCACTTCCTCCGAATACGCGATCTGTTCGTTGCCCGCCAATCGGCGAACAAACGCCAACAGCCGTTCTAGCCGTTCGGACACCGAGCCGCCTTGAATCATCGACGTGACGACAAGCGCGCCGGCATTAATCATCGGATTCAGCGGCTTGGCAGGCTTTTCCTCTAATTTGGCAATGGAATGAAACGGATAATCCGTCGGCTCCATGCCGACTTTATGGAACACTTCATCTTCTCCGTGATCCATCAACACAAGGGCCAGGGCAAGAATTTTGGAAATGCTTTGCAGCGTCACTTTCACCGTCACATCCCCGGCGCTTGCCACTTTGCCGTCCGGGGTGTAGACGGCGACGGACAGTTCATTCGGATTCGCTTTGCCTAAAGCGGGAATGTAATCGGCCACTTTGCCGTAGCGGGCGTACAGCTTCGCTTCTTCGACAAACCGGGCCAGTTCTTCTTCGTTGTACACAGGCATCACCGATCGTTAGTATCGCCTGTTTTTTCCGTTTCTATGCCCAAATATGGCAAACAATCACCTCTTCCCCCGCGAAATGGATCCGTCCCAGCAAACAAACAAGGGGAGCATGCGATTTGAACAGTAGCCGTTTTTCTTATTCTTCTTCGGCAAATACGTTTTTTAATTCGATCGCCAGTTCAGGAAACAGGCGAACGGGAATCGTATCATCGCGGACGTACATTCCTTGATGGCGGAATCTCCCTTCTTCAAGCACATAGACATCAATCGTCTCATTCATCGGATCGACAATCCAATATTCTTTCACCCCTGCCCGCTCATAACGATGAAATTTGACAATTTTGTCCTTGCGCACCGTCGATTTTGAAATAATCTCCACAACGAGATCCGGCACGCCAACAATTCGTTTTTCGCGAATTTTGCTTTTGTCACAGACAATGACAAGATCCGGCTCAACCCATTCGCGAATTTGTTCCGGATCATCCCGATCCGCCAAACAAACGTCGATCGGAGCGCCAAATACGGTGCATGTTTTCCCACGCAAATAGGCCGCAAATTCCACCAGCAATTCATGTTGCACGGCCTGATGTTTCGGCGTTGGAACGGGAGACATGTTGAAGACTTGGCCGTCAATGACCTCATAGCGTGCATCTTCGTCAAGCATCATATATTGCGCATAAGTAAACGGCGGCCCTTTTTCCGGCGCTGGCATGAAAACGGCCTCCTTTCCTCTTTTCTTTTTAGTATACTTGAATACCGCCTGGCAACCTAGCGTTTTCTTTTTCTCCACAACCCGTTGTAGGCAAGAGAGACCGGTTTCAAGTATAATGAAAAAGAGGTGAGGAGCATGCAAGAAGCCATCAACATGTCCCCGTCCCCGTCATGGGAACATCAAATCGTTTGCGACAATCTTGTTTCCATGATCAAAGGAAAAAGCCCATGTCAACCGATTTCAAACTTGTCCGTGAAACTCGAAAAGAACGGAAACGTGATGAACGAGTTTATCCAGCCGGATGTCGCTGTCTATTGCGAACGGCCTGAAAAAATCATCGGCGGCTATAAGGGGCGGCCGCTCATTGTCATCGAAGTTGTCAGCCCGTCAACCTACAAAATCGATGTGACGCTGAAAAAAGATTTGTACTGCGCCTACGGAGTGGAAGAATACTGGATCGTTGACCCATACAACAAAACGATCCGTCAGTGCACACTCGAACATGATCGATACGCCGAGACGATCATCGCCTGCGGAGAAACGTTCGATTCTGTGATCGGAACGATTGACACCGCGCTCGTTTTCCAAGGCGTGTAGAAGACGGGGAAAACCATTCTTTTCGGCCTATCGGCAGTTTTTGTGGCGGAAGGACAGACAGAGGAAGATACGTTCAAAGGAGCATGAAAACAGAAAAAAACAGACTTGTCAGCAACAAAGATGCCGCTAGTCTTTCAACGGCATCCTTTTCCAACTCAACGCAAAATTCGCCATTGATTTTGTCCTGCTTTTCTTGTATAATCGAAAATGTCTCACCATCCATTTCGGGATGTAGCTCAGCTTGGTAGAGCACACGCATGGGGTGCGTGGGGTCGCAGGTTCAAATCCTGTCATCCCGATCGAAGGAAACCAGCCGAAAAAACGTCCGGCTGGTTTTTTTGTTCTCTCACGCGTTTCCTCCTCGTGACGCCGTTTTTCCCTATGAAATCAATCCAATCTGCCTTCCTGCCCAAGCGATACGGTCAATCGCCATATCAATGTCTTCTTCCGTCATCGCGGCGGTGATGGAAAAGCGAATGCGCGCCGTTCCCTCAGGGACGGTCGGCGGCCGGATGGCGTCGCGGGCGGAGATTGCTTCAACAATGATTCCAGCTGATCGATGTCATTATGTCGATAGCGGAAACAGGCGGCTTTGCTCAAGCGGATGCCATCAATTAAACTCGCATGGTTCCACTCATCGCTAAAGACAAGATCATCTCGGCCAATTAACGCTGTCAACACGCCGATGTTGGCCGTGTAGCCGCTGTTGAAAATAAGAGCCGCCTCTGCTTTTTTCCATTGTTTCAACGCGGCTTCCGCCCGCTCATAGAGCGGATGATTGCCGACGACGAGCCGCGACGCGCCCGCTCCGGCCCTATATGCCTCATCGCCTCGCAGCCCGCTTCGATGAGCCGCCTATCATCCGCCAACCCTAAATAATTATTGGACGCTAAATTCAACATCGGCTTTCCGTTCAGGATGACCGTAGCGCCTGAAGCCTCTGCCCGGCGCAGCTGGCGTTTTTGCGCTTTTTGTTCCCATTCGAGCAGTTGGGCGGTTAGTTCGGTTTTCATCCCCATCCCCTTATATGTAAACTATTTGTAAAAAACAGTTTACATTAAAACGTGTGAATCGGCTAGGAAAAGATGGTCGGTTTTGTTGATTGATTATTTAGCACATTGTTTTGGAAATTATTCTTTCCGATCTCAGCCACATGCATAGTTCAATCGCACACCTGTCATACTATGCGTGTTATCGGCAAATAAGGAGGTGTTTCAGATGGATGTCCGTCGGGCGCAAGAAATCGCGTCGTCGCCGGTGATGGCAAACGTCACGTACAACGGCCAGCGCATTTACATTGAGCATGTCGACCAGCAAAAAGGCGTAGCAACGATCCACCCGCTTGACAACCCGAAGCAAAAACAAAGCGTGCCGGTCGCCAGCTTAGAAGAGCATGCTTAACCGCAAAAAAGCGAGAGAAAGGAATCGCCCTTTCTCCCGCTTTTTGATTGAATCGGCCGTCAGCTCTTCCCGCTCTTTGTAGGCCTCTTGCACCGTTTGTTCCTTCATCGCTGTCCGGCCTGCCGTCCGTGTGTCGGCGGCGCGGGCCGGATGCCCGGCGCGTTGGTTGTCCGGTTTCCGTTTCATCGCCCTCCCCTCCTTCATCCCTAGCATGCCCCGAATGAGACGGGTTTACGATAGCGAAGGGGAAAGAGAGCATTCTCGCCTCAAACTATTTATGAACGGTTGCGCTGTTCTTGCTGCTCATAAAGAAACGATTGAACGATGAGATACAAATTGCCGACAACGATGATGACGAGAAACAAAACAACCCTCATCTCCCCGCGCCAAAACGCGGTGAGCATCGACAAAATCCCCATCGCGATAAACACCTTGCCGCCAAGGCGGTGCGTTTTGTTCCAAACGGCCTCGCTTTCCAACGCCCACGGCGTGCGGATGCCGATAAAATAATTCGGTTTGATTTTCGGCATGTAGTTTCCCAACACGATGAACAGCACTCCAACACCAACTGGCACAAGCCGTCCAATATCGACCGGAACTCCGAGATTGTACGCCAACGTTACAATATGCAAAAGCAAGAAAAAGCAGGCAAGCGCCGCGTTGACAATACGATAGCTTTTTTGAAAGCGGCTGTAATTGGCTTTTTTCGGGTCGAGCTTCGGCAGCACTCCCATCAATATGATGAGAAATGTCATCAATAAGGGGGGAAGGAAGGCACCCAACCATTTGTTGCTGAAGCCGTCGGCTTCACCCGCTGCGTTCCAGTGAATGGCCACTTGATCCGGCAAATAAGGAATGGCAGCCAGACTGATGACATAGGCGAAAACTGTAAGCATGATCGCAAGCCGATTACTCTTCCACATGTTTCTCTCCCCTTTCGACAAAATCGTAAAACCAGCGCAGCAAATCTTGAAACACCGTCGTGTTCAGAGAGTAGTAGATATGCTGTCCCTCACGCCGGTCTTGCACCAAATCAGCCTGTTTGAGAATTTTCAAGTGATGCGAGACGCTCGGTTTTTGCATATCAAAATGCGAAGCGATCTCCCCTGCTGTCAACTCCCCGTTCCGCAACAAGGATAAAATTTTCCGGCGCGTCGGGTCGGCGATCGCTTTAAACGCTTCGTTGAATGACAATGGCGATTCCACCTTGCAAACGAGTTTTCGTTGGATGAACCGCTAAAGGGGCATCTTTCGTTTATCACAGCTTCGTACGCGGCACATGCAAACGATTTTTCATGCCGGTCTATAGTTAGACATTTAGGAAATTATCTAAATACGGACAAAAACATTCGATATTTAGACATCTTTCTAATTAAAGAATATTCCATTTCCATTGGATTGTCAATGTATTTTTCGACTTTTCACCTCTCACATGCGGCATCCGACCGCTGCCCCTCGATGAAAGAGAAACAGCCCAGCGCCACCCCCTCCGCCACTGGCGGAGGGGGATTCCCCATTAACTTCCATTAACCCCCCGTCGGCCAAGCGGCGAGCAGCCGCTCGCTTTTTTCGCCATCAGTTCGTCTGTTAATTGCCGCAAATTGTCCACCGTGATCCCCCTTTTTTCGGAAAAGGCGGGGCGGCCCGCGCCAAACTCCGCCGCTATATTTATTCTCTTGGAAGCAGCTTTCGCAATACTTTGCCTGACGGCGTCGCCGGCAATTCATCGATGAATTCGATATAACGCGGATACTTGAACGCCGCCATATGCACTTTCGCCCATTCGATCAACTCAGACGGCGCCACCTTTCCTTTTTCCACCCCTTTTTCCCGCAAATAGCGGGCAAAACGGTGAACGTGATCGAGCAAGGTTCCCCACGTGATCACCTTGTTATAGAAAATGTACGCCGGCTCGTTTTCCTCGCGTTCGCCGCGATGGCGCAAATAGCCATAGAGCGGCTGTTCGCCGAGCTCATAGCGGAGTTCCTTCGGCAGCCCGCTCGGCCAGTATGGGCGTGTTTCATTCATTCGTTTCACCATCCCTTATAAAAAAATACTGAATGGTTAGTATGTTACCTTTCAGAAAACGCTTTCAAATACTTGTTCATGTCTCCTGCTTCATCCATATGCATATCATTTCGCCGTCATTCGCCAAATTCCTTTCTCGAACAGCCAATCATTTTATCCGACGCGGCAAACGACCACCCCCTTCCACGTTGGAGAAGGAGCGGCCGTTCGGAAAAGGAGGAAGCCTGAAGCAGCGCATGCGGCTTGGTGACGGTCATTGATGCGCTGAGGCCGGTCGGTGTGGACGATGCGTTTTATCCCTCCACCAGTGGCGGAGATATGGCAGCACCCAATGATCCAAGCCGTATCGTCCCGCATTGGCCCCGGCGACGAGGAGAAAGACGGTAAGAAGCACCATTTGCGGGTTCGTGCTCGTCGTGCCTGAGAACATGAAGGCGAAGTTCATCACAGCTCCCATGAGGGCGGCAAACGTCGTAAACAATCCGAGAATGAGCGCGATCCCGACGAGAAATTCACCCCATGGCACAAGAACGTTGAACAATCCGACATTCGGCAACGCCACGTGTTCGATAAACCCCGCCCACCAGCTTTGCACGGCCGGATGTTCCCCAGCGGCTTTCGCCAACGCTCCTTTTAAAAATCCGGTGGCGTCAAACCCTTGCGTGATTTTTTCCCACCCTGCCGTCATCCATTCATATCCTAAATACAAGCGGAATACGACCATCAACACCGATGCCGTGACGTGTTCGCGCAACCATTTGACAACCATCGTGTTTCTCCCCTTTCGTTTTGGAAGATGTTCCTTACACTTTTATCTTAATCGTTTTTTCGCCTGGCGGCGCAGAGTTGCTCACTATTTCACAATATCTTCAAAAAGTTATGACGGAATGATAAATGCAAGATTCGTTCCATCGCAGTAGGCCTTTCCTCACAGGAAAAAGGATTGGCGTCTTGCCTCTCATACCGGAAAATAAAATAAACAATGTTAATTTTTAGAGAAAAGGAACGATTCAATGGAGGGGAAAAGAAAGAACATGCTACTAAGACAAATGGATCACTTGTACAAGCAAATTGTCGAACATACGAGCCAAGGGATTATGGTGACTGATGCCGACGCCCGCATTCGTTCAAACGGTTCAACGACACGTACGGCCATCAATGCGGAGACGACTGTTTGCGCAAAGTCGCCTTGTCGCTGAAGCAAACAGCCAAGCAATACGGCGGGACGGCAGCGCGCTATGGGGGGAGGAATTTGCCGTTATTTTGCCGCACACTTCGCCGTCCGAAGCAGCGGCTGCTGCTGAGGCCATACGGGCAAACGTCGAGCGGCTCGCCATTCCGCACGGTTCCTCGCCCGCTGCTTGTGTCGTCACAGTCAGCGTCGGAGCCGCCGTCGCCGTCCCGCAACCAAATGAGAGCGCGGAAACCGTTCTTTCCCTTGCCGATCAGGCGCTTTATCGAGCCAAACAAAACGGGCGCAACCGGATGGAAATCGCCTGTCCCGCTCGTGGATGAACCTCCTCCTTTTCTCAAAAGAAGCGAGATATCGTCAAGCGTTCAGTGCAGATACGCAACAATCAGAAAGGGTGCCCCGCTTCTTTCGGGACACCCTCATGTTCATGTACTGACGTTATCGGTTACATCGTCCGTTGCCGGTCAGGGAACAACAGGCTAAACAGCACCCCGGCCGCCAGCGCAATGGCAAATGTCGTAAACCGCGAGCTAACGATGGCCTCAAGCGGAGAAGAAATCCAAATGACCGTGCTGACAAAACCGGCCACAATCGTTTCGATGACGCCGACGCCGGAATACCGCTTCCAGAAGAAAGAGAGCAAAATCGCCGGCGACAACGTGCAGCCGATCCCTGCCCATGCCCAACTGACAATGAAATACACAAGCGACTCCGATGTCGTCGCCAGCACCAAGCCAAGCAGCCCGGCGATGACCACTACCGCGCGGGAAAGCGCGACAAGCTGTTTTTCCGACAGGCGAAGGCGCAGCGAGCGGCGGACAATATCTTCGCTGATGGAGCTCGTGATCACGAGCAGCTGCGAATCGGCCGTTGTCACGATGCGGCCAAAATGCCGGACAAAAGCACTCCCGCGAGCCACGGCGGCAGCAAGTCGAGCGCCATGTGCGGCAACACCGTTATGTGTCAACCCATCCTGTTATTCCAACATGAGGCGCGTCCTACATCGGAATGTTTCGCTCTCGTCCGGACAGCGTCCACATGTAAAGTTCCCTAAGTTGCAAGGCGGTGGGAATTATAATAAAGTGGAGATGAATCCAAAAAAAGGAGTGAACAAGATGAACCGTTGGGAGAAGGAATTGGACAAATACGCCGAACTGGCGGTGAAAGTCGGGGTGAACATTCAGCCCGGGCAGACGCTGTTCGTCAACGCCCCGCTCGAAGCGGCGCCGCTCGTCCGCAAAATCGCCAAAACCGCGTACGAAACCGGGGCGAAACACGTGTATGTCGAGTGGAACGACGAGGCGCTTACATACATTAAATTTCACCACGCCCCAGAAGAAGCGTTTTCCGAATATCCGATGTGGCGGGCAAGAGCGATGGAAGAACTCGCCGAACAAGGCGCTGCCTTTTTATCCATTCACGCCCCGAATCCGGACTTGTTAAAAGACGTCGATCCAAAGCGGATCGCGACCGCCAATAAAACAGCAGCGCAAGCGCTCGCCAACTACCGGAGCGCCATTATGGCCGACCGGAACTGCTGGTCGCTCATTTCCGTCCCCACACCGGCGTGGGCGCAAAAAGTATTTGGCGATCTGCGCGATGAAGAAGCCATCGACAAATTATGGGAAGCGATTTTCCGCATCACCCGCATCGACCAAGACGATCCGATCGCTGCCTGGCGCGAACATAACGACCGGCTCGCCCGCATCGTCGATTACTTAAACAACAAGCAATACAAACAGCTCGTTTACGAAGCGCCAGGCACCAATCTCACAGTCGAGCTCGTCGACGGGCACGTCTGGCACGGCGGCGCGGCGACGAGTCAAAGCGGCGTGCGCTTCAATCCCAACATCCCGACCGAAGAAGTGTTTACCATGCCGCATAAAGACGGCGTCAACGGCACAGTGCGCAACACGAAGCCGCTCAATTACAACGGCAACGTGATCGATGGTTTTACGCTCACGTTCAAAGACGGGCAAGTCGTCGACTTCAGCGCCGAACAAGGATATGAGACGCTTAAGCACTTGCTTGACACCGATGACGGCGCGCGCCGCCTCGGGGAAGTCGCCCTCGTGCCGCACCAATCGCCGGTGTCGCTGTCCAATCTCATTTTTTACAACACGCTGTTTGATGAAAACGCCGCTTGCCATTTGGCGCTCGGCAAGGCGTATCCGACCAATATCGAAAACGGCGCCTCTCTTTCCAAAGAGGAGCTTGACCGCCGCGGCGTCAACGACAGCCTCGTCCACGTCGACTTTATGATCGGCTCAGCTGATCTGAACATTGACGGCGTGACGAAAGACGGGAAGCGCGAGCCGATTTTCCGCAGTGGCAACTGGGCATTCGAACTGGCGTAATCGGTTTCGCCAGCTCTAAACAATAAGGCTGCGCCAAACGAGCGGCCAGACCCGACCGTTGGCGCAGCCTTATTCCGTTCAAGCACGGTTTTGCACGGAACCATTAGACCGAACGGATTGATTTGTTTTCGTCCTGTAGCAATTGCACAGCGGCAGATGCCGCCTGCGCCAGCTGCTCGCATTGCCGCAAACGAATGTCAAAGAGCACGAGCGGGTCGCGGTACGCCTCAGGGTTTTTGCGCATATGTTTGAGCTCGCCTTCCTGGGCAGCGATCTCCAGCTCCAGCCGTTTCAACGTTTCATCGAGCGCCGTCAATGGCGCATGGAAAAATTGAGTGACATCACGCTCAAGCGATTTGGCAAACCATTCAAACGGCAGCAACAACTGCTGGATGATCGCCTCCACCACCTCAGCGTAATCTTGCGTCTGGATCAACTGCTTATACTTTTGCGCCAGCATCGCCTTGTTTTGCGCAAAAGCACCGAGCAGTTTGCCCGCCCCTTTCAACAGCAGCTGGCTTGGCGTTCTCCGCAAGAAAACGTTCACCTTGCCCACTTGCACCCCGTTGATCAACCGATCCGTATCGCGCCGCCAATCGGCGAGAAGGTGAAAATCGCATTCGAGCTTGAGTCGTTCCTGGCCGAACATGGCGTTAAACCCTTCGCCCATTTCATGCAAAAACACCTGGCATTCGTTGAATTCGTCTTCCGTCGCTGCAATCCACTGTTCCATGGCGCGGCGCAGCTTTGGCAGCGCCTCTTCATCAAGGTAAGCGCGAAGCCGTTCGTTCGCTTTGTCGTTCAGTTCAAGATGCAAGCGGGAAAAATCGCTGTCTTCGCTCACAAGATCCGCCATGCTGCGCAACAGATCGGAAATCGCCGTCAACAGCTCGCCCCGCATTTCCGCCAAGACGGTGTGGAACAACTTTGCCGTTTTGGCCGTTTTCTCCTCTTGCAGGTCGCCAAGCTGATGAATGGCGCCGCTCAGTTTGGCCGCCATTTCTTTTTTCCATACGACCAGCTCCGCCAGTCGACTTTCCGCCTCGGCTCGCTGCTGGAACAAATGAGCGATGAACTGGCGGATCGTCGTTAAAATCGCTTCCTCGCGGCGGACAGGGGACACGCATCGGCGCATCTCCTCAAGCCAGCCGACGAGGGCTTGCTGCTGCTTGCGGCTTGGCGCATGCGGCGAATAGACCATGACATTGGCTTCCGGAACGATCGTACGAACGTGCGCTTCCACTTCCTCAACGATTCTCGCCGTCTCCTCTTCATCCACCATCCCGTCGCCCGGAGGAAGCAAAACGCACATCGGCGCAGACGGCGCCCGCTCGCGAAGTTGCAACATCAACTGTTCATCGGCGCTAGAAAACGGATCCTCGCCGTTGAGAAGAAAAAGAATGCTGTCAGCAAGCGAAAACGACACAAGCGCTTCATGGTCGGATGAAGCGCTCCCGCCGAGCGGGCCGATATCCAACAAGACAATCCCTTGCGGCACGAGTGAAAACGGCGCCGTGCATTCAATGACAGCGTCATCGGAGAATCGGCTTCCGCGGCCGCCCGTTGCTTGTTGAAATTCGTCAATGCTCGAAAAAACGGTAAACTGGTCGTCGCTGATTTTCGCGACTTCCATCTCCCCGCCGTTTCTCCATGCCAGCACCGGCGCAGATGGCGCCGCCAACGCTGCCTCGCCGACCAACGTCCGCAAAAACGCCAACCGCTCATGGCGCGACGCCCCAGCGACCAAAACGAAATGCGTCCGCGAATCAGACAACTGCCGCACGAACCAGCGGAAGCGGAAATGCGAGCCCGCCCGCTGCTCTTCCGCCCAATCGGCAATTTCTTCAAATAGCGACACACCCGTTTCCCCAGCTTGCCGTTTCGCATGGACGAGCCGCTTAGCGGCGTCGTTGACCGTCTCTTCTTCAAACGCCTCAGGAAATTTCTCACTCCACGCCAACAAGGCAGCCGCGGCCACCGCTGTCTCCGGACCGTCGGCTAAACTTACCCAGCTTTTGACAAGCGGTGGCACCACTTCCACCAACTCTTTCAATCGGTACGGGCCTTTCATCAATCCTGCATAGGCTTCCCCTAAAAGGCCAGGAATTCGCTTCCAGTCGTAGTCGCGGCCGATCGACAACTCATCATAGAGGCGATTCCACTCCGCGAGCCACGAAAAATAGAGGTCACCATCCCGATACCCGTTCCATAGCGCCTGCACAAGCCGTTCAAACTTCACCCGATCCGTTTCGTACAACAGCGCCAGGCAGCGTGAAAACCGCGCAGGCGCCATCGTTCGCGCATGTCCTTGTTCCACATAACCGGTCAAGATGTCCACCCAGCGGCGCGCCGACGTCCGCACCGCCTCTCCTAAAGCAAGCTCGACGGCGCTTTCCCAATCACCTTGCTCCTCGAAAAAGGCGCGCGCCCATTCGGTCATGTTCGGATAATCCGGATACAACGTCACACCGCGCTTAATCATATCATCCGCTTTCGCGTTTTCCCCCAACTCACGGTAGAGCGAAAACAGGCGCAAAATGATTTCCGCATGCAACGTTTCGCTTTCCGTCTCAATCGAACGGTACAGCTCCTCGGCCAGCTCGAGCCGTCCAAGCTCATAGTAGCTGTCGGCGATATTTTTTTGCGCCCACGGGCGCAAATCGTCGTGATGGACTTGTTCCCATTTAAAAATCGCCGCTTCGTAGTCGCGGCGGTGGAAATACACTTCCCCTTGGGCAAAGCGAATCGACGACAAATCAGCGCCATCCCGATGCGCCGTGAAAAAAATATCGCCAAGCGCGCTGACAACGTCGCGTTCCCCCGCCTCGACGAGCGTCTCGTAAAATGTTTTATGAACAAGTTGCTGTTCAAACCCCATGTCGATCACCTGACTCGTATATTTGCCATGCATGTTCATTGTATGGCACGTTTTCTAATTTTATTTCTATCCTATACATTTTAACAAACTTTCGCCGCCATGAACGTTTCAATTTGTTTTCATTTGCGAGACAAAATTCGACCCAATAGGCGATGAGGCCAATCAAAGGAACTTTCAATGGTGGTTACGCCCACGAGCTTGTCGAAAAAAACATTCGCTCGACCAGCGTTGGGCATAGTGGCGCAAGATGTCTTCATCGCTTAGCTCCCGGTCGGTGCTCAAGACGCAGTGAAGATGTTCCGATGTCATCGGCTGATTGGCTTTCCAAGCGAGCAGCACCACGGCATGGTCGAGACCGTTGAGCGCTCCTTCGTAACGATAGACGCGATAATGCTCTTCTCCCACCGTGACGAGGTGAGTGTCATTCGGTTCGATGGAGCGGGCCAACTGCTTCGCTTGGACGGCAACGCCGTTCGGATAGAGAATCCGGTTCGTCTTGATGATGTGCTAATCTATTCATGAGACATGAACCTCCTTGTGAATGGTTTGGTAGCACATCTATTCTAACCAAGGAATCGGGTTCATGTCTCCTTTTTTGTTTCGATGTAAATTTATGTTAGTGAATTTGCTCATCTACAGTCAAGAAGTTATTCTGAAAAATGAAATAAAAAATCCTTCGTTTTGACCTTGTTAGGGTGCGAAATGTGAGTCATGTGCAAAATTTTTACGGATTATTCTGGATTTTGCACATTCTTTCGGAACGTTTGCACGCTCTTTCAAATGAAGATTTCTACTCTCACATCATAGACGAGAAGGAAAAAAAGAATCGCGGCAGGTAGATCAAACCATGATGGAACTCTATAATGCCCTGTGATCACCGCGCAAAATTCGTGCAAAATTTTTTCGGATCCTATCGTTTTTTCGAGATTCCCAAAAAATGAAAAACGACCGCAAACGCGGTCGTATCAAGGGCTTTGAGGATTTTAACCCGAACGAATCGTATGTAAGTGGCGTCCCAGGAGAGACTCGAACTCCCGACCGACGGCTTAGAAGGCCGCTGCTCTATCCTACTGAGCTACTGGGACACAATCCATTAGGAAACTCCAATATCCTCGCTGCCCCTTCCTCTACAAGCCGATTCGAAGAAGCCCGATGCGTCGGGGCAACTCGTAGCCATTTCAAAGATGACTTTGCTCGTTGCTCTATCCTGCTGAGCTGCTGGAACAATATCCATACGATATTCACGATAAAATAAAGGAAAGCGGGTGATGGGAATCGAACCCACGACTTCAGCTTGGGAAGCTGAGGTTTTACCATTAAACTACACCCGCATAATCAATATCATTAGGACTTGTCTTAGAAACGACTGCAATAAAAATATAATCGCTAATTGTTTTTTTGTCAATATCTTTTTTGAAGTTAGTTAATAAACGCGCTCGAGAGGATTCGAACCCCTAACCTTCTGATCCGTAGTCAGATGCTCTATCCAATTGAGCTACGAGCGCATGATGGAAAAGCGGAAGACGGGACTCGAACCCGCGACCCCCACCTTGGCAAGGTGGTGTTCTACCACTGAACTACTTCCGCATCATGAGAAGAATTCATTCCTTCAAAACTAGATAACCGTTTCGGGAAGAAGCCGGGGCGCTTTCACTTTTCATTGTCTAGCTCCGGCTCGCCGCCGCTCGCCTGCGCTTTTCGCTGTCTAGTTCCGGCCGCCATCGGCTCGCGACGCTTCGGTCCTGCTGCGGCGGGCTAAGCCCGCTCACAGGCCCTCCAGCGCGCCTCGCCGATAAGCAGGCGGCCTCCACTTTTCTTGTTAGGTTAAGCCCTCGATCGATTAGTATCCGTCAGCTCCACGTGTCGCCACGCTTCCACCTCGGACCTATCGACCTCGTCATCTTCGAGGGATCTTACCCGCCTGACGCGGTGGGAAATCTCATCTTGAGGGGGGCTTCACGCTTAGATGCTTTCAGCGCTTATCCCGTCCGCACATAGCTACCCAGCGGTGCCCCTGGCGGGACAACTGGTACACCAGCGGTGCGTCCATCCCGGTCCTCTCGTACTAAGGACAGCTCCTCTCAAATTTCCTGCGCCCGCGACGGATAGGGACCGAACTGTCTCACGACGTTCTGAACCCAGCTCGCGTACCGCTTTAATGGGCGAACAGCCCAACCCTTGGGACCGACTACAGCCCCAGGATGCGATGAGCCGACATCGAGGTGCCAAACCTCCCCGTCGATGTGGACTCTTGGGGGAGATCAGCCTGTTATCCCCGGGGTAGCTTTTATCCGTTGAGCGATGGCCCTTCCATGCGGAACCACCGGATCACTAAGCCCGACTTTCGTCCCTGCTCGACCTGTCCGTCTCGCAGTCAAGCTCCCTTGTGCCTTTGCACTCTCCGAATGATTTCCAACCATTCTGAGGGAACCTTTGGGCGCCTCCGTTACCTTTTGGGAGGCGACCGCCCCAGTCAAACTGCCCGCCTGACACTGTCTCCCACCCCGCTAAGGGGTGCGGGTTAGAATTTCAATATCGCCAGGGTGGTATCCCACCGCCGCCTCCACCGAAGCTGGCGCTCCGGCTTCCCAGGCTCCCACCTATCCTGTACAAGCGATACCAAAATTCCATATCAGGCTGCAGTAAAGCTCCACGGGGTCTTTCCGTCCTGTCGCGGGTAACCTGCATCTTCA
>NZ_CP151966.1:1842500-3149388 GCF_038593135.1 Geobacillus sp. FSL K6-0789
ACGCTAACGCTTAGAGGTGGGAGATTTTGGGGAACACCCGCCCCACGGCAGGCTGTCAACCAAGCCATCCTCGTGCGTCCCACGGTTCGACTGCCTTACAACGACAGCAAACGAAACCAGCCCCCACTATCTACATTCGACTTGGCCTCCCGAATCGCTTCGACTGCTGTATGATATAATTTCTTAAAAAGAATATGTTGCAAGGAGCAGACCTCGAGGATCGCTATGTATATTTTTTAAGGAAGGAAGCAGCCGTGACCTATCCATTTTCTGCACTGCTTGACGGCTACCGCCGCCTTTGGCCGAACCGATCGCTGGCGGCCGGACCGCTTGATGAACAAGAAAGCCAAACTCTTTTGTATGAAACGATAAGGCAAGAGCTGCGCGATGAATGGACGCATCCGCGCGTGCGGCAATCGTCCGAAGTGAAGTTTTATTACGCCGTTAAGCGGGTGGCCGCTTCTGACTTGCCGGATGGCATGAAAGTAGCACTCATTCAAGCGTATTTGACGGTGATGGAACAATTGCAAGCCAATCATACATAAAACAGACGAATTCGATTCACACTACTGAGCGAAAAAACATTTCTTGTTAAGGAGGATGGCAGTTATGGCGTTAATTCCGTTTGACCCGTTCCGGCACTTAGAATCGATTCGCCGGGATATGAACCGCTTTTTTGCTAGTGATTTTCCATCGCTGTTCACTCATATGGATGAGCAGCACTGGATGCCGCGCATCGACATGCATGAAACGGCCAACGAATACGTCGTTTCGTGCGATTTACCGGGGCTGGAGCGGAAAGAGGATGTGCACATTGACGTGCAGAACAACATGTTGACCATCAGCGGCACGATTCAACGCCAACACGATGTAAGAGAAGAACAAATGCACCGGCGCGAACGCTTCTTTGGTCGCTTCCAGCGTTCGATCACCCTGCCGGCTGATGCGGCGACGGAAAACATTCGCGCGACGTACAAAAACGGTGTGCTTGACATTCATATCCCGAAAACAACGACAGGAACGAAAAAACGCGTTGATATCGAGTTCCATTAATGCAGAAGGGAGCGGCTTATCGACCGCTCCCCTTTTCGTTGCCCTCGCTGCTTGAGCGGATGACGAGCTCTGTCGGCACGACGACCTTTTTGCAAATCGCTCGTTTCGTCGTCAACCGTTCGATGAGCAGCTCAACCGCTGTTTCACCCATAAATTCTGTGTATACTTTCACCGTCGAAAGCGGCGGGTGAAGAAATGCTGCCGTCGGAATATCATTGAATCCGACAATCGCCGCCTCTTCCGGAACAGCGATCCCGGCTTCATGCAGCGCACGCAGGGCGCCAATCGCCATCGAATCACTGGCAATGAAAAACGCCGTCGGCAAGTCGCCGCCTGAAACAGCCTCTTTCATCAGCCGATAGCCATCTTCAGCAGTGAAGGCACCGATCCATACATAGCGGGAATCATACAGCCCTTTGACATACAAATATTCGTAAAACGCCGCTTCGCGCTCATCGCGGATCGGCGTTTCCCCGTCGACATATTCACGGCCGCCGATATAACCAATTTTCGTATGCCCCAACCGAAGCAAATAATCAAGCACTGTCACCGTCGCTTGACGCAAGTCGATGACGACTGAATCAAACCGATGCTCATCAGGCGAACAGTCGACAAACACAATTTGTTTGGCCCCGGCGGCAAAAACCTCGACTTCCTTCGGCCCGAATTTTCCGACAGCGATGATGCCATCGAGCGCCTCCATCCGTTCAATCGGATAGGCACCGTTTTGTTTAAACAATTTGACGAGTTCGATGCCGCGGTCAAAACACTCTTTTTCCACTCCGAGGCGAATCGCCATATAATACGGGTCATCGATTTCCTGGCGCTCCGAATACCAGTGAATGAGCCCGAAGCGAAACGATTCGCGCGCTTGCTGGCTTCGCTCCCGCAATGTTTTGTAGTTCAGCTCTTGGGCGACTTCAAAAATGCGCCTTCTCGTTTCATCGGAAACGGACAGCGTTGCATCGTAATTAAGCACGCGCGACACCGTCGCGACCGAAACGCCGACTTTTTCCGCGATTTCTTTTAACGTAGCCATCGTCTGTTTGCGATCCCTTCCTTATGTTTCATATGAAACGCGTTTTTTCGCCGCATTTAAACAAGAGACGACATGCGCTCCACCGCGTGCTGCAGAAAGCGGCGAAACGCATCCTTCCCTCGCTTGTCCCGCTTAAACACCCCGGCATGTTCCAACACGGTCACAAACCGTTGTCCGACTTCGTGCCGCAAAATGTCATGGACGTTGTCCTTCGTGATGTCCGGATAGGCCGAGTGAATGGCTTCGCACCAATCCCAATGTTTATGCATCGACTCGTCCCAGTCTTCTTTTTTTGTCCGATGCACGAGATAATCGGCCAGCGTCTCCAGTTCCACGGCAAGCCGTGCCGGCAGCACCGCCAGCCCCATCACTTCGATCAAGCCGATATTTTCTTTTTTAATATGATGCAATTCTTCATGCGGATGGAAAATGCCGTACGGATGTTCCGCTGACGTCCGGTTGTTGCGCAACACGATGTCCAACTCAAACAAATCGCCGCGCCGCCGGGCGATCGGGGTGATCGTGTTGTGCGGAACATCGCCGCTGTAGGCCATAATCTCGACGCTTGGGTCGCTGTACGTCCGCCATGTTTCATACAAAAAGGCAGCCGCATCCAACACGTCCTCTTTTGGTCCAGTCAAACGGATGACGGACATCGGCCAGCGCACAATGCCGGCTGTGACCGACGGAAACGATGGCAGCGGGATACACTCTTCGATCTCCGCCTTTTCCATCGCAAACGGATAACGCCCTCCTTGGAAATGGTCATGCACTAAAATCGAGCCGCCGACAATCGGCAAGTCGGCGTTCGAGCCAATGAAATAGTGCGGGAACTTTTCGACGAAATCGAGCAAGCGCTCAAGCGTCTTCCGCTCCATTTTCATCGGCACATGTTCGGCGGAAAAGACGATGCAATGTTCATGATAGTACACGTAGGGAGAATATTGGAAATACCACTGTTCATCCAATAACGTGATCGGGATGACACGGTGATTGGAACGGGCGGGATGACGCCACGTTCCTTCATACCCTTCGTTTTCTTTGCATAATACACATTTTGGATACGAGGATGACGGCATCTCTTTTAATTTGGCGATTTCCTTCGGGTCTTTTTCCGGCTTCGCCAAGTTAATGGTGATATCCAATTTTCCATAGATGGTTGACACTTTCCAGTGCTGATTGTTGGCGATGCGCGCCGTTTGAATGTAATTGGACGCTTGGCTCAACGAATAAAACCAGTCCGTCGCCTCCTGCGGGCTGCGGCGGTATCGCTCGTAAAAGGCGCGGATCACTTCCGACGGCCGCGGCATGACGCAGTCCATCAGTCTCGCATCCCATATATCGCGCTCGGTTGTGGTATTCGTTTCCAACAATCCTTGTTCATACGCCCAATCAATCATAGCGTCCAATACCGGGGCCGGCGAGGCCAAGGGAACGTCCTTGACCTCGGCCGGCTGCCATTCCGTGAGTCGGAGCGTCGCCAGCAGGCGGTTGCGCGCGTACACCACATCTTCCGGCGCTAAAAGGCCGCGTTGCTCGGCATAACGGATCAGTTGTTCAATCGCCGCAAAAATCGTTTCCATGTTTACACACCCCGATATCCGTTTGGCCGCGCTTTGTGCCACTCCCACGCCGAGGCGACGATATCCGTAATGGACAAGTATTTCGGCTCCCAGCCGAGCTCGCGCTTTGCTTTTTCCGATGAAGCGACAAGCCGCGCCGGGTCGCCCGGCCGCCGCGCCACGACGCGGGCAGGGATCGGGTGTCCGGTCACTTGCCGCGCCGCTTCGATCACTTCTTTGACGCTGAAGCCATTGCCGTTGCCGAGATTGTACACGTCACTGGACGCTCCATTCCGCAGTTTTTCAAGCGCCAACACGTGGGCATCGACGAGATCAAGCACATGGATGTAGTCGCGGATGCACGTGCCGTCGGGCGTGTCGTAGTCATCGCCGAAAACGGAAATTTCCTCGCGCTGGCCAAGCGGCACTTTTAAAATCAATGGAATCAGATGCGTCTCCGGGTTGTGGTCCTCACCGATTGTCGTGCCGTACGCCCCGGCGACATTAAAGTAGCGGAGCGAAATCGAGCGGATGCCGTAGGCGCGGTCCGCCCATTTCATCATTTTTTCCATCGCCAGCTTTGTTTCTCCGTACGCGTTTGTCGGTTCGGTCGGATCGGTTTCGATGATCGGGATTTGTTTCGGCTCCCCATACACGGCGGCGGTTGAAGAAAAGACGATTTGCTTGACACCAAATTCCTTCATCACTTCAAGCAGCACTTGTGTCCCGTACACGTTGTTGTCGTAATACTTCAGCGGCTCTTCCATGCTTTCACCGACCAATGAGTTCGCCGCAAAATGAATGACCGCCTCAATGTCATGCTGGCGAAACACCTTGCGCAAAAAATCGCGGTCGCGAATATCGCCTTGGCAAAACACAGCATCACGGTGAACCGCCTCCCGGTGCCCCGTCTGCAAGTTATCCACCACGACCACGCGCTCCCCTTTTTCAAGCAGACGGTACACCGCATGGCTGCCGATATACCCTGCCCCTCCGCAAACCAAAATCATCGGCTCATCTCCTCCAGTTCCGTGAGTTCTCTCGCCCCGTCACCAACGTCAACGACATAAAAGCTTGCTTCATAACCGATTTTTTCGGCATACGCGTTTCCGACCCGTTCAATGAAATCTTGAACGCATGCCTTTTTCACAATGTTCACCGTGCAGCCGCCGAATCCGGCTCCGGTCATGCGCGCCCCGACCGTTCCTTCGTGCGACCATGCGGCCTCCACGAGCGTATCAAGTTCGGCTCCGGTTACTTCATAGTCATGGCGCAGCGACAAATGCGACTGTTTCATCAACTCGCCAAAGCGGACGAGGTCTCCCTGCTCAAGCGCCTGGGCGGCTTCAAGCGTCCGCTCGTTTTCCGTCACCGCATGGCGAGCCCGCTTTCGTTCAAGCGGAGAAAGAAGATGTTCATAACGGGCCAGCTCTGCGCTTGTCAGCTCGCCGAGCGAGGCGATGTTCCGCACGCTTTGCAGCTTCGCGAGCGCCGCCTCGCACGTCGCCCGCCGCTCGTTGTACGCCGAGTCCGCCAGGCCGCGCTTTTTGTTTGTGTTCGCGATGACAATCGAACAATCGTTGAGCACGAGCGGCAAATAGCGGTGCTCGAGCGTCTGGCAGTTTAACAGAATGGCGCAATCTTGTTTCCCCATGCCGACGGCAAACTGATCCATAATGCCGCAATTGACGCCGATGTATTTATTTTCTACGGTTTGGCTCATTTTCACAAGCTCTAGCTGATCAAGCCCGCGCCTGAACAGTTCGTTGAGCATCACCGCGGTCACAAGCTCAATCGACGCGGATGACGACAGTCCTGCGCCGTTCGGGATCGTGCCGTAATACAAAATGTCCAATCCGGTCTCAAGCGGACGTAACGCTTGAAACGCGGCCAAGATCCCTTTCGGGTAGTTCGCCCAACCGTGCTCGCTCTGGTATGACAAGTCATCGTAAGAGACCGTGATCACTCCCGTTTCCGGGAAGTTTTGCGAATAAAAGCGGACAAACGGCTCATCCGTTTGCCGGACAAGCGCATACGTGCCGATCGCAAGCGCGCACGGCAGCACATGCCCGCCGTTGTAATCCGTATGCTCACCGATCAAATTGACGCGGCCGGGGGCGAAGAAAGCGCGGATGCCTTCGCCCAAGCCGCCGAAAAGTTCGATAAATTGCTGTTTTAAGATGGGGATCATGAGAGGGCCTCCTTCAAGCCTTTATAGTAAATATTATAGTTAATAATTTACTAAAAATCAACAGCGAAACAAAATCTTTTTTAATACGTATAATCGTTTGAGCATTTATTCACCTTAATAAATATAGGAAGGAGGCGGAGCGGAGATGGAAACGCGACAGATGTTGAAACAAGAACTCCAAACCATCACCCACTGGGAACACTCCCAAAAAGACCTATGGTTTTGGGAAAAGCTCGGCCGCTTGCCGTTTCAAGTGCTCGATAAGCTGACGCCAAAAGCCGTCCATCGAAAACTCGGGCAGCTGCTTGATGAATTGGGCAGCTATATTCAAAGCGGCGGGCAATACTTAGTGAATGAAGGAAAGGTATTGGACAAGCTTGGCGTATCGTCGTTGGCCGAAGTGCCGCACTTGCCGCTTGCGACGATGGATCGCGTTTGCGACGAGTTGATCGATGAGCGCGTCACGTTCGCCCAGCTGCAAGGGGCGGCGACTGGAATGGGCGGGGCGCTGACGCTGGCGGTGGACATCCCAGCGCTTCTCGGCTTAGCGCTGAAAACGCTGCAAGAGATCGCCATCGTGTACGGATATGACCCGAAGGAAAAAGAGGAGCGCGTGTTTGTCGTCAAATGCCTGCAGTTTGCCACGGCGGACATCGTCGGGAAAAAAGCGATTTTGGACGAACTTTCGTCGTTCTCCAATGAACGCGGGCGCGTCTTTTCCGAACTGCAAGGCTGGCGGGAAGTGATGATGACGTTCCGTGACCAATACGGGTGGAAAAAGCTGTTTCAAGCCGTTCCGATCATCGGTGTCATTTTCGGTTCGCTGTTTAACAAATCGTTTATGGAAGACATCGCCGAAACCGGGAAGATGCTCTATCGGAAGCGTCGCATCATCGAGAAGCTCAAACAGTTTGAACCCGGCATCTAAGACACCGGGTTCAATTCGTTTATGACAGGTGCATAGGCTCGAGCGACAGCATCCCTTCTTATCGTTGAACAGCTTTCAATCGCCACATCATGCTGATAAAATCGCCCAAGCGGTGCGGCACCGCCACTCCGGCATACATCAGCTCGTCGCCGCCGTAGACGCCAAGGCCTTCGATTTCATAGTCTTGATTCGGGTCAAGCCCTTTTAAGCGCAAGTGCGACAGCGGGGCGTTCGCTTCGGCCAGAACGCGGAAGTAGGCGACGAGCGCTTCCGACTGATCTTCCGAGACGAACATCCATGCCGCCTCGTTGCCTTCAAACGGGCTGAGCAGCCGATAAAACGTGCCGAACTGGACGAGGCGGCGCACATCTTTGTAAAACGCGACTTGTTCCTTAATGATTTGTTTTTCTGTTTCCGTCAATTTCGTGATATCGAGCTCATAGCCGAAGTTGCCTGACATCGCCACATGGCCGCGCGTCTTGAGGGACGTCACCCGCCCGACTTGATGGTTCGGCACGGCCGAGACGTGGGCGCCCATGGCGCTCACTGGGTAAACGAGGCTTGTACCGTACTGGATTTTCAGGCGCGAGACAGCGTCAGTGTTGTCGCTCGTCCATGTTTGCGGCATATAATAGAGAATCCCCGGGTCAAACCGCCCTCCGCCTCCGGAGCAGCTTTCAAACAAAATGTGCGGAAAACGCGCGGTGATCTCGTCCATCACGCGATAGAGCCCAAGCATATAGCGGTGCGACGTTTCGCGCTGGCGCTCGGGCGGCAGGGCGGCCGAACCGATTTCCGTCATATGGCGGTTCATGTCCCATTTCACATAAGTGATGGGGGCGCTCGCAAGCACGTTCGAGATCGTTTCAATCATATAGTCGCACACGTCTTGGCGGGAATAATCGAGCACAAGCTGGTTCCGTCCTTCAGAGCGCGGGCGGTTCGGCACATGGAGACACCAGTCGGGATGTTTCCGATACAGCTCGCTGTTTGGCGACACCATTTCCGGTTCGATCCATAAGCCGAACTGCAGCCCGAGTTCGTTCACTTGTTTCGCCAGTCCGTTCAGGCCATTGGGGAGTTTGCGCCGATTGACCACCCAATCACCGAGGGAACGGCGGTCGTCATCGCGTTCGCCAAACCAGCCGTCGTCAAGCACAAACAGTTCGATGCCAAGCTCCGCCGCTGTTCGGGCGATATTCATGATCTTTTCTTCATTGAAGTCAAAATACGTTGCTTCCCAGTTATTGATCAAGATCGGGCGTTCGCGGTCGCGGAACGCGCCGCGCGCTAGGCGGGTGCGGTACAGTTCGTGGTACGTTTGCGACATTCCGTTTAACCCTTGATCGGAGTAGACCATAACGACTTCCGGCGTTTGGAACGACTCGCCCGGTTCCAATAGCCACGTAAAATCAAACGGATTGATGCCCATCGAGACGCGGGCAGTGCGGAACTGGTCCACCTCGACTTGGGCGAGGAAATTGCCGCTGTACACCAAGCTGAACCCGTACACTTCGCCTTGATGTTCATCGACGTTTTTGGCAGCGAGCGCAATAAACGGATTTTGTTGGTGGCTGCTCGCGCCGCGGCGGCTTTCCGCCGCTTGCACGCCGGTCAGAAGCGGGAGCCGCTCGATCCAGCGCTCGCGCCCCCACGCTCCGGGGAGATGGATCCAATCATAGTCAGCAGTTGGGAAATCGACGCTCATACTGAGCGCGCGCAGTAGCTTTAACCGCTCGCCGCCTTTGTTTTCAAAATGGGCCGCGCGCGTGATGACGTTCCATTTTTCATACGCCGTATACTGCAACGTGACTTCTAGACCGATCAGCGCATCTAAAAGGACAATTTCAAGCGTCTCCGCTTCCTGTTCATGCTCCACGTATGTCGCCGGCAGCCCGTTCAGTCTAGGCTTCCCTTTGTAAATGCGGTGCGTTTTGTAGCGCAAATCGGTCACCGTCGAGCCATTCTCAAGCTGCACTTGATACGCCGGAGCCCGGAAATCGGTATTCCCATAGGCTGGATATTCTTGTGGCAGCGTATCGAGCGAAAACGTGCGGTCGGATGGGTCGGGGTTAGGGGAAAACGCGCGATCGAGCCGTGGAAACGCCTCCGCGCCCCGAACAGCGCGCACCGCTTTTCCCCAATAAACATGCGCCAAATAGCCGGAGCGAACGATCTGCATGACATATGTTGTGTCATTGGCTTTGAGATAAAACGTTTTATTGGTTGGATCAAATACAATTGCCATATCATTATCCTCCTAAACAAGATTCTTCACTCTGTGAACACAAACGTAAACGGACAAATACGCGCAAACCGGCTTGTTCTTATGCACGTTTACTTGATTGCCCCTCTTGTGACACCGCCAATAATCCATTTTTGGGCAAACAAGTAGACGATGATCATCGGAGACAACGCCATTAAATAGGAAGCGAACGCTAAGTTGTAGTCCGTGCCGAACTTGGACTGAAATACATATTGAACCAACGGAAGCGTCATATCGGACTGGTCGCTCAGCACAATCAACGGCAATAAAAAGTCATTCCATGCCCATAGACAAGTCAGAATGGCAACGGTAGCGTTAATCGGCGCCATAAGCGGGAAAACCACGCGCCAAAACACGCCCCATGTACTGAACCCATCCATAATCGCCGCTTCTTCCAACTCCTTTGGAATCGAACGGATATACCCGACGTAAATAAAGATATTAAACGCAATACCATAGACGACATACAGAAAAACGAGTCCGCTAGGATTATTCATCCCGAATGCGGATGTTTGCTTGACAATCGGCAACATAATAATCGGAAACGGAATAAACAAGGCGCTGACAAAGTAATAATACAAAAACTTAAAAAATTTCCGGTGCATATTGCGAGCAATGGCATAAGCGACCATCGAATTCGTTATAATGGTCAAAACAACGGTGGTTACTGTGATAAATGCGCTGTTTTTAAACGCTTGAAAAAAGTTCGTGGCCTCGATCGCTTTTGCAAAATTTTCCACATGCAGGCCGACCGGCAGCGACAGCACTGAGTCTGCCAACTCCTCCGGCGTTTTTAACGCGATGGACACCGTCATGTACAAAGGAAACAAAATGAACAGCGCCCCGACCGCAATCAACAATGTGGCAACCCAGTTTGTTTTCTTGGCCATCACATATCCACTTCCCGTTTTTGTAAAAATTTAATCTGCAGAATCGATACCGCCATAATGACAATAAAGTAAATGACCGAGTTCGCAGATTGGTAAGCAAACTCCCCGCCCTGAAATCCGCCGTTGTAAATGAGCAATGAAATCGATTCAGTAGCCCGTCCGGGCCCCCCACCTGTCAACGCCACAACTTGGTCAAATACCATTAAAAAGTTTTTCATCGCCAACACCATATTGATCGTAAAAAACGGCGCAATCATCGGAAACGTAATATGCCGGAAATTTTGCCATTTACTCGCTCCGTCTAGGCTAGAAGCCTCATACAGCTCTGAGGGAACCGTTTGCAGTCCCGCCAAATATAAAATCGTATTAAGGGCGCACGCCTGCCATACGGCGACAATGACAATGCCGACCCATGCCCATTTTTCGCTTCCTAAAATATTCGTCGAAAGCGCCTCAATCCCCAGTTTCTCTCCCCATAAAGGGAGCACGTTAGCAAACAAGTAGTTGAAAATATAGCCTACAATCAGCACGCTTAAAACATTCGGCAAAAAATACACGGCGCGGAAAAAATTTTTGAACTTAATTTTTTCATTCAACCCTATAGCGATCGCTAAACTGAGCACATTGACGAGCACGGTCGACACAATGGCAAACTGAAATGTAAACAAGTACGAATGCCATACGTTTTCGTCCCGAAACAAGTAGTAGTAATTTTTCAATCCAACAAAGTCGTACGTTAAGCTTAATCCGTCCCAATTGGTAAAGGAATAGAAAATGCCTTGGAGGGCCGGAAAGGTGTGAAATACCGCAAATAACACGACAGCCGGGACGGTCATCAAGTAAATCGCGATGTTTTTCGGTTTTTTGATTTTCTTGAAAATAGGCAATGAAACGCTTCGTTCCCTTGTCACGACAACCTCTTTCCGCATCGTATCACCTCCTAATGATAAGAGGGGGAGAAAAACCGAGGGACTCCCCCTATTTTCTTCCCGTTTCTCCTTCTTGCCTAATTACTTACGCTCTTTCACTTTTTCCCACTCGGCGTCCATTGTTTTTAAAAACTTCTCCACATCTTGATCATGCGTCAACTGTTGCAACAAATTGGCCAAATTGATGCTCGGCGGAATATAATGGTCTGGAAAATCAACGAGCGCCCCCTTGGCAAAGCTTTCTTTTAATCCTTCCAACGTCGGATCCTCCTGCGTTAATCCCTTGATGGCCGAGAGCGCATTTTGTTCAGCCATGTACGCCTTTGCATTTTCCTCTTTTAATAAGAAGTCGATAAATTTCTTTGCTTCTTTCGGATGTTTTGATGTTTTCGAGATCGCAAAAAGAAGATCAACACCGGATACTAATTTGGTTTGTTCCGGATTATTTGTTACAGGATACGGGAATACGCCAAGTTCAATGTTCGGATTGGCCTTTTTAATTTCCGGAATCGCCCAGATGCCTTGCAAGTACATCGCCGACTCGCCTTTGGCAAACGCCACATTGCCATCCGCATACCCTTTGCCAAATTGATCTTTATGCCCGTACTTCAACAGCTCCACAAATTTTTCCGTTGCTTCTTTATACCCTTTTTCAAAACTTGTCTTGCCTTTATTTAAATCTTGGAAAAACGTTTCCCCTTGCGTGTTGGCTGCCAAAGCGTTGTAAGCAGGCAATGTCGTCCACGCATCTTTAAACGTAAAGTAAAACGGCGTTTTTCCGGCTGCTTTGATCTTTTCGGCTGCAGCTATAAACTCATCCCATGTTTTCGGAACACTCAAACCAAGTTCTTTGAAGATGGCTTTGTTGTAAATGACGGCATCCGCATTGGCCGCATAAGGAATGGCATACACTTGTTCCAGTCCACTGACGTCTTTTACCATTTGAATATACGAAGGTTGAATGTTGTTCAGTTCCGGCGCTTTCGTGACATCTTCAAACATCCCCGCTTTGGCGAGTTCCGCAAATGTCGTATCGGCGCCAACCCCAACGATATCGGGCATGTCTCGTTTAGCGGCGCGGGTTTTTAATACTGTTTCTGCATCGGGCGGATTGGCGTTGACAACATCAATGTTTGGGTTTTCTTTTTCAAATTTTTCAATCAGTTTATCGAATGTTCCCCTTGCTTCGGATTTGTAATGGAAAAACTCAATTTTGACTTTTCCGCCTGATTCGCTTGCGTTTTGTTCCGTTTTGTTTCCGCATGCGGTAAGCAGCGAAAAAGTTAATGCACTGGACATGACGAGTGCGAGTGCTTTTTTCATCTTCCATGTTCCCCCTTTTCCCTTTGCTAACATGTACGGCTTCATTCAACAGCCATCCGTTTTTTTGTTAAGTTGTCAGCGCTTACTTTTTTTGTTACATAGCTTCCTGCTATGATTCTCGCCGCTCACCCCCTTTATGTATTTTGACCGCGTTTTGCACAGCTTTCCCGAATGATAAGTTCCGCCGGAGTGACGATTTTAACCGGAATGTTCCGGTTCCCCGTCCTCCGCTCATGCAGCGCGTTTGCAGCGAGTCTCCCCATTTCATGCGCGTATATTTTCACTGTTGAAAGGGGCGGGTTCAAAAATGCTGCGGCGTCAATGTCATCGAAACTAATGATAGATATGTCTTCCGGAACTTTAAGGTTTGCCTGGTGAATCGCGTGTAGAGCCCCGATCGCCATCGGGTCGCTAGCGATCACAAACGCGCTTGGCAAATCACCAGAGTCAATCGCCGTCTTCATCAATTCGTATCCGCCCACCGGCCCCCAGTCGCCGACAAATACATGGTACGGCTCATAAAGTCCAAGCGCTTTCATTTTTTTCTCAAATGTCCGTTTCCGTATATCATCAACTTCGTAACTTTTTCCGCCATTAAACTTTTTGATCGTTTCCGATCCGCCGATATAGCCAATTCGCGTATGGCCAAGGGCGATTAAGTAATCAATGATTTTCTCTGTAGCCGCTTCCAAATCGGAGCAAACCACATCGTACCCGTCTACATCAATAACTTGGGTTATGAATATGATAGGGCGTTCCTCTGGAAAATGGCGCTGAATGTCGTCGGGATCAATACCGCCAATCACAATTAGCCCGTCAAACTGGCTTAAGTCTTGTATATCTGTTCCGCTGTTTACCCGGATGACGGAAGAGACGTGCAACGGCAATTGTTTGCACTGCTCTTCAATCCCGTAGCGGATAGAACTAAAATACGGATCTGTCGTTTCCTCATGCTGGGATACCGCGAGCAACAAAGCAATGTTATAACATTCAGACTCCTTCGTTTTCGGCGGATTAGCCCGGTTCGTACTGCGTCTCCGCACCGGTTTATAATTAAGCTCTTTAGCAATCTCAAAGACACGCTGGCGCGTTTCCTCGGAAACGGAGAGAGTGGCATCGTTATTTAAAATTCTTGATACCGTTGCGATTGATACATTCGCTTTTTCGGCAATATCTTTCATCGTAATCATTATGCATTACACACTACCTTTTAGTTAAATTAACTTATTTATTTAAGTAAAATATAACAAACAAAATAGTAAAAGTCAATAAAATATTTAAATTTACCCAAAATTTACCTCAATTTAGTTTTGGAACACATACATATTCGACCACTATTTTACTGAAATTAACCCCCAAAAAAGGCGCTCAAAATCGAGCGCCGATCCCCTCTAAACCCTCTATTTATTCATGATCCTCCGGTCATCATCTTCTGCTACCAACACCGCTTGACGCAGCGCTTGTTCCAGTTCTTTCGTGTACGTTGCCTTCTCTTCCCCCGTCCACCCCAAATGCCGCGCCATAAACGCGATAACCGCTTCTTTTTCCCGCCGGACGGCGTCGATGTCAAACAGCAGCGCCCCGGTGCGGCGGATGAAGTAGTCGACTGGTTTGACCGCCATTTCTTCCTCGATGGCGTAGACGAGGCGGACGAACGTTTCGCGCGTTAAGCCGGACGAGCGGTCGTACTCGCTGCTTAACGCAAACAACCGGTCGACATTTGTGCCGTACTGTTTTGCCAGCCGCGCCCCTTGTTCTTCTGTCAGCCCATAGCGCGCCGCTTCCTTCGCCTTTTCGGCGATGAAGGCCGGCAACCGATGCGAGCCGCCGACATCGCCGCCGGAAATTGGCAGCTGTTTCGTTTGGCACGGACGGAACGTTTTTCCCTCTTCTTTTTCCAATTGTTTGGCGACGAGGTCAACGACCGTTTCTGCCATTTTCCGATAGCCGGTCAGTTTGCCGCCAGCGATCGTGATGAGGCCGGATGGCGATGTCCAAATCTCGTCTTTGCGGGAAATTTCCGACGGGTCTTTCCCTTCTTCATAAATGAGCGGACGGACGCCAGCCCAGCTCGACTCGACATCATCAGCGGTGATGCCGACGGACGGGAACATGTAGTGAATCCCCTGCAATAAGTAATCACGGTCTTCTTCGGTCATGGCCGGATGAGCAGGATCATCGTCATAAAATGTATCGGTCGTGCCGACATACGTTTTCCCATCCCGCGGAATGGCAAACACCATCCGGCCGTCCGGGGTGTCAAAATAGACGGCCTGCTTGAGCGGAAAACGCTTTTGATCGATGACGATATGGACGCCTTTTGTTAGCCGAAGCCGCTTGCCGGTTTTCGATCCGTCTTTGTCGCGCAGCGCATCAACCCACGGTCCGGCGGCATTGACGACTTTTTTGGCGCGGATGTCATATACTCGTCCGCCGAGCAAGTCGCGGCAGCGGGCGCCGGTGATGCGGCCGCGCTCGTCATACAAAAAGCGCCTGCTCGACATCGTCGACCGTGCGGATGAGGCCGCCGGCGTAAATCGGTTTTCCCGTCCGTTCTTTCACTTCGCGGATGATGTGCGGCATGGCGCCCGGGATGACTTCGATGCAGTCCGGATTCGTTTTGACGATCAGCTGGTAGCTTTTCTCTAAAGCGTGGGAATCGAGCAAAAAGATGCGTTGCACGGCCAAGACTCGTTTTTGCCGCGCCTTCATAATGACGCCCGCTTTCGTGGAAATGAGGCCATGAGGGCGGAACTCTTGGCAAAGGTATTCCGCCGCATGTTCATCATGGCTCAGCCCTTGCACCAAGTCGACGTGAATGAGCAACTCCTTGCCATGCCGGCACGCATAGGCAAAGATGCTTTTTAACTGGGCAATATGTACCTCAAGCAATACACCGACCGTGTACCCGCTTGACAAAAAGGCGTCAAATTGCTTCATCGTTTTAATAGCCGGAATGATGCGCTGTTTCGCTTCCATTTTCTTTTCTTCGATTCATCCTCTCATTTTGTCGATCTCATCTAGGCATGACAGTGACATCATTGTCCGCGGTTTGCATGTCGCGATTTTCACCCCGCGCTTGCGGAACTTCTCGACAACGTAATGAATCGCTTTTTTGCCTGCCGTCTCTTCGCCATGGGAATGTCCCATGTCTCTCACTCTCCTCCTATTCCGCTTTCGGAATGGCCAGTTCGACCGTCGTTCCTTGATCGATCTCGCTTTCCACTGTAATTTGCCCGCCGTATTTATCGATGATTTCCTTGGCGATGGAAAGCCCGAGCCCGGCGCCGCCTTGTTCGCGGCTGCGCGCCTTGTCGACGCGATAAAAGCGCAAAAAAACGTTTTTCAGCTCGTCTTTCGGAATGCCAATGCCATGGTCGCGGACGGCGACCGTCACAAATGGCCCTTCCTCTCGCAGAGAAATGGCGATTTTTTTCATCCGTTGAGAATATTTTACCCCATTGTCAAGCAAAATGAAGAGCAATTGTTCAAAATGATGCTTGGCCATCGCCAGACGCGGCAGCGGCGTTTCCGGCTGATCAACAAGAAACTGAAAATCGGGATGCAAAACGCGGAAATTTTTCACGATTTGCCCGATGGCCGCAGCAGCGTCAATAGGAGCAATCTCTTTTGGAATCACGATCGCCTCAGCGCGCGACAAGTCAAGCAGTTCAAGGACGAGGCGCTTGAGCCGCTCCGCCTCTTTCATCGCCGCCTCAAGCGATTCTTCCAAAATCTCCGGGTTGTGCTTCCCCCACCGTTGCAGCAACGAAAGATGGCCTTGCAAAATGGCAAGCGGCGTGCGCAATTCATGGGACGCATCTTCGACGAATTGCCGCTGCATGGCAAAGGTGCGCTCAATGTCATCCATCATGCTGTTGAACATTATCATCAGCTCGGCCATTTCATCGCGCGCCGGGGGCACATCAATCCGCTGTTTCAGCCCGTTGTTTTTGATGTCGGCCATCGTTTCCGCCAACGTTTTTAGCGGTTTGACGAAACGTTGCGCCATAAACCGCCCGGCGAAGGCGCTCGCCGCCATCGCGCCAAAACCGATCACCGTCATAATAAGGAAAAGCATGTTCGTTACTTGTTGAAACTTCGTCAACCGGCGGACGATTTCAATCGTTCCGCGCAAATGTCCGATATGAAGCGGCTTGCGCAGCAGCAAAAACCGTTCGTTGTTGACGAAATGCTCATCCATTTTCAACCGGTCGGGCATATCGCTTGGCGAGAGCGAGACGGCGGCGCCGTTTGACACCGAGACGACGACGTTTCCCTTCTCGTCGGTGACACGGATGAGCTGATAGCGCTCATTCAGTTTTTCCAGAAACGAACGGCGGCGGCGAACATCTTCCCATGATATATTACGTTTTTCCGCGTAATACGTTTCAATTTCCGCCACCGTTTGTTCCATTGTTTTTTTTTCTTCGTTCAGCAGCCATTGCTTGACAATGTGGTATTGCAAAAAGGTAAAGACAAAGTACGTAATAAAAATCGCTCCGGCAGACAAGATGGTCAGCTTCCCCTTCAACGAGAGCTCGCGGGGGCGGAATCGCTTCATGGCCGCATCACATATCCAGCGCCGCGCACTGTTTGGATATATCGTTCCTTATCGTGTTCATCGAGCTTTTGCCGCAAATAGCGGACATAGACATCGACGACGTTCGTCTCCACCTCGGCGTCAAACCCCCACACTTTGTCAAGCAGCACATCGCGCGTCAAGACGACGTTGATGTTTTGCATAAAGGCGACGAGCAAATCGTACTCGCGCTTCGTCAGCTCGATAAACTCGTCCCCCTTTTTTACCGTGCGCGCCTGCGTGTCAACGACCAAATCTTTAAACGCCAACACTTGCCCGTCGGCTTCAGAATGAACACGGCGGAACAAGGCGCGGATGCGGGCCAGCAACTCCTCAATGGCAAACGGCTTGACAATATAGTCATCGGCCCCGTTATCGAGCCCCATGACGCGGTCAAACACGCTGTCGCACGCCGTGATCATCATGATCGGCGTCGATTTCGCCGCCCGAATGCGGCGGCATACTTCCATGCCGTTTAAGCGAGGCAGCATGACATCGAGCAAAATCAAATCCCATGATTCCGACAAGGCGAGTTCAAGCCCTTCACGCCCGTCGCCGCACACGTGCACATCAAAGCCTTCATGCGTTAAATCCAGCTCCAAAAACCGGGCCAAGCCGGCTTCATCTTCAATTAATAAAATCCGTCCGTTCACGGTCTCCGTCCCCTTTCTTGCTTCTAGTTCTTGTCCTCCATCCCGGAGCAAGGACCCGCCTTGCGCCGCTTCCACACTTTCATTTTACTACAGACAAAGAAAAAGCCAATCGCCAACGGGGCGATCAGCAGCCAAGCGAAAGCGGACGCCGCCCCGCAAGCTTCCCGCACATCCAAAGGCAGCCGCTCACGAGTGGCGGTTCACAAACGAGTGGACAATCGCCTGAACAATTTCAAACGCTTGGTACGAAAGAAGCGATACAGCCGTTCCAGAAAAAAACAACATCACCAGCCAATGAATCCAATGCATCACGCCATCCTTCCTCGCGCTGCCGGTGGGCGGCAGCGGTATTTGTGTGCATGACCATAGATGGTGGTGTCATTATATTCCAAACGGGTTAAAACCGCATGAGAAATCGCTAAAAAAAGCGGAAAGTGACTTTTTTTCCCGTCCGTACATACATTGACAATAAAGCAGATCGCCTCTATGGCTGCCGGCCGTCCAAGCGGCGGAAACGGCGGGCGGAGGAACCTTGCCACTTTGCGGAATGGAAAGAGAGGGAGTGCAATGAACGGACCGTTTCAACCGCCTGCAAACGGAGACGGCAATCACCCGTTCCATCATTTGCGGAAACTCGTGAACCAATGGTTCGATGAACGACCATTGCAAAAACTGTTTGAAACGCTTGACGATTACTTCGCCCAAACATTTGCCGCGGCGTACATCCCGATCGAGGTGAAAGAAACGAAGCGCGACTATCAAATCATCGTCCGTCTGCCGGACATCAAGCGGGATCAAATTAGCCTGCAGTGGCATGAAGACGGGCTGCAACTTGTCATCGATCACCATGAAACGATCGAATCGTCCGACGACAGCGGCCATGTATACGAACGGCGCCAGCAGCGGCGGCGCGTGGCGAGGATGATTCCGTTTCCGTATCCGGTGGCCGAACATGAAGTGAAAGCTTCATTCCAAAACGGTACACTCGTCATTCGCCTGCCGCAAAAACGGAAATACATCGGTATCGATTAAAATCCAAAGAAGCGCCTTCCGTCCACCCAAGCCATTAAAAAGGCCGTTCCCCATGTCGGGAGCGGCTTTTTTCCTATCGGGCTTCTATTGTTTATGCGAAGGGCTTCCATACCGGTTGTTGTGTTCCGGCGTCGGATCTTTTTGGATGTCCCATTCCTTGGCGATTTCTTCACGATTGTGTGGATACTTATTTTTCCGTTCCCGGTTGTCGTTGCGGTTGGTCACTGTCTGTCACCTCCTTGCCGTCTGCGATTAGGTTGCGCGTTTTTTCGGAACATAACCGCGCCATACATACTTTCGACACTGCTAAGCTACGCTACTGTTAGGAGGTGCAAAACGAATGGCCAAACTGCCCGATTTCAAACAGTTGAACGACCGGCTGATCAATGAGCCGTCCGCTGAGCCGCGGCTTGTCATCAAAACGAATCTCGATCCAGACCGCGTCACAGAAGAAAACCCGTATGCGGAAGGCAAACCAAACGTCAGTCGAACGTTTGTCTCGTTTTTTGAAGGGGGCGGATCGTGATGGAACAAACGCTCGCCTATTTGCGGGAAATTTTGTCCAATTATTTGGACTGCCATGATGAGACGCCAAAGCGTATTTACAAAAAGCTGATCAGCAAACCGTACCGGGGCGAGGGCGAGTTTGTCCGCGACTTGACGCAAGAAGAGAGCGCCTTTTTGGATCGCATTTTGCCCCATGAAATCCGCTACGCGATGGATGAGCGCGATTATGAGCGCGTCTACCAGCTGAATGAAGTGTACGAGCTGCTCATTTGACAGGGCAAAGCCGCTCCGCTGGGGGAGCGGCTTCGTTACTCTTTAAACGTGCTGAGCAGCCCTTTTAACATGCCGTTGACTTGATTGACGACATTGATCATCTGCCCCATCGTGTTCATCATTTTGTTAATATCATACGTCCCGTCACTGTTTTTTAACTGGGCGAGAAAAGACGGGCGCGGCGGCGGCAGCAGCGACCCTGGTTTCGGGTATGGCATCGGGTGCGAAGGCGCGGCAGCGTGGAATGGCGAAGCATATGGCCAATGAATGGGCGCCGACGGAAGGTGGAAGGGCCAGCCGTATGAGTAGGGCCAATGGCCGCCGAAGCTGTATGGTCCGTGGGCGGGTGGCGGCGAAATTTGTCGCGGATAACGGTGCATGTGTATCCTCCCCATCTTTGATCATCGATTCCCCCAGCGAAAACAGGGGATCAGCTGCCACTAATATATGTGTGTATACTGGGCCGCGTGCGCGCGGACATGTAACCTCTTGTCGGAAGTTTTAATTTTCGGAAATCGCCCTTTCCTCCTATTTTCATGGTACGATGTAAAAAAGGGGGAAGGGGGAAAAGCATCAATGAGCATCACGGAATTGAAACATAAGTTCATGGCGGTCAAACATTGCGAGCCGGCTGAGGCGAACGAACTGCTCGATTTCGCCCGTCGCCTTTATTTGCGCGGGGAAATTTCGCTTGCCCAATATCGCGACTTAGTGCGCGAGCTGGAACAAGCCGGCGCCTGTCAGCCGGACGAAACGGAAGAATACGCTGGACTTTAGGTCTCGAGGGAGTTTTTCCCTTCTTTTTTTTGCATACTTTCGGCCTGAAATCCCCATCGTAATAAGCAAGGGGGGTGTTGGGCAATGGGCCGAGGCGTCCATTTCAACCATAAATTGAAAGGACATGACCACGAAAAACCGAAACATGGCGAGCCGGCGCCGCCGAAGCATACCGAGCGGGTCGAATATGAAATCAACACAGTCGCGACGGCTGAAGGCGGCCCTGTCTCGATCACAACAGGAAAAGATACGTAAAAGGAAAACGCTGTCCCCGCAGCCGAGGGGACAGCGTTTCTGCCGCCGGCTGTTTACACAAAATACAGTTTTGACGGCAACGGTCGCTCCGCGTTCGCTTTTTTCCCATCAAGCCGCCGTTCGACGCCGGCGATCCGCCCTTCAAGATGCGCGAGGTGCTCTTTGTTTTGGGCGTACCGCTCCTCAATGACATCCGCGATCACCTTTTCCATTTTCGCGTCCACCTGCTCGATGAGCGCGACAATTTCCTGAAGCTGCTTTTCAATCTCTTCTTTTTTCACTAACCGTTTTTCCATTTCCTCTCCCCCATTTCTGGCGTGATGATATTCCATTCGCGTCCAAGGGGATCACTCCCTGCTGCAGCGACAAAAGTAGAACAGATTCGGCAAAGAAAGCGGGATGCGGCCGCCATTCGACAACAAGAGCAGGCGCAGCCGTGGGGAAGAAAAAAAGGCGCATCTTTTCCGAGCGTATGGTATAATAAAAACCATTCAAAGGAGATGAACGCGATGGCACTCAAATATCCAGGAGGAAAAGAATACCGCGGAAACGGACCGAGCGCGGTGCGACCGCCGGCGGCAGCCGGCTATGCCAACCGCGGCATGACGCTCGAAGACGACTTAAACGCGACGAATGAATATTATCGGGAGCACGGCATCGCTGTCATCCATAAAAAGCCGACTCCGGTGCAAATCGTCCGCGTCGATTATCCGAAACGGAGCGCCGCCGTCATCAAAGAGGCCTATTTCCGGCAGGCGTCGACGACCGACTACAACGGCATCTATCGCGGCAAATACATCGACTTTGAGGCAAAGGAGACGAGAAACAAAACGTCGTTTCCGCTGAAAAATTTCCATGCTCACCAAATCCGCCATATGGCGCAAGTCATGGCCCACGGCGGCATTTGCTTTGCGATTTTGCGTTTTTCCCTGCTCAATGAAACGTATTTGCTTGACGCCTCCCACTTAATTGCCCGCTGGAATGAGCAAGAAGCCGGGGGAAGAAAGTCGATCCCAAAACGGGAGATCGAACAATACGGGCATTATATCCCGCTTGGCTACCAGCCGAGAATTGATTATATTAGTGTAATAGAAAACGTGTACTTCACCGCTTAAGGTGAAAACTTGTAAGAAAGGCAGGATTTGCTTATGTCTGGTGAATATCGTTCTCGTGTGGAACGAAAGCAGGCAGCGAAACAGACGAAACAAAAAAAGGCGAAAAAGAAAAGAGGGAGGTCCTGGTTGAAAGCGATCGCCATTGCGATAGTGCTGATGATCGCCCTTGGCGCCATCGGGGGGGTGGCTGCGTTCGCCTACTTTGTCAAGGACGCCCCTCCGCTCGATGAGGCGAAAATTAAAGATCCGCTCTCGTCGACCGTGTACGATATGAGCGGAAAGAAAGTCGCCGAGCTGGGCGGTTACAAACGGACGTACATCTCATACAAGGACGTGCCGAAAGTGCTGGAAAATGCGGTATTGGCGACCGAAGACGCCCGCTTTTACGAGCATCACGGCATCGACATCGTCCGTCTAGCCGGCGCGGTCATCGCCAATATTCGCGAAGGGTTCGGCGCGGAAGGCGGCAGCACGATCACCCAGCAAGTCGTGAAAATGACGTTCCTCTCATCAAAGAAAACGTTGGAGCGGAAAGCGCAAGAAGCGTGGCTCGCCTTGCAGCTTGAGCAAAAGTATTCGAAGCACGAAATTTTGGAAATGTACTTGAACAAAATTTATTACTCAGACGGCATTTATGGCGTCGCCCGGGCGGCGGAATATTACTTCGGCAAAACGAACTTAAAAGAGCTGACGCTCCCCGAGGCAGCGCTCTTGGCCGGCATGCCGCAAAGCCCGAACCGGTACAACCCATACGATCATCCGGAGGCGGCGAAAAAACGGCGTGACACTGTCTTGTCGCTCATGGTGAAACATGGCTTTATCAGTGCGGAAGAAGCGGAAAAAGCGAAGCAGGTGCCGATCAAATCGATGCTCACCGAGCGGAAAAAGCCGCAAAATTCCGTGCCATACGACGCCTTTATTGACGAAGTGATCAAAGAAGTGACGGACAAAGCCAATGTCAACGTCTTTGAAGACGGGCTGAAAATTTACACGACGCTTGATCAAGAGGCGCAATCGTACGTTGAAAAGCTATTAAACTCCGATCAACATTTTACCGCCAAAAAAGATTTGCAGTCGGGAATCGCCCTCGTCGACACGAAAACGGGCGCCATTCGCGCATTAGGCGGGGGACGCCACCGCGACAACATCGAGTTCGGTTTCAACTACGCAATTCAGCCTGTCGGCCAGCCCGGTTCAACGATTAAGCCGATTTTGGACTACGGGCCGGCGATCGAATATTTAAAATGGTCAACCGCGCACATTCTTGTTGACGAGCCGTATACGTACTCCGACGGCACCCCGATCCGCAACGCCGGCGGACGCTACGCCGGACCGGTGACGGTGCGCAATGCCCTCACATGGTCGCGCAACATCCCGGCGTTAAAAACGTTCCAAGCGGTCGGCAAAGAGCGGGCGAGAGAGTTTGCCAACCGGCTCGGCATGGGCTTTGACGAAGTATATGAGCCGTACGCAATCGGCGGCATATCGCGCTACGTATCGCCGTTGCAGATGGCCGGCGCCTACGCCGCCTTCGGCAACAACGGCGTTTACACGAAGCCGTATGCGGTGACGAAAATCGTCTTCCCAGACGGCACGGAAATGGACTTAAAGCCAAAACCGAAGCGAGTCATGCATGATTACACCGCATACATGATTACCGACATGCTTAAATCGGTCATCCGCTCTGGCACTGGGCGGTCCGCCTATGTTCCAGGGTTGGAGCTCGCCGGCAAGACCGGAACGACAAACTACGGCAAAGACGGCGCGAAGTTTGGCCTCAAACGGGACGATGTGCCGGACAGCTGGATTATCGGCTATACGCCAAACTACACGGCGGCCATTTGGGTCGGCTTCAGCAAAAAAAGCGAAACAGCTACATTAGGGAGTCGGGAGCAGCGCATTCCGAAGCTCTTGCTGAAAGATCTGATGTCCCATCTCGACGATGGCAGCGGAGAGTTTCAGCGGCCGGACAGCGTCGTCAAACTGCCGATCAAAAAAGGCACGAATCCGCCGAAACTTGCCGGCAAATACACGCCTGAAAGCGACATTACGTATGAATTGTTCGTGCGCGGCACCGAACCGACAAAAGTCGCAAAAGATGAGCCGGAAGAGCTCCCGGCTGTCAAAGGGTTGGCCGCTTCGTACGACCAAGCTGCCAACATGATTTCCGTCTCTTGGTCGTATGATGAGAAAACCGACGACACGCTGTTTGAAGTGCGCATCAAAGACGAGCAAGGGCATACGGAAACGGTCACGACCAAAGATTTAGGCGTGACAGTTACGAACGTGGCGCCAGGGGCTTCGTACACGATCGCCGTCTATGCCAAGGAAGGCGAGCGGATGAGCAAGCCGGCGATCACGAGCATCCGCATCCCTGGCGGCGAGCAGCCGACGGCGCCGGGCAATGGAGCGAACGGTGATGGCAACAACCGTGGCGCCGGAAATGGCGGCACGAACGGGGATAACAGCGATGATCATGGGGGCAATGGAAACAATCAAAATAACAACAATGGCGGAAATAGCGGAAACAACGGCAATGGCAACGAAGATCGCGATGATGGCGGCGAAGAGGACAACGGCGGCAAAGACAATGGCGGCAAAGACAATGGCGGCGAAGACAACGGCCAAGGGAATGGCGGCGCAACAACGCCGACGAAACCAACAACCCCAACGACGCCGACCAATCCACAATCAGGAAACAGCGGCAATGCTGGCATGAGAAATGGAAGCCGCCAGTGAGATCACCTGCCTCAAAAAAGCGGATGGCCCGATAAGCCATCCGCTTTTTCATGGCGACTTGCCTAGAAATATGCCCGTCCGGGAAAAAGCGGGCGAGCCCATTCAGTCGGCACGCGCACGTTTGTTTTCCCTCTTTCGCATCCGCTTTTTTCCCTCGCGACATAAACGAAGAAGCGGGCATACCGGGCATTGCGGCGCCTGCGCCTTGCAATGGTAGCGGCCGAAAAAAATCATCCGGTGGTGGGTGATCGACCATTCTTCCTTTGGAATGGTTTTCATCAACGTTTGTTCCACTTCCAGAACTGACGCGTCCCAACGGCAAAAGCCGAGCCGCTTGCTGACCCGCTCGACATGCGTATCAACGGCGATGGCCGGCACGCCAAATGCCACGGAGACGACGACGTTGGCCGTCTTCCTTCCGACGCCCGGCAGCTTCATCAATTCATCGCGGTCGCGCGGCACCTCACCGTTGTACTCCTCAATCAGCATCGCGCACAACTTTTGAATATTTTTCGCTTTGTTCCGGTATAATCCGATCGATCGGATGTCTTGCTCCAGCTCTTCAAGCGGCACCGCGATGTAATCGTGCGGCGTTCGGTATTTTTCAAACAAATGTTTCGTCACCTTATTGACGAGCGCATCGGTGCATTGCGCTGACAAAACGACCGCGATCAACAGTTCGAACGGATTGCGGTGCACAAGTTCGCAATGGGCATTGGGAAACATGTCCGCCATCACGTCCAAACAGCAGCGGATTTGCTGCTTCGTCAGCATCCCTCTCTCCTCCTTTCGCGATGTTTGGCCATCCATACGAGCATTTCGCGATTTTGGCCAAACAAAAACGAGAGACTGCGCTCTCGTTTACGAGTCAAGCCAGTTGAAAAACGGAATCGTCTGCTTAAATTCTCCTGTCTCCTGTTTCGCCGGGCGGGCGAGCGGTTTCGGCTTGCGGAATTTTTTGCCGTAATCGTGCGCCTGCTCGATCGTGCGGATGCCGTTCTTTTTCCACTCAAACAAAATGCGGTCGATGTAGCGAAAGTTCAGTTTTCCCGACAGCACCGCCTCGCGCAGCGCAGCTTTAATGATGGCCGGTTCATGGCCGTCTTGGTCGATCCACATCGCGAGCGTTTCGCACTCAAACGGGGAGAGCGGGCGGCCAAATTCTTGCTCAAAAACCGTATATAGGCTTTCCTCCTCCTGCTGGCCGCCGCACTCATCCTTGGCCGCTTCTGCATACAAATGGTGAACCAGCTGCTCCCAAAGCGGTTCGAGCGTATACTTTTCACTGCGGATGCCGCGTTCGTCCGTATGCTCCTCAATGGCCACCATCCCCTTTCGCAAAAGGCGGCGCATCATTTCCATGCACTCCGCCGCCGGGACCGTCATTCTCTCGGCCAGCTCCGCCGGCGTCGGAAAGGTGATCCCTTGCTCAAAAAACGACTGCATATGCAAAAGCAGCACGAGTTCCGCCTCGCTCAAGCCAAGCTGTTTATAATGGTTCAATAACAGCTTTGGAACGGCGACGCTTCCTTGCGCCAGCCATTCGGCCACCTTTTTCTTTTCCATGCCGATGCACCTCAACTATAGTATAACATGCCGGCGGCAAAAAACCCCCTTTTTTGCAGGGGGTTACGGATACAAACGGTTGAGAAGGCGCGGGAATGGGATCGTTTCACGCACATGCTCGACGCCGCAAATCCAAGCGACCGTGCGCTCAAGGCCGAGCCCGAACCCAGAGTGCGGCACCGATCCGTATTTGCGCAAATCCAAATACCATTCATACGCCTCAAGCGGCAAATGGTGTTCCTCAAGGCGTTGCTTTAACAAGTCATAATCATGGATACGCTCCGAGCCGCCGATAATTTCCCCGTACCCTTCCGGGGCAATGAGGTCGGCGCACAACACAACGTCCGGCCGCTTCGGATCCGGCTGCATATAAAACGGCTTTAATGACGTCGGGTAATGAGTGATAAAGACCGGCTTCTCGAAACTTTCCGCAATGGCCGTCTCATGCGGCGCGCCGAAGTCGTCGCCCCACTCGATGTCGGTGAACCCTTTGTCGTGCAAAAGCTTGATCGCTTCGTCATACGTCAGGCGCGGAAACGGCGGCGTGACCAACTCAAGTTTGGACACATCGCGCTCAAGCCGCCCAAGCTCGAGCCGGCAGCGGCTGAGCACCGACTGCACAAGATAGGAGACGTACTCTTCCTGCAGCCGCAAGTTGTCTTCAAACTCGTAAAACGCCATTTCCGGCTCGACCATCCAAAATTCAATCAAATGGCGGCGCGTTTTCGACTTTTCAGCGCGAAACGTCGGGCCGAATGAAAATACTTTGCCGAGCGCCATCGCCGCTGCCTCCATATACAGCTGGCCGCTTTGCGACAAATACGCGTCTTCATCGAAATATTTCGTGTGGAACAGCTCGGTCGTTCCTTCCGGCGCGCTGCCGGTCAAAATCGGCGCATCGACTTTGACGAACCCGCGGTCGTTGAAAAACTCGTACGTTGCCCGAATGACCTCGTTGCGGATTTTCATAATGGCATGCTGACGCCGCGACCGAAGCCATAAATGGCGATGGTCCATCAAAAATTCGACGCCGTGCTCCTTTGGCGTAATCGGGTAATCGACCGCTTCATCGATGACTTGCAAGTCCGTAACCGACAGTTCGTAGCCGAACGGCGAGCGCTCGTCAATGCGCACTGTTCCGGTCACATACAGCGATGTTTCTTGCGTCAACGTTTTCGCGCGTTGGAATACTTCCTCTGAGACGTTCGCCTTTTCGACGACGCCTTGAATGAAGCCCGTCCCGTCGCGCAGCTGCAAAAAGACGATTTTTCCGCTCGAGCGCTTATTGGCCAGCCAGGCACCGATCGTGACTTGCCGGCCGACATATTGGTTTACTTCCGCAATCGTCGTTTTCACGTACTTATTCCCTCCAATGATTGACACGTCCATCATTCGCTATTATACCGTTGCGCCAACACGGCAGCAACGGCCAGGTCGGGGCGGCGAAATGCGGCGCTTTGTACTGCACCGGCCGTTGCCGCCTGACAGCATATCCACCCTGCCCCGTGTGGATTTGGTTACGCGCGCGCTTCCATGAATCGGCGGATGCGTTCCACCGCCGTTTCCAGCGCCTCAAGCGAAGTCGCATACGACAGGCGGACATTGTCCGGCGCTCCAAACCCGGAGCCGGGCACGAGGGCGACTTTCGCCTCTTCGAGCAAGACGGCGACGAACTCGTCGACCGTGCGGCAGCCCGCCATCTCCGCCGCTTTGCGGGCGTTCGGGAACAAGTAAAACGCCCCTTGCGGCTTGACGCATGTAAACCCTGGAATTTGCACAAGCTTGTCGTAAATGATATGGAGCCGCTCTTCAAACGCTCGGCGCATTTCTTCCACCGGATCCTGCGGGCCGCTGTACGCGGCGATGGCCGCGTATTGGGCGATTGACGTCGGGTTGGATGTACTGTGGCTCGCCAAGTCGGTCATCGCTTTGATGATTTCTTTTGGACCTGCTGCATACCCGATGCGCCATCCCGTCATCGAATGCGACTTCGACACCCCGTTGATGATGACGGTCTGCGCTTTCAGCTCCGGCGCCAGCTCAGCGATCGAGACATGCTTCGCTCCGCCGTAAATCAGCTTTTCATAAATTTCGTCGGAGACGATCAAGAGGCCGTATTCTAAGCAAATGTCACCGAGCGCCTTCAGTTCTTCGGCCGTGTAAATCATGCCGGTCGGGTTGCTCGGCGAGTTGATGATGACCGCCTTCGTCCGCGGCGTGATCGCCTGCTTCAGCTGCTCTGGCGTAATTTTGAAATCGTGTTGTTCCAGCCCTTCCACATAAACGGGAACGCCGCCGGCGAGCTTCACTTGTTCCGGGTAGCTGACCCAATACGGCGTCGGGATGATGACCTCATCGCCCTCGTCGAGCAGCACTTGAAAGAGGGTGTAAAGGGCGTGCTTCGCCCCGACGCATACAATCACTTCCGCCGGCTCATACTCAAGCCCTTGATCGCGGGCAAACTTTTTGATGATTTCCGCCTTCAGCGCCGGCAGCCCGCCCGAGGGCGTATATTTCGTATGCCCTTCGTTCATCGCTCTTACCGCTGCATCGAGAATGTGCCGCGGCGTATTGAAATCCGGCTCTCCGGCCCCGAGGCCGATCACGTCGTATCCAGCCGCTTTCAATTCTTTCGCTTTCGCCGTAATGGCCAATGTCGCCGATGGCGTCAGCGACGCCACCCGTTTTGCCAGTTTCATCGCTTCTTCCCCCTCATGTCCTCATCGTTGAAAACTGTACCTCTTCAAGAACGCGCCATCGGTGAAATGAAGGTAATAAAACGAATACCTTCCTTCCGAATCGATATATGTCAACTCCCAAAGAGGCACGCCTTTTTCCATGCCGAGCGTCGCGTCAATGATCTGCTGCGGGCGGCGGTCGCGCTCTAAAATGGCGCGCGCTTTTGCTTCGCTGATGCCGCTGTCCGCCCGCTTGACGACGACATTTCCTCCTTTTTCCGGCACCCAAACGACGACGTCCGTTTTTTCTTGCTTCGTCCGGCCGATGAATACAGTGTACGCTTCATCCCCATAATATGTATAGACTTTCTTGACGTCAATCAATCCGACTGCCTCCCTCGCCCGCGCAAGCGCGTGTTCCGCCATGGACCGTTTGGGCGCCATCGCCTCTCCATAAATCAACCATGCCTGCCAAATGAGGAAACCAAAAAAAAGGAGAGCCAACCATCCCCATTTTTTCATCGCGATCACGTCCGGTAAATCGTGAAGACGGCCTGTCGTTTGTCGTTCTCATCCAAAGCAAGGCCAAACATTAAATTGTTGCGCTTCAGCGTCCGGTTCAAGCAGTCGACAATTTTGTACAAATCGTCGGAATGCTGGACTTTGACGGTGGCGAGCACTTCAATTTTGCTTTCCATTTTCGTCGCTTCCTCCTGTGCGGCGCAAATTTTGTTACTTATACAGGCCGGCGGCTCCGGCAACAATACAAATACAGCAGATCTGCAGCCAGGCAGCGAAAGCCGCAGGCTGCCAGCATCGCAGTTGTGCTTCTTCCCTATTATAGCAGGTTTGTCCGACCATTTCATAACAAATTTGCCCGCCTACACCGCCAACGCAAATTTGCTTCCTTCCGCCCCGCTCGATGCGGGGAATTTTTTTGCTGCCTGCCATCTTTAGATTGCACCGTTTCCCCTCTCTTTATGAGAAGGAAGCGACGACATGCCCTAAACGCCATTGGGCCGGCGGCCTTGCCAAAGCCAGGCGTCCGCCGCATCGAGCAGCTCCAAAAGTCCACCCTCATGCACAGGAAACGGCGGCAGCGACGCGAGAAAGTCCGCTCGGTACGGAGCGTTCGTCAACCGGCGGTCAAGGACGAACACCACTCCCTTGTCGCGCTCGGTGCGGATGAGACGGCCGACGCCTTGCTTCAATCGGAGGACGGCCTCGGGAAGCGACAGCTCATAAAACGGATCGCCTCCCCGTGCACGAATGCGTTCGCTTTTCGCTTCCATCACCGGATCGTCCGGAGGAGCAAACGGCAAACGCGCGATGATGAGCGCATCAAGCGCATCCCCCGGCAAATCGACCCCCTCCCAAAAACCGCTCGTCCCAAACAGCACAGCGCGCTCAAACTGCAAAAACGTCCGGATGAGTTTGGCCGGACTGCCGCTTTGCACCCCTTGAGCGATCAAGACAAATGGTTCGTCCGCCTCGTCGTTTTTTAACGCCTCGACGGTCATTTTCAACAATTCGTACGATGGAAACAACACAAGCAGCCGCCGGCCGACGCGCCGGGCGACTGCTGTGATGGCCGCCGCTGCCGCCTCGGCATACGTCTCGACCGAAACAGCGGAAGCGAGCGGCATGTCCGCCGGCACAAAGAGCGCAGCCTGTTCCTCGTAGCGAAACGGCGCCGGAAACGAGCGGCACAGCGGATAAAACTCGTCCAACCCGAGGCGCCTCGTCATATACGCGAAACGCCCGCGAACCGTAAGCGTTGCGGAAGTCAAAATGACGCTCCGCTTTTTCATAAACAGCCGGTCCGCAAAAAAATCGGCGAGGTCGACCGGCTGGGAATAAAGGCGGACGGCGTTCGCCGCCCCTTTCTCATCCGCTTCGATCCAGCGGACGGCGCTGGGATCCGTTTCCGTCAACAGCCGGACAAGCGTTGCCAGCTGTCGCTCCAACGCCGCCAAATCCGCTGCCAGCGAAGCAGGCAACGGAGAACCATCCGCGGCGGGCGCTGACACAAGCGGCATCGCGGCACCGCATAGCGCCGCTGCCGAGTCGCGCAGACGCCAGCATAACTCCGTCGCTGCCTGCCACGTCCGGCCGCCCTCGTCAGCCGGGGAAAAACGGTAGCGGCAACGGCCGGCCCGCGCCGGCTTTTTCGCAAGCGCATAGCGGCGCAGCAAACGGAACAGCTCGTCCCCTTCAAATTGCAACTCTTCCAAACGCCGTTGGCAGCGGGCGATCGCGTCTTCCGCTTCACCGTGCTCCGCTTCCGGCCATTTTCCAAGCGTTTGCGCTATTTTGGCCGTCAGCAGACGAAAAGACACGTAGTCAATCCGTTCGCCAAACGAATGGGCGGCAGCGTCCTCGAGCCGATGGGCCTCATCGATGACAAGATGGCGAAACGGCGGCAAAAGCGGCGAAGAAGCTGTCAAATCATGAAGCAAAAACGCGTGGTTCGTAATGACAATATTCGCCCGCTCGGCGCGTTGTTTCGCTTGGGCGAAAAAATGATGCCTCCCGCCGTCTTCCCCCTCGCCAATGGCCAGCTCTGACAACAAAAGACGGGCGCCGGACGACACATTCAATTCGTCCAAATCGCCGCTGTCTGTCTCAAGCAGCCAGACGAGCAGCTGGCACTTCAACAGCGCCGCATCGTACGTATCGCACGGTTCAGACAAAAACGAAACGAACTTGTCGAGGGAAAGGTAGTTTTGCTTCCCTTTCAAGACGGCGACCCGAAGCGGAAACGGCACGACTTGCCGCAGCACGGGCAAATCGCGGCGGATGAGCTGCTCTTGCAGCTGAAGCGTATGCGTGCTTACCACGACCCGCTCCTGGCGCTCACCGGCAAAAAAGGCGGCGGGAATCAAGTAGGCGAGCGATTTGCCGAGCCCGGTTCCCGCCTCAATGAGCGCATGCTGGGACGTCGACAGCGCCTCATAGACAAGCCGCATCATCTCCCACTGCCCTTCACGTCGTTTGTAGCCAGGAAGCGGAAGGGGCGGCGCCTGTTCATAAAAAGCAGCGAACGAGGCGGAAGGGGAATGCCGTCTGCCGTCATCCGGCTTTGGCGCCGGTTTTTTCAGCGCAATGCCGCGGTATACCGCGACCGTGTCATCCACTGGCGCTTCTTTTCGTTTTTCCGCAATGACGGCGTCCAAGAGCGAATAAATGTCGCTTTTCAAATGGCGGGCGAGGCGGCGCAGCTGTTCAAGCGTCAACAAGGGCAGGCGGTGCAGCCGTCCGAGCAGGGCAATGAACAGTTTGGCGGTCACTTCCGCATCGCTGTCCGCCTGGTGCGGGCGATCATGGCGAAGGCCGAGCTGTTTCGCCAAATCGCCAAGCTTGTAGCTTTCCGCCGACGGCAGCACGATGCGCGCAAGTTCCACCGTATCGATCGTCGGACCGGCAAACGGCGGACGCCCGGCCCGCTCGAGCTCCGCCTGCAAAAACGGCAAATCAAAATCGACGTTATGCGCGACGAAATACGCCCCCTTCATCATGGCGGCAATCTCGCCCGCTTTATCGGCAAACAGCGGCGCCTCTTCAACGGTCTGCTCGTCAATATTGGTCAGCTGTTGGATGAACGGCGGGATCGGCTGTTCAGGGTTGAAAAAGCTGGCAAACCGCTCCACGATCGAGCGGCCTTCCACCACCGCCATGCCGAGCTGGATGATCCGGTCGCCCTTTTTCGGCCCGTTTCCGGTTGTCTCCAAATCAATAATGACAAAGCGCATTGCCATAAACGATCACCTCAAAACGAAAAGGGGCGGAAAGCCCCTTTTTGACCACATTATAAAATCGTATGTGCCGGCTCTTCGGCGATAAGCTGCGCGATCCGGTTGTGTTCGTCCATAATGGCGATTTTCGGTCGATGCGCGGCGACTTTTTCTTCCGGAACGAGCGCATACGAAATTACGATGATGATATCTCCTTTTTGCACGAGGCGGGCGGCCGCGCCGTTTAGGCAAAAGACGCCGCTGCCGCGCTCCCCGGGGATGATATACGTTTCAAAGCGGGCTCCATTATTATTGTTGACCACCTGCACTTTTTCATTAGCCACCATGCCGACGGCGTCCAAAATATCTTCATCGATGGTAATGCTGCCGACGTAATCCAGGTTCGCTTCCGTCACACGGGCGCGATGAATTTTGGCGTTCATGAGCGTACGAAACATGGACGATCCCCCCTTTACTCCCCTCGCCTGTCCGCTGCAGGCAACTCGACCATGATGTTATCGATCAAGCGGGCGCCCGCAAACCGGACGGCAACCGCAATGAGCACCGTTCCGGCAAGCGCCGAAAGCGGCGTTAAATCGGGATATGAGCATACTTCAACATAATCGATTTCCGCATGCGTATGCGCCTCAATATGCTCCCGCACGAGGCGGCGGATGGCTTCCGCGTTCCGCTCCCCGCGGTCAACAGCCGCTGCTGCGGCCTTAAGCGCCTCGTAGAGCGCCGGCGCTTCCTTTCGCTCCTGCGGCGATAAATAAACGTTGCGCGAGCTTTTCGCCAGCCCGTCGGTCTCGCGCACCGTCGGCACCGGCACGAGCTCGATCGGAAAATTAAAGTCGCGGATTAAGCCGGCGACAACGGCCACCTGCTGGGCGTCTTTCATCCCGAAATAGGCGCGGTCCGGCATGACGATATTGAACAGCTTAATGAGCACGGTCGCCACGCCGTCGAAATGACCGGGCCGCGACCGCCCACACAACACATCGGTGCGCGCCTTGACGACCGCTTGCACCGAGAGCGGCGCCGGATACATTTCGTCCACCTCCGGGTGAAACAATACGTCCACGCCATGCTGGCCGGCGATGCGCCGGTCGCGCTCAAAATCGCGCGGGTAGCGGGCAAAATCTTCGTTCGGTCCAAACTGAAGCGGGTTGACAAAAATGCTGAGCACAACGATATCGTTCTCTTCGCGCGCCCGGTCGATGAGCGCGGCGTGCCCATCGTGCAAATAGCCCATCGTCGGGACGAACCCAATCGTTTTTCCTTCGCGGCGATATTGGCGCATCAACGCCTGCATTGTCGCAATGCGGTCGACAACGATCATCATTGCTTTCCTCCGTATAACGCCATCCATTCTTCTTCCTTCATGGTAAACGCGTGCGCCGGCTCTGGAAACTGCCGCAGTTTGACATCGGCGACATAGTTGGCCAATGCCTGGACGACGGCATCTTGAATGACGGCGTATTGTTTGACAAACTTCGGCACACGGTCAACACCGTAGCCGAGCACATCATGATACACGAGCACTTGGCCGTCCACCTCGGCCCCGGCGCCGATGCCGATGACAGGAATATGAAGCTCCCGGGCAATGGCGGCGCCAAGCTGCCTTGGCACGCATTCGAGCACCAAGGCGATCGCGCCCGCTTGTTCGCACTGTTTCGCATCATCCATAAGCTTTTTGGCGCTTTCCGCATCTTTGCCTTGCACTTTGTAGCCGCCGAGGACGCCGACCGACTGCGGTGTCAGCCCGAGGTGGGCGACGACCGGCACGCCGGCTTTCGTCAGCGCGGCGATGACGCCGGTAACTTCATCGGCTCCTTCCACTTTGACGGCGTTCGCCCCCGATTGCTGCATGATGCGCCGGGCGTTTTGCAACGCTTCCTCTTTCGACGCATGGTAGGACATAAACGGCATGTCCGTGACGACAAACGTGTTGGGCGCGCCCCGCCGCACCGCCTTCGTATGATGAATCATGTCCTCAACCGTCACCGGAATCGTCGAGTCATAGCCGAGCACGACCATGCCGAGCGAGTCGCCGACCAAAATCATGTCCACCCCGGCTTGCTCCGCGAGCTTGGCCGATGGAAAATCATAGGCGGTCACCATGACGATGGGCTCGCCTGTCTGTTTCATGCGAAAAAAATCCGTTTTCGTCTTCACATTGACTCCCTCCCCTTTTGTTGCAGAGGAGGTGACGCGACCGAAACAAAACGTCCTTCTTTTCCGCCTTGAGAAAGAAGGACGCCATAAACCGCCGTCGGTTTCGTTCACCCCTCTGTCCCAGTCCTTCGAGTAAGGATCAAGGCAGATCGTCTCAACCATTTATTCATGTTGCCAGCCTCGGTGCAGCTCTTTCTTGACAAAGATACTGCCCTTTCCTCGCCTTGTATTTTAATAAAATTGTCACAATTTTTCTAGTGGCAATTTACAACTGAATATCGGCTGAGTGAATATAATGGGTGTTTTGCTCCTCATCTTCGAGAATGAGCAGCCCGTCTTCGGTGATGCCGCGGGCGATGCCGCGAATCGTGCCGCCCAGCGTTCTTGCCGTCACCGGCTTGCCGATCGAAACCGCATACCCTTCCCAAAGAAGCTTGATGGGGCGGAAGCCGTGCGCCAAATATTGCTTATACAGCCGCTCGATGCGGAGCAAAATTTCTTGAATGAGCGGCGCGCGCTTGATGTGTTCGCCTTTTTCAATGGCAAGCGACGTGGCGATGGCGCGAATGTCCTCGGGAAATTGTTCCGCTGTTTGATTGACGTTAATGCCGATGCCGACGATGACCGAGCGGACGCGGTCGGGATCGGCCTGCAGCTCGGTTAAAATGCCGACGCCTTTTTTGCCGTGAAGCAAAATGTCGTTCGGCCATTTAATATCCGGGACAAGCCCGGTCACTTCTTGAATGGCTTGGCTAATGGCCACCGCCACAAGCAGCGTCAATTGCGGCACCCGCTGCGGAGGGATGGGCGGGCGCAAAATAAGGCTCATCCAAATGCCGGTTCCTTTCGGAGAAAACCATTTCCGATCGAGGCGCCCGCGGCCGGCTTTTTGCTCTTCCGCGACGACCAGCGTCCCCTCCGGCGCCCCTTCGTACGCCAGCTTGGCGGCGATGCGCTGCGTGGAATCGACTTCCTCGAAAAAATGGATCGTATGGCCGAGCGTTTCCGTTTTCAGGCCGAGCTGGATTTCATTCGCCGTCACCTTATCCGGCGTGCTTACGATCCGATAGCCAAGGCGGCGCACCGCTTCGAGTTCAAAGCCTTCTTTGCGCAGCTCCTCGATGTGTTTCCATACGGCCGCCCGCGAACAGCCGAGCCGTTCGCTGATTTTTTGTCCCGACAAAAACTCGCCGTTCGCTTCTGCAAACAGCTCTAACAGTTTTTTTCGCGTGTCCGATTGCGCTCCATGAGCCATGCGTAAATCCGCTCCTTCTCGTTCTCGACTTCTCCGTTGACGACCGCCCGCCATATGGCGTCAAGCGCCTCTTTCACCCACGGGCCGGCCGGTTTCCCGACCCACTCGATCACGTCTTTTCCGTTGACCGCCAGCTCCCCTTTCGTTTTGATCGGCAAGGAGGCAAAGCGGCGGCGCAGTTTCTCATGCCATGGCCCAGGCGGCGCGCCGGTGAAGGCGGCGCGCACTGTTTCCACCGAGAGCGCCCGCTCAAGGCCGGCGGAAAACAGCTGTTCGTTCGTCCATGCTTCCGGCCGTGGAATGTCAGCCAACGCCGTCAAAATGGCGCCCGCTTCGTCGACCACTTTGTTCGGGAGCTTCCACGCGCGCAAAAACGGACGGCTTTCCTGCACACCAAGCGCATGGCACAAAAGCGCCCACCGTTCTTCGCGCGCGGCAAGCCATGGCCAACGATAAGCCGCCGCCAGACGCAGTTGCTTCTCTTTCCCTGCCAAACCAGGCAAGTAAGCGTTCAATCCGGTTTCGGCCAACAGCGGCAGCGCCCTGGCGGCAAACGGACCGCCGAGCAGCTTTTCCATCTCCATCGTCATCCGCTCGACTGAAATGTGGGCCAAAAGCGGAGCGTTTTGGACGATCGCCTGTTCCGTATCCGGCGCAAGCGCAAATCCGAGCTGGCTGACAAAGCGAACGGCCCGCATCATGCGAAGCGCATCTTCACGAAACCGCTTTTCCGCCTCTCCGACGGTGCGAATGATTCGCCGGCGAATCGCCTCTCGCCCTCCAAACGGATCAATGATAGTCCCATATTCGTCCATGGCGATGGCATTCATCGTAAAATCGCGCCGTTTTAAGTCTTCCTCAAGCGAGCGGACAAACGTCACCGACTCCGGACGGCGGTAGTCCTCATAGTCGCCGTCCGTGCGAAATGTTGTCACTTCATACGCTTTTCCTTTATGGACAACGACGACCGTGCCGTGTTTCGAGCCGACATCGATCGTCTTTGGAAAAATCGCCATAACGTCTTCCGGCAAGGCGCTTGTCGCAATATCCACATCGCCGATCGGGCGTCCAAGCAGCAAATCACGCACCGCTCCGCCGACGAAATAGGCGTCATAGCCATGCTGTTTCAGCTGTTGAATGATGCCGAGCGCCTCTTGAAACGGCGGTTTCATCATTTCACCTTCCTTGCGGCGAGCGAAATGTACAGCTGTTCATATTGCCCGACGATGTCGGACGAACGAAACTTTTGCTCGACCGTTTGCACGGCCTGGCGCGCCATCTCTTGATGAAGGCGGCGGTCGGTCAGCAGCATAAGCGTCCGCCGAGCCGCTTCTTCAACATCGCCAAGCGGACATAAAAACCCGCTTTTTCCGTCTTCGATCACTTCCGGAATGCCGCCGATGGCGGTGCCGATGCACGGAACGCCGCACGCCATCGCTTCGAGCAGGACAAGCCCGAAGCTTTCTTTTTCCGACAAGAGCATCATCACATCGCTGATCGAGTACAGCTCTTCGAGTTTGTCCTGTTTCCCCAAAAATCGGACATCGCCGTTGAGCCCGAGCTCTTTGACAAGCCGGCAGACGACGGTCATTTCTGGGCCGTCGCCGACAAGCAAGAGCTTGGCCGGCATATGGCGGCGGACGATGGCAAACGCCCGCACGACATCGGGCACGCGCTTCACTTTCCGAAAGTTGGAGACATGGATCACGACCTTTTCCTGTTCACTGATGCCGTATTCCCGCCGCAAATGGCCGGCCTCCCGACGGCGGTACACGCGTTCGTCGACAAAGTTGTACACCGTATAGATCGGTTTTTGCACATCGAGCAACTCGTACGTCTGCCGCACGAGGGCGTCAGACACCGCGGTGACGATATCGGACTGCTCAATGCCGAACTTGATCATGTCAGACAGCGACGGATCATAACCCAAGACGGTAATATCGGTGCCGTGCAGCGTCGTGACAATCGGCAGCTCGCCGACCATTTGTCGCGCCAGCACGGCGCAAACGGCGTGCGGGACGGCGTAATGGGCATGAAGCACATCGAGCCGTTCGCGCTTAGCCACCGCCGCGATTTTGTTGGCAAGGGCCAAATCGTACGGCGGATACTGAAAGACCGAATACTGATTGACGTTCACTTCATGGTAATAAATGTTTCCATATACTTTGTTCAACCGAAACGGCATGCTCGAGGAAATAAAATGGATCTCATGCCCTTTTTCGGCCAGCAGCTTGCCGAGCTCGGTGGCAACGACCCCTGAGCCTCCGACTGTCGGATAACAAACAATCCCGATTTTCAGCTTCATCGCGCCTCCTCGAATAAATCAAAAAGATGAATCGGCGTTTTGGACAAAAACCCTTCGGCATAGGCGGCGCCAATTTGCTGGCCAAACCAACGCTCGCGGCTTTCCACCGTCTCGATGTAGCCGTTTGTCAGCGGCGTGTCCACCGAACCGGGCCGCTTTTCAAATTGGCTTTCATACGCGCGCAGGCTCGCCAGCTTGTCGCCGACCGTCTCGCTAATATCGATCAGAAAATGCGGCCGTTCAAACGCATTGATCATGTAATAATACATAGCGCGGACGCGGTGGGCGTCGCCAAGCTCCCCGGCGCCGTAGCGGCGGATGCCGGCAGAAAAGACCGCCTCCTCGACAAGGCGGGCGCATTGCCCGTGGTCGGGATGACGGTCGACCCAATACGGAGCAAAGACGACGCGCGGGCGGTAGCGGCGGATGACCGACACGATGCGGCGAATCGCCTCTTCCCTGATCAAAAGGCCGCGATCCGGCAGCCCGAGGTTGAGGCGAAGCGCCACGCCAAGCCGCCGGGCCGCCTCGGCCGCCTCTTTCTGCCGCTCGTCGACCGTGCCGTTGGACGACAGCTCCGCCTTCGTCAAATCGCAAATGATCACCCGAAAACCGCGGCGCGTGTATTTGGCGATCGTTCCGCCCATGCCGATTTCAACATCATCCGGATGGGCGCCAAACGCCAATAAATCACACGTTTCCGTCATCGCTGTCACCTTTCTGTTTTCGATTCCTCCCCGCCTTTTGTTCGGCCGCGCACAATGCTGCGCCATGCCAAATCGCCGCGCTCCAACGCACGGATGAGCAGCTCGGCCGTACCGATGTTCGTCGCCAACGGCACGGCATAGACGTCGCAAAGGCGCATCAACGCGCTGATGTCCGGCTCGTGCGGCTGGGCGGTCAGCGGGTCGCGGAAAAAAATGACAAGGTCCATTTCATTGCGGGCGATCATCGCCCCAATTTCTTGGTCGCCCCCGTACGGTCCGGACTGGAAGCGGTGGACGGCAAGGCCGGTCGCCTCCTGAATGCGCAGCCCGGTCGTGCCGGTGGCATACAGTTCATGGTTGGCCAGCACGGGCGCATAGGCGGTCGCAAAGGCGACCATGTCCTCTTTTTTCTTGTCGTGGGCAATCAAGGCGATTTTCACGTTTCCCCCTCCCTCGTTTGCGCAAGCCGCGCTATTCTAAAATATGTTCAAGCCCATACACAAGCGTATGTAAATGCATGACCGTCTCGACGGCAAGCTTCACCCCGGACATAAATGAACTCCGATGAAACGAGTCATGGCGGATCGTCAACGTCTGACCGTCGCCGCCAAAAATGACTTCTTGATGGGCGACAAACCCCGGCAGGCGGACGCTGTGGATCGGAATACCGTCGTACGCGGCTCCGCGCGCCCCTTCAAGCGTTTCTTTTTCGTCCGGATGACCTTGCTTTTTCGACGGACGGACCTCGGCGATGAGCTGCGCCGTTTTCAACGCCGTTCCGGACGGAGCATCCAGCTTTTGGTCATGGTGCAGCTCGATAATTTCTACATCCGTGAAATATTTGGCCGCCATGCGGGCGAATTTCATCATCAGCACCGCGCCGATGGCAAAGTTGGGCGCGATGATGGCGCCGATGTTGTTCGCCTCAGCGAGTTCGGTCAGCCGCTCGATCTCTTCCGGCGTGAATCCCGTCGTGCCGACAACCGGACGAACGCCGTAACGCAGCGCCAGCTCCGCATGCCGCTTTCCAACTTCCGGCGTCGTCAAATCGATGAGCACATCCGGCTTCACCTCGACAAAGCAACGGGCGGCATCGGTGTAAATGGGGGCATTGACGCCGGCAAACCCTTCGATGTCAGCCAAATTTTGGCCATCATAGCGGCGGTCAATGACCGCAGCCAGCTCGAAATGATCTGTTTTTTGCACGAGCGCCACCGCCTCGCGGCCCATGCGGCCGCGCGGCCCCGCGATGACGATGCGAATCGTCATGATTGTTCCTCCTTCCGCGTCCAGCGGTCGCGGTCGCGGGTGCGAAACTTGTCCATCACCCGATCGTGCGCCGCCTGCAAATCAATGCCGAGCGAATTGGCAAAACAAATGAGCACAAACAGCAAATCGCCCAGCTCTTCTTCCACCGTTTTTTCTTGTTCGGTCGCCTTTTTCGGTTTTTCCCCGTAGTAGTGGTTCACCTCTCGCGCCAGTTCGCCGAGCTCTTCGGTCAGCCGCGCCAGCATGGCGAGAGGGCTGAAATAGCCTTCCTTAAACTGGCTGATGTATTCGTCTACTTCACGCTGCATCTGTTTCATCGTTTTCTCCTGCATGGCCATCACCTCGCCTGTTTCCATGTTAACGAAAAGCAGCGCATTTGACAAATGTTTTCGCCTTGTGCCAAATCATCGCGCTTCCGCGCCATCATTGCCTGGGCGGACAAGTTCCTCTATAATGAAGACGCCGACTATTTTTGCGGACGGAGGGACGATATGGTTTTCGGCTTAAAGATCAAAAACAGTTTGTTTATTTTGCTCGGCGCTGCCATTTTTGCCTTTGGGCTCGTCCATTTCAACATGCAAAACAACTTGGCGGAAGGCGGCTTCACCGGCATTACGCTTCTTCTTTATTTTTTGTTTGGTTTTGATCCGGCCATCACCAACCTGGCGCTCAATATTCCGCTCTTTTTGATCGGTTGGAGGTTGCTCGGCCGCCAGACGTTTCTTTATACTGTCATCGGCACGGTCGCGGTTTCCATTTTTTTATCGATCTTCCAACGCTACATGATCCATATGCCGCTCCGTCACGACATGACGCTGGCAGCGCTGTTTGCCGGCGTGTTTATCGGCGTCGGCCTCGGCATTATTTTCCGCTACGGCGGCACAACCGGCGGCGTCGACATTATCGCCCGCCTCGTCCATAAATACAAAGGCATCAGCATGGGCAAAACGATGTTTGCCTTTGACGCCGCCGTCATCACGTTGTCGCTTCTTCTTTACCTGTCATACCGCGAGGCGATGTATACGTTGGTCGCCGTCTTTATCGCCGCCCGGGTCATTGATTTTCTGCAGGAAGGCGGCTATGCGGCAAAAGGGGCGACCATCATCTCAGAAAAAAGCGAAGAGATCGCCAACCGGATCTTGACAGAGATGGAGCGCGGCGTCACTGTGCTCAAAGGGCGCGGCTCGTATACGAAACGCGACCGTGACGTGCTGTATTGCGTCGTGGCCAAAAACGAATTGCCCCGCCTCAAAAGCGTCATTATGTCCGTCGATCCGCACGCCTTTGTCGCGGTCACCGATGTGCACGACGTGCTCGGCGAAGGGTTTACGCTCGATGAGCACAAGCGGCCGCTGGAGCAATAAGGACTAAGTCCCTGTCCTCAACATCTCGGGGCATGCCCGGCTTGCCAGGTGCCGCGCAGCCGTCAAAATAAAAAAGAGGGGGAAACCATTCCCCCTCTTGAAAGCAAGCCGGCTCCTATTCTTCCGGCTGCCGCGCCCGCTTCGCCTCTTTTTCTCCTCTGTACTTCCGCCAGCCGACATACGTCAACGTTAAGACGATCATTCCACCGGTCGAAATCATGACCCAAATGAGCGACGGGTCGGCTTCGTCCTTTTTCACCCCGTCAAACAACGCTTCTATATTGCGGCGCGCGGCAGCAAGCTGCTCGCGCTGCTCGCTTTGGCCAAGCCGCCAAAACGAAGCGCCTTGCAGCACTTCGAGGTCATGGTCGACCTTTTTCGCTTCTTCCGGAGGCACATCGATTTTCACGCTCGGCTCAATCAAGGCATAGCGATCCATAAACTGGCGAAGGGCAGCCGCATACGCCTTCCTCTCTCCGCGCTCCGCCGCCTGTTCCATCACGGCAAACGCCTCCATGACGGCGGGTTCCATCTCGGACCAGAGCGGTTGATAGGTGGAGTGAACAGCATCGACGACAAGGCGGAACTGTGTAAGAGCAGCGACCTTGCCCTCGTCTGGAATCGGCGCTGTCATGGCTTTGACGGCATGTTCGTGCGTGACAGTCACCGCCCGCAGCTCATCGGCCGTTTTCAACCGTTTTTTCGCCTCAAGGGCAAAAAATCGTTCAGAAAAATAGAGGAGCACCTCTTTTGCTTCGGCAAAACGCTCGTTTTTCCCTAACTGCAGCGCCTCGTCGGAAATATCGTCCAGCTGCTCCCAACCGCTTGGTCGTCCGGCCGCGCCAACGAGCGCTGGCCATAAAAAGATGAACGATAACAACATGGCCAGCCCGATTCGTTTCATCATCGTCCCTCCCTCATTCATTACTACAATGTATGAAGGAGTGGACAAGAGTAGACCAAGGAACCGCCATCAAAACGCGGCTGAATTTTCTATTCCGCTTTCGGACGGAAATCGATGCGGCCGCCTGGCAAAAGCGGCTGCCGCCGCACGCGGATGCCAAGCCAATACGCAGCGGCAATGGAAGCCATGCTCAACCAAAAGGTAAAATAGCCAATTTGATCGGCGTATCGTTCCAACATATGGTAACGAGGCATCATGCCAAACACGTAATCGATGACATCGTTATGCAGCGTCCAAACCGCCGCCAAGGCGAGATGGACGGAGCGAAATCGATAAAACGAAGCGTACAGTGCGCCTTCGACCGCCATCGCCCCGTGCGACACAACGAGCATCCAGCCAGCCCAATCGAGCGTCCCCGTGACGCGCCAAACGAGCACGTTCATGACGACGGCCCAAATCCCGTATTTGACAAGCGTCACCAACGCGAGCGCCACAAACAGCGGCGAGGATCGGCCCAGCAGCCAAGCGGCGAGGACGAGCACAAAAAAAAGGCTCGCCGTCGGGCTGTCGGGAACAAACGGCAAAAAGACGGGCGGCGTCTCCGCAAGTTGATAGCGGTACCAATAATAGCCGTAAACGGTGCCGGCGGCATTCACGAACAACAGCAACCAAACAACCGGCCGGGCGGCCAATATTGCATAAAGCCATGCCATCATCTGCACCTCGCCTCGGTTTCATGTTAGCACGAAAAAAGCTGACTAACGCGAGTCAGCTTTCCGTGCCGAACGAATTATTCCGCTTTTAAGCCGGCGATGAATTCCGCCATTTTTTTCAGCTCTTCATCCGTGCCTTTAAAAATGCCACCTGGCATGTTGCCTTTCCCTTCTTTGGCGATCTTCGCGATCTCTTCCGGCGTCAAGCCGGTGCCGATGAGCGACGGGCCGGCGCCGCCGGACAAGTTTTGTCCGTGACACGATGTACATGTGTTCGCTTGGGCGATTTTATAGCCTTCCGCGTTCGTATCAATTTCCACTTCCGCGCGAATTTTCCCTTGCTCAGCTGCTTTTTTCCAGTCGTGTGTAACGACCGCCTCCCATGTCAAATAAACAATAGAAGCGAGCGCCAACAACATCATGCCGGTTGCCACCGGGCGCTTCCAAGGACGGCGCTCCGGACCGCGATCCAAAAACGGCGCCAGCAGCAAAGCGGCAAACGCCAGCCCCGGCATGACGATCGCACCGATAACCGTATACGGACCGGACGCATACGAGTATTTGAGCAATTGGTATAAGAACAAGAAATACCAGTCAGACAGCGGCACGTACGTCGTGTCCGTCGGGTCAGCGATCCGCTCAAGCGGCGACGGGTGGGCGACCGTCAAGCATAAGAAACCGACGAGAAAGACCGAACCGACCAACCATTCCTTGAGCAGGAAGTTCGGCCAAAACACTTCCGTTTTCCCGGGATATTCTGAATAGTCCTTCGGAATATTCGGTTTTCTTACCGCGGGAACACGGGAATCGCCGACGAATTTCATTCCTTTTCCGCGATGCATTGCGTGATTCCCTCCTTTTTTCTATCGCCTCGAAACGCGGGCCGACCGATCATAGCGGACCGGAAATGCCTTGTCTACGAATCATTAAAAAGTGCGCTGCCATTAAGCCGAGCAAAGCGGCCGGCAAGAAGAAGACGTGAATGGCAAAAAAGCGCGTCAACGTTTGCGCGCCGACAATTTCCGGATCTCCAGCCAACAGCGTTTTGATCGCCGGACCGATAAGCGGCGTCGCCTCCGCGATTTGCAAACCGACTTTCGTCGCGAACAGCGCTTTCATATCCCATGGCAACAAGTAACCGGTAAAGCCAAGACCCATCATCACCATAAAGATCAATACGCCGACGATCCAGTTCATCTCGCGCGGCTTTTTATACGCCCCTTGGAAAAAGACGCGCAACGTATGTAAGAACATCATGACGATGACAAGGCTCGCCCCCCAGTGGTGCATGCCGCGCACAATTTGGCCGAACGCTACTTCGTTTTGCAAATAATACACCGATTCCCATGCGTTTTTAATATCCGGGACGTAGTACATCGTCAAAAACATGCCCGACAAAATTTGAATGACCGTGACAAAAAACGTCAGTCCGCCGAAACAATAGACAAAGGCGGAAAAATGGTGGGCCGGGTTGACGTGCTCCGGAACTTCGTGATCGGCGATATCCCGCCATAAAGGCGTAATATCTAAGCGTTCATCAACCCAGTCATACAGCTTGTTTAACACGCATTACGCCTCCTTTCTTGGTTTCGCCTTGCCTAAATACAGCTTTCCGTCTTTAACTTTGTACTCGTAACGGTCAAGCGGCGCTTGCGGCGGCGTCCCCGGAACGTTCGTGCCGTCTTTCGTGTAGAGACCGTAGTGGCATGGACAGAAAAAATGGTTCGGATGCTCTTTATCCGTGTTCCAGTCAACCGTACAGCCAAGGTGTTTGCAAATCGGCGACAGGGCGATAATGTCCCCCTTTTCATCCTTGTACACCCAAGCTGATTTCGGCTCTTCCGACTCGTACCAAGCGTCTTTCACCTTCACTTTAAAGTCGAAGCGCTTCGGTTCGGTCGTAATTTCTTTGACGTCCGCCACCGCGACCATCTCCGTCCCTGCTTCATCCTTCAAGACCGGATCGAAAGCAAAACGGAGCATCGGCATCAGCATTCCTGCCGCCATAAAACCGCCGACGCCGGTCAGCGTGTAGTTTAAAAACTGACGTCTCGTTACACGATGTTTGTTGTCGCTCATCGTCTTCCCCCCTCTATGCAAAATCAAGTCCGCACCAGACGATTGTATGTATAACAACATATAAAAAACTAGGACATTCTAATGATAGCTCAATTGCTAGACAAGGTCAATATCGCAGGCGGCAAAACGTCGGACTTTGCCCAGCTTACCTTTTTGTCCAGCAGCTGACGAAAAAGCGGATCAGCTCAGCCGCCTGCTCCTTGACGAGTTCGTGCCTGTACGATTCCTCCATGTTCTCGAGCGGAACGTCCGGAACGAGCCAAACGCGGTCAGCTTCTTCACCCTCTTGCCACGCCGGGTCACACGTCACGTAAAACACATGCTTCATCCCCTCCTGTCCAAGCCGGCTTGTCCAGCCCGCCAGCCGCTCTGCCAGCGATGGCCGCGGCTCATCGGCAAAATACACAAACGCCGGCAGCAAAAACACACGGCCTCTCAGCTGCCGCTCAGCCTCGGCGGCCACAAGCCCGACGAGCTCCCCGCCCGAGGCGAGCCGCCTCGCTCTTTGGTCGATGGCCACCGGCAAAAGCGGAACGAGTGCCGTATCAATGTAGTCGCGCTCTTTTTCGTAGATGGCGACGTCCCCGCTTGTCCATTTCATCGTTACTCCCCTTTGCCATAAAGTTCGTTCCTTATCACCATACCATATTTTTCGACAAAAGAAAAACCTTGCCGGCGGCAAGGTTTTTACAATTTGTTTAATTCATCGGTCAGGCGGCGGAACGCCTCTTCATCATGGCGGTCGAGCGCCTCGTCAATCAGCTTCATGAGCCGCCCGCGCCGGAATTCGTAAATGGAGCGTTCCAAAAACTGCTCGGCGAGGCGCTGGTCGTTTTCGCTCACTTGCGCCTGTTTGGGCGCGTGCGGATTTTCCTCAAGCACGGCGACATATTGCGGCGAATGAAAAGAAGCGCGGAAATTCAGTTGAATGTAAATATCTTCGTCGCGGTTTAAACGGATGTCATGGAACGATTTCTCTGCATCGGTTGTCATCACATTCCCTTTGTAGAAGCGAAACGGCACGTCATCCACGCAATGGGTCGACATCACGATGCCGCGCGGGCAATATTGGGCGTTCTCGACAAAGTGCACCTTTTGCATCAATTGGTCGTGGCTCATCAAATAGTTTAAAATCCAGACGCATTCGCGCCGTTTCAACTGATAGTGGCTTAAAAACCAACGGATGAATTCTTTTTTTTCATTGACGGATACGTGCGTCATTGTGCGCTTCCCCCTCGATCGGTTTCCAAGAAAGAGGTTCGATCACCGCTTCTCCCCTACTCCTCGAGCTCAAGCAGCATCTCGGCCGCTTCCGTATGGCTTGGGTCGAGAGCAACAATTTGTTGAAATATTTCTCTCGCTGCGGCCCGATTTCCTTCTTCGATGAGAAAATATCCGTACTCTTCGAGAAAATCGACGTTATGCTTAAAGAAATTATATGCCTCGGCGTAATGGTTTAATGCATCATCATACAGCTCCAACCGGTGTTTGGCGCGCCCTAAATCCCACTCAAACTGCGGATCATACTCGCCGTCGGCCATCGCCCGCTCGAGGAGCGACACGACGTCCTCATAGCGTTGCTCATGAAGCCAAAGCGCCGATAACACCGTCAGCGCCTCGACATAGCCATTGTCGATTTCAAGCGCCTTTTGCAATTGCTCTTCCGCTTCGGCCGGTTTGTTCAGTTTCAGCGCGAGCTTGCCGGCATACAGGCGGAGCTCTTTGTTCCATTCATCGATGCTGATGCCTTCCCGCACCGTTTCGTAGCTTTTTTGAAGCTGTCCTTCCTGTTCATACGCTTTGGCCAAATATAAGTAAAGCGGAGCATAGTCAGGATCAAGCTCTTTTAAGGCGCCAAGCTTGTCAATGGCCGTTTGCGTATAGCCGGCCTGCAAGGCGGTGAACCCATAGGCGAACAGCGTCCGGCTGTCCGTTTTTTCGTTAAGCGCCGCCTCATAGTGCGGAAGCGCCGCCTCAAACTCCCCGATGCGGCTGAGCGACTCGGCGAGCCGTTCAGCGACCAAAACGCCGGCGATCTCCCGGTTCGTTTTCCTCACTTGTTCATAAAGCGGCACGCTTTTGGCGTACTCGCCGAGCGAAAAGTACAACTCCGCTAAGGCGAATTGCACGACTGGTTCATCCGGCGCTTTCTCGTACGCTTGTTTTAGCTTCCGTTCGCTGACTTCGGTCAGCCCTTGCATTTCATACAGGTCCGCCGCAAGCAGGCACGCCCGGACGAATTGCGGATCGTCTTCGCTGATGTCCATCAAAATGGCGAGCGCTTCGTCTTCAGCTTCAAGCTCGGTATACACTTCCGCCAAAAACAGACGGACGTCGCCATCGTCCGGATAGCGGCTGGCCAGTTCCTCGAGCAGCTCTTTTGCCTCCTCGAGCATCCCCCATGAGTATAGACAGTCGGCCAGCGTATATTTTTCCTCATCACTGCTGTACTTTTTCACTTTTGGCACAAGCGCCAACGCTTCGTCAACATTTCCGTTTTCCACTAGACGAATGATTTGTTCAACACGTGTCATGGTTTCGAAACCTCTCTTACAACGACAAGTAGGTTGCCTGACAGGGCGGCGCTTCCCGCCCTCGCTGTCCGCATTGGTATGTACCGGCACAACGGGAACATGTTTTATCATAATCGACAATCGCCGTTTCGGCAACCGATCCGCTCGCCAACCGCGCTGCACCAGCTGTTGGGTAATGTATCCGCTTTCAAAAAGCAGCGCCAATTATTCCTCTTATTGACAACATATGAACGGACAATGCAAAATATGACCGCCCGCCCGCTTGGGGCGGGGGCATCAACAGCCGGCGGGTTCACTCCCGCTTTCGCTCCATCCTTGGACGTTCGTTCTCACCCGTTTACTAAAGAGCGCAAATCAGAGAAAAACGCCGGGTACGAGACAGCGACCGCCTCCGGACGCTCAAGACGGACCATGCCTTTGGCGCAGCAGGCGGCGATGGCGAGCATCATGCCGATCCGGTGGTCGCCATGGCTGTCTACGACGATCCCATCGGCCGCGAGCGGCGTTTTGCCGCGGATGATCATGCCGTCATCGGTCGCTTCAATATCGGCGCCGAACTTTTTCAGCTCCGTAACAACTGTATCGATTCGGTTCGTCTCTTTTACTTTCAATTCACTGGCGTCTTTAATGACCGTCGTCCCCTCGGCTTGCGTCGCGAGCAAGGCGATGATGGGGATTTCATCGATCAACCTTGGAATCAAGTCGCCGCCAATTTCGACGGCGCCAAGCGCCGACGTGCGGACCGTGATGTCGCCGACCGGCTCTGTGTCCTCATGGCGGACATGTTCAATTGCAATCTCAGCGCCCATTTGTGTGAGCACGTCAATAATGCCGGTCCGCGTCGGATTTAGGCCGACGTTTTTCAGCGTAATTTCGCTGTTCGGCACAATGGCCCCTGCGGCAAGGAAAAAGGCGGCCGAGGAAATGTCGCCGGGAACGTAAACGTGCGTTCCGCGCAAACGCTGCGGACCGGCGACCGAGACGGTCAAGCCATCCACTTTCATCTCGCCGCCGAACAGCCCAACCATCCGCTCCGTATGATCGCGCGAGCGGTGCGGCTCGGTCACAGACGTCACCCCGTCGGCAAACAAGCCGGCAAGCAAAATCGCCGATTTCACTTGAGCACTTGCGATCGGCGAGGTGTAGCGAAGCGGACGAAGAGCACCGCCGCGGATGGAAAGCGGCGTATAATTCCCGCCATCGCGCCCGTCAATGTGCGCTCCCATTTCGCGAAGCGGCTTCGTCACTCGCGCCATCGGCCGCTTGGCGATCGACTCATCGCCGATGAGACAGGCGTGAAACGGCTGCCCGGCCAAAATACCTAAAAGCAGGCGCGCCGTGGTGCCGGAGTTGCCGACATCAAGCACAGCACTTGGCTCACGCAGCCCACCCGGCCCCGCTCCTTCAACCACAACATGCGTCCCGTCCCGGCGGATGTCGACGCCAAGGCGGCGGAAACAATCGATCGTGCTTAAACAATCGGCGCCGGACAAAAAGTGATCGATGACCGTCCGGCCGGAAGCGAGCGCCCCAAGCATGACGGCGCGGTGGGAAATCGATTTGTCGCCGGGCACTTCAAGCGTCCCCCGGAGCGATGACACGTTCGTTGGCAGCTGCATGCAACATCCCTCCATTGTTTTTTCGTTGCTATCCTTCATATGTCGCATAGTTCGTATGCTTAGCGAGGCACGCCTTCGCCCGCGCCCGGTCGTCTTCGCTTTGGAAGCTGAGGCGGAGCACCCCGTAAATTTCTTCGCGCGTCTCAATAATGCGAATGTTAGTAATGCTGATGTTTTCCTGCGCCAAATAGCCGGTCACCTCGGAAATGACGCCCGGGTAGTCCGGCACATCGACATACAAATCGTAAAACGACGGGATCGCTCCTTTCGTCCGCGCCGGCAGCCCATCGCGAAACTGCTTGGCTTCGAGAAAGTAATGGTAAATGGCGATGCTGTTTTCTTCCTCGACAAACGAGCGCAGCCGCTCCATCTCCGCCATCCAGCGGTCAAACAGCGCGAGCATCTCGCGTTTATTATGAATGAGAATATCGCGCCACATTTCCGGATTGCTCGATGCAATGCGCGTAATATCGCGAAAGCCGCCGGCCGCAAGCCGGCTGACAAGAGCGTTTTTGCTTTCGTACTCGCGCGCCTGATGGACGAGGCTGGCGGCAATCAAGTGCGGAAAATGGCTGATCACCCCGGTGATGCGGTCATGCTCTTCCGGCGTTAACACGACAAACTGCGCCTTCGTCCCGGAAAGCCATTGTTTTAGCGTTTCCACCCGTTCGAGCGGCACATCATCCGTCGGCGTCAAAATGTAAAAGGCGTTTTCAAACAAATGGGCGCGGGCGGCCGCCACCCCGCTTTTATGCGATCCGGCCATCGGATGGCCGCCGATAAACGCCACGCCCGCCTCCAACAGACGGCGCGCGCCTTGGACGATGCGCTGCTTCGTGCTGCCAACATCGGTGACGATCGCACCGCGCTTCAGCTGCTCAATCGGCATGGCGGCTAAAATCGATTCGGTCTGCATGACCGGAGTGGCAAGAACAATCAAATCCGCGGCGGCAAACCCATCCTCAAGCGTGCGAGCTGTTTCGTCAATCATCTTAAGCGAACGCGCCAAACCAAGCTGATGGCCGTTGACATCGTAGCCGATGACGACTGCTGCTGGATGCGCCTTTTTAATGGCTAAGGCGATCGACCCGCCGATTAAGCCGAGGCCGACGATAAACACGTTTCCTTCCAATGGTCTCACCTTCTTTGTATGTAAACATACGCCCGCTGCTTCTGAAAAGCAACGGGCTCATCGTTCCGCCTGGGCGGCCGCGAAGCCGGTCAGGCGAGCTGTTTTTCCCGCAGCATGCTGGCAATCGTTTCAAACACTCGGTCGTTTTGCTCTTTCGTGCCAATCGTGACGCGCACACCGGTCGGCAAACCGAGGGCCCGGCCGGAGCGGACGATCACGCCCCGCTCGAGCAAATATTGAAACACCTCATTGCCATCAATGCCGAAATCGATAAATACAAAATTTGTTTGCGACGGATAGTACTTGAGGCCGTGCTCGTCGCAAAAGCGGTAATACCGCTCGAGTTCGGCGCGGTTTCGTTCGACGCAGGCGCGGAGGAACGCCTGGTCATCGAGCGCAGCCGCCGCGGCCGCTTGAGCGACGGTTGACGTGTTAAACGGCTCGCGCGCCGGTTCAACGGCGCGGATGAGCGCTTCGCTGGCGATGCCGTAGCCGATACGGAGCGCGGCGAGCCCGTACGCCTTTGAAAACGTGCGCATCACCACGAGCTGGCTGTATTCATTTAAAAGCGGCACCGTCTGTGGATAATCGGGAGCCGTGACGTATTCATAATACGCTTCATCCAACACGACAAGCACATGCGGCGGCACGCGGTCCAAAAAGGCGCGCAATTCCGTTTCGTTCACATACGTGCCGGTCGGGTTGTTCGGGTTGCAAATCCAAACGAGGCGCGTCCGTTCATCGATGGCAGACAGCATCGCCTCTAAGTTATGGCGCCCGTCGACAAGCGGCACTTCGCGCACTTCCGCCCGCTCGATGACCGCGTTATGGCGATATTGCGGAAATGTCGGCGCCGCCATCACCGTATTCGTGCCCGGCTCCAAAAAGGCGCGGCAAAAAATTTGCACAACTTCATCCGAGCCGTTGCCAAACAAAAGCTGCGTTTCCTTGACGCCAAGATGCGTTGCCACCTTTTCGCGCAGCGTGCGGGCGTAGCCGTCCGGATAAACGGCAAGACGGTCAAGCTCGGCGGCGATGGCCGCTTTGGCCGCCGGCGACGACCCATACGGATTTTCATTGGAAGCTAGTTTAATAATATCAGAAAGGCCGTATTCCCGCTTCACTTCCTCAATCGATTTTCCCGGCTGGTATGGGGGAAGTCCCCGAAGCTGCTCTTTCACTTGCATTCGCGTTGCCAACTCCTTCATCATCGGAACTTTTAGCGCAAAGAACACGGCGCGTGAAGCGGCGCGGCGAGCGAGCGGGCGTAGGCGGCAAACTCGGCGATGGCCGCTTCTTTTTCTTCCGGCGCCAGCAGCCGTTCCCCCAACTGTTCCACTTTTTGCACAAGGGCGCTGCCGATGACGACGCCATCGCACACCTCTTTCAGCATCGCCACTTGTTCGGGCGTGGAGATGCCGAACCCGACAGCGACCGGCACACGGCTATGCCGCTTGACTTCACTGACAAAATCGCCAAGCGACTCCGGCAACGTTTCGCGCACACCGGTGACGCCAAGCGAGGAAACGCAATACAAAAACCCTTGCGCTGCCGAAGCGATCCGCTCAATCCGCTGCTTTGACGTCGGCGCGACGAGCGAAATGAGCGGAAGGCCAAACCGCTCGCCCAGTTCGCGGAGCGGACCGCTTTCTTCAAACGGCAAATCGGGAATGAGCACGCCGTTGGCGCCATTTTCCCGCGCTAAAGCAAAAAAGGATTCTTCTCCTAATTGTAACACAGGATTGTAATACGTAAAGAGAATAATCGGAATGGTTACCCCCTTTTTTCGCATTTCGGCGACGAGATGAATGGCTTTCGGCAACGTCATGTTCCCGGCAAGCGCCCGGGCGGCGGCGCGCTGGATCGTCGGTCCGTCGGCGAGCGGGTCGGAGTACGGCACGCCAAGCTCCAATAGATCGGCGCCGGCCTCCTCAAGCGCCAAGGCCAAATCCATCGTCACCTCAGGCGACGGGTCGCCGGCGACAATAAAGGGAATAAACAGCGGCGGATTAACGGATAGCAGCAACATCTTCACCTTCTTTCGCGCCAAGATGGCGCATCATCGTTTGCACGTCTTTATCGCTGCGGCCGGACAGGCAAATGAGCACCGTTTCATCCGGCGACATCGCTTGGGCGAGCTCCACGGCTTTCGCCACCGCATGGGCCGACTCAATCGCCGGAATGATGCCTTCTGTTTGCGCCAGCAGCCGAAACGCCGCGACCGCTTCCTCGTCGGTCACGCTTTCGTAGCGGACGCGGCCGATGCTCGCTAAATAGGCATGCTCCGGACCGACGCCGGGGTAATCGAGGCCGGCTGAGATCGAGTACGGCTCGACAATTTGCCCGTACTCATCCTGCAGCAAGTACGTCATCGCCCCGTGGATGACCCCTTTCGTCCCTTTCGTGATCGTCGCGGCATGGTAAGGGGTGTCAATGCCTTTGCCGGCGGCTTCCACCCCGACAAGGCGGACGTCATCTTGCAAAAACGGGTAAAACATGCCGATGGCGTTGCTGCCGCCGCCAACGCAAGCGACGATGACATCGGGCAGCTTCCCTTCGCAGGCGAGAAACTGCTCTTTCGCCTCATCGCCAATGATGCGTTGAAACTCGCGCACCATTTTCGGGTACGGGTGCGGGCCGACCACCGAGCCGATCATGTAAAAATGGTCGTCGCAATGGGCGACCCAATAGCGAATCGCCTCGTTTGTCGCGTCTTTCAACGTCCGGTTGCCGCTTGAGACCGGCACCACTTCCGCGCCAAGCAGCTTCATGCGAAATACGTTCAACTCTTGCCGCTTGATGTCTTCCTCTCCCATAAAGACGATGCAGTCCATCCCGAAATGGGCCGCCACGGTCGCGGCCGCCACCCCATGTTGGCCGGCGCCGGTTTCCGCGATCAGCTTTTTCTTGCCCATCCGTTTCGCCAAAAGCGCCTGGCCGATGGCATTGTTGATTTTATGGGCGCCGGTATGGTTTAAATCTTCGCGCTTTAAATACATTTTCGCGCCGCCAAGCTGCCGTGTCAAATTCGGCGCGAACGTGAGCGGAGTCGGCCGCCCGGAGTAGTGCTGCAAAATGCGGATATATTCTTGTTTGAACGATTCGTCCGCCAGCGCTTTGTCAAGCTCTGCTTCGATTTCCTCAAGCGGAAGCATGAGCGTCTCCGGGATAAACTTGCCGCCGAAATCGCCAAACCGCCCATGTTCATTCGGAACGCGTTCCATCACTCATCCCCACCTTCTTGTTTCCAAACGTGAAACATGCTCCAACGTTGTCTGGGCATGTGTTCGCTGCGGTTTCGAAAACATCCTTTGTTTCTTTAGCCCAATATGTTATTTTTTCTTCAATCTGTTTCATCTTTTTCGGATCTTTGCGCCCGTCCGTTTCAATGCCGCTGCTGATATCGATGCCATCCGGGCGGTAGAGGAGCAGTCGCTCAATATTGTCCGGTGTGACGCCGCCGGCGATGAAGCAGGGCACGCCTTGGCGCGCCGCTTCTTCCAAATAGCGTGGCACCGCCTCCCAGTCGAACGCGACGCCGGTCCCGCCCCACAAGCCGGCGACGCGGCTGTCGACAACATAGCCATCAGCCACCCCAGCGTACTGCTTCATCGCCTCAAGCGCTCCATCGTCGTGATGGATCGCCTTCCAAACAGCGCGCCGTGTCACTTCTTTCACAGCAGCCACCTCATTTGGCGTCTCGCGGCCATGGCATTGGATGATATGAAGCGGCAATTCAGCAGTGACAGCGGCAATCTGCTCCGCCGCGGCATTGACAAACACCCCGACGAGCTGTTTGCCGCCAAGCGGCGCTGACGCCAGCCAGCGCTTCACCTCAGCAGGCGAGACGCGCCGCTTGCTGTCCGCAAAAATAAACCCGAGGTAGTCCGCCCCGCTTGCCAAGGCGGCCCGCACATCTTCGGCGGAGCGGTTGTCGCAATATTTAAGCCGGATCATGGCCGCCATCCTCCCCGAACAGCCGGTAGACAGCCCGCTCGACGTCCGCCTGGCGCATGAGCGACTCGCCGACGAGCATCGCCTGCGCCCCGTACGAGCGGACCGTTTCGACGTCGCGCCAAGAGCTGATCCCGCTTTCGCTGACGATAACGCATGACGGCGGAATAAGCGGCGCCAGCGCTTTTGTCGCCTCAAGCGCCGTCACAAACGTATGCAAGTCGCGGTTGTTAATGCCGATCACTTCCGGAGTGAACCGGTCAAGCAGCCGCTCGAGCGTCTCTTTTGCGTGCACTTCGACGAGGCATTCCAACCCGATGTCGTACGCCTCGCGGTAAAGCGCCTCGAGCGTTTCCGGCGCCAGCGCCTCGCCGATCAATAAAATCGCGTCAGCCCCGAGCCGGGCGCTTTCTTCCACTTGCCGGCGGTCGATGATGAAATCTTTGCGCAGCACCGGAATATCCACCGTTTCTTTCACAAGGCGCAAATAGCTGCGGTGTCCCTGGAAGTAACGTTCATCCGTCAACACGCTGATCGCATCGGCTCCGGCGCGCTCGTATGCTTTGGCGATGGCCGCCGGATCAAAATCGGCGCGAATGAGGTCTTTTGACGGCGACGCCTTTTTCACTTCAGCGATCAAACCGAGCGCCCGCCGCGGCCGCCGGAGCGCCGCGGCGAACGGCCGGCGCTTCGGCTCCGGCAGCGGTTCTGGCATGGTCAATGTTTCGAGTTCTTCCCGTTTGGTTGCCAAAATTTGCTCAAGCACCGTGGACCACTTCCTTTCGGCGCAGGCGCTGTAGCTGCTCGTACGCCGTTTTGACCAAAATGGCGTCTTTCGCCATCGCCACCCCAGCGGCGATCGTCTCCGCCTTGCCGGCTGCGTACAGCGCAACGCCGGCGTTGAGGGCGGTGATATCGATCGCGCTCGCCGGCGCCGTGCCGTCCATGACGGCTTCAAGCAGTGCGGCGCTTTCCTCCGAACTGCGCACTTGCACGTCAGCGAGCCCGCCGCGCCGCAGGCCGACGCTTTCCGGAGTGAGGACGAAACGGCGAATGTCACCGTCTTTCAGTTCCACAACATCCGTCTCAGCGGCGATGCTGCACTCATCGAGCCCGTCGCGGCCGGTGACAAACACCACGTGCTCAGAGCCGAGACGGCGCATCGTTTCCGCCAGCTTCTCGGCGTAGCGGGTCGAATAGACGCCGATAACTTGCCGCTTGCAACGCGCCGGATTGGCCAGCGGGCCGATCAAATTGAAGATCGTGCGAAACCCGATCTCTTTCCGCGGGCCGGCAGCATATTTCATCGCCGCATGATACAAGGGGGCGAACAAAAACGCCAACCCTTTTGTTTCGAGCGCCTGTTTGGCGGCCTCAGGCGACGCGGGAATGTCGATGCCGAGCCGCTCGAGCACATCGGCGCTTCCGCTTTTCGAGGAAACGGCGCGATTGCCGTGCTTGGCGACTTTGACCCCGAGCGACGAAACGACAATGGCCGCCGCTGTCGAGACGTTGAACGTCGCCGCCCCGTCGCCGCCCGTCCCGCACGTGTCGATGACGTCATCGCCGGCGTCGATCGTGGTCATCCGATCGCGCATCGCCCGCACAAACCCGGCGATCTCATCGACCGTCTCGCCGCGCACGCGCAAGATGGATACCAAACTCGCAATCTGGCTGTCCGTCGCCTCGCCGGACATCACGGCATTCATGGCTTCGTACGCTTCCGCTTCCGTCAATGTTTCCCCTTCCGCGCATTTGGAAAGCAACCGCTTTAACATACGATCTGTTCCCCTTTCGCAAATAATCGTTCCGCTTGTTCGATGGCGTAAATGAGGGCGCTCGCCTTGTTGCGCGTCTCTTTCCATTCAAGCTCCGGAACCGAGTCGGCGACAATGCCGGCGCCGGCCTGCACGTACGCATAACCGTCTTTAATGACCGCCGTCCGGATGGCGATGCACGAATCAATGCTGCCGTCAAAGCCGATGTACGCGATCGCTCCAGCGTACAATCCTCGGGCGGTCGGCTCGAGCTCCTGCAAGATTTGCATCGCCCGCACTTTGGGCGCCCCGCTCACCGTTCCAGCCGGAAAAGCAGCCAAGAGCGCGTCGATCGGGTGGATGTCGTCGTCAAGCACGCCGACGACTTTGGAAATTAAATGCATCACATGAGAGAACTTGCCGATTTCCATCAACACCGGCACCTCGACCGTTCCGTACTTCGCCACCCGGCCGATGTCATTGCGCGCCAAATCGACGAGCATATAATGCTCCGCCCGCTCTTTCGGGTCATGGTACAGCTCGTCGGCGAGCTTTTCATCCTCCGCCGGCGAGCGTCCGCGCCGCCTTGTTCCGGCGATCGGGTCGATCTCGGCGCGCCGGTTGCGCACTTGGATGAGCTTTTCCGGCGAACTACCGACAATTTCAATGCCGTCAAGCCGAAAATAAAACATGTACGGCGACGGGTTGATGTGGCGCAAGATGCGATAAATGGCGAACCCACCCGCTTGCACCGGGACGGAGAACCGCTGCGACAGCACCGCCTGAAATACATCGCCGGCCGCAATATACTGTTTCACCGCCTCGACGTCACGCAAAAATTGCTCTTTTTCGTAATTGGACGACGCTTTCGAGAACAAGGCGGCCCGCTCGGCCTCGTCTTCGGCCGGCAGCAGCGGCTGTTCGGCCCGGGGGCGCGACGCTTTCGCTGCCAGCGCGGCGATGCGTTCTTCGGCGGCTCGGTATATCGCGATTTTCTCCCGCATCGTTTCATGACCCTTCAACCGGATATAATGAATGAGAGACAGCTCGCGTTTTTCGTGATCAAAAGCGAACAGCGACTCGCAAAACACAAAATGCCCGGCTTTCATGGCTAGGTCGGGGGCACGATGGCGCGGCACCTTTTCAATGGCGGAAATGAAATCATAGCCTAAAAAGCCGACCGCGCCGCCCGTAAACGGCGCCGCTTCGGCGAGCGGCTTAACGCAAAGCGCCCGCTCGACCGCTTGAAACGCTTCTTTCAACGTCGACGCCGTCATTTGGACATTTCCGTTCTCGTCTTTGATCAAAAACGTTTCTCCTGTCTCGCTCTCAAGCGTCAAAAATGGGGCCACGCCGATAAACGAATAACGCGCCCATGGCGATTCGTCGTCTTTGCTTTCAAGCAGAAACACCGCTTCCTCGCGCAAATTGGCAAACACTTGCAACGGTTCGATGACATCGGCTAAAAATTTGCGCATGATCGGGATGGTGCGAAACTGGCGAGCATCCGCTAAAAAAGCGGCTAGCCGATCAATGGACATCCCTTTCTCCTCCCTTTCTGATTCATCGGGCGGAGAATGAGAGTTTATGAGGCGAAAATGGGGAAAGAAAACGCCCAAAGACCATCGTCTTTGGGCAGATGCAAGCGAAAGGGAACCAATGCTCACCTCAGCTAAACTCGCTCATTCTCATCTACCCTGCACTCGTTCTCAGCTCTTGCTCGGCTTCTGGCAGCCCGCCGGCGGCGGGCAAAGAAGTTATTTTAACTATATTACATTTCTGTTTTTTTTGTCAACGACAAATCCGGCCGCAGCATGGCTGCATCCTTTAAATAGACGTGGCAAATCTCATCTTGCCGTTTGTCTGTCTCCACCGTCATCATGACGCGGATGCAGCGCGGCAGCGAACCGGGCACTGGAATTTCTCGCGTGCACATGACAGGCACGTACGTCCAGCCGTCAAGGCGGCGCAAAGCTTGAGCCGGAAACGCAGCCGTGATGTCGTCAGTGACGGAAATGAGCACGAACGAAACGTCATGGGCGGCAACATCGTTGGCGCGGACCATTTCGCGCAGCAACGTTTCCGTTGCCGCTATAATTTCTCCGGCCTCGTTTCGCTCCACTGTAATCGCCCCGCGAATGCCGCGGATCATCGCTCTCCCCCCTGTCCAGCAAACTCGCACAGCCACGCGAGCAGCTTGTCATCTTCGAGTTCCACGACTTCCACATCGCCGATTTCACGCAAAAGAACCATCCGCACCGTCCCAGCGTACGCCTTTTTGTCGCCTTTCATTTTCTCGAGCAACCGGTGAGGCGCCAGCCCGTCGGGGAGCGAAACCGGAAAGCCGTACGCAGCGAACCATTCGGCAAAGCGGTGCTCGGCAAATGACCGGCCGTAAAGCCGCTCGCTGACCAAGATGGCAAACAGCATGCCGACCGCCACCGCCTCCCCATGGGTCAGCACGCCGTAGCCGAGCTCGCTCTCGAGCGCATGGCCGAGCGTATGGCCGAAATTCAAATGGGCGCGCACCCCGGTTTCTTTTTCATCTTCACGCACGACGGACGCCTTAATATCAATGCCCTTTTCAATGCAATAGGCGAGCTTGCCGCCCTGCAAGTCGGCGAGCGTCTTGATTTCTGCGCGCAGCCAGTCGTAAAAGCGGCGGTCGCGGATGAGCGCATGTTTGATCACCTCGGCAAATCCTGAACGGAGCTCGCGCTCAGGCAGCGTGCGCAAAAAGGCGGTATCATAGACGACCGCTTCCGGCTGGTGGAAAGCGCCGATCATATTTTTGCCAAGCGGATGATTGATGGCGACTTTGCCGCCGACGGCGCTGTCGTGGGCCAAAAGCGTCGTCGGCATTTGAATGTAGCGGATGCCGCGCATATAGGTGGCGGCCACAAATCCGGCCAAATCGCCAACGACGCCGCCGCCAAGCGCGACAATGAGCGAGCGGCGGTCAAGGCCGCACTGAAGAGCCGCCGTCTGGCAGGCGTAATAGTTGTCAAACGACTTCGCCGCCTCGCCGTTTGGAATGATGTAGGCATACACATCATAACCGGCAGCGGCAAGCGTGGCGCGCACTTCATCCAAATAAAGAGGCGCCACCACATCGTCGGTGATGATCAACATCTTCGTCCCCGGCGGGCAGGAGAGCGCCCGAAGCAGGCACGGCAACGCGCGGACCGCTCCGTCGCCTAAGAGGAGCGGGTATTGCTTCGTCGCCGTTTCAATCGTCCGTTCGATCATCGTTAAAACTCCTTTGCATAGCGGCGGGCGCGCTCGATGTTTTCTTTAATCAAATCGATCCGGTCTTGCCCGAACTGGCTGACGATCGCCGCCGCCACTTCCCAGGCGACGACCGCTTCGGCGACGACGCTCGCCGCCGGCACAGCGCAGCTGTCCGACCGCTCGATGCTTGCCGCAAACGGTTCTTTCGTGTCGATGTCGACGCTTTGCAGCGGTTTGTACAGCGTCGGAATCGGCTTCATTACACCGCGCACGACGATCGGCATTCCCGTCGTCACCCCGCCTTCAAAGCCGCCCGCCCGGTTCGTCCGGCGCGAAAAGCCTTGTTCCGGGCTCCAAATGATTTCGTCGTGCACTTCGCTTCCCGGGCGGCGCGCCGCTTCAAACCCGATCCCGAATTCGACGCCTTTAAAGGCGTTAATGCTGACGATCGCCGCCGCGATTTTCGCATCGAGCTTCCGGTCGTAATGAACGTAGCTGCCGACCCCGGCGGGAACGCCTTCGACAATCACTTCGACGATGCCGCCGATCGAATCACCGTTTTTCTTTGCCAAATCGATCGCTTCCATCATTTTTTGTCCCGCTTCCGGATCAAAACAGCGCACCGGCGACTCTTCTGTCACATTTTGCAATTCCTCCAGGGAGCGGTAATCAAGCTTCTCGGCGCGCACCCCGCCGATTTCGATGACATGCCCGGCGACGCGGATGCCCACTTCCTCCAAAATGCGCTTCGCCACCGCTCCGGCCGCCACGCGCACCGTCGTTTCCCTTGCCGATGAGCGTTCAAGCACATTGCGCATATCGCGATGTCCGTATTTCAGGGCGCCGTTTAAATCGGCATGACCCGGGCGCGGACGCGTCACTTTTCGTTTGATCTCCGTTTCATCATCGATCGGTTCAACGGCCATAATCGTTTGCCAATGTTTAAAATCACGGTTTTCCACAACCAGCGCAATCGGCGAGCCGAGCGTTTTCCCGTGCCGGACGCCGGCGGTGATATTCACCACGTCCTTTTCGATTTGCATGCGCCGCCCGCGCCCATACCCTTTTTGCCGGCGCGCCAGCTCCTTGTTGATATGCTCGGCGCGCAGCTCAAGCCCAGCCGGCACTCCTTCCAAAATCGCCGTCAATTGCGGCCCGTGCGACTCCCCTGCTGTCAAGTAGCGCATGTTTGTCTCTCCCTTCAGCTCTTTAACGCGTTTATGTAAAAATATATCATAAATTTGAAAAATGAAAATAGTTTCTGTAAAAAAAAGAGCGCGGCACCCGCTATTTTCTCCGATAAAAAAACGTCTCCTCGACTTCGAAACCGTATAAGGACGGGTTAAAAATTTGCTCCGTGCTCCCCACAAACAGCACGCCCCCGGGCCGGAGCGCATCATGAAATTTCCGATACAGCATCCGCTTCGCCTCTTCAGTGAAATAAATGAGCACGTTGCGGCAAACGATCAAATCCATGTTGCGCGGAAACGGATCCGCGAGCAAGTTGTGCTTTTGAAACTTGACCGTTTGTTTCAGCCTTTCGTCTATTTTATAATACTCGCCTTCTTTCGTAAAAAACTTTTTTCTCATTTCCTCGGGCAACTCTACAAGCGACCGTTCGCTGTACAAGCCGAGGCGCGCGCGGGCGAGCGCATTATCATCAATGTCGGTCGCCAACACCGACACGCGGTGAAGCGGCAATCGTTTTGCGAGCACCATCGCGAGCGTGTACGGCTCCTCGCCGGTTGAGCAGGCGGCGCTCCACACGTTCGGGCGCGGATGTTTCGTCAACAGCCGCGGCAAAATGACGCGTTCAAGCACCTCCCATCGTTTGGCGTTGCGATAAAACTCGGACACGTTGATCGTCATCCGATCAAGACATTCATGCCAGAGCGACAAGTCTTTTTCCATCGCTGCAAACAGCTCGGCAAAGCTCTTTAGCCCTTTTTTCATGTACAACGACGCCAAACGCCGCCTCATCTGGGCTTCCTTATATAGCGATAAGTCAATGCCGGTTTTTCGCTTCACTTTAGCAATGAATTGCGCATAATCGTCCATCTTCCCCTGTTCCTCTCTCCTGTCAATGTACAAAAACGGCAAAAACCGGCCGATGGGCGGCCGGTCTTTTTGTTAATAGAGCCATTCGTTCAACAATTTTGTATAGTTGAGAAGCTCTTCTTCTTTGAAAAACAGGTTGATCTCGCGTTCCGCGCTTTGCGGCGAATCGGAGCCGTGAATGACGTTTTTGCCGACCGTCAAGCCGAAGTCGCCGCGAATCGTGCCCGGTGCGGCTTCCTGCGGGTTCGTTTTCCCCATCATTTGCCGGGCGGCGGCGATTACATTTTCGCCCTCCCACACCATCGCAAACACCGGTCCGGATGTAATAAAGTCGACAAGCTCGCCGAAAAACGGACGCTCTTTATGTTCGGCATAGTGCTGCTCAGCCAGCTCGCGCGACACTTGCATCAGCTTCGCGCCAACAAGCTGGAAGCCTTTTTTCTCAAAGCGCGAAACAATTTCGCCGATCAAATTGCGCTGAACCCCGTCTGGCTTTACCATTAAAAATGTCCGTTCTGCCATTCATTCTCCCCCCCTACTGTCGTATGTACTAGGAAACGGATTCCCAACCACCATAGTATCATTGTTTCGCGCCATTAGCAACAACGTCCTTGAAAGCGTTAATAATCCCTTTTCCCGATGTAAAGGGCGAGGTCGCGCAACAGGCCGCGCGCCTCATTCATCGGCAGTCCGTCAAGAAGGTGAAGCGCCTTGTCAAGGTAACGGTCGCTTAACGCATACGACCGCTCAATGGCGTCCGTCCGCTTAATGGCGGAAATGACCGCCGCCATTTCCGCAACGTCCGTTTCCGGACCGACAGCTGCAATGGCCGCCTTCACCCGCTCATCGCTCAAGGCATACAGCACAGGAAGGGTGACGTTTCCTTGTAGCAAGTCGCTTCCGGCCGGTTTGCCGAGCTGTTCCTCCGTCCCAGTGAAATCGAGAATGTCGTCGGTAATTTGAAACGACATGCCGACATAATGGCCGAACCAGTACAGCCGCTTCACAATCGGCTCCGGCGCGCCGGCAGCGAGGGCGCCAAGCTGGCAGCTCGCGGCGATGAGCAGCGCCGTTTTCCGACGGATGCGCCGCAAATACGTGCGCAGCGGCTGATCAAACCGGTACTTGTCTTTAATTTGCTCAATTTCCCCGCGGCACACTTCCACGATCGTTTTCGCCAACACTTGATGGGCGCGCGGGTTGCCGAGCTCCGCCATCCGTTCGAGCGAGCGGGCAAACAAATAATCCCCTGTGTACATGGCGAACCGGTTGCTCCATTTCGCCTTGATCGTCGGCCGGCCGCGGCGCAAATCGGCGTCGTCGATCACATCGTCGTGGACGAGCGAAGCCATATGAATGAGCTCGAGCGCAACGGCAACATGCTTCATCCGCTCAAGGTCATATTGGCCGAAGCGGGCGGCAAGCAAGACAAAAACGGGACGGATCCGCTTTCCGCCCGCCTGCAACAGATGGAGCGCCGCTTCCCCAAGCGGCCCGTATTCCGACTGAACCGCCCGCTCAAGCTCCTCTTCGACCGCCGCTAAATCATCGCTTAAAAACGAATACATCGCCTTTAACTTCATGTTGTTCACCTTAACTCACCGTTTATAGCCCAAGTGCATCGCCGCCACGCCAAACGTGTACGGTTTGACCTCGACATCGACAAAACCGGCGGCGCGGAACATCTCGGCCAGCTCGTCCCGCCCCGGAAACTCGCGCGCCGATTCCTGCAGCCACGAGTACTCCTCATAGCTTTTCGCCAGCAGCTTGCCAAATAGCGGCATAATAAACCGGAAGTAAAAATAGTAAAGCTGGCGAAACCCGAACAGCGTCGGCTGCGACGTTTCCAGGCAGACGGTTATGCCGCCCGGCTTCGTCACCCGGTGCATTTCCTTAAGCACGGTCATATAGTCAGGGACGTTGCGCAAACCGAAGCCGATCGTCACATAATCGAACGAATTGTCAGGAAACGGCAGCTGCATCGCATTGCCGTGAATGAGCTTCACATTATGCAACCCGCGCGCTTTTACCTTCTGTTCGCCGACTTTCAGCATGTTTTCGCTGAAATCAAGGCCGTACACTTTCCCTTCCGGACCGACCGCCTCCGCCAAGGCGATCGTCCAGTCAGCCGTCCCACAGCACACATCGAGCGCTTTTTTGCCTTTTTGCACATTCATCCGCCGCATCACGTCTTTGCGCCACTTCAAGTGGCGGCGGAAGCTGATGACGGAGTTCATCCGGTCATAATGCGCAGAAATGTTTTCAAATACGCGATGGACTCGCTCTTCTTTCGATTGATGCATCGTTCTACCCTTCTTCCACCGTCTTTTTGGCGATGGCTTGAAACCCGCCGGAAAGCTCGGCCACGCGGAGCTGCAGCAGGCCGTTGACCGGCAGTTTCGCCGCAAACAGCGCCTCCCGGCAGCCGTCGATATAGCGGCGGCAAAAGCGGAGCAAATGCCGCTTTTGCTCTTTCGTCAACGTTTTCGCGCGCGGGAACGCGATTTGCGCCATTTGCTCAAAGAGCACCGAAGCTCCCGTGCGGATGAACGCTTCCTGCTCGAGCAGCAGACGCCGCATCAGCAAATACGAATAGGCAAACTGCCCCCACTGCGGCGCCGCCATGCGGTCGGCGAGCTTGACAAGCAACGCCGATTCGATCGTGCCGACCGCCGCAAACAACGACTCGATCCGCTCTACTTTTTTTTCGTAAAGCCGCACTTTTTGCTCGTTAATATCGCGGACCGCCTCGGCGAACGAGCGGATGAGCGCCGTTTCGCCCGAACGCGCCAACAACTCATAGTACAGCCCGCTGTACAAGTCGCCGGCCAGGACGACAAGCTGCCGCGCCCGCAAGTCGCCGCCGTCATCTGTCACCTCATCGTGGGTATCAAGGGCGATCTGCATGAGCATCATGGCGATGATGCACCGCTCCGCCTCACTCGGCGCCGTTGAAGCGCCATCGAGCATTGACAGCGAGAGCAGCAGGCGATCTTCATCGATCGCCGGCGCCGGCAAATGCTCGCGCAAATATGGGTGATGGAGCAGCTGCTCAATTTGTTCTTTCAATGACGCCAATTTCACCGTGATGTCATCCACATGAACCACCCTTGTCCCCGAAAATATCCGCACCACCATAACGGACTCATTATAACATAATTTTGTCGAAAACGCTCTAGTTTGCTAGACATTTGCCAACTTACTTTTTCCCTTCCGACTCAATGACGCCATGGCGCGTTTGAATATACGCCTTGCCTCTCACTTTAATCGCCGACGTGTGCTCTGTAAACTGGGCGATCAACACTTCGCCTTTATCGAGCTTTTCCGAGTGATGGAACCGTGTATCCGCCCCGCGCGTCAATCCAATGACGTTCACTCCGTCTTCAAGCGCTTTAATGACAACAAAGTCGCTGTTCGTATACATCCTTTCCCCCTCCTTATGCTTTAATGAGCGAAAGCACTTCCGAACGGGCGGCAACATCCGTTTCAAACACGCCGCGCACTGCCGTTGTCACCGTTTTCGCCCCCGGCTTTTTCACGCCGCGCATCGTCATGCACATATGTTCCGCCTCGACGACGACCATCACCCCGTGCGGTTCGAGCGCTTCGACGATCGAATCGGCGACTGTCGCCGTAATGCGCTCCTGTAGCTGCGGGCGGCGCGCCACCGCTTCGACCGCCCGGGCGAGCTTGCTTAGCCCGGTTACTTTTCCTTCCCGTGGGATGTAGGCGACGTGGGCAACGCCGAAAAACGGCACTAAATGGTGCTCGCACATCGAGTAAAACGGAATATCTTTAACGAGCACAAGCTCCTCATGTTCCTCGCTGAATACGGTTTGAAAATGCTCCTTGGGGTCTTCGTGCAGTCCGGCGAACACCTCGGCGTACATTTTCGCCACTCGTTTCGGCGTGTCGACAAGCCCCTCACGGTTTGGGTCTTCCCCAATCGCTTCCAAAATCAAGCGGACTGCATATTCAATTTGCGCAAAATTGATCTCCGGCATGCAAACAACATCCTCCTGCATTAGAAAAACTGCATGTAATCCGATTCTAACATAGAGAGCAAAAAAAAACAAAAAAGAAGGGCGGTGCAACACCAGCCCTTTCCTCCTAGCTCCTGCCTCAGCTATGTAGGCTTATTTTACGGCATCTTTTAACGCTTTACCCGGTTTGAATGCAGGAACTTTGCTCGCCGGAATTTCCATTTCTTCGCCCGTTTGCGGGTTGCGTCCTTTCCGGGCAGCGCGCTCGCGCACTTCAAAGTTCCCAAAGCCGATTAATTGCACTTTATCGCCTTTTCGCAACGCTTCTGTAATCGAGTCAAATACCGCATCAACGGCTTTTGTTGCATCTTTTTTGGAAAGACCGCTTGTTTCGGCTACCGCGTTGATCAATTCCGTCTTGTTCATGTCATTCACCTCCTCCCAAGGAGCTGTTCTTGTTTACTACCATTTGTGCACACTTTTCTGCTTTTCTATACATAGACGTTGACGGCTTCGGCGGCGAAAAGGCCGGCGCATGAAAGGCGTCGCACCGGTGCAGCCAATGATTCTGCCTTCGTTCAGAAAGACTGACAGAACATGCGCCCGTGCCGCCGATGGAAGCGTCCCCTTGACCGTTCAGCGCCGCCCGCCGCTTTTAGGCGGAACTGCCTTGATTCCGCCAAGATGCAGTGACATGTCTAATCTTAACCAATTTATCGCGATAATTCAACATTTTTTTCGCCAAAGCGGCCAATTTTAGGCATATTTCACCAAAACAACGATTTCAGATAAAAGATTACCATAACGCCATGCGCATAATCAAGTGCCAATCCTTATTTCTCAAGGGTTTCAACGATTTTTCCCCCGTGAAAGATCCATGATTCAAAAAAAACAAAAAAAAGCCCCCGACCGGGGGAGCAAATCTCGACGCCTCCGCTTTTCTTATTGTCTAGCTCCGGCTCGCCGCCGCTTTTCTATAAAATAATCGCGATGAGGCCGCCGGAGCCTTCGTTGATGATGCGTTCAAGCGTTTCTTTCAGCTTGTAGCGGGCGTTTTCCGGCATGAGCGCGAGTTTCGCCTGAATGCCTTCGCGGACGATCGAGCTGAGCGAACGGCCGAAAATGTCGGAGTTCCAAATCGACAGCGGATCGTCTTCAAAATCTTGCATCAAATAGCGGACAAGCTCTTCGCTCTGTTTTTCCGTTCCAATAATGGGAGAAAATTCGGATTCGACGTCGACTTTGATCATATGGATTGATGGAGCCACCGCCTTGAGGCGGACGCCAAAGCGCGACCCTTGGCGGATGATTTCCGGTTCGTCAAGACTCATGTCAGACAAAGCGGGCGCAGCGATGCCGTAGCCGGTTTGTTTGACCATTTTCAGCGCGTCGGCGATTTGGTCATATTCCGCTTTCGCATGGGCGAAGTCTTGCATGAGCTGAAGCAGATGGTCTTTGCCGCGAATCTCGACGCCGACGATTTCTTTTAAAATTTGATCGTACAACTCATCCGGTGCATACAAGTCAATTTCGGCGATCCCTTGCCCCATTTCGATGCCGGCAAGCGCCGCTTTTTCGATGAAATCGTACTCGGCAAACTGCTGCACAACCTGGTCGACGTCGCGCAGCCGTTTGATGTCTTTGACGGTGTCGCGCACCGCTTCTTGATAGCTTTCGCGCAGCCAATGATCTTCGCGCAGCACCATCACCCAGCTCGGCAAGTTGACGTTCACTTCAAGCACCGGGAATTCATATAATGCTTCACGAAGCACGTTATACACGTCGGCTTCGCGCATGCTTTCCACACTCATGGCGAGCACCGGAATGTCGTACTTTTCGGCGAGTTCGCGGCGAAGCGCCTCGGTTTCCGGATGGTGCGGCCGAACGGTGTTGACGATCATAATGAACGGCTTTCCGACTTCTTTGAGCTCGCTAATGACCCGTTCTTCCGCTTCTACATAGGCTTGGCGCGGAATTTCCCCGATCGTGCCGTCCGTTGTGATGACGACCCCGATCGTCGAATGTTCTTGGATGACTTTTCTTGTCCCGATTTCCGCCGCCTCTTGGAACGGGATCGGCTCTTCATACCAAGGCGTGTGGATCATCCGCGGCCCGTTTTCGTCTTCGTACCCTTTCGCGCCGGAAACAGCATAGCCGACGCAGTCGACAAGACGGATGTTGACTTCAAGCCCCTCGTCGACTTTCACCGTCACCGCCTGGTTGGGCACGAACTTTGGCTCCGTCGTCATGATCGTTTTGCCCGCGGCGCTTTGCGGCAGTTCGTCCTGGGCGCGCGCCTTGTCGGCTTCGTTTTGAATGTTCGGAATGACGACAAGCTCCATAAACCGCTTAATAAACGTCGATTTCCCGGTGCGGACAGCACCGACGACCCCTAAGTAAATGTCGCCGCCGGTCCGCTCGGCGATATCTTTAAAAATATCGACCTTTTCCAAATGACTCCCCTCCAGTCTTTCGGTCGTTATAAGAAACATTGGAATGAGCTAGCATAGTCGGACACTATATGCATATGATGTTGTCCGATTCGGTTATGACTAAAAGCCATAAATAAAAATCCCTTCTCTAGAATGTATTTTTCCAGAGAAGGGATGATGACTCATTTCGTGAAAAAAATCGGCTCGTTCGTCTTGGCGTCGATCGTGTACGGAAGGGAGTACGCCGGCACGAACAGCGAATGGTCGGTCAAAATCGGGCGAATATCGTCACCCGGCTTGTAGTGATGCGGATATTTTTTCAACGCCGCATACAAATCAGAACGGTAGTCAATGTAAATTTCTCCATTCCCGTCGATGACAAACGGCAAGTTGTTGCCGGAAAACGGGCTGACGACATAAGGCGGCTCTTTATAGCCGAGCTTTTTGTAATCGAGCGTAAATACGCCCGGTGCGACGACATCTTGAAATGGCGGATAACCGTGCCGATCCGTATACATCGAAAGCCGCAGCTTCAAATCGCGGATGCGCTCAGCCAGACGCAGGTCAAGAAGCTTGACCGTCGGGTTCGTTTCCGCATCGATGATCATATACTGGAAAACACCCCCGCTTTCATAGGCGTTTCCCGGCGGTTCCTGCATGTAGCGGGGAACGAGCTTTTGAAAGTCAACCGGATATTTTAAATACATCGGTGTTTTCATGTCGCGCGTCTTGATCGGCAGCAATCCGCCGGTCGCCTTCCGGTATTCGTCAACCGCCGATTGGACGGCCGCCACTTGGTCTTTGTATGGAATTTGGTTTTGCTTAAGCCGCTCTTGCGAATACAAGCAGCCGGAAAGCGGCACGAGAAACAAACAGGCTAAAAGAAAGCGAGCAATCCATTTCATAGTTCCTCCATCCTTTGCCTATTGCTGCGTCGGTCCGCTGAACACGACAAAAATAATGATGATGCCAGCGAGAATCAACAGGACGTAAGCGATAACCGCCAGCAAAAAGCGAAGCCAGCGAATCTTGAGCTTGTAGCGGCTCAAATAAATGAAACCGACGGAAATAAACATGAACACCATTGAGGCGATGGCGATCCACATTTTCGCTAAAGCCGGTGACATACGTGTTCCTCCTTTTTTCGACAACTATTATATCATCGCCATAAAAAAAGCTGAAGTAAAGCGGGGCTTTCTTTACTTCAGCATCACCTTATACCCTTCCGGAAGCTCAAGCCGATGATGGTTCGTCATATTGTATGCAAAACAGGGACGACTTGTACCGCCATCCGCCTATTTTCAGCGTTACGGCTCGGCAAAAATGTTTATGACATCGTCCATTTCCTGCTTTTTTCCGCGCGCCATGAGCGAATCGACTGCTTCTTTCGGCTCTTTCCCTTCGAACAAGACTTCATAGAGCGCCTCGGTAATCGGCATTTTGACGCCGAGTTCTCCCGCCAGCTCGTACGCCGCTTTTGTCGTCCGCACCCCTTCGACAACCATCCCCATGCTTTCGAGCACCTCGTCAAGTTTTTTTCCTTGGCCAAGCATATAACCGGCCCGCCAGTTGCGGGAATGGGTGCTTGTGCACGTGACAATCAAGTCGCCGACTCCGGCCAGCCCGGAAAAGGTGAGCGGGTTGGCGCCAAGCGCACAGCCGAGCCGGGCAATCTCGGCCAACCCTCTTGCGATGAGGGCTGCTTTCGCATTATCCCCGTAGCCGAGCCCGTCGCTGATGCCGGCGGCCAAGGCGATGATGTTTTTCAGCGCCCCGCCGACTTCGACACCGACTAAATCCGGGTTCGTATACACGCGGAAATAGTGATGGTTCATAAATAGATCTTGAATGCGCTGCGCCGCCTCCATATTCGGCGATGACACCGCCACCGTCGTCGGATGGCGGAGCACCACTTCTTCCGCATGGCTCGGCCCCGAAAGAACGACAACGTCTTCCAGCCATTCGCCCATTTCCTCAGCGACAATTTCCGATACGCGCTTGTGCGTCCCCGGCTCGATGCCTTTGCTGACGGCGACCACGGTGACCGGCGCCGCCAGGCACGCGCGCGCTTTTTGCAGCACGCCGCGGATCGCCTTTGTCGGCACAGCGAGCACCGTTACGGACACGCCGTCGAGCGCAGCGCAAAGATCATGATAACCGATGATCGCTTCCGGCAGGCGGACGCCCGGCAAATATTTTTCATTCGTCCGCCGTTGGTTGATTTCCTCGATCTGTTCAGCCCGCTGCCCCCAAAGCCGAACGCGGTGCCCGTTGTCAGCCAGAACGAGCGCCAGCGCCGTCCCCCAGCTTCCTGCGCCCAATACAGCAATGTTCTCCATCGTTTCCCACTTCCTTTATCCGATTGTCGCAGCCTTCCGCTTTTCTTATTTCCGCGGGCGGGCGATGATTTTGATCGGTGTACCCTCGAAGCCAAACGCATCGCGGATGCGGTTTTCCAAAAATCGTTCGTACGAAAAGTGCATCAATTCCGGATCGTTGACAAAGGCGACGAACGTCGGCGGCTTGACGGCGACTTGCGTCATATAATAAATTTTCAAGCGCTTGCCGTTATGCGTCGGCGTCGGGTTCATCGCCACCGCATCCATAATGACTTCATTGAGCACGTTCGTCTGAACGCGCATCGCATGGTTGTCGCTGACAAGCTGCACGAGCGGCAGCAACTTATGGAGCCGCTGTTTCGTCTTCGCCGACACAAATAAAATCGGGGCATAGTCCAAAAATGGGAAGTGGTCGCGAATCTTCCGCTCAAATTCAGCCATCGTTTTGTCATCCTTTTCGATGGCGTCCCATTTGTTGACGACGAGAATCACCCCGCGCCCGGCTTCATGCGCATAGCCAGCGATTTTTTTATCTTGCTCGAGAATGCCTTCTTCGGCGTTTAGCACGACAAGAACGACATCCGACCGTTCAATGGCCCGCAACGCGCGCAGCACGCTGTATTTTTCCGTGCTTTCGTAAATTTTTCCGCGTTTGCGCATTCCTGCCGTATCAATAATAACATATTCCTGCCCTTCACGCACAAACGACGTGTCCACCGCATCCCTTGTCGTCCCGGCAATGTCGCTGACAATGACCCGCTCTTCCCCTAAGATGGCGTTGACAAGCGACGATTTGCCTACATTCGGACGGCCGATGAGGCAAAACTTAATCACGTCCTCTTCATACTCTTCGGCGGCCCTTTTTGGAAAATGGCGGACGACGGCGTCAAGCAAATCGCCAAGCCCCGTCCCGTGCGCCCCGGAAATCGGATACGGCTCCCCGAATCCAAGCGCGTAAAAGTCGTAAATCAAATCACGCATTTCCGGATTGTCGATTTTGTTCACGGCTAGCACGACCGGCTTGTTCGACCGGCGGAGCAGCTTGGCCACCTCTTCATCAGCCGCAGTCACACCGTCGCGGCCGTTCGTCATAAAGATGATAACATCCGCCTCATCGATGGCGATTTCCGCCTGTTGGCGAATTTGCACAAGCAGCGGCTCATCGCCGATGTCGATGCCGCCGGTGTCGATTAAGTAAAATGTATGGTTCAGCCATTCGGCTCTGCTGTAAATGCGGTCGCGCGTCACCCCAGGCACGTCTTCCACAATGGAAATGCGCTCTCCGACAATGCGGTTGAAAATCGTTGATTTCCCCACATTCGGACGGCCGACAATCGCTACAACTGGATTTGCCATGCTACCACCCTTTTGATCCTCATTTTTATTTCGTTTGCTCTTGAAGAGGCGCCTTTTTCCAGACCAGACATCCATCCCTGCCAAGCACGCTTGGGCGATCCGCGCCTTTGCCGCCCACCCGGCTTGAAAAGCGGGGAAGGCGCTGGGCGATGAACCAAAACGTGCTGCAACTGCTTTATTTTATCAAAAAGTGAAACACCCAACAACCGCCTAATGCTTGACGATCACAAGCAGCCCGTCGCTGAGCTCATGGGCGATGCCGTCCAAAATCGCCTCCAAATTGGCGGCGATTCGCTCCATCTCCTCCTTCGTGCGGCAAACAAAGATCGGCGCACCCCCAGCGACGGCTTCACCGTTGATCGTAATGACCGCCAAAATCATTTTTTCATGCGTCATCACCGCTGCCCCCTCTCCGTTTCCAACGCCGCTCGCCCGGCATGCGGATCGCGCTCTCCAACACCGGAACATTCTCAATGACCGCTTTCGCCTTCTCGATATCCTCCACTTGCGGCAAAATGAAAATGCCGACGCGCCCGTCGTTTAAATCACGTTTGGCGAGCGGCACGAGCGCCGGCGTCCCGGAGTCGCGGTAAATGCCGAGCGCCGTCGACACATCGTGCAAAATTGCCTGCCGCTGCCCAAGGTTGGCGATCGTTGTTCGGGCGTTGAAGTTTTTCGGCGTCAAAATAAACCCCATCCCGTAGCGCAAAATTTCTTCCCTCCGCGCCGGCAAGCCGATATTCATAATGTAAATGTTGTCCACATACAGCCCTGCCCCCTCAAAATGGGGTTTGACATATTTCACATCGGCGATATCTTTCAACCGGCTCCCGCTCATAAATCGCCGCGCCACCATCATGCCGATGGCGCTGGCCGCGAGCGCCGCCCAAACGTTCCACACTAAATAAAAAAGAGTCGATAAAAACGAAACGAAAATGACCAAATAGTTCCGCCCTTCAAACACAATCGCAATGCCTTCAATGTATGTTTTTCCGCGCGGCACTAATTCATACTGGTCAAGCTCGTTCAACGTGTTGCGCTCCATGTTGCGCACATCGCGAAACTGTGAGGCGGCCAACGCCAAAAACGTGATGGCGGCAAACTCCTTTTCCATGATCGCCGGCACGGCGACCGTCCCTAGACCGGCAGCGATCACCCCCAATGCGATATGGATCGTCCGCCCGTGCAAGTATGTCGGATACTGCCGGTAATCGGTGCGCAACAAATAAAGGCGGGTCAGCACTCCGACAGCGACACCGTATAAAATGGGAAACGTATATTCGTTCACGACTGTCTCGCCCTCCTTACAGGCCGTTTTTCCTCGAGCTGAAGCGACAGGAAGCGGATCATTTCCCAAATAAGCAAACACGACGCGCTGATCGCCGCCGCGTCGAAAAACGAGAACGAACCGAGCACATAGTCGGGCGCCATGCGGTGAATGGCCATGGCGTATACCGCTTCCCCTTGGCAGCCGCCAAACGCCAGACAAAGAAGACGGGCGGCAAAGCGGCGATGAAACAAACTGCTGACGATAACGAGCCACCAAGCGAGCATCCACTGGCCGTCAAGCCAAATCCAAACCGGATCAAACAAGGCAAGCAGGCGGAAGGCGGCATAGGCAAACGCCAAGCCGGACGCCGACAGCGCCAGAAACGGAAGGCGGCATGGCCGCCGCTCGATGGCCGCATAACATGAACATAAAAAAAGAACGAAAAACGCCAACGTGGCGCGGACAACACCGATTTCCACCGTCAACGACGCGGAACTGATCATCACAAGAGCGAACGCCGCCAGCCTCGTCCGTTCGCCCGTCTTTTTCATCAAAAAGGTGGCGACAATCCATATGAACCAAAAAAAGAGATAAAAATAAGTCCCTTCCATCTTTTCCACCCCTTATTATGTCCATTATGTCATCTTTTATGGCCGTTCATTCATGCATAGAAAAAAGAACGCCCGGTCATAGTAAAAATGATATTCATCAAGAAAGGAGCGGGGTGTATGGGAAAAGACCGTCAGGAGAAAAAGCTGAAACAATCGCGGCGCGTCGAGTCCGACCGCGACCAGTCATTCGCCTACAAAGGCGCAGCCCGGCTTGATACGCCGGAAGAAGCGCGCGAACGGAACGGGCAGTAACAACGCGCCGCCTGTGGAAAACCTCGCTATACGCGATCATAATAAGAAAAGGGTGTTCCGGCCTTTCTCGGACACCCTTTTTTTACACTTAGGTTATTTCAATTTTTTCAACTGCTCGCCGATCACTTCGCCGAGCTGGAAGCCGCGCGATTCCGCCGTTTTCGTATACTGGCTGTAATCTTCCGCCGGAGCGGCCGTTTCTTCCTCAAGCAGCGCGCGGATGCTTAAGGAAATGCGGTGCTCGGCCTCGTTGACATCGAGCACTTTCGCTTTCACTTCATCGCCTTCTTTCAGCACTTCATGCGGCGAACCGATGCGGCGGTTGGCAATTTGCGATACGTGGACCAATCCTTCGACGCCCGGGAAAATCTCCACAAACGCGCCAAATGAAGCAAGCCGCTTCACAGTCCCGGTGACGACATCGCCCGGCTTCACTTTTTCGCTGATGCCTTCCCACGGACCCGGAAGCGCCTCTTTGATGGACAATGACAGACGCCCGTTCTCCGGGTCGACGGCCAGCACTTTCACTTTCACCGCATCGCCTTCTTTCACCACCTCGGACGGATGGGCGACACGCGTATGGGAAAGCTGGGAAATATGTACGAGCCCATCAAACCCGCCGACATCGACAAAGACGCCGAAATCGGCAATGCGGCGGACGACGCCCTCGAGCACTTGGCCCGGCTCAATGCGGGAAAGCAGCTCTTTCTGCTGCCGCTCTTGCTCTTCCTCAACAACAGCGCGGTGTGACAAAATGACGCGGTTTTTCTCGCGGTCAAGCTCCACCACTTTGACGGCGAGCGTTTTTCCTTTGTAATCGGAAAAATCTTCAACATAGTGCGGTTCAACAAGCGACGCCGGAATGAAGCCGCGCACGCCGACATCGGCGACAAGCCCGCCTTTGACGATGTCTTTGATGACCGTTTCGAACGCCTCGCCGTTTGCGAACTTGCGCTCAAGCTCTTCCCACGCCCGCTCGGCATCGACTGCCTTTTTCGATAAAATGAGCAGCCCTTCTTCCCCGTCTTTGCCTTCTTCCACTTTTTTGACTTTCGCCGTCACTTCATCCCCAACAGCAACGGCATCGCTCGGCTTCTCGATATGCAAATTCGACAGCTCGCTGATTGGGATGATGCCATTTTGCTTGCTGTTTTCGACTTCGACAAGCACTTGCTTGTCCTCAAGCTTCACCACTTTGCCGCGGACGATATCGCCCACTCCATACACATTCACTTGCACATTCATTTCTTCTGTCATCGTAAAAACCCCTCCTTCATCGACTGGCGATCCTGCCAAAAGCGCGACTCGCGCCGAGGCCGCGGCCGGCTGTCGGCAAAATAAGGACGCTTTTCTAATTAGTATACCATATTTTCTCAATCAAAATGTACTATAATGCTTACTGATGTTGTTCAAGCAGTTGGCGGATATGATCCATAATGTAGTCGGCCGCCTCCTCCGGGCTCGCCTTCCGCGCGCGCAGCGGCGCCATATCAATCGGCGCCCCGTACACGACTTTGAGCGGCACAAACGGCCGGTACGGGCCAATGATCGCACATGGAACGACAGCCGCATCGGTGCGCAAAGCGAAAAAGCCGACGCCGGGCAGCGCCTTTTTCAGCCGGCCATCTTTGCTGCGCGTCCCCTCGGGAAAAATGCCGAGCACTTCGCCTTGTTTCAGCACCTCAAGCCCTATGCGCAACGCCTGGCGGTCGTTCATGCCGCGCTTTACGGGAAACGCGTGCAAGTTTTTGACGAGCGTTTTCACCACCGGAACGCGAAACAATTCTTCTTTCGCCATAAACCGAATCGGCCGCGGCGCCGTAATGCCGACGACCGGCGGATCTAGGTTGCTGATATGGTTGGCGCAAAGAAGCACCGCGCCTTCTTTTGGAAAGCGGTCAACCCCGATCGTTTGAATGCGGTACAAAGGGGTGAGCACTCCTTTGACGATTCCTTTGGCGAAGGAATAAAAATCCACCGTCATCCAATCCTTTCATTGACAACTTCCATAATGCGCGCCGCCACTTCTTCGACCGACAACGACGTCGTGTCGATTTCCACGGCATCCGGCGCCTTGCGCAGCGGCGCCGTTTCCCGCTCCGAGTCAAGGCGGTCGCGGCGGGCGATCTCTTCTTTCAACGTTTCAAAGTCGGACGGAAAGCCGCGGGCGATGTTTTCCTCATGCCGGCGCCGCGCCCGCTCCTCAACCGAAGCTTTTAAGAAAATTTTCACCTCGGCATTCGGCAGCACGTTCGTTCCGATGTCGCGCCCATCCATGACGACGCCGCCGCCTTTGGCCATGGCGCGCTGGCGGGCGACCATCTCCTCGCGCACCAGCGGATGCTGGGCGACGAACGACACCGCATTCGTCACCGCCTCGCCGCGAATGATGTCCGTGACGTCTTCGCCGTTGACAAACACGAGCTGCCCTTGCGGCGAAGGCTGCAGTTCAATATGCGTATGGCGAAGGAGCGACAAGAGTGCTTGCTCATCATGGACATCGACGCCGCATTGGAGCGCCCGGTACGTCAGCGCGCGGTACATCGCGCCCGTATCAATATACACGTAGGAGAGGCGTCGGGCGATCAGTTTGGCAACCGTGCTTTTTCCGGCTGCCGCAGGTCCGTCAATGGCGATGTTAATCCGTTGTTTCATAGTTCCTCCTGCTTTGTCTAAATCATTTGATCAGGGCACAAAGAAAAATGCAGGAAACTCCTGCATATTCTCATGTTCATTGTACCATATCCGCCGTCAGCGGTCGACGGCCGTTTCGATCGTTTCTGTTTTTGTCGGCTTGGCGACTCCCTCATACTCATATACTTTGCCGATATAAAGCGCCGCCGGCGTGTACAGAACAAGCCATTGGGCGATGAGCAGACAAATCGCCTGAATCGCGACAAGCTTCCATAACAGCTCTTCGATCCGCTTCATGGCGAACAACCCCGCCTTCCGTTTTTTCTAGCAGTATTCCACGCCGTCTCCTTATTTATTCCCTTCTCTTCAAGCTGCCGTTCGAAGTTGTGGCGGATGAGCCGGACGCGATCTTGCGAGGCGAGGCCGGCAAACTCGACCGCCATTCTCGCCCCGCTGTGCTCGTCGACAGCCATGCGGACGACCGTCGCCTTCGTGCGCACATAATGACAGTCGCCGGAGCGCATCGTCAGCACGAGCCAAAGCTCGACTGACATGCCGGGGCGCAGAAGCGGCGCGTGCGTCATCGGAATGTAAAGAACGGCCCCGCCTGCGCTAATATCGGCTGTCATCGTCACAAACGGGGCAAACTCGCCTCCACCAAGCGGGTGGACGGCAGCGTCAACATTCGCTCTCACCCGCACATAGCGGCGGCGCTGAATGCGGATGACATATTCGTCGCCTCGGTAATCCAAGACCACCATTGGCAACGGATCATGCACTTTCCCTTTTACCTCGGTGTCAAACATGTATAACGTTCCTTCTTGGCTGACAAAACTTGCCTTAAACTGCATCCCGTTTAACAAATACACTGTTTTTCCCGTCTGCTCGTCAACGGGGTAGCCAATATGGATCGCCCCGCCGTCGACGGCAAGCACTTTGCTTCGGTATTGGCGTGCCGAGCCATCAAGCGGCTCAAGCCGAATCGGATCCCCAATTTTGATCATCATGTTTCCGCTTCCCCTTTTCAGCTGGATGCCGTTTTTGTACGATCATTATACCACAGAGTGGGCGCTTGAGGCGGACGGAAACAAAAAGGAAGCCTTGTTTCAGGCCTCCCTCTGTTTTCATTCGTAATTCGGTTCGACGCTTTCAAGCTTTTCCACTTTTTCCTCTATGCCGGTTGACGCGTTCATAAACAGCTGATACGTATCATCACCGAGCGTCCCTAAAAACTCGTAGCAAAGCACTGGCTTTTGCAAGTCGTTCATAATGACCGCCTGGCGCTGTTCCATTACCTTTAGATGCGGATTCAACTTTTTCTTCACTTCTTCGGCAGTGATCGCCGGTTTCGGCAGCGGGCGCGGGATGGACGACGACAAATAGTCGCGCGCCGTAAAGCCGACGACATGGCCGTTGTCAAGCGCCACTTTCATTTGGATCGCTTCCGGGTAGATGCGGACGCCGTTTTCGCTTTTCACAAACGTGAGCACGGCGACGTTATCGTACTGTGTGCTGTCATACAGCTCAAACCCGGTGAATTTGTGCCGCTTCAAAAACGCCATTCCGCGGTTGGTCGCCTCATGCAGGCTGATCGTCGGTTTGCCAACCGGCCGGCTGTTTAACACCCAAATCGGATAGCCGCCGTTTTTCGTTATATCCATGTAAATATCGCCTTTTGTTTTCGGATCGTGAATCGTCAAACTGTAAAAGCGTTCGTCGGCCCCTTTGCCGCTTTCCGTCACCTTGATCTTCTCCGTTCCTTTCAAGCCGAGAAAATCGCGTGCGATCCGCTTTGCTTCATCTTTGGAAACCGGGCGGCCCTTCGCGCGGACGAACCCTTTTTCCTCGTTGGCCAGGCCGATGAATGACGGACCAAACTCGGACGAACTTGAGAACGTATCAACATTTTTTTCGACCGCTTTGAAGCCGTCAATGATGATGTTGTCTTCTTTTTGATCGTTCGTTGCCAGCGCCAGTTCGACGTCCATCCAGCGCAAATTGTTTTCCAAGACTAAATGCTGCACATTGCGCAGCTCTTGGCGGATCGCCCCGGCACTTTTATACAGCCCTTGCAGCGTCTTATACTCTTCTTTTGTCAACGGCTCCTCTTGCAAATCACGCACTGCGGTCCGGTAGGTGAATTCACCGATTTGCGACAAAAATTCTTGCGTTTTGTTAAACGGCAAAAGCGACAGCGGCAGCTGGCCGACATCGGAATGGGCTTCCGAGGCAATTTTCCATATTTCAGCGAGCGCCGGCGACAATGACGCATGCGAGTTCATCGCCAGCGTGGCGCCCAGTTTATCGTGAAGCAAGTCAATTTGATTGGCCAGATCGTGAAAGGCGCGCTGATAGTTGTTCTCCGCCTGAATCAAGATCGCATTTTTCTCTTGATGCTCGCGGTAGCCCCAGTAACCAGTGCCGACGACAGCGACGACAAGCGCTGCAATCAGTAAGTTTCGCACCATCTCGTCCCCCTCCTTTATTTGCAGAAAATATGGTTTCCAATCCGTTTGATTTGCGGCCGGCTCCAAATCCAAGCGCTTGTCGCCGTCGCCGGATTAAAGTAGTAAATGGCCCCGCCGGTCGGGTCCCAGCCGTTGATGGCATCGAGCACCGCTTTTTTCGCCGTTTCGTTCGGCGTCAGCCAAATTTGTCCATCGGCCACTGCGGTGAACGCCCCAGGCTGAAAGATCACCCCGGCAACCGTGTCCGGAAACGACGGGTGTTCGAGCCGATTCAAAATGACGGCCGCGACGGCTACTTGCCCGATGTACGGCTCACCGCGCGCCTCGCCGTAGACAGCATTCGCCATGAGTCGAATGTCATTTTGCGAAAACCCTTTCGGCACATTGGATGCTGTCGTTTTCACCGTTCGCCTGCCGCCTCCGCCGCGCTTTTTCACCTGCTGGCTGAGCGGAATGCCGCCGTAATGGGTGAACTCGTTTCCTTGACGGATTTGCTCTTTCACAAACGACTCGTAATATTTCGATGCGTTCACGAGCTTTCGTTTCGTCTCGGCGCCGGCCAGACCATCGACCGGCAGCCCGTATTCGTATTGAAAGTTGCGCAGCGCCCAATACGTGCGCCAGCCGAACACGCCGTCAATCTTTCCGTTGTAAAAGCCGAGATACTGCAGCCGCGCCTGCAATTCAATGACATCGTCGCCAACCGCGCCACGCTGAATCACCTGCGGGGAAAAAGCAGCCGCATGGCCGGCCGGATGCATCCATGTCATCAGGCCGATCAACATGAGCATGACCAATTTCCTTGTCATATGCAAACCTCCCGTCAACCATCGCCGTTTTTACCCCTATTTTTCTTCAACTTCTCCTTTTTATGCAGAAAAAACAAAAAAAGCCAAGCATGTTACGCCTGGCTTTTCACGGATGGCATCTTCTCAACGCGGACGGATTCTTTCGCTTGTTTCACTTTGCGCAACGCCACCCACCATAAGATGAGCATGAACGGCCCCATGTAATACCCCCACTGCTTTTGGGCGAGCAGAATCCAGTCGTAAACGCCGTGAAGGAAAAACGGCAGCAAAAACGACGCCCATAAATAATAGCGGCGCTTTCGGCCGGCAAATTTGGCTTTGCCAAAATAAAACCCCATAATGACGGCAAACAGGGCATGGCTTGAGACCGGCAAGAGCGCCCGGGCGATTACCGTGTCCACTCCGTTGGCGAGCAAATACAAAATGTTTTCGAGCGTCGCAAATCCGAGCGAAACGCTGGCGCTGTACACAATGCCGTCATACGGCTCATCAAATTCGTCATGGTCGTAGACAAAAAAATAGACGACAAACCATTTGACGAACTCCTCAAGCAGCGCCGCCGAGAAAAACGCCTCGGCAGCCGGCGAGGAGACGATCCCTTCGGCAGCGAGCACATACTCAATAAACATAATCGGAAAAACGAGCAAGGCGCCGAAAAAAAACATGCGCAGCACAAAGGAGAGCGGCTCGGCCTCATACTCGTCCTTTAAATAAAAATAGCTAAGCAGCGCCACCCCGGGGGCGACGCCGGCAGAAATCAACGAAAACATGCCGATCCCCGTTTCTTTGTCGGTTTATCTCTATCGTACCACGAAACAGAGCGATGAAAAAGACGAAATTGCCAAGCGGCCCGCCGACCTAATAGGCGAACAAGCCGTCAACGGCGGCGCCGGCGGCGAGAGCGACGGCGAGCTTGATGCGCGCTTTTTTCGCGTCATAGTCGCTACCGAGAATGACCCCTTTTTTATGCAAATCATAGGCGCTTCCCACGTAATCGTACGTTGTATACACCGCCCCCTCCTCAGCGCTCGTCGTCACCACGACCTTAATCCCGTCGTTGACGGCCTTGACGATTTCATCCACCATGTTCGGCGCCACTTGCCCGCGGCCGACTCCTTCAAGCACGATTCCGGCGACGCCGCTTTCCCGGGCCGCTTTAATAAACTTGCCGTCCGCCTCCACGTAACATTTCACAATGTCGACAGGCGGAAGCGGATGCACGAGCCGGAAATGCTCGCGCCGGATCGGCTTTTGGTACACGTACACTTCATCGTTGTCGATAATGCCCAAATAGCCGAACCCGAATGCGTTGAACCCTTGAATGTTGGAAGCATGCTCCTTTTTCACATATTTCGCAGCAAAAATGCGCTCGTTGAATACGACAACCGTCCCCGCCCCGCGCAGCGTTTCAGCGCACGCGGCATAAATGGCATGGCGGATGTTGATATACACATCGCTCCCTAAATCAAACGGAGCTCGCTGCGAGCCGGTGACGACGATCGTCCGCGGATCGTCAATGGTCAAATCAAGAAAATACGCTGTTTCCTCGAGCGCGTCCGTCCCGTGGGTGACGACGATGCCATCCACAGACGAATCGGCGAAATGCGCCTCAATCCGCCTTTTCAATTCAAGCCAATGCGAAAACGTCAAATGCATGCTCGGGAGCTGAAACACGCTCTCAACCACCACTTCAATTTCCTTTGGCAAATGGCAGAGCGAAGCGAGCTCTTCGCCGCTCAATGCCCCGGCCTTTAGGCGGCCGGAGCGCTCATTTCGTTTGCTGGCAATCGTGCCGCCAGTCGTCAGCAGCACAACTTTCCGTTCAGCCACATTCGTCCCCCTCACTTTCCCGTTTTCCATCACAGCGCCCGTTTCCGCCGTGCGGATGCAAGTATAGCGGCTTTCGGGCCGCCGCTTCCCGCTCGCGCCGGGCGATGCAGGCGGCGATAGCGTCCCCATGGAAACGGCCGTTTTCAATAAAAATTTCGTTCGCATTATTGCCGGCCGCAATCACCCCGGCGATAAACACCCCTGGGACGTTCGTTTCCATCGTTTCCGGGTCGTAGTGCGGCCGGCCGCTGTCCGGATCGACGCCGACGCCGATGTTCATTAAAAAGCGATGGTCCGGATGGTAGCCGGTCATAGCGAACACGAAATCATTTTTGATCGTTTTCGTCTCCCCGTTCACTTCGTAAATGACCGCATCTTCCGTGATCTCTTTCACATGGGCATGAAATTCCATGCGAATGACGCCTTTTTTCACAAGGGCGTCAAATTCCGGCAAAATCCACGGCTTAATGCTTTTGGAATATTCCCCGCCCCGGTAGAGAACCGTCACGCGCGCCCCGGCTTTGACGAGCTCCATCGCCGCATCGACGCTCGAGTTTTTGCCGCCGATGACAACACAGTCCGTGTTGAAGTACGGATGCGCTTCTTTAAAGTAATGCATCACTTTCGGCAGCTCTTCCCCCGGCACGTTCATATAGTTCGGATGGTCGTAATAGCCGGTGGCGATGACGACGTACTGCGCGCGGTACGTCCTTTTTGTCGTTTCAATCAGAAATGCTCCGTCTTCCTGCGGCTTGACGGTTTTCACTTCTTCAAAAGCATTGACGCGCACTTGCTTGCGAACCACGACTTCCCGGTAATAAGCGAGCGCTTGATTTCGCGTCGGCTTCCGGTTTTCTGTAATAAACGGCACCCCGCCGATCTCGAGCCGGTCGCTCGTACTGAAAAACGTCTGATGCGTCGGAAAACGGTAAATCGAATGGACGATGTTCCCTTTTTCGATTACAAGCGGCGAAAACCCGGCGTCTTGCAAGGCAATCGCCGCCGCCAGCCCGCACGGTCCGCCGCCGACGATGATGATTGTTTCTTTCCTCATGTTTTTGTCACCTCGCACGAAGCAAAAAATCCCCTATCTTATGATAGGGGATTTCGCGAAAGCTTGCAAACATCACTTGCTTGCTCGCCTCACACCCAGCCGCGGAATCGGCACGCTTCCGCCATTTTGCGAACGCCGACCATGTAAGCGGCAAGGCGCATGTCGACGCGGCGCGTCTGCGCCATTTCATACACGTTATTGAACGCTTTGACCATCACTTTTTCAAGCCGCTGTTCCACTTCTTCTTCCGTCCAATAGTACCCTTGGTTGTTTTGCACCCATTCGAAATACGACACCGTCACGCCGCCGGCGCTCGCCAGCACGTCCGGGACGAGCAAAATGCCACGTTGCGTCAAAATTTCCGTCGCCTCGAGCGTCGTCGGCCCGTTCGCCGCCTCGACGACGATGCTCGCCTTAATGCGCGGGGCGTTTTCAGCCGTAATTTGGTTTTCGATGGCCGCCGGCACTAAAATATCGCAATCGAGCTCAAGAAGCTCTTTGTTCGAAATCGTATTTTTAAACAGCTTCGTCACCGTGCCAAAGCTGTCGCGCCGTTCGAGCAGATAGTCGATGTCAAGGCCGTTCGGATCGTACAGCGCGCCGTACACATCAGAAATGCCGACGACTTTCGCTCCGGCGTCGTGCAAAAATTTGGCCAAATAGCTGCCGGCGTTGCCGAACCCTTGGACGACGACGCGCGCGCCTTCGAGCGACAGGCCGCGTTTTTTCGCCGCTTCACGAATGCAAATCGTCACTCCTTTGGCCGTCGCCGTTTCCCGGCCATGCGAACCGCCGAGGACAAGCGGTTTCCCGGTGATGAAGCCCGGCGAATCGAACTCGCGGATGCGGCTGTACTCATCCATCATCCACGCCATAATTTGCGAGTTTGTAAACACATCCGGCGCCGGAATGTCTTTTGTCGGCCCTACGATTTGGCTGATAGCGCGCACGTAGCCGCGGCTTAAACGCTCCAGTTCGCGGAACGACATCGTGCGCGGGTCGCAGACGATCCCGCCTTTGCCGCCGCCATACGGCAAGTCGACGATGCCGCACTTTAAGCTCATCCAAATCGACAGCGCTTTCACTTCGCGCTCGGTGACGTCTGGATGGAAGCGCACCCCGCCTTTCGTCGGGCCGACGGCATCGTTATGCTGCGCCCGGTAGCCGGTAAAAATTTTCACCGATCCGTCATCCATGCGCACCGGAATGCGAACGGTCAGCACGCGGATCGGCTCTTTCAAGAGCTCATACACCTCTTCCGGATAGCCGAGCTTTTCCAACGCTCTATGTATAACAATTTGTGTCGACGCCAGCACGTCGTCTTGTTGCCCCTTCTCCTCCGTATGCTTATCGGCTGCCATACGTAAACCTCCTACAAGCTCGCTATAATAGTTTGTCGCCTTCCATGTCATAGTATACACCTTCTGTCGGCGTCTGCAAAGGAAAAATGATGAAACGCGCAAACCGCTTTATGGAAGCCTTTCGCGCGAAAAAATAGACTCCTTGTCCATATAAAGGAGTCTTGGCTACGCCCTAGTTGGCCCGAAAATAGTGAACGAGCTGCGCAATGGCGCGCCGTTCGATCAACTGTTTTCCATATTCTTGCACACGGTGTATCGTTATCGTGGCTGGGTTGCCAAACTCGGCCAGCAAGGCGACAAAGTTGTCGAGCGGAATCGGCGGTTCCTCGGCAACGTGCAAGTAAAAGCGGCCTTGATACGAATAAAGCGTGCCGTCGAGGCAGCCGACCGCATGCAGGCGATGAGCGAGCTGGATGACATCTTCGAACGCTTGGAATTCGTAAAATATGTCATCGCTCTCATCGAGCGTTACCTGCATCTCAATGTAATCGTCGGCGAATTCTTCTTCCATGTCGTCGTAGTCGCCTTCATTCGTGACGATAACGACCATGCCCTGTGCCGGTAAAGAGTAGACTTCGACCGCGATCGATCCGTTCACCTCAAAGCCGAGCTCTTCGCTCGCTTCCTCGATCATATCGCGGAACAGCTGATGGACTTTAAACGTGTCCTTCCACAAATCGTCTTTCGTCAACCCGCGGTCCAGCAAATCGTCAAACGTCAAGAAAATTTTAATTTTGTTGTGGGTCAAGCGCTCAAGACGCATCGACACCCCTCCTTACCTACAGAGCCATCTCTTACCGTTATTGTATGACGCAATCGGCAATTGGTTCGTTTATTGTGTTTATTGTTATTAATGAGTTTACATCGTTTTCCCGGTTTTAGACAAGCATTTTTTCTCAGGTGTCGGTTTTCCGGGCACAATCGTGATGAGATGAGTCTCTGCCGGCGCTCCGAGGCGAAGCGGCACCCCGGTCGTCCCGTAGCCGTTACTCGTTAACACCGCCGTGCTGCCCTGCCATTTGAGCCCTCCTTTTTCATACAACCCAATGGAAAAGAAGCGAATTTGTCCTCCATGCGTATGGCCGCTCAGCACGAGTGAAATGTGCTGCTCCTCTCTTAGGCGAGCGACGATCGCTGGGTTATGGCAGGCTAATATACGAAATGATTGAGGCGGAACGTGTTCGAGCGCCCGATCGATATCCGCCTCCTTTCGGCTTACATCGCCGACGCCGATGAGCGCGACCGGCACACCGCCGTGCTCCCATACTTTCGCTTTGTTTTTGAGCACGTGGACGCGCTCTTCCTCAAACACTGATTGAAGATCGTAGTCGACTTCGTCATCATTGTTTCCCCAAACAAAATAAACAGGAGCGACCTCGCGCAACCGACGCACATTTTCACGGACGCGCGCTTCGGGCACCCCTCTTTCGGCCAAATCCCCGCCAATCACGACAAGATCCGCTTTTCCCCTTACTTCCTCAAGCATGCGTGACGAAACGATCCGCCAATGAATATCAGAAATAAAAAAAATCGTAAGCGGCGGCCAATGATCGGGAAAATGAGGAAACGACAGGATCACGTGACGAACCCAGTTGCTGTGCGCTTCTTTCCACATATAACCAAGCAAAACAAGAAAACTCGTGATCATTCCCCCGATGATCATACTTCCTCCTGCTAAAGCCGATCATCTTTGGTCAACCGGCGGTCTCTCATCGTCATCATACCATAAAAAAAGGAAAAAACGAAAAAAAGCGCCGCCAGCGGCCAATGAAACCGAAACGCCCAATAAAAATGGCCGAGCGCCGCCAAACTAGCCACCCATTCCCCGACACGAAACCGCCGGCCGGACAACAGGCGCACCGTCCCGCCGACTGCCACGCGGATGAGCGCCCCGTTGGCAGCCGTCCCGAACCAAAAGCAAACGAGCGCAAGCCATGTCCGCAGCGGGGCAAACAGCAAATCGGTCAAAAACCGCTCCAGCGAGAACGGCTCGAGCGGCGGCAGCCAGCGAAAAAACAAATACGTGCACAAAACAGCGGCCATGGCGGTCATCGATAGACGGCCCATGGTTTCCTCCTTAGCCCGATCCTCATTATTCGTCATGGCAAACAGGCATGAACGACATGGCTCCATCATACATATAGACTGAACTTTGCCAAAAAAGGGGGGGTTTTATGTTTACAACGCGCAAACAATATGAGCCGTACATCAGCCCGTTTGACCCGTGCCCGCCGATCCGCGTCAAAACGTACGTCACCGCGCCCAACTTGTATGTCGGCTTCCAACCGCCGAATTTGCCGCAGTTTCCGCTGCGCGAGGCGTTGATGAAAGGAACGCTCTGGCAAGTGTTTTACGATCCTTACTACAGCCCTTACGAAGGGAAAAGGTGATGGTTCATGAAACAAATGCCCAAGGAGTATTACGAGCAGCTTGAGGAGCTGCAAGCCGTCGATTTTGCCCTCGTCGAGCTGACGCTTTATTTGGACACCCACCCGAACGATTATCAAGCCATTCAACAGTTTAACCAGCTCGCGCAAAAGCGGAAGCAGCTGAAAAAACAGTTTGAAGCCGCCTATGGCCCGCTTGAGCAGTTCGGCCATAGCTATTCGAACTACCCGTGGAACTGGGACGACGCGCCTTGGCCTTGGCAAGTGTAGCTGATTCATCACGAACGCAAGGAGGAACGGATCATGTGGATTTATGAAAAAAAACTGCAATACCCGGTTCGCGTCAGCACGTGCAACCCGCGATTGGCGAAGTATTTAATCGAACAGTACGGCGGGGCGGACGGAGAGCTGGCGGCGGCGCTCCGTTACCTAAACCAGCGTTATACGCTGCCCCCGAAAGTGATCGGGCTGCTTAACGACATCGGCACCGAAGAACTCGCTCATTTGGAAATGATCGCGACAATGGTGTACAAACTGACGAAAGACGCGACGCCGGAGCAGCTGAAAGAAGCCGGCCTTGAGCCTCATTACGTCGATCATGAGCGCGCCCTCTTTTACCATAACGCCGCCGGCAACCCGTTTACGGCAACGTATATTCAAGCAAAAGGCGACCCCATCACCGACTTGTACGAAGACATCGCCGCTGAAGAGAAAGCGCGCGCCACCTACCAATGGATCATCAACATGAGCGACGATCCGGATTTAAACGATGGGCTCCGCTTTTTGCGCGAGCGGGAAATCATTCATGCGCAGCGATTCCGCGAAGCAGTGGAAATTTTGAAAGAAGAGCGCAACCAGAAAAAAATATTCTAAACAAAGCACAGCTGGATGGGCTCCCATTCAGCCGTTTTCATAATATAGGTTGATGTCGTACTCCCGCTTCAGCCATTCAAACAGCCGGTGACGCCCATTCCATTGTTCTTCATTTTTCCATAAATCGATGCTTTTCTGGATAATTTCGCAACGGAGGGCATGAAAGTCGTCTTCCGCCTTTTCACTTTTTCCTTTATAATAATAAACAGCCAGCCAATACACCGTACATAACAGGAGCAAGATGAAAAGGTGGGCCGGGGCGGCAAAAAACCAGGCGAATCGTTCACTCCACGCCGTGATCGCTGCAGCGTTGGCAATGATATAAAGAAGGAACGCGGCCAAGCCGGCCAACGCGGCCGCCTGCAAAAGCGTCGACCGCTTTTCAAGCCGCTCCCATTTTTTCTTTTTTTCAATGACGGCAAGCAACATTTCTTTTGTCACTTCATCGAGGGAAAATTCATCCGGAAACCGGGTCATGGCGCTCTCCCCTTGTCCGTATTCTATTGTCCATCATATGCGGGCAACAGACAGATTAGAACAAAGGGGAACGCGCGCGGCCATTTTTTCGGCCGGCGGGCGCAACCGCTTATTCCGTCTGAGCGGGGAACGGAATGCGCAGCGTTTGCCCCGGCTCGAGCCGGCTCGTTGACAAGCCGTTTTCTTTTTTGATGATCTCCATGGCGGCAGGCGTTCCGTAATATTTCATCGCAATGCTATAGAGCGTTTCGTTCGCCGCCACCACATGGGTGATGGTCTGCGCGTCGGATTCGCTTTTTGCCCCGTCACCCGCGGCGCGCTTCGGCTCTGATGTTTGTTCCGCCTTCGCGCCATCTTCTTGAATAATGCGCACCGTCTCCCGGCTGCCGCTTTCTTCATGGCGGACGACTGTGATCGTTCCAGGCTTTGACTGGGCATAGTAAACAGCCGTCACCGCAGCCGGCAGCGTTAAAAACAAAAACGCGAGCAAACGGATGGGAATGTATTTTCGTTTTTGCTCCTCTTTTTGCCGCCGCCGTTTTAGGCGCGATGGCGGCGCCCCCGCGCTTGACGCCGGGCGTTTTTTCCGCGCCAGGCGCCCCGATGCCTCTTCCATCGCTTCACTCCCTTTCTTCCTCTGCCCCCCGTTTGAACCGAACATGTAAGGCAAGCACAAAATCGATCAAAAAGTGAGCGGTGATGGCGGCCCATAAGCTGTCAGTCTGCTCGTAAAGGACGCCGAGAAAGAGACTGAGCAGCACGACGACCATAAACAAAAACCATTTTTCCAAATACCGGACGTGCAGCACGGCAAAAATGGCGCTTGCCGCCCATAGCCCCCAATGCGTCTGCACAATGCCGCGAAACAGCCATTCTTCCGTCACCGCAATGAGCGCACATAAAAAAAAGAGATGCGGAATCGAGCGGCCGCGGAATATTTTTTCATTGACGCCGCCGTCATCATGCCAATCGTCCGGCAAATAGCGCATCGCCAAAAACTCGGCAGCGAGCACGAACGCCGCCCCGCCGGCTCCGTACACGAGCACATCGCGCAGCTCAAACTGCCAAAGCCGACGCCACTCCTCCCGAGCAAATAAAAACAGCGAGCTGCCGCCGGCCAAAAGCAGCAGCAACCCTTGCGTGATATAAAGATGGATGAGCACTTCGCGGTCTGTCATCTGTTTGATTTGTTCACTTTGCCGCCTCATCGCGCCGCCTCCCGCCAAAAAACATATGCCATAGCTCCTCGCGCCAAGGCCGGACGGGCGCCGGCTCGGGACGGCGCCCGTCCGCCATGAAACGGTCCGTCTCCAGGCCGCAGTTGTCGCAGCAAGCATCCGGTTTGTCCGATAGCTCCTCCCCGAACGCGCGGACAATCGCCGCGCGCCGGCATGAAGAGGCGTGCACCCATTCCTCCATTTCGCGCAATTTTTTTCGCTTCCAACGCCGCCGCGCCTCGATGGCAGCGGCCATCCGTTCATACAGCCGCTCCTTCGCCGCGGCCGTCAGCTGTTCGGGCGCCGCTGTTTGTCCCCATTCTAAAAAGTACGCCAACAGCCGTTTTTGTATGTCCGTAAATCCGCCGGCATCAACCATAGCGCGCCATCCACCGCCGACGGCGTCTTCCGGCAGCCGCCGGCACCACTCGCGGAGCGCAGTCGAGTCGGGAAGCTCCGCTTCGGCGACCGCCTGGGCGATCGCCCGGTCGCCGTCCGCGTAAAACAATACCGCAAGGCTTGGCGCCCCATCACGCCCGGCGCGCCCGATTTCCTGCACATACGCCTCAAGCTGGGCCGGCATATGAAAGTGAAGCACAAAACGGACGTTTCCTTTGTCCACCCCCATGCCGAACGCGCTTGTGCAACAAACGATGTCGAGCTCGTCATATAAAAACTGCTGCTGCACAAGCAGCCGTTGTTCCCCATCCATGCCGGCGTGGTAATAGGCGACCCGACCCGCCCCGTTTTGCGCTAGCCGGCGCGCCATTTCTTCAGCCCACTGCCGGCTTGAAAAGTACACGATCCCCGGTCCTCGGAGCCGTTTCGCGCATTCGGCCAAGCGCGCAGCTTTGTCCTCAACCGATAAGCAATGTTCCACCGCCAAGGCGATGTTCGGGCGGTCGACGGAATAAATATGGCGGCGCGTCCGCTCCATCCCGAGCGTGCGGATGATGTCCTCCTGCACTTCCGGCGTAGCCGTCGCCGTCAGCGCCAGACACGGCGGCGAACCGAGCGCATGGCGGACCGCTCCGAGCTTCAAAAAGTCCGGGCGAAAATCATAACCCCACTGTGAAATGCAATGCGCCTCATCGACGACAAACAACGAAACACGAGCGCGCCGGAGCGCCGCCAAAAACGTTTCAGATTGCAGCATTTCCGGTGAGGCATAAATAAAGAGAAAATCTGGAAGCGAGGCGAGGGCTTGCCATTTTTCTTCCGCATCGAGCAAACTATGGAACGCGACAACGCGCTTTTCACCGCGCCGGCGCAGCTGCTCGACTTGATCTTCCATTAAGGAGACGAGCGGCGAGACAATGAGCACGCTCCCCGGGAGGAAATACGCCGGCAGCTGATAGCAAAGCGATTTGCCGCTTCCAGTCGGCAGCATCGCCAGCACATCGCGCCCGCTGAGCACGTCTTCGATCACATCGCGCTGTCCGGGCCGAAACGACGCGTGCCCGAACCGCTCATGCAATGTTTTCGTTAATTCATCCAACGTCCCACTTCCTTTGCCAACACGAGCCGAATTTCAAAATAACTCGCTATTCCGCCAAGCGCCTCGCGAATACGCTTCAGCTTGCGCGTCCCGAGCGCCCGCGCCGCGGCCTGGATCGCCGCCGCCCTTTCAGCGGCGACAAACGGGTCGATCGAAAAATCGGGCACATTGGCGGCCAACTCGACGACATGATCCTCGATTGTACTTTTTTTCAAGCGCCGAAGGGCGGCGATTTCGTCGATCGTCTTTCCTTTTTGCAGCCATTCGTACGTTTTTTGCGCCGATTGTGTCAGCTGCACCGGCGCCAGCCCGGCCATCAGCTCGGCCATCACCGGGGCGCGCCCGGCTTCGGCTTCAGCCATCATATAATGAAGCGCGTTGCGAAACTGAAACTGCACATACAGCACATCCTTTTGCAGCCAAGCGGCAATTTGCTCCGCCGTCCAGCCGATGCGGCGGGCGCTTGTCAGCCGGAGCGCAAACACCGTCGCCGCTTCTTCAGAAACAGCCGCAAGCAGCCGGATGAGCTCGTCATAAAGCGCCCGCGCCAACGTTTGGCGCGATCCCTTGCCCAGCAAATACTGCTTCACCCATAACAGCGTCCGCTCGTCGCGGCAAATGGGGATAAAACGCTGTCCATGGGAGAGGTTGGACAGCGTCTGCCCAATGAGCGACAGCCGCTGCCAAAAAAGCGGCTCGACCTCATGGTAGCGCCAGCCGTTCACATAGCGGGGGAACGATGCCGCCTGTTCATCGAGCCAATGCCGCCCTTTTTCCGTCAATATATATGTCCGATCATGGACGGGCGCGGCCCGCTGCTTCCGAACGAGCACGAGGGCCGCCTCCTCCAATCGGTCCATCGTCACGTCTTTCCATGTGCCGAAAAACGGCGCAAGTTGAAACCATTTGCAGTCTTGCAGCGTCTGGGCTGATTTTTTTCCAGACAACAAATGGTACACCGCTGCCAGCGTCCGTTCACCGTTTAGGCGGCGCAAGCAGTGGGCAAGCAAAAACGAGGCGTAACCGTGCCGCATCTTTGATTCCTCCCCGCCTCTATTGTAACAAAAATCGCACAAGCCGTTTGCAATGAAAAAACGATTTTGGAACAAAAATAAACAAGGGACATATGTGTAAAAATGGCTCTTCACCACAAGTTGTACTTGATCATTGAAGATCGGTGTGCATAGAGAAAATAGAGGGTACAAAAAATGCGAATTTTCCTGTATGGTAAAGGTGTCCAAACCAAACCATTGGAGGAAAATTCGCATGTACGCTCAGTTTATCAAAGAACTCATCGATTTACCAGATGTTTTGATTCAAAAGGTGCGAAAAGAAGAAGAACGTTGGATTTTCGAACTTTCTCTTCCTGAACAATGCCCGTTATGTCCTGTTTGCTTGAAACGCACGATCAAAATGACAGGAAAAAAGAAGCAATGGATGCATGGGTATGCTCAACGGATCGGCATCTTTTGGGTGGAACTCCCTGTGGAGCGTAGACGTTGTTGTACATGTGGCATGACATTCAGCACGTCTTATCCCGGAATTTCCCCTCGAAGTGCAGCGACGGATGCGTTTCAGCAATGGGTGGCGCAATCTTGCATCGGAACATCCATTCAGGCGGTGGCTCGTATGCTCAAGCTTCCGTACACGACCGTTGAACGCTGGTTTTATACCCATGCCCCTTCCTTCCTATCGAATGACATCCAACCAAAGGCAGTTTGTGTCGATGAGTTTGCGTTTCGAAAAGGACATGATTACGGAGTGGCAGTCATGGATGCCGAAACGGGAGAAGTGTATGCCGTTGAAGCAGGAAAGAACGAGGAAGCCATTGGACGTGTGTTGGCTCCTGTGTCTGGTTCTGTTCAGTATGTCGTGAGTGATTTGGCTCCAGCGATGAAAAAAGCCATTCAAGGGGTGTGTCCGGAAGCGAAGCATGTGGTCGATTATTTTCATGTGATTCAATTGTTTACGGAAGCGTTGGATCGATGCCGCAAATCCTTCGGAAAAGGGAACAAGAAACATGGGCATGTTCGGCATGTTTGCCGCTTATTGACCCAGTGCCCCGAGAAACTCACCGAGGAGGAGCGCCAAACGGTGCGGGAGTGGCAGAAAGAGAGTGATTCCTTGCAGGCTGTCTATCAATCCCTTCAACATTTTCGTTATGTATCCAAAAGCCAAAACGAGCGACAAGCGAAACGTCGTTTGAACGCCTGGGTTCATCGGTATTTGTTTTGTCCTTGTTCTGCTGTTCGCGCCATCGCAAAATCACTCGTCAAACGAACAGACGAAATCATATCGTGCATTTTATCCCCTTATTCAAATGGGAAAATGGAGGGAACAAATAACAAGATCAAGCTGATGAAACGTCGGGGATACGGATACAGAAATATCCAGCGTTTTGCATTGCGGGTTCGGCTAGAAACAGCTAACATACTTTCATGACAGGTGCAAGTACAACTTTTGGTGATGAACCGTAAAAATACAGGAGAGCGATTTTTTTAGTTGAAAAGCGGGGCGAACGGTCTTATTATAAAAAAGTGAAAAGTTCATTTCCGAGCAGGTAACACGGAGATGACCCGTCCGTTTCCAAAAAAATTGGGGAGGTTCGATTTTTATGCCAAAGTATACGATTGTCGATAAAGAAACATGTATTGCCTGCGGAGCATGCGGCGCGGCAGCTCCGGATATTTACGATTATGACGAGGACGGCATTGCCTACGTCACGCTTGACGACAACCAAGGGATTGTCGAAGTTCCGGACATTTTAATCGACGATATGATGGATGCGTTTGAAGGCTGCCCGACCGAGTCGATCAAAGTCGCTGACGAGCCGTTTGACGGCGATCCAAATAAATTCGACTGAAATCTCCCCTCTTGCCGAATCAGCAAGAGGGTTTTTTGACGAAAGCGTGAAAAAATGCCATTTGACAAGTGGCGCGCCGCAAGGGAACATGCTACAATAAGATTGTCTTGCCCGCCCTGGGCGCCGGCGGGCGAGTTTTCATGCGTACATAACAACCAAAAAAGGAGGAACGGGTTGTGGCATTCGAAAATAAAATTGTCGAAGCGTTTATCGAAATTCCAACCGGCAGCCAAAACAAATACGAGTTCGACAAAGAGCGGGGCGTTTTCAAACTCGACCGCGTCTTGTACTCCCCGATGTTTTACCCGGCTGAGTACGGCTACTTGCAAAATACGCTGGCGCTCGATGGCGACCCGCTCGACATTTTGGTCATCACAACGAATCCGACATTCCCGGGCTGCGTCATCGATACGCGTGTCATCGGCTTTTTGAACATGGTCGACAGCGGTGAGGAGGACGCGAAGCTCATCGGCGTGCCAGTCGAAGACCCGCGCTTTGATGAAGTCCGCTCGATTGAAGACCTGCCGCAGCACAAGCTGAAAGAAATCGCCCACTTCTTTGAACGGTACAAAGACTTGCAAGGCAAGCGGACGGAAATCGGCACATGGGAAGGGCCGGAAGCTGCGGCAAAACTGATCGATGAGTGCATCGCCCGCTACAACGAACAAAACAAAAAATAATCGCCTAAAACGTTGTACTTCCAATGCGAACCTCAGCTATTTCCGAACAATCCCGCCTATATCTTTGGATATGGGCGGTTTTCTTTTGGAAACACGAACATTCCCCAAAACAGAAAGCGTTGTCATTGGTATGACTTCTTCGCTTTCCATTGACAGAAAGCGCTTTGCTATGTTAAATTATCAGAAATTTAACATCTTCGAAACAGAAAGGGGCACCTGCTGTGGTTCGCGTACTCGTTTCCGACGCCATTAGCGAAGAAGGCTTGGCGCCGCTCCGCACATCGGCGCACATCGACATCGTTCAAAAAAACGTGAGCGAAGCGGAGGACGAATTGCACACGTTTGACGCCTTGCTTGTGCGCAGCGCAACGAAAGTGACGGAAGAATTGTTGGCGAAAATGCCGAAGCTGAAAATTGTCGGCCGCGCCGGGGTCGGCGTCGACAACATTGACGTCGACGCCGCGACGAAACGCGGCATTGTCGTCATTAACGCGCCGAACGGCAATACGATTTCCGCCGCAGAGCATACGTTTGCCATGATGGCTGCGCTCGTCCGCCGCATCCCGCAAGCGCACATTTCTGTCAAATCGCGGGAATGGAACCGCTCGGCGTTTGTCGGCAACGAGCTGTTCGGCAAGAAATTGGGCATCATCGGCTTCGGCCGCATCGGATCAGAAGTAGCAAAGCGGGCACGGGCGTTCGGCATGACCGTGCACGTCTTCGACCCGTTTTTGACGAAAGAGCGGGCGGAGAAGCTCGGCGTCTCCATCCATTCACTTGATGAGGTGCTGGCAGTCGCCGACATCATCACCGTTCATACACCGCTGACGAAAGAAACAAGAGGCTTGCTTGGCACGGAAAATTTGGCGAAGACGAAAAAAGGGGTATACTTAATCAACTGTGCTCGCGGCGGCATTATTGATGAGCAGACGCTCATTCCGTTTTTGGAAAGCGGCCATGTCGCCGGTGTCGCTCTCGACGTCTTTGAACAGGAGCCCCCGGGCGACCACCCGCTGCTGGCGTTTGATAATGTCATCGTTACGCCGCATTTAGGGGCGTCGACGGTTGAAGCGCAACTGAACGTCGCCACCCAAGTCGCTGAAGAGCTGCTCCACTTTTTTGAAGGGCAGCCGGTCACATCATCGATCAACCTGCCGGCGCTGTCGAAAGACGTCTATGAGAAAATTCAAGCATTCTATCATTTAGGCCGAAAGCTCGGTTTAATTGCTTCGCAGTTTATGAACATTCCGGTTCAAGAGCTGTCGGTCACCTACGCCGGCACGGTCGCCGATTTGGAAACGACGTACATCACTCGCAGCTTGCTTGCCGGCTTCCTGCGGCCGCGCGTCGCTTCCACCGTCAATGAGGTAAACGCCGCCATGGTCGCCAAAGAGCGCGGCATCACATACGGCGAAAAATTCTCTGATGAGACGCACGGCTATGCAAACTGCATTTCGCTCACTGTCCATGGCGAGAACAAAACGTTTACGATCAAAGGAACGCATGTGCCGAACTACGGCGACCGCATCGTCCATTTTGACGGCGTCACGATCGATTTCGCGCCGGAAGGCCATCTCCTTTACATTCAGCACCACGACCGCCCGGGGATGATCGGGAAAGTCGGGAACGTGCTCGGGGCGCATAACGTCAACATCGCCACAATGCAAGTCGGCCGCCAAGAAGCGGGCGGAAAAGCCATGATGATCCTATCGCTCGACAAACCAGTCGATGACGCGGTATTAAAAGCGCTGGCGCAAATTGACGATATTGAAACCGTCAAACGGCTCGAAGCGTAACGAAAACAAAAAAAGCAGGGTTCCCAAACGGGAAGCCTGCTTTTTTTCATCGTTGGCGGCGCAGCGCCTTGCAACAGGCGCCCATGGCTGCCTTCTGTGCATGGCGGCCTGTTTCCGCCGTCCATTCTGCTTCTCATATTTCGCAACCTTTGCATAATATACAAAAAAACACCCCGGATATTCGCATCAAAATAATTTTTATACAAAAATTGTAAAAAAACTAATTTTTATTCGGTCAAATCGGGCTTATTTCGAATTTTTATTCAAGGTGCGAAATGTGAGCTGCTTAACCGAGCGGCACCGCTTTCCGCTCGCCTTTCGAGAACGTCATGAGTTCGGTATAGCCGACGCTGCGGGCGAGTTCAACCGCCTTGTCAAAGTCGGCGCCGACATCGCCCGGCACGTGCGCGTCCGAGGACAACACGATCGGAATGCCTTTGTCATAGCACATTTGCAGCAGCCGCGGATCGGGATACAGCTCGCCGACCGGCTTGCGCAGCCCGGCCGTGCTGATCTCGACGCACGTCTTCGAATTGGCGAGCGCTGTCGTTGCCCGGTCGTATTGCTCAAGCAAAAACTCTTCATCTTCCGGAACGTATTTAAAAATTTTCACCAAATCCAAATGGCCGATAATATCAAATAAGTTCGACTCGGCGAGCGTTACGACTTGGTCAAAGTATTTGCGATATGTATCATACAAATCGCGCCGTTCCCATTCACGGCGGAACTCGACTAAGTCGATGCCGAAATCGTCGACCCAATGGATCGAACCGATGACATAGTCAAACTCGTACGAGCGGATAAACTCAGCCATTTCCTCATGTTTGCCGGGAGTGTAATCCATTTCAATCGACATTTTCACGTCGATTCCGGCATCCCACGCTTCGTGGAACAAGCGGACATAGTCGGCCATATCGTAGCACCGGCGCGCCTCCACCCACGGGTTGGACAAAATGTTTTTCGTTTGGTAAAAATGATACGCATGCTCGGAAATGCCAAAATGCTGAATGCCTTTTTTCGCGGCTTCATCGGTGAACTGGCGCAAATAATCGAGCGTCAGCGTCCCCCGCTCCAAATGGTTGTGATAATCAGTCAGCACAGTGTTTCTCCCCTCCTGCTGTTTTTTTCATTATAACGCATCACCGCAAGAAAGGAAAACCGTTTGGCGAATCATCACCCAATCATCCGTTCGCGCCGACGAGAAACAACAGCCCGACACATACCGCGACGCCGGCGACCGCCAAGAGCCGTGTCATGAGATCATCCATCTGCCACCCCTCCTTGCCTTCTTTGCGCCATATATGTCTTATGCCAATATCATCTCCGATAGAACAACAAAGTGAAGATCGTAACAAAACGACGCAAACGGCGGCGGCTACCAGCCGGCCGCCATCAACAGAGTGTTCGGCTCGGCCGGCACGCGGATTCGCATTCCAACCAGATACGGGCCCAAGTTCGACAACCCGTCAGCCGCAAACGTCACCTCACGGAAGCCAAACTCTTTCGCTGTCAGCAGCACAGCCTCCGCCATGCGCGCCGCGTCCTCTTCATGTGGCTGAGCGGTCAGCTGAATCCGGACCGTCGCATGCCGCGCATCCATATTAGCCAGCTCCACGTTTACTCCTGGCGGAATGGCCGGCTCGAGCCCGCGGATCGTCGATGTTTTCATCTGCTTCAGCGCCTTCGAAAACGTGCGAGCGCTGCCCGGAGCCGGAACGAGCACTGTATAGCCGAATGAAGCGCTGTTTTTATCATACATTCGTTGCCGCTCCTTGATTTTTGTCGCTTTTACCATTCCGAGCGCCGGCAACTCAAGCCCTTCCTTCTCTCCGGTGAAAAAGCGGAGGCGCCGCTCCCCCATTTGTCGCGCTGTTTCGACGAGGGCGTCGACAAACAGCTTCTGCTCTTTGCGGCTGGCCGAAAACACGCGGTGCTGAGCCGGGACGTGCACCATCCATTCCCCCTTCCCCCCGGCGGCCGGCTGAATGACCACTCCATCAAACCAAGCGGACGCCGCCCGCAGCGGAGAGCGCCCAAGCACGCGCAGCGCTGCCGTGAACAGCTCTTCGGGGGCCAATCGGCCGCTGAGCGGAACCGCCACTGGCACCACCCGGCCGTTTGCCGCATCAGGCAAGCCGACCACCATGACGCCGGCATCTTCCTGCGCCGGCGCCGCATCAGCGGCCATTATCGTCTCAACTTGGGGGGGAGAGCTCTCGGCTCCTAGCGTTTTGACGGTAGAGGATCGCTGCTGCTGTTCCGCGCGCTCCGGAGCGGCCGCATTCATTCCGACAGCAACAACCGCAAGAAAGAGGGCCATCGATGCCGCCGAAAGCCAACGCCGTCTCCAGCGCATCTTGCGCTGGGTGCGCTGAAGCCGTTCGTAAACATCTTCTTTTGTGCGCCGGTCTTTCACCATGGGCAGCTGCTCAAGGCTATGTTCGATGCATCGCTCATTCCAGGGAAATTTTTTTCATGCCGCCACTCCTCCCATTCGGCCTCTTCCTCCATATGTTGTTTCAGCGCCTTCAACGCGCGATGCTGCGTTGTTTTCACTTTGCTTTCCGTCCAGCCGAGCGCAGCCGCCGTTTCAGCAATCGACAGCGACTGGATGAATCGGAGGACGAGCACAAGCTGTTGGTCGACCGTGCAGCGCGCCAAGCAGCGGTACATGAGTTGAATTTCCTCGTTTTGAATCGCGATTTCCTCCGGCATCGGCTCGTCAGCGCCGAGCTGCTCCTCGCTCCACTCCGATGCCTTCACCCACTGGCGTCGTTTTTGCTTGCGAAAAAAATCGACCGCCACATGGCGCGCAATGGACAGCAGCCACGTCTTTTCACTACATTGCCCTTTAAACCGTTTGTACGAACGCAGCACTTTCACATACACTTCTTGCACTAAATCTTCGGCATGCTCTCGATTTCGCACCATGTAATATAAAAAATTAAACAAATCATCGTGATATTGTTCGTACAACTGTTCAAAAACGGGGTCCATCTTGTCTCTCCCCCTATTCGTTTCCATGGACCAAAGCCGAACCATTCCATTATCTTCATGATAACGGGTCTCATGCAAAAAGGGAACCATTTTTTTGGACGAAAAAGGAAGAAGGCCGAGCGAACCGGCTATCGCTCGGCAAAGAGCGAAAAAAAGAGGTGGCCGGCTCGCTTCCGCAATGCGCCCTCTGCCGCCCGGTCATAGCTGATCAAAAACGACGTCGCCGGACCACCAGAGGCAAAGAGCGGCAACGGGCAGGCGCAGGCCCGCCCTTGGCGGCCGTTGGCGGCCGACAGTTGCATCCATTCGTAGTAAATGCCTTTGGAACCGATCGGGACGAGCTCATAAACAGACGGAGAGGCGAGAAGCTCAACAAACAGCGAAAGCGGCGCGATCCATTGAGGATGCGCCAGCACGGCCGGGCCGACGAGCGGGCGGCCGATGACGGCAAACTTCGCTCCCTCCGGCGTGACGCCGATCCGCTTCCGTTCGGCCGCCACCGTTCCGACCGCCATCCAAGCCAGGCGACGGCTCATTGCTTCTCCTCCTTGTCGCGGAACACAATGGCGCTCCGCTCATATTCGACATCCTTCACCCCTAAGCGGGCGTTCACAACCCGGGCGGCAGCGAACAAATAGTCGGACAGGCGGTTCATATATTTCAGAACAACGTCGTTGATCGGCTCCGCTTTTTGCAACGAAACGATGCAGCGCTCCGCCCTTCTTATCACCGTGCGCGCCAGATGAAGCGCGGCAGCCGCCTTCGACCCTCCCGGCAAAATAAACTTTTCAAGCGGCGGCGCCTCTTGGACATAGGCGTCAATGCGCTGCTCCAAAAAGGCGACCATCTCCTCGGTCGCTTTATACGGCAGCTTGCCGTTGACGATGGCCAAGTCGCCGCCGCAGTCAAACAGTTCATGCTGAATTTTTTGCAATTCGGCGCAAAGATCGTCAAACCGTTCATCGTCAGCGAGCAGAGCCAGCGCCCAGCCGATGAACGAGTTCGCCTCATCGATCGTCCCATACGCCTCGACGCGCAAATGATCTTTATCGACGCGCCCGCCGATTAAGCTTGTTTTTCCTTTGTCTCCAGTCCGTGTATACAATTTCATAATTCTTCTCCCCTTTATTTTAATCGTTCCGCCAACCCGCACCAAAGCCGGTCGACGCGATGGCATACGGCGGCAAGCCGTTGATAGCACAGGCCGACGGCGTCGCGCCAGCGCCGTTCTTGCCGGTCAGTCGGAACGACGCCTTGCGTTACGTCTGTCCCGATCCAGACGACCGTGCGGCCGGCCGCTCCTTCCTCCCACTGCTTCCAAGCGCAGAAAAACCGCTCCCATTCCTCTGGGTCCGGAAGGCGGCGGATGGCGGCTTCGAGCCCATCCAAGACAACTGTTTTCGCCGTCTTGGCACCATCCGGCCACCCGTATGGCTCCTGATAGCCGTCATGCCATACGATATGAACACCGTCGCTTATTCCGTACCGTTCCCGCACCCATTTTCGCTTTCCTTGGAACGCACCGCCGACAACGAAATGCATCGTTCTCCCCCTTTCCAACGCTCGATCGTTGATTCGAGCGTATACCCGCCGGAAAACGGCACCTTCCATTCCCAAAACGGGCGAACGTCCGGCGCATATTGTTCAAGCACGAAACGGATCGGACCGCTGTGGGTGACGATCGCCACATGGCGGGCGCCCATCCGCTCAGCCAACGCAACCGTCTCAGCGAGCGCCCGTTTGATGCGCGCTTGAAACGAAACATAGCTTTCTCCGGCGGGCGGCGCCGTCGAAAATGGCGACTCGAGCCATCGGTTGTACGCGAGATCCGTTTTGAGTTCGGCGAACGTTTTCCCTTCCCAGACGCCAAAAAAAAGCTCGCGCCATCCGCTCGTACACCAGTCCGGCTCGCGGCTGCCAAACAGCAGCGCCGCCGTCTCCCAGCAACGGCGAAGATCGCTTGTCACGATGCAGTCGACCGGATATGGCCACTCGACCCGCAAACGGCGCAGCCTGCTATGTTCCGCGGCCGAAAGCGGCGCGTCCGTCCAGCCGATATATGCATTGCGCCGATTCAGTTCCGTCATCCCATGACGGATAAGCGTAACAGCCAAAGGACGCCCCATAGCACGGTCTCTCCCCCTTCGATGAGCGCGCCGAGCACATCGCCGCTCACGCCGCCAAACTGCTTTTCCGCCCACGGCTTTGCCGCGAGGGAACAAAGCGCCATCGCCGCAGCCAACACCACAACCGCCGCCGGCGGAACGCCCGCCGCCGGAAGAAGCAAAAGCACAAGGCATGCCAATCCCAGCGCCCATGCTGCATCGCGCCATGAACTATATTCGCGAAGCGAGGCCGCCATTCCTGTCGATTTGGCCAGCTTACCGGCGGAAAGAAGCCAGACAGCCCCGGCTCTCGACAGCAGTGGAATGGCAATAAACAGGGCAGGGGAAATGCCCGCTTTGATCGCTTCATGCAAAAACAGCCAGCGGAACGATAACAAACAAATGAGCGACAACACAGCGAACGCGCCGACGCGCGAATCGGCCATGATCTCTTGCCGCCGCTTGGCGTCCCGGTACGAAAAAAAGGCATCGCTCACGTCCATAAAACCGTCGGCGTGCAGCCCGCCGGCAAGCCAAATGCCAAGCCAAAGAAGAAGGAGAGCCAAAAAAGAAGGCGGACCGAACGAAAGCGCCGCACAGGCGCCGTACACCAAGGCAGCCAGCGTCCCGAGCAGCGCTCCAGCCAGCGGCATTGTGCGCACAAGCCAGCGGACATGAGGGGCATTCCATTCAATCGAACGCTGAATGGGAATGATCGTAAACAGCTGCAGCGCCAGCAGCCAGCCATTCCATGCCCGCTTCATTGCGGCCACCGTCCTTTCTTCACGCGAAGAATACCGCATTCCACCACGGCGGCGGCTTCTGCTTCCGCGACCAACTGTTGATGAAGCCAACCGAGCATTTTCATGTAGCGAAATGTGCCGAGGTCATTCGGCACGCCGCCAGAAAACAACTCATTGGACACAATGACAACAGCGCGGCATGCCGCCGCCCACGCCCGCACTTGGTCGAGCAGGCAACGGGCAGCGGCGAACGCTCCTTCCTCTGTTTTCCATTCATCTCCGGCAAATAACACATTCGCCCACCACATAGTCAAGCAGTCGAGAAGGACAACATCAGGCGGACGAAGTGCAGCCAACAACTGATCAGGCCCTTCCGGCGCTTCCCACACCACCCAAGGCGCCGTCATCCCCATGCGCCGCTCTTGATGGCGGCGAATGCGCTCTTCCATTTCCACATCGGCAGCCCGGGCGGTGGCAACATAATGAAGCGTCTCGCCAGCGGCCAGCCGGATGGCGCACACCTCTGCCGCTTCACTTTTGCCGCTGCGCACCGCGCCGCTCACAAACACGATCATCCATCCCACCTCTCAAGCGCCTCAAGCAGCCGGTCATTCTCCACCTGCGTTTTGACGGCGAGCCGGATGTAGCGGCCGTCAAGCCCCGGGAAATTCATCGTATGGCGCGGCACAACCCCTTCCTTCAACAAATGAAAAAACAGCTCCTCTGTCCGTCCTGAACACGGACGCAACAAATAAAAGTTCACGACCGATGGCGAGACGTCATACCGCCCGGCAGGCAGCGACCGAAACACCCGCTCCCGCTCGGCGGCGATCTGTTCTTTCGTCCACTTGACAAACGATTCCATCGCCATGAAACGAAGCGCCAATTGTTGGGCGATGCCGTTTGTGCTCCATGGCGGCTGATGCGTTTTCAGCGAAGCGATCACCGCCTCGTCAGCAGCGACATAACCAAGGCGCGCGCCGGCCAGGTGATGGATTTTCGTCAACGATCGAAGCACAATGAGGCGCGGATAGCGTCCCAACCAGCGCATCGCCGTAAACCCGCCGCGCCAAAACGGATAAAATGCTTCATCGATGATTACATAGGTGCCAGCCGTGTGCGCCGCGTCCACCAGTGATCTCAATTCACCTTCCTCCATCACTGTCCCCGTCGGATTGTTCGGATGGCATAAAAAGATAATGTCTTGCTTGCCTGCCCAGGCAGTCGCTTCATCCAAGTCATAAGAAAAGCCCCGCGCTTCATCGGCCGCGAATCCCTCCACATCGCATCCATAAGCGAGACAGGCGCGCCGATACTCGGAAAACGTCGGCTCCAAGATGCCGACGCGCCGACCGGCAAATAGCGCGGCCAACAAATAAATCGCCTCCGCCGCCCCGTTCGTCATCAGCACTTGTCCGGGTCGAATCTGCTCCTGCTTGGCAACGAGCTCCCTGAGCGCCTTCGCTTCCGAATCCGGATACTCCCCGGCCCAGCGAATCCACTCCTCACCGCTCGGCCAAGCTGACGGCGGCAGCCGGTACGGATTCGTATTGACGCTGAAATCAATGTATTCGTCTGGAGGGGCCAATCCGCATTGCTCATACAACGCGCGCGGATTCGCCCCATGCGCCGGCCAACGCAACGATTATCCCCCCAATCCATAGCAATAATGTAAACACTAGCACCGTTCCAATCATGATGCGGACCGCTTGGCGAATGTGGGCGGCGCGAAGCGGGGCGGCCGGGTCACCGAGCGTCGGCCTCCTCGAGACCACACCGCCGTATGTATTCGTTCCGCCGAGCTGCACCCCAAGCAGCCCGGCCATCGCCGCCTCAAGCCAGCCGCTGTTCGGGCTTGGGTGGCGGCGGGCATCGCGAAATAAGATCGACAGCGCCAAACGAAAGCGGCGGCCGCCAAAGACCAACACCATCACAAGCGCCGTCAGCCGCGCTGGAATGTAGTTGAGCGCATCGTCCAGCCGCGCGGCCGCCCAGCCAAATTCGCGATACTTCTCATTTTTGTATCCAATCATGGAATCACACGTGTTCACCGCCCGGTACAATAACGCGAGCGGCGCACCGCCCAAGGCCGCATAAAAGAGCGGAGCGGTGATGCCGTCGCTCGTGTTTTCCGCCACCGTCTCCACGCAGGCGCGGGTGATGCCGGCTTCATCGAGCCGCTCGGTGTCGCGGCCGACGATCATGGACAGCGCGCGGCGCGCCGCAGGAAGATCGCCTGCTTCCAGCGGCCGGCGCACGTCCTCAGCCGCCTCAGCGAGGCTTTTCGTCGCAATGGCGGTGAAAATGAGGGCCGCCTCGATCGCCACCCCTACGTATACGGACAGCGCGTAGCCCACATAAACGATGAACGCCGATATCCCGTAAACAGCGGCCAACACGACCGCCACGGCCGCCGCCCCTTTCGTCCGCCGCTTTGTTCCTTGATTCCAGCGGCGATCAAGCCACGCAATCATCATTCCCATCCCGCGCACCGGATGCGGCAGCCAGCGCGGATCGCCCACGAGGGCATCGAGAAACAGCGCCAACGTCAATGCGGCCAAATGGGTCATCGCCGTTTCCTCCGCTTCTCCCAGCGGCCAAGCGCCTCAACTGTTGCCTCATACACAAGCCGGCCGAGCGCCCGGCCAAGCTCCGTCGCCGTTCCGGCATAGGCAAAGACCTGCCCGGTTTGCGTCGCCGCCACAGCGAGCGAATCGGTCGACGTACCGGTGGCAAGCGTCCCGGTTTCCGGGTCGCAAACCGAACGGTCGGCGAGCGCTTTTGCCTTCGCTTCTGTCGCTGTCATCACCGCCTGGACAAACGCTGCTTCCGTCAGCACTCCGTCAATGACCACCACCATGTTGATCATCCCCGGTCTTGCCGCTAGCGGCTGATGCTGGCACGCCCGAGCGGCATCGACGGCATTGCCGACGCCAGCGGTCGCCATGACCGCAACCGAAAACGCTTCCCCTTCTTTCTGAAGCCAAACAGCATCCCGGACATCAACCGCTGTCATCATGCCGACCGTTCGTTCCGGCGGAAACCCGTGCTGCTCCAAATAGCGGCGCATGTCTCCTTCCGCATCACTGCAATCGTAATCCAACCCGACTTGGCGGTTGACAAAATGGGTCGCCCATTGAAATCCGGCGCCGATCAATGCCGAGGACAGGACGCGAAGCGGCGCGGCCGCAGTAAGCACAGCGGCGTCATCAAGAAAGGAAAGCCGCAGCCCGCCGACCGGCGATTCCCCTTGCTTCTTGTTCGGCATGAACGAAAACATCGGCGTTGCCGACGCCGGATGGGCCAGACGCACAATCGGCGCGGCAAACACTTCCTCAAGCAACGCCGGCGTCATGACATCCGCAGGGGCGCCGAGCGCAGCTATTTTCCCTTTGTTCAGCACGAGCACCCGATCGCAATACAAGCTCGCCGCATTCATATCGTGGAAAACGGCGACGACCGTCAAGCCGCGGGCGTGCGCCGCTTCGGCGAGCCGGTCCAAAAGCCGGACTTGGCCGCTCACATCCATATGGTTCGTCGGCTCATCGAGCAAGAGCAGCTTGGGCTCTTGGGCGAGTGCGCGGGCCAAATAGGCGCGCTGCCGCTCGCCGCCGCTCAATCGTTCGAGCGGTTCATCGATTTTCCCCGTCAGGCCGACGGCCGCAAGCGCGTCTCGGAGGGCGGCTTCATCGTCCTCCGTCCACGTCGGAAAGAAGCCGCGCTGATGAGGATAGCGGCCGAGCGCCACCGTTTCCCTCACCGTATAGCCGGGCGCCGCCTCCGCTGTCTGCGGCAAGACGGCGGCCATCCGCGCCCATTGCTTCGCAGACAGCGCCGAGAGCTTTCGGCCATCGATGACGATCTCCCCGCTTGCCAGCGGCAGCTCTTTGCTGATGAGTTTGATCAAAGTCGTTTTCCCGCTTCCATTCGGCCCTAAGATGCCGAATATTTCGCCTTTTTCCACGGCAAACGTCACACCATCAAGCACTTGTTGCTGCCCGTATCGATGCGATACGGCCCGCACCTCGAGCATCGTCATCCCATCTTTCGTTTCGTTTTTCGGAAAAACAAGACGGCAAATAGCGGAGCGCCGATCAGCGACGTAATGACGCCGATCGGCAGTTCGCGCGGTTCAATGATCGTCCGCGCCGCCACATCGGCAAGCACAAGAAACGCACCGCCGTACAAGAGCGACAGCGGCAACAGCACCCGGTAGTTCGGCCCGCACACAAGCCGAACCATATGCGGAACGACAAGCCCGACAAAGCCGATCGTCCCTGACACCGACACCGCCGCGCCGGTGAGCAGCGCCGCTGCCGTCAAAATGATGACTTTTCGGCGCGTAACATCAACGCCGACATGAAGCGCCGCCTCCTCGCCAAAGGCAAACGCGTTCAACTCGCGGCTGTTGGCGATGAGCACTGCGGCCCCAACGAGAAAAAACGGCAGCAACAGCCCGCTGTATTTCCAGCCGCGCATCGCCACGCTCCCCATCAGCCATGAGATGATTTGCCGCAATTCTTCCCCGGTCAACGCGATCATGAGCGAAATGAACGCGCTGAAAAACGCGCCGAAGATAATGCCGGCTAAAATGATCGTCTCAACCGACATGCGCCGCTCCACAGTGCGAGTGAACGCCAAAACGGCGGCAAGCGTCGCCATGCCAAACAAGATGCTCACGACCGGCAGCGTGAACGTGCCAAAGAACGGCCATTGCCAGCCGAGAAAGATGACGAGCACCGCCCCGACCGACGCGCCGGACGAGACACCGAGCGTGTACGGATCGGCGAGCGCATTTTTTAACAGCCCTTGAAACGCGGCCCCGGCCAGCGCCAATGACGCCCCGACCAAAAACGCAAGCACGACGCGCGGCAAGCGGATCGCCATCACGATCGGCACCCAATCAGCCGGAATGTGGCGAGGCAGCGCCGCTCCGAACCATTCAGCCGCCAAAATGCGGACAATAGAAGAAAAGGGAATCGACAGCGATCCTGTCGATACCCCTACGAGAAGCGATAACACGGCCGCGGTGACGGCCAATATATACATCCACATTTTACTTGAACACATCCGGGTAAATGGCTTTGGCAAGTTCCTCGACCCCTTCGACAAGGCGCGGACCCGGTCGGCTTACTAAGTCGGTGTTGACGTCATACACCCGCTTGTTTTTCACCGCCGGCACGTCTTTCCAAGCGGCGCGCGCCAACACTTGCTTCGCTCCGCCGTATGTCGTGATGATGACATCCGGCTTATAGGCCACGGCTTTTTCTTCCGTCACCATCGGCCAGCCTTCCAAGCTGCCGGCGACGTTTTTCGCCGAAATCACTTGAAGCATCTCATCCATAAACGTCCCTTTGCCGGCCGTATAAATTTGCGGCGGCGGCGACACTTCAATCCAGACATTGGCCTGTTTGTCCGCCGGGATTTGTTTCGCTTTTTCTTTGATTTTCGCAAGCTTCTCTTTCATCTCATCAATCACTTGCTTCGCTTTGTCTGTCGTCCCGGTCGCTTTGCCGATCAAGTCGATGGACGCATATACATCGTCGAACGACTTCGCGTCATTGACGACAAGCACGGTAATGCCGGCGTCTTTCAATTGCTTGAGGCCATCGCGCGAGTTATGGGCGCTTGACGCGTGGGCCAAGACGAGATCCGGTTTGAGCGAAATGATTTTCTCGACGTTGAATTCCATGCCGCCGATTTTCGTTTTCGTTTTGACGTCTTCCGGATAATTGTCAAAATCGCTGACGCCGACGATCTTATCGCCCAACCCCAACGCATAGGCGATTTCCGTATTGCTCGGGATGAGCGAGACGATTTTTTTCGGTTCCGCTTTGATCGTGACATCCTCGCCAAGCCCGTCTTTCACCGTCACCGGAAACGCCGCTTGTTCCGTTTTCGGTTCTTCTTTTTTCGCAGGCTGGACGTTGCTATTGGCTCCACTGCTGCAGCCGACCAGCACGGCGGCCAAAAGGAAGAACACCGCCACCACCGCCGGCCATGTCCAACGTTTCATCCGTCATTCCCCCTTCGATGATGTATGTACAACAAAAAAGCCCATTCCGTCCGAACGGGGAATGAGCACGAAACAGACCGCCAATGGGCACAACAATGCCCTGTACGACTGTTTCCACGTCTCACCCCCCGAAGATTCGGAAACTGCGGCAAGCAAGGCAGGTCTACTGGCTCATGCTTCATCCTACTCTGAAGCCTTCCCGTACGGAAAACAGCGCAAGCCATCTGTCCGTACAGTGGCGATTTCATTTCGTCCGCATTGACAGTTGCGGGGACAGCTCCGGATTCCCACCGGATTCCCTATTAAGCCTTTTCGGCGCCTTGCTGCGAGTTGATGAATTTGTCGGATATGGACATTTTTATATTAAAGCAAGGCCTGGCATTTGACAACTGTGAATTTTACAGTGGGCTGGCGGCAGGCGGTCATCGATCACTTTTGCGGTCAGGCAGCTCGGCTCCAGTGTCCGTGTTTTGTACGGAACTCCGCATGCGCCGTTGCATCGAGCTCCGCGATGTCAAATGCCGCCATGTTGCCTATTCATCGATTCCCACAAACCTCATCTTTTGAGTTTCTTCCGGCTGCGGAGAAACGTTCCTTTTCCATATGTCGCTAAAAAAATTAGGAAAGACGCCCCACCTCTGGCACGGCGTCTTTCCCCGATACAACCTTCATCTCGTCACTGTTGAATATATTTGTCAAACACAAAGCCGAAATCCTTCACCGTATAGTTCTTTTTCGCTTCCGTCAGCCAGCGAAAAGCGTATTCATTCACGGCTTGAAAATCCGCCGATACATTGGCGCCGTCACCGCGCATGTTGGCCAACACCTTGGCCGCCAGTTCCAAACTCCGCTCCGCATAGTGGAACTTCGTTTCGTTTTCATGGCAAATCTCCGCGATCGCCAACAGCGATTTATACAAATCTTTCAGTTCCTCAATATGCTTTTTATGCACATCAATGGAGTAGGAATGCGGTCCAATTTTAAATTTAATTTCCGCATCCAAATCGACCGTCCCGGCCGTTTCGAGCGATACGTCGGAAATCGGATGCTTGTAGTAATCGTAGCGGCGCAGCGTCCGTTTTTTGCTCGCGGCGCTCGTGCCGTCCAAATGAATGAGCGCGCGGTTGGTGAAGCAATACTCATCCGATTTTGATTTGATAAGAAAATAGATTTTCTCCCCATCCTCGTGCATCACATAATCATCGGCATCGACTTTGTCATAGTCTTTCGGCTGAATGACCGAACCGATGTCGCTTAACCCAAGCACATCGGCGGCGACTTTTCCAAACATGCTCATGTTCCTCCGGCTCCTTCCACGTTTTATCGGCGCCCGCCTATTGGCGGATGAACGGCGTTTTGCCTTAACAAGGCGCCGTAATCTCATACCTCTCATCTATGTAATACGTCGAGATCGGAAAAACGTTTCATCGCCTCTAAAAATCAAAGACCCAACGCCTTTTATGACGGCGTCAGGCCTTACAAGCGACTACAGTTCCCCGCTTAGACGGGAGTCTTTGTTCGTGAGCCGCAAAAAGATCAGGTAAACGAGTCCAATCGCGATCCAAATCAATCCGAGCTTTTTGCTGAGCGGGTCAAGATTGACCCACACATAACCGATGATGATAAAGCCGATAAGCGGGAACAAGAAATGATTGATGTAATCGTTGCTCTTTTGTTTGTGCAAAAAATAATTTATCACTAACGAGAATAGAGAAGAGCCGGAACGAAAATGTAATCAAGCAAAATGCCCCACCCTGCCATAAAACCGACATATTCATTCCCCGCTGGGCGTAGGAATACACGGAACCAGCGATTGGAAACGCTTCGGCCATTCTAGCGTAGCTCAGGGCAGTGAAAATCATCCCCACCATTCCGATTAAGTATGCTAAGGCGACCATCCCTTTTGACCCTTGCGCTACATACCCGTAAATGCCAAAAGGGGCGATCGGCACCATAAACACCATCCCGTAAATCAACAAATCAACAAATGTGAGCGACCGTTTTAATTCCTGTTTATAACCGAGCGACTCAACCGATGTGTTCGTTTCAAGTTGCGCCATCGCCGTTCCCTCCTCAATCCTCAAACAGGCGGATGCCATACGCTTCAAGCACAAATCGCGGTACAAAGAAACGCGCCGTGACGAGCGGGTCAACGACTTGGCTGATTTGTGTCTGACCGGCAGCGCTGAGCACCATCGTCAAATGGTTCAGCGTCAACGGAGTATGCGGCAACAGCAAATCAACCATTTCCGCAACCGACTGTTTGACCGCTTCATCCAATGTTTTGGCCGAGACGATCGTCGCAATGCCATCATCGTTTTGCAACAGTGGATGGTTGAGCGAATATCCTTTCATCACCCGGACGGTAACCGTCACTTCCCCTGGAATTTCAATTCCAGACACACCGATTTCGCCGTCCCCCATCGCCGCATGCAAGTCACCCAATGCAAACAATGCACCTTTTACAAATACAGGAAAATAAACGGTTGCTCCTGTTGTAATGAGCTTTGTATCCATATTGCCTCCATGCGGCCCGGGCGTCCCGCACGACACATCCTCACCGCTCGGCGCTACCCCGATGACGCCAATCATTGGATTTAATGGAATAGAAAGATGCTCGTCAAATATAGCCCGGTTTTCTTCTACTGGAATCATTTTTGCTTCAAACTGCGGAATCCGGTCTCCAAGCACCCCGAGCCCTGGTCCGACAGTCATGACCCCCTGTCCTTTGAGGCGAATCTGTTCAATTTTTACCGCTAAAATGTCACCGGGTTCCGCCCCTTCAATATAGATCGGTCCGGTCGCCGGATTGATATGATTCCAATCGATCGAGTCAAACGACGTTTCACTTGAAGTAATTTGATTTTGGAAACAGTCGTACGTTTCGATGACAAACGTTTCCCCTGACTGGACTGTTCGAACCGGTTGGTGGTTTTTGCTAAATGCATAAATGGCAGTCGTGCATGGAACAAATGACATGTCCGCTTTCCTCCCTTTCGTTTTTGTCTCATTATAACAGGGAGCAAACAAACGGTTTTGCATTTTTTTAATTCATTGATGCCGCCCAACACAGACATATTGATGTCTTTATCAATCGCGGCGGCCCCTTTTGTCAAGACAAAGTAACCGATCGCGCCGGCCAGAGCGGCGGCGCCGTTGCCGTCTTTCGAAAAACCGATCGCCACGCCGATGGCGAAAATGAGCGCTAAATTGGAAAACACTGCATCGCCTGCGGCTGCGATAAACGGAATATTCAGTGAACTACCCCCACTTAATTTTCTAGCGAAAATTTGAAGTGGGGGCTTCCAAAGAAGTTTGACTGCTTCAAGCAATCCTTATTCTTTGAGGCGTGTCCACTTCGCCGCTAGAGCATAAGACACTCAGGTCTACAGCTTTACTTTTCTTTAAGATGTTTAATGCGCCATTGACATCAGCATTCATTAGTTTGCCAGACTTTGTTCGATACAAGCCGCGCTTAATACGTTTGCCGCTGAACTTATATTCTTTTGGATTGTCGGCATTATATTCAGGAATCTCATCGCCGTCAAAAAAGCTGGCTTGAGACGTATAGGATTCTTCCTGTTTCAAGAATTCAATGCCGTAAAATTCACAAAGATATTCTAGTTTTTCTTTTATGTTACCGAGAGGAATATTGACAAAGTTTTGATTTGTCTTTTTTCCTAGATTCATATTGCGTTGCCATGTTTCCGCATAGCCAATGACAAGTTTGCCAATTTGATTTTCAATACAGTAGTTAATGATGTAACGGCAAGTCTTGTTGATATAATCATTCACTTTATTATTGCGATTCATAGCAAGCAAAGCCTGTTTACGAGTGGTGCCTTTGATTTTTTGCTTATCTTTTATGCTTTGAAGTCTGGCATTTTCTTTGTTAAACCATTGATTTATACTTTTTAATCTCCGCCCATCAATGATGAATGATCTGCCGTCTGATGTGACACAAGTGGCAAAATTGTTTAATCCTAAATCAATTGCCAGTGCTTTTTGGTCATTTAATTCTCTTTGATCTTCAGGCATTTCATATTTGTACTGAATCTCAAAGAACCTGGCATGATGCTTAGGAATGATTTCAATCTGCTTAATCTTTTTGTCCAGTAACACAGGCGGAATCGTTATCGTGATAGGCTTGTGAGTCTTTTTAAATAGGCGAGAATACGGTATCGTGAATTTGTTGCCGTCTATACGAATCTGGCCAATGATCAGTGAATGAAAGCCATCTTTTTTAAGATATTTTGGAATACTGATAGCCTTGTGGTCATATTTTCCTTGTTTGGCAAGACTGATCAAACCAAAGAAAGATTTAAAGGCTTCATTGACCTTTTTTAAAATTTGCTGTGCCATGTTGCTGTTTAACAGCTTATAGTTTTCGTTAGTTTTGGCAAGATGATAATTTTTCTCATAATTAAGAAATTCCTTGTGTTCAAAATAGTATTGTCTGACATTGTACAATCCGACGTTGTACATGTTCTTGGCAATATGGCACAGTTCTCGAAGAGTCAAGTATTCTTCTTTGGTCAAACCATTTAGCTGTTGTTTGATACAAAAATACATTTTTTCACCTCCCATCTAACTATATTATACTATATTTTACTGAATCTATCCTATTTTCAGCAAAATATAGTTAAGGCGATTCATCTCCCACTTACTCCGCTTCGCTTCGTTGAAGTGGGAGTCTTCTCGCCTAATTAAGATAAATCAGACTGACCGAGCCGAAGCAACAATCCTGCCGCCGGCAAAACGGCAATCGGCAGCATTAACGCTTTTCCCAAACGCTGTAAAAAACCTAACATCATGATCCTCCCCTTTTCATCTCAATCATAAATTTGTACCGGTCGCCGCGGTACACCGATTTGACGACTTCAAGCGGCCGGCCGTCGACAAGGTGCGTGCGCCGCTCAAGCAGCAGCACCGGCGCTCCTTCTTTCATCTTCAGATGCTCCGCCTCCACCTGGCGGGCGACCGAGGCTTCCAATGTTTGAACTGCAGAGCCGATGACCAGACCTTTTTCTTTTTCGATAAATTCATAGACGGAACCGCTTACAACATCACGCGTCAGTCCGGGGACGAGATGGACAGGAATGTACAGCGTCTCCAACGCCATCGGCAAGCCATCGGCCAACCGAAGGCGGCGGACTTTGTAAAGATCATCGCCTTCCGCGACGCCAAGTCCTTCAGCGAGCTTCTCGGAAGCCGGAACCGTCTCAAAGCTGAGGACGATCGTGCCCGGCTCCATGCCACGCGCCCGCATATCTTCGGAAAAGCTCGTCAGCCCTTTCAGTGGCTGCTCGATTTTTTGGGCGGCGACAAACGTCCCCTTCCCGCGCCGGCGGATGAGATAGCCATCGTTCACTAAATTGTTGACCGCCTGCCGAACGGTCATTCGGCTGATGTCATACATTCCCGCCAACTCGCGCTCAGACGGGATTATCTCGCCCGGCTGCCATTCTCCTTTTTCAATCTTTTCTTTTATATATTGCTCGAGCTGATAGTAAATCGGAATCGGCGATTGTTTATTGATCATGGCGCATCCACCCGCCGCTTTTCCTTCGGAATGAGCGAGAGCGCCTCCCGGTCGGCAATGATCGTCACGTCCGGATGAAGGTGAAGCGCGGAAGCCGGCAAGTCCGGGGTGACAACGCCTTCTAAAAGCCGAGCCATGGCCTCTGCTTTTTCTCGTCCCGACGCCAACAGAACGAGGCGGCGGCTGCGCAAAATGGTCGCAATCCCCATCGTAATGGCACGGCGCGGCACGTCATCCAACGACCCAAAAAAGCGGGCGTTTGCCTTGCGCGTAGATTCGGCAAGCTCGACGACATGGGTCGGCGATGAAAACGGCGTCCCTGGTTCGTTAAAGCCGATATGGCCGTTGCGTCCGATGCCCAAAAGCTGCAAATCGATGCCGCCCACTTCATCGATGAGCCGTTCGTAGCGGCGGCATTCTTCGTCAAGATCAGCAGCCAAGCCGTTCGGCACATGCGTCTCGTGAAGCGGAATGTCAAGCTTTGAAAACAAATGCTCATTCATATAATGGCGATAGCTGTTCGGATGATCCGGACCAAGGCCGATGTATTCATCCAAATTGACCGTGCGCACAAGCCGATACGATGTCCCATGCTGCCGATGATCGGCGGCCAATTCGCGGTACACGCCGAGCATCGTCGAGCCGGTCGCCAAGCCGAGAACGGCGGTCGGCTTTTCCTTGACTTGTTTGATGATGATGTCCGCCGCCTGACGGCTCATCTCTGCGTAGTCAGCAACTTCCAAAAGCGTTATGGCCATCGCTCTTCCTCCCTCTAGAAATGTTGATTTATCAAGGCTTTTCGGCCCCTCAGGGGTGTCCAAAAAATATTTTTCGACAAAATCCCTTACATCCTTTTTCAGTTTTGTGGATATCTTACAGACCTAGGGTGCGCTTCGCGGCCACGGATGGGTATATTTTCCTTCCGTGGGGAGAAGCGTATTCGATGCACCCTTTGGATCTCCGCGTCGCTGATGAGGACGAACCCTCCCATGTCTCCGGGCGTCTTCGCGCCAACATTCCCTCGTTCGGTCTCGTCATCAGGCGGAGGCCGGCCAAGCTCCTTTAGGGACTCAAGGTCGAATGGATGAAATCACGCCAGCTTCTCCGGTGTCATCTCGTTGTCCAACGATTCTTCCGTTCGCAGGGGGAGGCCTTAGGCCGCCCGTTGCACCTGGGACAAGACGTCCTGTTTCATTCGCTCCGCGTCAAACGCTTGTTTCTTCGTACAAATCGCAAACAGCACATTCAACAGCTTCCGGCACAAGGCGACGATGGACTGCTTTCCGGTCAGCGGATTGACGGATCGGGTCGTATAATACTCATGCAGCTCGCGAAACGCCTCGTTATGCCGAATCAGCGGAATCATCGCCCGAAACAGCACCGAGCGCAACCGTTTCCGTCCCCGTTTGGAGATGTGCTTTTGCCCTTTGCGCTGGCCGGAGGAGTTCTCCTTGAGCGTCAGGCCCGCCAACTTCACCAATTGGCGCGGGTCCCGATAATGGGCGAAGCTGCCGATCTCCGCCAGCAGATCGATGATCGTGGCGTCTCCCAACCCGTCGACCGTTTTCAACCATTGGTACTCCATCGTCGTTTGAACCAATGCCTTCAACTCGGCGTCCAGTGCAGCGATCTCCGCCTCCAATTGGCGGTATCGGCGGACGAGCGCGGCGATCTCAAACCGGGCCATCGCTGTCCCTTCCGTCACCCCAATCGAGTCCTTCGCGGTGTTGATCAACGCCTGAATTTTGGCCTTCTGCGGGCATTTCATCCCTTTGCTTTGCCGGTACACCTCGATGAGCTCCTCGGCGGTCCGACCGGCCATATCAGCCGGAAGCGGCGTCCACTCCAACACCGAAAGCGCCGTTTTCCCCAAGTCACGAAACACGGTCCAAAACTCTGGAAAATACCGATCCGTCCAGCGGACGATCGCGTTTTTCACCGCCGTCTGTTCCTTGCGGAGCTTCTCTTTGAGCGTGCTTCCCACGCGCAAATCGGCTTCGATCTCGTGCAGCAGCCGGGGAACGAGGAATCGTCCGTCTTTTGCCAGTCTGGCAATGACCAGGGCGTCTTTGGCGTCGTGTTTCGTCGGCAGGTTGTCATCAAGTTCTTTCGACCGGCACACATGCGCCGGGTTGACCATGACCAACGGGATCCCGTGCTCCTCGAGGAAGTAGGCCAGGTTCAACCAGTAGTGCCCGGTCGGCTCCACCGCGACGATCACCTCTGACTTCCCAAACGCTTGCATCGCCTCCTGAATCGCTTTATACAGCTGCTGAAACCCCTCTTTCGACTGGAAGATCGGGAACGACTTGCGAAGCACGCGCCCCCGGTCATCCACGAAGCAGGCGTAGTGGGTTCGTTTCGCGATATCGATGCCCACGACAAGCGTTTGTTCCGTAACTTGATCAATTTTATAGTTTTGTGTACAATTCATCTGAAGTCCTCCTTGGCATGATGGTAGGTATTGTTTGACACCCCTGCATCATACCAAGAGGGCTTTTTTTGATCAAGTCCCCGGAAAAGCTCCTAACGGGAATGCTCCTTTCATCCGGTTTGCGATAGGCAAGGGCGCCGCGGCAAAACGTCATCATGACTTCATATCGTTCATTCAACACGACGACATCGGCGTCTTTGCCGGGCCGCAAGCTGCCTTTCCGATCAAGCAAGCCAAGCTGTTTCGCCGGATTCCAGCTCGCCATGCGGATCACCTCTTCCAACGTGCAACCCGTATAGTCGAGCACACGGCGGATGGCCTCGCCAAGCTTGAGCACGCTTCCCGCCAGCGTTCCGTCGGCAAGCCGCGCCTCCCCGCCGCAGACTTCCACCTCTTGGCCGCCGAGATCATACTCCCCATCGCCGAGACATTTCGCCCGCATGGCGTCGGTGATTAAGATAAGCCCCTCGCTTCCTTTATTCCGGTAAGCGAAGCGGACCATCGGCGGCGCAACGTGCAACCCGTCGGCGATCAGCTCGCACATCACTTCTTCAAACATAAGCACCGCACCGGCGACACCCGGTTCACGGTGATGGATGCCGCGCATCCCATTGAACAGGTGGGTCGCATGCGTCACCCCTGCATGGACCGCCGCTTTTACTTCGTCGTAAACGGCATCGGAATGGCCGATCGAAGCGATCACACCCGTCTGTTTCAAGTAGGAGGCAAGTTCCAGCCCCCCGTTCCGCTCTGGGGCAAGCGTGACAAGGCGGATATGGCCGCCCGCCTCCTTTTGCCAGTGTTGGAACAGTGAGATGTCCGGATCGGCGAGATGGCGCGGGTGCTGCGCCCCGGCGCGCTTCGGCGACAAAAACGGTCCTTCCAGATGAACACCGAGCACCTCCGACACCCCTGGGCGATTCTCCTCGGTCATATAACGGGCGACATTTCGAAGCGCCGCTTCGATTTGTTCGCTTGGCGCCGTCATCGTCGTCGCCAGGAAACTGGTCGTCCCTTCCGCCGGCAAGGCGTTGGCCATCTTGTCAAGCGCCTCCGGGGTCGCATCCATAACATCCGCTCCAGCCGCCCCGTGGATATGAACGTCAATGAAACCAGGCACGACAGCAAACCGTGGAGAAAGCTCGATCACTTCCGCCCCCGCTTCTGCCGGGCACGACGACATCGGGCCAATGGACGCCACTTTTTCCCCTTCGATCAGCACATACCCTTGTTGAATGTTGTCTGCTTCTGCATACACCGCAGCATTTTTCAATATCCATCGTTTCATCGCGATTTCCCACCTTCTGTTTTTATAATAATATTATATATTCTAGTTGTCTATACCACTATAAAAAAACTTCAACGTGAAAGAAGCAGGGAAGCTGTGGCTTCCCCGTTCTTCCAAACGGCGCTACGCTCCTTTCGGCCCGCGGGCCGGCAAATAAAACGAAAACGTCGTTCCTTCGTTCAGTTTACTGTGGACAGTGATGAGCCCTTTATGCGCTTCGACGATGTTTTTGGCGATGGCAAGGCCCAATCCCGTTCCGGAACGGCCGCGCGTGCGCGCTTTATCCGCTTTGTAAAACCGCTCGAACACAAACGGCAAGTCTTCTTCCGGGATGCCGGAGCCCGAATCTTGGACATGGATCGTCACGCCGTCACCGCTTCGTTCAGCGATCAAGCGGACCGCGCCGCCTGATTCTGTATGACGGATGGCGTTATCGATCAAGTTGGTCAGCACTTGCTCAATCCGATCGGGATCAAACGCGATGTCCATGTCGCCATCGCGGAATTCGGCCTCCAGCTCGATCCCTTTTTCTCTCGCCAGCCCGTGAAACTTGCGGATCACCCGCTCAATATACGGAGCGAGCTTCACCTGTTCATAGTGCAGCTCGATATGCCCGGCTTCCATGCGCGCTAAATCAAGCAAATCATTCACTAGGCGGCCCATGCGCAGCGACTCGTCATAAATGACTTTCGCCATCTCTTTTTTCTCGTCTTCGCTTGCCGCGATATCGTCGATGATCGCCTCGCTGTAGCCTTGAAGCATGGCAATCGGCGTGCGCAATTCGTGCGAAACGTTGGCGATAAAGTCTTTACGCAACTTGTCAAGCCGCCGCTCTTCGGTCATATCGCGCAAAACAGCCACCGCGCCGCGCACCATCGTTTTGCCGTACAGCGGCGTCATTAAAATGACCCACGTCCGCCCCTGCAGCGTCACTTCGGTCGATTGCTCCTTCTCCTCGCGAACGACGCGGGCGAACAGCTCTTTCACTTGCGGCGGCAACGGCGCCATCGCTTCCGCGTCGTTTCCTTGCTCAAAATACCACGCCTGCAAAAACCGCTCAGCCGGCGGGTTCGTAATCAAAATTTCCCCGTCGCGGTTAAACGTCAAGACGCCATCGGCCATGCTGCTTAAAATGCTGGCGAGCTGTTCTTTTTCCTGGTTTAAGGCGTTGATGTTAAACTGCAGACGCCGTCCCATTTGGTTGAACGCCATCGCCAGCCCACCGATCTCATCGTTCGTTAAAATCGGCACTTTCATATCGAAATGGCCCCGCGCCATTTCGAACGCGGCTTGCCGCATTTTCCGGAGCGGAGCGGTGATACGCGTCGACAAGAAAAAGGCAAAAAACGTCGTCATGACAATGGCGATAAACGCGGCAAGAAAAATGAGCTCTTTCGTATGCTCCGTTGCATCGGCGATCGCCTCAAGCGACTGGTAAATGAAAACAGCGCCGCGGCTGCCGCCCGGCATCGATAGCGGCACGCCGACGATAATCATGTCGTAAGGCAGCTCTTCATTGTGCTGCCACTCCGGCGCATACAGACGTTTTTTCACCGTCGTCCGATCGGTGAAGACGCGGCGCAAATCGGCATCTTGGCGGATGAACGACAGCGGCACGTCATGCAAGTCAGCGCCATCGGGTGAATACCAATAGTGCGACTCATCGGCGACGATGACGGCTTTCGTTCGATTGTCCACAAGCGTCCAAGCGATCGAGCGGGCAAGCTGCTCATCGCGGTAATCGTGCATCACCTCGGCCACTTTTGCCGCCAGGCGGGTCAAGTCGTTTTCCGCTTCCTGCACATAATAATCTTCCAAAAATTTAATAAGCAAAATGCTTAAAATAAACAGCACGCACGAAACGAGCAACAAAATCGTAAACCATAGCTTGCCGACGACGCTGCGAAACAGCCACATCAGTCGTTCACTGCCTCAAACTTGTAGCCGACGCCCCAGACGGTGACGATCATTTTTCCCGCCTGCGGCGACGCTTTATTCAACTTTTCGCGCAACCGTTTAATGTGGGTGTCGACCGTGCGCAAGTCGCCGAAAAATTCGTAATGCCATACTTCCTTCAACAGCTGTTCGCGGTCGAACACTTTGTCGGGCGAGCGGGCCAAAAAGAGAAGCAGCTCATATTCTTTCGGCGTTAAGCTGACTTTCTTGCCGTCGACCGTCACCCGGTGGGCGTCGTTGTCAATCGTCAAATGCGGAAACACAAGCACGTCTTTCGCCGTCGTCTCCACCGGCGCGTAAGCGGCATTCGCCGCGCGGCGCAACAGCGCTTTTACGCGCAGCACGACTTCGCGCGGGCTGAACGGCTTGACAATATAGTCGTCCGTGCCGACTTCAAATCCTTGAACGCGGTTCGACTCCTCGCCTTTGGCCGTCAGCATAATGATCGGCGTCGTTTTTTGCTCGCGAATTTCTTTGCAGACGTCAATGCCGTCTTTGCCCGGCAGCATCAAATCCAGCAATATAACATCGTAGTCGTTGGTCAACGCCTTCTCCAACGCTTCATTGCCGTCGCCGGCCTCGTCGATCACATAGTTTTCCCGCTCCAAATACATTCTCAACAGCCGGCGGATGCGCTCCTCATCATCCACCACCAAAATACGAACCGGCTTTTCTTGCTTTTCCATGCCAAAGCACCCTCCTTCATCAGCTATATAGATGCAACGAAATCGTTTAACATATCCTTGACGGAAAAGTGGCTCATCCATTTTTGACTGTCGAAGGCAAGCCGTAGGCTTGCCTCCGTCACGCTAAGGCGTGACGGAAGACCGAACAACGACTCGCTTAAAGACCCATTCATGGGTCTTTAAGCGGTGTTGTTCGGTCACTCGACAGTTGGATGAAATGACCGGTCAAAACGAAAAATGTTAAAGCTTTAAATTGCATCTATCCTGAAAATACCCGAACTCCAAAATGTGTAAAGTTGTAAAATTCAACATAGAGGTCTTTTCATCCTTCCGATGGTGACGAAATTTTTTTGTCATGGGAGTCTATATAGAAACAGTCCCCCATTTTCTAGTTTACTGAAAAAACGGATGCCCGCCAATAGGGCATCCGGTTGTTTTCCATTATGTTCCAGCGTACGAGTGCAGCCCCGCGATGACGAGGTTGACCGCTACTAAGTTGAACATGATGATGGCAAAGCCGATGACAGCAAGCCATGCCGACTTTTCCCCATGCCAGCCTTTTGACAGCCGGAGGTGCAAAAAAGCGGCGTAAAACAGCCACGTAATGAGCGCCCACACTTCCTTCGGGTCCCAGCCCCAAAAGCGGGTCCAGGCGATTTGCGCCCAAATCATCGCGAAAATGAGCGCCCCGAGCGTAAACACCGGAAAGCCGATCGCCACCGCCCGGTAGCCGATTTCATCGGTCAAATCCAAGTTGACGTTTTTCACAAGCGGCTTGAGCGCGGCGGCGATGCGCTTGCGCAGCACAAGACGAAAAGCGGCATACAGCACCGCACCGGCCATGAGCGACCAAATGACCGTGTTCAGCTTTTTCGCGTTGATGATCGCCGGCATTTCAACAAGCGGCTCCATGCGGCCGGCGCTTTCTTTCACCAGCTCTCCTTTATGCGGCCCGACAAGCGCCGGCATATGGTACTCGACTTCAGCCGCCTGGCCGTTTTTATCAACCCACGTGAACTTCGCTTCGTACCCGGAAAGCCCAAACGCTGTTGAGACGATGACAAAGCCGAGCGTCGCCACAAGGCAAAACATGACGACTTCCAGCCAAAACGTGCGCTTGGACGGCTTCGACTGATCGACGACGCGAATCAAATAAATCAAACCCGCGACAAAACTGATCGCCAAAATCGCTTCCCCGGCGGCCGCCGTCGTCACATGGATGTGCAGCCAATCGCTTTGCAAGGCGGGAATGAGCGGCGAAATTTCCCGCGGAAACATGCTCGCATAGGCGATGATCAGCAACGCGACCGGAAGCGCAAACAGGCCGAGCACGCTCAACCGGTAAATGAAATAAACAATGATAAAAGCAGCGACAAGCATCATGCCGAAAAACGTTGTAAACTCGAACAAATTGCTCACCGGAGCATGCCCGGCAGCGATCCAACGCGTGATGAAATACCCGACCTGGGTGAGAAAACCGATGATCGTCACGGCAATGCCAAGCTGCGACCAACGATCCTTTCCTTGCCGCTCCTTCCGTTTGTCGCGAATGGCGCCGCCAAAAAAAAACGTGCCGATCAAATATAACACAAACGAAATATAGAGCAATGTGCTGCTAAGCTGTGCCATGTCCATGAGCTTGCCCCCCTTGTCCGGCCTGTTTCCCTTCTTCGAGCTGATCGGCCGGCATATTCACACCAGTGCCGTCAAGCAAACGGCGCAGCTCGTTTTTCAAGCCGAACCAATTTTTATTCGTGTGCGCGGCGATCCATAGCTCGCCGTTGACCCGTTGCACCCAAATGCGGCGGTGGTTCCAATACATCCCTTGGATGAGCCCGATCATGAAAATCGCGCCGCCTACCCCTAAAATCCAAAGCGTGAAATCGCGGCGGACGGTCAAGCCGGAGACATTGCGCGTCTCAAACCCCGCGAACGCCATTTTGTACTTGTTGTTGCCAAACGGTTCGATCGTTTGTTGGATGGCGACGAAGCTGACTTCCCCTTTCGGACGGTCCGGCGCGTACATTTTGAACACGAACGCCGGATTGTTCGGCACGCGCGACTTCGTTGACGGATTGCCGTCTTCATCAAACTCAAAATCAGGAAAATAGCTTAATAGCTCAACGCGATACCCATGTCCGAGATTGTACAACTCTTTCGGATCATACAAATCGACCGTCACCGTGCCGAACGTTTTCCCCGACTGTTTGTCCGCCAACTGAAATGACATCGCTTTCGGCTCATTCAAGCGGAAATCGACTTGATAGAGCGCATAATGATCGAACTCCAGCGGCTCGTTGACGCGAATCGGATACTCCTTCACTTTTTCAAGCTTCGGCTTGGCGCCGGGGATCACAGGACCGACGCGCTTATACAACACAACGTTTGTTTGATAGTTTTTGGCGATCATCCCGTTGCCGACGCGGTCGATGGCAGCGTTGAACACTTCGTTGTCTTTGCCTTTCTCATATGTTTCAAAAATAAATTTTTCACTCTTTAAAAAGTAGCGGCCGTTTGTCCCCGGAATTTCTTTCGTCTCCCCTTCCGGAATCCACATCACCCGATCGATGTACATGCCGGGAACGGAACGAAGCATTGCCCCGATCAAGAAAATGATGAGGCCGATATGATTGACGTACGGCCCCCAACGGGAAAACCGCCCTTTTTCAGCGAGCAAATGCCCGTCTTCCTCACAGACATGGTAGCGCCGCGCAGCCAGCCGTTCTTTCAACACGGCCATCGTTTTGTCGAGATCGCTCACATGCGAGACGCCAAACAACCGCTGCCGCTCCAAGAAATGCGGATGGCGCTTCACCCCTTGCCGCTTCAAGGCGCGATATAGCGGCACGACCCGGTCCAAGCTGCAAATGACAAGCGAAACGCCGATTAAAGCGATGAGCAGGATGTACCACCATGAGCCGTACAAGTTGTTAAAGCCGAGCTCATAATACAGCTTCCCTGCCCAACCGTACTGCTGCTTATAATACTCCGCCGGATCGACGTTCGGCGGAATATACATTTGCTGAGGGAAAATCGTGCCGATCGCCGAAGCAATGAGCGTAATGACGATGAGTGCCACTCCGACTTTGACCGACGAGAAAAACGCCCAAATTTGATCGATGAATGTTCGCTTGTACGTTTGCGACCGGCGCGCGCTTCCTTCGTAGCGCATGTCCAAAAGCGTTTTCCCCGCCCGCTCCTCGAGCGGTTTGCCGCATGATTCGCAAAACGCCGTGCCATGCGGGTTGACGTGCCCACATTCACATTTGACTTGTTTCATGATGCAAAACTCCTTACGGTTTGATGCTTTCCAAATGGCGCTGAATGTCTGCTTTTGTCATCGTGCCGGTGATGATTTTCTTCACTTCGCCGTTTTTGTCAATCAAAAACGTGGTTGGCAGCGGGCCGACATTATAGGCGTTCAACACTTGATCTTGACGGTCGATCACAATCGGAAAGGTCAGACCAAACCGCTCCGCAAATTTCTCGACGCTCAGCTTCGGTTCGCCGACATTGACCGCCAAAATTTCGACACCTTGCTTTTGATAGAGCGGGTACAGTTCGTTCATATACGGCATTTCCCGCTCACACGGTTTGCACCACGTCCCCCAAAAATTCAAAAAGACGCCTTTGCCGCGATAGTCTGAAAGACGATGTTCATGCCCTTTCAAATCGGCCAACACAAAATCAGGCGCCGTCGAACCAACAGCGACAGCCGTTTTCTCCGTGAAAAAATTCGTGTAAATCGTATAGCCGATCGCCGCGAGCAACACGAGCAAAATCGCTGTCCTCATCACTAAGCGCTGTTGCTTTTTCATCGTTCAAACCCCTTTACGCTTCTCCTCCCCCACAGCCAACGCTAGAGGGGGAGGCAAGCGGTTCACAATCTCCCATTTTCCATCATAGCAAAGTCCCTCGCTCGTTTATGCGCAAGGATATGAACATTATGTGACAATCTTCGTCATTTTCTTCCCCCGGATTGGGCAAGGACGCGCAGCAACTTTACCTCATGCGGTGTCAGCTCGCGGTATTCGCCGGGGCGCATCCCTTTCAAATCGAGAAACGCGTACCGCTCCCGCTTCAGCTTCAGCACCTCGCAGCCGATCGCCTCAAACATGCGGCGCACTTGCCGGTTTCGTCCTTCGTGGATACGGATTTCCACAATGGCTGTCCCCTTCTTCCGGTCGGCGGAGAGCAGCTTCACTTTGGCTGGCGCCGTCATGCCATCTTCCAGCTGCACTCCTTGTTCGAGCCGTTTCAGCTGCTCGTGCGTTGGAATGCCTTTCACTTTGGCAATGTACACTTTTTCAATTTCATACCGCGGGTGCATAAGCAGGTTGGCAAAGTCGCCGTCATTCGTCAACAAAAGAAGTCCAGACGTATCGTAGTCAAGCCGCCCGATCGGATAAATGCGTTTGTCCAGATCTTTGAAAAAATCGGTCACCACTTTGCGGCCTCTGTCATCTTTGACGCTGGAAATCACCCCGCGCGGCTTGTACAGCAAATAATACACCGGCTCTTCGCGCTCGATCGGGATGCCGTCGACTTCGACATCATCGCGCGGCCCGACCTTGACGCCAAGCTCCTTGACGACGCGGCCGTTCACTTTCACCCGCCCTTGCAAAATGAGTTCTTCCGCCTTGCGCCTTGACGCGATGCCGGCGCGGGCGATCACTTTTTGCAACCGTTCCATTCTCTCTCACCTCTTTCATCATCTTACCCTTTCCGTCTAACAGATACAAGTACGGCACTTTTATTTTTCACCTTTCCCGTCCCCTTTGCAAACAAAAAACCCGCCGGACGGCGGGAACGAAAAAAGGCGCCGCTAGCGCCCGAATACAAACAAAACGATGAAAACAGAAACAATAAAGCTGAGAATGTCGGCCAAAATGCCGACTTTTAACGCATCGCCCATTTTTTTGACGCCGACGGCGCCAAAATAGACGGTGAGCACGTAAAGCGTCGTCTCCGTACTGCCTTGGATCGTAGAAGCAAGGCGCCCGATGAACGAATCCGGGCCGTAAGTAGCGATCAAATCGGTCGTCATGCCGAGCGCCGCCGTGCCGGAAAGCGTGCGGAGAGCCGCAAGCGGAACGACTTCGGCCGGCAGTCCAATGGCATCAGCCAGCGGTTTGATCACTTCCATCATGGCATCAAGCGCCCCTGAGGCTCGGAAAATGGCGACCGACACCAACATGCCGACCAAATACGGGATGAGCGAAAACGCGATCTCGATCCCTTCCTTGCCGCCTTCCACAAACGCTTCGTACGTCGGCACTTTCTTTGCTGTACCGTAAAGCAAAATAAAAGCAATGAGCGCAGGGATCAGCCAAACAGAAAGAAGTTGGACGATAGCCATTATGGCTTCCTGCCTTTCCGCATCCGTTTCCAATAATAGTACCGGTCAATCAATACCGCCCCAATCGTCGAAATCGTCGAAGCGACGATCGTCGTCCCAATGATCTCGCTCGGCGCCGCTGAACCGTACGTCATGCGAATCGAGATGACAGTCGTCGGAATGAGCGTAATGCCTGATGTGTTCATGGCCAAAAACGTCACCATCGACCGGCTAGCCTCGTCGCGGCCGCCGTTGAGCTTTTTTAGCTGCTCCATCGCCTTTATGCCCATCGGCGTCGCCGCATTGCCAAGGCCGAACATGTTGGCGACCATATTCGAGACGATATAGCCAAGCGCGGGATGGCCGGGCGGCACCTCTGGAAACAAGCGGCGTACGAGCGGCATAAACAGGCGCGCCGCTTTGTCAAGCAAGCCGGCGTGTTCAGCGATCGCCATCAGCCCGAGCCAAAACACTAAAATGCTGACCATGCCGATGCTGATCGTCACCGCTTCTTTGGCGCTTTCAAACACCGCTTTGTTCACTTCGTCCATCGTGCCGTTGGCCGCCGCAAAGACGATGCCAATGACCGCCATCATCACCCAAATGAGGTTAACCATCGCTTCTCACACCTAAAAAGCGAAATACTTGCCATAAAAACCCTCGGCCGCTTTCTTCCTTTCCCGGTTCATACAGCAGCGGCACCGAATCAACCGCCTTTTGATGCAAATAAAGCACCACCTTTCCGATCTCTGTCGGTGCCTGTTCTGGGTGTTCTTTCCATTCTTTGCGCGGCTTCAGCAAATACACTTTCACCCGCAGCCCGCTCTCCTCTTTATCGGTCACCGGATATCGCAAATCGCGGACCGCCTGCAGCCGCCCGCGGTAAAACGGATCAGAAATTTTGTCGATCACCCGCTCGCTACTCACTTTGGCGATGTGATAATGAGAAAATCCATATTCGTACATAGCGATATGGTCATTCCAATCGTCCGGTGCATCCAACGTCACGGCGATCAAATCGATGCCGCCTTTGGACGCCGTCGTCACGAGCGTGCGATGGGCTCGTTTCGTATAGCCGGTTTTGCCGCCGGTGCAATATTCGTAAAGACTTGTCAACAACTTGTTTTTATTTCGCCACACACGCGCGCCGTCTTCGCCGGGCGGAGCGGGGGCGCGGTACACTTTCGTTCCGGAAATGCGGCGAAACTCTTCGTTTTTCATCGCGTATTGCATGAGCAACGCCATATCATAGGCCGTTGAGTAATGGTTTTCCGCATCGTCCAATCCGTGCGGATTGGCAAACTCGGTATCGCGCATCCCGATTTCAGCCGCCTTTTTGTTCATTAAAAACACAAACCCCTCGACGCTACCGCCGACATGTTCAGCGATGGCCACCGCCGCGTCGTTGCCGGAACGAAGCATCAGCCCATATACCAAATCGCGCAGTTTGATTTTCTCCCCTTGGCGCAAGTAAATTGACGACCCTTCGGTCCGGACAGCGCGGGCGCTGACCGTCACCGTGTCGTCCATCTTCCCCGATTCAATCGCCAAAATGGCGGTCATAATTTTCGTAATACTGGCGATGCGCCGTTTTGTATAGGCATCCTTGGCAAACAAAACCCGCCCGGAATGCTGCTCTATCAAAATCGCGCTTTTTGCGCTCACCCCATCCATAGCGCGCATCCGCTCTGGAACAAATGCCATAATCCCCGCAGCGAGTGCAAGAATGAGCGCAATGAGCCGCTTCTGCTTATTCATCTCATATCGGCGAGGATCCCCCTCCTTTAAGGAGCGGAGAGGAATCGCCTGTTCCTCCTTTCCATTCAACCTGAAATGAGTGCAATAGAGGGAAGATCGCGACATACCAAGGCCATGTTCTGTACAAGTGTATGCGCCGGTGGGACAAATATGATGAAAAATTGCGGCAAAACCTACCGGGGCGGCGCTTCCGGCGAACTACCCCCGAAACGGCCTTCATCTAAAAAAAGAAGCGGGGTCTTCCCCGCTCGGGTGAACTCCCCACCGCCTACGCTTCGCTTAGAGGCGGGGGACTTCAAGCGACTTGTGCGTGTTCGCCGAACGGTAAGCCACACACAATTACGCTTCCCTTCATTCCGAAGGTGTCCGTTCTAACCATATTCGATCGTATGGATTGGCTAAAGCCTACCAACATTCAGCTGAGGCTGTCCCAAAAGATCGTCCTCTTTGAGAGAGATACAATATATCGTGTCGCCGAAGTGATTTGTTCCTACCTCTTGTAATAAAAAAGGGTGTCCCGTTATGTTTGGGACACCCTCAGACTTCTTTCGGAAAGATGTTAAAACGGCTGCCAGCGCAGCTTCCGCGCCTCATGAAAACGCGCTTCGACATCGCGCCAATTGACGACGTTCCACCAATGTTCGATGTATGCCGCTCGGTCGTTTTTATATTGCAAGTAATAGGCGTGCTCCCATACATCGAGCACAAGAAGCGGAATCACATCCCATTGCGCCATGTGCTGGTGTTTTTCCGCCTGCAAAATTTCCAGACGGTGCGCTCGCGGCGCCCAAACGAGCAGCGCCCAGCCGACCCCTTCGGCGCTTTTCGCCGCTTCGGTGAAATGACGGCGAAAGGCGGTAAAACTGCCAAAATCGCGCTCGATTTGCGCCCGCAGCTCCCCGCGCGGCTCGCCGCCGCCCTCTGGATGCATGTTGTACCAAAAGATTGTATGCAAATAATGCCCGGATCCGTGGAACGCCGCTTCCCGCTCCCAATGCTTCAGCAGTTCAAAATTGTTCGTCCGGCGCGCTTCGGCCATCATGCGCACCGCCTTGTTCAGACCATCGACGTAGCTTTGATGATGCTTCGTATGGTGAAGGCGCATAATTTCTTCGGAAATATGAGGTTCAAGCGCATCATAGCTGTACGGCAAAGGCGGCAGCACATGCCTGCCAGGCGGGATCGGCTGTTGCCGCTCTTCGTCATGAAGGTCCGAAGGGAGCGACGAAGCCGGTTCTGCCTGTGCTGTTGCCGAATCAAAAGGCTGCTCCGACTCTTCCTCCCGCTTCCCCTCTTCGCCGACGTCCAGCCGTTCTTCCTCGCCGTCTTCGCCAACACCGCCCGATTCAACCAGCGGCGCTTCCTCTTCCAGAAACAGCGCCTCTTCGTCTTTTTCGGCGGCCGAAAAGTCCGCAAGACGGACGGCCCGGTTGTACACGTCGTCAACAAGACGCTGGAGTTCGGAAACCGCTTCCTCTGTCCACGCACCGTTCCGTTCGTCAATATACGCCAACAAGGAAGAAAGGCCAACATCCTCAGCTGCCCCGCGCACGGACAAGGCATGCTCCACCTGCCTTCCCCATTCGGCCGACTCTTCGGCATAGCGGCAAAGCGCGGCGGCGTATACGTCATCAACAAGGCGCTGAAGCTCGCGGACGGCCTCTTCCGTCCACTCGCCGTCATGCGCGGCAATGAACCCGCACAGCGACGAAGCGCCATCCGTGCTGGCTCCGCGCAACGCCAACGCTTTCTCAACTTGTCTTGCCCATTCGTTCACCTCAGCGGCATACTGGGCGAACTTCTCTTGATCGTTCATTTGGTAAAAACCTCCTCCTGCTTTTTTCGCCATATCGTATGCCTGCTTGCGGAAATCGTTCTTGTCCGCATTCACCCAAATTTTTGGCTGCTCATACATAGAGGAGCGAGGGCATACTCAGCTGAAAAAACAGAAGGAGGGGAAAAGCATCTATTACGTCCAAGGCATGCAGTCGCCGCTGATGGCCGACCATATGGCGCGCGAAGAATGTTACTACTTGCAAAAGCTGGCGGAAACGACCGGCGAAGTGAAAGCTCCGGCCTGCGATCCGACCAAGCCGCGCACACAATAGTCCATAAGAAAAAAAGCGGTTCGCCCGAAGGAACCGCTTTTTCTTGCCCGTATAGCCGTTTTGCCGGCCCCGCCAAGCACGGAACACACGGCTTTTGTTTCACTGCGGCGCGCGCTCTGGCAGGCGGCATGCGCCGGTTTCGCCCATTCGCCGACAAGCGCCTCGAGCGCCTCGGTGTCAAGAGCGGCAAAATAGCGGCGCAATTCCTCTTCATCATGAATGTAGACGCGCTTTCGCTTCCGATACGCCGGATTTTTCCATAAACAGACAAAAGCAATGATGTCGCGCAAACGAATGTCACGCCCGTTAGCCGTAAACAGTGGATCGCTTTCATACGGCAGCCAATCAAGCAGCGCCGCCTCAAAATGGCGCAAATACAACACAGACAGCGTCCGCTCTTCGCCGCCGTCGCGGTACGTGACTTCCGATCGGTTGAAGTAGTCCTCAAACGTATTCGACTGCGATTTTTGCAATTCTTCGCCGTGCAGGCGGCAAATGTTCATGAGCGCACCCCTTCCCGGTCAGTCGTTTTTTCTTTAGTTTACCATATTACGGCTGTCCGTCGCTCAAATTTTCCGCCAATTTTCCGAAAAACAAGTCAGCTTCCCGCTCAACCTCGCCATCGTCCGTCCATTCTGGCAGCGGCGGCAGTTCTTCAATCGTTTTCAGGCCGAAATAGTCGAGAAATTCGGCCGTCGTCCCGTATAAAATCGGCCGCCCAGTCCCTTCGGCGCGGCCGACTTCTTTAATGAGCGCCCGCGCCATGAGTGTCTGCAGCGGCTTGTCGCTTTTCACGCCGCGGATTTCCTCGATTTCAGCGCGCGTAATCGGCTGGCGGTAGGCGATAATGGCGAGCGTCTCGAGCGCCGCCTGCGACAGCGGCGACGCTCCCGGCGCTTCGACCAGCTTTTTCAAATACGGAGCATACTCTTTCTTCGTCGCCAATAAAAACACGCCGCCCAGCTCGACCAGCTGAATGCCGCGTTCTTCGCGGCAGCAGTCTTCCTGGAGCGCCGCCATCACTGCTTTCGCCTCCGGCTCGCCAATATCCAAAACAGCGGCAATTTGGGCAAGCGACAGCCCCTCGTCGCCAGCGGCAAACAACAGCGCTTCCACGATCGCTTTGAATGGAGCCGGCGCACCAGCAGCGCTGTTTGTTTTCATTTCCTTTTGGTCCATTCTCCCTTCTCCCCTTTCCTTTTTCACCGTTTTGATCGCAACTGCAGCCATCTTGCGGCTTCCCGGCATTTTCCGCGAAAATGCAGGACTGACGCGTGATTTTCATCCCTGGGTGAAGGGCAAAACGTTGCCCATGAGACTTTTTCGTGAAGATGCGCATGCCTTGAGCAGACATTTTCACGCCTGGGCGAAGAGCAAAACTTGCTCATGAGCCTTTTCCGAATCAGCAGCTGTCCGTCTCGCCTTCGCACCGACCATCAGCCGATGGGCCCAGCAGGCAAAAGGAAAGCGGTCCGCCATCGCGAACCGCCTCAACCGGCCAGATGATTGGCGGCGAGAAACAAATCGCTGAAATTCCGCTCTTGCTCAACGATGATTTTATTTTGTTTCATTAATTCCAAAATAGCCAAAAAAGTGACAACGATATACGAACGGTCGCAGGACGGAAATAACTCATAAAAGTTTTTCCGTTCTTTCGCCTGCTGCAGTTCATGCAAAATTTCCGCCATCCGCTTTTCAACGGAAATATCTTGGCGGGCAATTTTCGTCCGCATCGGTTTTTGCAGTTTTTTGCGGCGCAACAGTTTTGACAGGGCGCCGAGCATATCGTAGACGTTGACATCAAGCGGCGCGGACGCTTTTTTTTCATCGGCGTACGCGCTCAAGTCACTCGGGGGTTTTGTAAACAGAAGCGCCCGTTCTTCTTCGCGCCGCTTCAGCTCGCGTGCAGCTTCCTTAAACTTTTTGTACTCAAGAAGCCGCTGCATCAGCTCTTCGCGCGGATCGTCCGCCTCGGCGAATTCCAAGCTGTCGTCTTCGGCGTGTTCGTCGGACACCGGCAGCAGCATTTTGCTTTTCATCGCCAACAGCGTAGCCGCCATAACCAAATATTCGCTGGCGATATCAAGCTCAAGCTCTTGCATGGCGTGAATGTACGCCATATACTGTTCCGTAATTTGCGCCACCGGAATGTTGTAAATATCGATCTCATAGCGGTTGATTAAATGCAAAAGCAAGTCAAGCGGCCCTTCAAACGCTTCAATTTTGACGTTATACGGCACTTGCACATCCATCCCACCATTTTTCCGCAGCCATTCCCCGCGCCGATGCGCACATTGGAGAACCTTGCTGGCAATATACTTATTGTATCATAATTCCGCGGCGAAGCGAACGGAAATGAGACGGTTTTTGCCTCGAACGCCATGAAAACGTATAATACAAGGAGAGCCCTGCCGCAACGCCGGCAGTTGCACGGCTTTGCCTGGCAACAAGGTCGCCTACCGCGAAACACGCCTCGGCGAAAGGAACGATGGCCCATGTATCCAAAAGCATATATCGACTATTTAGTCCATTTCCATGGCAACCGCGATTATTTCGAATGTCATGAGATTTTAGAAGAACAATGGAAGCGCGACGGACGGAAACGGGAATGGCTCATTCTCATCCAAATTGCCGTCGCCTTTTACCACTACCGGCGCGGCAACAGTTCCGGCGCGCTCCGCCTTATCAAACGGGCGCGGACGTTGCTTGAGGAGGCGCGCGGGATGATCCGCCGGCTCGGCCTTGACGAGAAGGAGTTGGCCGTGCTGCTTGAAGAGGCCGCCGAGCGGATTGCCCGCGGCGAACCGTATGAAAGCATTGAGCTGCCGATTCGCGACCGCTCCCTGTACGAACAGTGCCAAGCCGCCTGCGCCGAGCGGCAGCTTGTTTGGGGGCAGGCGAGCGATCTCACTGATATCGACCTTGTAGACAAACACCGGCGGCGCGACCGTTCGGACGTCATCGCCGCCCGCGAACAAAAAAAGCGGGCGAAAGCAGAAGGGACATAACCCCTCTGCCGCCCGCAACAGCGCGGCGTTGCGCCGATTTGTCTCGTTGGGCTAGCACGTTTGGCATTTATCGAAAAACGAGGCGGTCCACTCGTTCGCGCATAGCCGACGGTCGGGGTACGCCTCTTTCAACGCCTTGACCATCTGTTTTCCGATCCCTTGGTGGCGATGCGATGGATTGACGCTGATGTGCTGGATTTGCACAACATCAGGAGCGCACAACAGGACGCCGATAATGCCGACGATATCGTCCCCTTCCTTCCATAAAAACAGCTGCCAGTCGCTGTTCGTTTCATACTGTTTGATCGTCTGCTGGAGCCGTTTCAAATCTTTTTCCGTCGGCATAAACGACAACAGTCCCATGGCGATTTTCTCATAGTTTTTTCGATAACGGATCAACATAAAAATCCCTCATTATCGACAAACGCTTTTCCGAAAAGGAAAACACGTTGTCATTTTCTCTATACGTATTATAAACATTCTCACTGATATTGTGAACCATTTCATGCCTTTTTACACAAATGTCCGCAAAACGTTCGCCATCTCAATGGCCGAAACGGCCGCTTCCCAGCCTTTATTGCCCGCCTTTGTGCCGGCCCGTTCAATGGCTTGCTCGATCGTATCGGTCGTCAATACGCCGAAAATGACCGGGACGCCGCTTGAGAGCGCGGCGTGGGAGACGCCTTTGGCCGCCTCGCTGCACACGTAGTCAAAATGGCTCGTCGCCCCGCGGATGACGGCGCCGAGCGCAATGACGGCATCAAACTGCTTCGATTCCGCCATTTTTTTCACGAGGAGCGGAATTTCAAATGCGCCCGGCACCCAGGCGACCGTGATGTCATTGTCGCTGACGCCATGGCGCGTCAAACCGTCGATCGCCCCTGACAAAAGCTTGCCCGTAATGAATTCATTAAAACGAGAAACGACGATGCCGATTTTCAACCCGGTGCCGACTAAATTTCCCTCAAGAACCCGCATGTTTTTTCTCCTCCTGTTTTCAAAAATGAAGCATATGCCCTAGTTTTTCATATTTCGTGCGCAAGTATTTTTCATTTTCTTTTTTCGCTGGCATTTGAAGCGGCACCCGTTCGACAACTTCAAGCCCGTGCCCTTTCAAGCCGGCGATTTTGCGCGGATTGTTCGTGAGCAGACGCATTTTCGTGACGCCAAGGTCTTTTAAAATTTGCGCACCAATGCCGTAGTCGCGCAAATCGGCCGGGAAGCCGAGCTTTTCGTTCGCCTCGACCGTATCGTAGCCTTGCTCTTGCAGCTTATAGGCGCGCAGTTTGTTCATCAGGCCGATGCCGCGCCCCTCTTGACGCATGTAAAGCAGCACCCCACGCCCCTCGGCTTCGATTTGCCGCAGCGCCGCATGCAGCTGCGGACCGCAGTCGCACCGATACGAACCGAACACATCACCGGTTAAACACTCGGAGTGGACGCGCACAAGAATCGGTTCGTCGGGAATAATGTCTCCCTTGACGAGCGCCACATGCTCCTTGCCATCAAGCACGTTCGTGTAGCCGACGGCGCGAAACTCGCCGAACTCAGTCGGCAGCCAAATGTCGACCTCGCGCTTCACTAGTTTTTCCCGCTGGCTCCGATAGGCGATCAAATCTTTGATCGTGATCATTTTCAATCCGAATTGGTCGGCGATTTGCCGCAAATCCGGAACGCGCGCCATCGTTCCGTCCTCTTTCATGATTTCGCAAATGACGCCAGCCGGCTTCGCCCCGCAAAGGCGGGCCAAATCGACCGCCGCTTCCGTATGGCCGGCGCGCCGCAGGACGCCGCCTTGTTTGGCAATCAATGGAAAAATATGGCCAGGCCGTTTAAAATCGCTCGCTTTCACATTTGGATCGAGCAACGCCCGAATGGTCGCCGCCCGCTCGTAGGCGCTGATTCCGGTCGTCGTCGTCTTGTAGTCGATGCTGACGGTAAACGCCGTCCCATGAGCGTCGGTGTTATGCGCGACCATCGGCTCAAGCCCGAGCCGCGCCGCCAACTCTTCCGTAATCGGCACGCACACAAGCCCGCGGCCATGGGTGATCATAAAATTAACGACATCCGGCGTCGCTTTTTCAGCCAATGCGACAAAATCGCCCTCATTTTCCCGGTCTTCGTCGTCGCAGACGATGATCACTTCGCCGTTTTTCAGCGCGTCCAGTGCCGCTTCAATCGTGTCAAACATCTGAAGTTGCCCCCTATCCCGTTTATTTATAGCCATGCCGCTCCAAAAATTCGCTCGTCACTCCAGAAGGCAGCTCCTCTTTCGCGGCAAGAAAAGCAGCGACGTATTTGCCGATCATATCGCACTCGATATTGACGAGGTCGCCCGGCTGCTTTTCGCCTAAAATCGTCGCTTCACGCGTATGCGGAATGAGCGAAATGGTGAACGTGCGCTCGCTCAGACCGAAAATCGTCAAGCTCGTCCCATCGACGGCGACCGATCCTTTATAAATCATGTACGGGCGAAGCGGGGGAGGCGCTTCAATTTCATAGTAGACGGCGTTCGCCTTCGGCCATCGGCGGACGATGCGCCCGACGCCGTCCACATGACCGGTGACGAAATGGCCGCCAAACCGCCCGCCAGCCGCCATCGCCCGCTCTAAGTTCACTTTCGATCCCGGCTTCAATGTTTTGAGCGCCGTCGCCTTGACGGTCTCCGGCATGACATCGACGGTAAACCGCCGGTCAGTAAACGACGTGACGGTCAGGCAGACGCCGTTGACGGCGATGCTGTCGCCGAGGCGAACGTCTTCGAGCACCCGGCGGGCGCCAATCGCCATCACGATGGCGTCGCCCGTTTGCCTCATTTGTTCAACCGTGCCGACCTCTTCAATAATACCGGTAAACATCCTTACTCCCCCCTCTTTTTCACCGCAGCAACGACTTTTATATCCGGGCCGACCATCTCCAACTGCCGGATGTCAAGCTCCATCGCCTCTTCAAGGCGCGAGAAGCCGAGGCCGCCGACCGGCGTCGGCGCTTCGCGGCCGCCGATCAGCTTCGGGGCGATGTAGGCGACCACTTCATTGACCGCCCCTGCCCGGAGGAAACTGTCATGAACGCGCGAGCCGCCTTCCACAAACAGCGACGTAATGCGCTGCTCACCGAGCAGCCGGAGCACGTCGCGCACATGAATGTGCGCAGCCGCCATCGGGATGATGCGCACCCCGAGGCGCTCGTATGCCTCGGCCTTTTCCCAGCTGATGCCGCTTCCGGTGATGATCCACGTTTCCGCCTCCCGGTCGGTGACGACATGGGCGTCAAGCGGCGTATGCAAGTTTGTATCCAAAATGATGCGGAGCGGATTTTTCCGTTGCTCCCCGATGCGGACCGTCAACTTCGGATTGTCCGCCAACACGGTGTTGACGCCGACCAAAATGGCGTCATGCTGGGCGCGAAGGCGGTGCACATCTTGGCGCGCCGCCTCGGACGTAATCCATTTGCTTTCCCCGGTCGCCGTCGCAATTTTCCCATCGAGGCTGCACGCGTATTTTAACGTCACAAACGGCGTTTTTGCCGCGATATAGTGAAAAAACACCCGGTTGAGCTCATCCGCCTCTTCTTTCAGCAGCCCGACATCGACCTCAATGCCCGCCCGTCGCAGCTTGTCGATCCCTTTCCCGGCGACGAGCGGATTCGGGTCGGTTGTCGCGATGACGACGCGGCGGACGCCGGCTTGAATGAGCAAATCCACGCATGGAGGCGTTTTGCCGTAATGGCTGCACGGCTCAAGCGTCACGTACACCGTTGCCCCGCGCGCCTTCTCGCCGGCCATGCGGATCGCATGCACTTCCGCATGCGGCTCTCCCGCTTTTAAATGGGCGCCAAGCCCGACGACCGCTCCGCCATTGACCACAACAGCACCGACGACAGGATTGGGGGATGTTTGCCCGATTCCGGCTTTCGCGACATCGAGCGCAAGCCGCATATAATGTTCATCGCGATACACCACACTCCCCCCTTTTTTCTAAAAAAATAAACCCCCGGAACTTCCCCGGGGGTTCGTTGATGAGAGAATGAACCATGATGTGCAGCCAAACAAACAAGAACACTTGTTCGTTAACTATGTCATACCGACCGACACAAAGCGGCCGCCGCTACACCAAACCGGCGCCGGCCGTCCAGGCCGGCCGAAAACAACCGTGCGCACATCGCCATCCTTCTCCCATCCAGACTATACTGTCGGCTCCGGAATCACACCGGATCGTGCCGATACGGCTCGCGGGCTGAGAGGCATAGCGTCTCATCACCGCCGGTCGGGAATTTCACCCTGCCCCGAAGGAGGCTTCACTATATTGTTAGGTTTATTATACCACAAGAGCGGCCGGAAATCATCATTGTACGACCCAAAACCAGTACGCCGCTCCCCACAATAGGCTCATCCCCAGCAAAATGAAAAACAAAAGCCAATTGTTCCGGCTTGTCCGCTCCTCGTCTTCCGTCCGTTGCTTACGGTTCGTCAAATACTTTCACTTCTTTCATCACGTCGCCGTTTTTCATCGTCTTCACGACGTCCATGCCCGATGTCACTTGGCCAAAGACGGTGTGCACCCCATCCAAGTGCGGCTGCGGCTCGTGGACGATAAAGAACTGGCAGCTGCCGGTGTCGCGGCCGCGGTGCGCCATGGACATCGCGCCGGTGACATGTCGGTGTGGATTGTTGTCCGTCTCGCACGGGATCGTATAGCCGGCATCGCCCGTTCCATTGCCGCGTGGACATCCTCCTTGGCTGACAAATCCAGGGATGACGCGGTGGAACGTCAACCCGTTATAAAAGCCTTCGTTTGCGAGCTTCTCAAAATTGGCCACCGTCACCGGCGCTTCGTTCGGGAATAGTTCAAATTCGATTTTCCCACCGTTTTCCATCAAAATATATCCTTTTTTCGCCATGGTACTTCAGCTCCTTTTTTGCGCTTCAACCGCTTTTATCATATCATGATTCGAAAGGGAAAGAAAGCCAAAATGCCGCCTCGTCGAACTGCTCATTGTTTTTTTAATATAATATATTTATTATAATTATTTATATGGAATCGGAATGGGTACACTAGTGATGAATGATAGACGTAGCAAAACTGGCAAGGGGGCGTCCGACGGTGTTGTTGATGGCGGTGACGGTAATCGTCTTTTCTGTTTCGTTTCTCCTCATGCCAAAACGGCTTTCAGGCCTTGAAATGTATACAACTTCGCTGTTTGCGGTTTTCTTCGGCCTTTCAACGGATTTGTTTCTCGATGTCAAGTACCATTTATACGGGTATTTTGATGTTGGAGTCGACGGACTGGCCTATGTATTTATTGTTTTCATTTACGTCACCGTCAACCTCCTTGTTTTTAAACGGATACCCGATACATCATCCGATTTGGGTGCAGGCCGCCTATATCGGCGGATGGTCGCTCTTTTCCTTTTTGTATGAAATGGGGCGCTGAGGACAGAAATTTTTTACTACCACGGCTGAAAGCTTTCCTATTCAGCCGCCTTATATCCGCTTCTGTTTCTGATTTTGCTTTGGCATTTGTTGTTCGTGCGCCGCTTGGCGGCGAAGGCAAAGCGCCGTTCCGAATAGAAATTCACGCCAGCGTACGTTATAATGGTAGTGCATGGTTGGTAGATAGGAGGCGAGCAATGTGAAACGAACGATTGCTTCATCGCTGCTTTGGGCGATGCTGCTGGCGTTTCCGGCCATCGCAGCCGCCGATGCCGCGCCGGGTGATGTCATCGTCACGCTTGGTGAAAATTTGACCGCTGAACAAAAACAAAAAGTGCTGGAAGAAATGAAAGCGCCGGACGGAGCGCAGACAATCACGGTCTCGAACGCCGAGGAGCATAAATATTTGGATGGACTCATCCCGAAGGCACAAATCGGCACGCGCGCCATCTCATCGTCCATGATCACCATCGGTGAACCGGGATCAGGGCTTCACGTTGAGACGCACAACATCACATGGGTGACGAAAGAGATGTATACAAACGCCTTGATCACCGCTGGGGTGAAAGATGCCGATATTTATATCACGGCTCCGTTTCCGGTTTCCGGCACCGCAGCGCTGACGGGGCTGATGAAGGCGTACGAAATTTCGTCCGACAAGGTGATTCCAGATGACGTAAAAAAGGTAGCCAACGAGGAAATGGTGCAAACGGCCAAGCTCGCTGATTCGATCGGCGCGGACAAAGCGGTCGCCTTGCTGGCGAAAATCAAAGAGGAAATCGCCAACAACCCGCCGCAAACGGACGCTGACTTGCGCGCCTTGATTGAAAAAATCGCCAATGATCTTGGCATCACATTAAGCGCCGATGAAATCAACGCTCTCGTCTCCCTTTTTCACAAAATGCAAAACGCCGACATCAATTGGGACCAAGTGAACGACCAGCTGAGCAAGGCGAAAGAGCAGCTGTCTGCGTTTTTGCAGTCAGAATAAGGGAAAACATTCATCCAAAATTTGATCGACATCCTCAAAGAAATTTGGAATGCCATCAAATCGGCCTTTTCCGCCAACCAACAATGAGAGAAGGCGCCCTGCTGCATTAGGGCGCCTTCTCTTCTTGGCGGCGGCCGTTCTTTTCCAGGGCCGCCTTCATTGGTTGACTTTCGCCTTCAACGGCAAGTCATATTGGATCAAGTCTTCATACGTTTCCCGTTTGACGACGAGCTGGGCGTCGCCGTTTTCGACGAATACGACCGCCGGACGCGGCAGACGGTTGTAGTTGTTCGCCATCGAATAGCCATAAGCACCGGTGCAAAAGACGGCTAAATAATCGCCCGGTTTCGCTTCCGGAAGTGCGATGTCCCAAATGAGCATGTCGCCTGATTCACAACACTTCCCTGCAATGGACACAACTTCCATCCGATCGCCCAACACCCGGTTGGCCAGCACCGCTTCGTATTTCGCTCCATACAGCGCCGGGCGGATGTTGTCGCTCATGCCGCCGTCAACGGCGATATAGGTGCGGACGTTCGGCACCTCTTTTCGCGAGCCGATCGTATAAATCGTCGTTCCGGCATCCCCCACGAGCGAGCGGCCGGGCTCAATCCAAATTTCCGGCAGCGGAAGTTGATGCACTTCCGCCTGTGTTTTCACCTCATCCACGATACAGTCGACATACGCTGACACCGGAATCGGGTCGTCTTCATCTGTATAGCGGATGCCAAAGCCGCCGCCAAGGTTGACGACCGCAGGAACGAACCCACACGTTTTGTGCCATTCGGCCAGCTTCGCAAACACTTTTCGTGCGGCGAGCACAAAGCCGGTCGTTTCAAAAATTTGCGATCCGATATGGCAATGGACGCCGAGCAGTTGAAACGCAGCCGACGCCATGACGCGCCGGAACGCTTCATCCGCTTGACCGTTATTCAAATCAAAGCCGAACTTCGAGTCTTCCTGTCCGGTTAAAATGTAATCGTGCGTATGCGCCTCAACCCCTGGCGTCACGCGAAGCAAAACCGGAACCGCTCGACCGGATGGCCCCACCAATTGTTCAATCAGCTCGAGCTCGTAAAAGTTGTCGGCCACGATGCAGCCGACCCCGTGTTCAAGCGCCATCGCCAGTTCATCCCAGCTTTTGTTGTTGCCATGGAAATGGATGCGCTCCGGCGGGAACCCGGCGGCCAAAGCCGTATACAGCTCCCCGCCTGAGACGACATCGAGCGACAATTGTTCCTCAGCGGCCAGCTGCACCATGGCAACTGAAGAAAACGCCTTGCTGGCGTAGGCGACTTGCGCCTGCACGCCATGGCGGCGGAACGCTCCCTTAAACGCGCGCGCCCGCGCGCGGATCAAAGCAACGTCATAAATATAAAGCGGCGTTCCATACGTTTTCGCCAACTCGACCGTATCGACGCCGCCAATTTCCAAGTGCCCTTTTTCATTGACGCGGCTCGTCCCATGAAAAAACATTGAAATCCCTCATTCCTCATCAAAGTGGCGCAAACATGCATACCAAAAGCAAAAAAGACAGTTTCGCAACCGGCGCCTGCCTTGAAAAAAACAAAGCCGCAGAGCAATCAGCCCCGCCGCATGGCAGGCTGTCATACAGCCGCGTGCGCCCTCTGCATCGAGCGCCCGCCCTCCTTAGGCGGACGGACGACTTGCCAATGGCGCTTGCAAAGGTGCGAAACGTCAAGTATAACGTATCATAATTATAAAAAAGTTTCAATAGCGCCAAAAGGGAGAAAGCGGCCGTCCATATATGCCAATGGAAACGGCCGCTTGTGCGATGACGATCTGCGTCATGTCGGTTGCTTTCGCACGTCCTGCGGATGAACGATGCTCGGACGCACTTTCGCCCCGGCCGCCGAGCGGCGGACGACAATTTGCATAAATGCCGCCGGGTCAAACGGAATGAACGGCCATAAGTACGGCGTGTTGAGGGAACGGATGCTAACGAGCCAAAGCAAATAAACCGTCGCGCCGATGACGAATCCGGGCACCTTAAACAAGAAGACGAGCACGACGAGCGCCAGGCGGGAAATTTTATTGGCCACGCTCAGCTCATAGCTCGGCGTTGCAAATGAACCGATCGCCGCGACGGAAACATACAAGATGACTTCCGACACAAACAGCCCAACGTCAATCGCGATTTGCCCGATCAAGACAGCGGCGATCAAGCCCATCGCCGTAGAGAGCGGCGTCGGCGTATGAATGGCTGCCATCCGCAAAAGCTCAATTCCAAAATCAGCGATCAAAATTTGCACGATGATCGGAATATTCGTTTGCTTGTTCGGACCGATGAACCCCCACTCTTTCGGCAGCAGTTCAGGCTCAAGGACAAACAGCACCCAAAGCGGCGGCAAAAACAACGACGTCAAAATGCCTAAAAACCGCACCCAGCGCACAAACGTCCCGACCCCTGGCGACTGCCGGTATTCCTCGGCATGCTGGACGTGGTGAAAAAATGTTGTCGGCGTGATGATGACGCTTGGCGATGTATCAACCATAATGAGCACGTGCCCTTCAAGCAGGTGCGTCGCTGCTACATCTGGCCTCTCGGTGTAACGGACGAGCGGGTACGGGTTGTATCCTTGCTTGACTAAAAACTCTTCAACTGTTTTGTCGCCCATCGTCAGTCCATCGACGTTGATTTGCTGCAACTCTTTCTTGACGAGTTCAACAAGCCCCGGGTCAGCGACGTCTTTAATATAGGCGATGCATACGTCCGTTTTTGACCGCTCGCCGACTTGCAAAATTTCAAAGCGCAGCCGCTCGTCGCGGATGCGGCGGCGGGTGAGCGCCGTGTTGACAATGATGTTCTCGACATAGCCGTCGCGGGCGCCGCGCACAACTTTTTCCGTATCCGGCTCTTGCGGCTGCCGACCCGGATAGCTGCGGACGTCGACAGCAAATCCGGTCGATTCGCCTTCAATTAAGACGATGATCAAGCCCGACAGCAGCTTGTCAACCGCTTCGTCGAGGCTCGTCACCGGACTGACTTGCTGATGAACGAGTCGATTTTCGATGATCTGCCACGCTTGGGACGCCTGGCGTTCATCATCGTTGACGTGCACAATTTGTTTTAACAATTCGATAATGTATTGCGTATCGCATAAACCGTTGCAGTAGTAAATATGTACTTCCCGGTTTAGGATATAGATTTTCCGCACGCCTAAATCAAAGCTTGTCCCGACGCCGATCCGCTGTTGCAAAAACTTCGCGTTGTCAACGAGCCGCTTCGCGATCGGCGCTTTCGGTTTCTTTTCTTTTTCCGGCATGGCCACCACTCCTTTCGAGAATCAACTCGACCGCCTTGCGCGTAATCGGCGCTCCGTATTTCGCATGGTCTCGATATCCCATTTTGCCGATGTCGCCGATGCCGACGATGAGCGGAATGTTCAGCCGGTCAAGGCAGTAGACGGTATCGCCATTGATCCGCCCGATCTCGAGGTCCCGGACGCCTTCTTTATCGACCCCATATTCGGTCATCACGCCGTCACGGTCGATGCTCACATGCACTTTTGTCCATTCATGCTGGTGCGTATTGGAGGCAACCGCCAGCGCCCCGAGCACTTGGATTTGCTCATGCGTCGCCACATAGCGAAGCGCCTGCTCTCCGGCCCCCTCCCCGAGGGCGCCGCAATCGTCAAACATGACAAACACTGGATCGTGCGGCGTTTGCAAAATGAGTTCGACCAACTGTTCACCGCTCAGTTTCGTTGGATTGCCTTGCGAGCGAGAAATGCAACGGCCGCCGATTTCGGCTGCAACCCGCTCAATCGCCCGGCAGGCGAACTCGTCCCCATCCGTTACTAAAATGACTCGTCGTTTTTCCATCATCTCTACCCTTTCGGTTTGCAAGTGAGCGCCGCGGCAAAAGAGCCAGCCACGATAAAAGCGAACAAGGCGCCGGCAAATCGGAACACCGCTGCTCCGGTTTCGACAAATCCCTCCGGCCGCGGTTCTACCATGGCCCCTTTCGCCAACCAATACCCAAATCCGCATAGCGGCATCGTCGCCCCGGCGCCAGCCCAAGCGACGAATGGATCATAGACGCCGCCAAAGCCAAGGAGTACGCCAAAGACGACAAGCGAACCGGCGACGCCAGCCGGCGTCCATTTGCCGCGGTCGATGATGAGCTGAACGATGGCGCACAGCAGCCCGCCGGCGAGAAAGGCACGGACGTATTCCATATCACATTCCCTCCTGATCGTTCCCAAATAAAAGACGTCCTACGGCGGCAAATCCGACTCCTGTCCAGCCGCTTCGATGACGACGCCGTGAGCGATCGCTGGGATCGACTGTTTTTGCTGCACCATCGTTTGACTCAAGAGCGCCCCGGTAGCGACGACAAACAGGCGTCGAAACGTTCCGCGGGCGAGCTCTTGAAGCAAATACCCGTACGTGACGACCGCCGAGCAGGCGCAGCCGCTGCCGCCGGCGAACACCTTTTGATCTGGCCGGTAAATCATCATCCCGCAATCGTTGTAAACGTCGGTCACATCGTAGCCTGATTCAGCAAGCAACTCGCGGACGATGACGCTGCCGACGCGCGACAAGTCGCCGGTGACAATCAAATCGTAATCGCCCGGCGAGACGCCTAAGTCACGGAAATGCTGCTCGATCGTATCGGCCGCCGCCGGGGCCATCGCCGCCCCCATGTCGAGTGGGTTTTTCAGCCCGGCGTCAACGACTTTGCCGATCGTCGCCGCCCGGACGCGCCAACGTCCCGGCGCGCGGCCAACGAGAGCGGCACCGGCGCCCGTGACGGTGAACGTCGCCGTTTTCGGCTTTTGCACCCCCAGTTCAGTCGGGTAGCGAAACTGCCGTTCGGCCGTCGCGTTATGACTGCTTGTCGCCGCAAGCGCCCGATCAGCCAATCCACCAGCGACAAACGCAGCGGCTGCCGCCAACGTTTGCATCGAGGTCGAACAGGCGCCGAACAAGCATAAAAACGGAATCGGCAGCTCGCGGGCGACATAGTTCGATGTCGCATTTTGGTTTAACAAATCACCGGCCAAAAATAGATCGACTTCTTCGGCAGAGACGCCCGCCTTTTGCAAGCAGCAATCCACCGCCTCCCGCATCAGCCTCCGCTCGGCCAGCTCCCACGTCGCTTCGCCGCAATATAAGTCGCGATGACAAACATCAAAATAACTTCCGAGCGGCCCGTCGGCTTCAAGCGGCCCGACTGCGGCAGCGGCCGCTTGGATGTAAACACCATCGTCAAACACCCATGTCTGCTTTCCGACACGTTTCATGGCCAATCCCTCTTTTCGTCACGGCCAAACAAGGCCAAGCACATAGGCGGCAATCAGACCATAAATGACCGCTGCCCCACCGGCTTTCAACATCTGCCCGGCCACCCCGGCCGTCCATCCTTCGCTGCGATGTTCGATGGCAGCGCTCGCGATGGCATTGGCCAGCCCTGTAATGAGCATCGTCGCCCCCGCACCGGCAAATTGGCTGAAATCATCATATTTCCCGACGGCCGTCAGCACAATCGCCAATCCGGCCATCACCATAGACGCCCACAGATGAGCCTCGAGCGGCGAAGCGGCAAACGTGCCGCCATACCAATCAACGAGCCATTGCGCCAACGCACAAAGCGCCCCGCCGACAAGAAACGCTTTTACCGCATTGGCGGCGTATGGGGGAGAAGGCTGAAACGCCTTCACCTCACGGACATAATCGGACTTTAATCCCACGTTTCCTTCCTCCTTTGTCAGCGAAAGTGATCGACAAAATAAAGCCAATGAAACAACGAACCGGCCACTTTGCCAAAGGCGATGGCCATAAGTAAAATGACGATTTTATCATCGACGCCGATCCGCTTCGCTAAAATCGGCCAAACGTTCAACACCTCTGTTAAAGCGGCAGCGAGCATTCCGATAAACACACCATGAAACAATCCGATCGGCACAAGCCAATATTTGGATAAATGCCACACCGAATTGCACAGGCTCATCCAGCCGCCGACAATGGCACCCGCGACAGCACTCCACTCATAGGCGTGAATGCGCTTCGTCGTTTTCGTCAGCTGCGTCAAGCGCGGAATGACGCCAAGCACAACCAAAAAGGCGACAAACCCGGTTCCGACCGCCAGCCCTCCAGCAAAGCCGACGAACACTACCAGCAACACCTTAAGCGTCGTCAAGATGCCTCATGCTTTCTTTGTTTTCGTGCAAAATGACGTATTGATCGATCGCCTGCTGGTAGTTGAACATTTCGACTTCAAGAGGGCTGGGCTCCTCGTTGATTCGTTTGCGGAACCAATGGTTGAAAAATAAAATCATCCCGATGCCGAGCCCAAGCGAATATGGAATTTGCAAAAGCAGCGGTTTATCGACCGATTGGCCGGTCATCATCTGGTAAAGATGGCGATGCGCTTGCTGCATGCTCACATCTTCGTGGAAATTCATGATCGCCATGGCTGAACCGACGAACAAAAGAAGCCAAACGAGAAGAAAAGAAGCCATTGAAAACCGCCGTTTTTCGTACACAACTTCCACGATCGTCTGTGAGGGGCCGACCATCTGCACATCAAGCGACGGGTCGGCATCAAGCACAGCCCGAACAATGTGCATCATATCGATAATGACGATGTTCTTGTCGCTCGGCTGGATGCGGTAGAGCGGAATCGCCTTCAGCCGGCGAATCAGCCCGCCATCTCCTCCCGTCATTTGGGCCACTTCTCCGAGCGTGACGACCGCTCCCGGTTTCACTTGCACGCGATGGCGTGGCTTAATAAACACAGTGGTTGCCATCTGCTTCACACCTTTATCCCCATTTTGTTTTTCTTTAGTTTGGTTGGCAAAAACACCGATCATGCGGCCTGTCGGCGTTCACCATCGATTTCATAAAAATAGAAAAGAATGGGCAAAAAATGCCCATTCTTTTTTAGACTTTTGTTGCTTGCTCTGGAAAAAGCGTTCCAAAATGCGCTTACAGACCAAAAGACGGATGCGATTCATGGTTCACCGCCGATGAATTGACATCCGTCCATTTTGAGAACACTTTGTGCGGACAAAATGGACTATCCGTCCATTTTGTTGCCCACTCCGTGCGGACAAAATGGACTATCCGTCCATTTTGTCCTTTATGTGCTGCAATATTTTCTTTTCCAGCCGGGATACTTGCACTTGAGAGATGCCGAGCCTCGATGCCACTTCGGACTGGGTTTGGTCTTTGTAATAGCGCAAATAGACGATCAGCCTCTCACGCTCGTCGAGTTCTTCGATCGCTTTTTTTAAGGCGATTTTGTCAAACCATGACGCCTCGTCGGCGTCAGCAATTTGATCAAGCAACGTAATCGGATCGCCGTCGTTTTCGTACACCGTTTCGTGAATCGATGTCGGCAAGCGGACCGCCTCTTGAGCCAGAACAACGTCTTCTGGCGAAATGCCTAAATGGTCGGCGATTTCCGTAACCGTCGGCGCCCGCCCGCGCGTTTTCGACAGCTCATCTTTCGCCTTGCGGATTTTGTTGCCCATCTCTTTCAGCGAACGGCTCACTTTGACGGTGCCGTCGTCGCGAAGAAACCGCTGAATCTCCCCAATGATCATCGGCACGGCGTACGTCGAAAACTTGACGTCATATGACAGGTCAAACTTGTCGACCGACTTTAACAAGCCGATGCAGCCGATTTGAAACAAGTCATCCGCTTCATAGCCGCGGTTTAAAAAACGTTGAACGACCGACCAGACGAGGCGCATGTTTTTTTCAATAATTTCATCACGCGCTTCTTGATCGCCTTCTTGGCTGCGGCGGATCAGCTCTTTCATCTCCTGATCTTTGATTGGCGACTGACCTTGCTTGACATCGACATCCATAGGCATGTCTCCCTCAGTTACATAACGCTTTGCTTTTCACAATATGCTTTTTCAAATACACAGTCGTCCCTTTATTCACTTCCGATTCGACGATGACTTCGTCCATGAAGTTTTCCATAATGGTAAAGCCCATCCCTGACCGCTCGAGCTCGGGCTTTGTCGTAAACAACGGCTGGCGCGCTTCTTCGATGTCAGGAATGCCGACTCCTTCGTCTCTCACCGTCAAATGGACGACACCGTCTTCAATGATGACCGAAATGGAGACGATGCCGTTCGGATCGTTGTTGTAGCCGTGAATGATCGCGTTTGTCACCGCCTCAGAGACAACCGTTTTAATTTCCGTCAGTTCGTCCATCGTCGGGTCAAGCTGGGCGACGAACGCCGCCACAGTCACACGGGCGAACGATTCATTTTCGCTGCGGGCAGAAAATTGGAGGTGCATTTCGTTGCGCATTTACGCCACCCCCAATGCTTGCAAGGCGAATTGCTCATCCGCCTCAACGCGGATGATTTTAAACAGACCCGACATGTCAAACAGCCGTTTGACGGCCGGCGATACGGCGCATACAACCATCTGCCCGCCGACGTTTTTGATTTGTTTATAGCGTCCGAGAATGACGCCGAGGCCAGAGCTGTCCATGAACGTCAATTGTCCTAAATTGAGCACGATATGGCGGATCGCTCGGTTTTCGAGCACATCCGTCACTTGTTCACGCAATTCTTCGGCTGTATGATGGTCAAGCTCCCCAGACAGGCGAACGATGAGCACGTCTTGCTTCACTTCCAAGTCGATCGCGAGACTCACAGCGTGTTCCCCCTTGTCCATTTCAGGATATGGAGACATTTCGCTGCTGTCCGCCCGAAATCCTGCCGCCCGACAAAACTAGTGGTCGTTCGCCAAAGAGAGCGAAAAGACCGCAAAACTTGACATTATCCCACTTGCACGAAGCGGCCAAACACCCGCTTAAACAAATCCCAAAAGCTCGCTTCTTCGACCGTTTGCTTGGCGACGATCGGGCTGTGCAAAATTTCTTTTCCATCCTGTTTTAAAATGAGGACGCCAAGCTCATCGCCTTTGCGAACGGGTGCTTTCACATTGTCTTTCACTTTGATCACTTTTTCGATCTGCTCGACCGACTGTCCTTTTTTCGTCAGCACCGACACCGACTCCGACGTCACCGCTTCGACGGATGACCGTTTGCCTTTGCTTATGTTGACGCGGGCGACTGTTTCATTCCGTTTGTACACCTGGTGAGTTCGATATTGGGAAAACGCGTAATCGAGCATCTTCGTAATTTGCGCATTGCGCGATTTCGGCGTCGGTGCTCCAAACACAACAGCGATGACGCGCATGCCGTTCTTTTTCGCCGTGGCGGTCAAACAATATTTCGCTTCGGCTGTATATCCGGTTTTCAGGCCGTCAACGCCCGGATAAAATTTGACAAGCCGGTTCGTATTGACGAGCCAAAATTTTTTGTCCGTATTTTCGCGCAAATAGTCTTCGTACTTGCTCGTATATTTCGTAATATCTTCATATTTCAACAGTTCGCGCGCCATCATGGCCATATCATAAGCGCTGCTGTAGTGATGTTCCGCCGGCAGGCCGGTCGCATTGACGAAATGGGTGTTTTTTAAGCCAAGCTGTTTCGCTTTTTTATTCATCATCTCGACAAATGCTTCTTCCGACCCGGCGATCTGCTCAGCCATAGCGACCGACGCGTCGTTGGCCGAACCGATGGCAATGCCGTGCAGCATCTCATCGACGGTCATTTCCTCGCCCGGCTCGAGGAAAATTTGCGATCCACCCATTGACGCGGCGTATTCGCTCGCCCGCACTTTTTCATCGTAGGACAGCTTTCCTTCATCGATGGCTTCCATGATCAACAGCATCGTCATAATTTTCGTCATGCTCGCCGGCGGCAATGGTTCATGGGCATTTTTTTCATACAATACTTTGCCGGTGTCGCGTTCAATCAAAATGGCTGATTTCGCCTCATCGGCCAGCTTCACTTTCGCCTCCTTCATCTCTTTCGCCTCGGCATGGGCAGAAAGAGGAAGAAAAAGAAGAAACGGCAATAAAAGAAGACGAGTGACTTTCGTTTTCATCTCCCAAACCTCCATTCTTTATACATGCCATTTTTTCCAGGCGAGATATTTTTATACAAAAAACAGCTCATTTTCCAAAAAACAAAAAAAAACGCCCGAAACACGCGTTTCAGGCGTCTTCTACTTGAACAACTGCTTTTTTCCTTGCGGATCGCCAGCGTCCCTCTCTATACGATGGTCTCATAAATGAGCGGCGGCCGAGCAACCGGCTGCGGCGACAGACGAATAGCCGCCTCGATCTTTTCTTTCACGTCAAGCACATCTGGCCGGTTGCTGTGAATCGTGGCGAGCGCTTCCCCTTTCTGCACGCGATCGCCGATTTTTTTATGGAGCACAATGCCGACCGCCAAATCGATCACGTCTTCTTTTTTCGCCCGGCCGGCGCCGAGCCACATGGCGGCCGTGCCGATGTCATCGGCGGCCATCTCGGCGACATAGCCGTCGGCAGCCGCCGTGACGGTCGACGTATAGGCCGCCTTGGGCAATTTATCCAGATCGTCGACGACCGATGCATCTCCACCTTGAGCGGCCAAAAACGTTTTGAACGCCGCGATGGCGGCCCCGCTGCGAATCGCCTCTTCAAGCAAACGGCGCGCCTCATCAAGCGATGGCGCCTTCTCCGCCAAATAGACCATATGGCTGCCGAGCGTCAAACAAAGTTCGGTTAAATCGTGCGGCCCGTTTCCTTTTAACGTTTCGATGGCCTCTTTCACTTCCAAGGCGTTGCCGACGGCATAGCCGAGCGGCTGGCTCATGTCAGAAATGACCGCCATCGTCCGGCGGCCGACGCGCTTGCCAATGTCGACCATCACTCGAGCGAGCCGGCGCGCCTCGTCAAGTTTCTTCATAAACGCTCCGGCGCCCGTTTTCACATCCAAGACGATGGCATCAGCCCCAGCGGCGATTTTTTTGCTCATGATCGACGAGGCGATGAGCGGAATGCTGTTGACGGTCGCCGTCACATCGCGAAGCGCATATAGCTTTTTGTCAGCCGGTGTCAAATCGCCCGTTTGGCCGATAATGGCGATTCCGTTTTCATTCACGAGTCGAATGAACTCGTCTTTGCTGATCTCGACATGAAACCCGGGCACGGACTCGAGTTTGTCGATCGTGCCGCCCGTATGGCCGAGGCCGCGCCCAGACATTTTCGCCACCGGCACGCCGACAGAAGCGACAAGCGGCCCTAAAACGAGCGTCGTCGTATCGCCGACCCCGCCGGTCGAATGTTTATCGACTTTCACGCCGCGAATACTCGACAAATCGAGCATTTCGCCGGAGTGCACCATCGCCATCGTCAGCGCGGCCGTTTCTTCCTCGGTCATGCCGCGAAAATAAATCGCCATCGCGAGCGCGCTCATTTGGTAATCGGGAATGTCCCCGTTTGTATACCCTCGGACGATCCACTCAATTTCTTCCTTCGTCAGCGCCTTTCCGTCGCGCTTTTTCGCAATCAAATCGACCATTCGCATCGCGGTCACCTTTTTCGTTTTGATTTCGCCATTTCGGCGACAATCGCTTTCACAAGCCGCAAAAAGTCCGTCTTCACCCGCTCGGCCGTTTCAACCACTTCGTCGTGGTGAAGCGGAGCATCCGACATCCCTGCAGCCATATTCGAAATGCACGAAATGCCGAGCACCTCAATGCCGCCGTGGCGGGCGACGATCACTTCCGGGACGGTCGACATGCCGACCGCATCGCCGCCGAGCGTACGAATCATGCGGATTTCCGCCGGCGTTTCGTACGACGGCCCCGTATTGGCGACATATACTCCTTCATGCACGCGAACGCCAAGTCTCGCCGCCGTTTCCTTGGCGAGCTCGCGCAGCCGCCGGCTGTACGCTTCCGTCATGTCTGGAAAGCGAGGACCAAGCTCCGGATCGTTCGGACCAATGAGCGGATTTGTGCCCAGCAAGTTGATATGGTCGGAAATGATCATGAAATCGCCGGGCTGGAACCGTTCGTTGATGCCGCCCGCAGCGTTTGTCACGATCAATTCGCGGACGCCAAGCGCCTTCATCACCCGGATGGGAAACGTCACTTCTTGAAGCGAATACCCTTCATAATAATGAAACCGCCCTTGCATGGCGACAACGGTCGCCCCCTCAAGCCGCCCATATACGAGCCGTCCAGCGTGTCCTTCAACGGTCGACACTGGAAATCCGGGAATATCTTCATACGGAATGCGAACCGCCTCTTCGATTTCATCAGCGAGCACGCCGAGCCCCGAGCCGAGAATGAGACCGATTTCAGGCGGAGTTGGCATCAATGGGCGCAAATGACCGGAGGTTTTTTCAATCGCTTGTCGATCCATTCTTTTCCCCCTCATCGTTCTTTATGAAGTTAGGCCAAATCAGCCAAAAAGCTTGTTCCGTACGGCGGCCGGTTGACTTGGAAGTTATCCGCAATCGTTGCGCCGACATCGGCAAACGTCTCGCGGACTGGGAGCGGCTTGCCGCCGCGAAATCGCGGGCTGTACACAAGAAGCGGCACATATTCGCGCGTATGGTCAGTTCCATGGTGAATCGGGTCGTTGCCATGGTCAGCGGTGATGATAAGCAAGTCGTCCGCTGTCAAGCGCGGCAACACATCGGCAAGCCGGGCGTCAAACTCTTCGAGCGCATCGCCGTAACCTTTTGGGTCGCGGCGATGGCCGTATTTAGCGTCAAAATCGACGAGATTGACGAAACTCAACCCGGTAAAGTCCATGCCGAGCGTGTCGACGAGCTTATCCATTCCGTCCATATTGGATGTCGTTCGCAACGACTGGGTAACTCCTTCATTGTCGTAAATATCGGCGATCTTCCCGATGGCAATCACTTCATAACCGGCGTCTTTCAATTCATTCATCACCGTTTTGCCAAACGGCTTAAGCGCATAGTCGTGCCGGTTGGCGGTTCGCTCAAAATGGCCGGGTTTGCCGATGAACGGTCGGGCAATGACGCGCCCGACCATATACGGCTCGTCGCGCGTCAATTCACGAGCGATTTCGCAAATGCGGTACAATTCATCAAGCGGCACAACTTGTTCATGGGCGGCGATTTGCAAGACGGAGTCGGCTGATGTATAGACGATGATTGCCCCTGTTTTCATATGCTCTTCGCCAAGCTCTTCGATGATCGCTGTTCCGCTCGCCGGTTTGTTGCCGATCACGTTCCGGCCGGTGCGCCGCTCGAGCTCAGCGATCAATTCATCTGGGAACCCGTTCGGAAAGACGCGGAACGGCTTGTCGATGCGAAGGCCCATCAGCTCCCAATGGCCTGTCATCGTATCTTTTCCAGCCGATGCTTCCTTCATTTTTGTATAGTACGCGAGCGGTCGCTCGACTTTCGGCACCCCTTTGATCTCACGAATATGGCTTAGGCCGAGCTTCGCCATGTTCGGCATATAGAGGCCGCCGCGATACTCAGCGATATGGCCGAGCGTATCCGCTCCTTTGTCGTTGTATTTCTCGGCATCTGGCGCCTCACCGATGCCGACTGAATCCATCACAATCAAAAAAACACGCTGGTATGTCGTTTTCACATTCATTCCCCCTGCCTGCAATGAAAAATGGAGTCTCTTTCTATCGTTCCCGTATTTTCGCGAAAACACGCCTATGGCCAATTGGTCAGAAGTCTGACAACTAAAACGACAGGCAAGCGCCTAGCATACGGCAGCTGCTAGGCGCGCGGGTGGTACTGTTTGTACACGTCTTTTAGGCGCGTTTTCGTAACATGCGTATACATTTGCGTCGTCGAAATGTCGGCATGCCCAAGCAACTCTTGCACAGCGCGCAAATCGGCTCCGTTCTCAAGCAGATGCGTCGCAAACGAATGCCGAAGCGTATGCGGCGTCAATTCTTTTTCGATGCCGGCTTCTTTCGCGAGCCGCTTTAAAATTTTCCAAAACCCTTGCCGTGTCAACCGCTGGCCATAATGGTTCAAAAACAGCGCCTCCGTTGCCCGTCGTCGCGGATTGACAAGCTGCGGGCGCCCTCGCTCCAAATAGTGGGCAAGCGCTTCAATCGCCATGCGCCCGATCGGCACGATCCGCTCTTTCCGCCCTTTTCCATAGCAGCGGACAAACCCCATCGTCAAATGCACGTCGCTTAAGTTGAGCTGCACAAGCTCACTGACGCGCATGCCGGTCGCATACAACAGCTCCAGCATCGCCTTGTCGCGCAACCCAAACGGTGTGCTCACTTGCGGCGCTGCAAGCAGCGCCTCGACTTCCTCGACCGACAGCACTTTCGGCAGCGTCCGTTCAAACTGCGGCGTTTCGATATGGACGGTCGGGTCTTGCGCCGCGATTTTCTCCCTTAGCAAAAACTGATGAAACGAACGGATCGACGCCAAATGGCGGGCGATCGTCCGCGCCGATTGCCCTTGTTCGCTTAAAAACTTTAAAAAATGGAGAATATGGAGGCGCTCCACTTCGCCCCACGCCTGAAGCTGCTCGACTTGACGCAAATAGCGGACGTATTTTTTCAAATCGCGTTCATACGAAACGATCGTATTGTGCGCCAAATTCCGCTCCACCGTCAAATAATGCAGAAAATCTTTCAACTCGTATTCCAACGCTCTCTACTCCCCGTCGCGATAAAAAAATATCAGCCGGTCGAGCCAACTTGGCGGCGCACTCTCCGCCGCCGATACTTTGACCGCCGATCCCTTCGGCTCATCGTATCGGTGGTAATACTCGTACTCGCGGTTAAACCATACAAGACTATAATAAAATAAAATGGTGCATCCCGTAAATAAAAGAAACACTTTCACCATTTGCCAAACGGTTTTCATGGCATCCTCCCTATCAGTTGCTTGTCAGCTTGGTAGTATGAGGATATGCCATTTGTTTCGTTGTTTATACGCAAAAAACCTTTCCCGTTGGAAAAGGTTTTATTTTTCTTCATGCTTTTGCTGGCAACGGTGACAAATGCCGTGGAACGTCAAACGATGGTCTTTAATTTTAAATTTCCACTTCTCCTCAACAATCGCTTCGACATTCTCAAGCAAATCTTCTTGAATTTCCGCCACCGACCCGCATTCTAAGCAGATGAGGTGGTGATGAAAATGGGCCGCTCCTTCCTTGCGGAGGTCATAGCGCGACACCCCGTCCCCGAAATTGATTTTATCGACAATTTTCAACTCGGTGAGCAGCTCGAGCGTCCGATATACGGTCGCCAGTCCGATCTCTGGGGATTTTTCTTTCACGAGGAGGTAGACGTCTTCCGCGCTTAAATGGTCTTCTTCATGTTCAAGCAGGACTCTTACTGTCGCTTCCCGCTGTGGCGTCAGTTTATAGCCGGCTGAGTGCAGCTGCTTCTTAATTCGTTCCACACGATCTTCCATGTTTTCATTCCTCCCTCGCCATTCACCTCCCATTATAACAAATGTGCGCAGGAAGGTTCAAAGTATAATTACTATCACAAAAAAACAAAAATGATTACTACATAATAATTATTATTAAATTAGCGACCCATTTCACCACCTGTTTCATCAAGACCGGCGAAAGGTACGCTTCCACCGCCGAAGAGACAAGCAGCCCGAAGGCGGCCGCGGCCATCGCCGCGGCATAGCGCATCACCATCGGGAACACTGGCTCGTGCGGCCGTTTCATAAACTGATTGCGCACCATCCGCAAGGAAAACGATATCGACATCACGCCCATCACGATCATGAGCGGAATAACAAGCAAATTTTGCGGCATCACCGAAACAAATGACAATAAAAACCCTTTCCAGCCCATTTGATTGACTAAAAAGCCGACGGTGAAGCCGACGACAATGCCTTTTAAAAACAGTAAAACCAAAATGACCGGCAGTCCGATGACGGAAATGCCGAGCACCCACATGAGGACCATATATTTGACGTTATGCATGTAGCTTTGACGGAACATGTCGTGGGCGCTTGCCACGTTGTCTTTTGATACTTGTCCAAAAAATTGCGCCAAGTAATAATACAAATCTTGCTTTTGGCTGAAGCCGAGGCTGTTGACGACAATGGCGCCGAAAATGACGCCCATGAGAAACAGGACGATGACAAACACGTACAGCGAAGCATGTTCACGCCAATGAACAGCGATAGCCGATTTCAGCGGATGGGTTCTCATTGTGCTTCGTCCTCCTACTTTGTCTCTTAGTAGATTGTATGTCCATCCGCTTTCGGTATGACTGTTTTTCTAAAAGGCTGGTGATGGAATAAAAAAGCAGCTCAACACCGACGTGTGACCAACTCCACGGGCGGCACGCCGCCTCGGTCCATTGGCGCATGGCTGGGCCAAGCAGCACGCACGGCATGATGATGAACGGCAGGAGCGCTGCCCGAGTGGTTACCCCTCCCACACTTTCCCGTATCTCCCACCGCCCCCGGCCTCGATATGGAGCGCACCGCTGCGGGCAAGGACGATCAGTTGGGCCAACTTTTCTCCCACCGTCTCCGCGATCTCTTCCTCCGCCGCCTCATGAAGAACGCTCATTTCCGTGCCAAAACGGGCGAGCAGCTTTTCATACGCTTTTGAACCAAGGCCGGGGATGAATTCAAGCGGCACTTGATAAATGTACGGCGGCCGTTTCGGCCCGCGTTCCGCCGTTTTCAGCTCCGCAAGCCGGTCAAACACGCCTTTCACGAAGCGATGATGGCCGCATGCCGCACAGCGGTCGACGTCCGGTACAACCGGCGCAAGGCAGCGCTCGCACACCGTCTGGTGATATTTTCCGAGTTTGGGATTTAAACCGTAGTTGGCGACAATCGCGCGCCCGTCTTCACCGCGCAGCGCTTTTTCCAATTCAGCAAACGTCGGGGCGGCGAGCCGCACTTCTTCATATTCGCGGGCGATTTTCCGCAGCGAATGGGCATCGGAATTCGTCAAGTACGGGTAGCGATGCAATTCGGCGATCTGGTCCGCCATCGCCGTGTCGGCGCTTAACCCAAGTTCAATGGCATCAATCCAATCCGGGTCAAACACTTCTGTCAGGCTGTGCTTGACCCCTTTTCCGTACAAGCTTTTAAACGGGGTGAACGCGTGCGCGGGAATGAACCAGCCGCCCTGCTCTTTCGCGGCAGCTTGCAGCTCGCGGCCGGAGGCGTAAACGCGCTGTGAACTGAGCGACATGTTCTTTACCCGTTTGCCAAGCCAGCCGGAAAACGTGCGCATCGTCTGCACAGTCGGCAAAAAAACGAGCACGTGGATCGGTCCATGGCAATGGTCGTCATATACTTCGATTTCACTGCCTAACAAAAGCGTCACTTTCCCAGCGCTGACGCCGCCCCCCTCATGTTCGCGCCAACCGTGCTTCTCCATTGCCCGCTCGAGCTCGTCCAGCACTTCGGGCACATGGCTGTCAATGACGCCGACGAGGTCGATCCCTTTCACCTCAGCCGCCTCATGCAAGATGTTCTCAAGCGTCAACGTCCGCGCCCCAGTAATTTTCACCGGGCGGCCCGAGGCGGTGCGGCCGATGTGAATATGTAAATCAGCATAATAACAGCCGAGGCCGCGCTCGTTTTTTTTATTCGGCATTTTGCTCCCCTAGCGCGCGGCGCAGCTGCAAATATTGCAAGGCGTATGCCGTTTTCGCATCGTAAATGTCGCGTTGTTGAAGCATCTCAAGCGCCTCCTCCAATGTCACTTCCAACAGCTCGACAAACTCATCTTCATCCAAACCGGCGCCGTCCTCCGCTTTTTCCAGCCCCTCGGCGACATACAAATGGATGAGTTCATCGGCAAACCCTGGGGATGTATAAAAGGAAATGAGATGGCGCATCGAATGGGCGCGGTAGCCGGTTTCTTCTTCGAGCTCGCGGTGTGCGGAAGCGAGCGGCTCTTCCCCATGTTCTAGCTTGCCCGCCGGAATCTCGACTAATGCGCGCTCCAGCGCTTTTCGGTACTGGCGGACAAGAACGATTTTCCCGTCCGGCAACAGCGGCAGCACCGCCACCGCCCCCGGATGTTTGATCACCTCGCGCCGGCTCGTTTTCCCATTTGGCAGCTCGACTTCCTCGATATACAAGTCAATGATGCGGCCGCTGAACAATTTCTCTTTGTGGACGGTTTTTTCATACAACTTCTCCATTCTTCTTCTCCCCTATCGATTGATGGACTCTTTTCCATTGTACTACATGTTTGGCCATTTTTTCGCTTTCGTTGTACAATGAACATATCATCATCGATCGCGAAAGGGGGCGCAAAAGATGAACAAACGCCGCATCGGCACATCAGACTTATACGTCAGCGAAATTGGACTCGGCTGCATGTCGCTCGGCACTGATGAAAACCATGCCATCTATCTCATCCATGAAGCATTGGAGCGCGGCATCAACTACTTGGATACAGCCGATTTATACGACCGCGGCTTAAACGAGGAATTTGTCGGCAAAGCGGTGAAAGGAAAACGCGACCAAGTCATCATCGCGACAAAAGTCGGCAACCGTTGGCGCCGAGACGGAAGCGGCTGGGACTGGGATCCGTCAAAAGCCTATATCAAACAAGCGGTCAAAGAGAGCCTGCGCCGCCTGCAAACGGACTACATTGACTTATACCAGCTCCACGGCGGCACGATCGACGACCCGATCGATGAGACGATTGAAGCGTTCGAAGAGCTGAAGCAAGAAGGCGTCATCCGTTGGTACGGCATCTCCTCGATCCGCCCAAACGTCATTCGCGAATATGTGAAGCGCTCGAACATCGTCAGCGTCATGATGCAATACAGCTTGCTTGACCGGCGGCCGGAAGAATGGTTCCCGCTTCTTCGCGAACATCACATCAGCGTGATCGCCCGCGGTCCGGTCGCTAGAGGCTTGCTCACGAGCCGCTCGCTTGAACAAGCGAGCAGCGCGGTGAAAGAACACGGATACCTCGATTATTCCTACAAAGAACTGCAGGCGCTCATCCCGAAGCTGAAGGAAAAAACGGCCGGGCGCCGTTCATTGACCGCGACCGCGCTGCAATTTTGCCTGTATGACCCGGTCGTTGCCGCCGTCATTCCGGGCGCAAGCCGGCTTCGGCAGCTTGAAGAAAACATCGCCGCCGCTTCCGCCCCGCCGCTTGATGCCGACGAATACGAATGGCTGAAACAAACGACAAAACGCTCGGTGTACGACGTGCATCGGTGAACTACCCCCACTTAATTTTCTAGCGAAAATTTGAAGTGGGGGCTTCCAAAGAAGTTTGACTGCTTCAAGCAATCCTTATTCTTTGAGGCGTGTCCACTTCGCCGCTAGAGCATAAGACACTCAGGTCTACAGCTTTACTTTTCTTTAAGATGTTTAATGCGCCATTGACATCAGCATTCATTAGTTTGCCAGACTTTGTTCGATACAAGCCGCGCTTAATACGTTTGCCGCTGAACTTATATTCTTTTGGATTGTCGGCATTATATTCAGGAATCTCATCGCCGTCAAAAAAGCTGGCTTGAGACGTATAGGATTCTTCCTGTTTCAAGAATTCAATGCCGTAAAATTCACAAAGATATTCTAGTTTTTCTTTTATGTTACCGAGAGGAATATTGACAAAGTTTTGATTTGTCTTTTTTCCTAGATTCATATTGCGTTGCCATGTTTCCGCATAGCCAATGACAAGTTTGCCAATTTGATTTTCAATACAGTAGTTAATGATGTAACGGCAAGTCTTGTTGATATAATCATTCACTTTATTATTGCGATTCATAGCAAGCAAAGCCTGTTTACGAGTGGTGCCTTTGATTTTTTGCTTATCTTTTATGCTTTGAAGTCTGGCATTTTCTTTGTTAAACCATTGATTTATACTTTTTAATCTCCGCCCATCAATGATGAATGATCTGCCGTCTGATGTGACACAAGTGGCAACATTGTTTAATCCTAAATCAATTGCCAGTGCTTTTTGGTCGTTTAATTCTCTTTGATCTTCAGGCATTTCATATTTGTACTGAATCTCAAAGAACCTGGCATGATGCTTAGGAATGATTTCAATCTGCTTAATCTTTTTGTCCAGTAACACAGGCGGAATCGTTATCGTGATAGGCTTGTGAGTCTTTTTAAATAGGCGAGAATACGGTATCGTGAATTTGTTGCCGTCTATACGAATCTGGCCAATGATCAGTGAATGAAAGCCATCTTTTTTAAGATATTTTGGAATACTGATAGCCTTGTGGTCATATTTTCCTTGTTTGGCAAGACTGATCAAACCAAAGAAAGATTTAAAGGCTTCATTGACCTTTTTTAAAATTTGCTGTGCCATGTTGCTGTTTAACAGCTTATAGTTTTCGTTAGTTTTTGCAAGATGATAGTTTTTCTCATAATTAAGAAATTCCTTGTGTTCAAAATAGTATTGTCTGACATTGTACAATCCGACGTTGTACATGTTCTTGGCAATATGGCACAGTTCTCGAAGAGTCAAGTATTCTTCTTTGGTCAAACCATTTAGCTGTTGTTTGATACAAAAATACATTTTTTCACCTCTCATCTAACTATATGATACTATATTTTACTGAATCTATCCTATTTTCAGCAAAATATAGTTAAGGCGATTCATCTCCCACTTACTCCGCTTCGCTTCGTTAAAGTGGGAGTCTTCTCGCCTAATTAAGATAAAAACCAAAGGAGCGGAAAGAAAGCCGACATGCCTTGCTGAAAAATAGATCGAGCCAAAAAATGCAAACAAATCGAGAGCCCGGCGGCCGTTGACGGCCGCATACGGGCTCTCGTTCGGTACGTGCGGCCGCTCATTTGTGACGAGCGGGCCGACCGTCGTAAGCGGCGCGCGCAAATTGACGGCCAACGCGACGACTGCTCCGGCCGTCCAGAATGGAAAAGAAGAGGGGCGCGTCGCTGCCGCATTCGATTTCATCGTCCATCCCCTCCGCTACTTAAATTTCCGCCAGTCTAGCTCGCTTTCCTCAAGCAGCTCGGCAAACGATTTCTGTTCCTCACGGCGGCGCGCTTCCTCTGCCGCTCGCCTCCGCGCTTCTTCCTCGGCAAGTGCGCGCTTTTTCTCAAGCAGCTTCGCTTCCACCGCGGCGCCAAGCCGGTCGGCGATCGTCAAAGCCTCCGTCCCTTGCTCTTTTTTTCGCCCGATTTTCTTCATCATGTCCGCCCCCTTGCATAACAATCGTTCATTTGTCAAACGATACAACTACACGACAAAGAAAAGGAGAGATGATGGATGGCGAAAAACCGCGCCCAAAAAGGGAAACCGTCCGCTGATACGGTCAAGCCGGTGATCGCAAAAGAAGAATTGGAAAAAGCAATCCACCCGACCAAGCGGCAAAACAGTCCTCAATAACCGCAACATGGACGATGCAGCTTTTATCAAAAGGGGCGCCCTGCAGCCCAAACCGGCTTTCAGGGCGTCCCCTTTACAACACTTCGGTGATGTGCGGCATATGCTCACCAAGCCAAGCAATGGCCGCCTCCAGCGTCGGAAACTCTTTCGTTTCAAACGTCATTTCGTTTTGCAGCAGCCAGACGTCTTTCGCCTCATGATACGGGCCGGCGACCGACCAATGAAGCAAGCTGTACGGATCGTTTTCATGGGTGAACGACACCCATGTTTTTTGCTTCGCCGTCTTTGCGAGCTGCTCTAACTTACCGTTCATCGCCGGATTTCACCTCAACAAGCGGCATATGACCATTCAACGTTTGCCCTAGGCTTTTGAGCTGAAAAACGGTTGTTCCCGGCTTGACGTCAATCGTCATCGCTTCATCAAAAAAGATAAGGCGCGACCGTTCCACGAGCACCGGCACGAAATTCGTCTCGACGGCCAAATCATCGTCATCGGCCTTGTCGACAAGCCATAGCACCGGAACGCCGTCGACCAAACAGCCGCAGCCGTCCGTGTCAAACGCCAGCTTTAACTGCCGCTCGGATTGCGCTACAATAGAGGCAAGCGCTCGCTTGGCTGCATCCGTAAACGTGATCGATACACTCATGCTTGACTCCTTTTTCCTTATTGATTTTCTTTTTCATTTTACCTGCCAACACGCGAAACTGTCAAAGCAAAGAAGGAACAAGCGATGGCAAACGTGCAAATCAAAGTGAATGACAACGGTTCGCTGCGCGTCACCGGCGATGTGGAACTGCTCGATGGAGAAGGAAAGCCGTTTGTGACGAAATAAACGTTTTCTGCCGTTGTGGGCTGTCGAACAATAAACCGTTTTGCGACGGTTCACATAAAGGCCGATTCCAATCGGTCGTCCGCGCCCCTTTGCCGGAAACGGATAAACAATAAGGCGGTGAGAAGCCGATGGACGAACGATGGCTGCAAAAACAAGTGCGCAACTGCCTGCGGCATTATGGCTATGATGATGACATGATGCCGCTTGGCGAAGACGACTGGCGCGAGCTTTGCGCCCGCATTGCCGCCGCCAAAGAGAGGCAGCCAAACGCGGACATGTATGAACTTGTCCATGACGCCGTCTACCGGTTCATCACCAGCGCTTGACCCGGCTCGTGTCAAACGAACACGGGGTTGGCCCCAAAGGCCATCTTTCTTCAAGAAGAGGAAAGGCGTTTCGCGCGTCTAGACGATGATCAGAAAGGGTGCCCCTTATATTTGGGACACCCTCGCTTACTTTTGGAAAAACGCCCCTTTCGCCACCTTTTCCACCAAACTCGGCGCAAGGCGATACAGCCGGCTGCCGAGATCCATCCAACGCGGCATGTTCACTTCGCGCGTCGGCGTCATCATCACGTCGACCACACGCTTCGCCACCGTCTCCGGGCGCAGCATCCAACGCGACACGTTGCGCACATACTCTCCCGATTCATCAGCGGTTGAAAAAAAGTTCGTCTCCACCGGCCCCGGATTGACGGCCGTGACAAAAATGCCAAAGCGCCCCGCCTCGAGGCGAAGGCTGTCAGTAAAGCCGATGACGGCATGTTTCGTCGCGGAATAGACGCTCGACTTCGGCGTCGCGATTTTGCCGGCTTGCGACGCAATGTTGATAATATGACCGCTTCCTCTCTCTTTCATATGCGAATACACCGCCTTCGTACAGGCGATGAGGCCGAAGACGTTGACGGCAAACATCCTCTCCATTTCATCCAAGTCGATGTCCTCGACATAGCGAAAGACACCAAACCCGGCGTTGTTGACCAACACATCGATCGCGCCAAGATCCGCAATGAGCTGGGAAACAACCGCCTCGATCATGCCGCGGTCGCTGACATCAAGCGATGCATACGGGGCGCGAATACCGGTTTGCGCTTCGATCCGCGCGCTCGCTTCTTTCAGCCTTTCTTCACTGCGCGCCAAGAGCACCGGCACCGCCCCTTGGCGCGCCGCTTCATAGGCGATTTGCTCGCCAATTCCTCCCGACGCTCCGGTAATGACGACATGGCGCCCCTTCAGCCGCACACCGACACCCCCGCCGCTTCGTAGACGTATCGGCCGGCTTCCTGCTTTTTCGTCACATACCCGTTCGCCTCGAGATAATCAAGCTGGCCGATCGTCTCTGACATCGTCAGCATGAGCTGGCGTTCGTAAGCGGTCGGGAACAGCTTTTGACAAACGTCAAACACCGTATGCGGGCGTTCTTTCACCATTTCGAGCACCCGCTCGGCGCGCTGGCGCTGCTTACCCAGCCGCTCTCGAACGAGCGCCGGAATATCGGTCGCATCGTCGCCATGGCCGTTTAGCGAGCGAACGATATCGTATTGCAGCATTTTTTGCAGCGACTCGTTGTACTGCAACAACGGTTTCGGCCGTCCCGTCTCCCCTTCCGCCGGCGGCTCCATCATTGGATTCGGGGAAATATGAACAAGCAAATGATCGCCGCCGATCAGCAATCCGTCCGCCTCGCGGTAGAGGGCGATATGGCTTTGCGCATGCCCCGGCGTTTCGATGACCTGCCACCCGGGCATCCCCGGCACCGCGTCCCCTTCCGTCACCATGATGTCAAGCCCGCGCCGGCTTGCGTAGCGAAGCGATCCGCCTTCTTTGGACAGCTGACTGAACAAACGGCGGTCGACGCCGCATTCCGTAAAAAATTCCTGAAAAAATTGGACGTACCGCTCCATAAACGAACGTTCGCGGCGCAAAAACGGATCCGCTTTCGGATGGCCGATGATCGGCGCATGCGGAACATAATCAAGCAAGCCGACATGATCCGGATGATGGTGAGTAATGACGATTTGTTCAATATCCTCTGGCGCATAACCGACCTCGCCAAGCTGCTTCACAAACAGCTGCCATGCTTCCTCTGTTTTCACTCCGGCATCGACCAGCGTCAACCGATCGCCGGCGATCACGTACATATGCACATCGCCGACCGGAAACGGCGTCGGCACTGTGATCCGATACACTCGTTCCTCGTTCATTGCATTCCCTTCTTTCCTCAAGTTCATGAACCATCCCGTTCGAACCGTTTCATCAGTCAAAATGAATAGTTATTCATTATATTTTATTTTACAGTTTACATCGATTTCATCCATTTGTCATGCCTTTTTCTTCCGCACGACGAAATTGCAAAAAAATTCGCTCTCCTCTCTTGACAACAGCGCCTGTCCCGCGGCATAATGACTAATAACATCACGGATACGGCAAACCGGCGATGAACAGGGCCAGTAAACCGCAAACGGCACCAGAGAGCGAAGCCCGCGGCTGGAAGGCTTTGCGGCCCTCTTTGCGGTTGAACCTACCCTAGGAGCTGTTAGGCCAACCTAAACGCCTCCCCGGCGTTATCGGGGCAGAGTCGGGCCTGTTTGGCGCTTGGGCCAAATCGGGCCAAAAAAGGTGGTACCGCGGAAACGAAGGTTTTCCGTCCTTTTGCAGGACGGGAAACCTTTCTCTTTTGGATGGATACACCAAGGCAAGGAGGAGTGGAATGATGAACAACGAACGATCGATCGCGCTCATCGGCGCCGGCTCGATGGCGGAATCGCTCATCGCCGGCATGACGAAAGCGTTTTGCCATCCGGCGCACATTGTCGTCGCCAACCGACAAAACCGCGCTCGGCTTGAGGAGCTGGCGCGCCAATACGGTGTTTGCACGGCAGGTTGCGCGCAAGAAGCCGTCAAACAAGCGGATATCGTCATTTTGGCGATGAAGCCGAAAGACGTCGTCGAAGCGATGAACGCCATCGCACCGACCCTCCGCGCCCATCAGCTCATTCTTTCACTGCTCGCGGGCATCACGACCGAGACGATCGAACGGCTCGCTGGACGCAACATCCCTGTCGTGCGCGCCATGCCAAACACATCCGCCGCCGTCGGCTTATCAGCGACCGCCATCGCCGGCGGCCGCTTCGCCGCGAAAGAACATCTTGAGGTCGCCAAACAGCTGTTTGAAACGGTCGGCATCGTCGCTGTTGTGCCGGAGCGCGACTTGCATGCGGTCACCGGCCTGTCCGGGAGCGGTCCGGCGTATGTGTATTACTTGGTCGAAGCGATGGAAAAAGCGGCGGCCGACATCGGCCTTGAGCGAGATGTCGCCAAACGGCTCATTTTGCAAACGATCATCGGCGCAGCCGAGATGCTAAAAGCGTCCGACAAGCACCCATCCGTCCTGCGCCGTGAAGTCACGAGCCCAGGCGGCACGACCGAAGCCGGCATTGGCGTGCTTGAGCAATACCGGTTCCAAGAAGCGGTCATCGCCTGCATCCGCCGGGCGACGGCCCGCTCCGAAGAGCTCGGCAGCGCTCTTCTCTCTGCCATCGCCGAAGCGTAAAGAGCGGACCTCCGGAGCGCGCCGCTCCTTTTCCCGCCTAGCCCGAACACGGCGACAATCCGTTTTATTTTGTTTTTGATAAGCAGCGTGCTATCATCAGTCATGAACCACTCATCGGCCTAGAAAGGAGCTGCTTGTCATGAACACGGTATTGTTTTCGCCGTATACAATCCGCGGGCTGACGCTGAAAAACCGAATTGTCATGTCGCCGATGTGCATGTATTCGTGCGACACGAAAGACGGCGCCGTACGCACGTGGCATAAAATCCACTACCCGGCTCGCGCTGTCGGCCAAGTCGGCTTGATTATCGTTGAAGCGACCGGCGTGACGCCGCAAGGTCGCATTTCTGAACGCGACTTAGGCATTTGGAGCGATGACCATATCGCCGGGCTTCGCGAACTCGTTGGGCTTGTGAAAGAGCATGGGGCGGCCATCGGCATCCAGCTTGCCCATGCGGGGAGAAAATCGCAAGTGCCGGGAGAGATCATCGCTCCGTCAGCCGTCCCGTTTGATGATTCGTCGCCGACGCCAAAAGAAATGACGAAAGCCGACATTGAAGAAACGGTGCAAGCGTTCCAAAACGGCGCACGGCGCGCGAAGGAAGCCGGCTTTGACGTCATTGAAATCCATGCCGCCCACGGCTACCTCATTAACGAATTTTTATCGCCGCTCTCCAACCGGCGCCAAGACGAGTACGGCGGCTCTCCGGAAAACCGTTACCGTTTCTTAGGCGAGGTGATCGACGCTGTCCGCGAGGTGTGGGACGGACCGCTTTTTGTCCGCATCTCGGCGTCCGACTACCATCCGGACGGGCTGACGGCCAAAGACTATGTCCCATACGCCAAGCGGATGAAAGAACAAGGAGTCGACCTCGTCGATGTCAGCTCCGGCGCTATTGTTCCGGCGCGCATGAACGTCTATCCCGGCTACCAAGTGCCATTTGCCGAACTGATCCGCCGTGAAGCAGACATCCCGACCGGCGCTGTCGGCCTCATTACGTCCGGCTGGCAAGCGGAAGAAATTTTGCAAAACGGCCGCGCCGATCTCGTCTTTTTGGGGCGCGAGCTGCTGCGCAACCCGTATTGGCCATACGCCGCGGCGAGAGAGCTGGGCGCAAAAATCTCGGCGCCCGTCCAATATGAGCGCGGCTGGCGGTTTTAACCGCGCGGGATCGAAAACGAGGCGAAATCAACGGCGAGCTCGGTGTTCGGAAACACGCTGCGCGCCTCGGCGACGAGCTGCAGCGCCGCCTCACCTTGGTAGCGAGAGCTGATATGGGTCAAAATAAGCCGCTTCGCCCCGGCCCGCCTCGCCACCTCGGCTGCGTCTGTGGTCGTGGAATGGAAATAGTCATGGGCCAGCCGCTGTTCCGCCGCGGCAAACGTCGCCTCGTGGACGACGACATCGGCATCGCGGGCGAGTTCAATCGCCGCTTCGCAAAAACGGGTGTCGCCCAACACGGCGACGATTCTCCCCTTTTGCGGCGGCCCGACAAATTCGCGCCCGTCGATGACCGTGCCGTCATCCAGCACGACCGTTTTTCCTTGCTTAATTTCTTGATAAATCGGGCCGGGGCGGACGCCGAGTGCTTGCAATCGCTCGACCAAGAGCGGGCCGGGCAAATCTTTTTCAACGACGCGGAAACCGTATGACGGCATGCCGTGATCGAGCCGTTTGGCGATGACGGAAAACCGTTCATCGTCAAAAATGACGCCCTCATCGATCTCCGCAATGTTCAGTTCATAGCGGAGCTTTGTCCCGCTGACGGCAAGGGCCGTTTCGACAAACGCGCGAATGCCTTTTGGGCCGAAGACCGTAAGCGGCGTCTCGCCGCTTTGAAACGAACGGCTGCCTAGCAGTCCAGGCAATCCAAACAAATGGTCGCCATGCAAGTGCGTAATAAAAATATGCTCGATGCGGCGCGGGCGAATGGCGGTATGCAAAATTTGATGCTGCGTCGCTTCGCCGCAGTCAAACAGCCATGTCGCCCCGCGTTCACCAAGCAGCTGCAGGGCGACGGACGATACGTTGCGCTCTTTGGCCGGCACGCCGGCACCCGTGCCTAAAAACAACAGTTCCAACGCGCTTCACTCCTTTTTCTCGCTCAATATGGCCTGTTGTTAGCGTACCAATGTCAAAACGGCTTTTCAACTTTCTTTTGCGCTCAAAAACGCCGGGTTGGCGCCCGGCTCTTTCATGAACATAAACGCTTTCCCGCCGGAAAGCAACAAAGTGTTTGCGTTCCGACCGGCAAACCTCTACAATGGTTTCATTGAAGAGACAAATTTGGTTAAAGCGAGGTACATACGGTGGACAACATGAATCCGAAATCGATCATCGTCATTTTCGGAGCGACGGGAGATTTGGCGAAACGGAAACTGTTTCCGTCCCTTTACCGCCTGTATGAAAAAGGGCATTTGAACGAGCAATTCGCTGTCGTCGGCGTCGCGCGCCGCCCGTTGTCGGCCGACGAGTTCCGGAACTATGTGCGCGACTCGGTCGAAACGGCGTTTCACCAAAAGCTCGCCGACGGCCGATTCACCTCCCATTTCTATTACCATCCGTTCGACGTGACGGAAGCCGAGTCGTATCAGCGCTTAAAGTCGCTCCTCGAACAGCTCGACGGCACATACAAGACCGAAGGCAACCGCATCTTTTATTTGGCGATGGCGCCGGAATTTTTCGGCACCGTTACTTCCCGCTTGCAGTCGGAAGGATTGACGGAAACGCACGGCTTTAAGCGGCTCGTCATCGAAAAGCCGTTCGGGCATGACTTGGCGAGCGCCGAGAAGCTGAATGACGAGATTCGCCGCGTCTTTTCCGAGCGGGAAATCTACCGGATCGACCATTACCTCGGCAAAGAAATGGTGCAAAACATCGAGGTCATCCGCTTTTCAAACGCCATTTTCGAGCCGCTTTGGAACAACCGGTTCATCGCCAACATTCAAATCACATTGAGCGAAACGCTCGGCGTCGAAGACCGCGGCCGCTACTACGACCATTCCGGGGCGTTGCGCGACATGGTGCAAAACCATATGCTGCAAATGGTCGCTCTGTTGGCGATGGAACCGCCGATCAAATTAACGACCGATGACATCCGCCATGAAAAAGTGAAAGTGTTGCGCGCCTTGCGCCCGATTGCGCACGATGAAGTCGACCGCTATTTCGTGCGCGGCCAATACGGGCGCGGGGTGATCCACGGCAAACACGTGCCGGCGTATCGCGAGGAGCCGAACGTCGATCCGGACTCGAACACGGAAACGTTCGTCGCTGGAAAACTCCTGATCGACAACTTCCGTTGGGCTGGCGTGCCGTTTTACATTCGCACCGGCAAACGGATGGCGGAAAAATCGACGAAAATCGTCGTCCAATTTAAAGATGTACCGATGAACTTGTATTACCGGACGAATGAGACGATCGCCCCGAACTTGCTCGTCATCCACATCCAGCCGGACGAAGGGATCACCCTTCATTTAAACGGCAAAAAAACCGGGGAATCGACGACCATAACAGCTCCATTTCAACTCGACTATTGCAACAACTGCATCGATGGGATCAACACGCCGGAAGCGTACGAAAAGCTGCTGTACGACTGCATGCGCGGCGACGCGACAAACTTCACCCATTGGGATGAGGTAGCAGCGTCATGGCAGTTTGTCGACCCAATTTCTGAGGTGTGGGCGAACACAAAAGCTTCCGACTTTCCGAACTATGCGGCTGGCTCCATGGGCCCGGCGGCCGCGGGCGAGCTGCTCAAAAAAGACGGCTTCCACTGGTGGCCGATCGAGCATCCGCGGCCATAACCGCGAATCGTTTGCGCCCGCCGCCCTTTTGGACAAGCGAGCGTTATCTCTCATGCAAAGGAGCGAATGAACGATGAAGGTGTATGACGTCACGGCCCCGATTTACGAGGGCATGCCCGTATATAAAAACAAACCGGAAAAACAACCGAAGCGCACCACCGTCACCAACGGCTATGTGACCGAATCGCGCATTGACATGGACGTGCACACCGGCACGCACATTGACGCCCCTCTTCATATGGTCGAAGGCGGAGCGACGTTTGAAACGATTCCATTGGACGACCTCGTCGGCCCGTGCAAGCTGTTCGATTTAACCGATGTCAACGACCGGATCACGAAAGACGACATCGCGCATCTTGACATTCAAGAAGGGGACTTCGTTCTGTTTAAAACGAAAAACTCCTTTGATGATGCATTTAACTTTGAGTTTATTTTCGTCGCCGAAGACGCGGCTCGTTATTTGGCCGACAAACAAATCCGCGGCGTCGGCATCGACGCCCTTGGCATTGAGCGAGCGCAAGAAGGCCATCCGACCCATAAAACGCTCTTTTCGGCCGGCGTCATCATCATCGAAGGGCTGCGGCTGAAAGACGTCCCCGAAGGCCGCTATTTCATGGTCGCCGCCCCGCTCAAACTCGTCGGCACCGACGCCGCCCCGGCGCGCGTCTTGCTGTTTGACCGCGAGCCGTAAAAACAGCCGGCCCCTTGATGGGACCGGCTGTTTGATCATGTCAAATTGAATATTCGCCATGGCCGCCCTAAAGACTGGTAAAATGGCGGGGGCTTCCCCGCCTCTGTTTACATCTCTTCCCCGTTCGTGCGAATGACGCGCTGGAACCAATAAAAACTTTTTTTCTTATAGCGCTTCAAATCGCGCAAGTTCTCGTCGTCGCGGTTGACGAAAATGACGCCGTAGCGCTTGCGCATCTCCCCTTGCGAGCTTAATAGATCCGTCGCCCCCCACATCAAATAGCCGATCACCTCGACGCCTTCTTCCATGGCCATCTTCATTTGTTCGATATGACGGCGCAAATAGTCGATCCGCTCATCATCTTCGACCGTACCGTTCTCATTCAGCTCCTCTTCCAATCCGATCCCGTTTTCGGTGATGAAAATCGGCATCTGATAGCGGGCGTACACGTCTTTTAAGGCAATCCGCAACCCGATCGGATCGATCGCCCAGCCCCATTTCGTCTTTGGCAAGTGCGGGTTCGGTTCAAGCCCTTTGATGATCCGCTCATCCTGTTCCTGATGGCGGACGATTTGGCTTTGATAGTAGCTGAACGACAAAAAGTCGACCGTCTGCGAACGGAGCAACTCCTCATCCCCCGCTTCGAGCGGCAGGCAGATTCCTTTTTTCTCAAGCCGGTTGGTCACATAACGCGGATAGGCGCCGCGGGCGAACACATCAAAGAAGAAATCAATGAACAGCTCTTTCGCCTGCACGTTCGCCAAAGCGTCTTCCGGCCGGCATGTCGCCGGATACGTCGTCAAATACGTCACCATCCCGCCGATCTTCGCCTCGGGAGCGATTTCGCGCAGCGCCTTCACGGCTTTCGCGTGGGCGATGAACACGTTATGACAGACGCGGTAGGCAAACGCTTCCGGGTCTTCGTCTTCCGGGCAGATCGCCCCCCATAAATACGGCTGTTCGAGCACTAAATTTTGTTCGTTGAACGTCAGCCAATAGTTCACTTTCCCGCGGTAACGCGCAAATACGGTGCGCGCGTACCGCTCAAACAAGTCGACGACTTTCCTTGATGCGAAGCCGTTGTATTTTCTCGCCAAAGCCAGCGGCAAATCAAAATGGTACAGCGTAATGACCGGCTCGATGCCGTTCGCCCTCAATTCATCAAACACAGCGTCATAAAACGCCAAGCCCGCTTCATTCGGCTCCCCTTCCCCGTCCGGAAAAATGCGCGTCCAAGCGATGCTCGTCCGGTAGGCGGTAAAGCCGAGCTCCTTGAACAACGCGATGTCTTCTTTGTAGCGATGGTAAAAATCGACCGCCACTTTCCAATCGGAATGCCCTTTTGGAATCGGGCGCGCATCCACGATCGACAGCCCTTTGCCGCCTTCGTTCCACGCCCCTTCCGTCTGGAACGACGTCACCGCCCCACCCCATAAAAAGCCGTCGGGGATGATCGATTTTCGTTGTGATGGCACGGCAAATCCCTCCTATGTGCGAACGGACAATGATTCGCTGATTCGAAAACATAGCACGTTGACTTTCAGGCGTTATTTTCATTATGACATAGTTGCTTTTTTCAGAACAAGCCAGGAAAAGGGGCAAGATCGGTCAAAACATGGCAGGTGATAAAATAGGGATGCTCCCCTTTTAGGACATCCCTTTACCTGCATGACAAAATGAGTAGTGCTCCTATAACTATTTGAAATTGTGTTTTACACTTCTCAGCCACGTATTGTAGAGAATTGTCGCAAAGGCAGAAACGAGAAATGCGAAAGTAAATTCCTTATTGCAACTTAATTTAAAGCCAAGAAAACACCGTTCTTTTTTCTACTTTGCTTTATTTAAGAAAGGCTTGCGATGTTGACGTTTTTGGTGTATATAATCTCTAACTTCATCGGAAAGAGTAGCATTCATATGGAGTTCCCTTGCAATGACATTCAACATCTTAGCAACGTCTTCGATACGAAAAAGATCGAGATCAGGAAGCAATTGAGAAACTGTCCGCTTGGCACTTTCTCTGTTAAAAAACGGATCTATACATCCTGCTTTCTGAGCAACTTGTAATGATAATTGTGCCGTTTGTTTTCGATAACTAGTTCCCCCATTTTGCTGAAAACGTAACTCTTGACGTAGCTCTTCGAGAAATTCCGGAAAAGACACTACGGGTCCCTCTCCTGTCCTGTTATTCATGATAGTTGCCCCCTTTCCTTCACAACTTAATTTTTACCTAATATTTTATCACATTCTCTCTATAATATGCCTTTTTCCTTCAAAATGTTATCTAGTTCATACAAATTCAAATCTCGATTTGAGGGATTCAGCAAATATTCTCTATATTCCGCTACCATTTCCAGCAACTTTTCTGTATCACATTTTTCTAATATCGGTGTCTCTTTTAAATCAATTAAATCTTTTTCACGAGTGGAAAAAATTTTGCAACAGGCAAGCAATTCGATAGTTGGAACATAGACACGAATAGCCGAAAAATCCAAATCCAACTCAAAAAGTGATTCCTTATTCCGCAAATCTTCCGATGGGGGAACTTCCATAATTCCTCCAACCACATCGACATTTATTTTTTCTAACTGCCTTAATAAGGCTTGCATATTGTTGGTGCTGATAAGATTAACATCGATATCCCTTGTAGGACGAAACTGTTCTCCCATTTGCTCCATAAGTAATAAAAGCGCCGCTCCCCCTAAAACAACGATTTCAGCGACAATTCCTTGTTTGCAACAGAGATAGTCCAATGTATAGAATTTATCTAAAATGGCGTCCCTGGTTCCCATTTCCTCAGATGAGTAGCCCATCGCTAAATTCCACCTCTATTTTCCATTCATTCTTTGAATCCATAATAACTCATTGTTTTATATACTTTCAATTTTGATTTCCGCATCATCGCTTCCATCTCATCGTCCCCCTTCTCCCTAAACAACCAAAAAACAGGTATAATGGAAAACGGAACAATACGCCGTATCCAGCGGAAAAGGGTAGGGGGACACGACGTTGAACATTTTGCTCATTGAAGATGATGTGACGTTGTTTCAAGAAATCAAAGCACGTTTGGAACAATGGTCGTACGACGTTTGCGGCATCCGCGATTTCGGTCGTGTGATGGAAGAGTTTTCTGCTTGCAAGCCGCACTTGGTGATCATCGACATCCAGCTGCCGAAATTTGACGGGTTCCACTGGTGCCGCCAGATTCGTGCTCATTCGAACGTCCCGATTTTGTTTTTATCATCGCGCGACCACCCGACTGATATGGTCATGTCGATGCAGCTTGGAGCTGATGATTACATCCAAAAGCCGTTTCATTTCGATGTGCTGATCGCCAAAATCCAAGCGCTGCTCCGCCGCGTGTACAACTACAATGCCGGACCCGTTCAGCTGCAAACATGGTGCGGGGCAACGGTCGACTATGAAAAAAGCACAGTCTCAAATGAACACGGAACAGTGGAGCTGACGAAAAACGAGCTGTTGATTTTGAAACATTTATTGGCCAAGAAAAACCAGATCGTTGCTCGGACGGAGCTGATCAAACGGCTATGGGAAGACGAACGGTTTGTCAGCGACAACACGCTGACCGTCAACGTCAACCGCCTGCGGAAAAAACTCGACGAACTCGGTTTGGGCCGCTTCATTGAAACGAAAATTGGGCAAGGCTATATGGCTACGGAAGAAGGGAGCCACTGATGATCAAAGACTATTTGTGGGAACGAAAAAGCTGGATGGCCCTCTTTCTCTTTCTGGAGCTGTTCATCCTGTTTGTCGCTTATCTGGATCCGACGATTCCGCTCTCCTCCATCCTTTACATCGTCTTTTTAACGACTATCATCTTTGTTGTCTTTGTCATCATCCGTTGGAAAAAAGAAACGGCATTTTATCAACGTTTGCAAGAGTGGGAGCGCGGCCTCGATCCCGTCTCTGCCCTGCGGGCGGCAAGCCCACTGGAGAAGATCGTCGAACGCGTCCTCGCCAGCCAAACGGACCAATGGAAACAGGAGCTGAAAGAACACCTCGCCACGTTGGAACAAGAGAAAGATGAACTGTTGTCATGGATTCACGAAATGAAAACGCCGCTGACGGCCATGCGGCTCATCATCGAACGGGTCGGGGACGAAAACACGAAAGCGCAACTCTTGTACGAGTGGCTGCGCATTCATCTGCTTCTTGATCAGCAACTTCATCAACGACGGCTTCCACACATGGAAAACGACTTATATATCGAACAAGTCGAGCTTGAGCCGCTTCTCATCAATGAGATTAAACCGCTGCAATCGTGGTGTATGCAAAAAGGCATCGGCTTTGACCTTCAATTGGACGTCCGCTCCGTCCTAAGCGATGCCAAATGGCTTTCTTTTATCATCCGGCAAATCATCACGAATGCGGTGAAATACAGCGAGTCATCTGACATTGTCGTGAAAAGCTTTATGAAAAACGGCCATGCCCGCTTGCAAATTCAAGATTTCGGCTTGGGCATTGATCCAAAGGACTTGCCGCGCATTTTCGAGAAAGGATTCACCTCCACCACCGAACACCAAAATGAAGCGGCGACGGGGATGGGGCTGTATTTGGCGAAAAAAGCCGCCAAACCGCTTCTTCTTGACTTTCATGTCGAATCCACGCCCGGACGCGGAACGACATTTACGATCCTATTTCCACAAGAAAATGACATCATCCGCACGCACCGCATGTGACGATTTTGTCACACGCGGTTTCGTTTTGTTCGGCCAAACGCAGGAAAAAACCAACCCCATTGCTTATGATAGAAACGAAGGAGGGAAAACGAGATGGTCATATTGGAAGCAACCAACATCTACAAAACGTACGGAACGAAAAAGAACCTACAAGAAGTGCTCAAAGGCATCGATCTGCGTGTGGAGAAGGGGGAATTTCTCGCGATCATGGGGCCTTCTGGATCAGGGAAAACGACGCTCCTCAACGTTCTTTCCTCAATCGACCGGGTGAGCGAGGGCGCTATTTTCATCGAAGGAAACAACGTCGTCGCCATGAAAGACCGAGAGCTGGCAGAATTTCGCAAACGCCATGTCGGATTCATCTTTCAAGAGTATCATTTGCTTGACACGCTGACGGTGAAGGAGAACGTCCTTTTGCCTTTATCGATTACGAAAACGCCCAAGCGAGAAGCGGAAAAGAAATTTGCAGAATTGGCGGCTGAACTTGGCATCACTGACATCCAAAACCACTATCCGAGCGAAATTTCTGGTGGGCAAAAACAGCGCGCTGCGGCGGCGCGGGCGTTCATCCATGAACCGAGCATCATTTTTGCCGATGAGCCGACGGGCGCACTCGATTCAAAATCGGCTTCCGATTTATTGCACAAGCTGCAACAACTTAATAAAAAACGGAAGACGACAATCATCATGGTCACCCACGATCCGGTCGCCGCCAGTTTCTCAGGCCGTGTCGTTTTTATCAAAGACGGACAATTGTATACGCAACTGTATAAAGGAACGGAAACGCGGCAGCAATTTTTCCAAGCCATTATGCAAACGCAAGGCGTGCTGGGCGGTGTTCGGCCATGAGCATGAAGCAACTCCTGTTCCGCAACTTGAAACAAAACATCCAACATTATTATTTGTACGTGTTTGCCTTGATGTTTGCTTCCGCCTTGTATTTCGCGTTCGTGACATTGCAGTACGATCCATCGCTTGATGCCATCAAAGGGGGAGTGAAAGGCGCGGCGGCCGTCCGCACAGGCGCGGTGCTTCTTATCGTGATTGTCGCCGTCTTTCTTTTGTACGCCAACGCCCTGTTTATCAAGCGTCGGAGCCATGAGATCGCTCTTTTGCAGTTGATCGGCATGACGAAACGAAACATCTTTTTTATGCTGGCGGCCGAAAACGTCATTCTTTATTACGGCACACTGATCATCGGCATATTGGTGGGATTTGCCGCTTCCAAGCTGTTGATGATGATTTTGTTTAAAATCATCGATATTCCGCTAGCGGCATCTCTCTCCTTTTCTGGACGAGCATTGGTGCAAACGTTGATTGTGTTCAGCGTGATTGATGTTCTCATGATGGGGATGAACCGCTTGTTTCTCAAAAAACAGACGATTTTATCCTTGTTCCGCACTACATCCACAACCGAAGCAAAACACGTATCCGTATGGAACATGGTCGTAGGGATGGTGGGGATCATCCTCATCGGCAGCGGCTATGGTATATCGACGAAATTGTTTAGCAGCGACTGGAAGAGCGTTCAAGGATTATTCATGGCCATGGCGTTCATTTTAGGCGCTGTCATCATCGGCACCTATTTATTTTTCAAAGGAACGATCAGCTTTCTGTTCCACCTATGGCGAAAACAAAAAGGTGGCTATTTGTCGATCAACGACGTGCTATCGGTATCGTCGCTCATGTTTCGCATGAAATCGAACGCGTTGCTGCTTACGATCATCACGACCGTGTCGGCCATCGCGATCGGGTTGATCTCACTAAGCTATATTTCCTATTATTCAGCCGAGCAATCAGCCAAAAACAACGTCGCCGCCGATTTCGCGTTTACGGACAAAAAGGATGCCGCCCGTTTTACGGCGGCGCTGCGATCTCATGATATTCGCTATCGGGAAACGATGATCGATGTCATCGAAGCACCGACTGATATTTCGATGATTTTAGACATCGCTGATCAAAGCCGGCTCCAGTTTCAGCCGTCCGCCGCGCCGCTATCGGTGATCAGCGACACAAGTACAGGCCGCATCGATGTCAAGCCTAATGAAGCACTGCTGACGGGATATCAGGACATGCTCCGTCAATTCTTGCCGTTTAAAGAAACGGGAACGATTCGCTTAGAAGTAAACGGCTGCATGGTCCCGCTTCAGTACCTTGGGATGAAAAAAGACTATTACGTCAACTACCATTTCACGTACGGCATGCCGACTGTCATCGTCGACCAAACAATGTTTGATCATTTGCAAAAAGAAACCGATCCACAAAAGAAAAAGGTGCATATCGGAATTCATCTGACTGACGAAACAAATATTGAACGGGCTGATCAGTTGTTTCAACGCATGGAGTTTTCCTCCATCGCCGATTCGCGCCTGATGATGAGCCGCCACCAAAAGCAAACGTTCGGATTGATCATGTTTGTCGTCACCTTTTTAGGACTCGCCTTTTTGGTCACATCCGGCTGCATTCTTTACTTCAAGCAAATGGGCGCCGGCGAAGAAGAGCGGCCGAATTACACCATTTTGCGCAAACTGGGATTCACCGAAAAAGACTTGCTCGGGGGCATTCGGCGGAAACAGCTGTTCTACTTTGGCATTCCGTTGTTGCTGGGATTGTCCCATAGCTATTTCGCTGTCCGTTCCGGCTGGTTCTTTTTCGGCACCGAACTGTGGACGCCGATGTTGACGGTGATGGCGATTTACACGGTCTGCTATTCGCTGTTTGGCGTGTTGTCCGTTCGTTATTACAAAAAGCTAATTCGCGAGGCGCTTTAAAACGATGCAGCGAGTGAGGGAAGAACCAAAACCGTTCCAACGTTCGCCCACTCGATCAGTGGTCATCCCATTCTGAAGATGCAGTTCCAGTTGACGGAACGAATTTTAGCTTTATCGAACACGAAAAGCCCTTAGAGTGGTGAATGACTCTAAGGGCTTTTTTCTTATTTCAACCATTCCGTATGGAAAATGCCTTCCTTGTCAACGCGTTCGTACGTGTGGGCGCCGAAGTAGTCGCGCTGCGCTTGGATTAAGTTGGCTGGGAGCACCGCGGTGCGGTAGCTGTCGTAATAGGCGAGGGCGCTTGCGAATCCTGGCACCGGAATGCCGCGCATCGCCGCGGTGGCGACGATTTCGCGGAGCGCGTCTTGGTAGCGTTCGACAATGTCTTTGAAATACGAATCCAAGAGCAAGTTCGAAAGCGCTGGATCACGGTCATACGCCTCTTTAATTTTTTGCAAAAATTGCGCGCGGATGATGCAGCCGCCGCGGAAGATCATGGCGATATCACCGTAGCGCAAGTTCCAGTTGTATTCCTCAGAAGCCGCCTTCATTTGCGCAAACCCTTGGGCGTACGAGCAAATTTTGCTCATATAAAGCGCGCGGCGCACGGCTTCGATGAAGTGGGCGCGGTCGCCTTCAAACGGCTTCACCGCTGGGCCTGCCAGCACTTTGCTTGCTTTCACGCGCTCGTCTTTCATCGCCGAGAGGAAACGGGCGAACACCGATTCCGTGATGATCGGCAGCGGCACGCCCAAATCGAGGGCGTTTTGGCTCGTCCATTTGCCCGTCCCTTTTTGCCCAGCTTTGTCCAAAATGACATCAACAAGCGGCTTGCCTGTTTCTTCATCGATTTTCGTGAAAATGTCGGCCGTAATTTCAATCAAGTAGCTGTTCAATTCGCCTTTGTTCCAGTCGGCAAACACTTCGTGCAGCTCTGCAGCATCCATGCCGAGCACATGTTTGAGCAGGAAGTACGCTTCAGCGATCAGCTGCATGTCGCCGTATTCGATGCCGTTGTGCACCATTTTGACATAATGCCCCGCGCCGTCCGGACCGATGTACGTCGTGCACGGCTCGCCGTCGACTTTGGCGGCGATGGCTTCAAAAATCGGGCGCACGAGCTCATGCGCTTCTTTTTGGCCCCCTGGCATAATCGACGGGCCTTTCAGCGCCCCTTCCTCGCCGCCCGAGACGCCCGTGCCAATAAAGTGGATGCCAAGTTCAGCGAGTTCTTTATTGCGGCGCTGCGTATCTTTAAAATACGTATTGCCGCCGTCAATTACAATATCGCCTTTTTCCAAATGCGGCTTCAGCTGTTCGATCGTCGCGTCCGTCGGCGCTCCGGCTTTGACCATCAGCAAAATTTTCCGCGGTTTTTCCAAGGCGTTGACGAATTCTTCGATGCTGTATGTACCGACAATGTTTTTTCCTTTCGCTTCTTGCAAAAACTCGTCCGTTTTTTCGCGCGAACGGTTGTAGACCGCCACTGAATAGCCTTTGCTTTCGATGTTGAGCGCCAAGTTTTTCCCCATGACCGCCAGTCCGATGACGCCGATTTGCTGTTTCGCCATTGTCCAACGTCCCTTTCCGTTTTTGTTTGTTCATCAAACAACATACCATACGTTTGCGCTTGCCTGCAAGTTTTTCTAAACCGATTTAGGAACGAGTCTGCACGACGGATTTGTTTGCCATTTTCATATTGAAAATGAAAGGGGCGCAACGCCCCTCATGCTTAGTAGCCTCCATAGTGCGGGAAGCCGTATGGTCCAAACAGGTAATGACCATAAGGCACGCCATACGGGAAGTGATGATAGCCGTCATACCCTCCATGCCAATGATGATGATGATAACCGTATGGAGGATAGCCGTAGCCGCCAAAGTACGGCGGATAAAAGCCGCCCATATACGGACCGAACGGTCGAACCATGGAATGCGCCTCCTCTTCATGAGTTGAAGTTCATTTCCATGATTAGGATATGCGCGGAAGAAAAAACGGTATAGGCAAACACCTATACCGTCTCTCCTGCCCGGGCAGCGGCTTGGGCAGCGGCCACCTGCTCGCGAATCGCGTCCGCTTCTTCCAAATGGGCAAACAAGACGCGCGGATCCAGCACCGTGAGCAGCCGCTCCGGCAGCGTCGCGATCCCGACGACATACGGCGTGCGCTCCGCGGATACGAGCTGCAGCGGTTTGATGGCTTCCGGTTCAATATCGACAATTTCCTTTGCTTCGTCAACGATAAACGCCACCGACAACCCGTCGACCGCGGCGACGACAAGACGCGTCTGCTCGGTTTCCTCGATCGCTTTCCCATATAGAAGCTTTCGCATATCGAGCACCGGCACAAGCTCGCCGCGGATGCGCACGACGCCGGCCATATAGTCCGGCATATGCGGAACGGCGGTCGGCGCTGTCATTTTTTCAATCGAGACGACATACGCGATCGAAACGGCGTACTGTTCCCGCTCAACGCGAAAGATGACGTATTTGTCCATTCCCCAGCCCTCTCTTCTTCAACATCTTGCCTTTGCTTTTTTTATCGGCAGCTTTCATCCTACTTTTCAGCGCGAATGTTCTCCGCTCGAGAAAAAGAGCATCCAGCCTCGGGATGCTCACTCGGCATTGGCGACTTCTTCGACAATGGCGATGACCATTTCCGTCAGTTTGACCAACTCTTCAATCGGCATCCGCTCGTTCGTCGTATGGATCTCTTCATAGCCGACAGCGAGGTTGACCGTCGGAATGCCGAAGCCGGCGATGATATTGGCATCGCTGCCGCCGCCGCTTTTCTCCAGCTTGCACGGCCGGCCGATTTTCGCCGCCGCCCGCTTGGCGATCTCGACGACGTGGTCGCCGTCGCTGAACTTGAAGCCTGGGTACATCACTTCGACCTCGACATCGGCGCGGCCGCCCATTTCTGCGGCGACTGTTTCAAACGCTTCTTTCATTTTCGCCACTTGCGCTTCCATTTTTTCCGGAACGAGGGAACGGGCTTCCGCTAAAATATCGACGCGGTCGCAGACGATGTTCGTTTGCGTGCCGCCTTCAAAGCGGCCGATGTTGGCCGTTGTTTCCTCGTCGATGCGGCCGAGCGGCATTTTCGCGATCGCTTTCGCCGCAATCGTAATGGCTGACACCCCTTTTTCCGGCGCCACACCGGCATGAGCGGTTTTGCCATGCACAACGACTTTCAGCTTCGCCTGCGTCGGGGCGGCGACGACGATGTTGCCGACTTTGCCGTCGCTGTCCAAGGCATAGCCGTATTTCGCTTGGATGAGCGACGGATCAAGCGCCTTCGCCCCGACAAGCCCCGACTCTTCTCCGACGGTGATGATAAACTGGATCACGCCGTGCGGGATGTTTTGCTCTTTCAACACCCGAATCGCTTCCAACATCGCCGCCAAGCCCGCTTTATCATCCGCGCCTAAAATCGTCGTCCCGTCGGTGACGACATAGCCGTCTTGAATCGATGGCTTCACGCCTTTGCCCGGCACGACCGTATCCATATGCGACGTGAAATAAATCGGATCCACCCCGTCTTTCGTCGCCGCGAGCGTGCAAATCAAGTTGCCTGCCCCATGCCCCGTTTTCGCGGCCGCATCGTCTTCGATCACATCGAGGCCAAGCGCTTCAAACTTTTGTTTGAGCACTTTCGCAATGTCCCTTTCATGCTTCGTTTCCGAATCGATTTGCACGAGTTCCAAAAATTCGTCGACAAGACGCTGTTCATTGACCATCGCTTTTTTCCTCCTGCTTATGTATTCCACCTTAAGTATACCGAAATGTTCCGCCAAGAGCCAAACCAGACGCCGGAACGATCGGCACGCACAGCGCTGACAGCCACGTTCGCAATGCGCCAGCGCGAGCTCCCGGGTTCGACAGACGAAAAAATCCGTAAGCAATGGGAGACATAGCAGCGGAATGAGCCTGATGGATGCGAATCCGTATGCGAAAATAGAGGCCAAGCAACAAAACGGGGCCCCTTGACCCCGTTTTTACAGCGGAATATTGCCATGCTTTTTCTTCGGCCGCTCCTCGTGCTTGTTTCGAAGCATCTCGAGCGCCTGAATGAGCTTGATTCTCGTATCGCGCGGGTCGATGACGTCATCGATCATGCCGTATTTGGCGGCGACATACGGATTGGCGAATTTCTCGCGGTATTCGGCAATTTTTTGCGCCCGCGTTTCTTCCGGATTCGGACTTTTTTCAATTTCGCTCGCGAAAATGATGTTCACCGCCCTTTGCGGCCCCATGACGGCCACTTCGGCGTTCGGCCACGCATAGACGACATCGGCGCCGATCGATTTGCTGTTTAAGGCGACGTACGCGCCGCCGTACGCTTTCCGCAAAATGACCGTAATTTTCGGCACCGTTGCTTCCGAGTAGGCGTACAAAATTTTCGCCCCATGGCGGATGATGCCGCCGTGCTCCTGCTTGACGCCCGGGAAAAAGCCGGTGACGTCCTCAAACGTAACGATCGGGATGTTGAACGAATCGCAAAAACGGATAAAACGCGCCGCCTTGTCGGACGAATCAATGTCAAGCCCGCCGGCCATAAACTTCGGCTGGTTGCACACAAGCCCCACCACTTCGCCTTTGATGCGGGTAAAGCCGATCACGATGTTTTTGGCGAAATCTTTTTGCACTTCCAGAAACGATCCGTCATCGACGACGTGGGCGATGACGTGGCGCACATCGTACGGGCGGACGGCGTCAATCGGCACGACATCAGCCAAATCGGGGCGGTAATCGTCCCCGTCCGGAATCGGGCCAAACGGCGGCTTTTCGTTATTGTTTGACGGCAAATAGCCTAAGAGCCGCCGCACCTCGGCGAGCGCTTCCTCTTCATTCGCCGCCGCAAAATGAGCGTTGCCGCTGATCGTGTTGTGCACGCGGGCGCCGCCTAAATCTTCGGCGCTGATTTTCTCCCCGGTCACCGCTTCAATCACTTTCGGGCCAGTGATGAACATTTGGCTCGTTTTTTCGACCATGAACACAAAATCGGTGATAGCCGGCGAATAGACGGCTCCACCGGCGTACGGCCCCATGATGACAGAAATTTGCGGAATGACCCCGGAGTAAATGGCGTTGCGGTAAAAAACGTGCCCGTACCCGTCCAGCGACAAGACCCCTTCTTGAATGCGGGCGCCGCCCGAATCGTTCAAGCCGATGACCGGCGCCGCGTTTCGGCGCATCTTGAATCATGCGGATGCCGTGCTCCTTCAGCTCACGGATGCGCTCGGTGATGTCTTCCACCCCAAGCGCCACATGCTGAATCCCTTCGCCGCGCTTCTCGATAACTTTCGCCACCGCGCTCTCTGCCGACAGCGGCTCAAGCGGCTCCAGTTTCGCCTCTCCCGCCTGCAAAAACGCCACTTTCACCTGCTCCGACTCGACTTCCTCGATGCCGAGAAACGGCAGGCCGAGCACATCTGCATAAAACGGAAGCGCTTTCTAAATCGAGCGGACGGCGATGCCGATATGGTCGACTTTTTTCACGTGCATCGTCTGCAACCCCTTTGCCGCAAAATGATGAGGCCAACGTTTTATTATTCGCCGTTTCGACAAAAAATCCTGCTTTTTTTGTTTTTCTTTGTCTGCGCAACGGTCAAGCCATGGAGCGGTTCGTTTCATCTCTCATCCTGCTTTTTTCCTTGTCCGCTCCGCTGTTTGCCGTTACAATAAACGTAGAACAGCGGACGGAAGGAGGACGGACCGTTGTCGCGCAAAACGCAAAAATTCGTGGTTTACTTGATGCTCATTTGCATGCTGCTGACGACGCTCCTTGCCGGCATCAGCCTATGGTTTTAACCCGGCAAAAAACGCAAGCTCCGAAACAGGAAGCTTGCGTTTCTCATTGGATGGCGCCGTATCGCTTGGCAATGTCGTAAAACGACTCGTTGCTGCGGAGAATGAGCACGCGTGCGCCGATCGGCACTCGCTCGTACAAATGCTCGACATCGCGGTTGTGCATACGCACACAGCCTTGCGAAGCGTAGCCCCCGATCGATGCAGGGTTGTTTGTTCCATGGACGCCATAGATGCGCCCATCCGTCCCGCGCGCATCAAAACCGATCCACCTTGTGCCGAGCGGATTGTTCGGCGCTCCGCCCGGGATGTTCTTTTTCCGATAATACGGGTGTTTCGCCTTTACCGTCACGGTAAACATTCCTTCCGGCGTCAACGCCGCATTCACCCCGGTCGCCACCGGATAGACGGCTTCGATGCGGCCGTCGCGGACGAGCGCGAGCTTATTGATCGCTTTGTTCACAATGACAAGCGGCTTCGCCTCCGCCGCTGTCTGAAAAGGAGCCCCCAATACTTCGGCAATCACGAGACAAATGGCCAACCATACCCGCATATCCGTCCATCCTTTGCTTGAGCGTTTGGCTATAGTGTGCGCCAAAACGGATGGACATATGCCCTGCATCATGCCTTCAGCCGCTGCGGTTTTCGTTCATTTCCGAGATGGAATTCGCTTTTGATGATTAAATATCGCTCCAATTCGCGCACCAAATGAAACAACGCCGCCTGCTCTTCAAACTGTTCGCTCGTCGTTGACAGCGGCATCGCCTTAAACTGTTCGCGCATCTCGGCAAGGCGCCGCAAAAACCGATCGGCCGTATTTCCCGGGTGAATGGCATCGCTTAATTCGTCGATAAAATCGGCGACCATCATCCGCTGCTCGACCGTGTAGACAAGCGATGTCACAAGCGGAAGCATATGCTCGATGATTTCCAACTGCCGCTCGCGCATGCGGAAGTAGCGGACATATTCATCCTCATTCCGCCATAATTGATTGTCGGCGTGGCGCATGGCGAGCTTTTTCGCTTTGTCGAGCGTCTCCGCCGCAAGCGGCAGCTCCTTCCCATCCCAATCAAGCTCATTTGTGCGCAAGTAGCGGACGATTTCTTTTAAAATAATGCGAAACAAATCTTCGACAATGCACTGGTACTCTTTGAGCTGCTTCTCGGCGCTCGGCATATACATGTTCATCAGCAGCGCTACCCCAATGCCAACCGCTACCAGCAAGATCTCATTGGCGACCAATCCCCACGTGATGTCCCCGGCCGCATACAAATGCAAAATAATGACCGAGCTTGTCGCAATGCCTTCATTGATTTTCAAGCGAACCGTCACCGGAATGAACAACAAAAGCAACAGCCCAATCGTCCACGGATGATAGCCGAAGACGGTAAAAAACAACGCCGCAAACCCGATCGCGACAACGCACGCCGCAAAACGAGCCCGGGCGGTCTCAAGCGACCGCTTTTTCGTCACTTGGACGCATAAGATGACGATAATGCCGGCAGAAGCGAAGTTATGAAGACCGATGAGCTGAGCGATGGCAATCGCCAGCGCCACCCCCACCGCCGTTTTCAATGTCCGATAGCCGATTTTCATCGCGAGTCTCCTTTGCCAATGGTTGCCGACTTCATTGTACCGATGACGGCCCTTTCGGTGCAAGGAAAAACGGACAATCCTGGCCTCCGCTCTGAAGCCGATCTGTCCCAACAGGCGCAAAAGGACAAAAAAGGCGGCTGTCCGCTCATGCAGGGCAGGCCGCCTAGGCTCACGACGGAGATTTCTCATAAATCGTCTTCCCGTCGCGCTCGATTTCGCGCCGGATCGCTTCGTTCAGCGCGTCGAAAAAGAGCACATCACATGAGTAAATGCCGACAATCTCGTCAAGATCCTCTTTGATTTTCCACTTCTGTTTTCCGGTCTAGTCAATGCACAAGTCAATGTCCGAGTTGTAGCGGGCCATGCCGCGCGCCCGCGAGCCGAACAAAACGACTTTTTGTATATCTTCTTCGCCCGCGAAATACGCCATCAGCCGTTCAAACACGGTCGGGCTCATTCCATACATCACGGTCGATCACTTCTTCTTTGATGTTTTGCAGTAGCGTTTCGATTTCGTGGACATATTCATTCATCTGAAATCAAACATGCCTACTTCAGAAAACAGTGAACAGACTAAATCACTTCTAACGATATTTCATGTAGCATATCGAGATCTTGCGTCTGGCAAGATGGGAGGAGCTCACCGTAGACACTTATATTTACTTTCCGCTGTGGAAAAGCCTCAACATGAATTGATTCAATTCTCGCCATATAACGCCCGTTATTTTGAATAAGGTTAAACATAAACTCGCTATAGAAAGCAGGAATATACACGTTCATAATAAAATACATACTTATCCCCATCGTGTAATAAGTTTCCAATATGATATCGCTGCCGAGTACATTCATTTTGCCAAATTAACCAAAGCACAAAAGGGCGCATCGCTTATTTCACCTCCATATACCAATTTACGAGCCATTCTTTTCGATACAGTAATAATTTTAATACCGATTCTTTGTAAATTTTACTCATGACATTTTCTGAAACACCATCTAAAACAGTTGTGACTTGTTGCTCATTTATTTGACTGATACGATCAATTTCCTTCTTCATTTCTATTATCACAAACAATAATGGTCATGCAAAAACCCGAAGTCCCTTTTCGAACTTCGGGTTCTCCTTTCACACTTCCTCGCAATATTCGTCAAACAGCGCCTGCAGCTTTTGCACGACGGCGACCGGTTCGTGCCCTTCGATGTCGTGGCGGTGGAGCATGGCACACAGTTTTCCGTCTTTTAACAACGCGAACGACGGCGAGGACGGCGGCTCGCCGACAAAATACTCTCGCGCGCGGGCCGTTGCTTCTTTGTCTTGGCCGGCAAAGACGGTCACCAAATGGTCCGGGCGCTTGTCGTAGTAAACGGCATGGGCCGCTGCGGGACGGGCGATGCCGCCGGCGCAGCCGCATACGGAGTTGATGAGGACAAGCGTGGTGCCCGGACGGCGGAATGCCGCATCGACGTCTTCCGGCGTACGCAGCTCTTCAAATCCGGCTTCGACCGCTTCACGCCGCGCTTGTTCGACGATGTCGTGATAGAGCGGAAATTGAAATTGGAACATCTCAACACCTCCTTCGGTTTGCCTTTATCATATCATACTTCGCCGCCGAGGCTCCGTTCGTATGCTTCAATCAGCTCGCGGACGGCGGCGGTGACCGGCTTGGCGCCGGAAATGACGCTGTTCTCGAGCATCGGAAGCTTCTCTTTCACGATCGGGTCGGCGAAAAAGCGCGTTTCGATATATTCTTTATCATGGCGTGCATCCAGTCTTTTTGCTGCTGGCGGCGGCGCCGTGCTCATACAAAAACGCGTAGTCTTGCGGCGGGATGACGCCGCCGACAAAAACGAGAATGTCGCCGCGGCCGATTTTTTCAAGCTCCGCCACAAGCTGCGGCACAAGCGTTTTATGTTCACCGGCGAGCGAGCTGATGCCGACAGCGTGCACGTCGTTTTCGACCGCCTGGCGCGCCGTTTCTTCCGGCGTTTGAAAGAGCGGGCCGATGTCGACGTCAAACCCTAGATCGGCAAACGCTGTGGCGACGACTTTCGCCCCGCGGTCATGCCCATCCTGTCCCATTTTCGCAATCAAGATGCGCGGACGCCGCCCTTCCAGTTCGGCGAACTGCTCCACCCGCCGCTTCACCCGTTCGAGCTGGATTTCGTTTTTGTATTCCGAGCTGTACACGCCGCTGATCGAGCGGATGGCGGCGCGATGGCGACTCGCCACTTTTTCGATCGCGTACGAAATTTCCCCGAGCGTCGCCCGGACGCGCGCCGCTTGGACGGCAAGCTCAAGCAAGTTCCCTTCGCCCGTTTCCGCCGCTTTTGTAATGGCGGCAAGCGCCGCTTCGATCTGCTCGCTATCGCGCGTCGCCTTGAGCTCGTTCAGCCGCTCGATTTGCCGCTTTCGCACGGCGGTGTTGTCGACTTCCAAAATGTCGATCGGTTCTTCTTTGTCCGGGCGGTATTTGTTCACGCCGATGATCGTTTCCGCTCCTGAATCGATGCGCGCTTGGCGGCGGGCCGCCGCTTCTTCGATGCGCATTTTCGGGATGCCCGTTTCAATGGCTTTCGCCATCCCGCCCAAGCTTTCAATTTCTTCGATATGCACCCACGCCCGCTTCATCAACTCGTTCGTCAACGTCTCGACGTAATACGAACCGGCCCATGGATCGATCGTCCGGCAAATGCCCGTTTCTTCCTGCAAGTACAGCTGCGTATTGCGGGCGATGCGCCGTGAAAACTCATCAGCGAGTCCGACATCTTTGCGACATCGCTCATTCCGATCCCCCTTTGCCTTCCAGACATAAGAAACCGCTTTCTTTTCAAGCCGCACCTTTCCCTCTCGAACCCGTCTGCTCAGAACAAAACGCTGATGACGCTTCGTGTGGGAAAAACGGTTTCTATGTTTATTGTAGTACATCGGCCGCGTTTGGACAATGAACAAAAAGGCAAACAACTTGCTGATGCCACCATTTCGCCATGAAATGGAAAACAAAGCGGTCAAAAAAACATGAACGATCCCGAAATGGCTCGATGACTTGGCGAAACAACACCATCTCAACGATTCACAAATCCTCCAAGAAGCCCTGAAAAAACATGAAAGGAAGAGGGCGTTGTTGCATGCTCTCTTGGACGATGCTCCCTCGTCCCCCTCCAAATCGCCGCTTAGCGAAAATCTCAACTGCCATTTATTCATTGGAAAATGTTTCGCAAATCGATCACGAAATCCTTCAATACATGAACCAAAACGGCGTCATCCCGGTTGTACACTCCATGAAGTTCCAATCTTCCTGTTTTTCCGCGCAAATACACTTCCACCACTTGATTCGCCGGGTCAACGATCCAATATTCCTTCACCCCGGCCCGCTCGTACGCGATCCGTTTGTCCATCCGGTCGATTTTGGCCGTGGCGGGGGACAAGATCTCGACGACCAAATCCGGAGCCCCGACAATGCGGTTTTTTTGAATTTTGTTTTTGTCGCAGATGACGACAAGATCGGGGCATACCCAGTTTCGGACGTTTTCATCCATCCATCCCTTTCGATGATCTTCGAAAAGATACACATCGATCGGGGCGGCCAACACGCGGCAATCCTTCCCACGAAGATGCATCCCGAATTCAATGGAAAGTTGGAGCGAAACGGATTGATGTTCCGGTGTCGGCGACGGCGCCATGCTGATGATGTTCCCATCCAACACCTCGCACCGTTTTCCTTCCGGCCATGTCGCATACTCTTTGTAGGTCATAGGGGCCTGTTCCTTTTCTGGTGAATCCATATCCTCCACCTTCCTCCTAATTTTATATTGATTATACACCATCCATTCCTGTATCTTGAACGATGTTTATTCCTCTTCCCGAACGAGCGGCAGGCGGACGAATACGGTCATCCCGCGTCCAAGGTCGCTGTCGAACCAAATCGCGCCGTCATGAAGAGAGACGATTTGTTTGACGATGGCAAGCCCCAAGCCGGTGCCGCCTTCTTTGCGAGTGCGGGCGCGATCGACGCGGAAAAAGCGCTGGCCGAGAAACGGGAGCTGGTCTTTTGGAATGCCTTTGCCCGTATCTTGGACGACAAGCTCGCCTTCCGCTTCCGAAAAGCGGGAAAGCCGCACCGTCACCACACCGCCTTCTGGGGTGTAGCGGATGGCGTTGTCAAGCAAGTTGCGCACGACTTGTTCGAGCCGGTCGGCGTCGCCGTTGACGATGATGTCATAGTCCAACTCGCACGCCAGCTCGATCCGCTTTTGCGCGGCGATCGGTTCGTACGTGGCGATGACATCTTCGATCACTTGGGCGAACGCCACCGGCGCGCGCTCGAGCGGCACGCTTTGCCCTTCAAGGCGCGCCAGGTCAAGAAGATCGCGCACCAGCCGCTCCATCCGCTCCGTTTCGCGGCGGATGAGGCGAAGGTACGCCTTTTCTTCTTCCTTCGTTTTCGCGAGGCCAGCAAGGAGCGCTTCGCTGTATCCTTTCATATAGCTGAGCGGCGTGCGCAGCTCATGCGAGACGTTCGCTAAAAACTCGCGCTTCCGCTCGTCTTCTTTGGCAATGGCGTCCGCCATTTGGTTGAACGCCTCCGCCAGGCGGCCGATTTCATCATCGCTCCGCACGGGGATGTCCGCTTTGTAGCGTCCTTCCGCCATGCGTTCTGCCGCTTGTTCCATCGCCTGCAGCGGCTCGGTCATCTGCCGCACCATCCGTCGGCCGACAACCAAAAGCGCGGCGGCGAATATGGCGGCCAACGGCCAAAACGCGGCGGCCGCCCGCTTCGTTGCTTCCTGAACGTCGGCTAACGGCAAATACAAGTAAATCGCTCCTTCAAGCCGCTTGCCGTCCAAAAGCGGAACGACGACCGCCATCACGCGGCGGCCGAACCGCTTTTCGTATCCCGTTTTGACAACAGGCTTCCCGGCTAACAATGTTTCCCGGTCGCGGCCGCTGACTAACGCGTCATAGTGGACCGGAAACGGAAAGCAGGCGCTCAGTTCGCGCGGGTTGTCAATCAATAAGATCGTGGCCGTTGATTTTTCGTCATACCATTCGATTTGACGGCGATATGCCTCCGTCACCGCCCCGCCGCGATAGTCGCGGGCGAGGCTCGTCCCTTCCGCGATCAACGTTCGCTCAACTTCTTTCATGTACACCGTCCGGTAAAAATAATTGAGAAGACCAAAAGAAAACGCCAGCGTCACCACGACCGCGGCGCCGATCGACAGCCATAGTTTTTGTCCTAACCGAAGCCGTTTCATGTTCATCCCTCAAACTTGTAGCCGATGCCCCAGACGGTTTGGATATGGCGAGCGGCGTCTTTCAGCTTCATGCGCAGCGTTTTCACATGCGTATCGACCGTGCGAGCGTTTCCTGTATAATCATATCCCCACACTTTGACGAGCAAGTCGTCGCGGCTGAACACCTGACCGCGGTGCTTCGCCAAAAACAGCAACAGCTCAAACTCTTTCAACGTCAATTTCACCGGTTTGCCGCCAACGGTCACGGTTCGGCCTTTTTCGTCGATGACAAGGTCGCCAAATTGCAGCCGTCCGTCGTGCTCGCGGACACGCTGCACCCGGCGCAGCACCGCCTCAAGGCGGGCGATGAGCTCTCCCGGGCTGAACGGTTTGACGATGTAATCGTCGCCTCCCAGCTTCAATCCTTTCACTTTGTCCCATTCTTCGCCAAGCGCGGTCAAAAACAAAATCGGCACGTCCGACTGCTCGCGGATGCGGGCGCAGACGGCGAATCCGTCCTGTTTTGGCATCATGACGTCCAACAGCACGGCATCAACCGGATGTTGCGAAAGCAGCACCAGCGCTTCTTCCCCGTCCCCTGCTTCGAGGCAGCGAAAGCCGGCGTTTTCCAAATACATGCCAACGAGCAGGCGCATTTCTTCTTCATCATCGACGATTAAAACGGTTCGTTCGCTCATGTTCGTCCCTCCCGAATGAATAGTTGCAGCGGGCCGTCTCCCGTCTTCCAACGGACAAGCGGACGCAACGTCGCCTCATCGACCACGATGATTTCATCGCTGTCATAGCTCGCGATATACAAACGACCGAACGCCGCTTCCATCGCAAATGGATTGGCGCCGACAGACGCCGAAGCGAGTTTCTTTCCATCTAGGGAAAATTGGTAAACTGTGTTGGAGCCATGGCTTAGCACAAACACGCCGCGGCCTGTTTCGACGAAATCGACCGGCATGACCGGAGCGGCGATCGTCCGGAGCAAGCGGCCGTCTTGCAGTGAGTAGACATGAATGTTCGTTTCCACACGGCTTCCGCTGCCGTGCCCGCCGACCCACAGCTCCTCTTGTCGCTCACGCACCACTCCGCCCAAGGCGAACTTCGGCACGGCGAACGAACGGATGACGCGGCGGCGGTCCACATCGATGATCCACGTCCGTTCGTCTTGAAAATCGATCACATACAACCTCGTTCCAGCGCGATTGACCAGCAGCGTCATCGGGGAGCGTCCGACCGAAAGGCGGGCGATTTCTTTCCCGTCCCGGCTCACAACGCGCACCGCGTGATGGGTGCTGTCGCCAAAAAACCACGTGCGGCCATCCGGAGATGGAGCAGCGCTCACAATGCCGCTTCCTATTTTCCATTCGCCAAGCAGCTTCCCGGTCGCGAGATCGTACCGATAGACCCCGTCAAGATCCCGCCCGTACAAAAAAAGCGTCCGGCCGTCTGGGCTCAACACCCCGCCTTGAAACGGCTGATCAATGTTCCAGCGGGCGATTTTGCCGCCATTTTTCGCGTTCAAAAAGGTGACCGTTTCCGCTTTGACATCGAGACTGATGACGACCGACAGCGAATCAGCGATCGGAGGAAACGATGTCTTCGCGCAGCCGCTTAGCATAAAGAACAAACACAACAGCATCCATACGCTCTCTCGTTTCATCTCGAGTTTCTCCTTCACCTATTCGTTTCTGCCCCCATTATACCTCACATTTGTGAGAGAAGTTTGAAATCGCGCCATGCAAAAACCCCACCGCCAACCGATGGCGATGGGGGAACCGTTAATAAATCGGCGTGTTGTCTTTGTTCATATTTTCCAAAATCGCTTTGACGCGGGCAAGGAAGCGTCCACAAATGAGGCCATCCAAGACGCGGTGGTCAAGCGACAAGCATAAGTTGACCATGTCGCGGATGGCGATCATGCCGTTTTTGACGACGGGTCGTTTGACGATCGTTTCCACTTGCAAAATGGCCGCTTGCGGGTAGTTGATAATGCCCATCGACTGCACCGAGCCGAACGCGCCGGTGTTGTTGACGGTGAACGTGCCGCCCTGCATGTCTTCCGGGCGCAGTTTGCCGGCGCGCGTTTTCGCCGCCAGTTCAGCGATTTCACGGGCGATGCCTTTGATCGTTTTTTCATCGGCGTGCTTGATGACGGGCACGAACAAGGCGTCATCCGTCGCGACGGCGATCGAGATGTTGATGTCTTTGCGTTGAATGATCTTATCGCCCGCCCACGTCGAGTTCAGCTGCGGGAATTCTTTCAGCGCTTGGGTGACCGCCTTGACGAAGAAGGCGAAATACGTCAAATTGAAGCCTTCACGCCGCTTGAACTCGTCTTTGATGGCATCGCGGTAGGCGACAAGATCGGTGACGTCGACTTCGACCATCGTCCAAGCGTGCGGCGCTTCGTGTTTGCTGCGGAGCATGTTCGCGGCGATCGCTCTGCGCACCGGGGTGACCGGAATTTCGATGTCGCCCGCTCCGGCTTCGACGTTCGGGGCCGCTAGTTTGACCGGCGCTGCTTGCGGCGCAGTTGGCGCGGCCGCGGCAGACGGTTGAGCCGCCGCGGCGGCTGTGGCCGGTTGTTCCGTTCTCGGTTCCGCTTTTGGCGCCGCTTGTTCCGCCGCCGGTGCCGCTCCCGCTTTCGGAATTTGGCCGGACTCAATGAGCTTCAGCAAATCTTTGCGCGTCACCCGCCCGCCAAGGCCGGTGCCTTCGACTTGTTCGAGGTCAATGCCGTGTTCCTGAGCCAAGCGGAGCACGGCCGGCGAATAGCGGCCGTTGTTTGCCCGGCCGGCCTTTTTCGGAGCGGCTGGCTTGGCGTTGTCTTCTGCTTTCGGCGCTTCATCCGCCGGCTTCGCTTCCGAAGCCGGTGCAGCGCCTTCGACTTCGATCGTGCAAATCGGCGCGCCGACTGGGAGCGTCTCCCCTTCTTTGGCGATCAGCTCGCGGATGACGCCGGCAAACGACGACGGAATTTCCGCGCTCACTTTATCGGTGATGACTTCAGCGATCGGGTCGTATTTGTTCACTTTGTCGCCCGGGGAAACGAGCCATTTGCTGATCGTGCCTTCCGTGACGCTTTCCCCGAGCTGAGGCATCGTCAATTGTTCGATGGCCACATCGATACCCTCCTATCTTGGCTGCAATGTCTTCGCCGCGGCGCCCCGGCCGCCTGCGGTTCGCCTCAAAACTTGAGAAGCTCCGCTGCGGACCGGGGTTCTCCGCTCCTCCACTGCTCCTACAATGAACCTCCCCCACTTATCGAAGTGGGGGTTTCCTGTTTCCCCTTCGGAGGTGGATGCATGATAGGCTGGTTGGCAGCCTATCTGCAGGCAACACCTGGCACCCGTCCCGTTGGGAGCCACAGGCAACATGAGTATCCATGATACTCAAGGGCGGGAACTCGCCATCTACGACTTCATACCTAAGCAATCCGTCGATACGTAAACGGTTTGACCGTAAATTCCAATGGGCGGATTTCACCATAATATACTTTGGCAAATAAATTCATTGCCCCATGGATATCACGGTGTCGTTTGTACCCGCATTGACATGTATAATTTCTAGAAGAAGATTTATTTTTCTTCCCGCAAACAGGGCATGTTTGCGAGGTATAACTTTCATCTTTTTTCTCGATTTGAATTCCTTCGGCATTCAATTTGTATTTGAGATAATCAAATAATTTTCCAAACGACCAATTGGATAATTTCTGATTGGTCTTTTTGTTTCGTTTCTTTTTCGTATTCCGTTGGATTCCTTCGATATCTCCAATGACGACTTCTTTCACTTGGTTTTCCAAACACCAACGAACAAATTGTCTCGTGGTTTTGTGCAGTGCATCCTTTAGTTGTGCCTCTGATTTCGAAAGTACATATTGTTTCGCCCGATTGTACTTTTTCCATTGTTTGGAGCCTTTTTTGCATCTGCTCATGAGTTTTTGCAGTTCTTTTAATTTCTTGTTTCTCAACCGATGAATGCTTCTTATTTTTCTTCCCGTGATAATGAGGCTTTCCCCATTTTCACAAATGGCTGCGATGGTGTGAATTTCCCCTGGGTCAATAGCAACACGGTTTTTACATGGATTTTCTTTTGGTTTTTTCCCATCTTCATACGATAAACAAAGCCACAAACCACGGTCATAGACCAACTCGATTTCTTTGACTTTTCCGTTTGGAAGTTTCTCTTTGTCGATTTTCACCACCAAAGGAGATTGTCGTTTTCGATTCCAAATTCCTAGCGACAGTTCCAACGTTCCGTCTTCATGCAAAACAAACCCATCTTTTGCCCATTTCGTGTTGAAATGTTTTTTCTTTTTGTATGGATATTTGATTTTTTCTCCCAGGCGTGTTGATTATCCAATAAAATCCAAAGGGTATAGAAAAAAGAGCACCTTTCCTGTAGAATGTGAGTAACGACACAAACAAACCCAGGAGGTGCTCTCTATGAACAAGCATACCACACTCCCGAATTTGATGCAAAAACTTGTTTCGGATGAAGAGATTCAACTGATTGCCGAAGCGGTTGGGTATCGTGATTCGTCTCGAACCTTTACGTTGCGCGAGTTGATTCACTTCTTCCTGCTGGCCGCCATGCATCAATGGAAAAGCTTTCGCCACGGAGCCGATGTGGGGCCTCTGTATGGATTGCCGCGATTCCATTATTCAACTGTATCCAAGAAAGCGAAAGAAGTTCCCTATGACATCATGAAACGCTTGTTGGCGTTGATCATTTCCAAGTGCAACCGCCAAACCCGCCGTTCGCTTCGGTTTCCCAAACCGCTTCGGGTGGTGGATTCGACGACCGTCACGGTCGGGAAAAACCGCCTCCCATGGGCTCCGTATCACGGCGAACGCGCCGGAGTGAAGCTGCACGTCGCGTATTCGCCGGAATCCTCGTTGCCGGCAGACGTGGTGGAAACCATCGGACTGCGTCATGATGGCCCGGTGGGAGAACAGTTGACGAACGCTCAACAAGTGCTGGTGGAAGACCGGGCGTATTTCAAAATCGAACGCCTCGATCGATTTGTGGAGCAGCATCAGCTCTTTGTCATTCGGATGAAGGACAACATCGAACTTCATCAGAAAAAAAGCTTGAAACGCCTTTCCAGCACATCCTCATCGGTTCAAGCCGACTTCACGTGCCAGTTGGGAACGAAACAATGCCGCTCCACCAAGCGTCACCGGGTGGTGATCTTTCGAGATGCGAATGGCCGCGACATTCGGGTCGTGACGAACCTCTTCCATGCGTCTGCGGAAACCATTGCCGACATGTACCAACAACGTTGGACTGTTGAGGTCTTTTTCCGTTGGGTGAAGCAATATCTGAATGTCCCGACCTTGTTTGGCACGACGGAAAATGCGGTATACAACCAACTGTTTGCGGCGTTCATCGCGTATGTGTTGCTGCGATGGCTGTATGATCAAACCAAAAAACAGACGAACGTCTCTCTTTCCTTCATTTCGTTCGTTCGCCGTTTTTTCTCTGGGCAGCTTCCTCTCGATTGGAAATCCGGGATGGCCGCTGCTTTGTTTGAGTATGCCCAAATTTATGGAAGGCGTATGTATAATTTTGGATAATCAACACTCGTGTTTTTCTCCTTTTTTCCGTGCTTCTTTTGCCCCATCACGGGCAAAGATATATTTATGCACAACCGCCTGGATGCTTTGGCTGTGGATAGAAAAACGACCTTTTGTTGCTTTTTGCAGTTCCGTTTTGGTTATCCATTTTCCTGTTTCCAAATGATGTTCTTTTGCCAAACGAAGGCATTCGTTCCAAACTTCTGCGGAGATACGATTGCATTCAAATAGTTTTTGGATAACTTCTTTCTTTGCCCGAAAACGGGTTTTCAGCGTTCGATACATGGTTTCACCTCCTATGTTTATTGTATTCTATTGCCATCCAAAGAAGAAAGAGAAAAACAGAAAAACCGAACGCCATTCATCCCCCACCTGTAGAGGTGGGGGACTTCTGGCTGATTTATGTTAAAACGCCGCGAGTTCACGCATCGCTTTTTCGACTTTTTCCGGGTTGACCATAAAGAACTTCTCCATCGTCGGCGCATACGGCATGGCCGGAACGTCTGGACCGGCAAGGCGCATAATCGGCGCGTCGAGATCAAACAAACAATGCTCCGCGATAATGGCGGCGACTTCGCTCATGACGCTGCCTTCTTTATTGTCTTCCGTAATAAGCAGCACTTTCCCCGTTTTGCTCGCCGCTTCGATGATCGCTTCTTTGTCAAGCGGGTAGACGGTGCGCAAATCGAGCAGATGGACGGAAATGCCGTCTTGTGCGACGCGTTCGGCCGCCTGCAAGGCAAAATGGACGCACAGCCCGTACGTGATGACCGTGATGTCCTCTCCTTCACGCTTGACATCAGCTTTGCCGATCGGCAATACGTAGTCGTCTTCCGGCACCTCTCCTTTAATGAGGCGGTAGGCGCGTTTATGCTCGAAAAAGAGCACCGGATCTTCATCGCGAATCGCCGCTTTCAATAATCCTTTTACATCATACGGCGTCGACGGCATGACGATTTTCAGCCCCGGCTGGTTGGCGAAAATCGCTTCCACCGATTGAGAATGGTACAGAGCACCGTGAACACCGCCGCCGTATGGAGCGCGGATGACGATCGGGCAGTTCCAGTCGTTGTTCGAGCGGTAGCGAATGCGCGCCGCCTCCGAAATGATTTGGTTGACCGCCGGCATGATGAAGTCGGCAAACTGAATTTCCGCGATCGGGCGCAGACCGTACATCGCCGCGCCGATGCCGACGCCGACGATCGCCGATTCGGCAAGCGGCGTATCAATCACGCGCTCTTCGCCAAACTGCTCGTACAATCCTTGTGTCGCTTTGAACACTCCGCCTTTTCGGCCGACGTCTTCTCCTAACACAAACACGCGCGGGTCGCGCTCCATCTCTTCGCGAATTGCCATCGTGACCGCATCAATATAGGAAATAACAGGCATCGTCAAATCCCCTCCCTTACTCCTCGGCATACACGTAGCGAAGCGCGTGCTCCGGCTCGGCATACGGCGCCTTCTCAGCGTAGTCAGTCGCTTCGTTCACTTCCTTCATGACGCGCGCTTGAATTTCTTCATCCCGTTCATCGGTCAAAACGCCCGTTTCTTTCAAATAGTTGGCAAATGTGATGATCGGGTCTTTGGCGCGCGCCTCGGCGAGCTCTTCTTCCGTCCGGTAGACGCGATGGTCGTCATCCGACGAGTGCGACGTCAGCCGATACGTCACCGCTTCAATCAACGTTGGCCCTTCGCCGCGGCGGGCGCGGTCGGCCGCTTCCTTGACGACGCGGTATACTTCAAGCGGATCGGTGCCGTCGACCGTATAGCCCGGCATGCCGTAACCGACAGCGCGGTCGGACACTTTTTCGCACGCGAGTTGTTTCGAAATCGGCACGGAAATGGCGTACTGGTTGTTTTCGCACATGAAGATGACCGGAAGCTTGTGAACACCGGCGAAGTTTGCCCCTTCATGGAAGTCGCCTTGGTTCGACGACCCTTCGCCAAAGGTGACAAAAGCGACAAAATCTTTCTTTTCCATTTTCGCCGCTAACGCAAAGCCGACCGCATGCGGCACTTGCGTCGTCACGGGCGAGGAGCCGGTGACGATCCGGTTTTTCTTTTGCCCGAAATGGCCAGGCATTTGCCGGCCTCCGGAGTTCGGGTCTTCCGCCTTGGCGAACGCCGCCAGCATCAATTCTCTCGCCGTCATTCCAAATGTCAGCACAACCCCCATATCGCGGTAGTACGGCAGTACATAGTCCTTTGTCCGATCGAGGGCGAACGCCGCGCCGACTTGCGCCGCTTCCTGCCCTTGGCACGAGATGACGAACGGAATTTTTCCGGCGCGGTTTAACAGCCACATCCGCTCATCGAGCTTGCGGGCGAGAAGCATTGTTTCATACATTTCCAACACCGTGTCATCGCTTAATCCGAGCGCTTGATGACGGTTTTGCGCCATCACAACAACCTCCCTTAGATTCACATAGTCAACCAATGATCACGCGCCAAGCTCATGCCGCCACGAACTAAAAATGAATCGCTTTGCCATCGACCGCCAGCGCCGCTTCCGCCATGGCCTCTGACAGCGTCGGATGCGGGTGGATCGCATGGGCCACTTCCCACGGAGCTGCATCAAGCACGCGGGCGAGCCCGGCTTCGGAAATCAAATCGGTCACGTGCGGCCCGACCATATGGACGCCAAGCAGATCGTCCGTGTTCCGGTCGGCGATGAGTTTCACAAACCCTTCCGCCTCACCGAACACAAGCGCCTTGCCAATGGCTTTAAACAGAAATTTGCCGATTTTGACATCATAGCCTTTCGCTTTCGCCTCTTGTTCGGTTAAGCCGACCGCCGCCGCTTCTGGACGGGTGTAAATGCAGCGGGGCACCATCGAATAGTCAATCGGCGCTGGATTGCGCCCGGCCAAATGCTCAATGGCGACAATCCCTTCATGGGCAGCGACATGGGCCAGCTGCAGGCCGCCGATGACATCACCGATTGCGTAAATGTGCGATTCTTTCGTTTGGCCGAACTCGTTTGTTTGAATATATCCCTTCTCCACAACAATTTCGGTGTTTTCAAGACCAATTCCTTCAATGTTCGCCTGACGCCCGATGGAAACGAGCATCTTGTCGGCCGCAAACGTTTTCCGCTCGCCTTGATGCTCCGCTTGGATCGTGACGCCGTTTCCTTTCTCGAGCGTTTCCGCGAGCACCCGCGCTCCTGTGACGATGTTGACGCCGCGGCGGAGGAGCAGTTTTTCCATTTCTTTTGAGACATCTTCATCTTCTGTCGGCAAAATGCGATCGGCATACTCAAGCACGGTGACCTCCACACCGAAATCGTTGAGCATCGACGCCCATTCCATGCCGATGACGCCGCCCCCGACGATCAAGATAGACGACGGAAGCACCTCCATTTGCAGCGCCTCATCCGATGTCATCACGAATTCGCCGTCCGGCTCAAGCCCCGGTAGCGTACGCGGCCGCGAACCAGTGGCAATGACGACGAATTTCGGGACAAGCATTTCGTTTTCGCTGCCGTCGTTCATCTCAACCGACACCGTCCCCGGCAGCGGGGAAAAGATCGACGGGCCGAGCAGGCGGCCGATGCCGGCGTACACATCGATCTTCCCTTTTTTCATCAAATGCTGCACACCTTTATGGAGCTGGTCGACAATCGTTGCTTTGCGCGCCTGCACTTTCGCGAAATCAAGGCGCACATCACCGACGATGACGCCAAACGCCTCGCTATTTTTCGTTTGCGCGTACACTTCCGCACTGCGGAGCAGCGCTTTGGACGGAATGCAGCCGGCGTGCAGGCACGTGCCGCCGAGCTTCCCTTTTTCGACAACCGCCGTTTTCAAGCCGAGCTGCGAGGCGCGAATAGCGGCCACATAGCCACCCGTGCCGCCGCCGAGAATGACGACATCGTATTCTTTTGCCATCTTGTCTTCCCCTTTCTCATCCGTTGCCGCATCAACGCCGGACTGAAACCGGCGAAGCCGCTTCACCCTGAATACGTTTTTTCCTCTTCTTCGCCGCGCAGGACGCGAAGCGCCCCTTCGGCAAGCGCCTGCAGTTCGTTTTCGCCCGGATGGACGATGACATCGGCGATCCATTGCACGCGGCGAGTGATTCGTTCGACAAACGATTTGCCATACGCCAACCCGCCGGTCAAAATGATGGCGTCCACTTTGCCCGCCAATACGGCGCTTGCCGCGCCGATTTCTTTCGCCACTTGGTACGCCATCGCCTCATAGACGAGCTTGGCCTTTTCATCGCCAGCTTCGATCATGTTCTCGACTTTCACCGCATCGTTCGTGCCCAAATACCCGACAAGTCCGCCTTGACCGACGAGCATGCGCATCACTTCCTCGCGATAGTAGTCGCCCGAGAAGCATAGCGCCACCAAATCGCCGGCCGGCACCGTCCCGGCACGCTCCGGGCTGAACGGGCCTTCGCCGTCAAGCCCGTTGTTCACGTCCACCACCCGCCCTTGCTTATGGGCGCCGACCGTGATGCCGCCGCCCATATGAGCGACGATCAAGTTCAGTTCGTCATACCGCTTGCCAAGCTGCTTGGCGACGCGGCGCGCGACCGCTTTTTGGTTTAGGGCGTGGAAAATGCTGCGCCGCTCAATGAGCGGAAAGCCGCTGATCCGGGCGATTGGCTCAAGCTCATCGACGACGACCGGGTCGACGATAAACGCCGGGATGTTTAAGGCCGAGGCGAGCTCATGCGCCAAAATGCCGCCGAGATTAGAGGCGTGCTGTCCCGAATAACCGCGGCGTAAATCTTCAAGCATCGCCTCATTGACACGGTACGTCCCGCCTTCGATCGGGCGGAGGAGTCCACCACGGCCGCAGACGGCGTTCAACTTCGATAAATTGATCCCTTCTTCATCGAGAGCTTGCAAAATCGTTTGTTTGCGGAACTCATACTGATCCGCAATCGTTTTATATTGCCGAAGCACCTCCGCCTCGTGGCGGATCGTTTTTTCGAGCAATGGCCGTTCGTTTTCAAAGACGCCGATTTTCGTTGACGTCGAACCTGGATTGATCGTTAAAATGCGGAACTTCTGCTCTTGCATCGTTGTCGTCCCTCCGTCATCCGCCGGCGGGGCGGAGGCCGCCCCGCGCCGCTGTTAGCGGGCGCGACGGCGGCTTAAAATATGGTGACCATTTTGCAAAAATTGACTGCGCGCTTTGCGCATCGTTTCAATCCGTTCTTCCGCCATCCGGTCGGCGGCCACATACGTTGGAATGTTGTCGCGCTTGGCGATGGCAAACACTTTTTCGATGTTGTCATAAATTTGCTCGATTTTTTTCATCGCCCGTTCCCGATTGTAGCCGTACAGTTCGTCCGCGACGTTGATGACGCCGCCGGCGTTGATCACATAATCCGGGGCATAGACGATGCCCATTTCATGGATGATGTCGCCATGGCGCGGCTCTTTCAGCTGGTTGTTCGCCGATCCGGCGATCACTTTCGCTTTCAGTTGCGGAATCGTTTGATCGTTGATGATGCCGCCGAGCGCGCATGGAGCAAAAATGTCGCACTCCACGCCGTAAATGTCGTTCGGGTCGACCGCTTTCGCTCCGAATTCCTCGACCGCGCGCGCCACCGCTTCCTTGTTGATGTCAGTCACGATGAGTTTCGCTCCTTCTTCGTGCAAATGGCGGCACAAATGATACGCGACATTGCCGACTCCTTGGACGGCGACGACTTTTCCTTCGAGCGAATCGCTGCCGAACGCCTCTTTTGCCGCCGCCTTCATGCCGCGGTATACGCCGTAGGCGGTCGCCGGCGATGGGTTGCCGGATGAGCCGAATTCGGGCGAAATGCCGGTGACATAGTCGGTTTCTTGATAGATGATATCCATATCGGCGACGGTCGTGCCGACGTCTTCCGCCGTGATGTAGCGGCCGTTCAGCCCTTGAATGAAGCGGCCGAACGCCCGGAACATCGCTTCGTTTTTATCTTTGCGCGGGTCGCCGATGATGACCGTTTTGCCCCCGCCCAAGTTGAGGCCGGCGGCCGCGTTTTTGTACGTCATGCCGCGGGCGAGGCGCAAGGCGTCTTCAAGCGCTTCTTCTTCCGAATTGTACATCCACATGCGCGTCCCGCCGAGCGCCGGGCCGAGCGTTGTGTCATGAATGGCAATGATCGCTTTCAAACCCGATTCTTTATCTTGGCAAAACAGCACTTGCTCATAATCGTAAGTTTCCATATATTTGAATAATTCCATCTCAGATGGCCTCCTTCTTTTCATTTCGCTGCCGAACAGATGGCGAGCGCCAACGAATACAGTTTGCTTTCCGCCGAGTCGGCGCGCGACGTCAAGACGATCGGCGCCTTCGCCCCGGCGATGACCGCGCCGACTTTGGCTTTTGCAAAGTAGACGAGCGACTTGTACAACATGTTGCCGGATTCAATGTCCGGCACGAGCAAAATATCAGCCTGTCCAGCCACTTCGCTTTCAATTCGTTTATGCTTCGCCGCCGTCATAGACACTGCATTGTCCAAGGCAAGCGGCCCGTCAAGCAGGCAATGTTCGATTTGTCCCCGCTTTTGCATCATCGCGAGCGCCGCTGCATCGACGGTTGCCGGCATGGCCGGATTGACCGTCTCCACCGCCGCCAGCGCCGCGACTTTCGGACGCTCGATGCCGATGGAACGCGCCACGCTGACGGCATTGTTCACAATTTGCACTTTTTGCTCGAGATCGGGGGCGATGTTCATGGCCGCGTCGGTCACGATGATCAGCCGTTCGAACGCCGGCACGTCAAACACCGCGACATGGGACAACACCTTTCCTGTGCGCAGCCCGTATTCTTTGTTCAAGACGGCTTTCAGAAAGGTTGCCGTCGGTACGTGCCCTTTCATTAAGGCATCTGCTTCATTCAAATGAACGGCGCGCACCGCCAGTTCGGCCGCTTGGGCGACCGAATTGGTGTGAACGATATCGACATCGGCAAAACGCGCCCCCCCCTTTTTCTTTGAGCAACCGTCCGATTCGCTCCCGGTCTCCGTACAGCACAAACCGGTCGAGGCGATGCTCGAGCGCCATCGCCACCACTTCGATCACTTCCTCATCCTCGGCGGCGGCCACGGCCACCGTCCGACCTTGACATTGACTTGCTTTCTCGATTAATGTGTTCAACTTCATCGTCTGCACCAACCTTTTCTGCCAATCCGTCGAGGCACTTCTTTATACGCAAAAACCATGCCAATCACCAATATATGAAAGCGCTTTATGAAATAAAGGCTGTTGAAGTTCGTTTGTGTAATCTTTTTCACTATACGCAAATTATTGCACACTGTTTTTGTCAATGTTGTATTTTTCAAGCTTGTAGTATAAATTGCGCACCGAAATGCCGAGCGCGCCGGTCCGCCTCGCTTTTCAACTTGGCGATGAGCGCTTCCTTTTCCTAGACGAGCTCCGCCATCATTCGCGCGACGGCGCTTGGAACGATATTCGCCCCCTTGGGCGCCTGCTGGCGGATTAACTCAAGAACGTCTGCCCTCCCGGTCGTTTCAATAATCAAATCAAGCGGCTCATCCATCCATGGGCGCCAGTCGCGGCCAACCGCAATGCCCCATTTGCGCGCCAATTGCAGCCCCGGGGCGTTGTCATCAACATCAATGACGGCCACGACGTCAAACCCTGACGCTTCATGGAGCAGTTTCAGCAACGAGGTTCCGCCCCGATGATGATCACGTTTTTCATCCTGTTCCCCCACATTTCGTCCTATGCCAAATTTTGCAGACAGTTTTATCATACCCGCTTTTTCGTTCCTTGACAAATGACGGATAACGGTTATGATAATCGGTGAAGTGATTTCTGCTGGGAAAGGGACGCGATCGCGATGGGGCGAATGATTGCGCTGTTCATTTTAGTCGTTCCGGGGCTGGCGGCGGCGCTCGGCATTAAATGGATGCGCGATGCGTTGTTTGGCATCATGCAGCCGCCGTTTGCCGCCTTATGGCTGCAATTTCTCGCCGGGCTTGTGCTGTTTGCAGCCGGGTTGGCGTTTATTGGCGGGTTTTTGCTGCACCGCGACCGAAAACGGAACAAAGTGCAGGCGCGTTTTCAACGAAAACGAAAAACGCCTTGATTCGGAATTGGAAACCATCCATTTCAAGGCAAGCCAAAAAACGCCTTAACGGTTTTCGTTAAGGTGTTTTCTCTTTCCATTCCTTCGCTTGACGCGGATAGTCGGTGAAAATCGCATCCACTTTATAGGCGAACATCGTCTTCGCCGTTTTCGGCTTGTTCACCGTAAAGGGCCGGACTGCGACGCCGCGGCGCCGCGCATCCGCGGCGAAGTCCGCCGTCACCGTTCGGTGGTACGGATGCACCCCGCCTGCATTCATCGCCTGCACATACGTCCACGGGTCATAGAGCGGCTCCATATAAAGAAGCGCCGTTTCGATCTCCGGCGCCAACTGGCGGCAAAGACGCATGCTGTTATGGTTGAACGACGAGAAAATCGTCCGGTTCTCGAGCCCATAGCGGCGCACAACGGCGATCACCTTTTGCTCAAGCCTTTCATAAGCCACGAGGCTGTTTTTCAGCTCAATGTTGACTAAAAGCCGTGTCGGCGCCAGCCAGGCGAGCACTTCCTCGAGATGGGGAATCGGGCAATGGCCGTAACGGCCGTCCCATTTCGCTGCTGCGTTGAACTTGCGGAGTTCGCGGTATAGGATGTCTTTGACCCAGCCGCTGCCGTCCGTCGTCCGGTCGACCGTTTCGTCATGAATGACGACCGGTTCGCCGTCTTTCGTCAACTGCACATCGAGCTCAATGCCATCCGCCCCCGCCTTCAGCGCTTCTTCAAACGCTGCCATCGTATTTTCCGGGTGGGTTCCCGCCGCTCCGCGGTGGGCAAAAATATATGTCATGCCGTTTCTTCCTTTCCCATATAATTCGCCATTTGGCCGACAAAGCTGGCCGAATGCGGCAGTGATCGGTTATACTAAAAGTAATGTATGAGGCACTGGAGGGGAAGATGATGCAGCCGCTGAAAATTTCCTTGGAGACGGCGCAAAAGCTGGCAAAAGCGCTCGGCGTGCCGATCGAGCAAGTGATGCACATGCCGCCGCATATTTTGATGAAAAAATTGCTCGAACTTGAGAAAAAGGAAACAGAGCATGACGAACCGTAGCGGCCCGCCCTCATCAACGGGTGGCTTGGCGTTTCGAGTAGGCGCCCGGCCGCAAAAAAGGCCGGCGCCAAAAAGCCGGTCAACCGCTTTTTCGGCCCGCCTCTTTTGCCTTCACCGCGTTCCGCCCTTTATGACGCTTTATGCTCAAGCCGCAGTTTGTCGGCCACCATGGCGATGAATTCGGAGTTGGTCGGTTTGGCTTTCGAGACGCTGACCGTATAGCCGAACAGCGATGAGATCGATTCGAGATTGCCGCGGCTCCAGGCGACTTCGATCGCATGGCGGATCGCCCGTTCGACCCGGCTTGCCGTTGTGTTGTATTTTTTGGCGATGTCCGGGTACAGCACTTTCGTGATCGAGCCGAGCAGCTCGATGTCGTGATAGACCATGGCGATGGCCTCGCGCAAATACAAATAGCCTTTAATGTGGGCTGGAACGCCGATTTCATGGATGATGCTCGTAATGCTCGCGTCCAAGTTTTTCGGCTTGTTGTCGCGCACTTGGGGCGCCGGGGCTGCTTTCCTCACAACCGGCGTCGTTTTACCGTAAACTTGCCGAATATGGTGGGCTAAGTTTTCCATGTCAAACGGCTTTAAAATGAAATAGGAAGCCCCGAGTTCAACCGCCTTTTTCGTCACGTCTTCCTGGCCGAACGCCGTCAGCATAATGACATTGGGCTGGTGTTCGAAGCCGGCGCGGATTCTCTCCAAAACAGCCAGTCCGTCCAAATGCGGCATAATGATGTCCAACAGCAAAATATCCGGCCGCTTTTCCTCAAGCATCTGCAGGCAGTCCTGGCCGTTGTACGCCGTGCCGATCACTTCCATGTCCGGCTGGCTCGAAATATATTCATCAAGCAATGACACCAATTCGCGATTATCGTCGGCAATACACACTTTAATGCTCAACTTGATCGTCCTCCCCCACATTTTCTTCCTATGTAACTTTCCGTTAACGTACATTCGACAACAGCAGCAAAAAATCCTTTTCTTTTTCACAAATTAATGCAAAATAAAAATTATAGCAAAAAACGAGCTCTTTAGACAATATTCGTTTTTTTAACCATGTATTTGTCGAAAAATCTTTACATGTTCCATTTTAACGGATGTTTCACCAAATATCTATGCCCAATCGGCAAAATATTTGCCGTCTTTTTTGAAAAATTTTTGGGCTGCAAAAAAAGCGAGCTGACTCGCGGTCAGCTCGCCTTTTTTTGACGGCCATATAGATCGATTCCTGCTTCTTGCAGCATCCATTCAATATGGACGCCGTATCCCGATGTCGGATCGTTGACAAACACATGCGTCACCGCACCGACAAGTTTGCCATCTTGAATGATCGGGCTGCCGCTCATGCCTTGAACGATGCCGCCCGTTTTCTTGAGCAGGCGCGGATCGGTGACGCGGATGACGAGTCCTTTTGTGGCTGGAAACTTTTGTGGAACGTTGCTGACAATTTCAACATCAAATTGCTCCACCTTGTCGTTTTCGACCACTGTCAATATTTTTGCCGGTCCTTCTTTCACCTGGCTGGCCAAAGCGATCGGAATCGGTTTCGTGAATGGGCTGTCCGGCAATGGCTTTGTCAGTTTACCAAAAATGCCAAACGGACTGTTATTCGTCACCGTGCCGATCATCTCTTCGCCATCGGAGAAGCGGGCTAACTTTTCGCCTGGATTGCCGCTCGTCCCTTTTTCAATGGAGGTGACGGTCGAGCGCATAATTTGCCCATTTTGCACCAAAATCGGCTTTTTCGTATCCATGTCGGAAATGACATGGCCGAGCGCACCGTACGTTTTCGATTTTGGGTCATAGAACGTCATCGTCCCGATGCCGGCGGCGGAATCACGGATATACAAGCCGATGCGGTACACGTCGTCATGCTTGTCTTTCAGCGGAACGAGCTTCGCTGTGACGGAGTGCTGATCGCGCAGAATGGTGAGATGAAGCGGTTTTCCGGTTTTGCCGGCTTCCTCAATGAAAGGGGAGAGATCGCTCATGTTTTCAATTTTTTGCCCGTTAATGGCGGTGATCACGTCGCCGATTTGGATGCCGGCCGCCTCCCCCGGGGACTTCTTTCCGTTTTCTGTTTCGACTAAGTGGTAGCCGACCACAAGCACCCCAACCGTATTGAGTTTGACGCCGATCGATTGCCCGCCGGGGATGACTTTCAGCGTCGGCAGCACGTTGACATCCACTTGTTTAATCGGCATTCCGGCGACCTGCAAAACCAACGTTTCTTCTCCGCGCTGTTTCGCCTTTACAGACCACGAACCGTTTTTTTGCTCAACATTGAGCGTTTCGGGAGCGTTTCGGTCATGGACGGCCGCTTGCACCGGAAGGGCTGACGCCCGAAATTCGACCGTATCGCCTTCAAACAGCACAAGCTGCTTTGGAATTTGCCAATATTCTTTCATCGGTTTGGTAAAACCGATCGCCATCAGCATGCCTAGGAGAAGCACTCCTGCTATGTTTCGGGCCATTTCTTTCTTCAATGTCGTTCACTCTCCTCGCTCCCGCCTACACCATACAAAAACGGTTACAGTTTTAATTTTGCCTGAACAGGGGAAAATATAATCGCAACGCTTATAAAAAAAGCTGCCCGGATTGGATGGACTTTCATCCGGGCAGCCCATTGCCTCGCAGCGGGGGCAACGGCCCGACGGGGGGGCGGACAGCAAGGCTATCGCTTCATTTTCGCCGCCAGCTCGAGCAGCTCTTTGGCATGCTGCTTCGTCAGTTCGGTCATCTCCACGCCGGAAATCATCCGTCCGATTTCCTTCACCTTCTCCTCCTCATCGAGCTTTTTCACGGCCGTTTTGGTCCGCGTTCCGTCCGTTTCCTTCACGATCAACAGATGCGTGTCCGCCATGGCGGCGACTTGCGGCAGGTGGGAAATGCAAAGCACTTGCGACTGGCTGGCGATGCGGTAAATTTTTTCGGCGATCGCCTGGGCGACCCGGCCGCTGACGCCGGTGTCGACTTCATCAAAAATAATCGATGTCACGCCTTGGTGTTTCGAAAAAATCGTCTTCAATGCGAGCATAATGCGCGACAGCTCGCCGCCTGAAGCAGTTTTGGCAAGCGGCTTCAGCGGCTCGCCGACGTTCGTCGACAGGTAAAATTCGACAACATCGATGCCGTCTTCCGCAAATTTGACCGGCACGCCGTCGACCAGCGGGGCGTCGAGCGGACCTTCGCGTTTGGCGAAGACGATGTCAAACTGCGTTTTTTCCATGTACAAATCTTTCAATTCTTGCTGAATGCGCTCAATCAGCTGCCGGGCGTACGCCTGGCGGATGCTGGTCACCTTTTTCGCCTCGGCAAGCAATTTGCCGGTCACGTCGGCAAGCTGCCGCTCGAGGTCGTGCACATGCATGTCGCGGTTTTCAATCGTCTCGATTTCTTCGGCGATCGCTTCGGCATACTGCAAAATATCGGCGATCGTCGCTCCGTACTTCCGTTTTAATTGCTGGATTTCCGCGAGGCGGCTTTCAATGGCGTCAAGCCGCATCGGGTCGTATTCAAGCTCCTCAAGTTGGTCGCGCAGCCTATACATGACTTCCTCGAGCAAATAGTAGCTGTTGGCCACCATTTCATGCGCCTCTTTAAGTTCCGCGTCCATCGCAGCGACGTCCTCGAGATGGCCCATCGCCTGGCCGACCGAATCCAAGCCGCGTCCTTCGCCGGCGAGCGCTTCGTAGCTATGCTGAATGGCTTGATAAATTTTTTGGAAATTCACAATCCGCACTTTTTCTTCCATCAGCCGCTCGTCTTCGCCAATCTCGAGCCCGGCTTGTTCGATTTCGCGCAGCTGAAACGTCAACAAATCGAGCCGATGCGCCATTTGCTGCTCATTTTCACTCAGCTTTTTCAACTTTTTTACCAACGCTTCACGCTCTTCATACAGAGCGCGATAACGCGCCAGCGCTGCCGCCGTTTCCGCGCCGCCAAACTCATCGAGAAGCGGCAGATGGCGGGATGGATCCATCAGCTCTTGATGCTCATGCTGACCGTGAATATCGACGAGCGTCGAACCGATGTCGCGCAGCACGGCGGTGGTGACGAGCTTGCCGTTGATGCGGCAGATGCTTTTGCCGCTCGCCAAAATGTCGCGGCGGAGCACCACCATCCCATCGCTGACATCAACGCCAATGTCCGCACATTTTTGGCAGCATGGATGGCGGTCGTCATCAAGCAAAAACAGCCCTTCGATTTCGGCCTTCTCTGCGCCGAAACGGACGAACTCAGACGAACCGCGCCCGCCGATGAGCAAATGAATGGCGTCGATGATGATCGACTTGCCGGCCCCTGTTTCGCCCGTCAACACCGTCAGCCCTTTATCAAACGACAACGAGAGCGATTCGATAATCGCGAAATTTTTAATCGACAGTTCAGCGAGCATTCCATCCTCCCCTTGAACGCTGGAATGGCGCCTGCCTTGTCCAGGCTGCCTTAATGATAAAACACGTGTTCACATCCCAACAAAGGACCGTCCCCGTTTGTTCCTCTCTCTGACGCAGAGGAAAGTCGGGCCGGTCCTCGGTTAAAGCATGGACAGCAGCTGGTTCGACACTTTTTTGGCGTCTTTTGGCGTCCGGCAGATGATTAAACACGTATCGTCGCCGCAAATCGTACCGACGATTTCGTCCCAGTCCAAGTTATCGAGCAGAACGCCGATGGCGTGGGCGTTGCCCGGCAGCGTCCGCAGCACGAGCAAGTTTCCGGTTCCGTCAAGCTTAATGAACACGTCAACGAGCGCCCGCTTCAGTTTTTGCAGCGGGTTGAAGCGCTGATCGGACGGAAGGCTGTACTTATAGCGGCCGTTGGCCATCGGCACTTTGACAAGCTGCATCTCCTTAATGTCGCGCGAGACGGTCGCCTGTGTGACGTTGAAGCCGGCTTCCCTCAGCCGGTCGACCAGCTCGTCTTGCGTCTCGATGTCGTTGTTCATGATAATCTCGCGAATTTTAATATGCCTTTGCCCTTTGTTCAAATCGCGCCACCTCCTCGTTCCCTAAGATGCGCAGTCGCGGCTCCGTCCGGCTGGGGGCGGGACTTCTTTCCGACGGTTGCTTAGGCGCCGTTTTCTTCCCCCTCTTTAAGGCTGAGGCGGGCGTGCGCTTCGCTGACGACGTCTGCAATCGGCTTGGCGAGCCGGTTTTCGCCTTCCCGCTCTTCGCCGGAATAGACCGCATGAAGCAAAAACTCGATATTGCCGTCGCCGCCGGTGATCGGCGAGTACGACAAATGAAGAACATCGAACCGTTCCGCGCAGGCAAACTGAACGATCGACTCCAGCACGTCGCGATGAACGGCCGGATCGCGGACGATTCCTTTTTTGCCAACCTTTTCTTTCCCTGCTTCAAACTGCGGTTTGACAAGCGCAATAACATCGCCGCCTGGAACGATGACCGTCTTGACGACCGGCAAAATGAGCCGAAGTGAAATAAACGACACATCGATGACCGCCACTTCCGGCAGCCCTTTTGTAAACAAATCCGGCGTCGCGTAGCGGAAGTTCGTCCGCTCCATGACGACGACGCGCTCATCTTGACGCAGCTTCCAGGCGAGCTGGTTGTAGCCGACATCGACCGCATAGGACAGTTTCGCCCCATGCTGCAAGGCGCAATCGGTGAAGCCGCCGGTCGAGGCGCCGATATCGAGGACAATTTTTCCTTTAACGCTGATCTGAAATTCGCGCAACGCTTTTTCGAGCTTCAAGCCGCCGCGGCTGACGTACGGGAGCGGGTTGCCTTTCACTTCAAGCGGGATATCCGTTGGCACTTTCTCTCCGGGCTTGTCGAGCCGGATGTCGTTCGAGTAGACGAGGCCGGCCATGATCGCCCGCTTCGCTTTTTCACGCGTTTCCGCCAGCCCGCGTTCAACAAGCAGCACATCGAGCCGTTCTTTTTTCCCTTTCATCATCTCAAGCCCTTTTCTGTTTTCTTGGCGCCATCGTTTTAATGCGGGCAACGATATGCGCGGCTGTCAGCCCAATTTCGCGCAGCAGCTCGCTGACGCTTCCGTGCTCAATAAACCGGTCAGGGATGCCCATCCGCTCGATCACCGCCTGATGGTAGCCGCGGTCATGGGCAAATTCAAGCACGGCGCTGCCAAAGCCGCCCTGCAGCACAGCTTCCTCGATCGTCAAAATCGGCAGGCGGCTTTCGAGCAGTTCAAGAAGCACCGCTTCGTCCATCGGCTTAATAAAGCGGGCGTTGACGACTTTGACCGAGACGCCTTCTTTCGCCAATTGGTCGGCAGCCTCAAGCGCCATGGAGATCGTTGTCCCAAACGTCAAGATCGCCGCATCGCGCCCATCGCGCAGCACTTCCCACGTGCCGATCGGAATCTCTTTCAGCTCCTCGTCAAGCGGAACGCCCAGGCCGTTTCCGCGCGGGAAACGCATGGCAATCGGCCCGTCATCGTAGCGGATAGCCGTATACACCATGTGCTGGCCTTCGTTTTCATCTTTTGGCATCATCAGCACCAAGTTCGGCACATGGCGCAAAAAGGCGATGTCAAACACCCCTTGGTGCGTTTCGCCGTCGGCGCCGACAAGCCCGGCGCGGTCAATGGCGAAAAAGACGTTTAAGTTTTGCCGGCATACGTCATGGACGACTTGGTCGTACGCGCGCTGCAAAAACGTCGAATAAATGGCCAAAAAAGGTTTCATCCCTTGCGTCGCCAGCCCGGCCGCCAGCGTCGTCGCATGCTGTTCGGCAATGCCGACATCAAACATCCGATCCGGAAATTCGCTTGCAAACCCTTCCAACTTCGATCCGACCGGCATCGCCGGCGTAATGGCCACGATGCGCGGATCCGTGCGCGCGAGCCGGCGCACCGTTTCGCTGACAAGCGCGCTCCACGACGGCCCGGCTTCCTTCGTTTTCACAAACGCACCAGTTTCAATTTTGTACGGGCCGGTGCCGTGCCACGTTCCCACTTTGTCGTTTTCCGCCGGACTGTAGCCTTTCCCTTTTTTCGTGATCACATGCACGAGCACCGGACCTTTCATTTTCTTCGCATAACGCAAATTTTCAAACAGATCCTCAAAATCATGACCGTCCACCGGTCCTAAATACGTAAACCCGAGCTCTTCGAAAAACACGCCGGAAACGAGCAAGTATTTTAAACTGTCTTTCAAACGTTCGGCCGTGGCCGCCAGCTTGCCGCCGACCGCCGGGATGCGCTTGAGCAACAATTCAAGCTCATCTTTCACCCACTGATATTTGCCGGCTGTTCGCAACCGTCCGAGGATGTTGTGCAGCGCCCCGACGTTCGGGGCGATCGACATTTCGTTGTCATTTAAAATGACAATCATATCCGTTTTTTCATGGCCGATATGGTTGAGCGCCTCGAGCGCCATGCCGCCGGTGAGCGCCCCGTCGCCGATGATCGGCACGATGTATTCATCCGTCCCTTTTAAATCGCGGGCGATCGCCATGCCCATCGCTGCCGACAGCGACGTTGAGCTATGGCCTGTTTCCCAGACATCGTGCTCGCTTTCGCTCCGCTTCGGGAAGCCGGACAACCCCTTGTACTGGCGGAGCGTGTCGAACTCAGCAGCGCGCCCCGTCAAAATTTTATGCACATACGCTTGATGCCCGACATCCCAAATGAGTTTGTCTTTCGGGCTGTCAAACTCCCGGTGCAGGGCGATCGTCAGCTCGACGACCCCTAAATTTGGGCCGATGTGTCCTCCCGTTTTGGACAGCTTTTCAATTAAAAACCGCCGAATCTCGGCGCTTAACTGTTTCAGTTCCGGAATGGACATCGTTTTTAACACGCGCGGATGTTCAATTTTCGTCAAATCCAAATGAGATCACTCGCTTTCATTCGGTCATTCTCCGAGCCGATTCCCTAGAATACAGGTAGTATTATTATACATGATTCGCCGCGAAAAATCGACTTTTTCCGCCAACGCCGGCCTTGGCGCCACTGTATGGCCGCGGCGCGAAGATGAAAGACCTATCATGGGGCGGAAGCAAAAAAGCAACACAGCCGCCCTTGCTCCGAAGCAAGGGCGGCCGTTCCGCTTTTAATGGTCGCGGGCGGCGACCAGTTCGCAAATATAGGCGAGCGCGGCGCCGTCAACGTCGGCGTTCCGTAAATGGCGCTGCGCCGCCTCGATATGGAACGCCAACTTTTCCTTCGCGCCGGCAAGCGACAGCAACGCTGGATACGTCGCTTTGTTGTTGCTTTGGTCGCTGCCGACCGGCTTGCCGATTTTTTCTTCTGCCCCTTCAATATCGAGAATATCATCGCGAATTTGAAAGGCAAGGCCTAGATGGGCGGCGAATTCGTCAAGCTCCCGCGTTTGCCGGGCATCAGCGCCGCCGATCAAGGCGCCGGCGTGCACGCTGTATTGCAGCATTTTCCCGGTTTTATGCCGATGGATGTATTCGAGCTCCGAAAGCGTCAGCGTTTTCCCCTCTCCTTCCATATCGGCTACCTGACCGGCGACCATCCCTTCCGGACCGGCCGCTTTCGCCAGCCGTTCGATGAGCCGAAGCCGGACGGAAGGAGGGATGCGCTCATCGTCGATTTCGGTGATCAATTGAAACGCGTACGTCAACAACCCGTCCCCCGCCAAGATGGCCATCGCCTCGCCGAACACTTTATGGTTCGTCGGCTTGCCGCGCCGCAAATCATCGTTGTCCATGCTCGGCAAATCATCATGGATCAAAGAGTACGTATGGATCATTTCAATCGCGCAGGCGACGGGCAATCCGACCGCCGGGTCTTTGCCGAGCGCCCGAACGGTGGACAGAAGCAGCAACGGACGGATTCGTTTGCCGCCGGCCTCCAATGAGTACATCATCGCCTTTTTCAGCTTCGCCGGCCCTTCTAAGCGCTCTATATAACGGGAGAGCGCTGTTTCCACCGCCTGTTTTTGCTCGTTGAGAAACTGTTCAACTGAAAGCTGCGCCACCGCTTACTCCTCCTCCGGCGAAAAAGGCACGAGCTGACCGTCTTCGCTCAACATATACTCGAGCTGTTTTTCGACGTGCTGCAGTTTATCATGGCAAAGTTTCGACAGCTTCATGCCTTCTTGAAAAAAGACGATCGCCTCTTCAAGCGGCACATTTCCTTCCTCGAGCCGTTCGACGATTTCCTCAAGCTTTTTCATCGCTTCTTCAAACGTCAGCTCTTTTTCTTCGCTCATATTGTTTTCTCCTCCACTCCCGTCACTTGACAATCGACTTGTCCGTCTTGAATCCGGATGGACAGGCGCTCGCCGACCTGAAGCTGGCCGATTCGTTTGACAAGCTCGCGCCGCTCATTGTACACCAAACTGTAGCCGCGCTCCATGATGCGGAGCGGACTGAGCGCCTCAAGCCGCGCGACATGGGAACGAAAGCGGAGCGCATGGCGCTCTAAGGCGGTGCGCATCGCTTTTTCAAGCGCGCCGGCAGCCGCTTTTTGCCGCTCCTTCGTCCGCTCAAGCTCGGCCGCCGGGTGATGGCGCCACAGCCGCAGGCGCAGCTCACGCCATTGTTGGCGCTTCTTGTCGAGCAACCGTTCGCGCTGGCGGGCGAGCCGGTCGAGCAACACGTCAAGCTGCTGCTCTTTTTGTTCGTACAGCCGCCTTGGATAGCGGAAAGCGTACGATGCTTGAAGCCGCCGCAACCGTTCCTGGCTGGCAGCGAGCTGTTCTTTCATGGCGCGGATCATCCGCCATTTCCGCTCGGCGAGCCGCTCAGTCAGCTCCCCGACGTGCGGCGCAGCCAGCTCTGCTGCCGCCGTCGGTGTCGGCGCCCGCAAATCGGCGACAAAATCGGCGATCGTAAAATCGGTCTCATGGCCGACGGCGGAAATGACCGGCACGCGCGAAGCAAAGATGGCGCGGGCGACGATTTCTTCGTTAAACGCCCACAATTCTTCAATCGAACCGCCGCCGCGGCCGACAATGAGCACGTCAACCCCGCCGAACTCATTTGCCCGCTCGATGGCGCGCACGATTGACAGCGCCGCCCCGTCGCCTTGGACGAGCGCCGGAAACAAAATGATTTTCGCAAGCGGATAGCGGCGGCGGATCGTCGTCATAATGTCGCGCACCGCCGCTCCGGTCGGCGATGTAACAACGCCGATGCAGCGCGGAAACGCCGGAAGCGGCTTTTTATGGACGGGAGAAAACAGCCCCTCCGCCTCGAGCCGCTGCTTCAGCTGCTCATACGCCAAATACAGGCGACCGATGCCTTCCGGCTGCATTTCTTTTACATATAGCTGGTAGTTCCCATTCGGCTCATAGACGGAAATTTCCCCACGCACAAGCACGTTCATCCCATCTTCGGGACGGAACGGCAAATGTTGATTGTAGCCGGCAAACATGACCGCGGCAATGCGCGCCTGGCTGTCTTTTAAGGTAAAATACATATGGCCGCGCGAATGCTGCTTAAAGTTGGAAATTTCACCTTTCACCCATAAATCGCGCAAATGCGGGTCGACGTCAAATTTGCGCTTAATGTATTTCGTCAGCGCCCCGACGGTGACGTATTTCACTTCCATCGAAACCGCCTCACTTCACGGCGAGCTGCCGGGCCGCTTCGATCGTGTTGTGCAACAGCATCGTAATCGTCATCGGACCGACCCCTTTTGGCACCGGCGTGATATAGCCCGCCACTTCTTTGACGGCGTCAAAATCAACATCGCCGCACAGTTTACCGCTCTCCAAACGGTTGACGCCGACATCAATGACGACAGCTCCCGGTTTGACGTGGTCCGGACCGATGAGACGCGCCTTGCCAACCGCGACGATCAAAATGTCAGCCTGCCGCGTGACGGCCGGCAAATCAGGCGTTTTCGAATGGGCGTAGGTGACGGTCGCATGCTCGCGCAAAAACAGCTGGCCGACCGGTTTGCCGACGATGTTGCTCCGGCCGACGACGACGACATGCTTCCCGGCAATGTCGATGCCGGCAGATTTGACCATCACGAGAACGCCATGCGGAGTGCACGGAAGAAACGCCGGCTGGCCGATCATCATTTTCCCGACGTTGATCGGGTGGAAGCCATCGACATCTTTTTCCGGGGCGATCGTTTCAATGACCGACCATTCGCGGATATGCTCCGGCAACGGCAGCTGCACTAAAATGCCGTGCACCGCCGGATCGCCGTTCAGTTCGCGGATTTTCGCCAACAGCTCCTCTTCGCTGATGGACGCCGGAAATGTGTAAAGAAATGAACGAATGCCCACTTCAGCGCACGCTTTTTGCTTCCCTTTCACATACGAATGCGACGCCGGATCGTCGCCGACAAGAATGACGGCCAGCCCCGGCTCAACGCCGCTTTCCTTCAACTTCGCTGTTTCTTCCGCCAACCCGGCGCGAATCGTTGCGGCCAGTTCTGCTCCGCTGATGATTTGTGCTGTCATCGTATCTCGTTCCCCTCTCCTTGTTCGTCCATCCATATCGGTTTGCCTGACTTGACGCCGAAAGCTTGCGCAGCCGGCGGCCTGTCCTATTTTTGCAGCGCCGCCTTCACTTTCGAAAGCACGCCGTTGACAAAACTCCCGGATTTCCAATCGCCGAATTTTTTCGCCAGCTCGACCGCTTCATCGAGGCTGACGCTCACCGGCACATCGTCGACATACTTCATCTCATACGTCGCCATGCGCAAGATGGCGCGGTCCACATTGGCCACCCGCTCAAGCGTCCACTTTTCCAAATTGGCACGCAACAGCTCGTCAATTTCCTCCTGGTGCTCGACGACGCCTAGTACAAGCTGGCGCAAAAATGGATCCGCTTCGCTGCTTCCTGCCACATTGGCCAGCGCCTCCTCCGGCGGAATGTGCCCGACGTCGATTTGAAACAGCGCCTGCAGCGCTTTTTCCCGCGCTTCATGCCGCTTCATTGCCTTCCCCCTCTCTAAATACGAACATTTATATTAAAATCTTATCATATTTTTCGGAAAAAGCCAGACCCTTCCCGTCGCCCGTCTTGCTGCCGATTTTACACCGCCGGCTCCGCTGTTGGCCTCGTTCATTACAATAACAGACTTTGACGAAAAAAACAAAAGGCGGCTGCTCCGAAAGCAGCTGCCTTCTGTTTTTGTCACCGTTGTTCGACGGCGTCGTGCTCCTGTTTTCCGCTTTCAAACTGAATGCCGACGATGTGCACGTTTACTTCGCTCGTTTCCAAGCCGGTCATGTTCCAAAGCGCCTGGCGCACGTTTTCCTGCACCTTTTTCGCCACGTTCGGGATCGACGCGCCGAACTGGACGAAGCAATAAAGGTCAATGACAACCCCGTCATCGCGCAAATCGACTTTGACGCCTTTGCCGTGATGCTTTTTGCCGAACCGCTCGGCAACACCAGCGGCGAAATTACCGCGCATTTGCGCAACGCCATCGACTTCGCTGGCCGCGATGCCGGCGATCACCTCGATCACTTCCGGTGCAATTTCGACTTTGCCAAGCCCGGTGTACTCCTGTTCGGAGTTAAACATATGTTCAGACATGGGGCACCTCCTATTCCGCCTTCATAATATCATATAACTCCAAAAACTTCGTATTAAACTCGCCGCTTTGGAATTTCTCATGCTCCATTAATTTTATGTGAAACGGGATCGTCGTATGAATGCCTTCAATGACAAACTCCGAAAGAGCCCGTCTCATGCGGGCGATCGCCTCCTCACGCGTCGGCGCGTGAACGATTAGTTTGGCGATCATCGAATCGTAATACGGCGGAATCGTATAGCCCGGGTAGGCGGCGGAATCGACGCGCACGCCCGGACCACCCGGCGGCAAATACATGGCGATTTTCCCCGGCGACGGCATAAAGTTTTTCGCTGGGTTTTCCGCATTGATGCGGCATTCGATCGCCCAACCGTTAAAGGAGACGTCCTCTTGGGTGAGCGACAGCTTTTCACCGGCAGCGACGCGGATCTGTTCTTTTACTAAATCGACACCGGTAATGAGCTCGGTGACCGGGTGCTCCACCTGAATGCGCGTATTCATTTCCATGAAATAAAACTGTTTGTTCCGGTGGTCATAAATAAATTCGACCGTGCCGGCGCCCATGTAGTTGACCGCCTTGGCCGCCTTGACCGCCGCCTCGCCCATCCTCCGGCGCATGTCGTCGTCAAGGGCCGGCGACGGCGCTTCTTCGACAAGCTTTTGCAGCCGGCGCTGGATCGAGCAGTCGCGCTCTCCTAAATGAATGGTGTTGCCATATGAATCGGCGAGCACTTGAATTTCGACATGGCGGAAATCTTCGATATACTTTTCAATATAAACGCCAGGGTTGCCGAACGCCGTCGCCGCTTCTTGCTGGGTGATGTTGATGCCTTTGACGAGCTCTTCTTCGTTGCGGGCGACGCGAATTCCTTTCCCACCGCCGCCGGCCGTCGCTTTGATGATGACCGGGTAACCGATTTCAGCGGCGATCGCCCGCGCCTCCTCAAGACTTTCAATAACGCCGCGCGAGCCCGGCACAATCGGCACACCCGCTTCCCTCATCGTCTCGCGGGCGATGTCTTTAATCCCCATTTTGGCGATCGCTTCCGGGCTCGGGCCGATGAACGTGACATTGCATTCGCGGCACAGCTCGGCAAACGCCTCGTTCTCCGCCAAAAAGCCATAGCCCGGGTGAATGGCGTCACAGCCGGTCAACGTGGCAACGCTCATGATGTTGGTGAAATTCAAATAGCTGTCTTTCGAGGCGGTCGGCCCGATGCAGTACGCCTCATCCGCCAGCTGCACATGCAAGGCGTCGCGGTCAGCCTGCGAAAAGACGGCGACCGTCTCAATGCCGAGCTCCCGGCAGGCGCGAATAATGCGGACGGCGATTTCCCCGCGGTTCGCCACCAACACTTTTTTGATCATCGTCCGTTCTCTCCCTTAGTCAGGCTTGACCAAAAACAACGGCTGGCCGTATTCGACGAGCTGGCCGTTTTGCACGAGCACCTCGACAATTTCGCCATCGACTTCCGCTTCAATTTCATTAAACAGCTTCATCGCCTCGATGATGCAAACAACCGTATCTTTTTTCACTTTGTCGCCCGGCTTCACATACGGCGGCTTGTCCGGCGCCGGCGCTGCGTAGAACGTGCCGACCATCGGCGATGTAATTTGATGCAAGTTGCCTTCCACAGCCGGCTTTGCTTCTTTGGCCGCCGTCGGTTCCGTTTCCGGCGCCTGCTTCACTTCCGAAGCCGCCACTTGGACAGGCGCAAGCGCCGGGGCCGCCGTCGGTTCGACCGCTGCCACTGCCTGTGCGGGCGCCGCCGGTGCGGCTGCCGGTGCAACGGCGACAGCAACCGCTTTTTTCATATGTACTTTCGTTTCTCCTTGCTCATATACAAATTCATCGATTGAGGATTGATCGACCAACCGAATCAATTCGCGGATTTCTTGAATTTTCATCGTTCTCACACCTTTCTCCAAGTGTCAGCCCGTCTTTCGCAGGCGGTGATCAAACGTATTCATAACGATTATACACACAACTGCAGGGCAAACGAAAGGTTTTTATGCAAAAAAAACTGCTCTGGCAAAGAGCAGCGCGTTCATCCGGCCGGCTGGAACTCGACGGTGACATATTGGGCATCCGGAATTTCTTTTTTCACCATATGAATGACTTCATTCGCCGATTTAGATGAGCTTTGTTTCGCTTTGATCGTCACGCGCACTTGGTTGTCATCGGCGCGCACGAGCACGTCTTCATACCCGCCTTTCGATTTGATGAGCGTCTCCAACGTTGCTTCTTTTTCGGACAATGCTTGCAATTTTTCAATTTTGTCGAGCGCTTCACTTTTTTCTTCCTCCGTCGCGTTCGCTGAAGCGACAATGGCGTTCAGCTCATCGCGCAGCCGGCTCCGTTCATCCTCAATTTTCATGCGCAGCGCTGTAAACAAATCATCGCCTGCGGTTGACGGCTCCTCTTTCGCTCCAGTCTCTTCCACCGCTACGCTTGGTTGTTTGGCCGGCTTTTCTGTTTTCTCATTCGCGGTGAGCGCCGGGCTGTTGCCCATCTCTTTCGGCGCCGTGACATAATACACCGACAGTACGACTACTAAGCTTAGCATCGTCAACAGCCATACCGTTTGTTTTTTCAACATGGCGATCTCCTCTCCCCTTACTTGAGTCATTTTTTCGGCAAGACCGCGACGCGGTAGCTCGGAACGTTTAACACGCGCGTCACCGCCTCGACGATCCATTTTTTAATTTGCAAGTTGTCGGCCCCTTTGGCGACGACAAGCACACCGCGAATATCCGGCTTTTTCGTGGCGACAACAAGCGGCGTTTCCTCGTCGCCATTGCGGATGATGATCACTTCTTCGTTTGTCGACTGATTTTCAATCGTCCGTTTTCCGCCTTCCTTGTCGCTTTCTTCGGTCGTTTGCTGCTGGGTCGAGCGTTTTTTCTCAAACAGCTTCAGCTCGGTTGAGTCAAGGTTGACGACAACGGTGACATCCTCAACCCCTTCAATTGCTTCGAGGGCGGCTTTCAACTCCTTCTCGTACCGTTCCTCATAGGCGGCGATCACTTTATCCTTTGTCTCCTTGCTCGACAAAAACGCCGGCTCGGACGGGGATTCCGGCTGATTGGCGGAAGGCTTGGCTTCGGCATCGTCTGCGCTACCTGCAAAGTGACTCGCCGCCATGAGCGCCACACCGGCCAGCAGCAGGACAACGACATATGAGAACGGCATGTGTTTTCGCGCCCCTTCCCCGTTCCCGTCTTTGGGCGGGGAAGAAAGAAATCGTTTGAAAAACGAGAGCATCCCCCCTATTCCCTCCCTCTAAATTGCACGGCAATTTTATTTTCATCGACTTCCCATTTGCCGGCGAGAAAGGCGCGCACCTCTTCAGCCAGCGAGGCATCGCTCTCGGGCAAAGCCGGCGGCTTTATTGTATCGATGACAACCGGCTCCACCGCGCTGGAAGGGCGTTGTTTCAAAAGCGCCACTTCAATCGTCTTGATGTCCTCTGGCATGCGCCAATTTTCGTTGTGATCGGCGTAAACTTTGACATCAGCCTTCAATCCATACTTTTCCATCAACTCCCCGTTTACGTCGTTTTCGAGCTGGACAGCCATTTGTTCTAAAATATATGCGCGTTGTGAAGCTTGTATTTCTTTTTTCTGTTGTTCCATTTGATTTTTTATCTCCTCTTCCCCCTTGAAGCCTTCGGAAAAACGGGCAAGTGCTGAAGCGACAAGCTGATCCGGATCCGCCGAAGCCATCCGGAGCACCGGCGTCAACATAATTAGGAGAAGCAAAAGTCCGACGACCATTTTGACATATTTTTGCATCGTCCCGGACGGCAGCAAAAAATCGATGATGATGGCAAACACCAAAAACAAAATGATGTTCGTCACCCATTCAATCACAAGCTGCATAACGTTCCTCCTAGCGGACCATCATCGTAATATTCCCTGCCATAACCATGACGGTGAGGCTGAAGAAAAACATGAGCGAGACGATCAAAAGCGCCGCGAGCACATAGGCGATGCTTTTGCCGATAATGTTGAGGCAAGACAGCACCGGACTGCCGCCAAGCGGCTGCAACAGCGCGGCTGATAGTTTGTAGATGATGACGATGGCGAAAATTTTCACCGCCGGAAAGATGGCAATCATCAACAACACAGCCACCCCGACCAATCCGACCGCATTTTTGAGCAGCATCGAAGCGGCAACGACCGTATCGGCTGCATCAGTAAACAGCTTGCCGACGACCGGGATGAAGTTGCCGGTGACAAATTTCGCCGCCCGCAGCGCCACCCCGTCCGCCACCGCCGCTGTTGCCCCCCGCACCGACATAACGCCAAGGAAAACCGTCAAAATGAGGCCGAGCAAACCGAGGGCGGCCTTGTTCAACAAATCGGCAAGCTGGGTCGCCTTGTACCGGTCGCTGAGCGTGCTGACGACACTTAAAAGCGCCGCTAGCAACAGAAGCGGGAGCGTGACATATTCCACGACAACGCCGGTTGTGTTCATCAAAAACAAAATGATCGGATGGAAAAACGCCGCCGATACGACGCCGCCGGAGGAGGCGAGCAAGGCGAGCAAAAGCGGAACGAGGGCGATGATAAAATGGCTCATCGTCCGCACCGCCTCGAGCGCATAGCCGGTTGCGAGGCGGAAGCTGTTTAAGGCGAGCAATAACAGCACCATGTAGACGACGGCGTGGGCGATTTTGCTTACCTCCTGCTGGGCGAACGCGTTTTGCAGCGATTGCAGCACGGTGCTGAAGACAGCGAGCAAAATGAGCGTCCCAAGCAGCTTCCCGTTGACTTGCAGTTCATAAAATAAATAACGGGCGAGCGCTTTCAGCCACTCGACGGGCGACCATTGCCGGTCGCCGCTTAAAAAATCGGAGAGCGGCCCTTTTTCGCTTTCCGGCAAAAAGCCCCCATACTCATGGACGATCGTTTCCCAATAACGGCGGATGTCGCTGACATCCAAATGAGCGAGCTGCTCGCTGACGTACGGCCCATCGCTCGCAGCTTGTACGACGAACGGGCAAAAAAAGAGAGAGAGCAACCCCGCAATGAGGAACGCTGTCCGCTTCAATCCGTTCCCTCCTTATCGCGCCGCCGGAATGAGGCTGATGACCGCTTCAATGATGGCAGTCAAAATTGGGACGGCGAGCGCCAAAATGACGATTTTGCCGCCGAGCTCAATTTTGGCAGCGATCGCCCCTTGGCCGGCGTCTTTGGAAATTTGCGCGGCAAACTCGGCGATGTAGGCAATGCCGATAATTTTCAACATCATTTCCAAGTACACCATTTGAATGTGGGCGCCTTCCGCCATCTCCCGCAGCGTCAGCAAAATATTGCTGATTTGGTCAACAAGAAGTAAAAAAATGGTGCATCCGACAAAAACAGTCAATAAAAAGGAGAGGCTCGATTTTTGTTCTTGCAGCAGCACAACGAGGAACGTCGCCACCAACCCGAGGCCGACGATTTGCAAAATGTCCATGGCCTCTCCCCCTATCCGCGGAACAAAAAGACATCTTTAATTTTTTGAAACAAATCGCTTACAATCGAAGCGACCATAAACAAAATATAAATAAAGCCGAGCAGCGTCACCCACTGGGCGTATTCTTTCCTTCCCATCTGGTCGAGCACCGTATGCAAAAACGCGATGACGATGCCGACGCCGGCGATTTTTAAAATGATATCGACATCGATGCCCATTCGTCCTGCCTCCTGTCTACATGAGTAAAATGACGAGCAGCAGCCCGGCTAACACGCCTAAACTTTTCGCCATTTTGCCATAGCGCGCCTGATCGTCCAGCGCCTCCGCTTCCTCCCGCTCAAGATGGGCGAGCGCCAAGGCGATTTGCTGTTGCTGGGTGAGCCGGTCATACTGGCCGAGCGTGGCGCCAAACTGTTTCATTACTTCCCACTCTCCTTGTTTGAGCGCGGTCTTCCCCCATACAGCCCGCAAGCTTTTTTCCCATGCTTCGGCCACGCTCGTTTCACACGCATGCAACGCCGCCGCAAACTGGGCAAACAGCTCGCCAATCGGAGCGGCCGTCTGGCGGGCGATATGCTGAGATGCCTCGGCAAGCGGCGTATGTCCGTACATCACTTCCGCTTCGAACGCCCTGAGCGCCGCTTTCAGCTGGCGAAGCTGGCGCGGCCGTTCGTACAAGGCGCGGGCGGCTGCCATCCCCATCCAAGTGGAGGCGGCAAGAATCAACAAGGCGCCCAGCCACTTCATCGGCCCGCCACCGCCCGCTCGTACAGCACGGCGCCGTTGGCGTCAACAATGCGCCGGATGAAGCCGGGATGCGGGACGTTCGTCAACTCAATAAACCGTTCAAACACCCGTTGCTCCATGACCGGACGCAGCGTCGGCCGCTGCCAAACATCTCGAACGGTGCGCCCGTGCACGGTCGTCCATATCGAAACGCCGGCATTCGCCGCCTCCAGCACCGCTTCGCTGTCTTCCTCGCGCCCAATTTCATCCACAATCATGACATCCGGACTCATCGAGCGAATCATCATCATCATCCCTTCCGCTTTCGGACAAGCGTCCAACACATCAAGGCGTGGGCCGAACGAAAATTGCGGAATGCCTTTCACGCAGCCGGCGATTTCCGACCGCTCGTCAACGATCGCTACCTTTTGCGCCGGAATGCGCCCAGTTCCGCTGCTGATCAGGCGCGCCGCGTCGCGCAACAGCGTCGTTTTGCCGGTCTGCGGGGAACCGATGATCATCGTATGGCGCCAGCGCCCATCATACACATACGGAATCAGCGGATCGGCAATGCCGATTTGCTCTTTGGCAATGCGGATGTTAAAGGAGGCGACATCGCGGATGGCTTTCACCTTGCCCCCTTCTGTAACGACTTTGCCGGCGAGCCCGACGCGATGGCCGCCTTCAATCGTCATAAATCCACGCCTCAGCTCCTCTTCGACGGCATAAATCGAATAATGGCTCAACTTGTTGAGCAAGTACACGCCGTCCTCTTTCGTCACTTCATATGGCAGCAAGCGGGCCTTCCCATCGACGATCACTTCAAGCGGCCGGGAAATACGGATGCGGATTTCTTCGATGCTGCGCCCCCAGGAAGGCATCTGCTGCAGCACAGCGGCGATCGTTTTCGGCAAAATTCCCCATACCGCTTCCATGGCCCTCCCCCTTTTTGGTGGACTAGTCTATATGTATGGGCGGAAGATGCTGTTTATGCCTTACTTGTAAATGCCGAACAAAATGAGCGCCACCCCGAGCGCGATGAACGCGAGCCGAGAAAACGAAAGCTCATCCGCCAGCGAAAGCAGACCGATCGCCATCGTTACGATCAGCACAGTCGGGCCGACAGCAGCGAGCACGGCGTTAATGGCGAGCGCCTTTCTTACATCATTAAAGACCAACATCAGCAGCGCTGCACTCAGTTCAATAAGCGCCGACAACATTCGCATGCCCGCCATCGCCAAAACGGACGAATCGATCGATCGCAGCCAATGTTTCATGTGTCCCTCCTCAAATAGAGATGGATTAGTACAAACGTATGCGGGAACAAGCCGTTTCAGAAGAAGTTTTTGCCGGTGAAAACGGGGATGGACAACGAAGCAGGACGGGGCACCTTTGGCGCATAAAAACAGCACCGGCCCGGAACATTCCGGATCAGTGCTGCCCTTGTTCAGGTTCTTACGCCCGTGACACGTATGTGCCGTCAGCCGTATTGATGATGAGGGTGTCGCCTTCGTTGACGAAAAATGGCACTTGAACGACAAGGCCGGTTTCAAGCTTGGCCGGTTTCGAACCGCCGGAAGCGGTGTCGCCTTTAATGCCCGGCTCGGTTTCAACAACTTTCAGCTCAACGGTATTCGGCAGCTCGATGCCGATCGTTTCGCCCTGGTACATCATGATGAACACTTCCATATTTTCTTTCAAAAACTTGAGCTCATATTCGATTTGCTTTGCCGGCAGCTCAATTTGCTCATATGTTTCCATGTCCATAAAGACGTGTTGATCGCCGTTGGCGTACAAATATTGCATTTTGCGCGTGTCAATTTGCGCCCGGTTCACTTTTTCGCCGGCGCGGAACGTCCGCTCTTGAATGGCGCCGGTGCGCAAATTTCGCAGTTTCGAACGGACGAACGCCGCACCCTTGCCCGGCTTGACGTGCTGAAACTCAAGGACGCGCCAAATCTCGCCGTCGACCTCGATGGTAAGTCCTGTGCGAAAATCGTTGACTGAAATCATTGCCCGAAATCCTCCTCACGCTATCCGTTATAAAATGATCAGTTCTTTCGGCGAATGAGTGAGCGCTTCGTTCCCATCGGCGGTAATGACCGCATCATCCTCAATGCGCACCCCGCCGAGCCCCGGGATGTAAATGCCGGGCTCGACCGTCACAACCATGCCCGGCTCCAGCACCGCATCGGAGCGGGCCGAAAGCGTCGGCCCTTCGTGAATTTCAAGGCCGATGCCGTGGCCGGTTGAATGTCCGAAATAATCGCCATACCCTTGTTCGCGAATATAATCGCGCGTCAGTGCGTCAGCCTCTTTGCCGGTCATGCCCGCTTTGATCCCGCGCATGCCGCGCCGCTGCGCTTCAAGGACAATGCCATAAATCGTTTGCAGCTCAGCGCTGACTTGGCCGACGGCGACCGTCCTTGTCAGGTCGGAACAATATCCCTTGTAGTAAGCCCCGAAATCAAGCGTGACGAGTTCGCCGCGCTCGATCGTTTTTTCGGACGCCACCCCGTGCGGCAGCGCCGAACGGTAGCCAGAAGCGACGATCGTATCGAAGGAGGACGAAGACGCCCCTTGTTTGCGCATAAAAAATTCAAGCTCATTCGCCACTTCAATTTCTTTGACGCCCGGACGAATGAACGACAAAATATGAGCAAATGCAGCATCGGCAATTTCCGCTGCTTCCTTTAATATCTTAATCTCTGCTTCCGACTTAATCAAGCGCAACTTTTCCACGACATGGGATGTCGGCGCAAGCTCGGCATCAATCGCCTCTTCATACGCCTTGTACGCCGCATACGTCACATGCTCCTGCTCAAAGCCGAGCGTTTTGATCCCGAGCCGCTTCACTTGTTTCGCGATTTCATCGACGATCGGTCCGCTGTGCTGGACGATTTCAAATCCTTCAACTTGCTTGGCCGCCTGCTCGACATAGCGAAAATCCGTAATAAAGACCGCCCCTTGGCGGCTGACAAGCGCAACGCCGGCGGTGCCAGTGAATCCGGTAATGTAGCGGCGGTTGCAGCCGTTTGTCACCAACAGCCCGTCAAGATGCTGCTCTTCAAGCAACGCTCGAAGCCTTTCCAGCTTTTCCATGTTTCATTCTCCTCTGCCCATGAATATTGTAATACAAAGGCGATGTGATACGTTGGCGGTTGCCGATGCGCGAGATCGGCTGCGCCTAAAAAATATGGAAACCTTCTTTATTTTACCATGATCGCAGCAGTTTCCGCCATATGCGCCTGCTTTGGCCGACAGCTTAGCTTCCTTCCTTGGCCGCCTGCGGTTCAGCGCTTGGCGACGGCCGGTTCATTTCCTGCGCCTCGAAAGAAACCGAATACCCGACAAACACGCCGTACAAAATGTACAAGCAGAGCGTTGTAATGACCGTATTCGTCTCTAAATCCGCAACCGGCTTCACGTTCGGAAACAGCGGATTGAGCAAATAAAACACCACTACCCAAAGCGCAGCGCCATACAACATTCCCGCCCACATGCCGCGGATGTTCCTTAGCAGTGCATAGTAAAGAAGCGCCGCCGCAATGGAAATGATGCCGATCAACACAATAGCCGCATAATTGCCGGCTTTGCCGTATTTCCAATCGCCGGCGACCCACGGGATGAGAACCATGTTCGGACTGATTTCGCTGAAGTTGAAAAAGTAAGCCAAATAGCCCATCAAGCTCCAAAACACCCCGCCGACAAATCCGGTGATAATCGTTTTTTGCACGAGCGTCATCGGCCGTTCCGTTTTTTCTTGCTCCAGTTTTCCTTTCTGTTCCGCCATCATGCTACACCTCCTTGTCTGTTAGTATGACCTGCAATTTGCCGCCCCATGAATCAAGCAAAAAAATGACCGCCTCTGTGTAAATAATGGATTTTTTGGAAATCATAACAGTAACATCAACCTAGAGGTTTCCGGACGTTTCTTGTAGAATAAAATAATAGGTTCATCACCAAAAGTTGTACTTGCACCTGTCATGAAAGTATGTTAGCTGTTTCTAGCCGAACCCGCAATGCAAAACGCTGGATATTTCTGTATCCGTATCCCCGACGTTTCATCAGCTTGATCTTGTTATTTGTTCCCTCCATTTTCCCATTTGAATAAGGGGATAAAATGCACGATATGATTTCGTCTGTTCGTTTGACGAGTGATTTTGCGATGGCGCGAACAGCAGAACAAGGACAAAACAAATACCGATGAACCCAGGCGTTCAAACGACGTTTCGCTTGTCGCTCGTTTTGGCTTTTGGATACATAACGAAAATGTTGAAGGGATTGATAGACAGCCTGCAAGGAATCACTCTCTTTCTGCCACTCCCGCACCGTTTGGCGCTCCTCCTCGGTGAGTTTCTCGGGGCACTGGGTCAATAAGCGGCAAACATGCCGAACATGCCCATGTTTCTTGTTCCCTTTTCCGAAGGATTTGCGGCATCGATCCAACGCTTCCGTAAACAATTGAATCACATGAAAATAATCGACCACATGCTTCGCTTCCGGACACACCCCTTGAATGGCTTTTTTCATCGCTGGAGCCAAATCACTCACGACATACTGAACAGAACCAGACACAGGAGCCAACACACGTCCAATGGCTTCCTCGTTCTTTCCTGCTTCAACGGCATACACTTCTCCCGTTTCGGCATCCATGACTGCCACTCCGTAATCATGTCCTTTTCGAAACGCAAACTCATCGACACAAACTGCCTTTGGTTGGATGTCATTCGATAGGAAGGAAGGGGCATGGGTATAAAACCAGCGTTCAACGGTCGTGTACGGAAGCTTGAGCATACGAGCCACCGCCTGAATGGATGTTCCGATGCAAGATTGCGCCACCCATTGCTGAAACGCATCCGTCGCTGCACTTCGAGGGGAAATTCCGGGATAAGACGTGCTGAATGTCATGCCACATGTACAACAACGTCTACGCTCCACAGGGAGTTCCACCCAAAAGATGCCGATCCGTTGAGCATACCCATGCATCCATTGCTTCTTTTTTCCTGTCATTTTGATCGTGCGTTTCAAGCAAACAGGACATAACGGGCATTGTTCAGGAAGAGAAAGTTCGAAAATCCAACGTTCTTCTTCTTTTCGCACCTTTTGAATCAAAACATCTGGTAAATCGATGAGTTCTTTGATAAACTGAGCGTACATGCGAATTTTCCTCCAATGGTTTGGTTTGGACACCTTTACCATACAGGAAAATTCGCATTTTTTGTACCCTCTATTTTCTCTATGCACACCGATCTTCAATGATCAAGTACAACTTGTGGTGAAGAGCCAAATAATAAACATAAAAAATAGGTTGGTGTTTGCCCGATGAAACAAGAGAAACCGTTATACGGCGGCCAGGCGGTTGTCGAAGGGGTCATGTTTGCCGGCAAAACGCATTCTGTCACCGCCATTCGCCGCACCGATGGAACGATCGAGTACTTTTCCGCACCGCGCCGCGCCAATCCGACGCTGGCCGCCTTCAAAAAAATCCCGTTTGTCCGCGGCATCGTCGCCATTATTGAAGCGAGCGCAACCGGGGCCAAACATTTGCAGTTTGCAAGCGAACGGTATGACGTCGCCCTAGGGGAAGAACAGACGGAGGCCGAAAGCAGTTCCAACCTGACGCTGATTCTCGGCGCCGCCGCGATCGGCGTGCTCTCGTTTTTGTTCGCCAAAACGGTGTTCACGCTCATCCCAGCGTTGCTCGCCGCCGCTTTCAAGCCGCTCATCCCGGGAAAAACGGGGCAAATTTTGCTTGAAGGGGCTTTTAAGCTTGCCTTATTGCTCGGCTACATTTACTTTATTTCCTTGACGCCGCTTGTAAAACGCGTCTTTCAATACCACGGGGCGGAACATAAAGTGATCAACGCCTATGAAGCGGGCTGGCCGCTCACTGTCGAACATGTCCAACGCGCCTCGCGCCTTCACTACCGGTGCGGCAGCAGCTTCATTTTATTTACCGTCATCGTCGGCTTGTTTCTGTATTTGTTCGTGCCGACCGATCCGCTTTGGCTGCGGATTGTGAACCGGCTCGCCTTAATTCCGGTCGTGCTCGGCGTTTCGTTTGAGGTGCTGCAGTTTACAAATAAATGGAGGGACATTCCGTTGCTGCGCTGGCTGGGCTATCCCGGTCTATGGCTGCAGCGGCTGACGACAAAAGAGCCGGACGACGACCAAGTGGAAGTGGCCATCGCTTCGTTCCAGCAGCTTCTTCGTTTAGAGGCGGAAGCGGAAGCGAAAAAAGCGGTGCAGTAATCGTAAAGGGGGTGGATTCATTGCGGCACAGGGCTGTTCACCCGCTCGCCGGACTTATGATTTTGCTTGGGACGCTTGGCATTGTGTATACCCTTTTTGCCCATCCGACGGTGCTGTTTCGCCAGCTGTTGTTTGTTGCGCTGTTTGCAGCCGCGATTTATCTCTTTTACCGTTTCGTCTACCAACGCCGCACTAGCAAAGAACGATTGTCGTATCTAAAAGCGGTGCGGCAGTCGAAAAAGCTTCATCCCCGCTCCGCGCACAAGCAGCCGAAGCCGGCGAAACTAAAACGGCCGTTGAAAAAGCGAACGGCGACTCCGCATTTGACCGTCATCGAGGGCAAAAAAGGCAAAAAAAAGAATCGGGCTTCCTTTTAGCTTGATTCTTTTTTGTTTTGGGCGCTCAAAACGCCCACCGCTGCAAAAACTGCCGCGCCCGCTCGCGCCCATAGTCAATGAGACGCCGGCGCGCTTCCAGGTCGATGGAAAAATCGGTCGCAAGAACGTTTTCCACCGGCAAAAAGATGATGTTTTTTTCATGGCGGCGCGAAATATAGCGGGCGTCATGCGCCTCTTTCATCGCCTCAAACAACGCTTCGTACAAATCAAGCGCGTTGGCAATGCGCCGTTTCGGCCGCTGGCCGGGCTTGGCGCTCAATTGAACGCCGAGCACCGGCCGTTTTTTCGTTTCTTTTTCTTCATCAAAGAGAAACAGCGGAAAGTTGCTGAGCACCCCGCCGTCAACGATGAGGGAGGTGCCGTCCCGTCCGTGAAGGCGGACCGGCTCGAAAAAGTACGGAATGCTCGTGCTCATCCGCACCGCCTTGGCGATCGAAAACGAGCCGGGGTCAATGCCGTATATCGCCAAATCATCCGGCAGCACGACGATGCGCCCGTTCGTCACATCGGAGGCAACGATATACAAACTGTCAGCTGGTACATCCCGAAACATACGCACTCCGCGGGCAGCGAGCGCCGATTCGATCCACTGTTCAAACACGTTTCCCTTATAAACTCCTAAATGCCAATATAGACGCACCCACTTCCAAACAGAAAACGGAACCCACGACGCCCGTTCATCCAAAAACTGCTCCAGCCTAAGCTCCTCGAACAACTGCGTCATCTCACGGGCGGTGTATCCAGCCGCCAGTAGCGCAGCAAGCAGCGCCCCGGCGCTCGTCCCGGCAAGCCGCTTCCAGCGCAGCCCTTTTTCTTCAATGGCCTCATACGCCCCCAGCAACGCAAACCCTTTCACTCCGCCGCCGGAAAAGACGAGATCAATGTCCATCGCCGCCTCCCCTTTCTCGCTGTTTATATATATATGTAAGAGAAAGAAAAGGCGTTTAGTACGAAAAACAAAAAAGAGCAAGCAGTCGCTTACTCCCCTTGCTCATTGCGCTTTTGCACGTCGCGCAGCGCCTCAAGACGGCGTTCGTCCTCTTGAAAATATTGCACCAAATCGCCAATCCGGTCGATGGCGTTCCAACTCAAATGGTGTTCAATCCCTTCCACATCGCGGTAAATGTTTTCTTCGTTGACGCCAATGAGGCGAAGAAACTGCTCAAGCAGCTCATGGCGGTACACAAGCCGTTGGCCGATTTTTTTTCCTTTCGGCGTCAAGACAAGGCCGCGGTACTTTTCATACACCAAATATTCATCTTTATCGAGCTTTTGCACCATTTTCGTCACTGAAGAAGGGTGAACGGACAACGCTTCCGCGATGTCCGAAACGCGGGCATAGCCTTTTTCTTCAATCAACAAGTAAATTTGTTCAATATAATCTTCCATGCTCGGTGTCGGCAACGTTTGTCCCCTCCTGCAACGTTTGCCTGCCGCCAGCAAATCCCCCGGCCTATACCGTCACTCCGATGCGTCGGCCCTTTTGGCAGACAAAAAGAGCAATCATTTCTATTGTACCATAAAAGGGGCATTACGTAAAATACTGCACCTCAGCCGCCGGGAAAAAGCGGGCAATGTACGAACGCATCGTTTCCTCCAGCTCCTGCGCCTCCTCGTCACGATACACGTATTTGCCGATGCCGTACCGCCCCCACTTATACTTGCGCTTCGATTCGTCCAAATCGAGCTTGGTTTTCGGGTAACGCTGCTCGATGACCCGCTTGGCCGGCTTGGTAAACCGATGCTGGATGAGCTCAAACGTCAAACTAGATAAATCCACTCCTTTCAAAACATTCGTACTCCTTTGCGATTTGCCATGACAGCTCATAAACGCAATGATACAATAAAACTAAGCTGAAAGGGGGGATGCAGAATGTCTCACGAGCTTGTCGAATTGCTTCGCTCAGTGCTGAAAGAGGAGTTGCAGCCGATTCATGAACGCCTCGACCGACTAGAAGCCGGACAACAGCGCCTCGAAGAACGGCAACAACGCCTCGAAGAACGACAACAGCGCCTCGAGGAAAAGTTGGACCATTTCATCATCGAAACGCGCAGCCATTTCAAAAAAATCGAGGACGAGCTGGCTGAGCATCGGCGTATGTTCGAGATACTGTCACATGATTGGCGCAACGCGAACATTGCGATTGAATATTTAAATCATAAGATCGGCCAGCACGATCTGGAAATGTATCAACTCAAAAAGCGGCTCGAACTCCAAGAAACAAAATAAAAGAGCATGCCCGATGACCGGCGCATACGCTCTAACTGCTTAGCTTACCCACGCTTGCGAATGCGGAAATTGTCTTCCAACAGCACCCAGTTTTCCGGATACGGATACCCGAGCACCCAGTAGCTGATTCCGCGCAATCCGTATTCTTTCACCAATTCAAATTTCGCCAACGCGCTGCGGGCGTCTTCAAACCATACTTCGTGCTGGCGGCCTTGCTCGTCCGTGTACCGGTAAAACGGCGAGGCGGCCGCCGCATCGTATTGGATGGACGCCCCGTAGCGAATGGGGCTAGCCGGTTCGGGTCGCTCAGTTCATTGGCGGCGACAATCCGCTCGAGTGGAACGCCGTAACGCTGAGCCAACTGCCAAAGCGTCTCCCCGCGTTTTACGACATGAACAATCATGACGCTCCCCCTTTCGTTCCCTCCTTTTACCACTACATCTTGGCTTTTGCCTTTTATGTAAAAAAACGCCGGTTCCTCTACGGAAACCAGCGTTTCATCCATCCAAACCCATCCGTATCACCATTACAGGCCGCACTTCAGCTGGGCGCCGCAGTTCGTGCACGTGTTGCAGCCGCCGATCTCTTCGACCGTTCCTTCGCGGCAAATCGGGCAAATGTTGCCGATTTCGGAGCCGATCGTCACATCGGTGGCGCGCACATCTTGAATCGTATCGACAAGCACGACGGCGCGTTTCGTTTCTTTTTCCTCTTGTTCTTCTGGAAGCAGTTCTAGCTGTTCTTCGATCCGGTTTTCTTCCGCTTTCAACGTTAACACTTGCTCATCGCGGCTGCCGTCGACGTAGACGGTGCCGCCTTTCGCGCCGCCGCGCCATAAACGCTCGTACACTTTTTGCACTTGCTCGACGGTGTAGCCTCTCGGCGCGTTGACCGTTTTCGACAAGCTCGAGTCGACCCAGCGCTGAATGATGCATTGCACATCGGCGTGCGCTTCCGGCGGCAAGTCCATCGCCGTCACAAACCAAGGCGGCAAATGGTTCGGGTCGGCTTCCGGATGTTTGTCCAAATATTCTTGGACAATGTCCGCTTTCACTTCGATAAATTTGCCCAAGCGCCCGCTCCGGTAGTACGAGAACGAGAAGTACGGCTCCAGCCCGGTTGAGACGCCAACCATCGTTCCCGTCGATCCTGTCGGCGCCACCGTCAGCAAGTGTGAGTTGCGGATGCCGTATTTCAAAATATCTTGGCGAATGTCATCCGGCATCCGTTTCATGTAACCGGTGTTGATGAACGCTTCGCGCAACTTTTGCGTTTCTTCTTCCGTTTCGCCGACCAAAAACGGGAAGCTGCCTTTTTCTTTCGCCAGCTCGATCGAGGCCCGGTAAGCGGTCGTGGCGATCGTGCGGAACAGTTCGTCCACAAGTTGATTTCCTTCCTCGGAGCCGTACGCTTTTTCGCAGTAAATGAGCAAGTCGGCAAGCCCCATGACGCCAAGGCCGATGCGGCGCTCGCCGAGCGCCTGTTTTTTGTTTTCCTCAAGGAAGTATGGCGTAGCATCAATGACGTTGTCTTGCATCCGCACCCCGATTTCAACCGTACGCTTCAGTTTTTCATAGTCCACGACTTTCCGCTCTTTGTCCACCATGTTCGCCAAGTTAATGGCGGCCAAGTTGCAGACCGAATATGGCGCAAGGGGCTGTTCCCCGCACGGATTGGTCGCCACGACTTTTTGTCCGTACGCGCGAGCGTTCGTCATTTCATTGGCATTGTCGATGAAGAAAATGCCCGGCTCGGCTGAATACGTCGCACAAATGTTGATCAACTTCCAAAGCTCGCGGGCGCGGATTTTCCGGTAGACGCGGACGCGGTAGCCCATTTGTTCCCATTCGCGCACATCGCCGACTTCATGCCATTTTTCATTGTAAATGCGCATTTCTTCTTCAGAATACGTTTCTACGTCCGGGAAGCGCAACGCGTATTCTTCGTCCTTTTCGACCGCTTCCATGAATTCTTTCGTCAAGCAGACGGAAATGTTCGCACCGGTCAAAAAGTCCGGGTTGTGCACCGTGTATGTACCGCCGGTGCGCAGTTTTTCTTCGGCATCTTTGATAATTTCCTCTGTGAAGCCGCCGTAGTCAGGCGCGTTTTTGTACCGGACGATCGCTTCGTACATCGTCCGCTCCCGCTCGGTGAGCGGCGTGAATTTCAGTTTGTCGCGCGCTGCTTTTTTGATGCCCTCGTCTTCCATATTTTCAAGCAGGTAGCGCAAAATGCGCGGGTTTTGCATTTTCGAGACGATGAATTCGATAATGTCCGGGTGCCAGTCGGCCAGCATAATCATTTGGGCGCCGCGGCGGGAGCCACCTTGCTCGACAAGGTGGGTCAGCTTCGCAATGTCGTCAAGCCATGAGACCGACCCGGACGATTTGCCGTTCACCCCGCGCGCAAGCGTATGGCGCGGCCGCAATGTCGAGCCGTTCGTCCCAACGCCGCCGCCGCGGCTCATAATTTCCATCACCTGCTTCCGATGTTCGGAAATGCCTTCGCGCGAATCTTTCACAAACGGCATCACATAGCAGTTGAAATACGTCACTTCCTTGCCTGAACCCGCCCCGTACAACACGCGGCCGGCCGGAACAAAATTCAAGCTGGCGAGCTCTTGATAAAACTTTTCGAACCACTCTTTCCGCTTTTCTTCGGTCTTTTCCACCGCCGCCAGCCCGGTCGCATTGCGCTTGGCGATTTGCTCATAGAAAATCTCGAGCGGCTTGTCGATAATGTCGAGCGATCGAAGGACAATGCCGGTTTCCGCCTCCTCGCCTTCGAGCACGTGCCGGTATTCGTCTTCAATCAACACGCGCGCTTTTTTCGCCTCCCAGTCAATATCGACGATAAAACCGAGACCGCGGGCTGGGAATTTCGGGTCCTCCTTGATCGTCAACACAACGAAATCGCCCGGTGTGAGCGTCAGCTTTTCCGTATCCTTAAACGAATAACGGTCCAACATGACCAAACGGGATACGCCTTTATGGGTGATGTGCATATCCGGCGTAATCGGATGCACTTGCGGAAATAGGCGGATATCCTCGTTCAGCTTGTCAATATTGATTTTCATTTTTTCGGACGACGCCACCGTCATTCTCCTATCTCTCCTCTTTTATATAATTATATAATCTCTCATGTTTTTGCCAATGTTGCCCTGTCTTCTCTACCTTACCATATCAAACAGAAAAAAACAATATATAGTATGATTTTTTACGAAAATCATACTATATATTGTGATTTAGAACAGATCATTTCGTTTTTGTCAAGCAAAAAAAGACAAAAAACGGCGAAAAACGGACCAGCCATGCCGTTTTTGCCAAAACAGGAGCGATGTTCCATATTGCCGCCTAACGCTTAAAGTTCCATTCATCGCTTTCGTATTTCGTCCGCGCCAGCTCTTCGACGTACGCCAACTCTTCGGCGGTGAGCGTGTACGGTTCCAATACGATGTTCAATCCTTTTTCAAATCCTTTGTAAAACGCTTCTTTCGCTTCCTCGATCGTCACCGTGCGGCTCGTCAACTCATTGATCGCGACGGCTTTCTTTTTAAAATCGCGCTGCAGACGCTCTTTCACCCGCTCGTTTGGATATTTAAACAAGCTGAACAGCAAGTCTTCGTCCAAATCGAGCAAAATCGAACCATGCTGCAAAATGACGCCTTTTTGCCGCGTTTGCGCGCTGCCGGCGATTTTCCGCCCCTCAACGACAAGTTCGTACCACGACGGTGCGTCAAAGCAAACAGCCGAGCGCGGGCTGCGCAAATCCGCTTTTTCTTCTTCTGTTTTCGGCACGGCGAAATACGCGTCAAGCCCAAGGAAGCGAAATCCTTCCAAAATGCCCTGGGAGATGACGCGATACGCTTCCGTCACCGTCTGCGGCATCGCGGGATGCGATTCGGAGACGATGACGCTGTATGTCAACTCTTTGTCATGAAGAACGCCGCGCCCGCCAGTCGGGCGGCGGACAAAGCCGAGGCCGTTCCGTTTCACCGCGTCTAAATCAATTTCTTTCTCCACTTTTTGAAAATAGCCGATCGACAACGTCGGCGGATTCCAGCCGTAAAAGCGGACCGTCGGCGGAATTTTTCCTTCGCTGTGCCACTCTAAGAGCGCCTCATCAAGCGCCATATTAAACGACGGCGAGCCCTCGCCGGAGTCAATAAAGCGCCATACTTCCTTTTTAGCCATCGTTCCACCTTCTTTTCAGAATCACCTTTACTAGTTTAGCAAACAACGCCGGCCAAGGGAAGAAAAATGGCATCGCGAAAACACTTTGCTTCCGAGCGGCAACTCTATATAATAGGAAATAGCGGACAAAGCGAAAGGAGGCATGACGGGTGGAAGCATTGCTCATTATTCTCGGGGCGGTCATCGTGTATTCCGTCATTACGTACTTCTGGCAGAAGAGAATTGTCAAAGCATTGACAGAAGAAGAGTTCCGCGCCGGCTACCGGAAGGCGCAATTGATCGATGTCCGTGAACCGGATGAGTTTGCGGCTGGACATATTTTAGGGGCGCGCAACATCCCGCTGACCCAACTGCGCATGCGCATGAAAGAATTGCGCAAAGACCAGCCGATTTATTTATATTGCCAAAACGGGCTGCGCAGCGGGCGGGCCGCACAAATGCTTTACCGGAAAGGGTATCGCGATTTGTACCATTTAAAAGGCGGATTTAAAACGTGGACCGGGAAAGTGAAGAAAAAAGCGTAGCGATCGGCAAAAAGAGGCGCGCTGCCGGACTAGGCAGGCGCCTTTGCTGTTGCGGCCGTCAAGGAGCCGTCTCAAATTCCGGCGGCAGGACGACCGCCTCAAGCACCGAAGCAGCCGCGCCGATGGCGCAGCTTTTCTCTTTCAGCTTGGAGGAGATGATAGACGGCTCGCTTTCTTTTTTGACGAGAATGCGCTCCCTCACCTCTTTGCGCGCTGCATCAAGCACGAAATCACCGGCCTGAGCAAGCGGGCCGCCGATAATGATCGCCTCCGGATTGTACGCGTAGATCACCTGCAACAGTCCGATGCCGAGATAACGCCCCGTTTCCTCCAAAATGCCGGCCAACGGTTCATCGCTTTCCGCCGCCAGCGCCATCGCGGCGATGGAAAAGCGGTCGTCCAGCCACTCCGAACGGCCTTCTTCGGCCAAACGGCGTTCAATATATTTTTGTGAAGCGTACATTTCCCAGCAGCCGGTATTGCCGCAAGTACAGCGGACGCCGTTGACATCGATCGTATGATGGCCGATCTCGCCCGCTAGCCCGTTCACCCCGCGATACAGCTGATGATGAAGGACGACGCCGGCGCCAATGCCGATGCCGGCGCTAATATACACAAAATGGGCAAACTCCTTGCCGGCGCCGAACCATTTTTCGCCAAGCGCCGCCAGTTTCGCCTCGTTTTCGACGATGACCGGATATTGCGGCCATCGCTTTTGCAAGGCCGATGCCAACGCCACATCGCCCCAACGCAAGTTCGGCGCAAAAATCACCGTCCCGCTTTCCGTATGGACAACGCCCGGCACCCCGATGCCGATTCCCATTACGCCGTACGGCGTCGTCGGCGCCCGGCGGACCGCGGCTTCAACCAATTCGGCCATCTCGCCGACAATCGCCTCCTGCCCTTCGGACGGGCGGAACGAACGCCGCTGCTCCCATATGATTTCAGCATTTAAGTTCGTCACCACGGCGTACAAATAGTTAACGCCGAGCTCGACGCCGACAAGCGAACCGGCGTCGGCATTAAAGCGGAGCATGAGCGGCCGGCGTCCGCCTGTGGAGACGCCGATGCCGCTTTCATGGACAAAATGCTCGGCGATCAGCTCATCGACGAGCGCTGAAACCGTCGCTTTATTCAGTCCGGTCGTTTTCGCAATATCGGCGCGTGAAATCGGGTGTTGGTCGCGGATCAATTTCAGGACGAGCTGTTTATTTATTTTTTTGACAAGAGTGATGTTCCCTGTCCTCACGTTTTCGGTCATCCTTTTCGTCATGACTTTTAGTATGCACCGCGAATGATGGATCAGCCATTGCTATTAGTTTATATAATAAACTAACTCGACTTTTCTGTCAATGCCGCCATAGCAATGCAGCTGTCCCCAAACGAAACGGCCCGCCCACTGTCGGGCGAGCCGTTTGTCGGTATCACGGATCAGTTTGTCGGCTTTTGATAGCGCAAAATCGGCTTGCGCGCTGCGGTCGTTTCATCAAGCCGCTTGACGACCGTCGTATGCGGCGCTTCTTGAACGATTTCCGGAGTTTCTTCCGCTTCCTTGGCAATTTGAATCATCGCATCGATGAACGCATCGAGCGTCTCTTTCGACTCCGTCTCGGTCGGCTCAATCATCATGCACTCTTCGACGATGAGCGGGAAGTAAATGGTCGGCGGATGGAAGCCGAAATCAAGCAGCCGTTTCGCGATGTCAAGCGTTCTGACGCCAAGTTTCTTTTGCCGCTTGCCGGATAAGACAAACTCATGCTTGCAATGGCGGTCATACGGCAAATCGTAATACTCGGCAAGACGGCGCATCATATAGTTGGCGTTTAAAACGGCGTATTCGCTCACCGCTTTCAAACCGTCCGGCCCCATCGAGCGGATGTACGTGTACGCCCGGACGTTGATGCCGAAATTGCCGTAAAACGGCTTGACGCGGCCGATTGACTGTGGACGGTCGTAGTCAAGGTAGCAACGGCCGTTTTCCCCTTTGGCGATGACCGGTTTCGGCAAAAACGGCACAAGGTCAGCTTTCACCCCGACCGGGCCCGATCCTGGCCCTCCGCCGCCGTGCGGGCCGGTGAACGTTTTATGCAAGTTCAAATGGACGACGTCAAAGCCCATATCGCCGGGGCGCGCCTTGCCGAGGATGGCGTTTAAGTTCGCGCCGTCATAGTACAGCTTGCCGCCCGCTGCATGGACGATTTCCGCCATTTCGACGATTTGCTCTTCAAACAGCCCGAGCGTGTTCGGGTTCGTGAGCATGAGCGCCGCTGTGTCAGGGCCGACGACGCGCCGCAAATCCTCCAAATCAACAAGGCCGGCGACAGTCGATTTGACCGTCACTGTCTCAAACCCCGCAACGGTTGCCGACGCCGGATTCGTACCGTGCGCCGAATCCGGGACGATTACCTTCGTCCGGTTGAAATCGCCGTTGGCCTCATGGTAAGCGCGGATCATCATGAGCCCGGTCCACTCGCCATGGGCGCCGGCGGCCGGCTGCAAGGTGACCGCATCCATGCCCGTGATTTCTTTTAAATGCTCCTGCAAGTCGTACATCAACTCAAGCGCCCCTTGCACCGTTTCTTCCGGCTGCAGCGGGTGGATGTGGGCAAACCCGGCGAGACGGGCGACGTTTTCATTGATTTTCGGATTGTATTTCATCGTGCACGATCCAAGCGGGTAAAACCCGGAATCAACGCCGTGGTTTCGCTTGGAAAGCGCCGTGTAATGGCGCATCAAATCGAGCTCCGATACTTCCGGCAGCTCCGGTTCTTCAGAACGCAAATAATCGGGCGGCACAAGCTCGCTGACATCGACAGCCGGAACATCGAGCGCCGGCAGGCTGTAGGCGATCCGTCCCGGCTTGCTTCGTTCGAAAATAAGCGGTTGATCGTTATGCATGGCAATCCCCCAATTCATTGACGAACCGATCGATTTCTTCTTTCGTGCGCAGTTCGGTGACAGCAACAAGCATATGATTGGAAAGTTCCGGATAATCACCGCCAAGGTCGCAGCCGCCGATGATCCCCTTTTCGAGCAGGCGGGCGTTCACCTCAGAAACCGGACGGTTGAGCCGGATGACGAATTCATTGAAAAATGGACCGGCAAACGGCGACACAACCCCGTGCTGTTCGAATGCCTGTTTCGCATAATGCGCCTTTTGCATGTTCATCGTCGCCATCTCTTTTACGCCCCGTTTTCCGAGCGCCGAGAGAGCCACCGAGGCGGCGAGGGCATTCAGCGCCTGGTTCGAGCAAATATTGGATGTCGCTTTATCGCGGCGGATATGCTGCTCGCGCGCCTGCAGCGTCAACACAAACCCGCGGCGCCCGTCTTCATCTTTCGTTTGCCCGACGAGCCGGCCTGGAATTTTCCGCATCAGCGGCGCTTTGACAGCGAAATACCCGCAATGTGGGCCGCCGAACTGCATCGGGATGCCAAACGGCTGCATATCGCCGACGACGATGTCCGCCCCCAATGCGCCGGGCGGGGTCAAAATGCCAAGGGCAAGCGGATTGCTCGCGACAATGAACAGGCTTTTCTTTTCATGGACGAGTGGCTCCATCGCCTTGAGCGGCTCGATTTGCCCGAAGAAGTTCGGGTATTGGACGACCACACACGCCACGTCATCCCCTATTTCCGCTTCAAGCGCTTGAAGATCGGTAACACCGCCGTCGTACGCAATTTCTTTTACCTCTAATCTCTGCCCTTTCGCATACGTGCGCACGACATCGCGGTATTGCGGGTGAACGGCCGCGGAAATAAGCACTTTCGTCCGCTTCGTATGAGCGGCAGCAAGCAGCACCGCTTCCGCGAGCGCCGTGCCGCCGTCGTACATCGACGAATTGGCGACATCCATGCCTGTCAGCTCGCATACCATCGTTTGGAACTCAAAAATGGCTTGCAGTTCGCCTTGGGAAATCTCCGGCTGGTACGGCGTATACGCCGTATAAAATTCGGAGCGCGACAGGACGTGGTCGACCACGGCCGGAATATAGTGGTCATACACGCCCGCTCCTAAAAAGGAAACATATTGCTTGGCGTTGGCGTTTTTGTCCGCTAACGCGCTTAACTCTTTCCATAGCTCCGGCTCCGACTTCGCCGGTTTCACGTTCAACTCGCCGCGAAAACGCACTTGTTCTGGAATGTCGGCGAACAGCTCATCAATGGATGCAACGCCGATCGTTCGCAACATTTCCTGCTTGTCTTCTTCCGTCATCGGCAAATAACGATGGAGCACCGTATTTTCCTCCTTGCTTATGACTTCTTGCTTATGACTTCGTCCGCTTGTAAAACGGGATCGGTACAATCTTCGCCTTCAAGCGCTTGCCGCGAATGTCCACCTCCACGACCTGACCGGTTGCGGCAACATCCGCTGTCACGAGCGCCAACCCGATGTTTTTCTTCAGCGTCGGCGACTGCGTGCCGGTCGTAATGAATCCGACTTCAGCGCTCCCGGCAAATACCCGGCAGCCATGGCGCGGAATGCCGCGGTCCATCATCTCGATGCCGACAAGCCGCCGCGGCGGTCCGGCTTCTTTTTGCCGCTTTAACGCGGCCTGGCCGATAAACGGCGATTCTTTTTCCGTTTTGACGGCAAACCCGAGCCCGGCTTCAAGCGGGGAGATCGTTTCGGACAATTCTTGGCCGTAAAGCGGCAGACACGCCTCAAACCGGAGCGTATCGCGCGCTCCCAGTCCGCATGGGAGGACGCCGTCTTCGGCCCCGGCTGTTAAAATGGCCTCCCATAACGTGATGGCATCCTCTGCCTGGCAATAGATCTCGAACCCGTCTTCGCCCGTATAGCCGGTGCGCGAGACGAGCGCCTTTACGCCGGCCACTTCCACATTGTCTTGGAACGAAAACGGACGCATCGCCGGCAAATCCAGATTGGTTAATTTTTGCAGCACGCGTTCGGCCGCTGGTCCTTGCAGAGCAAGCTGCGCCGTTTGCGCTGAAACGTTGTCAAGCTCGACATCCGCATCGATGTGCTCATTCAGCCAGGCAAAATCTTTTTCCGTATTGGCGGCGTTGACGACAAGCAAATAGTCGCTCTCTCCTTTTTGATAAATAAGCAAATCATCGACCGTGCCGCCATCTTCGTTGCACATGAGCGTGTATTGCGCCCGCCCTGGACGAAGCTTGGCGACATCGTTCGTCATCAGTTTTTGCAAAAAGGCAAGGCTTCCGCGGCCGCGGACCGCAATTTCCCCCATGTGGGAGACGTCAAACAGTCCGGCGCGCGTCCTTACCGCTTCATGCTCTTCCTTGATGCTTGCAAACTGCACCGGCATTTCCCAGCCGCCAAATTCGACTGTTTTGGCGTTGTAACGGGCGTATACCGGAAATAGCGGCGTGCGCTTTAACAAGGCGATTCCCTCCCTCATCGAAATGCATGACGCAAAAAAGGACAGACTCCCCCCTTTGCGAAAAAGAGAGGCTCTGTCCTGGCACCTGAAAGTTTCCCGTCGGCCGCTTGCCTGCGCCTTGGCGGCAGCGAGGTCCCGACGGTTTCCCCTTGGGTGGCCCGCCGATAGGCAGGCGCTCTCCAGAGCTGCGTCAAGCAAGAGTCTTTTTGCCTGAGAGATTCGCGTTTCCGCTTGCTCCTTCGGCGCTACATTCCGTAGTCTCTCCCCCTGCCGTCATCCGCCGATCAATAAAATTTTCCAAAGCGGGCATACTAAGAAACGCCCTTGACCGCCATTCATGCGAATGTTCTAAATTTATACTACCATTAACCACTCAAAAAGGGCAATAGGAAATGATCGAACTTTTATAGAAATTAGTCATCAAAATGTTCTTGTTTTGTCTAACAAAGAGGGTTTTTACGGAATAAACATTCGTTACAAGGGAAGGGGATGGACATGAACATTGCGATCGAAATGGACGAGACGTGGAAAAAGGAATTTCTTGAGCGCATTGAAAAAGACGGGCCGTGGGCAAGCTGGGAAATGTATGAGCTGGCGTTAGAGGCAGCCCATCATTTAAGCGTGCCGGAATTTGACGGCCTGCAGGCGCCTAAGCACTTGCCGCATTTGACGATCCTCCCGCACCAGCTCGAAGTGGCGCGCCGCGTCGTTGAAGAGATGAACGGCAAAGCGATTTTGGCCGATGAAGTCGGACTTGGCAAAACGATTGAAGCCGGGCTCGTCCTAAAAGAGTATATGATTCGCGGCCTTGTGAAAAAAGCGCTCATTCTCGTTCCCGCCTCCCTTGTTTCACAATGGGTGAAAGAATTGAACGAAAAGTTTTTCATCCCGGCCGTCCAGCAAAAAAAGAGCTACATCTGGGAACAATGCGACATTGTGGTTTCTTCGATCGATACAGCGAAAAAGGAGCCGCACCGCTCCATCATTTACGAACAGCCATACGATATGATCATCATCGACGAGGCGCACAAACTGAAAAACAACAAAACGAAAAACTACGAGTTTGTGCAAAATTTAAAAAAGAAGTTTTGTTTGTTGCTGACGGCGACGCCGATTCAAAACCGGATTGAGGAAATCTTCAACCTCGTCTCACTTTTGAAGCCGGGCCATTTAGGCAACGCCGAGCAGTTTGCCAAAACATACGGCAAAACAAGGGCGGTGCAGGCGAACGAGCATTTAAAAGCGCTCGTCAACAAAGTAATGATCCGCAACCGCCGCGCCGATACACCGATCGAATGGTCGAAGCGCCATGTCGAGCCGGTGTTGATCGAGTTTACGGATGAAGAGCGCGAACTGTACGAAGCAGTGAGGGCGCTCCGCCATGAGCCGTTCGCCGGTTCGTTTTCGCTCATTACGCTGCTTCGCGAGGCGTGCAGCAGCCGTGAAGCGCTGTTTTTAACCATAAAAAATATGATGGAGAAATGCGAAGGAGCCATTCCTGAAGCGCTTGAGCAGGTGCTGGAAAAAATCAACGCCGTCACGACGAATTCAAAGGCGGAAAAAGCGCTTGAACTGATCCGCTCCATTAACGATAAGGTGATTATTTTTACGGAATACCGGGCGACACAGCTGTATTTGCAATGGTTTTTAAAACAGCACGGCATTTCATCCGTCCCGTTTCGCGGCGGCTTCCGGCGCGGCAAAAAAGACTGGATGCAGGAACTGTTTAAACACCACGCCCAAGTGTTCATCGCCACCGAAGCGGGCGGCGAGGGCATCAACTTGCAATTTTGCCGCTATGTCATCAACTACGACTTGCCGTGGAACCCGATGCGCCTTGAGCAGCGGATCGGCCGCGTCCATCGCCTCGGGCAGACAGATGACGTTTACATTTACAACTTCGCCGTCAAACAGACAGTCGAAGAGCATATTTTAACGCTTCTCTATGAGAAAATCCGCTTGTTCGAGCGGGTAGTCGGCGAGCTGGACGACATTTTGGCGAAAATGAACCTCGCCAACTTGGAACGCTACTTCGAAGACGCCTTCGTTCATTCACGGAGCGAAGGGGAGATGAAAATCAAAATGGAAAACATCGTCGCGATGATCGAGCTGGCGGAGCAGCTCGGAAAGGAAGGAGGCAAACGGCATGCAGCAACATGAAATCCGTCGTTTTGTGGAGCGTTATTTTGCCGCCAACGGGTGCACGTTGTTGGAAGCGAATGACGACTATATGACGGTCCAGCTGACGCCAGAAATGGATAAAGAGCTGATGAACCGGCCGTTTTACTGGCATTACATCGAACGGACGGGCGGCGTCCCGCAGCCGATGCAGCTCACGCTGATTACCCGCCCGAGCGAACGGACGGAAAAGCTGAAAGGCGACCGGCTTCATTTCGGGGCGCCGCGGCTGCATCAGCTGTTCCGCTCGGCGCAAAAACGCGGCAGCTTCATTCGTTTGTACGAAGAGCCGGACGCCCCGCTCGCCAGCCATGCCGCCCTTCATCCATGGCTTGGGATGAACGTTGTCATTTCCTACGAATGCGACCGAAAAAAAGATGCCATCGTCTCTCTCGGCCTTCATCTCATCAGCGGCACGATCATCGAATCGTTCCACGAGCGGCTCCGCGCGCGCCGGCTGACGCCGAAAATCCCGGACTATTGTTTTACAATTTCGCCGCTCATTAAGCCGCCAAGCGGCATCGCCCGCCTCGAGCAATATATCCGCGGCCGCATTGCCGCCGACGATCATGCATGGGCCGAGGAAGCGCGCCGGCGCTGGGCCGACGATTTAGCTTTGCTTGATGAGTTTTACAAAGAGACGGAAGAAAAGCCGGAGTGTTATTATATCGAGAAAGAAGCGCTTGAAAAACAGTACAAGCCGCGCATCACCGTTTCCGTCATTAACGGCGGGCTGTTTTACTTGCTGCCTCGCACATCGTGAGCTGCCGTGCGAAAAGCCTGCGCCTGAGCCCGGCGCGGATTCCGCCATCCCTCCCCATCAAAAACGCCCGCCGGCTGCAAGCCAGCGGGCGCCCATTACAGGCGGCGCCGAAACAACAAACGGAGCGAAAGCGGCACGATGCCGAACAAGCGGTAAGAGAGCGGCGGCCGCTCTTGTTTGCGCGCGCTCCGCCGCCGCGCCCGCTCCTCTTTTGGCATATCCATATACGTGACGAACCGCTGGGTGACAAATTTGACATAGTCGTTGACTGCCATCGAAGCCCCCCCTTTTTTCTTTTAGTTTTTCCTCATCTTTCCTTTTTTAACCGTTTTCCGAAAGAAGTCCCCTCCTCAAGAAACGTAAATGGCACAGCCCGATGAGTAGGCGGGAGATGAATTTCGGCCGGCGGAGCAGTTCACCCGTTTTGCTCCGTCCATTCCGTAATATCGAGCGATGGAAGGGCAACGGTGAAGGCGACCGTCCGCTGCAGTCCGGCCGCCGAGCGAACCGTCAAGAAAACCCGGACGCTCGCCTCCGTTTCCTTTTGCCACCGGCAGACCGCCTCCCCGCGCGGATACGTCCACTTTCCTTCCTGTTTCGTTGTCACAGCAGCCGTTGCTGCAATTTGTTCCTTTACATCAAACACCGCCATTTGCACGAGCTCGTCCGCCTCAGCCGCCTGCCGGACGGCGTGCGCCGCCTTCTGCTCCGCCTCGTATAAAAGTGCGGCATTCGTCATAAAAAACGCTAGCAGCAACGCGACGACCGCGACAAGCGGGAAAATCACCCCATCTTGGCGGCCCATTTGTCCTCCCCCCTTGCGTCTTTTCCTCCTTGCCGACACCGCGCAAAGCATGAGGCCATAAAGCCTCAATGATGCGCTCGCTTCGTTCCAGGCTTAGCGCCGCCTTGCCTAAAACATCCGCGCCACAAACGCGTCGCACACCTTGCCGTCATCGGCTGTCACTTGCAAAAACAAGCCATGGGCGCCGATGCGATAGGACACCGCCCGCACATGGCGGAGCGCCGTCTCGTAGCCTGCTCCATTCACTTGACGAATCAGTTCCGCTTTTGGTGCAACCAACGAGAAACTGACCGTCTCGCCATTCCATTTGTGTAAGTACAGCACACGGCCATCCGTCGACCATTTTTTCGCTTCATTCAACTCGATTTGCAGCTGCTGCAAAAACAGCCTCCATTCCAAGCGCGCAAATCCGTCGCTCGGCTCTGCGGCGAGCGGGCGGACAGCAAGCAGCGCCGGGATGACCGCGGCCACCGCTAAAGCAACAGCCAAGGCCATCAATGCCTCAAGCAATGCAAACCCGCCTTCCTTACTTCCTATCGCTTGCTGTACCCGCACCGTTCTTTTTCGCGGCCGGCATAATCGTTCCAACGCACACAGACTTTCCACATCCGCCCTCCTTCCTCATACGCCCGAAGCCGAAACACCGTCCGCCCAATCGATGCCTTCGTTTCACCAACAAGCGGCTCCTCATACAGCGCAATGGCCAGCAGCCGCTGCGCTTGTTCTTCAAGAGCGAGGTTGTTCCGTTCAAGCTCCATTTGCATCAACATAGGCAGAAAAACGGCGGCCGCCGTCCATAACAGCGCCAACGCGAACAACGCTTCCATGAGCAAAAATCCGTGGCTACATTTTTTGCACATAAAACCGCCCCTTCCCGAGCAAAAACGTCACCTTGTAGCTGCCCCGGCCGCTTTTCACCCAAACAGTTCCCGCTTGCTCGATATTGCCATTATCGGTAAAGATGAGCGGATTACGGAGCGTGCCGAGCTGAAACCGCCAAGGCGCAGGAAGCGAGCGGACAACGACTGTCCGGCCGCTTCCTCCTTCGACCGCCCTATACTCACCGCGTCCATTGCTGAAAAAGACGGACACCTTCCTCCGATGGGCGATGGCGTGCTGCTGCGCGCTGTACAAGTCGACGCGCAGCACGGCCAGCATATGCGCTTCCTCCTGCTGGCGCACCGCCCCACCGAACGCCGGAACAGCCAACACCGACAGCAAAAGGACGACCGATAAAACGACCAGCATTTCAAGCAGCGTAAACCCGCCGTTACGAGCCACTTTCACTCACATCGCCGTTCGCGCTGATTTGGATGGCATGACCGTTCGGACATTTGTCCGACTTGATATAGCGGCCAGCGAGCAATTCCTGCACCGTCGGAATTTTGTTATGTTCCATCTCGTATGCCTTCACTTGCGCCTGCACGGTGTTCAGAAACGCTTCGCACCCTTTTTCGTTAATCATGCTGTTATGTTTCGCAATGTTCGGAATCGCAATGAGCAGCAGCACGGAAATGACCATCAGGACGATCAACATTTCAATGAGCGTAAACCCTTTTTGGTTCACAACTATTCCTCCTCGCTCGACAAATGTAGTTATCGCTTGTTTTACAAGCTGTTCAACATCGAAAACATTGGCAGCAAAATGGCCAAATACATGCCGACAATCAGCGCCCCGACAACCGACAGCAAAAGCGGCTGCACGAGCTTCAGCGCAGCCTCGGCCCGTTTTTCGATCATCTGCAGCAAAAACTCGCTGTAATGTTCAAGTTCTTTGCCAAGCTCGCCGTTCGACTGGCCGTGGCGGATGACAAGCGCCAGCTCTTGTTCGTAATAGCGGGCGGCGCCGATTAATCTGTCAAGCGCCATCCCTTTCATCAACCCGTGGCGAAGGCGCCGGCCTTCCATTTGCAAAAATGGCCAGGACGACGGCTCGCTGAACACGCCGAGCGCATCATAAACCGACAACCCGGCCTGCAGCAAGCGCCCGAGCTGTCGGGCAGTCAGGCAGGTGAGGAACAGTCTCAGAAACGAAGCAAGCCCTGGAATTCGCAAGGCGAATTGAAGTTTTCGGGAGACCGGCCAGCGGCGGAAATAAGCGGTGTAAAACAGCCCAGAGAACACCGCCAAGACGGCGATGGCCGCCATCGCCATAGGGGCATGGGCGACCACCGCAAGCAGCCAAGCGGTGTGCCCGCGTTGTGGAGAAAACGCCGCCGCCGCCCGTTCAAACTGCGGCAGCAGCCACCATTCCATCAAGACGAGCATGATGATGAGCAAAGAAAGAAGGAACAGCGGATAGCGGCTGAAGCGGTGAAGCTGCTCGTAGAAGCGCGCTTTTTGCGCCAGCGCTTCCCCTGTCTCTGCCATGCCGCGCGGTAAATCGCCATGCCGTTCGGCAAAAAAGAGAAGGTTAACCGCCATGCGGTCGACCGACAGCGCTTCGACAGCCGCAAACAGCGGCAGCCCGGCGCGCAGCTGCTGCAAACAGCGTTCCACTTCCATCCGGCGGTGTGTGGGAGCCTGAATGGCCAAAAACTCAAGCGCTTGCCCAAGGGGGTAACCGCGCTCGAGCAACCGGCCGAGCCGAGTGAAAAACAACGCCTGTTCAGCGAGCGGCCACATTTTGCGTTTCATCTTTCTCCCCCTCCGACGAGCTCAAGCATGCGAACGGGCAGGTAGCCGAGCGCAATCCCCTTGCGGATCAAGCGCGCCAGCGTCATATAAGAGCGCTTTGGCTTCCCTCTCCCATTGGAGAGGGAACGAATCACGTCCTCCAGCGCTGAACCGCAAAGCAACTCATAAACAGCCGTGCGCCGGCGTCGTCCAAGACGGCCGCACGATGGATGGCAATCGTCGCCGCACAGCGGGCAGCAAAGCTCGACAAGCCGCTGGGCAGAGACGGCAAGCAGCGTCTCGGCCAAATCGCCGAGCGGAATGCCGAATTCATGCAGCCGGTAGACGGCGCCGACTGCATCGGCGGCGTGCATCGTCGAGACGACCAAATGGCCGCTCAACGCTGAACGGATGGCAATGGCCGCCGTATCATGATCGCGGATCTCGCCGACCATCAACACATCCGGGTCATGGCGCAGCGCCGCTTTTAACCCGGCGGCGTATGTGATGCCTGCTTTTTCATTGATTTGCACTTGCAACAATCGTTCGTTCTGTTTTTCGATCGGATCTTCAAGCGTGATGATGTTGCGTTGCCTTTCAGCTTGGCAAAGATCAAGAAGGGTGTAGAGGGTCGTCGTTTTTCCCGACCCCGTCGGGCCGGTCAACAGCACAAGCCCTTGCGGATGCTGCATGAAGGAAAATAATCGTGCGGTGGAGCGGAAGAATAAAGATAGTTCGCGAAGCGGCAGAGAGAAGCGCTGCGGCAGAAGCCGAATGACGAGGCTTTCATCGTAGAGCGTCGGCAATGTCGATAAACGCAAATACACCGTTTCCCCAAACTCAGCCACTTCCATGGCGCCGCTTTGCGGACGGCGTCGTTCCCCGATGTCCATGCCGGCTAAAAATTTAAAGTGGGCGATGAGACGTTCCGCCGTTTCCTTCGAAAGCACGCCAACGTCGACAAGCATGCCATCAAGCCGAAGACGAACAGCGGCATCGCGGCGGCGCGGAACGAGGTGAAGATCCGAGGCGCGGCGCTGCACCGCTTCGGCGAGAAGGCGGTTTGCCGTTTGTTCGATCTCGTTCAGCACATATTCCCTCCTTTCGACAGACTGCTTTGTATTTCGACGAGCATGAGTCGTTATCCTGCTTTTGGCGCAGCTTTTTTGTGAAATTTTTTTGAATGTCAGTCCACTCACTGCCAATAGTGACAAAAATCATTCCTCGCTTTGGACGATTTCATTATAATAACCATATCAATGATTCATTTAGGAGGGAAACCAATGGAACAAACGCTGAAAATCACAAGCGTATTGTCTGACCCGACAAGATTTCATATTTATGAATATATGGCAAAAGTGCATCGCGAAGTTTCTGTTCAAGAAATCGCAGAAAAATTTCATATCCATCCAAACGTTGCCCGCTTGCATTTAACGAAGCTTGAAGACGTTCGCATGGTCGTATCGGATACGCAAAAAACGGGAAAAGGCGGGCGGCCGAGCCGGCTGTACCGCCTGTCCGACGAAGTGATCGGGCTGTATTTTCCGTTCCGCGATTATCAACTCCTCGCCCGCATCGCCATTCAAACGATGGCCAAACTCGGTCCCATTGGAAGCGAGGCGTTGCGTGAAACAGGAAAGCGGTTCGGCCGTGAGCTCATCGCCAGCCGTTTGCCGCATAACGGCACAGCGAGCGCGCTCACCATGGCGGACAAAATCGCCATAATGGAAGAGGCGGCCGAAGCGGCTGGATTTTTGCCGCAATTGCACTATGATGAAGAAAAAGGAGTGCTATACCTCGATATTTTCAACTGCCCGTTCAAAGAAATCGCCGCGCAAGCACCTGATACCGTCTGCGGCATGCACCACGCTTTTTTGGAGGGAATGGTCGAGACGCTGTTTGCCGGTGCTGAAGTAACGGAAACGGAAAATATGATGGAAGGCAGCCACCGCTGCGCCTACCGCACCATCATCCGTCCGTGACAGCGTCCCTCCTTCCTTCTTTTTTGTCTGAAGCAAGCAACGGCCGGCATTGGCATCATTTCTTACCACTTGTCCGAAAGCGTTATTTACATTCCCAATCATTGTACATTATAATAAGTAAAGACCAATGGATTGCTCAAAAAGGAGGGATACATAATGGATCGCATGTTCCGCGTCTTGGCTTTTTGGACTGGCATTTTTGCCGTCATGTTTTATCTTGGCCATATGCATACGACATCGCTCATCTTCTTTGGCCAAACCGTGTTTTTCCTTTTCGTCGGCTTTTTGAAACTGACCGAGCGAATGTACATTTACATTTTCGGGGCGTATTTGACGATTTTCTTTGCCGCTTTTACATACTGGACGACGTTCATGATGGTGCCCGGCATGGGCGAATGAAAACAGGCAGAGCCCGTTCTCTGCCTGTTTGTCTTTATGGCAAAAATTCCGGCGCCGCCCAAATGTCCGGGATGGGAAGCTTCACGCCTTTTTGTCCGATGAGCACATCGAAAAAACGGCTGATGCCGTCATCGGCGACCAACGCGCGAAGCATCCGGTCTTCCCGGCTCGGCGGGGCAAACAACTCCGCGCTTTTGGAAACTGCCCATTCGTCCAAGAGACCGGCAGCAAGCAAAAACCGATCTTGGCGGAGAAACGCCACCTCCTCCCACCCGGTCTGCCGGGCGTACAAGCGGATGGCATCCCATTGTACATGGGCCGTCAAATCCATCTCCCCAGGACGGTGAAGCGGGTCGGGGACGAGCCGATGGCGGAAATAACCCCGCAAGCTGCCGTGCCGCCGCGCCGGCGCCCGCAGCTGTTCGTCCGTATAACCATAATCAATCGTCACCATCACCGCCTGGCGAAACTGCGGCCCGATGTCAAGCCAAAATGATCTTGCCGCGAGCGGCACTTCCAAGCGCTGCCCTTCGGCAAGCGAGAGGCCGCGCTCAGCCAAGTAGCGGGCAATATCCAAATTGCAAAGCGGCTCCTTTTCCTCGACGAGCCGACCGTCACGGGCGGCGACGAAACATTCATAAAGAATCCCTTGTTCCTTTGCAATCACATGAACCGGGAGTGCGTCAAAAAATTCATTGCTGAATACGATCCCAGAAAACGGCCCACGCTCGGCGAGCCAGCGAGAGACGTTGTCATATTGCTCCACTTTATCGGCAGCCGCGCGAAGCGTTTCCCGCTGCCTTTGACGGTGGAACAGGCTTTGATCGATGATCGTATACGACAACTCACGGTATGTATCAGGGCTTTTTTTCTCCCATTCTTCCAATATCGCCAGCGCCAAACGTCCATCCCCGCCCCCCACTCGCAAATCGCCGGCGGCAGGCCGCCCCGCTCGACAATCCGAATGAAAAACGAAGCAAGCGCTTTTCCGAATACGGCAGCGAACGAGCTGTTCGTAATGAAATCTCCCTTCCTGCCGATTTTCGTCCGCTCGCGCATATAATAGCCCGCCTGTGCGTCATAAAGCGCCATGTTCATATAATCGGCGTATGACACCCGCCCTCCCGGCGCCGCGGCAATTTGTTCGTACAGTTGTCCCATGATGGTTTCCTTCCGTGAACTACCCACCACCTACGCTTCGCTTAGAGGTGGGGGCTTCAAGCGACTTGTGTGTGTTCGCTGAACGGTAAGCCACACACAAGAACCCTTTACGCTTCCCTTCGTTCCGAAGGTGTCCGTTCTAGCCATATTCTATCATATTCGTTGGCTAACACCAACCGAAATTCATCTCCCACTTTCACTGGTGCTGGCGCACCTTCACGTTTAGAAGTAGGAGACTTCTTTCGGAGGGAAGTTAAATTTTTTATTTTTACTATTGACATAGTGAAAATAATGGTATATGGTTACAGTAGTAGCTTAACTATATCCCCTCCCATTATTATGGATAGAACATCCCCCAAAAACCCTTCTTGGCGCGGCTGAGAGGGGTTTTTTTATTTTGCAGGCTTCACAGGCAGACGCCTGTCTGCCTGTTTCCATGCCCTCTCCGGAAGCCCTGCCGTGCGGCGGCTGTCGGGAAATCAAGAAAACCCGTGCAAAAATGGATTGGTGTCCATTTCCATGCCGATCGTCGTCTCCGGTCCATGCCCGGACAAAACCAACGTCTCTTCAGGCAGCGTCAACAGCTTGCGGTGAATGCTTGCCAACAGCTGCTGGTGGTTGCCGCCCGGCAAATCGGTGCGCCCGATGCTGCCGGCAAACAGCGCATCGCCTGAAAATACGAGCTGCGCGGCTTCACAGTAATACGAGACGCTGCCCGGCGAATGGCCAGGCGTTTCCCGCACGTCAAACACAAACGGACCGATCGTCAACGTCGTCCGCCCTGTAAGGCATGTCGGCTCGCAACGGACAACGACCGGACCGCCGAAATAAAGTGAACCGTTGAGCGCCGGATCTTGCAGCCATGATTTTTCGTTTTCATGCACATACACGGGAATATCCCAGCGGGCGAGCACATCAGAAATGCCGCCGATATGGTCAAAATGGGCATGCGTCAGCAAAATCGCCAGCGGGGTCAATTTCTTTTCTTCAATTCGGCGCACGATCGTTGCTCCTTCCGCTCCAGGGTCAATGATGACACATGCACCGTCCGCGGCCGACAACAAGTAGGCGTTCGCCTGAATCGGGCCGACAGGAATGCGCGTCCATTCCATCACCGTCTCCTCCTTATCGTTGGCATGGTCAGCGTTATCCTTATTTTACCGTTTTTCTCCCGCCGATGAAAGAGAAACATGCAAATGCGGAACAGACCTCGACAAAAGAAAAAAAAAAGATTACAATGAAAAAGAATGAGCTCGCTTGTACATACTGTTTCACAAGGGGGTAAAACGGATGGGTACAGTCATTATTTTTGCGCTCGTGACGTTGCTCGCCCTTTACGGCATGCTCCGCACGCTGCGCGAGAAAAATGTGCTCGGATTTTTATTTGGGCTTGGCACAGCGGCGGTTTTCGGCTGGTTTACAGTGATGACGATTTTGCACCACGGCATTCCGACAGGCACACACTGAAAACGCAAGAGGCGGACGGAGCCTCTTGCGTTTTTTCACACCTTTCAGAGCATTGCGATGCAATTGGCAGCCCATGCGGCATTTCTCCGCAAACGCCGCCTTCAAGCCATTTCGAGCGCAGCCAAAAACAAACCGAGGCTGTCGCGGTATATTTGCGCAAATTGCGAGAGCGGTAGCGGGTTGACCCCTTCTCCGAGTTCGACCGTATAGCCTCTGCGCCGCCATGTCTGAATGAACCAGTCGCGGTAGCCGGCGTGGCTGTCAATATAGCGAATCGCTTGGTATCCGCTCGCTTCGGCCATCGCCTTGACGGCCGCCTCCGCTTCTGGCGGCTCCAATCCTTCGTACCCCCAATAAATCTCCTTTCCTTGTGTATGAAACGCAACAACCATTGCAAAATCCCCTTCTTCAGCCAGCGCTGCCATCGCTTTCGCCTCCGGCTCGGTGAGCGGGGCGAAGCCGGGAAAATCACGCGGCGCCGGTCCCTTTGGCGGTTTGCGTGCCTGTTCAATTTCCCAGCGGGCCGGAAACTGGTTGTTTAAGTCGATGCCACGAATGTTCGCTTTCCACTGGGAAAAATCAGCGGCCCCACCGTTAATGCGGATGGCTTCACTCCGGTGCGGCTCCTTCTCGGGAGGACCGTTCAACACAAGATTGACGCCATCGGGATTGACCATCGGCACGACGGAAAGAGTCGTTTTATGGTAATACTCGAGAACCCGGCGGCCGGCCAACATGTCGTCATTGACAAGCGCCCGCACATAGTCGTCGATGAGCGCCATTAATACTGCCGTTGTAATCCATTCGTTGGCATGGAACGATCCGTTCATATGGACGCGCACCGGGCCGCGGCCGATTTGCAGCTCAACAAGCGGCAAACCGAGCACGCTGTATCCGATCGTCCGCTGGCGCACAAACGGGTAATGGCGGACGATCGCGTCAATATCCTCCGTCAAAGCGGCAAAATCGTACGGCCGGACGCTGCGAACGACAGGAGCGGCGATCCGCATAGGCAGCGGCGCTGTTCCGTCAATGACCGCCATCGCCCCCGGCATCCGCCGCAACGCCTCGATCGGCAGCGATAGACTGCGGGAGAGTGTTTCCCATGACTCGATGACGCCATATCCCGGAATAGCGACTGTCTGTCCGGGACGCAGCCTTCCTTTGTCGACATGTGGATTGGCGTCTACAATCAACTCCGTCGGCACTGAAAACCATTGCCCGTATTTTTCAAGCGTATCGCCAGGCCATGCTTGGACGCGCATGCGCCATCTCCCCTTCCCTTTCTTCTACCTTCAACATATGCGGCAGGCGCCAAAAAATGAAAACAACGGCTTGCTCCAGCAAGGGAGCAAGCCGTTGCGGTTTAGGCGCCGATGAGCGATTTCGCCAACCAGGCGCCGCCGATGACTCCGGCGTCATTGCCGAGCGTTGCCAGCACGATCTCCGCTCCGGCGGCGACACGCGGAAAAGCATAGCGGCGGAAATGGGCGGCGACATGCTCAACGAGCAGTGCCCCCGCCTTCGAGACACCGCCGCCGATCACAATTTTCTCCGGATTGGTCACATTAGCCGCATTCGCCAACGCCAAACCGAGATAGCGCGTCACCTCCTCAACAACCTCAAGCGCGAGCGCATCCCCCGTTTTGGCGGCGTCAAACACAGCTTTGGCGGTGACATCGCCGCCGCGGAGCGCGCTCGGACGCTCGCTGGCAGCCAGCTTTTCGCCGGCAATCCGCACAATGCCGGTCGCCGACGCAATCGTTTCCAAACAGCCCGTTTTGCCGCAGTTGCACGGCGCGCCGCCGTCTGCAACCATCGTCATATGGCCGATTTCTCCACCGGCGCCGTTCGTCCCGCGCACGATGGCCCCGTTGGCGATTACGCCGCCGCCAACGCCGGTGCCGAGCGTCACAAACAGCAAATGGCGCGCCCCTCCCCCGGCCCCTTTCCACATTTCGCCGAGGGCGGCGATATTCGCGTCATTGTCGACGGCCACCGGCAGCCCTGTCTCTTCTTCGAGCTGTCGTTTTAAGGGGTAGTGTTTCCATCCTAGATTGACCGCTTCATACAGCATTCCTGTTTCTTCCTGAACCGGCCCGGGGGCGCCGATTCCGATGGCGAGCAGCTGTTCTTTCGTTCCGCCAAGCCGGGCGAGCGTTTCATCCAACGACCGGGCGATATGGGCGACGATCCGTTCGCCGCGGTTGGACGTGTCTGTTGGAATTTCCCATTTGTGTACAATAATTCCGTCTTCTGTAATAAACGCCATCTTCGTCGTCGTGCCGCCAAGATCGATGCCTACCAACCATTGTTCCATCGCCATTCCCTCATCCTTTTCTCATTCGTTTTTCCCGCTCGATTTGCGCTTCCTGCCGCAAAACAAATAACGCAGCCTGCAATTGTTTGACATCGATGAGCTGAGACTCGTACAGCTCTTTCACTTCCTCCTCCATCAGCTCCAAATCGGCGATCCGGTCGCCGACATAAATGATCGTGCCAAACTGTTTGAGCAGCTGTTGCACATCGTATACTGTCTTCATCGTCATCGATTCTCCTTTTCTCCCTTTTTAGTGTATCGGCAAATATCCGCAGCCGTCAAGACAAAAAACGCAGGCGCTAAAAATCAGCACCTGCGTCAGCGGTCAGGGTCGCGCGGGTGAAGAATCGCCGGTCGCCGGTTTTTCAGCGGCATCGGCGAGCGGATGAGCACATCGCGCATCGCCCGATAAGAAAACGGAATAAACGGCCATAAATACGGGATGCCAAACGACGACATCCGGGCCAAGGAGATGATCCAAACGGTAAGGCCGAGCACATAGCCGTACAGGCCGAACAGGCCCGACAAAATGAGCAAAGCAATGCGGACGAGCCGGTTCGCCAAGCTCATCTCATAGCTTGGCGTCGCAAACGTGCCGATGGCGGCAACCGAGAAATATAAAATCACTTCGTTGGAAAAGAGGCCGACCTCCACGGCAATGCCGCCGATCATAAGCGCCGCCACCAAACCGAGCGCTGTCGCCAGCGAGGACGGCGTATGAATGGCGGCCATTCGCAGCATATCCATGCCGATTTCGATCATCAAAATTTGAGCAAAAAGCGGAATATCGCCTAATTTCGCCTTTCCTAAAAACTGCAGCGGCCCCGGCAGCAGTTTCGGCTCCGTCATCAATAAATACCAAAGCGGCAACAAAAACACCGACGCCCAGACAGCCAAAAAGCGAACGAGCCGCAAATACGCCCCGACGATCGGCTTGTTCCTGTATTCTTCGGCATGCTGCAAATGATGCCAAAACGTTGCCGGGGTGATAATGACGCTTGGCGACCCGTCAACGATGACGAGCACATGCCCTTCGTACAAATGGGCGGCCGCCGTATCAGGACGCTCCGTATAACGAATGACCGGGTACGGGTTCCAATGCCGCCCGGAAATAAACTCTTCAACCGTCTTTTCCGCCATCACGAGCCCGTCCGTATCGATGGCGGAAATCGACTGCCGGACGCGGCGGACAAGTTCCGGGTCGGCAATTTCTTCAATATAGCAAATGCAAATGTCCGTTTTCGAGCGGCGCGCCACCTGTACATACTCCATCCGCAGCGACGGGTCGCGGACGCGGCGGCGGATGAGAGCCGTATTAAAGATGATCGTTTCCACAAACCCGTCGCGCGCCCCGCGCACTACCCGCTCAGTGTCCGGCTCCTGCGGGCCGCGCACTGGATAGGTGCGGGCGTCAATTAAAAGGATGCGATCCACGCCATCAACGACGAGTGCCGTCGGTCCGGAAAGCACGGCGGCGACCGCCTCCTCGAGATCGTTCGTTTGCCCGATTTCTACATAAGGAAGATGCCTTTTTAACAGTTTTTCGAGCGGATCAGCGTCCAGTTCGCTCTCGTCTAGATGGGACAAATTTCTCATTAAATAATGCAAAATATCGTCTTTCACAAACCCGTCAATCATAAACAATGCCATCGCCCGGCCGCCATACTCGACGTCGAGGCGAATGACATCAAAGCTTTTGCCGACCCCAAGCCGCTCGGCTAAGTAAGCCGCATTGTCTTGGAGACGGCATGAAGCTGGCCGTTTCGGCACACGTTTGTCCATCGCCATCCCCCTGCATCTCGTGTTACTGTATACTCCCCATCATAGACAACCAGCAGGAAATTCATACATAAATGTCCCTTTCTATGCATATATTGGTGGAAACTTGTCCGCTCAGGGAGGATGCCATGAGACGATGGTTGTTGGCCGCCGTAGGAGCAGCGTTTTTTCTCGCCGCTATAGCTGCGCTGTTTTCGTGGTGGGAGCGTCAGCGCACCGAGGAAACGATTAAATTTTTCCCGCTTGACCGCGAGGCGGTGTTCACCGAAGCGAAAACCACTCTTGCGCTTGCAACAAACAAAGAGCGCGGGCGCTATTCGCTGCGTTGGTCCACTATCTCCACGCTGAATCGCCGCGCCTATTTGCGGCAAGACGTTTCATTGCTGTTTGCTGACGGCCGATTGGTTGATGTATTGTCCCGATGGGAGACGAACACCGGAACGATCGCTATGGAAAAAACAGCAATTATGCATGACAGCCGTTTTTTCCAAGCCATTTCGTTCCATCATGGTGAACTGCACAAGGGCGAAACGATCACAAGCAGCCAAACGATGTCAAGCGCGTATTTGTATGTCATCGACTCGCCATACCATCCGCTCGCATCATTCCGCCGGCCGAAAACGGACGCCGAGCGCGAATGGCAGCGCGTCTTGAACAAGGCAACGAACGAATTTCTCCGCCATAAGGCGGACGAGCTGCTTTCCCATTTTTCGCTATCGAAAGAAGACTACTACGCCCTTTATTTGCCGGAGCTTGTCGCTTATACGGAACAACCGCTGCCCGGCTTGTCGATGACAAAAACACAGACGATCATCGGCCGCCTATGGGAGGGGATCTATAAGTCATACGTTCTCGGCATAAAAAAAGAGGATGGCTCCATCCTCTCGCCGATCGGCAGCACGGTGCCGCTTATTTTGATCCGGAAAGATTACGGTCAAATCCTTGTTTTGCTTGAAGCGAAAAATGGAGACAAAGTCATGCTCATCCAAGTTCCTTAGCGGAAACCAAGCCATAAGCCGGACGCTGCCAATAACAACGCGGCGGCCAATGCGCCGGCCTGCCGCCCCGAAGCGGTCTGCTTCGGCAAATGGACAGCACCCGCTGCCAGAAAGCCGCCGACAAGCCCGCCGATATGGCCGGCGTTGTCAATGCCGGGAACAAGCAGGCCAAACAGCAGGTTGACGACGATTAAGCTGATTACGTTCATGCCCATCGTCCGAAAAAATAGATGCCGGTAAACCGTCCCAAAATAAAGAAGTGCCCCAAACAATCCGAAAATGGCGCCGGACGCCCCGGCCGAAATCGATGGAGTGAACAAAAAGCTCGACAGCGTTCCGAAAAAACCAGCCGTTGCATAAATGATCAAAAAGCGAAGCGAACCGTACAACCGCTCTGTCGTCGTCCCTAAATAATACAGCGCAAACGTGTTCGTCAACAAATGCAAAAACCCGATATGCAAAAACATCGGCGTCAAAAATCGCCACCATTCCCCCGCCTCAATGAGCGGATTGAATTTGGCGCCATACCGGATCAAGACGTTGGGGTCCGTGCTGCCGCCGCTCCACTCGAGAACAAAAAACATAGCGACTTGCACGATCATCAGCAGCCGAGTGAACACCGGCCTGCCGTATTCAAAAATGCGCCGCTCTTCCTCCCGTTGACGGCGCCATTCCGTCAGCACTTGATGTTTGAAACGCTCGGCGGCGGCGAACGGGTCTTCCTCTTCCGCAGATGGAGCCGGGCGGAGCGTCGCCCCGGTCATCTCCTCGAGCCGCGGCAGCATGTCATTGATGTTGCCGCTATGAATGAGAAGCGTATGAAACGCGCCATCGCCCGTCCCTAAAAGCGGCAGCGGTTCGTCAATGAGAAACTCCCAGTCATCAACCGGCGGATACGCCATGATGTATACGTTGACAACCCGGCCTCCTCTGCCGGTTGCCCGTCCGTCCATCCGCCGAATGAATTGCCACGTATATTCCATATCAAGACGCAACGACCGACTCCAGTCGAAATCGGCGCGGACGAGGCGGATGAGTGTCGGCCGCCGCCAGCGGGCCGATTCGAGCCATACTTCATCCCCGCGTTCGGCCATCCGCGCGATGCGGTAACCGCCGCGAAGCAAAAGATGAACAAGCTGCCAAAACAATACATCCATCGTTCCAACCATGTTCTTCTCTCCTTTTCTCCAGCAGGCCGAACCCAGCGGACAGCAAAGCTCCGGCTGTCTGGATGATCCAGCGCAAGCCAGAGGGAGGCTGTGCCGTTCCCGCCCCAGGCGCGCTTTTTCCCCCCCGCCCGCTTTGAAATCGACGATAAGGGTGGCCAGCTTCCCGTTCGCGGCATCATAAAACGGCCAGCCGGCCACCGCCTCTCTAGCGCAACATTTGCGACACAACCGCGTTGCGCACCGCCGGAATGTTGAGCGCAAAGCGAACAAGCTGCTTTCGCAGCGGCGGAATGCGCAACGCCCAGTCAGCCATTCGGTAACGATAACGATAGGTGAGCCATCCGGCTGCGACCGCCAACAGCGAGTACGACCATTTGTTCATTGGTGTTCCCCCTTCATCAATATGACATGCTCGTTATTCTTTTTCCCTTTTTCCCCTTAATTATGAAGCAGACGGCCTAACGCCCCAGCACAAGGGCGGCGGCAAGCACCGCACCGGCAGCCGACAAGACGTTGACGGCATCGTTGTCAAGCCAGCGCCATCCTTTCACCTGAACGGTCATCCGCCCGCAATGCTGTTTTCGCTCGGTGGCGATCCCGCATACCGGACAGCGGTAAACGGTCTGCCAGGCGGCGCCAAGCCATGTATCCAGCCAGCTGCCAAACCAGCCGAACAGTGCAAGGGGGAGCCACGGTGCAGCGGGAAGGAGCAACGCGCCGCTGGCGGCGATGAACAGCGCCCCAGCAAGGGAAGCGGCCGTGCCAAGGAGCGTCACCGCTCCGGAAGTGCCGGCCTCGACCGGCTGAAAACTCGGCCATGTCCGCGGCGGACGCCGGCTCAAGGCACCGATTTCCGACGCCCATGTATCGGCGTTCGCCGCCGCGACCGCGACGACGAACAGCTCGTTCCAAACCGGGTCAGGGAGCAGCGCCGCCAGCAGTCCGAGCGCAGCCGGCACTCCACCGTTGGCCAGCACTTGGACCGCATCACGCCGCCCCCCTTTTGCCACCTTTTCGGCGAGTTTCTCCTTTTTCCGCCTTCCGATATGGCTGAAAAAGCTGGAGCTGGCAAAAAATAATCCTAGCAACCATAGCCCGCTCCATGAAAAACCATACCCAACCAAGGCGCCGACAACAACGGTCGCCGCCGCTCCCGAGACGGACAGCAAGCGCAGTAGCCACCCGCCGCCGGCTGCGATGGCGGATGCAGCAATATACGCCCATTCACCGCTCACAGCGAATGACCCCTTTATCGGTAATAATGAACTCTACCGGCACGTCATGTTCTTCTGCTGGGATGTCGTCCACCACTTGAAACGAATAGGCAAGCGCCGCCGTCACTGCCGCCGCCCCCGGCAAGTACCGGTCATAATACCCGCCGCCGTAGCCGATCCGAAAGCCATTTTTGGCAAAACACACTCCTGGAACAATAATGAGATCAAACTCCTCGCGATCCATCGCCGTCGTTTGTTCCTCGATCGGCTCAAGCAGCCCGGCATACGCCTCTTCAAGCTGGGCAAACGACACGATCCGCCGAAACGTCATCGTTTTCGCCGCTGGGTCGCATTTTGGCACGCCGACTTTTTTTCCTTCCCTCCAAGCTTGTTCAATGATCGGCGCCGTATCCACTTCCGTCTCCCGCGCCACCGTGATGGCGATCGCCCGGGTTTGTTTCCACGGCGTCCATTGATATAAATAACCGGCAATTTGCCGGTCGCAAACTCGTTTTTCAGGCGCCGGAAGCTGCCGAAGCCGGCTGAGCATATGACGGCGCAGTTCCCGTTTGCGGTCCATCGTCGCTCCCCTTTCTGCCCGAAAGATAAAAAAGCAGCAGGAATGGCGTTCCTACTGCTTACTTCGTTTCGCGGTGCAACGTAACTTTGCGGTCCCGCGGGCAATATTTTTTCAGTTCAAGACGTTCCGGGTTGTTGCGTTTATTTTTGGACGTAATATAGTTGCGTTCGCCGCATTCTGTGCATGCCAGTGTAATGTTCACACGCATCCTTTTTCCCTCCAAACGTGCTTTATATAATCAGACCTTTCTATGATAGCATTTTTCTGCGACGATTTCCACCTCTAAATTTCATTTCCCTCCATTTTATCTTTTTCCACAAGACCGGCCACAAATAGAATGCGATATGATATAGTGAAAAGAGGAGGGATTCATGATGGTAGAATACACGATCATCGCCTTGGCGGCCTTATCGATTCTTTTGCTTGTCCTTTCCTTTTTCGCCAAAGACGAATGGAAGCCGCTTGAAGAACAAATTGACCAGCTGGCTGTCTCGTTGGCGCAAGAAACGTATCAAATGAAAAAACGGCTGCAAGTCATCGAGGAGGAACTGCTCATCCCTGAGCGCCGGCGCCCGCCCCGCCGCGGTCCTTTTTCCGACACCGAGCGGCGCATCTTCTTTTTGCATAAACAAGGATTTCCGCTCGAAGAGATTGCGCAAGAGACCGGTTTGACGGTTGCCGAGGTCGAGCGGATCGTGAGGAGATTGCTGCGATGAAGAAACGGACGATGCGCGCCTTTGCTCTCGGCCTGCTTGTTGCCACGTCATTCATCGGCGTCTCGTATTATCATTCCGCCCCCGATGCGCCGACGGAAGCGGAAGTGCAAGCGTTTCTCGAACAACGCGGGCTTGTTGCCATTGCGAAAAGCGAATACGATCAACTTCGCCGCGGCCGGCAAACGTCGGCTGAACAGCCGGCTGCGCAACCGGCGAAAACAGTATACATATACCGCCTTGTCATCCAAAAAGGCGACACTCCGGAAACGTTCGCCAAAGAGCTTGAGGATGCCGGCATTATTCAAAGCGCTCGCACGTTTCGCGAGTATTTGCAACAGCACGGGCTGACGCGCTCGATCCGCCCCGGCGCCTATAACGTGCGAAGCGATATGGATTATGCGGCGATCAGCCGCTTGATTGCTAAACCATAACGGAAAGAAGGAGGCAAATGATGAAAAGACTGCCTCCTTCTTTGTATTTGCATCAATCATTCAAATCATAATGCTTCCCTTTGACGAGATAAAGGAGATGCTCGGCGATATTGGTCGCATGATCCGCCGTCCGTTCAATATACCGGGCGACGAGAGCCAGCACGTTCATTTGCGCCAGCGCCTCTTTATCTGTTTTCTCCATCTCAAGCAGCGCTCTCATCATCTCCCCGTACCGCTCGTCAACCTGACGATCCATATCGGCAATTTGTGCAGCCAGCGATGCATCTTCCCGATCGTACGCCGTCATAGCCGCCGATACCATGTCTGCCGCCAATTGGTGCATCGACACTAGCGAGCGGATGTCGATGACGAACGGCTCGCCGCCGATGCGGATGCACGCCTTGGCGACATTAACGGCCAAATCGGCGATCCGCTCGATATCGCCCGCGATTTTGATCGCGGCGATGATGCGGCGCAAGTCGGTCGCGACCGGCTGCTGTTTCGCAATGAGCCACAACGCAAAGTCGTTCACTTCTTCTTCGAGCTTGTCAATCGAGCCGTCTCCATCAATGACGGCCATCGCCAAATGTTTGTTTTGTGTTTGAAACGCGTCAATCGCCTGTTGCAATGCCACTTCTGTTAACCGCCCCATCTCAACCAGCTTGTTGTGCAGCGCTCGCAAGTCATCAGCAAACGTTTCACGCATTTCAGGCTTTCCTCCCTTGTTTTTTATCCGAAACGACCGGTAATGTAGTCTTCTGTACGCTGGTCGGCCGGATTGGAAAACAGCTTGTTCGTCTCTGCGTATTCAATCACTTCTCCGTTCAAGAAAAACGCTGTTTTGTCCGAAATGCGGGCCGCTTGCTGCATGTTATGGGTCACAATAATGATGCTGTATTGTTTTTTCAATTCTTGAATAAGTTCCTCGATTTTCAACGTGGAAATCGGATCGAGCGCAGACGTCGGTTCATCCATTAAAATAACGTCCGGCTCAATCGCCAAACAGCGGGCGATGCACAATCGCTGCTGCTGTCCGCCTGATAACCCGTAGGCATGATCGTGCAGCCGATCTTTTACCTCATCCCAAAGCGCCGCCCCTCGCAAACTTTTTTCGACAATTTCGTCGAGCACTTTTTTATTGCGGATGCCATGAATGCGAGGACCGTACGCAATATTGTCGTAAATCGATTTCGGGAACGGGTTCGGCTTTTGAAACACCATGCCGACTTGTGTCCGCAATTGTTCAACCGGATAGGAAGGGTCAAAAATGTTGCGCCCGCGGTAGACGAGCTGGCCGGCAATGCGGACGTTCGGCACGAGCTCGACCATTCGGTTCAACGTTTTAATATAGGTCGATTTTCCACATCCTGACGGCCCGATAATTGCCGTCACCTCATTTTCATAAATTGTTAAATGAATGTGCTTCAGCGCATGATGTTCACCATACCATAAGTTTAAATCTGTTGTCTCGTACCACGAGTGTTGATTATCCAAAATTAGACATACGCCTTCCATAAATTTGGGCATACTCAAACAAAGCAGCGGCCATCCCGGATTTCCAATCGAGAGGAAGCTGCCCAGAGAAAAAACGGCGAACAAACGAAATGAAGGAAAGAGAGACGTTCGTCCGTTTTTTGGTTTGATCATACAGCCATCGCAGCAACACATACGCGATGAACGCCGCAAACAGTTGGTTGTATACCGCATTTTCCGTCGTGCCAAACAAGGTCGGGACATTCAGATATTGCTTCACCCAACGGAAAAAGATCTCAACAGTCCAACGTTGTTGGTACATGTCGGCAATGGTTTCCGCAGACGCATGGAAGAGGTTCGTCACGACCCGAATGTCGCGGCCATTCGCATCTCGAAAGATCACTACCCGGTGACGCTTGGTGGAGCGGTATTGTTTCGTTCCCAACTGGCACGTGAAGTCGGCTTGAACCGATGAAGATGCGCTCGGAAGGCGGTTCAAGCTTTTTTTCTGATGAAGTTCGATGTTGTCCTTCATCCGAATGACAAAGAGCTGATGCTGCTCCACAAATCGATCGAGGCGTTCGATTTTGAAATACGCCCGGTCTTCCACCAGCACTTGTTGAGCGTTCGTCAACTGTTCTCCCACCGGGCCATCATGACGCAGTCCGATGGTTTCCACCACGTCTGCCGGCAACGAGGATTCCGGCGAATACGCGACGTGCAGCTTCACTCCGGCGCGTTCGCCGTGATACGGAGCCCATGGGAGGCGGTTTTTCCCGACCGTGACGGTCGTCGAATCCACCACCCGAAGCGGTTTGGGAAACCGAAGCGAACGGCGGGTTTGGCGGTTGCACTTGGAAATGATCAACGCCAACAAGCGTTTCATGATGTCATAGGGAACTTCTTTCGCTTTCTTGGATACAGTTGAATAATGGAATCGCGGCAATCCATACAGAGGCCCCACATCGGCTCCGTGGCGAAAGCTTTTCCATTGATGCATGGCGGCCAGCAGGAAGAAGTGAATCAACTCGCGCAACGTAAAGGTTCGAGACGAATCACGATACCCAACCGCTTCGGCAATCAGTTGAATCTCTTCATCCGAAACAAGTTTTTGCATCAAATTCGGGAGTGTGGTATGCTTGTTCATAGAGAGCACCTCCTGGGTTTGTTTGTGTTGCTACTCACATTCTACAGGAAAGGTGCTCTTTTTTCTATACCCTTTGGATTTTATTGGATAATCAACACGCCTGGTCTCGTACACAACGCCTTTTGTTGCAACATCTTCGACCGCCGGCGTTGCCGCAGACGATTCGACCAACGGTGAGAGTTTTGTTTTCTTTGTGTTTGTTGCCATCATCTGATTGGTCTCCTTTCGCTCTTCCCCGAAATTTTTGCGTTAAAACCGCTTTTGAAACTTGTTGCGAATCAATACCGCGACCGAATTCATCAAAATTAAAAAGACGAGCAGGACGATAATCCCGGCAGCCGCTACATGCTGAAACTCCTCTTGCGGCCGCCCTGTCCAGTTGTAAATTTGCAACGGCATAGCGGTAAACGTATCAAGTACGCTGCCCGGCAGGTAGGCGATAAACGTCGGGATGCCGAGCACCACAAGCGGAGCTGTCTCCCCAATAGCGCGGGAAAACGCCAAAATGGCCCCCGTCAGCATTCCCGGCAGCGCCGCCGGCAACACCACCCGACAAATCGTTTGCCATTTCGTCGCCCCCATGGCATACGACGCTTCCCGCAGCTGCTGGGGAACCGCACGAATCGCCTCTTGGGCCGCGACGACGATCACTGGAAGAATGAGCAAGCTCATCGTCAACCCGGCCGCCAAGACACTGCGCCCAAGTCCAAGCTCACGGACAAAAACCGTAAGCCCCAGCAGGCCAAACACGATCGACGGCACGCCGGCCAGATTGGAAATATTCGTTTGAATCAACGCGGTGAAACGGTTTTTGCGCGCGTATTCTTCCAAATAAATGGCCGTCCCAACCCCCAAAATAAACGAAACCGGTGCGACAATCATCATCAGCCAAAGGGAGCCAACCAGTCCGGATTTAATCCCAGCTTCCTCCGGACGGCGCGAAGGAAAGCTGTTTAAGAAATCACCATCGAGCCAGCCGATCGCCTGCATGATGACACGGGATAATAATAATGCGAGAACAATGAGTCCAAAAATCGTAGCAGCAAAAAAAATGGCTTGCAAGACGGCGTTTTGCACCAGCCTTCCTTTCATTCGTCTCCAAACGAGCGGTTTGTCCAATTTGTTTTCCATGTGTTCAATACTCCTCCCTCAATCGGCGGGAAATGTATTGCGCCAATATATTCATCAGCAGCGTGAAAATAAAGAGCGTCATCCCGACAGCGTAAATGCTGTAATAAATCGTCGTCCCATAGCCGGCGTCGCCGGTTGTCACCTGGACGATGTAAGCGGTCAATGTTTGAATCGATTGCGTAACATCAAACGTAAACTCCGGCGATGATCCGCCAGCCACCGCGACGATCATCGTTTCACCGACCGCCCGGGAAATGCCTAAAATAAATGAGGCAATCACTCCGGAAGCGGCGGCAGGAAGCACGACCTTAAGCGCTACTTCAAACTTTGTCGCGCCAAGGGCCAAGGCGCCTTCGCGAATGGAGTTTGGCACTGCGCTCATCGCGTCTTCTGACAGCGAGGCGATCATCGGAATGATCATAATCCCCATGACGAGCCCCGGGCTGAGCGCATTAAAAATCTCTAGATCCGGGATGACCTTTTGCAATAACGGCGTCACGATCGTCAACGCAAAAAACCCGTACACGATCGTCGGAATGCCGGCAAGCACTTCGAGCGCCGGCTTGATGATTCGGCGCGTCCGCTCCGACGCATACTCGCTCAAGTAAATGGCCGAAGCGAGCCCAATCGGAACAGCCAAAAGCATAGCGATACCGGTCGTCAGCAGCGTGCCGGTCACAAGCGGAGCGACTCCGAACGATCCGTGTTCCTCATTCCACGGAAGCCACTCTTTGCTTGTGACAAACTCAACAATCGATACACGGCGGAAAAATTCGATCGTCTCAAAAAGAAGGGTAAACAAAATGCCGAGCATTACGAGCACGGAGAGTGCCGCCAATGTAAAGAGGAACTTCGGCGCGAGCTTTTCCATCCTTTTCGTCCAATGTTGCCGCGCTTGGTTTTCAACGATCATCTCCCGAACCGAGAACTGCTGTTCTTTCTTCGTTGGAACCCCCATAAAACGAAAACTCCTTTCCGACTTATTCCAACCGCAGTCACAAGTCTAGGCCGACAGACACCCCTTGTCGCCGGCCTAACGAAACCTATTTCAATCCTTCCAATGTTTCAAGCTGTTCTTTATACTTTTCCTCCGGCAGGCGGACGTAACCGACCTCTTCCGCCAAGTCCCCGGCTGTTTCCAGCAAAAATTCCATATAGTCATACACTTGCGGCTTTTCTTTCAACGATTTGACGTTCACATACGTAAACAGCGGCCGCGAAAGCGGGGTGTATTTCCCGGTTTCAATCGTCTCGTTTGTCGGCTCGACTGGCCCGTTGCCGCCATCGATCGGAACCACTTTCAGCTTATCTTTATTTTCCAAGTAATACGCATAACCGAAGTAGCCGATCGCATATTGATCCCCTTCAACCCCACGAACGAGGATATTGTCGTCTTCCGAAAGTTGAGCCGTTTTGACCAGTTCTTTTCCTTCCAGAATCACTTCATCAAAGTAGTCATATGTCCCAGAATCATGACCAGGCGAGAAAAACTTGATTTCCTCATCCGGCCAGCCCGGACGGATATCCGACCATTTTTTCACCGTGCCGTCTTCCGTCCACATTTTTTTCAACTCATCCACCGTCAAGTAATCAACCCAATCGTTTTCTTTATTGACCACAACAGAAAGACCGTCATAGGCAAGCTGAAACTCTTGGAACTCGATGCCGTTGTCGGCAGCTGCCTGTTTTTCTTCCTCTTTGATTGGACGAGAGGCGTTCGAAAAATCGGTTTCCCCTTTCGTGAACTTCTCAAATCCCCCTCCCGTTCCAGAAGCACCGACGGAAACTTTGACGTTTGGCTGTTCCATCATATATTCTTCAGCAGCTGCTTCCGCAATTGGATATACCGTCGAGGAACCGTCCATGATCACTTCACCGGACAGCTCTTTCGTTGCGGATCCACTGTCCGCCTCGTTTTCCTGCGCTCCATTTCCTCCTCCACAGGCGGCAACAATCATCATTGTTCCGCCAAGCAAACTCGACAACATCAGCCGTTTCCATTTGCTCATCGCTTTTCCCCCTGACTGTTTTCTTTTACATGTCCTAGTTTTTCCTTACATGCCCTATCATAAATGGACGCTGTTAATAAGGTTTAAACAGAATGTTAAGATTGTGTAAACTCCAGATATCCAATATCCATTATTTTTCATCAATAGCTTCTCTTTCCGCTAAAAAATAAAAAGGGCTCTTCACCAAAAGTTGTACTTGATTTTTTCTGAACTCTATTTACGCTTGTAAGGGAAAATCAACAAATCCGTGATTTTTTTCAAATCTTTGTGCAGGAAGCTGTATTGCTTGTCAAGTACATGTTGTGGTGAAGAGCCATAAAAAGAGCTGATCCGACAAAAGGAGCTCTCCCTATCGAATCAGCTTCAGCATCAAGATTGTTCTGTTGTTTCGGTGCCGTCGGCTGGCGGTTGAACAGGCTCTCCAGCCATTCGTTTCGCCTTCAATTCAAAATAGGCGTCCAAAATACGGCGGCCGATGCGGTTGTTAATGCCGTCGCTTGCCCCTTGCGTCGCCCACGGAACGACAACAGCGAACGACACTTCTGGATCGTTGTACGGCGCATAGCCGACAAGCGTCAAATTGTTGGTCGAGGCATTGCGGCGGCTTTTGATCGGCCCGTCGTAAAACGCTTCAGCCGTCCCTGTTTTTCCGGCCGGCTTGTACGGAGCGCCGGCGAAATACGCATACGCCGTTCCGCCCGGCTCTTGCATCACACGGCGGAACCCTTCCTGCACGCGCTCAATGTATTCCGTCTTCATATCGACGCGGTTTAACACGATCGGCTCGAACCGTTTGATGACGCGGCTAGGTTTTTTTCCGTCAATGGACGGCTCACGAATTTCTTTGACGAGCTGCGGCTTCATCCGGTAGCCGCCGTTGGCGATCGTCGAGACGTATTGCGCCAGCTGCATCGGCGTATACATATCATACTGGCCGATGGCTAAGTCAAGCAAAAATCCGCCGCGCGTGCCTCGGCCTTGGAAGCCGCTAAGTTCGTTCGGCAAATCGATGCCTGTTTTCACGCCAAGGCCGAATTGGCTGAAATAGTGGCGAATCGTCGTAAATGCCTCTAGATTGATGCGAAGCGGCGCGTGCGGACGATACACACCACCCCCGATGGCGATCGCTGTTTTGAACATATAGACGTTCGATGACTGCTTGAGCGCCGTCAGCTCGTTGATCGTCCCCATCGTTTTCCATGACTTTTTCGGTTCTGTACCTTTAATGTATAACGGCTCATCCTTAATATACGTATTCGGATGAAGCACCCCGGTTTGAAAGCCGGTGAGCACGGTCGCCCCTTTCACCGTCGATCCCATCGCATAAGCAGACGTAATGTTGCCGATGGCAAAGTCGACAAATTTGCCATCTTGAAGAAGCTTGCCGGCCATCGCCAACACTTCGCCCGTCTTCGGGTTCATCATGACGACAAACGCCCGGTCCAAGAGCGGCGACCGGCCTTTGCGCTTCGTCGCCAAAATCTCCTGCTGAATGATCTCTTCGACTTTTTGTTGCAATTCGGCATCGATCGTCAGCACAAGGTCTTTCCCGCGCTCGCCCGGGTACACTTCCTCAACCGAAACGACGCGGCCCGACTTGTCGACCACGTTTTTCACTTTCGCCTTTTTGCCGTGCAGCACTTCTTCATACTGCATCTCCAAATAGCTTTTGCCAACGCGGTCGTTGCGGCTGTAGTCGCGGGCCAAAAAGTAGTCGAGCCGCTCGCGCGGAACGCCTTCATCTTCTTCCGTCACACTGCCGAGCACGGAGCGGAATGTATTGTCATACACGTATTTCCGGTCCCAGTCCACGGTCGTATTGACGCCAGGCAGCTCGCTTAAGTGTTCGCTGACGACCGCATATTCGCGGTCGGTCACCCCTTTGCTTTTGACCGTCTGCGGCGTCAAGGCGTAGCCGCTCTCCATCTCATGTTTAATGGCGATCACTTCAAGCTCCGACTTCGAAATTTGCGCCAAATCTTGCTTGGTGATGCGGTCAAGCGTCCATTCATACACCTTTTTGTCGATCTCTTTTTGTGTCAGCCCTTGGTCAGCGAGCTTTTTCCGTTCTTGTTCGCTCACTTTCTTTTTGGCTTCTTCCGGATGGGTCAAAATCCAATAATCTTTCATGTCTCGCTCCGTCACTTTTTCCTCTGCATCCGGAATGTCGATGTATTGGGCGAGTTTCCTTGCTATGTCCAATATTTCTTCCGGCTGTGTCGTTTTGGAGCGCGTGTACGTAATCGCCTTTTGCGGTGTGTTGTCGACGATCACGTGGCCGAATCGATCGTAAATTTTGCCGCGCGGCACCGGCGTGCTGACGATTTCATCCTGCGTCCGCTCCACTTCGCGCCGATAATCTTCACCGTAGACGATTTGTACGACGCCAAGGCGCAAAATCAGCGCCGAAAACAACAAGAAGACAAAGAAAAACAAAATGTTCAACCGAATCGGCACTTGTGCCCGTTTCTTCCGTTTCATCCCCCGGCCCTCCTTTCCCCCCTATTGTAAAAGAAAAAGAAGGGGTTGGCTAGGGAAAAACATGGGCGACTTTTATGCTGTCGGGCCGCCCCGTTCATTGGCCAGCTTCGGCCGAAGCAAAAGCCGACCTTGCCGCTCCCGCTCCGGATGGCCATCAGTCAAGCGGATGCGGCGGACGAACCAATAAATGATCAAATGCCCGGCGCCGCATACAAACATCAGCACACGAATGCCCGTCTGCTCGTTAAAGAGCTCCACCGCCGCCAAAAAAGCAAGAATCGACGCCACCCGTCCGGCGTTTAAAAACAGCTCGCGGACGACGATATATTCGACGCGCGCTTCCGCTGATTTCCAGCTTTTCCCGATCACGTCAAACGTCAACGATGAGTACGGAACAAGCAAAATCGGATAAGCGATGGCAATCGTGACGGCATAAAGAAGAAGGCGCGGGTACGAAGGATGAAAGACGATGAGAAAAATGGCTGCATACAGCAAAAGACCGCCCAACAAAATGGCTTTCATCCGGTATTCCCGCTTCATCAACCGGGAGACGACGTAATAAGCGATAAACGATGTGAAGGAATTGACCAATCCGTACTTGCCAAGCGCCCATTCGCTATGGGAGCTGACGTAGACAAGCACGGAAATGACAAAAACGAACGAGCCTTCACGCAGTCCTTGAAAAAAATGGGCGTTCGTAATGAGCCGCCAGTTCCGGTTTTCATTCCGTTCCTTTAAAATGCGGAAAAATAAATATTTCCCCGCGGCCGCGCGGCGCTTCAAGAAAAAGCTGAGCAGCACAGCGACAAGAAACAAGCCGAGCGACAGCGAGAAAACGAACGTATACCCTTTCGCTCCATGAAGCGATGAGATGATATAACCGGCGGCAATCGGCCCGATCATGCCGGCTGATGAGGTCAACACCCCGAAAAAACCGTTAAAAAAGTCGCGCGTCTCCGGTTCGGTAATTTCAAATGTCAGCACGTTAAAAGCGAGCCAGTAAAAACCGTAGCCGACGCCGAGCAGCGCGCCGAGAACGAGCAAATATTGATGGGCGCGGGAGCCGACCAGCAAAACCGTGACAAAAAAAACGGCTAAACATGACACGCCAAGCCGCAAAACGAGAATGCGGTCGATCTGTTTCGCCAGACGGCCGGCAACGATAAACGTCAGCGGCTGCATCGTGACGACCGCCAAGTTGTACAATGCCAAATCGCGAAAATCGCCGGTCTGTTTCCACAAATAAATGTTGACAAACGTGTTCGACAGGGAAACACCGAGCGCGTAAAACCCGCCGATGCAAAGCAAAAGCAACAGGTCGCGGTTCACTTGTTCTTGGCCGGTTAGTTTTTGGAAAAATGCCATTGCAAACTCCCCTTTTCATCTATCGGGTAGTGTGGCCATTTCTGCCGCCTCTATGCACCCGGCGCAACGAAAACCGCTCCCTTTGCCTGCCCCCTTCGTCGAAAAAAAAGCGGAGCGTTTTGTTTCGCCCCGCTTTGTTCATTATTTTGCTTTCGCTTCGCTGTACCGTTTCGCCACTTCGTCCCAGTTGACGACGTTCCAGAATGCGGCAATGTATTCCGGACGGCGGTTTTGGTATTTCAAGTAGTACGCATGCTCCCAAACGTCCAAGCCGAGAATCGGCGTTTTGCCTTCCATAATCGGCGAATCTTGGTTCGGCGTGCTTGTGATTTCCAGCTCGCCGTTGTTCACAACAAGCCATGCCCAACCGGAACCGAAACGGCCGGCCGCTGCTTTCGAAAACTCGTCTTTGAACGCGGTGAAGCTGCCGAATTTTTTGTTGATGGCGTCAGCCAGCTCACCCGTCGGCTCGCCGCCGCCATTTGGCGACAAAATCGTCCAGAAAAGCGAGTGGTTCGCATGGCCGCCGCCGTTGTTGCGCACCGCCGTGCGGATGCTTTCCGGAAGGGCTTCCAAATTGCTGAGCAGTTCTTCGAGCGATTTGTTTTGCAAATCCGGATGTCCTTCAAGCGCCGCATTCAAATTTGTAACGTATGTGTTATGGTGCTTCGTGTGGTGAATGTTCATCGTTTCTTTGTCGATGTGCGGCTCCAGAGCATCATACGGATACGGCAATGCTGGCAATTCAAATGGCATACCGATCTCCTCCTTTTTGATTTATGTACACGAACGCCAAAGCGTTCGCTTGAGATTAGCTTACCAAAGTTGGCACAATGTTTCAATCGACTTGCTTGTCCTCGCTTTTTGTTTACATATTTTCAACACACCGTTGACCGTTTCTTCATAATGACAAGCTATAGTATATGGCTGCCATTCGTTCCGAAGCCGATGCACTAAATGAACGGGTGTTGCAATGGCGCGCCTTGCTTGAAACCTTTCATTTGCCTTCTGACTAAAGCGGGAAGATGCCCGCTTTTTCTTTGTCTCAAGTTGAATTCTTCCTCTTTCCCGGCTACAATGGAAAAGGAGATAAAGAAAGGTGTGTCTGCGATGAACGTATTCGTCCAGCTGTGGAAAAGCTTATATTCTCCGAAAGACATCGCCCGCTTTCGATTTCAGGGAATTGGGAAAACGATCGGTTATTTGTTTTTGCTGACTTTGCTGTCCACTCTTCCGACGTTTTACTATGTCTCCTCGTCGCTCACTGAAGGCATCCGCACAACGAGCGCCTTATTGAATAACGAGTTGCCGCCGTTTTCGATTGAAAACGGCGAACTTCACTCGGAGGCGGCCACGCCGATTCATATTGATCAAGGCGGATTTACGATCATTTTTGACAGCACCGGCAAAGTGACGAGTGAGAACGTCGAGCAGTTTCCGAACGCCATCGCGCTCTTGAAGCATGAAGCCGTGCTCGTCGCCGGCCATCAGGCGCAGCATTACAGCTATGCCACGTTTCCGGATGTGACCATTACCGACGAAGACGTTCGCGCGTTCATCGCCGGTCTTCAGTCGCTTCTCCCTGTCCTCATCCCGCTTTTTGGGTTCGTTTTATACGTGCTCGCCTGCGCCGGGAAATTCATCAGCGTGTGCATCTTTGCCTTTTTCGGCCTGATTCTTGCCGGCGTGCTCGACAAAACGCTGCGCTACCGCCATACATGGGTGATGTCGGCTTACGCCATTACGCTGTCGACCGTCTTTTTCACCGTGATGGAAACGGTGCAAGCGGTCGTGCCCTACGGCGCGTTGATCCATTGGTTCGTTTCGCTTGTCGTTCTCTTTTTGGCAGTCAAGGAAGTGCCATCAGCCAAACGGGAAATATAAAAAAGCTGCCTGTCGATGCAGGACAGCTTTTTTTGTGCTTACGCTGCTTTGCTTCTTTCTCCTCGTCCTCGACGCGCGCGCCGCCCCCCCCCCCGGAGTCTGCCAGCGGCTGAAGCGCTGTAGATCCCACTAGTGCAATGGTGCCGGAGTAGGTTTCTTCTTTCTTTGCCGCTCCTTCATTGCCGCCCGCGTTGTTCTTTTCAGTCTGCCCGCAGCCGGCCAAAACGCCGGTCATCAACAAGGCGGCCAATCCCAATTTGACTCGTTTGCTCCACATTCAGAAATCCTCCCGTTTTGTTTTCGTACTTTCAACGTACAAGACCATTGTAGCGAGACATCGTTAGGCCCTTATAAAGCAGTTGTTGAGTTTCTGTAAAGACAAAAAACAGGAATATTTTCAAAAAGCCGTCAAGCGAGCCTTGAAGGCAAAGAAGAACGGTGATGCCGTTTTTCAAATTGGAGACATTCTTTTGTTGAAGTGTTTTCCTCATGAGCTCAACGACCTTGCTAAGGAAGACATATTTTCGCTGGACAAGCATACATATGAAATAGATATACGCATGCGGAGGAAGCGTCATGAAAAAATTCATTTTTCTCCTGCTTCTCTTTCTTTCCAGTTATATCGTTTACCGCGACCTTGTCATCGGAACGCTTCACCCTTCATCTGAAACAGCGGCAGCCGTTGTCCAGTCGAAACAGGCGGCCATCCCGTACCGGACGGTGACCATTCGCCCTGGCGATACGTTGTTGTCCATCATCGAGAAAGAACTCAACGGTCCATTGCCCGTTCCGCTCGAGCAGCTGATCCGTGATTTTGAACGGTTAAATCCAGGCGAACATGCGCAAACATTAAAAATCGGGAAAACTTATAAAGTACCGATCTATCGCTAACCGGCGAATCGCTTGTCAAACGGCGGATGGCACTGTTACAATAATGCAGAAAGCGACTCGAATGTTAAAGGAGCGAATTCCCGTGGGTGAAATCATCCATCGTTCAAAGACTCGGCCGGTCCGCGTCGGTCCGCTGACGATCGGTGGGAGCAACGAAGTCATCATTCAAAGCATGACGACGACGAAAACGCACGATGTCGAGGCGACGGTGGCGCAAATCCGCCGGCTTGAGGAGGCGGGCTGTCAAGTCGTCCGCGTCGCCTGCCCGGACGAACGGGCTGCCGCGGCGATACCGGAAATTAAAAAGCGAATCAACATCCCGCTTGTCGCCGACATCCACTTTGACTACAAACTGGCGCTGAAAGCGATCGAAGGCGGCGTTGATAAAATCCGCATCAATCCAGGCAACATCGGGCGCCGCGAAAAAGTCGAAGCGGTCGTGAAAGCGGCGAAAGAGCGCGGCGTGCCGATCCGCATCGGCGTCAACGCCGGATCGCTGGAAAAACGCATTTTAGAAAAATACGGATATCCAACAGCCGACGGCATGGTCGAGAGCGCCTTATACCATATCCGCATCTTGGAAGAACTCGATTTTCACGACATTATCGTTTCGTTGAAAGCGTCCGATGTGCGCCTCGCCATTGAAGCGTACGAAAAAGCGGCGCGCACGTTCGACTATCCGCTCCATGTTGGCATCACCGAGGCGGGAACGCTTTTTTCCGGCACGATCAAAAGCGCGGTTGGACTCGGCGCCATTTTAAGCAAAGGCATCGGCAATACGATCCGCGTTTCGTTAAGCGCCGACCCGGTTGAAGAAGTAAAAGTGGCGCGCGAAATTTTAAAAACGTTCGGGCTCGCCTCCAATGCGGCGACGCTCATTTCCTGCCCGACGTGCGGGCGGATTGAGATCGATTTGATCAGCATCGCCAATGAAATCGAGGACTATATCGCCAAAATTAAGGCGCCGATCAAAGTCGCCGTGCTCGGTTGCGCGGTCAACGGCCCGGGCGAAGCGCGCGAGGCGGATATCGGCATCGCCGGCGCCCGCGGCGAAGGCTTGTTGTTCCGCCACGGCAAAATTGTCCGCAAAGTACCGGAAGAACAAATGGTGGAAGAACTGAAAAAAGAAATCGATAAGCTGGCGGAAGAATATTTTGCAAAGCAAAAGGAAAACAAAGCCGCTCTGAAAGGCAGCGCCGCCCAATGAGCGGAATGTTCCTGCATAACGAGAAAGGGCGTCCCCGCCTTGGGGACACCCTCGCTTTTTTTTACGTATAAAACGGCATAATAAACAGGCGGACGAGAATGGCGATGACGCCAATCCCGATGGCCCAAGCCCCAAGCGTTTCCGCGCCGCGCCGGCGCGCGATAAACCCGACAATAATGCCGGTCGCCCCTAACAAAATCGGCCAAATAAACAAGGCGATGATGGACAGGGCCAAAGCGAGCCAGCCGAGCCCGGCGCCGTCCGCGCGTTCTTCATCCCGCTCGTCGCGGCGGCGAATCGGTTCAGCGACTTCCGCCGCTGTTTCTTCCATGAAAGTGCGTTCTGGTTCCTCTTTTTCGATCGATTGCACGTAACTTCCATTATACGTGCGCTCGCGGTCGTCTGCCATATGCTTCCCTCGCTTTCCTAAAGTAAGGAGCATTCTTAGTATGAGAAACCGGTGCCATTTTATCAGTGTGAATATTTTCTAAAAGGGGGATGCGACGATGAAACACCGGCTCGGGATCGACATTGACGGCACGGTTACGTGTCCGAGCACATTTATTCCGTATTTAAACGAAGCATTCGGCAAAGAGCTCGCATTACACGACATTACACAATACAATTTGGCGCCGTTATACGGCGTGGCGGAGGAAGAAATGGACCGGTGGCTTGCGGAAAATGAGGCGGGCATTTACGAACGTGCGCCGCTGGCTCGCTACGCGCTTGAGGTGATTGACAGCTGGAAAGACAAATACGAGCTGTATTACATCAGCGCCCGCGGCCGCCATTTGTACGAGCTCACCGAACGCTGGTTTCAACGGCACGGCATCCATTACCACCATATTGAGCTGATCGGATCCCACGATAAAATCGCCGCCGTCCGCCAATACAGGCTGGCCGCCTTTTTTGAAGATAAATACGATAACGCTTGTGAGATCGCAGAAGCATGCGGCATCCCGGTCATTTTGTTTGACACGCCATACAACCAAGGTCCGCTTCCTGACAATGTCATCCGCGTCCGGCATTGGCTCGAGGCCAAGCGTGAAGTCGAGCTGCGCTTGGCGCCATAAGAAAAACATCTCCCATCTTATATCGGGAGATGTTTTTGACATTGCGGACATGTTCCGTAAATTTCAAATTTATGGTCGGCGATTTCGTAGCCGTCGAGCTGCGTGGCCAGCCTTTCCATTGGACATATATCGATTTCTTTTGTTTTCCCGCACTCGGTGCAAATGAAATGATGGTGATGGCGGCGGGCGTCGCAGGCGAACCGAAACCGTTTCTCTCCTGACAACTCGGTCATCTCCAAAATGCCGAGCGCAGCAAAGAGCGACAAATTGCGGTACACCGTGTCAACGCTTAAGCCCGGATAAGCGGGACGAAGCGCCTCAAGCACTTCTTTTGCCGTCAAATATTTGTCGCGGCCGGCAAACAGCTCGAGCATTTGTTTCCGTTTTTCCGTATATTTAAACCCTTTTTCCTTCATTAACCGCAACGCTTCGCCAACGTTCATCGCGACCGCCCCCTTCTCCATTTTTTCCATCCTAATACGAGAAGCAAAATGGCCACGGCCATCATGACAATCGTTCCGCCCGGCGCCCAATCGAGTTCGTATGCCGCCAGCAAGCCGACGATGACGGAAAGCTCCCCGAAGAAAACGGAATATGCGATGGCTTGTTTAAAGCTTTTGGCGATGCGGATGCTCGCGGCCACCGGCAGCGTCATGAGCGAAGAAACGAGCAGCACGCCAACGATGCGCATCGACGCCGCGATGACGAGAGCGACAAGCACGATAAACAAAAAATGAATGAGCTTGGCGCGGACGCCGGAAACGCGGGCATATTCCTCATCAAACGAGAGAAGAAACAATTCCTTGTAAAAAGCGAAAATGACGGCGACAGCAACAATCGCGACGCCGAGCGCCGTTCCGACATCAGAGCGGCTGACAGCGCTCACGCTGCCGAACAAGTACGAAAACAAATCAGTTGTAAATCCGTTGGCCGCTGAAATCAAAATCACACTTAAGCCGATGCCGGCCGATAAAATGATCGGAATGGCAAGCTCCTCATAATGCCGGTACACAGCACGCAGCTTTTCGATAAACAGCGAGCCGATGACGGAAAAGCCCATGCCGATGTACAGCGGGTTCCATCCGGCTGCCGCCGGCACGGACTTCCCGAGCAGCAGCCCGGCGGCAATGCCGGCAAGCGTGACATGGCTCAACGCATCCGCGATGAGCGAGAGCCGCCGAACAACGATAAACACGCCAAGCAGCGGCGCGGCAAATCCGGTCAATACCCCGGCCCAGAAGGCGTTGCGCAAAAACTCGTACTGCCATAAGGCTTCCCACACGTGTCATTCCTCCAACGTCAATCGTTTATATGGCCCCTCTAGTGCTCGTGGGAGAGAACGTGAAGCGGATGCCCGTAAAACTGCGAAATGGCTTCGTCGCCAAGCTGTTCAAACTCCTCCGCTTTTCCATGGAAATAGAGGCGTCTGTTCAAACAGGCGATATGGGTGACCCGCTCCGTCATCGTCCCGATGTCGTGCGTCACTAAGATAAGCGTCAAACCGCGGCGGTTCAAATCGCCAAGCAGCTCATAAAACTCGTGCACATGGCGGGCATCCACGCCGACCGTCGGCTCGTCTAAAATGAGCAAATCCGGTTGGCTCGCCAATGCCCGGGCGATAAACACCCGCTGCTGCTGGCCGCCGGACAGCTCGCCGATATTGCGCTTCGCCAACTCGCTCAGCCCAACAGCCTCAAGCGCCGCCGTGACCGCCCGCCGGTCTTCTTTCGTCAACAGGCGGAACAAGCCGCGTTTCGCCGTCAATCCGCTCGCCGCCACTTCCTCAACCGTCGCCGGGAAACCGCGGTTAAAACTGTTGGCTTTTTGCGATACAAAGCCGATTCGATGCCATGCCCGGAACGATTCAACCGGTTCACCGAACAACAAAATGCGGCCATGCGACGGCTTGAGCAAACCGAGCACGCATTTCAGCAGCGTCGATTTTCCCGAGCCGTTCGGGCCGACCAATCCTAAAAATGCTCCTTTCGGCACCGTTAAACTAACATGCTCAAGCACGTTCTCGTTTTCATAACGGAACGACACATCCTCAATTTGCAAAACAAGCCCACTCTCCATGGCGGTTCTCCCTTGCTAATTCAGAATCATTCTGATTTGCTTCACTATGCAAGTATACCCCGCCATCCGCGTTTTGTAAACCTCAATGAATCGCTGATTTAAAGCGGGCGCCGCGCACTTCATGCGTCGGCATAATGGTGATGAACGCATCCGGGTCGATTTCATTGACGATCGATTTTAGTTTTGTCACTTCCAAGCGCGTGACGACCGCATAAATAATTTCTTTTTCTTCATCGGTGTAGCCGCCTTTGCCGATCAATTTCGTCGTTCCGCGGCCGAGGCGGTGCAAAATGGCGTCCGAAATCTCCGCATAATAATCAGTGACAATAAAAGCGGCCCGCGTCTCATCAAGCCCTTCGATGACTGCGTCGATCGTCTTGGAAGCAATATAGTACGTCATGACCGAATACATCGCCGCCTCGACCCCGAGCACAAACGCCGCCCAGCCGAAAATAAAGACGTTGACAAACATGACGAACTCCCCGACGGAAAACGGGATTTTTTTCGTCAACAAAATTCCTAAAATTTCCGTCCCATCGAGCGACCCACCATGGCGAATGACCAACCCGACGCCAAGCCCAAGCGCCAAACCGCCAAACACCGTTGCCAAAATGGGCTCGGCCGTCAGCGGGGAAAAATGATGAAATGCCCGTTCAGCGGCTCCGAGAATGACAACGCCTAAAATCGTCGACAACATAAACGTTTTGCCGATGTGCTTGTAGCCGAAATACATAAACGGGGCGTTTAAGAGGATGACAAGCGTGGCAAAATTGAGCAGCCGCCATTCATCTGGGATCAAGTAATCGAGGATGAGCGAAACACCGATAATGCCGCCATCGATCATTTTATTCGGAACAAGCAGCCGCTCGATCGCGAAGGCAGCCAATGCCGCGCCGATGGCGATCATGACCGCCCGGTACAACACATGGTTCAACGGTTCCTTTTTATGCTGTTTTGCCGCCAAATTACCACCCTTTCTCCCTTTGCTTTCATTTCCATTATATCATACACCCCTTTTCTGTTCACGCCATATGATGGAAAAGAACGAAGGAGGCGGTGGCAATGAATTTTTATCAACAGCTTGTCAAGCAAAAGTTGAAAACGATCACCCCGGAGGAATTGGCGGCCTACAGCCGGGACTACGGCCTGCCGATTACCGTCAGCCAGGCGAAAAAAATTCTCCATCTGGCCCGGACGAATGATCTCAACGTTTTCGATCCGCAAGAACGGAAAAAATGGGTGCGCGAGCTGGCGAAAATCACCTCGCCGGAGATCGCCAAAAAAGCGAACGAACTGTTTTTGCAATTTGTGCAAAAAAAGTAAAAAAGGGCGGAACGCCCTTTTTTATTGCTCGTCAGCTGCAATTTTCTCAAGCAATCGATCATCAAAGGTCTTTGCCCGCAGCATCGCAATTTCATGCTTGTACGGTGGTTTTTTGTTGTTTTTCTCCTCACCGACATACGGCGTTTCTAAAATTTTTGGAATATCCTCCAGTTGTGGATGATGGACGATATAATTGAGCGCAGCAAATCCGATATGGCCGAACCCGATGTTTTCATGGCGGTCTTTTCGGCTGCCGCGCGGGTTTTTGCTGTCGTTAATGTGCAGTACTTTCAACCGCTCAAGACCGATGATGCGGTCAAATTCATCAAGCACGCCGTCAAAATCATTGACAATGTCATAGCCGGCGTCATGCGTATGGCACGTGTCAAAACAGACGGACAACTTGTCGTTATAGGCGACGCCATCAATGATGTACGCCAGCTCTTCGAACGTGCGCCCGCATTCCGATCCTTTGCCGGCCATCGTCTCAAGCGCGATTTGCACGGTCTGCTCGCGCGTCAACACTTCATTCAGCCCGCGGATGATTTGCCGGAGCCCCGCCTCCGCCCCGGCGCCGACATGAGCACCCGGGTGCAGCACAAGCTGGCTCGCCCCTATCGCTTCTGTCCGCTCGATTTCAGCGCGCAAAAAATCAACGCCAAGCGCAAACGTATCAAGGTTGACCGTGTTCCCGATGTTGATGATGTACGGGGCGTGAACGACGATCTCCTCAATGCCGTGCGCCGCCATATGTTTTCGCCCGGCTTCGATATTGAGTTCCTCGATCGCCTTGCGCCTTGTGTTTTGCGGCGCCCCCGTGTAAATCATAAACGTATTCGCGCCGTAGGAAACGGCTTCCTCACTGGCGGCGAGCAGCATGTTTTTGCCGCTCATCGACACGTGTGAACCGATTTTTAGCATCCTCTTCTCTCCCTTTTCGTTTCATTCCGGGCCAAGACTACAATTATTTGAAACGGCCAAGCCGCTTTTTCTTCTTTTCGAGCTCGGCTCGCAGCTTTTTCTTATAGCCCGGCTTCACTTTCTTCGCCTTTTTCAGCTTGGCGATCACCGGTGCGAGTTCGTCTTTCTTTTCGCCGGCCCGCTTGCTCCGCCGGTTCCATGGCGGGAGCTCTTTCCATTCGCCGCGCACAAGATCGCGGTGGACGAACGAAATGCCCATTTTCTCCAAGCGGGCGATCGCATCCTGGTCGGACGGCTCGTAAATCGTCGCCGCAATGCCGTTGTAGCCGGCGCGCGCCGTCCTTCCAGCGCGGTGGATGTAAAACTGCAAATCATCCGGCAGTTCGTAGTTGACAACATGGCTGACTCCTTCGATGTCGATGCCGCGCGCCGCCAAATCGGTGGCGACCACGTATTGAAACTCGAGATCGCGGATTTGGTTCATCACTTTTTTTCGTTCGCGCGGCGTCAAATCGCCGTGCAGCACACCGACTTTCAGCCCTTGTTCCGCAAGAAGGTCGGCGACTTCATCCGCCATCTTTCTCGTGTTGACGAACACGATGGCCAAATACGGGTTGTAGCTGACAAGCACATCATGAAGCAGCCTAGCCTTCTCGCGCCCACGCAGCGGAATGAGCACATGCTCGATGTTTTCGTTTGCCGCCTGTCTCGGCTTGACCTGGACGAATGTTGGATTTTCCATATATTTTTTCAAAAACGGCTTCAGCTTTTCCGGAATGGTCGCCGAAAACACAAGCATTTGCAACTCTTTCGGCATGCGGGCGGCGATTTGGTCCACATCGACGAGAAAGCCCATATCCAGCATCAAATCGGCCTCATCAACAACAAGAGTGCGCGCCGTATGCACATCAAGCGCCTGCTCGCGGATGAAATCGTTGATGCGCCCCGGCGTGCCGATGACAATGTGCGGCTGCACCGTCAATTTTTCGAGCGCTTTTTGCTTATCCGTCCCGCCGATGAAACAGCGGGCGATGATCATGCGGTCTTTCGGGCAAAATTTTGTAATCTTCAATGTCTCATGATAAATTTGCGTCGCCAGCTCGCGCGTCGGCGCCGTGATGACAGCCTGCACTTCCGCACGCTCCGGATCGATCTTTTCGATGATCGGCAACAAATAGGCATGCGTTTTCCCTGTCCCGGTTTGCGACTGGCCGACCATGCTTTCGCCGCGCAACGCCCCCGGAATGATGCGTTCTTGAATTTCCGTCGGTTTATAAAAACGAAGCGCCTTAATGGCTTCGATGACAAACGGTTGAAACGAAAAACGGGCAAACTGCGTCTCCGTCATTCCACCACAACTCCCTTCTGCCTGAGCCGCTCCATTTGCTTCACCATTATAGCGAATGTCGGAGGTCGGCCGCAACTAAAGACCACGGCAGCGGGAAAAACCTTTCCCGCCCCGCCCGCATATTGTATGAACGAGGACGATTGTTCATCCGCACAGTGGGAAGGAGGCAACTGTCATGAGTGCCATGAGATACAGCCGGCCCCCGATGATGCCTTCTCCATTCATCGGTGCCCCGTCCGCCCCGTTCGCCCGCATGCCGGCCCCGTTCCCTCGCCCCGGCGGCGCAGGCGGCCTGCTAGCCCGTTTATTTTCCCGCGGGCAGCCGCCAACGGTGGTCCCATCTCCATCGGGGATGCCGCTATTGCAAAACACAGCCGCCAACGCCGCCACAACAGCCAACACAGGCAGCGGGTTTATCGGCATGTTAAACAACGTGCAAAAAATGCTCGGCATCGCACAAAACGTTGTGCCAATGGTGCAGCAGTACGGGCCGCTCGTCCGCAATCTTCCGGGGATGATCCGCATTTTTCGTGAGCTGAAACCAGCTGATAAAAAAGAGGAGAACCCCACCCAACCGGAGCGCGCACCGGCTGAAGAGGAGAAACGAAAATCAGGAGGGCTGGCGGCCAAGAAACGCCCCGTTCCGCGGCCAAAGCGCGAAGAGCTAGCAGAAAAGCGCACGCCAGCCGCATCCAAACCATCAGCCCCCAAGCTGTATATATAGCCATTTTCCGCCCCAGCGCTGCTTGTTGCCGTTTGGGGCGATTATTCTTTGTCTTCCCTTCCGCTCTCCGATATAATGAAAGGTGAACAACCGCCGCACGGTCGGCGGCAGGGAGGGAAAACGATGGAAGTCATTAAAATCACCCCGCGCGGATATTGCTACGGGGTTGTCGATGCGATGGTGATCGCCCGCAATGCGGCTTTGGATCCGTCATTGCCACGGCCCATTTATATTCTTGGAATGATCGTCCATAACAAACACGTCACCGATGCGTTTGCCGAAGAAGGCATTATTACACTCGATGGAGAAAACCGGCTTGAGATTTTGGAAAAAATCGACCGCGGCACGGTCATTTTCACCGCCCACGGCGTATCGCCGGAAGTGAAAAAGCGGGCGCTCGAAAAAGGGCTGGTCACGATCGATGCAACGTGCCCGGATGTGACGAAAACACACCGCTTGATCGAACAAAAGCTCGCGGATGGCTATGACATCATTTACATCGGCAAAAAAGGGCACCCGGAGCCGGAAGGAGCGGTCGGCATCAATCCGGAGCGCATTCACCTTGTGGAAACGGTCGACGATGTCGAACGGCTCGCGTTGGAAAACAAGCGCCTTATGGTGACGAACCAAACGACAATGAGCCAGTGGGACGTCGCCGATATTATGGCGAAAGTGAAGGAAAAGTACCCGCACGTGGAAATGCATAAAGAAATTTGCCTCGCGACCCAGCTCCGGCAAGAAGCGGTCGCCGAACAGGCAAAGGACGCCGACGTGACGATCGTTGTCGGCGACCCGCGCAGCAACAACTCCAATCGCCTCGCCCAAGTGTCGGAAGAAATTGCCGGCACGAAAGCGTACCGCGTCGCGGATGTCACGGAAATCGACATCAATTGGATAAAAAATGCCAAAAAAGTCGCCGTCACCGCCGGCGCTTCGACCCCAACGCCGATCACCAAGGAAGTGATCGACTTCCTCGAGCAATTTGACCCGAACGACCCGGCGACATGGCAGCGGGAGCGGAAAGTGCCGCTGCACAAAATTTTGCCAAAAGTAAAAGCAAAGAAAGACGAGTAACAGCTCGCCCCGTTTATAAACAAAGGCTGTCCCGCAGTCGGCAAAACCGCCTGGTGGAACAGCCTTTTTCGCTTGCCGCTTAGATGAACTGAAACGGATCCGTATGAACGCTGGAGGCGATCACGTCCGTTTCCCACTGCCGCTTCCGGAGCTCTGCCATTAAATAGCGGGCTAATCCTTGCTTCATCACTTTTTCAACATTATGGCCCGGGTCGACAAGGCGCAAGCCGAGCGCCTGGGCGTCATGGGCCGTATGGTAGTACACATCGCCGGTCACGTACACGTCCGCTCCAGCCGAGGCGGCAGCAGCGACAAACTTGTTCCCGTCCCCGCCCAGTACGGCGACGGTTTGCACAAGGTCATCGAGCCGGCCGACGACGCGCACGGCCGGGACGGAAAATGCGGTTTTCACTTGTTCGGCGAAGGCGCGCAGCGTCACCGGCTGCGGCAGCCTCCCGATGCGGCCAAGCCCAAAGCGGCGCCCCTCGTTGTCAAGCGGATAAAGATCATAGGCTACTTCTTCATACGGATGGGCAGCCAGCATCGCTTGAATGACATTCCGTTCCAAGGAAGCAGGAACGATCGTCTCAATGCGCACTTCCTCCACTTCTTCGAGCTTCCCTTGTTCCCCGATAAACGGCTGTGCTCCTTCTTCCGGCAAAAACGTTCCGATGCCGTGGCTGTTGAACGTGCAATGGCTGTAGCGTCCGATATGGCCGGCGCCGGCATCGCCTAACGCCGCCCGCACCGCCTCGGCATGACTCGCCGGCACGTAGACAACGAGCTTTTTCAACGGTTCTGTATATGTTGGCACGAGCACCGCCGTCTCGCTTAAACCAAGCGCCTCGGCGAGCCAATCATTGACCCCGCCAAATGCGACGTCTAAATTCGTGTGGGCGGCATACACAGCGATGTCGTGCTTGATGCACGCCGCGATCGTCCGCCCGTGCCCGTCGTCCGTCAACAGCTGCTTAAGCGGGCGGTAGAGCGGCGGATGATGGGCGATAATCAAATCGACTCGTTGATTGATGGCTTCGGCGACGACGTCTTCCAGCACGTCGAGGGCGATCATCACTTTCCGGACCGGCTTGTTCAACGTCCCGATTTGCAGGCCGATCCGGTCCCCTTCCATGGCGAGCTGTTTCGGGGCAAGCCGTTCCACAAGCTGAATAACTTCATGACCGTACGGAACCCGGCTCATCGCAACGCCTCCTCTACCAATTGGACTTTTTTCTCCAGTTCGCGCATTTTCACCCTAGCCGCCTCGCTTTCCCCTTTCTCCGCCAAATCGGCGATAATCCGTTTCCAATGCAGAAGCTCGCGCTGCCATTTTTCGCGGAACACCTCGCTGTTTTCCCGGCGCAAAAACGGCCCAAGGAGCAATTCCGCCTCCAGATGGCGGTACGGCCGCCGGGCGTCGCCGCGCTCGGCGGCAAGCACTTCGTAAATTTGCCCATCTTCCTTCAGTATGCGTTCGGCAATCAACTCCCACCCATGATCGAAGAGCCAGCGGCGGATCAGTTCAGCGCCAATGTTCGGCTGCAAAATGAGCCGTTGGACACCGACGAGCTTTTCTTTCCCCTCATCCAAAATGCGGGTGATAAGGGAGCCGCCCATGCCGGCGATCGTGATGCAATCCACTTCCCCCGGAGCGATGACAGCCAATCCGTCTCCTTTGCGCACCGAAATGCGGTCGGAAAGCCCCGTCTTTTCCACTTGTTGCTGCGCGGAGCGAAGCGGGCCGTCAGCGACCTCGCCGGCAATGGCTTTTGACACATACCCGTGCAGGCAGGCATAGCAAGGCAAATACGCATGATCCGACCCAATGTCAGCGAGCACGGCTCCTTTCGGAATGAAGGAAGCGACCGTTGCCAACCGCTTTGATAGGCGAAACTCGTTCATGGCTCCTTTGGTGCAGCCCGCCTTCCTTCCACCGCTGGGCGAAGGCGGCCGCTCCTTCCTCCTTTCCTGTTCTCAAGGTCGCGCGCCTCTATTGTACTAAACAAAACATCCCCTTGCCAAAAGCAAAGGGATGTTCACCATCCATTATTTTAAACCGGCGAGCCATTTCGTCATCGCGTCGATGTTGTCAGCCGGCACAAGCCCTGGCGGCATGTTGCCGCGTCCGTTTTGCAGGACATCTTTAATTTGGTCCGCCGATAACCGTTCGCCGACTCCTTTTAATGCCGGGCCGACGCCGCCTTCATAGTTTTGGCCGTGACAGCCAGAACACGTTTGTTGGTAAAACTGTTCCGGATTGAATTCGGCCGTTTGTTCCGTTTTTTTCCCGCCTTTTTTCTCTTTGGCCATTTCCTTCGCATCGCCTAGCCCTTTAAACGACAAGACGAACGTCAGCACAATCCCGAATGCCATGATGATGAAAAACGGGATGAGCGGATTGCGGTTCATCTCTTTTACCTCCCTTATGTATAATGAAGAACGTTGCAAACAATTTTATTTTACTGTAAATAATGGACAAGGAAAAGCTCTAAGTTGCCGAAAAGGCAACAACACACCTCAACACCACCAGATGGCGGCGGCTACAAGCAGCGGTCCGCTGACAGCGGCGAGCGAAAAGTAGCGAAGGCGAAGCAGACGGCCGACTGCAAACCAGAGAACACAGTTTCCGATCACGGCAGCGGCTAGCGCACCCGCTTGCCCCTGGAAAAAGCGGTCAACCTCCAACATGGATGCCACGAGCAAAATCCAAGCGCTTCCGATGAGCGGAAAGTGAAGAAGTTCTCGTTCGTTCCGCCACCGCCAGCAAAAAAACAGGCAAACAGCGAAAAAAAGGGCACAAAGGAGTGTTTGCAAAACAAATGACAATTCAGTAAAATAAATGGCAAGGGCGGCAGCTGGCAACAATAAACAAAGGCTGGCCTCCAGCCGGCTGCGCAACGGGCGGCGCGGGCTCAGGGAAGCATCGCCCTCGGTATAAAGCGCGAGCAAATAATTGCAATAATGCTCTGGCAGGAGGCGCGAACGTTTCCAATACTCGATTTCTCGGATAATCGTTTCCCGCCGTCTCCGGTTCATTTGCATTCCACCTTTCGCCAAAAGAAGAAGAAAAAAATAGTTTACTTCCGAAGAAGTAAACTATGGAACGAACAGTCATTCCAAAAAGTCTTTCAGCCGTTTGCTGCGGCTCGGATGGCGTAGCTTGCGCAACGCTTTGGCTTCGATTTGGCGAATGCGTTCGCGCGTCACACCAAACACCTTGCCTACTTCTTCCAGCGTCCGCGTCCGGCCGTCGTCAAGCCCGAAACGGAGGCGGAGCACGTTCTCTTCGCGGTCGGTCAGCGTATCAAGCACATCTTCAAGCTGCTCTTTCAACAGCTCATAAGCGGCGTGTTCCGATGGCGACGTCGCATCTTGGTCTTCGATGAAGTCGCCAAGATGCGAGTCGTCTTCTTCGCCGATCGGCGTCTCGAGCGACACCGGCTCTTGGGCGATCTTCAAAATTTCCCGCACTTTTTCCGGCGTCAAATCCATTTCCTCGGCGATTTCTTCCGGCGTTGGTTCGCGCCCGAGGTCTTGGAGCAACTGCCGTTGAACGCGGATCAGTTTGTTGATCGTCTCGACCATATGCACCGGGATGCGGATCGTCCGCGCTTGATCGGCGATCGCCCTCGTAATGGCTTGTCGGATCCACCACGTCGCGTACGTGCTGAACTTGTAGCCCTTGCGGTAATCAAACTTTTCAACCGCCTTGATCAGCCCCATGTTCCCTTCCTGGATCAAATCGAGGAAAAGCATGCCGCGGCCGACATACCGTTTGGCAATGCTGACGACGAGGCGGAGGTTGGCTTCCGTCAGCCGGCGCTTCGCCTCTTCATCGCCTTGTTCGATCCGCTTCGCCAGCTCAATTTCTTCTTCCGCTGATAAAAGGGGGACACGGCCGATTTCTTTTAAGTACATGCGCACCGGGTCATTGATTTTCACGCCGGGAGGAACGGATAAGTCATTTAAGTCGAATTCCGCCTCCTTGGCCAGCTCATCGATGTCCGGATCGGCTTCCAAATCGGATTCGCTGATGACTTCAATGCCTTGGTCAGCCAAGTATTCATAATATTCGTCCATTTGGTCGGAGTCCAAATCAAAGCCGGAAAGCCGCTCGGCAATTTCTTCGTATGTGAGGATGCCGCGCTTCTTGCCGAGCTCAGCGAGCTGCTCTTTCACCTGCTCCAGCGTTTCGCCGGCAGCCGCCTCGGCCTGCTTTGATTGGGCTGGTTTTTCGGCCATTTCATTACCTCCTTTAAAAACTCATACCACCATATTATGAGGAAGATAACATTTTTTTCATTTCAATCATTTCTTTGGCGATGCGGGCGGCTGTCAAAAAGTCCTTTCTTCGCTCCGCTTCCGTTTTTTCTTGTTCTTTTACCTTTAGCATTAACCATTTTGGGCGATTCAACACATGCCTGATATAATCCTCGAGCTCCTGTTCGGAAACGTCATCTGCGATCAATAAAAGCGACAGCTCGCTCGCGAGCGGCTGCAACTCGCCGGGGATTCTTGAGATGAGCGCACCCGGGTCGGCTTCATGCCCTTCTTCGTAAAAGGCGTAAATATAAGCGGCTAACGCCCGATGCTCCTCGATGTTAAACCGGCCGCCAATCCGCTCTTGAACGACCAGCGCCACATCGCGGCTTCTCATCATATGAGCAAGCAGCAACCGTTCCGCATTTTGAAAAGCCGGCAGCAACTTTTTCGCCAGCATCGGCCGCGCCGTTTCCCCATCGGGCGCCTCCCGCGGCTTTGTCCTCTCGCGCTGGCTGCGGGACAGCTGCTCATGAAGAGCGGAAAGCGACAACGAAAACTCTTCAGCGAGCTGGCGCAAATAATAATCTTGTTCCACCGGGCTCGACAGCTTGCCGATCTCCCGGAGCGCTTCATCAATATAGCGGAGCCGCTCCCCTTCGTGCTGCAAATTTTTTCCGCGCCGCAAATACGCCATTTTAAACGCCACGAGCGGTCGGGCGGCAGCCACTTCTCCGGCAAACCGTTCACCGCCATAAACACGTATATATTCATCCGGGTCAAGACCGTTCGGAAGGGATGCCACCTTGACGCGGCATCCCAATGCGCTCAGCTGCTCAGCAGCGCGCCAAGCGGCTTCGATCCCGGCGCTGTCGCCGTCATAACAAATCGTTATAGTGTCCGCATGGCGGCGCAAAATGCGCGCCTGCTCCTCGGTCAGCGACGTCCCCATCGTCGCAATGGCATAATCGATGCCGGCCTGCGCTGCGGAAATGACATCGGCAAACCCTTCGACAAGCAGCGCCTCCTGCCGCTTGCGGATCGGCACCCGCGCCGCATGAAAGTGGTATAGAATCGCCCCTTTGCGGAAAACGGGCGTTTCTGGGCTGTTGACATATTTCGGATGCCCTTCGCCGAGCAGGCGGCCGGAAAACCCCACCGTTTCGCCGCGGTGGTCGTGGATCGGAAACATAATGCGGTTCCGGAACCGGTCGACGTATCGCCCGTCCTCTTTTTTCGTCAACAACCCCGCCTTTTCCATCACCGGAAGAGAAAAGGAATGGCTCTCCAGCAACTTGGCCGCCGCATCAGGTGCATCCGGGGCATAGCCGATTTCAAACCGGTCGATCGTTTCTTTTGTCCATCCGCGCGCCTGCAAGTAATCAAGCGCGGCTTGTCCTTCTTTTGTATGGACAAGCAAATGATGGTAAAATCGTTTCAGCAAGGCATGCGCTTCCGTCATCGCCTTCGCCTCGTCCGTCTGACCATCATCGCGCCCGCGAACATCCAGCTCATAGACGGACAAATCGACGCCTGCCTTGGCTGCAAGCCGTTTGGCCGCTTCCACAAACGGAATGCCCTCGATGTCCATTAAAAACGTGAAGGCATTCCCTCCTGCTCCGCAACCGAAGCAGTGGAAAATTTGCTTTTCCGGAGAAACGGAAAACGACGGCGTCTTTTCCCCATGAAAGGGGCATAAGCCAAAATAGTTGCGGCCCTGCCGTTTCAGCTGGACGTATTCGCCGATGACATCCACAATATCGACGCCGCGGCGAATGGCTTCAATCGTTTCTTCGGGAATGCGATGTCCCATACGAACAACCCCGTATCATAATTTAATTTATTCTCGGCTGTCAGCCGATTTCCCTTTTACTTTCGACAAATTTTTTCAATTCCTCCGTTTTGCCTTCCCCCTTGCCCGCAACAGCCGGCCCTCCCAATCCGCCCGCCGCCTCCGTAAAGCAAACGGCGTCAAGCTGGCGAAAGGGCGCTTCGATATATTATATTTCAAGGCCAAAGGGAACATTTCATTTTTTTGACTTTGTTGCAGCGGACAACCTGGCCCCTAAAGCAAGGGAAGGCTTCACACTCCCTATTATTCTACATCATCCCCAAAAATCCTTCTTTTTTTTCGGGCGCCCGGCGGTTTTTGTCGAAAACTTTTCCCTTGTTTTCCTTGACAAACAGCTATAAATAGTTTACTCGACTTATGCCCACTCTAAACCTATGCAGGGTCATTTTTCCCGCAATTTTTTATTATAATATAACTCAGGGACGTATGCCATAAAAAAGCGCACGATTACCGGCAGGAAATCGTGCGGACAAAACAGGCGGATCCAACGTTCTTAACACTTCAACTTTTTCATAATGATGCTTGCCGTTTCTTCCACAGCTTTGTTCGTTACATCGATGACATCGCAGCCGATTTTTTTTACGACTTCGTCAAAATAAGCCAGCTCTTCTTTAATGCGATCCATGTTCGCATAGATGGCTTGGTCGTTCAAGCCGAGCGATTTCAAACGCTCGCGGCGGATCGACAGCAGCTTGTCCGGGCTGATTTTCAAACCGAAGCATTTGCCTGGCCCGACTTGAAACAGCTGCTCGGGCGGCTCGACTTCCGGAACGATCGGTACGTTTGCCACCTTCAGCCGCTTATGCGCCAAGTATTGCGACAGCGGCGTTTTCGATGTGCGCGATACGCCGATCAACACAATATCAGCGCGCAAAATGCCGCGTGGGTCGCGGCCGTCGTCGTATTTGACGGCGAATTCGATCGCTTCGATTTTTTTGAAGTAATCTTCGTCGAGCACGCGCACCTGGCCCGGCTCATACCTTGGCGTCAGCTGGAACAAGCCGCTCATTTTTTCGATGAGTGGGCCGATGATATCGTAAGCGACCACCCCTTCGCGCGCCGCCTCGGCAAGCAAAAATTCGCGCATTTCCGGAACAACGAGCGTAAAGGCAATAATGGCTTGGTTCATTTTGGCCAACGCGACCACTTCGGCTAACGTCGTTTTATCCTCTACGTATGGAACGCGCTTGATTTGAACCGGCGAGGCGTAAAACTGGCTGGCCGCCGCCTTGACGACAAGCTCAGCCGTCTCCCCGCCCGAGTCGGATACGACATAAACGAGGCGTTGATTCATTTTGTTCCTCCTTTTCGCTCACACATCGTCTTTGGCTAATGAGACGAACGCTTTCGTCATATTCGTTTTCGTAATGCGGCCGATCACTTCATACCCCTTCTCCGTTTTGCGCACGACCGGCATAGCGTCGATTTGCTTCTCGATCAGCCGTTCGGCCACCTCAATCAGCGGATCATCTTTATAACAAACAGCGATGTTCGGCATCCTTGTCATGATAATATTAACGGGAATCGCTGTCAGTTCCTGTTTGCCGATGCTCGCGCGCAGCAAGTCTTTGCGCGACAAAACGCCCGCAAGAAGCGACTCCTCATCGACGACAAACAGCGTGCCGACGTCTTCCAAAAACATCGTGACAATCGCATCATAGACGCTCACGTTTTCGTTGACGACGACCGGGATGGACTGGTAGTCTTCAACTTTTAATTTTTTAATCTTATCGGCGAACAGCTGCGTGCCCGTTTTTCCGGTATAAAAATAACCGACGCGCGGCCGCGCTTCCAAATAGCCGGCCATCGTCAAAATCGCGAGATCGGGCCGCAGCGTCGCCCGCGTCAAGTTCAGCTTTTCGGCGATGCTCTCGCCGGTGATCGGCCCGTAGTCTTTGACAATTTGCAAAATTTGTTCCTGGCGTTTATTCAGTTCGATCGTCGCTCACCACCTTGCCAAAAGGTCCCACACGCTATCATCCTTGTTTATATTACTGTAGATGAGCATTTTTCATTACAATAATTTCCATGGTTAGAGAGACAAACAGGGTACCCCTTACGCGATACGGAGCTGTTTTTTGATCACATCAATGGGAATATCTTGCTTCGCAGCGTCATAAATGAACTCGACGACGCTGTGGTCTTTCCGCGACCGAAGAAGCTCCAGCCCGGTGGAGAGGTTTTGTCGGGATTCGGCGATGCTGTACACGCAGGCCAACAGCACCACCGCCCAATACCGTTTCACCGCCCGAATGTGGCGAACGCGGTATCCATCCAGCTTCAGTTGATCTTTCGCCTGCCGGAAAAAGCACTCGATCGTCCAGCGCTGGGCGTAGTAACGCAAGATGTCTTCGTCCCCGAGTTCCCGGTCGGTGCTCAAGATGCAATGAAGATGTTCCGGCGCCATCGGCTGATCCGCCTTCCAAGCCAGCAGCACCACCGCGTCATCGAGGCCATGGATGGCCCCCTCATAGCGATACACGCGATAACGCTCCTGCCCCACCGTGACGAGGCGGGTGTCTTTGGACTCGATATAGCGGGCGAACTGCTTGGCTTGGATGGCGATGCCTTTCGGGTAGAGAATCCGGTTCGTCTTGAGCATCGCGATGACATGGAATCCCTGTTTCAAGCAGGCTTCAATGAGCTTTTTGGACGGATACCACGAATCCATGAGCACATACACCGGCTGAGCCCGCTTCACCTTGAGCGAGGAAAGCATCTCGATCGCCAGGTCGATCTTGCTTTTTCCCGCTTTCTTGTCATACAGGCGGAACGCAAATGGGAACGCCTGCGTGAAGGTGTGCACCATCAGCCAAACGAGCGAATGCCCCCAGACCGATTGATGATCTTTATGCGAGTAGTGCCAGTCGCACCCTTGAATGGCGTGCACAGCCCGTGACGAAGGCTTTGTTTTTTGGCAAATCGTATCATCAATCGAAACAAAAAGGGGTTGATTCTTCCGTTTGGCCAGTCGTTCGACCTGGGAAAGGATCCACTCTTGAAGCTTCCCAAGCAGCCTTTCCTCGTTCCAAGGGCTTTTCGTGAAAAAGTGACGGAGCGTCGTTCGATGATTCGGATGAAAGCTCCAGTAATGAATATCAGTCAATGTTCCCGAGAATCCCTTGGTGGTCAAGGCATCGACAATATGAATGAGATGCTTGATGACCGGTTTGGAAAGCTGCAGCGTCAACCCCAGCGTGAAGAAAAACTTGTGGATTCCTTGGTGATGTGCTAATCTATTCATGAGACATGAACCTCCTTGTGTGAATGGGTTTTGAGCACATCTATTTTACCCAAGGAGTCCGGTTCATGTCTCCTTTTTTGTTTAGTTGTCAATTTATGTCAGTGAATTTGCTCATCTACAGTATATTATACTACATCACGCGTTTACAAGGAAAATTAAGCATCCTGGCCGCTATCGGGGGCGAGTGTGTCTTTGAGCACGCTCATTTGCTGCAAAAAGCGTTTCGCCTTGAGCGACAGGCCGGCATATTCATCGTAGTACGCCGACAGCACCGCCTTCAATTCCGCCTTTGTCGTTTCTTTGACCGAAATCGCGCCCAGCCGGGCAAGATCAATATGGAAAAACAGGCGCAACAGCCGGGCCGACGCCGGCGACAACGGCATCCGGTGCGGGTCGGCCTCCTCGCAGCGATGACAAAGGAAGCCCGCCTCCTTGACCGAAAACGAGACGCTCCCTTCTGTCGCCCCGCAACGCGCGCAACGGTCAAGCACCGGCGGAATGCCGAGCACTGGGAGCATTTTCATCTCATAAATCAACGCCATGATCTCTAAATCGCGCCCTTCGCTCATATACTGTAACGTCTGCCGCAACAGCTCAAACAAGTACGGATTGCACTTTTGCTCTTCTGTGCTTTTGTCGGTGAGCTCCACAATATACGCGGCATAGGCAGCGGCAAACAAATCTTCACGCAGCGCCCGCATCGAATCAATGAGCTCCCCTTGATGGAGAACGCCGACGCCGCGGCTGCGGCGGATCAAATAATGGCCATAGGCGAGCGGCTGCGTAACAGCAGAAAGGCGGCTGCTTGGCTTTTTCGCACCTCGCGCCATCACAGCCACCTTTCCCCATTCCCTTGTAAACAATGTGACAATTTTATTCGTCTCGCCATAATCGATGGTCCGCATCACGATCGCTTCACACTTTTCAAACATTGAACCACCACCAATTGGGCCAGTGACGATGCTAAGAGATCGGCTGGTCGATTTCTTTCTGGTCGGTGTTCTGCTCCTCACCGCCGATCCGCCGCTCCCGTTCCAACTCTTTAAACAACAAGTACGTATCGATATTGCCTGTTTGGCTAAACAACTTCCAAGTAAACTCAAGCATGGAATGACACCTCTTTCTGCCTGCAGGCATTGCATATTGGTGGTTTTACCTATAGGTTGGCTCGGGCAAAACCCGTTTATGTCGCGTAAAATTTTCTAGCCGTCAATACTCGTCCTCGCGAAACCCGAAGTCGCGCAACTGCGAAAGGCGGTTGCGCCAGTCCTTTTGCACCTTCACCCACAGCTCCAAAAACACTTTGGATCCAAGCAGCGCCTCAATGTCAGCGCGCGCCCGCTGTCCGATTTCCTTTAACATCCGGCCTTGCTTGCCGATGATGATTCCTTTTTGCGAATCGCGCTCAACAACGATGACAGCCCCGACGTAAACCGTGCCCGTCTCTTCGCGCCGCTCAATGCGTTCGACGACGACGGCGATCGAATGTGGAACTTCCTCACGCGTCAAGTGAAGCGCTTTCTCGCGAATGAGCTCGGCGATGATAAACTGCTCCGGATGGTCGGTGACTTGATCCGGTGGATAATATTGCGGTCCTTCCGGCAACCGCTCTTTAATTTGCTCCAGCAGACGCTCGACATTGTTTCCTTCAAGCGCTGAAATCGGCACAATTTCCGCAAAAGGGTGCAAATCCTTGTACTGGTCAATGAGCGGCAGCAGCTCATCCGGGTGAACGCGATCGATTTTGTTGATCACCAAAAACACCGGTGTATCGACTTCTTTCAAGCGCTCCATAATGAACGCCTCGCCGCGCCCAAACCCTTCCTCGGCATTGACCATAAACAAAATCAAATCGACTTCGCGCAGCGCATTGAGCGCCACTTTCATCATAAAATCGCCGAGTTTATGCTTCGGTTTATGCACCCCGGGAGTGTCGATAAAAATGATTTGCGCGTCCTCATCCGTGTACACGCCTTGGATTTTATTGCGCGTCGTCTGCGGTTTGTCGCTCATAATGGCGATTTTTTGCCCGACGACACGGTTTAAAAACGTCGATTTTCCTACGTTCGGTCTTCCGATAATGGCAACAAACCCTGATTTGTATCCTTCCTTATTCATGCATATCCTCCGCTGAAAAAGCATCTGGCAGCAGTTCTTGAACGGTGACGATTTTGACATCGCCGTTGATATTGGCCAAAATGACTTTCATATCGCTAGGGCAAAGCTCAGCGATCACTTGACGGCATGCGCCGCACGGCGGAACCGGGCGGGGAGTGTCGGCAATGACCGCGAGGGCGGCAAACTCCGTTTCCCCTTCGGAATACGCCTTAAACAGCGCGATCCGCTCCGCGCAATTGCACACGCTGTAAGCGGCGTTTTCAATGTTGCAGCCGCGGTACACACTGCCGTCTTTCGTCAGCAACGCGGCGCCGACTTTGAATTTCGAATAAGGCACGTATGCGAATTCGCGCGCTTTTTTCGCTTCGGCAATGAGCTGTTCGATCTCCATGAATGGCTCTTCCTTTCCTGAAAGCAAACGCTGCTTTCTTTTATTATTTTACAAAAAATCGCCGCCAATTTCATCATTTGAAACAAAAATGTAACAGAAAAATTAGAATTTTATCTCTCGTTCGTTCAGCGAAGATGCGGCCAAAACAGCAGCGCCCCGATGATGACAGCAACCCCGGCAGCCACGAGCACAGCCGCAGCAGCGATATCTTTCGCCGCTTTCGCCAGCGGGTGAAACTCTCCTGTCACCAAGTCGACCGTGCGCTCGATGGCTGTATTCACCAGCTCGAGTGTAACGACCGCACCAACTGTCAGCACTAACACAATCCACTCCCAGCGCGACAGCCCGACAGCGAAACCGAGCGCAAAGGCAACAACGGCGGCCGCCAAGTGAAAACGCAAATGCGCCTCCTCCTTCACCGCCGCCTTCATTCCCGCCCAAGCCCAGGCGAAACGATCCCGTTCCCTCGCACCTCGCATGGCTATCGCGTCAATCCGAACCGCGTCAATATTTCCTCTTGCTTGGCAAACATGACGCGCTCTTCCTCTTCCGTTTCGTGGTCATAGCCAAGCAAATGCAAAAAACCGTGCACGGCCAAAAACCCGAGCTCGCGCATGAACGAATGCCCGTATTCCGCCGCTTGCTCTTTCGCCTTCGGAATGGAGATGACGATGTCGCCAAGCACCAGCGGCATATCGGCGCCGATGATGTCGACTTCGCCCTCTCCTTCCTCTTCCAACGCGAACGAAAGCACATCAGTCGGAGCGTCTTTGCCGCGATAGTCGCGGTTCATCAGGCGAATGCGCTCGTTGTCCACGAATGAGACGCCCACTTCCGTCCCGTCCGGCACGTTCTCGCTCGCTGCCGCTTCGCGAAGGAGTTGCTCGAGCATCTCAAGCTGCTCTGCGGTCACTTCGCCCGTTTCGTCGATAAAGTCGATGTGAATGGTCATGCATGCTTCACCTTTTCCTTTCGTACTTCCGGGTATTCAATGCGCGAATGGAAGACGCCGTTGAGCGTCTCACAAAGCGAACGGGCGACGATCTCCAACTCTTTCATCGTGATGTCGCACTCGTTCAACTGGTTGTCCTGCAGGCGGTCGGCGATGATCCCCCGGACGATCTTTTCGATTTTTTCCTGCGAGGGGTTGGCCAACGAACGGACAGCCGCCTCGACGCTGTCGGCAATGTTGATGACCGCCGCCTCTTTCGTCTGCGGCTTCGGCCCGGGATAGCGGAACTCGGCTTCGGAGACCACTCCCGTTTGCTCGAGCGCTTTATGATAAAAATACTTGAGCAGCGTCGTGCCATGATGCTGTTCGGCGATGTCGACAATCTCCTTTGGCAGCCGGTGCTTGCGAAGCAAGGCGACGCCGTCGGTGACATGGGCGATAATAATATTTTTGCTCAATTGCGGCGACAAATGATCGTGCGGATTGCCGCCCATTTGGTTTTCAATGAAATAGCGGGGCCGCTTTGTCTTGCCGATGTCGTGGTAATAGCAGGCGACGCGCGCTAGCAAGCCGTCGGCGCCGATCGCCTCGCACGCCGCTTCCGCCAAATTGGCGACCATGATGCTGTGATGATACGTCCCCGGCGCCTCCGTCAACAATTTACGCAACAGCGGGTGATTTGGATTCGACAGCTCAATGAGGCGAAGCGGCGACAAAATGCCGAATGCCGTCTCAAACACCGGCAGCAGCCCGATCGTCAAAATGGCGGAGAAAATGCCGGAGGCCGCCGCCATGAGAAGAAAAAGGCCGATCTCAGCCAGCGAGTAGCGGCCATTTTTCATTAGCAACAACGATAGGAGCAAACCCGCATTGACGACGGCAACAAGCACACCGGCACGCCAAATTTTCGCCTTCGCCAGCTCCTTCGGCAGGCAAAACGTCCCAGCCAGGCCGCCAGCGAGCAAATAAACAGCCAAGGACACCGATACGGCGCCAGTCGCCCCGATTTCTTCATTAAACAAGATGCTGCCGCACACCGCCCCAATGATGGCGGTCATCACCGCCAGCCGCTCGCCAAGCAGCACGCGGACAAGCATTGGACCGAACGCTGCCGGAACGAGATAGCCAGCCGAAACGGCCCCGCCGGACGGCAGCAGGCGAATGAGCACCATCACCGCCATCATCAACGTGAACACCGCTCCATAAAGCAGCAAGTTTTCATTCGTCTTCTCGGCGCGGAAATAGTAAGCGAGCGGCGCAAGCAAGAGCAGCACGAACAAACAAAGCCCCGCGGCCGGCCAATGCGGGCGTCCGCCGCCAAGCAGGCCGACGAGCTCAAGCCGGTGGTAAATGTCACTCGTAATAAATTGCCCTTCCTCCACGATCACTTGCCCTTGCAAAATTTTCACTGGCTTCACTTCATCCATCGCCTGCCGCCGCTTTTCTTCCGTCGCCGTCCGGTCGTAGACGACGTTCGGAATGACAGCCTGCCGGCACAACTTGGCGACGGTTTCGCGCAACGCCGGCGGCAGCGCCGCATACTTGAGCTCTGTCGCTGCTTTCGCGCGCGCCTCGTCAAGCTCCGCCTGGGAAATGCGCTCGCTCATGGCCGCATGCACGGCCGTCAACGCTGCTTCTTTGGCTGTCTCGAGTTCACCGGGAGAAGCGCTGAGCAGCCGCCGCCATTCTTCAGAGGACAGGTAGGCAAACCACTCCGGCGGCAGCCGTTCCTCGAGCTTCGCTGTCAAATCACCGGGCGAACGGCCCGAACCCGCCTCGTTTTGCACGCTCTCAATGGCGGCAAACAGCGAGGAAAGAAGATCGACACGGTTTTCGGCATATTCTTTTTTCAACGTATAAACGTCTGCCACTTTGGCGGCTGCTTCTTCTTTCAGCCTGGCTGTCGCTTCTTTGTCCTCAACCGTCACCGGCGAGCGGATCGTTTCTTTAGCGACGTCAAACAGGCGCAGCTCATATTGGCGCGGTTTCACTTGCCAGTACAACACAGCAAACAACAGCGCAGCCAAAAACAAAAACAGCCAAAAGCGGACGAAGCGGACGTCTTTTGTCCGCTCGAGAAAAAAACGAAGCCTTCCCACCGGTTTTCCCCTCGCTTTGTAAGAAAAGCTGTGCCATCCATCCCGGTCTGTGCTCTATAAGCCGGCCTCATCGTAGGCATTAATAATTTTCGCCACAAGCGGATGGCGGACAACATCAGACTGCTCCAAAAACACAAAAGCAATGCCGCTGATGGAAGCCAAAATGCGCTTCGCGACCGACAGCCCCGACTCGACTCCTTTTGGCAGGTCGACTTGGGAAATATCGCCGGTGATCACCATTTTTGACCCAAAACCAAGCCGGGTTAAAAACATTTTCATTTGCGCCGGCGTCGTATTTTGCGCTTCGTCCAGAATGACGAACGCATCCTCAAGCGTCCGGCCACGCATATAGGCGAGCGGAGCGATCTCAATCGTGCCGCGTTCAATGAGGCGCTGCACATACTCCGCTCCGAGCACGTCGTTTAGCGCATCGTACAGTGGGCGCAAATACGGGTCGACTTTCTCCTTCAAGTCGCCGGGCAAAAAGCCGAGGCTTTCCCCCGCCTCGACAGCCGGTCGGGTCAAAATGATGCGTTTGACGCTGCCGTTTTTCAGCGCCTTCACCGCCATGACAACCGCCAAGTACGTTTTCCCGGTTCCGGCCGGCCCGATGCCAAACGTCAAGTCGTGTTGTTCAATCGCCGCCACGTAATAACGCTGGCCGAGCGTTTTGACGCGGATCGACTTCCCTTTGGCATTTTTCGTAATCTCTTCTTCGTACAGCTGGATGAGGCCGTCAAGCGCCCCTTTTTTCGCCAGCTGTACGGCATAGATGATGTCGCGCTCGCTGACGGCCACCCCTTTGCGGATGACAATCAATAAATGGCGAAGCAGCTCATCGACGAGCTGGACTTGCTGCGGCGTTCCGGAGACGTTGACCGTCTCCCCGCGCGTCACAATCGACACGCCAAGCTCTTCCTCAATCCGCTTTAAATGGGCGTCATGAACGCCAAAGAGCGCCGCCGCTTCCTGTTGATTGCGCACGTGTTGGCTGATCGTGATAAACTGCTCTGACATTCTCAATCTCCTTGAACGATGGGTTGTGGTACAGCAATATTTTCGATGACTTCGTAATGCAATTCTACCCTTACTTTACCATTCTCTTTCGTCTGATGCAAAACTTTTTCGCCGCGAATGACCGCCTCTTCCGGCAGCTTGGCCCGCAGCTCGCGGCGGGCGATCTTTTTCGCTTCTGCAAACGCCTCTTCCCACGTATAGCTCCGTTTCACTTCCTCGGCTTCACGAATCGTAACACGCTCGTAATACACCGGCAAGTCCCATTTCCAAAACCGAAACGGCCGCTTTTTCGTTTCGATGACCGTATGGGCGAACGCCGGCTTCTCCCACCCCCAGATTGGAAGGGAAAAGCGGCCCATTGCGATATAATGCCGTTCGGCGAACGCGCCGGTCAACACATGAAACGTCGTCTCAAGCGGCAGGACAACGGTGGACTTGTACCATGTCTCGCCAAGCACCTTTCCGGTCGCCGGTACAAATTTCGTTCTCCCCTCGGCGCCGATCACGCCGGAAACGAGAAGCTGACCTTTTTGTACATAATCATTGACGGAAACGAGCGGTTGTCCTTCTTCAACGAACAAATCGGCGATCACCGCCTCTTTTTTGGCGACTAAATGGCGCGGGGGGATCGGTTCTTTCGGTTCCGGAATTTCTTTTTCCACGACGCGGAAATGCAGCAACGTCCCTTCCCACTCGACGCCGACCCATGTAATGTCATGGATGCGTTCGGTCAGTTTCCTTTGCAACGTTTCCGGGTCATCGAGCAGAAATTGAAACACGCCGCGCTCGACGCCCATCCGTTTTAGTTCGCGGACGATTTGATGTTCTGTCTCGGGGGAGGCGCCTTCAATGTCAATGCTCCACACAACGTTGGACAGCAGAAATACAATGGCCGCAAAAAGGAGCAGCCCGAGCCCAAACCCGCTGTTTCGCCGCGCCCGTCGCCAAAAAAACGGCAACCCTCTTCTCCCGACAAACGAAAGCTTGCACTCGCTTTGCCGGGCGATATGGCGAAACCGCTTGACATCGCTGAGCTTAATGAAAAATGTCGCCGTCTCCCGACTATGATTTTTCACATTCCATACGGCGATGCCCTGGCGCACGCAGGCGTTGATCAGCCGTTCGATCCCTTTTCCTTCCGCCTTGACACGCACGCTGCCGGCTAACGTGTCAACCCATCCATTTTTCATCGTTTGTCCTCCTCTATATAAACGACTTGGCTGATTTTCCCCTCCAATAAAATTTCTTCCGGCAAAATCGTTTTGATGACAAACTGTTCGCCGCGGACAAGCAGCTGCCCGTTCCGCAGCAAAAGGCGGAGCTCTTTATCGCTGAACGCGAGCAGCCCTCGGTGGTTTTCAATGTAAATATGTATGTGCCCCACCATCGTGATGCGGGGCAGATCCATGACGATATCGGCGGGAAGCTCGAGCTTTTCCGCCATCCACCGCTTCATCTGCTGGCGCCATTTCTTCACCATACAAAAAGACCCCCCTTTCATCTCATATGTATGAGACAAAAGGGGGTTCTAGCACCGCTTTTCAAAAACAACGGGCCCGCCTGCCGGCAAGGCCCATTGCTTGTTTTATGAAAGCTGTTGTTGCACCAATTTATTGACGAGCGAACCGTCCGCTTTGCCTTTCACTTTCGGCATGATGGCGCTCATCACTTTTCCCATATCCGCCTTCGACGAAGCCCCGACTTCCTTGATCGTCTGCTCGATCAGTTCGCGAAGTTCGTCCTCTGTCAGCGGTTTCGGCATATACGACTGAACGATGTCAATTTCGGTTTTTACTTTTTCGACAAGATCTGAACGGCCAGCGTTTTCAAATTCGCGGAGGGAGTCTTTACGCTGCTTCAGTTCACGAGAAAGAACGGTCAGCTCTTCGTCTTCCGAAAGCGGGCTTTTGCCGAGCTTGATCGCCTCGTTTTGCAGCGCCGCCTTCAGCATACGGAGAACAGACAGCTTTTCTTTCTCCTTGTTTTTCATCGCCTGCTTCATATCGTCATTCAAACGATCGAGAAGACTCACCGATTATACACCCTCTTTAATGCATGCTCTTAGTGCTTGCGCTTTCTAGCCGCTTCAGATTTTTTCTTCCGTCTGACGCTTGGTTTTTCATAAAATTCGCGCTTTCTCACTTCTTGCAAAGTACCCGTTTTCGAAACGGCGCGTTTAAAGCGACGAAGAGCGTCGTCGATCGACTCGTTTTTGCGAACGATCGTTTTGGACATCCTGCTTCCCTCCCTCCGAACAACAACCATTGCATATTGTACTTGTCAATTATAATACATGCCGGCAGAAAAGGTCAATAAAAAAGAGCGATCCCGGCGCCGAAAAAAGCAGTCATCGTCCGCGGACGAGGCCCATACATATAGGATGAAAGGGGAGATCGCCCGTGGGGCCGCTTTTGATGCTGTTTGCCATTTACACCGCCATTTTTCTGATCGGTATGTTCATGATGAAGGCCGGGTTTTACGCATTATCCGGCCATCGGTTGAAACGATGGCTCATGCGCTTTACCGCTGCGCCATGGCAAGGATTTCTCACCGGGATGGCGGCAACCGCCCTCGTGCAAAGCAGCTCGGCGGTCATGGTGATGACGATCGGCCTCGTCGCCACCGGCTATTTATCGTTTCGCCAGTCCATCGGCATCATTTTAGGCAGTAACATCGGCTCAACCGTCACAACCGAGCTGATGACACTCGATATCGGCGACGGCGCCATTCCGCTTCTCATCGGCGGCGCACTTCTCGTCTTCATAGGACGCCGCCGCTTCGTTTACAGCATCGGGATGATCGCCGTCGGCCTTGCCGCCTTGCTGTTTGCCATGAACGGCTTCTCCAGCCTCGCCAAGCCGCTCGCCGATTACCCGCTTGTTGACGCCTGGCTCAAGCAAACGAACAGCTCGACCGCCATCGGACTCTTCGTCGGCATTGTCTTGACCGCCCTCGTCCATTCGAGCGCGGCGACGATCGGCATCGCCATGGGGTTTTTAAACGAACAGTTGTTGACGCTTCCAGCCGCCATCGCGATATTGCTTGGCGCCAACATCGGCACGTGCATTACCGGGCTGCTGGCCTCCATCGGTTCAAGCAAAGAAGCCCAGCTGACCGCTTATACCCATTTATGGCTGAACGTCGCCGGCGTTGCCGTCTTTGCCTTCTGGACGGAGCCGTTCGCCCGTTTTGCCGCCATGCTCAGCCCGGCGCCGGATGTGCAGCTCGCCCATGTGAGCGTCTTGTTTAACACCATTTGTTCAGCCGCCGCGTTGCCGTTTGTCGGCATCATCGAAACGGCCATCTTGCGTTTGCATGGCCAAAAGCGGGCTTAATAATCGGCGCGCCCAGTTTGGCCGCTGACGATGGCAACCCCGGAGCTCGTCCCGATGCGCGTCGCCCCAGCCTCGATCATCGCCTCAGCTGTTTTCCGGTCGCGAACGCCTCCTGAAGCTTTGACGCCCACATTGTCGCCGACCGTTTTTCGCATCAGCGCGACGTCTTCAACCGTCGCGCCGCCGCCTGAGAACCCAGTCGATGTTTTCACATAGTCAGCGCCCGCTTTCACCGCCAATTGGCAAGCGCGCACTTTTTCATCATCCGTCAAAAGCGCCGTTTCAATAATTACTTTCACGAGTGCTTTTCCGGCTGCCGCTTCGACGACGGCGCGAATATCGCGCTCCACCCAGTCGTCGGCTCCGCTTTTTAAGGCGCCGAGGTTGATGACCATATCGACTTCGCGTGCGCCGTTTTCGATGGCGTTTTTCGTTTCAAACGCTTTCGTTTCCGGCGTTGTCGCCCCAAGCGGAAAGCCGATGACCGTGCAGACGCGGACATCCGTGCCGGAAAGTTCCCGCGCCGCCGTTTTCACCCACGACGGGTTGACGCATACTGAGGCAAACCCGTACTGTTTCGCCTCCGCGCATAATTGAACGATTTGCTCTTCCGTTGCCTCCGGCTTGAGCAGCGTATGGTCGATCATGTTCGCAATGTTCACTGTCATGGACACTTGCCCCTTTCTGCCGCTGCAAAAAGATAAAAGGTCTGACGTCTACCATCATACCATGTCTGCGAGGCAAAAACTAGCCGTCATCTGTATAGTTCCCGAGAAAAAGAAGAAAAAACCCCAGCCGAGGCTGGGGTGTCTGTGCTTGTCTCTCCATATCAGGTTATGAGCTTAACTTTACGGGATGAGCTGCCCCATCCGGCACAATGCGGACAAACTCACCTTCGTTGTACGGGTAGCCGGCTTTCGTGATTTTTACTTTCACGAGTTCGCCGACCATCTCTTCTGTCCCCGGGAAACGGACTTTCAAATAGTTGTCCGTATAGCCGATATACATGCCCGGATGATCTTTGTCTTGCTCTTCTGGAATGACTTCGAGCACGTGCCCTTCAAATCGCGACGCGTATTCTTTCGCCAGCTGATCAGATAGGGCAATGAGTCGGCGGACGCGGTCATGTTTCGTCTCTTCGTCCACTTGGTCCGGCATGCGCGCCGCCGGTGTGCCAGTCCGCTTCGAATACGGAAAGACGTGCAGCTCGGAAAACTGCTGCTCGCGGATAAAGTGGTACGTTTCCATAAATTCCTCTTCCGTTTCACCCGGAAAACCGACGATGACATCGGACGTTACGGCGAGTTCCGGGAACACTTCCCGCAGGCGGGCAAGCCGCTCGGCGAAAAATTCCACCGTATATTTGCGGCGCATCCGCTTGAGCACCGTGTTCGACCCGGATTGAAGCGGAATGTGCAAATGGCGAACGATTTTGTCCGAACGCTGCAACACATCGATCACTTCATCGGTAATTTGGCTCGCCTCAATCGACGAAATGCGAATCCGTTTCAGCCCCGGCACTTGCTCATCCAAATCGCGCAGCAGCGCCGCGAAGTTATAGTCTTTTAGATCGGTGCCGTAGCCGCCCGTATGAATGCCGGTCAACACGATTTCCTTATAGCCGGCGGCGACAAGCTGGCGCGCCTGGCGGATGATTTCTTTTGGATTGCGCGAACGCATCAAGCCGCGCGCCCACGGGATGATGCAAAACGTGCAAAAGTTGTTGCACCCTTCTTGAATTTTCAACGATGCCCGCGTCCGGTCGGTGAACGACGGCACATCCATTTCCTCAAACACGCGCGTTTTCATAATGTTATGGACCGCGTTGATCGGCTGGCGCTCGCGCTGAAACTGCTCAACGTAGTCCAAAATTTTATGCCGGTCTTGCGTGCCGATGACAATATCGACGCCCGGAATCGCCATCACTTCCGCCGGCGATGTTTGCGCATAGCAGCCGGTCACGCAGACGACGGCATCCGGATTGCGGCGCACCGCACGACGGATGACTTGGCGGCTTTTTTTGTCGCCGGTGTTCGTCACTGTGCACGTGTTGATCACATACACATCGGCGCGGCTCTCAAACTCCGTCCGTTCGTAGCCGGCCTTTTTAAACAGCTGCCAAATCGCCTCTGTTTCGTAATGATTGACTTTGCAGCCTAATGTATGGAAAGCCACTGTTGGCATGTTGTTCACCTCACTGCAGGCCATGCCGCTGAGCTAGCAGCATGACTGAATTTGTTCAAACCGTTGATTACTGTTGCGCCGCCTCCCAATCTGGCGCGCGCAGCTCCCATTCATAGGAAGCCGCGGTAAGCAGATAAAGCGGCGCCGTTTCCGTGCGCAAAATGCGCGGGCCAAGGCTGCACGGCAAAAAGCCGCCTTGTCGGAGCCGCTTTGCCTCCTCAGGGCTAAATCCACCCTCAGGTCCGAACACGGCTAGCAGCGTGCCGCCGGGCTTGAGGCCGGCAAGCAGCGCCGGCAGCGAACCGTGCCGTCCCCCGCGCCCTTCTTCTTCATAGGCGAATAGACGTTGATCCACCGTTTCGCCAAAAGCAAGCAGCGCGTCCAGCGAAAGCGGCGCCCGCACCTCGGGCAATGACGTGCGTTCCGCCTGTTCGGCCGCCTCTTTCGCAATTTTTTTCCACCGTTCCACTTTTTTCTCCGCTTTCTTCATGTCCCATTTGACGACCGAACGGGCGGCGAAAAACGGCAGAAAGCCGGCGGCGCCAAGCTCCGTCCCTTTTTGGATGACAAACTCCCACTTTTCGCCTTTCGGCAGCCCCTGGGCGATATAAATGCGCACCGGCAATTCGCGTCCCTCTTCCTTCCATTGTACAATACGGGCGCGCACATGATCACTGGCAATTTGTTCAATGCTGCATACAGCCGTGCGCCCGTCCGGAAAGACGCAAGCGATCGCATCCCCCGGCTTCATGCGCATGACGCGGGCGATATGGTGCGCGTCAGCGCCGCTGATCGTGACGACTTCGCCTCGGCGCTCCCGTTCGGAAACGAAATATCGCTGCAACGAACATCCCTTCTTTGTTTACGACTTGATGGCGACTAACGCGACCCAATCTTCCATCACGTTCACTTCCTCAATGACAAACCCAGCCGCCAGCAGCCCGTCTTTGACGTCCTGCTTTTTCGCCTGGATGATGCCGGAGGTGATGAAGCGGCCGCCCGGCTTCAGCAGCCGGAAAGCGTCGGAGGCAAAACGCAAAATGATTTCCGCCAAAATGTTGGCGACAATCACATCAGCCGGCTCATCGACATGGTCAAGCAAATTGTTTTGCGCCACCGTAACGACCGACTGCACTTTATTGAGCTTGACGTTCAGCCGTGCGCTGTCGACTGCGACCGGATCCAAATCGAACGCCCGCACCGACCGGGCGCCGAGCATCGCCGCAGCGATGCTTAAAATGCCGGAGCCGGTGCCGACGTCAATGACCGCATCGCCGGGGCGCACATATTTTTCGAGCGCCTGCAGGCACATGACCGTCGTCGGGTGGGTGCCGGTGCCAAACGCCATGCCCGGATCCATTTCAATGATCAACTCATCATCGGAAACCGGCTCATACGTTTCCCACGTCGGCACGATCGTAAACTTCTCCGACACTTTCACCGGATGATAATGCTTTTTCCACGCCGTCGCCCACTCTTCCTCATTCACTTCGCTCAATGTAATCTTATTTTTTCCAAGGTCAATATCATATAGCCATAAATTGTTAATCGCTTGTTTAATTTGTTCGACTGTTTCGCCAAGAAAGCTGTTGACCGGCAAATACGCCTTAATGATGACGCCTTCTTCCGGATAATCGTCCGGATTGAGTTCGACGATTTCCCCGTACCAGTCATCGCGGTCTTTCACAAGATCGTACGGATCTTCAATGACCACGCCGCCGGCGCCGGCCTCATGCAAAATGTTCGAAATCGCCTCGACCGCCTCGTGCGTCGTATGAATGCTGATTTCCGACCATTTCATCGCGCTCACGCTTCTCCTTTAAACGCCTTTTTGACTTTCTCAAAAAAACGGCCGTGCGGCCCGTCGTGCATCGTCTCCCCACCAAGCCGGTCAAACTCGCGCAGCAGTTGCTTTTGTTTTTCCGTCAGCTTTGTCGGCGTCACGACGCGGACGATGACGTGCTGATCCCCCTGTCCATAGCCGCGCACGTTTGGCACTCCTTTCCCTCTCAGGCGGAAGCGCGTGCCCGTTTGCGTGCCGGCCGGAATTTTCAACTTCACATCGCCATAGAGCGTCGGCACCTCAATCTCATCGCCGAGCGCCGCTTGAGCAAAGGAAAGCGGCACTTCACAATAAATGTCGAGCCCGTCGCGCTCGAAAAATTCATGCGGCTCCACTCGGAAAATGATGTACAAGTCCCCCGGCGGCCCGCCGTTGACCCCTGGCTCCCCTTGGCCGGCGACACGCAGCTGCTGGCCGTCGTCGACGCCGGCCGGGATTTTGACATGAATCTTTTTCCGTTGCTTGACGCGGCCCGTCCCGCCGCATGTCGGACATTTTTCCGGAATGTACCGGCCCGTCCCGCCACATGTCGGACATGTCCGACGGTTGATGATGCGGCCAAACGGCGTCGCCTGCTCGCTCGTGATTTGCCCGCTGCCGCCGCAACGTGAGCACGGCTGGGGGCTTGTGCCCGGTTTGGCGCCGCTGCCATGGCACGTTTCGCACGTCTCTTCGCGCGGCACTTCAATTTCCGTTTCTTTTCCAAATGCCGCTTCCTCAAATGTGAGCGTCATCATGTATTCCACATCGGCCCCTTTGCGCGGCCCGCTCGCCCGCTGGCGCGGCCCGCCGCCGAAAAACGTCTCAAAAATATCTTCAAACCCGCCAAAGCCGCTAAAGCCGCCGAAATCAAACCCTCCGCCTCGGAATCCGCCGCCGCCAAACGCTTCGTTCGGGTCGGCATGGCCGAACCGGTCGTAGCGGGCCCGCTTTTCGTCGTCGCTCAATACTTCGTACGCCTCTTTAATTTCTTTAAACTTTTCCGCGGCGTCCGGCGCTTTGTTAATGTCTGGATGATACTGCTTCGAAAGCTTTCGGTACGCTTTTTTGATCTCGTCTTTCGTCGCGTTTTTGCTGACGCCGAGAACTTCGTAGTAATCGCGCTTCGCCATCGTTGATCATCCACTCCCGATTCATTCACATAAATTTTATTTTATCATTTCCCTTTGGTTAATGGCAATATGTGAATGCTAGAAAAAAAGTCAAAGCCAAGGCAGGCCTGACTTTGACTTTCGGCAGCATTATTTGTCATCCTTCACTTCCTCAAATTCCGCATCAACAACGTTGTCCCGTTTGGCCGCGTCGGCTTGCGCTCCAGCGTCTTGCGCCTGTTTCGCCGCTTGCTCATACAGCTTGATCGACAGCTGCTGCACCGCTTCCTGCAGCGCGTCTTTTTTCTTGCGGATGTCATCGATGTCGTTTTTCTCAAGCGCCGCCTTCAACGCATCTTTTGCCTCTTGCGCTTTCTTGATCTCATCGGCGCTCACTTTTCCTTCGACTTCTTTTAACGTTTTTTCTGTCGTGAAAATAAGCTGGTCCGCTTCATTGCGCAGTTCGGCAGCCTCTTTCCGCTTCCGGTCGGCTTCGGCGTTTTCTTCTGCCTCTTTGATCATGCGCTGGATTTCTTCTTCCGACAGGCCGGACGACGATTTGATCGTGATCGACTGTTCTTTGTTCGTCCCCAAGTCTTTCGCGCGCACATGGACGATGCCGTTGGCGTCAATGTCAAACGTCACTTCAATTTGCGGCACGCCGCGCGGCGCCGGCGGAATCCCAGTCAGCTGGAAGCGGCCGAGCGTTTTGTTGTCCGCCGCCATCGGACGCTCCCCTTGCAGCACATGAATGTCTACTGTCGTTTGGTTGTCGGCGGCTGTTGTGAACACTTGCGACTTGCTTGTCGGAATGGTCGTGTTCCGCTCGATCAATTTCGTAAATACGCCGCCCATCGTCTCAATGCCGAGCGACAGCGGTGTGACGTCAAGCAAGACGACATCTTTCACTTCGCCGGCAATGACCCCGCCTTGGATCGCGGCGCCGATCGCCACGACTTCGTCCGGATTGACGCCTTTATGCGGCTCTTTGCCAAGCTCGCGCTTAATCGCTTCCTGGACAGCTGGAATGCGGGTCGAACCGCCAACCAAAATGACTTTGTCAATATCGGCAGGTGTCAAGCCGGCATCTTGCAACGCCTGGCGAACCGGCCCCATCGTCCGTTCAACGAGGTGGGCGGACAGTTCTTCAAACTTCGCCCGCGTGAGCGTCGTTTCCAAGTGAAGCGGACCGTTTTCATTGGCGCTGATAAACGGCAGCGAAATTTGCGTCTGCGTCACGCCCGACAGTTCTTTTTTCGCCTTTTCAGCCGCATCTTTCAAGCGCTGGAGCGCCATTTTGTCTTTGGACAAATCGATGCCGTGCTCTTGTTTGAACTGATTGACCAAATAATCGATGATCACTTGGTCGAAATCGTCGCCGCCCAAATGGTTGTCGCCGGCGGTCGCTTTCACTTCAAAGACGCCGTCGCCAAGCTCCAAAATCGAAACGTCAAACGTTCCGCCGCCCAAGTCATAGACGAGAATCGTTTGATCCTCTTCTTTGTCGAGGCCGTAAGCAAGCGCTGCTGCCGTCGGCTCGTTGATGATGCGCTCGACTTCAAGCCCGGCGATGCGGCCGGCGTCTTTCGTCGCTTGGCGCTGCGCGTCGTTGAAATAGGCCGGCACCGTAATGACCGCCCGCGTCACCGGTTCGCCCAAGTAGTCTTCGGCGTACGATTTCAAATATTGCAAAATGATGGCTGAAATTTCTTGCGGCGTATATTGCTTTCCTTCAATCTCCACTTTGTAGTCCGTGCCCATATGGCGCTTGATCGAGATGATCGTGTTCGGGTTCGTGATCGCCTGCCGTTTGGCGACTTCGCCCACTAAGCGCTCCCCGTTTTTGAACGCCACAACCGATGGGGTCGTGCGGTTTCCTTCCGGGTTCGGGATGACTTTCGCCTCGCCGCCTTCGAGCACGGCGACGCAAGAGTTCGTTGTTCCTAAGTCAATGCCGATAATTTTACTCATCGCTCATCACCCTCCATTTCCGTTATTGGCTGACTTTGACCATCGCAGGACGGAGAATGCGGTCTTTCAGCTTGTAGCCTTTTTGCAGCTCTTCGACGACTGTATTCGGCTCATAGCCATCTTCGTCCGTCTGCATGACCGCCTGATGCAGATGGGGGTCAAACGGTTTTCCGACCGCCTCAATCGCCTCGACGCCTTCTTTTTTCAAGGCGTCCAAAAGCGAGCGATACACCATCTCCATTCCTTGCAAAATCGATTTTGCCTGCTCGTTTTCCGTCTCTATTTTCAACGCGCGCTCAAAGTTGTCGAGCACCGGAAGCAAATCGCTCGCCAAACTTTGGGCGCGGTATTTTTCAGCCGCTTCCAGCTCTTGGCGCGTCCGGCGGCGGAAGTTTTCAAAATCGGCATACAGACGGAGATAGCGGTGTTCCATCTCAGCCAGCTTCGCTTCCAGCTCCGCTACTTGCGCTTTGGCGGCAGCCAGCTCCTCTGTCTCGGCGCGCTCCTCCCCGGCAGGTTCGGCCCCCGCTGAAGCCTCCGCCGGCTTCCCATCGCCTTGCCCGGCGGCATCGTTTTGCCTAGCGTCGTCCCTTTCGCCTTCCGGTGGCACGCCTGCCTCTTCCGCCGATGCCGGCTGTTCCATCTCCGGCTCGTTGTATGTAGCTTGACCAGCACGTTTGTCCCCTTGTTCCATTGCCTTCACCTCCCCTTCGGGCTCGTCATTCTATGTATCAATGGCCACAAGGAACAGATGGATTGGCGAATCCATCCGTTAACCAATATGGCCATTGTTACTGATTTTGATACCATTTCGTCAGCGCGGCCGACAAATCGGAAGCGACGCGGTTCAACACCGTGATGACGCGCGAATACTCCATGCGCGTCGGCCCGAGAATCGCGATCGTTCCGAGCGGCTCCTCGCCGACCGAGTATGTCGCCGTAATGAGGCTGCAGTTTTCCATGCCGTGCAATTCGTTTTCCCGGCCGATCGACACCTGCACCCCTTTTTGGCTTTGCTTGCGAAGCAGACGGTAAATGTCTTTTTCCTGCTCAATGATGTTCAGAAGCGGGCGCACTTTTTCAATGTCGCTGAATTCCGGCTGATTGAGCATGTTGGCTGTGCCGGCGAAAAACATTTTCTCCTCTTCAGGAAGATCGAGCGTGTCGATCAGCATATTGAGCAGGCTGTCATAATTGCGGATGTGCCGGCGCAGCACATCGGCCACTTCCGTCTTGATTTTTTCTTTTAAATCGATGAGCGGAACGCCGCTGAGCCGCCCGTTCAAAATGTTGACCATCTTTTCAAGGTCGCCGGCGTTGACCGATGGCGGAATCGTCACGACCCGGTTTTCGACATGGCCGTTATCGGTCACAACGATGGCCACAGCCGTCTGCTCGTTGAGCGGAACGATTTGCATTCGCTTCAGTTTGCTTTCTTTAAACGCCGGACCGAGGGCGATCGACGTGTAGTTCGTCAAGTCGGATAAAATTTGCGCCGACTTTTGCATCAGCTTCTCGAGCTCATAGATGCGTTCGGTAAACACGGAGCGGATTTTCTGAATATCGGCTCTTGTCAGCCGCTGCGGCGGCAGCAGATGGTCGACGTAGTACCGATACCCTTTTTCCGACGGCACGCGGCCAGAGGAAATGTGCGTTTTTTCAATGTAGCCGAGCTCTTCCAAATCCGCCATTTCATTGCGAATCGTCGCTGAACTGAACGCAATTTGGTGCTTTTTCGATAACGTCCGCGAACCGACCGGCTGCCCGGAACGAATGAAATCGTCGATAATCACCTGCAAAATCAGCAGTTGGCGGTCCGTTAACACGTTTCTCACCTCTATTAGCACTCGATCAATTCGAGTGCTAAATCTATTACTAGGGTAACAAATCGCCCGGCAAATGTCAATCTTTACATTTCGCCGAGAAAGGCGGCGAACACTTCGTTGCCGAGCAGCTTGCCGCGCTTTGTCAAGCGGACGTGGGTCTCCGTTTCTTCCAAGCGCCCGTTTTCCACTTCGGCGCGGATCGCCTTGCCGAAGATATCGTGCATATCGCGGCCAAACTTTTGCCGGAAGCGAACTTTCGACACTCCTTCCGTTTTGCGCAACCCTAAAAACATTTCCTCTTCCATTTGCTCTTGAAGCGTCAACCGGTGCACATCGCGGTGCGGCCATTCGCCGTTGTCCACCTTGGCGATGTAATGGCGGACCGGACCGATATTGGCGCGCCGCACCCCGCCGATATAGCTGTGCGCCCCGGCGCCGATGCCGTAATACTCTTCGTTGTTCCAATAAGTGAGGTTGTGACGGCTTTCAAACCCCGGAAACGCGTAATTGCTGATTTCATACTGCTGGTAGCCGCACGCTTCGGTTCGCTCCATCGCCGCTTCGTACATGGCCGCTTCCGCCTCTTCTCCCGGGAGATGGAGTCGGCCCTTGCGCCACTCGTTGTAAAAGATCGTTTTCGGCTCAAGGATAAGCGAATAGGCGGAGAGGTGCGGAACGTGAAGCGAAAACGCGGCGTCCAAATCGGCGAGAAACTGCTCAAGCGTCTGCCCGGGAAGCCCGTACATCAGATCGAGGCTGATGTTGGCAAACCCGGCCTCCCTCGCCCGCTCTACCGCCTGCACGATATCCCCGCGCCGGTGCGTGCGGCCGATCGCTTGCAGAAGCCGGTCATCAAACGTCTGCACCCCAAGGCTCAACCGATTGACCCCGGCTTCGCGGAGAACGGCGAGTTTTTCTTTCGTCAGCCCATCCGGGTTCGCCTCAACCGTAAATTCAGCCGTTTGCGGATCAAACTGAAAATGGCGGTGAATGCTCTCAAGCAAGCGCCCAAGCTGCGCCGGCTCCAGCACCGTCGGCGTGCCGCCGCCGATAAACAGCGTCTCAAGACGGTTGCCGAACTCTGCCGCCGTCCGCGCCATTTCCTTGTCCATCGCCCGCAAATAGTCGTCAATCGGCTGACCGGCAGCAAACACTTTGTTAAAATCGCAATAATGGCAAATATGGGCGCAAAACGGAATGTGAAAATATGCTGATGTTGCCATCGTCATCCTCCCTTCGGCTGCAGCCGGACTGCCGTCCCTCATCTTCCCGTCAGCGTCGCATGGCGATAAACAAACAAGGCCATCCCCGAAGGAGACAGCCTTGCCCGTCATTTTTTCTGGTCGTCGATTTTCAAGACAGCCATAAACGCTTCTTGCGGCACTTCGACCGAGCCGATTTGTTTCATCCGTTTTTTTCCTTCCTTTTGCTTCTCGAGCAGCTTTCGCTTCCGTGACACGTCGCCGCCGTAACATTTGGCGAGCACGTTTTTGCGCAGCGCCTTGATCGTCGAGCGGGCGATGATTTTGTTGCCGATGGCGGCTTGCACCGGCACCTCAAACTGCTGGCGCGGAATTAAGTCTTTCAGTTTTTCCACGATCACTTTGCCGCGTTCGTACGCCGCCTCGCGATGGACGATAAACGACAAAGCGTCAATTTTTTCGCCATTCAACAAAATGTCCATTTTGACAAGATTGGACGGCCGATAGCCGATCAACTCATAGTCGAATGACGCGTACCCTTTCGTGTTCGACTTTAAGGCGTCAAAAAAGTCGTACACGATTTCCGACAGCGGAATGTCATAAATCAGCATGACCCGCTTTTCGTCCAAATATTGCATATCAACGAACGTGCCGCGCTTTCCTTGGCACAGCTCCATGACCGGCCCGACGTAGTCGTTCGGTACCATGATCGTCGCCTTCACATACGGCTCTTCGATGCGGTCGATTTTCTGTGGATCCGGCATGTTCGTCGGATTGTCGACCGAAACTTCGGTGCCATCGGTCAAATGAACTTTGTAGACGACGCTCGGAGCCGTCGTAATTAAGTCGATATGAAACTCGCGCTCAATCCGCTCTTGAATGATTTCCATATGCAGCAAGCCGAGAAACCCACAGCGGAAGCCGAACCCAAGCGCCTGCGACGTTTCCGGCTCAAAGTGGAGCGCCGCATCGTTCAATTGCAGCTTCTCGAGCGCCTCGCGCAAGTCATTGTAGCGCGCCGTATCGATCGGATACATGCCGCAAAACACCATCGGGTTGAGCTTCCGGTAGCCGGGGAGCGGCTCGGCGGCCGGCCGTTCGGCGTCGGTGATCGTATCGCCGACACGCGTATCTTTGACATTTTTAATGGACGCTGTCAAATAGCCGACATCGCCGACCGTGAGCTCGTCGACGATTTTTTGTTTCGGCGTAAAGACGCCGACTTCGGTCACTTCAAATTCTTTGCCGGTCGACATCATTTTAATGCGCTGGCCCGGCTTCACCGTCCCGTCGACAATGCGGACATACGCGACAACGCCGCGGTACGGGTCGTAAAGCGAGTCGAAAATGAGCGCTTTCAGCGGCGCGTCTGGATCGCCCGACGGAGCGGGAATTTTCTCCACGATTTGTTCCAAGATTTCTTCAATGCCGATGCCGACTTTCGCTGAAGCGAGCACGGCTTCAGACGCATCGAGGCCGATGACGTCCTCGATTTCTTGGCGGACGCGCTCCGGTTCGGCGCTTGGCAAATCAATTTTGTTAATAACAGGCAAAATTTCCAAGTTGTTATCGATCGCTAAATACACATTTGCAAGCGTCTGCGCTTCGATGCCTTGCGCCGCATCGACGACCAAAATCGCTCCCTCGCAGGCCGCCAAGCTGCGCGACACTTCGTACGTAAAATCGACATGGCCCGGCGTATCGATCAAATGGAAAATATACTCCTCGCCATTTTTCGCTTTGTATGTCAACTGGACCGCATTCAATTTGATCGTAATGCCGCGCTCGCGCTCAAGATCCATCATGTCCAACGTCTGCTCGCGCAACTCGCGCTCCGACAGCGCGCCTGTTTTTTCCAAAATGCGGTCCGCAAGCGTCGATTTTCCGTGGTCAATATGAGCGATAATGGAAAAGTTGCGAATCCGTTCCTGCCGTTTCAACCGTTCTTCCCGGTTCATCGTCTCTCACTCCTGCTTTTTCGCAAAACTACACTAGCTTTGATTATAGCAACAGAGGAGAGAAGATTCAATGACAAACAAAAAAGCCGCCCATACGAGGCGGTAAATCGTCTGCCGGCGCCGCGCCGAAAGCGGCGGACCGATTTAGTCGACGGCCCGCCCAGCGAATGACAGCAACGTTTCCACAAGCGCGGTTGCGCCATCGGCCAGCCGCCGGCCGAGTTCAGAAAAGAGGTTGAACGTTTTCAGTTCCCGAACCACTTCTTGTTTTTTCTGCAAATCACCCGCCGCCACTGTCTGCCCGAACACGGCTGCCTCAATCTCCCCGTTTCCGTTTTTCTCGAGATCAATGACGGCGGGAAGCGACGGATCCGCATAGCCGCGCATCTTCTCAATGCCGCGGTGCGCCTGCTGCATGCCGAGCAGCACGCCAAAAAACAAGAGGAAAAGCGCTGCGCTAAACCGGATGAACCATCTTGCCATATGCGATGCCCCTTTTTACTTTTTCTCCGCCGGAGCCGGCGCCTCGACTTTTTCCGCCTGCCAATAATACTCGCTGAACACATCGGCAAAGGCCGTAGCCGAACGGAACAGCTCGGCGAACGTATTGTCGACGCCGCCAAACTCCACTAAAATGGCGTTCCTGGATAAATCTTGGTTAAATTTCCCATTTGTTCCTGCTCCTTGCTTCTTAATGACCCCGCGGCTCAACCCCGGGTATTTCTTCTGCAGCAAATGGTGCAGCTCGGTCGCCAGCTGCAAGTTTTTTTCGTATTCCGCGTTCTCACCGCCGACGATAAACGCCACGCGCGCGTAATCAACACCGTTGATCGTCGTGGTCGTATACTTCCGGCGACGCGCATCGCGGTGAATGTCAATAAAATATTGCAAGTCACGGTTTTGCTTCATCGCTGCCACGACCGTCTGCCGCGACATGTTATACGCCTGTGTGTATGTCATTCCTTTTTTCAACAGCTCCGCTTCGATGTCGGTTTTGTTCACTTGCGCGCCGATGCCCCTCTTCTCCAATTCTTCCATCAATTTCTCCCCGACTTTGGTCACATTCACGCTCCGATGAAACGCCAAATTTGGATCGGTTACGCCTTTTAAAGCCGGCAAATACGACTCGCGCGTATGTGTATGGTAAATATAGACGACTTTTCGGCCTTGCGTCGTTTGCTTCGGGGGAGGGAGCGCTTTTTCGTCTTGGGTTTGCTCGGCTTGCTCAAGCTCCTCGACCGACGCCTGCCGCTCGGCAAACATCACTTCCAGCGGCGGCGCCGACTCATACGGGATGTTCGTGTAGTCGGTCCCTTCTCCGGCGATTAAAATTTTGCTGTCATACAAGGCAAAGCCCGGCAGCTCGCTGCCGAGCAAGCTGCGCGGATCGTCGGGGTTGATGCTTGTCGCCAAGCGGAACAACAGCGATGAATAGTTCGTCTGTTGCCGTTCTTTTGGAAGCATTTGGAGAAAATACCGGTTTTCGAGCCCAAACAGGCGAATGAACATCTCTTCCGGAAAATGGGCGGCCATATTGTTCAGCGATGATGACGACGGACGGTATTCGGGCCGCAGCGACGTAAGCGCTCCGACGAGCATAAACATCATCATGCATCCAAGGATGATGAGCATAAACATTTTTTTTAAGCTGGCTCCTGGAACGGCGATCACGACGTTGGGGGAGCGCCATCGTTTCATATTCCCACCCTTTCCCGGCTTGTCTCCTCACTTTAACGTATGGCCAAGCCGGGAAAGATAGAACCGTTTTTTGTCTAGTGGGTGTAAGAGCCGACGTTACCTTGGTCAACCTGCCGGTGCAGCGCCGCGTTCAAGCCGCCGGCCAGTAAGTTCGCCATATCGCCGATGAACGAATCGACCTCTTTTGGCGTCACCATTAAGTTATGACCGAGCGGGGCGAGCACTTCGTAAATCAGACGCCGCTTTTCTTCATCACCAAGCGTGCCGATCATGCCGAGAAACGTCGACCGTTCGGTTGGCGACGGCATATCTTGCTCCGTCAGCTTCTTTTTGCGCCCGAACGCCCAGCCGGCCGGAGCCAGCGCGCTTGACGGCCGCTGGCTTTCGCGCATTTCGCGGCCGAAATGCTTTAAAATGAAATCGATCGTATCGCTTGTGATCGAAACGGCATCGACGACCGTCGGGACGCCGATCGAGATGACCGGGATGCCGAGCGTCTCGTAGCTCAGTTCTTTCCGCTTATTGCCAACGCCCGAGCCGGGGTGGATGCCGGTGTCGGAAATTTGGATCGTCGCGTTGACCCGTTCGATTGAACGGGCGGCCAGCGCATCGATGACGATGACAAAATCCGGCTTCGTTTTCCGGACGACGCCATCAATAATATCGCTCGTCTCAATGCCGGTCGTTCCCATCACCCCTGGAGCGAGGGCGCTCACCGGGCGAAATCCTTCCTCAACACTTTCCGGCTGCAATTGAAACAGATGACGGGTGACAAGCACGTTTTCCACCGTCAACGGCCCAAGCGCATCCGGCGTGACGTTTTGGTTGCCAAGCCCGACAATTAGGCAGCTCGCTTGCTCGGGAATGCGGAGCCGTTGTAAAAAGGCGCTCAGTTGTTCCGAAAAAATACGCTGCACTTTTTGCTGCAATTCCGTATTTTGTTCACGGATGCCTTGCGCCTCAATCGTCACATAATGGCCCGGCTTTTTGCCGATCGATGCCGCTCCTTGTTCTGTGACGTGCGCGTGCGACAGCTTGACGCCATCGATCTCTTGGTCGCGGATGATGACCCCCTCAATCGGGGAGGCGCCTTCCTTTTTTTGTTGCAAACGCTCCTCGACCGCAATTTCATGCGCCTCGATCGCCAAGTCGGTGCGCACCGAATACATGCGCAAATCGAGCGGCTGCTGTTTCATGTCGTTCCTCCTTGTGCCGTTTTCTTTTATTGTCGCCGCAATGAAACGCCGTCATTCATATTTCGTAAAGGATTTTTGCTTGAACACTCTTGCATAATCAAAACACGTTTGATAGAATAACACTTGTTCTTGTTCAGAGGAAAAATCGGAACGATAACGGAGGTGAACGGACGTGGCGAACATTAGATCGGCGATCAAACGCGCGAAAACGAGCGAAAAACGTCGGGCCCACAACGCCTCGATGAAATCGGCCATGCGCACGGCTATCAAAAAATTTGAAGCGCTCGTTGAATTGAAAGACGTGGAAAAAGCGAAAGAAGCGTTCATTGTCGCGTCGAAAAAATTAGACAAAGCCGCGAGCAAAGGCCTTATCCATAAAAATGCCGCCAGCCGGCAAAAATCGCGCTTAGCGAAAAAATTGAACAGCATTCAAGCTTCCTAATGAAAAACGACCTGGCGCCAGGTCGTTTTTTTGTCCCCACTTTTTTCTTTGTGTTTCTTTGTGGCGCCGCCATGCAGGCGAAGCAGACGGCAAAAAAGCCAACGACGCATGCTTTTTATCGCTGGCTTTTCCGCCCCGGGCGAGCGCCCCAACGCATCAACAACAGCTCAACGGCCAACCGGCGGTCCATGGCTCCGCTTTTTACGTCATAATCAGCGGCGGCCAGCTCGGTGATCGCTTCCGTCAGCTCCGCATCGGAAAAGCGGGCGGCTTGGGCAAGGGCGAGCTTGACGCGGAACGGATGCACGTTGAGGGCCGAAGCGATTTGCGTCTGCCCATAACCTGTTTGGGCGAGCCATTTCACTTGCGCCAACAGGCGGAAATGGCTTGCAAGCAACGCCAAAATTTTGATCGGCTCCTCACTATGTTCAAGCAAATCGTAAAACGTCTGCAATGCTCCCGGGATATCGCGCCTCGCCACTTGTTCGACAAGCGCAAAGACGTTTTCTTCCGGCGTGCGAGCGACAAGCTGCTCGACGGCCGCCTCATCCACCACTCCACCCGGTCCGGCAAACAAAGCGAGCTTGTCGATTTCGTTCGCCAGCGCGGACAACCGCGTTCCGGCCCGCTGCAAAAGCAGCTCAATGGCTTCCTCGGCCACCGATGCTCCTTGGCTTTCCAACCGGCGGCGCACCCAAGCGCGCAGCTCCGCTTCGGCGAGCGGGGCGGCGGCCACAACTTCGCACTGCTCCTTGGCGAGCTTGGTAATTCTTTTCCGCTCATCGAGCTTGTCATACGGCGCCAAAAAGACGACGATCGAGAACGGCGCCGGCGCCCTGAAATAGTTCTCCAGCTTAGCCAAATCGTGCTCGATCTCTTTGTCCTTTTCCGCCGTAAAAAAATATGGATTCTTCACCAAAATGACGCGCCGCTCGCCGAAAAACGGCACCGTCTCGGCCTCCTCAAGCGCCGCCTCGACCGGCGTTTCCTCGCAGTCGTACACAGCCAAGTTCCACTCGCGCTCCTCGGGGCCAAGCGCTGCGTTCACCAACCGCTCATACGTTTCCGTTAATAAAAACGGCTCATTGCCGTATAATAAATAAAGAAGAGAAAAACGCCGTTTTTCCATGTTTCCCCATACGCGTTCCAGCATGTTCCCGTCTCCATTCCCTAGCAAACGTCTCTGCTAGAAAAGATACACCGTTTTTCGTCATTTTACAAGGGAACCGGCTTCCGAAAAAACCGGTTCCCCTTTATATAAACGCCAGCCTATAAGTCCTAGGACCTTATTGGCCAGCGGGTTATTTTTATGTTTTCCCGGCTGTTTGAAAGTATTTGTGTCAACTGTTGTCAAGGAAGGAAAAGAAGCGAGCAGCGGTAGATTTTTCACACGTTTTCGTCTATACTAAAAATGATTGAACGAGGAGGGGGAAAACGATGAACGTATTTGAAAAAGAAGTGCAAAGCCAACGAAATGACGCCGTCGATTCCGCCGTCGGATTCATCGTGTCGTTCGGCTTTTTCGCTACCATGTTCATCATCGCAACGTTGATCGAATTTTTCGGTCGATAAGGATTGCTTACATAAGCAATCCTTATTTTTTGTTTTGGCTGAAACGTTCCGCTTTTTTGTGCACTACATCTTATGGTTTCATCACCTGAAAGGTTCCACCGTTTTCGCCATACACATAGCGAATAGCTCCGTTTTCATCCGTCCGCCAAACGATCGCCCGCTGTTGCCTAAGCCGCATAAGCACCTCGGAGGACGGATGCCCGTAGCGATTGTAGCGCCCGACGGAAATGATGGCCGCTCGCGGCTTGATTGTCCGCAAAAACGGCTCTGTTGTCGACGTTTTGCTGCCGTGGTGGGCGACTTTCAATACATCGGCACGCAACGTCGGATAAGCATCGATGAGCGCCTGTTCCGCCTCTTCTTCGATGTCCCCAGCAAACAGCCATATCAAGCCGCCGAGACGGGCGAGCAACACAAGCGAACCGTTGTTGTCCTCGTTGTTGCCTTTTTCTGGGTGGAGCACAATGAACTGCACGCCTCCCTCTGTCCATCTTTCTCCCCGCACAGCGGTGCGGACCGGCCCGGAAAACGGGCGCGCCATCTTTTGGACGCGCGGCAGCGCCCCCGGGCTTGTGACCATTTCCTTCACCTTGACCGCTTCGAACACCTCAGGAGCGGACCCGATATGGTCGGCATCATCGTGCGTCAATATGAGCTTATCGATCGTTCGCACCCCTTGCGCTTTTAAAAACGGGACGACGACATCGCGACCGACGGAAAACGGGTGAGCCCGCCTGCGCCACGATTCCTTTCCCCATTCTGCCGCCCCGCCCGTGTCAATGAGATAAACTGCTTTTCGATAAGGAAGCTCAATATAAATACAGTCCCCCTGCCCAACATCCAATACCGTCACTTCCCCGTGCGGATCCACGTATGGGGCGGCCAGCTGAAGCGCCGTCGCCGCCGCCACCGCTGTCAATCCGCGGATCAGGCGGCCGCGTTCCCAATCCAAAAACGCCGCCGTGATGGCCGTCAGATAGCCAGCTAAGCACCACGGCCCCGGACGGCCGAGCACAAGCATAAACGGGTGATCGGCCGCGAAAAAATAGACAACCGCGTCTGTCAGCTCAATGAGACGGCTAAACAGCCAAATGAACGGAGAAAAGGGAAAAACTGCAGATAGAAACGCGAGTGGCAAAATGACAAATGAATACCAAGGGACGAAGAAGACATTCAGCCCTATGCTCCAAACAGAAATTTCATAAAAATGGTAAAGCAAAATCGGCAGTGCGGCAAGCTGAGCGGCGAGCGCGGTCTGAAGCAAGTTTTGGAGCATCGAACGAGCAGAGGCGAGCACCGACACATGGGCAAGAAGAGCAAATGTGACAAGAAACGACAGCTGAAAACCGACATCCCAAACCATATAGGGATCAAAGACGAGCAAGGCAAGCGTTGTCCAACTCAACGCATCCAGCGGATGGATCCTTCCTTTTTTCCGCTGAACGGCCAACACCATCATCCCAGTCGCACAAGCGCGCAGCACCGACGGCGAAGCGCCAGCAAGAACGGCGTACACAGGCAAAAACGCCAACAGCCCTGCCAGCACGGCTTCCCTCGTCACGAAGCGAATCGCACCGGCAAAACCAGCGCCAATCAGCAGCGTGACATGCCCTCCTGAAATGGCTAGCAGATGGATGAGACCGAGCTGCTGATACCCTTCAAGGACCGACTCATCAAGGGTGCGCTGCTCCCCATAAATCAGTGCAGCGGCGATGCCAGCCGCTTCCGGCGGAAACCGGGCTTCAATGCGGCGGACGCCAGCCTCGCGAATGGCTTCAAGACGTTCGATGATAGTGGGACGGACGCGCATGCAAGCAGAGAGATCGATCGCCTCAGGGAGAAAGAGCCAATGAATGCGGTGGCGGCGCAAATAAAGGCGGTAATCAAACGCATACGGATTACCAGCTGGCATCGGGCGCTCAAGCGTTCCGGTGACGCGGCATACCGTTCCAGGCACCAGGTGCGCTTGCAGCGTCTCTTTTTCCGCAGCCGTCCGAATGATGTAACGGAGCTGCACCCGCTCCTTGCCAGCTTGCACCGCCGCCTGCAATCGATCACCGTCAATTGCCGGCGCGGCGGAAAAACGAACGGAAAGCGAATGTCGGCCGCCGGAAAGGGAAGTGTTGTTATGATAGTCAACGATGAGAAAATAGGCAAAAAAGGAAAGAGCGGCAACGAGAGAAGGAAGGAAACAGTGCGGCCGGCGGATGAAAAGAAGAAGGAGATACACAACGAGGAGAAGACAGGCGGTTGGGGACGGCGAGGCCGCCGCGACGGCCAAAAGCGCCGCCGCAGCGGGATAGACGGCTTGTCCTTTCATGATTCCCCGCCGCCGGAAAGCAAGGCGAACACATCCATTTTCAGCGGCACTTGCACGAGACGGACGCCGGCTTGAGCAAACAGCTCCAAGGCGTACGGGTGGTTTTTGTAGTCTTGGGCGTAATAGACCGCGCGGATGCCGCTTTGAATGATCGCCTTGCAGCAATGCAAGCACGGAAAATGAGTGACATACATCTCCGCCCCCTCGGTCGGGACGCCGAACTTGGCGCATTGCAAAATCGCGTTCATTTCGGCGTGAATCGTCCGCACACAATGACCGTCAATGACGTAGCACCCCTCATCAATGCAATGGGCGCCGCCGGCGATCGACCCGTTGTACCCGCCGGCGATGATGCGCTTATCGCGCACGATCGTTGCTCCGACGGCGAGCCTCGTGCACGTGCTGCGCAGCGCAAGCAAATGGCTTTGCGCCATAAAGTATTGATCCCATGTGATGCGTTCCATTTTCCATCCCTCCGCTCGTGTCCATGCTTTTAGTCTACCCACTGCCTCTTGCCCCCGTCAACGCCGAAAAACGTCCACAGCAGCCTTGATCCGCCATAAATTAAGAAGCATTGCCCTCCCCCGCCTCGCTTACGGAACAAGCAAATACGGCTTCAATTTCTCCAGCGTTTTTTCACCAATTCCAGTCACATTCAACAAATCCTCCACCCGCCGAAACGGCCCGTGTTCTTCACGATAGGCGATGATCGCGTTTGCCTTCGCCGGTCCGATGCCGGGAAGCTGCATCAACTCCTCTTCCGTCGCCGTATTGATGGCCACTTGCATCCCGTTTCGATCCCCATCGCTTGGAGACTTGCTGACGGCATTTGACGCCGGTGCATCCTCGCCTTTTTTCGGCACGTAAATCATCATTTCATCATGCACTTTTGCTGCCAAATTGACTTTCGTTTCATCCGCCTCATCCGTCAATCCGCCAGCTAGGGCGATGGCATCGCGAACGCGAGCGTCCGCCGCCACCTCATACACTCCGGGGTTCGCGACCGCCCCTTTCACATCCACCACAGCGGTTTTTGACGCCTCGTTCTTTTTTTCTTCCGTCCGGGCGGCATCCGTTTCAGCCGCCGCCGGCAAAACGACTTGCCCCTTTTCATCCGTCGGATGATGAAACACCCATAACCCCGCCGCCGCGGCAAACAACAAGAACATCCCGACTTTTCCATACCGTTTGCCAAGCTCCTGCACATGCTCCCACATACGATCCCATCCTTTCCATCTCAAGTCATAAACCGAGCCTTTTTCTCATACATATCAAAAAAGAGATTTCCGGTGAACCAAAACCGGGAGGGGGGACAACACATGAACATCGGTGTCATCGGTACGGGGAATATGGGCACCATCTTAATCGAAGCGTTCCTCGACTCCGGTGCTGTGAAAGCGGATCAGCTCGTCATCACGAACCGTACGCTTGCGAAAGCGTTCGCGATACAACGCGCGCATCCCGGCATGGCAGTGGTTGCCGATGCGGCTGAAGTCGTCAAACAATCCAGTCTCGTTTTTTTATGCGTCAAACCGCTCGACATCCACCCATTGTTGCAGCAGCTGGCCCCGCACTGGACAAAGGAGCATTGCCTTGTGTCGATCACAAGCCCGATCAGCGTAAAACAGCTTGAAACAGCCGTCCCTTGCCAAGTCGTGCGCGCCATTCCGAGCATCACAAACCGCGCGCTCTCCGGCAGCATACTCATCACAATCGGATCACGCTGTTCGGCCGACTGCTGGCAAACGATCGATGATCTTCTCCGGCGCATCGCCTCGCCGGTGTATATCGATGAGGCCATCACCCGCGTCGCTTCCGACATCTCCAGCTGCGGTCCGGCGTTTTTCAGCTATTTGCTGCAACGCTTCATCGACGCCGCAGCGGCCAAAACCGCCATCACGAAAGAACAGGCGACGATGCTGGTGACCGACATGATCATCGGCTTCGCGGAATTGATGAAGCAAAACTTGTACACGCTCCCGACGCTGCAGGAAAAAGTGTGCGTCAAAGGCGGAATCACCGGGGAAGGAATCGCCGTCCTCGAACAGCGGCTCGACGGCGTCTTCGAAGAAGTGCTGGCGAAAACACATGAGAAGTTTCAAGAAGATGTGGAAAAGGTGAAGCAACAATTTTCGTGAACATGAATTCGACAGCAAGCGGCAAATTCCTGCTTGGCCTGACCAAATTTGTTTCAATCCTCACCCGGCTTAATAGCCGGGTGCAACGGACACGTCGTCGATAATAGCGCAAATTTCCTTGTGTTTCAATCCTCACCCGGCTTAATAGCCGGGTGCAACGGCCAACGGTTCGGACAGCTCGGCAAGCGAGCGGGTTTCAATCCTCACCCGGCTTAATAGCCGGGTGCAACAAACCATGACCCCACATCCTTTCCAGATCAGCATGCGGTTTCAATCCTCACCCGGCTTAATAGCCGGGTGCAACGACGAAGCGCTCAATTTGAACAGACCAATACCAGAGTTTCAATCCTCACCCGGCTTAATAGCCGGGTGCAACCGTTGCATCCATTGGCATTGTATTGTCGATTATAGGTTTCAATCCTCACCCGGCTTAATAGCCGGGTGCAACGCTGTACGACCTGGCCGGGAAGCCACTTGGTGTTCTGTTTCAATCCTCACCCGGCTTAATAGCCGGGTGCAACTTGGCTTCTGTGGCGTTTTTCTTGCGAGGGTAATAGTTTCAATCCTCACCCGGCTTAATAGCCGGGTGCAACTTGATCCTGAATGGTGTTCATGCTGTCACCTGCCTTGTTTCAATCCTCACCCGGCTTAATAGCCGGGTGCAACGGAATTAGGGTGAGTTCTGCACGCAGGTGTATGAGTTTCAATCCTCACCCGGCTTAATAGCCGGGTGCAACAAATGTAGTTTTGATGGCGTTTAAGGTTGTTTCAAAGTTTCAATCCTCACCCGGCTTAATAGCCGGGTGCAACACATCCGCAGACGCGCAATATTACAGCCGGATCGAGTTTCAATCCTCACCCGGCTTAATAGCCGGGTGCAACGGAGTCGGGGAGTATTGGAGGAGAGATCCTTATGGTTTCAATCCTCACCCGGCTTAATAGCCGGGTGCAACTTTTCATATATGCCGCTTCAAGCTCGTGCTGTGTGTTTCAATCCTCACCCGGCTTAATAGCCGGGTGCAACACTACAGTGATCGATGTTGTCAAAACATTAGTTCAGTTTCAATCCTCACCCGGCTTAATAGCCGGGTGCAACTTAAGCCCGCTCCTTTTTATTTTCGGCCATTCTCGTTTCAATCCTCACCCGGCTTAATAGCCGGGTGCAACCGCATTATCGAAATTCAAAGCAAAACAGCGAAAGGGTTTCAATCCTCACCCGGCTTAATAGCCGGGTGCAACGAGCTGCACAAGTTTTCTTTTTTCCTCTGGAAGCGTTTCAATCCTCACCCGGCTTAATAGCCGGGTGCAACACGAGCGCGGGCAAGGCAATAGTCGCAACAGTCGAGTTTCAATCCTCACCCGGCTTAATAGCCGGGTGCAACCGCCCGCGTTTAGATATCTTGTGTTGAGCGCATTTCAAGATATAAAAACGCGAACTTACGCATTCTGTTTGGGGCAAAGTCATAATGATCACAGATCCATTTTCCCTCTTCGGCTTTATAACCAGCTTTTCCGCCCATCGCGATCCCCCTTCTTTTTCAGCATCGCTTTATGTTCGCGCATCATTCTCTTCTTGCCGCACATATCATCGGCATTTTGTCATCTTTGTCATTACAAAATGATGGGATCATTATAATCAACGTAATAATCTTTTCCATAGACACGAACCGCCTTTGACCGGCTGCCGTACAATGTATATATCCGCAAACTATCTTTTTCCAAGTCAATGACGCGCAACAATTGATGCTCCATTTCTTCTAGCTGCGCTTGACTAACGCTGCATTCGAACACTGATTTTTGCACCCGCTGACCAAAATTTTGGCAAATGGTCGCCACTTTTCGCAACCGTTTTTGACCGCTTGGTTCTAATGTTTCTACATCATATGTCACTAAAATATCCAATCATGATCACCTCATGATAAATGGAGTGTACTCCTCAATATCTCCCCGTAAATGTCGAGCTAATAATCGAGCATGTACGTGAGGCAACAACCCTAGTGGAACTTTTTGATTGATAATCGGGTGCTGGATTTCTTCTTGTTTCCGTTTTTGATAAGCAGCCAAAAAGGTTTTTCTCCCCTTTTCATTCAAAAATACAGCTCCGCCTGGGCGCATGTCAAAATGGCTTTTATCCAGTTGCCTCCGGTTGATTAATGTCAGAACAAATCGATCAGCCAAGTAAGGCCGAAATTCTTCAACAAGATCCAAACCTAATGATGGCTTCCCAGGCCGCAACGCATGCAAATAACCGATTTGCGGATCAAGCCCCACTCCCTCCAATGCCGAGATACAGTCTTGTGTTAAAATGCTGTAAGCAAATGATAAACAAGCATTGACCGGATCGCGGGGAGGCCTCCGAGACCGTACGGTAAAGGCAAAAAATCCGTCCTCATCTGACCGTATGAGCGATGCGAACGCTTCAAAGTAGACGGATGAGGCGTATCCCTCGACTCCCCGCAGTTCATCCAATGTCGATTGCTTTCCAATATTGCGTAAACTTTGGTCTAGTTGCTTTACAGATTGCTCCAACCTTGCTCGCTGCTCTGGATAATCACGCATCGCCCGTTGCAGCACGCTTTTGCTGTTGCGAATTTTACCGGATACAAAACGCGAAGCAATATGGAGCATCTTTTTCTCATTTTCCAATAGTTGATGTTGTGCTCTTCGAAGCAATACATTTCCATTTGTTCTTCCAGTGGCTCGGGCCAAAAAACGGCCATATGCATCATACCAAATGACAGAAATGCCTTGGTTGACACATTTGCCAAGCAAATACGGGCTGATCGAAACATGTCCAAACATGACAATGGCGCCAATATGGTGGATAGGGACTTGCAATGTCTTTGCCCCTTCCACCTCAACGACAATGGTTTCATGATCAAGCCGTATATACGACTGTTGCGTTTGAACGTATAACGTATTCAACAATACTTTAATCATGATCGTTCTCCTCGCTTATCCATGCGGCTACGTTCGCAGGAACCTGTGGCATGCAAACGTCCTGCAACGAGCAATCACGGCATCGTGCATCATTGACGGGCGGCGGCAATCGGTCTTTTCCCAACATTTCTCTTACATTTTGTATCGTTTCTTCCACAAGTCGCCGCAAAGGCTTGGTCACGTCCACTTCCAACCGTCTTCTTGACTGATAATAGTATAAGGCCCCCTTTGCCACCGGTCGATCGAACATTTCTTCTAGGCAGAGAGCTTGAGCCGCCAACTGCACCATATCCGCCTCTTTCGTTTTTCGTTTTCCGGCTTTGTATTCCACTGGATATGGCGTTCCATCAGGAAGAAATTCTACACAATCTGCTTTTCCTATAATCCCCAAACGTTCCGACCAGATTGGCAAAGCACGCTCTACTCTTCTGTCTCCCAACTGTTCTCCTTCGGGTCTGTCTACCCGTTCATGCACCCGATTCCCTCTCAGTGTAAAAACATTCTCCTCAAAAGTCTGTTCGAGATGAATCAATGCACATTGACGCGGGCAGTACACATAATGTTGCAAAGCCGATAACATAATCCACTCATCTTCACTCCACTGCATAAAACCAACCCTTTCGCCAACGTTTTATACGAGGCGCGTCACGGTGACTCCAGAAAACCCTTCAAGAAAAACGTCTTTTTGCCCCTCATCTGCCGGTCCGAGCAAAACATAGTCATGGAATGACCTTGGCGCTTCCTGTTGGCGGCGCTCGACTTTCACCAAGTCAAACAGTTTATGAGCTGGGGCTGATCCTTTCGCATTTTCATGGCTAAAAATATACAGTGCTCTGACATTCATTTCTCCTCTAGCCGCAGAATGGTCAAATGCAAATAAATGAACGAGCGCATCCCAAAAATCAGCTAAATCTTCCGCCGTAACCCCTGTTTTTTCTCCTAAAAATGGATTGTAGAATCCATGCAATCGATACAACCCGTATGGAATTAACGGTTTTCTTCCCATTTCCGTTTGTTTTCTGCGGCGATCCGATTCTTTGGTGATCGCGGAGCGTGTGATGGTCAAATCCCATGGAAATACCGGATCAATTGAGCGAGAAAATGTCAGCTGCATCGGCCCGCGCACTTGACCAGCATTCAACCCTGTTGACATCACAGCCCCGAACATGCGGACATCATAGTACTTTTGGCATAAAGCCTTTTGCGCATTTTGGCGTGTTTGGTCATCAATTTTCATATTATTTGCCGCCTGTGCCAAACGTTTCGCCATATTTCGCAATGACTTTTCCAGCTGTTTTTTAAGACCGGCTTCTTCTAATCCTTCCGTTAATTTTTCCCGAATATCCTTATCCTTGACGTCCTCGCCAGTATAGATCACCCGATTGTCTTCGAGCACCAATCCTTGTTCCTCAAGCTGTGAAAGCCAATTCATCAATTCCCCATTTTCTTTTTCTTCTTCATTCAGCTCAATCGTCGCCAGTTTCACTCCGACGTCTTGATATGCTTGAAAAATGATGGTGTTTAAAGCTGTTTGGCTTTGAATAAAAATCGGTTTGCCTAATACCATCGCGACGTAATCGCGAATTTTCCGCTTGATAGCGACGTCGGTCACAATGCCGTGCATCGTTTCCGGATCGACACGCGGCATGTTGCCCGCATCTGGATCCCCATTTGGATTCCCATCTTTGACATCAAAAAGCAACACAAATTCGTGACGTTTTGTCGGATCAATATAGCGCTCCATCACTGGCTTTCCCCCGTTTCTTTTGTCTGATTGGCTTGATGGCGACTGCGGAATTCAGCACGTTGATGATAAAAACCGAGCGCGAACTCTGCTTGTTCTCTCAAATTGAAAATCGTTGGAAAACCGCCAGCTTCATCCAACTGTTTCATCACTTCTTCGAGCAAACGGCCAAGCTCAACAGATACTTTCGGCAGATGAGCGGTTGTCGAAAGCCTCAGCAATGAACCGAATGTCGATGCTGGAGCTGTAGAAGCCGCGCCATAAAATCGATCAACGATTGTGCTTCCAATTCGGTATCCTGAAGCGCGCCGTTGAATTTCTTCCAATACGGCCAATAATCGTCCACAAATATAAGCCGGCTGCAAGCAATGGTTGTTTAACGATTGCATTGTATTTGCTTCCTCCTTTCCATATGTGAGAACGAGTTTTATCAAACTGGCTGATGAATGATATCTCCACGTTTCCTTCGGATCACTCAATACTTTCAAAGAGCGGAAACGTTGAAGCGCTAACGGCAGCAATTCAGCGGGCGGCAAAGCCCCTTGATAAATCATGCGCAAACATTGCCGCACCAACCCTGGAGACATGTCGACAGCGCGAATCAAGACTCCCAACGGCAATAAATAGCCTTTTTCCCCAGTCGGTTGAACGATGCGCACAGCGGCCACATACCTCTCCAAATGCATCAGCAATTGAGAAATCGACGTGTGAATCCATTCACGAATGACTAATCTCGCTTTATTGGCCGAAAGAACAGCCATATGAAAAAACGTCTTGTCTAAATGCAATGCCTGCTCGCGCCCCGTTTTCGGAAGAGCCAGCAGTTCCTCGAGCTGCTTTAGCTCAGGGGGAGGTGTTAAGTTGTTTGTCCCGTCTTCAAAGGATCCTGATTCAAGTATAGAAGCGAGCACACTCTCGTCGATTTGAATTTCTCCTCGTTCCCCTTCATTCATGGAATCATTGATCCAATATACAGCCATTTGAGCTTGCAAATCGTCTCTCTTTTTTTTGTCTCTATATAACTCTGCATGATGTTTATCTTCCCGTAACAAGTAATTAAAAACGTCTACAGTCAACGTTGCGCACTGAAAACATATAGGCGCATTATTCGTCTGGTCTTTCCCCATCGATTTAAAGGCTTTTTCCTTAAAGCTTGTCAGTATGCACCGTTGGCCAAATAATGAAATCACACTTGGAAAAATGCGCACATAAGGAGCGTAGTTTCTGCAAATCGCACAATTGTTTTTATCGTTAGACGCCAGCTCTTGTTCTAAATGTTGAACCCAAAACTGCTGGATTTTCGGATGCTCGCAAATCAGCGATTCTTCATTTACTTGAAATGTAACAATATCTCTTGGCCTGATCGATGAAAAAAACTGCTCTTTCAAAGAGCTTTGAAGAAAGTCAAGAACTCTTTTTAACTCTGCCATATTTGTATGATCATAGGCCTCTTCTATGAGTCTCACATATTCCTGATGCGCAAGCTGTGCTTCACGAATCTTTTTTGGTTCGTTATTTTCTGGAACTCCCAACACATATCGCGCATCGTCCACTAATAAATATGGTTTCACATTATTCTCGGACAATTGTCCCGATCTCTGTCTAATAGGAGCTTCAATCATGCGATACTCCCCTTTTTCAAATGGGCCTTTTAAATAAGGGGTCGCTCCGCTTAAATCGATAATCCAATTAATCAGTTTTTTTTCATAGCAAAGAGGAGGCATTTTCTTTTTCCTCTGCAACTGATCCGCCAACTCAATCAACTCGTAAAGCATCTTGGCCCTCCAATACATATAACTGTTGATATCTTTCTTTCGGAATATGCATCCAGCCGTTTTCTACTTTTGCCTCAAAAAAGATGGGCTTTGCGAATCCAGCCACCGTTCGCGTTCCTGTTTCATCATGACGGAGAAACTCCATTTCTTTTCTGGATTTGTCTTCGATAAAAGCGAGATCGAACAACATTGTACCGATATCCATATCAATAGGCTGCACGACATCCTTTTCGTTTATAGGTGAAAAATTGGCAGCAAATTCCCTTGTTCCTAAATATGGCGTATGATAATACTGCCCCCTTTCAATCCTGCGGTTAAACTGGTCACGATATTTGGCGACTGGATCCACTGCTCGTCCTGTTAAAACGATATCCGCAACAACCCAATAAGCAACGTTTTTTAAAATCAAGCTTGTTCGTTGAGCACGATCGTTTTCAATCAAAATTGGTTTTTTACCTTGTTTGTTTTTAAGTTCGTTACGCAAAATCGCCTGCTGACCCCCTAAACTCAAAATCCCGATTTGGCGAATTTCATAACGAAATTCCGGTTTCCAAAAAATCGCTTCCAATATCCCCCGCGCTGCGCTCGGCGTCATCACCGGATAACTGATGCGCTCGACTTTAAATTCCGGTCTTGTAAAACAGGCATATTCTCCCCACACTTTCACCTGCACTTTCGCTTGACGTTGCATTTCATGTCTCCTTTCCATCGCCATTTCTATCCAATCAAACTGAGTGGATCGTAAACTTCTTCTTTAATTCCGATCCGTTCATCATAGTCACCAAGCCATTCATAGACATTGTCCGCCACTTCCCGCAGCCATCCGTCCTTTTCTTTCTTTTCCGCCTCAAAACGATACAACTGAACCATATATGGCTGCAAACGGCGAAACGAATAGCGGGACGGAGAAGATTCCCACATTCGCAAGTATTCCGACGCCTCCTCATATGGAACGATGACGGAAACCGTATCCTGATCAATAAGGCGATACTTTTCGGCAACTAATGGATAATCAAGCATTTCCCGATCTTTTTGGATGTTTTTCGAATCCACATCCACCGAGGCGAATAAACGACGGAAATATTCCCGAAATATATTGGGATCGTGCAAATCATCAGGATGGCGTTGCGCCAATAAGAACCGTGCTGTTTCCGTCGCTGTTCGATACGATCCTCTTGGGCTTGGCATGTCTTCTGTTTCAAAAATAATCACGTTTCCTTTATCCATTTTTCCTTCGCGATTGCAGCGTCCTGCCGCTTGGACAATCCGGTCGAGGGGCCCCATTTGCCGCATGACAATCGGAAAATCTAAATCAACCCCTGCTTCCACCACTTGTGTACTGATGAGGCGGACAGGTTGATTTTTCTTTAGACGTTCACGAACTTCCTCTAAAATTCGGCGACGATGCGCGCTGCAAAGAAGGGTGGAAAGATGGAATACCCCATCATCTTCTTGAAGGAGCTCGACGCACTCTTTCGCCTCTTTTCTCGTGTTAAAGACAACCAATAATTGCTTTTGTTCTCGAATGAAACGGACAAGTTGTGGCAATGAAACGGGTGATTTCCATATTTCATAGTCCACCCGCTGCATTTGTTGAAAATGACGATTCACGGTCGGCAACGGCAACATTTCTTTGACCTCTATTTCGGAAAATACATCCAAAAATCGGCTTTCCTCAAAAAACGGCTGAGTGGCGCTCGATAAGACAACGGTTGTCTGACAATGACGCACCAACATGGCCAATGCATCTAATGTCGGCTTTAGCAGTTCTGTCGGGAGCGTTTGAACCTCATCGAGAATTACGACGCTGCGCGACAAGTTATGCAGTTTGCGCACCTTGCTTGGACGATTGCTGAACAGGCTGTCAAACAGCTGCACGGTTGTCGTGACAATGAGGGGAGCATCCCAATTTTCCGCAGCGAGGCGTTGTTGGATGAGCCTTTCATCCGCTTCTTCCTTCTCATCATCCACCTCAATTTGGCTGTGGTGCTCCAACACCGCATCGTTCCCGAAAATGCCGCGGTATACATCCGCCGTCTGCTCAATAATGCTTGTATACGGAATGGCGACAATAACGCGGTCAAGTCCATGTTCCACCGCATGTTTCAATGCAAAAGCTAAACTGCTTCTCGTCTTCCCCCCTCCGGTCGGCACGGTCAACCGATATACTCCCTGCGGTCTGGAGGCGGAGCGGACGCATTCCTCATACACTTCCCTTCTCATCCGATTCACCGCTGTATCATCCGTGCGGCTTGTTAATTGTTCCTGATCGGCGGTAAATTGATTCCATAAATCCGTTATCGAAGCCACAGGCGTTCGGAGCGGAGAAAGCTCCGGCTGGAAGTGGCGCTCTGTATCTAAATAATCAGCGTCAACAAGCGCAGAAAAGATCAGGCGAATCCACATCTCCCTATCGGTTTCAGAAAGCGAAGAAATATTTTCCACACTTTGCATGCATGGAAATACGAATTTCTTTAGGAACGATTCGGCTTGCTTCAAGACTTCCCGAAAGTGCAAATGTTGTTCTTTTAAGCTCTGTCCAAGGGTAGATGATAAATAGTGAGACGAATGCAAACCCACATGATGGCCGGCGATCGGCAACGAAAACCATTGCCAGGCATGTCGATTTCCTGTTTTTTTCCAATACACTTGGTACATCAACGCCGCTCCCCAAATCGCATGAGGGACGCTTTGGCCCATTTCTCCATCTGCTTGCTTTTTCAAATACTGTTGAAAAAGAGGATGGAATTTTCCTAAGTCATGCAAAAGGCCGCATAAATAAGCCACTCTTCCCCCTTGAAAAGGAGCGGCGAATGATTGAGCCATTTCCGCTACGCTTACCAAATGTTCGTCCAACCGATGCCATTCCTGTCCATTTGCCCGTGGCGTATGAGCATACACATCATTCATGTTTCATTCGACTCCATCAGACATTTTCTCTTAGGACATTTGCCTTATATTTATTTATTTCAACCAATATCTTCATAATCCTTCTATATAAATTGAAATAAAGGTTTTCTCCCGTTCCACGGCGAATAAATAAAAGAGAAAATAGGGGAACGGAGAGAAAATATGATGCCAAATCACAAAGACGAGATCGAAAAGTTGTCCACTGCCATGAAAGAAGCAAAAAGTAAACGAGCATATGAACGCTACCAAGCGATTTATCTTCATTTGCAGGGATATACCAAAGGAGAAATCGCAACGATTATTGGTCGATCCAAGAAAACTATTTATAACTATATAGGTTGTAATAAAGAATTTCCGACCTCCATGTCCCGTCTTTACTTTATCACCTAACAAGCTGGCACGGTGACAAGAAGAGCGAACAATGCCATGTAAAACAAAATTGCCACTTATATATATTCATGCCTACGCCCAGCGCGGTCTTGATGGACTGGAGATGAAATACTCACCTGGCGCCCCACGTCGATTGACCCCTGAGCAGGAAAAAGAGCTGGCTTTGATCATTGAACATCAGCTCCCCGTAGATGTGGGATTCGAAGCAAAATATAATTGGACGCTTGCGATAATCACTGAACTCATTCAACAAAAGTGGGGGCCAACATACACGCTTCGCGGAACAAGTGACATTCTGCATCGGTTAGGGCTAAGCTATACGAAACCGACCTATACACTAGCCAATGCCGATGAAGAGAAACAAAAAGAATTCGTCGAAATCACCTTCGCAATTGAACTTGATTGAAGGGCTATGGAAATGGCTGAAATCAGACGTGATTTACAACGTGTTCTATTCGAGTGTGCAAGAAATTAGAAAGAATGTCCAAGCCTTTATTCAGCGAATCAACCAGAAACCAGAACAAACGATCGATCGTTTGTGTGTTCAGTTGTAAATCTTTAATTCAACTTATATAACTCACACATCTTTTTCAATTTCCCAGCCGTCAATCGCGTCGATCGCAACATTTGGCCATACATTCACCCCCTTCTTTTCCACATGCGCATAAAAAAAAAGAGCCATCCGGCTCTTTCCTTCTTTTCATCCTATTTGGCGCAGTGTTCAACCATGTCTCCAATGCTTCGCTGGCAACAGCGCCTTCGTTTTTGTCGATCTCGCCCTCATCGCCTCCTCGCCACAAAAAACCACCGTTCCGCCGTCTCGGTCGGGGGTGCATCGGTGAAATCGGCGGTCACCTCGAGCACCTCAAAGCCAGCGGAATCGAGCCATCGTTCATAGACAGCGCGCTCAAACGTGCGCTGTTCGTGCCATTCGTCATAGCGCTCGTAAAGATCGCCGCGGCGGGCGAAAAACGTCAGTTCGTGCCCGACGCTGTGCGGCCAGTCAAGCGGATGGCACGTCCAAATGTAGCTAAGATCGTCGCCTTGATCGGCGAAGACGGCATTGCGGAACAAGACGTCCATTTTGTAAACCGAGTGGACGTCAAACAGCAGCAGCCCTTCAGGACCGAGCGCGCGGGAGACGGCGGCGAACGTCCGTCTCACGTCCTCTTCATCTGTCAAATAGTTGAGCGCATCGCAAAAAATGAAGGCGCCATCAAGGCCGGAAAATCCGTCCAGCTCCGCCATGTTTTGCTCGAAAAACGGCACGTGGACACCGGCTGCCTCCGCTTTCGCCTGGGCGACGGCGAGCATATGTTCAGAGAGATCCACGCCGGATACTTGCCATCCGGCCTTGGCGAGGCGGATGGCAAGTTCGCCCGTCCCACAGCCGATGTCGACAACCCGCCGTCCCGGCCGTTTGGCGTATCGGGCGAAAACCCGCTCGACAAATGATTGCCACGCATCATACGGCGCCTCGGCCATGAGCGCATCGTACCAATCGGCGAAACGAGCATAGGTCATGGCTGCAGCACAGCCGCGACGTCTTCCATCGGGGCGTCCCCCCAAAGCCGTTCGAGATTGTAATAGTCGCGCTCGTCTTTCGCAAACACGTGGGCGACGATGTCGCCGAGGTCCACAAGCACCCATTTCGCCTCCTGGAATCCTTCAACCCGCTTCACCGCTAAGCCGTGCTCTTCCGCTTGGTCTTGAATTTCGCGGGCGATGGCCTGCACTTGTTTGTCCGAATTGCCATGGCAAATGACAAAATAATCGGCAACGGGCGAAATGCCTTTCATATTGAGCACGACAATGTTTTCCGCCTTTTTATCATCCGCGGCGCGAACGATAAGCTGCAACGCCTCTTGTTCCGTCACTGTTTTTCTTCCCCCTTCACTTCACGCACGAGTGAATTGTACGCATGAATCGTATCTGGATAAATGAGCTGGCGCTTCTCAAGCAAAAACGCAATCGTATTTTTCACCGCCTGCAACAGCGCGCGATCGAGATCTTCCTCGGCGAGGCGCCTTACTTCCTCAACGCCGGGAAACTTCCTCCCCGGTTCGATATAGTCAGCCAAATAAATAATTTTTTCAAGCAGCGTCATTTCAGCTCTTCCCGATGTATGGTAGCGAATGGCATCCAGCACGTCTGGATCGTCAATGCCGACTTCCGTCTGCACCAAATAGGCGCCGACGGGCGCATGCCACAATTCACTGTTGTACGCAAGCAAGTCGTTGGGCATATTGTGCGCCAAAATGATTTGTTTCATTTCTTCAACCGGGCGGAATTTCGCATAGTCATGGAAAATGGCGGCCAATTCCGCTTTTTTCGCGTCGGCGCCATACTGGTTGGCTAGCTTAACGGCCGTTTCGACAACGCCAAGCGTATGCTCGTAGCGCTGCTCCGTCAACTGTTGTTTCACAATCAGCAACGCCTGTTCTCGCTCCATATAATCCCTTCTCCTCAATATAAAGTCTCACACCTTCCGGCACGAGGTAGCGGATCGTCTGCCCGTTTTGCACCCGCTGGCGGATAAGCGACGAAGAGACGGCAAACTGCGGCACCTCCACCTCGACGACCGGGTATGGCGTTTCCATGGAATAACCGGGGCGCTTCACCCCGACAAACGTCACAAGCTTAATCAGCTCGTCAATGCGGTGCCAGTTCGGCAAATATTCGACCATATCCGCCCCGATAATGAAATAAAACTCATCATCCGGATGCATGGCGACGAGCTGCTGGACCGTATCGTACGTATAGGAAGGCCCCTCCCGTTCAAGCTCGATCGTCTCAACATGAAAGTATGGATGACCGGCCACCGCCAACTCGAGCATGCGGAGCCGATCCTCGCTTTTCGTCACTTGTTCGTGCTGCTTATGGGGAGGAAGGCGGTTGGGCAGAAACCAAATTTGTGACAACTCAAGGGCGTCAAGCACTTCATTCGCCATAATCAAATGGCCGTAATGGGGCGGATCGAACGTTCCGCCGAGAATCCCGATTTTTCCCATCTTCCTTCCCCCCGCCGTTTCATCTTGGCCGCGCCGCTTGTCAGTCAGGCAAAACGATTTGTTTGTGTTCTTTCGACTCTTTGTATAAGACGATCGTATTGCCGATCACTTGCACAAGTTCAGCCCCCGTCCCGGCTGCCAGCTGCTCAGCGACGGTGTAGCGGTCTTCTTCGCAGTTTTGCAACACGCTCACTTTCAACAGTTCGCGCGCCTCCAGCGCGGCGGCAATTTGTTTCGTCATCTCTTCGGTGACGCCGCCTTTGCCGACTTGGAAAATCGGCTTGATATGATGAGCTTGCGCCCGCAAAAACCGTTTTTGTTTTCCCGTCAGCATATGTTACCTCCTTAACGCTTCGATGACAAGCTGTTTCATCCGGTTGACATCCGGCCATTGGCCGGTCCATTTTTCAAACGCTAGCGCTCCCTGGTACACGAGCATGCCGACGCCGTTTTGCACACGAGCGCCGCGTGCTTTCGCTTCCTTCAGCCACTTCGTTTCAAGCGGGTTGTAAATGATATCCGATACGATCGTCCCCGGCTGCAACCGTTCAAGGGAAAGCGGCTGCGCCTCGACACGCGGATGCATGCCGACAGAAGTGGTATTGATCATAATATCGTATTCGTCAAGCCGCGTTTCCGCCTCGGCGAGTGAAAAATACGCCGAGCGGCCATCCTCCCCTTCGCGCACGAGCTGCTCCGCCTTTTCCACCGTCCGGTTGGTCATATCGATGCGCTTGGCTGCCGTCGACAGCAACGAAAAGTAAATGCCGCGCGCCCCGCCGCCAGCTCCGATCACCAAAATCCGCTTGCCGTCGAGACTGACGTCCATTTCCTCCTCGAGCGCCTTGACGTAGCCAGGTCCGTCCGTATTATAGCCGACGAGCCGGCCGTTGTCATTGACGATTGTATTTACCGCCCCGATGCGGCGCGCATGTTCGTCCACTTCGTCCAAAAACGGAATAACCGCCATTTTATGTGGAATCGTCACGTTCACGCCAGCGATGCCGAGCGCACGAACACCAGCAAGCGCCGCCCCGACTTGCCCCGGCTCGACGGAAAACAAATGATAGCGCGCCGGAATGCCCAAACAGGCGAATGCATCATTATGCATGAGCGGCGACAGCGAGTGCTCGACGGGAAACCCAATCAACCCGTATACCTTTTCCACGTTTCTCCCCCTCCCGCTTTCCATTAAATCAACGATTGACGGATAAATACGTCGACCCCTTTTGGAGCATGGACGACAAGCTGAGCTCCCGGGTCGTTGCACGTCACCCAGCCGAGTCCGGAAAAGACGATGTCCGTCTTCCGCTCTTTCACCGACAGCGAGCGCGGCACAAGCGGCGGAAATTCAGCGGCATAGCGCTTGCTTGGCGGCGACAGCAACTCGCCAAGCTGATTGGCATAAAGGGAGTCGGCTTTTTCCAACTTTGTCCGATGAACCGTCAACTCATTGGCCATGTAGCAGACGAACGAACGGCGCCCGCCTTTGATGTAATCGAGACGGGCCAAACCGCCGAAAAAGAGCGTCTGCCCTTCGTTGAGCTGATAAACGCGCGGATGGATTTCCCGCTTCGGCGTAATGATTTTCAAATCGCGCGCATCGACAAAGTGCGCCATTTGGTGATGGTTGATGATCCCTGGCGTATCATACAACGTCGCTCCACTCTCAAGCGGAATTTCGATCATATCGAGTGTCGTCCCCGGGAAATATGACGTGGTAATCACATTCCCTTTGCCGGTCGCCTCTTCAATGATGCGATTGATGAACGTCGACTTGCCGACATTCGTGCAGCCGACGACGTAGACATCGCCGCCCTCACGGTAGCGATTGATCGCTTCCATCACCTTCGCCATGCCAATTCCTTTCGCTGCGCTGACAAGGCAGACGTCAACCGGACAGAGCCCCAGCTCTTCCGCCATGCGGCGCATCCAGCGCAGCAGCTTCGGGTATTTGACCGACCGCGGCAATAAATCCGCCTTGTTGCCGACAAGCAAAATCGGGTTGTCAGCCGCAAACCGTGGCAATCCTGGAATAAAGCTTCCGTTAAAGTCAAAAATATCGACGATGTTGACGACAAGCGCCTTCGATTCCCCGATGCGGTGCAACATGCTCAAAAAATCATCATCGTCAAGCGGCACATCTTGCACCTCGTTGTAATGTTTTAGGCGGAAGCAGCGCTGGCAAATCACCTCTTCCGCATCTTTTTCGAGCACGCTTTTTGGCGCATACCCCGCGTTTTTCGGGTTTTCGAACTGAATGGCCGCCCCGCAGCCGATGCAACGCAGTTGTGGCTCCACGATCATTCCTCCCAATAAATCATGCCTTTTTTCCGCATAGCGTTTAAAATTTTCCGTTCCATTTTCCGGTTAACGCGCGTCCATAATCCGTCCGTCTGGGCGACCGGGACGACTAAAATCGTGTTCAGTCCGAGCCGGTTGCCCCCAAGCACATCGGTCAGCAGCTGATCGCCGATGACGACGACTTCCTCTTTGCTCAGCCCCATCATGGCCAGTGCCTGCAAAAATGCGCGCGTCAGCGGTTTGCGCGCTTCAAAGATGAACGGGATGCCAAGCGGTTCGGCAAACGACTGCACGCGTCGTTTATTATTATTCGATACGATCACAACCTTAATGCCCGCCCGCTTGACCGTCTCAAACCAGGCGACCAGCTCCGGCGTGGCGCTGGGCCGGTCCCATTCAACGAGCGTATTGTCCAGATCGGTGATAATTCCTTTTACCCCTTTTTTCTTCAGCTCGTCCGGCTGAATGTCAATGACGCGCTTCACAAATTGGCTTGGCAAAAAATAATGAAGCATATCGCTCACCTGCCTTTGTCTTTGCTTTTCCCATGATAGCGAATTTGGCCGTTCATTTCAAAACAAAGTTTGGCAGCCGACCGGCTGCAGACATGCAGAACAGAAAGTTTTCGACAAATTCCGCGCCCTCCTAGTTTGTGGATAACTATTATCCACAACATTCACAAAGTGATGATCATGCCTACACTACTTTATAAACAAGTTTTCCACACATTATCCACCACCCCCCTGTGGATAACAGAACGGTTGTTCTATTTTGCAAATCGTGGTACATTGAAAGTAACCTACCATTATATGTATAAACCCATCATTTCATTCCATTCAAAAGGAGGGCTTCGCCGATGAAACATTTATCGGATGAACTGTTGATCGAGTCGTACTTCAAGGCGAAAGAACTCAACTTAAGCCCGGAATTCATCGAATTGATCGAAAAGGAAATCCAGCGCCGCTCATTGACCCATAAAATCAAGCTGTCGTCGTGAAACGGAGGCCTTCGGGCTTTTTTTGTTTGCCGCCTTCATCCCGGCGCCTAGCGCCAATAGCCGAGCCGTTCGCCGACTTTCACCGGCATCGGCGCAACGATGCGTGGGTCAGGGGCGAAACTTCCGCGTTCAAACAGCAAGACGACCGTTGAACCGAACGAAAAATACGCCATCTCCTCCCCTTTCACGAGCTGCTCTCCCGTATGGGTCAACTCGATGCTGTTGACGAACATGGCGCCGATTTTCACAATCGCCAAGCGCTTGCCGCCGGCTGTGACCTCGGTGATGAGGCGGTAATTTTTCTCGAGCGGCCGACGCCCATATTTTAAGCCAAGACGGTTGACCGGATATGACTTGCGGCCGATCGCCCACTGCTTTTCGATCACTCCAGATATTGGGCTGTGGATGCGGTGATAATGGCTCGGGCTTAAATACAGAATAAAAAAGAACCCGTTCACATACGGCTTCGCCGCTTCCACGCTACCGAGCATTTCCGCAATGGAATACGGCTTTCCCTTGACGATCATTTCGCAGTTTTCTTGTATCACACCCATGTCTTCAATGACAGCATCGACCGGGCTGACGACCGTATGCTCATCCGCATCGACCGGCCTCACCCCAGCCTTCAGCCGGCGGACAAACAGTTGCTGCAACGTCTTATAATTTTTTAGGCTTTTTTCCATTTCGTCTTGGTTAATATGATAAATTTTTGCATACGATGATATCAATAGCCCGCTGAGACGCGATTTGGCAAACGAAGCGAGCAGCTTTGAAGAAAGCGAGTGGTTGGTCAGCTCAATCAACAAACGGTACAGCCATTTTCGCAAGCACGTTCCCTCCAATTTATGAAACGTCCAATCGTTACTACCTTCCATATTACCGCCAAAATGAGTATAATGGTAGTAGAATTTTCTTTTGGCGCTTTCTGTTGGAAAAGGAGTGGGGAAAGTTGTTCTTATCGGATTATTTAGATTATACGTTAAAAAAGCTGAAAGCAAACATGGCGAACATTTTGACGATGACGAACTTGTCGCTTGGCGGCTTTTCCGTCTTGACCACGCTGAAAGGGCAGCTTCATATGAGCGTGCTGCTCGTTTTTTTAGCAGCGTTTGTCGATCGCTTTGACGGCGCTGTGGCGCGCAAGATGAACATTGAATCCGAACTTGGCAAGCAGCTCGATTCGATGAGCGACATCGTCTCCTTCGGCGTCGCGCCCGCCTTGTTAATGTACGAAGCGCTGTTTTACGAATTCGGCGCGCCGGGGGCAGTGTTCACCATCTTGTATATCGCCTGCGGCGCCTTCCGGCTCGCTCGTTTCAACATTACGGAGAACAACGGCTATTTCGCCGGGCTGCCGATCACGGCTGCCGGAGTGTTGATGACGTTGGGCTATTTGGCCATTCCGTACTTTCCGCCGCAATCGTTTATGTTTTTGGCGCTCATTTTATCGTTTTTAATGGTCGGCACGTTTAAGTTGAAAAAAATATGACGATCGCCGGAGCTGCCCCTTTCCAATTGACCGACGGACTGGGCGGCTTTTTTATGTCCAAAGTCACACCTTTTTCCCTTTTCAACCTTCTCTATTCAGTATATGATAAATATGGTTTCTTCATAAAACAAAACAGCATGGATCGTTTGCACAAAAAAGCGGGGGGATCAATTTGGATAAAACATCAGTCATCGGCCTCATCCTTGGCGTGATCGCCGTCGGGTTGGGCATGTACTTTAAAGGCGTTTCGCCTGCTGTATTGATCAATCCAGCCGCCATTTTGATCATTCTCGTCGGCACAGCCGCGGCGGTCGTGATCGCCTTTCCGACGCAGGAAATTAAAAAAGTGCCAAAACTTTTCAAAGTCATTTTCACGGAATCAACGACGCCGACGGTCGAACAACTGATTCCGCTGTTCGTCGATTGGGCGAACGTCGCCCGCCGCGAAGGGCTGCTGGCGCTCGAAGCGAAGCTGGATGACATCGAGGATCCGTTTTTGCGCAACGGGCTCAGCATGGCGATCGACGGGCAGACGCAAGAGTTCATCCGCGATGTGATGACGGAAGAAATTGCCGCCATGGAAGAGCGGCACGAGGCGAACGCCGCCATTTTTACACAGGCCGGCACGTATGCGCCGACGCTTGGGGTGTTGGGCGCTGTCATCGGCTTAATCGCTGCGCTCGGGAACATGGAAAATATCGCTGAGCTCGGCAAAGCGATCAGCGCCGCTTTTGTCGCCACGATGCTCGGCATTTTCACCGGCTATGTGCTTTGGCATCCGTTTGCCAACAAACTGCGGCGGAAATCGAAGGAAGAGGCGCGCGTGCGCTACATCATGATTGAAGGGGTGCTGTCCATTTTGGAAGGACAAGCCCCGCGCATGATCGAACAAAAACTTGCGTCCTATTTGCCGGAAAGCGAACGCCATCAGGCGCTGGCGCAAGCGCAAGGGGAAACGGTCAATGGCTAAGAAAAAAAAGCACTCACACGATGACCACATAAACGAATCTTGGTTGATTCCGTACGCCGATTTGCTTACGCTGCTTCTCGCCTTGTTTATCGTTCTGTTTGCCAGCAGCCAGATCGACAAAAAAAAGTTTCAAGAAATCGCCCGCGCCTTCAGCACCGCCTTTGCCGGTGGGACAGGGGTGTTTGATTTTCAAAGCCCCGTTGAACCGATCACACCGCCTGCGGAAGACGAAAAAGGGCGGCAGCAAAATCAGCAGCAACAGTCTCAGACTCCTTCTTCGTCTATAAACGAAGGAGAAAAAGAAGAGCTGAAACAAATCCAAGTGAAAATTGACAGCTATATTCATCAAAAACACTTGACAGGGAAATTGCAGACATCGTTGACGGATGAAGGGCTTGCCATCACCATTTTGGATGACGTTTTATTCGACTCCGGCAGCGCTGAAGTACGCATGAAAGACCGGCGTCTTGCGGCGGAGATCTCCGCTTTGCTCGTCATGAACCCGCCGCGCAATATCATGATCAGCGGCCATACGGACAACGTGCCGATTCATAATGAGAAATTTGCTTCCAATTGGGAGCTGAGCGTCATGCGCGCCGTCAATTTCATGAAAGTTCTGCTTGAGAACAAGCAACTCGACCCTCGCTACTTCAGCGCCAAAGGATATGGCGAATACAAGCCGATCGCCACGAACACGACCGCCGCCGGCCGGATGAAAAACCGGCGCGTCGAGATTTTAATTTTGCCCCGCATCGACGGAAGCCGTTCACCGGCGCCTGCACAGTAAAAGACCGCCTTGCTGTCCGGTGGTCTTTTGCTTTTCTCCGGGCTCTCCACCCGTTTCATGCCCTGTTCCGTTTCAATGTTCCAATTCATAAAAAAGGAAAAGGCCGACGGCGGGCAACCTGTTCACAGCTTGATCGTCCACTTAATTACCCCGGCCTTGGCAAGCGCCTCGATCAAAATGACAACGACCGGCCCGACAAACAGCCCGATAAAGCCAAGCAGCTGGAATCCGAGGTAGACGCTGACGAGCGCCGCAAGCGGGGAAATGCCCAAATTGGTGGAAAACACTTTCGGCTCGATGATCCGCCGCACGACAGTGATGACGATAAACAGCACAATCAGCCCGACGCCAAGCGTATTGTCGCCGTTCGCCATGCTGATGATGCCCCACGGAACAAGCACTGAGCCGGTCCCCAAAATCGGCAAAATGTCGACGATGACGATGACGAGCGCCATCAAGGCAGCGTAATCAATGCCGAGCACGAGCAACCCGGCCAGCGCGAGAAAAAACGTCACCAGGCTGAGCAAAAATTGCGCTTTAATAAAGCCGATCCCCGCCTTGCTCAGCTGGGCGATGACCATCCCGAGCCGCTGGCGGGTGCGCTCTGACAAATAGCGGCTGATCGACCGTTTCATTCGCGGCAAGTCGAGCGAAATGAGAAACAATGCGACCAAATAGACTAAAAAGTGAATGAAAAACGCCGGGATGGCGGTGATATAATGAACGAGCGACTGCGTCAAATTCGTCGCAAACGACAGCAGCATCTGTTGCACCGTGCGCACGCCGCGCTCGAGCGAATCAATGATTTCCTGGGGGATCGAACTTGAATACGACCGCCACGTTTCGATGAGGCGGTTAAACACTTTTGTCGCCTCGCTCAGCACGTACGGAAGGTTTTGCGAGAGCGCCATCACTTGCTGAACCAAAATGACAACTAAAAAATAAAGCGAAAACCCAAGGATTACCAAAAAGAGTGAAAAAATCGCCGTTACGGCGTGCGCGCGCTTCAGCCGATACTGGTCTTGCAGGCGGCGGATAGGCGGCTCCAACAAGAGGGCGGTGGCAAGCGCCAGCAGGAGCGGCACGCTGTACGGCAGCAGCCATAAACAGATCGCCGACAAAAGCGCAATGATGATCCAACGTTTCACATGCGTCCCTCATTTAATCAAGATTTGTCAAAATGATGTTCCACTATAAATATAGCGAACACACTGCGGGCCGGCAACTGTTTTTGCGCATAAAGCGAAACAGCGGCTGAACGATCAGCCGCTGTTTTCCCGGTCAGACGCTTTGCTGGCGCAGTTCGGCAATATATTGTTTCCCTTGTTCTTCGTTATATTGCCCTTCCCATTTCGAAATGACGACCGCTGCCAGCGAGTTGCCGATAACATTCACAACGGTGCGCGCCATATCCAAAATGCGGTCAATGCCAGCGATAAACGCCAATCCTTCGACCGGAATGCCGACTGTGCCGAGCGTCGCCAACAACACGACGAACGAAACGCCCGGGACGCCGGCGATTCCTTTGGACGTCACCATCAAGACGAGTACGAGCGAAATTTGTTGCGACAGCGGCATGTCAATGCCATAGAGTTGGGCGATAAATACAGCCGCCAGCGCCTGATACAACGTCGACCCATCCAAGTTGAACGAATAGCCGGTCGGAACGACAAACGAGGTGATAGCCTTCGGACAACCGAACCTCTCCATTTTTTCCATAATTTTCGGGAGCACCGTCTCCGAACTCGACGTGCTATAGGCAAGCACGAGCTCATTTTTTAAGATTTTAATAATATGAAAGATATTCACACCTACCAATTTCGCGGTGCCGCCGAGCACAACGAGCACGAAAAAGGCCATCACTGCGTAAACGAGCACAACAAGCTTGCTGAGCGGAAGAAGTGAAGCGACGCCAAATTTCGACACCGTCACCCCGATCAAGGCAAAGACGCCGAACGGCGCAAACTTCATCACTTGGTTTGTCACGTAAAACATCGCTTCCGCCGTTCCTTGGAAAAAGCGAAGCACCGGTTTTCCTTTTTCGCCGATCGCGGCTACACCCAATCCGAACATGACCGAGAAGAAAATGATCGGCAACATGTTTCCTGTCGCGAGGGATTCAAACACATTTTTCGGCACGATATTGACGAATGTCTCGACCATCGAATGGTGCTGCACTTCATTCGTCGTATCAATGTATGATTGAATATCGGTTTTCTCAAGCGATTTTATATTGACGCCGGCGCCTGGTTGGAACACGTTTGCTGCCAAGAGGCCAACGACAATCGCAATCGTCGTGATAATCTCGAAATAAAGGATTGTTTTGCCGCCCAGCTTCCCGAGCTTTTTCACATCGCCGACATTGGCGACGCCGACAATTAAGCTCGAGACGACAATCGGAATCACGATCATCTTAATGAGACGGAGAAAAATGTCCCCAATCGGTTGCAAATACGTTGCCACGTTCGGGTTTCCGTAGAAAACGACTCCGACGATAATCCCGAGAATAAGACCGATCAAAATCTGCCATGCTAACCCGATCTTTCTCATCATGCTTCGCCCCCTTTAGACAATTTTAGACAAAAAACGACAAAATTATTTTGCTGTTAAAAATAAAATCTGTCAATACTTTTGAATGAAACCGCTTTGTCGCAAGGAACTATCAATATATTTTGTTTTTTTATAATAATTTAAATACTTGTATCGTTGGCAAAAGAAAACAGGCCGCCGGTCAGGTGCCTGCCTCATTCCCGAATTTCATGATCACTGCTTTTCTTTTTCCTGCCGGTAAAACTCATGAAACATTTTCATTAATGCCCGTTTTTCGATGCGCGAGACGTAGCTTCTTGAGATGCCGAGCTCTTTGGCGATTTCACGCTGCGTTTTCTCCTGTTGCCGGCCGAGGCCAAACCGCTTGACGATCACTTCTTTTTCCCGCTCGTCTAGCACGCTGATGTATCGTTTCACTTGCTCAAGCTCTATGTTAAGCTGAATTTCGTCGACGATGTCTTGCCCTTCGGATTTCAAAATATCGAGCAGGCTGATTTCATTTCCTTCCTTATCTTGGCCGATCGGCTCGTGAAGAGAAACGTCCTTGCGTGTTTTTTTCAGTGAACGCAAATGCATCAAGATTTCGTTTTCAATGCATCGGGCCGCATATGTGGCCAACTTCGTCCCTTTCCCCGGCGAATAGCTTTCAATCGCCTTGATCAAGCCGATCGTCCCGATCGAAATTAAATCTTCCACTTCTTCTCCCGTATTTTCGAACTTTTTGACAATATGGGCGACAAGGCGCAAGTTATGTTCGATGAGCCGGTTGCGGGCTTGCTCGTCGCCTTTGGCCATTAACTCCAAATATTTTTCCTCTTCTTTGGCGCTTAACGGCTGGGGAAACGCGTTGTTTTTAATGTACGAGACGAGAAACGTCAATTCTTTCAACAAAAACGCAAATGCTGAAAAAATGCCAGACATGCTCTCACCCCCGCCTGTTGTCATCGGCGGAAACCGCCTATCGTTATGTATATGCAGGGGCGTTGTTGTCCGTGTCTGGACAAAAAATTCAGCCGACCCCCTTAACGAGGCCGGCTGCGGGCAAACGTGCCACCCGTATCAGTGAACAAACACACTCATTTCTTGTGTTGCAGCTCGCCTGCTGTTCCCCTCCCATCCTAGACAGGCGCCCGCCTTGTTACACTCCTGCTTCGGCGCTCACTTCCGCAGCGATGACGAGCGCAATCGACGCCGTAATCACAACTGCCGTGACGATGGCGAACATCCCCGTTTCCTCCTTGACCTTCTCGTTTATTTTTATTTTACCAAAGAAGACGGGGAACGCTTCTGCCACATTTTGAACAATTCATGAAATTCGACGGTCAACAACAGTGCGCGGAGCACCGATCGCACTTTCGACTGAGTCAAGTGGAGTTTCCCCTTTGCTTTATCCACGTCACCAGCCATACGAGTACAATGGACATACATCGTCTCCCCTTTCATCCTTCATTGCTGAACATGTTTACAACAATCGTTGATGGAAAAAGCATTTGCGGTCAACAAGCTCCTCCTCGGCTGCACGCGCGAACCGCTTCTCTTCCCTGTTCCCCTGCCGCGGCTTTCTCCGCTCAATCGTGATCGTGAGAAAAAACCCACCTTTCGGCAAAAGGCGGGTTTACGGTTCAAATGGGTTCTCTTCTTCAAGCTGACAGACATAACGGGCAGCGCGGCGCGAGCAGTACAACGCCGCCGCCAAACACCCGGCAACCGCCAGCAAGGCGAACGGTTTTTTCGCTTCCTCAAGCGCTCCCGGGATGATCGTCCCTAAATAGAAAAACACACCGAGCGAGAACAAGACAAGGCTGTACATCTTGAAATCGCCCGCCTTCGCCCGCAGCTCGTCTCGTTGCTGCTCGTTCAAGCCCGATCCCTCCTCTCCCCTTTCACTGTATCATACATGAACGGAAGGGAGGAGCGGCAATTTCAGCCAAGCGCCTGCGCCAAATCGTCGAGCAAATCGTTCACATCCTCAAGCCCGACGGACAGGCGGATGAGTCCGTCTGTAATACCGAGCTGTTCGCGCCGCTCTTTCGGAATCGAGGCGTGCGTCATTTTCCCCGGCAGCGAAATTAAACTTTCGACCGCCCCTAAGCTTTCGGCAAGCGTAAAGTAGCGTACGCGCGACAGCACGTTCTCCGCGCGCTCCAAGCTGCCGACATCAAACGAAATCATGCCGCCGAATCCACGCATTTGTTGTTTGGCCAGCTCATGGTTCGGATGATTTGGAAGGCCTGGATAATAGACGCGGGCAACGGACGTATGCTCGGCCAAAAAGGCGGCAATGGCGCGCGCGTTTCGTTCATGCTCTTCCATCCGCACGCCAAGCGTTTTGATCCCGCGCATAAGCAGCCACGAGTCTTGCGGGCCGAGCACGCCTCCGGTTGAATTTTGCACATAATGGAGCCGTTCGGCAAGCTCCGGCGTGCGGACAACCGCCAACCCGGCGACGACGTCGCTATGGCCGCCTAAATATTTCGTCGCGCTGTGGATGACGATATCGGCGCCAAGCGCAAGCGGTGTTTGAAAGTACGGAGTGGAAAACGTATTATCGACGATCAACAGCAGCCCGCGAGCACGGGCAATGGCGGCGGCGGCTTGCAAGTCAGTGATTTTCAAAAGCGGATTCGTCGGCGTTTCAACGTAAATCGCCTTCGTGTTTGGGCGAATATGCGCTTCAATGTTGGCGACATCGCTCGTGTCGACGAACGTCGCCTCAAGCCCGAACCGGTTCAGCACGTTCGTCATGACGCGGTACGTGCCGCCATAGACGTCGTCGGTCAGCACGATATGGTCGCCGTTTTGAAACAGCATCATGACAGCCGTAATGGCGGCCATGCCGGAAGCAAACGCAAACCCGGCTTCGCCGCCTTCAAGGTCGGCAATGAGCTTTTCGAGCGCCGCGCGCGTCGGATTGCCGGTGCGCGAGTATTCAAACCCTTTATGTTTGCCGACTTCCTCTTGTTTGTACGTGCTCACTTGATAAATTGGGACCGACACCGCCCCAGTGTACGGGTCGCCTGCGATGCCGCCATGGATGAGCATCGTCTTTCGTCTCATCTTATCGCCCACCTTCGTAAATGTTTTTGCTTAAATATCGCTCGCTCCCGTCGGGGAAAATGACAACGATGTTCGTCCCGGGCTTCGCTTGTTCCGCCTCGAGCAAAGCGGCATGAAACGCGGCGCCGGACGAGCTGCCGACAAGCAGCCCTTCCCGCCTTGCCAGCTCGCTGACGCGGCGGAAAGCGTCGTCGTCGAAAATCGTGTAAATAGCGTCAAAATACTCCGGATCCATAAACGGCGGCAAAAACTCCATGCCGATTCCTTCGGTTCGGTGCGGCCCCGGCTCGCCTCCGCCTAAAATGGATCCTTCCGGCTCAACGATGACCGTTTTAATGGCCGGATTTTTTTCTTTTAAAAACGTCGCCGTCCCCATGAACGTGCCGCCCGAACCAGCGCCGGCAACAAAAACGTCGATTTGTCCGCCCAAGTCGTCCCACAACTCCGGCCCGAGCGTTTTGTAATACGTCCTTGGGTTGGCCGGGTTTTCGAACTGCTGGGGGCAATAGGCGCCCGGAATCGTGCGGGCGAGCTCTTCGGCTTTGCGAATCGCCCCCTCCATCCCCTCTTCGGTCGGCGTATGGACAATTTGCGCCCCAAGCGCCTTCATCAGCTGCTGCTTTTCAACGCTGAATTTTTCCGGTACGCAAAAAATGACGTTGACGTTCTTGCCGATCGCCGCCAGCGCCAAGCCGATGCCGGTGTTGCCGGCCGTCGGCTCAATGATCGTGCCCCCTTCTTTTAGTTTTCCCGACGCGAACGCCTCCTCGAGCAGCTCTTGCCCGAGCCGGTCTTTAATGCTTCCGCCTGGGTTGAAATACTCGAGCTTCGCAAACAAACGGACGCCTTCCGGCAACGGAAAGCGTGTAATCTCGATGACCGGCGTATGGCCGATTAATTCATGAATGCTTTTTGCTACCCGCATCGTTGGTCACTCCATTCCTCACGCTCATTTGGCGGCGGGACGGCGGCGTTTTGGCGTTTATTTTCGCTTCTGCATAGCGGACAACACAGCCAACACCAGTTGTGCAGAGTGTTTCGCCGCCGTCTCCAAAAACTGTTCAAACGACACATCCGACTCTTGACCGGCAATATCGGACAGCGCCCGAATCACCACAAACGGCGTCCCAAACTGCACGCACACTTGGGCGATGGCGGCTGCCTCCATTTCGACGGCGCACAGCTCCGGAAACTGGCTGCGCACAAATTTGACGCGTTCCGGATCGTTCATAAACGAATCGCCAGTCGCGATCAAACCGACCGCCGCCTGCAAACCGTCAAGCCGCGCTGCTGCCTGCTTCGCCGCCTCAACAAGCGCTCCATCGGCCCGGTAGCGCGCCGGCAAGCCGGGCACTTGCCCGTAGGCGTAGCCAAACGCCGTCACATCAACGTCATGGTGGACGACCTCATCGGAAATGACGAGATCGCCGACGCGCAACGACGGCAAAAATCCGCCGGCCGAGCCGGTGTTGATGACGAAATCAGGGCGGAATCGGTCAAGCAAAAGCGTCGTTCCCATCGCCGCATTCACCTTGCCGATGCCGGACTTGAGCAGCACCACCTCGGCACCGTCAAGGCGGCCGGTGGAAAACTCGCATCCGGCGATCACCGTTTCCTCGCGCCCTTCCATGCGTGCGCGCAAAATGGCCACTTCTTCTTCCATTGCTCCAATGATGGCTGCCTTCATCGTTCTCCCTCTTTCTATGTCGGTTGTTTCACCGCCTCCATCACCCAGACGAACGCGTTTTGCTGTGCAAAGGAGACGGAAAAGCCATGGCTGGCAAACAGCGAAGCCAATACGTCAAGCGTCGTGTAATATTCGCGCTCAAGATCGTCAGCCAAATCGTGGAAGCCGCGCTCCCGTGCGGCTTCGACAGCTTGGCGGAACGCCTTTTTGTCGCGAAACGCCGTATCGGCAAACACTATTTTACCACCAGTTTGGAGCAGTTGGCTATATTTGCCGAGCGCCTCGTCTTTTTCCTCATCCGTCAAATGGTGAAACGCGTACGTACTGGCAATGGTGTCGACTGGCTCAGGAGGAACCGGAAATTGCAAAAAATCGCCGTCCATAATGACCGCCCGGCCGCCGAGCTTTTCCGCCGCTTTTTTTCTCATCGGCGCCGACGGCTCGATGCCGTATACCGTTTTGCCGCGCTCCAGCAGCTTTTTCGTCAAATTGCCGGTGCCGACGCCAAATTCAAGCACAACACGGCCGGCTTTATCAGCGACAGTGTTTAAAATGCAATCATAACCGGCAAACACATCGCGGTATTGCTCATCTCCCCCTTCGACTGATCGATCGTATGACTCCGCCCATTGCTCGAACAAACCAAGAAATTCCCTGCCCATATGGCCTCACTCCATAAAGTTTATAATTCCTATAAACATAGTATTCTTTAGATGATAACCTGCTCCCACTGTACCATAACTTCTTCCGCCGTTCAATGATCGTGCTCGCTGTCATTTGTATTGTTCCCCATCGCCGCTTCTATTGCGCGGGTGGATGGAAGCGGGAAAATTTGCTACACTGTCGATGAAAGGAGGCAAAGACATGGTGAACATTTCCCTTGATTTGATTGAAGACAAAGTGGAGTTTTTTGAAGCTGACGACTTGCGAACGCTTGAAAAAAAAATCAACGAGCAAATCGAGCATAACAAAGCGCTGCTGCTTTCCGTCCATCATGTGTCGCACCAAATGCATGTCATGGAAAACGGGAAGCGGTTTTACAGTGCCGTCGTCCACTTTAAGGCAAAAAAATGACAGGCGTCCCTTCTAAGCGGGCACCTGTTCCCCTTCAAAAATCGCTACGGTTTTTCCCGCAGCTTTTGCACTTTCGTCGGCTTCCATCCTTCATTCGTCACCCATTCAATATACACTCGGTAATGGGCGGTCTGGTCTCTCGTTGAAATCGTCGCCACCGCTTTGTTCGGCCCATTGTTGCCGATGAACCAAACGATCATATCGTCCGGCGCGATGCCGGTCGCATAGCTGACCGCATCGAGCATTTCCTTCCAGTCCACCGAATCTTTTTTAAACACCGTTTCATGCGGCTCTGATTGCGTCGTGCCGACCGGCTGCCATGCCGGGTTGACGATTTCTTTTTCAATATTCGACCCCGGCGGCCCCGGCGTTGCCGTCACGTCTTGTTCGGCTTCCTCTTCAGCCGGTTCGGACTCGTCCCCGGAAGCAGCTTCCTCCGTTTCAGACGGCGCGGTCGGTTCTCCCGTTTCGATTTCGACCCGCTTCGCCCCATCCGCCCCCGCAGCCGGCTTCGCCTCAGCATCCGCCGCTTTATGGCTCGGCTCGCCGCCGAACAATATGTTCCAACCGACAATGAGAATGAGCAACACCACAACGGCGATTGCTCCATTGAGCCAGCGGTTGATTTTCCGCCGCTTGGCGCGGGTGGCAAAACGTGTTCCGGTTTGTTGCATCGGCCTCCCCCTCCTTTATGTGGCCGCAACGAATTCATTATATCGATTCGTCACTCCTGGTCGTTTTTGTTTCGGTCATACGCATAAAGCGCCTCAACCGCCGCGGCAAACACATCATTCGTGGCCGCCTGTCCGCTCGGGCAGTCGAGCTCGACGACGGCGAGGGCGTATTTCGGGCGGTCAGCTGGGAAATAGCCGGCAAACCATTTATTGATTAATTCGCTGCCGCCCTTCGTTTTTCCTGTCTCCGCCGTCCCGGATTTGCCGGCCACTTCGTACGGAAGCGAGCGAAAGCGGCGGCCGGTGCCGTCTTCATTGATGACGACGCCGCGCAGCAGCTGCTGGAGCTGCCTTGCCGTTTGCGGCGCAAGCGGCTCCTTGTCCGTCGCCGGCTCGGGTGAAAACGAAAACAACGTCGTCCCGTTTTTATACAGCACTTTGTCCACGACCCGCACCTTCAAGGCCTCGCCGCCGCGGGCGATCGTCGCCATCATGTTGGCGACGCCAAGCGGGGAGACGCGCACATCTTTTTGCCCAATGGCCGTTTGCGCCACGGCAAGCGGCACCCGCTTATCGCGCTTGTCGTGCCAAATCGTTCCTTTCTGCTCTTCTGGAAATTGACGGAAATGTTCCTCATGGTACACGGCTCCTTCCCAGCCGGCTGTCGGATACAACCCGAGCTTTTCCGCATACGTTTCCAATGCATCCGGGTCATGGCGAACGAGCTGTTTGCCGAGCGCGGCAAACGCGTTGTTGCAGCTGACGGCAAAGCTGTCGGCCAAGTTGAGCATGCCGTAGTCGTGCTCCTCATCCAGCGTCGTGCTGTCAATTTTTTTGCTGCAATCAAACATCGCAGCAGGCGAAGCCAGCCCTTCCTCAAGCGCCGCGGCGGCGACAACCGTTTTAAAGACGGAGCCGGGAATTTGCGGCAGCACCATTTGATTTTCCGCCCCGCTGTTTTTATACGGGTCGCGTGGATTCATATTGGGGCGGCTTACCATGGCGAGCACGCTGCTGTCGTCCACATCGAGCAGGACGAGCCCGCCTTTTTTCAACCCGTACCGGTCCACGATTTGCTCCATTTCTTGCTGGATATCACGATCGAGCGTCGTTTGGACAGTCGCCGGGTAAAACGGATTGCCCGGGTCGCTGTATTTCACATCAAGCCCAAACAGCGGCCTTCCTTCAGCGTCAACGTGGTACAACAGCTTCGTTTCGCCATCTGTGAGCAAAAACTCGTCGAACGCCTTCTCAAGCCCTTGAATGCCAACTTCAGCCTGCGGCGGGAGCGAACGCTTCGGATAGCGCATGCGCAGAAGCTTCTCATCCTTCCGGGTAAAGCCAAGCAAATGCGGCGCATACACCGTCTCAAGCGGATATTGTTTCTTGACGGCAAAAACCCCGGGGATGCGCAAGTCGTTAATTTGCTTCATTTGGCTGGCGCTTAAGGCGAGCGGCTCGCCGTCTTGCTGCAGGATGAACGGGCCGTTTGCCTCCTCAAGCTGGCGGCGGATGTCTTCCACCGTAACGCCGGCGATGCGGGCGACTTGCTCAATCGGCCATTTCATCGTCGCCAAAAACGGAAACAGCACAAGCGACGGCACGTACCGCTTTGTCAGCGGGCGGCCATTCCGATCGACGAACGAGCCGCGCCCGTCGTCAATTGTCAGCTCCTGCGTACGCTGGGCGACGCTTTCCGCGATTAAATTGCGGCCGGCAAACGATTCCGAATCAATGAGCTGGATTTGCGCTAACCGGCCGATCAGCAGCAGCAAGGCAGCCTGGATGAGCGCGATGGTGACGATTGTCCGTTTTTTCCACATAATGAAAACACCTCATCATCAGTTTCGACGAGGTGCTTTCCTTTCAAACGTGCCGTCGGCGGCGATTTGCTGCAACCTTCATTCGGAGCGGCCCGGACGCGGCGGTCCGCCTGTTTATTTGACCGCCACGATTTTGACCAGCATTTCTCCGCCCGGCGTTTGCACCGTCACCTCATCGCCGACGCGGCGGCCGAGAAGCGATTTGGCAATCGGCGAGTCGTTGGAAATTTTCCCTTCGAACGGGTCGGCCTCGGCGCTGCCGACGATCGTGTACGTCTCTTCTTCGCCGTCCGGAAGCTCGATGAACGTCACCGACTTGCCAAGCGAGACGACATCCGGGTTTTCTTTGTCTTCTTCAATGATGACGGCGTTGCGGATCATATTTTCAAGCATTTGAATGCGCGATTCCACAAACGCTTGCTCGTCTTTCGCGGCGTCATATTCCGAGTTTTCCGACAGATCCCCGAACCCGCGGGCGATTTTGATTCGTTCAACGACTTCTTTCCGCTTGACCGTTTTTAAGTACTCAAGCTCTTGTTCCAGTTTCTCTTTTCCCTCTTTCGTCATTGGATACTGCTTTTCATTCGCCATTTGTCTCACTCCTCTATGTTTTGCATTATGTAAAACGTACGAACAGAAAAACAACTGTTCGTACGCTTACTTGGTATATAATATATTGTTTTGTCTCTGTTATGTTATTATAAAAACGCTTTTTGTTCAAGAACTGTGCGAATTTTTGCCACCATTAAATCGATGGCGACTGCGTTTTGCCCGCCTTCTGGAATGATCACGTCCGCGTAGCGTTTCGTCGGTTCGACAAACTGGTTGTGCATCGGCCGCACGACGGACAAATACTGCTCAATGACCGAATCAAACGTGCGGCCGCGCTCTTTCATATCGCGGATGAGGCGGCGGATGATGCGAATGTCCGGGTCGGTGTCGACGTACACTTTGATGTCCATCAAATTGCGGAGCCGCTCATCCTCCAAAACGAGAATGCCTTCCAAAATAATGACATCCTTCGGCTCGACGCGGACGACTTCGTTCGAACGGGTATGCAGCTTATAGTCATACACCGGCTTGTCGATCGGCTCGTAGCGAAGCAGCCGATGAACGTGCTCGATCAACAAGTCGTTGTCAAACGCCAACGGATGGTCGTAGTTCGTCTTCAGCCGCTCTTCAAACGGGAGATGGCTTTGGTCCTTGTAATAAAAATCTTGCTCGAGCACAAGAATCGAGTGATCGCCGAAATGGTCATAAATTGCGCGGGCGACGCTCGTCTTTCCCGAGCCGGAACCGCCGGCGACGCCGATAACAACGGGCTTGTCCGCCATCTCAATTCTCCTTTCTCATCATGTTGTACGGGAAGAGAGGGCGTTTGACTCGCACTTTGACGATTTGCAGCGGGTGGCGGGCCGCATCGAGCTTGTTGCCATCTTCATCCCAAATAGTATCGATCACTTGGGTAAAGTTTTCGATTTCCGGGCCGAAAAATTCGACCTCATCACCCGGTTTAAAATGGTTGCGCTGCTGGATGGTGGCGATGCCGGTCTCCGGATCGTAGCCAAGCACAAGGCCGGCAAACTCATGTGTCGTCTTCCGGCTGTGCGTGCCGTACATATGGTTCGTATAATCCGGAAACCCGTCAAAAAACGACGGCGCTGTTTCGCGGTTGGCGCACTTGTCAAGCTCCCGCACCCACTCTTCGCGGATCGTGAAATGATCCGGGTCGGCACAGTAGGCGTCAATCACTTTCCGGTAGACGCTCACAACCGTCGCCACATAATGGATCGACTTCATCCGCCCTTCAATTTTCAAGCTGTCAACGCCAAGCTCAATCATCGCCGGAATGGCGCGGATGAGGTTTAAATCTTTCGCGCTCATGGCAAACGGAGCATCGCCCTCAGCAAACAGCGGGATTTCCCGGCCGTCAGCCAGCTGGTACAAGTCATAGTCCCAGCGGCACGACTGGCAGCACCCGCCGCGGTTCGAGTCGCGCGCCGTCATATGGTTGCTCAACACGCAGCGGCCCGAGTAGGCGGAACACATCGCTCCGTGGATGAACGCCTCGATTTCGATATCGACTTTTTCTTTGATTTGCCGAATTTCCTCGGCGCTTACCTCGCGGGCGAGCACGACCCGATCGAGCCCTTCCTCTTTCCAAAACTGGACCGCTTTCCAGTTCGAAAGCGATTGCTGGGTGCTTAAATGCACTTCAAGCTTCGGCGCCACCCGGCGCGCCGTCTCAATAATGAGCGGGTCGGCGACGATAATGCCATGGACGCCGGCATCTTCGAGCGCCCGCAAATAGTCGTCAAGGCCGGGAATGTTTTCATTATGCGCATAAATGTTGGCCGTGACGTATACTTTTGCTCCGTATCGGTTGGCAAATTCAACTCCTTCGCGAATTTCGTCAATCGTGAAGTTGTCGGCGTTGGCGCGCAGGCTGTACTCTTGGCCGCCGATAAAGACGGCATCCGCCCCGTAATGGACGGCAATTTTCAGCTTTTCCAGGTTGCCGGCCGGCGCAAGCAATTCCGGTTTTTTCACAATGACGCGCTTGCCGTCAACGATTTCGGAAATGCGGTCGTTTTTCAGCAGCATTCGTTCTCCCTCCTTTGTCAATAAATCGTCTCTTTGAAGAAAAATCCGGTGTCCAATCGGCGGTGCGGCGGTTGGAGCGCCTCAACAGCGGCAAGCAGCTCCTCTTTTTCCCGCTCATACTGCTCGCGGTCTTTGGCGCACATATCAATGGCGCGGCGGTACAGCTTTGTCACTTCCGTAATGTAGCGAGGCTCATGCAAAATGCCATCGATTTTGAAACTGTCAATGCCGGCTTCGATCATGTCGCCAAGCTCGTCGATGATGCAAACATCGTTTGGGCTCATAATATGCGTGCCGTTTTCATCTTCAAAAATCGGATATTTGTTGTCGCGCTCCTTGTCGTATAAAAACATCCCTTTTTCATATTTTTTTCGTTCAATTTCCATCACTTTTCCTTGATACTCGAAGTAGTTGCCGATGAGCGAACGCTTCGATTGGTACATGCACGTCGCCCCATGCACTTGCACTTCGATTTCCACTTCGGCATGGGCTTTGATTTCCAAAATGGCGTCCATGTTCAACTCGCGGGCCAAGACAGCGCGCTTCGCTCCTTTTCGCCCCCAATAGTTGCACGTATACCAGTTCGTCGCCGTCGTTTCCGTGCTCCAGTGGAGCTTCATATGAGGGGCGGCCTCGCGAACCGTCAACAGCACGGCCGGGTCGCCAAACACGATGGCGTCAGCGCCGGCGGCGGCGACAAAAGCGATATAATCGCCCAGTTCATCGACTTTGTCATTATGAAAAATGGCGTTCATCGCCACATACACGTTCATGCCGTGCCGGTGAGCCGCTTCGATGGCCGCAGCAACGTCGGCGCGGGAAAATTCGCCGGCAAGCCGCAAGCCATAGCGCTGTTCGCCGATCATTACAGCGTCCGCTCCCGCTTCAGCCAATTCCTCAATATGGGAAACGCTCGTCGGCGTGACGAGCAATTCCGGTTTTTTCATTCTCGTTCACCTCGTTTTTTCGATATAGCCAGCCCGTCGCCAACGGGAATGATGACCGTGTCGTAATCGCTCCGGGCCATCAGCCATTCATTGTAGCGTCGGATTTTTTGCGCGATGTTCCACAGCCGCTTATTGCCCGCAGGCTCTTCAGCCGCGACAAGCCCTTTAAACAGCACGTTGTCGCTAATGACAAGGCCGCCCTCGGCCAGAAGCGGCTCATACAGCGTAAAAAAGCGCTCATATTGCCCTTTGGCCGCGTCGATAAACAGCACATCAAACGGCGCCGCCGCTGCCGCATCCGCCACAGCGTCAAGCGCATCTCCCAAAATCACCTCAATCCGTCCGGCTATGTTCATTTTCTCGATATAAAAACGGGCGCGCTCGTACCGCTCCCGGTCTTTTTCAATCGTCACAATGCGCACATCCGGCAGCGCCTTCGCCATCCGGATCGCCGAATAGCCGATCGCGGTGCCGATTTCCAAAATACGGCGCGGCGCAGCCAAGTTCAACACAAACAGCAGCACCTCCATGCTCACCGGATCGATGATCGGCACGCGCTGTTCGCGGGCGTACCGCTCCATTTCCGCGATTTCTGCATCCGGCGCCGGGCGCAACTGCCGCAAATAACGGACGATATGTTCTGAAAGCAAGAGGACTCCTCCTCCGTCGATCATGTCATCAGCATGAAAAATAAGAGCCGCCAACCGACTCTTATCGTTGGCCGCCGCCCGATTCAGGCGGGGGCGCTGTTCAACTTTATTATAGTATCATAAACGGGCAAAAAAGCGAAGCCGTTTTGCCCATTGAGCAAGCAACTTCCAGTTTGCGCTATTGTTTCCCAATGTATTTCGCTTTTTCGCGGTTATGCTCGGCGAGCGTTTTCGTGAAAATGACGTCGCCCGCCGGAGTGGCCAGAAAGTATAAATAGTCGGTCGCAGCCGGCTGAAGCGCCGCTTCGATCGACATCTCGCCGGCGTTGGCGATCGGACCGGGCGGCAGCCCTTGATGAATGTAGGTATTATACGGCGAATCAACTTGCAAGTCTTTATACAGCACCCGATCTTTATGTTTGCCGAGCGCGTACAGGACGGTCGGATCGGTTTGCAGCGGCATGCCGATGCGCAGCCGGTTGTAAAAGACGCTGGCGATTTTTTCGCGGTCGGCTTTCTCGGTCGCCTCTTCTTCGATTAACGACGACATGGTCAACAATCGATGCGGCGACAATTGTTTTTCTTTCATCGTCTCTTTGTATTGACCGAGCACCTCCGCCGTTTTCGCGACCATCGCCTCAATGATCTCCGGAAGCGGCGGCTTTTGGTCGGCAAACACGTAAGTGGCCGGAAACAGGTAGCCTTCAAGCGGATAACGAATGCCGCGCTGAAAAATGTCCGCTGTCAACAACTCAGGGTACGTGCGGCGAAGCTGTTCAATATACGCGCGATCGTTCAACAGCTTCATCACGTCTTCCTGCTTGTACCCGGTTTTGGCGGCGATGATGGCAGCGATTTGCACAAGCTGCGATCCTTCTGGAATGGTGAGCTTCAATCCGATTTTTAGCGACCGGCCGGTTTGCAATAGCTCGATGATGCGCGCCATCGGCATCGCCCGCGTCAGCTCATACTCCCCCGTTTGAAAGCCTGACTCGTTTTTCCAGCGAACATAGAAGCGAAAGACGGCCGCGCTTTTAATGAGCCGCTTTCGTTCAAGCTGTTCGGCAATATCCGCCGCCGATGAGCCGACCGGAATCGACACATGGACAGGAGTGCGGTCGTTCGGAGCAACCGGCTGGAACGCCGAACGGATGTAGAAAAAACTGCCGGCGCCGGCGATGACGATTGCAGCCACCAGGGCGGCGCAGACGATCAAGACGGTTTTCCGTCCAAGCCGCGCCTTGGGCGCCTTGAAACCATTCTGGTTCATTTCCAGCCTCCCTCTAGAAATGTTGATTTATCAAGGCTTTTCGGCCCCTCAGGGGTGTCCAAAAAATATTTTTCGACAAAATCCCTTACATCCTTTTTCAGTTTTGTGGATATCTTACAGACCTAGGGTGCGCTTCGCGGCCACGGATGGGTATATTTTCCTTCCGTGGGGAGAAGCGTATTCGATGCACCCTTTGGATCTCCGCGTCGCTGATGAGGACGAACCCTCCCATGTCTCCGGGCGTCTTCGCGCCAACATTCCCTCGTTCGGTCTCGTCATCAGGCGGAGGCCGGCCAAGCTCCTTTAGGGACTCAAGGTCGAATGGATGAAATCACGCCAGCTTCTCCGGTGTCATCTCGTTGTCCAACGATTCTTCCGTTCGCAGGGGGAGGCCTTAGGCCGCCCGTTGCACCTGGGACAAGACGTCCTGTTTCATTCGCTCCGCGTCAAACGCTTGTTTCTTCGTACAAATCGCAAACAGCACATTCAACAGCTTCCGGCACAAGGCGACGATGGACTGCTTTCCGGTCAGCGGATTGACGGATCGGGTCGTATAATACTCATGCAGCTCGCGAAACGCCTCGTTATGCCGAATCAGCGGAATCATCGCCCGAAACAGCACCGAGCGCAACCGTTTCCGTCCCCGTTTGGAGATGTGCTTTTGCCCTTTGCGCTGGCCGGAGGAGTTCTCCTTGAGCGTCAGGCCCGCCAACTTCACCAATTGGCGCGGGTCCCGATAATGGGCGAAGCTGCCGATCTCCGCCAGCAGATCGATGATCGTGGCGTCTCCCAACCCGTCGACCGTTTTCAACCATTGGTACTCCATCGTCGTTTGAACCAATGCCTTCAACTCGGCGTCCAGTGCAGCGATCTCCGCCTCCAATTGGCGGTATCGGCGGACGAGCGCGGCGATCTCAAACCGGGCCATCGCTGTCCCTTCCGTCACCCCAATCGAGTCCTTCGCGGTGTTGATCAACGCCTGAATTTTGGCCTTCTGCGGGCATTTCATCCCTTTGCTTTGCCGGTACACCTCGATGAGCTCCTCGGCGGTCCGACCGGCCATATCAGCCGGAAGCGGCGTCCACTCCAACACCGAAAGCGCCGTTTTCCCCAAGTCACGAAACACGGTCCAAAACTCTGGAAAATACCGATCCGTCCAGCGGACGATCGCGTTTTTCACCGCCGTCTGTTCCTTGCGGAGCTTCTCTTTGAGCGTGCTTCCCACGCGCAAATCGGCTTCGATCTCGTGCAGCAGCCGGGGAACGAGGAATCGTCCGTCTTTTGCCAGTCTGGCAATGACCAGGGCGTCTTTGGCGTCGTGTTTCGTCGGCAGGTTGTCATCAAGTTCTTTCGACCGGCACACATGCGCCGGGTTGACCATGACCAACGGGATCCCGTGCTCCTCGAGGAAGTAGGCCAGGTTCAACCAGTAGTGCCCGGTCGGCTCCACCGCGACGATCACCTCTGACTTCCCAAACGCTTGCATCGCCTCCTGAATCGCTTTATACAGCTGCTGAAACCCCTCTTTCGACTGGAAGATCGGGAACGACTTGCGAAGCACGCGCCCCCGGTCATCCACGAAGCAGGCGTAGTGGGTTCGTTTCGCGATATCGATGCCCACGACAAGCGTTTGTTCCGTAACTTGATCAATTTTATAGTTTTGTGTACAATTCATCTGAAGTCCTCCTTGGCATGATGGTAGGTATTGTTTGACACCCCTGCATCATACCAAGAGGGCTTTTTTTGATCAAGTCCCCGGAAAAGCTCCTAACGGGAATGCTCCTTTCATCGGCCATATTATACTACAACTTTCGGCATTTTTCGCCTTTGGACGCTAAAAAACGGCCGCCCGCAGGCAGCCGTTTTGTCCGTTACGCCTCGTCTTCTCCTTCTTGCTCGGCGCAAAACGTATTCCACACTTCTTCAATCATATCCCATTCTTCTTCCGTTTCGATCGGGAGCAGCTCGCCCTCTTCGTTTTCATTGCCTGGGACAAAGGCTGAGACGTGCACCTCTGTCTCGCCGTCCTCATCTTCGGCTTCGGCGCCGACCGGATAGTAAAACACGTACGATTTGCCAAAATCGTCCGATTCAAACGTAAACAAAATTTCGCACAGCTGCTCGTTGCCTTGTTCGTCGACAACGGTAATATGACGGTCTCCGTGTTCCATGTTTTCTCCTCCAATTTATCGTTTACTGTCCAAATATGACTGCAAAATGACGGCCGCCGCCATTTTGTCGATCACTTTCCGCCGCTTTTTCCGGCTGACGTCGGCAGCGATCAACATCCGTTCGGCGGCCATCGTCGACAGCCGTTCATCCCAAAGCACAACGGGCAAAGAAAACTCCTCGCGCAGTTTGGCGGCGAACCGCTCACTTGCCTCAGCGCGCGGTCCGAGCGTGCCGTTCATGTTTTTCGGCCATCCGACGACGATCGCATCGACGCCGTACTCATCGATAAGGGCGCGCAGCCGCTCTAAACCATAATCGCCGCGCTCCGTATCAATGGCGATCGTCTCGAGTCCTTGCGCCGTCCAGCCAAGCTCATCGCTCACCGCGACGCCGAGCGTTTTCGTTCCGAGATCAAGCCCCAATATCCGCATCGGTCAATCCTTTCGTTGCCCCTGTAAATAGAATTTCACCAATTCCTCGATTAATTCGTCGCGTTCAATTTTGCGGATGAGCGCGCGCGCATCTTTATGGCGCGGGATGTAAGCCGGGTCGCCGGACAGCAGGTAGCCGACAATTTGGTTGATCGGGTTGTAGCCTTTTTCTTGCAAGGCGTCATACACCGTCAACAACACTTCGCGGACATTCGTTTCCGCCGGCTCTTCGGAAAAATGAAACTGCATCGTTTGGTCAAACGAGCTCACCGTTTCCACCTCGCTCCTTATTCAGGCACCCCGTCCTTTTACATCCATTGTACACGATCCGCGCCAATTAGGAAACGGATTTCACCCATGTTTCGACATAACCGAGCGCTTCGCCGACCTTGCTTGGGTCCTTGCCGCCAGCTTGCGCCAAATCCGGGCGCCCGCCGCCGCCCCCACCGCAACGCGACGCTACTTCTTTCACCAGCTTGCCGGCATGGAATCCTTTTTTCACCAAATCGTCCGTTACTGCGGCAATCAGTTGCACTTTTCCGCCCTGGGCGGACGCCAACACGATGACCGCCGTGCCGAGCTTTTGTTTCAAATCATCAGCCATGGCCCGCAGTTGATTCATGTCATTGGCCTGCACTTTTGCCGCCAACACCGGCACGCCGTTTACATCTTTCACTTGACGGGTGAGGTGCTCAGCTTCCATATGGGCGAGGCGGGCAGCAAGCGATTCATTTTCGCGTTCGAGCTCTTTCAGCTCGGCAAACAGTCCGTCAAGACGCGCATTCAATTCTTTCGGGCTTGTTTTCAGTTTTTGCGCCGCCTCTTGCAAAATAGCCAGCTGTTCACTCATAAAGCGGTATGCCGCTTCTCCGGTCACCGCTTCAATCCGACGCGTGCCGGCGCCGATGCCGGACTCGGAGACGATTTTAAACAACCCGATGGCTGATGTGTTGGGCACATGGCAGCCTCCGCACAGCTCGAGGCTGTAGTCGCCGACTTTGACGACGCGGACGATGTCGCCGTATTTTTCGCCAAACAGCGCCATCGCGCCCATCGCTTTCGCTTCCTCGAGCGGTTTATAAAAAATGTCAACCGGGAGGCTTTTCCAAATTTGTTCGTTGACGATGGCTTCGATGCGCTCGAGCTCCTCTGGCTTCACTTGCCCAAAATGGGTGAAGTCAAAACGAAGCCGGTCCGGGGTGACAAGCGACCCCGCTTGGTTGACATGGCGGCCGAGCACGTCTTTTAGCGCTTGATGGAGCAAATGGGTTGCCGTATGGTTTTTGATAATGCGGGCCCGTTTCGCTTCATCAACGCGCGCCGTATACACCGCACCTTTTTTCACCGTACCACTCTCGACGATGATCGCATGAAGATGTTGGCCGTTCGGCGCTTTTTGCACATCTTTGACGACCGCTGTTCCTGTTTCGCTTTCAAACACGCCTTGGTCAGCGATTTGTCCGCCGCTTTCGGCGTAAAATGGCGTCACATCGACGATGATTTGCGCCTCTTCACCGGCGCGGACTTCCTCGACAAGCTGTCCGTCTTTGACGATGGCGAGAACGGTGGAAGAAGCGACGAGCTCATCGTAACCGACGAAGCGGCTTTCGTCTTTAATGTCGCCAAGGACGCCGCCTTGCACCTGCATCGAATCCACGTCTTGGCGGGCGGCGCGTGCCCGTTCGCGCTGCCATTCCATTTCTCGTTCAAACCCGTCATGGTCGACTTTCATTCCCGCTTCTGCCGCGTATTCCTCCGTCAGCTCGATCGGGAAGCCGTACGTATCGTACAGACGGAACACGTCCTCGCCGGGGATGACGTCGCTTCCTTCGGATTTGGCCTTCTCGATCACGTTGCTTAAAATGGCGAGCCCTTCGTGAAGCGTCTCATGGAACCGCTCCTCCTCACTGCGGATGACGCGGGCGATAAAATCGGCTTTTTCTTTCACTTCCGGATAATAGTCATGCATAATTTCGCCGACAACCGGGACGAGCTCGTACATAAACGGACGCTCAATGCCGATGTGTTTCGCGTAGCGCACGGCGCGGCGGAGCAGGCGGCGCAGCACATAGCCGCGGCCCTCGTTGGACGGCAGCGCCCCATCGCCGATCGCAAACGTCACCGCGCGAATATGGTCGGCGATCACTTTAAACGCGACGTCTTTCTCCGGATCTTCGCCATACCGTTCGCCGGAAATTTGCTCGGTGGCGCGGATGATCGGCATAAACAAGTCGGTTTCAAAGTTTGTCGGCACATCTTGCAAAATCGAGCACATCCGCTCCAAGCCCATGCCGGTGTCGATGTTTTTCTTCGGCAGCGGCGTGTACGTGCCGTCCGGGTTATGGTTGAACTGCGAAAAGACAAGGTTCCATACTTCCAAGTAGCGCTCGTTTTCCCCGCCTGGGTACAGCTCCGGGTCGTTCGGGTCGTTGCCGAACGCTTCACCGCGGTCATAAAAAATTTCCGTATTCGGGCCGCTCGGGCCTTCGCCGATGTCCCAGAAGTTGCCTTCAAGGCGAATGATCCGCTCTTTTGGCAAGCCGATTTCGTTGCGCCAAATGTTGTACGCTTCCTCGTCTTCCGGATGGATCGTGACGGACAACCGTTCCGGATCAAAACCGAGCCATTTGTCGCTCGTTAAAAACTCCCATGCCCAATGGATCGCTTCACGCTTGAAATAATCGCCGATCGAAAAGTTGCCGAGCATTTCAAAAAACGTATGGTGGCGCGCCGTTTTCCCGACATTTTCGATATCGTTCGTGCGAATCGATTTTTGCGCATTGCAAATGCGCGGATTTTCGGGAATGATGCGGCCGTCAAAATACTTTTTCAACGTCGCGACGCCGCTGTTGATCCACAGCAGCGACGGGTCGTCAACCGGAATGAGCGATGCGCTCGGCTCCACCATATGGCCTTTTTCCTGGAAAAACTCTAAAAACATGCGCCGCACTTCGGCAGATGTCAGTTTCTTCATGATGATCCTCCCCTTTGTTTTTTCTATAAAAAAACTCCCATCCCTTGGCAGGGACGAGAGTTGCGCTCGCGGTACCACCCTGTTTATGGGCAGAAAATGCCCATCACCTCTTCGGCCGTAACGCAGCCTTGCGTCAGGTTTTGCCTGCGCTCCGGATTAGCCTTCTGTTGCCCTTCATCTGGAATTTCTTTCAGCCGCGGAAATTCCTCTCTGTGCGCCGGTTGCGCGTTAAGATGGACTGCAACATACTCGATCCGTCATCGCGTTATGTATTCGCTTTGTTCATTGAAAGATTATAGACAAGCAGCAAGCGTTTGTCAATGCGGGGCGTAATGTTCTTTCCAGTGCGATACGGCCACTTTCAGCACCGCTGCAGTCGGGACGGCGAGGATGAGGCCGAGCACGCCGGCCAGCTCGCCGCCGGCAAACAGCGCGAACATAATGACAAGCGGATGCATATGCACGCTTTTGCCGACAATGAACGGTGATAAAACGTTCCCTTCAAGAAACTGCAAGGCAAAAATGATGATCAGCACGATGATCACCATTTTGAGCGAGATGGTCGCCGCCAAAATCACAGCCGGAATCGCGCCGAGCAACGGGCCGAAGTACGGAATGATGTTCGTCAGCCCGATGATAAATCCAAGCAAAAGCGGATAGTCCATGCCGGCGAGCCAAAGGCCGAGCGACGCCGCAAGACCGATCGCTGCACAGACGAACAGCTGGCCGCGAATGTAGCCGCCGAGCGATTCATCGACATCCTTCAAAAACGTCATCCCCGGCCCACGCCACCGCTTCGGTGTCATGTACCAAATCGCTTTTTTCAACACATCGATGTCTTTTAACATATAGAAGACGATAAACGGAATGATCAACAGCGTCGCCGCCGAACCGATGAACGATTTGGCGGCGTTGATCGCCATCGCGACGGCGGCCGCCGCTGCCTGCTCGATCTCGCCAAACATCGCCTCGATGCGTGTGTGCACCTCAAGCGGCCAATTCGACGTCTCGTCGTGGATGTGGCGCACCCATTGGCGGTATGTATTCATCAAAGACGGCAGCTGTTCATCCAGTTCACGCAACTGGGCGATGAATAGCGGCACGCCGCGGTACAAGCCGTAACCGACCAAACCGAAAAACAACAAATAAATCAACAAAATGGCAAGGGCGCGCGGCATTCCCTTGCGATGGATGGATTCCACAAGCGGGTAGAGCAAATACGTAATAAACGACGCCAGCAAAAACGGCGTCAACACCGTTGCGATAAAATCAATGACCGGCCGCCAAACGTCTTTCATCCGAACGATCAAATAGATGATTGCCGTCATGAGCAGCCATTTTCCGATGCGAAAGAACGACAGCCATTGTTGCTCGCCCATCGCCACACCTCCTACCGTTTAGTGTAGGAGATGCGGCGGGAAATATGCCTTCACCGCTTTTAGCACTATTTGACAGCCACAAGGCGACGCCCCCGCGCAAAGGCGAGGGCGAGCGCCGTCAGCGGATCGCTTGCATCAAGCGGCGGCGCATCCTCCGCATCGTGCGACCGTTCATCCAATCGTTTCGTTGGGCGAGCTGATAAGCGGCGACGCCTAATCCGACTGCTAACAGCGACGTCATCATCCGGTTCATGCGTGTCCCCCCTAAAATTGGATCGTGCGTTCGTGGTCGTCAAACAAGTCGTCAAGAGAACTCAACGTTCCGTCTTCTTCCACTTGATGGGCGTGGATCATCCCTTTCGAGACGGACAGCTCAATGAAGCAATCCCAGCAATAATACTGGTTGACACCAATTTTCCCCAGATTTTTTCGCTTGCAATTGGGGCAAATGAGCATCGACAGCCACTCTCCTTACATCATAGTTTCCACGGTGATCACGCCTTCCCTGGCGGTGAACGGAACTGCCTTCATCCGTTTCTTTCCTTCGGTCAAATCGGAAAAAAATCCCTCGCTGATCTCGTATCCGTCAATTTTGCCCAATTGCCCGTCAAAATATACGTCATCCAACAGTCCGATCGTTGTTCCGTCCGCGGCGACAACCATGCTGCCGGCGAGGCCGCGTTCGCCGTAAAGAGAGTGGCCGCTGTCAGAAGAAGGAAACAACTGGAAGCTATCGGCATCACAGATGATGACTCGGTCGTTTTCGAACGACTGCACGGCGGAAAGCGGCAAGTAGCGGCGGCGGCCAAACAAACCGTCCCGTTCCGCTACCAACCCTTTGACCGTGCCGTGGCTGGTAAACCAAATGTCCGCGATCGTCCCGACCGCTTTCCCTGTCGTTTGCTCATAAATGGGAAGCCCTTTGACGTCGGAAAACGTCCGCATCGTTCTCCCACCTTTCCAGCCACCTTTAGCTTGGCTCATCGCCCATAAAGTCATACGGCGTAACGTTTTCCATCCCCATGTTCGCCTCTTCAAACGGCAGTTCGACCTCGACAAACGGCGCCGCCGCCCCCGCCAGCTTCTCAGCGAGCGCCGTCTGGCGCGCTCCGTCGCTTTGTTTTGCGACGCCGAATCGAAACGCTTCCTCTTCCCCGCATAAAACGAGAAACTGCTTGCTTCTTGTCACCGCAGTATACAACAAATTCCGTTTCAACATCCGGTAATAGCTTTTGACGACGGGCAAAATGACGATTGGAAACTCGCTTCCTTGCGCCTTATGAACCGAACAGCAGTACGCATGGGTGATTTGTCCTAAATCTTGCCGTGTGTACGTCACTTCAATGCCATCAAACGAGACGACGAGCAAGTCTTGCTTTTCGATATTTTCTTTGGCGTAAAAAATGGCAACGATTTCGCCGATGTCGCCGTTAAACACATTGTCTTCCGGTTGATTGACGAGCTGCAGCACCTTATCGCCGACGCGGTAGACGATCTCACCGACCGACAGCTCCCGCTTCCCCTCAGCCGGCGGGTTGAACAGCTCTTGAAGCGCTTTGTTCAATTGGTCAATGCCCGCTGGACCACGGTACATCGGGGCGAGCACTTGAATATCTTTGACGGAAAACCCTTTTTTGCGCGCGTTGTCCGCGATTTGCCGCACGACATCGACGACCTGGCCCGCACGGCAGCGGATGAATGAACGGTCTGCCTTCGGAGCGGTCAAATCGTCCGGCACGACGCCGCGCTTCATCTCATGAGCGAGCTCGATGATCGATGATCCTTCCGCCTGGCGATACACCTCGGTCAACCGAGCGAACGGAATGACGCCTGAAGAGAGCAAGTCTTTCAGCACTTGCCCTGGCCCGACGGATGGCAATTGATCCTCATCGCCGACAAAAATGACTTGCATGCCGTTTGGCACGGCTTTTAACAGCTGGTTGGCGAGCCACGTGTCGACCATCGACATCTCATCGATGACAAGCAGCTTGCCGGAAATCGGTTCGTTCTCGTCGCGGCTGAACCCTTCCGCCCCATTCCAGCCAAGCAAGCGGTGGATCGTCGCCGCCGGCAGCCCGGTCGCCTCGCTCATCCGCTTCGCCGCTCGGCCGGTCGGTGCGGCCAGCAGCACCGGAAACGGCTCGCCTTGTTTGTAGTCAGCCGGGTCAAGAGACAGGCCGTTTAGGGCGGCAAACAGCTCGACGATGCCTTTGATGACCGTCGTTTTCCCCGTTCCCGGACCGCCGGTCAAAATAAACAGCGGCGAAGAAAGCGCTTGTTGGATCGCTTCCCTTTGCTGGGGGGCATATTGCATGCCAAGCTGTTCCTCAAGCGCCCCAAGCGCCAGCAAAAACTCCGACTCGGCAAACGCCGACGGCGGCGTCTGCCCGAGCAGCCGCTTAATGTTGGAGACGATCCCTTTCTCGGCGAAGTAAAGGGAAGGGAGATAATAACGCCCTTGCTCGGCGATCAGCTTCCCTTCTTCGCTTAACATCAGAAGCGTTTGGCTGATCGCTCGTCCATCCACCGCACCGCTCAGCCTTCCGTCAAGCAGCTCCCCGATGCGCTCCATCAGCTCTTTTTCGCGCAAATAAACGTGCCCTTCCTGCAAGCACGCCTGTTCAAGAACAAACAACGAGGCGGCGCGCAGCCGGGCCGGATGGCTACCGGAAATGCCGAGCTGGCGCCCGATTTCATCAGCGCGGCCAAAGCCGATCCCTTCGATATCCTCAACGAGCTGGTACGGGTTCTCGTGGATGATGTCAACCGCTTCTTCGCCATACGCTTGGTAAATTTTCATGGCCAGCTGCGGGCCAAAACCGAGCTGGGCGAGGGCGATCATCGTTTGCTCAAGCCCTTCGTGGGCGCGAAGCGCATCGTACAGCTGCTTCGCCTTTTTTTTCGTCAGCTTCGGCACACGCTCTAGCGCCCTGGGGTCGCGCAAAATCGCGGCGATCGCGTTTTCGCCGAGCGTCTCGACAATCGCCGCAGCCGTTTTTTTGCCGATTCCTTTAAACAAACCGCTCGATAAATAATGAATGACTCCTTCTTTCGTGTTCGGAAGCTGTTTGCGGAACTGACTAGCCGCATATTGGCGGCCAAAACGCGGATGTTGGCGGAATTGTCCGTAAAAGATGTAGACGTCCCCTTCGTTTAAACGCGGAAAATAGCCGGTGACGACGACTTCCTCCTCAACGGGCGCTTCGTTCGTTTCCTCAACGCGCACGCGGACGACCGTGTACAATGTTTCCTCATTATGAAAAATGACCGCCAAGCACACTCCTTTAATGAACGTGCGTCCGTCAAGGGCGAGGATTTGTTGCTCTTGCAACAGCCATCCCCCTGCCTTTTTACGGCGCAAGCCGCTTTTCCATCAGTTTCTTTCCGTATCCGGCAAGCACGTGATCGGGCTTGGCTTCCAAGGCAGCGGCAAACATATTGCGGGCGGCATCGAGCTCATCTTTGTACGCATAAATGACGCCTAAATTGTAGTACGCATCAGCGTGGCGCGGATCGAGTTCCAACGTTTTTTCGAAATAACGCTTCGCCTCATCGACGTAATCGAGTGTGGCGAGGCAAAGGCCAAGCTGAAACAGCGCTTCGGCATCCGTCTCGTTCAGATCAGTCGCGCGCTGCAAATACGGCAGCGCCAGCCGCGGCATCTCGAGCCGCCATAAGGACATGCCGAGCATAAAATGCGTATCGGCATCGTCAAGACCAAGCCCTAGCGCGCGCTCAAACATATCTTTCGCTTTCGCGAACTGCTCACGCTTATAATGCACTGTACCCATGCCGTAATACGCGGCCGCCGCCTTCTTGTCAATTTTCAACGCCTGCCGGAAACAGTCAAGCGCCTTCTCTTCTTCACCGGCAGCAACGAGAACCGTGCCAATGTTAATGTACCCGGCTGGATCGTCCGGATGCTGTTCGACCGCAGCGGAAAAACAGCGGATGGCTTCCTCATACTTCCCCTCGCGCATATACCTCAAGCCTTGTTCGTTGAAATTGGCCACCGCCCATCCCCTCCCTGATTCAACGTGATTTTCAAGCAATGGCCTCCAGCCTAATAGCCTGGTTGAAGATCGTGCGCACCGGCACATCCGTCAACCAACATACCAAAGCTTTTCGCCGTTGCGGAACACTTCATCGATGATGCCGCCGCCAAGACACTCCTCGCCGTTGTAGAACACAACCGCCTGCCCCGGCGTCACCGCCCGCGCCGGCTCATCGAACACGACTTCGGCTTTGCCGTCTGGAAGCGGTCGAACTTCGACGCCGACATCCGGCTGGCGATAGCGGAATTTCGCCGTACAGCGGAACGGCGCTTCCGGTTTGCGGTCAGACACCCAGTTGACATCGATCGCTTTTAATGATGTGGAGTACAAATAATCGTTTTCAAACCCTTGGGCGACATACAACACGTTTTCGCGCACATCCTTGCCGACGACAAACCACGGCTCGCCGCCGCCGCCGATGCCAAGGCCGTGGCGCTGGCCGATCGTGTAATACATGACGCCGTCATGCCGCCCTTTCACTTCGCCATCGAGCGTTTTCATCACTCCCGGCTGAGCCGGCAAATAATGGCTCAAAAATTCTTTGAAATCGCGTTCGCCGATAAAGCAAATGCCCGTGCTGTCTTTTTTTCCAGCGGTGGCGAGTCCAGCCTCTTTGGCGATCCGGCGCACGTCCGCTTTCTGCAAATGGCCGATCGGAAACATCACTTTCGACAGCTGAGCTTGGCCGAGCTGGTTTAAAAAGTACGTTTGGTCTTTGTTCGGGTCGGCTCCACGCAGCATTTTATATTCGCCATCGCGAAACTCGACGCGGGCGTAATGGCCAGTTGCGATGTAATCGGCGCCGATCGACATGGCGTGCTCTAAAAACGCCTTGAACTTAATTTCCTTATTGCACATCACGTCCGGGTTCGGCGTGCGCCCGGCTTTGTATTCATTCAAAAAGTACGTAAACACTTTGTCCCAATACTGTTTTTCAAAATTGACCGCATAATACGGGATGCCGATTTGATTGCAAACGCGCACGACGTCTTCGTAGTCCTCAGTCGCCGTGCAAACGCCGTTTTCATCGGTGTCATCCCAGTTTTTCATAAAAATGCCGATCACATCATATCCTTGTTCTTTCAATAGCAGCGCAGCGACCGACGAGTCGACCCCGCCGGACATGCCGACGACGACGCGCGTTTCGTGCGGCGCTTTGTTCATGCTGTTTCCCTCCCTCTAGAAATGTTGATTTATCAAGGCTTTTCGGCCCCTCAGGGGTGTCCAAAAAATATTTTTCGACAAAATCCCTTACATCCTCCTTTAGCGGTTTGTGAGCCGCTTTATGATCTTCACTGTTTCCTCGGCCGCCCGCTCAATTTGTTCCATCGTATTGCCGAGCCCGAAGCTGAAGCGCACAGACGAACGGATGCGCTCCGACTCTTTTCCGCACATCGCGACAAGCACGTGCGACGGGTCGATTGATCCGGCGGTGCATGCTGACCCGCTCGAGGCGGCAATGCCGGCTAAATCCAAGTTCACGAGCAGCGATTCGACATTCGTTCCCGGGAAGGCGACATTCAAAATATGCGGCAGGCCATCCGGGCGGCCGTTGACCGCATAATCGATCCCTGAGGAGCGGAAAATCGCAAGCATCGCCTCGCGCCACGCCGCATATTGCCGACGTTTCTCTTCCCTTGTTCGCTCAGCGATTTCCGCCGCCTGCGCCAAGCCGATGATGCCGGGGACGTTTTCCGTGCCGGCGCGCCGCTTCCGCTCCTGTTCGCCGCCGAAAAAGAGCGGAGTGATGCGGACCGTTTCCCGGACATACAAAGCTCCGCTTCCTTTCGGGCCGTTGATTTTATGAGCAGAAATCGACAGCAAATCGATCCCGTATTCATTCACATCGATCGGAAGAAGCCCGTACGCCTGGACGGCGTCCGTATGGAAATAAGCCGGATGATCGCGAAGCAGCGCCCCGATTTCTCGAATCGGCTGGATCGTGCCGACTTCGTTGTTGGCAAACATGACCGACACCAAAACGGTCTCATCGCACAGCGCGGCCTTGACATCCTCGACCGATACGGTCCCTTGTTCGTCAACGGGCAAATACGTGACCTTAAACCCTTGCGTCTCTAAATATTCACAAGCGCGCAGCACCGCATGATGCTCGATGGCGGTTGTAATGATATGATTGCCGCGGCCACGGTTCGCTATGGCCGTTCCGATGACCGCAAAGTTATCCGCTTCCGTGCCGCCGCTTGTAAACACAATCTCCGTCTCTTTCGCCCCAATCGAGCGGGCGACAACAGCCCTCGCTTCATCGACCGCGCGGCGGCTCTGCCGTCCAAAATGATGGATGCTTGACGGGTTGCCGAACTGTTCCGTCATCCACTGAACCATACCGGCAGCTACGTCTGGATGGACAGGGGAAGTTGCCGCATGGTCCAAATAAATCCGTTCCAACGGTCATTCTCCTTTCCTTTCTGTTGCTTAAATATAAAACATATATGCCCCTTCATCCCCGTCGCTATACTTCGCCAAATCTTCGAGCGTTGTGCTGTCGAGCACTTCCTCGACCGCATCGCGGATGCGAATCCATAGCTCGCGCTTCGCCGGCTCTTCCTCCTCGAGCTCCTCGACCGGGGTCAGCGGCCCCTCCAACACGCGCAAAATGTCGCCGGCGGTGATTTTCGCCGGATGCTCAGCGAGCACATAGCCGCCATACGCTCCACGAATGCTTTTGACGAGCCCGGCGTTGCGCAACGGCGTGACGAGCTGCTCTAAATAATGTTCAGATAAATTGTTCGCCTTGGCGATCGAACGAAGCGAGATCGGACGATCGCCATATTTTTTGGCCAATTCAATCATAATCGTCAAGCCATATCGGCCTTTCGTCGAAATCTTCATTCATATCCCTCCTAACCGCTTAACCCTTGCAGCCGAGTGCCGGCGGCCGGTCCAAGCAGGCGGCTTGCGACCTTTTGGCATTGCGGCAGCGCCAAGCCGGCATCGAACCGATCGTCACACAAAAAAGGAACGTGCCAAACGACACCGGGCCGCCGAGCAACCAGCCGGCCAACAGCACGAACGCTTCGATCCCGATGCGAATGTACGCCACGTTCCATCCGGTCAGCTCGGTCAAAGCGAGCATGAAACGCCTATGTTATTATATCATAAAAATCCCTTTCCCTTCACGGCTGAACCTTGACCTCTTGTTTCAACTGCTCAAGCCGCCGGTACACCTTGGCGTAATGTTTTTCCTCGCCATGCTCTTTCGGTTCATAATAGCGGACGCCTTCCAGAACGGAGGGCAAATACGCTTGCGCCACCCAGCCGTTCGGATAATCGTGCGGATACAAGTAGCCTTGTCCACGCCCGAGTGCAGCCGCCCCTTTGTAATGAGCGTCTTTTAAATGATCCGGAATATCGCCAAGCTTGCCGGAACGGACATCGGCAATGGCAGCGTCCAGCGCCTTGTAAGCACTGTTGGATTTCGGGCTTAAACAGAGTTCAATCGTCACAACCGCGAGCGGAATGCGCGCTTCCGGCAGTCCGAGGCGTTCCGCCGCTTCGACCGCTGCCTGTACTTTCACTCCCATCATCGGATTGGCAAGTCCGATGTCCTCATAAGCCATCACAAGCAATCTCCGGCAAACGGACGCCAAGTCTCCGCCTTCAAGCAGACGGGCCAAATAATGAAGCGCGGCATCGGCATCGCTGCCGCGCACGCTTTTTTGAAACGCGGACAACAACGAATAATAATGATCGCCATATTTGTCATGGGTAAAACCGCGGTTTGCGGTGCATGAAGCCACGATATCCTCATCAATATACAAGCGGCCGTGGCGCTCATCGGCAGCCGCAACCGCCGCCTCCAGAAGCGAAAGCGCGACGCGCGCATCCCCACCGGCTGCCTCGGCGATGCGCCATAACAACGACTCGTCAATGACAACCGGCGGCTCGCCGACCCCTCGTTCCGGATCAGCGAGCGCCCGCTTCAGAATGATCATGAGGTCATCCGGCTTGAGCGGTTTCAGTTGTTGGATTTGCCCGCAGCGGCTGCGAATGGCGGGATTGACCTCGTGAAACGGGTTTTCCGTTGTGGCGCCAATCAAGGTCACGAGCCCGGATTCGAGATGCGGCAACAAAACGTCTTGCTGCGCTTTATTCAGCCGATGGATTTCGTCGATAAACAACACGACGTTCCCTGACCAGCGCGCCGCTTCGACTGCCTCTTCGATTTCCTTTTTGCCGGCGGCCGTCGCATTGATAGCGACCCATTCGCGCCTGGCGGTGCGGGCAATGGCGTAAGCGAGCGACGTCTTCCCTGTCCCCGGCTCTCCGTAAAGCAAAAGCGATGGAACATGACCTTTTTTGACCATTTTATAAAGCGGCGTACTAGGGCCAATGATGTGCTGTTGCCCAACGATCTCATCGATCGTCCGCGGCCGCATCCGCCAAGCAAGCGGCTCCGTCGTTTTGGGCATGCCGACCCCCTCCTTGAGATTGATGACGCTATGTTCACAGACATCCTCCGATGCCGCCTATTCATTTTCGGCGAATGGGGCGTCTCCCCGTGGGAAAATCGGTGGTTTTAATAAAAATAGCGTTCAATGGCCTCCTTCAACTCATTGTACAGCGGAAGCGAGTATTTCGCCAAATAGAGCAGAAGCGCCTCCACCATAAACCGCCTAGCTGTCTCCCCTTTCTCGAGTTCTTCCTTCAATAAGCGCAGCGAGCGAAGAATATCGTCTTCAACCGGACGCAGCGCCGCCATGCGCTCTAAACAGCTGATGGCCCGTTCTTTCCATTGACTCCGCTCTTGGGTCGCCGCAGCAATGTAATCCGCCATCACCGTTTCATCGAGCAATCCCGTCTTGCCGTCAAGCAGGCTGGCAACGATGGCATCAAGCCGATCGAGCAAGAAGGGGGCAAGCTTCTCAGGAAGCAGCGGTTTTCGGTCTACCGCCAAGTAAATCAGATATTCTTTCAGCATTCCGTTGAGCATCGTCGCGCAATCAAACGAAACTGGACGCACTTGTTCGCCGTATATGTCTTCAATCGCCCGGCGATACCAGTGGAGCGTATGGGCGCGGATGCGAAACACCAGATGCTGCACCTCATGGCTCACCTTCACAGCTTGTTCGCCCAACTGCATTTGCGCCAGCTCTTTATGTTCGTCAAACAGCTGGATTTGTACAGTCAACTGACGCCTTAACCGCTCGCGCGCGGTTAAGGCGGGATCAGCCTCGATTTGTTTAAGCTGGCGAAACAAAACTTCATAATGGTAGCGGAAAATCGATACAGCCAACTCTTCCTTCGATTTGAAATAATTGTAAATCGAACCTTTGGCTACTCCGCTCCGCTCGGCTATTTCCTGCATAGAGGTAGCGTGATAGCCTTTTTCGGCGAATAATTTCATCGCCGTTTCAATGATGTCCTCTTTCCGTCCCAATGTTTTCTCCTTCCTTACTCCTTCTTGTGACATCGGATGGGATCTTCAAATCATTTACATGTTTCGAAATATCATTCGTTACTTTCTGAATGTTGTCGCCGACAATCTGGGCGGATACGCGGGCAAACACTTTTCCGTCCAGCTTTTGAATGGACGTATACACGTCCGCCTCTTTCACTTCGGCGACAGCTGAAAGTGGAATCACTCCGTTTCTCGTCACGATCGGAAGCTCTTTCAACTCATCGATCCCAACGTTTCATCATACGAAAGTTCGACTTGCTCATCCTTGCCGCCGAGTTTCAGCGTCCCCACATCGACCGGTTTGGTCGCATCGGCCACCGCCCCCAGCCAGTCCTAGAAACATGAGCAAAAACGAACATACAAACACAGCTGCCGCATTTTTCAAACTGAACCTGGTCAAAAACGTCATCATGCCACCTCTCATCCTACGATTTTGACCAATAATTCTAATTGTTTTGGACTGACCGGTCATACAAAACTATTTCTATGATACATGAAAATGGGAAAAAATGAAAAGGGCGAAGTTTAAAGTGGAAATCAAACGGAAAAACTATGACCATATCAACATTACCATTTGATGGGGTGGACAACATGAAAACAAGACAGGATGCTTGGTCACATGAAGAAGATGTACTGTTGGCTGAAACGGTGCTGCAATATATACGCGAAGGAAAAACGCAACTTGCCGCTTTTGAAGTCGTTGGGAGACAACTGCACCGCACAGCGGCGGCATGCGGGTTCCGCTGGAACGCCGAGGTGCGGAAACGACACCTTGAAGCCATTGAACAGGCAAAAAAACAGCGAAAAGAACGGAAACGGGCATTGGAAATGATGAAAAAATGGCAAAAGGAGGCGGCCGCCGTATCGTTCGGCGCCCCTGACGATCCGAAACTTGCCGAGGGATCGTCCCCGTTTCTCCCGGCTGCCCCGTTGACGCTTGACGAGTGCATTTCCTTTTTGCAAAGGCTGCGGAACGACGTTGAGCAGCTGGAAGCCGCCCGCCGGGAAAACGAGCGACTGAAACGGGAACGGGCGGAGTGGCAGGCTCGCAATGAACAGTTGGCCAAAAAGGCCGAACGCTTGGAAGCGCGCCAGACGACGGTGCACGAAGATTACGAGGCGCTCGTCAAAATTATGGCCCGCGCCCGTCAGCTTGCCTCCGAAGAAGGCGACCGCTTTTCCCTCGCCCAGCTTCTTCTCTCCGAAACGGGCGGACAAGTCGAACCGATGGCCCATTCATAACAAAACAAGAGGCAATCATGCATCGCTCCTTGTCTGCCCATCGTTTCCTCATTCGCCGACGCGGGCGATGGGGATGTCTTTTAACAATTCATTGATGACGTAAGACGCCATAATAAGCCCGGCAACCGACGGAACAAACGCGTTCGATGATGGCGGCATTTTCGCTTTGCGGATCGGCGAAGCATCGTTGCCGACGACTTGGCGAACGTCTTCGCGGATTTTCACCGGCTTCTCATCGGAAAAGACGACCGGAATGCCGCGGCGAATCCCTTCTTTGCGCAGCTTGGCGCGGATGACTTTCGCAATCGGATCGGTGTGCGTTTTTGAAATGTCGACAATACGAAAGCGGGTCGGATCCATTTTGTTCGCCGCACCCATGCTGGAAATGATCGGAATGCCGCGCTTGAGGCATTGTTTCATCAAATGCACTTTGTACACAATCGTGTCGGACGCATCGATGACAAAATCCAGATCATAGGCGAAAAATTGCTCATACGTCTCTTCTGTATAAAACATTTGCAAAGCGATCACCTCGCACGCCGGGTTGATGTCGGCGATGCGCTCTTTCATGAGCTCCACTTTCGGACGCCCGATGGTCGAGAGCAACGCATGGATTTGCCGGTTGATGTTGGTGATATCGACGTTATCGCGATCAACAAGCACCAACCGGCCGACGCCGGAGCGGGCGAGCGCCTCGACGGCGAACGACCCGACACCGCCGACGCCAAGGACGGCGACGGTGGCGTTTTTTAAGCGTTCCAACCCTTCAGGGCCAATCGCGAGTTCATTGCGGGAAAATTGGTGCAGCATCGTTCTCCTCTCCGTTTGCTTCAAAATTGATGTTTATGCCGCTTTTTATCCTACCATCAAGACAGCAAAAGAGGCAACGGCATTTTGCTGGCAAAACAAAACCCCTATGCGGCCATCCGCATAGGGGAAATGCTGTTGATTCCTTAATGTCGCCAGTCCCAATCGTGCCGTCGATACCTTCGTTTTGAACCCGCTCTCCCATAGGTGGGTGCCCTGTTCCAAGGTTTGCGCTTCCCCTGTGACGAAGGGGCGTGCACGCCGCTTGGAAACCCCGGGCTCCCGGATCATCTACTGTTCGGTCAAAACGATGGGTGACTCGACGAACACATTAGGACGGTGTGTTGCTTTGATTGTATCATATTTTTTCGCGTTTGTGAACCTCTGCCGTCAATGTTTCTCCTTCCAACGGCGCCATTATTCCTCACGAGGAAGCACAACGGCCAAATGCAGCTCCTCGAGCTGCTTGTCGCTGACCGGCCCCGGCGCTTCCGTCAATAAGCAGCTCGCACTCGCCGTTTTCGGGAAGGCGATCGTATCGCGCAAGTTCGTGCGCCCAGCGAGCAACATCACCAGCCGGTCAAGGCCAAGCGCAATGCCGCCGTGCGGCGGAGTGCCGTATTCAAACGCCTCAAGCAAGAATCCGAATTGGCGGCGCGCTTCTTCTTCGCTGAACCCTAAGGCGCGGAACATTTTTTCTTGCACGTCGCGCTCGAAAATGCGGAGCGAACCGCCGCCGAGCTCGTACCCGTTTAACACTAAATCGTACGCCTGTGCGCGAACGGCGCCCGGGTTTGTCTCCAACAGCGGAATGTCGTCGCGCACCGGCATCGTAAACGGATGGTGGGCGGCGTAATAGCGCCCTTCTTCTTCGTCATACTCCAAAAGCGGCCAATCCGTCACCCACAAAAACGCGAGCTTCGCTTCGTCGATCAAGCCGAGCTCTTTGCCAAGCTTCAGCCGGAGCGCCCCAAGCGCCGCTGCGACGATCGCTTTTTCGTCGGCGACAAACAAAAGCAAATCTCCGTCTTCGACAGCAAGCGCTCGACGCAGCGCCGCCTGTTCCTCATCGGTGAAAAACTTGGCGATCGGCCCTTTCAGCTCATCTCCTTCCGCTTTCAGCCAGGCGAGCCCTTTCGCCCCGTAGCGGGCCGCAAATTCGCCTAACGCGTCGATGTCTTTGCGCGAATAGCGGCTTGCTGCGCCTTTCGCGTTGATCGCCTTTACTTGCCCGCCTTCCTTGACCGTGCGGGCGAACACTTGAAATGCTGAATTACGGACGATTTCCGATACGTCGACGAGCTCAAGACCAAAGCGTATATCCGGCTTGTCCGAGCCGTAGCGGCTCATCGCCTCGTCATACGTGATGCGCGGAAACGGGCGCGGGATGTCGATCCCTTTTGCTGCTTTCACGACGGCAGCCATCATCCGTTCGGTTAAATCCATAATATCCTTTTGTTCGATAAACGACATTTCGATGTCGATTTGCGTAAATTCCGGCTGGCGGTCAGCGCGCAAATCCTCGTCACGGAAGCAACGGGCGATTTGGTAGTACCGTTCCACGCCGCCGACCATGAGCAGCTGCTTAAAAATTTGCGGCGACTGCGGCAAGGCGTAAAATTCGCCCGGATGAACGCGGCTTGGCACCAAATAGTCACGCGCCCCTTCCGGCGTGCTTTTCGTCAACATCGGCGTTTCAATTTCCAAAAAGCGTTCGCTATCCAAAAAGTCGCGCACCGTCTTTGTGATTTTGTGGCGAAGCGCCAGTGTTTGAAACATGACTGGGCGGCGCAAATCCAAATACCGATATTTTAAGCGCACGTCTTCCGCCGCATCCGTGTCATCGGAAATCGAAAACGGCGGCGTTTTTGCCTCGTTGATGATCTCGATTCGTTCCGCTTGAATTTCAATGCGGCCGGTCGCGATGTTCGGATTGACCGTCTCGGGCGCGCGGGCGACGACCGTTCCTTCGACGCTTAAAACGTATTCGCTCCGCACGCGTTCCGCTGCCGCCAGCGCCTCGGCCGAGACATCGGGGCTGGCGACAACTTGGACGATGCCCGTTCGGTCGCGCAAGTCAATGAAAATGAGGCCGCCTAAGTCGCGGCGCTTTTGCACCCAGCCTTTGAGCACGACGCGCTCGCCGACGGCCGTTTCCGGCACTTCTCCGCAATGATATGTGCGTTCCATTCGCTCACTCCTCCTTCCCGATCCGTTCATGCAAAAAGTGCGCCAACTCGCCGAGCGGTACATTCGTTTGCTCGCCGCTCGCCATATGCTTTACCGCCACTTCCTGTCTCTCGAGTTCTTCATCGCCGATAATGGCGACAAACGATGCCCCAAGCCGGTCGGCGGCCTTCAGCTGCGCCTTCAATTTTCGGCCCAAATAATCTTGATCGACCCTCAATCCGGAGCGGCGCAATGCATAAACGAGGCGGACCGCCTCGTCTTTCGCCCGCTCACCGACAGCGACGACATAGCAGTCAAGCCCACTCTCCACCGGCAATTCCACTCCTTCGGCGTCAAGGGCGGCCAACAGCCGCTCGATGCTCAAGGCAAAGCCGATGCCCGGCGTCTCCGGACCGCCGATTTCTTGGACAAGCCCGTTGTAACGCCCACCGCCGCACAGCGTCGCCGCCGCGCCAAATCCTTCCGCTTCGCTCATAATTTCAAACGTCGTGTGGTTGTAATAGTCAAGCCCGCGCACGAGCCGCGCATCGATGACAAACGGGATGCCGAGCGCTGTCAAGTATTGTTTCACTTTCTCAAAATAGGCACGCGATTCGTCATTTAAATAGTCTAAAATCGACGGCGCCGTCGCCATCAGCTCATGATCGCGGTCTTTTTTGCAGTCGAGAATGCGGAGCGGATTCGTATGAAGCCTCGTCTGGCAGTCCGGGCACAGCTCGTGGATGCGGTTTGAAAAATGGCGAACAAGCGCCTCTCGGTGCGCCCGGCGGCTGTCAAGGTCGCCCAAGCTGTTCATGACAAGCCGGATCCGTTTTAAGCCAAGCGCTTCGTAAATATGCATCGCTAGCGCCATCACCTCGGCGTCAATCGCCGGATCGCTGCTGCCGAGCGCCTCGACGCCGAACTGGACGAACTGGCGGAACCGTCCCGCTTCCGGACGCTCGTAGCGAAACATCGGCCCGCTGTAATACAATTTCAGCGGCTGGTTCGGACTGCCGTACAGCTTATGCTCGACAAACGCTCTGACAACCGGCGCCGTTCCTTCCGGGCGGAGCGTCAGCGCGCGCCCCCCTTTGTCTTCGAACGTGTACATTTCTTTTTGCACAATGTCCGTTGTATCCCCCACGCCGCGCAAAAAAAGCTCCGTATGTTCAAAAATCGGCGTCCGGATTTCCTGATACCCATACCGGCTGCAGAGGCTGCGGGCAATGTGCTCGACATATTGCCATTTTTCCGAGTCACCCGGCAGCACATCTTGTGTCCCTCTTGGAATTTGAAAAGCCATGCTCATCCTCCTTTGCCCAAAATAAAACGCCCTTGTCCCCATGATCATAGGGACGAGAGCGTCATTCCCGCGGTGCCACCCTAATTGAAGCCGATCCGGCTTCCGCTTGTCGCCATTAACGCATGGCACACGTTCCCCTTTACTGGCGCAAAGCGCGTTCAAAGGGAAACCTACGGAGTGTCTTTCGTTAAGCCATCATGGAGAAGCGCTCGCAGCCTTGGGCGCTTCCTCTCTGGCCATGTGGACCTTAACTACTTTTCTCCATCATCGGTTGTTCCGTATGAGAAAGATGTAATTTTATATTACGGACAATCTCGCCCGTTTGTCAAGTTGTCCTAGCAGCTGTGATCCATGGTTGTTCGCAAAGAGAAAAACCTTGATGTCTCATCGCATTTTTCTCCTTGTTGTAAAAAAAGAGAGCCGATTCATTGAACCGCCCCTCCATGGGATCGAAGAGGCGGTCCACCTTCGGCTCTCTTTAATGGCGAATCAAGTAATCAAACGCGCTTAACGCCGCGGTTGCACCCGAGCCCATCGAGATAATGATTTGCTTATAGGCGCTGTCCGTGCAGTCGCCCGCGGCAAAGACGCCTTCAATGTTCGTCGCGCCGCGTTTATCGACGATAATTTCACCGAAGCGATTCCGTTCCACCGTTTCTCCCAACCATTCGGTGTTCGGAACAAGGCCGATTTGCACGAACACGCCTTGCAATTCGATATGATGTTCTTCTCCTGTTTCCCGGTCAATGTACGTCAAGCCGTTGACTTTGTCCGTGCCGGTGATTTCCGTCGTTTGCGCGTTTTTTATCACCGTTACGTTCGGCAGGCTGTACAACCGGTTTTGCAGCACAGCATCCGCCTTGAGTTCAGGGGCGAACTCCAGCAGCGTCACATGGCTGGCGATGCCAGCGAGGTCAATCGCCGCTTCGACTCCAGAGTTCCCGCCGCCGATGACCGCCACGTGCTTCCCTTCGAACAGCGGGCCGTCGCAGTGCGGGCAATAGGCGACCCCTTTGTTTTTGAACTCTTCCTCGCCCGGCACGCCAAGGTTGCGCCAACGGGCGCCCGTTGCGATGACAACGGTTTTGCTTTTCAACACAGCGCCGTTTTCCAGCTCGACTTCAATCAAGTCTTTTTTCTCGAGCCGTTTTGCCCGCTGCGAGCTCATGATGTCGACGTTGTATTGCTTTACATGTTCTTCAATGCTGGCCGCAAGCTTCGGTCCTTCCGTATATTTGACGCTGATAAAGTTTTCAATGCCGAGCGTATCTAAAATTTGTCCGCCGAAGCGCTCCGCGACAATGCCAGTGCGAATGCCTTTGCGCGCTGCGTAAATGGCTGCTGTCGCACCTGCAGGGCCGCCGCCGATCACCAGCACATCAAACGGCTCTTTGTTGGCGAAGGAAGAAGCGTCCGGAGCACTCCCTAATTTGGCGAGGATATCTTCAAGCGACATGCGGCCGCTCGCGAACAGTTTGCCGTTTAAAAACACCGTCGGTACGGCCATAATCCCTTTTTGCTCCGCTTCTTCTTTAAACGCCGCCCCGTCGATCATCGTATGCGAAATATCTGGGTTCAACACGCTCATAATGTTGAGCGCTTGCACGACGTCCGGGCAGTTGTGGCAGGTCAGGCTGACGTACGTTTCAAAATGATGTTTGCCTCTGATTTGTTGAATGCGGTCCACGACGTCTTGGCTGACTTTCGGCGGCCGCCCGCTCACTTGAAGCAGCGCCAAAATGAGGGACGTAAATTCATGGCCGAGCGGCACGCCGGCGAAGGTGATGCCGGTGTTTTCGCCGACCCGGTTGACGCTGAAGCTTGGCGTTCGTTCCAGCTTCGCTTTTTCCACTTTGATTTTCGGCGACATCGCCGTTAATTCATCGATTAAAGCAAGCATATCGCGGGAAACGTTGTCGTCTCCCGCGCTTACCGTCAAGACAATATCATTTTCAAGCAATTGCAAATACTGAGCTAGTTGCGCCTTGATGTCAGCATCCAACAGCATCTCCTAAGCCCCCTTAAATTTTGCCGACGAGATCTAGGTTTGGCTTCAGTGTTTCCGCTCCTTCTTTCCATTTCGCCGGGCAGACTTCACCCGGATGGTTGCGCACGTATTGGGCCGCTTTAATTTTATCAATCAGCGTGCTGGCGTTGCGGCCGATGCCGTCCGCATTGATTTCCACCGCTTGAATGACGCCGTCTGGATCAATGATGAACGTGCCGCGCTGCGCCAATCCTTGTTCTTCATCGAGCACATCAAACATGCGCGACAGTTGATGCGAAGGATCGCCGATCATCACGTATTCGATTTTGCTGATGGCTGGCGATGTATCGTGCCATGCTTTATGAGTAAAGTGAGTGTCGGTCGAAACCGAGTACACTTCTACGCCAAGTTCTTTGAACGTCGCGTAGTGGTCTTGCAAATCTTCGAGCTCCGTCGGGCAGACGAACGTAAAGTCCGCTGGATAGAAGCAAACGATGCTCCATTTTCCCATGAAGTCTTGCTCTGTCACTTCGATGAATTCGCCGTTGTGATACGCTTGGGCACGGAATGGTTGCACTTTTTTCCCTACGAGTGACATTCTTCATCTACCTCCTGTGACTATTTTATAATAATTTTAAACCAATACTTATTATCATATAGGGGCACGTGTTTGTCAATACATATGCAATAGATTTTTTCCTCTACCGATCCGGATCAGTGTTGAGCGGATGCGCAGCGCTCATTCGCAGCTGTTTCGTCTGAACGGCCACACCGCCTCGGCCCACGAAACATCCACACGCCGCGTGCGCTCCTTCCAACTCGCCATGTTTACGGACGGGGCTGCTGTTTTTTCAACATTTGTACGTCTTTCGGCGCCACACCGAATTCGGATGCCAACTCAAACGCTCTATATTGGGCCTCGAGCCGCACCCATTCGTGAAAGTCGGCGGACAACACATCGTCCGCCCGATGCGCCTGCTCGCCTCTTTTGGTTTGCCGCATCGCACTCCTCCCTCTAGAAATGTTGATTTATCAAGGCTTTTCGGCCCCTCAGGGGTGTCCAAAAAATATTTTTCGACAAAATCTCTTACATCCTTTTTCAGTTTTGTGGATATCTTACAGACCTAGGGTGCGCTTCGCGGCCACGGCTGGTTATATTTTCCTGCCATGGGGGGAAGCGTATTCGATGCACCCTTTGGATCTCCGCGTCGCTGATGAGGACGAACCCTCCCATGTCTCCGGGCGTCTTCGCGCCAACATTCCCTCGTTCGGTCTCGTCATCAGGCGGAGGCCGGCCAAGCTCCTTTGGGGACTCAAGGTCGAATGGATAAAATCACGCCAGCTTCTCCGGTGTCATCTCGTTGTCCAACGATTCTTCCGTTCGCAGGGGGAGGCCTTAGGCCGCCCGTTGCACTTGGGACAAGACGTCCTGCTTCATTCGCTCCGCGTCAAACGCTTGTTTCTTCGTACAAATCGCAAACAGCACATTCAACAGCTTCCGGCACAAGGCGACGATGGACTGCTTTCCGGTCAGCGGATTGACGGATCGGGTCGTATAATACTCATGCAGCTCGCGAAACGCCTCGTTATGCCGAATCAGCGGAATCATCGCCCGAAACAGCACCGATCGCAGCCGTTTCCGTCCCCGTTTGGAGATGTGCTTTTGCCCTTTGCGCTGGCCGGAGGAGTTCTCCTTGAGCGTCAGGCCCGCCAACTTCACCAATTGACGCGGGTCCCGATAGTGGGCGAAGCTGCCGATCTCCGCCAACAGATCGATGATCGTGGCGTCTCCCAACCCGTCGACCGTTTTCAACCATTGATACTCCATCGTCGTTTGAACCAATGCCTTCAACTCGGCGTCCAGTGCGGCGATCTCCGCCTCCAATTGGCGGTATCGGCGGACGAGCGCGGCGATCTCAAACCGGGCCATCGTCGTCCCTTCCGTCACCCCAATGGAGTCCTTCGCGGCGTTGATCAACGCCTGAATTTTGGCCTTCTGCGGGCATTTCAGCCCTTCGCTTTGCCGGTACACCTCGATGAGCTCCTCGGCGGTCCGACCCGCCATATCGGCCGGAAACGGCGTCCACTCCAACACCGAAAGCGCCGTTTTCCCCAAGTCGCGAAACACCGTCCAAAACTCTGGAAAATACCGATCCGTCCAGCGGACGATCGCGTTTTTCACCGCCGTCTGTTCCTTGCGGAGCTTCTCTTTGAGCGTGCTTCCCACGCGCAAATCGGCTTCGATCTCGTGCAGCAGCCGGGGAACGAGGAATCGTCCGTCTTTTGCCAGTCTGGCAATGACCAGGGCGTCTTTGGCGTCATGTTTCGTCGGCAGGTTGTCATCGAGTTCTTTCGACCGGCACACATGCGCCGGGTTGACCATGACCAACGGGATCCCGTGCTCCTCGAGGAAGTAGGCCAGGTTCAACCAGTAGTGCCCGGTCGGCTCCACCGCGACGATCACCTCTGACTTCCCGAACGCTTGCATCGCCTCCTGAATCGCTTCATACAGCTGGCGAAAGCCCTCTTTCGACTGGAAGATCGGGAACGATTTGCGAAGCACACGCCCCCGGTCATCCACGAAGCAGGCGTAGTGGGTTCGTTTCGCGATATCGATGCCCACGACAAGCGTTTGTTCGGTGACTTGATCAATTTTATAGTTTTGTGTACAATTCATCTGAAGTCCTCCTTGGTATGGTGAGTGATGTGTTTGACACCCCTGCATCATACCAAGAGGGCTTTTTTTGATCAAGTCCCCGGAAAAGCTCCTAACGGGAATGCTCCTTTCTTATTGCCGCACTTGTTTTCATCTTTCCCATTTTTCGCCGAAAATAAAAAAGAAACCGGGAAACTTCATCGGTTTCCCGGTTTCTCGCTGCTGTCGATGATCAAGGTGACCGGCCCGTCGTTTGTGAGCGATACGTCCATCATCGCACCGAATACGCCGGTTTCTACATGAACGCCTCTTTCGCGCAAAGCGGCGTTGAACGCTTCATACAGCGGCAAGGCATGGTCGGGCTTTGCCGCCGCCATAAAGTTCGGGCGCCGGCCTTTTCGGCAGTCGCCGTAAAGGGTGAACTGCGACACCGACAGCACCGCCCCGCCGACGTCAAGCAAGGAGCGGTTCATTTTTCCGTCTTCATCTTCAAAAATGCGCAAATGAGCGATTTTCTCAGCCAAATAGGCAGCATCGTCCTCCGTGTCCTCGTGTGTAACGCCAAGAAGGACGACAAGCCCGGCATCGATCGCTCCGACCGTCTCGCCATCGACGGTGACTTTGGCCTCTTTCGCCCGCTGGATGACCGCTCTCACTCGCCTTCCTCCTTTCGCCGCCCTTAGTTGTTCATCAAACGCTGGACGGAATAAATGTCGGGAATTTGCTTGATTCGATCGACCACTTTTTGCAAGTGGCTCAAATTATGAATGGCGATCGTCATATGGATCGTCGCGATTTTATGGCGATAATCGGAGCGTCCCGAGACGGCGGAAATGTCTGTTCGCGTTTCATTGACCGCCTGCAGCACCTCATTCAGCAAACCGCGGCGGTCAAATCCGGTGATCTCAATGTCCACGTTATATTCGCACTTTCCGTTTGCCCCGCTTTCCCATTCTACGGCAATCAACCGATCGGCCGCTTCTTCGGTCTTGACGTTCGGGCAATCGGCGCGGTGGACGGAAATGCCGCGGCCGCGGGTAATAAAGCCGATGATTTCATCCCCCGGCACCGGGTTGCAGCAGCGCGACAGACGGATGAGCAAGTTGTCCATTCCTTGGACGCGGATGCCGCAGTCGCGTTTTTTTCCAGCCGGCAGCTTGGCTTCGAAGACCGCTTCGGCCAGTTTGCGCTGCTGTTCCTCGAGATCGCGCTGCTTCCGCCATTTTTCCGTCAACCGATGAGCGATTTGCGCCGCTGTGATGCCATGATAGCCGACTGCCGCATACATATCGTCTTCATTCGAAAAATTAAATTTTTCCGCAACGCGCTTGACGTTGTCCGCCGTCATCACTTCTTTCGGTTCAAAACCGAGGCTGCGCACTTCTTTTTCGACCATTTCTTTTCCTTTTTCGATATTTTCTTCACGCCGCTGTTTTTTGAAAAACTGGCGGATTTTGTTGCGCGCCTGCGACGTCTTGGCGAGCTTCAGCCAGTCCTGGCTTGGACCGTACGAATGTTTCGACGTCAAAATTTCCACGATGTCGCCCGTCTGAAGCTTATAGTCAAGCGGCACCATTTTGCCGTTCACTTTGGCGCCGATCGTTTTATTGCCGATTTCCGAATGGATGCGATAGGCGAAATCGATCGGCACCGACCCGGCTGGCAGCTCGATGACGTCGCCCTTTGGCGTGAAAACGAACACCATATCGGAAAACAAGTCCATCTTGAGCGATTCCATGAACTCTTCGGCATTGCTCGCGTCGTTTTGCCACTCCAAAATTTCCCGAAACCAAGACAGCTTTTCTTCAAATGAATTAGGTTTGATCGTCTTTCCTTCTTTGTACGCCCAATGGGCGGCAATTCCGAACTCGGCGATTTGATGCATTTCGAATGTGCGGATTTGCACCTCAAGCGGCTCGCCCTTGGGGCCGATCACCGTCGTGTGGAGCGACTGGTACATGTTCGGCTTCGGCATGGCGATGTAGTCTTTGAAGCGCCCTGGCATCGGCTTCCAGCATGTATGGATGATGCCGAGCACCGCGTAGCAGTCTTTAATGCTGTTGACAATGATGCGGACGGCAAGCAAATCGTAAATTTCATTAAACTGTTTGTTTTGCATCACCATTTTTCGGTAAATGCTGTAAATATGTTTCGGACGCCCGGAAATTTCGCAAGGAATATGCACTTCGTTGAGCCGTTCGCGCACTTCTTGAATGACTTCCTCCAAATATTGCTCGCGCTCAGCCCGCTTTTTCTTCATTAAATTGACGATGCGGTAATATTGCTGCGGGTTTAAATAGCGAAGCGCCGTATCCTCAAGCTCCCATTTGATTTTCGAAATGCCGAGCCGATGCGCGAGCGGAGCGAAAATTTCGAGCGTCTCATTGGCAATGCGCCGCTGTTTTTCGGCCGGCAAATGTTTCAATGTCCGCATATTGTGCAGCCGGTCGGCGAGCTTGATCAAAATGACCCGGATATCTTGCGCCATGGCCAAAAACATTTTCCGGTGGTTTTCCGCCTGCTGTTCTTCCTGCGATTTATATTTAATTTTCCCAAGCTTCGTCACCCCGTCGACAAGCATCGCCACTTCCGCGCCGAACTCGCGCTCGAGGTCTTCTTTTGTCGCCTCAGTGTCTTCGATGACATCATGCAAAAACCCGGCGGCGATCGTTGTCGCGTCCATCTTTAAGTCCACCAAAATGCCCGCGACTTGAATCGGATGGATGATGTATGGTTCGCCCGATTTCCGAAATTGGTCGCGATGGGCGTGCTTGGCAAACTCATACGCCTTTTTCAAAAAGGCGACGTCTTGTTCCGACAAATAACAGCTCGCTCGTTCAAACACTTGCTCCGCTGTCAGCACTTGTTCATTGGCCATAGGGTTGAATCACCTTTTTAATCGATTAAAATTGAAGCTGCAAAGCACAGAGGTCCGTTGCGTTCATACGGTTAATAAGAAAGAGCACTCATGTGTGAGTGCCCCTTTTTTCTTTATTGTATCCGAAGATGCGAACAATGTCGACTGTTTAAAACTGCATCAGCGTCAAAATGTCGTAGCCTTCCAATTTTTTGCGGCCGCCAAGCTCGGTGAGCTCAATCAAAAACGCCAATCCGGCCACCACTCCGCCGAGCTGTTCCACCAAATCGATCGTCGCCCGCATCGTCCCACCCGTCGCGAGCAAATCGTCGGTGATCAACACACGCTGCCCTGGCTTAATGGCATCTTTATGCATCGTCAAGACATCTGTTCCATATTCCAGGCCATACTCCACACGGACGACTTCGCGCGGCAGCTTCCCTTCCTTGCGCACCGGCGCAAACCCGACGCCAAGCGCATAGGCGACCGGGCATCCGATGATAAAGCCGCGCGCTTCCGGACCAACGACGATATCGATTTGTTTTTCGCGCGCATATTGAACAATTTGGTCGATCGCGTATTTGTACGCCAGACCGTTGTCCATCAGCGTTGTAATATCTTTAAACATGATGCCCGGCTTCGGGAAATCGGGCACAATCGTAATGTATTGTTTTAAGTCCATGATACGTTTGCCTCCTCGTGCGTTTGCGAACGTGTCATTTCCGCCAAACAGCGGTTAAGCTGCTCATAAGTAGAATATAATAACTGTTGCTCCACCTCAAGCTCGTCCCGCCAGCGGCGGTACGTCGGCGATTCGTGCAAATCGCGCTTCGCCGGCGCGCGGACGAGCGAAATGACGCCGTTTTGCTCCGTAATAAACTCCAACTCCAAAAACACTTTCGCCATAAAATGAACGGTCTCTTCCGTCCAACCGCGGGCGCGCGCCAATTGCCCGCCCCGCTCGGCAAGCGGGAACGAACGGTATTTGTGCAACAGCGCATAAAACCATTTAAAATGATCGCGCGTCGGGAACGTACGGAAAAATCGGGCTTCCGGCTGGGCGAACAGCGCATAAATGCGCGCCGGCTCCTTGCCCCCAAGCAAGGCGGCAAGCCGCCCGAGCGTCGGCGGCAAATCAAGCAGCACAACGTAACGGCCGCTAATCTCCAGCGCACCCGCCTCTTCGTCCGTCAGCACGCAGCGAAGTTCCCCGCGAAACGAGGCTAAATCAGGGCGCGCGCCCGTTCCTTGGCGAAACATGACAAGCAGCCGCTTTTCTTTTGGCAACCGCTCAAGAAAGGGACGGACGTCGCGGCAGCCGCGGATGTCAAACAGCTGGCAGTGGCTGACCGCCAGATCACACAGCGACAGCTGCGCCTTCGCCAGCCCGTTCCATTCATTCACGGAAAGCTCCCCGACTGCCGAAACGCGCGCCCCCGGGGCGATTTCCTCACACAGCGGTCCGAGGCCAAAACCAATGGCGTCGACTGAGGCGCCCTCCTGCGCAAACACCGCCTTCATATGGGCGCCGTTCGCTCCGACGCGCCGCATCGTTTCAACGGACGCCCCTTCAATGAGAACAAGCGGCCGCGGATTGCCGACGCCAAACGGAGCGAGCCGTTCGAGCCCGCGGGCGGCGTCGAGCGTCAGCTCAGCGACCGAACAAGAGGCGTCAATAAACGTCAGCGGCGTCAAGTCGTCATCGGACAGCGTTTCCGCGGCGATGGCGTTCAGCCGTTGCCGCAATTCTTCGACATCATCAAGCGCCAATGTCATCCCCGCCGCCATCGGGTGGCCGCCAAAGTGCGGCAACAGGTCGCGGCATTGCGACAGGCTGGCGAATAAGTCAAACCCATGAATGCTACGGGCTGACCCTTTGGCGATCCCTTTTTCCCGGTCGATTGAAAGCACGACCGCCGGGCGGTAAAACTGCTCAACAAGCTTAGAAGCGACAATGCCCACCACTCCGGCATTCCATCCTTCGCCTGCCACAACCAAGACGCGATGTTCCTCAGGAGGAAATTGGCGGCGCACCATGTCCGCCGCTTCTTCAGCGATTTGTGTCACAAGCTGCTGACGTTCGCGGTTTAACTCGTCCATCTCCGCCGCCAGCTGCACCGCTTCGTTCTCATCGTCCGTCATTAAGAGCGCCACTGCCGGATCGGCGCCGCCGAGGCGCCCCGCCGCGTTCAAGCGCGGAGCGATGACAAATCCGACCGTCTGTTCGTTGATGGCCGCCGCATCAATGCGGCATTGCCGAAAAAGAGCGCGCAGCCCGATGCGCTCCGTCGCTCGCAACGCTTCAAGCCCGTGTGCAACAAAGAGGCGGTTTTCCCCAACAAGCGGAACCAAATCAGCGATCGTGCCGATCGCGACCAAATCAAGCAAATGGCGCGGCACCCGCCCAAGCAAGGCATGGGCTACCTTAAACGCAACGCCGACGCCGGCTAAATCGCGAAACGGATATGTACTTCCCGGCTGCTTCGGATGGATGATCGCATGCGCCTCCGGCAACACCGGACCTGGCTCGTGGTGATCCGTTACGATGACATCCATCCCCCACTCGTTGGCGGCCGCAATTTCCTTGACCGCCGCAATCCCATTGTCGACGGTCACAATGACGGAAACGCCGCGCTCTTTTGCGGAGCGAAACGCCGCCATGTTCGGCCCGTATCCTTCCGTAAATCGGTTCGGAATGTAGAACTCGACCGACGCCCCCGCCTCCTTGAGAGCACTCACCATCACCGACGTGCTGCAAACGCCATCGGCATCGTAATCGCCGTATACCAACACGCGTTCACCCGCGTCGATCGCCCGCTTTAGACGCTGAATCGCGCGCTCCATCCCGTCAAGCAAAAACGGATCATGAAACGATTGCTCAAGCGGATTGAGAAACGACGCCGCCTCCGAGGCCGTCCGCACCCCGCGGCGGACGAGAAGCCTCGCCAATAAGGGCGTGACGCCGGCTTCCTCAGCCAGCCGCCTCACCGTCTGCTCATCGAGGCGCTCCACCTCCCAACGCGTTTTCGCTTTCAACATGTCTCCCACCTCAACTCTCCTTATTATACAAAAAGGAGAAAAGGGCAGGCAACGACATTACGGTTTTTTTTCCGGGTTGTACGGATTGATGTGAACCATGACATTGCGGACGCGCGGCAGCGTCAGCAGTTTTTCTTTCACTTTCTTTCCGATCCGGTGCCCCTCTTCGACCGTCAAGCGCGGATCGACGGCGATTTTCAAATCGACGATGACGTAATGGCCGTGCTCGCGTGCATGCAGCTCATTGATTTGCCGCACATCGGGAATGGACAAGACCGCCTCGCGCAAATAGCCGGTTTCTTCCTCGTGCAGCACGTGGTCAATCGCCGTATGGATCGAATGGCGTCCAAGCTCCCATGCCATTTTCAACACAAGAATCGCCACGAACAGCCCGGCAAGCGGATCAGCGTACACAAGCCAGCCGATCCCCCATTTTCCGCCGAGAATGGCGGCGCCGACGCCGGCGAGCGCGGCGAGTGAAGAGAAAACGTCGGAGCGGTGCTCGTAAGCGTTGACGATTAATGCATCGCTTTGCAGTTTTTTTCCGAGCCGGTATTTGTAGCGGAACATCGCTTCTTTGACAACGATCGACAACAACAGAACATAAATGGCCGCGACCCCCGGCGGAGACAGCGGGGCAAAAAAGGATTCAAGCGCGGAACGCCCGATCTCGAGCCCGACGAGAAACAGAAGAACCGCCACAATAATGGCGGCGATGGATTCCGCCTTTCCGTGCCCGTACGGATGGTCTTCATCCGGCGGGCACGCCGCGGCGCGCAGCCCGACCCAAACAGCAAACGAGCCGGCAACATCGGACGCTGAATGGGCGGCATCAGCGATCAACGCTTGGCTTTGGCTCCACACACCGACCGCCGCCTTGACAGCAGCAAGCGCCATGTTGCCGGCGATGCCGACGACCGCTGCTGTTTTCGCCTGCTTGAATCGCTGTTCGTGTTCCATGGCCATCTCCCCCACCTTTGCATTCAGCAACCTCACACGCTGCCTATGTTGCATCTGACGGTTAGTGTATCCATTTTCCGCCCCGAGCATTGCCCCGAACAAAAAAGGCGCCGGAAAAGCACATTCACTTTTCCGGCGCGCTGTTACACCTGCGGTTCGGCCTCGGCCGCCGCTTTTTTGGCTCCTTTCCCTTTTTTGAGCTCCTGTCCTTTCCAAACGACCCAAAGCTGAGACGCGATGCAAAGCGACGAATAGACGCCGCACACAAGTCCAACGAGCAAGGCGAGGTTGAAATTGCGGATCGCTTCGCTGCCAAAGATGAGCAACGCGATGACCGTAAACAAGACGGTCAATACGGTATTGACCGAGCGCGTAAATGTTTGCTGCAACGCCCGGTTGACGATATACTTCAAGTCGTCAACCGTTTTCACTTTCCGCTTTTTCATCAAATCCCGGATGCGGTCAAACGTGACGATCGTATCGTTGATCGAGTACCCGATGATCGTCAGCACCGCGGCGATGAATGTCAAATCGACTTCAAGACGCGTCAAGCTGAACACAGTGACAATGAAAAAGGCGTCATGCAACAGGGCAACGATCGCCGCCAACGCCATCCGCCACTCAAAACGGATCGTCACGTAAAGAATGATGCCGATCGAGGAAATCAGCACAGCAATGAGCGCATTGCGGGCCAGCTGCTTGCCGACGACCGGAGAGACGGTGCTGATGTTTGGTTCGTTGCCATACGCTTGCTTCAATTCATTTTTCAGCTTGGCAATTTCTTGCTTATCGAGCACGCCAATCAAGCGGACGACGCCTGTTTTCCCATCCGTGCCGGACAGGACGACATCCTCCGGCTTGTAGCCGAGCCGCTCGAAATAGTCGCTCAACTCTTTCGTATCGATCGGCTGGCTGCTCTTCACCTCAACGCGCGTTCCGCTCGTGAAGTCAATGCCAAGATTCAGCCCCAGGGCAAACAACGAGATGACGCCGGCGATCGCCAATGCGCCAGAGAAAATGAAAAACTTTTTGCTATGTTTGACAAAATCCCAGCGGTCAAACTTCGTCGGCACTTCCGTTTCCTCGGTCGTTTCGGCAATGTTTAAGATTTGCGACTTTTTGACGCCAAACCACTCCGGCTTTTTATCGAGCCAGCGGCTTGACACAAGCAGTCCGAGCAACAGCCGCGTGCCATAAACAGCGGTGAGAAAGCTGACGACGATGCTGATGATGAGCGTCGTCGCAAACCCTTTCACCGAGCTTGTCCCGTAAATAAAAAGAACAGCGCCGGCGATGATCGTCGTAAGGTTGGCGTCAAAAATCGTCGCAAACGACCCGCGGTTGCCAGCACGGAACGCCGACAGCATCGACTTGCCGAGCTTCAGCTCCTCTTTGATCCGTTCGTACGTAATAATGTTGGCATCGACCGCCATCCCAACCCCTAAAATCAGGGCGGCAATGCCCGGCAGCGTCATCACGACGTTCATCCAATCAAACAAAAGCAAAATCAAATAAATGTATACCGACAGCGTAATGACGGCGATGATCCCGGGAAGCCGGTAAAACCAAATCATGAACAAGAAGATCGCCGCCACACCGATGATGCCGGCCAACACCGTTTTTTGCAGGGCGTTTTTCCCAAACTGAGCGCCGACGGACGTGGAGTAAATTTCATGCAGCTCGACCGGCAGCGCGCCGGCATTGAGCAAATCGGCCAGCTGTTGCGCTTCTTTGACCGTAAAATTGCCGACGATCGACACATCCGTCTGATTGAACACTTGGTTGACTGAAGCGGCGGAAATAAATTTCGGATCCGTTTTGCCCGCTTCTTTCCGGTAGGAGTCCACCCCTTCTTTAAAATCGAGCCAAATGACTAAAATGTTGTTTGGCGGCCCCATTTTATATACTTTTTCCGTCACCTGGCGGAACTTGTCGGCGTCTTTCAATTTCAGAGCGACGCTCGGCCGGCCGTTTTCATCAAACGACAGCTTCGCTCCGCCTTGGACGAGGTCGCTTCCATCCATAAGCACGTTGTCATTGACATCGCGGAACGTCAATTTCGCCTGCGTGGACAAAATTTCGCGCGCCTCATTTTGGTCTTTCACCCCGGCGAGCTGGACGCGGATGCGGTTTCCTCCCTCGATGTCAACGCGCGGCTCGCTGACGCCAAGGACGTTGATCCGTTTATTCAGCGCACTGACGGTGCTTTGCAGCGTCTCTTGGTCAATCTTATCGCCTTTTTTGGCCGGCTTCACTTCATACAGCACTTCAAAACCGCCTTGCAAGTCAAGGCCCAGTTTGATGTTATGTACAATTCCTTGAATCGTCGGCCCCATCACTCCGGCGAACAAAAGCAGGAGCAGAAAAAAGGCGACGATGCGGTTTCGTTTTACCATTCTCCTTAAGATCCTCCTTCAACTTGCTTCAGAGCCGTCCGGTGTCGCGCCAAGCAAAACATTGGCCTCGCCTTCCATTATGAAACAGCAGCCGGCAAGTGTCAATTTTCCACTATAACAACTCCTTTAAAACCCGCTCCAACTCATCATCGCCGGCCGCCTGCTGCTTATACGAACGCATCGTCAAAAATATCATATACTCGCTCGGCGAAAGAGAGAAAATGTCGCTGACCAACTCATGCAGTTTTTTTTCCGCCGGCCGATGCTTCCACTTTCGGGAACATAAACATTCCCACAGCCCGTCCATCGTCACTTGCGTATAGCCGAGAAGACGAAACTCATCGCACTTCGACTCGAGCGCCGGCATGAGCTGTTCGCGCAGCTTCCGGTTTTCATCCATCCCCCATACCCCCTTGTATCCATTGCCGCCTGCCAATCTTGTCATGCTTGGCCATGGGCCTTGCATATATTGTATAAAAGATGGAGGCATTTGAGAAGGCAGGGGGAGAAAATGTCTAAATTTTTACAAGGTACGGTCATTTTAATCGTCGCTGGCTTTATTACGAAAATTCTCGGCTTCATCAACCGAATTGTCGTCGCCCGCATGATCGGCGATGAAGGAGTCGGGCTGTACATGATGGCCGTGCCGACGCTCGTTTTAGCGATTACCGCGACGCAGATCGGGCTTCCGGTCGCCATTTCCAAACTCGTCGCCGAAGCAGAGGCGGCCGGCGACCGGCAACGGGTGAAACAAATTCTCGTCGTGTCGCTGGCCACCACCGGCGCGCTAAGCATCGTGCTTCTGCCGGCGTTGATCGCTGTTGCGCCATGGCTCTCCCGGACGATGTTCACCGACCCGCGTACGTACTATCCGCTTCTTGCCATCGCTCCAATTGTGCCGATCGTCGCCATCTCTTCGGTGCTGCGCGGCTACTTTCAAGGACGCCAGCAAATGAAACCGTACGCCTACTCGCTCTTGCTGGAACAAATCGTCCGCATCAGCTTGATCGCCTTATGCACACAGCCGCTTTTGCCGTACGGCGTCGAGTATGCCGCCGCCGGCGCCATGGCGTCTTCCGTTCTCGGCGAGCTGGCAGCATTATTGTATTTACTGTTTTTATTTAAGGTTAAAAAATCGATTCGCCTGCGGACAAAGTTTTTTCACTACGTCCAAGCCGGCAAAGAGACGTTCGTCCGCCTCATGCGCATTGCCTTGCCAACGACCGGCGGCCGTTTGATCGGCTCGCTTTCTTGGTTTTTTGAGCCAATCGTCGTCGCCAACAGCTTGGCATTGGCCGGCATCGCCGCCTCCACTGCCACAAGGCAATACGGACAGCTTGTCGGCTACGCGCTGCCGTTGTTGACGTTGCCGTCGTTTATTACGTACGCGCTTTCGACCACCCTGGTGCCGGCCATCAGCGAAGCCATGGCGCAACGCAAGCTGCTTTTGGTCGAATACCGGATCACCCAGGCGATGCGCTTGTCGCTTATCACCGGCGGCCTTTCCACCGTCATTCTTTACTTGTTCGCCGATCCGCTCATGCGCTGGATGTACGGCACAAGTGAAGCCGCGATCTTTATTCAAGTGATGGCGCCGTTTTTCTTATTGTATTATTTCCAAGGCCCGCTGCAGGCGGTCTTGCAAGGACTGGACTTGGCGAAAGCCGCCATGACGAACAGCTTGATCGGAGCAGTGGTGAAGCTCGTGTGCATCTTCGTCCTTGCTTCCCGTCCAAGTTTGGGCATTATGGGCGCGGCGCTGGCGACTGCAGTCAGCACCGTTCTTGTGACGTTGCTTCACTTTGCCACGGTCGTCAAGATGGTGTCTTTTTCCATCGATGCACGCGAGTACATCAAAGCGCTTGGCGCCATCATCGCTGCGGGCGCAATCGGCTATGCGCTCTCCCGCCATCCGCTTTTGGCGGTGCCCGCACCGCTTTGGACGCTGCTTGCCATGGCCGCGACAGCCGCCCTATATGCCGCCTGCCTCATTCTGTTCCGGCTCATCCGGCGCGAAGAGCTCGTCTACCTTCCGGGGCTGCACTGGCTGGCCGGAAAAAACAAGCGAAAATAAACGTCTAAACCTGTCCGGCGGTGAATATATTGTGGTAAAAAGCGTTTGGGCCAAGGAGGGATTGCGGTGTCACGGCTTGGCAGCGCACTGGTGTATGGAATCGCCACAGTTTTTGTGTTGGCGGCGCTCGTCAGCTTCATTTTTTCGTTGTTGCTCAAATGGACGGACATTCACGAATCGTCGCTCACCTGGATCGTGTTTGCCGCCTCGGTTGTCTCGCTGTTTATCGGCGGCGTTGTCGCCGGCGGAAAAAGCCAAGAAAAAGGATGGCTCGCCGGCGGGCTGACCGGCCTCTTATTTACGGCGATCATCTTTTTGTTTCAATTTCTTGGCATGGAAAAATCGTTTACCGTCGAACAATGGCTGTACCACCTTGCCTTTTTCGCCGCTGCTTCCTTAGGTGGCATCGTCGGAGTCAATTTGTCATCGTCGCGCTATGAACGGACGTAAAAACGACAAACCATCGCAAAAGCAAAAGGTGTCCTCAAGGCAAACGGGACACCTTTTGTGATGGAGAGCGCGATGGTAAGAAACGAGATTGCGTCTCGCTCGCGCTTTTCACACCGCCGTTCAAATCGGCGCTCAAGCTTAGATGCCGATGGCCGCGCTTTCGCTACGCCTTACTTTCCGCCACCACTTCTCTCACCGCGGAGCGGTCGAACGTCAGTCGCGTGCCGTCGCCGGCGCGAACGATGATTTTGTCCTCATCGACCGAGTCGATGATGCCGTGCAATCCACCGATCGTGATGATTTTATCGCCTTTTTTCAAATTCGCCTGCATTTGCTGGATGGCGCGTTGCCGTTTTTGTTGCGGGCGAATGAGCAAAAAGTAGAAAAACACAAAAAACAGCACAATCGGCAACAAATTGGCGATCACTGCGTTCATGCAATCCCCCTCCTTTCCGGTCGTCAAAAGTTTTTTGCATTCGGCTTGTTGAAGCCGTAGCGTTCGAAAAATTCCTCACGGAAATCGGCGAGTCGATCTTCGCGGATCGCTTGTCTCACCTGCTCCATCAATTTTATCAAAAAATAGACGTTATGATAAGACGTGAGGCGGATGCCAAATGTTTCATCACATTTGATGAGATGGCGGATGTACGCACGCGTATAGTTCCGGCACGTGTAGCAGTCGCAGTTCGGATCGAGCGGCGAGAAGTCGCGAGCGTACTGGGCATTTTTGATCACCACCCGTCCTTCGCTCGTCATCACGGTGCCGTTGCGGCCGATGCGCGTCGGCAATACGCAGTCGAACATGTCGATGCCGCGGATCGCCCCGTCGATGAGCGAATCCGGCGAACCGACGCCCATTAAATAGCGGGGCTTGTCCGCCGGCAGAAGCGGCGTCGTAAACTCAAGCACCCGATTCATGACCTCCTTCGGCTCGCCGACCGACAACCCGCCGACCGCATAGCCCGGGAAATCGAGCGACACTAAATCGCGGGCGCTTTGCCGGCGCAAATCTTCATATTCACCGCCTTGGACGATGCCAAACAGCCCTTGCTCATTCGGGCGGCGGTGCGCCTTCAAGCAGCGCTCCGCCCAACGGCTCGTCCGCTCGATGGACTGTTTCATGTATTCATATGTCGCTGGATACGGCGGGCACTCATCAAACGCCATGATGATGTCGGCGCCAAGCGCATTTTGAATCTCGACTGCTTTTTCCGGCGATAAAAACAGCTTATCGCCGTTTAAATGGTTGCGGAAATAGACGCCTTCTTCCTCGATGCGGCGGAATTCACTGAGGCTGAACACTTGGAAGCCGCCGGAATCCGTCAAAATGCCGCGATCCCAATTCATAAACGCATGCAATCCGCCCGCTTCCGCGACAATGTCATGCCCCGGGCGCAGCCAAAGATGATAGGTGTTGCTTAAAATGACGCCGGCCCCCATTGTCTTCAGCTCTTCCGGCGACAGCGTCTTGACCGTGGCGAGCGTCCCAACCGGCATAAACATCGGCGTTTCAAACGAGCCGTGCGGCGTATGGAGGATGCCAAGGCGCGCGCCCGTCTGCCGGCACGTTTTGATCAGTTCAAAGCGAATCGGTGTCGTCAACGTGCTCTTCTCCTTTCTCAAATGATGAGCATCGCATCACCGAAGCTGAAAAAGCGGTATCGCTCTTTGACCGCTACTTGATACGCGTGCAAAATATTTTCGCGCCCGGCGAGCGCACTCACGAGCATGATGAGCGTCGATTTCGGCAGGTGGAAGTTCGTCACCAGCCCATCAATCCCTTTGAACTCATAGCCCGGATAGATGAAAATGTCGGTCCAGCCACTTTCTGCAACAAATCGGCCGTTATGTTTGCCGGCGACCGTCTCGAGCGTCCGTGTCGACGTCGTGCCGACGGCGATGATGCGGCCGCCCTGCTCCCGGACGCGGTTTAACGTCTCAGCCGTTTCCTCGCTCATTTGATAAAATTCGGCGTGCATATCGTGCTTCTCGACTTCGTCCACTTGCACTGGCCGAAACGTGCCAAGCCCGACATGAAGGGTGATGAAGACGATATGCACCCCTTTTTCGCGAATGGCGTCAAGCAGCTCTTCGGTGAAATGCAAACCGGCGGTTGGCGCCGCTGCCGAACCAATTTCACGGGCGTACACCGTCTGATACCGCTCCGGGTCGTCGAGCTTTTCTTTAATGTACGGCGGCAGCGGCATCTCGCCAAGCTCGGCCAATACTTCATAAAACAGGCCGTCATACGAAAACTCAAGCACTCGCCCGCCGTGTTCCAGCGTATCGAGGCAGACGGCTTGAAGCTTCCCACCGCCAAAGGTGAGCTTCGTCCCCGGCTTGACTCGTTTTCCCGGCTTAACGAGCGTCTCCCAACGGTCGCCGTCCAATTGCTTTAACAGCAGCACTTCGACCGTTCCGCCCGTTTCCTCTTTTTCGCCGTAAAGCCGCGCCGGCATGACGCGCGTATCGTTTAACACGAGGCAGTCGCCCGGATTCAAGTACGAAATAATGTTGCGAAATGTTTCATGGCGGATGGCGCCCGTCCGTTTGTCCAACACCATAAGCCTTGACGCCGCCCGGTCCGGAAGCGGCGTTTGCGCAATCAACTCTTCCGGCAAATGAAAATCAAACAAATCGACTTTCATCCTATTTCGCGCAGGAGACTCCCACTTCAACGACCAAAGGGAGTAAGTGGGAGAGGAATGCGCGTTCCCCCCTTTCTTTTGTGTATGATATAATAAAGGCGTGGAGAAAACCGTTCAATAAAGGCACTCCAATCACGGCTACTCGATGTATGGAGTTGGTTACAGGAAACGTTGTAACCGTAAAACATCGAGCGTAGGTCCGTCTGTTGTGTGTGGAAGCCAAGTACTGCCAACAGACACACCGAGAGAATCGGTAACGATGCAGGCATGACCTGCGTCATTGGGTAGTCGTCAACCTGCCCCCTGATGCAACCCCAAGTCAAGGAAGGAGGACGAAGTCCGTTTGCACTTCTGGGGAGTTGCAAGCCCCCACTTCAAGCGTTCGCGAAGTGGGGGTAGTTGACGCAGTTCTCCTTCCTTCAGCGAAATCGTCCGAGCACGTAAAAAATCAACGATAACACAACGCTCAGCAAGATGGATGTCACAACGGGAAAATAAAACGTCATATTCCCTTTGCGGATGACGATATCCCCCGGCAAGCGGCCGAGTTTGACAAACTGCATGACAAACCCGACAATGATGAGCACAACGCCGATCGTCATGATCAACTTTGGCAAGCTGTTCACCGCTTCGGAACCTCCATTTCGAAATGGGCATACGCCGCCGGCGTGACGACGCGCCCGCGCGGCGTACGCTGCAAGAGACCGATCTGCATCAAGTACGGCTCATACACTTCTTCAATCGTTTGTGCTTCTTCGCCGATCACCGCCGCCAGCGTTTCGAGCCCGACCGGGCCGCCGGCGAATTTTTCAATCATCGCTGAAAGCAGCTTATGGTCGATTTGGTCGAGCCCGAGCCGGTCGACTTGCAGCCGCTCGAGCGCCTCGACAGCAAGCGGCAGCGTAATTCCCCTCTCTCCGCGCACTTGCGCAAAATCGCGGACGCGCCGCAGCAAACGGTTGGCGATGCGCGGCGTGCCGCGCGCCCGACGGGCAAGCTCAAGCGCCGCTTCGCGCTCGATGCCGATTTGCAAGATGGCCGCCGCCCGCTCAATGATTTGGGCGAGTTGGTCGACGTGATAGTATTCGAGCCGGCTGATGACACCAAACCGGTCGCGAAGCGGCGCCGACAGCGCCCCGGCTCTCGTGGTCGCCCCGACGAGCGTAAACGGCGGCAAGTCGAGGCGAAGCGTGCGCGCATCCGGCCCTTTGCCAATCGTGATATCTAAGCAATAATCTTCCATCGCCGAATAGAGCACCTCTTCCACCGCCCGCGGCAGCCGGTGGATCTCATCAATAAAGAGCACATCCCCCGGCTCAAGCGAAGTGAGAAGCGCCGCCAAATCTCCCGGCCGCTCGAGCGCCGGTCCAGATGTCGCTCGCAGCTTGACGCCCATTTCATTGGCGATGATCACGGCGAGCGTCGTTTTCCCAAGCCCCGGCGGTCCGTACAGCAGCACATGGTCGAGCGTCTCTTCGCGGAGCTTGGCCGCTTCAATGAACACTTTTAAGTTTTCTTTGATCTTATCTTGCCCGATATATTCATGCAAATATTGCGGGCGCAAACTCGGTTCAAGCGCAGTTTCTTCCCCTAAGACCTCCCCGGATACAAGCCGTTCCTCCACCGTCATTCCTCCCTTTGGCCGCTGTTTATCCCAAAAGCAGCGCCAGCGCCCGCTTCACATACTGTTCCGTCGACATCGCTTCTTCGCGGAGCGCCGGAATGATTTTCTCGATCTCCCGTTCAGCGTAGCCGAGCGCCTTGAGCGCCGCCACCGCCTCAGCCAGCTCTCCGGAAAGCGGGGCGGCCGAACGTGCAGCCGCCGGCGCCGCAAGCGCTCCGAGCTTCCCTTTTAAATCCAAAATCATTTGCCGGGCCGTCTTTTTGCCTACGCCTGGAAACTTGCATAAAAACGCCTCGTTTTCTTCCTCGATGGCCCGCGCCAGTTCATCCGGACGCCCGGCCGCCAAAATGGCGAGGCCGCCTTTCGGCCCGATGCCCGACACTTGCAGCAGCTTGGCGAACAAGTTGCGCTCCTCGCGCGTTGGGAACCCGTACAAGGCGTGCACACCTTCGCGTACATATTCGTATGTATAGACGGTCACCGCCGCCTCGCGGCTTTCCTGAAACGCAAACGGGTTCGGCGTAAAGATCTCGTAGCCGATGCCGTTATGGTCGATGACGATATATTCCGGGCAGACGTAGTCGACGTACCCGCGGATAAACTCGATCAATGGATGCTCCTCTCCTTTTCTCGTCCTTTCATTGTATCATATGATTTCATTATAGCAAAAAGAAATCCCGCGATGCGCTTTGCACCACGGGCTTTCGCTTGGTTTATTGGACGACCGCAAAATGGCGGTACATTTCGATCACTTGTTCATACCGCTCTTTCGAGAGGACGCGAATTCCTTTCTTCAGCTTTTCTTGCTGACGGCTTTCGAGCTTTTGCACGTCGATTTGGAAAAACGACTGGATGATTTCGCTCGACCGGCCCGGTTTGCCGTTGAAGATAGACAACGTGCCATCGTCCGTAATTCCGAAGTAGCCGTTTGTTTTTAACAACGGCGAAATGTCGTTGACCGTTTTGCGAAAGACGATCGTTCGGTCATCAAGATTGATAAGCTGCCAGTCGCGGTACTTCTTCCATATTTCCGTCAATGAATCGACCGTTTCCGTGACTTTCTCCTCGCTCATCTCTCCGTCTAAGTAATGCTGCTGTAACACAATGGTCATCTTGACCGGCGCAGCCGACACCCCATGGACCGGCAGCACGGCGGCAACAGCCAACAGAAGGGTGGAAAGAATTCGCATCATCCCGTTCCTCTCTTCCAGCATGGTGATTCCCTTACGCTCTTAGTTTCACCGTTGCTCTCCATTTTATTCCTATTCTGCTTAGCTTTTTTGCAAAGCGAGTTGCCGCCGATCAACAAAATTCCACCTCTTTTGGATAGACCATATACGGCGGACGGACGTACACCCCTTTTTCAAGCAACAATTGGCGGGCGCTGTCATTCGTCAAGCGCCGATTCGTCCAGGTTATGGTATACCTCCTGAACGTCGTCATCATCTTCAAGAGTGTCGATCAACTTCAACATTTTTTTCAAATCATCGCCTTCGAGCGTCGTATACGTTTGCGGAATCATCGTGATCTCTGCGCTTGCAAACGTCAGCCCATGCTGTTCCAGCTGCTCCTTCACCGATTCAAACGACTCGGGCGCTGTATAAATTTCAAACGACTCATCGGTCGTTTCCATCTCCTCAGCACCGGCTTCGATCGCCAACAGCAGCAGCTCATCCTCGTCGATATCGTGCTGCTCGCGATCGACGATCAGCAGCCCTTTACGCTCAAACAAGTAGGAGACACACCCCGTTTCCCCTAAGTTGCCGCCGTTTTTCGAAAACGCCGCACGCACGTTGGCGGCGGTGCGGTTTTTATTATCCGTCAGGCAAACGACCATGACGGCAACGCCGCCTGGTCCATATCCTTCGTAGCGAATTTCCTCATAGTTGGTATGTTCTTGGGTTCCAGTTGCTTTTTTAATCGCCCGTTCGATGTTTTCGCTCGGCATGTTGGCCGCTTTCGCCTTCTCAATGACAAGGCGCAGGCTCGGATTGGACGCTGGATCGCCTCCGCCGCTTTTGGCGGCCACATAAATTTCCTTCGCCAGTTTCATGAACAGTTTGCCGCGTTTGGCATCTTGAGCATTTTTCCGCCGTTGGATATTTTTCCACTTCGAATGTCCAGCCATCGACAGTTCTCCTCTCATCGCAACGGAATGTTCCGATTATTACTATAGCAAAAAACGCGGAAATTGTCAGCCAGCTCCAGCGAAGGAGCAGCCATGAAAAAAGGCGCCCCGCTTTTTTGGGACGCCTTTTTCGGTTTGTCACCGAGTGTTTTCCGGCCGTTCTTGAATCGTGCCATCGATAAAAATGGTGCGCAAATCACGGCGGATTTCTTCCATATTGATTGGAGTCCCGCGTCGAAGCGCGTTGTCAATCGTGCGAATGCGGTGGTACATGCTCGGATTCGAGGTGACGCGCACCCGCTTGCCGTCCGCGTACGGAGCGACCGCTTGCTCGACACGCTTCTCAAGCCGCTTGGGATGGCGGGCGTCTGTGGCAATCGCGATGAGCGCCTGATCGCCATACACAACCGCGCGGGCATCGTCGACTCCGTTCACCGCTGCGGCGCGGCGGGAAAGCTTCTCAGCCAAACCGCCGGCATAGCTTCGGTAGTACGACGGGTGCGGATCGACGTTTAGCGAGTGCAAATGCCCATGGTAGTTGTAATCACTGTCACCGAAATCGACGTCGGGCGGAAGAGCCGGAACGTCCGTGTCAAACCGGGTCGCTGCTGGTCCTCCGAGGCGGCCGTCGTCCGTCAAATAATCGGTGACCGGACCGCGGCGCGCCCATATATAACGGTTGTCATAATTGAGCGCATTCGTCCCATATTGGCCATAGCGGAAATCGTCGCCTCGCTCCGTCGAGTAAAAACCGATCGGTCTCGCCGCATCATGATAACGCTGCGCCCCTTCCTCATTCGCCCGGTAGTTGGTGCATGAGGCGAGCAATCCGGCGACCGACAACACGCCGATCCATCTGACCGCGTATCTCAATGGAAAACCCCCCTTGGTTTCCTTCGCCCAAGGCTGGCATGAAGCCAGCCTTACGTTTAGCTTGCGGCAAACGCGGGGGGTTTATCGCTGTTAGTTCAACCCAACGAGATGACAGCTTAAAACTTCGGCGGCGCAATCGCCAACTGTCGTTTATGATGCGAACGTTCATGAAGCCGTTCAATAATTTTCCGATCGCGTTCTGGAATCTCTTCCCCTTTTAAATATTTATCGATCATTTCATACGTCGTGCCCATTTCGCTTTCATCCGTCTGCCCTTCCCACAGTCCGGCGCTTGGAGCTTTCTTGATAATTTCTTCCGGGACGCCGAGCAGACGACCCATTTCGCGCACTTCGCCTTTTGTAAAGTGAATGAGCGGCACTAAATCGACTCCACCGTCACCGTATTTCGTAAAGTAGCCCGTATGCCATTCGGCGGCGTTGTCCGTACCGACGACGAGATAGCCGTAATTGTTGGCGACCGCATACAACGTTGTCATGCGCAAACGCGCCCTTGTATTCGCATCTCCGAGGCGCGCGCGCTCTTCGCTCCATTCCCCGATGGCTTTCAGCTCGGCCTCGACCGCGCCAAACAACGTCCGGTGCGCCTCGGTCAAATCGATGACCAAATGCCGGATGCCGCAGCTTTTCACCACTTTCAGCGCATCTTCCATATCTTTCGGATTGCTTTTGCAAGGCATGATCAGCCCCAGCGAATCGTCCGGAAAGGCACGCTTAATCAAATGGGCGACAACCGCCGAGTCGATGCCGCCGCTGATGCCGACGACCGCCCCGTTTAAACCGGCTGATGAGACTTGGTCACGCAACCATTGCACGAGTTTGTCAATTTTTTCTTGCATCCGCCCTCGACTCCTTTTCCAAAGATTCCATTTCTCATTGTAGCATAGCATAAAGGCTACGGACAAACCGTTCTCTCCGCTTGCGGTCAAACACAAGAGGGCGGCGGCGCGCGGCGGCTGACCGCCATTCACGAAACACATCAGCCGGAAATAAGAGCGCATGCAAAAACCAGCGTTTTTCCAACCAACGGCGAAGCGGAGCGAAACGGGCGAGTGTTGAATATGACCAACCGATATACGGCAAGAGGCGATTGGCGTATTGGCAATAGTCAAGCCCGGGCGAGGCAAGAGCGGCCGCGTCATAGTCGATGAGGTACATCTGGCCGGTTGTGGTGCGCAAAAAATTATGGGAGGCGACATCACCATGAATGATGGCAGCAGAATCCTCCGTCAACTCTGGAGCATGCTCGCGACACGTTGATAGACAGTAATCCGCCCAGCGCAGCGTAAATAAAATGTCTTCTTTGTCCATGATCGTTTCAACAACAGGCAAATGTCGGCAAAACTCCTCATAGCAGCGCCGCCATTTGTCATACAGCTGCGCACGCGGTAGCCCTATCGCCTCCTGCTTGCTGCTGGCGATGTTTGCCGTTATGGTATGGTAACGTTCGAGCAAATGAAGTCCGTCAGCGGCGTCAGCCCAAGCGGCAAACGAGATTGGACGCGCTCCGGCTACATATTCCGTCAGCAGCCAATAGCATCCGCCGGCTTCAACCACTCCTCCGCGCCCGATCGGCATAGGGGCCGGCGCGTCGGAAAAACCGGTCTTCCTTAATGCGGCAAGAAGCCAGGCGTGCCGCGCGGCCGCAACAGGAAAGCGATACGCTTTGGCGACAAACATTCCTTGCCGGGCGGCAATGGCGAAGACATGCGGTTTCAATGCCACAACTTGTTGAATAACAAGCCGATATTGGCGGTCAAGAAGAAAAAAGAGACGGCCGACGGCGTCTCTTTCGATTGGATTATTGTTCTTCACCATGTTCGCTCTCCTCATCCGGCGGCCCGGCAAACAGGCGCGGGCTGGCGGCCGGCGGAGCAGGCGAAGGCGCATACCCAGGCGGGCTTGTCGGGTAGACGACGCCCGGCCACGGAAGCGGCGCCGCCTGTTGTGGGGCATACCCGTATGGAGCCGGCGGCACGTACACGCCAGGCGGTGCATACCCCCCATAGTGCGGAACCGGCGAATATACAGGCATATAGGCAACTGGCGGATACCCAGCCGGAGGCGCATACACCCCGGGCGGCGCGTATCCCGGCGAAGCGAAAGCGGCTCCCGCTGGCGGCGTCGGCGGGATGGCAGCCCCATGTCCACCCGGCCCAAGAAGCGGTGGGGACTCCGCCGATTCACTGCTGCTTTCACTGATGCCTGGATAAGGTGCTGCACCGCTTTCTGGGCTTTCCCCGGCCGGCGGATTGGGCAGCGGAGAATACGGCGGCATCGCTGGCAACGGCGGCACATAAAACCCTGGCCCCGGCAAAATCGGCGTCACCGGCACACATCCTTGATCACTGCCAAACGCCGGCGCTGGCGGCGGCGCGACCGGAACGTATGGAATGTTCGGAAGCGGCGGCGCTTCATCACTTTCCGGTTCCATCTGCTCCCCTTTCAGTTTATCCGGGCTTTCTCCTGTTTCCTCTTTCATAATGCCAGGTAAAATATTGCTCGGCTTCGGCGGAATCGGCGGCAGATTCGACAACGATTTGGCAAATGAAACGTGAGAGGACGCAGCGGCCGGCGGGATCGTATGCACAAACGGCGGTTCGACAGTCGGCGTTTTCGCTCCCTCGGCGTTCGCGGCATTTGGCGCCTCATTGACCGGCACATTCGGTGTTTCATTTACTGGTGCGTTTGGTGTTTCGTTGACAGGTACTTTCAGCTCCCCTTTCCCCGTCGCTTTCGGTGTTTCGCTGACTGGCGCCTTCGGTGCTTCCTTCACTGCCGCTTTCGGCGCTTCGCTCACCGGCGCCTTCGGTGCTTCCTTCACCGCCGCTTTCGGCGCTTCGCTCACCGGCGCCTTCGGTGCTTCCTTCACCGCCGCTTTCGACGCTTCGCTCACCGGCGCCTTCGGTGCTTCCTTCACCGCCGCTTTCGGCGCTTCGCTCACCGGCGCCTTCGGTGCTTCCTTCACTGCCGCTTTCGGCGCTTCGCTCACCGGCGCCTTCGGTGCTTCCTTCACTGCCGCTTTCGGCGCTTCGCTCACCGGCGCCTTCGGTGCTTCCTTCACCGCCGCTTTCGGCGCTTCGCTCACCGGCGCCTTCGGTGCTTCCTTCACCGCCGCTTTCGACGCTTCGCTCACCGGCGCCTTCGGTGCTTCCTTCACCGCCGCTTTCGGCGCTTCGCTCACCGGCGCCTTCGGTGCTTCCTTCACTGCCGCTTTCGGCGCTTCGCTCACCGGCGCCTTCGGTGCTTCCTTCACCACCGCTTTCGACGCTTCGTTGGCCGGTGCGTCATTCGCCGGCGTTTTGCCTTCTGGAGCAACGGCGCCGAACTCTGTATCAATGTCGATCGAAACGAACGGCTTGGCTTCCGCGTATGGGTGCTCTTCTATTTTCGCTTTTTTCGGCGGCGCCTGCCATTTTGTTTCTTTTTTGACCGGCACTCCCGCCGTCGGCACTTTGATTTTCATTCCGGGCATAATCATATCCGGGTCGCTTACATGCCCATTTATTTTTTTCAATTGTTCAAAATCAACCCCATATTTTTGGGCTATTTTCCAAAGAGTATCTCCCTTCTGAACAATATGGATTTTCACTCCGCTCCCCCTCCTACACCGATACTGTTTGCACTCTATCCGACCGATGCTTGTTTCCCGATATCGTCTTTCAACACAATGTATGACGATGAGCGCCCATTTATGATAAAAAAATCCCCGGCCGGACGGAAGCGATTCCGTCACGCCGGGTTGGGGAACTAGGCAAGAGCAAGCATGCGGTCAAGCGCCGCTTTCGCCTGACAGGCCACTTCGTTCGGAACGGTGATGCGGTTGACGACCACACCTTGTTCCAGTGATTCAAGCGCCCAAACGAAATGCGGCAAATCAATCCGATTCATCGTCAAACACGGACACATGTACGGATTTAAAGAAATAATCTCCTTATCCGGATGTTCGTTCTTTAACCGGTTGACCAAGTTCATTTCCGTCCCGATGGCCCATTGACTGCCGGGCGGGGCGTTGCGGATCATTTCGATAATATATTTCGTCGATCCGGCGTAATCCGCCTGCTGGACGACTTCCCAGCTGCATTCCGGGTGAACGATAATGTTCATTTCCGGTTTCGTCCTCCGAATTTGTTCGATTTGCCGGACGGTGAAGTTTTCATGCACCGAGCAATGCCCTTTCCAAAGGATGACTTTGACATTGTCAACCGGCCCGCTGCATTGCAGCGACTCTTCACGCGGATCCCAGACCGCCATCTCATCGAGACTGACGCCGAGCGCATAGGCGGTGTTTCTCCCTAAATGTTGATCCGGCAAAAAGAAAACCCGCTCTTTTTGCGAAAACGCCCATTTGACCATGTTTTTCGCGTTGGATGACGTCACCGTCGCCCCGCCATGGCGGCCGACAAACGCTTTAATCGCCGCCGTCGAGTTGACATACACAAGCGGGATGATCGTTTCGCCAAATAGATCCGTGAGCGCTGCCCACGCCCGCTCGACTTGGAAAAGATCAGCCATATCGGCCATCGAACAGCCAGCGCGCATATCGGGCAAAATGACCACTTGTTCCTCTCTCGTCAAAATGTCGGCCGTTTCCGCCATAAAGTGGACGCCGCAAAATACGATATACTCCGCTTCATCGTTTTTTGCCGCCAGTTGGGCCAGTTGAAGCGAATCGCCGGTCGCACCGGCAAACTGGATGACTTCATCTTTTTGGTAGTGATGCCCAGGGATAAACAAGCGGCGGCCGAGCCGCTCTTTTATCGACCGAGCGCGGGCCTCGAGCTCGCTTTTTTCCATCGTTCTATAGCGCTCTGGCATGTCATCGAGCCGTTTTAGCTGCTCCAGTACGTTCATTATTTTCTCCCCCCGTCATTGTAAATCAAAACTAATGTCAAGCGCTCGAGCGGAATGGGTTAAACATCCGAGCGAAATGTAGTCGACGCCGGTCGCGCCGTACGCTGCTACGTTGGCGAGCGTAATTCCCCCGGACGCTTCGGTGATGATCGGCTTTGGCACGAGCCGGACAAACGAACGCACTTCATCCGGCGTCCGGTTGTCAAACATAATGACGTCTGCCCCCGCTTCGACCGCCTCGAGCACTTCCGCTTCCGTTTCCGTTTCCACCTCGATTTTCACCATATGGCCGAGCCGCTCCCGCACCGCTTTGACCGCGTCGGCGATCGATCCGCAAAAGGCGATATGGTTGTCTTTGATCATGACGCCATCATACAAGCCAAAGCGATGGTTGTAGCCGCCCCCGCACGTGACGGCATACTTTTCAAGCATGCGCAGCCCGGGAGTTGTTTTCCTTGTGTCGCAAATGCGCGTATGACTGTCACCGAGCAAATCGACGGCTTGGCGCGTCACGGTGGCGATGCCGCTTAGGCGCTGAAGCAAATTCAAAATGACGCGCTCGCCGGACAACAGCGCTCTGACCGGGCCGGATGCAGCGGCGATCGCTTCGCCGGCTGCGACCCGCTCGCCGTCCCGTTTCATAATCGATACTTCGACGCGCGGATCAAGCAGCCGATATCCGGCTGCAATGATGCCGACGCCTGCTATGACCCCGTCCGCTTTCGCGGCAAACACGCCCGCCGCCCGCTCATCAGCGGGAAAAACCGTTTCACATGTGATATCGCCATCGCCGATATCTTCAAGAAAAAACTGCCGCAGCAATTGCTCAAGCTTTACCTCGTTCATGTCCCATCCCCCTCTTTGTTCACTTGGCTCATTCACCGTCCAGCCGGCAAACAGGCCCATTCTTCTTTCGTCCGCACGAGGCGCCGCCCTTGCCAGCTCGGATGCGGATGCGGAAAATCGCTCCGGTAATGGCCGCCGCGGCTTTCTGTGCGGCGAAGCGCCGAAGAGGCGATCAGCCACCCGGCAAGCAGCATATACCCTGTTTCGATGTCCTCGGCCGCCAACGTCTCGACATCACCTTCAAGCCAATACGGCAGAGAAAATTGTTCCAGCCAATCAACCGCCTCACGAAGCCGGCTGCCATCACGCACGATGCCGACGCGTGTAGACAGCTGTTCGCGAATCAACGCCCGCTCCGGCAGCGTCGGGCCGAATGGGCAATTGGACCTTCGGGCGCGCCCTCCTTTCGCCGGCCAGTCGTCCCGGCGGCTGATCGAACAGGCGGCGCGGGCGCCAAATACAATCGCTTCAAGCAAGGAATTGCTGGCAAGCCGATTGGCGCCGTGCACGCCGGTGCATGCCGCTTCCCCGACAGCGTATAAACCCGGTACGGTCGTCTGCCCCCACTCATTGACGACGATGCCGCCCATGACAAAGTGGGCGCCCGGCACGACCGGAAGCCGGCCGGCTTCCCAATCGATCCCATGCGCTTCGCACAGCGCGGCAATCGTGGGAAAGCGGCGGCGAAAATGGGGGACAGCGGAAATATTCAAATAGACGCAGCCGCCGCGGTCAATCTCGGCAGCGATGGCGCGCGCGACGATATCGCGCGGCGCCAAATCGCCAAGCGGATGGACGCCGTCCATCACGCGCCGCCCGTCTTCCGTCTCTAACACCGCTCCCTCGCCGCGCACCGCCTCCGATACAAGCCCGACCGCTTTTCCCATGGCGGCCAACATCGTCGGATGAAACTGGATGAACTCCATATCCGCCACCGCCGCACCGGCGCGATACGCCATGGCAATGCCGTCGCCTGTTGCCGTTGGCGCATTCGAAGTAAACGTGTACAACCCCGCGCAGCCGCCGGACGCCAATACGACAGCGGACGCACGCCAGACCGAAACACGGCCGTCTTCCCGCTTCGTTTTCACCCCGACGCAACGGCCGTCTTCGATCAACAAGTCAATCACTTGTTCCCCCTCGACGATCGGCACACGGTCATTCAGCTGCTGAAGCAAAAACGAAACGAGCGCCTTTCCGGTTTGGTCGCCGCCGGCATGCAAAATGCGGCGGAAGCTGTGCCCGCCCTCAAGACCGACAGAAATCCGGCCTGATTCGTCGAGATCAAACGCCATGCCGGCGTTCATCCATTCCTGCAGCCGCTCCGGCCCCTCGCGGACGATGAGCTCAACCATTCGTTCATCGTTATGGAGACAACCGGCGGTCATTGTATCGTGAAAATGGCTGCGCCAACCATCTCCTTCCGCCAACGCCGCCGCCACCCCGCCTTGCGCCCGCCATGAGTTGCTGTCCGATCGGCCTTTCTTTGTGAAGATCATCACATTTTCATGCCGCGGCAAATAGTAAGCGACCGTTAACGCCGCCAGTCCGCTGCCGACAATCACAACGCCGCCTTCTCCCATGTTTGGACGCTCCTTTCTTTCCTCCTGTCTTGACATCTATATTTACACATATTTAAACTAATGGCAAGAGGTTGGCTGAAAAAAATGAAGTGAGGCGGGAAACGATGATTTATTTGGACTATGCAGCGACTACACCGATGTGCCAAGAAGCCATTGCGGCCTACGCCGAAGCAGCAGCTGTTTATTTTGGCAACGAAAGCAGCCTGCATGACATCGGAACGAAAGCAAAACAACTGCTCACCTTATGCCGGCGCGAGTTGGCCGCCATGATCAACGGGGAAGCGGAAGGGGTGTATTTCACAAGCGGCGGCACGGAAGCGAACGTGCTCGCGGTCCGTTCGCTCGTCGCCGCCCGCCGGCAGAACGGAAATCATTTGATTACGACGGAAATCGAGCACGCCTCTCTCCATCATCTGTTCAAACAGTTGGAAACAGAGGGGTACCGTGTCACTTACTTGCCGGTCGACCGTTTTGGACGCATCCGTCTCGAAGATTTGGAGCGGGCGATCACGCCGCAGACGATTCTCGCTTCCATCCAGCACGCCAACTCGGAAATCGGCACCACCCAGCCGCTTGCCGACATCGGCCGCCTGCTGCGGGCGCGCGGCGTCCTTTTCCATAGCGATTGCGTCCAAACTTTTGCTAAAATACAGCTAGACGTCAAAGCCATGGCGATTGACAGCATCTCGGTGTCCGCCCATAAAGTGTACGGGCCGAAAGGCGTCGGAGCGGTGTATATCGATCCGCGCCGCCATTGGAGTCCGGTGTTTCGGGGAGCGACGCATGAATCCGGCTTTCGCCCGGGAACGGTCAACGTGCCGGGCATCGCCGCCTTCATCACAGCCGCAAAGCAGCTGTACGATCGGATGGAAAGCGAGCAAGCGCACTTCGAACGGCTGCGCCGCCGGCTGCTTGACGCCATCACCGTCAAACAGCTGCCGATCACGGTCGAAGGCCATCCCGACTACCGGCTCGCCCACATTGTCGGTTTGACCGTTAACGGGTTGGACGGGCAGCTGGTGATGCTCGAATGCAACCGCGCCGGCATCGCCATTTCCACCGGCAGCGCCTGCCAGGTTGGACAGCAGGCGCCGTCGCGGACGATGCTCGCCGTCGGAAAAACGCCGGAAGAAGCGAAGCAGTTCGTCCGCATCTCCTTCGGCATGGCGACGACACAATCTGACATTGACGAACTCGTATCCACGCTCGAACAGATGATCTTGCCGCAAAAGGGGGGATGGACAGGATGAAGGAGGAAAAGAAAATTTTAGGGGAAGCAAGGCGCCAGCTCATTTTGCAGTGGCTGAAAGAAAGCGACACACCGCTTACCGGCGCCGAGTTGGCGGCGAAAACGAACGTCAGCCGCCAGGTGATCGTCCAAGACATTTCGCTGTTAAAGGCGCGCAACGAACCGATTATCGCGACAAGCCAAGGATATCTGTATTTAAAGCCGGCTGAGCCGGCCAAAACGTATACGCGAACGGTCGCCTGCTTCCATACACCCGAGCGGACGAAAGAAGAGCTGTATTTGCTCGTGGACTGCGGCGTGACGGTGAAAGACGTCAAAATCGAACATCCGGTCTACGGCGACTTGACCGCGTCGATCATGGTCAGCAACCGCCTGGAAGTGGACCAGTTTATCGCCAAAATCGAAGCGACGAAATCGTCGTATTTGCTTCAGTTGACGGATGGGACGCATTTGCATACGCTTGAGGCCGACTCACCGCTGAAACTGGATGCCGCCTGCCACGCTTTGAAACAAGCCGGCTTTTTAATTGAAGCCTAAACGGAAACCGCATGCACGTAAAGAAAAAAACGCGGACAGGAACACACCGTTCGCGTTTTTCACCTGTTTTAGGCAAAATAATATGGATAACTGCCCAACAGCTGCACCGTGCAGCCGAGCGCTTCGATTTCGGCGATCGCTCCCGGAATGAGCACCTCGTCGAGCGGCGCGTCGATATCAATGATGAAAAAGTAGTTTCCGAGACCTGTTTTCGCCGGACGCGACTCAATTTTCGTCAAGTTGAGCCGCCGCCAGGCAAACGCCGACAGCACCTGATGGAGCGCGCCAGGATGGTCTTGCGGCAACATCACAACGACAGTCGTTTTGTCGCCGGCATAAAGCGGCGAGTTGGGCGAAAGCGGCTCATTCCGCCGGCTGACAACGATGAAGCGCGTATGGTTGTAGTCATAGTCGTGAATATTCTCTTGGACGATCACCAGCCCATATTCGTTGGCAGCGAGCCGGTTGGCGATCGCGGCCGCCGGCAAGTGGGGGTGTTCGCTCACAAATTTGGCGGCAGCGCTCGTCGATGTCATCGGCACTTGACTGGCGCCTTTGAGCACCGTATGTAAAAATTTGCGGCATTGGGCGATGGCGTGTGCGTGCGAGTACACCTCTTTCACTTCGCGCCAGTGTGGGGCATGATACGGGTGCACAAGCAAATGCTGCTCGATTGGGACGACAATTTCGCCGATGATCGGCAGCGGCTGTTCATGAATCAAATAATCGAGCGTTAAGTTGACCGACCCTTCCAATGCATTCTCAAGCGGCACAACGGCCGCCTTAATTTCCCCAGCGGCGGCGGCGTCGATGCAGTCGGGAATCGTATTGTACGGCTCGCGCGGCTCCGACGGAAACAGCGCCGCGACCGCCGCTTCGGTAAACGTCGCCTTCGGTCCTAAATAGCCGATTTTCATTTCGCTTGCCTCTCCCTTGCTTTAATACACTCCTGAACCGACAATTTCCACTTTTTCGACAAATTCAAGCCTTCTCAACTTCCCCAACAGGTCATCGATGTCTTCATGCATATCGTTCGTACTGACGGAAAGCGTCACGTTCGCCCGCCCTTGCAGCGGGATCGTCTGGTGAATCGTCAACACGTTGCAGCCGGCCGCCGCCACGACGCCAAGCAGCTGTGACAGCGTGCCCGAGCGGTCTTCCAAATGGAAAAACAACGTCACGATATTTTCTTTCGTCACCGCCTGAAACGGAAAAATGGCGTCGCGGTATTTGTAAAAGACGCCGCGGCTGATGTTCGCAAGTTGCGCCGCCTCGGCGACCGAGGCGGCTTTTTTCCGCTCAAGCAGCTGCTTAGCCAGCACGACTTTTTTCATCGCTTCCGGCAGAACATCTTCGCGCACCAAGTAAAATTTTTTCTCCACCGCACCTTCCCCCGCTTTTTACCGTTCATCCCAGTCGTCGACAAACTCAAACTCGTAATCGAGCAGCCGGACGGTGTCGCCGTCTTGCGCCCCGCGCTCGCGCAGCGCATCGTCCACCCCCATGGCCCGCAGCTGGCGGGCGAAGCGGCGCACCGATTCTTCACGCGAAAAATCGGTCATTTTCAACAGCTTTTCGATTTTATCGCCAGATAGAATAAACGCTCCGTCGCTGCCGCGGGTGATCGTAAACGGCGGCTTCTCTTTCTCATACTTATAGACGACACGCTGCACAGCCGGCTCTTCCGGTTCATGGAGCGGGAACTCCGGCGTTGTTTCCAATAAATCCGCAATGGCAAACAAAAGCTCGCGCACCCCTTGCCTTGTCGCGGCTGAAATTGGAAAGATCGGCACCGCCTCGCCGACTTTCTCTTTGAAGCGGCGCAAGTTTTCTTCGGCACCTGGCATGTCCATTTTATTGGCGGCAACAATTTGCGGCCGCTCGGTCAAGCGCAAATTGTACTGTTTCAGCTCCTCGTTGATGACGACGTAATCGTCATACGGGTCGCGTCCTTCCACCGCCGCCATGTCGATGACATGGACGATGACGCGTGTCCGTTCAATATGGCGCAAAAACTGATGCCCAAGCCCCACCCCTTGATGGGCGCCTTCAATCAGCCCCGGCAAGTCGGCCATGACAAAGCTGCGGCCGTCTTCTGTTTCGACAACACCTAGGTTGGGCACAAGCGTTGTAAAATGATATTCCGCGATTTTCGGCCGCGCGGCGGAAACAACCGACAGCAACGTCGATTTGCCGACGCTTGGGAAGCCAACAAGCCCGACATCGGCAAGCAGCTTCAATTCCAAAATGACGTTTCGCTCTTCGCCCGGTTCGCCGTTTTCGGCGATTTCCGGCGCCGGATTGGCCGCAGTCGCGAACCGGGTGTTGCCGCGCCCGCCGCGCCCGCCTCTGGCGACGACAAACCGCTGTCCGGCTTCCGTCAAATCGGCGAGCACCTCATTTGTATCGGCATCGATAACGACCGTCCCAGGCGGCACTTTGACGAGCAGGTCTTCCGCATTTTTCCCATGCTGGTTTTTCGACATGCCGTTTTCGCCACGCGGCGCTTTAAAATGGCGCTGGTAGCGAAAATCCATTAGCGTTCGCAGCCCTTCGTCCACGACGAAGACGACGTCGCCGCCCTTGCCGCCGTCCCCGCCGGCCGGACCGCCTTTCGGGACGTATTTTTCCCGGCGGAACGCGACCATGCCGTTGCCGCCGTCCCCGCCTTTTACATAAATTTTCACTTGATCGACAAACATGGCTGTTCCTCCGATTCGCTTCCATCATGACAAAATGAGTGTAGCTAATATTTATTATTGTATACAGAGCCAATTCAATGCTGTCAATATGTGCTTACCAATAAGGCGACCCGGAGCCGAGCGGCAGCTCGAGCTCCACCGTCAATTCGTCCGCCCCGACAGCAAACGACACGAGCCGAAGCGGTGCTGATGGCTCACAGCGCTCGAGGCAGGCGCGAATGGCATCACCATCCCGCCATGCGCCGCGGCCGTCAAAAAAGAGCCCCACCCGCCCATCCGCAATCTCAATCGTCACGCATAAATGGTTTTCCGCCTGCTCATCGGCCTGCGCCTCAAGCAGACGAAAAAACCGGCGGCACCATTCGCTCAATTGTTCGTCATACGGCGACAAATCAGCCTCGCCGCCGACAATTTCATACTCAAGAAAAATCGGGTGCGGCTCCCAGTTGTACGTCATCATCAGCTCAGCAAACCGTTCGGCCTTTAAGTTCGTTAACCGCGTTTCCTGCTGCGCTTCGCCGATAATGCCGTTGATGATTTCTTGCACCCGCTCCACTTTATTGAGCGCCAAATGGCCTTTAATGAGCTGGATTTTGTTCAGCCAGTCATGGCGGGCATGGCGCATCACTTCGACGACAGTCCATCGCTTTTCCATGCAACGCTCCCCTATTCAATGCAGCGCAGCTTCCCGCGCCGCCTGTTGTTTCCTTCTCCCTTTTTAGAGAGGACAGTTTACTTTTACTATAGCATTTTCTGACAGCGAACGGGAGCGGTTTTTCGAGGGGAAAAAGAAAAACTCTAACCGCCACGGTTAGAGTTTTTCGAAACAATATTACGCTTCTTGACTGACCGGATAGACGCTCACGCGTTTGCGGTCGCGGCCGAGCCGTTCAAAACGGACGATGCCGTCGATTTTGGCGTACAGCGTGTCATCGCCGCCACGGCCGACGTTCAAGCCCGGATGGACTTTCGTTCCGCGTTGGCGGTACAAAATCGAGCCGCCCGTGACGAATTGGCCGTCAGCGCGTTTCGCGCCAAGGCGTTTCGCGATCGAGTCGCGGCCGTTTTTCGTCGAACCGACCCCTTTTTTCGAAGCGAAAAATTGCAAATCGAGTCTCAGCATGGCAGTCACCTCCTGCTACTTCCATGTTACACGGATGAATTTTCCGTAATCGCGTTCGATCGTCTTCAGCGAGACGACCATCGCTTTGAGCAAAAGCTGCACTTTTTCTGCCGTCGCTGCTTCTTCCAGCTCCGGAAGCTCACAGCGAAGATAGCCGCCGTCTTGGCCGAGCGACACATTCGGGCGGACGCCGGTGAGCTCCTCAATGGCGTTGATCGTGCCGAACGAAACCGCCGAAGCACCGGCGCATACAATGTCCTCTCCGCGTTTCGCAAAATGGGCATGCCCTTCCATCGTAAACGCGCGAATGCAGCCGTCCGCCTCCCGTTCAATCGTGACGCGAATCATCTTATGCGTTGATTTTTTCGATCACGACTTTGGTGTACGGCTGACGGTGGCCTTGTTTGCGGCGATAGTTCTTTTTCGCTTTATATTTGAAGACGATGATTTTCTTTTGCCGGCCATGTTTTTGCACTTTCGCCGTCACGGTTGCGCCTTCGACCGTCGGGTTTCCGATTTTCACCGTTTCCCCGCCGATGAACAACACTTTGTCAAACGTGACCGTATCGCCTTCATTGGCATCCAATTTTTCAATGTAAATTTCTTGGCCTTCTTCCACTTTCAATTGTTTGCCACCAGTTTCGATAATTGCGTACATGCATCGCACCTCCTTCATAATACTCAGACTCGCCAGCGTCAAGGCGGTTCCGAATGGAACGCTTCACAACCCGCGCTGAGCGGTTGTAGTACGGGTGCGTCTTTTTGCGACAGCCGCCCTCTTTTGTCCTTTCCGAAAGGGACAAAAAGTCTACAACGTCATTTATAATAACATAGAAACAGCCTATCGTCAACCACTATTTTCCCCACAAAAGCCAACAAAAAAGCGGCGGTCGCCGCTTTAATAAATGAGTGCACCTAGTGGCGCGTCGGTCCGCTTTTCCGCAAAAAACGCATGCAGCAGCTCATTTTCATCGAGCGTCATCCGCTCGCCGCTCCCGCCAGTGACCTCGATCGCATGCTTTTGTCCACGGTAAAAGCGGTGCAGCACGGCCGAGATGCGCTCCTCGGCGGAGGCGGTGATTGTCTGCAGCCTTGTATAGTCGCCTTTTTTTCCGTAATACCGTTCAAGCAAAAAGCGCATCACGATATACGGATGCTGCTTCCACTCCTGCCAGACGGCATGCGCCAAAAAAGCGGCGATCACCCACAACTCCAACTGGCGCGGCACCGCGACGAGCAAAAGGATCACGCCGGCAACGAGCATCGCCGCTGAGATGGCAACCATATTCCGGTGCGCCTCACTGAACGGGCGGCGATACGAAAGCAGCAAAAACAACAGTTTGCCGCCATCAAGCGGCCAAACCGGCAGCAGGTTCAGCCCGAAGACAGCAACGTTATAGTGAAAAAACAATTCCCAGCTCCCGTCATCCATCCAACCGGCCTTCCAGAAAAAACACGCTGCGGCCCCGAGCCAAAGATGCTGCGCCGGCCCGGCGAGCGTCACGATCCACTCCTCGCGAAACGGCCGGTTTCCATGCTCTTCCACTTCCGCTACCCCGCCAAACGGCAGCAGCAAAATCCGTTTCACCCGCCACGAAAAAAACGCCGCGGCCGCCGCATGGCCGAGCTCATGAACAAGGACGATAAAAAACAGCAAACAAAGCTGCTTAAAATGGGCGGTCAGCACCGCCATGCCGCCGATCAGCCATAACAACGGATGAACATGCAGTTTGCCAAGCAGCCCGATATACTTATTCAAAGGAGATCACCTGGATGGGGTCAATAAATTTATCTCCCTGCTTAATGGCAAAATAAAACAGCCCTTTTTGGTTATCCGTTTCGCTCGCTTGGACGGTGCCGATCTCTTTTCCCATTTCGACAAAATCGTATAGTTTCACCGATATCGTCCCTAAATGGCCATACCACGTCTCGCTGCCGTCGGCATGCTGAATGACGACTGTTTTCCCGAGATTCTCTTTCATGCCGGCAAAGGTGACGATCCCTTCTTTCATCGCTTCCACTTTGGCTCCATTCTCAGTTTCGATCGTCACACCCTCCCCGTTTTTTTCAAAACTTTCGAGAATCCGTCCAGAAGCCGGCACTGCATAGGATGAAGCCGTTTTCACCTTTTCTTCCTTTTTCGGGGCAAAAAAAGCGAGCGGCTCGCCAAACGTTTGTTCATACCAAGCCGAGACAGCGGCGAACTGAAATTCCGTCTCCATCGTCCGAGCGACAAACTGCCGGGCCGGCTCGAGCGAAGCGGACGGATGTTTGAACAAAATGGCGGTGACGAGCACAAGGCAAGCGGCGATGAGCGTTTGAAAAAGAAACCACTCTTTGCGGAACAGCGGGTGCGGCCCCGATTCAAACGAATAGCGGTCGTACGTAACGACCGGCAGCCCGTACCGCTCCTCATCAGCGGCGCTCCATCTAGATTCTTTTGGATCCTGCCCCTTATATTGACGTTCCCTTCTTCGTTTTTCAATGCGTTTTTTCATCTCACGGACGCGTCGATCCATACGTCCCCCCTCCACCTTTCCAACAACGTTTGTACTAATTTATGAGACAACCTCATGGAATATGAACGAGCGTTTTTCGCCGCGCCTCGCCGAACACGTCCGCGAACAAATCCCTCAAACGGTTTCACACCAACGTTTCGGCTGAGCGCCGCAACCGATCGATACCATCTGCTTCCGTTGTTACAGATCAGGAATTCCAAACAGCACAACAATTATGAATAAAAAAAGAAGGCCCATTCAACGGCCTTCTTGCGCCAACTCTATTATTTCAAACTAAATATTTTCCGAATCTTTGAAAACAGCCCCTTCTCCTCTTCCTCAAGCGGCGGCAGCGGCACCGATTCGCCGAGGATGCGGCGGGCGATGTTGCGGTAAGCGATCGACGCCTTGCTGTTAGGGTCGAGCACGATCGGTTCGCCTCGGTTCGACGCTTTGATCACGTTTTCATCGTCGACAATAATGCCGAGCAGCTCGATCGACAAATGCATGACGATTTCATCGACATCGAGCATATCTCCGTTTTTCATCATATGGCTGCGAATGCGGTTGATGATCAAGCGCGGCGACTTGACGTGCTCTTCCGCTTCAAGCAAGCCGATGATGCGGTCGGCGTCGCGGACGGCCGACACTTCCGGCGTCGTGACGACGATCGCCTCATCCGCGCCGGCGACGGCGTTGCGGTATCCTTGCTCAATGCCAGCTGGACAGTCGATGAGCACATAGTCGTATTCTTGCTTCAGCTGCTCGATCAGCTCTTTCATCTGCCCCGGATTGACCGCCGATTTATCGCTCGTTTGCGCAGCCGGCAGCAAATACAAATGGTTCTCGAACCGCTTATCTTTGACAAGCGCCTTTTGCACGGTGCAGCGCCCTTCGACGACATCGACTAAGTCGTAAATAATGCGGTTTTCAAGCCCCAGCACAACATCAAGGTTGCGCAGCCCGATGTCCGTATCGACCAGGCACACCCGCTTCCCCAAAATGGCAAGGGCCGTCCCAAGGTTCGCGGTCGTCGTCGTTTTGCCGACGCCGCCTTTCCCGGAAGTGATGACGATCGCTTCTCCCACGGTCACATTCTCCTTTCTAAGCGCGTCAAATTCGGCCGCAAATGCATGAGCAGCTGCAAGCGGTCGACAACAATCTGGTTATGTTCATCAACATAAGCGCATTCCATTTCATTTCCTTCGTCCGTTTTGTAGTCGGGAGCGCGGTTCATCACATCGCCGATGCGCAGCTGCATCGGCTTCATCACCGACGCGGCGATGACAGCTTCTTTGTTTCCACTATACCCAGCATGAGCAATGCCGCGCAAAGCACCGAGGATGAAAATGTTCCCCCCGGCGATGACTGTTCCGCCAGGGTTGACGTCGCCGATCAGCAGCAAATCCCCTTCGACATGAAGCACTTGCCCGGAACGGACGATGCGCGGGACAGCCGAAATTTTCATTTTTTGCACCCATTCGAGCGCTTCCGCTTTCGATATGACATTGCTTTCGATTGAATCGACGACCAAGTTTTTGGAACGGCGGATGAGCGCGCGCAGCTCCTCTTCTTGTTCGGGCGTCAAGTAACGGTTCCCGACTTTGAGATGCACGGAGACGAGCGGACTGTTTGGCGCAACGCCGGCGCGTTTGATGAGCCGCTCTTCGATTTCTTTCAACAAGTCCTCGTACGAACAGCGGTCATCCAACTGCAGCGTCAGCCCGTCTTTCGTCCCTTTAATCGTCACGTACTGCTGCTTTTGCTTTGCCACAACGTTCACCCCAACGAATAATTCTACAAAACGGGCCGTTTTTCCTCTTTTATTCTTCCTGCTCCGACCGGCGAATTTTTGCCATCCACCGTTCAAGCGGGTGCAAAAAGACGAGCAAAAACACGGCGTTTAACAGCAGCGTTGGCCATAAGCGGCGCCCCCAAAAGACGGCAAACGGCCAATCCGTCCGTCCGATCAACAGCTGGATGCCGTACACATAACTGTCAAGCACCGCGACAGCCAACAACGACAACAAAAAAAGAACGAGCCAGTTCTGGTGAAACCATCTCATCACTTTGCCCGCTCCATAGGCGATGAGCGCATAGGCAAACGCGTAAACGCCGAGCAGCTCCGTATAGACGCAATCATACAGAAACCCGAAAACAACCCCGTATCCCATCGCCCGCGTTCCGCCGAAGTGCACAGCCATCAGCACCAAAAAAATGAGAAAAAAGCGGGGAACAAAAAAATACCGGATGTATACATCGCCTTTCGGCCATACATCAACCAAAATGCTTTCACTGACAAAACATAACACCGCAAGGAAAGGGAGACGCCACTTATTCACTTTGCCTCCTCCTCTTCTTGCAGTGTTGCATCGATCGTCCGTTTCACAATCATAACGTCGTCCACATCGTACAAGTTGGCAAACGGCTTGACATAGATGACTTGCGTCAGCCCGTACTGATCCGGTTTGACTTCCGTCACTTCACCGATCGGCAATCCCTTTGGAAACACGCCGCCGAGGCCGGAAGTCAATACTTTTTGCTTCTCCTTCACTTTGGCGTCAATTGGAATTTCGCCAAGGATCAGTTCGCGTCGTTTGCTGTCATACCCTTCAATTAAGCCGAATACATTTTCGTTTCCTTGGACATACGCGGAAATGCGGTTGTTTTGGTCAAGCGCGCTCAACAGCTGGACGGTGGATGTGAATTGGGAAGCATGCTGCACTTTGCCGACAAGTCCAGCCGGGGTAATGACGGCCATATCTTTTTTCACGCCGTGTTGCTCGCCTTTGTTGATGATGATCGTTTCCCGCCAACGATCCGGGTTCCGCCCGATCACCGTCGCCTGAATCGAAACAAAATCACGCAAGCTCTCTTTTTTATCGAGCAACGCGCGCAGCCGTTCGTTTTCTTGCCGCAGCGCCTCGACCTCGGTCTCAAGCGCCGCATATTCCTCAAGTCTTGCCTTCAGCAGTTCGTTTTCCTTATATGTACGGCGAAGATCGCTCACATTTTCAAAGAAGCCCGCGACTTGCTGGGCGGGCTTCCCAAACAGAAGCTGAACAAAACCGACCGTATCTTTTACAAACTGCTCCGGCCACGTCAGTTGCTCGCGGCTGCGCAGCGAAAACCCGATCAACATGACGAGAATGACGATGCTGACAAGCAAAAAAATGAGGCGCTTATTTCCGAAAAACTGTGGCATGCGTCGGCACCTTCTTGCTGTCAGCGATGGTCTCTCGCCTTGTTTTTGAACAAGTCGATGTGGTCGAGCGCTTTTCCTGTGCCGATGGCCACGCAGTCAAGCGGATTTTCGGCGACGATGACCGGCATATCCGTTTCTTGGCTGATGACCTTATCCAAATTGCGCAACAAAGCTCCGCCGCCCGTCAGGACGATGCCGCGATCCATAATGTCGGCCGCTAGCTCCGGCGGCGTTTTTTCAAGCGTGTTTTTCACGGATTCCACAATGGCATAAACCGTGTCGCGAAGCGCCTCAGCCACTTCCTCGGCGCTGATTTCGATCGTTTTTGGCAGCCCAGTGAGCAAGTCGCGGCCACGAATTTCCATGTTTCCGATTCCTTCCGGATTTCCGGCTGAGCCGATCTCGACTTTAATCGCCTCCGCCGTCCGTTCTCCGATCATCAAATTGTACGTTTTTCGGATGTATTGAATGATCGCCTCATCCATTTCATCGCCGGCGATGCGAATCGACTGGCTCGTCACGATGCCGCCGAGCGAAATCACGGCCACTTCAGTCGTACCGCCGCCGATGTCGACGACCATGCTCCCGGTCGGCTCCCACACCGGCAAATTGGCGCCGATCGCGGCCGCAAATGGTTCTTCAATCGTATAGGCATCGCGTGCTCCAGCCTGGCGAGTCGCATCGATGACCGCGCGCTCCTCCACGGCTGTGATGCCGTACGGCACGCATACCATCACATACGGCTTGCTGGCAAACAACCCTTTCGTTTTGACGGCCTTGCGAATGAAATATTTCATCATCGTCGCCGTCGTTTCATAATCGGCGATGACGCCGTCTTTCATCGGACGAAGCGCCACGATGTTGCCCGGCGTGCGCCCGATCATGTTTTTCGCTTCATTGCCGACGGCGACGATTTGCTTCGTGTCGCGCTGAATGGCGACAACCGACGGCTCGCGCAAAACGATCCCTTTTCCCTTCACATAAACGAGCGTATTCGCTGTTCCTAAATCAATCCCGAGATCTTTCGTCCCAATTCCAAACATATGATCGATCTTCCTTTCCGAAACGAAATGCATATGATTTTCTATTGACAACATGGATCGGATGTCAAGTCATTTATAAATTGTACAACACCGCCCGAACGGATTCGGAAAAACCCATAGTTGATATTATAACTGATTCGACAAAAAATGAGAACCGCTAGACGTAGCCTTTTTCTTTCAAACTGATGAATTTTTGATCGCCGATGATGAGGTGATCCAAGAGCTCGATGCCGATGATGCGGCCGCATTCCGCGAGCCGTTTCGTCACATCGATGTCTTCGCGGCTTGGAGTCGGATCGCCAGAAGGGTGGTTATGCACACAAATGACGGAGGCGGCGGAACGTTTGATCGCCTCTTTAAACACTTCGCGCGGATGGACAATCGAGGCGTTTAAACTGCCGATGAACACCGTTTTGCGGTAGATGACTTGATTTTTCGTATTTAAATAAATGGCGACAAAATGTTCTTGCGATAAAAAGCGCATATCTTCCATGACGTATTTCGCTCCGTCTTCCGGGCAACGAATCACATAGCGGTCGGCGCAGCCGGACTGGTGGATGCGTCGGCCGAGCTCGAGCGCCGCCAAAATTTGCACGGCTTTCGTCGGCCCGATCCCTTTGATGTTCGTCATTTCTTCGACCGTTGCGTCTTTGAGCGACCTCAGCCCCTCAAAATGGCGAAGGAGACGCTGGGCGAGCTGCACGACCGACTCCTCCTTCGTGCCCGTGCGCAACAAAATGGCGATCAGTTCATGGTCGGATAAACTTTCTGGCCCTGATGACAGCAGCCGTTCACGCGGCCGGCTGTCTTTCGGCACATCGCGGATCATCCACGCCATCATACTCCCCCTTTTTTTCTTTTGCTTCATCAGATGGAGAGGCTTGAACCGCCCCTCGGTACGACAGCAGAATCCGTTTGCGGGGGCGTTCTTTTGCCAAAAAGCTCCAGACAGCGGCCGCCTGTGCTTTCATCTATGCCGGCGGCCACCCGAGCCGGCGCAATTCCCTCACCGTCCGCGACAGCGGCAGGCCGACGACCGTCAAATAGTCGCCTTCGATCCGTTTGACAAACAGGGCGGCGCGGCCTTGGATGCCATACGCCCCCGCCTTGTCCATCGGCTCCCCGGTCGCAATATAGGCGGCAATTTCCTCGTCATCGAGCTCCCAAAACGTGACGGCTGTTTTTTCCGCAAACGATGTGATGACACCATGAGGGAGTGCGATGGCGACACCGGTCCATACGTCATGCGTCCGCCCGGACAAGAGCCGCAACATGGCGAATGCTTCTTCTTCCGTGCGCGGCTTCCCTAACAAGCGGCCGTCGCACACAACGATCGTATCAGCGCCAAGAACATACGCGTCGGGAAAAGAGGACATCACCGCCTCCACTTTCCGGCGGGCAAGCAGTTGGACAGCTTCATCAGGGGGCGTTCCGGGGGGAATCGTCTCATCGGCATGGCTTTCCTGCACATCAAACGGCCAGCCGGCCAGCTCGAGGATCTGCCTGCGGCGCGGGGAGCGGGATGCAAGCACGAACCGTGGAGGCATCGCTCATTCTCCTTTCGCTCGTTTCGGTTCGGAAGATTCACTTGTATCGTAGCAAATTTTGCGGTGAAAGGCAATTTTCTGTATAGATGCAATTTGAAGCATGAACATTTGCAAATTTTACTAGGCATTTGATCGACTGTCGGGCGACCGAACAACGCCGCTTTCAGACCCATGTATGGGTCTGTGAAGCGGGTGGTTGTTCGGTCTTCCAAGCCACAGGCTTGCCTTCGACAGTCGAAAAATGGACAAACGTCTTTTCCGTCAAGGATATGTGAAACGTTTTCGTTGCCATCTATATAAGTTGAAATTTTGTTTTACATCCAGCCGATCACTCGCCACGTTATATCATAGTCGACTTGTATGGAGATAAATATAGAAACGAAAAATCGGAAATTCTTATGCAATAGGCAAAAAAAAAACGGGGCTTCTAGCTCCCTAGCGGCACCAATTCGATATAAGCGGCGAGCGCCTCGAGCAGCTGTTGCTGGGCTTTGGCCAACAGCGCTTCATCCCGTTGCTCTTTGTATGCGGCAAGGGCGGCATACGCCTGCTTCAGCGCTTCAACATACCGACCGACTGTTTTGTCGCTTGAAGCGTTGCTTTTTTCTAACGCGTCATACGCCTTTTGAAGCGCCTGCCAGTCATCTTCTCCTGCTTTCCTGCCGCCAAGCAAAGCCGCGGAGACCGCTGCCATGTTTTCATACAAAACCTCCCCTTTTTGGATGGCCTCCGACCGGCGCGCCGCCGCTTCGGCGGCAAACGACAGCTCTTTGACATACGTGCTTGGCACCCTTTGGCGATATTGGTCGTTGACCGTCCGCAACGTTTCCTTATCCGCGCCGACGGCGATATAGAGCGCTGCCGGTTTTTGCCCCGCGACGACGACCGGCACGCCTGCTGTTTTGATCGATTCGGACGCCTGCTTGGCCGCCGCCGCATTCGAATAGACGCCAGCTTGAATGACCGCAATGGAAAACGGCGCTCGTATGACGCTTTCTCTCCCTTCTCCTCCCGCCGCCGTTTCAGGCTTTGTCAATTCCGTCATCGCTTCAGATGCCGGCGACGAAGCAGATTTTTCCTTCGGAATGATGTGCAGCACCGTCATGCCAAACGCCATGCCGACCAACGCAGCGACCAACGCGGCGGCAAGCAGCGACTTGGCTTGAGCCGGGAGCCGCCATGGCCGACGTCTGCCGCTTTTCTTTTGTTGCATCGCCTCGGAAATGACCCGTTCATCCGCCTCAAGGGCGGCCGCCTCTTCCCAACCCGTCGTTTCAACATCTTCCCGAACTTGCCCATCCTCCGTAAACCACAGGCCTGTTGATGGCTTGCCTGCGGATGGCCCGCCTTTTTGAAACGCGCTCACTTGGCGGCTGTCATCCGCCTCGTTTTTGGCTCGCTGTCCTTTCCCTAGATGGCTGTCCAACGGATATCCACCCGACTCCTCGGACGGCCGTCCTTCCGACGAACGCTCCACGGTAAATGGGCGGGGCTTGCCGTTGATATTCACCGTAATGCGCATGCGCTGCTTGTCCATTTGGCCACCGTCCTTCTTCACACTTCGATTTCTTTCGCCTATCTTACCACAAACGGAAAAAAAAAGAACAAGACATTTGTCGTCTTGTCCCCGCTTCTGTTCTTCATTTTCCGACATCAACGGTTGCGAATCGCCTCGGTCCCCAGCGCTTCGACAGGAATCGGCTGCTCGCGCCCCTCATAGGTGCAAAGCTGCTTTGTCTCGCCTTTCAAGCAAACGGCGTAATCGATCCCGCCGTCTTCCCGCTTCGTGGCAAGCACGTACGATGGATTCGTTTCCGGCGGCAATACATTTCCGGTGAACGGATCTTCGATTGGATCCAGCAAACCGTTGCCCACCAATTCTCCATACGACAATATGGCAGAAGAACGGGCTGGCAAAAATTCCACTTTCTCGGCGCCGACATACAGCCGCGCCGCTTCATACAAGCCATAAGCATCAGAAACAAACGCCCGCTCGCGCGCCCGATCAATCACCGTCCACATGGCAAGACCGACGATCATCGCCACAATGCCGATGATCACCAACACAGCCAAAAGCTCAATGAGGGTCATCCCTCGTTTCATGCGAATGATCATCGCGTGTCCTCCTTTGCCGGCTAGGAAGCTGGCGCCGTTTCGGCAAACGGATTGTCTTTGCCGCTTGGCGGGGGAACATCGCGAACGGGAGACAACTGTTTCCATTTCTCAAGCTTCGGAGCATAAAACGCACGAACGGTCACCGAATACGTCAACGGTTGGACTTCATCAGCGATGGACATCAGCTCCGGAGGCCCAGTGACGGTCAACCCTTCAATCGCCACGATGCGCTCCGACTGCTCCAACACCTCTAAAAACCGTTCAAGCTGATAATAGGAAGGCGACTGCACGGTCAGTTGGGCGGTGATGGATTGAATGCTGCTTGGCGGAGAAACCGCTCGATTTCCTTCGCTTCCGTTGTTCGTTCCACTGTCGTTCTGCTGTGAAGATGCTGCTCCTTCATCAGAAAAATTGACGCTCACCAGCTGGCTGTCAGCGATATATTCCGCTTTCTGAAACAAGAGCAACAACTGGTCCGTAAGCGGATGGACAGGGACTTTTTTTTGCAATGAAGCAACGGTTTGTGCTGTTTCCTCTGAAGAAGGAGGCAGCTTTTGCTTCAAAGCGGCGAGCACCTTTTTCTCGCTTTGCACCGTTTGCTCCATCTGCTCGAGCTGGCTGTAGCGAGGCATGACCAGCCATGAATAGGCGGCCGCAAACAAAAGCGCGGTGACCGCAGCCATTGCCGCAACAAGAAGCGGCCATTTGCCAAAGCGGCTCATGATTTTTTTCCCTCCCCATCAGCCTGTTGCAGCTCCAGCTCATATTGCGCCATATATCTTGGCACGACTTGATGATCTTCCGGTTCGCCACTCGTCTCGCTGTTCGCCGCCACATTGACCAGTTTGACGTTTTTCACCATTCTCACTTTCTCTAATCGATCCAAATAATAGGCCGCCTCTTCCGGCGCATCAAACTGGACGACCATCGTCATCTTTGTCCGATCCGAGTACGTCACATTCATCATGAATCCGCGTTCGGGAAGCTGCTTTGTCAATGCCCGCAGCAACGGCACTGATTTCAGCGGATAGCGTTCCGCCCATTTCACCGCCTTCGCCAGCTCTTCTTGCTCCTTCTGTTCGTCTATATTTTTCATTTTCGCCGCCAGTACATCTTGCTCCGCTCGCACTTTTTTTAATTCCGCCTCCAACATGGCCTGGCGATGATCCGCACGATCGATCAACCAATACAGCACCGAACCGGCTAGGAGAAGCAGCGCCGCCCCGAACAACAAAACGAGACGGATCGGCTGCCTCGTTTCTTTTTTCGGCAATAAATTGATTTCAGCGATCATCGTCAGCCCTTCCTTCTTTCAACGCCAATCCCCAGGCGAGATGAAAGCGGTCCGGCAGCGGATCAAGAGACGCGCTGAGCCGTTCTACAGGCACTTCAAGCCGCTCTGTCAAAGCCGTGAACACATGGCCCAACTCTGGATGATCGCCGGCGAGAAACAGGCGTGTGATGGACTGTTTGCCTTGTTGGAGGGAAAACGAATAAAAGCTCATGATCCGTTCCATTTCCTTATACACATCGACGAACGGATCCACAATCGCCGCCGTCCGGTCACGATAGGCTTCAAGCGGCAAATGGCGCATAAACAACGGCAAATGACGATGAAACACGCTCAAATTCACGGCGGATTCGTCAAACTGCACAAGCAAAATATGATCGTCCGGCGCAGCTTGTCCCGCCGCATAAAACGGACGATAAGCGCAAAGCGGCGATACATCCGCGGCCACCGGGCGCAAATCGGCTTCTTCCAAAAGCGCCGCGTATTCCGACACCGCCTCTTCCGGCGCCGCAAACAGCAAAATCGACACCGCCTCGCTCGTTCTCTCCATCACCACATAATCAAACACCGGATCGGCAAACGGAAGCGGAATCGACTCGCCAAGCTCCAGAAATAAATAGCCGCGAATTTCTTCATCCGACAAATGAGAAGGAAGGGGCAAACTGCGGATCATGACGAATGGATCAGGGACGACAAAGCGCGCGCGTTGGCCGTCTATTTTCCATTCCTCCACGCATTCGTCCAAAATCATGGCCAATGTTTCCCCATCGACGATGCGGCCGTCGCGAACAACCCCTACTGGCAATGCCCGTTCGCCCCATCGTTTCACTTCAGGCGGATGCCCTAGCTTGACTTCCACATAGCGAATGGCATGATCTTTTACGACGATGTTCACATATTTGGACTTTCCCCACCATAACGTCATTCTCGTTCGCCCCCTTTCTTCCCATCCTTACACAAAAAGATCCATATACGCATCGACAAGCTGATCACCGAAAAACAGCGCCGTCAATGACCCGAGCGCAATCGCCGGCGCAAACGGCATCGGCTTTCCGCGCCGCACGCGGCCCAACGCCATGCCGACAAGCCCGATCACCGTTCCGTACAACGTCGCCAAGAAAAACGCGAGCAACACCATTTTCCAACCGAGCACAAACCCAAGCACGGCAAACAGCTTCACATCGCCGCCGCCCATCCCGCCTTTGGACAAAACGGCGATCAGCCATAAAAGCGAAAATCCGACCGCCGCCCCAAGGAGCATATCGGCCCACGGCAAAAACGGAATCACAAGCCGCTCAACCAAAAACAAACCGACAAACACCAAAAGCACCCGGTCGGGGATGAGCATGTAGCGAAGATCGGAGACGACAATGATGGTAAACAAGCTGATCAACGTCCACGCCACAACGAGCCGCCCGCTCCAGCCGACCCACATCGGCGCGGCCATAAACAAGGCAGCGGTGGCCAATTCCATCGCCGGGTAAAGGGGAGAAATGCGCCCCCCGCACCCTTTGCACCGCCCGCGCTGCACGACATACGACACAACCGGAATGAGCTCCCCCGCCGATAGCGTCCGTCCGCACGCCGGACAATGCGACCGCGGGCGGACGATCGACTCCCCGACCGGCACCCGCAGCCCGACAACGTTGAAAAATGAGGCGAGGAGGAGGGAGTAGAGGAAAACCAAAGTTAAGGCAATTTGATTCATAGATATTAATTCCTAACGCTTTTTCTATTTCCAGCTATCTTCTTAACTTCCACTTGCGTTGTTGGTCGTCGCAGGCCCAACTACACTGCGTTTAAGATTTTGTTCTTCGACAGCTGCCCCACTATTATGTACCCCCCGTTCATTGTTAATTAATTTGACAAAGTAACTTAGTTTATTATCATTATTTTTGATAAGTACGTAAGAATAATTAGCCTTAGGATCACTACTCAAGTTTGTCTGCATTTGCTGTGCACCTGTAGGACCTTTTTCATACGAATTGGTGCCTCCATCCGGGTCTTTTACTGTTTCTAAATATCCCTTATCTTCTAAGTATCCAAGCGTAACAAGTGTATACTTCCCATTCGCCGGTATCAAATCCTTATCCGCCGTCACGGCGATTTTCGCTGCATTGATCATTTGTTGCGCATTCGAAACGTGCGCGTCTTTTTTCGAATTGTCAATCAACCCCCCGATCGCCGGAATGGCAATCGCCGCAACGATCCCCAAAATGACAATGACGGCGAGCAGTTCGATGAGCGTCAAGCCGCGCTCGTTTTTCAACATCCGTTTGAACATAGTTCACTCTCCCTTTTTTTCATTTTTATCCTGTTTTCCCTATTATATTATACAACATAGGAAGAAAAATAGAAATATATTCTTATTTTTTATTGTTGAATATGGTTGAAAATATCATACATCGGCACGATGATCGAAGTGACGATCGTCCCGACGACGCCGGCGAGAAGCACGATCATAAGCGGTTCGATGAGCGATTTCAATCGGTCGGTGGCCGCATCGACTTCCGCTTCGTAAAAATCGGCGACTTTGCCGAGCATGGCGTCAAGCGCACCGGTCTGTTCGCCGATCGTGATCATTTGCGCAACAAGCGGCGGAAACGCCCAATGGCGGCGGAGCGGCTCCGAGAGCGATTGCCCGCGCTCGAGGGAGGTTCGCGCTTCAGCCAGCACAGATGCGATCACTTCATTTTCCACGACGCGCCCGGCGATAGAAAGCGCCTCTAAAATCGGCACCGAGCTTGCAACAAGCGAGCTGAGCGTCCGCGTCAGGCGGGCAAGCGCCGCTTTTTGCACGAGCGTGCCAAAAATCGGCATCCGCAAGGCGGCATAATCCAAATAGTACTTCGTTGTCTTTTGCCGCCGAAGAACCACAAACGATGCGTACACGCCGGCAAAAAGCAGGACGACGGACCACCAATACCGCTGCATCACACTGCTTGCTTTGAGCACAAACTTCGTAATCGCCGGCAGTTCAGCATGGAACTCGGCGAACATCTCGACGAACGTTGGCACAACGGCGACAAGCAAAAAAATGACAACCGCGGTGGCAACGATGGCAACGGCAATCGGATAGGCGAGTGCCGAGGCGATTTTTTGCCGCGTCCGATGCATTTTTTCAAAATGGTCGGCAAGCCGGTCGAGCGTTTCATCGAGCGTGCCGCTCGCTTCACCGGCGCGCACCATGTTGACAAACAGCGGTGGAAAGATGCGCGGATGATTCGCCGCTGCCGCTGAGAGCGGGTTCCCGCCGCGCAATGACTGTTCGATGTCAAGAAGCGTCTTAGCGAGCGGCTTGCTTTCCGTTTGCTCCGCCAAAATGCGGATCGAATCGACGATCGTCACTCCGGCGCGCACAAGCGTTGCGAACTGGCGCAAAAAGATGACAAAGTGCTGCAGTTTGACGGCGCGGCCAAACGAAATTTCTTTGTTCCATATGGACGGCGGCACTTCGGCAAGCGCCAGCGGGCGAATTCCTTTTTCCCGAAGCTTTGCCGCCGCCTCGCGCCGCGAAACGGCAGTGATCACCCCAGCTTTTTTCCGTCCGCTTCGGTCGCGCCCCTCGTACTTAAACTGCGCCATCGTCCCCACGCTCCCCTGCCAAATACACTTCAGCCGCCAGCGGATCGATGCGTCCAGCGGCTGCAAGTTCCTTAACGCTCATTTCCATCGTCTGCATGCCGAGGCTGCGGCTCGTTTGCATAATGTTGATGATTTGATGTTCTTTTTTGTTGCGGATTAAGTTGGCGACGGCCGCATTGTTCACTAAAATTTCCAGCGCTGCCGTCCGCCCGGTTTTGTGTCTGTTTGGAAACAAGCGCTGAGCGATGATGGCCACGAGCACGGAAGCAAGCTGCAGCCGGATTTGCGCCTGCTGGGCCGGCGGAAAGACGTCAATCATCCGCTCAATCGCCGCCGGCGCGCTCGCCGTATGAAGCGTGCCAAGCACTAAATGGCCCGTTTCCGCGGCGGTGATTGCCGTTTGGATTGTTTCCAAATCGCGCATTTCCCCGACTAAAATGACGTCTGGATCTTGACGAAGCGCAGCGCGCAATCCGGCGGCAAAACTGCCAGTGTCGAATCCCACCTCGCGTTGGTCGATGATCGATTTCCCGTGTTTATGCAAATACTCGATTGGATCTTCCAGCGTGATGATATGTTTCGACATCGTTTTGTTCATATAGTCGATCATCGCCGCCAATGTCGTCGATTTGCCGCTGCCGGTCGGTCCGGTGACAAGCACGAGTCCGTGCGGCTTTTCGGCGATGCGCTTTAAAACATCCGGCAGGCCAAGTTCCTCCAGCGTCGGGATGCGCACCGGGATGAGGCGCACGGCGAGCGACACGCATGACCGCTGTTTAAACACGTTTAAGCGAAAGCGGGAAACGCCGGCAATGCCATACGAAAAATCAAGCTCTCCGGTTTCCTGAAACTGCTGCCAAAGCGGCGCCGGAATGACGGCTTTCGCCATTTGCTCTGTTTCCTCCGGGTGCAGGCGCTCATGGCCGTAAGCTCTCAACTCCCCGTTCACGCGAAAAATCGGCGGCGCGCCGACGGTCAAATGCACGTCGGAAGCGCGGCATTCAAAGGACGCGCGCAATAACGCCTCAAGCTTTTCCTTCATCCGTCTCACCCATCAATGCAAAATGGCCACTTTCAGCACTTCTTCAAGCGTGGTCAACCCTTGCTTCACTTTCAACAGCCCATCATCCAGCAAAAAAATCATTTTGTTTTGCAGGGCAAGCTCTCGCAATTTCGAAAACGGCTCGTTGTTTAAAATGACGCGCCGCATCTCATCGGTGACAATAAGCAGCTCGTGAATCGCCAGCCGTCCGCGATAACCGGTCATGTTGCACATCGGGCAGCCGCGGCCGCGGACAAGTTGATGAACCTCAATGCCGCGGCGGGCGAAAATGTCCCGCTCCCGCTTCGTCGGCTCATACACCTCTTGACAGTCGCGGCAGACGCGGCGCACAAGCCGCTGCGAGACAACGCCGGCGAGTGATGTGGCCACTAAAAACGGCTCAATCCCCATATCGATCAGGCGGGTGATCGTGCTTAATGCATCGTTCGTATGGAGCGTGCTCAACACTAAATGCCCGGTGAGTGAGGCGCGGATCGCCACTTCCGCCGTCTCGCGGTCGCGAATCTCCCCAACCATGATGATGTTCGGGTCTTGACGCAAAATCGAGCGGAGCCCTTGGGCGAACGTCAAGCCGAAATTCGGGTTGACTTGAATTTGGTTGACGCCTTCGATCTGATATTCAACCGGATCTTCGATCGTAATGATGTTGACATGTTCGCTGTTTAAATGATTGAGCGCCGCGTAAAGCGTCGACGATTTCCCCGAACCGGTCGGCCCGGTGATCAAAATGATGCCGTTCGGACGCTCGATCAAACGGATGAACCGATCTAAATTGACCGGGTTGAAGCCAAGTTTATGAATATCGTTTAACGCCGCACCCAAATCGAGGACGCGCATCACGATTTTCTCCCCATACACCGTCGGCAATGTCGACACGCGCAAATCAACGGGATGAAAATCGATGTTCATTTTGATCCGCCCGTCTTGCGGCACACGATGCTCGGTGATGTCCATGTTGGCCAAAATTTTGATCCTCGCCGTCAACATGCTTTGCATATGTTTCGGCAGCGCCCTCTCCGTTCGAAGCAAGCCGTCAATTCGATAACGGATGAGCACTTTTGTCTCCTGCGGATCGATATGAATATCGCTTGCCCGCTGTTCGACAGCAAGCTGCAAAATTTGGTTCACTAGGCGAACAATCGGGGAATCGTCCTCGGCCGTCCGCCCGTCTTCGCGCATCTCCGTCGGCGGCGCTGGCAGCAAATCATCAAACGATTCGTCCATGTCATAATATTTATTGATCGCCCGCAAAATATCATCCTTTGAAGCGATCGCTGTTTCGATCTGAAACCCCGTTGACAAGCGCAAATCATCAATAGCAAAAAAATCCATTGGATCAGCCATTGCAACGAGCAATCGATCGTCTTCCACCTTAAGGGGCATGATCAGATGGCGGCGAGCAAACTCTTTTGGCACTAGGCTCGTCGCTTTCGGATCAATCGGGTAGCGATACAAGCTGACATGAGGAATGCCGAGCTGAAACTCAAGCGCCTCAATGAGCTGCTGCTCTGTGATGTAACCTCGCTGCAGCAACGCATCGCCAAGCTTTTGCCCAGGCGTTTTCTCACGCAACGCTTCAGCCAGCTGTTCTTCCGTAATCAGCCCCGCTTCCACCAACAAATCACCGAGGCGTTTCCGCTCACGTTTTTTGTTCATCGGCTTCCCCCGCTTTCCCCGCTTTGCTTCGATTCGGTTGAAGGGGCTGCGTTGGTCTGGTCGCTGCCGCTTTGCCCTTCGCCGTTTTGGACTTCTGATTTCTCTTGACCGCTTTCCGCTTCAGTCTGACCGCTATTCGTTGCATCAGACGGTGAAGATGGCGTTTCGCTTCCTTCCCCCGTTGTATTGGATGAAGATTCTGGGACTTCAAGCCCTCTTACCTCAACCGCATACGTCGGAGGGTAAAAATCCTCGCTCACCGTCTCTTTGCGGATCAGCCGGGAGCCATCGCGCACTTCGCGTTCGACTTTTACAAGCAATCCAGAACGGCCGACTTGTTTCGTCACGGTTTCATCCGGCGCCAACCGGGCATCGTATTGAATGATTTTGCGCGGTTCGATCCGCTCTAGCCCGCTCGTGCGCACGATATATTGATACGCAAACGGCCAACCGTACACTAACGCTTTCACTTGGCGGCCATCGTAGCGAAGAATGAGCGTATAGTCCGTCGAGTTCGGATTCAACCATTGTAAATCGCGTTTGTCATCCACCTTGGCCTCAAATCCCGGAGGAATGCCATCTGGAAGCGAACTTCCCGCATACCGTTCCATCAACAAAAAATTCGTCGACAGCACAGCACGATACACCGCTGATGCCAATGCGTCGACAGCCTGATTCGACAGCCCGCCACCAGCCTGCTGAATCACGGCGCGCAACGAGACCAATTGATTGGAGCGGAGGACGACACGGCGTTCCGAAGCAAGAAAACGGGAGAGACTTTGATCGCGAACGGCAACAGCCGCTTCACTCACGACCGTCTGCCCCTTCCCGGAAGAGGGAAGATAATGGGCCAAGTCGAGCGGCTTGTTCGGAACGGCAAGCTGGGACGCCGCCGCCTCCAAATCCGCTTCCAACGCTTTGAGATCCAAGGCGGGGACTGCCGCCGGCGGGAGAAGGCGTTCAACGGTTTCCATGCAAGCGCTCATGTCAGCCAACACAAGAAGCGGCGAGGAACGGCCGTTGACCACGTTTTTTGTGCTTTCCGACAAGCGAAATGTAAAGATGTCAGCCGGCAGCTCGGCTTTCTTTTCTTGATAGCGGACCGAAATCGAAGCTGTCGATCGCCAGTCGCTCACCTTGTCTGCCACCGCCTGTTGGGCTTCCGCTCTCGTCATCCCAGCAAGCGAAATCGGCCCGACGTACGTCCCGGAGCGATAGCGGTCTTGATCAGGGCCAAACGACTCATAAGCCAAAACGCCCAAGCGGGCAAAGGTGAGGAAATAAACGGTGCAAACCGCCATCACGATAAACAGTTTTCCTATGGAAGCCGCTCTCACCTCGAGCTCCCCCTTTTTCACTCAGCTTCGATGTTCATCGACACATCAACAATGACGCTTGGACCCGCCTCTTGCGCTTTTCTCACATCTTCTTCGCGAAGCGTCGTTCCCGCTGGAAACAGAAGTTCGCCGTTCAAATCATAAATATCCTTGGTCACCCGTTTCCCCGCAAGAAGCGCCACTTGCTTTTCACGGAGCGATTCAAGCGCTTCGACATTTTCCGCTGTCTCCGACATAGCTTGGATCTGTTCAGGAATGTTGCTGGCCTCTGTTTCTTTTTCATTCTTTTGAATGAGCATCGACGCATCGGAAAGGAGAGCTCCCGAAGCGTCGTCGCTGACGATCAATATATCCTTTCCATAAGTCAACACTTGGGCGGATGGCAACACCGCTTCTCCACTTTCAAGGCGAAGGGCGATGCCGATAATATCCCCTGTCTCTTCGTTTAGGAAAAACTCATGGACTTCCCCCAAAAGCTGTCCTTTGCGCGTGATGGCTTTTGTATTTTTGATGCGGATTTGCTTGTTGACAAGCTGGTTGGCAATCGGAATTTCCGCCAAATCAATGACATCATGGCTGCTTGCCACCGTAACGGCGAATTCGCCGATTCCGACGATTTTTTTAAACGGAATCGCTTTTAAACTGAGTTGCACATCTTCTTGCTCGACAGTCAAAAAATCGATGGAACCTTTATCAGGATTAATGACAAAGCTTTTCACGGCGCCGATTTGCATCCCATCCGCAATGCTGATGATCGGCAATCCGATGATTTGCGCGCTCGCTTTCATCCTCTTCACCTCAACCATTTGCTAATGTAGCGGCGATTTCCCGCCAGAGTGCCAGTTCAGCCGCGATAGCTGGATAGTTTGAAAAACGTCGCTCGAGCTGGTCAACCCACGCACGAAGCTGTTGGCCATTTTGTTCCAGTGCATAATGCTCCAACAGCAGGCGGGCGAATACGTAGTAATCGCGATCGGAAAGCGGGGCTTGCAAACATTGATGCAGGCATTGTTCATACGCATCGGCCGTCAAACGGCGGCGGCTCAGCATCAATTCCGCTGCCGCCATTTGCGCTTTTTCCGAAGCAACCAAATGCATTGGTTCTTCAGCAAACGGCTCATCTGCCGCCTCGACGCATTCTTCATATTGAGGATTCTCTTCGGAATCCGCCTTTTGTTCCTCTTGCTGCTCGGAAGCGTCCGCTGTTTTTTCGCTGACCATCGCTTCAGCAGCTGATCTCAACGAAACGGCATCATCCACGAGCCGATCCATCCAATCGACCGCACCGCTGTCTTGATCATGTCCAATCTCAAGGCCATCAGCAAACATCACGCCATCGTCCTCGAAGCTTTCCGCCTCCACGCGTTGTCCTTCTTTATGATGCCAGATGTCATGGATTCCGGCAAATCCATCCTCATCCGGAGCCACGGCCGCCTCGAAAAAGACGCCTCCGTGCTCCCGTTTGACGCTGTCCGTTGAAGAGAACTCGTATTCTCCGCCTTCCACGCGCTCTGAGAAACGATCATCCATGCTCATCCATGCATCCCATTCATTCTCGCCGCGGCTCTCACCCTTAACGATTTCTGCTGCATTCAGAACCGGCTCATCGGCTTGCGATCCTTCATTTCCGCTCTCTTTTGACACTTCATCAAGCACCGCTGTCTCAAGGTCCGGCGTCACAGCGCCCGGCCACTGATCCAACCAATCGGAAACACGCCGCAGCGGTTCGGACGCTCCAACGATTTCTTCCGCTTGCTCCCACGGTGGAACAGTTTCTGCCGCTGCCTCCATCAACAAGTCAGCGGGAGAATGGTTCACTTCTTCCGACCGTTCTGCTGTCTGCTCTATCGATGATGATTCATTAGGTTCAGAAAGGGGCGGCGCTTGATCAAACTGGATCGACGGCAACGGCGCCTTTGGCAAAACAGGGACAGAAGCCAAAGATTCCGGCGCCGACCGCTCCTCTTTTTCTTCTTTTACAAAACTTGATTCACGAGAAGCCCCGGCGCGGTAAAGAGCAGCGCCAAATCGGCGGTCAAGCAAATACGATGCAGCCGCCAACAACAAAAGAACAAGAAGCCCGGCCTGCCAAAGCGGAATGATCGAACTAGCAAATTCGGCCAAAAGCGCAGCCAACAGCGCCATAACAACCGCTGTAAGCCCCCCAAGCCGGCTGAAGCCAAGCGGAAGAAGCCAAATCAGCAGCAGCGCCACGACAAAAGCACCGGCATACATGAGCGCCTCTTTCATCATGCCCCCCCGTTTCTTCTATGACAAAAGACCTCTTTTATACTAAAAATCTGCAACATTCGACTCTTACTTATTGTATAATAAAGTTACATATTTTGAAAGAAGGTTGTGATCAATGACGGACAAGAATTTTTTTTCCTGCCGACGCACTTTAGGGTTCACCCTTATCGAGACATTGTTGTCCATCACGCTGTTGTCTGCGGTGGCGATCGGCTTGTTTTCCTTTTTCACCCACGCTATGACGTATACAGCCGATAACGAACGACGAACGGTGGCCATCAACGTGGCGCGTGGAACGATGGCGTACTTTGAAAAAAATGTTCTCTTTTCTTCCTTATCGAATTACATGACAGAGAACAATCTTTCATTTCTTAAAGTAGAGAAAAACAGCTGCAGCCATGAAGCCTTGTCCTCTTTATTGTTTCCAAGCGGAAATCAGGGCGAAACGATAAGCTCTCAACAATCATGCACCGCCCAGCTCGCCCCAACAATCAATGATGTTCAATACGAAACAACGGTGTACATCATCCGCTGCGATCAAAAAGGATGGGACGGATTCCTCACCTCCTCTGAATTTGCGTCATTGCCGGAGCGGCTCAAAGAAGAGATCCGTCGTGAACGAAACAACATGATCTCCTCCGAAGCCGGCACCTACATGGCGAAACTGTACGCCGTTGTCCGTTGGGGAGAACGAAACGGCGACATCACATGGGTGGAAGGAGTGGTGACCGATGAGACGATCCGTTAACACCCAAGATGGGATGACGCTTGTCGAGCTGTTGGCCGCCATTTCCATTTCCATGTTGATCATTGGCGCCATCTATACTGTTTTTCTAGCGGGCATTCGCGTTTATCAGCACATCGGCATTGAAAGTGAATTGCGGAGCGAGGCGGATTACGCGGTGGCACGCATCATGAATGCCTTGTACATGTTCTCGCCGGACGGCCTTGAAGCCGATCGGAGCCAAGAAAACAAAACGCTTAGTCAACTGTCGTTTGTCAAAAACGAGCAATTCAAAACGAACAACCAAGTCGGTCTTGTTTCCCGCGAAACCGCGGCGCAATCGGTCCATCGAATCATTTCGATTAAAGACGGAAAACTGATGATGGACGGGGAAGCGATTACATCCACACGCCTTTTGCTGGACGATTCTTCCTCCTTTTCGTTCCGTTGCGCGCGCAGAGACGGAGAAATTTGCCGAAGTGGGGTTATCACCATCATCTTAACGATCAAAGATGGGAATAACAACGGGATGCTTTCAATAAAACCTTTCACTTTACAGACGGAATTCGGTTTTTAGGGGGGAGGCCCTATGCGCCGAGATCAGCGAGGATATAGTTTGATTACAACATTGTTGGTCATCACCGTCTTTTTATTGCTAGGTCTAACCATTGTCACCACCGCCGTCGAGCACGCCCAATTCACCACCGTGCGCGTGGATGACGTACAATCGCTGCATGAGGCGAAGACGGATGTCAACGAGGCGGTCGCCGATCTGAAAGCAGAGTTATCGGATCCAAATTTTTTGGTCCGCCATCGTATTTTTGCGCCTGACCAATGGGATCAGTTTCTCGGGCTTGGCAGCTCGTCTCCTGGAGAAGACACGATCGCCGGCCGCCTGCGCGACCGCTACGGGGTGATCATGGAAGATGAAAGCGAGCAATATGATATTCCCAAAAACCAAGTGTTTCTTCGCGCCCTTCGTTTAACGAAAACGTTCAATGACGGCCATCGGACGCGAACCGTCAAGCGGCTCGTCTTTGTGACCAATACGCCAAGCTTTTTGAAATATGCGCTTGGCTCAAAGGAAACAGTGGTCCTCAACGGCGGGGTTTATGTCGAAAACGGGAATGTATACACAGGGCAAAACGCCTATGCCAGCAACGCGACCAACTATGTGAAGGCAAACGGACAGCTGACCGTCAATTCGTCTAACGCCGGCATGCCGCTTTTATCCTCTTCCTCGATTTGGTATACAAACGACGGACAATTGAATGCATGCGGGCAAACGACCGGTTGCTGGGAAGCATCACAAGGCCGTTTTCGCATGAAGACCAATTGGGCGCCTCGTTGGCCGACGGATGTGCCAGAACCGGCGCCAACCATCAGGCAAGAAAACGAAGATTTTATCGATGTCGATTTTGACCTTACTGTGGCCGACAAACTGTTGCAAGCATCGGGAATTTTGCCCCCGTCATCCGATTACATTGAGCAAATGGAATCCATTCAAAAAGCCGGGGACAAAAATAGCCAACTTCACACGTTAGTGGCAGAGTTGTCCAATCAATGGACCTCGATCCAATCGAATCAACCGGATCCAAACGATCCACGTAAAACGCTTGAAGAAGTGATCAAAGAGCAGTCCAAAACCAAACCGCTCTACCTCGATGGAAACAGCGTTTTGAGAGGAGATGTCGATATTCAGAACAGCGGAGTCAACCAATGGCTCATTGTCAACGGCGATCTTCGCCTTGATGGGCCGACAAATCCCAGTACATTTGTCAGCGTACGCGGAAATTTTATCGTCCTCGGTGATTTAACTTTGACAGGCAACTTGCGGCTTGACGCAAGCATCTACGTCACCGGGAGCACGAAAATTTACCAAAGCCGGATCGAACGGGCGCTAAACAACAAAGGTGTTGTGTTGCTGTCGAAAGGTCCGCTCGATATTTCCCGTATTAATGAATTCAATAACCCAACCATTCCGACACCGAATTTGAAAGGATACTTTTACACAGACAGCAGCGCCACGATTTATGCCGTTGGATCCTACTTGTATATCGAAGGCGGGCTGTTCGCCCGCGGAAACGGAGCAACAGCTCCAGACACAGACATCAATGGGCTTGTCGTCAACGCATTCCGCGGTCAAGTCAATGGGGAAAACGGAGAACCGGACCGGTTTACGCCAGGAAGTGATCCGTTATCCTCACGCCTCGTCGTCCGCTATCGTCCTGAAATGCTTGTTGAACAAGGGACAGGACTTCCTTTTGTCAATCGCATTTCGCTCGTGGTCGACCGATTGGAAGTAGAATGAAGGAGGCATTTTTGATTCAAAACGGAAAGCGGCGCTCCCGAAAGGGAGGCCGCGCTTTATTCATGGCTACCATTTGCCGCCGTTCCCGCCATTTTGGTTGGTGGAAGGCGATCGGACAATGACGGTCGCCTCAGCTTGAATATCCCGGCCATCCAGCGCTTTCACCTCGGCTGTCGCCGTGATGATGGCATATCCGACATCAACCGCTTGCAAATACCATTTCCCATTTTCTTGAACCACTTTGACAAACCGATCGTCAGACGTTACAACAGAGCGAAGCGCCTTGTCCGTCGCATTTTCCGGAATGAAACGGAGTTCTGGCGCCACTTCGAGTTGATCGCCGACATTCATGTATAGAATCGGATTGCGGAACGCCATGCCTGTAAGCGGTACGTACGGATCAATCACACGAATCGTTGCCGTCGCTGACGCATTTCCTCCGTCTGTCGAGCGGACAGTGATGGTGACCGTTCCAGGCTTTAGCGCTGTCACGGTTTCGTTTTGCACCACGGCGATCGTATTGTCGCTCGATGACCATGCCAACGTTTTGTTCGTCGCATCGCTCGGAACGATCGTCACTGGAATCGTCTGCGTATCTCCGACATTCATCGTCGCCTGATATGAACCAAGCTTCAGTTCTGTAATCAGCTTTGTATACGTAAACGCTGCGCTCGTTAAACCCGTTCCTCTCGTCAATCCTCCTGACGCCTGCACATTCACCGTGTAGGAACCGTCATTGGAAATGGCAACAACATACGGCGACGAGAGCGGCGTCCAAGCGGATGCCACCCCATTTCGCACTGCTTGGTACTGATATGACACCCCTTCACCGGCTACCAACCCGGTTATTTTAACGGTCGGCGCCTCATAAGTCGTCGCTCCGTTTGGCACGACGCCATTGGCTGTCACAACGGAAAGATGGGGTTTAATGTACACCGGTACCGTCTGGCCGTTGCTGTACGTGACAAGCAGCACGCCATCATCATTCGGGTCATATTGCAGCGCTTTGACAGGTAACGGCAATAATCCATATGAATTGGAATTAGAATTGGGATTCGCCTGTCCGACAATGTCGTCTGATAAAGCAGAAAATTTGTGTTTTGTGATAGTACCCTTTCCATCCCCTTCATAGTAAAAGTATGGAAAATCATCCAAACGAACTGTCATGCCGATTCGTTCCGCCGGCGGAACGAGCGTCGATGTTTGGGCGCCATAACGGCTGTCGGTGAATGTCACCGAAGCTGGCGGCAATTGAACACTGTTCATGGCAAAGTCCGCCTGCATCACCCATTGCGCCGAGAGCGTCAGTTTGTTGAGCTGGCTGTAGTCGAACGTTTGATTGGTGAAAGACCATTTGGCATAACGCTTGCCATTCTCCACATAGGTTGTGACTTTGTCATCGGGAACAACGGAGATGCCATCGGGCAGTTCTTGGACAATGCTCACATTGCTGATCGTCCCGGTCGCATTGCCGACATACCCGACAAGCGACAACGAATACGTAGCCCGGAAGCGGTTGTCGTCGCCATCGGTGGCCCCGCGTTTGATTAAGCTCGTGACATCATTGGTCAACCCTTGCAGCTTCACCGTTCCAGTAAACGACGGCGGCGCTTCATCTTTGACAGTGACGGTCACCGTTTTCGTCACAGCCGGCTGTGGTTGGCCATACACATCCCGATACGTCAGTTCAGCATTGAACGTATATGTCCCTTTTGCTTTAAATGACACGGGAATCGGAACTGTCACCGGCGCCGGTGTGCCCTGGCCAACTTGGTATGGGATGGAAAACGAAATATACGCATTTTGCTTGTTTTCATCCAGCCATACTTGGCCGTTTTCCGCAACGGCGACATTGCCGCCAAACGACGAAAGCGGGATGCGGATCGTTCCGGTGATCGCCGGCGTGGTGGCAAGCTGGGAAAACTGTTGGAACAAGGCGGTCAAATTTTGCGTCGTTCCTTGGCGCGCCTCGCCGCCGGCAGTCGCTGAAAGCGACCGTAAATAGTCCATATCGACTTCATCATTGTCGCCGAAGCCGATTGAGTAAAGAGTGATATTGTTCATCCCGAGCGTTTTCGCCACCGCTGTGGCATCGGCTCGGATTTTCCTTTCGATGCTGCTGTAAGTGAACGAATAGCCGTTATCCCAAGACACCCACCATCCATTAACATAATCTTGCCCATCGCTGTAAAATTGGCGAGAATATCCTTTGTTGTCGGTAAAACGGATACCGGCAGTCCATCCATCGCTGTACAATTCGTATGTGACCGAAAGAGAACCGGTTACTCTATTCCCTGTATACCGATATCCGCCCCGAAATTTCGGTTTAACCTCCCGATACGTAATCGTATCGACTGTATTCAACACCGTCGGCATGCCATCCGTTAAGAAAATGATATACTTTTTCCTCGTTGGATCCGTGAAATACGATTTAGCAAGAGACAAAGCAGCCGAATAGTTCGTTCCGCCGCCGGCGGTCAAGCTGTTGCCGGTATTGAGAATGGCATCAAGCTGACTTGCAACATTCGAGTACTTCCCAAACGGAACCACACTTGCTTCCCGCACTCCATCGGAAAACGGAATAAGAGCAAAGCGGTCATTTTGGTTGTAATTGGACTTAAAGTAGTTGACCGCCGCTTGCAGAGCGGATTTGGCGCTTTGCAGCTTCATTGCCGTCATCGACCCCGACACGTCCATGACAAACACGACATCGATCGGCGGGCGGATGATTCCTGAAACAGCGCCTTGTGGAACGAGCGTCACATCGAGCCGGCCTTGGGCATCGCCGTTTGGCGGCTTGGCGTACTCTGATTGTGACGAAGAAAACTGCAATTGAAGCGATGGCAGAGAGGAAGAAGCGGCTTGAACGGCAACCTCCTTCCCACCTGTGCAAAACATGAGCAAAAATGCCCAGACCGACGCTGTAAGAGCTTGGAAAAACCTCCTTTTCCTCATGTTCCTCTCCCCGTTTCATGACAAATTACCTATTTTTCTTTATCTTCATTATACCATTTCATAGACGTTGTTGATAGCAAATTTTTCTTACACAAGCTTTTTTTCACTTCGGAAATAAAGTATAAAGACCCCGTAATCAGCAACATTTCTTGAGCCGACAAACGTGTTTTCTGCTCACCGATCCACTTCTTCCAACGATGAACAGTCGCCTTATGCCGATGGGATGAAAGAGCATACAACTGTTCCGCCGCTGCCGCGCGCGGAAAATCAAACGTGGTAAACGTGATTGTATCCGCGAGCTCATCAAGCCGTTGAATCATCCGCTCCAGCGGCTTGTCGGTCAGCGCGGCGAACAAGACATGGACGCGCTTGTCGGGATAATGAGCGCGCACCGTCTCGACAAGGGCGCGAATTCCGGCTTCGTTATGGGCGCCGTCGAGAATGATGAGCGGTTTGCCGCTCACCCGCTCAAACCGGCCGGGCCAAGCGGCTGTGGCCAGCCCATCGGCGATATGCTCCGGCTCGATCAAAAACGAATAGCCAAGGCGCAATAGTTCGGCCGCCATCACCGCCACCGCCGCATTTTCGACTTGATGGGCGCCGGGCATTTGAATGCGCAAATCGCGATATTCGGCAAACGGCGTGGCGAGGGAAAACTGCTCTCCTTCGGCGATCGTTTTCCAGTCTGTTACAGTAAAATCAACGCCGAGACGATATGTTTTCGCCTTCCGCTCCGCCGCCGTTTTGGCGATCACTTCCCACGCCTCGGGCTCGTTGACCGCTGTCACAAGCGGAATCCCTGATTTAATGATCCCCGCTTTTTCCGCGGCGATCTGATCGAGCGTATCGCCTAAGATGTTCATATGATCGTAGCTGACGTTCGTAATGACGGAAAGGAGCGGATAAATGATGTTAGTTGAGTCCAAGCGGCCGCCGAGTCCGACTTCAATGAGCACGATGTCTTGGATGTTTTGTTTGCCGAAATAATACAACATCATCGCCGTGATCACTTCAAACTCGGTCGGTCCGCCAAGTTCCGTCTGTTCCAATTCGTCCGCAAGCGGTTTGATCGTTTGCACGAGCTCTACGATCTCTTCATCGCGAATCGGTTGGCCGTTTATGCTGATTCGTTCGTTAAACTGCTCGACATACGGCGAGGTGAACGTGCCGACCGAATAGCCCGTCGCCTGCAAAATCGAGCGCAAATAGGCGACCGTTGACCCTTTGCCGTTCGTTCCCCCGATATGGACGGCGCGGACGCGGCGTTCCGGGTGCCCGAGTTGTTCCATCATCCATTCCATCCGTTTCAACCCGGGTTTCATGCCGAGCCGCAGCCGCCCGTGAATCCAAGCGACTGCTTCTTCATACGTTCGAACCATGTTCATCATCCTCCTTGTTCGTTGTTGTCTTGTCCTGCTTCCGGTTTCATGCGGCAATCGGGGCCAAGACTGGATCGTATATGTCGAAGGCATTTTCCTTCGGCATCATCATCCCTATCGAAAAAGACGAACCCGCCCGCAAGCGGATTCGTCTTCATCATAATCAACAGCAAGATCGTTTGTCTACCGTTTGAGCTCGGCGAGGCGCGCCTTGACGGCTTCGCGTTTTTCGATGTAATCTTGCCGCTTGCGCCGCTCTTCTTCGACGACATGAGCCGGCGCTTTCGCCAAAAAGCCTTCATTCGCCAGTTTCTTTTCGACGCGCTCGACTTCTTTGTTCCATTTGTCGAGCTCTTTTTCAAGCCGCTTCATTTCTTCCTCAATATTGATCAATCCTTCAAGCGGCATGATGAGCTCGGCGCCGGTGACGACCGCCGTCATCGCTTTGTCCGGCGCGGGAACGTTTGTATCAATCAAGAGCTCGCTCGGGTTGCAGAACCGCTCAAGATAGGCGCGGTTTTTCATGAGCGCCGCCCGCACTTGTTCATCTTTCACCTTAATATAGAGCGCAATCGGCTTGCTCGGCGGCGTGTTCACTTCGGCGCGGACGTTGCGGACGGCGCGGATGATGTCCACAAGCATCCGCATTTCTTCCGCCGCTTCTTCGTTCGACAGCTCAGGGCGCACTTGCGGCCACGGAGCGACGGTGATCGATTCGCCTTCATGCGGCAAGTTTTGCCAAATTTCCTCGGTAATGAACGGCATGAACGGGTGAAGCAGGCGCATCGTGTTGTCGAGCACATACGCCAACACGGAGCGCGTCGTCTTTTTCGCCGCTTCGTCGTCACCGTAAAGCGGCAATTTCGCCATTTCAATGTACCAGTCGCACAAGTCGTCCCAAATAAAGTTGTACAGCGTGCGCCCCGCTTCGCCGAATTCGTATTTCTCAGCAAGCTTCGTCACCGTGTCGATCGTTTCGTTGAGGCGCGTTAAAATCCAATGGTCGGCGACCGTTTTTTCGCCGCTCAAATCAAGCTCCTCGTACGTCATGCCGCCCATGTTCATCAAGGTAAAGCGCGAGGCGTTCCAAATTTTGTTAGCAAAATTCCACGTCGCTTCGACTTTTTCTGTGCTGAAGCGCAAGTCTTGCCCCGGCGAGCTGCCGGTCGCCAAGAAGTAACGGAGCGCATCGGCGCCGTACTGGTCGATCACATCCATCGGATCGACGCCGTTGCCGAGCGACTTGCTCATTTTCCGCCCTTGGGCGTCGCGGACGAGGCCGTGGATGAGCACGTCTTTGAACGGGCGCTTGCCGGTGAATTCGAGCCCTTGGAAAATCATGCGCGACACCCAGAAGAAAATGATGTCATAACCGGTGACCAGCACATCGGTCGGGTAGTAGCGCTTGTAATCCGGCGATTCCACATCCGGCCAGCCCATGGTCGAGAACGGCCAAAGCGCCGAGCTGAACCATGTGTCGAGCACATCGGGGTCTTGTTCCCAGTTTTCGATGTCTTTGGGCGGTTCATGGTCGACGTAAATTTCACCCGTTTCTTTATGGTACCATGCCGGGATGCGATGCCCCCACCAAAGCTGGCGTGAAATGCACCAGTCGCGGATGTTTTCAAGCCAATGCAAATACGTTTTTTCAAACCGTTCCGGCACGAACTGCACTTTGCCGTCGGTTTGCTGGAGCTTGATGGCGGCTTCGGCGAGCGGCTTCATTTTCACGAACCATTGCGTCGACAAATACGGTTCAATAACTGCGCCGCTTCGTTCGCTATGGCCGACCGAGTGAACATGCTCTTCAATCTTAAAGAGAACGCCTTGTTCTTGCAAATCGCGGACGATCTGCTTCCGGCATTCAAACCGGTCAAGCCCCTGGTATTGCATGGCGTTTTCATTCATCGTGCCGTCTTCGTTCATGACGAGAATGCGCGGCAAGTTGTGGCGATTGCCGATTTCAAAGTCGTTCGGGTCGTGCGCCGGCGTAATTTTGACCGCTCCGGATCCGAACTCCATATCGACGTATTCGTCGGCAATGATCGGAATTTCGCGGCCAACGATCGGCAGTTTTACCATTTTGCCGATCAAGTGCTTGTACCGCTCGTCATCGGGGTGCACAGCAACGGCCGTATCGCCGAGCATCGTTTCCGGACGGGTCGTCGCCACTTCAATGTAGCCGAAGCCGTCAGCGAGCGGATAGCGCATATGGTAGAGCGCGCCTTTCACTTCTTTATAAATAACCTCAATGTCCGACAACGCGGTTTTCGTCACCGGATCCCAGTTGATGATGTATTCGCCGCGGTAAATGAGCCCTTTCCGGTAGAGCGAGACGAACACTTCGCGCACCGCTTTGGAAAGCCCTTCGTCAAGTGTAAACCGCTCGCGCGTGTAATCAAGCCCAAGCCCTAACTTCGCCCATTGGCTGCGAATATGGCCGGCGTATTCTTCCTTCCACTTCCACGTTTCTTCTAAAAATTTTTCCCGGCCTAAATCGTAGCGCGACAGCCCTTGCTGGCGCAATTTTTCCTCGACTTTCGCCTGGGTGGCGATGCCGGCGTGATCCATTCCCGGAAGCCACAGGACGTCATACCCTTGCATCCGCTTCATGCGCGTAATGATGTCTTGCAGCGTCGTATCCCACGCATGCCCTAAGTGCAATTTGCCGGTGACGTTGGGCGGCGGGATGACGATCGTAAACGGTCGTTTGTTCGGATCACCGGTCGCTTCAAAAAATTTTCCTTTCAGCCACCATTCGTAGCGCCCGGCTTCAACGGCGCGATGATCGTATTTGGGTGGCATCGACACTTCGTGCTGTGCCATGTTTCATTTCCCTCCTTCAACATGATGGACAATGCGGCGACGGCGGCTTCCCACTAAGCAATGCCGCGCAGCCGGCAAGCAAAAAAGCCCCTTTCATCCGAAAAGGACGAAAGGAGCTGCTTTCGCGGTACCACCTTTTTTCTTAAGCCTAGAAGGCTGGTGATGAAGAGAACCGCAACACGGCCAACCCACCGGTGAAACATCGGCTGGCGAGCCCACAATCAGTTTAGTTGACCGGCCTTCTAGAAGCTTAAGCGCTTCATTGGCATAACGGCATGATGCCGGCTTCCTCTACTCGGCAGCAGCGCCTTTCAAAGAAGCAGCTCAAGGGCGACCTTCCAGCAGCCGTCATCCTAGGAAATCTCGCAGCTTCTGATTTCCCTCTCTGCAGGCGCGGACCGCTGTACTCCTCCCCGTCTTCGCTTTTGTCGTCATGATTCGATTATTATACTACCATTGTCCATCATCTTTGCCAAGTTTTTATTTATTTATTCCATCCGTGTGCATTTGGTGACAAACCACCGCACGTTTCATATTGTATAGTAAACCGGAGAAGGAGGGAACACCGATGCGGCGATTCAACCCGTATTCATGGCCGCCTTGGCTTCGGCAAGTGCGCGCCGTCTGCGCCCAAGTGATCATCCCGCTCACCATTTTTCAAGCGATCCGCACCATTTTTCTGCCAACGACGTTTGATGTCATTTTATTGGCCATCTTCGTTTTCATTGCCGTGGCGCTCCATTTGGAATGGATTTAGTGCGACGCCGTTTTGTTGGGCTGGATTCAAAATCCATTTAACCATTGCTGCTTTCATCCACCGGCTGTTCATTATCCATCGCCTCTTCCTGCTGCGCGGCGTCGCGTTGGACAAGATGCATGACAACGGCCTCCATGTTTTTGAACGCCCAGTAACAACGTTGCAGCGCGGTCACATATTCCCGTTCGTTCCGCTCGTTCCGCGAAGCGGCCTCATACCGCTCCAAACAGCGGACAAACCCACGCGGCTCCGCCAAATGGCTGTATAAAAACGCCCGCTCCCCGTCGGACAGCGGCAGCTCCTTCTCGTACTCCCCCATCCCTTCAAGCCACTCGCGCCCAAGCGGCGGCATTGTCTGTACGTGAAAACGGAGCGCGGCGATCACATCAAAGAGCGGCGAATTCCAATGCGCCCGCTCCCAACTGATCCAATACGGCGGGAGATGGTGGGAGAGGCGCGCTTTGCCGTGCACCCAGGCGATGCGCCATTGCTTCGTCTCTTTGAGCGTCTCTTCCCACACATCGAGCCGTTCTTCAGCGAACGAGTACGCGCGCATCACCTCATGAAAATAGGTGCAGCATTGGAGCTGAAACGGAGACATGTACCACGCCGCTTCGTACCGCTCAATCCGTTCTTCCCAAACCATCCGCGCCCGTTGCCATTCGTCCTTTTTTTGCTTTCGGTACGCCGCCGCCTCTTCCTCACTCACCTCGATCGTACGGACGGTGGCGCGATGGAGGCGGGCGAGCTCGCGAAAAAAGGCGTCCACCGCATCCTTCTCCACCTTTGATTCGCCGTCATGCCATGCTTGCAAATAATAAAGGCGCCTGCCTTCTGTGGCAAACAGCGACCGCCGCCGCGTCAGGTAAAGCGGGAGACAATGGGGGCCGCCATGCTGAAGAGACTGCCAAACGGCGGCGGCTTCTTGCTCGCTTTCAAGCGGCTTTAAGGCGAAAACACCGCGGTTCGTGTATACTTTGACGGCTTTGCCTCGCTGCTCCATGCGCTCTGGACGAAGACCGTACTGGGCGAGCACAGCCTCATATCGGTCAGCCTGTGCGGCCATTTGTTACGCCCCCTTATCGGCAAAAGAAACGGAAAGCGTTCCTTTCATGAGAAAGGACGGCTTCCCGCCATGGCCGGAATATAGAGCAGCTGCCCCTCGTGCACGTTATCTGGGCTTTCCAAATCATTGGCGCGCAAAAGCTGTGAGACGGTCACATCATACCGTTCGGCAATCTTGTCCAATGAATCTCCTTGCTGGACGATGCAAATTTTCAGTTTCGTAAACTCTTTCTCCTCGCTTTTCGCAAACAGTTTCGTCAAGTAAAGCGCATTTTCGCTTTTTGTTTTCGTTTCTTCTTCCTCAACCGCCTTTTTCGCCGCCCCGATTGATACCTTCGCCTCAGTTGGCGGCAGCAGCGAAGCGATGTCTTCCTCCGTCTGTGCGCTGACCTCCTTCGTTTCCGTCTCAAGCGGCAAAAACGGCTCTTTGGCCTCCTCTTCTTTCTCAGCCTCCGTTTCTTCATGACGTATGGCGGCCGGCTCCATGACGGAAACGGTCGTTTCGTCGGCGGCAAAAGCCGGCTGTTCATCCGCCTCATCGGTGAGATCATCCACGGAAGCAAACGCTTCCTCACCGGCCGCTTCCTTGCGGGCGATTGATTCAAACGGGGCAAACAGCGGCTCATCGTCCTCCTCATCGTCCGGCAAATCATCGTCAAGCGGCGCTTCACTAATGCCGCTGATCGAAATGTCGGCAGTGATCAGCAATCTTCCGTTTTCATCCAAATCATAATCAAACGATTCAACCGTCACGTACACATCCTCAAGGGAACGAATGCGGTTTTTTGGAATCGTAATATCGATTGGAAAGCGGTGCGACAGTTCGCTGATCCCGTCTTCGCGCACCGAAATGTGCTGAATGAACCGATAACCAGCCAGCTCAAACACGTCGTCATCCGCTTCAGCCTGCCCTTCGCCCGCTTGGTGGAATTCGCCGCTCAACTCAAGCGCGCCGCGGATCGTAATATATTGGTCGTACTCATCGACGGAAATGACCGGATCAAGAGAAATGGATAAAAACTCGGCGACTTCCTGTCCTCTTTTAAACCAGACCGATTCTTCCAATGAAAAACGCAAATACGATTGCTCCAACCGGGCCTCCTCCTTCCGTCCCTTCGGCAAATAGTTTCTATGACATTATCCATTGTATGAACGGAAACGAGGCGGTATGATAAAAAATTGGGCTGCCGACCGTCGGCAGCCCCTTTCCTTATCCGCGCAGACGGGCAAACACCCGCTCAGCAGCGGCAATCGTATATTCAATATCATCATCACTGTGCGCCGTCGACAAAAACAGCCCTTCAAATTGCGACGGCGGCAGGAAAATGCCTTCATTCGCCATTTCCCGATAATAGGCGGCAAACAGCTCCAAGTCGGACGTTTTCGCTGTCTCGTAGTTGACCACCGGCTCGTTCGTGAAGAAAAAGCCGATCATCGACCCAGCGCGGTTGATCGTATGCGGGATATCGTATTTCTCTGCTGCCTGATGAAGCCCATCCGCAAGGCGCGCCGCTTTGCGGCCAAGCTCTTCGTACGTTTCCGGCGTCAGCTGGCGGAGCGTCTCGTACCCGGCCGTCATGGCGAGCGGATTGCCGGAGAGCGTGCCGGCTTGGTACACCGGCCCGCTCGGCGCGACAAGCTCCATGATCTCGGCTTTGCCCCCGTACGCCCCAACCGGCAAGCCGCCGCCGATCACTTTGCCAAGGCACGTCAAATCCGGCTCAATGCCATAATACCCTTGGGCGCAGTGGTAATCGACGCGGAACCCGGTCATGACCTCGTCGAAAATCAATAAGGCTCCGTATTGTTTCGTCACCTCGCGCAGCCCTTCCAAAAAGCCAGGCACTGGTGGAACGACGCCCATATTGCCGGCGACCGGTTCGACGATCACCGCGGCGATGTCTTCGCCAAACCGCTCAAACGCATAGCGGACGCTGTCGAAATCGTTGTACGGCACCGTGATGGTATGCTGGGCGACCGATTCCGGCACGCCCGGGCTGTCCGGCAGGCCGAGCGTCGCCACGCCGGATCCGGCTTTAATGAGCAGCGAATCGCCGTGGCCGTGGTAGCTGCCTTCAAATTTGATAATTTTGTTGCGCTTCGTGTAGCCGCGCGCTAAGCGGAGGGCGCTCATCGTCGCCTCCGTACCGGAGTTGACCATCCGCACGATTTCCACCGACGGCACCCGCTCAATCACGAGCTTGGCGAGCTCATTTTCAAGCAATGTCGGAGCGCCAAAGCTTGTGCCTTGTTCCGCCACGCGCTTCAACGCTTCCACGACCTGCGGGTTGGCATGCCCTAAAATGAGCGGACCCCATGACAGTACGTAATCAATGTACTCATTGCCGTCAATATCGTAAATTTTCGCTCCTTGGCCGCGCGCCATGAAAATCGGCGTCATCCCGACCGACTTGAAGGCGCGCACCGGGCTGTTCACCCCGCCCGGCATCAATTTCACCGCTTCTTCGTAAGCGGTTTTTGACCGTTCGTAGCTTCGCATGCTTCCGCCCTCCTCTCTATTCAGCCAGCCAGCGGGCGACATCTTTGGCAAAATACGTAATGATCAAATCTGCGCCCGCCCGTTTCATCCCTGTCAACATTTCCATGACGACCGACTTCTCATCGATCCAGCCGTTTTGCGCCGCCGCTTTGACCATCGCATACTCGCCGCTCACGTTATAGGCGACAAGCGGAAGCGGAAAACGGTTTTTGACGTCGCGGATAATATCCATGTAGGCAAGCGCTGGCTTCACCATCAAGAAATCAGCGCCTTCTTTGACATCCGACTCCGCCTCGCGAAACGCCTCAAGGCGGTTGGCCGGATCCATTTGGTACGTCTTCCGGTCGCCAAACTGCGGCGCGCTGTCGGCGGCATCACGGAACGGGCCGTAAAATGCCGAAGCGTATTTGATTGCATACGACATGATCGGCACATACTCAAACCCTGCTTCATCAAGCCCACGGCGAATGGCGGCGACAAAGCCGTCCATCATGTTCGACGGCGCGATGATGTCGGCGCCGGCTTGCGCTTGGCTCACCGCCGTTTTGGTGAGGAGCTCGAGCGACGGGTCGTTCAGCACGCGCTCGTTTTCGACGACGCCGCAATGGCCGTGGCTCGTATATTCACATAAACACGTATCCGCAATGACGACTAGATCTTTGTGTTCAGCTTTGATTTGGCGGATCGCCCGCTGAACAATCCCTGTTTCGCAATACGCCTGCGAACCGACTTCATCTTTTTCATTCGGCACACCAAACACCATGACGGCGGGAATGCCAAGCTTGGCGATGTCGTCCACTTCCTCAGATAAACGGTCAAGCGATAAATGGTAAACCCCTGGCATCGACGGCACTTCCCGCTTAATGCCGCTTCCCTCGACCACAAACAGCGGATAAATGAGATCCTCGACGCGAAGATGCGTCTCACGCACCATCGCCCGAATCGCAGCCGTTTGCCGCAAACGGCGATGGCGGTCAAATGACAGTGCCATTCATCGTCCCTCCATGGAAAAATATTGTTCCATCGCTTTGATTATACCATCCGTGGTGTAATCCGTCGGACAAATATGGACCGAAATGCCCGCCCGCTCGGCCGCTTCTTTCGTCACCGGTCCGATGCAGGCGACCGCAACACCGGAAAGAAGGGCATCCACTTCTTTGTCGAGAAGGCGGACAAGGCTGTCAACCGCCGACGGGCTCATCAAGGTGACCGCATCAAGCTCCCGCCGGCGCAGCAGCGACAACAACCGCTCCCGGCCGTTTTCATCAGGCTCGGTCTCATACACCGTGAGCTCGTCGACCGCGGCGCCGGCGTTTCGCAACGCCTCAGGCAAGGTCGGGCGCGCCAAATTGCCTTTGACAAACAGCACCCGGTCGCCTTGTTTGACGCGCGGCATGAGCAAGTCAGCCAGCCGTTCAGCGGTGTAATCATCCGGCACAAGCGCCGGGGAAAGACCATGCTCGGCGAGCGCGGCCGCCGTCTTCCGCCCGACGACGGCGACATTCGGCAGCGGCCGCGGCAACGAAACGTGCGGAAAAAAGAAGCGGACGGCGTTCGCGCTTGTGAAAACGAGCCAACGGTATTCGCCAAGCCGCTCAACCATAGAAGCGATTTCTTCCGGCGCCGCCGGTCGGATGGCAATGAGCGGGATCTCGACCGGCACGGCGCCGACAGCGCGCAGCTTGGCAGAAAACGATGCCGCCTGCTCTTTGCCGCGCGTCACGAGCACCGTTTTGCCGGCGAGCGCGCTGTGTGTCATGATTGGCTCAACTCCTGTTTCACCCGCTCGATGAGCGCTTTCGCCCCTTGTTCGATCAAGACAGCAGCCGCCTGTCGGCCGACCGCTTCCGGATCGGCGCCAGTGACGATTTCTTTATACATTTCTTTGCCATCCGGGGAGGCGACAAGCGCGGTAAGACGCACCGTCCCCTCCTTCACTTCCGCATAGCCGGCAATCGGCACTTGACAGCCTCCTTCCATTTGCTGCAAAAAGGCGCGCTCCGCCCGAACAGCCCGCTCGGTTTGCTCGTCGTTTAACCGGCTGAGCCATTGGCGCAATTCGTCATCATCCTCCCGGCATTCGACCGCCAGCGCCCCTTGGCCGACCGCCGGAACACAGACATCAAAAGGAAGATAGTCGCTGATGACGTCATCGCCCCAACCCATGCGCGCAAGACCCGCCGCCGCTAACACGATCGCATCGTACTCTTCGCTTTCGAGCTTCGCCAACCTTGTGTCAATATTGCCGCGAATCCATTTGATCGTCAAATCCGGGCGATAGGCAAGCAGCTGCGCCGAACGGCGCAAGCTGCTCGTGCCAATGACCGACCCAGGCGGCAAGTCGGAGAGCATCCGGTTTCCTTTGCTGACAAGCACATCGCGTGCATCTTCGCGGCGTGGAACCGCACCGATCACTAAACCTTCGGGCAGCACAGCCGGCATATCTTTCATGCTATGGACCGCCATATCGATGCCGCCGGCGAGCAATTCATGCTCAATCTCTTTCACAAACAACCCTTTGCCCCCGACTTTCGAGAGCGTAACATCAAGCACCCGATCTCCTTTCGTGACGATTTCTTTCACTTCAAACGTAAACGGCGCCCCAAGCTGTTTCAATTCGTTGATCACCCACTTCGTCTGGGTCAAGGCAAGCTTGCTGCGCCGCGAGCCAACGACAATGTTCCGCATCTCGTTCCACCTCGATTACGAATACCAGAAATGAAATTTTGACAAACTACCAAACAAGAAAAAGTTGACAAGCAAAAATAAAAACGAACCGATATTCCATAGCGCGATCGCCTTCCCTTGCATCTGCCGGACGACTCGCTTGTAAAAATAGACGCCATAGACGAGAAGAACGACAAACGACCCGAGCACTTTCGCATCATACCAATGGAAATGGTCGATTTGAATATACGCCCAAATCACGCCAAGAATGAGCCCTAATAACAACATAGGTAAGCCGAGCGCGTTTAAAACATACGACAAACAATCAAGCCGCGACAAATCCGCCATGCGCCAAAGGCGCGCCCCCCACTTTTTCTTTTTCAGCAAACTGTACTGCAACATGTAAAGCACCGAAAACAGAAACGACAGCGTAAACGCCGCATACGCTCCGAGCGAAAGGGTGATGTGGATGATCAGCAGCTCCGAGACGAGCCGCTCCGCAACAGCCGGCGACTGCGAAGACGGTGCAAACGTATGAATGGCCAAAATAAAAAAAGCAAGCACGTTCGTAAAAAAGACGATGAAATCGACGCGCAGCAGCCGATTGATGACGAGCGACAGCGTAATGAGCAGCCAAGCGTAAAAATAAAGCCCTTCCGACATCGTTAAAATCGGAAAGCGCTTCGTCTCCATGATGCGAGAAACAAACGTCACTGTCTGCAAAAGCCACACAATAGAAAGCAACCAGAAGGCGATGTCGTTCGCCTTCCGGTTTTGTTGCAAAAAATCGATGAAATAGAATAGGATCGAAGCGATGTAAAGCAAAATGGACAACTCATACAACAGCGCCACCATCCATCCCACCTTACAGCTGCCATGATGGGCGGGCGGCACGGACCGCTTCCGCGTCTTGTTCATCGCATTGCACGGATTTCGCCTGCTCTATATGCCGCTCGGCTTTCACCGCATCTTCGATATTGAAAATTTTCATAAACAGCAAAAGCGCCTCCTCGGCATTCGGGCCGGCGGCGAGTTCCTTCGCCTGCAAAATCGGATCGCGGAGCAGCTGGTTAATAATGCTTTTCGTATGCTTATTCAACACTTTCCAGTCGCGCTCCGACAAATGCGGCAGTTTCCGCTCCAAACTTTTCATCGTTTCTGCTTGAATGGCCAGCGCCTTTTCGCGCAATGCGGCAATGACTGGCACGACGCCGAGCGTCTGCAGCCATTGGCTAAACGCCATAAGTTCCGCTTCGATCATCGTTTCAATGCGAGCCGCTGCCTTTTGCCGTTCCGCCAAGTTGGCCGCCACCACATCTTGCAAATCGTCAATGTCGTACAAAAACACCGTTTCCAAATCAGCCAACGCCGGATCCAAATCGCGCGGCACCGCGATGTCAACCATAAAGAGCGGGCGGCCTTTGCGCATTTTCTCAAGCGGCGCCACCATTTCCTTCGTCAAAATATAGCCTTTGGCTCCCGTCGAGCTGATGACGATATCTGCTTCCAGCAAAGCGCATGACAATTCGCCGAGCGGCTTCGCTTCGCCGGCAAACTGCTTAGCAAGCTGTTTCGCTTTTTCAAGCGTCCGATTGACAACCGTCACCTTCCCGACGCCGCTGCCGTACAAGTTTTGCGCCGCCAGCGTCCCCATTTTGCCGGCCCCGATAATCAAGACGTGCTTGCCGGCAAGGCGGCCGAAAATTTTCTTCGCCAGCTCAACCGCCGCATAGCTGACCGATACAGCGTGCGCGCCGATGCCCGTTTCCGAGTGGGCGCGCTTCGCAAAGGTCACCGCCTGCTTGAACAGATGATTGAAAATCGTGCCGCTCGTCCCGACCTCTTGAGCGAGCAAATAGCTGTCTTTCACTTGCCCTAAAATTTGCGTTTCCCCAAGCACCATCGAATCAAGGCCGGCCGCCACGCGGAACAAATGCTTTATGGCCGCTTCTCCTTCAAGCACACGCAAATACGGAGCAATCGCTTCCACTTTGACGCCAAACCATTCGGCTAAAAATGCTTTCATATAGTAACGTCCGGTATGCAGTTGATCAACCACTGCATAAACTTCCGTCCGGTTGCACGTCGAGACGATCACATTTTCGAGTACGCTTTTTTGCTCGGCGAGCTGTTTCATCGCCGCACCGAGTTCCGCTTCTGCAAACGCGAGCTTTTCGCGGATTTCTACAGGGGCGGTTTTATAGTCGACGCCAACGACTACGATTTGCACGATGCCATCCCCCTTATTGACCGAATCCCTTCCATCATTATATCACAACTGTCCATCGTTCCGATTTAAAAAAATTGTGAACATGCCTCCAAAGCTATGCTAAACTGTAGACAGTGATCATTCTATCATAAACATGTCCAAAAGGGAAACGGAGGACGCGACGATCATGAAAACCCGAACGGTATTCGCCGGCATCTTGTTCATCGGCCTCGGGCTGTATTTTCTCGCCGGACAGTTGGAATCCCCCCTTTTCCATTTCTTCCAAGGGTGGCCGGCCTTGCTTGCCATTTGCGGCGCGGCTTTGCTTGGCCAGGCGCATTCAGCGCGTGAATATGCTTACCTTTTCCCCGGCTTTCTTTTACTCGGATTTGGCGTTGAGTTGCTCCTTGCGAGTGCATTTTCGGCCTGGCCCCGCGGCGTGAACATGTTTTTTTTCCTCATTGCGTTCGCTTTTTTCGCCAGCAGCCGCAAACAAAAAGGCGGGGCCGGCTTTGGCGTACTTTTCTTGCTTCTCGCTGTCGTGCTGACGTTTTCCGGGCGCGGCCAGCCGTTCTTTCACCTCGTCCAAGCCGGACTTTCCTCTGTCTGGAAGTTTTGGCCGCTCGGACTCATCGCCATCGGCGTCTATCTATTATGGACTAGGCGAAAATAGCCTTGGAAGTGAAAACACCAGCGGAATCGCTGGTGTTTTCGTCATGAGGACACAAACGGCAAAAGCGCCGCCCATGCTTCGTCTTTCCCTTGTCCGGTCTCGGCGGAAAACAAAATGAGCGGGTCGCCGTCAGCCATCCGCAGCGTCTCGCGCGCGATTTTCGCGTGTTTTTGATGCTTGCCGCGCGGCACTTTATCCGCTTTCGTCGCGATGACGATCACCGGGATCTCGTAATGTTTCAAAAACTCGTACATCATCACATCGTCTTTCGTCGGCGGATGGCGCAAATCAACGAGCAGGACCGCCGCCTTAAGCACCTCGCGCGTCGTAAAGTACGTCTCCATCATGTTCCCCCATTTTTGCCGCTCCTGCTTCGACACGCGGGCGAAACCATAACCTGGCACGTCCACAAAGTAAAACGAGTCGTTAATCAAATAAAAATTCAACGTTTGCGTTTTCCCTGGCTTTGAGGAGGTGCGCGCCAAGTTTTTCCGGTTGATCATTTTGTTGATGAATGATGATTTGCCGACGTTCGAACGGCCGGCGAGCGCCACCTCTGGCCGTCCGCCGTCCGGATATTGTTCCGGCTTGACGGCACTGGTCACAAGCTCTGCTTTCTTCACATTCATCGCTTCCACCCCACCAGCGCGTGCGGCAGCACCTCATCGAGATGGGAGACGAGCACAAAGCGCAAGTCGCGCTTCACCGTTTCCGGAATGTCCGCTAAATCTTTTTCATTGTCTTTTGGCAAAATGACCGTTTTCAGCCCGGCACGATGGGCGCTTAACGTTTTCTCTTTTAAGCCGCCGATCGCAAGAACGCGGCCGCGCAGCGTAATTTCGCCGGTCATGCCAACAAAGCGGCTCACCGGCTTGCCCGTCAGCGCGGAAATGAGTGCGGTGGCGATCGTAATGCCTGCAGACGGCCCGTCTTTTGGCACCGCTCCTTCCGGAACGTGAATATGGATGTCGTACGTTTCGTGAAATTTCGGGTCGATGCCGAGTTCCTCAGCGCGCGATCGAACATAACTGAACGCCGCCTGCGCCGATTCTTTCATCACATCGCCGAGCTTGCCGGTCAAAACGAGTTTGCCGTTTCCTTTCGCGAGCGACACTTCGATGGCGAGCGTATCGCCGCCAAACGCCGTATACGCCAGCCCGGTCGCCACGCCGACTTGGTCTTCCGCCTCCGCTCGGCCGTAGCGGTATTTTCGCTTCCCTAAAAATTCCTCAAGATTGTTTTCTGTGATCACCACCCGCTTTTTCTCGCCGGAAACGATGAGGCGGGCCGCTTTTCGGCAGATAGCGGCGAGCTGCCGCTCAAGCTCCCGCACCCCGGCTTCGCGCGTATAATGGCGGATGATATCGAGCATCGCGTCATCGCGAATTTGCAACGCCGCCTTTTTCAGCCCGTGCTCGGTGATTTGTTTCGGCAGCAAATGCCGCTTCGCAATATGGAGCTTTTCAACTTCGGTATAGCCCGGAATCTCAATCACTTCCATCCGGTCCAACAGCGGCTGCGGAATCGCCGCCAAATAGTTGGCAGTCGCAATAAACATTACCTTCGACAAATCGTACGGCTCTTCAATGTAATGGTCGCTGAACGTATGATTTTGCTCCGGGTCAAGCACCTCCAGCATGGCCGCCGATGGATCGCCACGGAAATCACTCGACATTTTGTCGATTTCATCAAGCAAGAAGACGGGGTTGATCGTGCCTGCTTTTTTCATCCCTTGGATAATGCGTCCCGGCATGGCGCCGACATACGTGCGGCGATGGCCGCGAATTTCCGATTCGTCGCGGACGCCGCCGAGCGAAACGCGGACGAAGCGGCGGCCGAGCGCTTTGGCGATCGAGCGAGCGAGCGACGTTTTGCCGACCCCCGGCGGTCCGGCGAGGCAAAGAATCGGACCTTTTAACGATTTCGTCAGCTGCTTGACAGATAAAAATTCAAGCACCCGTTCTTTCACTTTATCGAGCCCGTAATGCTCCTCGTTTAAAATCGCTTCCGCCTGCTTAATGTCGTGGATGTCTTCTGTTTCTTTCGACCACGGCAAGGCGATGAGCCAATCGAGGTAGTTGCGAATGACTGTGCTTTCCGCTGAGGTCGCCGGAATTTTTTCATAGCGGTCAAGCTCCTTCAATGCCGTTTGTTTCACATGCTCCGGCATGCCGGCCGCCTCGATTTTTTCTTTCAGCTCCTCGACTTCGCCCGTTTTTCCTTCTTTTTCGCCAAGCTCTTTTTGAATCGCCTTCATTTGCTCGCGCAAATAATACTCTTTTTGCGTCCGCTCCATCGACTGCTTGACGCGGGCGCTGATCTTTTTCTCAAGCTGGAGCACTTCTTTTTCGTTGTGCAAAATTTGGATGATTTTATTGAGGCGCTCTTTCACGTCGATCGTTTCTAAAATACGCTGTTTTTCCTCAAGCTTAAGTGGCAAGTGCGAGGCGATGATGTCCGCCATTCGCCCCGGCTCATCGATGTCGACGATCGAGGCGTAAATGTCGACCGACAGCCGCTTGGACAAGTTTATGTACTGCTCGAAATATTCAAGCATCGTCCGCTTGAGCGCCTCATCTTCTAAATCTTTCGCCGCCCGATCAGCAAACTTTTCGACTTTGACGAGAAAGTACGGCTCCTCGCTGATCACTTCCGTAATGAGCGCCCGAGCGACGCCTTCGACAAGCACGCGGAACGTGCCGTTCGGGAGTTTTAGAAGTTGCTTGACGCGCGCGATCGTTCCCATTTTATATAAGTCATCCATGTCCGGTTCGTCGATGGCAACGTCTTTTTGCGACGTCAGCAAAATCATATGATCCTCAACCATGGCTTGTTCGAGCGCTTTGACCGATTTCTCGCGCCCGACATCCAAATGGAGCACCATCGTCGGAAACACGAGCAGCCCACGCAGCGGCAAAAGCGGAACGACCGTCTCCTTTTTCTTTCCGTTCACGCCGAACACCTCCATCTCTCGCTTCTATTCGTTTATTGTATAGTACGGTAGCCGGGTTTGTAAAATTTGACGAACGAAAAAGCGCGCGGCGCTCCATCTGCATGCAAAGAAAAACCGACTTCAGCGACGATCCGCTTGCGCCGAAGCCGTACATAAAAGAGAGGCCGGGCGAACCGCCCGACTCGGTTGCGAGCGGATCGCCCGCTTTCGTTGCCAATCGTTCGCCTTGCCGCCGTTTCCTTTGGCTAGACGAGCTTTTTCTCCGAGCGGTCCATAGCCGCTGGCAGCAGCGCGGAGCCGCGGCGGAGCGCCTCTTCGTCGAACACATGGACGAGCACTTCCTCGAGGCGGCGGACGGCGATGATTTGAATGCCGCTGACTTCGCCTAGCAACGATTGCATATTCTCAATCGGGATGATGACTTTTTTCGCCCCAGCTTGTTTGGCCGCTTTGATTTTGGCGAACACGCCGCCGACCGGTTTCACGCAGCCACGGATACTGATTTCTCCGGTCATCGCGACCGTATGATCGACTGGAAGCTGGTAAATGGCGGAATAAATGCCGACTGCAATCGCCACCCCGGCTGAAGGGCCGTCAACCGGCACCCCGCCCGGGAAGTTGACATGAATGTCGTAACGGTCGGCCGGCACGCCCATCGCCCGCAACACAGTGATGACGTTTTCTGCTGAACCGCGCGCCATGCTTTTGCGGCGCACCGATTTTTCGGCGCTGCCGATGCTCTCTTCCTCAATAATGCCCGTGACGTTGATCGTCCCTTTTCCTTTCGCCGGCAAGGCGGTCACTTCAATTTCAAGAAGCGCGCCGGTGTTCGGGCCGTACACGGCAAGGCCATTGACGACGCCGACCGCCGGGGCGGACGCAATTTTCTTTTCATAGCGCGGGGCCATTTGGCTTGAATGAATGACCCATTCAATGTCTTTATCCAAAATTTTGTCGCGGTTTTCCGTAATGGCAAGACCGGCGGCGATTTGCATCATGTTCACCGCCTCCCGCCCGTTGCGCGCATAGGCAGCAAGCAGGCGAATGCCGCTTTCTGACACGTTCAGGCGGATTTTTTCCGCCGCCTTTTTGGCGATGAGGGCGATCTCATCTTGGTCCAATTCACGGAAAAATACTTCCAGGCAACGAGAGCGAATGGCCGGAGGAATTTCGTTCGGCGTGCGCGTCGTCGCCCCGACAAGACGGAAATCAGCCGGCAGTCCATTTTGGAAAATATCGTGAATATGGCTTGGGATTTGCAGATTTTCTTTGCTGTAATAGGCGCTTTCAAAAAATACTTTCCGGTCCTCAAGCACTTTCAGCAGCTTGTTCATTTGGATCGGATGAAGCTCGCCGATTTCGTCGATGAATAAAACGCCGCCGTGGGCGTTCGTCACCGCCCCTTGCTTCGGCTGGGGAATGCCGGCTTGCCCCATCGCCCCGGCCCCTTGGTAAATCGGGTCGTGCACCGAACCGATGAGCGGATCGGCAATGCCGCGCTCGTCAAAACGCGCCGTCGTCGCGTCAAGCTCCACGAACACCGCATTTTTCTTAAACGGGGAGAGCGGATTTTTTTTCGCTTCCTCAAGCACGAGCCGAGCAGCTGCCGTCTTGCCGACGCCAGGGGGGCCGTAAATGATGACATGCTGCGGGTTGGGGCCGCATAAAGCAGCTTTTAACGCCTTGATGCCGTCTTCCTGACCGACGATATCGTCAAAACTTTTCGGCCGCACTTTTTCCGCCAGCGGCTCGGTGAGCGAAATCGAACGCAGCTTGCGGAGCTGTTCCATCTCTTTGCGCGACTCCTTATCAATCGAAACTTTTTGCACACGTTGCCCTCTTAGCAAATTCCAAAAATAAAGGCCGATGATGACCCCGAAAAACAGCTGGATGACCAGTACGATGTTCGTCCAATCCATGCCCCGATATCCTCCTGCCTTTAGATGGTATGTAGTATGATAGTATCTCCGCGAACGGGCGGGAATAAACAAAAAAAGCGCCGACCGGCGCCAAGGGCATGGGCGGCAAAAAAAGAAACCGCCGAAAAAAGGCGGTTTTCCCATCAGGCAGATGTTTTCCGTTCCAGCTCGATGACGGTGCCGTCATGACGGATCAGCGTCGGCGGCTTTGTGCCGCGCACCGTGTCGAGCGTGATGATGCACTTTTGCACATCTTCGCGCGACGGCAACTCAAACATCACATCGAGCATAATGCCTTCGATGATCGAGCGAAGGCCGCGCGCGCCCGTTTTCCGCTCAATCGCTCTTTTCGCGATTTCCCGGAGCGCCGCTTCTTCAAACTCGAGTTCAACGCCGTCAAGCTCCAGCATTTTTTGGTATTGTTTCACGATCGCGTTTTTCGGCTTCGTCAAAATATCGATCAACGCCTGTTCGTCAAGCGGCTCAAGCGTCGTAATGACCGGCAGACGGCCGATGAACTCCGGAATAAGCCCGAACTTGAGCAAGTCTTCCGGCAGCACTTTCGACAGCAAGTTTTTCTCATCAACATCGGCTTGGTTCATTTCCGCACCGAATCCGATCACTTTTTTGCCGAGGCGGCGCTTAATGATCGGCTCGATGCCATCAAAAGCCCCGCCGCAAATGAACAAAATGTTCGTTGTGTCGATTTGGATGAACTCCTGATGCGGATGTTTGCGGCCGCCCTGCGGTGGAACGCTGGCGATCGTTCCCTCCAAAATTTTGAGCAGCGCCTGTTGCACCCCTTCACCAGAAACATCGCGGGTGATGGAAGGGTTTTCCGATTTACGGGCGATTTTATCGATTTCATCGATATAAATAATGCCTTTTTCTGCCCGTTCCACATCATAATCGGCCGCTTGGATGAGCTTTAACAAAATGTTTTCGACGTCCTCGCCGACATAGCCTGCCTCCGTGAGCGATGTCGCATCGGCGATGGCAAACGGCACGTTTAAAATGCGCGCCAATGTTTGCGCCAGCAGCGTTTTCCCGCTCCCGGTCGGTCCGATCATCAAAATGTTGCTTTTCGACAGCTCGACATCATCGATTTTGCTGCCGGAATTGATCCGTTTATAATGGTTGTAAACCGCAACGGCGAGCGATTTTTTCGCGTCATCTTGGCCGATGACGTATTCATCTAAAATTTCCCTGATCTCCATCGGCTTCGGCACGTCTTTAAATTCAAATTCTTCCTCGTTTCCAAGCTCTTCCTCGACGATCTCCGTGCACAATTCAATGCATTCATCACAAATGTAAACGCCCGGGCCGGCGACGAGCTTGCGCACTTGGTCTTGCGTTTTGCCGCAAAACGAACACTTTAGCTGCCCTTTTTCATCATTAAATTTAAACATGTCATTCACCCCTTGCTAACAAAATCGCACCTGCGTTATGTATCATGTCTCGCCATCCCATGTTGCAAAAAACTTATGTATTCGCTATTTTACCATACATGCGTCAAAAAAAGCGAATGAAAAACCCGTGATGTATTAGAAAAGTTTGAAAAATCACCTCCAGGCGCCAATGACTGAGATAAAGAACAAGGCACGAACGTCTCGCGCCTTGTTCCTTCTACCTTTATTATTATGCCGCAACCGTGCTGTGCTCCACAAGAAAATCGATCGTTTTCCGCCATTTTAAATCTTCTTTGACGCCATCCAAGCTGCCGAGCAGCTCTTTTAACTTGTCCACGCTCAAGTTGTAGGCTTCCGCCATTTTTTGGAGTTCTTCCTCCACCTCTTCATCGGTTACCTCGATGTTTTCTGCTTTGGCGATCGCTTCGAGCGTCAAGGCCGCACGCACCCGTTTTTCGGCGTCTTCTTTCATTTGCTCACGCAGCGCCGCTTCATCCTGACCTGAGAATTGATAGTACAGCTGCAAGTTCAGCCCTTGCATTTGCAGTCGTTGATCAAATTCGCGAAGCATCCGGTCCGTCTCGTTTTGCACCATGACAGCCGGAATATCGATTTCCGCATTGGCAGCCGCTTTTTCGACGACCGCATTGCGCAACGCCGTTTCCGCTTCATTCTTTTTCGCTTCTTCCAGACGGGCGCGGATTTTCGCTTTCAGTTCGTCAAGCGTTTCAACTTCTTCATCGACGTCTTTCGCAAACTCGTCATCCAAAGCCGGCAATTGCTTCGCTTTCACTTCATGCACTTTCACTTTGAACGTCGCCGGTTTGCCGGCCAGCTGCTCAGCGTGGTATTCTTCCGGGAACGTCACTTGAATTTCTTTTTCTTCGCCGGCTTTCATACCGACAAGCTGTTCTTCAAACCCCGGGATAAAGGTGCCTGAACCGATTTCGAGCGAATAGTTTTCCGCCTTGCCGCCTTCAAACGGCTCGCCGTCGACAACCCCTTCGAAATCGATGACGACCGTATCGCCGTTTTCCACCGTCCCGTCTTCTTTCACGACAAGTTCGGCGTAATTTTCTTGCAAACGTTTCAATTCGTTTTCGACATCTTCGTCCGTCACGGTTGTATCCATTTTTTCCACTTCAAGCCCTTTATATTGACCGAGCTTCACTTCCGGCTTTACGGTCACTTTCGCTTTGAAAATTAAGCTTTTGCCTTTTTCCATTTGCTCAATGTCAATCTCCGGCATTGACACCGGTTCGATGCCTGCCTCTTCGACGGCTTTGGCATACGCCTCTGGCAGCAAAATATCGAGCGCGTCTTGATAGAGCGCCTCAACGCCAAACCGTTTTTCAAACAGGACACGCGGCACTTTCCCTTTGCGGAAGCCCGGCAGCGCAATATTTTTCACCACTTTTTTAAATGCGGCATCCAAGCCTTTGTTCACTTGCTCGGCGTCGACCTCAACGGTCAATACGCCTTCGTTCCCTCCAAGTTTTTCCCATTTGACTGACATCCTTGTTCCCTCCACCTGAAATCATTGCTCGGACCATAGCGCACTCCGCTTGTCCATATCTTTTTATGATGCCCAATTATGTAGACAAGTATGCGAAAACAGATACATAGCACAGCCACTATATTATAACATACAACAGCCATGTTTCAACAGAGAACTAGCCATTAGAGGGAGGAAAGTTCCTCTATTTCGTATAGATTTTGGCAAAGCGTTTCCATCTCCGCCGCCTCCACACCGTAGCGGTCGGCCAAGGCGGTCGCGTCAGCATCCAAGCCTAAAAACCGGCTCGCCATCCAATGGAGAGCAGCAAGCCAGGCCGCTGCATCCGCCGGCTCTGGCGGAAACGGGTACAACACATATGCATAGCGAAGCCAAATGTCCGCCGCCGTTTCATACAAACTCGGGCTTTCCGCCGCGAGCTGCTGTTCAAGCCGACCCAGCAGCGATGAAGCAAATTCCGTTTCCGTCTGTTCGTCCAACGCTGACGGGACGACCTCCATGCAACGGCCAAATTTCTCAACCGTCACCGTTTCGTTGACTTGCTTCCCTGTCAACAGGCGAAGGAGCATCGTTTTCGCCATCGGGCTTTTTTCCGGTGCGCGTAAATATTGCTTGAGCAACGGCAGCACCGGCTCGATGTCTTCTTTTTCCAGTTGTTTAATCAGTTGCAGCTGCTCAGCAATGTCCCCGGACTCAAGCAGCCGTCTCACCCGCTTCCACTCCGCGGGCGGAAGCGTGCGGGCATTCATTTTTTCACTAAACCGGAGCAGCTGATGAAGCTGTTCGCGCAACGAAGCGGATAGCGACGGATGGCGCAAGGCGGCGCGGATCACCGTTTCCGCCTTGCTGTATCGATTCGTTTGCAACAGCACAGCGAGATACATTTGCAACAGATCGCTGTTGTTCGGCTGTTCGTCAAGTAAGGCGGCGAGGCGCCACTCCGCCTCATCGTAGTCTCCAAGCTCATAGCAACAGACAGCCAGCCCAAGGCGAACAGGAAAACTGTGGTCGCCAAGCTGTTCAGCAGCGCGCAAAAAGCGGAGCGCTTCTTTGTAGCGTTTCGCTTCAAGCGCCGCAAACGCTTCTTCCATCAGTCGTTCTTTCGTTTGCGGAAACATGATGATTTTTCCTTTTTTCCCGGTCATCTTCGCCCGCTCCCATTTGCATTTACCATCAGTGTAACAAGTTTTCCCTAGCGAAACAACCCGCGCCTTGCTGGGTAACACAAACCGCTTGTTTGCCAAAAAGCAGCCGGCCTCTGGACGCAGGCGCCGTCAAACGCGAAAAAGGCTGCGCCCGCCGATTGGCAGAGCAGCCCATCTCTCCTTGCCTCCCGAAACACATGGCGCTTACGGCCGTGGACAATGCCGTCGTTCGTAGGCGGCGATATGCGCTTCGTACACAAACGTCAAATCAATTTCGTCCCATCCTTTTAGCAACAGCTGTTTTCGATACGGGTCGATGTCAAACGGACGCGAAAATCCTTCATCGTCAAATACCCGCTGTTCTTCAAGCGAAACCGTCAGTTCATAGTCTGCGCGCTCGCTTTGGCGCAGCAAGTAGCGGACATCCTCTTTATCCAGCCGGATCGGCAACAGCCCGTTTTTTAAGCAGTTGTTGTAAAAAATATCGGCAAACGATGGGGCAATGATGACGCGAAATCCGTAATCTTGGAGCGCCCAAGGCGCATGTTCGCGCGATGAGCCGCAGCCGAAGTTTTCATCGGCGACTAAAATCGTCGCCCCTTCGTTTTCCGGGCGGTTGAGCTCAAACTCCGGATTTGGCGTGCCGTCGCTCAAATACCGCCAATCGTAAAAGAGAAACTGGCCAAAGCCGGTGCGTTCAATCCGTTTCAAAAACTGCTTTGGAATGATTTGATCGGTATCAATATTCGCCCGGTCGATGCCGGCGGTTTTCCCGCGGTGAATCGTAAACGGCTTCATCCCGTCTCTCCCCTTCCGTCCCGTGTATCGTTCGTTTCTATGCCGCTTTTGAGAAGATAGCCCCAAAACGGGGGCGGCCATATCAAGGAGCACCCGTCATCGGACCAGCTCAGCTTCAAGCTGGCGCACATCGACAAAATGTCCGTAAATCGCAGCCGCCGCGGCCATCACCGGGCTGACGAGATGCGTGCGCGCCCCTTTTCCTTGCCGCCCTTCAAAGTTGCGGTTCGACGTTGACGCACAGTGCTCGCCTTCCGGAATGATGTCCGGGTTCATGCCCAAACAGGCGCTGCATCCAGCATCACGCCATTCAAAACCGGCATCGATGAAAATTTGCGCCAACCCTTCCGCCTCGGCTTGTTTTTTCACTTGCTGCGATCCAGGCACGACGAGCGCCCGTACACCCGGAGCCACTTTTTTCCCTTTCACGATGCTCGCCGCCGCGCGCAAATCGCTGAGGCGTGAGTTGGTGCACGAACCGATGAAGACGTGCTGCACCGGAATATCCGCAATCAGCGTGCCCGGCTTGAGCCCCATGTACTCAAGCGCCCGGCGCACCGCGTTTTGCTCTGTTTTGTTTTCAAACTGCTCGGGATGCGGCACGACACCATCGACCGATGTGCTCATCGCCGGGGTTGTACCCCATGTCACCATCGGGGCGATCGTCGACGCGTCGATTTCAATCGTCTTGTCGTATTCCGCCCCCTCATCGCTTGCAAGCGCCCGCCACCGTTCGACCGCTTGCTCAAACGCTTCGCCTTTTGGCGCATATTTGCGGCCGCGCAAATAGGCGAATGTCGTTTCATCCGGGCTGATGAGCCCGGCTCTCGCCCCCGCTTCAATCGACATGTTGCAAATCGTCATCCGTTCTTCCATCGACATGCGGCGGATCGCCTCACCGGTAAATTCAATAATATAGCCGGTGCCGACGCCAACGCCATAGCGGCCGATAATGGCCAAGATGACATCTTTGGCGGTCACCCCTTTGCCGAGGCGGCCGTTGATGCAGATTTGCAGCGTTTTCGGCTTATGCTGCCAAAGCGTTTGCGTCGCCAGCACGTGCTCGACCTCGCTTGTGCCGATGCCAAACGCCAACGCGCCAAACGCCCCGTGCGTCGACGTATGGCTGTCGCCGCAAACGATCGTTTTCCCCGGTTGGGTCAAGCCGAGCTCCGGACCGATGACGTGCACGATTCCTTGCTCTTCGCTATGCAAATCTGCCAGTGGGATGCCGAACTCGCGGCAGTTGCGCTCAAGCGCAGCGATTTGGTTGCGCGCCACTTCGTCGGTAATCACAAATCGGTTAACGGTCGGCACGTTATGGTCCATCGTCGCAAAGGTCAAATCCGGCCGCCGCACCTTCCGCCCTTTTTGCCGCAATCCTTCAAAGGCTTGCGGCGAGGTCACTTCATGCACTAAGTGCAAATCGATGTACAATAAATCCGGTTTGCCCTCCTCACGGTAGACGACGTGGTTTTCCCAAATTTTATCGATGATCGTTTTCGGCTTCATTGGTCTTCACCTCGCACGTCTTAGGCATAAACGGTCCTAATTTGAGCAATGGTCGTATAATCCAGCACCGCCGCTTTGATTTCTTCGACCATTTCGTTCGTGGATACAATGCGGCCGCCGCTTGGCGCCAAGTCGGCGGTGCGCAAACCTTGATCGAGCGCCTGCCACACCGCGTGCTCTACCGCCTCCGCTTCCGCGGTGAGCCCGAACGACAGTCGAAGCATCATCGCGGCCGACAAAATCGCCGCAATCGGATTGGCTTTGTTCATGCCAGCGATATCAGGCGCTGAACCGTGTACCGGCTCATACAAGCTCGGACCGGAAGCGGATAAGCTGGCTGACGGCAGCATCCCGAGCGAACCGGACAGCATCGAGGCCTCGTCGCTCAAAATATCGCCAAACATGTTTTCTGTCACAATGACATCAAACTGCTTCGGCGCGCGGATGAGCTGCATCGCGGCATTGTCAACAAGCATATGCTCAAGCGTGACGTCCGGAAATTCCTTCGCCACCTCTTCGGCCACTTCTCGCCATAATCGGCTTGACGACAGGACGTTCGCCTTGTCGACCGACGTCACTTTTTTCTTCCTCCCGCGCGCAAGCATAAACGCCATGCGCACGATCCGTTCGATTTCTTCCTTTTTATATAAGAGAGTGTCAACCGCTCTTTCTTCCCCGTTTTCCACGACGCGGCCGCTCGGCTGGCCGAAGTAAATGCCGCCGGTCAGCTCGCGGACGATGACAAAATCGACGCCTTTCACGAGATCCGGTTTTAACGGCGAAGCGGAAACCAAACTGTCATAGCAAACAACCGGCCGCAAGTTGGCATATAAGTCGAGCTGCTTGCGAATGGCAAGCAATCCTTTTTCCGGGCGCAAATGCGGAGGGTTGTCGTCCCACTTCGAACCGCCGACCGCCCCGAGCAGCACCGCATCGCTCTGTTGGCAAAGGCGAAGCGTCTCTTCTGGGAGCGGCGTCCCGGCTTCATCGATCGCGACTCCGCCAATCAATCCATACTCAAACGCAAACTCGTGGCCAAACCGGATGCCGACCGCTTTCAAAACCTCGACCGCTCCGGACGTCACTTCCTTGCCGATGCCATCGCCCGGCAAGACGGCAATCCGATAGTTTCCCATGTTTGAATCCCTCCGTTTTATGATGTTGCCACCTTTTCGTTTTCAGCACGCATCGCTTCGATCATAAACACGCGGTTCATGGCGTTGATGTACGCTTTCGCCGACGCCTCAAGCACGTCTTGCGCCGTTCCGCGCCCGCTCGTTTCAACATCGCGCACGCGCACTTTCACAAACACTTGCGCTAGCGCATCGCGGCCGCCGCCGACCGACTCAATCCGGTAGTCAAGCAGTGTCACTTCCGTTTGGAAGCAGCGCTCGAGCGTATTGTACAGCGCCTCGACGCTGCCGGAGCCGGTCGCCGCTTCTTGGATTTCATTCCCCTTCCCGTCTTTCAGTACCACGACCGCTGTCGGAATTTGATTCGTCCCGTATTGCACTTGAATGGAAGACAATTGATAAAAATCTTTGAAGTGGTCGAACTTCTCTTCGAAAATCAACGCGATTAAATCGTCGTCGGTAATATCCTTCTTTTTGTCCGCCAGTTCTTTAAAACGGACAAACAGCTGATTGATCTCTTCATCGGACAACGTGTAGCCGAGCTCCTCAACCCGGTTGCGAAGCGCATGGCGGCCGGAATGTTTGCCGAGCACCATCAAATTCGACGGCACGCCGACGAGCTCCGGTGAAATGATTTCGTACGTCGTTTTTTCTTTTAAGACGCCGTCTTGATGGATGCCGGATTCATGCGCAAACGCGTTTTTGCCGACGACCGCTTTGTTGGGTGGAACGACGACCCCGGTCAGCTTGCTGACAAGATTGCTTGTGCGCTTAATTTCTTGCAAATTGAGGCGCGTTTCCACTTGATAATAATCTTTGCGAATGTGAAGGGCGACGGCGATCTCCTCAAGCGCCGCGTTGCCGGCCCGCTCGCCGATGCCGTTGATCGTGCACTCGACCTGCGTCGCCCCATGCTCAATGGCCGACAACGAGTTCACCACCGCCATGCCCAAGTCATCATGACAATGAGCGGAGAGCGAAACATTTTCAATATTCTGAACATTGTTTTGCAAATAGAGGAAAATTTCCCCGTATTCTTTCGGCGTAATATAGCCGACCGTATCCGGGATGTTGATGACCGAGGCGCCGGCTTTGATCACTTCGGCGACGATTTTCGCCAAAAACGGCAGCTCGCTCCGGCACGCATCTTCCGCCGACCATTGGACGATCGGGAAAAAGCGCTTCGCGTATTTCACTGCCTCAACCGCCGCTTCAATCACTTGTTCCGGCGTCATCCGCAATTTATGCACCATATGGATCGGCGAGGTGGCGATGAATAGGTGGAGCCGCGGCTCCGCGCCGCCTTTTAACGCCTCCCACGCCGCATCAATGTCGCTTCGGACCGAGCGCGACAGCCCGGTGACCGAGCATGTTCTCACCGTTTCGGCAATTTGTTTGACCGCCTCAAAATCGCCTTTTGACGAGGCGGGGAAGCCCGCCTCGATGATGTCAACCCGCAGCCGTTCAAGCTGACGGGCAATTTCCAACTTTTCTTGCAAGTTCAAATTGACGCCGGCCGACTGTTCCCCATCGCGCAATGTAGTATCAAAAAACTTAATGTTTCGCACCTGGCACCACCGCTTCTTTTTGTTTTGCTTTCACAAACGGCATCATGCTCCGCAGTTCGCGTCCGACGACTTCGATTAAATGCTCGTTCTCGCGCCGGTTGATGGCGTTGAACTCCGGACGGTTTGCTTGGTTTTCCAAAATCCAGCTTTTCGCGAATTTGCCGGTTTGGATGTCATCGAGCACCTTTTTCATTTCCGCTTTCACGGCGTCGTTAATGATGCGCGGACCGGTGATAAAGTCGCCCCATTGCGCCGTATCGGAAATCGAGTAGCGCATCCACGACAAGCCGCCTTCATAAAGAAGATCAACGATGAGCTTCATTTCATGCAAACACTCGAAATAGGCGACTTCCGGCTGATACCCGGCTTCAACGAGCGTTTCAAACCCGGCCTTGATGAGCGCCGTCAGCCCGCCGCACAGCACCGCTTGTTCACCGAACAAGTCGGTTTCCGTCTCTTCTTTGAACGTTGTCTCCAACACCCCAGCTCGAGCAGCACCAATCGCTTTCGCATAGGCGAGCGCCGTTTCTTTCGCGTGTCCGGTTACATCTTGATAAACGGCGATGAGCGCCGGCACCCCGGCTCCTTCCGCATATGTGCGACGCACGAGATGGCCTGGTCCTTTCGGCGCCACCAAGAAGACATCGACATGCTCCGGCGGGACGATTTGGCTGAAATGAATGTTAAACCCGTGCGCAAACACAAGCGCGTTGCCCGGTTCAAGCCCCGGTTCAATCTCTTCCTTGTAGACAGCCGGCTGTTTCTCATCCGGCAGCAACACCATCACAATATCCGCTTGTTTTGCCGCTTCGCGCACCGAGTATACTTCAAAGCCGTCCTGTTCCGCCTGCTCCCACGATTTCCCTTTGCGCAACCCGACAATGACGCGGACGCCGCTGTCGCGCAAGTTTTGTGCATGGGCGTGGCCTTGTGAGCCGTAGCCGATGATCGCGACCGTTTTCCCTTGCAAATATTGTTCGTTTGCATCCCCGTTATAGTAGACTTTTGCCATGATTACCCTCTCCTTTGTCGTGTAGTGTAAATGGGCCGCCATGCGCCCTCATTGCGCACAGGCGCGGTTATTCGTATCGACAATGTTTTGACAACGATCGTTGCAACGGAGACAGCGGCCGTTAAATGATAAACGCCGTTTTCTGGTTGGCTGCCGCTTTTTGCGCCCCGCGGGTGAACGCGGTCGTACCGGTGCGCGCCACTTCTTTGATGCCATAGGGGCGCAACAGCTCAATCAACGCCTCGACTTTTTCCGGCTCGCCGGTGACTTGAATGACGAGGCTGTCTTTGCTGACGTCGACGATCGAGGCGCGGAACGGCTCAATGAGCGTGTAGATTTCTTGGCGGATCGCCGGAGCAGCCGACACTTTCACAAGCGCCAGCTCACGGGCGACGATCGCCTGATCCGTGATGTCATTGACTTTCAATACATCGATCTGCTTGTTTAGCAGTTTGATAATTTGTTCCGCGGTCCGTTCGTCGTCGACATTGACGACAAATGTCATCCGCGAGACTCCATCGATTTCCGTATGCCCGACGGTGATGCTTTCGATATTGTAATGCCGCTTCGTAAACAGCCCGGTGATGCGGTTTAACACGCCCGGGCGGTTGTTGACCGTCATCGTGATCATTCTTCGCACGCTTTCACCCCCACCATTTCATGAAGCCCTTTGCCAGGCGACACCATCGGATACACGTTCTCGTCGGCGCGGACGTGGAAATCCAACAGCACCGGGCCGTCCATCGCAAACGCTTGTTTTAACACTTCAGCTGCTTCCGCCTCCGTCTTCGCCCGCAGCCCCGGTATGCCGTATGCTTCAGCGAGTTTTACAAAATCCGGATGATTCGGGATGAGCGAATGGGAGTACCGTTTTTCGTAAAACAGCTCCTGCCATTGCCGCACCATGCCGAGCGCCTGGTTGTTGACGATGACGATTTTAATTGGCAACCCCAGCTCTTGAATGACCGACAGCTCTTGAAGCGTCATTTGGAAACCGCCGTCGCCGACGATGGAAACGACGGTCGCGCTCCGATCCGCCAGCTGGGCGCCGATCGCTGCCGGAAGCCCAAAGCCCATCGTGCCGAGCCCCCCGGACGTCACCCACCGGTTCGGTCGATTGAACTTGTAATATTGCGCCGCCCACATTTGGTGCTGGCCGACGTCCGTTGTGACGATCGCTTCGCCATTTGTCAATTCGTAAATCATTTCGATAAGCTTTTGCGGCTTGATCGTCCCGGCTTCCGGCTCGTAATGGAGCGGGAAGCGCCGCTTCCACTCATTGAGCTGTTCGAGCCACGCCGCGTTGTCAGCCGGTTTGCCTTGCTGGGCGATCAGTTCCTGCAGCGCCGCTTTGGCGTCGCTGACAATCGGAATTTTGGTCGGCACGTTTTTGCCGATTTCCGCCGGGTCGATGTCGATATGAGCGACAGTCGCCTTTGGCGCGAAGTATTTCAAGTTGCCAGTGACCCGGTCGGCAAAACGGGCGCCGATGTTGATAAGCAAATCGCACTCATAGAGCGCCATGTTCGCCGTGTACGTCCCGTGCATGCCCGCCATCCCCAAGAAAAGCGGATGGTCTGCTGGGAAGCCGCCAAGGCCAAGAAGCGTATGAACGACCGGAATGTTTTGCTGCTCGGCGTACTGCCGCAATTCGTTTGCCGCGTCGGCGTGCAAGACGCCGGCGCCGGCTAAAATGACCGGCCGCTTCGACTGGCTGACCGCCTCGACAAGACGGCGGATTTGCCAATGGTTCGGCTGTGTCGTCGGCTGATACCCAGGCAAGCAAACTTCTTCATCGTAATCGAATTCCCCTTCGGCCGTTGTGATGTCTTTCGGAATATCGATCAACACCGGTCCCGGTCGTCCAGTCGTTGCGATGTGGAACGCCTCTTTGATGATTTTCGGCAGCTCACTGATGTCGCGCACTTGGTAGTTGTGTTTCGTAATCGGCATCGTAATCCCGACGACATCGGCTTCCTGAAAGGCGTCCGAGCCGATGACGCTCGTCGCTACTTGCCCAGTGAACACGACGAGCGGCAACGAATCCATCATGGCGTCGGTCAGTCCGGTGACGATGTTGGTCGCTCCCGGCCCCGATGTCGCGATGACGACCCCCGGTTTTCCCGAAATGCGCGCGTACCCTTCCGCCGCATGAATGGCTCCCTGCTCGTGCCGCGTCAAGACGTGAAACACACCGGCTTTATACAGCTCATCGTAAAGCGGAAGCACCGCGCCGCCCGGATAGCCGAAAATGACTTCGACTTGCTCCGCCTTCAGCGCTTCGATCAACATCATCGACCCGCTCATCTTCGTCTTCGTCTGCTCCTCCACGTTCATCTTTGCCATCGTCGATCCTCCCCGTTGGTTGTGATTCATATAAAAAACCTTTTCACCCACCATGACTGGCATTTCCAGCCAAAGGGGCGAAAAGGTTCCTTTCCGCGGTACCACCCTTCTTCACGGCCATGACGGCCGCCTCAGGAGCAGCCAGCCGAAGCCGGCTGCTCGTTTTTTGTAACGGGTGAAGCGCACATCCCCACCCGTCCGGCCCTACTGGCGAATCTGCGTTCAAGCCGGCGCTCGGAGGTGAGTTCATCAAGCGGCAACATCACCGGTTCGCAGCTCCCCCGGCTCTCTGTGGATGTTGGCCCCGCTGACTACTTATCCTCGTCAACGCTTTCTCGCTATATGGTTGTCATTCTTGCTCAACTGACATTGGCGTTCGTCGGATACACCTTTACTCCTTCGACGACTACGCGGCGGCGGAATTCTTCAAGCAGCCGCTTCGTATGCGGACCCGGCGTCCCGTCGCCGATCGTCCGGCCATCGACTTTAATGACGGAAATGACTTCGGCTGCCGTCCCGGTTAAAAACACTTCATCTGCCACATACACGTCATGGCGGGTGAACGGCTCCTCTTTCACCGTATAGCCGAGATCAACGGCAATTTCCATAATCGCCTGACGCGTGATGCCTTCCAGCGCCCCGACATACCCAGGCGGCGTGTAAATGACGCCGTTTTTGATGATGAAAACATTGTCTCCCGAACCTTCCGCGACATAGCCTTGATCGTTTAAGATCAGCGCTTCGCTTACGTTCGCCAAATGCGCCTCGATTTTGACAAGCACATTGTTTAGGTAGTTGAGCGATTTGACTTTCGGGCTCAATACATCAGAGCGGTTGCGGCGCGTCGCCACTGTCACCACTTCGATGCCGGTTTCATATAAATGCTTCGGGAAGAGCGCGAGCGGCTCGACGATAATCACGATTTGCGGCGTTTTGCATTTGTACGGGTCAAGGCCCAAATCGCCGACCCCGCGCGAAACGACTAAGCGAATGTATGCATCCTGATAGCCGTTGCGGCGGACAGTTTCAAGCACATGGCCGATCATTTCGTCCTTCGTATATGGAATGTCGAGCAAAATTGACTTGGCCGAATTGTACAGCCGATCTATGTGCTCCTCAAGACGGAAGACGTTGCCGCTGTAGACGCGAATGCCTTCAAATACGCCGTCCCCATACAAAAATCCATGGTCATACACGGAAATTTTGGCGTTTTCTTTTGTCACAAATTCTCCGTTTAAAAAGATCCATTGTTCGCCCACTTCGGTTCCCCTCTTCCTTGATCAGTCAACGGTTGCTTTAAACGGCTCGGCGATGCGTTTGAATCGTTTCTTTTGTTTGAAAATTATAATAATCCGAAACGACCGCGCCGTCAATAACTTTTTTTGAAAATTTCGATTCGTCGAACTGCTTGTATACGCTTACAATTTGATAGAATCAAGGATTTGCCGTTTAAAAAAATTTTTTCTTCGCCTAGCAGTGAAGAGGGAAGAAGCTATGTTTCCCCATTCGCAAAAGCAACGCAACGCCTCCGGCTCGAGAAACCCGCCGGCCTCTTGAAAACGTCCGGAAAACGAAAAAGACGGACGCTTTGTCCGCCTAGATGGAAAACGTTTGTTGCAAGCCTGGGACCGGCTTCCCTGCTGTGTCGTAAAATTCCACTGTCGCCCGGCCGTTTGCAGCGGTCAGCACCGCGTACGTTCTTTCTTTTCTCCCGCGCGGCAAGGCGATGCTGCCGGGATTGATGAACAGCACCCCCTCGATTTGCTCGGCCCCAGCCAGGTGGGAATGGCCGAAACAAACGACATGGGCGCTCGTTTCTTTCGCCCGGTAGTAGAGGCGCAGCAGCGACGTTTTGACGCCGTACAAATGGCCGTGCGTGATGAGAAAGCGAAGGCCTTCCGCCTCCTCGGTCCGCTCATTCGGAAACGCCGCGAAATCGCAGTTGCCGCGCACGACGACAAATGGAGCAAGTTCGGCCGCTTGAGCCGACAGCTCGGAATCGCCGCAATGAATAAACAGATCGGCTTCATGGCGATGGCGCTCGACAATGGCGGAGAGTTCGCCGCTGAGCCCGTGGCTGTCGCTTACAACGACCGCTTTCATTCCATCCGTCCCTCCCCTCCCATGATGTCATCCCATTGCTCGTCAAGCTTGGCCAGCGCCTTCGCCCGGTGGCTGATCTCATTTTTCTCTTCCGGGGTGAGTTCCGCCATCGTCTTCCCCTTTTCCGGAAGATAAAAGACGGGGTCATAGCCAAAACCGCCTTCTCCCCGCGGCGCTTCGGCGATGTACCCTTCGCACGCCGCCTCCACAACGGCCGTCGGCCGCCCGGGGATGGCGACCGCCAGTGCGCAATGAAACCGGGCGGTGCGCTGTTCCATCGGCACGCCTTCCAACTCGTGAAGCAGCTTCGCGATGTTGCGCGCATCGTTTTTGTCTTCACCGGCATAGCGGGCTGAATAGACGCCCGGCCGGCCGCCGAGCGCATCGACCACCAGCCCCGAATCATCGGCGATCACCGGGCAGCCGAAACGGTGAGATATGGCTTCCGCTTTTAACCGGGCGTTTTCGGCAAACGTGCTTCCCGTCTCCTCGACGTCCGGAACGTCCGGAAAATCAAGCAGCGATTTGACGTCGATGCCCCGCTTCGCAAACAAAGCGGCAAATTCGCGCACTTTTCCGGCATTTTTCGTCGCGATCACAATCTTGTTCACTCTGTCCCCTCCTCCTGCTTCGCTTCTTGCTTCGTCCCGATGCGAGCCGCCCAATCGCCCAAAACGCGGCGCTGCACGGCGATCAGCTGTTCAATGCCGATGTGCGCCGCCTCAAGCAATTCATCGAGCTCGGCGCGAGAAAAAGTCGCTTCTTCCCCGGTCCCTTGAATTTCAACAAACTGGCCGGATCCGGTCATGACGACGTTCATATCGACTTTTGCCCGCGCGTCTTCATCGTAATTCAAATCGAGCACAACGCCATGCTCCGGATCGATGCCAACGGACGTAGCGGCAAGAAAATCGCGGATTGGAAGCGCCTCGAGCTTCCCTTCGTCAACGAACTTGGAAAGCGCCAGCACGAGCGCCACGTAGCCGCCGGTGATCGAGGCGGTGCGCGTTCCGCCGTCCGCCTGAATGACGTCGCAATCGATCCAAACCGTTCGTTCGCCAAGCCGCTCCAATTCAACGACCGAGCGGAGCGCGCGGCCGATCAGGCGTTGAATTTCCATCGTCCTCCCCGACACTTTCCCTTTGCTTGCCTCCCTCGCATTCCGCTGCTCTGTCGCCCGCGGCAACATCCCATATTCGGCGGTGATCCATCCTTTTCCGCCGCCGCGCATAAACGGCGGCACTTTTTCTTCCACCGTCGCCGTGCAAATCACTTTCGTGTCGCCGATTTCAATCAACACGGACCCTTCGGCATGTTTCACATAATGCGGCTGTATATGTACAGGGCGCAGCTCACGGTTATGTCGTCCGTCTGCTCTCATTCACTCTTCCTCCTTTTTCCTTCCCGTTTGCCAGCAGGAGCCGGTCGGTCCTGCCTCCTTCCTTGCATCACGACTCCGTGCCGCCGTTGCCAAAAAACAAAGAGGCGGAGCACGCTTCCACCTCTTTGTTATACCATAACAGCCTATTCGTTTCCAGCTTGGGTGAACACCCCACCACTTACGCTTCGCTTAGAGGCGGGGGCTTCAAGCGACTTGTGCGTGTTCGCCGAACGGTAAGCCACACACAAGAACCCTTTACACTTTCCTTCGTTCCGAAGGGGTCCGTTCTAACCTTATTTTATCCTATTCGTTGGCTAACGCCAACCGACATTCATCTCCCACTTTCACTTTGCTGAGAAGCGGGAGACTTCTTTCGGAAAGATGTTAAAACGACCCGGTATTGACGTTTTGCGGCCGAGCGACCGGTTTGGTGAGCGGCTTGCCATCTTCCGTGACAAGATTGGCTTTGCCATTGACGGTGATCGCCACGCTTTCGACTCCTTTTTGCTCCGTGAGCGACAAAACGAGAGAATTCAACACGACGTCGGAAATGACATTTTTCTTGTTGCTTCCATAAATGCCTTCGTTAAAGTTGAGCGTCACTTTGCCATCCTCGTATTTCGGGGCATCGACAAGCTTCGCGTCCGGCTGAAAGACGCCGACAAGCCCGCTCCCTTGCTCTGGTCCTTGAATCAGTTCGTTGACGGCCGCGGCAATATCATCTTTCTCCTTATTGGACACACGCCGTGTCACCGGCACATAGTATGTGCTGTTCCCTTGTTGGGCGACAAAATAAACGGTGACCGGATGCGTATTCGTAATGTCTGGCACGCCGTTCGCTTCCATATTGATGCCATCGGCGCGGCTTACCCCATCTTGGATCGGCGTTTTATTGACCGGCATCACGTTTTGATCGTAGCCGTTGATGCGGATTTTGACGCGCTTGATATTGTCAAATTGCGTCAATGTCCACGTAATGGACTGCAAAATTCGTTTTTCGTCCTCCGGCTTATAGTTTTTAAATTCCGGCGAAAAGTCAGCGATCAACGTTCCGTCTTTTTCCAATTTTGTGCCAAGCACCGTCGTTCCGGCCGGAATAACCGCGCGGAAGCCGTTCGGTAACATTTCTGACACGGGTCCGTCTTCAACCAAATATTCGAGTACTTGTTTCGCCACGGCCTGCGTTTTCGGCAATTCCACTGTTTGCGGCACGACAAAGCCGTTTTTGTCAATCAAGTACAGCTCTCTTTTCACCGTCTCGGTGGCCTTCGCTTCCTCTTTCCCTTCCTTTTGGCTTTCCGTCGCTTCCTGAAGCGCTTGGCCGTCTTTGACATAACTCGTCTCTTGCGGCGGATCGATCTCCTTCACCGCCTCATCTCGCCCAAACAAACCGCAGCCGCCAAGCAACAACAGCGAGGCGAGCAGCGGCGCCGCCCATATGTGAGTCGTCCGTTTCATTGACGTTCCCTCCTACTCGTAGTTTGTACTACTATGTATACGAGCCGTTTTCCAAAATAGAATAAAAAAAATCCTTTAGCGCATGGACGCTAAAGGATTTGTTGGTTACAGCCGAATCGCTTCGACCGTGCCGATCGGCTTGCCAAACCACTTCCCGGAAATCTTTTCAAACAGCTCTTTCGGCCCGGTCGTGAAAAACAAATGCTCCGGTTCGCGCTCGCCGGTGTAAAGGAGCTGGCTGTGGTGCAAAATCGCGCTCACTTCACGAGCCGTCTCACCGCCCGAGCAAATGAGCTTCACGCGTTTGCCCATATACGTGCGAATGAGCGGCGCGAGCAACGGATAATGCGTGCAGCCTAAAATCAGCACATCGATCGGCAGCGGACGGAGCGGAGCGAGCGATTCGGCGACGATCGCCATCGCCTCCTGCCCTTCAAAGTCGCCGCTTTCCACAAGCGGAACGAATTTCGGACAGGCCAAGCTCTCGACTTGGACGCGCGGATTGATGGATTGAAGCGCCTTTTCATACGCCCGGCTTCGGATCGTGCCAATCGTGCCGATGACGCCGATGTGCCCGCGCCTAGTCGCTTTCAGGGCGGCGCGAGCGCCGGGATGAATAACGCCAAGCACAGGAATGTCAAGCTTCGCCCGCACGTCGTCAAGCGCGACCGCCGTCGCGGTGTTGCAGGCGATAACAAGCATTTTCAAGGGATATTGCCGCAAGTAATCAATCATTTGCCACGTAAATCGCCGGACTTCTTCCACCGGCCGCGGCCCATACGGGCAACGGGCGGTGTCGCCTAAGTAAATAATTTGTTCTTTCGGCAGCTGCCTCATAATTTCTTTGGCGACGGTCAAACCGCCGACTCCTGAGTCAATGACACCAATTGCTCTTTCCAAGTGATCGCCTCATTCTTTCGTCATTTCTTGATGCAATTTGCGCAAACAACGCTCAAAGAGAACGATTTCCTCTTCAGAAAAATTTTCCAACACTTTAGCTAAATCTCTCTGGCGTTTTTCAATCACTTCCTCAATGATGCGCTCGCCTTTTTCCAACAAGTGAATGCGGACGACGCGGCGGTCGTGTTCATCGCGGACTCTGGCGACAAGTCCGTTCCGCTCCATACGGTCGACCAAGTCGGTCGTCGTGCTGCACGCCAAATACATTTTGTTCGATAACTCGCCGACCGTCAAGTCCCCTTCTTCAAGCAGCCACTGCAGGGCGACAAATTGCGGTGGGGTGATCGGATAGTTGGTTAAAATTTCACGGCCGCGCTGTTTCAAATTGGCGGCGATATAACGAAGCAATTTTTCCAACTCGGCGACCGTTTGTTCATTCATCGCAGACGGCATACCATCTCTCCTTGATCGTTTCCGCGGCCAGCCTCAAACGGCGGCTTGCGTCGACAGCTATTCTTACTTTTCATTTTACAACACCGGCAAAGATAATCAACAAAAAAATGCGGCGGCCGCCGCGGATCGAGTAGGAGAGGGTGACTAACCCTCGTCCTCTCACACCACCGTACGTACCGTTCGGTATACGGCGGTTCCATTAAGTCTGACGCAGAGATTCATATCGTTGATAAAGACTCTTCAGCCCTTGGCTCTCCCAATAGGAGTTGCCAAGGGCTTTATGCAGGATGGGACTGGCGGCCACTCTCCAATATTTCTTCCGAGTGTTTCCCCATTCATATGCTTTCTGCTTGGGCACTCCTAAACTTTGCAGTTTTCGGACTCTGGTTCTCGGAAGTTTCCACTCTTTCCATTGGCACATGCGCAGCCTTCGTCGAATCCATCCATCTAGTTCTTTGAACACACTTGGGGTCTCTGCTAGCGAAAAGTATCCACACCATCCCAGAATGTATTGATTGAGCTGTTCGATTCGTTCGGGCATGGGAATCGGTTTCGATCGGCTCGTCATGGTGCGTATCCTTTGCTTCATGCGCCGAATGCTTTCCTTTGCAATTCGGATTTTTGGCTCCTTACTTGGGGTGAAGCTAAAACCGAGGAATTTTCTCCTCCACGGACGATCCACTGCCGATTTGGTTTCGTTGACTTTCAGCCGGAGTTTCTTTTCGATGAATGCCGTGATCGATTTCATCACCCGTTCCCCGGCCTTCTTCGTCCTTACGTAGATATTGCAGTCATCCGCATACCGTACAAACTTGTGCCCTCGTTTTTCCAATTCTTTGTCCAGCTCATCCAGGAGAATGTTGGACAGGAGTGGACTGAGCGGCCCTCCTTGTGGAGTCCCCTCTTGTGTTTCCATGACCACCCCGTTGATCATGACCCCTGCCTGTAGATACTTCCGTATCAACTTTAGGAGGATTTTGTCTGGAATTCGTTTCGCTAATATCCCCATCAGTTTGTCATGGTTGACTCGATCAAAGAACTTTTCCAAGTCGATATCTACCACCCATGTATATCCTTCCTGAATATACTGCTTCGCCTTTTTCACCGCGTCGTGTCCTCTTCGACCGGGACGAAACCCGTAGCTGTGTTCCGAAAAGGATGGGTCAAAGATCGGCGTGAGCACTTGGGCGATGGCCTGTTGGATGAACCGGTCTGTCACGGTCGGGATTCCTAGTAACCTGACTCCTCCGTTCGGTTTCGGGATTTCGACCCGTCGGACCGGGCAAGGTTCGTAGGTCCCTTCTTCTAAAGCGTGCCGTATCGCGTCCCAATGTTCCACGAGGTGTCTTCGCAGGTCTTTGACGGACATTCCATCGGTTCCATGGGACCCTTTATTCTTTTCCACTTGTTTGAGTGCTCGCAGGAGATTCTCCCGTGACAATACCTGTTTCATCCACATTCCGATTCTTCCTCTCTACGTGAACGGTCCGTTCTATTTGTGCCATCTTCTTCTCCACCCTCTTGAGGTTCCCCATGGACTTCACCATTTCCCCCTCAAGCAGGCCCTTTCGGGTTATCTGCTTCATCAAAGAAGATGAACGCCTAGTGGCCGTTCTCCTTCATGGTTCGGTCCTTCCCCTTCTATCTTAAGCTAGACGGGTACTATGACCTCTGCTGACTTCTGTCCGTTCAGCGTTGGATCGCTCCAACGGTTGCCAAGCGCACTTGGCTGTAAATTATCATTTTATTTCAGCACAAAACACCCATTTTTTTGCACATTCTTTCAGAAAGCCCTCTCCCCTTTTCTGAAGGAATGTGCTAAATTTTTTGTGAATTGTTTCGGACAAAGATTTCCATTCGTTTCAATGAGGGGGAGGAAGTGTGATCCAGTTTCACGACTTTGGCATTGACATTCAAACGTATACGGATCGTGGGAAAGGGAACGATTTTCCCGACGTGAACCAATGCCCCCACTGTTCATCCCGCCGCCCCTTGCATCGTCACGGATACTACCAACGTTATGCGTTGACGGCAGAGGGGGAGTATCACCTTTGGATCGCACGATATCGCTGTCAAGAGTGTCGCAAAACCGTGAGTGTGCTGCCTTCTTTTCTCCTCCCGTATGTTCAATATACACGATCGGTTATTTGGCAAGCGGTCAAAACGTGGCTCGAAACGCCAAGGCGAGGAGCGAAGACCAAACAGGTTGGTTTTCCCACCAAGGAGGTCATCTTATTTTATGTCCGACGATTTTTACGGAATCTCTCCCGCTTGCATCACGCGGCGGCGAGAAGGTGGGGGATCATCGGCCCTGTGGGGAACGCAAGAACAGAACGGGCGGTTTGGTGGATGCAGACTTTGGAGGGACGGGGGGTGGGCTCGATCATCCAAGACCTGTGGACAAACGAGAGGTGGCATCTGTTTGCGGATCAAATTGCTTCCTGATTTTCTACTTAACACCAAAAATGGAGATGGTTGATGTTCCCACAAACCCTTCCTCTCGACGAATCTCGAGCCGTTTCGTAAGATAGGAGGCAGAGGGACCGGGACGGTCCAACATCACAGGGAGACAGGGAGGAGATCCGGATGGATGAATCGATGAGACACGACATCGCGCTGTTTCGGTACGGGCTGATCGCTCCGTTGGTGAATGGCCAGGTGGAGCCCAAGGCGTATTTGAATGAGGTGGGCGGGCGAGTGCATTCGATTCCTCATCAAGGGGACAAACCCATTGCGGCGAAGACGATTCTGGATTGGTGCGCCCGATACAAAAAAGGGGGCTTTGACGCCTTAAAGCCGAAGCGCCGTTCGGACCGCGGCCACTCAAGGCGTCTGTCGCCCGATGATGAGGATCATATTTTAGCCCTAAGAAAAGAACATCCCACCATGCCCGTGACGGTGTTCTACGAACACCTGATCGAGCAGGGGGAAATCCCAGAAAATCATACCTCTTACTTTACTATATACCGATTGTTGAAAAAACACAACCTGGTGGGAAAAGAAATCTTGCCGATGCCGGAGCGAAAGCGTTTTGCGTATGACCAGATCAATGAGCTATGGCAAGGGGACTTATCCCATGGACCCACGATTCGCGTCCATGGGAAAGCCCAGAAAACGTTTTTGATCGCGTATATCGATGACTGCTCGCGGTTAGTGCCATATGCCCAATTTTTCCCTTCGGAGAAGTTTGACGGGCTGCGGATCGTCACGAAGGAAGCGGTGCTTCGTTGCGGGAAGCCGAAACGCATTTACTCGGACAACGGGAAAATTTATCGGTCCGAGGTGCTGCAGTATGCGTGCGCCGAGATGGGGATTACACTCATCCACACCCAGCCGTATGACCCGCAAAGCAAGGGAAAAATCGAACGGTTCTTCCGCACCGTACAGACACGGTTTTATCCACTGTTGGAGCTGAATCCGCCGAAATCGCTTGACGAGTTGAACGAGCGTTTTTGGAAGTGGCTTGAAGAGGAGTATCATCGAAAACCGCACGCCTCACTGGACGGAAAAACGCCGCATGAGGTGTTTCAATCGCAAGTGCATCTCGTGTCGTTCATCGAAGATGGCGATTGGCTGGATGCGATTTTTCTGAAACGGGAGCACCGCAAGGTGAAAGCCGATGGCACAATCACCCTGAATAAACAGCTATACGAAGTGCCGCCTCGGTTCATTGGGCAATCGATTGAGCTCCGCTATGACGAACGAGGCGTCTATGTGTACGAAGAGGGCAAACGGGTGGCGGAAGCCATTCGGGTGCGTTTGGAGGACAATGCCTATGTAAAACGCCATCGGTCCCCGTTTGCGGCGATTCCGGCGAAGGAGGGAGAACACGGTGTATAAATCGTTTTACTCCCTTTCGCGGGAGCCGTTTGCGAAAGAAACAGACCCGTCCGAGGCGTATCAAGGGGCGTCATTTCAGGAAGCGTTGCGGGCGCTGGAGTACGTGAAACGAACCCGGGGGATCGGGCTGTTGATCGGAGAGCCGGGGGCGGGCAAGACGTTCGCCCTTCGGGCGCTGAAAGAGTCATTGAATCCATCATTGTATCATGTCGTCTACTTTCCGTTATCCACCGGAGGCGTGATGGATTTTTACCGTGGACTGGCCTTGGGATTAGGAGAGGAACCGAAGTACCGCAAGGTAGACCTCTTCCGCCAAATCCAGCAGGCGATCGAGCGATTGTATCATGAACGGCGGATCACGCCGGTGTTCATTTTGGATGAGATGCATTTAGCGAAGGATGCATTTTTACAGGACATCGCGATCTTGTTCAACTTTGAGATGGATTCGACCAACCCATTTGTCTTGATTTTGGCCGGGCTGCCCCATTTACAGGGGAAGCTGCGGCTCAATCAGCACCGCCCTCTCGACCAGCGGATCATCATGCGATACCGGATGGGGCCGCTGGAGAAGGAAGAGGTGGCGGGCTACATCGAACATCGGATGAAACAGGCCGGGGCGAAGCATCCGATCTTCACCCCATCGGCGTTAGAGGCGATTGCCCTGCAGTCGCGGGGATGGCCTCGGGTGATCAACACGTTGGCCACGACGTGCCTGTTATACGGGTATCAGCTGAAAAAGGACGCCATTGACGAAGAAGTGGTGCGCATGGCCGCAGAGGAAATGGGGTATTAGCACGAAAGGGGCCGAATCGGCCTCTTTTGTGCTTTCTCTTTTCCATAGGTCCATCAGGCGCGCTGGAAATCTTCATCTGAAAGAGCGTGCAAACGTTCCGAAAGAATGTGCAAAATCCGGAACAATCCGCAAAAATTTTGCACATTATTTCCGAATCCGCCTGAAATAATTTGAAAAAGGGATTCTGAAATAATGTGCTAGTTTACACTTGGCTTCCCGGACAGACCTCCCCGGGTAAGAGTGCAGTCTTTCCTTCCATCCATCTGCTTCATTTACTCGGTATCACCTTCGGCAGAAAGGGCTTCGTTTTGTCGTGCAAACTCACCCAATGATACCCAGCCTCCTATGAAGTTCGTGTTCCTCAGACCGGAAGTTTGCCGCCCGCTTCCTTCAGATTCTGCGTCGCCGCAGACACCCTTGCGTTAAGCTAACTGCTACTTCTGCCTTCGCAGTTCGGGACTTTCACCCTATAGACTGCACCCATGCCGGGCGCACACGAAGGCCGGACGGGCGCCAAGCCTCGTCCGGCCGCAAGGGAACATAACAGCCGGCTGTCCAACAAGGAAAGCCGGCATCGTTTATAGTTCAAGTTCGCCCATTCGAAGCAATTCAATGACAGCTTGCGAGCGCCCCTTGACCCCAAGCTTTTGCATCGCATTCGAAATATGGTTGCGGACCGTTTTCTCGCTGATAAACAGCTCTTGGGCGATCTCTTTCGTCGTCTTGTCTTGCACGAGCAATTCGAAGACTTCTTTTTCTCTTTTTGTCAAAAGCGGCTTCGATTGAAACGATTTGTCCTTCAACGGTTGTAACCCTCCTTGCTCTCAATGGGCCCGAACTGCCGGATGGGTATTTCCTCGCCATATCGTATGTGAGAGCAAGAACGGCGGTGACGAAAATTTGCTTATCTAATAGAAAAATGGGTCTTTTTTTTTTCGGTTCATCACCAAAAGATGTACTTGACTTTTAAAGACAAACATGATAGCAATGTTGTTCAAAGAGATGTGTGGTATAAAAAGGAAAAAATGCTGTTTTGGTTTTTCTTTATCATGATCGTCTTTCTTTTTCAAGTACACTTTGTGATGAAGAGCCTTTTCTTCTTTATCTTTCGATTCGCCGGAGACGGTTGGCTGCCGCTTGTCCAGCAAAACAAAAAATCCCCCTCATGTCTGTTCGAATGAAGGGGATTTTGATTCTGCCGCTACACTTCGTCGCTGCCAAAGAAATCGCGGAACATTTGAATCGTCGTTTCGCGGTTTAACGCCGCGATCGATGTCGTCAACGGAATGCCCTTCGGGCACGATTGCACGCAGTTTTGCGAGTTGCCGCAGTTGGCCAGTCCGCCGTCGCCCATAATCGCCCGCAACCGTTCGGCTTTATGCATCGCCCCGGTCGGATGGGCGTTAAACAGCCGCACTTGCGACAGCGGCGCCGGGCCGATAAAGTTCGACTTGCTGTTGACGTTCGGGCACGCTTCGAGGCAGACGCCGCATGTCATGCATTTGGACAGCTCGTACGCCCATTGCCGCTTCCGCTCTGGCATGCGCGGCCCCGGACCCAAGTCGTACGTTCCGTCGATCGGAATCCATGCTTTCACTCGCTTCAACGCGTCAAACATCCGGCTCCGATCGATGACCAAGTCGCGGATGACAGGGAATGTGCGCATCGGATCAAGGCGGATCGGCTGCTCGAGTTTGTCAATGAGCGCGGCGCACGCCTGGCGCGGTTTGCCGTTAATGACCATCGAACAGGCTCCGCATACTTCTTCCAGACAGTTCATTTCCCAAGCGACCGGCGTCGTTTTTTCCCCTTTGGCGTTGACTGGATTGCGGCGAATTTCCATGAGCGCCGAAATGACGTTCATGTTCGGGCGGTACGGAATGACAAACTCTTCTTCATACGGCGCGGAATCCGGACGATCTTGGCGCGTGATGATCAAACGAACCGTTTTGTTCTCGCTCATCTTACTTCACTTCCTCTTTCTTTTTGCTGTAGTCGCGCTTGCGCGGTTTAATCAACGAGACGTCAACGTCTTCATAATGGAACGCCGGACCGTCTGGCGTGTAGCGGGCCATCGTCGTTTTCAGCCATTCTTCGTCGTTGCGCTCCGGAAACTCCGGCTTGTAGTGCGCGCCGCGGCTTTCATTGCGATAGTAAGCGCCAAGCGTAATGACGCGGGCGAGCTGCAGCATGTTGTACAGCTGGCGGATAAACGTCGCTCCTTGGTTGCTCCATCTCGACGTATCGGTGACGCTGATGTTTTTATACCGCTCCATCAGCTCTTGAATTTTCTCATCGGTCTTCAGCAACCGGTCGTTGTAGCGGACGATCGTCACGTTTGCCGTCATCCATTCACCGAGCTCTTTATGCAGCACATAGGCGTTTTCCGTGCCGTCCATCGCCAAAATGTTTTCCCACTTTTCTTGCTCCCGTTTCACATAGCTGTCGTATAACGTCGACGGCATCGCATCGGCCGATTTCTCGAGACCGCGGATGTAGCGGACGGCGTTCGGGCCGGCGACCATTCCGCCGTAAATCGCCGACAGAAGCGAGTTTGCCCCGAGGCGGTTCGCGCCGTGAATCGAATAATCGCACTCGCCGGCAGCAAACAACCCTTTGATGTTCGTCATTTGGTCATAGTCGACCCATAAGCCGCCCATCGAGTAGTGAACGGCCGGGAACACCTTCATTGGCACTTTGCGCGGGTCTTCGCCCATGAACTTCTCGTAAATTTCGATAATGCCGCCGAGCTTGACATCCAACTCTTTCGGATCTTTATGTGACAAATCCAAATACACCATGTTTTCGCCGTTGATGCCGAGCTTCAAATCGACGCAGACGTGGAAAATTTCCCGGGCGGCGATGTCGCGCGGCACCAAGTTTCCGTAAGCCGGATATTTTTCCTCAAGGAAGTACCACGGTTTCCCGTCCTTATACGTCCAAATGCGTCCGCCTTCCCCGCGCGCCGATTCGCTCATCAACCGAAGCTTGTCATCGCCTGGGATCGCGGTCGGGTGAATTTGGATGAACTCGCCGTTCGCGTAGTAAACGCCTTGCTGATAGGCGATCGAAGCCGCTGAACCAGTGTTGATGACCGAGTTCGTCGATTTCCCAAAAATGATCCCCGGGCCGCCGGTCGCCAAAATGACGGCATCGGCTGGAAACGCTTTGATTTCCATGGACCGCAAATCTTGTGCGACGATGCCGCGGCAAATTTGCTCGTCATCCAAAACGACGCCTAAAAACTCCCAATGCTCGTACTTCGTGACGAGCCCGGCCACTTCATGGCGGCGCACCTGTTCATCAAGTGCATACAAAATTTGCTGCCCGGTCGTGGCTCCAGCATAGGCGGTCCGGTGATGCTGCGTCCCCCCGAAACGACGGAAATCAAGCAACCCTTCCGGCGTCCGGTTGAACATGACGCCCATCCGATCGAGCATGTAAATAATCCCCGGCGCCGCTTCACACATCGCTTTGACCGGAGGCTGGTTCGCCAAGAAGTCCCCGCCATAGACGGTGTCGTCAAAATGCTCCCACGGCGAGTCGCCTTCCCCTTTCGTGTTGACCGCTCCGTTAATGCCGCCTTGGGCACAGACGGAGTGAGAACGCTTTACCGGAACGAGCGAAAACAGTTCGACAGGCACTCCTGCTTCGGCGATTTTAATCGTGGCCATCAAACCGGCCAACCCACCGCCAACAACGATGATTTTCCCTTTTTTCATAGCTACTCACTCCCTAATAGATTGCTGCTTTTGCTTGCATGCCGCACGTTTTGCCTTGCCGGCCCGCCATCGACCAAGCGATCGTTCGGCGAACGGCTAGAGCACGTTTGTCACGAGCCAACGCAGCAGTTCATCGTTGAATCATTCCTTAGGAATGGAACGCTTGTCTTACGCAAACGCCAAGATGGCGCGAATGCCGACAATGGAAAGCGCGATGAAAATGATCATCGTAATGTACGTAAATACTTGCTGCGAACGAGGGGACACCGTCAACCCCCAGCTGACGCAGAACGACCATAAGCCGTTGGCGAAGTGAAAGACCGTGGACAAGATTCCAACAATATAAAATCCGAGCATAAACGGATTGTCGACAATGTTGGCCATCATGTCGTAGTTCACTTCGGCGCCGAATGCAGCATGCACCCGCGTTTCATACACATGCCAGACGACAAAAATCAATGTAATGATGCCGGTGATCCGCTGAAGCATGAACATCCAGTTGCGGAAATAGCCGTACTGGCGAGTGTTGAATTTGGCTGTAAACGCGATATAAATGCCGTATACAGCGTGGAACAACAATGGAAGAAAAATAACAAAAATTTCAAGAAAATAGCGGAACGGCAAGTTTTCCATAAACGCCGCCGCCCGGTTAAACGCTTCCGGCCCACGGGTCGCAAAATGGTTGACGACCAAGTGCTGCACTAAAAAGATGCCGACGGGAACAACCCCCAGCAGCGAATGGAGCCGGCGATAGTAAAACTCGCGATTCCCTGCCATTATGTAAACCCCCTTCAATTGAATAAAAAATATGTCCCTCTCGCTCGCCATGCGGAAACGGAAACGTCTTCCATTCCCCTATTCGCTTGTCACATTCATTGTACTCCCACATTGTACAAGCGTCAAGAAAACACTGACACAAAATGTTCAAACATTCTCATAGTTGCGCCACCTTAGGAAAGAGGATGCACTCCGGCAGCAATTCAGCTATAATGGGGAAATGGATAGAAAGAGGGGAAAACGATGAAACAGCCACCATTAGAGGACCAATATCAAATGTTTGGGTCGATTGCGCTTTCCGCCTTCGGGGCTGAGCTGCTTCGCCATTCGCTTCTTCCCGAGCTGCTTGGCAAAGATGCCGCTTCGCTGCTGTACTGGGCCGGCAAACAGCTGGCGCGGCGCTACCCGCTCGGAACGCTCGATGACGTCGCCGTATTTTTTGAACGGGCGGGCTGGGGGGAGCTATCAACCGGCGAGGAGCGAAACGACGAACTCTATATCGAGCTGTCGGGCCCCATCATCGCCGCCCGCTTTTCCTTGTACGGCAGCTGCTCGTTCCAGCTTGAGGCTGGATTTCTCGCCCAGCAAATCGAACAACAAAAGCGGTTCGTCACCGAAGCGGTCGAACTGCCGCCAAAGCGGGACGGCAAAGCGCGCATTTTGGTGAAATGGGATCGGAAGCAGGCGATCGAATGACATGCAAAGAACGGGCGTCCGCTCGCAAAACGGGCGTCCGTTCAGCCATTATTCATCCTATTTCGCGCAGGAGACTCCCACTTCAACGACCAAAGGGAGTAAGTGGGAGAGGAATGCGCGTTCCCCCTTTCTTTTGTGTATGATAGAATAAAGATGTGGAGACAACCGTTTAATAAAGGCACTCCAATCACGGCTGCTCGATGGATGGAGTTGGTTGCAGGAAACGTTGCAACCGCAAAACATCGAGCGTAGGTCCGTCTGTTGTGTGTGGAAGCCAAGTACTGCCAACAGACACACCGAGAGAATCGGTAACGATGCAGGCATGACCTGTGTCGTTGGGCAGTTGTCAACCTGCCCCTGATGCAACCCCAAGTCAAGGAAGGAGGACAAAGTCCGCTCGCACTTCTGGGGAGTTGCAAGCCCCCACTTCAAGCGTTAGCTAAGTGGGGGTAGTTGACGCAGTTTTTCATAGATTTTCTCCGCCACCGCCCGTGGAATGTTCGCCCGTTGCAGCTCATCAACGGTCGCCTCTTTCATCTTTTTGACTGATCCGAAATAGTTTAACAGCGCTTTTTTCCGCTTTTCCCCGACGCCGGGAATGTCATCAAGCACGGAATGGAACATCGTCTTCTGCCGCGCCTGGCGGTGGAACGTGACCGCAAACCGGTGCACTTCGTCTTGAATGCGCTGCAATAAATAAAACTCTTGGCTTTGCCGGTCAAGCGGCACGACATCCGGCGGGTCGCCGGCCAAAAGCTCTGATGTGCGATGTTTTTCGTCTTTCGCCAATCCAGCCAGCGGCACATCCAGTCCAAGTTCGTTTTCGAGCACACCCCGCACCGCCGACAAGTGTCCTTTGCCGCCGTCGATGATGATCAAATCGGGAAGCGGCAATCCTTCTTTCAACACGCGCGTATAGCGGCGGCGCACGACTTCGCGCATCGTTTCATAATCGTTCGGCCCCGCGACCGTTTTCACCTTATATTTCCGGTATTCTTTTTTCGCCGGCTTGCCATCGAGGAAAACGACAAGCGCCGAGACCGGATCGGCCCCGTAAATGTTCGAGTTGTCAAACGCCTCGATGCGGCGCGGCGCCGGAATGCCAAGACGCTCTCCGAGACGTTCGACCGCTTTGATCGTCCGTTCTTCGTCCCGCTCGATGAAATAAAATTTTTCTTTCAGAGCAATGGCCGCGTTTTTGCTCGCCAGCTCAACAAGCTCTTTTTTCTTCCCTTTTTTCGGCTGGACGACGGCAACGCCGAGCAATTCGCGGGCGAGCTCGCCGTCAATGTCGGACGGGAGGACGACTTCTTTTGGCTTCAAATGATGCGCTTTCGCATAAAACTGACCCAAAAACGTAAGCATTTCCTCATCCGGGTCTTGGTAAAGCGGGAAGATCGACACGTCGCGCTCGATCAGCTTTCCTTGGCGGAGGAAAAACACTTGCACGCACATCCAGCCTTTGTCGTACGCATAGCCGAATACATCGCGGTCGATGAAGTCGTTGAGCATCATTTTTTGCTTTTCCATCGTCATCTCAATCGCTGCGATTTGATCGCGGTATTCTTTCGCCCGTTCAAACTCGAGCGCTTCCGCCGCCTCGTGCATTTTCTCGGCCAACTCCCGCTTCACGTCTTCATACCCGCCGTTTAAAAAGCGGACGATTTGTTCAACCATCGCCTTATTTTGTTCGTCCGACACCGGGTGGACGCACGGGGCGAGGCATTGGCCCATATGGTAATACAAACAGGCGCGCGAAGGCAGCGTCGAACATTTGCGGAGCGGATATAAGCGGTCGAGCAGCTTTTTCGTTTCGTTCGCCGCCTGCACGTTTGGATACGGGCCGAAATATTTGCCCCCGTCTTTTTTCACTTTGCGGGTGATCAGCAGGCGCGGATGTTGTTCCGCGGTGATTTTAATAAACGGGTAGCTTTTATCATCCTTGAGCATGACGTTGTATTTCGGATCATGCTTTTTGATCAAATTCATCTCCAAAATGAGCGCCTCGGCGTTTGACGAGGTGACGATGTATTCGAAATCGGCGATTTCCTCCACAAGCCGCTGCGTTTTGCCATCATGCGTCCCGGTAAAATACGAGCGGACGCGCGCCTTCAACGACTTCGCCTTGCCGACGTAAATGACCGTTCCGTGTTTGTCTTTCATTAAATAGCAGCCCGGCTGTTCCGGGAGCACGGACAGCTTTTCCTTCAGCCGGTCGTTCATGGCCATCCCCTCACTCTCCGTCCACCCATTCATACAGTGTAATCGTTCCATACACCGGGTCGGCAAGCGGACTGGAACGATACGTTTTCACTTTGCGCACATGGCGGGAAATATCGATCCCTTGAGCCTCGAACCCTTGGACAACGTGATTGGTCATATATATCATAGCATGGCGGTAGTTTTCTTTGTCTTGCAAAAAGAAGGAAAAATGGAGCACGTCTTTATGTGGAAAGGGCACGTTCAAATAGTCTAGGACGCGCGTCTCTTCCCACGTATATACCACAAACGGCTGCGGCTTGTCACGCAAATCGTCGGCAAGCTGATACACTGCCGGGGGCGTCTTTGCCTGCTCGTGCAGCAGCCCGATGCCGATTGCAGACTGCAGCAGCACAACCGCCGCTGCCAGCGCTAATCTCCATGCCTTCGGCGCAGCCAAAAAGCGGCCCCACACATAAAACAGCGCAAAATGAACCAACGGAAGAAGGTGGCGCGGCTTGTCAATATTTTGTCCAAACAGCGCCCAGACAGCATACAGCAACGCGGAAACGACAAGCGCACGCGGCAGCTGAAACCGCCCCGTGCGCCAGGCGATGGCGCCGACCACTGCATAGGTAGCCAGCAGCCAAGCATTTCGGCTGGCCATGCCGGTCCAAAGAAAGTTGTCAAGGACAAAGCGGCGCACCCGCTCCCAAAATGGAAGCGGGCTCGCCGCCGCCGTTCCCCCCCAGTCGCTGAAATGACCGACGACAAACGCCCAGCCAAGCTTGAAAAACGGCCAAAGGCCGCCTTCCGTCGCCGCGACCGCCGCCACCCAAACAAATTGAAAGGCGGCCGCCGCCAACAGCGATGCCGCCACGCGGCCGAGGCGGCGGTGCGTTTTCCAGTCTTCATGCCAAAGGATCAACAACGCAGCGGCAAACGGGGCATAAGACAAACGGATGCCCATGAGGATGCTGAACAACGCGGCCGGCCAAAGCTGCGCCATCCATGTTGTTCGCCGCCGCGCCCATTCCACCGCCCATATGTACCACCAAAGCACGCCAAGCGCCGCGCCGTCCGACATCGGTCTGGCGGCGGCAAGGAGCACGTAGCTTGAAGAAAGCACCGAAAGCGCCGCCCATAGCGCCGCTGAACGCGGCATATGGCGAGCGAGCAGCCAAACGATGGAAAAGGCGGCGGAAAACAACACGAGCACATTCAAGATCGAAAGCGCTTTGGCCGGATTGGCGACCAGAGCGTGCACTGCCATGCCGCCAAGAATCAAATACGGATAGCCCGGGAAATGCGGCTGCATGGCCAATAAATCATAGCGTTCCAGCGCCCGCGCAAAGTCAACTTCGTCCCACGAGGCCGCATACGGGTTCGCCCCATACAAACCGGCGCCGGCCAACAAAGCAGCCATTCCGACACCAAAGCTCATCCAAAAGCGATCATCGCCCAACCGTTTGTCCACCGTGTTTCCCTCCAAAGAAAACGTACAAGGCGCAGCGTCCTTGTACGTTACATGACGTTTTTGGCTTGTTCCTCCAACGAGGCAACCGCCGGCTTCTCAACCACGGCCTTCTTTTGACCGCGGCGGCTCGCCACCAACAAATACACGACGACGAAGTAGCCGATATAGGCCAACACTTCTTCAAGCGACGGCATTGATGAATAGCCAAACAACGCTTTTAAAAAGACGCCGACTTCGCCGGAAAAGACAGGGGCGACGCCATGGTCGCGCACGTAATGTTCGTAATCGATCGGATGTTCCGGAAGCAGCCACGTCAAATCGTATACATGCGGCATGACGCTGCCGATGAGGCCGATATCTTGCATCATCGAAATGGCTTGCACGAGCAGTCCAGCGGCAATTAGGACGATAAACGCGCCGGTGACTTTAAAAAACGTCTTCAACGGAATGCGCATCGTCCCTTTAAAGAAGAAGTAGCTGACGAAAGCAGCAATGGCAACCCCAGTTGCCGCTCCCCATCCTTGCATCGCCGCTCCGATGTTGCCGTGCGTAATCGCAGCGAAGAAGAAGACCGTTTCCACCCCTTCACGCAACACGACCAAAAACGAGTGAATGACCATGCCGACGACATTGCCGGCGGTGACAAACTGATCCATTTTCCCTTCCAAGCTTTTTTTCATGTCCCGGCTGTGTTCGGCCATCCAGAACACCATTTGCGTCAACAGCAGCGTGGAAACGACCATGATGCCGATCTTTAAATATATCTCGCTTCCCATTGCCGCAAAACCGGTAAAGACAAGCTGAAACAACATGGCGACACCGACGCTCGCCGCCACAGCGAGAGCGGCGCCAAGCCATACGTATTTCGTGTATTCGCGGTGACCGACCCGTTTCAAATACGAGGTGATGATGCCAACGATCAGCAGCGCTTCCAGTGCTTCGCGAAACGTAATGAGCAGCGCTTGAACTTCCATGCCCCCGCCTCCCCTTCACATGTAAACTAAGCCCGTTTCCGACGTCGCACATAAATCAAGGCAGTGCCAATGATGATCGCAACGATGATAATGAGAGGAATCCAGTTTTTTGATTTCGACAAATCCGTCCATTCCTTTTTTTTCACTTCATCCGGTTTTTCTGTAGCACTGTCCGAAAAATGGCCAACTTCTAAGCTTTTCAAACCGAATTGTTGTTGCAGCACGGTTAAAATAGTCTCTTTGCTTTTTTTAAACGCATTGATGTCCGATTTTTTCTCGCCGACGCCAAATAACCCCGGGTTGCCAAGCGACTGCAGAGCCTTGTCAAACTCGGTGCGCAGCTGTTTGTCAAGCGCAGGGTCTTTCCCTTGGATGATTGGCGACAGCGCCTCATACGTCGCAAACGCCTTCGCCAACAGCCGCTTGCTCGTGTCGTACTGATCAAAGTTCGCCTCAATATTGTCCAAACGTCGGGCGATATTGAGCACTAAAATTTTTTCCATATCTTTGATCACCGCCTGGCGGTCCTTCGCTTCGATGGCTGCAAGCACGGCCTTGGACGGCTCAGGTCCCATATGCATGTCGATTTCTTCTTTTATGGTTCCGAAAATTTCCTTCGCTGCGGCAAAGTTCGGCGGCTGCTCGTTCAACTTTTCTTTCATCTCTTTATACGCCTCAGCAACCGCTTCTTTGTTCGGATCTCCATACGAATAGGCGAACGCTTTCAGCGGAATGAGATTGAGAATAATGATCACTGCTATGTAAAAAAAGAAACGGGATGTTTTCACGTTTCTGATCCCCCTCCATCAAGATCAATGATAATCATTATCACCATCATTGTCAATATTGGGAAAAATGGCCGGCGGCCCAAGGCGGCCGCCTCACGAACAATGGCGCTCCCGCTCCAAAGAAAGCAGATGCGCTTTTCGGTCAATGACCGCTTTTGTTACCGGGCGGCGCATTTCCTTCCAGATGGCCGGGATGACCGCGGTCATATAGGCGGTGAACTTGATGAACGAACGGCCGGTCGTCCGCACTTGGTAGCGGATCGGCACTTCCTTTAGTCGAAACCCTTTGCGCACTAAGTTGAGCGTCAACACTTGGGCGTAATTGTAATCGTGGATGATTTCCGCCTCTTCCATCGCTTGGCGGGAAAACGCACGCATCCCCGACTGCCCGTCATACAACCGCTGGCCGAGCAGGAGCGACTGCAGCCACGTAAAGGCATAGTTGCCGAGGCGGCGGTGCCATTTCATGCCGCGAATCGTGCCAAGAAAGCGCGAGCCGATCGTATAGTCGGCCTCACCGGCGAAAATCGGCGCCAAAAGGTCAGGAATTTGTTCCGGCGGATATTCGTTATCGGCATCGATCATCACGCCGATATCCGCGCCAAGACGGACACACTCTTCAAGCCCTCGCCGCACCGCCGCACCGAGGCCGCAGTTTTCCGGCCAGCGGCAAATGTAGTCCGCTCCCGCTTCTTGCGCCGCTTCAGCAGTCCGGTCGGTTGACCCGTCATCAATGACCAAGACGCTGACCTCTACATCGGGATGGAAATGACGCGGAATGCGGCGAATCACTTCCCCAATCGCTTCTTCTTCATTGTGCGCCGGCAAAAAGACGATGACGCGCTGCTTCTTCATCGCTCTCCTCCTTTCTTTCGCATCGCTTCGATCAAAACCGGACCGCGGCTATGGCTCGGATACGGAGCGCCAAGCAAATAGGCGATCGTCGGCGCCAGCGAAACGAGGCTTTTTTTCTCATCGACTCGTTTTCCTGCTTCAATCGCCGGGCCGTATAAAAAAAACGGCACATACCGCTCCCCTTCATCGAGGTGGCCGTGGCCGCCGATGCCATCCGCTTGGCCATGGTCGGCGCAGACAATCAATGTCGCGCGCTCGAGCTCGCCCCGTTCCTCAAGCCAGCCGACAAACTCCGCGATCAACGCGTCGGCTTCTTCAATTTTTTCGATATACTCGTCATACAGCACACCGCGGCTATGGCCGGTCTGATCGGTGGCGATCAACTGTACGACAAGCAAATCCGGGTTTTGTTCCTCGACGATGCGTTTCGCCCGCTCGATGATATAACGGTCGGCGAGGTCGTTCGGCATGACGGCCGTCACCGTTTCGACATCGTCGCCGAACGAATCGACCAAATGAGCGATGCCAAGCAAGCGGCCGGTTTTTCCGATTTTCCGGAGCGAATCGAAAATCGTCTCCACTTTTGCCCCAAGCTTCCATACCATATTGGACCGGATGCCGTGCTCAAACGGATACGTCCCCGTCAGCATCGAGGTGAAGCAAACGACCGTGCGCACCGGATAGACGGTTTCCATTTGCGCAAATTCCGTCCCTTGAGCGCGCAACCGTTTCAAAAACGGGGCGTTGGCCGCTTCAAACCGGTCTTTGCGCATGCCATCAATCACGATGACATACACTTTGTCACTGATCGGCACGGTTGGACTCGGCACATTGTTCGTATAAGTCGGAATGATCTCCGGCTGCCAGTCGAACAAATTCCGATGCAAAATCCATGAAAACAGCCACACCCCAGCGGCAAACAGCCAAAGCGCCCCGCACAGCGGCGCCAAAGCCGCTCCTTGATCGATCTGCTGCGAAGCGTATTCCCATACAGACAAAAGAAGAAAACATTTTGGCAGCTGCTCTTGGGCGTTGCCGCTCGTCGAATCGCTGTTTTTCAACACCAGCTTCCAAAAGCGGGTGAAATTCCACCACGACGTGCCGATGCGCAAATGGTAATACAGCGTCCCCCAAAAAAAGACGGTAAAGAAAAAGTAAAGCCCCGACGCCAACAACAACAACGACGCATCAGCGAACGACCAAACGATGAGAAACACGACATAAGGGATCCATAAATAATTGCGCAAAAACAGCGGATAATCATAGACATAGTAGATGACAAACAGCGGCAGCGCCGCCGCCAGACCAAGCATCCATCCCCATGAGCCGCCCATCCAATCAGCGGCATGGTAGATCGTCATCGTTCCCGCGACAAAAATCGGCGTAAACGGCTTTCCTTCATTCAGCAAATTCCAGCAGCGCGCCGCGATTTTTTCGAATCGTGATGCTTGTTTCATCGCTTCTCCCTTTCCTTTTTCCATACACCCCGCACCATCTGCCAGTCGGACCGCCAAAACCACAATACCGCGGCACCAGCGGCGTAAGAAAACAAAAACTTAAACGCATGGGTCAACACTGCCGCCGCATATGCTTTCTCCCACGGTGCGCCGAGCCGGGTCAACGCAAACGCCATCACCGCCTCGTATGTTCCGATCCCGCCGGGGGCGACTTGGGCGATCTGGCCGGAAACGGTCGCGCTGTTTGCCCACACCGCCTGTCCAAAGGAAAGCGGGATGCCGACTGCTTTCGCGATCACGCCAATGACGGCCGCCTCACACAGCCAGCTCGCCGCCACCGCCCCGACCATCGCCGCGCCGCTCCAGCCGTGAAATACGCTCCGCCATCGCCGCCATAACCGATCGAGGCGGAGCGGACGGCGAAACACGATCACGGTCAGCACGAACCCGGCCGCAACGGCCGCTGCCAAGAGAGAAATGCGGGGAATGTAATGCATATACGCATACATCCCAATGACAGTCAATCCACCAAGCACCGCCATATCAAGGAGCCGCATCACCGCCACCGATTCAATGGCCTCGCTGGCTGAAACACCGGGCTGGCGGGCAAGCAAAGCCATACGCACAGCATCACCGATTTTCACTGGGGCTAGATGGTTAACAAACAAACTAAGCAGCACGGCACGCCAATAAACAGAGAAGGCGATTGGCTTTCCGACATATCGCTTCCACGCCCACGCCCGCAGCCAAAACGACAAGCCATATACGAAAGCAGCGGCAGCCATCTCGATCGGGCGGCTGACTATCCTGGATAGATGATGGAGCATCTGCCGGCCGTCAAAGCAGCGGTATGTCAACCAAGCGGAAAAGAAAAGAAGCGCGAGCCCAGCTGCTTGCAACGCCGCTTTAGCCGCCGGTTTACCGCTCATATTCGCGCGCCCACGCCACCGTGCGGGCGAGCCCTTCGGCAAACGCCACCTTCGGCTTGTAACCAAACGCCCGCTCCGCCTTCGTGATGTCCGCCCATGTCGCTTTCACATCGCCTTTCCGCTCCGGCGCGTGCACGATTTTCAGATCGGGAAAGTGCTTCCGCAACTCAGCGAGCAGCTGCTCCATGGTGACGGGCGCCCCGGCGCCCAAGTTGAACACTTCGCTTCGCCCGCCGCTGCGGTGAAGTGCTGCGATCATGCCCTCCACAATATCATCGATGTACGTATAATCGCGCGCCGTCCCCTTGCCATACACGACAATCTCCTCGCCCGCCAGCAATCGGCGCAAAAACGTGCCGATCGCCATATCCGGACGACCCCACGGCCCGTAAACGGTGAAATAGCGGAAAATCGTCATTTGGTAGCTATACAAATGGGCATAGGCATGACAAAACGATTCCGCTCCGTATTTCGCCGCCGCATACGGCGACACGACGCGGCCGTCAGCCATCTCTTCCCGGAGCGGCACATTGCCTCGGTCGCCGTACACCGATGACGATGAGGCAAACAGCACGTGCGCCGCACCCGCTTCCCCCGCCGCCGCCAACACATTGACCGTCGCTTTGATGTCATAATCGATATACGCGAGCGGCTCCTCGAGGGAATACGGCACGCCCGGCAGCGCCGCCAAATGGTAGACGACATCGGGGCGAAACTCGACCAGCCACCTTTTCGTTCGCTCCCCATCAAGCAAATCCAAGCGGACAAGCGGCACCCGGCCGCCGGTGAGCGTCTGAAACTGCCGCTCTTTCCGTTCAGCAGAATAATATGGATGAAAACAATCCACTGCAGCCACGTCATATCCGAGTCCGCTTAACCGGGCGGCTAGATGGCTGCCAATAAATCCGGCTCCCCCGGTCACCACCACTTTCATCGCCTTCACCTCATCATCGAATTCCATTGTCCATTAGCATCTTACCATAAACCGTCGGGGAACGTCGTGGCCAATCGGCAAAAACCAAATGTTTTCATTTCCCGCCTTGGCTCGGTGAGGCAAGCGTCAGCCCAGCCATCGCTGCCTTCGCTCCGGATGGACGCCTGCAAAAAAGGGCGCCGCGCCGGACACCCTTGCTGATCATTTAGTTCGCTTTCTGGATCACTTGCTGAAGCGCAGCCTCGATTTGCGGCAGCCATTTGTCACCCTCAGCTTTGTTTTTTGCCTTTGCCGCCTCTAGGTAGCGTGTCGCCTGTTCGTTCAAGTCGGTGTATGCTTTGTCGCCAAGCAGCGTTTTGATATCCTGTTCGATCATGTTAATAAAGAGCGCGCCTTCTAAGGCGGTGATCACCGACTTGTCTTGCCCCCAATTTTCTTTGCTTTCTTCATATTCATGAAGCGCCACTTTCGCCCATCCGCGCACGAACGCATGGTTCACCGCTTTCGGATCGAGCATTTTGACATCGGTTTGCAGGTCAAACTGTTTCAAAATGTAGTCCGCCTCCTCCGCGGCATGCCGTTTCATATACGGATAGACGGACTGATAAAACGCCCAGCCTTCCGCCTGCTCCACTTTGGCTTCTTCGGCGTTTTCCTTGGCCGCAGCCGCCGCCTTCGCCGCATAGCCGTGCGGCAGCGCTCCGCTCGCTAAATAGAATGTTTTCATCAATGTTTTGTCCACGACTTGCTTACCGAGGGCAAATGAGAGCGCATCATCGTTTTGGACCGATTGCTCCATTTGGGCAAACGCCCCGTTGATCGCGTTAACCAACTTCGTTCCGTAAGCCGCATCGCGCTTTTCCACGGTCGACTGCAAAATCGCGTAAAAGGTTTTGGCTTCCTCAAGCTCTTCCTTTACTTCTTCCTTATTGGCCCAATGTTCTTCTGCTTCGGTAAACTCATGCTTGATCGTCGTGTAAAACACTTTTTGCATCAGCTTGTCAAAAATTTGCTTGACAACCAACGGCTCAAGCGACCCGTCTTTGCCGGCGGCCAGTGCGTTGGTAATATGTTGGTCAAGCGTATCTTCAAATTCCGCGTCACGTTTTTGTACAAGCGGCTGCAGCTTTTCTTTGTAGATGCTCTCCACTTTGCCGAAGTCGACCGCCCCGCCTTGCTTCGCCTTCTCAAGCTCCGCGAGCGCTTCGCTGAACGCTCCCGCATAATCGACTTCCGCTTCTTCCTTCTCGTTCTCCGTCTTCTCTTCCTCTTTCGGCTTTTCTTGTTTTTCCACAGCCGTTTGGTTGCTGCTTTCTTTTTCTGTTCCCGCCGTCTGTTTGCTCTGGCCGCACGCGCCAAGCGCCAACGCCGCGGCGGCCAACAAGGCCAGCCACTTCCATTTTAATGACATTATGTATCCCCCGTTCACACATCCAAAAAATGATAATCAATATCAATACAATAAGATTATAAGAGAAAATGAATTTCAATGTCAACACATGATGAAAAAGAGAGGACTCCCTTCTTGCTGAAAATCCTCTTTTCCTAGCTGATCACACCTTAAATAAAGAAATCCAGAGGCTTCTTCCCCTCTGGATTTCCTTCTTTCTCCGTTATGACACATGTTTGCCAACCAGCTGCACAAGCGCCTCTTTCGGCTGGTAGCCGATCGCTTTGTCGACAAGTTGGCCATCTTTGAACAGAAGCAGCGTCGGGATGCTCATGACGCCGAACTTCGACGCTGTTTCTTGGTTTTCATCGACATTCACTTTGACGATTTTCACTTTGTCGCCCATTTCACGGTCAAGCTCTTCCAGCACCGGAGCGATCATGCGGCACGGTCCGCACCATGGCGCCCAAAAGTCAACGAGCGTGAGGCCGTCTTTCGTTTCTGCGGCGAACGTTTGGTCAGTGGCGTTGACAATCGCCATATGGATTCCCTCCCATCTTCTTGAATGCTGCAAGCAAAGTATACCATGGAATGCATGTCGGCGCGAATGTTTTGCTTCGTTTCTACTATTCGCTTTTGCCGCGGAATTTATCCGTCAAAAAAACGGACGGCTGCAGCCGCCCGTGTTGTTCATTACGAATGCACTTTCAGTTTTTCTTTTCAAACGCTTTGCCGGAGTAGATCGGACGGGTAAAGACGATGTTGCCGCCCGCCTCTTCGACGGCGATGACGTCGCCCGCTTCGGCGCAAGAACACTTCAATCGTTTTCGTCTTCGCTTCAACATCGTCTTCGTCGAGGTCCAAATCGTCAAGCTCTAGCTCTTCAAGCGGTTTCTTTTTCGCTTTCATGATCCCCGGCAGCGACGGATAGCGCGGTTCGTTCAAGCCTTGTTGAGCGGTGACAAGGAGCGGCAGCGACGTTTCGATGATTTCCTCATCCCCTTCGACATCGCGCACGACCGTCACGTTGCCGCCGTCGGCAATGTCGAGCTTTGTGATCGTCGTTACATATGGAATGCCGAGCAATTCCGCCACACGCGGGCCGACTTGGCCGGAGCCGCCGTCAATGGCGACGTTGCCGGCTAAAATCAAGTCCGGGTTTTTGTCTTTTAAGTATTCAGCGAGCACTTTCGCCGTCGTATATTGGTCTTGTTCTTCGACATCATCGTCAATGTTGATGAGCACCGCTTTGTCGCACCCCATGGCGAGCGCTGTGCGGAGTTCTTTTTCCGCCTCTTCGCTGCCGACGGTGACGACCGTCACTTCGCCGCCGTGTTTGTCGCGCACTTGAATCGCTTCTTCAATAGCGTATTCGTCGTACGGATTGAATTCTGCCACTTCCTCGTTAATCTTGCCGTTGACGATGGAGATTTTTTATTCCGTGTCAAACGTGCGTTTCATCAACACAAAAATGTTCATGTCGTTCCCTCCTCGGTTTGATTGAACATTGTTTCACGTTCCAACATTCAGATATTGACAAAGATTATTTCCCTTTAAAGACGGGCGGCCGTTTTTCCAAAAACGCCTGCACGCCTTCTTTTGCATCCTCGGATCCAAACACGCGGCCAAACCATTCCGCTTCCTCGCGCACGGCCTCAACGAACGTTTTTTCCTTGGCGGCGTTAAGCAACTCAATAACCGCCCGAACGGAAAGCGGACTTTTGGCGGCAATCTTTTTCGCCAACGCTTTGGCTTCATCAAGAAGCCGCTCTTCCGGCACCGCCTTGTTGGCAAGCCCCCATTCAACCGCTTCGAGTCCGGTGATCGGCTCGCTCGTCCACATCATTTCCGGCGCTTTGCCAAAGCCGACGTAGCGCACAAGCCGATGCGTTCCAGCAAATCCAGGGATGAGGCCAAGCTGCAGCTCCGGAAGGCTGAGTTTGGCGTTTTCCGCCACCACACGAATGTGGCAGCTCATAGCCAGCTCCAACCCACCGCCTAATGCGGCGCCGTGAATCGCCGCAATGACTGGTTTGGAAAAGCGTTCGATCCGCTCCATCACGAGTTGGCCGTTGCGCGACAAGCCGGATGCCTCCTCGACGGAAGCGATGGACGTGAATTCTTTAATATCGGCGCCGGCTGAGAAAAACCGCCCCTCGCCATGAAGCAACACGACGCGCACGTCCGGGTCGGTCTCAAGCTCGTCCAACAAGTTTGAAAGCCCTTTCAAAACAGTGGATACAAGAGCGTTCGCCGGCGACCGCGAAAACGTCACGACGGCGACGAACTCCTCTTTCGCTACGCGAAAAAAATTCATGAAGCCTCTCCCCTTTCTGCCTTTCCTAACGCCCGGCGGCGCACCCTTTGATGAGCAGTTCGTACACCGGATCGGCGAGCGCGGCTAGGTCGTACTTTTGCTCGTTCATCACCCACGTCGTCACCGTTTCATCAAGGGTGCCAAAGATCATTTGCCGGGTGAGCCGGACGTCTAAATCTTGGCGAAATTCCCCTTTTTCCATCCCCTCCATGATGATGCGGTCGATGAGCCGCAAATATCCTTTCAGCACGTCATTAATGCGATGGCGCAGCTCTTTGTTCGACTGACGCAACTCAAGCTGCGTCACGACCGCCATATGCGGATCAGCAGCGAGGGCGGAAAAATGAGTTTTCACCAACACATACAATTTCTCTAGGGGGCTTGAAATTCCTTCTGTCTCTTGTTCAATTTTCTCGATGAACGCCCCCATCTTTTCCTGAAAAAGCGAAATTAAAATATCCTCTTTGTTTTTAAAATAAAGGTAGATCGTGCCGTCGGCGACACCGGCCTGCTTGGCGATTTTCGACACCTGTGCTTGATGGTAGCCGTGCTCGGCGATGACGACGACGGCCGCGTCAATAATTTGCTTGAACTTCGGCTTTTCTCTGCGCAATCGTCATTCTCCTTTGCTTCCGATCCCCATCTTCAAGTGAATGAATCATCATTCATATTCCCATTTTACGAATTGTTCCGACGATTTGTCAAGCCTTATTTTTTTCTTGCTCTGCGAGAACACGGCGCAAAATTTTGCCGACCGCCGTCTTCGGCAATTCGCTGCGGAACTCGTACAGGCGAGGCACTTTGTAAGCAGCCAGGCGCTGGCGCATAAACACGTCAAGCTCCTGTTCGCTGCACATCTCCCCCGGCTTTAACACGACGAACGCTTTCACCGTCTCGCCGCGGTACGGATCCGGAACGCCGATCACGGCCGCTTCCTGCACTTTCGGGTGCTCATACAGCGCTTCTTCGACTTCGCGCGGGTAAATGTTGTAACCGCCGGCGATAATGACATCTTTCTTGCGGTCGACGATATAAAAATACCCACGCTCATCCATATAGCCAATGTCGCCGGTGTACAGCCATCCGTCGCGCAGCACTTGCTCAGTCTCCTCCGGCTGGTTCCAGTAGCCTTTCATCACTTGCGGCCCGCGCACGACGAGTTCTCCACGCTCGCCGGGCTTTGCTTCCTCACCCGTTTCCAAGGAAACAATTTTCGCGTCCGTATCCGGCCGCGGAACACCGATGCTTCCTTTCACCCGCTCCCCGTCCCAAAGAAAGTTGCTATGGGTGACAGGGGATGCCTCGGTCAACCCGTATCCTTCAATCAATTTTCCGCCCGTCACCTGTTCAAACTGCTCCTGCACCTCAACCGGTAGCGGAGCGGATCCGCTGATGCAGACGTTGATCGAAGATAAATCATATTTCAGCAAATCCGGATGGTTCAACAAAGCGATGTACATCGTCGGTGCGCCTGGGAACATCGTCGGCCGGGTGCGCTCGATTGCTTTTAATGTTTGCTTGACATCAAAGCGCGGGAACAGCACCATTTTGCTCGCCATCATCACGGACAAATTCATCACCGTCGTCATGCCGTACACGTGGAAAAACGGAAGCACACCGAGCACCGTTTCTTTTCCTTTTTCGCATTTATACACCCAATGGGCGCACATGAGCGTATTGGCGATCAAGTTGCGATGCGTCAACATGGCCGCTTTCGGATGTCCCGTCGTGCCGCCTGTATATTGCAGCAGCGCCACATCTTCCACGGGGTCGATGTCCACCCCGATCGGAGCGGTTTCCTTGCGGCTCATGATCGTACGGAACAGATGAACAGTTTCGCTTTCCGCGATGCGGACAATCGGCATGTTTTGCTTCCATTGCACAAGCGGATACAGCCATTTCTTCACCGTGGGCAAATACTCTTGCATTCTCGTGACAATCCAATGCTTGACCGGCGTCCTCCCTTTCACCTTTTCCGTCTTTGGATACAAAAGATCCATCGTCACGAGCACCGAGGCGCCGCTGTCGTTCAGCTGGTATTCAAGCTCATACTCGGTGTAAAGCGGATTCGTCTGCACGACGATGCCGCCCGCTAGGAGCGTCCCGTAGTAGCTGATCACCGCCTGCGGGCAGTTTGGCAGCATCACCGCCACCCGGTCTCCTTTTTTGAACACCAAGGCGGCGCAAAATTTCAACTGCCTTTTATTGGCGACACAAAATTCTATATGCGATTCGTTCTCTTGGTCATCCAACACTAAAGGGAATCGTGGAAAGCGATGAAACTTACTTTTTAGAAAGTGAAAAAGGCAAAAAGTTCATCGCTCACAGAAAGGCTCGTAAACGTGGCGGTGTAGCCAAAAAACGTGGCATTTCTGAAGAACAAATTTGTGTGGTAGTTGCACACGATAGAAACGGACAAATCCTTTCCCAAATGGTAGGAAGAGGTCGTGTTACGGCTATGGAAATTGATGAGGTGTTAGGAAAACATATTGACACCTCTGCTTTGCTATGCACAGATACAGCAACCAACTATAAAAAATTCGCTACGATGAAGGAATTACAACACGAAGCCATTAATGTTTGCAAAGGTGTCTATACAAAGAAAGGAATTTACCATATTCAACACGTCAACGGGTATCATACTCGTTTGAAAAAGTGGATGGATAGGTTTCAAGGTGTAGCAACGAAATACCTTGATAACTACTTATTCTGGCATCGTTTTCTTGAATTGAATAAGAAGATACCGAAAAAAGAACAAGCGAAAGAAATGTTCCTTGCCTCTTGCCAACAAGTAAATTTTACAACTGTTGAAACAATTAGAAGGAGTGCATAAATCAATCCCCTCCTAAGGCATTGACCTTGTAATTACTTCAATGACTAACGTAAGAACACCTAAAACGATGGTCATTAAAGTTGAACTGAATAATACTTTTCTACTGACAACAGTAAATTTTTGGTTTTTAATGAACTTTCGATAAGCAAAATAGACGAAAATACCCAATATAATTGAGAAAATCCAACTTATTAAGCCCACTTGTGTAACCAATTTTCGCCAATCGAAAACCCAAAAGTATAGAATGGCGAAATGAATGGCTACTAAGGGTATCGTTATGATTACCGATATTAACCTTAACATAATCATCACTCCCAGATTTATTATACCATTATTTTTAAAAAAATTTGGTAAACATTTATTGAGGTTATTAGCAACAATTTTTTAGAAAAGAGCCTTCCGAAAAAATCGATGGCGTCTTTGTCGCCATATTGTTCCGCCGTCTCCCACAAATAGTCGGAAAGCGTTTTCTTTGGATAGTCGAGCGTAGCAGGAATGGACGGCGGATAATGAGCGAGCCACGGTTTTTCCATATGCATCCCTCCTTGTTTCTATTTTATTTCACTTTTTGTAATTTTTCATCAAAAAAACGCCTCGCCTGAGCGAGACGTCACCAAAACCAGTACACCAAACCAATGAAGAAAAAGCACGCGCAAATGACAAACAAGATTTTCGCCAGCACATCGACCGATCGGTTGCGCACCGCCATATACGCGATGCCGGCGATCAAAAACAGCCCGACCGCAATCAACAACCATTTGACTACTGCGTTCATTCGGTTGTTCCCCTTTACTGAATCCCTTCGCCGATGACAAACGACAAACCGACGGAAATGACCATCGAGATAAAGCCGACCGCCCGGTTGTCGTTGGCGATTTCATCATCGATGTTAAACTTCGGCGTCAAAAATTCATAAATAAAATACGCAGCGAGCAGAAGCAAAAACCCGTACACGCCCCAGCCGACCATCGACAACAGCGACTCATGGTGGGCGAGCGCGTAACGAAAAATATTGGCAATGCCAAAAATCTTTCCGCCGGTTGCCATCGCCACTGCCATATTGCCTTTTTGAATTTCTTCCCAGTTTTTATACTTCGTGACGAGTTCAAACACGGCCAAAAACACCACGATGCACAGCACGGCGACGCTGAAATTGGCAGCGGTTCTCACCATTTCGTGCTCCCAAAACGGCGCCATCATTCTCGCCCCCATCATTTCAGTTCCACGACCGTCACCCCGGTCCCGCCTTCATTCGCCTCACCAAATCGGAAGCTTTTGACCGCCCTGTGCTGCTTTAAAAACTGCTGCACCCCTTGACGGAGCGCGCCTGTCCCTTTGCCGTGGATGATGGAGACGCGCGCATATCCGGCGAGCACGGCGTCATCCAAGTATTTCTCAAGCCGAAGGAGCGCATCTTCGTACCGTTCGCCGCGCAAATCAAGCTCAAGGCTCACATGGGCGTCCTTGCCTTTCACGGTCGCAATCGGCGTCACGTCGTTCACCGGCGCGCTGCCGATGTATTCTAAGTCACGCTCGTGAATTTTCATTTTCAAAATGCCGAGCTGCACTTGCCATTCATCGTCCGACACTTTTTCGATCAAGTAGCCTTTTTGGTTGAGGCTCGTCACCTTCACTTCATCACCCGGCTGGAATACATGGCGCGGCGCCTGTTTTTTTGCTCTTTTCCGTTTCTCGACTTTCGGCACGGCGGCGGCGAGCCGCTGTTTTGCCTCGGCGAGCTCATGTTCTTTCACTTCCGCCTGCTTTTCTTTTTGCAGGCGGCGCAGTTCATGGATCACCCGCTCGGCTTCGCGCTCGGCGGCGCGGATGATGTCCGTTGCCTGCTTCGCCGCTTCAGCCAGCCGCTCTTCTTTTTCCTCTTCGAGCGCTTCGAGCTTTTGCTCCCACTCGGCGCGCAGCCGCTCCGCTTCCTCCAACGCCGCGCGCGCCCGTGCTTCGTCTTCCTCGGCTTGCTTTTTGCTCCGTTCGAGCGACGCGATCATGTTTTCCACGTTATGGCTTTCCGCGCTCACTTGCGCTTTCGCCCGCTCGATAATCCGCTCATCCAACCCCAAGCGGCGTGAGATGTCAAAGGCGTTGCTGCGGCCGGGAATGCCGATCAATAGTTTATACGTCGGACGGAGCGTTTCGGTGTCAAATTCAACGCTCGCGTTCACCACCCCGGGGCGGTTGTAGCCGTACGCTTTCAATTCGGGATAATGCGTCGTCGCCACCGTCCGCGCCCCGCGCCCGTGCACTTCATCCAAGATGGCGATGGCAAGCGCCGCCCCTTCCTGCGGGTCGGTGCCTGCTCCGAGCTCATCAAACAGCACAAGGCTTTGGCCATCGACATGGCGCAAAATGTCGACAATATTGACCATATGGGACGAGAACGTGCTCAAGCTTTGTTCGATCGACTGCTCGTCGCCGATATCCGCGTACACTGCGCGGAACACCGCCGCTTCCGATCCGTCGGCCGCCGGGATAAACAGCCCCGCTTGCGCCATTAATGTCAACAAGCCGACCGTTTTTAACGTCACCGTTTTCCCGCCGGTGTTTGGGCCTGTTATGACGATCGTCGTATAATCGCCGCCGAGTTCAATGTCATTCGGCACCGCCTTTTCTTGATCAAGCAGCGGATGGCGGGCCTGCACAAAGCGAAGATAGCCTCGGTTATTGACCGCTGGCTTCGCGGCTTGCAGCCGGCGGGCGTATTTCGCCTTGGCAAACGCAAAATCGAGCGCCGCAAGCGACTCAACCGCCCGCGCAAGCGGTTCAGCCTGCTCAGCGACTTTTGCCGACAGTTCGCGCAAAATGCGTTCGATTTCTTGCTTTTCTTTCGCCCGCGCTTCGCGGAGTGCGTTGTTCAACTCGACGACCGCCTGCGGCTCGATAAACAGCGTCGCCCCGGACGCCGACTGGTCGTGGACGATGCCGCCATAGGCACTGCGATACTCTTGTTTCACCGGAATGACATAGCGGTCGTTGCGGATCGTAATGATGGCGTCCGACAGCCGCTTTTGCGCCGACGGAGAGCGAATGATGCTCTCAAGCTTCTCGCGGATGCGCGCTTCCACTGACCGAATTTGCCCGCGGAGCGAACGGAGGCGGTCGCTTGCGGCATCCAATACCTCGCCATGGTCGTCGATCGAACGGCGAATGTCATGCTCAAGCGCCGGCACCTCCACGAGCTCATCGGCATAAATGGACAGACGATCCAATCCCCCCTGCTCTTCATGCAGATCCATAATCAGCCGTTTCATCTGCCGGCTTGCGGTCAAGGTGGATGCCGTTTCCACGAGTTCTTGCGGACTGAGCACGCCGCCGATCGACGCCCGTTTCAAATGAGGGCGAATGTTGACAACTCCGTCAAGCGGCGCATAGCCAGCAAGTCGCAAAACAGCGGCCGCTTCATCCGTTTCCTCAAGCCAAGCGGCCACCTCCTCCAAATCGGATGACGGCATGAGCGCCTCGATTTTTTCCAAACCGAGCGGCGAGGACGCATGCTCAGCCAACTGCTCTTTCACTTTATCGAACTCCAAGATGTGAAGCACTTTTCGTTGCACGTATCTGACCCCCAGCTCATTCATTTCGTTCGTTTGTCGCGCAAAAACTGCCGCAGCTTGTCAAGCGGCCATGTGTTGATGACCGTTTCGTTCTTGATCCAGCCTTTCCTTGCCGTCGCCACGCCAATAGCCATATCATCAAGCATGTCCAAATGGTGGGCGTCCGTGTTAATGGCAATATACGCCCCCGCTTCCTCGGCTTTTTTCACGTAAGCTGCCGACAAATCGAGACGGCTCGGGTTGGCGTTTAACTCAAGCACCGTGTTCGTCTCGGCCGCGAGTTTCATGAGCCGATCGAGATCGACGTCATAACCGCCGCGCTGGCCGATGAGCCTTCCGGTCGGATGGGCGATGACATCGACGTACGGATTGCGAAACGCCGCCTCGAGCCGCTTCATGATCGCCTCGCGCGGCTGTTTGAACGCAGAGTGAATGGCGGCGATGACAAAATCCAGCTCCTTGAGCACGTCATCATCGTAATCGAGCGTCCCGTCCGGCAAAATATCCATCTCAATGCCGGCGAGGATGGTAAAATCCGAATAGCGCGCGTTCAGCCGTTCGATTTCCTCGCGCTGGCGCCGCAATCGATCCGGCGTCAAACCGTTGGCGACTTTCAAAAATTGCGAATGGTCGGTGATGGCCATATACCGATAGCCGCGGCGGCGGCACGCCTCAACGAGCTCCTCAAGCGAACACGCCCCGTCGCTCCATGCCGAATGCATATGCAAATCGCCTTGAATGTCTTCAAGGCGGACAAGCGGATATCGATCCGAATAGCGCTCGATTTCCGTGCCGTCTTCACGCAGCTCCGGGGGAATGTGCGGCAGCCCGAAATGGGCGTAAAACGCCGCTTCATCCGGGAACGTTTTCACCTTGCCAGTCGCTTCGTCTTCCACGCCGTATTCGCTGATTTTCTCCCCGCGCTCTTTGGCGAGCTGGCGCATGCGCACGTTATGCTCCTTCGATCCGGTGAAATGATGGAGCGCGGTCGCAAACTGCGCCCCGCTAACCAGCCGGAAGTCGACGGCCACATCGTCGTCATAGCGAAGCAGAAGCGACACTTTCGTTTCCCCAGCAGCGATGACCTCGCGGACACGCTCAAAACGAAGAAGCCCGTCGCGCACCGCAGCCGGACGGTCGGTGGCGATGACATAATCCAAATCTTTCACCGTTTCGTTTACGCGACGCAAACTGCCGGCCCGCGAGAAGCGGATCACGCCATCAAGACAAGCAAGCTGGCGTTCCACATCCGCCGCGGCGGCGAGCACCCGAGCGAGCGGCAGCCGCTCAGGGCGTTTGCCCGCCTCCTCAATCGCCGCCAACAACTTTTCCTCCGTTTTCGCGCCAAAACCAGGAAGCTCCCGCACTTTTCCCACCAGACACGCTTCTTTCAATCCATCCATATCGACAATACCGAGCTCTTGATGCAGCTTGGCGATTTTTTTGCCGCCAAGCCCCGGGATCTTAAGCAAGGAAAGAAGCGTTTCCGGAATATCGCGCTTTAATTCCTCGAGCACCGATGATGAACCGGTTTCGACAAACTCGGTGATGATCGCCGCCGTGCTTTTGCCGATGCCGGGAATGGCGGTGAAGTCGCCGATTTCCGCGAGGCTCCGCTCATCCGTTTCCAAGGCGTTCGCCGCTTTGCGGAAGGCGTTGACCTTAAATGGATTTTCTCCTTTGATCTCCATATACAGTGCGATCGTTTCAAGCAGGCGGATGACTTCTTTTTTATGGACGCTCATCCCCATTTCCTCCCTTTCCCGCAAAACCGCGGCCACGCCCGGTCAGACGCGGCCATGAATCCACCAGTTGCCAAGCATCTCCGACAACACCGGCGTATGTTTCACAATCACGGTCGCCATAAGCGAACGCTGCAGCTGCTCCTGCACGCTGTCAATCGGCACGAGCGCCCCGATATACAACAGCAAAAAGACGAGCAAATACACTTCCGCAAACCCGAGCGCCGCCCCCGCCAGACGGTTGACGCTTCGCAAGAGCGGCAACTGGGCGACGAAATCAAGCATCGAGCCGATGATTTGCAGGACGATTTTCACAGCAAAAAACAAAAGCGCAAAGGAAATCGCCCGATAATAGGCATCGTCCAAATGCGTGCTCTGAAACAGCAGCTTCATCGTCTCCGGATCTCCGAACGTCGGATACGGAATCCAAAGGCGCAATGTCGGCACAAACCGTTCATAATAGCGATAGGCGACGAAAAAGGCGATGAGAAACCCGGCCATATGAATGAATTGAAGGATAAAGCCGCGCTTCAGCCCGATCATCGCCCCCATCAACAGGACAAACAGCAGCACGACATCAATCATCCTGTTTCCCGTCCTTTTCCTGTTTCAGCTGTTCCGCCAGCCGTTGATATTGTTCTTTCAGTTTGAGATACTCACTGGCGATGTTGACGGCTGTCAACACGGCCAGCTTCGGCACATCAAGGAGCGGATTTTTCTCGCTGAATTCATGCATTTTATCATCAACGAACGCCGCCACGAGCCGGATGTGGGCCGGGCTTTCCGCGCCGACGATCGTGTAGTCTTGTCCATAGATGCGGACGCTCACTCGCGTTTTTGGCTGTTCTGTCAAGCTTTCTCCCCCATTTCGCCAAATCCTACTGTTTATCATATCATGAACGCTGGTATAATGGAAAGAAGCGACACACAGCAACGATAGAGAAGATTAAAGGAGCGATCGAACGTTGTCAAACTATGTGATTCAAGCCGACCAACAGCTGCTTGACGCCTTGCGCGCCCACTATGAAGGCGCCTTGTCCGACCGGCTTCCGGCTGGAGCGTTGTTTGCCGTCAAACGCCCGGATGTCGTGATCACCGCCTACCGCTCAGGCAAAGTACTGTTTCAAGGGAAAGCGGCGGAGCAAGAAGCAGCGAAATGGATATCAGGGGCGAGCGCCTCAAACGAAACAGCTGACCACCAGCCGTCCGCTTTGGCAGCTCATCAACTCGGGTCTCTTTCCGCCATCGGTTCCGATGAAGTCGGCACCGGCGATTATTTCGGCCCGATCGTCGTCGCCGCCGCCTACGTGGATCGGCCGCATATCGCCAAAATCGCGGCGCTTGGCGTGAAAGATTCGAAACAATTGAACGATGAAGCGATCAAACGGATCGCACCAGCCATCATGGAAACCGTGCCGCATGCGGTCACCGTGCTGGATAACCCCCAATACAACCGCTGGCAGCGAAGCGGCATGCCGCAGACGAAAATGAAGGCGCTGCTTCACAACCGGACGCTCGTGAAACTCGTTGACGCCATCGCGCCCGCCGAACCAGAAGCAATCATCATCGACGAATTTTTAAAACGGGATTCGTATTTCCGTTACCTTTCCGATGAAGATCGCATTATCCGCGAGCGGGTGCACTGCCTTCCCAAGGCGGAAAGTGTCCACGTATCAGTCGCCGCCGCCTCGATCATCGCCCGCTATGTGTTTTTAGAGGAGATGGAGCAATTATCCCGCGCCGTCGGCCTCCTGCTTCCAAAAGGTGCCGGCGCCATCGTTGACGAAGCCGCCGCCCGGATCATCCGCGCGCGGGGGGAAGAAGCGCTCGCGGCGTGCGCCAAGCTTCATTTCGCCAATACGAAAAAGGCGCTTGCCATCGCCAAGCGCCGGTAGTGAAGGAGTGGGATTGATGAACAATGATGTTTGTTTGAGTTTATCTAGCACCACGGGTAATATGTGTGTCCCTGCATCCCGTCATGAAGAAAGGGTGCCCCGTTCTCTTGGGACACCCCTTTGCCGCACATTCAGCCTTTATCGCTCACGCCCGCTCTTCCAGCGCGGCGACGACTTTTTCCGCCGTGCTTCGGCTTGATTGCGGATTTTGCCCGGTGATCAAGTTACCGTCGCGCACCGAGAAATCGGTCCATTTCTCGCCGTGGACGAAATTTGCACCGCGCAGGCGCAGCGTCGACTCGAGCAAAAACGGCATATGCACATCAAGCCCGACTTCACGCTCTTCTTCATCCGTAAATGACGTGACCGTTTTTCCTTTCACAATCGGCGTGCCGTCTTTGTATGTGGCGTTCACCAGCCCTGACGGACCGTGGCAGACAGCGGCGATGATGCGCCCGTCTTCGGCAAACTGCTGCAAGACGTATTGCAGCGTTTCATTGTCGGGAAAATCGAACATCGTCCCGTGTCCACCGGGAAGGAAAATGGCGTCAAACCCGTGTGCATCATCCTTGCTTAAACGTGTTGTGTTCTTCAGCACTGCTTCCGCCTCCGCCCAAGACGGGTCTTTTTCATTGATGCTGCGCGGGTCAAGCGGCACCTCGCCGCCTTGAATGCTCGCCACTTTCACGTCATACCCTTTTTCTTTAAATACCAAATACGGTACGGCAAACTCCTCAAGCCAAAGCCCGGTTTTATGGTCGTCGGTGATCGTCGTATGGTTCGTCACCACCATGAGCACTCGTTTCGTCATGCGGCAGCCCTCCTTTAGGTTTTGGAATGTTCTCTACTACTCATCATACTTTATGTTGGGCAAAAGAGGAAAAAATATGCTTTGTGAAATGGAAAAGGAATGAATCGCTGGCGGACGATCAAGCAACGAGCACCTATATTTCGTTGATGAGGAGAGGCGGCATCGTGCCAGCTCTCCTGAAAAAGAACGCCGCCCCCAGCATGCGGGGAGCGGCGTTGACTCGCCTTCCTAACTGATTTTTTGTTGTTCCAGACCATCCACTTCGCTCACTGGTTGCCGAAACGGCCACCAGTTCGCGCGGCCGAACGTGCGGACCATGACCGGCACAAACAGCGGCAGAACGACGAGGGCGTAAAGGAGAAGCCCTGTCAGCACAATCGTCGCGATTTGCAAGAGCGACAAGACACCGGACGGATACATCGCGGTGAACGTTCCGCCTAAAATCACGGCGGCCGAGATGATGACCGGCCCCATATGGCCCATCGCCGACAGCATCGCTTCCTTCACCGGCCAGCCGCGGTATTCGTTGAACCGATCCATGAGGAAGATGCTGTAGTCGATGCCAAGCGCCAACAGCAACACAAAGGCGAAGAACGACACCGCCCAGTTCAAGCCGGCATAGCCGAGGCCGTTGACGAAAATGAGTTCGGTGACGGCCATCGATGTGTAATACGTCAGGACGAGCGACAAGATCAAATAGAGCGGCATGATAAGCGAACGAAGGAGCGCTGCGAGCACGATGGCGATGCCGATCAACATCAGCACGGCCGTCCGTTTATAGTCGGCGTTTGAGATCGCCTGCAAATCGGCGTACGTGCTGGTGACGCCGCCGACAGCGATCGTCGCGTCTTCCCACTTCGTCCCTTTCACCGCCCGCTCAGCGGCGGTGTGAATGTCATCCACACGGCTGAGCGCCGATGTCGAATACGGATTTTCTTGTGAACTACCCACCACCTACGCTTCGCTTAGAGGTGGGGGCTTCAAGCGACTTGTGTGTGTTCGCTGAACGGTAAGCCACACACAAGAACCCTTTACGCTTCCCTTCGTTCCGAAGGTGTCCGTTCTAGCCATATTCTATCCTATTCGTTGGCTAACGCCAACCGAAATTCATCTCCCACTTTCACTGGTGCTGGCGCACCTTCACGTTTAGAAGTAGGAGACTTCTTTCCGAGGGAAGTTAAAGGTTTCCTTGTCGGCTTGGGCGACGACTGTTCGCAAATCAACCAACTCTCTCCGCAATGCGTTGACCAAACATTTCGGTTCATAATCGCGAAAATCGCGAATCCGACCATCAAACTCATCATCGATCGATTGGTTATAGTAGCCATCGCTAAAGTATCGCAATGTCTTGAATCTCTCTTCCACTCTTGCCCTCGCCATTCTAGTCTCCTCCCCTGGCTCAACAAATCGCAATCTCTTTTCTCCCTCCCGTTCAGAAATCAAGCCCGTTTTTCATTGCCGCTCATCACCGCCCCACGCGATAGCCAAGCCACGCCAGCCACACGCCACACGAATACGTAGCCGCCAAATAAACGACCACCTTCGCCCATTGGCGCTGCTGCATCATTTGCACACTTTCCCATTTCAACGTCGAAAACGTCGTGAACGCGCCCATGAAGCCGGTGCCGACAAGTAGCTTCGTCGCATCGGCGGCGCCGCTTCCGGCGAGCCAGCCAAGCAAAAAGGACCCAAGCAAGTTGACAATGAGCGTCCCTATGGGAAAACGCGGTGAACGCCGAGCCGCCCAGCGGCTGACGGCATAACGGCAGATGGCGCCAAAAAAACCCCCCATCATCACCAATAGCGGTGCGGTCATCATGCTATTTCCTCCTTTCGCTTTGGATGGGCGGCAACATATCCCGCCCATGCGGCGGCTAGGCCGCCGAACAGGCTGGCGGCGATATACACGGCCGCCATGCCAAAGCGCCCTTGTTCCATCCATTCCACACATTCGACGCTGAGCGTCGAAAACGTCGTATACGAGCCGATGAACCCGGTCGTCGCCGCTGTTTTCAGCCACGGCGGCCAAGACGGGCGGCGGGTGAACACCACCGTAAGCCAGCTGAGCAAAAACGAGCCGGTCCAGTTCACCAAAAGCGTTCCGAGCGGAACCCCTCCCAACCAGGCAGCGGGCACGACAAGACCAACGACATAGCGGACAAGCGCGCCGATCATGCCGGCTGCGCCGACGGCGAGATAGACCAATAACCATCCCTCCTTCGTAAAATAAACAGACTCCTGCCGCTTTTCATTTGTAGCAGGAGTCATCAGCCGGAAGCCGGCGGTTATGGCGAACTCCATCGCCTATAACGTTTTCTTGTTTGTTATTTTACCATAATGTCCCCTTCCCATGTGAAGGACAGCAAACAGGCGGCATTTTGCCAAAAAAGAAGGCTGATTGTGCTAGGCTTCTCTAGTTGAGAAAAGACAGGATTCAGCGGTATTTTTACCCGCCCACCAGTCTTCTAGCGGGCGCGGCGAAATCCGTGCTCTTCGAACATTTGCAGCGCTGGACCGCTTGTCAAATACGAGTAAAACTGTTGCGCCTCCTTGAGATGTTTGCTCGTCTTGACGACACCAAGCGGATAGACGATCGGGTCGTGCATGCCGCTTGGCACTGCAGCGACGATATTGACGTTCTCCGAGGCAAGCGCGTTCGTCCGGTACACAAATCCGGCGTCGACATTGCCGGTTTCCACATACGTCAACACTTGGCGAACGTCTTTCGCGTACACGAGCTTCGGTGCCACCTTCTCCCACAGCCCCGCCTTCTCCAACGTTTGTTTCGCGTACATGCCGGCCGGCACCGATTCGGGGATGCCGATGGCGATCCGTTTGGCACGGATGATGTCATCGAGCGACTGAACCGCTCCTTCCCCTTGTTTTGGCGCAATGAGGACGAGTTCGTTCGCCAGCACTGTTTTTTCGTGTTTGGAATCGATCAACCCTTCTGCTTTCAATTTTTCAAACGGCTCAGCGGCCGCCGAAAAGAAAAGATCGACCGGCGCCCCTTCGGAAATTTGCTTTTGCAACGCGCCCGACGCACCGAAATTGTATTGGATGCGGATGTTCGGATGCTTTCGTTCAAACGCCGTTTTCGCTTCTTCCAGCGCTTCTTGCAGACTAGCGGCGGCGGAGACGGTGAGCTCCACTTTATCCGCCGATTTCGTTTGCCCCTTCCCCTCTTTTGAGCCGCTGTCGCAGCCATACAAGCCGAACAGCAAGAGCAATACGGCAAGCCATGCGATTTTTCGCATCTGTCTCCCCCTTATCTTTTTATATGTAATGATATCTAATTATAAATAATAATAAGTAGTTGGGAAAGAAAAATTTTTCCCCATGCGTTCTTTGCGCTACAATGAAAGAAAGGAGGATGGCATGATGACGGAGCCGCAGTCATACACGATTGAAGAAATCGCTTCCTTATTAAAAGTGTCTAAACTAACGGTGTACGATTTAGTGAAAAAAGGGAAGCTGCCCGCCTTTCGCGTCGGGCGGCAAATGCGGATTACCGCGGATGATCTTCGCCGGTACATCGACGAGCAAAAAGGGGAGACAAGCCCCGTTTCTTCCGCCGTTTCACGGCCGGTCGAAGCCGCCGTTCGCCCCATCATCATCAGCGGCCAAGATGCGGCGCTCGATTTGCTTGGCGTCCATCTGGAAAAAAACGGCCCTTATCAATCGCTCCGCACCTACACGAGCAGCCTCAATGGGCTGATCGCCCTGTATAAAGGGCAATGCGACATCGTCAGCGTGCATTTGTTTGACGGGCAGACAGGCGAGTACAACCGTCCGTATGTGGAAAAGCTGTTGACAGGCCATGCGTACATCATGGTGAACGTCATGCGCCGGCCGATTGGATTTTATGTGTCAAAAGGCAATCCTCGCAGCATTCAAACGTGGCGCGACTTAGGAAGGAGCGACGTCGTGATCGTCAATCGGGAGAAAGGGGCCGGGGCGCGCGTCCTGTTAGATGAACAGCTGCGCCTGCATGGATTGTCGCCGTCCGCCATTCGCGGCTATGAACGCGAGGAAACAAGCCATTTGAGCGTCGCCTCCGCGGTGGTGTCAGGTCTCGCCGATGTCGGCATCGGCACGGAAAAGGTGGCGCGAATGGCCGGCGTCGAGTTCATTCCGCTAATGAACGAACAGTATGATGTCGTCATGCTGCGGACGCCGGAGAATGAATCGCTCATCGCTTCCGTGCTCGACGTGCTCCGCTCCGATTCGTTCCGCGCCGAACTCGAAGCGCTCGGCGGGTACGATGTGTCGCAAACCGGGCGCATTATAGCTGAACGCGGCTGACAGGGCATCCACCTTTGTTAGCATCTTTCGTTTTCTGAATCTGTTTGAAAACGAGCTCTCATCAAAAAAAGCTGTTCCAAAAGTCCATCGCTTTCGGAACAGCTTTTCGTTTTACCCGCGCAACACGGCGCCAAATTGCTGCTCGACCGCCGCCAATACCCGCTCATAGACGGCCGTGACTTCTTCATCCGTGAGCGTCCGCTCCGGATCATAGAAGCGGAGCGAGAAGGCGAGCGATTTTTTCCCGGCCGGCAGGCGCTCGCCTTGGTAGACGTCAAAGAGGGAGACGTCTTTGACAAGCGGTTTCCCGGCTTCGGCGATCGCCTGCTTCAAGGCGCCGGCTTCGACCATTTCGTCAACGACCAAGGCGATGTCGCGCACGACCGACGGGAAGCGCGGAATCGGCTCGTAGCGGATCGCTTCGCTTTCGGCGTTCAACAGATCGGTCAAGGCGAGCTCGAACACGTACGTTTCTTTTAAATCGTACTCTTTTTGCACGGCCGGATGGAGCTGGCCGACAAAGCCGATCACCTTGCCGTCAAGCGCAATCTCCGCCGTCCGTCCCGGATGCAAATCGGCGCGCTTGGCCGGCTTGTACTCGATGCGGGCGGCGAGTCCAAACAAGTCGAACAAGCCGTCCAAAATGCCTTTGGCAACGTAAAAATCAACGGCCTTTTTCTCTCCTTGCCATAAATGGGCGTGCCATAAGCCGGTGAGAACGCCGGCGAGGCGCTCTTTTTCCGCTGGTTGGACGCCTTCTCCTTTGGACAAGTAGACAGAGCCGATTTCGTACAAGGCGACGTTCTCGACTTGGCGGGCGCGGTTGTAGCTCGCCGCTTCAAGCAGATGCGGAATTAAGCTTTGCCGCAAAACGCTCCGCTCTTCGCTCATCGGCAGCGCCAAGCGGACCAATTCGGCCGTCTCAAGCGCAAAGCGCGCCGCTTTGTCCGGGCTCGTGAGCGAATACGTGATGGCTTGGAACAAGCCCGCCCCTTCCAAATAGCGTCGGACGCGGCGGCGCTTCGCCTGATGCGGCGTGAGTCCGCCCGGCTTCGCCTCCGCCACCGGCAGCGTCGCCGGCAGACGGTCGTAGCCATACAGGCGCGCCACTTCCTCGATGATGTCTTCTTCAATCGCAATGTCGCGCCGACGCGACGGGACATCGATCGTAAACGTTCCGTTGTCTCCTGTGAACGGAAATTGCAAATTCGAAAGAATCACGGCCACTTCCTCTTTCGACATCGCCGTGCCGAGGACGCCGTTGATGCGTTCGAGCGTGACCGTCACCACCACTGAGTCTTGGCGCCACACGCTCGCTTCCACGACGCCGCCGACGACCTCGCCGCCGGCGTATTCGGCCATCAACGCCGCGGCGCGCTCGAGTGCTTCTTTCGTCCGCGCCGGATCGATGCCTTTTTCAAACCGAGTGCTCGCTTCGCTGCGCAGCCCGTGGTCTTTCACCGCTTGGCGGATGACCGGGCTTGTAAAGTACGCCGCTTCAATGAACACGGTCGTCGTGTCGTCGCGCACTTCCGAATTCGCCCCGCCCATCACGCCGGCTAAGGCGACCGGCTCGCGGCCGTTGGTGATGACGAGATGTTCTTCCGTCAGCTTCCGCTCGACATCATCAAGGGTGATGATCGTTTCGCCCGCTTTTGCACGGCGGACGACAATCTCCTTCGAACCGAGGCGGTCGTAGTCAAACGCATGAAGCGGCTGGCCGTACTCAAGCAAAATGTAGTTCGTAATGTCGACGACGTTGTTGTGCGGGCGAATGCCGGCCGCCATCAAACGCGCTTGCATCCAAAGAGGCGACGGGCCGATCCGGACGTTTTTCACAATCCGCCCGGCGTACAGCGGGTTGTCTTCCGGCGCCTCGACGCGGACGGAAATGTAGTCGTGAACGTTTTCGTTCGTTTCTTTGACCGCCGCTTTCGGCAACTTTACTTCACGTCCGAGAATGGCCGCGACTTCATAGGCGACGCCGATCATGCTTAAACAGTCGGCGCGATTGGGCGTCAAAGACAGTTCGAGCACTTCATCGTGCAAGCCGAGCCATTCCAGTGCATCGGCGCCGACCGGCGCATCGCTCGGAAAGACGAAAATGCCGTCTGCATACTCTTTCGGCACGACTTTCGTTTCGACGCCGAGCTCTTGGAGCGAACAAATCATTCCGTTCGATTCTTCCCCGCGCAGCTTCGCCCGTTTGATTTTGAAATTGCCCGGCAGCACCGCCCCGACTTTGGCGACGGCGACCTTTTGCCCTTTGGCGACGTTCGGGGCGCCGCAAATGATTTGCACCGGCTCGCCTTCGCCAAGGTCAACGAGGCATTTCCGCAGTTTATCCGCGTTCGGATGCGGCTCGCACTCGAGCACATGGCCGATGACGACGCCGTTCATCCCGCGGTCGAGCGCCTCAACCCGCTCGACTTCAATGCCGCTTTTCGTGATGCGATCAGCGAGTTCCGCGGCGGTGACCCCCGTCAAATCGACGTACTCGCTCAGCCAACGGTAAGACACGAGCATGGAAAACCCCTCCTTTTTCTGTTACACACGCAAAAATTGCCGCAAGAAACGTAGATCGTTTTGATAGAAATGACGGATGTCGTCAATGCCGTACTTCAGCATCGCGATCCGCTCCGGCCCCATGCCGAACGCAAAGCCGGTGTACGTTTTCGAATCAAAGCCGGCCATCTCAAGCACGTTCGCATGCACCATGCCGGCTCCTAAAATTTCGATCCAGCCGGTGCCTTTGCAGACGCCGCAGCCCCGCCCTTCGCATCGGAAGCAGGACACATCGACTTCGACCGACGGCTCGGTGAACGGGAAAAAGCTCGGCCGGAAGCGGATGTCGCGCCCTTCCCCGAACAGCTTGCGGGCAAATTCGCGCAGCGTCCCTTTCAAATCGCTCATCCGGATGTTCCGGTCCACAACCAATCCTTCAATTTGCGTAAACTGGTGCGAATGCGTCGCATCGTCCGTATCGCGGCGGTACACTTTGCCCGGACAAATGATTTTCACCGGGCCGCGCCCGCGGTGTTTTTCCATCGTCCGCGCCTGCATCGGCGATGTGTGGGTGCGAAGCAAAATCTCCTCCGTGATGTAAAACGAATCTTGCATATCGCGGGCCGGGTGGCCTTTTGGCAAATTGAGCGCCTCAAAGTTGTAATAGTCGGTCTCGATTTCCGGCCCTTCGGCGACCGTATAGCCCATGCCGATAAACAAATCTTCAATTTCTTCAATGACGCGTGTCAGCGGATGGGGATTGCCAAGACTCACAGGTCGTCCCGGCAGCGTCACATCGATCGCTTCGGCGGCCAGCTTCCGCTCGACTTCCTCCTGTTCCAGTTTCGCTTGTTTCGCCTCGAGCGCCTGCTGAATCGCCGCTCTCACTTCATTGGCCAGCGCGCCGAGTTTCGGGCGCTCTTCCGGCGGCAATGCCCCCATGCCGCGCAGCACTTCGGTGATCGGCCCTTTTTTGCCCAAGTAAGCGACGCGCACGTCATTCAGTGCTTTGACGTCTTTCGCCTCATCGATTCGGCGAAGCGCTTCTTGCTTCAGCTCGTACAGCCGTTCTTTCACTTAAGTCCCTCCTCTATCCAAAATAAAAAACCCGCCCCCGGTAAGGGACGAGTTGTTGCTCGCGGTACCACCCTTGTTAACAGCACAAATGTGCTGTTCGCTTCATTGCGATAACGGCCGAAAGCCGGAACACCTTTACATCCCCTTTTGGGATGGTCCCGGTGCCAACTCGGGAGGTGAACTTCACTTGCGTCGGCCATAAAAACGCTCCCAGTCTCCGGCGTTTTCTCCCTGGATGGCGAGCGGCAAGCTACTTTTCTCCGTCATCGTTGTTGTCCGTATGGAAAATGTCGCTATTTATTATACGCAAAGAAAACGGCAAAGGCAAGGTCAGGCCGAAATTTCTTTGCGCAGCTCATCGTTTACCGCACCGCCTGCAAGGAATAAAGCAAAATTCCGGCCGCGACGGCGACATTCAGCGACTCGGCTTGGCCGTAAATCGGGATGTAGATGGTTTCCGTCGTCATCTCGAGCCATTCGCGCCGGACGCCGCTTCCTTCATTGCCGACGAGCAAGGCGAAGGAAGACGAAGGCGGAACGGTGCGGTAATCAACGGCATTCTCCAAGGCCGTTCCGTACACCGGAATGCCCTGCTCCTTGAAACGCGCGATCCATTGCGCCAAATCGCCTTTGACAACCGGAAGATGAAACAGCGACCCTTGCGTCGCCCGCACGACTTTCGGATTGTACACATCGGCGCACCCTTCGCCAAGGATGACAGCATCGATCCCGGCGGCATCGGCGGTGCGAATCATCGTCCCGAGATTGCCCGGGTCTTGCACGGCGTCAATGAGCAAGGCGGTCTTCACGCCTTCAAGCTCGGCCGGTAGCTGTCGGCACACCGCGGCGATGCCTTGCGGCGTCTCCGTGCTGCTGATCGCCTTCATCACCGCTTCGGTCACGATCACAACCGGGACGCTGACGTCCCAGCCGGGCGGGATGGCTGTCCGCTCGTCCACCATCAGCTCAACAAGCGGCGCTCGGCTTTTTACAGCCTCTTCGACAAGATGAAACCCTTCAAGCAAAAACAATCCGGTCTCATCGCGCCCTTTTTTGGTCTGCAGCTTTTTCCATTGTTTGACGCGCGCATTTTTCGGCGATTCGATCCGCTTCACCGTTTCGTCCCCCAATGTTTGGCGATAAACTCGTCGCGCCCGGACGCGGCGCGGTCTTGCTTGTAATGCTCCGGATTTTTCTTATGGTAGTTTTGATGATACTCTTCCGCCGGGTAAAACGTCGTCGCCGGCAAAATTTTCGTTACAATCGGCTTCGAGAAGCGCCCGCTTTCCTCGAGCGCCCGCTTTGACTGCTCGGCGAGCTGGCGCTGTTTTTCGTTATGGTAAAAAATCGCCGTCCGATATTGCGGCCCGCGGTCGTGAAACTGGCCGCCGTCATCGGTCGGGTCGATTTGACACCAATACAGCTCCAACAGCCGCTCATACGGAAAGACGTCCGGGTCAAACGTGATTTGCACCGCTTCGTAATGGCCGGTCGTGCCGGTTTTCACTTGCTCGTATGTTGGGTTTTCGACATGCCCGCCCGTATAGCCGGAGACGATGCCGTAAATGCCGTCAAGCTCCTCAAACGGCGTCACCATGCACCAAAAGCAGCCGCCGGCGAATGTCGCTTTTTCCATTGTGTCGTCACCTCACAAGTTTCTTCATTTGATTATAACAAAATGTGTGCCGTTGTCATCTTTCACGACCAAAGCCAAGTTCCTTCACAAAGCCAGGCTCGTTCCGTTCCGTACGCCGGCCGCTCGGTTTCTCGTCCATCGTCGCCATCACTCATTTCGGTCTAGTTTTTCCTCTATTTATACCATATACGAGAGCCGCTCCATGTATAAATCCGCCGCCATTGGCAAACGATAACGGTGTATAATACGGCCAATGAGGTGAGACAAATGGATTTGAACTTGCGGAAAGCCATTATGCACAACGTCGCCAACAACTCGAAAGAACAGCTCGAGAATACAATCGAGGACGCGATCCAGCGTGGCGAGGAAAAATATTTGCCCGGCCTCGGCGTCCTCTTTGAAGCCATTTGGACGCACGCCAATGAACAGCAAAAAGACATGATGCTCACCACGCTCGAGCAGGCGGTTAAACAATGACGAACACCGGCCGAATTGGCCGGTGTTTTTATTCGTCAAACGTCAGTTGTTTCACTTTGTCGGCGTCAAGCCGTTTGATCACTTCGACAAGCAGCTTGACCGTGTTCTCGTAGTCGTCGCGATGCAAAATGGCGGCGTGCGAGTGGATGTAGCGCGTCGGGATGGCGATCGTGAGCGACGGAACGCCGATGCCCGTTAAATGAATCGCTCCCGCATCCGTACCGCCGCCCGGCATGGCATCAAAATGGTACGGAATGTTCAGCTCTTCCGCCACTTCGATGACGAATTCGCGCAAGCCGCGGTGCGACACCATCGTCGCGTCGTACAGGACGATGTGCGGGCCGGCGCCGAGTTTGCCCATCGCTTCTTTTTCCGACACGCCCGGTGTATCGCCGGCAATGCCGACATCCACCGCAAAGGCGATATCCGGCTGAATGAATTGGGCGGCCGTGCGCGCGCCGCGCAAGCCGACTTCTTCCTGCACCGTGCCGACGCCGTATACCGTGTTTGGATGGTCGACGCCTTTCAGCTGCTTGAGCACATCGATGGCGACCGCACAGCCAATCCGGTTGTCCCATGCTTTCGCGAGCAGCATTTTTTCATTGTTCAATACCGTAAATTCAAAATACGGCACGATCATATCGCCCGGGCGGACGCCCCACTCCATCGCTTCCTCGCGGCTTGTCGCGCCGATGTCGATGAACATATCTTTGATTTCCACCGGTTTTTTGCGCGCCTCCGGCGGCAGAATGTGCGGCGGCTTCGAACCGATGACGCCGGTGATGTCGCCTTTTTTCGTCACGATCGTCACGCGCTGGGCGAGCATCACTTGGCTCCACCATCCGCCAAGCGTTTGGAAGCGGATGAATCCTTTGTCGTCGATTTGCGTCACCATAAAGCCGACTTCATCCAAATGGCCGGCGATCATCACTTTCGGCCCGCCCGATTTCCCTTCTTTTTTGGCAATCAAGCTGCCGAGGCCATCCGTTGTCACTTCATCCGCATACGGAGCTATGTATGTCTTCATCACATCGCGCGCTTCCCGCTCATTGCCCGGGACGCCTTTCGCATCGGTCAGCGCTTTCAGCATCGTCAACGTTTCGTCCAACTTCGCCATCTTGGTACTCCTTTCCGGTTTTGTCCACTTTTTTATTATACTTGAAAAGGCTGACGATTGGCAAAATGAATCATTCGCCATCCAAAAAAAGATCAATAGCGCTCGTTTTGCCGCTTGTGGTTCACTTCATTTTTCCGCCGATACGCCGCCTCGATGTCATCGGAAGAAAAACCGAGCGCCACGCCAAGCCGCCAATACTCCGCAAACAGCGCATCATATTCCCCTCGCGCTCTCGTCTCCCCGAACCGCTCGGCGGCGCGAAACACGGCAAGAAACTGCTCGACAAGCGGCCGTCCCGCCGACGGAGCTTCGTTTTCTTCATAAAACAAGCCGCACTCCAGCCCGAGCGACAATAAAAAATGCAAGCCGTCCACATATTCCTCAAGCACTCGCTCGGCTGGCGCGGGCGGTTTGATGCTCCAAAATTTAAAGCAACGCGTCTCATTCGCGAGTTCACCCAGCTCCACAAGAAAGGCGAGCTGCTTGCGGGCAAACAAATCTTCCTCCATCAAGCCATGCTCCGTTTCAATGCGCCGATCCAACATGCGCTGCATATCGTAAAGCAAAGGCCAATTCATTCTTTCCTCCCCTTTCTACCTCATCCATCGCCAATAGAGAAACAGCTCCACCGCTACCAACAGCGGCAAGCCATAGCCAAAAGCCCGATGGCGCGTTTTATGGCGAAACGTGTACATTCCAGCTGCCGCACCGATGGCCCCGCCCGCAAACGCCAGCAGCCAAAGCGTCCGCTCAGCGGTGCGAAAGCGGCGGCGTTTCGCTTTTTGTTTGTCGAGCCCCATCATAAAAAAGGCAAGAAGATTGATCGCTATTCCGTATTGTACCATATCGATCCCTTTCCTTGATAAGAAAATGGCCATCCTGATCAAGGATGGCCATCGTTGTTATTTATTCAAATTCGCTTTCGCCAAGTCGGCGAGTTGGGCGAACGCGGCTTGATCGTTCACCGCCAAGTCGGCGAGCATTTTCCGGTTCACTTCCACGCCGGCCAGCTTCAAGCCGTGCATCAAACGGCTGTAGGACAAGCCATTTTGGCGAGCCGCCGCGTTGATGCGGACAATCCACAGTTTGCGGAAATCGCGCTTCCGTTGACGGCGGTCGCGATACGCATACATGAGCGATTTCATCACTTGCTGGTTCGCAACTCTATATAACGCGTGTTTCGCGCCGAAATAGCCTTTCGCAAGCTTCAATACTTTTTTGCGACGTCTGCGCGTCACTGGTCCACCTTTTACGCGTGGCATAATCGTTCCCTCCTATAGTCGGTCGTTATTTCAAGTTGTCGAGCATTTGGCGAATGCGTTTGAAATCGCCAGGCGAGACAAGCGTCGCTTTGCGGAGATGACGCTTTTGTTTTTTCGTTTTATTGGCAAACAAGTGGCTCGTATACGCATGGCCGCGTTTCAATTTGCCGCTCGCCGTCTTTTTGAACCGTTTCGCCGAGCCGCGGTGAGTTTTCATTTTTGGCATCACAGTTTCCTCCTTACTTGTTGTCGTTTTTCGGTGCGAGCACGAGAAACATGTTGCGCCCGTCCATTTTCGGCGCCGTTTCGACGACCGCGATGTCGGCACACGCTTCCGATAAGCGGTCAAGGACGCGCTGTCCGATTTCTTTATGGGTGATCGCCCGTCCTTTGAAGCGGATCGTCGCTTTCACTTTATCGCCTTTTTCCAAAAACTTGCGCGCGTTGCGCAGTTTCGTGTTGAAGTCATGCTCCTCGATCGTTGGGCTGAGGCGCACTTCTTTCACATTGATGACCTTTTGCTTTTTGCGCGCTTCTTTTTCTTTCTTCTGCTGCTCGAAGCGGAATTTCCCGTAATCCATGATGCGGCAAACAGGCGGTTTGGCGTTCGGCGCCACAAGCACGAGGTCCAAGTTGCGTCTCGCCGCAATTTCGAGCGCTTCCTGCTTCGACTTGATGCCAAGTTGGTCGCCGTTTTGATCGATCAAGCGCACTTCCCGGGCACGAATTTGCTCGTTGATAATGAAATCTTTGCTAATAATGAGCCACCTCCAAGGTTTTTTCCAACTGGCTTGTTTGCCGGCAGAGCCCGCTCTCAACGAAAAAGCGCGGATGCACAAAGCACCCGCGCACGACGTTCGGACAAAAAGTTGGCGAACCGTAACAACCTGCCAACAGCCTTCTTAGCGTCGGTCAGGTGAGAAGCGGGCGCTTCTGCTTTCGTTACAAACAAGCAATCATTCCACTTTATACACTATACCACCTTGGCGATGGCATGTCAAGGAGCGGCTCTTGATAAACACAACGTCCTTTATTATAATGGATTCTCACTTCGTTAGCAAGAGAAAATTTTCAGTTGACCGCAACAATGCGCTCCAGCCTCCGCCTGCGCGCGAAAAAAAGCGGTCCGAAACGCGTCGGACCGCCATAGGTCGTTCCTTATTTCGCCCGTTTTTCCCGCACGTCTTCCGCTAACAAGGCAGCAAATTCATCAAGCCCCATCGTCCGGCTCTCTTTTTCGCCGTAGCGTCGGACGTTGACCGCTCGCTCGGCCGCCTCTTTGTCGCCGACAACGAGCATGTACGGGATTTTTTGCATTTGCGCTTCGCGGATTTTGTAGCCGATTTTTTCGTCGCGCTCGTCGACTTCAACGCGGAAGCCGCGTTCTTTCAGCGTCCGCTGCACGTCATAGGCGTAATCGAGGTGCGCCTCCGGCGACACCGGGATCACCTTGACTTGAACCGGGGCGAGCCATGTCGGGAACGCGCCTTTGTATTCTTCGATCAAGAACGCGACAAACCGCTCCATCGTCGAGACGACGCCGCGGTGGATGACAACCGGGCGGTGCGGCTTCCCGTCTTCGCCGATGTACGTAAGGTCAAAACGTTCCGGCAAGAGGAAGTCGAGCTGCACCGTTGAGAGCGTTTCGTCTTTGCCGAGCGCCGTGCGCACTTGCACATCGAGCTTCGGCCCGTAAAACGCCGCTTCCCCTTCAGCCTCATAGTAGTCGAGACCAAGCTCGTCCATCGCTTCGCGCAGCATTCGTTGCGCTTTTTCCCACATTTCATCGTCGTCGTAATATTTTTCTTTGTCATGCGGATCGCGGTATGACAAGCGGAACGAGTACTCGTCAAGCCCGAAATCTTTGTATACTTCTAAAATCAAGTTGACGACACGTTTAAACTCGTCTTTGATTTGGTCAGGGCGCACGAAAATATGGGCGTCATTAAGCGTCATGCCGCGGACGCGTTGCAAGCCGGTAAGCGCTCCGGACATTTCGTAGCGGTGCATCGTGCCAAGTTCGGCGATGCGAATCGGCAGCTCACGGTAGCTGTGCAGCTTGCTTTTGTAAATCATCATATGGTGCGGGCAGTTCATCGGACGCAGCACAAGCTGTTCATTGTCCATTTCCATCGGCGGGAACATGTTTTCTTTGTAATGGTCCCAGTGTCCTGACGTTTTGTACAGCTCGACGCTGCCGAGCACCGGCGTATACACATGGTCATAGCCAAGCTCGATTTCTTTGTCGACGATATACCGTTCAATGATCCGGCGGATCGTCGCCCCCTTCGGCAGCCAAAGCGGCAAGCCTTGCCCGACTTTTTGCGACGTCGCAAACAGCTCAAGCTCTTTTCCTAATTTGCGGTGGTCGCGCTCCTTTGCCTCTTCGAGAAGATGCAGATAGCGCTCCAAATCTTCCTTCTTGAAAAACGCTGTCCCGTAAATGCGCTGCAGCATTTTGTTGTTGCTGTCACCGCGCCAGTAGGCCCCCGAGATGCTGAGCAGCTTGAATTCTTTGATCTTGCCGGTCGACGGCACGTGCACGCCGCGGCAAAGGTCGAAAAACTCGCCTTGCTCGTAAATGGAAATCGTCTCGCCTTCCGGAATATCAGCGATCAACTCGAGCTTCAACTCATCGCCGATTTCTTCATACAGCCGGATAGCTTCTTCACGGCTCACTTCTTTGCGGACGATATCCAAGTTTTCTTTGACAATGTTGCGCATTTCCGCCTCAATTTTCGGCAAATCGTCCGGCGTCAGCTTATGCTCCATATCGATATCATAGTAGAAGCCGTTTTCAATAACGGGTCCGACGCCGAGCTTGACGTTGCGATACAGCCGTTTGATCGCCTGCGCCATTAAATGGGCGGCGCTATGGCGCAAAATATCAAGCGCCTCTGGCATATTTTGGGTGATAATCACCAGCTCGCCGTCCTCATGAAGCGGCGTGCGCAAATCGACGAACCGGCCGTTCAGTTTCCCGGCGATCGCTTTTTTCTTCAGCCCCGGACTGATCGACGCGGCGATGTCTTCGGTCGATGTCCCGCTCGCAAACTCCTTTTGCGCTCCGTCCGGGAACGTGATGCGAATCATGTCTGGCATCGGCAATCACTCCTTTGTCATAATTAAAAAAGAAAAAAACTCCTCCCTCAAAAGGGACGAGTTTTCGTCGTGGTTCCACCCTTCTTCCCATGGCAACACAACGCCATGGCTCAACAACAATAACGGCTAGCCACCGGCGGCAACTACTGGGCGCTCCGTTCGCTGCCGCAGCTCTGAGGGGGTAAGCGCATTTTTCGTGTTAGGAAGGTTCCAGCCGCCGCCTTCCCTCTCTGGAAACCGTAAAAATGCACCCATATCCTCGTCATCGCTTGTCTATGCGGTTATTTATGTACGATATTATAGCGGAACCGAAAAGAAAAATCAAGATTCTTCCCCATTTCCGGCGCTGGCGACAAACAAGCGGGAAAAATCAGCGCGGCGGCGGAGGCGAAGCCGCTCTTGAAACACGTTTTGCAGCGTCTGCACCATGCCGTCATCCGGGTGGTCGGTATACAGCTCAATTTCCGCCGGAGCAAGCGAGACAAGCGGCGCGAGCACCGAAGAATCGATATACATCGGCTGGCTGACGACGAGATGGCGGTCGATCAGCCGTTTCACTTCCGCCGCCGACAGCTCGCGGCGGTGGCGGTCGTAAAACACGAAGTGCGGCGGGTCGTGCACCAAATACAGGCGCGGCCATTGCGGCGTCCGGCCAACCAGGCATTCGCGCAGCATTTGCACGAAAGTTTGATACTCTTGCTCCAATTTGTACTCGTCAATCGCGAGCCCGACATAATGTTCAAGCCGCTCGATGTACGGCTTCAGCCGAAAGGTGACAAACGACGAAAACGAGAAGGACAGCCCGTCGCGAAAAAACGAAGCGCACGCCTCGCGCAGCAGCGCCATGCGCGAAGCAGCAAACTCCGCCCCTTTCTGATAATCGCGCCGTTCACCGTCCAAAAACGAATGGGCGAGCGCCAAAATTTGCTGCTGTTCCTCGCGGTCGCGAAAATAAAAGACACCGGAAATGATCGACAACAACAGCCGGTCTTCGAGGACAGACTGCACAAATGCAGTCATGGCTGGTATGATATACGTCTCGAGCACGTGCTTCTCATCGCCGTATATGTAAACCGCCACGATCTTGTTTCCGTCGTAAGCGGCGTGAAACAGCGGACAGGCATCCCGTTTCCGTTCATTCAGCAGCCAAAACAGTTTCTCCGCCTCGCTTGCCTTGTCAAAATGGATTTCGATCACCCGCTGTCCCCCCTTCTCCGAGATCAACACTTGGTTTATATATATGGGGACAATCAGCTGTTTAGACTAAAAAAGCGCAAAACGTCCAACGTTTCCCGCCTACAGGGATGCGCCGCTCGGCGGCTGCGGCGGACGGAGCGCACAGACATTCGCAACGGGTTCATTCGCCAAGATGCCCCGCTCCTTGGCGGCTGACGGAGAATGCATCCTTTCCGCCCCAGCGCAGAAAAACGGCGCCCCCTTGCGTCAGGGGACGCCGTAAGCGCGCCGTTTGACCGCTTATCCATCATTCGCGGCGGTTTGGCCCGGTAATTTCAACCGGGTGCGCGAGTGAGCGGATCCGCTCCATAATGCGGGCGGCTTTCACTTTTTCTTCCTCGCCGCGCTGCGAATACGTCAAATGGTGGGCGAGCTGCTTCATATCAAAGTTGGAGGTGAAAAAGGTCGGCAAATTTTCAAACATCCGGTATTGCAAAATTGGGCCGAGCACATCGTCGCGCACCCAGCTCGACATCGCCTCCGCTCCAAGGTCATCGAGCATGAGCACCGGCACTTTTTTCACATAATCGAGCTTTTCGTTCATCGTCTGATCTTGCAATGAATGCTTCAGCTCTCGAAACAGCTCCGGCACATAGACGATGAGCGACGGAATGTTCCGTTTCGCCAGTTCATTGGCGATCGCCCCGAGCAAATACGTTTTGCCGACGCCGAACGACCCGTACAAGTACAATCCTTTCATTTTTTTCCCCGGCTCGTACTCCGTCACGAACTTCTCTGCAAACTGGATGGCTTTAATGCGCCCATCGTCGCTAAGATCCACATCCGACAGCGAAGCTTGCAAAATTTCCCGCGGCACGAACATGCTTTGAATGAGCGCTTCCTGCCTTCTCCGTTCATCATCTTGCACTTTTTTCGGGCAGCGGTCGTATTCAACGTCAATTCGCCCGCCGGCGACCACCAAGTTCGGATGATACCCCGGCAACATATTTGGGCATTGCTCGAGCCCTGGGCACTGGCGGCAATGGCCATGTTGCTCGATAAATTCGTACAGCTTCATTAAACTTCGGTCCACCGCATCGCGCGACAGCTGCTGCTCGTGCGCCTGCAAAAACGGCTGCACGTCCGGATGCGTCAAAATATAGCGCCGCATTTGTTCATAGCGCCGCCGGAACCCTTCGTTTCCGAACAGCCGCTGCAACAGTTGATTTACTCGTTCCATCGCCTTTACACCTACGATCCATCACGGTATTTTTTCAGCCGTTCCTCGAGCTCTTTGCGCGCCTGTTCCACATCAAAGTCGTCATCATCCGGTTGGCTGTAATCCATGTTCAGCCAGTCGGGGACGATTTCAGTGCGCACGACTTTGCGCACTGTCCGCGTCCCTTTTTCTTTTTCATTCGCCCAGTTTTGGTACGTCTTTGCTTCCTCTTTAGCCAGCTCCATCGCCTCTTTGACGGTGCGCACCTTTTTGCGCGCCCAATGGCTGGCGATTTTCTCGACATATTTTTTCGATAGTTTCATATTCGTCCGCAGCATGACGTAATAAATCAGCACATTGACGACGCCCGGAAGAAGCTGCTGTTGAAACATAATATCTTCGATCAATTGCAAATCGGCGAGCGACGGCTCCGCTCCCCCGGAAATTTCCTTCAGAAGCTGGCGCGGGGAGATCGTCTCGAGCTGCTTCATCAACGCCTCCTCTTTTGTGCGTGGCTCGATGTATTCCATCGTCCGGTAAGCGAGCGGCTGCACCCGTTCGACAAGGCGCGGGGCGGCGCCGCCGTGCTCGATCTCATACCACTCCCGGGCCGCCCGGCGCAGGGCGTCAATGTCAATCTCGTATGCCGGATCGATGACGCCGAGGACAATTTTTTGCATTTCCAGCGGCGGGATGCCGTACAAAAATGCCAACTTTTTGATCGCTTCTTTCACTTTCGCGGTTACGGCCCGGCGCGGCACCATCTGTTTCGACAAGCCGGCAAAAAACAGCTCAAAATCAAACACGCCGTCATCGAGCGCATACGACGCCTCGTCCCGCCCCATGTGCACTTTTCCATCCGGCGGCTCGAGCTCGCGCCCGGCCTCTTCATTGAATCCCGCGACGATTTGTTCAGCATGAACGGACGAAAATACGTCCGAAAACGCGCGCGTCACCCGGGTGAACTTTGTCTCATCCACAACCGGGCAGGCAAAACAGTCATTCAGCTGGGCAAACATATGACGGCCGACTTGCCGGTACAAAAAGACGCCGAGCATTTCGTCGCGGAAAAATTGATCCGGCGCCAGCGGCGGGCGCAGCTCATACACAAACTGCTTCGGCTCTTCCGCCTCGGGGGCGTGGACGTACGTATTCAGCAGCCCGATGCCTTCGAGCTTCAGCCGCTCGCTGTAAATGTCCGGCAGGCCGCACTGCATGAGCGCCATAAGCCGATGGTGGTTCGCTTCCCGGCCGCCAAGCAGCTCGAGCTCCCCCCAAAGCGTCATATATAAGGCGAGCGCACGATGGCCGATCAGCGGCTGATACAGCATAGTCAACACTTTTCGGTCCGCATCGTGCAGCGCAGTGCGGCTTTGCACCATATACCGATCAACGGCCAACAACTCTTTCCAATGGTGTGGCATCGCTCCGACCTTCCATTCTGCCATATTCGTTTCCATCCACCTCTCGCCTTCCCGGCCGAAAAATAAGCTGAAAAAAGGGCCTGCCGCATTCCCGCCCGAGCCCTTTTACCGTTGTCCTTTTTTAATCAGCTCTTTTAGCTCTTCGATAAATACGTTGATATCTTTAAACTGCCGATAGACGGAAGCGAAGCGGACATAGGCCACCTCATCGATGCGCGACAGCCGCTCCATGACCATTTCGCCGATCGTTTCGCTTTTTACTTCCGATACACCTTGGCTGCGCAGCTCGCGCTCGATTTCCTGCGTCACTTTTTCCAATTGCTCAAGCGCCACCGGCCGTTTTTCACACGCTTTGATCAAACCGCGCAAAATTTTTTCCCGGCTGAACTCCTCGCGCGTCCCTTCTTTTTTGACGACAATCAGCGGCGGTTCCTCGACCCGCTCAAACGTCGTAAATCGATAGTGGCATTGTTCGCACTCGCGCCGGCGGCGAATCGAGCGGCCTTCTTCGGCCGGGCGCGAGTCAAGCACGCGCGTGCCTTGGTGATGGCATGACGGACATCGCATAACATCCACTCCGTTCCTCTTCTTATCTTCTATCATACCGGAATGGCAGATGGCAGACAAGCCATAGTCAGCTATTGAGGCCAGAACCGATATACGGCAGGCGGCCGTCAAGCTTCCGGTATAACTCAAGGATGACCGCCCGGCTGCGGCCAAAATCAAACGGCAAGAACTTTGTCTCGGTCGTCACCGAAAAGTCCACCGCCGTTTCAAACGGGCGGACGGAAATGACGGTGGCGACGATAAACAGCTTGGGGCCGCGCCGCGTTTGGGCGCAAAGCTCGCCGCGCTCTTCGGAAACGGAAAGCAGCTCGGCGTCAGGCAGCGAAGCGAGCAGCTCTTTCACCGCGTCGATGACAGCGCGGTGGGCCGCTTTGTAGTAATGGCTCCGGAGCTCGGCGTCCTCATGGTTTTCCCGCGTTTCGCAATGGTTCGTCAACGCATACTTCAACTTTTTCCACATGCTCATAGCCACGTCTCCCTAATCGTTCTTTTTTTCACCATCATACCATGATTTTGGCCGCCATGGCACCGCCGAAAGCGTAAAAAAAGGAGCGTCCTGTTTACGCTCCTTTTGCTTCCGTTGTTATGGAATTACAGCGCGTGCGCCTTTTTCACTTCAATCGGGCGCATGCCGCGCGGCAGCTCAATCGTTTCCCGCGTTTGCGCGCCAAGCTTTTCGGCGATGTAATCCGCGGCGATGGTCGGGTCTAAATGGCCGCATGTATACACATCAATGCTGGCATAGCCGTGTTCCGGAAACGTATGAATCGTTAAATGGGATTCGGAAATAATGACGACCCCGCTTACGCCTTGCGGAGCGAATTTATGGAACGCGACTTCGCGAATTTCCGCTCCCGATTTTAATGCGGCGTCTACAAACGTTTTTTCAATAAAGTCCATATCGTTCAGTTTGTCAAAGTCGCATCCCCAAAGTTCCGAGATAACGTGACGACCCATCGTATCCATGCGAAAGTCCCCCTTTTAACCAATTTTCTCAAATAAAAAACAGATTTGTAGGTTGCAAAATGGCATGTATAACTACCACGGGGGAAAGTTAGTCCTAAGAGGTCCTAACCCTTTAAGTAGTCACATTACCTTTGCCGTTAAGAAGTTCACGAAACATAGTATACTTTGTTTAGGGGGTTTTTGCAACAGGCTTTTTTAATTTTTCGCATGCCAAAAGGAAAAAGCGCCCACACCGCCACACGGGCGGATCGGACGCTTTGCGCATCTTTTCACGATTGCGAGATTGGAAGAAAAACTGCTTAAGCGCTCACATGAAGACGCTCATTCATTTTGGCGGCGACAAGGCTGGCCAAGTCGACGACGCGGCACGAATAGCCCCACTCGTTGTCGTACCAGGCGAGCACTTTCACTTTCCGGCCGTCAATCACCATTGTCGACAAACCGTCAATGATCGCCGAATGCGGGTTCATGCGGGTTCGTGTTGAAATCGATCGACACAAGCGGCTCCATCGTGAAATCCAAAATGCCTTTCAGCGGACCATTGGCTGCGCGGAGAAGAGCTTCGTTCACTTCCTCGACCGTCACATCCCGCTTGACGTCAACGACCAAATCGACAAGCGACACGTTCGGCGTCGGAACGCGCAACGCCATGCCATGAAGCTTTCCTTGTGAACTACCCACCACCTACACTTCGCTTAGAGGTGGGGGCTTCAAGCGACTTGTGTGTGTTCGCTGAACGGTAAGCCACACACAAGAACCCTTTACGCTTCCCTTCGTTCCGAAGGTGTCCGTTCTAGCCATATTCTATCATATTCGTTGGCTAACGCCAACCGAAATTCATCTCCCACTTTCACTGGTGCTGGCGCACCTTCACGTTTAGAAGTAGGAGACTTCTTTCGGAGGGAAGTTAAATTTGCCGGTCGCTTCAATCACAATATCAATATCAAGCTCTTTCCACGGCAATTGTTGCGGTCGCGCGAGTTCAGCAATTCCACCTTTTTGCCGTTGACAAGCAATCCGTCTTCCAAAGCGGCGACATCGCCGTCGAATTTGCCGTGGTTGGAGTCGTATTTCACCAAATGGGCTAACGTTTCCGGCGGATAGCTAGCATTCACCGCCACAATTTCAAGGTCGGGAGGATTGATGGCTCTCCGGAATACCATCCGTCCAATTCGTCCGAATCCGTTAATCGCCACTTTCGCCTTCATTCACCTTGTTCCCTTCTCATATATGTTATACTATTTATTTTAATCCACATAAATAGTATATCATATTTTTGTGAAATACGGAGAGCAAAATCAATAAAACGCAGCAAAAAAGACGCCTATTTTCCCAAGGCGTCCCATTGATGCAAAATGGCCAGCAACTGCCGGCGTGTCTCTTCGATCGTCCCGTTGTTGTCAATCACCGCATCGGCCCGTTTCACTTTTTCCGCCATCGGCCACTGGGAGCGGATGCGGGCGAGCGCTTCCTCTTCGGTGAAACCGTTGCGCGCCATGAGCCGGCGGAGCTGAACGTCATCGTCGACGTACACAACAAGCACTTTATCCACCCAATGAGTCAGCCCGCTTTCAAATAACAGCGGAATATCTAGGACGACGGTCTTCGCTCCGGAGCGGATGTGCGCTTCTTTTTCAGCCAGCATTTTTTTCCGCACCGCTGGGTGAACGATGGCGTTGAGCACTTTCCGCTGTTGTTCGTCGTTAAAGACGATCGCCCCGAGTTTGGCTCGGTCGATTTCGCCGTCCGCCCGCAAAATGCCCGGACCGAATGCAGCGACGATTTGCCGGTACGCCTCCTCCCCCGGGCGGACGACGGCGCGCGCCGCCTCATCCGCATCGATGACCGGAAGGCCGAGCTCGCGCATCATCGCGCTGACCGTACTTTTGCCGCTCGCAATTCCACCGGTTAATCCGATCGTGAATGCCATTCGGCACCCCTCCTTTTTTGTCTGCTGCCTAGCGTTGGCAACGCGGGCAATAATGCGTGCCGCGGCCGGCGACAACCATTTTCTCAATCGGGGTGCCGCACCGTTTGCACGGCTCCCCTTTGCGGCCGTATACGAACAGGTGATGCTGGAACATTCCGGCTTCTCCTTGCGTATTCACATACGTGCGCACCGTGCTTCCCCCTTTCATGACCGCCTCGCCGATCGTCGCTACCATTTCTTCGTGCAACCGTGCAAGTTCTTCATCCGTCAGCGAAGCAGCCGGCCGTCCAGGGAGAATGCCGGCGCGAAACAGCGCTTCGTCGACATAAATGTTGCCAAACCCGGCCACGACCGTTTGATCAAGCAACAACGCTTTCACCGTCCGCTTTGTTTTCGCCGCTTTTGCGGCCAACACCGCCGGAGAAAACGCTGGGGACAGCGGTTCCGGCCCTAATTGAGCGAGCGGCGGCCGGCAGTCTGCTTCCTCTTTCGCGTACACGTGCATGGTTCCGAATTTGCGTACATCGCGATAACGAAGCTCACTGCCGTCTGTAAAACGAAACACAATGTGCGTATGCGGTTCAAGCGGCTCATCGGACTGGGCGACCGCGTAGCGCCCCTCCATGCGCAAATGGGAGATGAGCATATCCCGGTCAAGCAAAAATTTCAAAAATTTCCCGCGCCGATCGATGCCGCGCACCGTCTGCCCGGCCAGCCTGGCAGCAAACGCCGCCGGGTCTTGCGGATGACGAATGATATTCGGCCAAAACACCCGCACCTCTTCAATCGTTTTGCCAGCGACAAGCGGCAACAGCGTGCGGCGGATCGTTTCCACTTCCGGCAGTTCCGGCATGGCGCCTCCCTCCTTTTCCTGTTCGTGCACCTGTTTTAAAGCAACAGCTCATTGCGCGGCCCCGTGAAAAACCGAGCAGCTGGCGGGCAGGCCGCTTTTATTTGGCGTCGTACCACGTCGGACCGTAATGGTAATCGACTTTCAGCGGCACGCGGAGTGCGACGGCTTGCTCCATCACCTCTGGAACGAGGCGGCACAGCCGCTCGATTTCCTCTTTCGGCGCCTCCAAAATGAGTTCGTCATGCACTTGCAGCAACAGGCGCGCCTGCAGCCGTTCTTCGCGCAGCCTCACGCTTAGATCGATCATCGCTTTTTTAATAATATCAGCGGCACTCCCTTGGATCGGTGTGTTCATCGCCGTCCGCTCGGCGAAGCTGCGGACGTTGAAGTTGCGGCTTGTAATATCGGGCAAATAGCGGCGCCGATGCAGCAGCGTCGTCACATACCCTTTTTGTTTCGCTTCTTGCACAATGTTGTCCATATATTGCTTTACACCTGGAAAACTAGCAAAATATCGCTCAATAAATTCAGCCGCTTCTTTGCGCGTAATGTTCAAGTTTTGCGCCAGACCGTAATCACTAATGCCGTACACGATGCCAAAATTGACGGCCTTCGCTTGGCGGCGCATGTTGGCTGTCACGTCTTCTTCGCTCACATGGAAAATGTCCATGGCTGTTTTCGTATGGATGTCCAACCCGCGCCGGAACGCTTCAATCAAATTGTCATCTTCCGCGATATGGGCGAGGACGCGCAGCTCGATTTGCGAATAGTCGGCCGCAAAGATGAGCCAGTCCGGCTCCGACGGCACGAACGCCTGGCGGATTTTCCGCCCTTCCTCAAGCCGAATCGGAATGTTTTGCAAATTCGGTTCGACGGAGCTGAGGCGCCCGGTTTGCGTCAACGCCTGATTGAACATCGTGTGCACTTTGCCCGTCACGGGGTGCACCACTTTCAGCAGCCCTTCAATATACGTTGACTGCAGCTTGCCGAGTTGGCGGTAATGCAAAATATGTTCGACGATTTCATGGTGCGGTGCAAGCTTCTCAAGCACATCGGCTGAAGTCGAATAGCCGGTTTTTGTCTTTTTCAACACCGGGAGCTGCAGCTTGTCAAATAAAACCGTCCCGAGCTGTTTCGGCGAGTTAATGTTGAACTCTTGGCCGGCGAGTTCGTAAATGCGCCGCTCGACCGCCTGCAGCTGCTCGGTGAGCTCCGCCCCCATCTGTTCAAGCCGCTTCGTGTCCACTTTCACTCCAGTAAATTCCATATTGGCCAAAATGCCAGCCAGCGGCTGTTCGAGCTCGGTCAGCAGCCGATCTTGTTCGTTGCGGCGCAGTTCGTCCATCAACGGCTCTTCAAGCGCCCAAATGGCCGCCGCCTTGCGGGCGAGATGCTCGGCAAGCATCGGTTCATCAGGAACCGTCCGCTTCGCTCCTTTTCCATAGACCGCCTCATCCGATCGCACCGCCTCGTACTGATGCATTTTCGCCACCGCGGCAACGTCGCCCGCCGCCTGCGCCGGATCGAGCAAGTAAGCGGCCAGCAACAGATCGAACACGACGCCGCGCAGTTCGATTCCTTTCCATTTTAACGCGACGGCCGCCCGCTTTGAATCAAACATCGTTTTTTTCTTCGTCTCATCGCCAAGCCAAGCGAGAAATTTCGGATCGGCGAGCGCCGTCTCCGGGCGCAGGAAAAACCGCCCGCGTTCGTTGGCCAAGGCGATCCCGACAATCGGGGCATGGTGATAGTTGTCGCCCACCACCTCCACGACGAGGGCCGCTTTGTCGGCGAGCATTTCGTCCGTGACGCTGTCGGCGATCGCAAAATCCATCCCGGCGAGCGGCTTTTCGCCTTCATCCGTTTGGACGGCCATCTTGTCGAGAAACGACTGGAATCCGAGCTCCTGAAACAAGGCGACCACTTTTTCCCGGTCTTCTCCTTTGTAGACAATGTCATCGAGCGTCAGCTCAACCGGGGCGTCGCGGCAAATAGCGGCCAGCTGTTTGCTTAAAAGCGCCAAATCCCGGTATTGGCGCAAATTTTCTTTCAGCTTCTCCCCTTTGATCTCATCGATCGATGCCAGTACGTTTTCGACCGTGCCGAATTGCTTGAGCAGCTTGACGGCTGTTTTTTCCCCGATGCCGGGCACGCCAGGGATGTTGTCGGATTTGTCGCCCATCAATCCTTTCAAGTCGACAATTTGCTCCGGGGTGAGGCCGTATTTTTCCGCGACCGTCTCCGGCGTGTACGACTCGATGTCGGTAATCCCTTTTTTCGTAATCTCCACCGTCACTTGCGGGGAAGCAAGCTGGGTTAAATCGCGGTCGCCGGAAATGACTTTCACTGCAAACCCTTCTCGCTCAGCCCGCGCCGCCATCGTTCCGATAATATCGTCCGCTTCGTAATGGTCGAGCTCATAGGCGGGGATGCGGTACGCCTTGAGCAATTCGCGCAGCAGCGGAAACTGTTCCGACAGTTCCGGCGGCGTCTGCTGCCGCCCGCCTTTATAGTCTTGGAACGTTTCATGGCGGAACGTCGTTTTCCCGGCGTCAAACGCCACGAGAATGTGGGTCGGCTGCTCTTCCGCCAAAATTTTGTTTAACATCATCGTAAACCCGTAGACTGCGTTCGTATGAATCCCTTTATCGTTATGCAAAAGCGGCAACGCGAAAAAGGCGCGGTACGCCACGCTGTTGCCGTCAATTAAGACGAGCTTGTTTTTCAACATCATCCCTCCTCGGACGTTCCTTGTTCTATTGTACCACGCCGGCGGGCGGCCATAAAAAGAAGCCGGCTACCGCTCCGGCTTCGGGAAATGAATCGTAAACTCGGTGCCGCGCCCGACTTCGCTCGCCACCGTAATGTAGCCGCGATGCGCCTCGACCAAGTGCTTGACGATCGAAAGGCCCAGCCCCGTCCCTCCTGAGTTGCGGCTGCGCGCCTTGTCGACGCGGTAAAAGCGTTCGAAAATGCGCAGGATTTCGTGTTCTTCAATGCCGATGCCGGTATCTTTCACATGGATGAGCACTTCTCCATCTGTTTCTTCCGCCCAAACGGCGACGTTCCCCCGTTCCGGCGTGTACGCCAACGCATTGGCGAGCAAATTGAGCAAAATTTGCTTCAGCCGGTTCCTGTCGCCGCGGATCGTCAACCCGGGCGGAGCCTCGGCGCGCAAGTCGATTCCTTTTTCCGCTGCCTGCTTGCGAAACACGGCCACCGCCTCCACCATCACTTGGGCGACGTCGACGTCCTCCATGTTCAACCGAAACCCTTGCTGCTCAATTTTTGACAGATCAAGCAGCTCCTCAACGAGCGTCTGCAGCCGCTCGCTTTCCTTTAAAATGATGGTCAAAAAATGCTCAAGCGCCGCTTCGTCTTTCATCGCCCCGTCAAGCAGCGTCTCAGCGAATCCGCGGATCGACGTCACCGGCGTTTTCAACTCGTGCGACACGTTGGCGACAAAGTCTTTGCGGATTTGCTCGAGCCGCTTGAGCTCGGTAATGTCGTGGAACACGACGACGATCCCTTTCCATTCGGCGTTCGTGCCGATAATCGGGGCGCCGTACACGTCGAAATGCTTCCGCTCAATGCCGACCGTCAATCGCATTTGCCGGCGGATAGGCGTTTCTGTAATAAAAATGTCGTCAATAAGCCGGACAACGTCGCGGTATGGTAGCACATCGGCATATGGACGGTACAAGCAGGCGGATGGCTCAAGATGAAAATAGGTTTGGAACGTGCGGTTGAGCAAATGAACATGCCCGCGATGGTCAATAAACAACAACGCGCTGCCGACGTTTTCAATGAGCGTATGAAGCCGTTCGGTTTGGATTTCTCGCGCCCGGCTCATCTCCTGCAAGTTGCGGGCGAGGCGGTTGATCGAGCGGACGAGCATGCCGGCTTCTTTATATTCGCCATCAGGCACACGGGCGGCATAGTTGCCTTTTTCGAGTTCAAACGCCGCCTTCGTCGCTGCTTCAATCGGCCGCATATATTGGTTGGTGATTTTAAAGACAAGGGCGATTATGACAACAAGCGCCATGCCGAGGCTGCTCGTGAGCACGCCCCAAATTTGCTGGTTCACTTTTTTCAGCGAGCTCGTCGGCGTGCTTAACACGACATAGCCGTCCCGCTCCGAGCCGCGTCCGTATGGAGCGATGTAATAGTATACATCATTCGCTTTTTCAATAACCGAGAAGCGCGGAAACTGCTGTTTGCGCAAAATGGTGCGGATGATGCGCTCATGGTCTTCATCGCTGATCGCCGCGATGCGCCCACTGTCAAAGAGCACTTGTTCATTTCGGTCAAGCACCGTGATGCGCGATGACAGCTCGTTCCCCATGTCGTGCAAGTCGATGCGAATTTGCTCAAGCGACTCGTTTTCAAGCAAAATGGCGAGCGCTTTCGCCTCTTTTTCCATCCGCTTGTTCATCGTCTCGGCGTAAAACTGTTTGAGCAGTTGTCCAAGCAGCAAACCGAGGGCGATCAAAACCGTGACGATGAGCGTGATGAGCCAAAACAACAGCCGGTTGCGCAAGCTATCCATGCTGCTTGGGCTCCTCCAGTTTGTAGCCGAGGCCGCGCACCGTTTTGATGTATGCCGGTTTTTTCGTGTCCTCTTCGATTTTCTCGCGCAAATGGCTGATATGGACATCGACAATGCGCGTATCGCCGGCAAAATCATAGTTCCATACCGCGCTGAGCAGCTGGTCGCGCGTCAGTACCCGTCCTTTATGCCGCGCCAAATACAGGAGCAGCTCAAATTCTTTCGGCGTCAGCTCGAGCGGCTTGCCGCTGATCGCCGCCTCATATCGCTCTGGAAAAATCTCGAGCCGGCCGACAGAAAGCCGCTCGCCCTCCTCCGCTGCCGGCTGTGCAATCTCCGTACGGCGCAAGATCGCCTTCACCCGCGCAACGACTTCCCGCGGGCTGAACGGCTTGGTCATATAATCGTCGGCGCCAAGCTCGAGGCCAAGCACTTTGTCAAACTCGTCATCGCGGGCCGTCAGCATTAAAATCGGCGTCATGATTTGCTGCTGACGGAGCCGCTTGCACACTTCGACACCGTCAAGCTTCGGCAGCATCAAGTCCAAAATGATGAGCGCCGGCTGTTCGGACGCCACTTTGGCGAGCGCTTCTTCGCCGTCATAGGCAGCCACAACTTGAAAGCCGGCTTTCTCCAAGTTGTACGCCAACAATGTCACGATCGGCTGTTCGTCATCAACGACTAAAATTTTTTTTTCCATGCCGCTCCTCCGTTTCATCCGATAGTTTCTGCCCTTATGATACCATAACTCGCGATTTGTCACGAAAAAAATAAAGAGACTGCTCCCCCGGCGGGCAAGCAGCCCCGCAAGGAACAGTCTCTCGCACGTTGTCGCCGGCTTTTGGCCGCCGGCGAAACACGATTCCGGTCAAAAATTTTCTAAAACCCGGCCATCAAAGCGCGGCAAGGCGTGCGGCGGACAGACGGACAACGTTCCATCCAGCACCGTCTCTGTCCCGCGCGTCGCGGTCACGGCCAAGGTGACGCAATGGCCTTCCTCATCCACCCCGGTCACTTCGAGCAAAAATTCGAGCGTCTCATAATGGTAAACCGGGCGGAGAAAGCGGATGTCCTGCCGGGTGATGTAGCTTCCCGGACCGGGCAAATATTTGGAGACCGCCGACGTAATCATCCCCGTCAGCATAATCGGCGCACAACCGGCTGGCCGAGCGGCGTCTGCAAAGCGTAGTCATGTTGGATGTAAAGCGGGTTGGCATCATCGGTCAGTCCAAGGTAAAGAAGCAAGTCTTTGTCCTCAATGGACGCCTGAAAGACAATTTTTTTCTCCAACCTGAATCTCCCTGATCGTTCTCCCGGGTTTCCGTTTTTTCAACACGTTCCCACCCCTCCTATCAGAAAGCGCTTTCATTAATCACGGGCAAAAATTCGGGACAGCGCCCGAATTTTCGCCTTTTCGTTATTCCAACACGCGCATGACGTTTTTGACCGATTCGACCGATTTGGCCAGCGCCGCTTTTTCATCTTCGGTCAGCTCGAGCTCGATCACTTTCTCGATGCCGTTGCCGCCCAAGATCGTCGGCACTCCCAGGTAAATCCCTTCATAGCCGTACTCGCCCTCAAGGTAGGCGATCGCCGGCAAAATGCGGCGCTGGTCTTTCAAAATCGCTTCGACCATTTCGACGAGCGAGGCGGCCGGCGCGTAGTAGGCGCTGCCGTTGCCGAGCAAGTTGACGATCTCGCCGCCGCCTTTGCGCGTCCGCTCAACGATGGCGTCCAAACGGGCTTTCGGAATGAGCTTCTCGAGCGGAATGCCGCCGGCGTACGAGTAGCGGACGAGCGGCACCATGTCATCGCCATGGCCGCCCAGCACGAAGCCGGTGACATCTTTCACCGAAATGTTCAGCTCTTGGGCGACGAACGTGCGGAAGCGCGCCGTGTCCAACACCCCCGACTGACCGATGACGCGGTTTTTCGGAAAGCCGGACTCTTTGAAGACCGTGTACGTCATCGCATCGACCGGGTTCGTCAGGACGATGATGTAGCAGTTTGGTGAGTATTTGACGACTTCTTTCGTCACTTGTTTCATAATTTTTTGGTTCGTCGTCACCAAGTCGTCGCGGCTCATCCCCGGTTTGCGGGCGATGCCGGCCGTAATGACGACGATGTCGGAATCGGCCGTGTCGGCATAATCCGACGTACCGATAATGTTGGCGTCAAAGCCGAGCACCGGGCTCGACTCGAGCATGTCAAGCGCCTTCCCTTTCGTCGGATTTTCCAACTGCGGAATATCGACCAATACGATGTCGCCAAGCTCTTTTTGCGCCAGCAGGAACGCTGTCGTCGCCCCCGTGAATCCGACGCCGATCACCGAGATCTTCTTCCGTTTCATCGCCATCGTTTTGCCAACCCTTTCAGTGAACTACCCACCACCTACGCTTCGCTTAGAGGTGGGGGCTTCAAGCGACTTGTGTGTGTTCGCTGAACGGTAAGCCACACACAAGAACCCTTTACGCTTCCCTTCGTTCCGAAGGTGTCCGTTCGCCATATTCTATCCTATTCGTTGGCTAACGCCAACCGAAATTCATCTCCCACTTTCACTGGTGCTGGCGCACCTTCACGTTTAGAAGTAGGAGACTTCTTTCGGAGGGAAGTTAAATTAGTCCATATTGCGGATGAGCGCATCGGCAAATTCCGAACATTTCACTTCGGTTGCCCCTTCCATCAGGCGGGCAAAGTCGTACGTGACGATTTTGGCGGCAATCGTTTTTTCCATCGCCTGGATGATGAGCTTCGCCGCTTCGTTCCAGCCGAGATGCTCAAACATCATGACGCCGGACAAAATGACGGACGACGGATTGACTTTGTCAAGACCGGCGTATTTCGGCGCCGTGCCGTGCGTCGCCTCGAAAATGGCGTGGCCGGTTTCATAGTTGATGTTCGCCCCCGGCGCGATGCCGATGCCGCCGACTTGGGCTGCGAGCGCATCGGAAATGTAGTCGCCGTTTAAGTTCATCGTCGCAATGACGTCAAATTCGCGCGGACGCGTCAAAATTTGCTGCAGGAAGATGTCGGCGATAACGTCTTTGACGATGATTTTGCCGGCTGCTTCCGCTTCCGCCATCGCTTTGTTCGCCGCCTCTTTGCCCTCGGCTTCGACGATCCGATCGTATTGCGCCCACGTGAACACTTTATCGCCGAATTCTTGTTCGGCAAGCTCATAGCCCCAGTTTTTAAACGCGCCTTCCGTGAACTTCATAATGTTCCCTTTATGGACGAGCGTCACCGACTTGCGGCCGTGTTCGATCGCATAGTTGATCGCCGCGCGCACAAGCCGTTTCGTCCCTTGTTCGGAAATCGGCTTAATGCCGATGCCGGACGTTTCCGGGAAACGGATTTTGCGCACGCCCATTTCGTTTTGCAAGAAGTCGATCACTTTTTTCACTTCCGGCGTTCCTTTGGCGTATTCAATGCCGGCGTAAATGTCTTCCGTGTTCTCGCGGAAAATGACCATATCGGTGTCTTCCGGACGTTTGACCGGCGACGGAACGCCAGGAAAGTAGCGGACCGGACGCAGGCAGACAAACAGGTCGAGCTCTTGGCGGAGCGCGACGTTGAGCGAACGGATGCCGCCGCCGACCGGCGTCGTCAACGGCCCTTTAATGGCGATTATGTATTCGCGGATCGTCTCAAGCGTTTCATCCGGAAGCCAGCTGCCCGTCAGCTTGTACGCTTTTTCGCCGGCGAGCACTTCCTTCCAAACGATTTTTTTCTCGCCCTTGTACGCTTTTTCCACCGCTGCTTCCAGCACGCGCGAAGCGGCCGCCCAAATGTCCGGGCCGGTTCCGTCCCCTTCAATGAACGGAATGATCGGATTGTTTGGAACATTGAGCACACCATTGGTGACAGTAATTTTTTCCCCTTGCGTCACGAGTAAAACCCCCAATGCCAGTTTTTTATTGAAAAGGCGTGAAGGCTCACCTTCAACGCCTTGTCCACTTATTTCAGCCGCGCTCGTCGATCGGCACGTACGCCCGCTTGCCCGGGCCGGTGTACTCGGCGCGCGGACGGATGAGACGGTTGTTGTCATATTGTTCCAAAATATGGGCCAACCATCCCGATGTCCGGCTCACGGCAAAAATCGGCGTAAACAAATCATGATCGATTCCTAAACAATGGTAAATCGAAGCGGAATAAAAGTCAACGTTCGGCGGCAACGCTTTTTCCGACGTGACAATTTCCTCGATTTTCGCCGACATTTCGTACCAGTGCGGTTCGCCGACGATCTTCGTCAGTTTTTCCGACATTTTCTTCAAGTGCTTGGCGCGCGGGTCGCCTTTCCGATAGACGCGATGGCCGAAGCCCATAATTTTTTCTTTGTTGGCGAGCTTCGTGCGGATGTACGGCTCGACGTTGTCGACCGTGCCGATTTCCGTCAACATTTTCATCACCGCTTCGTTCGCCCCGCCGTGAAGCGGTCCTTTCAACGCGCCGATCGCCGCCGTGATGCCGGAATAAATATCGGACAGCGTGGCTACGCAGACGCGCGCCGTAAACGTCGACGCGTTCAACTCATGGTCGGCGTGCAGCACGAGCGTCTTGTTGAACGCTTCCGTGGCGATGTCGTCTGGTTCTTTGCCGGTCAGCATATACAAGAAATTGGCGGCAAAGCTCAAATCTTTGCGCGGCGCAACTGGTTCCAACCCTTTGCGCACGCGGGCGAAGGCAGTGACAATCGTCGGAATTTTCGCCTGCAGGCGGATCGCTTTCCGGTAGTTCGCTTCTTTCGTCATCACGTCCGCTTCTTCGTCGTACAGGCCAAGAAGCGAGACGGCAGTGCGCAGCGCGGCCATCGGATGCACGTTCTCAATCGGATAGAGCTTGAAGTGTTCGATGATCTCACGCGGGATGTCGGCATTTTCCGCCAATTGCTGTTTCAGCTCCTCGAGCTGTTCTTTCGTGGGCAGCTCGCGGTGCCAAAGCAAATAAATGACTTCTTCAAAGGAAGCGTTTTCAGCCAAATCGTCGATGTCATAGCCGACATACGTCAATGTATCGTCGATGATTGAGCTGATGCTAGAGGTTGTCGCTACAACTCCTTCCAAACCGCGAGTTACCGTCATGCCAATCTCCCCTTTTCTTTATAGTTCCTCGTTCCTGCTTGCCGCTTTACGGCCGGTGAGCGCTTGCTCGAAACAGGCGCAAAAAACAAGCGCACGCTATCGAAAGTGCTTACATCACCGTGCGGATGCCGCCGCGCTGTGGCGAGGGGGGCTCCGTTTGACCCGAAAACTAGCTTACGCCTACTATTATAAATATTATAAACAATTATCAGACTTTTGTGAACGGAAATGTATCGTCCTGGCAAAAGACATTACATAAGAATAACGTTCCCCGTCCCCAGTTCAAAAATATTCTACCATTTTTATGACCATATAGGCAATCCCCGCGCCGATCAACGGGCCGACCGCCACCCCGTGAAACAGCGACACCGCAATGACCGTGCCAAACACAAGCGCCGCGGTGATATGTGGGTCATTCGCCAAAAGCGTCACGCCCCCTTTCGCGATCAACGCAACAAGAATGCCGGATAAAAGCGCCACCCAGGCCGCCAACGATTGCAGCGAGCCGGCAAGCTGCTTAAGGCCGATCTCCCCGGAGGCAATGGGCGCCAGCACGGCGATCGTAATGAGCGTAATGCCCCAGTTGAGGCCTTTGGCATGGATCAACGGGAGCAGCCGCTGATCGAGGCCGGCGAGTTTAATGGCAAGCAGCACGACAATCGCGGCAATAAATGATTTGTTTTTCGCCAATAGGCCGACCAAAAGCAGCCCGAGCAAAAACAAGACGGGTTCGTTCATGATTGTTCACCCTTTCCTCTGAAGCTTGTCTTTTTGCTTCTTCGTAAAGAAACATGTAATATATCAGTATGGAAAACGAGTGGGGGTGAAACATTGTCCCGAATATATGTTGACCGCTTTTTGCGTTTTCTCATCGTCATCGCGATCGTTGCGTTCGGCGCTGCCGCCGCCTACTATGCCGCAACATTGACGTACCCGTTTATCATTGCCTTTTTCATCGCCTTTCTCATCAACCCGGTCGTCGACTTGTTGGAACGAAAGGTGAAAATGCCGCGCTGGCTCGCGGTCAGCGCCACGCTCATCGTCTTGTTCGCCGCTGTCGCCGGGCTGGTGACGCTGTTGATCGCTGAGATCGTTTCGGGAACGCAATATTTGGCCAATGTGGTGCCGGAAAAATTCCAGGCGCTCGTCGCGTACATCGAATCGTTTGCCGCCAATCAGCTTATCCCGCTTTACCAAGACTTGGCCGTCTTGTTTAAAAGCTTGAACGCCGATCAACAAGATACGATCATGCAAAACATTCAGGCGGTCGGAACGCAAATCGCGACGACGGTCGGCGAATTCATTCAGCGCGTGCTGCAAAACATTCCCCAGCTCATCGCCTGGCTGCCAAACGCGGCGACCGTATTTATTTTTTCACTGTTGGCGACCTTTTTCATCAGCAAAGACTGGCACCGCTTAATGCGGATGGCGCAGCGTTGGCTGCCGGCGAAAGCCCGCACGAGCGGGAAAACGGTGTTTTTGGATTTGAAGCGGGCGTTGTTTGGCTTTATTAAAGCGCAAGCGACGCTCATTTCGATTACGACGGTCATCGTGTTGATCGGCTTGCTCATTTTGCGCGTCGATTACGCGATTACGATCGCGTTGATCATCGGCTTTGTCGATATTTTGCCCTACCTCGGGACCGGCATCGTCTTCGTGCCTTGGATCATTTACGCCGCCATCAGCGGCGACATCCCGTTTGCGATCGGGCTCGGCGTTTTGTATATCGTCGTTCTCGTCCAACGGCAAATTATGGAGCCGAAAGTGCTCTCCTCCTCGATCGGGCTCGACCCGCTCGCGACGCTCATCGCCTTGTTTGTCGGCTTCAAGCTGCTCGGCTTCCTCGGCCTCATCGCCGGTCCGGTCGCGCTCGTCATCATCCGCGCGCTCCACAGCGCCAACGTCTTCCGCGACATTTGGCGCTTTATCGTCGGCAGGCCGACTTTGTAAAAAACAGCCTTGGCTCCACTGGCCAAGGCTGTTTCAGTCCGCGTTACAACACGCTGGCATGGCCGCGATAGACGGCACCGAACCCGCCGTCCACCGTAATCTCCTGCCCATCTTTAAACAAGGTTGTTGCGTTTTCCACTCCGACAATCACTGGAATCCCAAGGCTCAAACCGACGACCGCCGCATGGCTGGTCAACCCGCCCTCTTCAGTAATGATGGCTGCCGCTTTTTCGATCGCCGGCATCATGTCGGCATCGGTGCTGACAGTGACTAAAATGCCGCCGTCGACCATTTTTTGCCGCGCTTCTTCCGCTGTTTTCGCTACAACGGCCTTGCCGAACGCCGACTTGCGGCCGATGCCTTGCCCTTTGGCGAGAAGATCGCTGATAACGTGCACCTTCATTAAGTTCGTCGAACCCGTTTCGCCGACCGGCACGCCAGCCGTGATGACGACCAAGTCACCGTGCTTCACCAACCCGGAGCGCACCGCCGCATCGACGGCGACATCGAGCATTTCGTCCGTCGTGTTCACATGCGGCGCTTCTTTCGTATACACGCCCCACACAAGCGCCAGCCGGCGCGATACCGCTTCATTTGACGTCACGGCAATAATCGGCGCTTTCGGGCGATACTTCGCCACCATTTGCGGCGTTTTTCCGCTCACGGTCGGCGTCACGATCGCCGCCACATCCAAGTTGAGCGCGGTGTGGGCGACCGACTGCCCGATGGCGTCGGTGATCGTCGTTTGGCTTTCTTTTGTGCGTTGGGACAAAATGTCGCGGTGCTCAAGCGCCTGTTCGGTGCGGAGCGCGATTTGGTGCATCGTTTTCACCGCTTCGACCGGATACTGGCCGGCCGCCGTTTCCCCGGAAAGCATGACGGCGTCGGTGCCGTCAAAAATGGCGTTGGCGACGTCGCTCGCCTCCGCCCGCGTCGGACGCGGATTGCGCTGCATCGAATCGAGCATTTGCGTCGCCGTAATGACCGGCTTGCCGAGCATGTTGCACTTTTTAATGAGCAGTTTTTGAATGAGCGGCACTTCCTCAGCCGGAATTTCCACGCCCAAATCGCCGCGCGCCACCATCAGGCCGTCGGCGGCTTCTAAAATTTCGTCAATGTTGGCGACGCCTTCTTCATTTTCAATTTTGGCGATAATTTGGATATGGAGGGCGTCATGCGCCTCAAGCAGCTCGCGGATCTCCAGCACATCGGACGCCCGGCGCACAAACGAGGCGGCGATGAAATCGATCCCTTGGCGAATGCCAAACAAAATGTCAGCCCGATCTTTCTCGGTGATGCCTGGCAAGTTGACTTTGACACCCGGCACATTGACTCCTTTTTTGTTTTTCAGCACGCCGCCGTTTAACACGGTCGTGACGATTTCTCCCGCTTGCTTGTCGACCGCGTTGACTTCCAGGCTGATGAGCCCGTCATCAAGCAAAATTTTCGCGCCGACGGACACATCATCGATTAAGCTGGGATAGGTGACCGAAATTTTTTCCGGCGTGCCGAGCACTTCGCTCATCGAAATGACGAGCTTTGACCCTTCCTTCAGCTCAATGGCGCCGTTTTCCATATTGTGCGTCCGGATTTCCGGCCCTTTCGTGTCAAGCAAAATGGCGACCGTTCGGCCCGTTCGCTTCGCCGCTTCGCGAATATTGGCGATGCGCCGCCCGTGCTCTTCATGATCGCCGTGTGAAAAGTTTAGGCGCGCCACGTTCATTCCCGCTTCCATCAGTTGCACGAGCTTGTCTACGCTCTCGCTTGCCGGCCCGATCGTGCAGACGATTTTCGTTTTCCGCTTCATCTTGTCTTCTCCTTTCCCCTCGGGACTTAAATGGACAATTCTTTCGACAATGCGTACATCCGCTGATCAATCGTATGTTTGTTGGCTAGCGCCTCCGCGATGTCATGGTCGACGAGCTGGTTGTTTTGGATGCCGACGCAGCGCCCGCCTTTTCCTTCGAGCAACAGCTCGACCGCCCGGGCGCCGAGGCGGCTCGCGAGCACGCGGTCAAACGCCGTGGGCGACCCGCCGCGCTGCACGTGGCCAAGCACCGTCACACGCGTCTCAAAGCCGGTCGCTTCCTGGATTTGCCGGCCGAAGTCGACGCCGCTTCCAACTCCTTCCGCCACGATGATGATGCTATGTTTTTTGCCGCGCTCATGGCCGCGCTTTAAGCGGGCGATGACGTCGTTCATATCATAATCGGCTTCCGGAATTAAAATCGTTTCCGCCCCGCCGGCCAGCCCCGACCATAAGGCGATGTCGCCGGCATGGCGGCCCATCACTTCGATGACGTACGTCCGCTCGTGCGACGTCGCCGTGTCGCGGATTTTGTCGATGGCATCAATGACCGTATTGAGCGCCGTGTCAAACCCGATCGTAAAATCAGTGCCCGGAATGTCGTTGTCAATCGTCCCCGGCACGCCGACGCACGGAAAGCCGTGCTCGGTCAGTTTTTTCGCCCCTTGGTACGAACCGTCGCCGCCGATGACGACCAGCCCTTCAATGCCGTGCTTTTTCAGCTGCTCGATCCCTTTTTTCTGACCTTCTTCCGTCTTAAATTCCGGACAGCGGGCCGTATAGAGTATCGTGCCGCCACGGTGGATAATATCCCCGACATCGCCGACTTCCAGCTTTTTAATGTTGCCGGCGATCAGTCCGGCATACCCGTGATAAACGCCGTACACTTCCACACCGTGGTAAATCGCTTTGCGGACAACCGAGCGAATGGCCGCATTCATTCCCGGCGAGTCGCCGCCGCTTGTCAACACACCAATGCGTTTCACTCATTTCACCTCATTTGTATCAAATTCAACACGTCCGACCTCATACATCTGTCGCTCTTGAACAACTTTAATGTACCATGAACATGAGCGGAACACAACAGCGACGCCTTGTTGAAACGGTTTACATGAACAAAATTTTTTCATGGACAGAACAAAGCTGCCCCGAAAGTCGAGACAGCTTTTTCCTTATCTTGCCCGAATCGTTTCCTGCAAAAACGACACTTGGCCGATTTGTTTAAATTTTTCATAGCGCTGCCGGACGAGCGCCTCGCCGTCAAGCGCCAACAACTCTTTCAACGACCGGCGCAGCACGCGGTCCATTTCCTTTGCCTGCTCGTCAGCGTTGCGGTGGGCGCCGCCTTTCACTTCCGGAATGATTTCGTCAATGACGCCGAGCGCTTTTAAGTCGTGAGCGGTAATTTTCATCGTTTCCGCCGCCCGTTGCGCCAATGATGCATCATTCCATAAAATGGCAGCCGCCCCTTCCGGCGAAATGACCGAGTACGTGGAATTTTCAAGCATATGAATATGATTGCCGACGCCAAGGGCGAGCGCCCCGCCGCTTCCGCCTTCGCCGATGACGATGCAGACGACCGGCACGGTGAGTCCTGCCATTTCAAACAAGTTGCGGGCGATCGCTTCGCTTTGCCCACGCTCTTCGGCCGATTTGCCCGGATAGGCGCCTTTCGTGTCGATAAAGCAGATGATCGGCCGCGAAAACTTTTCTGCCTGCTTCATGAGCCGCAGCGCCTTCCGGTAGCCTTCCGGGTGTGGCATGCCGAAGTTGCGGCGCAAATTTTCTTTCGTATCTTTGCCACGCTGGTGGCCAATGACTGTCACCGGCAGCCCGTCGTATTCGGCAATGCCCCCAACGATCGCTTCGTCGTCGCCAAAACAACGGTCTCCATGGCATTCGAGAAAGTTCGTAAACAGCCGCTCAATATAATCAAGCGTCGTCGGCCGCTGCGGATGGCGGGCGATTTGCACGCGATCCCACGGCGTCAAATTGGCATACACGTCGTTTTCCATCTTGGCGAGCCGCGCCTCCAGTTTCTCGATTTCCGCCGACAAATCGACATCGGCCGTTTTCATAAACTCTCTCAGCTCTTGAATTTTGCGGCGCAGCTCAACAAGCGGCTTTTCGAATTCTAGTTCCGCCACCATCCTGATTCCCCTCCTCCCGTGTGAATGCGAAGCACAGTCGCCAGCGTCTCTTTCAGCTCATGGCGGTGAATGACGGCATCCAACTGACCGTGCTTTAATAAAAACTCCGCCGTCTGGAAGTCTTCCGGCAGCTCTTCGCGCACCGTCTGTTCGATGACGCGGCGGCCGGCAAAGCCGATGAGCGCACCTGGTTCGGCGAAGTTGTAATCGCCAAGCGAGGCGAAACTCGCTGACACGCCGCCTGTTGTCGGGTGGGTCATGACGGAGATGAACAAGCCGCCGTCGTTGCTGAATCGTTTGAGCGCGGCGCTCGTTTTCGCCATTTGCATTAGGCTTAGCACTCCTTCTTGCATGCGGGCGCCGCCGGAAGCGGTAAAAATGAGAAACGGCACACCTTTATCGTGCGCTTGTTCGACTGCACGGGTGATTTTTTCGCCGACAACAGACCCCATGCTGCCCATGCGAAACGAGGAATCCATGACCGCGATGACGAGCGGATGGCCGTCAAGCGTCCCTTCGCCGGTCACGACCGCCTCGTTCAATCCCGACTTGCGCCGGTCTTCCTCGAGTTTTTCTATGTAGCCCGGAAACCCGATCGGGTTGACAGAAATCATATCGGCATCATATTCGCGAAAGCTGCCGTCATCCAGCACGCTCTCGATCCGTTCGCGCGCCGGCATCGGATGATGGTAGCCGCAGCTTAGGCAAACGCGCAAATTTTTCACCAACTCTTTTGTATACATAATTTTTTTGCATTGCGGGCATTTCGTCATCACGCCTTCCGGCACCTCATGCCTCACTTGCTCGGAAGAAAGCGACGCATACTTCTTCTTTTTGGCAAATAAATCTTTCCACACGAGGGAGCTCCTCCTTTGCGTTTTCGCCTCTCTACTACTTTATCGAAAATGCAAGCGGTTGTTTGTCAAACGGTGTCAGTTCTGTTTCGACAACGGCGAAGGCCGGTGCCTCTCCCAGACAGCAGCGGCTTCAGCCGGATCGCGTTTTTTCAATGCTGCTAACAGCTGGTCATAAAACGAGTCGGCAAGCGGCCGGTCGGGCGCACAGGCGGAGGCAAACCCAGACAGCGCCCGCCAAATGCGGATGAGCAAGTAGTTGTCAGCCGCCTCAGCAACCGCCTGAAAAAACGGCGTGAAATCAGTCGGTTTTTGGCGAACGGTTTTTTCCAGCCTCTCCAGCGCATCTTCACTGCAGCGGAGGCAAGCGAGCTCGAGCAGCAGCCGTTCGATCAGCCATTTCGTTTCCGCCAAATCCGCTTTCGCCCGTTCATTTTCAAGCAAAAACATCGCCAGCAACTCAATCAGCTGATGTCCGCCGACCTCGCACAAGTAGGTCCCTTCGCCGCGCCGCGTCTCAATCAGGCCGAGAAACTCAAGCGCCCGCAGCGCCTCGCGCACCGACGAGCGGCCGACGCTGAGCCGCTCGGCCAGCTCGCGTTCTGACGGCAGCTTGTCGCCCGGGACAAGGCCATCCTCGACAACGAGACGATGGATATGCTTCAACGTCTCGGCGTACACTTTTTCATCGTTGAACGGAGACCCCTCCTTTTCGATTCATGCCATACTCCATGCGTGGGCGGCATGCCGTTCAACCGCAGCCAGATGCACTGGTCTGACCACCTAATGGTTATACGATATAATAAAATAGCGAAATAGTAAAGGGGAGTTATTTCACAGCAATGCGCCCGAAGCCGAATAAGGCGAGCAGCCCATCGACAAGCGGCGCTGTGAGCGCGACGGCGTACTGCTCCGGAAGACGGAGAAGCGTCCGCTTCGCTTCGTCATACAAATAGACCGGCGTAGCGCCGCGCTGCTGCTCAAGCAGCTGTTTCAGCTTGGACAATTTGGCCTCATCGGCCCGGCTCGCGTTAATGTATAGCGCCGACACGGGCAGGAGGCCGGCGCGGCGGATGATGAGCTGTCGCCTGCCTGCGCGCCGGTCGACCGTTCCAAAAAGCAACACAAAGTTTCCTTCCGCCAGCTCATCGGAGGCGCGGGCATAAATGGACGGAAAGGCGACCGCCTCCACTTCCCCGCTTTCATCGCTAATTGTCACAAACGCCATTTCCTCCCCCCGTTTCGTTCTCGTTTTCCGCTGTTTGGCCACATAGCCGCCGACCACGGCCGCCGAACCGTGCATTTCGGCAATCGGCACCGCCCGGGCCGCTTGAAACAGCGGGCGGCAGACCGCGGCCGGATGCGGGGTGACGGCAAACCCGAGCAACTCTTTTTCCTGTTTCCGCCGCTCATCCGGCGGCAGCGGGGGGGCATCCATGTATTTCGGCTTCAGCGACAATCCGCCTGTGTTCAAGTACGGCCCGACCAATTGCACGTGTTCGACCGCCACGTCAATGCTCGCTAAAAGCGAAGCCCGCTCCCCGTCCATTTCATCAAACGCGCCGGCCAAAACGAGCGCCTCAAGCGCCGGGCGCGGCAATCCTTTCGGCAACAGGCGGATGGCGAAATCGAAAAAATCGGCAAACGGTCCGCGCTCCCGACGCTCTTCGATGATGAGCCTCGCCGCTGTGCCGACATGTTTCACCGCCGCCAGCCCGGTGCGGATCGCCTTGCCTTCGATCGCAAACCGATAGCCGCTCCGGTTGACGGATGGCGGCAGCAGCGGAATCCCTTTTTGCGCTGCTTCGCTAGCGTAAAGAGCCGTTTTTTCCCGGTCGCCGGAAGCGCCCGAGAGCATGGCCACGTAAAAACAAAGCGGATAGTGAGCTTTAATGTAGGCCATCGCATACGACAACAGCGCATAGCTGACCGCGTGGCTCCGGTTGAAGCCGTAATCGGCGAAGCGGACGATATGCCGGTACAATTCCTCGGCAACTTCCTTTGGATAGCCGTTCGCCGTGCAGCCGGCGACAAACGCCTCCCGCTGTTCAGCGAGACGCGCCTTCTCTTTTTTCGCCACCGCCCGCCGGAGCACGTCCGCTTGTCCGAGCGAAAACCCAGCCATGCGGGCGGCGATTTGCATAATTTGCTCTTGGTAGATCAGCACTCCGTAAGTCGGCGCCAAAATCGGCTCAAGGTCAGGATGGATATACGAAATCGCCTCGTCTCCGCGCTTGCGCCGGATATAAGCAGGAATCATGTCCATCGGCCCCGGCCGGTACAAGGCGTTGACAGCGACCAAGTCTTCCAGCTCCGACGGCCGCAATTCCGCAAGCAAACGCTTCATTCCGCTTGATTCAAGCTGAAAAATGCCGTTTGTCTCTCCGGCGCTCAGGAGCGCATACGTTTTTTCGTCGTCAAGCGGAACACGACGCACATCAAACGGCTTTCCTGTCTGCCGTTCGATGAGACGCACCATTTGCCCGAGCAGCGTCAACGTGCGCAAGCCGAGAAAATCCATTTTGAGAAGGCCGAGCGCCTCGAGCGACCCCATGGCGTATTGCGTGAGCGGCCATTCGCCATGGCTTGGCTGCAACGGGACTTGGCGCACAAGCGGCTCAGGGCTGATGATGACGCCAGCCGCGTGAATCGATGTATGGCGCGGCAGCCCTTCGAGCGTTTGTGCGATATCCAGCCACTGCTTGCCGTCCGGCACCGTTTCGGCGGCGCGGCGGAACGCGGTCGACTCGCTGCGCCATTGGCGGATCGTCACCCCTTGTTTATCCGGCAAAAGCGACACAACCCGCTCCGCCTCGCGCCCGGGAATGCCGAGCGCTTTCGCCGTCTCGCGCAGCGCCGACTTGGCGCCGAACGTCCCAAACGTAATGATTTGCGCGACGCGGTCGCGCCCGTATTTGTCCGCCGCATAGCGAATCATTTCTTCGCGCCGGTCATCGGGAAAATCAAGATCAATATCCGGCACCGACACCCGCTCCGGATTCAAAAACCGCTCAAACAACAGCCCATATTGGATCGGATCGACATCGGTAATAGCCAAAGCATAGGCGACGAGCGAGCCGGCCGCCGAACCGCGGCCCGGTCCGATGAGAATGCCACGTTGGCGGGCGTAGGCAATCACATCGGCGACAATCAAAAAATAATCGCTAAAGCGCATTGCCTGAATGACATCAAGCTCATGCCGCAGACGCTTCCAGTAACGCTCATCGGCGTCCGGCACACGGCGGGCGAGCCCTTGTTCGCACAGACGGCGTAAATACCCGTCCGCCGTCTCGCCGTCAGGCACCGGAAATTTCGGCAGCCGCCAGCCGCCAAACGGAATGTGCAGTTCGCACCGATCAGCGATCGCCGCGCTGTTCTCAAGCGCTTCTGGCAAGTCAGCAAACCGACGCGCCATCTCATCCGGCGCCGCCAAATAACGGCCGCCATCCTCTTGGACGTCAGCAAATGGCACGCCGAGCCTGATCGCCTGCAGGCAGCGCCACGCTGCGGCGTCGCCGCGCTCAACATAACGGACGTCATTCGTCGCCACGACCGGAACCCCGGCTTCTTCCGCCAACTGCCGCAACGCTCCTTCGTACGGTGCGCGCGTCCGCTCGCCGCGCTGGACAGCCACATACAAACAGCCAGGAAACAGCTGTTGATAGCGGGCGAGCACCGCTTTCGCCTGCTGCCATTCCCCGGCGGCCAGCAGCGACTCGACCCGCCCTTCAGCCCCCGGGGTGATGGCGACAATTCCACCGCTCAACCGGCGGAGGGCGTCTTCATCGATCTGCTTTTCTTCTCCCATTTGGATCATCGTGCTGATTTCGATTACATGGTGGTACCCTTCCTCATTGGCGGCCAACAGCACGAGCGGATAGGCGCCGTCCCCGCTGAGAGCAATATCGGCCGTCACGCCGATGATCGGACGGATGCCATGGCGCTTGCACTCCTTGTAAAAGGGCAGAGCGCCATACAGCACGTTGCGGTCGGTCAACGCCAAGGCGGGGCAGCCGAGCTGTTTCGCCTTGGCCGCCAGCGCTTCCACGGTGGCCGTGCTTTGAAACAAACTATAGCCGCTTGACACATGCAAGTGCACAAACGTCATAGACAGCCCTCCCTTATTCATCCATCTGCGGACGAAAACTTTTCCATTGGCTGCATGCTCCGTCCCATTCGTTGATATACATAGTAAAAGAGAAAGAAAGGGCGGGGAAACGATGGACGAAAAAGCAGCGTTTTTGCCGGCGTTGATCCAAAGCTATTTTATCGCGGTCGGCGTGTTGCTTGGCGGCGCCATCATCGGCGCTCTCGGCGCATTTTTGAGCGGCGGCCAGCCGCTGACGGCCATGTACCGGTTTGCCGGCGACTTGCGCATTTGGGCGGTCGTCGCCGCCATCGGCGGAACGTTTGATACGTTTTACGTCGTCGAGCGAGGGCTGTTTCTCGGGGAAACAAAAGACATTGTGCGGCAGTTTTTGCTCATTTTGTCCGCCATGGGCGGCGCGCAAACAGGAGTGGCGATCATTACGTGGCTGACACAGGAGCACATTTCGCCATGAGAATTCCTCCGTATTACCAATATCCGTCATGGCAGCGTTTTTTCGCCGGCGTAGCGATTGGGGCGCTCATCAGCTGGTTTGTCTTTTTGTACATTTTCGGCGTCCTGCAGGAAAAGCAGGTGCGGCACGTCAATGAGCTGAACGAGCAGATCGCCGACTTGCAAAATGAAATTCGCATTTGGCAAGAAGACTATATCCATTACAACAAAGAAATGAAAAAAAAGCTGACCGTGCAGGACGTGTCCGTCCATCTTGTCAACGCCAAGCAATACAAGCTTGATTCGTACACAGCGTTCCGCATCGAAGACAGTGTGAAAGAAGATTTGTCCCATTTAATCACCAAAGATATTGAAACGGTGTACAACAGCCGCGAGCTGATCAAGCGGGCAATTGAAAACAAAACGTATACGATCCACGAAAAAGCGTACCGGCTGGAAATTCATACGCTCACCATTTTCACCTTTTTGGCTGTGGAAGTGAAATTGAAGCCGCTCCCTTAACACGCCATGCAGCCGACAAACGAGAAAAGCCAAAACAAACCGACACCCCGACGCCGACAAGAGCGCCGGACACTGCATCAGGCGGCAAAAGAGGGGGCGGCGCCGCATGACGCCCTTCTCGCCCCCTTCTGTTACCGTTCCGCCCGGCAAACGGCTCTCACCTCTTCAACAATGCGGTCGGCTTCTTCCCATGAAGCGATCGACGCGCCGGCCGCCAGCGGATGGCCGCCGCCGCCATGCCGCTTGGCGACGACATTGATGACCGGCCCTTTCGAACGAAAACGCACGCGAATCTCCTTCTCCTCCTCAACGAAAAACACCCAGGCGATGATGCCATCAATGTTGCCGAGCAGCCCAACAAGCTGCGACGCTTCAAGCGGGGTGACGCCGTATTCTTCAAGCAGCGCCCGCGGCATTTTCACCGCCGCCACTCCTTCATCGATCGTGAAATTCGACAGCACATAACCGCTCAAACGGGCGAGCGGCAGGCTCGTCCGGTACAGCCCGTCATACAATTCCGTCAGCGAAAAGCCGTACGAAATGAGCTCTCCGGCATAGCGAAACGTTTTTTCGCTCGTGCGCGGAAACAAAAAACGGCCCGTGTCGCCGACAATGCCGGCGTAAATCAGGCGCGCCGCCTCGGCGGTCATCGTCAGCCCATCGTCTTTGCCGGCCAAATACAGTTCGTAAATCATTTCGCTCGTCGAGCTGGCGTCGGTGTCAACCCACATGATGTCGCCGTACGGCGTATCGTTCGGATGGTGGTCGATTTTGATCAGCTTCCGCCCGAGCCGGTAGCGGCTGTCACAAATCCGCTCTTCGTTCGCCGTGTCACAGACAATCACGAGCGCCTGTTCATAGGCGCCATCGTCAATGACATCCATTTGACGTAAAAATGACAACGATGGATCATCCGTCCCCACCGCATACACTTGTTTTTCCGGAAACGACGCCCGAAGCAGCGCCGCCAGCCCGCCTTGCGACCCGTACGCGTCCGGGTCCGGGCGCACGTGGCGATGGATGATGATCGTATCAAATTGGCGAATCGTTTCAAGAATGTCCCGGCAAACGTCTTTCATCACTTCGTCCCCTTTTTATGGCTTGTCATTTTCAACCGCTGGCATTTTTCCGCGCTTCTATGTACAATGGAAAAAGAAACGGACTACGGAGGGAGCCAGCATGCCCGTATTGGTTATTTTCATTATATTTTCCTTTTCGTTTTACGTCTATTATAAAATTCGCTACGTTCGCTCGCAGCGCCCGATGGAGCGCCGCTTCCTCTCGGCGAAATCGAGCATGGCGCTCGGGCTGTTTGTCGCCTTGTTCGGAGTCAACCAATTGTTTTTGTATCAGACAACTGTCACCTATATCATCTCCTCCATCTTTATCGCCCTAGGCGCCGGCAGCGTCTGGGCCGGCTGCCGCGCCTACCGCTGCTATCTGCCGCAGGCGATCGAAGAGGCGGAAAAAGCGGCGAAACAAAGCTGACCATAACCGTTCACAGCGAAAGGGAAAGGATGTCCAGCAACAAAGGGCGGACATCCTTTTTTCGTTGTCGATTACCGGTCGATCAGCTGGCACATCATCATCGCCTTCCCGACGATGGCGCCTTCATTGTACACCTCGACGTCCACTTTTCCGAACTTGCGCCCGAGCTCTAAAAGCTTCGCCTGCACGTCGACTGTAGTGTCGATTTGCACCGGCTTGATGAAATAAATCGTAATGCTTTCCATCACCAAATCGCCGCGTTTGTACGCCCGCAGCATCCGCGCCGCCGCTTCGGTGACGATCGTCGTAAACACGCCGTACGAGAGTGTCCCTAAATAGTTCGTCATTTGCGGCGTGATCGTGCAGCGAAACAGCGTTTCTTTGTCGCCTGACTCGCGGAACTGGGCGGTGACGAGGTCATCGATCGTCTCGCCGACTTGCAGCTGGCGCTGCGCCATTTGCAGCGCTTTTAACACGTCTTGGCGGCTGATGATCCCTTGCAGCCGGTTATGGTCATCAACGACCGGAAGCAGTTCAATTCCTTCCCATACCATGATGTGCGAGGCAAATGCGACCGATGTTTTTCCGTTCACCGTAATCGGCTGCTTCGTCATCACCTTTTCGACCGGCAGCTGCCGGTCGACATCCAGCACGTCTTTTGCCGTCACAATACCTTGCACTTTCAACTGGTCGTCGACGACCGGAAACCGGGTATGGCGCGTCTCGCGATTTAGCGCATACCAGCGCTCGACGGGATCGTCTGTATATAAATAGACTGTTTTCTCGACAGGGGTGACAATGTCCTCAACGAGCACAATCTCCTTTTTGATCAGCTGGTCATAAATCGCCCGGTTGATCATCGTCGCAACCGTAAACGTGTCATAGCTCGTCGAAATGATCGGCAGCTGCCGCTCATCGGCGAGCTTTTTCACGTGGTCGGCCGTGTCAAACCCGCCGGTGATGAGCACGGCCGCCCCGGCTTCAAGCGCCAGTTCGTGCGCCTTCGTCCGGTTGCCGACGATAAGCAAATCCCCTGCACCCGTATAGCGCATCATTGCCTCCAGCTGCATCGCCCCAATGACGAAGCGGTTGAGCGTCTTGTGCAGCCCTTCCCGCCCACCGAGCACTCGTCCGTCGACAATGTTGACGACTTCAGCGTACGTGAGCTTCTCAATGTTTTCCTTCCGCTTTTTCTCGATCCGAATCGTGCCGACGCGCTCGATCGTGCTTACGTATCCTTTGTTCTCCGCATCTTTGATCGCTCGGTACGCCGTTCCTTCGCTCACGCCCATTTCCTTGGCGATCTGCCGGACGGAAATTTTCTCGCCGATCGGCAGCCGGTGGATGTATTCTAAAATTTGTTCATGTTTGGTCGCCAACGGTCTTCACCCTTTACGCATTGTTACTTTCATTATACAGGGCTCAGCAGCGGGGATTCAACGATCGCGCCGGCCATCAGAAAGCGCCCTTCCCAAAGTGGGAAGGGCGCCGCTGTTACAGCTCGATGCTTTCGCCTGACTTCAGAGCACGGCCGACACCCGACGGTAGAAGCGAGACGAACCGTTCGGGGTCTTGGACAATCGGCGGGAACGTGTTGTAATGGATCGGCACGACGAGTTTCGCTCCGAGCCACTCGGCGGCAACGGCCGCGTCTTCCGGCCCCATCGTGAAGCTGTCCCCAATCGGCAAAAAGGCGACATCGATGTTATGGCGCTCGCCGATCAGCTTCATGTCGGAAAACAGCCCGGTGTCGCCGGCATGGTAGATCGTTTTCCCTTCGGCCGTGAACAAAATGCCGGTCGGCATGCCTAAATAAATGATTTGCTTGTCCTCGGTCACAAACCCGGAGCTGTGGAACGCCTGCGTCAACTTGACCGTGCCAAAGTCAAATTCGCGCGCCCCGCCGATGTTCATGCCAAACGTCTCGACGCCTTGCCAGCTTAAATACGTCGCCAGCTCAAATGTGGCCACGACAAGGGCGTTGTTCCGCTTGGCGATTTCCACCGTATCGCCGACATGATCCCCGTGCCCGTGCGTGAGCAAAATGACATCCGCTTTCACATCCGCCGCGTTCAAATCGGTCGTCGCATTGCCAGTGATGAACGGGTCGATCAAAATCGTTTTTCCGTTCGTCTCAATGCGGACAACCGAATGGCCATGGTAGCTGATTTTCATCGTCACATCTCCTTTCCACTACACATGATTCGCCGCCGCCCATCCATTCCCTTCTTTTCCTGCCTGTCCATTTACAAACGGCCCGTTTCTTGGTACGCTCAAAATGGACAACAGTGAAAAAAGGAAGGAATGGGACGATGAACAAACGGCTGCAAGCATTTTCCTCTTGGCTTCAACAACATAGTTCATTCGCCTTCGTCACGTCAAGTGCGAACGTGTTTTATTTGAGCGGATTTCGGTGCGACCCGCACGAACGGTTGCTGGCGCTTTTGGTCTTTCCTGACAGCGAGCCCGCGCTCGTCTGCCCGCAAATGGAAGTCCCGCGCGCCCGCCGGAGCGGCTTTGGGCATACGGTGATCGGCTACGACGACAGCGCCGACCCGTGGGAAGAGATCGAGCGCCATCTCAAAGCGCGCGGTGTCAAGGCCGTCTCGATTGCCGTCGAAAAAAACGATTTGTCGTTCGCCCGTTTCGAGCGGCTCTCGGCGCTGTTTCCGAACGCCCAATGGCTCGATGCCGAAGAAAAGCTGCGCCAGCTTCGCCTGATCAAAGATGAGCAGGAAATGAAAGCGCTGCGCCAGGCGGCAGAGCTGGCTGACAAAGCGGTCGAAATCGGCGTCTCGGCCATTCGCCCGGGCGTGACGGAGCTTGAACTTGTCGCCGTCATTGAATATGAGCTGAAAAAACTCGGCGTTGAAGGGATGTCGTTTCCCACAACCGTGCTTGCAGGCGCCAAATCAGCCGATCCGCACGGCGTGCCGGGAACGGCGGCGGTCGCACCGGGCGATTTCGTGCTGTTCGATTTGGGCGTCATCGTCGATGGGTATTGCTCCGACATTACCCGCACCGTCGTCTGTCAGACGGCAAGCGACGAACAGCGGCTCATATACGATACCGTTCGGCGCGCCCAGCAGGCGGCGATCGACGCCTGTCGCCCGCAAACCGCGATGAAGGAGATCGACCGCTCCGCTCGAAACGTCATCGAACAAGCCGGCTACGGCCCGTACTTCACCCACCGCGTCGGGCACGGCTTAGGAATCGAAATCCACGAATACCCATCGCTTCATGGCGCCAACCCCGACCCGCTCGCTCCCGGCATGGTGTTTACGATCGAACCGGGCATTTACGTCCCATCCATCGGCGGCGTGCGCATTGAAGACGATGTCGCGGTCACGAACAACGGCGTTGAGGTGTTGACGTCGTTTTCGAAGGAATTGATCATTGTATAACGAGAAAAACCATTGGCAAAAGCTTCTGCGAATAAGTGCACGAACAAAGCTGTCCACCGGCTCGATCCCCAAGCCGATTCGGACAGCTTTGTTTTCTCATCGCCATCAAGGCGGCTCCATCTTCATGATTTCATCCGTTCAACAACGAATGAACATCTGTATACGGCATGTTGTGCGCCGCCGCGACCGCTTCGTACACGATGTGCCCGTCGAGCGTGTTGATCCCTTTTAACAGCGCCGGGTTATCCAAGCACGCGGCGCGGTATCCTTTGTTGGCGATTTGCAAGGCGTATGGGATCGTGACGTTCGTAAGCGCGAATGTCGACGTGCGCGGCACCGCGCCCGGCATGTTGGCGACGGCGTAATGGACGACGCCGTGCTTGACGTATGTCGGATCGTCGTGCGTCGTGACGCGGTCGGTCGTTTCGAAAATGCCGCCTTGGTCAATGGCGATGTCGACCAACACCGATCCCGGCGTCATCGAGCGCACCATCTCTTCCGTCACCAGCTTCGGCGCTTTCGCCCCCGGGATCAAGACGGCGCCGACGACCAAATCCGATTCGCGCACGCACTCGGCGATATGGTACGAGTTGGACATGAGCGTCGTCACGTGGTCGCCGAACAAATCATCGAGCTCGCGCAGCCGCTCGGCGTTAATGTCCAAAATCGTCACGTCTGACCCGAGACCGACCGCGATTTTCGCCGCGTTCGTCCCCGCCGTTCCGCCGCCGATGATCGTCACTTTGCCGCGCCGCACTCCGGGCACGCCGCCAAGCAAAATGCCTTTCCCGCCGTGCGGCTTCTCGAGAAACTGGGCGCCGACTTGCACCGACATGCGGCCGGCGACTTCACTCATCGGCGTCAACAGTGGCAGCGAGCCGTTCGCCAGCTGCACCGTCTCGTAAGCGATGCCGACCACTTTTTGCTCGACGAGCGCTTTCGTGAGCGCTTCGGCCGCGGCTAAATGCAAATACGTAACTGTAGATGAGCAAATTCACTGACATAAATTTACAACTAAACAAAAAAGGAGACATGAACCCGATTCCTTGGTTAGAATAGATGTACCACCAACTATCCACAAGGAGGTTCATGTCTCATGAATAGATTAGCACATCACCAAGTGTAAATTATCACTTTATTTCGGAACAAAAGAGACATTTTTTTGCACATTCCTTCAGAAAGCCCTCTCCCCTTTTCTGAAAGAATGTGCTAAATTTTTTGTGAATTATTTCGGAAGAGAAAATCCATCGGTTCATAGGAGGGGGAGGAGGACGTGATTCAATTTCATGACTTTGGCATTGACGTTCAAACGTATGCAGAGCGTGGAAAAGAAAACGACTTCCCTCTTCTGAAAAAGTGTCCGCATTGCCGGGCCAAGCGCCCGTTGCACCGCCACGGTTACTATGAGCGAAACGCATTGACCCCACATGGCGATTATCGCATTTGGATTGTCCGGTATCGCTGTCGGGAATGCTTGAAGACGGTGAGTGTGCTGCCTTCCTTTCTCCTCCCGTATTTTCAGTATACGTTGTCCGCCATATGGCAAGTCGTGAAAGAGCAGTTGGGATTGACCGAAAGGACGAACCAGGCTCCGTTTCTCCCGACAAAGGACGGCATCATCTTTTATGTCCGACGGTTCTGCCGAAACCTATCAAGCCTTCATAGCTTTTTTGCGAGGCGGTGGAGGATCATAGGCCCTATCGTGAAAAAAGAAAAGGAACGGGCTTCTTGGTGGATCCAGACGTTAGAGGAACACGGTCTTGATTCGGCCATCAGAGAGATGTGGGAGGGCGGATTCCGACACCCTTTTGCGAATTAAATGGGATCCTGATTTTACATACATACCCTAAATTGGAAATAGTTTCGGTTCCCACAAACCTTTCCTATCGACGGAGAAAAAGCAATTCGGTACGATAAGGGCAGGAGGACCGGAACGGTCCTGATTCCAAGTGAGACCAGGAGGAGATTTGAATGAATGAGTCGATGAGACACGACATTGCCCTGTTTCGGTACGGGCTAATCGCTCCGTTGGTGAATGGGCAGGTGGAACCGAAGACGTATCTGAAAGAGGTGAGCGAGCGAGTGCACCATGTTCCCCACCAGGGAGACAAACGAATCGCAGCCAAGACGATCCTCGATTGGTGCACCCGATACAAAAAAGGGGGCTTTGACGCCTTAAAGCCGAAGCGCCGTTCGGACCGCGGCCACTCAAGGCGTCTGTCGCCCGATGATGAGGATCATATTTTAGCCCTAAGAAAAGAACATCCCACCATGCCCGTGACGGTGTTCTACGAACACCTGATCGAGCAGGGGGAAATCCCAGAAAATCATACCTCTTACTTTACTATATACCGATTGTTGAAAAAACACAACCTGGTGGGAAAAGAAATCTTGCCGATGCCGGAGCGAAAGCGTTTTGCGTATGACCAGATCAATGAGCTATGGCAAGGGGACTTATCCCATGGACCCACGATTCGCGTCCATGGGAAAGCCCAGAAAACGTTTTTGATCGCGTATATCGATGACTGCTCGCGGTTAGTGCCATATGCCCAATTTTTCCCTTCGGAGAAGTTTGACGGGCTGCGGATCGTCACGAAGGAAGCGGTGCTTCGTTGCGGGAAGCCGAAACGCATTTACTCGGACAACGGGAAAATTTATCGGTCCGAGGTGCTGCAGTATGCGTGCGCCGAGATGGGGATTACACTCATCCACACCCAGCCGTATGACCCGCAAAGCAAGGGAAAAATCGAACGGTTCTTCCGCACCGTACAGACACGGTTTTATCCACTGTTGGAGCTGAATCCGCCGAAATCGCTTGACGAGTTGAACGAGCGTTTTTGGAAGTGGCTTGAAGAGGAGTATCATCGAAAACCGCACGCCTCACTGGACGGAAAAACGCCGCATGAGGTGTTTCAATCGCAAGTGCATCTCGTGTCGTTCATCGAAGATGGCGATTGGCTGGATGCGATTTTTCTGAAACGGGAGCACCGCAAGGTGAAAGCCGATGGCACGATCACCCTGAATAAACAGCTATACGAAGTGCCGCCTCGGTTCATTGGGCAATCGATTGAGCTCCGCTATGATGAACGGGGCGTCTATGTGTACGAAGATGGAAGGAAGGTGGCGGAGGCCGTTCGGGTTCGTTTGGAGGACAACGCCTATGTAAAACGCCATCGGTCCCCGTTTGCGGCGATTCCGGCGAAGGAGGGAGAACACGGTGTATAAATCGTTTTACTCCCTTTCGCGGGAGCCGTTTGCGAAAGAAACAGACCCGTCCGAGGCGTATCAAGGGGCGTCATTTCAGGAAGCGTTGCGGGCGCTGGAGTACGTGAAACGAACCCGGGGGATCGGGCTGTTGATCGGAGAGCCGGGGGCGGGCAAGACGTTCGCCCTTCGGGCGCTGAAAGAGTCATTGAATCCATCATTGTATCATGTCGTCTACTTTCCGTTATCCACCGGAGGCGTGATGGATTTTTACCGTGGACTGGCCTTGGGATTAGGAGAGGAACCGAAGTACCGCAAGGTAGACCTCTTCCGCCAAATCCAGCAGGCGATCGAGCGATTGTATCATGAACGGCGGATCACGCCGGTGTTCATTTTGGATGAGATGCATTTAGCGAAGGATGCATTTTTACAGGACATCGCGATCTTGTTCAACTTTGAGATGGATTCGACCAACCCATTTGTCTTGATTTTGGCCGGGCTGCCCCATTTACAGGGGAAGCTGCGGCTCAATCAGCACCGCCCTCTCGACCAGCGGATCATCATGCGATACCGGATGGGGCCGCTGGAGAAGGAAGAGGTGGCGGGCTACATCGAGCATCGGATGAAACAGGCCGGGGCGAAGCATCCGATCTTCACCCCATCGGCGTTAGAGGCGATTGCCCTGCAGTCGCGGGGATGGCCTCGGGTGATCAACACGTTGGCCACGACGTGCCTGTTATACGGGTATCAGCTGAAAAAGGACGCCATTGACGAAGAAGTGGTGCGCATGGCCGCAGAGGAAATGGGGTATTAGCACGAAAGGGGCCGAATCGGCCTCTTTTGTGCTTTCTCTTTTCCATAGGTCCATCAGGCGCGCTGGAAATCTTCATCTGAAAGAGCGTGCAAACGTTCCGAAAGAATGTGCAAAATCTGGAACAATCCGCAAAAATTTTGCACATTATTTCCGAATCCGCCTGAAATAATTTGAAAAAGGGATTCTGAAATAATGTGCTAATTTACAACCAAGGAATCCACAAGTTTTTCTTCACGCTGGGGTTGACGCTGCAGCTTTCCAAACCGGTCATCAAGCATCTCATTCATATTGTCGATGCCTTGACCACCAAGGGATTCTCGGGAACATTGACTGATATTCATTACTGGAGCTTTCATCCGAATCATCGAACGACGCTCCGTCACTTTTTCACGAAAAGCCCTTGGAACGAGGAAAGGCTGCTTGGGAAGCTTCAAGAGTGGATCCTTTCCCAGGTCGAACGACTGGCCAAACGGAAGAATCAACCCCTTTTTGTTTCGATTGATGATACGATTTGCCAAAAAACAAAGCCTTCGTCACGGGCTGTGCACGCCATTCAAGGGTGCGACTGGCACTACTCGCATAAAGATCATCAATCGGTCTGGGGGCATTCGCTCGTTTGGCTGATGGTGCACACCTTCACGCAGGCGTTCCCATTTGCGTTCCGCCTGTATGACAAGAAAGCGGGAAAAAGCAAGATCGACCTGGCGATCGAGATGCTTTCCTCGCTCAAGGTGAAGCGGGCTCAGCCGGTGTATGTGCTCATGGATTCGTGGTATCCGTCCAAAAAGCTCATTGAAGCCTGCTTGAAACAGGGATTCCATGTCATCGCGATGCTCAAGACGAACCGGATTCTCTACCCGAAAGGCATCGCCATCCAAGCCAAGCAGTTTGCCCGCTATATCGAGTCCAAAGACACCCGCCTCGTCACGGTGGGGCAGGAGCGTTATCGCGTGTATCGCTATGAGGGGGCCATCCATGGCCTCGATGACGCGGTGGTGCTGCTGGCTTGGAAGGCGGATCAGCCGATGGCGCCGGAACATCTTCATTGCATCTTGAGCACCGACCGGGAACTCGGGGACGAAGACATCTTGCGTTACTACGCCCAGCGCTGGACGATCGAGTGCTTTTTCCGGCAGGCGAAAGATCAACTGAAGCTGGATGGATACCGCGTTCGCCACATTCGGGCGGTGAAACGGTATTGGGCGGTGGTGCTGCTCTCCTGCGTGTACAGCATCGCCGAATCCCGACAAAACCTCTCCACCGGGCTGGAGCTTCTTCGGTCGCGGAAAGACCACAGCGTCGTCGAGTTCATTTATGACGCTGCAAAGCAAGAGATTCCCATTGATGTGATCAAAAAACAGCTCCGTATCGCGTAAGGGGTACCCTGTTTGTCTCTCTAACCATGGAAATTATTGTAATGAAAAATGCTCATCTACAGTACGTAAACAAAATCAATCCGGGGCGAAAATAGCGGAACTCCTCAGCCAGCGGCTCTTTCACTTTCAACACCATCTCCGCCGTCCAAGCATCTTCCGCGTTCGGCACAATCACTGCCCCTGCTTTTTCATACTCGGAATCGGAAAACCCCGACCCAGCGCCGGCTTCCGTCTCCACATACACGTCATGCCCCGCTTTGACGAGCGTCATCACGCCTGCCGGAGTGATGGCGACGCGGTTTTCATTGTTTTTGATTTCTTTTGGAATGCCGATCTTCATTACATTTCCTCCTTTTTCCTTCCCGCTTCTTCCTTTTATTGTGCTCCGTTTCGCGCAAAAGCAAACGAAAAAGGAGGAGGCGCTGGTCTCAACGGAAAAGGTGGCGGTAAATGACGTTCGCTCCGCCGGTGACGTCAATGACGGCGCCGGTGATGAAATCCGAGTCGTCCTCGCATAAAAACGCGATCACGCGGGCGATATCTTCACCAGTCCCCGGGCGTCCGACCGGCGTTTCCGCATCCCTTCTCGCGCGGGCGTCGGCGATCCCCGCCTCTTTCATGGCGCCGACAATATTGCCTGGGCACACCATATTGGCGGTAATGCCATATTCCGCCTCTTCCAGGGCGATCGTTTTCGTCAGCGATACAAGCCCGACTTTCGCCGCGCCGAACGCCGAACGGTGCACCCAGCCCGGGGCATCCGCCGCTCCTTGAAATCCGTACGTAATGATGCGGCCAAACCGTTGTTTTCGCATAATCGGGATCGTCCGCCTCACTAAATGGAAGACCGAGCTCAAATTGCCTTCAATCATTTCGTACCATTCGTCTTCCGTATAATCGGCCAGCTTTTTCCGCTCAAAAATGTACGGCCCTGCATTGTTGATGAGGCAGTCAATGCGGCCAAACCGCTCCATGGCGGCGTCCACAAGCGCCGCTAAATCGTTTTTGTCCGTCACATCTCCCTGCACAAACTGGAGGCGGTCAGCGGCGCCGCGGTACTTCTCGGCAAGCGAGCGCACCGCCTGTTCATCGCTCCGGTAGTTCACCGTCACCGAGTAGCCTTTATCAAGCAGCAGCTCGGTCACTTTTCTCCCCAATCCTTTCGCTCCGGCCGTAATCAAGGCGTGCCGCACCCTTCTCCCTCCTCGTCGCGATTTGCTGTCTCATTTTTACTTTACTACAAACCAGAGCGAATACAAAAAAATAACCATAACGCGCAGGCGCTATGGCTATTCGCCGACTTCGCGGCGCGGGTCGTAATACGATTCATCCTCGTCAACAATGCCGCTTTCATACGACTCGGTAATTTGCTCGGTGATCGTCCGCACTTCCTCCTCATCGTACTGCCAGTCGTTATACCGCTTTTCCATTGCTCTTCCTCCCCTGTTCACAAAATCTCAATATATGGCCTAGTTTCTCGTCAAAGGGCGATGGGTATACCATATATAGAGATAGCATTTTTAACCAAAGGGAGGGGAGAACATGACCATGACCTACCAAACGATCGTCGTCGCCGTCGATGGCTCGAAGGAAGCGGAATGGGCGTTCAAAAAAGCGGTTCAAATCGCCAAGCGAAACGGGGCGAAACTCATTTTGACCCACATCATCGACTTGCGCGGCTTTACGACCGTTGAAGCGCACGATTACGCCCTCGCCGAACGGTCGGAGCAATATGCGAACGAACTTCTGGAACGGTATAAAAACGAAGCCGTCGCCGCTGGACTCGACGATGTGGACACCGCGGTCGAATTCGGCTCGCCGAAAGTGAAAATCGCCAAAGACGTCGCTCCGAAATACAAAGCCGACCTCATCATTTGCGGGGCGACCGGGTTGAACGCGGTCGAGCGGTTTCTGATTGGCAGTGTCTCGGAAAACATCGTCCGCCATGCGAAATGCGATGTGCTTGTGGTCAGGACACCGAAAGAATAGCCTTCCGCGCCCAACGAATGCATCCATTCTCTGTGCCGCCGGCAAATGCCAAAAAGAACACCCCGCCGTTACGGGGTGTTTAGCTTTTCTTTCGCTTTTTCAAGCGCCGCCCGCACTTCGGCAAAACCGGTGCCGCCGGCGCTGTTGCGGCGGTTGACGGCCGTGCGCGGGTTCAAGGCGTCATAAATGTCTGCGTCAAAGAGCGGCGACGCCTCCTTATACACGTCAAGCGGCAAGTCGGCCAAAAAGACGCCTTTCTCAATGCAAAGCAGCACGAGCTTGCCGACGACCTCATGCGCCTCGCGGAACGGCATGCCTTTTGCCGCCAAGTAATCGGCAAGCTCGGTCGCGTTGGAAAAGTCCTGATTCGTCGCCCGCTCCATGACGTCTGTGCGCACGTTCATCGTTTCAATCATGCCGGTGAAAATTTTCAGCGACCCGACGACCGTCTTTACTGTATCAAACATGCCTTCTTTATCTTCTTGCATGTCCTTGTTGTAGGCGAGCGGCAGCCCTTTCATCACCGTGAGAAGCGCCATCAAATGGCCGTACACGCGGCCGGTTTTGCCACGGATGAGCTCGGCCATGTCCGGGTTTTTCTTTTGCGGCATGATGCTGCTGCCGGTCGCAAACGCATCATCAAGCTCAATGAACTGAAACTCTTGGCTCGACCAAAGGATGAGCTCTTCAGCGAGCCGCGACAAGTGCATCATGAGCATCGAGCTGTTGCTTAAAAACTCGATGATGAAATCGCGGTCGCTCACCGCATCCAAGCTGTTTTCGTAAAGATCGGCAAAACCCAACAGCTCCGCCGTCCGCCGCCGGTCGATCGGAAACGTCGTTCCGGCGAGCGCCCCGGCGCCGAGCGGCGAGCGGTTAATCCGTTTCAGCGACTCAGAAAAACGTTCATAGTCCCGCTCGAGCATCCAAAAATACGCAAGCAAATGATGGGCAAACGAAATCGGCTGCGCCCGCTGCAAATGCGTATACCCGGGCATGATCGTGTCGACATGTTTGTCGGCTTGAGCGACAAGCGCCCGCTGCAGCCCGCGGATGAGACTGAGAATCTCTTCAACGCGCTTGCGCAAGTATAAATGCATATCGGTCGCCACTTGGTCGTTCCGGCTCCGTCCGGTGTGCAACTTGCCGCCGACCGGGCCGATGTCGTCGATCAACATTTTTTCAATGTTTAAATGAATGTCTTCATACGCGACGGAAAACTCGAGTTCCCCCCGCTTCGCTTTTTCGAGCAGCCGCAGGAGTCCGCTCTTGATCTTCTCGACATCTTCCGCCGGCAAAATGCCGCACTCGCCAAGCATTGTCACATGGGCAAGGCTGCCTTCAATGTCTTCTTCCACCAGCTCCTGGTCGAACGGGATCGACGCGCCAAACTCGTCGACCCATTCTTCCGCTGTTTTCGTAAACCGTCCGCCCCAAAGTTTTTTCACGAATCTCGCCGCAGAGGAATGCGACTTCCTCCTTCCTTTTCCTTATTGGCCGGCCGATACCGACGCTTTGTGTTGCTTGTTGACGATGCTGTTGACTTTCGTCGGCAGACCGTACAGCGAGATGAACCCGACCGCCGCTTGATGGTCAAACTCGTCTTCCGACGTGTACGTCGCCAGCTTTTCATCATAAAGCGAGAACGGCGATTTGCGCCCTTCGACGATCGCATGGCCTTTAAACAGCTTCACGCGCACGACGCCGGTGACGTTTTTCTGCGTTTCTTTCAAAAACGCGACAAGCGCGTCTTTGAGCGGCGAAAACCACAGGCCGTTGTAAATGACTTCGGCGATTTTTTGCTCGATGATCGGTTTGAAATGGGCGACTTCTCTCACCAATGTCAAGTCTTCGAGCTCTTTATGCGCTTTGATGAGCGTGATCGCCCCCGGGCATTCGTACACTTCGCGCGACTTAATGCCGACAAGGCGGTTTTCGACGTGGTCGATGCGGCCGACGCCGTGCTTGCCGGCTAACGCGTTCAGCTCCAAAATCAATTGCGCGAGCGGATACGCCTTGCCGTTTAACGTCACCGGAACGCCTTGTTCAAAGCCGATCTCGATGACATCCGGCACATCCGGCGCGTTCTCAAGCGAAGCCGTCAGCTCATACGCCTCTTCCGGCGGAGCCGCCCACGGGTCTTCCAAAATGCCGCACTCGTTGCTGCGGCCCCACAAGTTTTGGTCGATCGAAAACGGGCTGTCCAGGTCGACCGGAATCGGAATGCCGTGCTGTTTCGCGTATTCGATTTCTTCCTCGCGCGACCAGCTCCACTCGCGCACCGGGGCGATGACGTCCAAGTCCGGATTGAGCGCGTTGATCGACACTTCAAAGCGCACTTGGTCGTTCCCTTTCCCCGTGCAGCCGTGGGCGACCGCCACCGCGCCTTCGAGCTCGGCGATTTCAACGAGTTTTTTCGCGATGAGCGGACGCGACAGCGCCGAGACGAGCGGATATTTCCCTTCATACAGGGCGTTCGCCTGCAGAGCGATGAGCGCATACTCGTTCGCAAACTCGTCTTTGACGTCGATGACGTACGATTTGATCGCGCCGACTTTGAGCGCTTTTTCTTTCACGAAATCAAGGTCTTTTCCTTCCCCAAGGTCCAAGCAGCACGCGATCACATCATACCCGCGCTCCTGAAGCCATTTGATCGCCACCGATGTATCTAAACCGCCCGAGTAGGCCAACACCAATTTTGGATTTGCCATGGTCGTTCTCCTCTCCCGTCACATAAATATACTTAAATATAAATAAATATTCAAATCGAACACATTATCACTTTATCAGCTTTCCCGTGATTTTTCAATACTTATTCAATAAAAAGAATAAAAATTCCTCACCGATATGCGGAAATGTTTCGTATAATAGAAAAAAAGGAGGCGGCAAGAATGAACGGCATCTTCATCGACGACAAGCGGCTCGGCATCCGCGTGCCGCATCTGGACAAGCCTTGGGAGGACTACAGCCCAAACGAACAAGAGGCGATTTTACTGGAATGGGAAACAATCCGCGGCTTGATCCCCGACCGCATCGCAGAACTGGAGCGGGAAATCAACGAAAAACAAGACGCGCTCGGCCAAGAAGCGGATTTTGCGCGCTCGTGCCAGCTCAATGCTAACATCGCCGAACTCGCTTCGATCGTGAATGATTTATGGATTTGGTATCGGATCAGTCCCCATGTTTCCTTTGAAAAGGAAGCGGCGGTAAAACGCAAAATACGCTGACGAAACCGGCCGTCTCTTTTTTCTACGGCCATGTCGCCCCCGCCGCCCTTGCCGCGGCTTTCGCGACCACCTCCCAAAAGGCTCGGGACACCCTTTCTTAACTATGACGTAGGCGTAAAACAATCTTGAAGAAACGATGTGTTGTGTTTTGTTTAAGAAAAAACAACCTTTTAGGTCAGTCCCCCCATTTCCGCTCATCCTCTCCTTTCGTCAAAGCGTCTTTCGCTGCTTCTCCCTATCCTTCCGAATCTCTCTCACCACATGCCTCAACTCCGGCAAAATGAGCTTCGTCATCGCGAGGCGCACAGCGCCGGTGGAGCCGGGAGTGCAAAAGACGGCGGTGTCCATCGCCACTCCGGCGACGGCGCGCGACAGCATGGCGGCCGGGCCGATGTCTTCGGTGTAGCTTAGGAAGCGGAACAGCTCGCCAAAGCCGACGAGTTCTTTCTCAAGCAGCGCTTTCACCGTTTCGATCGTCACGTCGCGCTTGGCGATGCCGGTGCCGCCGTTCGTGAGCACCGCATCGACATCGGCGTGGCAGCAGCCGTCAAGCACTGCTTCGCGAATGGCGTCCGCTTCGTCTTTGACGATCTCATAGCCGACGACCTCATGCCCGGCTTCCGTGAGCAGCTCGATCATCAACCGGCCGCTTCGGTCGGTTTCCTCCGTTCTCGTGTCGCTGACGGTGATGACTTTGCAGCGGACGGTTTTGGGAGCTTCTTGTTTATGGGCAGCTGTGCTCATTCCCTCATCTCCTTTTGTCATTGTGTTGTTAGCTATAGTATAGCAAAAATTACCCAACTCTTGCCGGCTGCTTCTCGCTGGCGAAACGAAAGGAAAAGACCCCATCGTGAAATCAATGTCTTCCGCCTACACTCCACAAGACAACCAATCGGCTGTCCCGAAGGCGCGCCTGGCCGTTTTCGGACGGCCGTCTTTTTTGTACACTTTCGGACAAAACTATTTGTTATATAATAGACAGAATTATTATAATATTAAAACATAAAGAAAAATGCAATTGTCCACTCATGGATAACGGACAAGTCGGCAAAAGGAGGGAAAAGCGGTGCATCGTACGCTAAGTGAAAAGCTACAGGCCATTTTGCAAGATGGGATGGCGGTCATCGGACGGCACCGCGAATCGATCGCAGCCCGCTGGAATGAAAAATTAGGCAAACTGAAGCAGGCGTGTTGATTATCCAATAAAATCCAAAGGGTATAGAAAAAAGAGCACCTTTCCTGTAGAATGTGAGTAGCAACACAAACAAACCCAGGAGGTGCTCTCTATGAACAAGCATACCACACTCCCGAATTTGATGCAAAAACTTGTTTCGGATGAAGAGATTCAACTGATTGCCGAAGCGGTTGGGTATCGTGATTCGTCTCGAACCTTTACGTTGCGCGAGTTGATTCACTTCTTCCTGCTGGCCGCCATGCATCAATGGAAAAGCTTTCGCCACGGAGCCGATGTGGGGCCTCTGTATGGATTGCCGCGATTCCATTATTCAACTGTATCCAAGAAAGCGAAAGAAGTTCCCTATGACATCATGAAACGCTTGTTGGCGTTGATCATTTCCAAGTGCAACCGCCAAACCCGCCGTTCGCTTCGGTTTCCCAAACCGCTTCGGGTGGTGGATTCGACGACCGTCACGGTCGGGAAAAACCGCCTCCCATGGGCTCCGTATCACGGCGAACGCGCCGGAGTGAAGCTGCACGTCGCGTATTCGCCGGAATCCTCGTTGCCGGCAGACGTGGTGGAAACCATCGGACTGCGTCATGATGGCCCGGTGGGAGAACAGTTGACGAACGCTCAACAAGTGCTGGTGGAAGACCGGGCGTATTTCAAAATCGAACGCCTCGATCGATTTGTGGAGCAGCATCAGCTCTTTGTCATTCGGATGAAGGACAACATCGAACTTCATCAGAAAAAAAGCTTGAACCGCCTTCCGAGCGCATCTTCATCGGTTCAAGCCGACTTCACGTGCCAGTTGGGAACGAAACAATACCGCTCCACCAAGCGTCACCGGGTAGTGATCTTTCGAGATGCGAATGGCCGCGACATTCGGGTCGTGACGAACCTCTTCCATGCGTCTGCGGAAACCATTGCCGACATGTACCAACAACGTTGGACTGTTGAGATCTTTTTCCGTTGGGTGAAGCAATATCTGAATGTCCCGACCTTGTTTGGCACGACGGAAAATGCGGTATACAACCAACTGTTTGCGGCGTTCATCGCGTATGTGTTGCTGCGATGGCTGTATGATCAAACCAAAAAACGGACGAACGTCTCTCTTTCCTTCATTTCGTTTGTTCGCCGTTTTTTCTCTGGGCAGCTTCCTCTCGATTGGAAATCCGGGATGGCCGCTGCTTTGTTTGAGTATGCCCAAATTTATGGAAGGCGTATGTCTAATTTTGGATAATCAACACTCGTGAAACTGAAGAAAAAGCAGCATATCGCGGCCCATTCACTTGAAGCGGCCATTGAATCAGCTTGCCCGCCGCGTACAAATCAAGCAGCTTCGGGTAGTCAATCGGCGGATTGCCTTGGCCAAGCCAAGAACCGGTCAACGCTTTGGATTGGGAAGGCATCCGCGCGCCCGAGGCCGCGTGAGGCGCCGGTGACGACCGCCACTTTTCCTTTCAGCAGTTCCGCCCATGACGACATCGGTGATCCCTCCGTTTAACGTAAAAATTGCGGTTGTTTCTTTTGGAAAAACGCCGCCAGCCCAATCGCCGGCTCTCCTGTCTTAAACGTGGCCGCAAATAACGCCGCTTCGATGCCAAATCCGTCTTCTCATCTCCGTCCGGAGTTGTTGAAACAAGAATCAAGCGCACCAAAGCGGCAAAACAAAAAAATGGCTGCCCCGTTTGTTTGGGGCAGCTGTTTTGGCCAAAATGGCTGCAACGATTCTTTTTATTACAATCCGCTTACAAATTCGCCAGCCGCATGACATCACGGGCGATCATGACCTCTTCGTTCGTCGGGATGACGAGCACTTTGACCGGCGAGTGCGGGTAGCTGATGAACGCTTCTTTGCCGCGCACTTTGTTTAGGATGGGATCCCAGTAAACTCCCATAAACTCGAGGCCGCGCAGCACTTTGGCCCGCACGACTTCGCTGTTTTCGCCGATGCCGGCGGTGAAAATGATGGCGTCGACGCCGCACATGCGCGCCGCATACGAGCCGATGTATTTATGAATGCGGTTCGCAAACACTTCCAACGCAAGTTCCGCGCGCTCATTTCCTTCGGCGGCCGCTTTTTCCAAGTCGCGCAAGTCGCTCGAGATGCCGGAGATGCCGAGCATGCCGCTCTTTTTATTCAACACTTCAATCACTTCATTAACGGTCATTCCTGTTTTTTCCATAATGTATGGGATAAGCGCCGGGTCGATGTTGCCAGAGCGCGTCCCCATCGCGACGCCCGCTAATGGCGTAAAGCCCATCGACGTGTCGATCGATTTGCCGCCTTCGACCGCCGCGATGCTCGCCCCGTTGCCTAAATGGCACGAGATGAGGCGCAGCTGCTCGATCGGCCGGCCGAGAAGCTCCGCCGCCCGCTGGGTGACGTATTTGTGCGACGTGCCATGGAAGCCGTACTTGCGAATGCCGAATTTCGTGTAATACTCATACGGCAAGCTGTACAAAAACGACTGTTCCGGCATCGTTTGGTGAAACGCCGTATCAAAAACGGCGACGGCCGGCACGTTCGGCAGCACTTCCTGAAACGCGCGGATGCCGACGAGGTTGGCCGGGTTATGAAGCGGAGCGAGCTCGGACACTTCTTCGATTTGTTTTATCACCTCATCGGTGATCAACACCGAATCGCTGAACTTCTCCCCGCCGTGGACGACGCGATGGCCGATGCCGTCAATTTCGTCAAATGACCGGATGATGCCATAGCGAATCAGTTTGTCAAGCAGCAGTTTCACCGCCACGGCATGGTTCGGGATGGAAGTGACTTCCCGCTGTTTCTCCCCGTTCACGACGATCGTAAAAATCGCGTCGTCAAAGCCGATCCGCTCGACGATTCCTTTCGTTAACACCGTTTCCGCCGGCATGTCAAACAATTGGAATTTCAACGAAGAACTTCCCGCATTAACGGCTAACACTTTTGCCATCGAACATACAGCTCCTTTTTGCCAAAATCCGTTCGCACTTACGGTTAGTGTGCGCGATTGGGCGCTGTTTCACTATGCCTTTTTCATTGTATGCCTCCCTTTTCTTCCTTTCAAGCGGCGTTTTCTTTCGTAATCGGTTGCAAAGAAATGTTTTTATGTTGTGAAAATAAAAACAGCCTCCAAGCAGGTTGGAGACTGTCAGCGCCCTTTTTCGCCGGCGATCCAGGCATCGATTTTCGCCATCATCGCCTGCATGGCCGTCTTGTTGGAAAAGCGCGGCAGTTCGGCGAGCAGCACTTGTTTCGGCGCTTTCGCCATCGGGCCTTTCTTTTGCAAAATGAATATGCTTTTCGCCGCCTGCTCGTGTTTAAACATGGACAGCGGCAACTGCAACAAGCCTTGAACGATGGCGGTTTCTTTTAAAAATTCATTCAGCTGTTCCGCCTGAGGGCTGGAAAACAGCGTGTTCGGAATGAGGAAAAACAAATAGCCGCCGTCTTTTGTATAGCGCAAGCTTTGCTCGATCAACAAATGATGCGCATACGACCGCCCTTCTTTCGCTTTTAACACAAAGCGGCTAGCATTGGCGTCATCCGGGTAGTAGCCGACCGGCAAATCGCAGACAACGACATCGGCCGGTTCGACGAACAAAGGGCGCAGGCTGTCCTGGTTAAACAGCTGCACCGGGTGCTGCTGCAAGTTGGCATTGACATATGCGAGTTTGACGAGCAGATCGTCAACGTCGACGCCGTAGCTTTTCGCCTGCCGGCCGCCGAGCCCGTTTAACACGGCTGTAAGCAAATTGGCCGTACCGACGGCCGGGTCCAGAATCGTTAGCGCCAAATGCGGGCGCGTGAACTGCCGGACGAGGTAGGCCAAAAACACACTGACCGCATCCGGCGTCATTTGGTGGTTCGGCTGGACGTGCTGGCGCATCCCTTTTAAGACGGCAAGCTGAAACGCCTTGCGAATGTGCTCGTTCTGAAACTGTTCGAGCCCCAATTCGCGATATTGCTTTTTCAACCGTTTCGCGTTCAGCTCGCTCACCTCATCTTGCAGCACGTCGCCGTGAAACAAATTTTCCCCTGTTTCCGCGACAGCTTCCAAATACGTGCATTGCAGCTCCTCCTGCAAAATGCGGGCCGTTTCATCCAAGACGGCAAACAGCCGCTCAACGGGTGTCATCATGCGTGCGTCCCCCTTTCTGCCCATGTCCCTTCTATATATTGTACGTCCGTCCGCCCCGCCCCGCAAGGCAAACAGCGGCCAAAACGAAACGGCCCCGAACGGATCGGAGCCGTTTTCCTTATTTCGCCGCTTTCGCCGCTTCAATCGCTGCTTCGTAGTTCGGATGGTTCGTCACTTCCGGCACGTATTCGACGTATGTGACCGTGTCGTTGCTATCGATGACAAACACGGCGCGGGCAAGCAGGCGAAGTTCTTTGATCAGGACGCCGTACGCTTGTCCAAATGAGACGTCGCGATGGTCGGACAACACTTCAACGTTTTCGATGCCAGCGGCGCCGCACCACCGTTTTTGCGCAAACGGCAAATCCACGCTGATCGTCAGCACTTTCACGTTGTCAAGCTTCGACGCTTCCTCGTTAAACCGGCGCGTCTGCGCGTCACAAACACCGGTGTCAAGCGACGGCACGACGCTAATGAGGCGGACATGCCCCTTCGTATCGGCGAGCGTCACTTCCTGCAAATTTTGGTTCAACACGGTGAAGTCCGGCGCTTTGTCGCCGACTTTCACTTCGTTGCCGACGAGCGTGACCGGATTGCCTTTAAACGTCACTTGAGCCATGGCTTCTCCCCCTTAGGAAAAAATATGTACCATCTCCATAGTAAAACGAAAAGGCGGCGTTTACAATCGTTTTACTCGCCGCATCGCCCCTTTCGCCTGCAGCCCGCCAAAACAAAGCGCTGGACGAAACCCGATCCAGCGCCAAGCCCGGCTAAATGTCAAAATCGTTCGCGGTGGAAGACGCGCCGTCTTTTTTGTTTTTCTTCAACATCGCCTGGATTTTTTCGATGGCTTGTGGGGCGAGATCGAGAATTTTTTCGTATAAATGCGTGCTTTCATCTAGATGGAGAAGTTTGACACCCGATGAGTTGACGACGAGAAACGCGATCGGGGTGATCGACACGCCGCCGCCGCTGCCGCCGCCAAACGGGTGCCCGTTCCCCTGTTGCTGCCCGTTTTGCCCGTTCGTTTGCGCCCCTTGACCGTTTGTCTGGCCGTCAAGCATAAATTCGCTGCCGCCGGCCGCAAACCCGAACCCGACCTTCGACACCGTTAAAATGACGCTGCCATCCGGCGTCTCGACCGGATCGCCGATAATCGTGTTGACGTCGATCATTTGTTTTAAATTTTCCATCGCGGTTGTCATAAGCCCTTGGATCGGATGGTTCGTCATCATCATTCCTCCTAATAGCCTTCATTTGCCTGTCGCGCAGCGGAAAGGCTGCGCTTTGGCGGACGCCGCCTGCGCCACTGTTTGATGACGCGCAATCCTGCTACCATAGCATGCCCGATTCGGAAATGAAACATACATAAAAACGACGTTTCCGAGACGGCTCGGTCGTACACGGGAACGATCGCAATCACCGGGGTCGTTTTCATGTTCATGTACCGTCTCGCCGCTCCGATAATAGCGTATTTCAACGACCAGCCAAGCCCGACGAGCAGCCCGGTCGATGCCGCATCACCCGTTCCGATGTTTGTCTTCCATTCCCATTTGGTAATCGTCACATGGCGATAAAATTGTTTCATAATTTCATGAAAATCGATGACGTGCTCCAAAAACTGTTTTGCTTCGCGAAAAAAGTCGGCGATTTTTTTCGGCGTCCATTTTCCTTTCTTTTCTTCCTTGCCGCGCGTCTCCCCCATCCCTTTTTTGTGGATGAACGCCACCCCGGGCGCTTCCGATTCGGTTTCCAGCTTGATGAGCGGAATGTGAATCGTGTAGCGGATGAGGCCAAACAGCGTGTGCACCACAATTTTGTATTCATCATCGTCCTGCCGATGGCGAAACACAACCGTCACGGAAAGTTTCATGAAGGCGGCAAGAAGGAACAACACCATAACGGCTATGGCGACTATGATTACGACTTTCAAGGCCCGTCCTCCCTTTCACCATATCATTGTCGCCATATGGAAAAAAAATAAACCTGCCGCATGGCAGGTGAACAACGCCGTTTGCCCCGCAAAAGCCGGCTACTCGCGGATGACGATCGTATCGGCAAACTGGTCGTGCATTCCTTTTTTCTTTTCCGAAAAGGCGACAAACAAAAAGCCGACAAACAGCAATGTTTTGCTGATGAATTTGCCGATGACTTCGCGAAACAACACGGTCAGCCAGGTGAGCGGCCCTCCTTGTTCGTCGACGACTTTTAAACCGAACACCATCTTGCCGAGTGTCTGCCCGAACGCTTTCGTCATCAGCACAAAGTAGGCGTAAAAAACGACCGCCGCCGCCACCGAGGCCGGCGCAAACAACCCGTCCCGCTCAAGCGGCCAATCGAATAGGCGGAAAAGCGGCCAAACGACAAGCCGGTTGAGGCTCGAGACAACAATGACATCAAGGCAATACGCCCAAAAGCGAAGCCAAAACCCGCCGTAGCGGGGAGCGGGGGCCGCCGCATCACAGATGGACGCCGGCAGCGCCATCGATTGTGTGTCCTCCATTTCTTGATCCCCCCTATTCGGCGTACAAGTACATAAGCCGCGGCGAGGATGGGCGCGACAACAGGCGGATGAGCCCGGCCGCCTCGCTGTCCGGCTTTATCTGGTTCGACACCATCTCAAAGAGAGAGCTCCACGGCGCATCGTTCACGTATTTTACGACTTGAGCGCCGGTTAAATGATGCTCTTTTTTGAGCGCAGCGATCACGTCATCCAAGTAGCCGAACTCGTCGACAAGGTGGAGCGCCTTCGCCTGTCGCCCGTCATAAATGCGGCCGTCCGCCAGCTTGCGCACCGTGTCTTCCGGCAGCTTTCTCCCTTTGGCTACCACATCCACAAACGCATCATACGAATCATTGATCAGCCGCTGCAAAATCTCCCGTTCCGCTTCGGTCATTTTGCGCGCCGGATTCATGATGTCTTTGTACGGCCCGCTTTTGATCGTGACAAGCTCCACGCCGTACTTCTTTGCCAGCCCTTCATAGTTGACGCTTTGCATGATGACGCCGATGGAGCCGGTGATCGTCTCCGGGCTGGCGAAAATTTTATCGCCGGCCGCTGCGATATAGTAACCGCCCGAGGCGGCCATGGTCCCCATCGATACATAAATCGGCTTGTTCGTCTTCTTTTTCAGCTTCATCAGCTGATCGTAAATTTCCGCGCTTTCCGCGACACCGCCGCCCGGCGAATTAATGCGCAAGATAATCGCTTTGACGTCTTGATCCTCTTTCGCCTGTTTGATCATTTGCAAAAACGTTTGGTGATTGTACTGTGATGAGGAAAGAAACAACTCCGCTTCCCCCGCATCTTGAATCACTCCGTTCACTTCCAACACTGCGATTTTTTTCAACGGGTCGCCCTCGGCGATGACTTCTTCGCTAAATGGCGACTCCATGAGCGCCAGCCACCTTTCCGACCAGCCGCCCGCCTTGTCGGACAAAAGAACGCCAACCGCCTGAACAAGCACGGAGATCACAAACAAGGCGGCGGCGATGGCCAACGCCGTCCATCGTTTTCGATTCATCATCTTCCCCCCTTTGCATCGGCTGCCATATTTTTAGAATCGTGGCAAACGTGGTACAATATTCATTGTACATCGGTTCAAGATTCGACGCTACTAGGAGGATGCAAAATATGGATACCGAACGCAACCGCCTTTATTTTTTTTATAAGCGCGACGATGAACTCGTCCGGCGAGTGAAGCCGCTCATCGAACGGGCTGAGCGCGGGCCGTTTGTCGTTGTCGACGACTATCGGGAAGCGAACATCATTGTCAGCATCGGCGACGACGGCGCGTTTTTGCAGGCGGTCCGGCAGACGGGATTTCTTCCTGACCGTTTGTACGTCGGCGTGTCCGTCTTGCCGGCGCGCGGGTTTTACTGCGATTTCCATATTGACGACATCGATCATATGGTGGAAGCGGCGAAAAATTGGAAACTCGAAGTGCGGCGCTACCCAATCATCGAAGTGACGATCGACGGCGCGGCTTCGTTTTTCTGCTTAAACGAATGTTCGATCCGCTCGCAAATCATTAAAACGATGGCGGTCGACGTGTTCATCGACGATTTGCATTTTGAGACGTTCCGCGGCGACGGCATTATCGTCTCGACGCCGACCGGCAGCACCGGCTACAATAAATCGGTGCACGGAGCGGTCGTCGATCCGCTCTTGCCGTGCTTTCAAGTGAGCGAACTCGCCTCGCTCAACAGCAACCGCTATCGGACGCTCGGCTCGCCGTTCATTTTGAGCGGCTCGCGGACGTTGACGCTGAAAATGTTGGAAGAAACAAGCCATTTTCCGATCATCGGCCTCGACAATGAAGCGCTCAGCATCCAGCATATTGAGCGGATTGACATTCGTTTAAGCGACCGGGTGGTCAAAACGGTGCGCCTAAAAGACAATTCGTTCTGGGATAAAGTGAAACGCGTCTTTTTGTGAAGCGTGTGTCTGTTCTCCCGGCGAAACACCGGATCTAAAATGGCGAATCCGTTCGACGCGCATGCGGCAAGAGGGTGTCTCGCAACGAGACACCCTCTTGTTTGGTCGCCGCGCGGACATCGCTCCGCTTCTGGCAACGGCCAGCTCAACCGGCTCTTTCTACTTACGACGACCGGCCGACAAGGCGGGCTTCCCGCTCGCGCAGCTCGACGCGGCGGATTTTTCTGGACGCCGTTTTCGGCAAATCGTCGACAAACTCGATTTTGCGCGGGTATTTGTACGGCGCCGTCAACTGTTTCACATGTTCTTGCAGGGCCGGAATCAGAGACGAATCGTCTTTGTCGACCCCGTCGCGCAGCACGACAAACGCTTTGACAACATGGCCGCGCACTTCATCTGGACTGGCGACAACGGCGCACTCTTTTACGGCTGGGTGCTTGACAAGCGCGTCTTCGACTTCAAACGGGCCGATCGTATAACCGGCGCTGATGATGATGTCATCCCCGCGGCCTTCAAACCAGAAATAGCCGTCTTCGTCTTTGCGCGCTTTGTCTCCCGTAATGTAGTAGTCGCCGCGGAACTGCATCGCTGTCCGCTCCAGATCTTTGTAATAATACTTAAACAGCGCCGGCGTCTCGATATGGACGGCGATGTCGCCGACTTGTCCGGGCGGGCACGGCTCGCCGTTTTCATCGATAATTTCGACGCGGTTGCCTGGCGTCGGTTTCCCCATCGAACCCGGCTTGATGGGCATTCCTTTCATGACGCCGACCAGCAGCGTGTTTTCTGTCTGGCCGTAGCCGTCTCGCACTTCGACGCCGAAATGCTTGGCAAACGTGTCGATCACTTCGCGGTTGAGCGGCTCTCCGGCGGACACGGCGCTGTGCAAATGAGATAGATGATAGCGGCCGATGTCCGGCACTTTCGCCATCAAACGATACTCGGTCGGCGTGCAGCACAGCACATTGATGTTGTATTTTTCCAATAGCTGTAAATATTTTTCCGGCTCAAAGCGGCCGTAATAGACAAAGCCGGTCACCCCTGAGCCGAGCACCGATAAAAACGGGCTCCAAATCCATTTTTGCCATCCCGGTCCGGCCGTCGCCCAAACGAGGTCGCCTTCTTCAATGCACAGCCAGTTTTTCGCAGCCGTGCGCAAGTGGGCGTACGCCCAACCATGGCAATGGACGACCCCTTTCGGATTGCCGGTCGTGCCGGATGTGTACGACAAAAACGCCATATCATCGCGCGAGGTATCCGCCGCCTCAAGCGTTTCGCTCTCTTTGGCCATGGCGTCTTCAAGCGGAATCCATCCGTCTCGGGGTTCCCCGATGACGAACTTCGTCAAACGTTCGATGCCGTCAATCGGCGCAAATTCGTCCGTATACGGCGCATAAGCGACAACCGCCTTCGCTTCGCTATGGACGAGCCGATATTGCAAATCCTTTGTCCGCAGCATCTCCGAGCTTGGGATGACGACAAGCCCGGCTTTGAGCGCCCCTATATACACTTCGTATGTTTCAATGAGGCGCGGCATCATGACGAGCACTTTATCGCCTTTTTCGAGCCCACGCGATAAGAAAGCGTTTCCAATCTGGTTGGCGCGCGCCATCAAGCGGCCGTATGTAATCTCTTTCGTTTCGCCTTGCTCGCTCTCCCATTTCAACGCGATCCGATCCGGGCCGGCGGCCGCATGCCGTTCCATTTCCGATGTTAAATTGTAGCGCTCGGGAGCAATCAAGTCTTCCCGCCTCATCGTTCCTCTCCCCCTCTGTCTTGTTTCGCCTTGGTCGGCATCTTTATTATACAAAATAGCCGTTCTATTTTGAATACCGTTTTTCTCATATGAAAGCGGCGGGAAATGCCCCCGCCGCGTAAGCCATCATTATGAAATTAGAATTGGCGTGCGCCGCCCAATTGTTGCTGCGCCATGGCAACGAGGCGTTTCGTGATCTCTCCGCCGACCGAACCGTTGGCGCGGGAAGTCGTGTCAGCGCCTAAGTTGACGCCAAATTCTTGGGCGATTTCGTATTTCATTTGTTCGAGCGCTTGTTGGGCACCCGGAACAAGCAATTGATTGTTGTTGCGTGCCATCTGTTTTCACCTCCTTGTACCTATAGAATGTGTGAAAACAGATGGCGATATGCAGCGATGCTTTTTGGTAAATTTTGAAATTCAAAACAGCTCGGCAAACTCATCGCCCTGCCCTGTTTCTTCATCAATGACGAGCGTTTCTGTGTCATTGACTGCCTTTTCCAGAAGCGGAGCGAGGTCGAGCTGGCTCTCATAATGGAACACTTTTTCTTTTTTTGGCTTCGTTTTCGGCGCTCTTGGCGTAAAAATGGTGCAACAGTCTTCATACGGAAGAATGGAAATATCATGTGTGCCGATTTGCTTCGCCAGCTCGATAATTTCAAGTTTATCCATCGAAACAAGCGGGCGCAAAATCGGGGTATTGGTCACCTCATTGATCACGTACATGCTTTCTAGCGTCTGGCTCGCGACTTGGCCGAGGCTTTCGCCTGTGACAATCGCCAACGCCCGCTGGCGGCGGCGCAGCGCGTCGGTGATCCTAAGCATCGCCCGCCGAGTGGAAATGAGCGAGTACTCGTTCGGAACTCCTTGATAAATGGCTTGCTGCACTTCCGTAAACGGCACGATGTGAAGCTTGATTCTCCCGCCGTATGTCGTCAACTTGCGCACGAGGTCAATCACTTTTTGCTTCGCCCGTTCGCTTGTAAACGGCGGGCTGAAAAAGTGGACGGCCTCGATTTCCAAACCGCGCTTCATCGCCAAATAACCAGCAACCGGGCTGTCGATGCCGCCGGAGAGCATGAGCATCGCCTTGCCGCTCGTTCCGACCGGCAGGCCGCCGGCGCCGAAAATGTCGCGGCACGTGACATATGTCCCGTCTTGGCGCACTTCAATGCGCACGTCAATATCCGGCTCGCGCACGTTGACCCTAAGCCCGTCCGTCTGCCGCAAAATATGCGCCCCCACCTCGTAGTTCAGCTCGTCGCTTCGATACGGAAACTGCTTATCGACGCGGCGGGCGCTCACTTTAAACGTTTTTCCTTTGTATGGGAGCTGGCGGACGGCGGCGAGCGCCGTATCCTTAATGGCGTCCAGATCGTTTTCGCACTTCATCGCCAGGCTGAACGAATGAATGCCAAAAACGGTTTTCAGCTTTTCGATAATCGGTTCATGCGGCTCGCCGTTTAATAAAATGTACATTCGGTCACGCATATATTCAATCTGAATCCGCTCGAACGCCTGCAGTTTGCGGGCAATGTTGTTTTTAAGACGCCGGACGAAGATGTTCCGATTTTTTCCTTTCGTCGTCATTTCTCCGTAGCGGATCAAAATGCGGTCATAGTTCATCATCTTATTCCGTTACCTCGCTTAATGTTTTGATCGCCTGCTTGATGGCTGCCACCGCCGGCGCGATTTCTTCCCGGCTGTTGTCAAACGACAAGCTGATGCGAATGCCGCGCTCGGCTCGGTCTTCACCAAGCCCCATGGCCAAAAGCGTCTTGCTCGGCGCCTTTTTTTTCGATGAACAGGCTGACGTCGTCGAAACGTATATTCCTCTTTTTTCCAGTTCGTGAACAAACACTTCCGGCTTCACGCCGCGCTTTAACGAAAAGTTGATGATATGAGGAGCGGCGCCATCGCGCGGCGTGTTGATCTCGATGTCTGGAATCGCCAAGAGCGCTTCAAGCCACTCGTCTTTCAATGCTTGAAGCCGGCCGATGTCCCGCTCGTAGCGCTCGAGCGCCAAGCGAAGCGCCTTCGCCATCGCGACGATGGCGGCGACATTTTCCGTTCCGGACCGAAGCTGCCGCTCCTGCCCGCCGCCGGCAATCAACGGCGCCAAGCGGACGCCTTCACGGACATAAAGCAAGCCGGCGCCGCGCAATCCGTGAAATTTATGCGCCGATATCGTGCATAAATCGACACCGGCTTGCTTCAAGTCGAGCGGCACTTTGCTGATCCCTTGCACCCGATCGACGTGAAACAATGTTTTCGGATAGCGGGACAAGAGGGCGCCGATTTCTTCGATCGGCTGCACCGTGCCAACTTCGTTATTGACGTGCATGACCGACACGAGAATCGTATCGTCGCGCAGCGCGCGTTCCACTTGCTCAACCGATACCCTTCCTTCGCGGTCGACCGGCAAGTACGTCACCTCAAAACCAAGCTCCTCAAGCTGGCGGCACGGTTCAGCGACAGACGGATGCTCGATTTTCGTCGTAATGATATGCCGGCCGCGCCGCTGATATTGCCAGGCGACCCCTTTGATGGCGAAATTGTTCGCCTCCGTTCCGCCGGAGGTAAAAACGATTTCGTTCGGCTTAACGCGCAGCATGGCGGCGATTTGTTCACGCGCCTGCGCCAAAAGCCGCTCCGCCTTCATGCCCAGCCCATGGAGCGACGACGGATTGGCAAAATAGTTCGTTGCGACGGCGACGAACGAATCGATCACCTCGGGAAATGGTTTGGTCGTCGCACTGTTGTCAAGATAAATCATCGCTTCCATCCTCCGCTCATTGTCGGCAAAATATCGCTGTACATCGTCCATCTTAACCAAAACAGGCGCCAATCGACAACGAAAACACACCGTCATTTACATTATTCACCAAAAACCCATTGAACAATCTTCCACCTGCGCGAAGAGGTGGGAGATTCTTGGGAACACCCGCCCCACGGCAGGCTGTCAGCCAAGCCATCCCCGTGCGTCCCACGGTTTGGCTGCCTTACGAAGACAGCAAACGAAGCCCCTCATTCAAGATATTCCGGGCGGCGTTCTTGTTTGAGGGAAGAGGCAGAAAAGCTTGTGTTCAGCCATATGATTCTGTGTTTTTTAGGTAAAATAATGGATAATCAATACTCGTGATCGGGTGGTTTATCACTGTTCGCGGCTGTTATCCTCCTGCCATAATTTCTGCACACGGTCAAACGCGCCCGGCTCGACTTCTTCAACGGCCGCCACCGCCTGCCGGAGCGCCTCCTCATAATCATAATGGCGAAATAAAAATTCGGCTTCTTCCAGCCCTTTGCGGACCGCTGGATAGCGGCGGCGGTAGCGGTTGCCGTATTGAATCGTCCGCTCCGCCAGCGTCGCCTGTTCGATCATTTCCACCGTCCGCTCATACAACCGTTCCACAGCCGCTTTCGCCTCCTCCAACGCTTGGTCGACCGCCGGCATGTCAAGCGGCTTTTCTTCAAGACGCGCGGCAACGGCTTGCAAGCTGCGTCTCGCTTCCGCCAATTCAAGCGCATACGGTTCAGGCAGCCCCGGCAGCCGGCTTTTTTGCACAAGGCGGAGCGCCTCGGCCAATGTTTTTCTCATGCCGTCAAGCTTTTCGCGGGCGATCAATTCGTCTTTGCGCAGCGTCTGCAGCATCGTTCGAAACTGTTCATGCTCTTCCTTCATGAGGTCGATCTGAGACACAAGCTGCTCAAGCTCCTCTTTCAGGAGCGAATACGCTGTTTTCGCCTCGGCAACGCGGTCTTGAATGAGAAAAAACCGCTTTTGCAACTGGTGCAGCTGCTTTTCGATGCTCCGGTACTTTTCGAGGTCGCTTGGCGCCAAATGGTAGCTTTGCTGGACGAACAGCGCCTCGGCCTCGGTTTCCTTCGCCTCGGCGGCGAGCTCCTGAAGCATGCCGCTGAGGCGCGGCATTTCCGTTTGCACATATTGATGCGCGAGCACTTCGTTTTCGAGCAAATCGTAGAGCGCGTCGATCTCTTCTTTCAGCTCAGCGACAATCTGCTTCGCTTCTTCGATGCGCAGCTCATGGATCATGGCCAGACATTGCTCGATTTTTTCCCGTTTTTCCTGAAGCGTGCGCTCCATGTGCAAATGGTCAAGGATGTATCCGCGCTCTTCCATCTCTCGATAGCCATCAGCCAACTCAGCGAGCTGAGCTGGCAACGACGTTTGGCATTCGCCAAGAAGTTTAGGAATATCTTCCATCATGGCTGTGAGCCGGCCGAGCTCTTCCTTCAGTGTCAGAACCACATCGCGCGCCGCCAAATAGTTGCCGGCTTCCGTCAATTCGGCAAACCGCTGAAACTGCTTTTCCGCTTCCGTTAAACGGACGTCAAGCAAGTCGGCAGCCGAACCGAACGTATAACGGTAAGCAAGCAGCGTCTTTTTCGCTTCCCGGTGAGCCGCACGCAGCTCCTCGATCTCCGCCCGGCTTTGTTCCTCGCTGCCGATCAACTCATTCACTTCATGAATGATTTCATGCACTTCTTCCTCAAGACGACGCAATCCGTCGGCGATCTGCCCAAGCAGCCGGCGCGCCTGCCGGTAGCGGTATTTGTCGAGCAGCCGCTCCGCGTCAAACAGCTGTTCTTCCACATTCGGCAGCTTCACTGCCACAATGTCGTCCCATTGCTGGCGCCATCGTTCAAACAGCTGCTCCGTCTCCCCTGTCATATTCAGCTGTTTCACTTTCGCCAGCTCATCCGGTACCGGCCGGTTCATCAAGTTGATTTTCCATTCCTCGAGCCGATCGATTTCCCGGTACATCCGCTTTCGGTACACATGATTATATATGATTGCCCCCGATCCGAGGAGCAGAACGATCCATGCCATTCCCATCCGCTGATGCCCTCCTTGCATTCAAGCTACTTCTATCGAACAAACGAAAATAGCGGGGAAGACAAAAATATATGTTTTTCAATGTTTTTATGATACCATGTTAACGACATTTTTTGACCAAAATTTTTATTTTTTTTACAAGAATCTTCACTATTTTTTCTATGATACATGAAGAAAGGAGGAAAATCGATCATGCGCGACGGGCATATTCATACGCCGTTTTGTCCGCACGGAAGCCGAGATCCGCTTGAGGCCTATGTAGAGCGCGCGATCGAACTGGGCTATACCGACATTTCCTTTACGGAGCATGCCCCGCTTCCTGAGCGGTTTATCGATCCAACGCCCAACCAGGACTGTTCGATGAAGCTTAGCCAGCTTGAGCGCTATTTGCACGCCGTCGCTGAGGTGAAAGCCCGCTACCGAAACGACATTGCCATCCGTGTCGGGCTCGAAGTCGATTTTATTCCTGGCTTTGAGGAAGAAACAACCCGCCTGCTCGACGAGGTCGGCCCGCTGCTTGACGACAGCATTTTATCGGTTCACTTTTTGGCCTACGAAGGGCAATATGTATGCCTTGATTACAGCGAAGATATGTTCGCCGACATCGTCCGCTTGTTCGGATCGGTCGAACGCGTCCACCGCGCCTACTACGAAACAGTGCTGCAATCGATCCGCACGGAGCTTGGCCGCTACAAACCGAGACGTATCGGCCATATGACGCTTGTGCGCAAGTTCCAACGCCGTTTCCCATGCTTGGAACCAATGGATGAGTGGATTGTTTCCATTCTCGATGACATCAAGCAGTTCGGCTATGAATTGGACTACAACGGCGCCGGCGCCGCCAAACCACTCTGCCTTGAGCCGTATCCGCCGGGCGGCGTGATCGCCGAGGCGCGGCGGCGGGGCATCCCAATCGTCTACGGATCCGACGCCCATCGCGCCGCCGACTTGCACCAAGGACGGGAGAGGATGGACCGCGAGGCGCTTTCGGTTGACAACCGCCCGCAGCCGTCATAAAATAGGCGAATCAGCCATTTCCCTGCTTGCATCCTGCTGGATGTTGAGGCCAGAGTCCTGCTCCAACCATGATGAAAAAGGAGGCTAGTTCTATGTTTCGTCCCATGGCTTACAACGGAACACGCGAAGAAAATTACGCGCTCGTCATCGAACAGCTGAAATCGCTCATTTCCGGGGAACCCAACTTCATCGCCAACTTGGCGAACGCAGCCGCCTTGCTCAACCAGTTTTTCACCGACATCAATTGGGTCGGTTTTTACCTCGCAGACGGCGAGGAGCTTGTGCTTGGCCCGTTCCAAGGCTTGCCGGCATGCGTGCGCATTCCGTTCGGCAAAGGAGTGTGCGGCACGGCGGCCGCCAAACGGCGGACGGTGGTCGTTCCAGACGTTCACCAATTCCCGGGCCATATCGCCTGCGATGCGGCGTCTCAATCGGAAATCGTCGTGCCACTCATCAAAGACGACCGCGTCATCGGCGTTCTTGACATCGACAGCCCGGTGAAAAACCGCTTCGATGACATCGACCGCCGCTACTTGGAGCAGTTTGCCAGCGTGCTCATTTCCGCCTGACGAAAAAAGCGCACCAAGCGCGAAGAAGGAATCCGCTTGCTCGGATTCCTTTTTTTTACACCTTATACAAATGACCGTCATCGTGCACAAAAATGCAGTTTTTTCCTGTCTCTTTTGCCATATAAAGCGCGGCGTCGGCTCGTTTGAACAGCTGTTTTGCATCCTCGCAGCCTTGGCGCTCCCACCATGACACACCGCACGAAACGGTCACCGTCGGAATCGTTTGTTCTCTGACTTTTTCTGTGATGCGGCGGGCAATCGAAATGGCGTCAGACAGCGGCACTTTCGGCAAATACACCGCCAGCTCTTCCCCGCCCCAACGCGCCGCCACATCGCCATCGCGAATGTTGGCGCACACCGTCTCAGCCACTTGGACGAGCACCCTATCGCCCGTTTGATGGCCGTACACATCGTTGATTTGCTTAAAGTTGTCAATGTCAAACAAAATGAGCGCCCCGGATGCATCGGATCCCATGGATGTTTGGATCACCTCGTCCAAGTAACGGCGCGTATGCAGCTTTGTCAAATAATCAGTGACTACTATCTTCTCGAGCTCTTCGCGCAGCATCGCGTTCATAAACGCCAGCGTTGAATGTTGAACGAGGGATTCCAAGAGCTTAAACATCTCAAACGTAAATCGGTATGGCTCGCTGGCGAGCGCAATGCACAGTCCCTTCGTTTCCTTGTTTTGCTGCATCGGCGCCGCCATGATGGAACGAAACGAACCGAAAGCGGACACGCATACATCACCGGCAAATAAAATGTCATTTCCGCTTTGGCGCCGCTTTTCCACCCATTCGATATAGGGCTCGGACCGATGGTCGAAAAAAAACGGCGTACTGCCTGGCAAAAGCTCCCGCTTGCCGTCGGCAAACAAGAAAAAACCGACTTCATCCGCGCCGAACGATTGTTGGATTTGCGATACCATGTACTCAATGGCTTCATGAAGCCGCGGCCGGGCGTTCAATTGGCGCATTGTGTCGTTGATCAGCTGCAAATCGGCGACAAGCCGGCGCGACTGTTCATACAACTTGGCGTTCTCAAGCGCACTTCCAGCCGTGCTCGCCAGCAGCGAAATAAAATGAATCTCTCGTTTTGGAAATGGCGCAGCGTATGGGGCGATCATTTCAATCACCCCATACACCGCCTGCACCCCTTTAATCGGGGCGTACAGCACCGAGCGCGGCGGCGTCTCCATCTCCTCGCATTGCACTTGTCCAGTCAAAAACGCCCGCAACGCCGCCGTCTGTTTTTCCCTTTCATCCAATACAAGCGTTTTAATCGGCAAATTTCCGCGCAGATGGTTGTCATGCGACAACAGAAGGTGGTAGGTGAATGATGGATAGACGTTTTGCAGCGTGCGGATAATTTCTTCAAGCACAACATCGATATGCATCGAGGAATGAATTTTTGCGGCAAAGTGATGCAGCTGTCCATACCGTTTCTCTTCGCCCTCTCCTTGCAGCACCGCGCTAAGTTTCCGAAACAATCGCGCCAAATCCGTCCGGATCTCCCACAACAACCGCTCGTCAAAACCGCCATCTTTTCGATACACGAGCTCGACCATCGCCGGTGTCTCATCGGAAAGCATGAAAAAGAGCCGGGCCGCCATATGCGGCCCACCGGCATCGACAACAGCGACTTTCCGCTCTCCATCAGCCGCGATCGGCCTAGCGTCCGGCGTCCCAACCGCGGCCGCTTCCGGATAAAAGGCAGCCCGCACCGGGTCGTACAAATAAAAAACGGCTTGCTCGAGCGCCAGCTCTTCTTTTAGCAGCGCGAGCAACTCGCCCGCCGCCGCCGAAAACGGCCTATCGTCCTGAAACGCTAAAAACCAGTGGAAAAATTTTTGTTTAAATGATTCATACCGCTTCATTTCTTCCTTGTTCATCGCCTTTTCCACCCAAACCGGCATCATCATTCCAAATAAGAGAATGGGATGACAATTTTTCTAAAAATTGCATTTTTTATTATATCATACAAATAGAGAAGAAGGGAAACAAAATGTTGACTTTATCCTCTAAAAATCATATAATAGCCTTTGTGTAAAATATAGCAGCCTTTGTGCCCACTTTTATGGTTCATTTTGTTCCTCGACCCGCCGAGGTGCATCGTGTAACTCTTAGCTGCGAGAGCGAGGATGCATGAAAACAAAATGGCCATAATTGTTGGCGCACATCTGCTTTTATTTTACGGGAATAAAAGCGTAAGGAGGAGCAACGAATGGCTCGTTATACTGGCCCAATGTGGAAAATTTCCCGCCGCCTTGGCATCTCGTTGAGCGGCACGGGGAAAGAATTGCAAAAACGTCCGTATCCGCCTGGCCAACACGGTCCGGGGCAACGGCGGAAATTGTCGGAATATGGCTTGCAGCTGCAAGAAAAACAAAAGCTGCGCCATATGTACGGCGTGAACGAACGCCAATTCCGCAAAACGTTTGAAGAAGCAGGCAAAATGCCGGGCAAACACGGCGAAAACTTCATGATTTTGTTAGAATCGCGCCTAGACAACCTCGTCTATCGCTTAGGGTTGGCCCGCACGCGCCGTCAAGCCCGCCAGCTCGTGACGCACGGCCACATTTTGGTCGACGGCAGCCGCGTCAACATCCCGTCGTACCGCGTCAAACCGGGACAAACGATCGCCGTTCGCGAAAAATCGCGCAACTTGCAAGTGATTAAAGAAGCGCTCGAAGCGAACAACTACATTCCAGATTACTTGTCGTTTGATCCGGAAAAAATGGAAGGGACGTACACCCGCTTGCCGGAGCGTTCCGAACTGCCGGCGGAAATCAACGAAGCGCTCATCGTCGAGTTCTACTCGCGTTAAGGCGCAAAAAAGATCCGAAATGCATCAGCATTTCGGATCTTTTTTCTTAGGCGTAGCGAATCAAATAATACTTTTTCTTCCCGCGGCGGATGACCGTAAACCGCCCCTCAAGGCGGTGTTCAGCCGTTAATATGGCTCCGACGTCTTGAAGGCGCTCGCCGTTGACGTAAATGGCGCCGTTTTGGATGTCTTCGCGCGCTTGTCGCTTCGATGGCGAAATGCCGGCAGAAACGAGCAGCTCGACAAGCGGAACGTCGCCTCCTTCATGAACGAATGACGGTACATCTTTGAACCCTTGCTCAATTTCCGCCGCTGTCAAATTGGCAATGTCGCCGCTAAAGAGCGCTTCAGAAATGCGAATCGCTTGCCTGAGCGCCTCTTCGCCGTGCACGAGCTTTGTCACTTCCTCAGCAAGCGTCTTTTGGGCCGCCCGCTTCTCTGGGGCCTCACGAAGCTCTTGTTCAAGCGCTTCGATTTCCTCTTTCGACAGGAACGTAAAATACTTCAAGTAACGGATCACATCGCGGTCATCGGTGTTGATCCAAAACTGGTAAAACTCGTACGGCGACGTTTTCTCTTTGTCGAGCCAAATCGTGCCGCTTTCCGTTTTCCCGAATTTCGTGCCGTCCGCTTTCGTCACAAGCGGGATCGTCAAGCCAAACGCCCGCGCCTCGCCTTTCGTTTTGCGAATAAGCTCAAGCCCTGCCGTGATGTTGCCCCATTGGTCGCTCCCGCCGATTTGCAGGCGGCATCCTTCCGTCTCGTACAGGCGGAGAAAATCGTATGCCTGCAGCATCATATAGCTGAACTCGGTAAATGAAATGCCCGTCTCGATGCGCGATTGAACCGACTCTTTCGCCATCATGTAGTTGACGCTGAAATGCTTGCCGACGTCGCGCAAAAACGTAATGACATCCAGCGGCCCGATCCAGTCGTAGTTGTTTTTGATTTTCGCCGGATTGCCGTCCGCTTCAAAATCTAAAAAGCGGCCGAGCTGTTCTTTAATACGCGCGCTCCATGCCTCGACGGTTTCTTTGGCATTGAGCGTGCGCTCGCTTTTTTTCCCGCTCGGGTCGCCGATCAACCCCGTCGCTCCGCCGACTAGAGCGATCGGCCGGTGCCCCGCCTGCTGGAAGCGGCGCATCGTCAAAATGGTGGCCAAGTGGCCGATATGCAAACTGTCCGCCGTCGGGTCAAACCCGCAGTAGAGCGTCACCCGCTCCTCATTTAACAGTTTGCGCAACCCGTCTTCATCCGTCGTTTGGTTGACGAGCCCGCGCCATTGCAATTCCGCAAGCAAATCCATGTCCTTCACCTCTTTATAAATGTCATGCAAAAGAAAACACCCGCCCGTGATGAAGGGGCGAGTGTTCGTCGCGGTACCACCCTACTTAGAAAGCATGGTGCTTTCTCACTCATTTGGATAACGGCGCCGGCCGGCGGATGGCTACTAGGTGCCAAAAACGTTCGCCATCGCTGCTCAGGGAGGTAATTCACGCCTGCCTGTGGACTGGCTCGCACCGTCCGCCAGCTCTCTGCACCAGGGAGGCAGCCGCTACTTGTTCCCATCATCGCTTTCTCATATGAAATATATACATTATTATTACCATAGCGATGCGCTCGCTGTCAACCCTAACGCTTTTCGCACAAACGGCGAAAAATCAGCAAAATTCCACAATGTTATACGACGATCGACAAAAAGATTTATGAACAAATGCAGCGCATCGCCGCCCGCTACCCGTATTACGGAAGCGACAATGTGTATTACACCAAAGACAAGAAAACAGGAAAAATGACCTCCATCGCCAACCGGTCGAAGTCAGGGCGATGCTCATCGAAAACAAAACGGGAAAAATCATCAGCTTCGTCGGCGGCCTCGATTATGGGCGCGAGCAGTTGAACCACGCCACCCAGGCGCACCGGTCCAACGGGTCAACGATGAAACCGCTCTTAGTATACACGCCGGCGATGGAGATGGGCGTCATCCAGCCGGCGACGATCATTCCCGACTTGTCGCTTTCGATCGGTTCGTATACACCGAAAAACGCGGACGGAAAAACGCACGGGCTCGTCACGGTGCGCTATGTCTTGCAGCAATCGTTCAACATCCCGGCTGTTCGGACGTATATGAGAATTCGATCCCGCCATCCGATCGACTATTTGCATAAAATCGCGCCAGCCGTCGCCATTTTTATTTATATCGGAAGCGGCGGCGCAAAACTACGGCCTTGGCACCGAGGATACACCGATTTTCCCCAACATGCACGAATCGAGCGCTCTTTTGGTCGGCAGCACCCTCACCGCCGTCGACGCGGTTCTTTCCGGAGCGGCCGGGCATGCGCTCAACCTTGGAGGCGGTCTGCACCACGGCTTCCGCGGCAAAGCGTCCGGCTTTTGCGTCTACAACGACAGCGCGGTCGCCATTCAATACATCCGGGAGAAATACGGACTGCGCGTGTTGTACGTCGACACGGACGCCCACCATGGAGACGGAGTGCAATGGGCGTTTTACGACGATCCGAACGTTTGCACGTTTTCCATTCATGAAACGGGGCGCTATTTGTTCCCAGGGACCGGAAATGTCAACGAGCGCGGCTTAGGCGCAGGCTACGGCTATTCGTTCAACATTCCCGTTGATGCGTTCACGGAAGACGAATCATGGATCGCCGCCTATACGACCGCGCTTCGGGAAATCACCGACTTTTTCCGCCCGGATGTCATCGTGACGCAAAACGGCGTCGACGCCCACTATTACGATCCGCTCACCCATTTGTCGGTGACGATGAAAACGTACCGCGCCATTCCGAAGCTCGCGCACGAAATCGCACATGAATATTGCGGCGGACGCTGGATCGCCGTCGTCGTCGGCGGCTATGACATCTGGCGCGTCGTGCCGCGGGCATGGGCGCTCCTTTGGCTCGAGATGACAGGACAAGCCGATGTGTCCGGCCCGCTGCCAGATGAGCGGCGCGAACGTTAGCAACCGCTTTCACCCTTCGCGCTTCCGCTTGAGTGGGACGACCCGGATGACTTGTATCCCCCGATTCCGCGCAAAGCAGAGATCAGCGAAAAAAATGCCCAGACGGTGGAAAAAGCGTTGTATTTCATCCGCAGCCAGCGGCCGGCACGGTGACCGGCCGGCCGAACCGCCCTCCAAATTCAGAAACAATAGGCGAAGGGGGCTGCTTTTTATGGGCGCCATCGAGCCGGTTCGTGCCTGTTGGCGGCGCATGGGAAACGCAAACGAGAGCGCCTCGGCAGGCGCGTTCAGAGGAAACGCGAAAAAGGCTGATCCGAAAACGCGGAGCGTTTTCGGATCAGCCTCGCTCCTATTTCGTCGATTCCCGCACTTCAAGCCGGTGCGGCAAGACGACGATATGGTTGTCAACTTTCTCCTTGTTCATGTACTTCGTCAGTAACCGCATCGCTACCGCTCCGATGTCGTACATCGGCTGCACGACGGTCGTCAGCCGCGGCCGCACCATCGTCGCAAGCCTTGTGTTGTCAAAACCGACAACTTCCACCTCTTCCGGCACGCGCACGTGATAGTCTTGGGCGCTGTGGATGATGCCGAGCGCCATTTCGTCCGTGCCGGCAAACACCGCCGTCGGTCGTTCGGCAAGCTCCGCGATTTTCTCATACGCTTCCAAGCCGGAGTCGTATGAATTGTCGCCCTCAACGACCAGCTCTTCGTCATATGGCACCCCGCGCTCTTCCAACGCGCGCCGGTAGCCAGCCAACTTCCGCTGGTTGATCGGATCGTCGGTCGGACCGGTCACATACGCCACACGGCGGTTTCCTTTTTCCAGCAAATACGTCACCGCTTCAAACGCCGCCTGCTCATAATCGATGTTAACCGATGGAATCTCCTCCGGCCCGACCGTCGCCGCCAGCACGATCGGCACCGATGATTTTTGAAATTCGGCGACGTGCTCTTCGGTGATGGTCCCGCCCATAAACAACAGGCCGTCCACTTGCTTGGCGAGCAACGTGTTGAGCAAATGCAGCTCTTTTTCTTTGTTTTGGTCGGAGTTGCTTAAAATAATGTTGTATTTGTACATCGTTGCAATGTCTTCGATGCCGCGCGCCAGTTCGGCGAAGAAAATGTTCGAAATATCCGGGATGATCACCCCGACCGTCGTCGTTTTTTTGCTCGCCAACCCCCGCGCCACTGCATTCGGGCGGTAGCCGAGCCGCTCGATCGCTTCCAACACTTTTTTTCGTGTCGACGGCTTGACGTTCGGGTTGCCGTTCACGACACGCGAAACAGTCGCCATCGAGACGTTCGCCTCCCGCGCCACATCATAAATCGTTACGGTCATTCCTTTCACTCCTTTTCACTCAACCGGTCAAATTCCGAATGTATGTACAACTATCATACGATACATTATCGCCAACTCGCAACGAAATCGCAACCATTTTTGCCGGTTTGTTCACAAACCGTTCACCGATAGTTTTCCCGAAACCACGCCATTGCATGAAAAGGAAGCCCGCCGTTTCCCCGTGTTTTTGTGCTGGGCGCCAACGGCCATCAGCGCAAACAGGAATCCGCCAGACAGCGCGATTCGGTTGCCCTATCATGCCGCCAACCCAACCGGCCTCCATTTCCCGCCTCGACCACAGCCTGCTTCGCACTGCCCCAAAAACAAAAGACGCCCCAACACAATGGGACGTCTTCTTTCGCCGACACACCGCCCTTTGCCCTTTACGCTTGGACGAACTGGCGCTGGAAGGCGCGCACTTCTTCCATAAACTCGTTGAATTGGGCGATGTCCATTTGCTGGGCGGAATCGGACAAGGCGACGGCCGGGTCCGGATGCACTTCGGCCATGACGCCGTCGGCGCCGATCGCCAAGGCCGCTTTGGCGCACGGGATGAGCAGATCGCGCCGCCCCGTTGAGTGGGTGACATCGACGAACACCGGCAAGTGCGTTTCTTTCTTCAAAATCGGCACAGCCGAAATGTCGAGCGTGTTGCGCGTCGCCCGCTCGTACGTACGTATGCCGCGCTCGCACAAAATGATCTGCCCGTTTCCTTGCGACATGATGTACTCAGCGGCGTTGATGAATTCTTCGATCGTCGCCGCCAAGCCGCGCTTCAGCAAAATCGGCTTATTCACTTGGCCGGCTGCCTTAAGCAGCTCAAAGTTTTGCATGTTGCGGGCGCCGATTTGGATGACGTCAATATAGTCCAAGGCGATTTCAATGTCCGCCGGCGTGACGATTTCACTGATGACCGCCAAATCAAACTCATCGGCGATCCGTTTCAAAATTTTCAGTCCTTCCACGCCGAGCCCTTGGAAATCGTACGGCGACGTGCGCGGTTTGTACGCACCGCCGCGCAGCATCTTGATGCCTTGTTTTTTCACCGCTTCGGCGACCGTAGCCACTTGCTCGTAGCTTTCCACCGCACACGGGCCCATGACAAAATATTGTTTGCCGTCGCCGATCCGCTCTCCTTTCACCTCGACGATCGTGTTTTCTGGATGCTTTTTCCGCGAGACAAGCAGCGCTTTCCGATGGTCATCTTCTTGCAATTCGAGCGCCGCTTTGAAAATTTCCTTGAAAATGTGCTGCAGCGTCGACGTTTCGAACGGACCGTCGTTATGCTCGGAAATGAGGTCGAGCATTTTCCGCTCGCGCACCGGGTCGTAGCGGTGCGTTCCTTGCGCTTCTTTGATCTTGCCGATTTCTTGAACGAGCCGCCCCCGTTCGTTGATCAGCTTCAACAATTGCAGGTTAATCTCATCGACCCTTGCCCGCAGCTCCTCCAACCGTTCGTTGCTCATGCTTCTCTCATCCTTTCGCCCATTTTCATGCATCGTTTCCGCCCCATAGCGGCCGCCGGCCGGCTGCGTTCGGGGCGCTTCCCCGTTTTGAAGATCGAAGTTTTGTAATTAGTCTTTATTATAATCGATGACTTATCGGTTGTCACGAAAAAAATGCTTTTTTGATTAAACGCTTTTAAGTGGTAAAGTTTAAAAGGAGAACAAACCGCCTGTCGCGCGGACAGGCGGCTAGGCGGTGGCTATGTTCGTTCTCAGCGCATCGTACGTAATAGCCCAATGGGACGCGTGCCAGACGACTTTGCCGTTTTCAAACAAAAGCGCCTGCGGCGATTCGTGCTTAACGCCGGTCGTCTCGGCGATGTAGTTCGAGAGCAGCCGCGCTTCTTGAACGTACAGGCAATATACCGCGAGCTCCGGGTGATCGGCGGCGAACTTTTCACATTCGCCGAACGCCGCTCGGCTGATCGGGCATGTTAGGCTATGTTTGACGAACAAAAAGCGGTTCGTTTCCTTCTTGACGCGTTCAAACTGTTCGACGGTTTCCAGTTTCTCCATTCCCACGTTCTGCTCACTCCATTCCGCTTCGGTGTCCCATCGTTTGCTCGGCGTCATCGAGCGCCGCTTCCGCTTCCTCAAACAGCTTTTGCAGCGTCTCGCGGTCGGCCGGCTCAGCGGATGGCGGAATCGGGATCGTCGCTTTTTCAGCACCGGTCTTTGCCTCTTCGCCTTCGGACGGGGCCTCAGCTGTTTTCAGCGGGATGAACTCGGCGATTTCCTTCGTTTTCTCTTTCGCTGTTTCCAACCATTCCGCCGCCGTCGTTTTCACCGGCTCCCACGTTTCGCTGCTGCTCCATTCCGCGAGCCATTGCCGTCCTTTCTCACTTGTTAAAAACATGGCCGCCGCCGCGCCGGCGATGCCGCCGACAAGCGCCCCAAGCAAAAATCCGCCGTTATTTTTCGCCATTTTGCATTCCCTCCTGTTCACGCAATCGTTCCCTTTCCCTCCATTTTTCCCTTAGATCGAGCAAAACATTTGCCCATCGCAACGTTTTGCGCCATTTTTTCCGCCCGCCGCCCGCTCGAGCCGACAGCGCCGCGGCTGTCTGCTGAAGGGCGCGGTTGAACGAGCGGACGGCGTCGCCGACTTCACTGACGGCTTCGACGGCGCTATTCAGCTTTTCCACCTTCTTTTGCACATCGCCGGCGATGTCGTTCGCCGTATGCAAAAGCTCGGTGACTTCGCGGGCCACCGCTTGCACTTGCTCCTCCGTATGGCCCACCGCCGCCGTCAGCCGGCGCAGCGTTTCCTGCAGGACGACGAGCGTCCTCGCGATGTACACGACAAGCAGCAAAAACGCCGCCGCCGCCACCGCAGCGCTCGCGTACAAAAGCCACTCCACTTCGTTTCCCTCCTTGCCGTCCGGACCGCCTCATCCCGTTTGTACCCGTTTGCCTCCGCCTTTAAACGTTCGCCGCCGTCTCATTCGATTCCTGCCGCCCAACGAAAAACGGGCTGTTTTGGTCACAGCCCGCTTCCCGGCCGGCCGCTACGCGGACAGAACGGCCTGTTCGTACGCCTGTTGAAATTTTTGAATATCGCCGGCGCCCATAAACACCAACACTGCATCCGGATGCTGCTTCAACACTGCGACGTTGTCTTCTTCAAGCAGCTGCGAGCGCGGAATTTGCGCCTGCAAATCGCGGATGGACAGCTTGCCCTCGCGTTCGCGCGCCGAGCCGAAAATATCGCATAAATAGACGTGGTCGGCCTGCTTTAAACTTTCGGCAAACTCGCGCAAAAACGTCTGCGTTCGCGTATACGTGTGCGGCTGGAAAATGGCAACGACCTCGCGTCCCGGATATTTTTGCCTTGCCGCCTCCAATGTGGCGGTAATTTCGCGCGGATGATGCGCATAATCGTCAATCAACACCTGGCGCCCGACCGTTTTTTCGCTGAAGCGGCGTTTCACCCCTTGGAACGTCTGCAGCCGGGCGGCGATTGTGCCGGCGTCAATGCCTTCATAGTGGCAAAGGGCGATGACCGCGAGCGCATTCAGCACGTTATGGGTGCCAAAGCGCGGGATGGAAAAAGAGGCAAAAAACGTGTTGCGCACGAACACGTCAAACGCCGTCCCTTCGGGCGTCTTGACAATATTGCGCGCCTGAAAATCGTTTTCGTCGCTAAGCCCGTAAAACAAAATCGGCACTTTCGCCTGGAGATTCGGCAAATACGGATCATCCCCGCAGGCGACAATCGCCTTGTTCACTTGTTCCGCCATTTGTTGGAAGGCGGAAAAGACGTCGTCAATATTGGCAAAATAGTCGGGGTGGTCGAAGTCAATGTTCGTCATGATTGCATAATCGGGAAAATAGGACAAAAAATGCCGGCGGTACTCGCACGCCTCAAACACAAAGTATTTGCTCCCCGGCTCCCCTCTTCCCGTTCCGTCCCCAATTAAATATGACGTAGGGTGCGCCCCTTGCATCACGTGAGCGAGCAAGCCCGTCGTCGTCGTCTTTCCATGTGAGCCGGTCACCGCGATGCTTGTGAATTTCCCCGCCAGCTCGCCCAAAAAGCGGTGGTATCGAATGACAGGGACGCCGAGTTGACGGGCCGCTTCGATTTCCTCATGCGTATCGGAAAAGGCGTTGCCGGCAATGACCGTATAACCTGGGCGGATATTGTCTTTGGAAAAAGGCAAAACCGGGATGCCCCGTTCCTCGAGCGCCTTTTGCGTAAAAAACCACTTTTCTACATCCGACCCTTGCACTGTATAACCGAGATCATGAAGCACTTGTGCAAGCGCGCTCATTCCCGTGCCTTTGATGCCAACAAAATGGTAAACTGTCATCGCTAAGCCCTCCAGCCATCTTCTCTCTGTAGAACAGTATATGATATTCGTCTAGTTTTGCCATTTGCTTCATGCCGCCGCGCCGGCGGTTTCATTTCCCCATTATAGCACGGCCGGCGGCAAAACACTACCGCCCGGAAGCAACGCCGTTGGCAGAGCGCCCGCCGTGCTCCCCGCGCCAGCGCGCCCACTCTTCCTCGCTCATCAGCACATCGCGCGGTTTGCTGCCGCGCGCTTCCGAGATGAGCCCATGATGCTCCATCATCTCGATGAGCCGGGCGGCGCGGTTGTAGCCGATGCGGAAATGACGCTGCAAACTTGACGTTGACGCCCCTCCCTGGGCGATGACAAACCGGCATGCTTCGTCAAACAGCTCGTCGTCTTCCTCGCCGAACGCCGCCGCTTGCCGGAACTCGTCCGGACTGAACATGTACGAAGGGGCTTGCTGCGCTTTCACGTGGGCGGTGACCCGCTCAATTTCTTCATCAGAAATGAAGCAGCCTTGCAACCGCACCGGCTTGGCTGACCCGTTTTCCAAAAAAAGCATATCGCCGCGCCCAAGCAGCCGCTCGGCGCCGTTCACATCCAAAATCGTGCGCGAGTCGACTTGGGAAGAAACAGAAAAGGCGATGCGCGTCGGAATGTTCGCCTTGATCAAGCCGGTGATGACGTCAACCGACGGCCGTTGCGTGGCGATCAACAAGTGAATGCCGCACGCCCGCGCCTTTTGCGCCAAGCGGCAAATCGATTCCTCGACATCGGCCGGGGCGGCCATCATCAAATCAGCCAGTTCGTCGATGACGATGACGATGTACGGCAACGGCGCCTCACTTCCCCCGCTTGCACGCAGACGGTCATTGTATTTTTCAAGATCGCGCACGCCGGCATGGACAAACAGCTCGTACCGCCGCTCCATTTCGCCGACCGCCCACTTGAGCGCCCCGGCGGCCGCTTTTGCTTCGGTGATGACCGGGCTGAGCAAATGCGGCAAGCCGTTGTACGGGGCAAGCTCCACCATTTTTGGATCAATCAGCAGCCACTTCACCTCATGCGGGGCGGCTTTGTACAACATGCTGACAAGCATAGCGTTCATGCAGACGCTTTTGCCTGACCCGGTCGCCCCGGCAATGAGACCATGGGGCATGTTGCGGATATCGGTCACGACCGGCGCGCCGCTGATGTCAAGCCCAAGGGCGACAGTGAGCGGAGAGCGGCGCTCGCAGAAGGCGCGGTCGTCTAAAATCTCCCGCAGCCGCACCGGACGGCTCGATGGGTTCGGCACTTCAATGCCGATCGTCCGCTTTCCGGGAATCGGCGCTTCAATCCGAATGTCTTTCGCTGCCAAACTCAGTTTAATGTCGTCCGTCAAGCTCGTAATTTTGCTTACTTTCACGCCCAAATCGGGCTGCACTTCAAACTGCGTCACCGTCGGCCCTTGCGTTGCCCCAACGACCTTCGCTCCGATATGGAAGCTCGCAAACGTCCGGTCGAGGCGGGCGCATTGTTCGCGAATCCACTGTTCGTCAGCAGACGCCGCCTCCCCGGGCGACTCAAGCAACGCAGACGGCGGCAGCGAATAGCCGTCCCGGCGCGAGCGTTCCTCGAGCTTGCGCCGGTCTTCCTTTAGCATCATCACATTGTACGGGATGCGCGCCCGTCCGAGACGGGGAGAAGACAGCCGCGCTTCTTCTTCCCGTCCGGCGCCTTTCTCCGCCCCATGGCCGCGTTGCCCCTCATCCGGTCGCGGCGCTCCTTCTTCTAGCACCTTGGTGATCTTCTCCGCCACCGTTTCATTCTCAATCGCCTCTTCAAGCCGCGGACCGGCGCCAAAGACGGACCGCTCCTCTTCCTCTTGCCCGGCGCCCCTTTCCTGCTGATCGTGCTGCCGCTCATCCGATCGCGGCGCCCCTTCTTCCGCGGCCTTGGCCATAGTCTCTGCTGCCGTTTCGCTCCCGGCCGCAACGGCGGCTTGTTCATCCGGTGGGACGGTCGCTTTGCTGCTCTCTTCCTGTTCGGGCGGCGCCAAAGAGGCGGAACGGCTTTGCTCCGGTTTAAAGTCGGAAACCGGCGTTCGTTTTGCCCCCCGCTGTTCGCCGCCCTGTCTTTGATACCCAAATACCGGCGACGGCACATCGGACGGGCGGAACGGGCGTTTTTCCGCCGTTTCCCGCGCCAGGCTGTCTGACGGGCGGCCAGAGGCCGGCCGCGTTCTTCCCCCGTCTACCAACCGCTGCGGCTGTTTCTGTTCCTCCCGCGGCTGATCGTCGGGAATGAGCGGAAACCGAAAGCGGCCTTGCGGGTATTGGTACACCACTTTCGCCTCTGCACGCTCCGGTTGAGGAATGGGCGGCTGTTCCTTCTCTTCTTCCTCCGCGAACATGCGAAGCCATCGTTTCCAAAATTTCATCGGCCGTTTCACTCTTTCTATCTCATTCATTGTCGGCAAAAACGCCGCCGGGACGGTCAAAACACGAACGGCTGGCCGACTTCGTACTCGTCGGAGAGCACAAGAATCCCTTTTTCTTGCGGGGCGTTCGGCAGCCCGAGTTCGCGCGCCGAACAAATCATGCCGGATGACCGGACGCCGCGCAGCTCGCTTTCCTGAATGACAAGGCCGCTCGGCATGACGGCGCCGATTTTGGCGACGACGACTTTCTGCCCGGCGGCGACGTTCGGCGCCCCACAGACGATTTGCAGCACTTCACCGCCGACATCGACTTGGCAGACGCTCAGTTTGTCGGCGTTCGGATGCTTCGTTTTTTCTTTCACATATCCGACGACAAACTTCGGCGACAAATCAGCCTCGATCGGTTCGTCAAAACCGTTTTTCGCCAAAATGTCATTGATGACGCCAACGAGTTCTTCATCGACATCGAGCGGGCCGTTGCCGGAAAACGGATGGTATGAAGAAGCGGAAAAAATGTTGTAACCGACCGTCTCTCCGCTCCGCTCCGAAAAAATGCGAACGACGTCGCCTCGTTTCACAAACGCCCGCTCTTCGGCAGGAATCGGCTTCAGCGACACAAGTAATACATCGCCGATTCCTTCGCGATTGTAAAATACATTCATCGGTTGATTCCTCCTTGCACCTTACGTTCTCCGTTTTTTTCCTAAAATAAAAATAGGTTCTAACTCTCCGTTTTCGTACAAAAAGGATAAGGCGGTAATCGGCACGCGGCCGCCGGCAAAAAAACTCATCGTCATTTGCGCTAGAACGTCGTAGCCGACCTCGTTGCGCAAATCGGCGATAATGAGCACATCTTGATGCGGGACGGCCAACGCCATCGTCCCTTCGATGCGCGCTTCCATTTCCGCCAAAAATGCCTCGTTCAACAACCGGCTCGCATCATAGCCGTCGTTCGTGTTGACAAAATAAAACACGTTGTCCGCCACGCGGTCTTCTTTCACCGGCGTCGGCAACGACCGGACGTTGAAACGGGCGATTTCCTTCACCCGCTCGGCGCTCCACCGCTCCGCTTTCAGCATTTGTTCATCGATCAAGCGGTACGTTTTGCCTAAATCAAGCGCATAATAAATGCGCGTTTCCGTCGTATGGCCATCGTGCACAAGCGGCACGCCTTCTTTCGTCTCCGTCGGAAACGATGTCGAGCGAATGACCGGGTAAATGTTCCGCTCGTTGCCGGAAAGCGCCGCCGCTTCTTCCATCGTTTTCAGCGTTTGTTCCACGTAATAGACGATTTCGCGCACCGCTTCATCTTTTTGATCGTGCCACTTGGCGATCACGCCGGGAAGCGAAATCGTCACGCCTTTTTTCGTGCGTTCATCCTCGATGCGCATCGCATCCTGCTTGGCGTCAAAGCGAAACGTCCAGTGCGGATGGCCGCCTAGACGCTTCTTAATCGTCTCGTACATTTGCCGGCTGTCCATTCGTTTGCCTCCTTAGCATAATAGCGTCGTCAGCCGCTCCCTTTTATCATACCGTGAACGGTCCATTTTGGCAAAAAAACTCATAGTGGCCGGCCAGTAGCTCGACGATGTGGGAAAACATCGCCGCACGCTTGATGCGCCCGTTCGTCAGCACGCCAACCGCCCCTTCATTTGCGCGAATGTTCCGCCGCCCCGTATATTCCTCCATCACCTCGCCGAGTTCTCTTCCTGCTTCAAGTCCGGCGCCGATCTCCGGCGGCAGGGCAAGGCGCGCACCCGCTGCGGTGAGAACAAGGCCGCTTCGGTCGGCCAACGCCCCCCAATTGCACAGCCACCATTGCCCGTCGATCCGCATCACGCCGCCTTCCAACCCGATGCCGATCTCCGCTCCTGCCGCGTCCAGCGCCCGTTTGGCGCGGTTCATCGCCCCAAGCCGCGTTTCTTCATCGGACAGCGGCTGGACGGAGACGCCGGAGGGCACGTCCAGCGGTACAAGGCGCCACGACGGCGCGGCGAACACCGCGCGGACGGCGGCAACTTTCGCTTCGTTTTTCGTTCCGATCGCAACAGTTTTCATCATTGGCCCTCCTTCGCATGGAAAAGGAGAAGCTGCCGCTTCTCCCCCTCCCTTTGTTCCGCTCTGCCGTTCGTTTCTCTTTGCCTAGCTGTTTTGGCGGATCGCCTCAACCGTCGCCCGGTCGCACCGTTTCACGAGCTCGACGATGAGTGCTTTCGCCGCCGCATAATCGTCGACATGAATGATCGCCGCATGCGTATGAATGTAGCGGGCGCAAATGCCGATCACCGCCGATGGCACGCCGCGGTTGGCGACATGGACTCGCCCGGCGTCTGTCCCCCCGCCCGGGGAAATGAAAAATTGGTACGGCACATCAAGCGACTCGGCCGTATCGAGCACAAATTCGCGCATGCCGCGGTGCGTGACCATCGTCCGGTCGTACAGACGGACGAGCGCTCCTTTCCCGATATGGCCAAACGCCCGCTTGTCGCCGGTCATATCGTTCGCCGGGCTCGCCTCAAGGGCGAAGAAGATGTCCGGATTGATCATCGTGGCCGCCGTCTGCGCCCCGCGCAGCCCGACTTCTTCCTGCACAGTCGCGCCGGCGTACAGGACGTTCGGCAGCGCAGCGCCTTGGAGCTCTTTCAGCAGTTCAATCGCCAACCCGCAGCCAAACCGGTTGTCCCACGCCTTCGCCATCACCGTCTTCCCGTTCGCCAACGGCGTAAACGGGCTGACCGGCACGATCGGCTGGCCGGGGCGAATGCCGATTCGCTCCGCGTCGTCGCGGCTTTCCGCACCGATGTCAATGAGCATGTTTTTCAGGTCCATCGGCTTATTGCGCTGCTCTTCATCAAGCAGGTGCGGCGGAATCGAGCCGATGACGCCGATGACCGGCCCGTTGTCCGTAATAATTTGCACGCGCTGGGCGAGCAGCACTTGGTTCCACCAGCCGCCGAGCGTTTGAAAGCGGATCATGCCGTTGTCGGTGATCGCCGTCACCATAAACCCGACCTCATCCATATGACCGGCGACCATCACCGTCGGGCCGGTTTCGTCGCCGCGCTTGACGCCGAAAACGCTGCCGAGCCGGTCTTGCACCACTTCGTCGGCATACTTCGCCAGCTCTTGGCGCATAAACTGGCGCACCGGATGTTCATAGCCCGGCGCCCCCGGCAGCTCGGTCAACGTCTGAAACAATTGGAGCGTTTCTTCATTCATCGCCTATCTTCCTTTCTGTTTTCAGTTCCTTTTCCCGTTCTGCTTACCTATTTCGCCAAAATCGGCTATACTAAACCGTATCAAGGCAAAAGGAGGACCGAACGCATGGCTTGGAAAAAATGGATCGTTGGCGCCGCAGTGGGCGCCGCCGCCATCTGCGCCGTCCGCGCCGCCGCAAAGCCGACGCTTCTCGCGCCGGAACAAGCGCTCGCGATGGCGAAACGCGCGCTCGGCGGACCGCTCCCCATTCGCGGTTCATGGATTCAAGTTGCGCCGGAGCAGTATGAGAAAAACGGGTTGACGTACACTGTTTACCGCGGCGGCGTTTGCCGCGATGACGGGGACGCGGAATTTTTCGTCAACGCCTACACCGGCGCGGTCATCGAGGCCAAACCGTTATAGCGACGGCCGGTTCCGCTTCACCGCTGCGGCGATCGCGCCGTCCGCCTGCCATTTCACCGCCCGGTAATAAGCGTCGTGGTAAAACGTAAACCAGGCGTTTCGCTCCATGCCGTACGGGATCCATCGCTGTTTGGCAAAAATGGAATCCATCGGGTAGTCGTCGTACGCCATCACCCAAAGCACGTTTTGATGGGCGTGCGTCCCGAGCAAATCGCCAAGATGAATCGCCATCTCCCCGTCTGATTCGATCACCACGATCGCATGGCCGGCGCTGTGGCCGCCGGTATGTATAAGGCGGATTCCCGGAACGACTTCGGTCTCTTTCGCAAACGGAACGACTTGTTCGGCGATCGGTTCCCAGTTTTCTTTCCAATACGTATTTCTCGAACGAATGTTCGGGTTTCGCATCTCATCCCACTCAACATCCGACACGATGACCGCCGCCCGCGGAAACGCCGACACGAGCCGCCCGTCTTCCCACACTGTCAAGCCGCACGCATGGTCAAAATGAAGATGCGTCATGATGACAATGTCAATGTCGCAGCGCGCAAGCCCAAGCGCGGCAAGCGATTCATCGAGCGACGATTCTTCGGTGACGCCGAAGTTGCGCTTTTGTTTGTCGGTCAGCTTGCCGTTGCCGATGCCGGACTCAATGAGCAGCCGCTTGCCGCCCGCTTCAACCAAAATCGGGTCGGTGCGCAGCTCAATCTGGTTGTTGTCGTTTGGCGGATACTTTTTCGACCAAAGCGGCTTCGGAACGACGCCAAACATCGCCCCGCCGTCCAGGTGAGTGACGCCTCCGTTCAGCCACGTCAAGGTGATTTGCCCGATTTTCAGCTGTTCCATGTCCATCTCCCCCTTCCTTAGTGTACCATTTTCTTCATAATCGAGAAAGAAAAAAATCGCCCCGCCGTTCCGTTCTAAACCGATGGGGAAAACGGCGGTGTTCCGTGGGCGAACCGGTGCGGTTCAACATTTTTCTGTTTGAGCCGACGATCATATCGATGACCAAAAACGGGATGAAAATCGGTGTGGTGCAACATGTTTCCGTTTGAGCGGGGCTGACCCAAAAGGCTGTCTGTCTTCAGGATAGACACAAAATATAGCGCGGAAGAAGCGATCGGTGTATATATAAAAACGAAAGGGGGTGTCCCGATCCTTTTGGAACACCGCCTTTTTTTGTAAGGCCGGAAACGCTCATCCGCTTTGAAGTTCGCAGACTGGGCCGGCATCGTGCCCTCTTGGTCGCGGCAGCGCAGCGTCCGCCCCTGTCGGCTTTTCGTAAAACAAAAAAGAGCCCCGCCTGTTGGGGCTCTTCCGTTTGCGGCTACGCCCGCCGCGGGCGCACCGCCTCGCAGCGGTAAATGCGGTTGCCTTTAGCGGAAAACTTCTCCTCGTATTCGGTCATCACATTGCCTTCGACATCGCTCCGATGCAAATCGAGCTGAACCGCCGCGAGCACAAAGCCGTATTGCGACAAGCTGACGAGCGAGTATTCAAAAAACGACTGGTTGTCCGTTTTCAAATGAATGTCGCCGTCTTCCGTTAAAATGCGTTCATAAAGCGCCAAAAAATCCCGATATGTAAGCCGCCGCTTCTCGTGCCGCTTTTTTGGCCACGGATCGGAAAAATTCAAATAAATGCGGGAGACTTCCCCGTCGGCAAAAAATGTGCCGAGGTCTTTCGCATTGGCATTGAGCAGCCGCACGTTCGGCAGCTCGCTCTCAATCAGCTTGTCAAGCGCTGATACGAGCACGCTCGGATACAGCTCGATGCCAATGAAATTGAGATCGGGATGAAGCTTCGCCATTTCGGTGATAAATTTCCCTTTCCCCGTGCCGATTTCAATATGGATCGGCCGCTCGTTGCCGAACAGTTCGCGCCATCGCCCACGCCTCGCTTCCGGGTCGGGAATGACGTAATGCGGATAAGCGGCGATTTTGTCTTTCGCCCACGGTTTGTTGCGCAAACGCATACGGACACCTCTGCCTCGTTGAATTTGTCAGTTTGACGATATCATAGTCGCGCCCAAAGAAGCAAACGCTCGGGCATAAACGCTGCTGCGCCCGGGCATATTAACAACGTACAACTTTGCTTGAAGGATGGTGATCGACATGACGCTCGACCATAACGACCAATTGACCGTGCTCCGCGATATTTTATCCGAACATCAGCTTGATTGTTGCGGAACCGTCTCCGAATGTGAACAAATTGAGCGGCTTGTAAAGTCGCTGCTTGCCAATAGCGAAGTGAACGCCCATGTCAAGCAAATTCTTCCGAACATTTACGCCTACGGCCAAGGCGGAAAATACAGCGCCGATTTAAGCGCCCACATTTCCGCTCATCAAAGCCAGCTCGCCGACTGGGTGAACGAGCTCTCCTGAACAGGGGGCGGCGCCAAACCGCCACGCTTTGCGCTGCCGCTTCGGTGCACGTCAAAGCGGGTCGGACAACACACGGTGCAAAAACTGGAGCGACCGCTCCTTTTCTTTTTTCCAGTCCTTTCCCTTCGGCCAAAACAGCGAGTAAAGCGTATGGGCGATCGTATACCACTTCAGGCGGAGGCCAAGCTCCTCCGTCCACGCCAACCCATACTCGCGCAGCCACGCTTCCCATTCGGCGCGTGGAATGTATAGATGAAGCAGTGTGCCGATGTCAATGGCCGGATCCGCAATGACCGCCCCATCCCAATCGATCAAGTACAACGTGCCGTCATCGGCAAGCAGCCAATTGTTATGATTGATGTCACAGTGGCAAACGACATATTGATCAGCCGGCAGGAGCGGGACGCGCAGCTCAAGCCAGCCGAGCGCTTCGGAAACGGCCGCCGAACCGAGCGGATGGCGCCTCTGCTGCTCAGCGAGCGCAGCGAACATCGCCTTAGGGTGCAGCGGCGTTTTGCCAAGCCGCTGAAGCATCGTCACGAGTTCTTTCGAGCCGTGAATTTTCTTCAGCAGCGCCGCCACCTGCCCGCTCTTCATTTCATGCGGCTTCAGTTCCCGCCCGTTCAACCATTGCTGAGCCGTAAACACATCGCCGTTTTCCAGCCGTTTCGTCCATACGAGCTTCGGGACGATGCCCTCGGCAGACAGCACGGCAAGAAACGGGGAAGAATTCCGTTTCAAAAACAGCTTCTTCCCCTCATATTCCGCAAAATACGCATCCCCTGTTGCACCGCCAGCCGGAGTGATCGCCCACTCCTTACCTAGTAACTGTTCCAAAGCATGTTCACCTGCGACTTAAAGTACAAATAAAAAGGACGGCCATCCCGCATCCTGCTTCCGTCCATGTTACTTGTATTATACTGAAATACAACCCCGGCATGCAAACATTTTTCTTGCCAAACAAACCTCCTAGAAATAGGCAAGGCGCGGCAGCCGCTTGGCGTTCGCCATCGTCGCTTTTTGCTCCGGAGCGAGCGGCGTCGGCAAGTCCCAGCCTTCCCCATAGACGAGAATGGACGGGTCGATCGCATCGAGCGCGTCGCGCACCGACTTCATCGTTTCGATATCATGCACGCCCATCAAATCAAAACGAAACCCGTTTATGCCGTACTCTTTCGCCCAAAACACCACTGAATCGACAATCCAGCGGCGCGCCATCCGCCGCTCGGAGGCGATATCGTTGCCGACGCCGGTGCCGTTGGCCGGCCGGCCGTAGGCGTCATAGCGGAAGTAATAGCCGGGAACAAGCTTCTCAAGCGGCGACTGCTCCCGGTCGTACACATGGTTGTACACCGCGTCCATCACGACGCGCAAGCCGTTCTCCTGCAGCGCGCGGATCGCCTGCTTCAGCTCGACAATGCGCGCGTATGGGTCATGCGGATCGGTGGCATAGCTTCCTTCCGGCGCATATAGATGAAGTGGATTGTATCCCCAGTTGTAGGCCGCTTGTGGATCGCGCTCATCGACCCCGGCGAAATCGGCAAACGGCATGAGCTGGACATGGGTGACGCCCAGCTCCTTCAAATAGGAAAGCCCGGTGACGGTCCCGTTCGGCCCGCGCGTATGTTCCTCCGTCAATCCGAGGTATTTTCCTTTCCAGACGGCGCCGCTGTCAGGATGGCTCGTAAAATCACGGATGCTCAGCTCGTAAATGACGGCATCGGTCGGCGACGGGCATGGCGGAAGCGGCGGAGCAGGTTTGGCCAGCTTCGTTTTTTCCCAATCTACGATCACGCCATACTCTCCGTTGACCGAGACAGCGGTCGCATACGGGTCAACCGCCTCGCGCCAGACGCGGTTGATGCAGGCGACATACATATAGCGCGCCCGCTCCCAGTCCCCGGATACGGCCGCCGACCAGACGCCGCGCTCCCCGCGCACAAGCGGCACATAGCGGACATCGCCATGGTCTGGATGGACGAGCTTGACGCTCACGGCAGTGGCCGTCGGCGCCCAAACGCGGAAGATCGTCTGCTCTTTCGCATACTCCACGCCAAGCTTTCCGTCGTAAAAAAACTGGTCATCAAACGCTGCCGTCCGCACCACCGCCCCGATTTGCACATCGGAATCCTCCCCGGAGCGGGCGCGAATCCAATGCGTCTCTCCAAATTGAAACGGCACCGAAAACCAGCACACATATTTGACCGCATCGCCCAAGTCCTCCTTTTGTTGCACCACAAGCGGGATGTCTTCTCCGCTTGGCGCCGTCATCACAAACGGCTCCATGTTGTCGAGGCAGCGCGCTTTCGGCACGATCACTGTTATTTGATCGATCTCGTCCAAATAGGCGGCAAACGTTCGGCTGATGTGAAGCATCGCGGTTCACCCCCTTTTTTTGCCTCCCGTTAGTACTATCATACGCAAAAGAAAAAGGGCGGTGCCAAAAAAACGGCCGGTCGCCCCATCGATGCACACATGATTCTATTGTTGCCACTCATCAACGCCGCTATTCCCGTCATAACGGCGGCTCGAAAAGCTGATGCAATGCCTGAGCAGTGCTTCAGCCGCCTTCAGCTGCCCGTGCCGAAGCGGCAGAGCCGAGCCGCGCAGGCGGGAAAACCATGATTCATAGTTTCGCTTATCGATATAGCGGACAAATGGAAAGAGATGGCCACTGTCAATGTAGCCATAGCGGTTGACAACCGCCAGATGGATCGGCCACTCCACACCGTGCCGGCGGAAAATGTCCGAAACGATTCCTTCCGTCCGCCGCAGCGAGATAACCGGGTTGACCCGCTTCACTGTGTCCGCTCCGGCGCGTTCCACCCAAAACCGGCCGGTGGAGGCGATGACGACGTTGTCCGGCTCCCCTTCGACAAACGCGAGACACCAAGCGGCCGCCGGCGTCAACAAAATCGTCTCAAGCTCGACGGCCGCCTTGCCGGCTGCCGCGACTGGCCGGTAAAAACATAAATAGGTGTCCGGAAACCGCTGCAAAAAATATTTCAACCTTTCATCGCCGTACCATGCTTCATCCACAAAAGAGATGTGCGTCATCGTTGAACTCGCCCATCTCAGCTGGAGCTCAAACAAATCGTCAAGAAACTGCCGCTTCAGCTCATCGAGGGTGGCCGCCCGGCTCAAAGACGGGGCGGGCGGCCGTTCTTCGTCCATCTCCGGCTCCGGGCCGCGGCGCCAGCGGCCGATGAGCCGCTCCCACCATGACGGCTTGTCAAGCAAAAAGTCCCACGTTTCTTCCGGTTCCCGCCGCGCGCCATCGGCGTCCCGCTCCGCCTCCCAACGCGCTTTCGCCTGCTCCCATTGCCATTGTTTCAGCCGGATAAACTCCGGCACATAATGATACACATCCGTTTCATAGCGGGAAATATAATCCCGCAGCTTCAAAAGCTGCCCCATGCCTTCACCCGCTCCGGCCGTCCGGCGCGCCAAGCAACGGGAACGCGGCGATCGTCTCGTATTTCGGCGTTTTCTCCATATTCGTCCGGTACAGCACGATTTCCGGCACCGAAAACACCGTCGAAGCGGCTGGAAGCGAACGGAGCGCCTCCAGCTGAAACGGCGCCTCGCCCTGCCATTTGCGGGCGATCGTAATATGCGGGGCAAACGGCCGCCGGTCGAGGGAAAAGCCGAGCGCAAGGCACGCTTCATACACATCGCGTCGCAGCTCGTTCAACGCAGCCTCCTCTTTCACCCCTTGCCAAAAAATGCGCGGCGCCGTCCGCTCCCCGAACGTCCCCAGTCCGGCAAGCGCGAGGGAAAACGGGGCGCTTTTGGCGGCGACGGCGGCCATCGCTTCGCACAGCGGCGCCATTTTCCCCGGCGGCACATCGCCTAAAAACGCGAGGGTGATATGATAATCCTCTTCATGCACCCATGTGCGAAACGGCAGCGATGACGACGCATCCCCCGAAAATCGGGCAATGGCTTGTTTCGCTTCAGACGTCAGCGGAACAGCGATAAAATAATGGCTTCGTTTCACTTCTCTTCACCTGCCGTTCGTTCTCGTTTTGCGAGCAAAAGGAGCACGAGCACACCCACGATCGTGCAGATGCTAAAAAACAAGTAGACAGCGCCGATCTGCCAACGCTCAAGCAAATATCCGCCCACCAACGTGCAAAACCACGCGCCAAGGCCGTTGCCGACCGCTGAGTATAACGCCACCGCCGTCGCCTGCACCCGCTCCGGCGCCAGGCGGCGCGCATATTGCAGCGCCGTCGGGATCGCCAGACCGACCGAACAGCCTTGCACGACCGTCGTCATATACACAAACCAAAGCGGCGGGTCGGCCGCATACGCCAGCCAGCGAGCCGCCGAGATGAGCGCCGCCAATAGAAGAAGCCGCACCATGCCGAAACGGCCGATGAGCCGATCCGCCGCTTTCATAAACGGCGCCTCGCTGCCGGCGGCAAACAAAAAAGCAAGGCCAATGCCGGTCAACGTCCCGCCCAGCTCATGAATGAGCAACCCGAAATACGAATTGTTGGCCAAAATCGGGCCAAACAATAAAAACGTCGCCACAAGCAGCAGCCGAAACGGGCGGGACGCCAGCAGCCCGCGCACGTCCTGCCGCGTCAGCGCCCCCGGCGCCCCCATCGGATAGCGCGGCAGGCGGGTGGCCAAAGCCGCCGCGGTGAGCAGCGCCAACGAAAAGGCGTAAAAAATGACCGCAAAGGCGATATGATCAGACAACCAGCCGACGGCCAGCACCGCCATCGCAAACCCAAGCGACCCCCACAGCCGGATCGCCCCGTAGTTTCCTCCCTGTTCGTGCACATGGCGAAGGGCGAGGCTGTCGGAAAGCGGAACGATGGCGCTTTGCATCGCTGACAGCAGCACGGTGAGCACAACAAACAGCCGATAGCTGCCGGCGAGCGCATACATGACCCCAAACAGCGCCGCCAGCACGAGCGCTGCCAGCAAAAGGCCGACCGGTTTGCGCGTGTAATCGGCCGCCGTGCCCCAAAGCGGCTGGGCCGCCATCGTCACGATCGGAGGAAGCGACATGATCCAGCCGATCGCCGCCCCCGAAAGGCGCGCCTCTTCCTGCAAATAGACGGACAAAAGCGGAAACAACGCACCAAAAGCAAAAAAGATGAGAAAGTAAAAGAGCGGAAACACCGTTTTTCGCGCTGCCGCCCCCCGTTTGAACGCCGCTTCCATCCCGTCCCCCCCCCTTTCGTTAAAACAACGCCCGCCCCGCTCTCTTTTTCGCCGGAGCGGCGGACCACCGTTTATTTCGCCAGCTCGTAGATCGCCTGCGCGTAAATGGCGGTCGCTTTCACCAAATCGTCGATTTCGATATACTCATCTTTCTGGTGGGCGACATCCGGACGGCCTGGAAACAACGCGCCAAACGCCACCCCGGCGGTCAAGGCGCGGGCGTATGTGCCGCCGCCGATGGCCAAAAGCCGGGCCGGCTCGCCCGTCTGCTCTTCGTAGACGCGCTGAAGCGTGCGGACAAGCTCGTGGCTCGGATCGATATAATGAGGCTTCGTATCGCTGAAACGGCTGAGCGCGAATCCATGTTCAGCCGCAGCGCCGGCGAGCGTCCGGCGGATCGCGTCGCCGTCGGCCGTCACCGGATAGCGGATGTTCAGCCCAATCGTTCCGCCATGCCGCCGGTCATACGACAGCACCCCGACGTTGACGGTCAATTCGCCGCTTTGTTCGTCCCGATACGCAAGGCCGAGCCGCCGGCCGCTGGCATCGCCGAAAAAGGCGGAGGTCACAAACTGAACGAACGGCCGGCTTCGGCCATCGAGCGGAAGCGACGCCAAAAACTGCGCCAAATAGACGCCGGCGTTTTTGCCGCGCTCCGGCTCGGCGCCATGAGCGGACACCCCTTCCAATTGAAAGACGACGGCCCCTTCGCTTTGCCTCATGCTCCCCTTTACGCCGCGCTCTCGGCAAAACTGTTCATAGAGGCCAAGCAGCTCCTCCGTCCGTCCCGCTCCTTCCACCACCGCTTCGGCCGCATCCGGCACCATATTGTAGCGGCGCCCGGCTTGGAATGAGGCAAGCGCGAGCCCTTCCGCCTCCGCCGATTCAGGCGGTCGGTACGACAAATCGGCGTCAATGATTCCTTTTTCGGCATGAATGATCGGAAAATCAGCATCCGGCGCAAACCCGACATCCGGCATTTCTTCCCGCTGAAAATAATGAGCGACGCAACGCCAATCGCTTTCCTCGTCGCCGCCGAGGATAAGCCGCACCCGCTTGCGGAGCGGCAAGCCGAGTTCTTTGACGATTTTCAAGGCGTAAAACGCCGCGACGGTCGGCCCTTTGTCATCGATCGCCCCGCGCCCGTAAAGGCGGCCATCCTTGACCTCAGCAGCAAACGGATCAACGGACCAGCCGTCCCCTGCCGGCACGACGTCCAGATGGCCGAGCACGCCGATGAGCTTCTCCCCTTCTCCCATTTCGATATGACCAGCATAGCCGTCGACGTTTTTAATGCGAAATCCTTCTTCTTGACCGCGAGTTAACATGTAATCGAGCGCCTCCGCCACCTTCGGGCCAAACGGCGCCCCCGGTTTCGCCCCGCCGTCATCGCGGACGCTCGGAATGCGGACAAGCGCTTGCACGTCGCGGACAAGATCGTCTTTTCGTTTCTTCGCTTCGTTCATCCAGTCGATGTTCAACGCCATTCTTCCTTTCCTTATTCAACACCCTTTTGTTGCCAACGTATCATATCAAAAACAGGAAGTCAAAATGTTTCATTCGTTGCAAATCGATTTCCGTTTCATGACAAAATGTTGAAATTTTTCGTGAATAGAGGCAACCGGGTAGCATTTTCCCCCTCATTTCGTGTACAATGGTAGTAAACAGACAAAGACATCTCTCATCTGCTAGCAGTCGGTTGTGCCATGCGAATGATGCTAAGATAGGGAGTGGTCTTTTGAAACCTTCAACACATCGGATGCTTACCCGCATCAAATCCGTGTATATGTACATTAGCGAAAAAGGAACGGTTACGACCCAAGAGCTTGTTGATGAGTTCGGCACCACCCCACGAACGATCCAGCGCGACTTAAACGTGCTTATGTACAACGATCTCGTTCTCAGCCCAAGCAAGGGCAAATGGACGACCACAAACAAAAAAGTGCGCATCTCTTCGTAAACCCGGTGCCAATAGGGTAGGCAAGATGGGAGATGAACGCGAACCATTTTTCCACAGATGAATATCCACTATTTTTCCATAAAAAAGGAACCGCGTTAGGTTCCTTTTTTTTCGTCCGTCTCTGGCCGGTATTGCTTCAACATGTCCACCTCTTCGTCCGTCAATTCCCGATACTCACCGACCGCCAAATCCGGATCAAGCGGCAGCGGCCCCATTTGAATTCGTTTTAAATAGACGACCCGCTTGCCGACCGCTTGAAACATCCGCTTCACTTGATGGAACTTCCCTTCGGTGATCGTCACCTCGACATCGGAACGAAGGCCGGATTTCAACACAACGAGCTTGGCCGGTTTTGTTTCATAGCCGTCATCAAGGACGACGCCGCGCTGAAACGCCGCGACATCCGCTTCCGTCACTTCCCCGTCCACGACGGCAAAATACGTTTTCGGCACGTGTTTTTTCGGCGACAACAGCTGATGGGCGAGCTGGCCGTCATTCGTCAAGAGCAGCAGCCCTTCCGTATCTTTGTCAAGCCGCCCGACCGGAAACGGGGAAAACGCCCGGTCTTCTTCTTCAAGCAAATCGACGACCGTCTCTTCCACGGCATCTTCCGTCGCGGAAACGACCCCCGAAGGCTTATTCATCATCAAGTAAATGAATGGCTTGTACTCGACCGTTTCTCCCCAAACGGTCACGATTTGCTCATCCGGCCGCACTTTCGTTTTCGCATCACGAACCGGCGCGCCGTCCACTTTCACCGCTCCGGACTTGAGCAGCTTTTTCACTTCCTTCCTCGTCCCATACCCCATATGGGCGAGCAGCTTGTCAATGCGCAGCTCCACAAATCTCCCTCCTAAAAAAATGGCCTTCATTAGGCGTTCATCTAGTCCGTTTCCGCCTTCCCCCCATACACTGTGAAGGAAACATCAAGAAGGGGGATTTACCGATGAATGAATATTACTATTATGTCCCAACGTTGGATGATTACCGTCAACAGCCGCCAGCCAGCCAATTTTGGCCCGGATACCCAGGCGGGCCATTCGCCAACTGGGCGCGGCGCATCGAACGGCTTGAGCGGGCCGTCGAACGGCTCGACCGCCGGCTCGACCGGGTGGAAAGCCGCCTCGATCGCGTCGAACGCCGGCTCGGCCTGTCGTAAGCGAAATGGAGAAAGAAGGCGGGGACGACCGCCTTCTTCTTTTTTTGCTGCAAGCCGAACGGCATGGGGGAGGGCGAAAAACAGCCGTCGTCGAACCCTTTCGCTCGGGCGCCGCGATGTTCGCAAGAAGCGCCGTCCGCCAGGCTCCCGGCCTAAACGAGCCGCTTCTAGGAAACGGCCGATCCCCCCATACACCCTCGTCTACGATACCGCCTTTTTCTCTTTCCGGCGCCAAAACGCAAACCGGTCGCCAAACAGCGCCGAAAACAACCCGAAGCGGATGCTGAGAAACAAGTAGACGGCCGCCCCGACCGCTGCGCCGATGGAAACAGCGCCCACCGATTCAGCGGTGCCGGCGCGGTAATCGATCCATCGGGACGCCAGCGCCTCGACCCCCATAACCGCCGCTGACATCGCCGCCGTCAGGATGGCCATAAACGCCGTCCGGCGGGCGACAAACCGATAGCGGTAGCGCGTGCGGCGCTGAATGACCCATAAGTTGAACGCCACCGAGACGAAATAGCCCGCCATCGTGGCCACAATGGCCCCGACGGCCGACCATTTCATAATGAGCGGCGTGTTGAGCAAAAGCTTCACAAGCAAGCCGGCTGTCAAACTGACGACCGTAAACCGCTGCTCGTTGATGCCTTGCATGATCGCCGCCGTCACAGAAAACAAAGCGTACAAAATCGCCGCCGGCGCATACCAGCGCAACACTTGTTCACCAAGCGGATCATAGCTGTAAAACGAGCTGTACACCGGCCCTGCCAGCACCGCCATGCCAATCACCGCCGGGAGCGTTAAAAACATGAGCACTTGAAACGTCTGGTTCAAATATTGCCGCAGCGCTTTCCAATCTTGCGCGACATACGCTTTCGTAATCGTCGGGATGAGCGCCAAGCTGAACGAGGTCGCGAGCGTCACGGGGATGACGACGAGCTTTTGCGCCCACATGTTGAACACGGAATACGCGTGCTCCGCGATGCTCCCGCGGCCCGCCGCCGCCATCGCGTGATTGAACGTAAACTGATCGACGAGCTGGTACAGCGACATCGACAAGCCGACAAAAACAAACGGAATCGAAGAAAGAAGCAGCTCTTTATACATCGCCAAAAGCGACACGTCCGCTTCGCCGCGGTCACGCGCAAGCAGCGACTGCAAATACGGACGCCGCTTCCACCAATAGACAAGCAACACCAAAAGCCCCGCCGCCGCCCCGACAAACGCGGCAAACGTCGCCGCGCTCACAGCGGAGACGATCGAGCCGTCCATCAGGCGCAAAATGACGTAGCACGCCCCAAGCAAAAACGCGATGCGCGCGATTTGTTCGACGACTTGCGACAGCGCCGTCGGGCCCATCGACTCATGTCCTTGGAAAAATCCGCGGATCAAGCTCATCACCGGCACGATGAGGAGCGCAAAGCTGACCGCGCGGATGACGGCCGTGACGTCGTCGACCGAGTTGACGTTCGTTTTCGCATCGATGACGTGCGGCGCCAAGATGGGCGCCAGGGCGTACAAAATGAGCCATGAGGCGATGCCGCTTGCGATCATCAAGACAAGGCCGGAGCGAAAGAGCCGATAACCGACGCCGTATTCCCCAAGCGCGTTGTATTTCGACACAAACTTTGACACCGCCACCGGCAGCCCGCCGGTCGCCAAGCTCAAAAAAATTTGGTACGGCACATAGCCGTATCCGTACAGCGCCCCGCCGCGCTCGCCGACAAGATGGTAAAACGGGATGACGTAAAATAAACCAAGAAGGCGAGAAATCATCACGCCAGCCGTTAAAATAAACGTGCCGCGCAGCAGTTTCGATGTTGACATATGACCCCTTCCCTAGCCATGGACGTTGAAAATGATAACGTATCTATTTTACCATAGTTGTCAATGGAACGAAAAATATCGGCCACGCGCAGAAAGAAAGGGTGGAATGAACATGGGATACGACGTCATCATCATCGGCGGCGGTCCGTCCGGGCTCATGGCGGCCATCGGCGCCGGCGAAGAAGGGGCGAAGGTGCTCTTGTTGGAAAAAGGAACGAAGCTCGGGCGCAAGCTCGCCATCTCCGGCGGCGGACGCTGCAACGTGACGAATCGGCTGCCGGTGGATGAAATGGTCCGCCATATTCCCGGCAACGGCCGCTTTTTATACAGCGCCTTTTCCGTATTTAACAATGAAGACATCATCCGCTTTTTTGAGCGGCTCGGCGTGCCGCTCAAGGAGGAAGACCACGGCCGCATGTTTCCCAAAAGCGACAGCGCCCAGTCGGTCGTCGACGCGCTTGTTCGCGAATTGTCGCGCCTTGGCGTCGATGTTCGACTTGAATCGCCAGTGGCGGACGTGTTGTATGAACAAGGAAAAACAGTCGGTGTTACGCTGAAAAGCGGGGAGACGATCCACGCCCGTGCGGTTGTCGTCGCCGTCGGCGGCAAATCGGTGCCGCAAACCGGCTCAACAGGCGACGGCTATCCGTGGGCGGAAAAAGCGGGTCACACGGTGACCGAACTGTTTCCAACCGAAGTTCCGATCGTCTCGCATGAGCCGTTCATCCGAGAGCGGACGCTGCAAGGCTTGTCGCTGCGCGACGTCGCGTTAAGCGTCTTAAAGCCGAATGGCAAACCGATCATCACCCACCGGATGGATATGCTGTTTACGCACTTCGGCATTTCCGGCCCAGCTGCTCTCCGCTGCAGCCAGTTTGTCGTTAAGGCGTTGAAAAAAGCGGCGGACGGCGCGGTCAAAATGAGTATCGACGCGCTTCCGGACGTGACGCAGGAAGAGCTGTTTCAACAGTTCGCCAAGCTGTGCAAAGAGGAGCCGAAAAAGGCGATGAAAACGATCGCCAAAACGGTGCTTCCCGAGCGGTACGCCGTCTTTTTGCTCGAGCGGGCCGGCATCGACCCGCACGCCTCTGCCGGCACGGTCGGCCATGAGGCGCTGCGGGCGTTTGTCCGACAGTGCAAACAATTTACCTTTTACGTCCACGGCACGCTGCCGCTTGAGAAAGCATTCGTCACCGGCGGCGGCGTGTCGGTCAAAGAAATTGAGCCGAAAACAATGGCCTCCAAATGCATGGCCGGCCTTTACTTTTGTGGGGAAATTTTGGACATTCACGGCTACACGGGCGGCTACAACATCACCGCCGCCCTTGTCACCGGGCGGCTCGCCGGCGTGAACGCCGCCCGCTATGCATTGGCGGAAAAAAACGGGGCGATCGGCTCCGCGGGGCAGACGGCAACGAATTGACCGCCATCCTCATGCCCCTCGGGTGCTCCGGGGCTTTCGCTGACATTCCGACAACGCCCGTCTTCAAGGCGGGCGATCGCAAAATTTCGCCGCCTGAAATGGAAATGCCGAAACGAAAAAAGCGTCGCCCGCTTTGGGGGGGATCAGCACGAAAACGGCCAAAGAATCCCGCAGTCTGGAGCCGTGTGAAGTGTCAAGTCCGGTAAATGACCATGGCGGAAAAACAGTAGATTTGCTCGCCTTCCGATTCCATCGCCGCCACGCTGTACTTGACATCGATCAACTGTCCGTCTTTCAATCGGGCTAAAAAATCATTGACCGCCGCTTCCAAATCTTTTTCATGCTCTTTATCAAACACTTTCACTTTGTACATCGCCATTCCCCCGTTTTCTTTTTCCTTTTCCACGCATTTAGGGAAAATCCTGCCCACAAAAGGCGTCACGCGCCCCCGAACAGCGGGACGCGTGACGTCAGAAACTTCATTCGTCTTAATACACTCCAACCGCATTGAACGCCTGTTTCACCGAGTTGACTTCTTGGCTTGTCGACCCGTACAAATCAGCGGCCGCTTGCACGCAGGCGGCGCGCAGCTGGCTGAAGTTCGACGTCGGCGTCAAATAGTAGACAAGCGCCCGGTAGAAAATTTTCCCCATTTTGTCGCGGCCGATGCCGGTGACGCTCACGCCGTAATGGACGCCGCCTTGGCTGAGCAAGTACGCCGCTTTATTGATGATGCCGCTGTTTGTATGGACGCCGCCGTTGTCTTGCGTGCCGGTTTATTTTACTGAAAATTATAACGTTTTTTGTCTGCTTCCATCGCCCTTCGGCACTAAAAAACAAAACAGGCGCCCCAAACGATTGGGACACCTGTCGAACAAAACGTGCAGGCCGCCTTCGGCTGCCGGCTGCATGTCGGCCGAAACTGTGATGTCTCATTAACATGGAAACCTTCTTCACGAAAGCCCGCATCGCCATTCGCACGGACGCCCGGCCGCGGTCAGGCGGAAACGGCAGGCGCGACGAGGCATCATCGTTTCGGCACCGTTTCCCCTTCCCACTCAAGCATGCCGCCTGTCATGTTGCGGACGCGATAGCCAAGCTCTTGCAAGTAGCGGCAGACGTTTTCGCTCCGCCGTCCGGAGCGGCAGACGAAAATATATTCTTCATTGCGGTCGAATTCCTCAAGCCGATCGGGGATGTCGCCCATTTTGATATGCTTGGCGCCCGGAATCATGCCGAGGGCGACTTCCTCGTCTTCGCGCACATCGACAATGTTCAGCTTTTCACCGCGTTCGAGTTTTTCTTTCACTTCAGCCGGCGTGATTTCCTTGATCTCTTCCATGGCAGATCGACCCCTTTCGTTGGTGGATCAGGAGCGGGCCGAAGCCCGCCCTCATCATCAGTTGGCGACGATATTGACGAGCTTGCCCGGGACGGCGATCACTTTGCGCACCGTTTTGCCCTCGAGCTGCTCTTTAATTTTTTCGTCGGCCAGCGCCCGCTCCTCGAGCGCTTCTTTTGGCAAGTCGGCTGGCACGTGCAGGCGCGACCGCACTTTGCCGTTGATTTGCACGACGATTTCGACGACGTCGTCGACGAGCTTCGTTTCATCATACGCCGGCCACGGTTCGTAGGCGATCGTGTCCGTATGGCCGAGCTTTTGCCACAACTCTTCGCCGATGTGCGGACAAACCGGTGACAAGAGCTTGACGAAGCCTTCCATGTATTCTTTTTTCATTTGCTCCGCTTTGTACGCTTCGTTGATAAACACCATCAGCTGCGAAATGGCAGTGTTAAAGCGCAAGCCTTCATAGTCTTCCGTCACTTTTTTCACCGTTTGATGATAGACGCGCTCGAGCGTATCGTTCGCCGGTTCGTCGACAATGTTCGGGTTCAGTTCGCCATTCTCGGTGACAAAGAGTCTCCAGACGCGGTCGAGGAAGCGCCGCGCCCCATCAAGCCCTTTCGTCGACCAGGCGATCGACGCTTCAAGCGGCCCCATGAACATTTCATACAGCCGCAGCGTGTCGGCGCCATGGCTTTCGACGATATCGTCCGGGTTGACGACGTTACCTTTGGATTTGCTCATTTTTTCGTTGTTTTCGCCCAAAATCATCCCTTGGTTGAACAGCTTTTGGAACGGCTCTTTCGTCGGCACGACGCCAAGGTCATAGAGAAACTTATGCCAGAAGCGGGCGTACAGCAAATGCAAGACCGCGTGCTCCGCCCCGCCGATGTAGACGTCGACCGGCAGCCATTTTTTCAATTTCTCCGGATCGGCGAGCTGCTTGTCGTTGTGGGGGTCGATGTAGCGCAAGTAATACCAGCAGCTGCCCGCCCATTGCGGCATCGTGTTCGTTTCGCGCCGCCCTTTTTTCCCGGTTTTCGGGTCGACAACATTGACCCATTCTTCGATGTTGGCCAGCGGCGACTCGCCCGTTCCCGACGGACGGATTTCATCCGTTTTCGGCAACACAAGCGGCAATTCCTCTTCCGGCACCGGCGTCATCGTGCCGTCTTCCCAATGGATGATCGGAATCGGCTCGCCCCAGTAGCGCTGGCGGCTGAACAGCCAGTCGCGCAGCCGGTACGACACTTTTTTCCGCCCTTTGCCATGCTCCTCAAGCCAGGCGATCATTTTGTCGATCGCTTCCTGCTTGTTCAAGCCGTTTAAAAACTCGGAGTTGATATGCTCACCATCTCCGGTGTACGCTTCCTTTTCGATATTCCCGCCGGCAACGACTTCTTTGATCGGCAAGTGGAATGTTTTCGCGAATTCATAGTCGCGCTCATCGTGCGCCGGCACGGCCATGATCGCTCCGGTGCCGTAGCTCATCAAGACGTAGTCGGCGATCCAAATCGGAAGCCGATCGCCGGTGACCGGGTGAATGGCGTACGCGCCGGTGAACACACCCGTTTTTTCTTTCGCCAAATCGGTGCGCTCAAGGTCGCTTTTGCTTTGAATTTCCTTTAAGTAGGCGTCAACGGCTGGCTTTTGCTCCGGCGTTGTGATTTTTTCCACGAGCGGATGCTCCGGCGCCAAGACGGTGTACGTCGCGCCAAACAGCGTATCGGGCCGCGTCGTGAAGACGGTGAACGTTTCGTCATGGCCGTCGACGGCGAACTCGATTTCCGCTCCCTCCGAACGGCCAATCCAGTTGCGCTGCATTTCCTTAATGCTTTCCGGCCAGTCGAGCTCTTCTAAGTCTTCGAGCAGCCGGTCGGCGTAGGCGGTGATTTTCAACACCCATTGCCGCATCGGCTTGCGAATGACCGGATGTCCGCCGCGCTCGCTCCGGCCGTTGATCACCTCTTCGTTCGCCAGCACGGTGCCGAGCGCCGGGCACCAGTTGACCGGCATTTCATCCATGTAGGCGAGCCCTTTTTCATACAGCTTCAAGAAAATCCATTGCGTCCATTTGTAATAATTCGGGTCGGTCGTGTTGATTTCACGGTCCCAGTCGTATGAGAACCCGAGCGATTTGATCTGCCGGCGGAAGTTGTCGATGTTTTTTTGCGTAAACTCCGCCGGGTCGTTGCCGGTGTCAAGCGCATATTGCTCGGCCGGCAGCCCAAATGCGTCCCAGCCCATCGGGTGAAGGACGTTGTACCCTTGCATCCGCTTCATGCGCGCCAAAATGTCGGTTGCCGTATACCCTTCCGGATGGCCGACGTGCAAGCCGGCGCCGGACGGATACGGGAACATGTCAAGCACATAAAACTTCGGCTTGTCGTCATCATCGGGCGTGCGGAACGTTTTGTTTTTCTCCCAATAGTCCTGCCATTTTTGTTCAATTTCGCGGTGGTTGAAGCTCATCGCAGCACTCCTCCTATCCAGTTTTACTTGCATCATAGACGAAAATATGTACAAAAAAACCCCTCATCCCGAACAAAAGGGACGAGAGGAACACTTCCCGCGGTACCACCCTTTTTTGGCGCGCCTATGGCGCACCCGCTTTGTTCCTTAACGCAGATTCACGGCCGGCGTTATCGGCCGCAGCCGTTCACGCCGGCAACTCCGAGGCGAGTTCGCGGATTGACTTCGGTTGACTCGCACCGACCGTCAACTCTCTGCCGTCCATCAAGCCCGCTACTATTCCTCTTCACCGTTGTTCGCTTTATGATGACAAATTTATTATTATTGTAAAAAATTTGTCGATCGATTGCAAGCGAAAAACTAGACGGTCACAGCCGTTTTTTCCCCCGCCTCTTCCGCCCGCTTCGGCAGCCCCCGGTCATACACGAGCGCCGCGCCGACGGCCAGCAGAGCGAAGGCGACAAGCAATCCGATGAGCGGTTTCATTCCGAACGCATCGGCGACCCACCCGCCGAGGACCGGCCCGATCATCCGTCCAGCCGTGGCCGTGCCGTTGACGATCCCTTGGTAAAACCCGGCTCTCCCCAGCGGCGCCAGCTCGTTCACCACCGCCGGAATCGCCGGCCAGACGATCATTTCGGCGATCGTGAGCACAACCATCGACGTCGCAAATTGCAAAAGTGAATCCGCGCCAAACAATATCGCAAACGAGACGGTGAAAACGGCGAACCCGATGGCGATCTGCCGCTTCATCCCCGGCATAAAGCGGCGGACCAACGGCGCCAACAGCGGCTGGCCGAGCACGATCAAGGCGCCGTTGATCGTCCAAAGCAAGCTGTAGTGATGAACCGGAATGGAAAGCTCGCGCGTATAGGCGGCGATCGTCGTCGACCATTGGACGTAACTCATCCAGCATAATCCATAGCCGGCGCAAAGAAGGACAAGGGCGCGGATGTGCGCCCGGGGCGCCCCGTCCCCCGTTCGGCGCTTCCGCTCTTTTCTCCGCAGCGGCGGAAGCGGCATGCGCCGCAGCCCAATGACGACCGTCGCCAAAAAAGCGGCATACAGCCAAACGTTCGCCCAAAACACGAGCGCAAACGAATGCGAGGCGACAACGCCGCCAAGCGCCGAGCCGGCGGCGACGCCGATGTTTTGCGCCACATACAAGGCGTTGAATGCCCGCCGTCCCCCTTCCGGCCAAACCGCCCCGACATACGCCGACGCCGCCGGAAAGACGACGCCGTTGCCGATGCCGACAAGCGCCAGCCAGACGGCATAATGCGGCCAACCATGCCAGACGCCCAAACCGACAAGCGCCGCCATCGTCAGGCACGCTCCGGACACGAGCGTGCGAAACCCGCCGATCCGGTCAAACAACATGCCGCCGAGCAAGCTGCCAATGACGCTGCCGCCGGAGTTGAGCATCAGCACCGCTCCCGCTACGACGAGCGGCTGGCCGAGCTGTTCATGCAAATAAATGGTATTTAGCGGCCATAAAAACGACGCTCCTGTGACATTGAGCGCCATGCCGACAAGCAGCCACCAAAGAGCACGGGGCATCGGTCATCATCCTTTTCGTCTGCTATTTCGACTCCCAAACTAATTGTATGTGGGAAAGCGAAAAAAAGCAATCAAAAAAAGAGGGCGGCATGGCGCCCTCACAGACAGCGGCGCGTCACCCGTTCCGCTGCTTGGAGCGGGCCGGCTGGCCACCTGTTTGTTCATACTGTTTTTTCGCCAGTTTCACCGGATCAAAGTCTTGGCCGAGTTCCAAATCGTTATTGTTGTGACCGTTGCGCGTTTTTTGCTCCGGGTTCGTTTGTTTCAGACGTCGCTTCATTCCTTGTTCCTCCTTGTGTTCGCCATCAAGCAGACAGCCGCCCTGCGGTTGCTTTCCGTTTCACCGGTCAGGCAACATCCGCTTGTTATGCACCAGGACCTTCGATAGCGGCCATCGTGCAAAGCTCTTGTTTCATCGGTCAAGCAAAATCATCTCGTTTTGCAGCTGCTCAAGCTGAAGCCGCATCCGATGCAGCTGTTCCCGCTGCTGGGCGTTGCAACTTCGCGCCAAGTGAGCCAAATCGTTGACTGTCTGCTCAAGCATTTGCTGGGCGTTTGTGTATTCCGTGATGTTGTAGTGCTCTTGCTTTTGCGCTTCCGTATATTGTTCTTTCGCAAAGCGGATGACGTCTTCGCACCGCTGCAAAAATTCTTCCACCGATTGTCTTGTCGCCATGCGCTCACCTCTTTTCATGATGTTCCCTCATCTTTACTATGCGCCGACGCTTTCATCTGTATCACGTCAATGATTGGCAACAGTCGCTTTTTGCCGCCATCCGTGGTACAATGCAAGGATGATGCCATTTCAGCACAAGGAGAGAACGGCCGTGACAAACGCAATCCCATTTCCATATGCCGCCGACGGAAAACGGTATCACACATGGAACTGCCATTTGCGGCAAACGTTCGGCCAAAACGTGTTCAAAGTCGCCCTTGACGGCAGGTTTGACTGCCCGAACCGCGACGGAACGGTGACGTATGGCGACTGCACGTTTTGCAGCGCCGCCAGATCGGGCGATTTTGGCCCGATGTGGAGCGTCAACAAATGGGAAGGGCTAAACGCCATTGACGCTGAACTCAAGCGGCGGGACAGCTTTCAAGGAAAGCGGCGCGAACAGGGGGTGGCAAACGCATGGCCATCATGAATATTTTGCCGTTTGCCCGCTTTTTGCTTGATCAAGCAGTCAACGAAGGCGACATCGCCGTCGATGCGACAGTTGGCAACGGCCATGACACCGTCTTTTTAGCCGAGCTCGTCGGGGAGCGCGGGCATGTGTTTGGTTTTGATATTCAAGCCGAAGCGATCGCGGCGGCCAGAGCCCGCCTCGCCGAACACGGGCTGGACGGGCGGGTGACGCTGTTTCAGACAAGCCATAGCCTGCTGCTCGAAACGCTCCCCGACTCCGTTCACGGACGCATCGCCGGCGCCGTGTTCAACCTCGGCTATTTGCCGGGCGGCAATAAGCAAATCGCCACCCAGCCGGAATCGACGATTCAAGCGGTCGAGCAGCTTCTTTCCATCCTAAAGCCGGGCGGCATCATCGTTCTTGTCGTCTACCACGGCCATCCGGAGGGAAAGCGCGAACGCGACGCGCTCCTTGATTACGTCCGCTTTCTTGATCAACGGCGCGTCCATGCCTTGAAATACGAATTCATCAATCGGCAAAACAACCCGCCGTTTTTGATCGCACTCGAGAATCGGGCGGATGGGAGCGCCTGATTCCGTCCGATCCGCCGACGAACCACTGCTCTCGCCAGTACAAGCAAACGGCTGCCCTTACGAAAAGGACAGCCGTTTTTGTTGCTCCTGCCAAAAGCGGTACGCTTTTCCGTTCCAATAAAAAAACATCGACGCCGCCCCGCCGGCGCGGACGAGCCGGCGCGCCAGCCGGTGCAGACCGCGTTGCTTTTTCACCTTGGCATCCGACAAATACAACCCAAGAAGCCCTCGGTGAATAAGGCGGTGAAACTGGCTGTGCGGAAGGGCGCCGACATGGCGGTCGGCCTCTTCGATGAAATGGCAAAGCCGCTCAAGCATCACCGTTTCATTCGGATAGTAAAAGCAAAAATTCAAATCGCCGCCGGCTCGATCTTCCTCTTGATCGATCAAATAGTCGAGCAAAATGTGCAGCCCTTGAATGTATGGAAAATAACCGTCGCGCACTTGTCTCGCCATCTCCGGCGGCAGCGATTCGCCAAACGCATAGGCGACGAGGCAGAAAATACCGAGCGTCGAACCGGAGCAGGCGGAAAACTCATACCACTCCATCGGCGGCAAGGCGTCTTTGTATTGCGCGAACCATTTCTCCAGCCGCGGCACCCGCTCGCTCGCTTCGACATGTTTATGCACTTGCAAGTCGCAATAATATCCGGCCAATTCATGCAAAAATGGGGCGATCGTCTCATAATGGCGCACCGTCTCGAGCACCTCTTGGCACGTGCGGACAAGCGCCGGCAAATAGCCGCCGTCTTCCTGTTCGCGGCGATGTCGGTAATAGTTCGACGGCTCGGCGCCGATTGTCAACGCGTCCGGCATCGAATCGTGCAAGGCGCGAAAGTCGAGCGGATCGAGCGAGGTGCTGCGGTCGCACAAATTATCCAAATAATCGCTGATCGTCTGGTAAGCCACGATAAAGCGGATGCAATCCTCCATGTTTTCTCCGGCCAAAAGCGCCAAAATGGAGCCGCCTTCGCAATGGAACGTTTTCGACGCGATGCTCGCCAAGGCCTGGCGCCGAAGCTCCGGGTCGGGAATGCGCTCGGCCTGGCGCCGCCAATAGGCAAGCTCGCGGTGGACAAGCGGAAGCACGTCACGATACACCATTTTCATCAAGGCGATGGGGTTTTTCGGAATGTTCAATCGGTTCACCTCAGGTGCAAACACCATGGTCTCGTCTCCTAGCATTTCCATCTTATCGGCAACCAAAATTGTTTCGCGTCTGAACAGCTTGCGATCTCGTCTTCCAGTATTGCCATCAATGCGGCCGGGGCAAATCATAAAAGGGTTGGCGACGGAATGAAAAAGCCGCTCAACAACGGTTCTTCTCACGTTGAGAAGCTTTGTGAAATCGGATCTTCTTCCCCGATCCCAACCACTCATCGGGCGAAACGAAACGTTTTTCACCAATCCCGATTAGGCGCGCTCGCTTTCGTTGGCGATTTGGACGCAGCGTTGTACAATACATGGTGAACGATCGATTTTGCAACAGAAAGGAACGAACGCCCATGATTTACCCATACAAAGGCAAAACGCCGCAAATTGCCGCCTCCGCCTTTATCGCCGACTATGTGACGATCACCGGCGATGTCGTGATCGGCGAAGAGACAAGCATTTGGTTCAATACCGTCATTCGCGGCGATGTGGCACCAACGGTGATTGGCAACCGGGTCAATATTCAAGATAACTCAATTTTGCATCAAAGTCCAAACAATCCGCTTATCATTGAGGACGGGGTGACGGTCGGCCATCAAGTCATTTTGCACAGCGCCATCGTTCGCAAAAACGCGCTCATCGGCATGGGCTCAATCATTTTGGACCGCGCGGAAATCGGGGAAGGCGCGTTTATCGGCGCCGGCAGTTTAGTGCCGCCGGGCAAAAAAATTCCACCCAACACGCTCGCCCTCGGCCGACCGGCGAAAGTCGTCCGCGAACTGACGGAAGACGATATCCGCGAAATGGAGCGCATCCGCCGCGAATATGTCGAGAAAGGGCAGTATTACAAAGCGCTGCAGCAACAGCGGACATCGTGCGCCGACAAAAAAGAGCTACCGTGATCAGGCAGCTCTTTTTCTTTCATCACTTGTCCGCCAGCGCCAGCGCTTGTTCTCTCAGCGTCGTCGCTTTATCAGTGCGCTCCCACGGCAAGTCGATGTCCGTACGCCCAAAATGGCCGTAAGCAGCCGTCTGTTTGTAAATCGGGCGGCGCAGGTCAAGCATTTTGATGATGCCCGCCGGGCGGAGATCGAAGTTGCTGCGCACGACCTCAATCAAAATGTCTTCCGACACTTTGCCGGTGCCGAACGTATCAATGGAAATCGATACCGGACGGGCGACGCCGATCGCGTAGGCGAGCTGCACTTCGCATTTGTCGGCCAGTCCTGCCGCGACGATGTTTTTCGCGACATAGCGGGCCGCATACGCTGCCGAGCGGTCGACTTTCGTCGGATCTTTGCCCGAGAACGCGCCACCGCCGTGGCGGGCGTAGCCGCCGTACGTATCGACGATGATTTTGCGCCCCGTCAACCCAGCATCCCCTTGCGGACCGCCGATGACAAACCGTCCTGTCGGGTTGATGAAATAGTTCGTGTTCTCATCAAGCAGCTCCGCGGGCACGACCGGCTTGATGACCTGCTCTTTAATGTCGCGCTCGATTTGCTCTTGCGTAATTTCCGGATGGTGCTGCGCGGAAACGACGATCGTATCGACGCGCACCGGTTTGCCGTTTTCATCGTATTCGATCGTCACTTGCGTTTTCCCGTCCGGCCGCAAGTACGGCAAGACGTCCGTTTTACGCACTTCCGCCAATCGGCGCGCCAAGCGGTGCGCAAGCGAAATCGGCAGCGGCATCAATTCTTCCGTCTCATTGCAGGCGAACCCAAACATCAATCCTTGGTCGCCGGCGCCGATCGCTTCAATTTCCTCATCAGTCATCTGACCTTCGCGCGCCTCGAGCGCCCGATCCACCCCCATCGCAATGTCCGGCGATTGTTCGTCAATCGACGTCAGCACCGCGCACGTATCAGCGTCAAATCCGTATTTGGCGCGCGTGTAGCCGATCTCCCGGATCGTATCGCGGACGATGCGCGGAATGTCCACGTATGTTGATGTCGTGATTTCCCCGCTCACGAGCACCAGCCCGGTCGTGACGCTCGTTTCGCAGGCGACGCGGGCGTTTGGATCTTTTTCCAAAATCGCATCCAAAATGGCGTCAGAAATTTGGTCGCAAATTTTATCCGGATGTCCTTCCGTCACAGACTCTGAAGTAAACAAGCGGCGTTTGGCTGACATTCGGTTTGTTTCCTCCTCTTGGCATAATGTGGCGACACGGAACTCATTTCCCTTTTTCCCTTCGCAATATAAAAAACCTTTCCTGTAACGGCTGAGGAAAGGTCATGGCAATCGTATTGCTTCCTTTCACTCTTATCGTTCAAGGACTGCGCCTTGCCACAGGTTAGCACCATTTCACACATGTCCAGTTGTGACGGTTGCTGGGCTTCATCGGGCCTGTCCCTCCACCGGCTCGGGATAAGAGTATCCGTTCAATGACTTATCTTATCGCAACGGAATCGGCAAAGTCAACTATCAAAATTCATTTTTTATCATTTCCAGCCGCGAAAATTCTTTCCTCAAGGAAATCGACACATTGGGCAAAATAAAGTTTGAAAAACCCACACAATTAGTATGGACTATTAATAAAAATGTGTTATACTATTTTCAAGAGTGATTACAAAAAGAAGGCGGGTTTTGAATATGGGGATCGCAAACATGACGAATAAGCTTGATTTATTGCTACAAAAACCGTACGTACATCACCAATTGTCCGTCGCCGAGCTCGTCGAGAAAGTCCTGCAACGGAACGAAGGACGGCTGACCCACACCGGAGCCGTCGCGGTGACAACCGGCAAGTACACGGGGCGGTCGCCGAAAGACAAATACATCGTCGAAGAACCGTCCACGAAGCAAACGATCGACTGGGGAACGGTCAACCAGCCGATGTCTCCGGAAACGTTTGAGAAACTGTACGACAAAGTGCTCGATTATTTAATGAAACAAGATGAACTGTTCGTCTTTAAAGGCTTTGCCGGCGCCGATCCGAAATACCGGCTGCCGATTCAAGTCGTCAACGAATTCGCCTGGCACAACTTGTTCGTCCATCAGCTGTTCGTCCGCCCGAGCGCCGAGGAGCTCGCCGCGCACGAGCCGCAATTCACCGTCATTTGCGCGCCGAACTTTAAAGCCGACCCGAAGGTGGACGGGACGCGCTCGGAAGCGTTCATCATCATCTCGTTTGAACGGCGCACCGTGTTGATCGGCGGCACCGAGTATGCCGGCGAAATGAAAAAATCGATTTTCTCGGTCATGAACTATGTGCTGCCGGAACAAGGCATCCTGCCGATGCACTGCTCGGCCAACGTCGGGCAGGAAGGCGATGTCGCCCTCTTTTTCGGCTTGTCGGGAACGGGAAAAACGACGCTCTCGACCGACCCGAACCGCCGCTTGATCGGCGATGACGAACACGGTTGGTCAAGCCGCGGCATTTTCAACATCGAAGGCGGCTGCTATGCGAAATGCATCAACCTATCGCGCGAGAAAGAGCCGCAAATTTTTGACGCCATCGGCTTCGGCGCGGTGCTCGAAAACGTCGTTCTCGATGACGCGACGCGGGTGCCGAATTACGACGACGGCACGCTGACGGAAAACACACGCGCCGCCTACCCGCTTCAGGCGATCCAAAACATCATCGACCCGAGCGTCGCCGGCCATCCGTCCACGATCGTGTTTTTGACAGCCGATGCGTTCGGCGTCCTGCCGCCGATCAGCAAGCTGACGCGCGAACAGGCGATGTACCATTTCTTAAGCGGCTACACAAGCAAGCTCGCCGGCACCGAACGCGGCGTCACCGAACCGGAAGCAACGTTCTCAACGTGCTTCGGCGCACCGTTTTTGCCGCGCCCGGCCGTTGAGTACGCGGAAATGCTCGGGCAAAAAATCGCCGAACACAACGTCCGCGTCTTTTTGGTCAACACCGGCTGGACAGGGGGGCCGTACGGCGTCGGAAGCCGCATGAAGCTCGCCTACACCCGGGCGATGGTGCAAGCCGCCGTCGAAGGGGAGCTCGACAACGTCGAAACGGTGCAAGACCCGATTTTCGGCCTCGCCATCCCGACCCGCGTCCCGGGCGTGCCGGATGACGTCCTGCAGCCGCAAAACACATGGGCCGACAAACAAGCATACGAACAAAAAGCAAAAGAGCTAGCGCAAAAATTCCGCGCCAACTTCCAAAAATTCGCCCACATCGATCCGTCCATCGAAAAACTCGGCGGACCGCTCGTGTAACAAGAACCCAGCCGGACAGGGAGCCGTTCCCTGTCCGGCTGTTTTTTCGAACGCATAAAATGATTGTCGTCGATCCCCCGGGATTTTTGTACGATTGGAGGTCGACGACAATGCGAAGGCGGGTTTACTTCTTCAGCTGTTCAATCTTTTCCGCCGGCAGCCCGGTCAGCTCGTGGATCGTGTCGACATCGTACCCTTTCGCCAACATTTTCTTCGCGATGTCGATTTTCCCTTCCTCAATCCCTTTTTGGCGCCCTTGCTTCATCCCTTGTTTGACTCCTTGTTGAATTCCCTTTTCCATTCCCCGCTGTTCGTACGAGACGATGAGCTCCATCACTTGCTTCGCTTCCTTCGTCTCCATTTGGCTCACCTCGTTTCGCAGTTGGATTTCCTCCGCTTCGGACAACCGCAAATACGTTTCAAAAAACCCAAACAACAGCCGCTGCTTCGCCTCATCGAGCTCAAGGCGGACTAGCATGCGCAAAAACTCCTTTTTCACTTCCACCTTCTCGCTTTCATTATACCCCATTTTGCTTAACAAGGCGGCGGCAACCGGATTGTCACGGCGGATGTACTCGCGCCACGGCAGTTTGCGCAGTTCCACCGTCAGAAAGCGGAAGTCGAGAACGGTCAAAAACGGAAACTGGACGACCAATGAGGAAGGTTCATCGTGGTGTTCATCATAGCTGAAGATGGCGATCGGAAGAATGCGGCGGCGGTATTTTTGAAACAAGCGGCTGAAGTAGAGGAACATTCGCTCGGGGAAGGTCCGCTGTGCGTAGCTTTGGTGTTCGACATGGACGATGATGAGCCCTTCCTCCCCCTTCATCTTCGTTTCGACCAACAAGTCGACGCGATGCTTCTCTCCGGCCGTCACGTCGGTAAACAGTTCTTCTGTGAGGAAAGAAAGGTGGCGAACGTCGATGTGCTCGTACACGTTGGGAAAGAAAAGAAGCAAAAACTCTTCGAAAAACGTCGACAGCAGCTCTTTGAACAACCGGTCGTGATCGATTCGCGGTTTGGCCACGTTTCCCCTCCTTGCGGCATCGAATTCATCGTATGATATTCGCTCTCCGCGGCCAAACTCCTTCTCCTCCCCCCTACTTTTTTTATGGTATGATCAAACGTCGCACAGGAAATCCTCAAGCAAAGGCTATTTTTATGCTTGTCTGAACCGGCCTGACGCCACAAGTTAACTATAGACGGAAAAAACTTGAGCCAAGAGCGCAAACCGTTCTTCCGTTTGCGCTCCTGTCCGATGAACCCGTTCAGCTCTCATTCAGCCGCTTCATGGTGTGCAGCCTCGTTCAATTCGTCGAATACAGGCTGACGAGCTCATACGTCACCGTCGTCCGACTGTCTTCCCATTCGAGCTTTCTCACGACCGCGACGCCGCTCGCTTCGCTTTGCACCGTCCGGCGCACTTCAAGCGGCACGTCAAGCGGATACAAGCGGTAGCCTTCTTTTTTCAACACAAACACATTTCCTTGAACGCGCTGTTCCTTTCCTTTTGTCACAATGACCGTCTGCAGCTCCATCGGCATGCCCATATGATTCCAACCTCCTTGGCACCCCATCGATTCGTTGGCGGCCGCGCCGCCACCCGAGCGGCGCACGCAGCCGCCCCTCTAGTTGTATCGTATCACATCGTCGGCTGTTGTTTCATCCATTCCGTGAGCCTTTGCACCGTCTCGCGATTGGCTTGCGGCGGAAAATAGTGGGTGAACTCAGGGAAGTACCAAGCCGTGACCGGTTTGCCGAGCTGCTTCAGCCGCCGTTCCAGCCGCCAGGCGTGCTCAATCGAGACGTTCTCATCGCGCTCGCCGTGGATGATGAGCACCGGGGCCTTGAGCCGTTCCAGATGATAGAGCGGCGTGCGGTGCCGGTAGCGCTCCGGGCATTTGTTCGGCGTCCCGCCGATGACGCGCTTCATCATCCGCCGCAAGTCAGGCCGCTCCCAATACGTAAGCTCCATATCCGCCACCCCTCCCCAGACCGCGGTATTGTCAAAAGTTTATCCTCCACACTCACGGTTTTCCCTTGAGTTTCAACGGTTGGAAGAAAAAAAGCTTGCCACCCCCGTTGTTTTCGGCCATCATTGAGGTAACGACACCCAACAGCCAAAACAAAGGAGTGACAAGCTTTGTTACCTCAATTATTAGCCTATTTGCTCGAAATAATCAAGACCCAATATCAAATCATTGTGTATTTGATGGGTGTGATCGTGGGAAAATCCTTGAATCTCGAGGACTTGGACGAACCCATCCAAAAGCCGTACCGGAAACTTCAGGTCGATGACCTTCCGATCATCGATGTGCCGGAAACCCTTGATTACCGAAAGCTGTTGGCAGACTATGAAGCCCAGCACGGACGTCCTTTACGGCCCATCCAGCGCCGCGCGAATGCGAAACACCGTGTTCCGGATTCGTTGACCTGCCCTCGCTGCCAGGCTCCCTCTTCTTACCTGTACGCCAATAACGGCGGAAAAGGGCAATACCAATGCAAAGTGTGCCAGTGCCGGTTCAACCACCGAAATCGGTTCACCAAGCAAGCGGTCTTTCGCTGCCCGCACTGCAAAAAGACGCTGGAAAAAATCAAGGAACGCAAAGAATACAACATCTATAAGTGCAAGAACAACGCTTGCCCGTTTTACCAGGCCAACCTTCGCCGGATGACGAAGAAGGAGCGCCAACAGTTTCAACAGGATCCTCAAGCCTTCAAGGTGCGGTATTTGTTTCGAGAGTTCTTGTTTGACTTTCTCCCGTTGGCTTCCTCGTCGCTCATCAAGCCGAAGGTCGATTTGTCCCGGCTGGCTGCGTCGCCGCACGTGTTGGGGCTCGTGTTGACGTACTACGTCAACTTTGGGATGTCCTCGAGGGAGACCGCCGCCGCCATGAAGGACATCCATGGCGTCTCGATCTCCCATCAGACGGTGCTCAACTACGCCAACAGCGTCGCGCTTTGGATCAAGCCCTTTGTCGACCGGTTCCCGTATGAGCTGTCCGGTTCGTTTTGCGGGGACGAGACGTATATTCGCGTCAAAGGGCGCTGGCATTACCTGTTCTTTATGTTTGACGCCGTCAAAAAGATCGTGCTGTCGTATCGCGTCTCGCCCAACCGGGACACGCTCTCGGCCATCAAGGCCATCGATGATGTCCTCAGGAAGCTAGCGTCCCTCCCAGACGACTTGTCGTTCGTCGTGGATGGCAACCCGATTTATCTGCTGGCGCAACACTTCTTCGCCCAACACGGGATTTCATTTGACGTCCGCCAAGTGATCGGGCTGACCAATGAGGATCCGGTCTCGGAAGAGTTTCGCCCTCTCAAGCAGATCATCGAGCGATTCAACCGGACCTTTAAAGGCAACTACCGCCCGACCCATGGGTTTGGTGCGGAAGAAGGCTCGGTGTCCTTTGTGACGCTGTTTGTGGCGTATTTCAACTTTCTGCGCCCACACAGCGCGCTCGAAGGCCGGGTGCCGGTCGTCATCCCGGAACTGGCGGATCTTCCGCATATGCCGGCCCGGTGGACGAAGCTGATCGCCATGGCACAAGCGTTTCTCCAACAAGAGGCGGCCTGACTTTTTTGTCCTCTGGAGCCCGTTGAACAGAACTCCTGCCGGATTCGGCGAAGCGAACCCTTGACCAACCGAACACCGCCAAAGGTAAAATTCGGTCATGGCAAGGGCGGCTTTCTTATTGCCTTCTTTTTTGTCCCCGTCGCCCTTGACGACTCTTCCGCACCTTTGGCGGGTGTTGGTCAAGGGCGAATCCGGCCCTCCGCATGCCCCACGATGCTCAATGGGATGATCTGTGTGGAGTTTTCATAGAACTTTTGACGCTACCCAGACCGCCACCGAACAGACCCCCTCGGCCATTAGGGAGGCATGGAGCGCCATCGCCCCGCCGCGCGAGAAGCCAAACACGTGCACGCGCCCGGGATGGACGAGCGGATGGCGGCGAAGGAGATGAAACCCAGCGAGCGCGTCATAACGGTCTTCACCGGCAAAATCTTCGTTTCCTTCTCCGCCCCCATTGCCGCGATAGAGCGGAGCGAAGACGACAAACCCGTGCGAAGCGAATTGGACAAGGCGCGGCACCCGCACTTGCCCGACGTTTTTGATGCCGCCGCGCAAATACAAAAACCCGTCATAAACGCCTTTTCGCTTCGGCGCCGCTAAAAATCCTTTCACCTTCAGCCCTTGGGACATATAGGTGACAAAGAACACATCGATTCCCGGATGCGGCGACGGAAACCGGTATTGGTCGATGATGTCCCCGTCCATACGCCTGCCTCCTTCCTACGCGAAAACAGATGATGCGAACCACCCGTCATCATCCCCCAACGCCTTCTTTCATTAGGGCAAGTGGGGCTGTCCAACTGCCTCGCCGCTCTTGCATGCCGTCCCTTGGCCGAGCGTCAGCTTGAAAAAGCCCTCGAGCGCGAGGAGCGTCCCGACCGCCGCCCGTTCTCGTTCGACCGCCCATTTTTTCTAGACATTCACACATTTTGGCTGCGTGCATACGATAAGGTGAAACCACGGTTTACCGCATGCGAACCAAGGGGGGTTAACGAACATGAAAAAATGGGCCGTATGGTTATGCTCGCTTCTGCTGCTTTTGCCGCTTTCCGCCTGCACGAATGACGGGGGCCAAAGCGAAAAGCCGCTCCAAAAAGTGCGGCTCGCCGAAGTGACGCACTCGATTTTTTACGCACCACAGTACGTCGCCCTGGCAAAAGGCTTCTTTAAAGAAGAGGGGCTGGATGTCGAACTGACGACGACATGGGGCGGCGACAAAACGATGACGACGCTGCTTTCCGGCGGCGCGGACATCGCCCTTGTCGGCTCGGAAACGTCGATTTACGTCTACAGCCAAGGAACGGACGACCCGGTCATCAACTTTGCCCAACTGACCCAGACGGACGGAACGTTTCTCGTCTCGCGCAAAAAAATCGGCCACTTTACATGGGAGATGTTGAAAGGAAGCACGTTCCTCGGCCAACGGAAAGGCGGCATGCCGCAGATGGTCGGCGAGTTTGTGCTGAAAAAACACGGCATTGACCCGCACAACGATTTGCATCTCATTCAAAACGTCGATTTCGCCAATATCGCCAACGCCTTTGCGAGCGGCACCGGCGATTTCGTCCAGCTGTTTGAGCCAACAGCGAGCATTTTTGAACAAGAAGGGAAAGGCTATATCGTCGCTTCATTCGGCACCGAATCCGGGCGCGTGCCGTACACGTCGTATATGGCAAAACGAAGCTACATGAACGAAAACAAAGACGTGATTGAAAAATTTACGCGCGCGATCTACAAAGCGCAGCAATGGGTCGAATCGCACAGCGCAGCTGAAATTGCCAAAGCCATTCAACCGTACTTTAAGGACACGGACTCGGCCATCATCGAAAAAGTGGTTGAGCGCTACAAAAGCCAAGGGACCTATGCGACCGATCCGATTTTGGATGAAGAAGAATGGAACAACTTGCAAACCATTATGGCCGAAGCCGGCGAGCTGCCGAAGCGCATCGACCTGAACACGCTTGTTGATTCGTCGTTTGCCAAAAACGCGATGAACAAGTGACGAAAGCAGGTGAACGAAATGTTTCTTGCCATCGACCGCCTTTCGCACACGTATTTGACGAAAACGAACGCCGTCACTGCACTCGATGATGTGTCGCTGTCCGTCGAGAAAGGAGAATTTGTCTCCTTTCTCGGCCCAAGTGGCTGCGGCAAAACGACGCTTTTGTCCATCATCGCTGGGCTGATTGAACCGACGGAAGGGGCGGTCCACATCGAAGGCCAACCGATTTGGCCGAGCGGAATGGCCGCGCCGACGGCGCGGCGCGCGGTCGGCTACATGCTTCAGCAAGACTACCTATTCCCATGGAAAACAATCGAAGAAAACATCCTTCTCGGCTTAAAAATGACTAGAACGCTAACTGCTCAAACCAAAGAACGGGCGCTCGCTCTGCTGGCGGAGATCGGCCTTGGCGGCGTCGAGTCGTATTACCCGAGCCAGCTGTCCGGCGGCATGCGCCAGCGTGCGGCGCTCGTGCGCACGTTGGCGACCGACCCGAAGCTGCTTTTGCTTGATGAACCGTTTTCCGCCCTCGATCAACAAACAAAGCTGAAACTGGAAGAACTCGTTTGGAAGACGTTAAAACAATACGAAAAAACAGCGGTGCTCGTCACCCATGACATCGAAGAAGCCATCGCCATGAGCGATCGCATTTTCTTGTTTTCGCCGCGCCCTGGGCGCCTTGTGCGGACGTTTGTCATCCCGGATGAACTGCGCGGCCGCCCGCCGCTTGCCGCCCGCCAGCATCCGGCGTTTTCGCCATTGTTCCAATCCATTTGGAAGGAGATGGAGGCTCTTGAATCAAGCTCCTGACCGCATCCAGTCGCTGCACCGTGAATACCTCGCCGCATTGCGCAAAGAGCGGCGAGTGATCCGCCTTTGGCAGACGGCGCTACTTGTCGCCTTTTTCGCCGTCTGGGAAGCGGCGAGCCGCTTTCATTGGGTCGATCCGCTCCTATTCAGTTCGCCCTCCGCCATCGCCAAGCTGTTTGGCGAAAAACTCGGCGATCATTCACTGTTTGTCCACACGTGGGCGACATTGTTTGAAACGTTGCTCGGCTTTCTGATCGGCACCGCCGGCGGGGCGCTCATCGGCGCGGTCCTCTGGTGGTTTCCGCGCCTGGCGAAAACGCTCGATCCATATTTGGTCGTCTTCAACGCCATGCCGAAAGTCGCCCTCGGGCCGATTTTGATCGTCGCACTTGGGCCGGGATTTACGTCGATTATCGCCATGGGCGTCGTCATTTCGGTCATCATCACAACGATTGTCGTCTATTCGGCGTTCCAAGAAGTTAATCCGAACTATTTGAAAGTGCTGCGGACGTTCGGCGCCACCCGCTACCAATGCTTTCAAGAGGCGGTGCTGCCGGCGTCGTTCCCGGCGATCATTTCGACGTTGAAAGTGAACGTCGGCCTCGCTTGGGTCGGCGTCATCACCGGCGAGTTTCTCATCTCCAAGCAAGGGCTTGGGTATTTAATCATTTACGGCTTCCAAGTGTTCAACTTCACGCTTGTGTTGATGAGCCTGCTCATCGTCGCCTTGCTGTCGACCATTATGTATCAGCTTGTCGCCTTGATCGAAAAAAAATGGGGAAACCGCCGCTAGCGGGACGCTCGCCGAATGTTGACGGGCGTCTCGTTTCATTCCTGTCGTCCCAATGAGCCGGCATCCGCCGCTTTTGGGAAGCCCATCTTCGGGAGCCGCCGATCGGCGCCCCTTTTCAATCGATCAGCCCGCGCTGTTTCAACTTGGCAAGCGCCAGTGAAAGCACGTCATCTTTCATGAAATAGCTGAAACGCTGATCGGCGCGGATGTCATCCGGCAGCGCCTCAAGCAGCACCGGACCGTTCGTTTCCAAATACGACCCCCGCTCGACGAGCGCAGCGATGTCGGCAAAATAAATGTTTTTCACGATATCCGGCTCCACTTTATATTGGCCGATGTATTCGAGCCGGCCGACAATTCCCCCCGTTTCTTCCATCACTTCGCGGGCCGCGGCTTCCGCCGCTGTTTCCCCTTCTTCCACCTTGCCGCCGGGAAACTCAAGGCCGCGGCGCGGATGATCCGTCAACAGCCATCGCCCGCCATAGCGGCAAATGACCCATACATGCCCGGGGGAGGGGGAAAACGGATGATCCGCAAAGGCCAGCCGAACGCGATGTCCGTAATAATCGCGAAATTCATGCATCGGACTCTCCCCTTTCCTCTCCCCATTATACAGAAAAACGCCGCTCGACTCGCGGCGTTTACTCTTCTTTTTCGTCCGGAAGAATGCCTATCGAGCGGATGTGTGCTTTCGCTTCGTCGTTGCCGAGCTCATAAATCATTTTGTAAATGTCGACCATCGTCCGGTCGTACGCATCGTTTTCCCGGTCGTAATGGTATTGAATATACGGCACGTGGGCACGCCAAAACGCCTGCCAGTCGGTCGAGTAGTTCTGGTCGAAATACTCGCGCAGGCGGGCGATTTCCTCATCAGTCGCCTCGATTTGAAAGTCCCACGGCGACGCGGTTTTCAATTGGGAAATTTCCCCGGTTGCCATCGACACGTAATACGTCTTTTTCCGTTCGTCTGCCACCTTCGTTCACTCCTTCTGCTCTTTTTGCTTAGTGTGGGGCAATCGGGGAAAACTATGCTCATTTTATTTCATCTTTCAACAGCTCGATCGCCTTGCACGAAGCAAAAGGCCGTCCCCCGGCCTGAGGACAGCCTCCTCATTCTTATCGTCCTAAGAACGATTTCAACATCCAGACGTGTTTTTCCAAGCTGCGATGAATGCCAAGCAGCATATCCCCCGTCGTTTCATCGTTCACTTCATCCGCCAGCTGCATGCCTTCCTTCAATTCGCCGATCATCGTTTCAAAGTCGCCGACAATCGAAGCGACCATTTGCTCCGCCGTTTCCGTCCCGGCTGCTTCTTTGACGGACGCCTGCTTGAGGCAGTCTTTCATCGTCGCCACAGGTTTGCCACCCAAGGCCAACAGCCGCTCGGCCAGTGCGTCAATGTGGATCGCGGCTTCGTTGTACAGCTCTTCGAATTTTTCATGCAGCGTGAAAAACTGCGGCCCGGTGACATACCAATGATAGTTGTGCAATTTCACGTACAACACAGTCCAGTTGGCGATTTGCTTGTTGACAAGATCGATCAGTCGAGTTGTCATCCTCTCACTCCTCCTTATGGTTCTTGTACCCAGCTGGCTTGTTGATGAAACATGGAAAATGTGTCGATGGATAGCTTGCCCGATTTCACCGGAAATATGAACGCCAGCTCTGCCAGATATGGTATAGTGAACTACCCCCACTTAATTTTCTAGCGAAAATTTGAAGTGGGGGCTTCCAAAGAAGTTTGACTGCTTCAAGCAATCCTTATTCTTTGAGGCGTGTCCACTTCGCCGCTAGAGCATAAGACACTCAGGTCTACAGCTTTACTTTTCTTTAAGATGTTTAATGCGCCATTGACATCAGCATTAATTAGTTTGCCAGACTTTGTTCGATACAAGCCGCGCTTAATACGTTTGCCGCTGAACTTATATTCTTTTGGATTGTCGGCATTATATTCAGGAATCTCATCGCCGTCAAAATTCCTTGTGTTCAAAATAGTATTGTCTGACATTGTACAATCCGACGTTGTACATGTTCTTGGCAATATGGCACAGTTCTCGAAGAGTCAAGTATTCTTCTTTGGTCAAACCATTTAGCTGTTGTTTGATACAAAAATACATTTTTTCACCTCCCATCTAACTATATTATACTATATTTTACTGAATCTATCCTATTTTCAGCAAAATATAGTTAAGGCGATTCATCTCCCACTTACTCCGCTTCGCTTCGTTGAAGTGGGAGTCTTCTCGCCTAATTAAGATAAAAAGAAAAAAGGCGGGCGTCATGATGTACTGGACCTTGATCGTTTGCCTCATCATCGCCGCTGTCGTTCTCGTGCTGGCGGTCGTCACGACGTCCAAAGCGTATGCCTACAAGCATACGGTCGATCCGCACCCGAATGAACACGGCGGCGAACAACAAGCCGGCCCGAAGCAGCCGCAGTAGCGGCGCGGGGCTGGCTTGTTCATCAACCAAACACCTTTTTCAACTCTTCTTTCTCTTGCGAAAGCCAAAAGCGCATCAGCTGTTTGGCCGCCTCTAGATCATGCAGCTTCGCTTGGCCGCATTGCCGCTCGGTCGCGGCTGGCACTTCCGTCGCGGCGAGCGCGTCCTTCATGGCTTCTTCCAACAAATCAATGATCTCGTCCACGGTTGGCGAGCCGCTCACGACAAGATAAAACCCGGTTTGGCAGCCCATCGGCGAGATGTCGATAATATCGAAATGATCATATTTGGCCGCATGTCGGCGCAGCGTATACGCAAGCAGGTGCTCGAGCGTATGAATCGCGGCCGGATCCATCGCCTCTTTGTTCGGTTGGCAAAAACGGATGTCAAACTTATTGACGACGCCGTCGCTGCCGACTTTGTGAACGCCGCAATGCCGAACGTACGGCGCTTTGACCGCGCAATGATCCAATTCAAAGCTTTCCACCGGTGAAGGCATGTCAATCACTCCTAGTTATTTATTCTCTTTTTTATCATAACCAAGACGAGGAACGTTCCGCATCTTTTTTGCCTCTCGTTCGGCTTGGCGTCTATGCCCAAAAAGCAAGGCTGAGTCGGCGCTCCCTTCCGAGCGAACGACAGTTGTTTTTCTTGAACAAAAGAACGGTTTGTTCTATTGTAATCATGATGATCACAGAAAGGAGAACTGTACATGGGCCAATGGCTGATTTGGTGCATCCGCTTTTATCAACGCTTTCTTTCTCCGCTCAAGCCGCCGACATGCCGCTTTTATCCGACCTGCTCGAACTATGGCATCGAAGCGATCCGGCGCTTTGGCGCCATAAAAGGGGGATGGCTGACGGCGAAGCGCATTTTGAAATGCCATCCGTTCCATCCGGGCGGTTTTGATCCTGTTCCTGAATCATCAGAACATGTGAAAAGAAACAAAATCACTTAATGGCCTTGCCATTTGCTTGATTTTTTTATATGATTAATCCTGTAAATCGTAATGATTACGATATAATAAATGCGGACATCCTTGAGCCCAGAAAGGAGTTCAATATGAGACTACCATCCATTCTTTTGTCTTTCCTTTTGGCGGCAAGCGCCTGGCTATACGGCTGCCAAGCAAAACCGGAGGCACATAAGGCCCAAACATCGAACGACCCATTGACGATTTATACAACCGTCTATCCGCTTGAAGACTTTACGAAAAAAATCGGCGGCGACGCCGTGAACGTCAAAAGCGTTTACCCGCCGGGAGTGGAATCCCATACGTTCGAACCGACAACCAAAACCGTGCAGCAGATTGCCGATGCGGACGCCTTCATTTACATTGGCCACGGGATGGAACCGTTCGCCGAAAAACTGCAGGAAACATTACAAAATGAGCACGTCCGATTTCTCGTTGCCACAAACGGCATCGAATTGCTTGAATCGAACCATGAACAGGAGCATGCGCATGGCGAAGGGCACAAAGATGAACACGGAGAGGGACATGAGGAAGAACATGGCCATGAACACGGAGACAAAGATCCTCACGTATGGCTTGACCCCATCCGATCCATTTCGATCGCCGAGAACATCCGCGATTTGCTGATGGAACTGAAACCTGAAAAAAAAGACCTGTTTATGCAAAACTTTGAAACGTTAAAGATGAAACTCGAGCGCCTTGACGGGCAATTCCGTTCAACAGTGGAGAAAGCTCCCAGAAAAGAGATACTCGTTTCCCATCAAGCTTACGGATATTGGGAAGACCGCTACGGAATCAAACAGCTGAGTGTTTCCGGGCTTTCTCCGAGCAACGAACCATCGCAAAAAGAGCTGACTCAGCTCATCCAGACAGCCAAACAGCATCACATCCGCTATGTCATTTTCGAACAAAATGTTCGTCCCAAAACGGCGGAAGTGATTCAGAACGAAATCGGCGCCAAGCCGCTCCGTCTGCATAACTTGGAATCGCTGACCGATGAAGATCGAAAAGCCCACAAAGATTACTTTGCTCTTATGGCCGAGAATCTCCACGTGCTGCAAAAAGCCCTTTATTGAAATACAACCGCCTGCCTCTTTCGATTCGTGGGCTTTCTCATTTTGTTTCCCGGCTTCGTCTATTTCTGGCGTTTGTTTATGCACGATAAGCGCTATGTACGGCCAAAACAACAAGGAAAAAGGTGTCCCCAACACGCGTGGGACACCTTCCTTTATGACGTGCGATCTTCTGCCCTGCAGAAAGAAAAGCACCCTTTTCCTCACCCATCACTCTCACTATTGCAGCGAGCGGACATAGGCCGCAATGGCCGCAATTTCTCCCGGCGTCAATGTTTGCATTTCTTTCGTCCGATGGCGCCGGATTGCTTCCTCGATCGTTTTCGCGCTGCCGTCATGCAAATACGGGGCTGTCGCCCATACGCCGCGCAGCGTCGGCGTATCCCACTGTTTGGGCGTCCGCGGGTTTGTGAACCGGGCGCGGGCGTCGCCTTTGGAGGCGCGGTCCTTCGGATTGGCCGTGCCGATATCGTGCAAGTAGGCGGTATTGGCAGTCGTCAATTTCCCGTCAGGCCCGACCGCCTTGACGCTGTCGGTGAAATACTCGCCCCCATGGCAGCTTAAGCAATTCCCTTTCCCGTTAAACAGGCGCTCCCCTTCCTTCGCTTCCGCCGTCAAGCTGCCGTCCGCCTTTCGATACGGGCTTTTCGGCACGGGGAACGAACGCGGGTCGTTCAAGTAGGCGAGAATGGCGTCAAACATATGCTGGACGTTCGGCGGCAGCGGCTTGGACGGGTCGATCGCCGTCATGCCGCCCATCTCGCCTTGCACCGTATGAATGTAGTCGGTAAAATCGTCGCGCGAACCATCCCACATAAACAGCCCGGTTTTCGTCGCCAAAATATTGCTCGGCACGTTGCGCGGCCCTTTCGCCGTCATGAGCGTCAAGCCGTTGATGTCGCCGTCGCTATGGCACGAAGCGCAGCTCATCCAATTGTTTCCTGTAATGTTGATGGCAAACTCGTCGCTGTTGGCGCTGTAAAAGATCGTTTTTCCTTCACGCACGAGCGGGGAGAGCGAATCTTTCGCAATGAGGCGGATCGTGCCGCTCTCCTGCTTCGCTTTCGCATATGGGCTTTTTCCTCCGGTTTTGATCACGGCCAAATCATGGCTCATGGCGTTGTGGACGTAAAGCGTCTTCCCATCCGGCGAAATCGCGATCCCGCGCGGATTGTTGCCGTGGATGCGTCGCAAAATTTGCGTCGCCTTGCCGCCGCGGCGCAAGTCAAAGACGACGAGGTCCTCGCTTCCAGACATGACCGCGTACGCTTTGCCGCCGTCCGGGGAAAACGCCACATCGTACGGATTGGAGACGATGATCGTCTCGTTATGAACATCAGTGACATTGATCGCGGCAAACAGCTCTTTCCGCTCGTCCGGCAACTCAACGTCGTTCGTCACATCAATGACCGAGATGGCCGGAAACACCGTTTCCTCAAATTGGATCGGCGTATCGATGTTCGTCAATAAGTGCGGAATATACGCTTTTTTGCCGTCCGGGGCGATGACGATTTGCTCAAGCGTGTTCGGAATGCCTTGGCTCTTTTTTCGATCGGCTTTATCCGGCGACGGGGCGAGGGCGATTTCCTTGACCGCCCGCCGTTTCTTTGTGTCAATCACGGTGACTTTAGCCGCCAAATATTGCGTCACGTACAGCTTCCTTCCGTCCGCTGTCAGCGCCAGCGCCCGCGGCCGATCGCCCGCTTGGATGTCTTTGGTCCGCTTCCCGCTCTCAGCGTCAAACACCGAGACCGTGCCCGAGCGGTAGTTGGCGACATATACTTCCTCCCCATCTGGACTGGTGACGATGCCGAACGGCTCGATCCCCGTTTTCCAACGGTCGACGACTGTCCGCTTGTCAAGCGATACGACGTCCACTTCATCATCGTACATGCAGGAAACATACAGCGTCCGTCCATCCGGGCTGAGCGCCAGCTGGCGTGGTTCGCGGCCGACGGGAATTTCCGCTTCCTTCGTTTTGGTTTTCGCGTTGATGATTGTCACTGTATCCACATCGATGTTGGCGGTGTAGACATAGCGCCCGTCGCTGCTTACGGCGATGTTGTCGCCGTGCGCCGGGGCGTGTCTGACCACTTTCGGCTGCTCATGCCATGCCTTTTCGTCCTGACAGCCGGCCAACAGCGCGGCGATCGCCGCGGCGAACCACCATTTTCGCATTTCAATATTCCCCCGTTTTTTCACGAAAATGATAACCATCCTCAATTTTACAAAGAAAAGCAGCGAATCTCAGTCGTATTCGCCGCTTTCTTTCTGTTATTTGTTGCCGGATCCAACATCGACCTTGACCGTCCGCAACACCGGCGCCACGCCGTATGGGCCGCCGGCCGCCTGCACTTGCGGCACATGGTCGCGGTCAGTGTTGCCCAATTTTTTCCCTTTGATGTAGACATCTCCCGTATCCCAAAACTCACTTGCCTGCATCCCTTCCTGAAGCGTCGGGCCATCGACGATTCGGTCGTAAAAGTCGACGTAACGGGAGATGATCGTTTCGCGGTCAAGGGATTTCGCCGTCTCATCCGCTTGGTCGTTGTTCAAGTTTTGCAGCGCCACGCGGAACACCCCCGACAACGCGCCGGCGAGCCACGAGGTGTACTTATCCTCTGTTTCTCCCGTATGGTACACGTGCCATTTTTGATCCCAAAAATGGCGGTCCATCGCCTCATAAACAAGGCGCGCCGCATCGCGGTACGCTTCGTCTTTCGTCGCCAAAAACGCCGCCGTAAGCCCGCGGATCGCACCAAGCTGGGCAAGAAGCGTCGGCTCGTCTTGATCCGGCCCTTGGCCGATCGTATAGCCGTTTTCGACAAGCCCGTCTTTTCGCATCAAGTTGTGCATGATAAAATCCGCTTGCCGGCGGATGAGCTCAAGCGCCCGCTTTCCTTCCGGCGTGCCAAGCCCTTTGGCGCTCTCTCCGCTCGCATAGCCGACCGGCATCCCGTCAATCGCCCGTTCGAAGATGCGGAGCGCTTCCATTGTATAGCCGGCTTGGAACGTATCGACCCGATTTCCTTGCGTTCGCCCGTCATGTTCGGTCACAAACGCGCCCGCTTTTTCATTGAAATGCATGGCATCGATGTTGCGAAACACTTGCAGCAGCACGTCGCGGTTGACGGAATACGGGTCGTCGGCCACGCGGTCGTTGGCTGGATCGGCATCCACATTTTCTTTTGCCGCTTTCGGGAACGGTTTTCCGTCAAACACGGCCAAAAACGCGGGGTTTTGGTTTTTGTTTTCCGGCCGCTGGTCGGTCATGCCGAAAAACTCCGCCGCCGGCCATAGCATGAGCCATTGGTCCTCAAGCAAGCTGCGGGGATCTTTGACGACCAACTTCGCCGCATCCGGCGCCAGCTCGCTTCCCCCTTCAGCCAATTCCACCGCGTGCGGCAAATAGACGAATCCCCCGCTTGGGTTGTAGCGGCTGCCGGCTGCCTTCGTCAACGCCTGTTGCTTCGCATCATAAAATAAATGGTCACGGATAAAAGCCAGCTTGTTCCATATTTGTTCCGTCAAAATCATCCCTTGCATCCCGTCGGCGGAGCTGACGCCAAGAGCGACGTTCCCGCTTTGATCGTCGTTTGGCGTTTTCGCCTCCACCTCTTCATCGCTGTCTTTTTGATGAAAATTCCCCAAAAAGTCGCCGGCCCAAAGCGCTTGCTTCAAAAAGACACCGCCGTAAGCCGATGGCGTGAGCACTTTGTCCATTTTTCCGCGATCCCAGCGAAGCGATTGGAAATCGACTTGATAGACGGGAACGTATGTACCGTCGTCATTTTCCGCGTACACGTCCGTGTCAACCTTTTGCGCATAATGCGGATCGCCGCCGGCGTACTCGATGAAGGTCGGGAACATGTTGCGGAAAATTTCCTCGCGCGGATAGCCGACGCTGTCCGCAAGCTCATAAAAACGGTCGGCGAGTGCTTCATCGGCTGGCTTATGCCGCTGTTCGGCCCGTTGCTTGGCGATCGGGCCGTTGATGAGATGGAGCCCGAGCCCTGACTTTTCTGTCACCTCATACATGGCTTCTTCGGAATACTCGTATGACTCGATGCCGGCCGTATAGTCAAATTTCGTCGGCTCATCCGGCTTTCTCGCGTCAAGGGTGTCCAAATCAAGCCCGAGCCCTTCAGCGAGCGGTTCGCCCGAAAGTTCAAATTCCGAGTAGGCAAACATATTGCCGGCCGTATCAAAATGATCGTCCGCCACCGGCACGTGCAGGCGCGGCGCTTCCGCTGAACGGCCGTTCTCTTTCTCCCCGACGGCGGAACAGCCGGACGCCAAAAGCAGCGAGGCCGCCGCCGACGTGGCCATGATTTTCCAAGGCATGCGTTTCATAACTTGCTCCCCCATTTTATTTAAAAATAACGATTTTCATTTTCAATCTATTTCATTATACGTCGGCGATCCCCTTCATTCAAGCCGGAATCCGTTCCATCACATTCCGCCCGAGAAAGACGCTTTTCATGCCTCTTCTCCTTCCCTTAAGCCGGAATCCACTCAATGCGGCGTCCGCCCGTCCATAAAAAGCAGCATTCCAGTTCGTTCGGACAACGTCCGATTGTTTTGCGGCATAAGGACGACGCCGTTTCTTTGCATCGCCGAATGGCTTCCTCTTCCTCACACCACAGCAGCACACGAACCCGGTCGCGGTAAACGATGTACAACTCCCGATCCGCTTCTTCGCCCAATCCGCCGTCCGCCAGCAGCAGCGGCTTGCATGCCGCCTCTTCCATCGAACCGAAAAACTGCAGCAAATGATCCGTCACCTTGGCCAACACAAGTCCGTAATGCAACGGCGTCGGAAACATCGACAAAGGAAGGAGCGAACGGTGCTGATCAATCAACCGGAGCAAGCAAAGCGGCGACCGCAGCGAAGGGGCGGTGTCGCAATACGCTTGAATGACGCGGCGAAGAAACCGGCGCAACGCATACGGCCAGACATCCAACGTCTCGTGATGGATAGGCACCATGGCTCGCCTCCTGTTTGTTCATGCATGTTTTCCCAGCTGCTCCAACACGGCGTTTATCGAGCTCCATGACCGTTTCGCAAAATAAATAGGCTTGTCTTTGCTTTTCGCCTTCTCTTTCACTTTCTTCGCCAAATTATGGTTCACGTAATCGATCATGACCAATATGGCGTCGACATGCTCCGGAATGTCGCGTTTCACCATATTCACTTTTCGTCCATTGAGATGAATGATTTCCCGGAATCCGGAACGCTCCAATTTATCGGTAATATGGCCTAAATGATCGGCTCCGACAACAAGCAGTGATGCCATCACGAAAGCCTCCTTTGCTCGCTTCTTTCTTTTTTATTTTAATTGAGAATGATTTTCTATGTCAATTATAACAAGAGATATTTTCATCATTTTTTTGGGCGATGAGCCCCCGCTTCAACGATGGTAAAGAAGGAAACGCCATTTCTGCACGAAATCCTTCTTTTATATTTGGGGAGGCGTGGGAGAACAACCATGATGGAAGCTGTCGATTGCCCCTGCTTCCGTTGATCCCAAGCGGGAGTCTTCTCGATTAGAGATGGATAAAATGCCTGCAAATGCGTCAAACTATAGACGCGGGCGATTTCATCACGACAAGGGGGATGACCATGGCGAAAGATGTTCTTTGCGAAGTGCGCAACTGCCATTATTGGGCGGAAGGGAACCGTTGCAGCGCGGAGTCCATTTATGTGGTCAGCCATGCCGGAAACATGGCGTCTGATTCGTCGGAAACGGACTGCAAAACGTTTACTCCTTCCAATGAAGCGTAACGATTCAGCAAATAAAGCGCTGCCCGGTGTTGCGGGCGGCGCTTGCATCGTTAGAGGGGGATGACGGTGGACAAGCGCGCCAGTCTCATTCAAGCGTTCCAAAAGGAAATGAAGCGGACTCGCCCGATGGCGTCCCCACGTTGCATCGACTCGTTCGCCAATTTGTGGGAGTACGAATTCGGTTCGTTCGAGACGCTGCCGCCGGATTTGAAACGGCTTGTCGCTTATCGAGCGGCTGAGATCGGATGGACGGATGATGACGTGTAAGGCGGGCAAACAGACGAAGCAAGCGCCCTGCTTAAAGACGGGACGCTCGCTTTTCTGCTTCCGGAATCAACGTTTTCAATTCGCGGCGCAATAGTTTTTGCGCCGCATTGCGCGGCAGCGCGTCGACGAAATAAATGCGCGCCGGCACTTTGTATTTGGCGAGCCGCTCGCGGCAAAACTGCTTCAGCCCATGCTCATCAGCCGCAGCGCCTTTTTTCAGCACTACAAAGGCACACGGCACTTGCCCCCATGTGTCATCGTCGATGCCGGTCACGCCGGCTTCTTCGACATCGGGGTGCGACAGCAGCACCGCTTCGATTTCGGCCGGATAGACGTTTTCCCCGCCGGAAATAATGAGATCGGAGCGGCGGTCGAGCACGTACAAAAACCCGTCTTCGTCGACATAGCCGATATCCCCGGTGTAAAACCAGCCGCCGCGGATCGCCCGTTCCGTCGCCTCGGGGCGGTGCAAGTATCCTTTCGTCACGTTCGGTCCTTTGACGACAATTTCCCCAGCTTCATACGGCGCAGCTTGTTTTCCGTCTTGCATAATGCATAGCTCGGCCGGAAAGAGCGGCTTGCCGGCGGAGCCGAGTTTCGTCAGGCTGTATTCGGGCGCCAGCGTCACAATTTGCGATGACGTCTCCGTCATCCCGTACGTCTGGTACACCGGAATGCCTTTTTCCTTGCACGTCTCAAGCAGTGGGCGCGGCGCCGGCCCGCCGCCAAGCAGCATGCAGCGAAACGTATCAGGATAGCGCGCTTCCCCAAGCTCCGCCACCATCCGTTGCAGCATGGCGGCTACCACCGACATGATCGTCACCGTTCCGTTCATAATCAAGGCGTTCGCTTCCTTTGGGTCAAATGACGGCTGAATGTACATCGGCATGCCGTAAATGACACTGCGCATGGCGATCGACAGGCCGCTGATGTGAAACAGCGGCACGGCCGCAAGCCAGCAGTCGCCTTCGTGCAACCCGAGATTGAGCGCCGAGCCGACCGCGCTCCACCAGTGGTTGCCGTACGTTTGCAGCACGCCTTTCGGGGTGCCGGTCGTTCCGGATGTGTACATAATCGTCGCCGTCTCGTCCAACTCGAGCGTTTCCTTGAGCAGAACGTCCACTTCCGAAAGCGCGGCGAGCGCGCTCGTCGTCATCACCCGCCCGTCGCCGCCAAGGCGCCCGGCCAGTTCCTCATCGGCAATGACAAGGCGCGCGCCGCTGTCATCGAGCTGCCAGCCGAGCTCATAAGACGTGAGACGCACGTTTTGCAGCAAGGCGCGCGCGCCGAGCAAAAACAAGGCGTGGACGATCTCGATCATTTCAATGCGGTTTTTCATCAAAATGGCGACGATGTCGCCTTCCCGAACGCCCGCTGCAGCGAGGCGGCGCGCCCATGACGCCGACGCTTCGTACAGTTCGGCAAACGTTTTCGCCCGCTCTCGATCACGAACAGCCGTCCGCTCCGGGGTTAAAAACGCCCGCTGCTTCAGCCAGTTTGGCATTGTGGTCATGCGTTCTCCTCCTTTCGGCCGTTTGGCGTGCCAGCCCATCGCACAAGGCGCCGCCGCTCCCGCCAAAAAACACCCGCCGCTGTGGAAACGTCCTGTTCCGGGGGCGAGGTTGTTCCTTCCTTATGTGCCCCGCTGGCAGCGAGATGCGAAAAAGCAGCTTGATGCGGCATCAAGCTGCTTGGTCCGTTCTCACGGGAAACGCGGGAACTGGCCGAAGTCCGGCTTCCGTTTTTCCTTGAACGCCCGCATTCCTTCTTTCGCCTCTTCCGTCGTATAGAATAGAAGCGTCGCATCGCCCGCAAGCTGCTGAATGCCGGCCAGGCCGTCGGAATCGGCGTTGAACGCCGCTTTTAAGAAGCGAATGGCGGTCGGGCTTTTCTCCAAAATTTCTTGCGCCCATTTGACCGTTTCTTCTTCCAGCTGCTCGAGCGGCACGACTTTGTTCACAAGCCCCATCTCGAGCGCTTCTTGGGCGTTGTACTGGCGGCACAAATACCAAATTTCCCGCGCTTTTTTATGGCCGACGATGCGCGCCAAATAGCCGGCCCCATAACCGCCGTCAAAACTGCCGACCTTTGGCCCCGTTTGGCCGAAAATCGCGTTGTCGGCCGCAATCGTCAAGTCGCAGACGACGTGGAGCACATGGCCGCCGCCGATGGCATAGCCGGCGACCATCGCGATGACCGGTTTCGGAATGACGCGAATGAGCCGTTGCAAATCGAGCACATTGAGGCGCGGAATTTCGTCCTCGCCGACATATCCTCCATGGCCGCGCACTTTTTGGTCGCCGCCCGAGCAGAATGCTTTTCCGCCCGCGCCGGTCAAAATGATGACGCCGATATTCGAATCGTCGCGCGCTTTTGTGAACGCGTCGATCATCTCATTCACCGTTTTCGGCCGAAACGCGTTATGTACTTCCGGACGGTTGATCGTAATTTTGGCGATGCCGTTGTACGTTTCGTAAATAATGTCCTCATAGTCGTACTGCTTCACCCATTCAAACGGCATTTACACTTCCCCCTTTGTCATGAATTCACTTACTATTGTAGCAAAAACACCGGGCTGTTCCACGTGAATTGCATGTCCGGCTCCCGGAACACAGACGAACCTGCTGTCGGGCAGCCGCTCATGCATGCGGGCGGCGATGCGGCAAAACTTTTCATCACGCTCCCCGCAAACAAGAAGCACGGGCATGTCAAGTTCCCTAAGCCGCTCCCACCAAGACGGCTGCACGCCGGTTCCCATCCCGCGCAAGCTGTTGGCAAGCCCTTCAGCCGTATGGCGAAGCCGCTCACGGCGGACCGCCGCCCTTACAGACGCCGGAAGCGCCTGTTGCGTGAAAAAAAGCGGAAGACGCTCCCAATGGTCGACGAACGCACGCACCCCTTCCTGCTCGATCCGCTGCGCAAGCGCCTCATCCGCCTCTCGCCGGGCGCGCCGCTCCGCATCCGTCTGCAGCCCCGGCGAACTGCTCTCCAGCACAAGGCGGCGGACGCGGTGCGGATGCAACATGGCGAAAGTCAACGCCAGCCGCCCGCCCATCGAGTAGCCGACCACGTTCGCTTTCTCGACGCCAAGCTTATCAAGCAACGCCGCCAAGTCGTCGGCGGCGCGTTCGATCCGATACCGCCGGGCGTCCTTTGGCGCTTCCGTCCGCCCGTGCCCAAGCAAGTCCGCCGCAATCAGGCGGAACCTCCGCCAAAACGGGTGGAGCGGCCGCCATGTGTCCGCGCTGCCGGTAAACCCGTGCAACAATAAAAGCGGCTCCCCTTCGCCATATTGTTCCACATGGTAACGAACCCCATTCAGCTCCACATCAAACCATTCCTTTATGTTCGAGAAATTTCGCGATTTCCTGGGAAACACGTTCCCACAAAAAACGATGCATTTGGACATTTTCCGCGCGCGACGTGCGCACTTCGACAACATGAAGCCCGCCTGCTTCAAACGATTCCGCCACTTGACGGCGAAATTCGTCCCACGTACGCGGCGTTGCGTGCCGTCCGCCGTACATCCCAACGGCATCGGAAAACGACAAACCGGTCGGCGTGCCAAACAGCGTTTCAAACGGCCCTTCATGACGCGCCTGCGGCAAAAAGGAGAAAATGCCGCCGCCGTTGTTGTTCAACAGCACAATCGTCGCCTGCAATCCGTGCATTTTCGCTGCCAGCAGCCCGTTCAAATCGTGGTAAAACGACAAATCGCCGATCACGAGCGCAAGCGGCCCCGCGGCGGCGCCGGCCCCCAAGGCGCTCGAGACGACGCCGTCAATGCCGTTGGCGCCGCGGTTGGCAAGCACGCGGAGCGGCTTGTCCGTCGACCAGAAAAACGTATCGGCGTCGCGGATTGGCATGCTGTTGCCGATATACAGCAACGCGTCCGGCGGCAACAATTCGGCAAGCTCGACGAACACCTTCCCTTCAAACCATTCGGTTTCTGGCAAGTGCTGCCGCAACACGGTGCGGGCGATGTCGTTCATTTCCCGCCATGCCGCCGACCAGGGGCTTGAGGCCGCTTTCGGTTCGGCCACACGCAACAGCTGCCGGCACAACGCTGTTTCGTCGCTTTGCACCATGCAGGCGGCCGACAGCGTCGGGTCGCGCCAGCCGCCGTCATCGACGACGATTTGGCGGATCGAGCGATGCCGCTTCAGCCATAACAACAGCGGCTTGGACACCGGCATGGCGCCGAAGCGGAGCACGACATCGGGCACAAGCTTGGACGCGATTGCCTCGTCTTTTAAAATCGCGTCATAGCTGTCAATGACATACGTTTTGTCGTGCGCGCCGGCGCGCAACTGCGACAGCGGATCGGCGAGAATCGGAACATCGAGCGCCCGCGCGAGCGCGGTGACCGCCTCGGCGAAACCGGGCCGGTCGAGCGGCCCGCAGATGATCAGCCCGCGTTGAGCCGCGGCGAGCTCTTTATACAGGCCGGCCGCGCTTTCATCAGAAACCGTCGGCTGGCCGTTCACCACACGCGGCACCCCTTTAAGCGCCTGCACGCGCTCCCAGACGCCATCGTCAATTTCCGGAACAAGCGGCTCGCGGAACGGCAAATTGACATGCACCGGACCGGCCGGCGCAGCAGCGGCCGCTCCAACAGCCCTTGCCGCCATCGCCTGCGCATAGCGAAGCATCCCTTCCGCTTCTTCCGGCAGCGCCAAATCGACAAACCATTTTGCATAGCGGCCGTATAAATGAAGCTGATCGATCGCCTGCGGCGCGCCGACATCGCGCAGTTCATGCGGCCGGTCCGCCGTCAGCACGACGAGCGGCACGCGCGAATAGTGGGCTTCGACGAGCGCCGGCAAGTAATTGGCCGCCGCCGTGCCCGAGGTGCACACCAATGCGACCGGCCGCCGCTTCGCTTTCGCCATGCCAAGGGCGAAAAAGGCGGCTGACCGCTCGTCAATGTGCATCGAAAAGCGGAGGGCGGGGTTCCCGGCGATCGCCATCGCCAGCGGCGTTGAGCGCGATCCGGGGCTGATGACCGCCTCCGCCACCCCGGCTTGCACAAGCCCATCGACGAAAGCGGCTACATACAACGACAACGCCTCAGTCATGGTGCATCACTCCTAACGCCGATAACATCGGCGCCATTTTCACGTTCGTCTCCTCGTACTCGCTTTGCGGATCGGAGTCGGCGACGATGCCGCAGCCAGCAAACAAGAACGCTTGACTGCCAGCAAGCAAAGCCGACCGAATGGCGACCGCCCATTCCCCGTCACCATAAGCGTCCACCCAGCCGATCGGAGCGGCGTACCACCCGCGCTCGAGCGGCTCGAGGGCGCGAATCGTTTCCATCGCTCGTTCGCGCGGCGTCCCGCCGAGCGCCGGCGTCGGATGCATCCGTTCCACCAGACGCAACACGGACGGCTCCCGGCAGCCGCGGCCGACAACCGGCGTGCATAAGTGCTGAATATGAGGAAGCTTGAGAAGCTGCGGCCCGTCCGGCATCTCGACCGCCTCGCACACCTCGGCGAACAAGCGGCTGATCATGCGCACCACAAATTGATGTTCTTGGCGGTTTTTCCGGTCGGAAAGCAGCCAGGCGCCGAGCCGTTCGTCTTCTTCGACCGTCGCCCCGCGGCGCGCCGATCCCGCCAGGCAAATCGAACGGCACGTCTCCCCCTCTTTTTGGACGAGCTGCTCCGGCGATGCCCCGATTAAACAGCGGCCGTCTTGTTCAAAGGCAAACAAGTAGGCAAACGGCTGCTGCTCGCGAAGCCGGGCCAATACGGAGCCAGCATCGATCGTTCCGGCAAATGTCAACTGCCGGGCGCGGGCGAGCACGACTTTGTCAAGCGCCCCGGCGCGAATCGAAGCGATCGCCTGTCGGACCGCCTCCATCCACCGTCCGCTGTCTGCTTCCCGAGCCGCGACGAGCGCGGGAAGGGGGGCCGGAAGCGGCGGTGCAGCGATTCGCCCAAGCAGCCGGCCGACCTGCTCGATTTCCCGCCCCCCACCGCCGGCAGGCAGCGTGACGGTCAGCTTCGCCTGCCCGTTCCGCATCGAAAGAAGCACAGCCGGCGCGATCAGTTTTCCGGCTGAAAACCCGCGCCATACGTCCGTCGGCGTCCGGTGCGGATCAAAGGAAAACCCGCCGAACAGCAGCGGCGGCGCATCCGTGTCGCCATGCCGCTCGATTTGGCTGGCCCACTGCCGGCGGCGCGCATCGACCTCGCGAAACCGCCCGTCCTTTTCCCCCGTCTCAATTGCATGCACCGAGCCGAGGCCGACCAAGATGGTGCCGTCGCTTCGGTCCGACCAAAAAAACCGTTCGCGGAATCCGCAAGACGGCCCTTGCATAAAAAAAGAAACCGGATCGACGCCTTCCAACGATTCCGTCCAGCTGACAAACGGCCGCGCCGCCCGCACCACCAATTCGTGCAGTTGTTGTTGGAGTGTATGTTGAAATCCAATCGCCACGATCCTCACGCTTTCTTTCGTAAAATTCCCTCTCCATCCCCTACTTCCCATTATCCATTATATATAATAGGAAATCATTTATCTATCAGAAAGGGTTGACACGCCTAAAACCTTTTCCTACACTTATTTTGCGCGGAAACCGATCATATTTTCAAGGAATATAAGGGGAATGGATATGCAACCAGTCACACATATCGGCCACCGACCGCCGGCTCGCCGCGACTGGCGCGTCTTTTGGCGGCTGACGCGTCCGCATACGCTGACAGCGGCGTTTGTGCCAGTCTGCGTCGGCACGGTGCTGGCGATGGGAGAAACGTCTGTCAATTGGCTGTTGTTTGTCGCCATGATGGCCGCCTCGTTGTTGATTCAGGCGGCGACGAATATGTTTAACGAATATTACGATTACAAGCGCGGCCTTGACTCGCCGGAATCGGTCGGCATCGGCGGCGCCATCGTCCGTGACGGCCTGAAGCCGAAAACAGTGCTGGCGTTGGCGTTTGCCTGCTTTGGGGCAGCGATGCTCATCGGCGTCTACATTTGCGCGCAAAGCAGTTGGTGGCTCGCGCTTGTCGGAACGGTCTGCATGGCGGCCGGCTACTTTTACACCGGCGGTCCTGTTCCGATCGCCTATACACCGTTTGGCGAACTCGCCGCCGGATTTTTCATGGGCTTTATGATCATTTTAATTTCCTTTTTCATCCAAACAGGCGGCGTGAGCAAAGAAGCGGTGCTCGTGGCGATCCCGGTCGCCATTTTCATCGGCGCCATTTTGCTGGCCAACAACATTCGCGACTTGGACGGCGACCGCGAAAAAGGACGAAAAACGCTCGCCATTTTAATCGGCCGCGACTGGGCGATCCGCGTGCTTGCCATGATGTTTGCCGCCGCGTTTCTTTGGACGGTGGCGCTTGTGCTGTTGGGCATCGTGCCGTTTTGGGCGATGCTCGTCTTGCTGAGCGCGCCAAAAGCAGCGGCCGCGGCGCGCGGATTCATCGGTAAAACGAAACCGGCGGAGATGATGCCGGCGATGAAGGCCACAGCGCAAACGAATACACAATTTGGCTTTTTGCTCGCCATCGGCTTGCTTGTCGGCCAATGGCTGTAAACACGGTCGAAACGGCCGTGTTTTTTTTTTTTGATTTTCGCCCATACTACACCATATAGATAGGCTCCCGCGGCGAAACCATTCGCCGCCAACGGAAGGATGAAACGATCCCTGTGTTTGAAAGGCTCCAGACATTTTCAAGTTTGAATCCATGCAAGACAGACGCTGCAAGGAAGGGGTTGCAACCGATGTTGACGAACGAACAACTCGCCGCCTTCCGCTCCACATTGCTTGAGATGAAGCGGGACATTGAAGACCGGCTGAATCAAAACGACCATTTCGGCATGACGCGCAGCCACGCCCACGATGCGGTCGGCGAGCTGGCAAGCTACGACAACCATCCCGCCGATGAGGCGACTGAACTGTATGAGCGGGAAAAAGATTTGGCGTTGGACGACCATACAGAGCGCGAATTCCGCGAGATCGAGCGGGCGCTGAAAGCCATCGATGACGGCACGTACGGGATTTGCCGCACATGCGGCCAGCCGATTCCGTACGAGCGGCTTGAGGCGTTGCCGACAACGCTTTATTGCCGGGAGCACAGCCCGGACCAAATCATCTCGCAAAAGCGGCCACTCGAAGAAGGGGTACTCATGCCGCCGTTTGGCAAATTCGATTTTGACGACCGCGACGAATCGGTCGCCTATGACGCCGAAGACGCTTGGCAGGAAGTCGCCCGCTACGGTTCATCGGACACGCCGTCCGACCTTGGCAAAAATGTTGATTATTACGGAGAAGTATACGCCGAATCGGAGGAGCACGTCGGCTATGTCGAGGATTTGGAAAATTTCGCTGCTGTCGATTTGTACGGGCGAAATGTCAAAGTGTATCCGACGCGGGAGCACGAATGGCTCGAAAACATATTGGATGACGAAGGCATCATGTCAAACATCGGCGACTTGCCGGCGTATGAAAAAGACCCGTATACGGTGAACGAAAGCTATCGCCGCTACGATGAGCGCCCGACCCAGCAAAACTTCGGGGAACCCAATCCGTAGACAAAGGGCCTCCGTGCGATGACCTCTTGAAGTGGGGAATGCGGCCAGGCGGCCGGTTCAGTTTGACGCGCTCCAAAGGCCGACTTCCAACGTGGGACGCACGCCTTGCCATGGTCCGCTGACAACAAGCGCCTCATGTTCCAATGGCGGGAAACTCGCCAACGGGCCAGTCTGTTTTCAAACGAGCACGGGTTCTCGCGCCGCCTTCCAAACGATGGGCACATGGTTGCCCGTGCTTGTTTGAAACGGAGGAGGGGCGGATTCCGTAGTACATAACGGAATGTTGCAAAAACCTTTGGATGGAGGAGAAACGATGAATGCCCATGAGATCGATTACCGGCTGTACGGCGATGACATGCAGTTTGTCGAGATCGAACTCGATCCACGCGAAAGCGTCATTGCGGAAGCGGGCGCCATGATGATGATGGAAGACGACATCGCGATGGAAACGGTCTTTGGCGACGGCTCCTCAGCCGGAAAAGGACTGCTCGGCCGCCTCGTCGGCGCCGGGAAACGGCTGCTCACCGGGGAAAGTCTGTTCATGACCGTGTTTACAAATCAAGGCAGCGGCAAGCGCCGCGTCGCCTTTGCCGCTCCGTATCCGGGAAAAATCATTCCGGTCGACTTGAGCGAACTGGGCGAGAAACTCATCTGCCAAAAAGACTCGTTTTTATGCGCCGCCAAAGGGGTTTCCGTCGGCATTGAGTTTCAACGCAAGCTCGGGGCCGGCTTTTTCGGCGGGGAAGGGTTGTTTTTGGCGACCGTCACCGGCCCCGGGGCGGTGTGGGTGCAGTCGCTCCCGTTCAGCCGGCTCGCTGACCGCGTGCTTGCCGCCGCTCCGAGCGCCGGCGGACGGTCGGTCGGCGAAGGCAGCATCCTTGGCAGCATCGGCGATTGGCTAGACGGCGACGATTGAAACAAAATCAGGCGTTCAAACCGAACGCCGGCCGGTTCCGCCAACGCGAAACGGGGCGTTCCAACAGGGCGGCCCCGTTCCGTTTATGCCGTTGCCGCCGCAGTCCGGCAACAGCCATACATCCGACCTCTTTCCGCTGCAAGCCGTCGCTCCTTGGCCGCTGTTTTGCCTCCGCACAGGAAACCGTCCCAAGCCCGGCGTTTGGAAACGGCGGAATCGATCGTTCAGACCGGCTCAGACGGAAAAGGTTCATCATGCCAAAGACAAGTTCGTGATGGCGAGCGGCTGGTCGTTTGCGCCTCTGAGATGATTCGAAGCGGCCGCGCTCGTCTTTAGGGGCGCCTGTTTCCCGCCGGGCTTTACATCGACGGCGAAATGCCCCAAATCTCAGCCGCGTATTCCGCGACGGTCCGATCGCTGGCAAAGTAGCCGGAGTGGGCGATGTTGACGGCGCTCATCCGCCCCAGCCCGCCGTTGCCAAGCCCGGCGTCCGCCTTACATTCCTCGACATCTTCGAGGCGAATGCCGAGCTCGCGCAATCCTTCCTCGACGACCGAACGGACGCCGAGGTTTAACAAATTGTTGCCGAGCAGGCGACCCAACAAAAACTCAATCGACAAATAATACACTTGTTTCCACCGTTGCGCCCGGTAGCGTTCATTCGTCGTGATCCAATGGCGGCTGATATGTTCGCGCACCATCTGGCCGAGAACGTGATAATGATCGCGCGCCGTCGATTCGGCAAACGGTTTGCCGCACAGCGCCTCGACCCGCACCACAAACGCCCGTTTGAACGTTTCTTTAGGTTGATACGTTTCTTTAGGTTGATCAGCCGCTCCTTTCAACACCACGCCCGGTTCGACCTTGGCGTCTTTATCGATAATGACGCCATCGAGGACGCAGCCGTCGCCGATTTGGCACTTTTGCATATAATGTTGTTTTTCACGACCGCTCCTTTGCCGATACGGACGCCTTGAAACAGCAATGAACGCTTGACCGTCCCTTCGACGACGCACCCTTCATTGACGAGTGAGTTCGCCACTTCCGCCTCCTGGGAAATGTATTGCGGCGGCTGATTCGGATTGACGGAATAAATGCGCCATGAGCGGTCGAACAAGTCGAGCTCGTTGTCCTCATCCAACAAGTCCATGTTCGCTTCTCACAAGCTTTTCACCGTGCCAACATCTTTCCAGTAGCCTTGGAACGGGTAGGCAAACAACCGCTTGCGTTCGCGAAACAAAAGCGGGATGATGTCTTTGCCGAAATCGTGCGACGAATGCGGGTCATCGTTGTCGATTTTCAACTATTCTTTCAACAGCGGCCAATTGAAAATGTAAATGCCCATCGACGCCAAATTGCTCTTTGGCTCCGCCGGTTTTTCGGCAAACTCGACAATTTGCATCTCGTCATTCGTATTCATAATGCCAAACCGGCTCGCTTCTTCCCATGGCACTTCAATAACGGAAATCGTCACATGGCCTGTTTGGTGATATGGTAGTCGAGCATCTGCCGATAGTCCATTTTGTAAATGTGGTCGCCGGACAGCACGAGCACGTAGTCCGGGTCGTACTGTTCAATATAATTCACCCGTGGTGCTAGATAAACTCAAACAAGCATAAAAATAGCCCTTGCATGAGGATCCCCTTAAAATGAAAGTGCAACCAACCATTAAAAAGGAGCATTCCCGTTAGGAGCTTTTCCGGGGACTTGATCAAAAAAAGCCCTCTTGGTATGATGCAGGGGTGTCAAACAATACCTACCATCATGCCAAGGAGGACTTCAGATGAATTGTACACAAAACTATAAAATTGATCAAGTTACGGAACAAACGCTTGTCGTGGGCATCGATATCGCGAAACGAACCCACTACGCCTGCTTCGTGGATGACCGGGGGCGCGTGCTTCGCAAGTCGTTCCCGATCTTCCAGTCGAAAGAGGGGTTTCAGCAGCTGTATAAAGCGATTCAGGAGGCGATGCAAGCGTTTGGGAAGTCAGAGGTGATCGTCGCGGTGGAGCCGACCGGGCACTACTGGTTGAACCTGGCCTACTTCCTCGAGGAGCACGGGATCCCGTTGGTCATGGTCAACCCGGCGCATGTGTGCCGGTCGAAAGAACTTGATGACAACCTGCCGACGAAACACGACGCCAAAGACGCCCTGGTCATTGCCAGACTGGCAAAAGACGGACGATTCCTCGTTCCCCGGCTGCTGCACGAGATCGAAGCCGATTTGCGCGTGGGAAGCACGCTCAAAGAGAAGCTCCGCAAGGAACAGACGGCGGTGAAAAACGCGATCGTCCGCTGGACGGATCGGTATTTTCCAGAGTTTTGGACCGTGTTTCGTGACTTGGGGAAAACGGCGCTTTCGGTGTTGGAGTGGACGCCGCTTCCGGCTGATATGGCCGGTCGGACCGCCGAGGAGCTCATCGAGGTGTACCGGCAAAGCAAAGGGATGAAATGCCCGCAGAAGGCCAAAATTCAGGCGTTGATCAACACCGCGAAGGACTCGATTGGGGTGACGGAAGGGACAGCGATGGCCCGGTTTGAGATCGCCGCGCTCGTCCGCCGATACCGCCAATTGGAGGCGGAGATCGCTGCACTGGACGCCGAGTTGAAGGCATTGGTTCAAACGACGATGGAGTACCAATGGTTGAAAACGGTCGACGGGTTGGGAGACGCCACGATCATCGATCTGCTGGCGGAGATCGGCAGCTTCGCCCATTATCGGGACCCGCGCCAATTGGTGAAGTTGGCGGGCCTGACGCTCAAGGAGAACTCCTCCGGCCAGCGCAAAGGGCAAAAGCACATCTCCAAACGGGGACGGAAACGGTTGCGCTCGGTGCTGTTTCGGGCGATGATTCCGCTGATTCGGCATAACGAGGCGTTTCGCGAGCTGCATGAGTATTATACGACCCGATCCGTCAATCCGCTGACCGGAAAGCAGTCCATCGTCGCCTTGTGCCGGAAGCTGTTGAATGTGCTGTTTGCGATTTGTACGAAGAAACAAGCGTTTGACGCGGAGCGAATGAAACAGGACGTCTTGTCCCAGGTGCAACGGGCGGCCTAAGGCCTCCCCCTGCGAACGGAAGAATCGTTGGACAACGAGATGACACCGGAGAAGCTGGCGTGATTTCATCCATTCGACCTTGAGTCCCTAAAGGAGCTTGGCCGGCCTCCGCCTGATGACGAGACCGAACGAGGGAATGTTGGCGCGAAGACGCCCGGAGACATGGGAGGGTTCGTCCTCATCAGCGACGCGGAGATCCAAAGGGTGCATCGAATACGCTTCTCCCCACGGAAGGAAAATATACCCATCCGTGGCCGCGAAGCGCACCCTAGGTCTGTAAGATATCCACAAAACTGAAAAAGGATGTAAGGGATTTTGTCGAAAAATATTTTTTGGACACCCCTGAGGGGCCGAAAAGCCTTGATAAATCAACATTTCTAGAGGGAGGATCCCTATGCAAGAGCACTTTCATTTTACTACAGATCGAGCCAAGATTCAAAAGCAATATGCCGCCATTTTCGTTTTTGTTTCTGCTCAACTTTCATGCATTCAGGTGCATCTTCATCGTCGAAATCGCCATTTGGTCAAGCAAGAGGACGCTGTCATCATCGCCATTCATCTTTTAGGAAAGCTGCTCGGTTTTACTTCACGGGCATGGCATCGTTTTGTCACGGGAAATTTGTTCACAAACGTCTCGTTTCTCGAACGTTCCCGGTATAACCGCCGCTGCCGGGCGCTTGGCTTCGCTATCAAATGGATTGCCGTCGTGAGCAAAACGCGGCCAACATCATGCCTATGCCGTCGTGGACAGCTTGCCGCTCCCGTTGTGCCATACGGCAAGAATGCATCGCGTCAAACGGTTTCAAGAGATCGCCGACATCGGGTATTGCGCTTCCAAAAAGCAATGGTACTACGGGTTGAAGCTGCACCTTCAAGTGACCGATCAAGGGCTGCCAATGGGGTATGTGGTGACGGAAGCATCTTGCCACGATCGAATCGCAGCCGAAAGCGTGATGACCCAAATTCCCCACCCGTATAACTTTGGGGACAAAGGATTCATTAGCCGTGACTTGCAAAAAAGGCTGTACGAAGAATACCAAATGGCGCTTTGGACTCCGTCTCGAAAAAACCAGAAACATCGTGCGTCCGAGGCATGGGAGAAATGGATCCAACAAAAACGCAAAGTGATCGAGACGGTGTTCTCGGTTCTGGTTGACCACTATCGCATCACGGGGATCCGAGCCAATTCGATTATCGGATTTGAAGTGGCACTAGACGGTATATTGTTAGCTTATTCCCTGGTTACACTTGGGCTAGTTGAGCGCTAAAGCTCAACTAGCACCACGGGTGGCAAAATGAAATTTTCTGAATACACATAAAGGAGGGAAAAGGTGACTTGATTGTGTGCATGCTTCCGCTCATGCGGCGGCGTTTCCATATACTTCAGCATGTCGTTCATCCAGCCCATGTTCCACTTGTAGTTAAAGCCAAGCCCGCCGTCATACGTCGGCGCCGTCACCCGCGGCCAATCGGTCGAATCTTCAGCGATCATCAAGACGTTGGGGTCATAGGCAAACACCGCTTCGTTTAACTTGCGCAAAAACTCGACCGCATACGGGTTTTCATAGAGCTGGTCGTTGTTCGGCCAATACAGCATGTTCGCGACCGCATCGACGCGGAATCCGTCGACGTGGTAATACTCGAGCCAAAACAAGGCGTTGGAGATGAGAAAACTGCGCACTTCCGGTTTGCCTAAGTCAAAATTCGCCGTCCCCCAGACGTAATTTTCCCGGTCTTTTTCGTTCGCATATTCGTACGTCGGGGCGCCGTCAAACATATATAACCCGTGGGCGTCCTTGCAAAAATGCCCCGGCACCCAATCGAGAATGACCCCGATTCCTGCCTGATGGCAGCGGTCGACGAAATACATGAAATCATGCGGCGCACCGTAGCGGCTTGTCACCGCATAATAGCCGGTCCCTTGATACCCCCACGAACGGTCGAGCGGATGCTCGACAAGCGGAAGCAGCTCAATGTGCGTAAATCCACGCTCTAGCACGTACGGGATAAGTTCGTCGGCCATCTCACGGTACGTCAAAAAACGACCTTCCTTTTTCTTCCACGAACCAAAATGGAGCTCATAAATGACCATCGGCTGCTCGTAAATCCGCTTTCGCCGCTTCTTCCGCTGCCAAGACTGATCGTTCCACTGGTATCCTTTCAGATCGTAGACAATCGAGGCGGTGTGGGGGCGCAATTCGGAGCAAAACGCGTACGGGTCCGCTTTCAGCAGCACCCGCCCATCCGGCGTGACGATCTCATACTTATACAAATGCCCTTCCAAGTTTTCCGGGACAACGATCGTCCATACTCCTTCATCGTTCACTTTGGTGAGGCGGAACTTCGCCCCGTCCCAGCCGTTAAAGCTGCCGACCAGGCGCACGTCGCGCGCATGCGGCGCCCAGACGCAAAAGCGGGTGGCGGCCCTTCCGCCCTCATCGATCACGTGGGCGCCAAACAGCTCGTAGCTTTTATGCAAGCTGCCTTCATGAAACAAATACACTTCCAAATCCGTCGGATTCGCCGCAATCAAGTTCGATCGCATCCTTTCTGAAGCAAGATGATGGCCATACACAATATTGACTCCTATTCGCCAGCAGCAGGATTCATTCCTTGAATTGTTCGTCTATATTTTTAGACAAATTCCAACAACCGCTCTTTCTCGCTGTCGAAATTTCATTTGCACACAAGCGGATTTTTATATTATAATTTATAAATAACGGAGGTGCATTATGGCTCCAACACTGTACGATTTTCACCATCTCCCGCACGTCAAAACGCAACATGAATCAAAAAAAGCGCTCTGGGTGACGCTTTTGTTGACCATGTTTTTCACCGCCGTTGAAATCATTGGCGGACTGATTTCCAACTCGCTCGCCCTCTTGTCCGATTCGGCCCATATGGCATCCGATGTATTGGCGCTTGGATTGAGCATGGTCGCCCTCTACATGGCAACGCGCCCGCCGAACCGCCGCTTTACGTTCGGTTTTTTGCGATTTGAAATCATCACATCGTTTTTGAACGGGCTGACGTTGGCCGTCATTGCGCTGTGGATTTTATGGGAAGGCATTCAGCGTTTTCTTCATCCTGAACCGATCAACTTTCGTCTTATGCTCGGAATCGCGGCGATCGGCCTCATCGTTAACTTGACGTTGACCATCGTCTTAAGCCGGAGCACGAAAGAAGAAGACAACTTGAACGTTCAGAGCGCCCTTTGGCATTTCATCGGCGACTTAATCAGCTCGATCGGCGTCATCGTGTCCGCGCTGCTCATTTACTTCACTGGCTGGACGATTTTCGATCCGATCATCAGCCTCGTGATCGCCGCCATCATTTTCACAGGCGGGGCGAAAATTATGCGTGAATCGTATCTCATCTTAATGGAAGCCGTACCTGATGGGTTCGATCTCGAACAAATCCGCGCCGACATTCGACAGATCGAAGGGGTCGAAGACGTGCACGACATGCATTTATGGGCCATCTCCACCGACCATTACTCGCTGTCGGCCCATGTGTTTGTCAGCGAGCACATCCAGCCGCTTTGTGTCATTTTGGCGGTGAATGAAATGCTGAAGGAAAAATACGGCATTGAGCATGCCACGATCCAAGTCGAGCACACCATGCTCCACGACCACGGAACCTATGGGAAGGCGTTTTTGGAGAAAAAGAAGCAGCCGCAATGATAAAGACCGCCCATGCCGAATCGGCAAGGCGGTCTTTTATGATCAGTTCACGGATCGTTTTAACCCGTTTTTGGCTCCGTTTTCTTTTTGCAGGCGGTACGAAGCTGCATATCCCGTTTCTTCCGTTTCGTCCACGCCGTAGACGTAAACATTACCGAGACGGTCTTTGTATGCAAGCAAGTAATAGTAGTCACTGTATTTGTCTTTTTTCGCATACACGATGTTGGTTTCCACATTGGCCTTCAGCGAATAGGTCTTCTCATCAATGTACGCATCGCCGTACGGGTCATAGACGAATAACGTAGCCGTCACGGCTTCCGTGACGCGAATCGATAAGTTCAAGGCCGTCCGGTTGCCATAGCTGTCATAGGTGAAAGAGTAAAGGGAAGAAACGAGCCATGGAGGATCAGCGCTGTTATCGATTTTCCCTTCCGTCGTTTCGATCACCCCATTCGCAAACCGGGCGGCAATGCGGAACGTATAGACGCTGTCATCGTAAAACACGGTTTCGCCATTGTCGTTCAATCCATCCCATGTCAGCACTTGATCGCCGGCGTTAAGCGGATGTTCCGTCCAGATCGTCCGCACTTTTTCCCCTGCCTCATTGAAAATTTCCGCCGTCACCGTCGCTGGCGTGGACAGCCGGAAATGGACTTCGCTTCCCATTTCTTCATAAAACCAGACGACTTGCGGCGCGGCCACGTTGGCCAAGTCGACGTGCAGGAGGCTCGTGAAGGAAGCCTGCTGCCCGCGGGCGTCCACCACTTTCATGCGCACCTCATATTGCCCGTCAGCGACATACTGGCCGCTTCCGTCTTTCCCATCCCACGCCGCCTTTTTGCTTCCCGGGCCTTGCTGCGATCCAGAGAGAACGGTGCGCACGAGGGACGAACCTTGGTAAATTTCCACCGTGACGCTGCCCGCCTTCGACAGCGTATACGGGATGTCAAATGGCCCTTGCTGGACATAATACAAATCGTCCGGTGCCTGAATGGTTGGCTTGCGCCAATCTTCCACCTTAAATTTCGCCGTATGGACCACAAGCTTGTTGCCGCACAAGTCGGCAATTTCAACAGTATAATAGTAGTTTCCTTCACTGACAAAGGCGTTTTTGTTGTCTTTTCCGTCCCAGCTGATCGTATAAGAACCGCTGTTGTATTTTTTATTGCGCAAAAGCTGTTTGCTGATGGCTCCTTTTTCTGTTTTCACGTAGGCAGAAACGACGAGAGGCTCTTTCAGATTCATCCGGAAGCTTGCTTTCGCCACCCCGTCCATTTTAAACAGTGTTTGGCCAAGCGACACGCCGCTAAAGGCGACTTTTGTATCGATCACGACCGAGAGGCTGCGCGCGGCTTCCTTGCGTTTTTTGTCGTCCACTGCGGACAGTTTCAACCGGTACGTTCCGTCAGGCAGCAGCTTTCCGCTCGCATTTTTCCCGTCCCAAACAAGCGTCTGTTTTCCGCCGGAAAGCCATTTGTTGCTCCAAATCGTTTTCACGAGCTTGTTTTTCGAATCGTACACTTGCGCCGTGACGCTTGCCTTTTTGTTGAGCGCAAACGGAATGGACACCTTCCCTTTTGCCTTCGGCGAGAACGATACAGTGGAAGATGACAGCTGAATAGACGGAACCACGCTGTCTACAACCTTGATTTGCTTCGTTTTCGCCACCGTTTCGCGCCCGTTCGACACTTGAACGACCATCGTATACGCGCCGCTTCCGACAAATGCGCCGTTATCTTGTTTGCCGTCCCACGACAAGGAAATGCGGTTGCTGTTCCAAAGCTTGTTTTTGGCGATCGTCCGGACGGCGTACCCCCTGCTGTTTTTTACGTACGCCGTCACTTTCAGCCCTTTTCTATAGGCGGACAGCGAAAACCCAACCTTGTTATTTCCCTTCATTGTAAACGTTCCTGCCGCCGAAATCGAAGACAGCGGCGAAGGCGTGTTCCGCACCGCCTTATAGGCATCCACTCTTCCATACCCATAAAACACGTCCCATCCCTTACCGCCCAGATCGACGGTTGACTTTCGCAAAATGCTCTCGACTTCCCCGCGCGTCAGCAGCGGATTTTTCGACAACACGAGCGCTGCCGTGCCCGATACGATCGGCGCCGCCATCGATGTCCCAGTCAGGCTGTAATAGGAACTTCCCGGAAACGTGGAATAAATGTTGACTCCGGGGGCGGCGAGGTCAATGTAATCGCCGTAGTTGGAGAAATCGGTGATCCAATCGCTGCTGTCCGTAGCGCTCACGGCGATGACCGGGTCAAACGCAGCCGGATACACCGGGAAGTCTATATCGTCATTTCCCGCCGCCGCGACAAGCACAACTCCTTTGGACACCGCGTATTGCACCGCTTCTGCTTCGTACACTGTCGCGGAGTACAACCCGAGGCTGAGGTTAATCACATTCGCTCCGTGGTCTACCGCATACACGATTCCGTACGCCACGTCGTAACTCGTCGCCCCATCGCCTTCGAACACGTTCACCGGCATAATTTTCACATTCGGCGCCACGCCCACGACCCCTTTTTTATTGATCGACGCGGCAATGATGCCGGCTACATGCGTGCCATGCTCCCCAGCTGGGACCGACTTCGCCCCTGTCAGCACATTGTAGGGGGATACAATTTTTCCCGCCAAATCGGGATGGTTCATCTGCACCCCGTCATCGACGACCGCCACGGTAATTTGCCCCGATCCTTTTGTCGTATCCCACGCCTTCGGGGCGTTGATTTTTTTCAAATGCCACTGTTTGCTGTACCCTGGATCGCTCGGCGTATAAGTCCGTTCAATCACGTAGTTCGGTTCCACCGATTCAATTTCCGGAAGTTGGACGAGTTTGGCCGCCAATCCTTTCAAATCCGTGCCTTTCGGCGCTTTGACCAGGGAAAAGTTCCCGATGTCCATGAACGAAAGCTCGGCAGCCCGAAACAGCCGCAGCAGCGCTTCCCGCCGTTGTTCGCTGATTCCTTCTTTAAACTTCACAACCAACTCGTTTGCCGCTATTTCTTTTGGCTCGGAAAACTTTACAACGACATCCTTCACCGAAGACGGCGGCTTGACGGAATCCACTGTTTCCGCTGAGACAGCGGAATGATAGACTCCGAGCAGCAGCAGCGACAGGCCGATGGCCCTCAACCATTTCACGTGTTTGCTCCCCCTTCTTTTCGCTTCCCTTTCATTACGGCCGCCATGCCATCTTTCTTTCATTACGGCCGCCATGCCATCTTTCACTCGAACCGGCTACCCCCTTTCCTTTGTTGCTATATAGGAAAATATAACAATATTATACAATTGGAAACTGCCGTATATCTACCACTATTTAACTCAATCTTTGTAAAGAAATCCCTCGCTTCAACGCGAAGGGAAAGAGGGGGTGAATGTCGGTCGGCATCAGCCGAACCGCCTGGATACAGTTGTTTGTAAACTGGATGCAGGGGCTGCACGGGGAAAATCCAATGCGAAAACGAAACGAATCTTTCCACGAGAATCTACCGGTTTTCGCTTTGATCACTACTGTTCAGGAAGGAACCGCCCCCTCTTTCGCGAATCCATATACATAACCGCCTTTCACGGCCGCCCCGCCAAAACCGATCGAAAAGGAGGATTTCCGATGGAAATGGAGGTCATCTTGTCGTTTTTCAGCGTCGCCATATTGCTTACATTGGCGCCGGGCCCGGACATTTTATTCGTCATCGCCCAAAGCGTGTCGCAAGGCAAACACGCAGGCATCGCCACCGCGCTCGGGCTGTGCACCGGCCTGCTTGTCCATATCAGCGCGGCGGTGCTCGGCGTCTCGGCCGTCATTTACCAATCCGCCTTGGCCTTTTCCGTCGTCAAATATGCAGGCGCTGTGTATTTGCTGTACCTGGCCTGGCAGGCGTTCCGTGAACGAGACGAGGGCCTCTCCTTTGGGCGGCAGAAGCCAATGGCATACGCCTCGCTGTACAAAAAAGGCATTGTCATGAACGTGCTCAATCCGAAAGTGTCGCTCTTCTTTTTGGCGCTCCTGCCGCAGTTCGTTGATCCGTCAGCGGGCCAGATCCCGCAGCAAATGCTCGTATTAGGCGTCATCTTTCTCGTTCAAGCTCTCGCTGTCTTCACCTTAGTGAGCATCGGTGCGGAAAAACTGCGCCAATGGCTCTCGGCCCACACCGCCATCACTAGGCGAATCCATTGGCTCAAAGGCGCCATCTTCGCGCTGATCGGCATCCAAATCGCCGTCAGCGAGCGGTCGTAGCGGAAGAAAAAAGAGGGCGGCTGCCCTCTTTTCTGCTCATCTCCACAACAGTGCCGCGCCTCCCAATATGAGGAGCAGGGAGAGAAATAGCACCCATGTTGACCAAAGATCGATCATTTCAAAAAACAAGACTATTCTCCGCTCACGCCCCTCCTTCTTCTTGTATTCTTCCCACTGTTGCTTAATGATCACGATCCCAAACGGAAACACCCCGATTCCCGCCACAAGGAGAATCACCGCTATTCCTTTGTCATCCGTCCCCATTCCTCTAGCCAACCTCCGCACCGAATCACCGCCCGCGCTTTCAGGCAGGTGAGGATCATGCTTTCTGACGCCGTTCGCCCTCGCTCACGACGCTTTCGTTTGCAGCAGCTTCACACCAAGCCCGATAAACACGATCCCTGTCAATCGATTGACAAGAAGCGCCATTTTCGCGTTTTGACGCATCCGTTTCGTCGCTAGCGCGGCGACATAGACGACGCCAAGCCCCCACAGCGTGCTCGTCACCACGAACGAAACGCCGAGCAGCAGAAACGGAAGCGGGCCGTATGGCTGGGCCGTTTCGATGAATTGCGGCAAAAACGAAAGGAAAAACAACGCCACTTTCGGATTCAACACATTCGTCGTCACGCCGTGCCAATAAATCTTGTTCAGCTTCATCGGCGCCAACTCCCCCGACTCCAACGCGGGCGGCGCCGGCTGCCGCATCATTTTGATGCCAAGATACACCAAATACGCCGCGCCAGCGATTTTCACAGCCGTAAATAAGACAACCGACTGCTGCAAAATCACCGCCAAACCAAACGCAGCGAGCAACGTATGAATGAACACTCCCATCGAAATGCCCAACACCGAATACACGCCCGCTTTTCTCCCTTGCGCCACACTGCGCCCCATAATATACATCGTATCCACTCCCGGAGTGGCATGCATCAAAATCGACGCCAGCAAATACATCCCGTAACTTGTAATGCCTAACACATGTCTCCCTCCTGACCAAGCTAGCAAACAATCATCCATGGACAGTGGCACTGCTTTCGGGCAATGTTACAAAAGGTGGGGGGCTTCACCACCGATACAGTGACAAAATCGTTCCGTTTTCCAAAACGAATGATCCCAAGAACCTCGATGTCCACCGGCCTTCGAAAAAGCAGATGATGGGTAGCGCCCGGTCGGACAAGCAGCGCTTCCCCAATCGAACATCTTTTTTCCTTCCATGACCGCCCGCTCAACGAAAGCGGCTGTTTTTCACTGTCCTTGTTAGAAGTGAACTGCCCACCACCTACGCTTCGCTTAGAGGCAGGGGCTTCAAGCGACTTGTGCGTGTTCACTGAACGGTAAGCCACAAACAAGAACCCTTTACGCTTCCCTTCGTTCCAAAGGTGTCGGTTTGAACCATAGACGATCATATTCATCGGCGATGGCCAACCGAAATTCATCTCCCACCTACTCATTGATCGATCGCTCTTCACATTCCTTGAGGTGGGAGACTTCTTTCGGAAATGACGTTAACGTAAAAGATCTTCTTCTCATCGTCAGTCAAAAAGGCGATATTTTCGAAATGGAAAAAATGGCAGTAGCGCCAGAAATACTTTTAGTCACATTTTCGTGTCACCTAAAAGGCCGGTAAAAAACGGCTGTCACGAGCAAATCAGCGGCATTTCGCCGAAAAAGAAGATTGATTCCGCAAGGTTGTTCTAATTAAGAAACAGCTGGAACTAGCAGTATTTTATACGAAATCACCTGCCTCCTAAATCACCTGCTATTTTTCCAACCTCTTCTTAACGTCCAGATTTTTCTAGCTCTTTCGAATGGTTTGTTTTCGTTTCTTTCCAAGACAACAGCGTAAGTTCGTATTGGGCAAACCCGTTGGACAATGTCGCCACATAGCGGATGCGGCTGTCTGGCGGCAAATATTTTTGTGCTTCCAGTGACGATTCAAAGGAAACGGTCACCGATGCTTTCCCTTTCACTGGCGCAAAGGTCCAGTTGCCGTCCACGGACGGGTTGATCGTTCCGTTTTCGCGAATATAATCGATGATCACTTGCCGGTTTTCATCCGGCGCGGCCAAAATCGTGTTTTTCCCGCCCGGATTGATGATCCGGTTCGTCGTCGCCCGATAGTTGTTCGTCGCAACGATAAATTCCATCTTCGCCGTCACCGGTTTGCCTTGGAATCGCAAGTTTTTAATGCGGTTTGCTTTCGGATTGATCACATTTTGGTTTTTGTCGTATTTCGCCGGCTCGGTCACATCGATCTCGTACGTCACGCCATCAATAATGTCGAAGTTGTACGTCGGGAAGTCGTTGTTGACAAGCGGCTGAATGCCTGTCTTGTTCGGGTCGATTTGGTTGAATTGTCCCGCCGACCACTCAAGCCATTCTTTCAACTCGGCTCCCGTAATTTTCAGCGCATACACCGTGTTTGGATACAAGTACAAATCGGCGACGTTTTTAATGGCGATTTCCCCTGCCGGAATATCCGTGTAATAGCTCGGTCCACCGCGCCCGCCGGCCTTGAACGGAGCGCCGGCTGACAGCACCGGAAGGCCTTCATACTGCGTCCCTTTTAACATTTTTTCCACATACCACTTTTGGGCGTTCGTGACGATTTGCACGGACGGATCATCTTGAACGAGTGCAAAATAGCTGTTGATCGGGCTCGTAGTTTTTCCAACCGGGCTGCGGACGTACTGGATCGTCGCTTCGTGCTCCGCCTGAATGGCCTGCTCGACGGCCGAATCGCTGTCAACCAACGGCGTTTTCGTCGCCTTGTCATACACTGGACGGAGTTGGGCTTTCGCTTGCGTCACTTTCCATTTTCCGTCGACTTGCTCGACCGTCAAGTCGATCACGCCGAGCGTATCGCCCCATGAACCCGGCATCGTCACCGGAACGCCACTAAAATGCGCAGCTTGACGACGTCCCGCTCCTCCGCGCCTACCGCCGTCGGCCCAAACGAAGGAGCCAGCAGCCCCAACGCCAACACCACGCTCGCCGCCGCGTATTTCTTCCGTTTTTTCAATGTCCATCTCCCACTCATCAAATCATTGTCATCTTTCTGCGCCCGCATAGCGCGCTCGAAGACCGGGTGCCGGTCGTCATCCCGGAGCTCGCCGAGCTATCGCATATGTCGGCCCAGTGAACGAAGCTGATCACCATGGCACAAGCGTTTCTCCAACAAGAGACAACCTGACCTTTTTGTCCTCCTGAGCCCGTCGAAGAGAAAACCTGCCGGATTCGGCGAAGCGAACCCTTGACCAACCGAACACCGCCAAAGGTAACATTCGATAAAGGCAAGGGCGGCTTTTCGATTGCCTCCGTTATTCCCCCATTCTTTGTTGTCCCTTGACAATAATATTTTATTTTAAATATTAATAAAATAAAATAAAAAATTAGATTCATGATTAACTTCTCAAACTTGCTTACTCCATCGCCTTACGAATATGCTCTGGAATCATCACTACTTCTGTCGTGATCACAGGTTCGTTATATTCCTCATCAATACACTCATACCAGAACGCCAAATGTTTTTTATCAATTTCGTGTTCGGACTCTTCTACGGAAATCCCGCCTTCTCCCTGAACAGAGAACCAGTAAAGAAACTCTCCTTCCTCATTTCGCTCGCGGAAGATCGCTTCGACATGCATTTTTTCATCTTTGAGCGTCAACAGCACCTCGTTCATATGTGTGTTTAATAATTCCATCCATTCATCCACCCGCTTCGATTTTCCTTCCTTTACGCGAAATTTGCTTAATTCTACTTTCATCTCATGCTTCCACCTTTCTATTTATTGATGAGCTTCAAAATATAGAAAGAAACAGGCGTGTTGATTATCCAATAAAATCCAAAGGGTATAGAAAAAAGAGCACCTTTCCTGTAGAATGTGAGTAGCAACACAAACAAACCCAGGAGGTGCTCTCTATGAACAAGCATACCACACTCCCGAATTTGATGCAAAAACTTGTTTCGGATGAAGAGATTCAACTGATTGCCGAAGCGGTTGGGTATCGTGATTCGTCTCGAACCTTTACGTTGCGCGAGTTGATTCACTTCTTCCTGCTGGCCGCCATGCATCAATGGAAAAGCTTTCGCCACGGAGCCGATGTGGGGCCTCTGTATGGATTGCCGCGATTCCATTATTCAACTGTATCCAAGAAAGCGAAAGAAGTTCCCTATGACATCATGAAACGCTTGTTGGCGTTGATCATTTCCAAGTGCAACCGCCAAACCCGCCGTTCGCTTCGGTTTCCCAAACCGCTTCGGGTGGTGGATTCGACGACCGTCACGGTCGGGAAAAACCGCCTCCCATGGGCTCCGTATCACGGCGAACGCGCCGGAGTGAAGCTGCACGTCGCGTATTCGCCGGAATCCTCGTTGCCGGCAGACGTGGTGGAAACCATCGGACTGCGTCATGATGGCCCGGTGGGAGAACAGTTGACGAACGCTCAACAAGTGCTGGTGGAAGACCGGGCGTATTTCAAAATCGAACGCCTCGATCGATTTGTGGAGCAGCATCAGCTCTTTGTCATTCGGATGAAGGACAACATCGAACTTCATCAGAAAAAAAGCTTGAACCGCCTTCCGAGCGCATCTTCATCGGTTCAAGCCGACTTCACGTGCCAGTTGGGAACGAAACAATACCGCTCCACCAAGCGTCACCGGGTAGTGATCTTTCGAGATGCGAATGGCCGCGACATTCGGGTCGTGACGAACCTCTTCCATGCGTCTGCGGAAACCATTGCCGACATGTACCAACAACGTTGGACTGTTGAGATCTTTTTCCGTTGGGTGAAGCAATATCTGAATGTCCCGACCTTGTTTGGCACGACGGAAAATGCGGTATACAACCAACTGTTTGCGGCGTTCATCGCGTATGTGTTGCTGCGATGGCTGTATGATCAAACCAAAAAACGGACGAACGTCTCTCTTTCCTTCATTTCGTTTGTTCGCCGTTTTTTCTCTGGGCAGCTTCCTCTCGATTGGAAATCCGGGATGGCCGCTGCTTTGTTTGAGTATGCCCAAATTTATGGAAGGCGTATGTCTAATTTTGGATAATCAACACTCGTGAGAAAGAAAGCAGTATATCTTGTATGCCATGCCGAAAACGGTGGAGATAAGCGTCGCATAATAGTCATCAATGTGACCGTGCGCCACATGCCAGACAACTAACAGAAAAATGATATAGCATACTACATCGAGCAGCATCCCTTGCTTAGACGTTCGTTTTTCACCTTATCTTTCTACTCTATTTCGCTTCCTATCTATATAATTCCTTCTATAATTTTACACTTAACTACTGTAGATGAGCATTTTTCATTACAATAATTTCCATGGTTAGAGAGACAAACAGGGTACCCCTTACGCGATACGGAGCTGTTTTTTGATCACATCAATGGGAATATCTTGCTTTGCAGCGTCATAAATGAACTCGACGACGCTGTGGTCTTTCCGCGACCGAAGAAGCTCCAGCCCGGTGGAGAGATTTTGTCGGGATTCGGCGATGCTGTACACGCAGGAGAGCAGCACCACCGCCCAATACCGTTTCACCGCCCGAATGTGGCGAACGCGGTATCCATCCAGCTTCAGTTGATCTTTCGCCTGCCGGAAAAAGCACTCGATCGTCCAGCGCTGGGCGTAGTAACGCAAGATGTCTTCGTCCCCGAGTTCCCGGTCGGTGCTCAAGATGCAATGAAGATGTTCCGGCGCCATCGGCTGATCCGCCTTCCAAGCCAGCAGCACCACCGCGTCATCGAGGCCATGGATGGCCCCCTCATAGCGATACACGCGATAACGCTCCTGCCCCACCGTGACGAGGCGGGTGTCTTTGGACTCGATATAGCGGGCAAACTGCTTGGCTTGGATGGCGATGCCTTTCGGGTAGAGAATCCGGTTCGTCTTGAGCATCGCGATGACATGGAATCCCTGTTTCAGACAGGCTTCGATGAGCTTTTTGGACGGATACCACGAATCCATGAGCACATACACCGGCTGAGCCCGCTTCACCTTGAGTGTAAACTAGCACATTATTTCAGAATCCCTTTTTCAAATTATTTCAGGCGGATTCGGAAATAATGTGCAAAATTTTTGCGGATTGTTCCGGATTTTGCACATTCTTTCGGAACGTTTGCACGCTCTTTCAGATGAAGATTTCCAGCGCGCCTGATGGACCTATGGAAAAGAGAAAGCACAAAAGAGGCCGATTCGGCCCCTTTCGTGCTAATACCCCATTTCCTCTGCGGCCATGCGCACCACTTCTTCGTCAATGGCGTCCTTTTTCAGCTGATACCCGTATAACAGGCACGTCGTGGCCAACGTGTTGATCACCCGAGGCCATCCCCGCGACTGCAGGGCAATCGCCTCTAACGCCGATGGGGTGAAGATCGGATGCTTCGCCCCGGCCTGTTTCATCCGATGTTCGATGTAGCCCGCCACCTCTTCCTTCTCCAGCGGCCCCATCCGGTATCGCATGATGATCCGCTGGTCGAGAGGGCGGTGCTGATTGAGCCGCAGCTTCCCCTGTAAATGGGGCAGCCCGGCCAAAATCAAGACAAATGGGTTGGTCGAATCCATCTCAAAGTTGAACAAGATCGCGATGTCCTGTAAAAATGCATCCTTCGCTAAATGCATCTCATCCAAAATGAACACCGGCGTGATCCGCCGTTCATGATACAATCGCTCGATCGCCTGCTGGATTTGGCGGAAGAGGTCTACCTTGCGGTACTTCGGTTCCTCTCCTAATCCCAAGGCCAGTCCACGGTAAAAATCCATCACGCCTCCGGTGGATAACGGAAAGTAGACGACATGATACAATGATGGATTCAATGACTCTTTCAGCGCCCGAAGGGCGAACGTCTTGCCCGCCCCCGGCTCTCCGATCAACAGCCCGATCCCCCGGGTTCGTTTCACGTACTCCAGCGCCCGCAACGCTTCCTGAAATGACGCCCCTTGATACGCCTCGGACGGGTCTGTTTCTTTCGCAAACGGCTCCCGCGAAAGGGAGTAAAACGATTTATACACTGTGTTCTCCCTCCTTCGCCGGAATCGCCGCAAACGGGGACCGATGGCGTTTTACATAGGCATTGTCCTCCAAACGCACCCGAATGGCTTCCGCCACCCGTTTGCCCTCTTCGTACACATAGACGCCTCGTTCGTCATAGCGGAGCTCAATCGATTGCCCAATGAACCGAGGCGGCACTTCGTATAGCTGTTTATTCAGGGTGATTGTGCCATCGGCTTTCACCTTGCGGTGCTCCCGTTTCAGAAAAATCGCATCCAGCCAATCGCCATCTTCGATGAACGACACGAGATGCACTTGCGATTGAAACACCTCATGCGGCGTTTTTCCGTCCAGTGAGGCGTGCGGTTTTCGATGATACTCCTCTTCAAGCCACTTCCAAAAACGCTCGTTCAACTCGTCAAGCGATTTCGGCGGATTCAGCTCCAACAGTGGATAAAACCGTGTCTGTACGGTGCGGAAGAACCGTTCGATTTTTCCCTTGCTTTGCGGGTCATACGGCTGGGTGTGGATGAGCGTAATTCCCATCTCGGCGCACGCATACTGCAGCACCTCGGACCGATAAATTTTCCCGTTGTCCGAGTAAATGCGTTTCGGCTTCCCGCAACGAAGCACCGCTTCCTTCGTGACGATCCGCAGCCCGTCAAACTTCTCCGAAGGGAAAAATTGGGCATATGGCACTAACCGCGAGCAGTCATCGATATACGCGATCAAAAACGTTTTCTGGGCTTTCCCATGGACGCGAATCGTGGGTCCATGGGATAAGTCCCCTTGCCATAGCTCATTGATCTGGTCATACGCAAAACGCTTTCGCTCCGGCATCGGCAAGATTTCTTTTCCCACCAGGTTGTGTTTTTTCAACAATCGGTATATAGTAAAGTAAGAGGTATGATTTTCTGGGATTTCCCCCTGCTCGATCAGGTGTTCGTAGAACACCGTCACGGGCATGGTGGGATGTTCTTTTCTTAGGGCTAAAATATGATCCTCATCATCGGGCGACAGACGCCTTGAGTGGCCGCGGTCCGAACGGCGCTTCGGCTTTAAGGCGTCAAAGCCCCCTTTTTTGTATCGGGTGCACCAATCGAGGATCGTCTTGGCTGCGATTCGTTTGTCTCCCTGGTGGGGAACATGGTGCACTCGCTCGCTCACCTCTTTCAGATACGTCTTCGGTTCCACCTGCCCATTCACCAACGGAGCGATTAGCCCGTACCGAAACAGGGCAATGTCGTGTCTCATCGACTCATTCATTCAAATCTCCTCCTTGTCTCACTTGGAATCAGGACCGTTCCGGTCCGTCTGCCCTTATCGTACCGAATTGCTTTTTCTCCGTCGATAGGAAAGGTTTGTGGGAACCGAAACTATTTCCAATTTAGGGTATGTATGTAAAATCAGGATCCCATTTAATTCGCAAAAGGGTGTCGGAATCCGCCCTCCCACATCTCTCTGATGGCCGAATCAAGACCGTGTTCCTCTAACGTCTGGATCCACCAAGAAGCCCGTTCCTTTTCTTTTTTCACGATAGGGCCTATGATCCTCCACCGCCTCGCAAAAAAGCTGTGAAGGCTTGATAGGTTTCGGTAGAACCGTCGGACATAAAAGATGATGCCGTCCTTTGTCGGGAGAAACGGAGCCTGGTTCGTCCTTTCGGTCAATCCCAACTGCTCTTTCACGACTTGCCATATGGCGGACAACGTATACTGAAAATACGGGAGGAGAAAGGAAGGCAGCACACTCACCGTCTTCAAGCATTCCCGACAGCGATACCGGACAATCCAAATGCGATAATCACCATGTGGGGTCAATGCGTTTCGCTCATAGTAACCGTGGCGGTGCAACGGGCGCTTGGCCCGGCAATGCGGACACTTTTTCAGAAGAGGGAAGTCGTTTTCTTTTCCACGCTCTGCATACGTTTGGACGTCAATGCCAAAGTCATGAAATTGGATCACGTCCTCCTCCCCCTCCTATGAACCGATGGATTTTCTCTTCCGAAATAATTCACAAAAAATTTAGCACATTCTTTCAGAAAAGGGGAGAGGGCTTTCTGAAGGAATGTGCAAAAAAATGTCTCTTTTGTTCCGAAATAAAGTGATAATTTACACTTGAGCGAGGAAAGCATCTCGATCGCCAGGTCGATCTTGCTTTTTCCCGCTTTCTTGTCATACAGGCGGAACGCAAATGGGAACGCCTGCGTGAAGGTGTGCACCATCAGCCAAACGAGCGAATGCCCCCAGACCGATTGATGATCTTTATGCGAGTAGTGCCAGTCGCACCCTTGAATGGCGTGCACAGCCCGTGACGAAGGCTTTGTTTTTTGGCAAATCGTATCATCAATCGAAACAAAAAGGGGTTGATTCTTCCGTTTGGCCAGTCGTTCGACCTGGGAAAGGATCCACTCTTGAAGCTTCCCAAGCAGCCTTTCCTCGTTCCAAGGGCTTTTCGTGAAAAAGTGACGGAGCGTCGTTCGATGATTCGGATGAAAGCTCCAGTAATGAATATCAGTCAATGTTCCCGAGAATCCCTTGGTGGTCAAGGCATCGACAATATGAATGAGATGCTTGATGACCGGTTTGGAAAGCTGCAGCGTCAACCCCAGCGTGAAGAAAAACTTGTGGATTCCTTGGTGATGTGCTAATCTATTCATGAGACATGAACCTCCTTGTGTGAATGGGTTTTGAACACATCTATTTTACCCAAGGAGTCCGGTTCATGTCTCCTTTTTTGTTTAGTTGTCAATTTATGTCAGTGAATTTGCTCATCTACAGTTAACTATATAAATGCACCTTGAAAAGTTAACCTTTGCATCACGCTGCACACCCCAAGCGTCGAAGCACCTCTTCCGGTTGTTGATCTATATATTCCATAAACCGGGCAATGGCTTGGTCAATATCCATTTGATCTTTGTGAAACACATTGGCAATGACCGCATCCTTGAGCCATTTCCACAAGCGTTCGATGGGATTCAGCTGTGGGGAATAAGGAGGTAAAAAGATCAAGTGAAACGATTCCCCTTCTTGGCGCAAGAAATCTCTCACCATTTTGACATGGTGGATGCGGGCATTGTCGAGCACGAGCACGATCAGCTGGTCTGGATAACGGCTCTTCAAGATCTTTAAAAAATCCAAAAACGTCGTCGCATTCGCAGCGACTGCTCGATGAAGAACGGTGTCCCCATTGAGCACATTCACCGCCCCAAATACAGAAACGTGGGCATGATGGCCGCACGTAGGCACTTTCCATTTCACCTCACCGAACACGATTGTACGCACACGATTTTCTTTTCTCGAATCGTATTCAGTAAATAAAAAAACAAGAGATTTCACTTACGTGAAACCCCTTGTCCCTAAAGCCTTCTTCCTATTTTCGATGCCGATGGTGGGAGTAAAACCACCACCCTCCAAACCTTGATTTTTCAAAGTTTATAGACTTTCAATTTCCTTGGTGTGCAAAATTTGTGCAAAATTATCTCCAGTGCGTAAATCCATGCAAAAAGGCGGAATCCACTCCGCCTTCTTTTTTATGAACAAAAAGCCTACTCATGGGGAGTAGGTTTACTTAGTGAACTACCCACCACCTACGCTTCGCTTAGAGGTGGGGGCTTCAAGCGACTTGTGTGTGTTCGCTGAACGGTAAGCCACACACAAGAACCCTTTACGCTTCCCTTCGTTCCGAAGGTGTCCGTTCTAGCCATATTCTATCCTATTCGTTGGCTAACGCCAACCGAAATTCATCTCCCACTTTCACTGGTGCTGGCGCGCCTTCACGTTTAGAAGTAGGAGACTTCTTTCGGAGGGAAGTTAAAACAACTTTTTCATAAGAGCTGCATAAATCTTATCATTAATTTCCAACAAACTTTTCTTACCGTCTTTAAATTTAATAGCTACGACATATACGCCTTTAGATTTTGCAGATAACCCTGCAAGTAAACCCACTGGGCCTAAAAGGAAAGAGCCTACCAATCCTCTTCCAACTGCACTCACAGCGCTTTTTCCTTTGGTTTCATCCATCACTTCGTATTCTTCGACATTCTCCTTTGTTAATTCTATTTTCTTCGTAAACCCTGTCATAATACACACAGCGCCATGAATCAGCATGACGTTTTTCCCTTCATACTCTCCAGCAATGACTTTATTTTTTGCTCCCATGCACAAAATCCCTCCATTAGCTTAATTTCCCGCACTTCTTTTACCCTCCAATACTGTTTATACATCGATAACCGAAAAATTCCTCCTATAAAAACAAAAAAAATCCCCTGCCGAGTGGCAAGGGATTACTTTATGCGTATTTTTTGTCCGACACGAATTATATTCGGATTCTTGATGTTGTTGAGTTTCTGTAAAGTGGCTACTGTCGTTTTGTTTTTTGCCGCGATTCCAGACAGTGTATCTCCAGGTTTCACCGTGTAATATGACACATTGGCTTTAGGTGGACTCATTTTAGCCTTTACTCGTTGTTTGAAGTCTTCAAACGCCTTGGAATCCCTTACCCATGGCGCCGGACAATTTTTATGGGTAATATCGTAATGACGCACAATGTCTTTAATTGGATCCAACTTAAATGTTTTGCAGAGCTCTACAAATACATCTTCTGTACGAGAGATGGTGTCTGGATGAAACGTGCCGTCTTTTTCCACACACATTTCCACACCGATGGATAGAAAGTTCGCGTTCGGTTTCAATTCTGGAAAGCCGCGGTAAGTACCATCGTTCGCATGGTATGCCACTTCATCGAGAGGAATGATGTTAATTGCTTCGTTTTTATCCACAAAAATATGTGCCGAGGCGTATCGTTGTGCTTGAATGATGGTTCGATCAAAATACGTGAAATGATTGGCCGCTGATGCACCTGGGTTAGCTGTCCAATGCAAAACAAGTTTTTTTACACCTTTCAGTTTTAGACCCGGACGCGAATATTTGTTTACTCGGATGAACTTTTCTGTCCATGCGCTCATTACTTATCCTCTCCTTTCCCACTTTTTCCTTTCAACACTTCTACCGCCTGTGTAAGTCGTTCCGGAACTGGCACTCCCATTCTTCCCGCATTTTCAAAAATGCTTAGCAGCTCGTTGGCCATATAAAAAACGATAGTCGCATCTCGGAACATATTTTTCGTTCCAAGTGCGCTATCGACTTGATGCGCAAGGGCAACCATTACAAAGATCATCACTTTTTTAGCAATGCCTCTAAATCCAATCTTGCTAGACAGTGTTTTTTCCATAAATGCAGCGGCCATTCCGCTCCCATAATCAATGGCCGCCATCCAAAACAGTGCAACAAGCAATCCAATCGACTCACCAAAAACCAAACCGGCGAGACCACCAAGAATGGCCGCGCCGGTTTTGAAAACAACATCGAACCGTTCCATCATTTCACAACCTTTCTTACTGTAATAAAAAAGAGGACTGATATTTCAGCCCTCTTAACTGCCGGAATAGATAATTACCAATACACAAAGCGCTAAATAAATAACAACTCCAATCCATTTGATCGGTTGCTTTATCCATTTAGGCATCCGATGGAGCCAAACAATGGTATCGTCGAGAGCGTTTTGCGCTCTCTTGTGATTTCGAAAAAATGTTTCGATACCATCTAGGATGATTCTTAAAATGACTAATCCCACCAACACAAGCGCCGCAAAGAAAATAAAATTTAATATGCCTATCATGGGATCGACGCCAGGCGTGCCAAACATGCTTTATTTCCCCTCTCTTAAGCGTTTTAACTGTTCGATTAGGTTTTCAATTCTTTGCGCCTTTTCTTCGTTACTCATCTCCTTACTTTTATCGATTTTCTTGATTTTATCTAAAACTGGCGCATAAAGCGGTTTGCCTTATCAATTTCCGATTGTAAATAAGGATTGACGGTCGGTGTCGCTGGGTTTGGTGCTGCGGTTGGTTTCGGCGCTGCTGTTGTTTTCGGTGCGCTCACTACGGTTGGTTTGGTCGTCACCGGTTTTGGTGCGCTTGGTGCCGGCGGCTTATAGGTGCTACCCGTCAGCAATTTATACGTGCTATCCTGCGCCGAGCTTGTCTTTCCGCCCGATTGTTTAATCTCGTTATATTGGCGAATGAACCTTTCTTCTTTCGCTTGTTTTCCCTGAATCGCCTTTAAGGTTTGCTGTTGGGCTGGCGTTGGATTTTTAACCGTTTGAATTTGCCGCAAAAATCGCTGTTCTTTCTCAGTTAAAGGCATCGTATCACTCCTTTACAGAAAAAAGGCGAGCCAAAGCCCGCCTAAATTCGTGTCAAGTTCACGTCAAGCTGTGACAGGTTATGTCGCAGTATCGTCCGACTACGCAGTAAACTCTTCTCCTGTAATTTCCTTGTACTCAGCTAAAGTAATAACTCCCCATTCTGCCACTTCATGGACAATATCTTTTGTTAGGTATCCCATTTTGTAAAAAGTATTATAAAAATCGAAAAATGGACTTTTCATTAGCTGACTCCTCCTTTTAATTTCGCAATCTCGATATTTAAATTTGCTATCGTTTGTGTCAATTGAGTGATTAGCAAATCTTTCTTTTTGTTTTCGATTGTCAGTTGTGCCAACGCGGCCGCCGTGTTTTTTTCAGTGCTTTCTTCTTGTTGTCGTTCCTGTTCGACAATCTCTAAATCTTTAATTCGGATGCTTTTCATCTTTTGTCACCTCCTTTTACTCAAATGAGAAACCAAAGCCGTCAACGATAATTTGATCGGTTGCGGTTCCTTTCAATATCTCAAATTGAATGTTAATCCCCCAGTTTGATGCTGTTTTTGTTGTGTTTGTGAATGAGTATGCCTGACGATTCAGAAACGCCGTTGTGATGTCCTCCCATGTCGGGTTTGAATCGAAGCCGTTGTTGCAGGCTTTCACCGACAATGTAGCACCTTTTGGAACAGTGACCACACCACTAACGACAATTTTCTTTGCCGCAATCGATGTTTTGATCGGATTTTTCAACGTAAATTTGATTCGATCATCCGTTTTCGTGAATGTATATGTCCGTGTTGCTGTACCGCCTTTGTCGTCCGTGACAGTAATCGTAATAGTGTGAGAACCAAGCGATAAAGTTGACCAAACGCTGCTCAAGTCAAGCGTGTATGTCTGACCACGGACTGCATTGTTGATTGTTCGTATTGTTGTTGTATCAACTTTTTCTGTAACTGTGAGTGTATCGCTTGTATCTGTATCGTCAACAGAATAGTTCACTGTAAAAGGAGCTACTTTATTTCCTAGGTTAGAATCCGAGCCAGAAATCACAGGGGCAGAATTCAGAACTTCAAGGACGGGGCGCCAACCGAAAATCGCACCGCGGGAGTCAGACGAATAGTAGTCCCAGAAGCAAGCCGAGACGTACCCGCGGACCGCGCGGGTGGCGCTGTTTCCTGTGTATGTTTCCTGCACCCAAGAATAAACGTAAAACCAATTCCAGAACTGGTTATGCGCGCTGTTAAAGTCTATTGAGTATTGATAAATATCTAAATCCGTTGCGGATGGCACTGGCAAACCGCTAAATCCCGCCTCATTTGTGATTATTCGATCCCATTCATTGCTAGAAGGATAACCACCGGAGTAGTTGCCAGTTCCGTGATGATAGTCGCTTCCGCCTGTGAGAACTCGTAGCTTATATTGTCGCCCATCAATTGTAATAGTTTTCCCGAAAATGAGACCTTGAGCATTTAAATCGTCCCACGAGACATTTACAAGCAAAACACGGTCAGAGATTAACAGTTTCTTACTCCCGTCATTCACTTCGCGCCATTGAATTTTATAGGCGTCACTAGGGTTGGTATCTCTGATCTCGATTGCTGCCCCGACAGTATAAGAAGGTATATCTCCAGCACCTGGAGCCCCCGGAGGTGTATAACCTTTCTGCCAAGGTTTTGTCGGAAGTGCTATTTTTGTTCCTCCGACATATAAGGTACCTAATTTAATTAAATCGCCGTTCGCCAAATTTCATCTCTCCTTCCACGTTGATATAAGGAGTTTGCAAGGATTATATATTTCAAAAGTGAGTAAAACGCTTGCTTAATTTCTTGGCATAGAGAGAATTTCTCTGCTTTTGGAAAGTTTCGTAAAACCGGATAAGTCTCATGCAGTAATAATTCTGTCTTTTTATACAAGATTAAATCTGTTGCGGACTGACTCAATTAAAGCACCAACCTTTTGTTTGCACTATCATAAATCCCGTTCATCAAATTGATATCGTTTAAATTTTGAAAGCTTTCGATAAAAATATTCGCCGTCACACCGTTTAACGTTGCTCCTTTCAGCGTTTCGAGTTCTACAGCCATATCGATTATGTTGATGTTTAAATGTGTTAGTTCATCTTTTGTCGCCGCGTCGCTACTCAATTGTTCAGATGGCACTTTTCCATCTGGGCCAAGTGTTGCAACGCCGTTAGGTTTTCCTTTTTCTGTTTTCCAAACAAAATCACTTGCTTGTTTTCCGTCTACTGTATCCGCGTCTAAACCGCTTCCTGCGCCGTCGTTACCATCATGCCAGATTTTATGCCATTGTCCCCAAACCGTATCGTGTTCACCAGCATGACGATAATAAACTGAACCTGACGGCCCGCCTTGAGGGTGTATCCATTCAAAAAAGTATTGAAATTTCACGTCTCTCTGTGATATGTGCATTATTTTTCCATAGTTTGTCGGTTGTCCTTGTAACAGTCCTGCTCCAAGAACGTCGTAGTACGTAATTCCATCATTCGGCCATTTATCCGGCGTGTCGCTGGTATTTACACCAGCAGGCAAAGGAGTGTTAAATTTTAACGGTCCCGTCATTGTATCTCCGGCTGTTTTTACATATACTCCATCATGATTATGATCTGAACGAGCAACGGTTGTGGCGCTACCATTTCCACCAAACGACGCTGCAATGGTTACTTTGTCGTTTACTGCGTCTGGCGTTAATACGACCCCTGTACCAGCAACCAATTCTAACGTATCGGTTTTACTATCTGCGTCAATATTGGTTGCCCCTACTTTAATCGTCGTAAAGGCATTTTGGTTAGGTTCAGCGGTGGTACTGATTGTAATTTTATCGTTGGTTGCATCAGGGGTTAAAGTAATGTTAGATCCTGCAACCAATTCTAACACATCGGTTTTGCTATCCGCATCGATGTTGGTTGCGCCAACTTTGATCGTGGTAAACGCGTTTTGGTTCACCTCAGCGCCTGGCTGAATCCCATCGAGTTTGGCTTTATCCGATGCAGAAATCGCTCCTGGTGATGTCGTTGTAGCAATTGGCAATTGCGATGTTGGCACTTTCGCGTTCCCGTCGAGTGAAGCTACCCCGTTTGCCGAGCCTTTTTCTGTTTCCAATACAACCCCCTGGTCAATGCGATCCCAGTTGTCATTCAGCATGGTTTGTATATTGAATGTATCATTTCTATCAGCCACCGGATCTTTCTTATAAAGCCCTAAACGCGGTGTATTACTCGCCATCAGTAATCACCTCCTGCAAATTTATCAAGCGTCGTCGCCTGTAACTGAGAAAGCGTCATTACATGATGAATATCTTTGATTAGTAAATAAGAAAACTCGAAGTTGATCGCCAAATGAGCCGGAATAATCTCACGCAAGGCGTTTTGAATGTCGGTTAAGTTAGGCGGGACTCCAAGTTTGCTTACAAATTTAATTTTGACTGTATAAAGCGAAGGTTGTTCAATGACTTCAACTTGTCCGTTGTAATACGCTTCGGCAACGTTTTTGACCAATTCTACCGTGACCGTTCCGATACCTCGCAACTTCGACTTTATAACCGATCGTCGTTGGTCAATCGGCTTGCTTTCGTCTGTCGGGATACCGCAAATGCGCTCCCAATTCGCAAGCCCCCATGTGGCTGTGTCAACATAGAATTGTTTCAAAACTTCATCTATTGTAACATTCAATTGTTCAAATTCTTCGCCCTCTGTCCCTATTAAGGTTTGAAATTCTCTTATATTCTGATAATAATCAGGGAGATATTGGGATAAATTAGACATTTAGCGATACCTCCCTACGAATAGGAACTTCTTCATCTTGTAACGCTACATTGGCTGTGTCACTATTCACAATCAGCCCGTTGTAGTCAATGACACCTGGCGTATTCAGTAAGAGTGTTCCGATTTTTGCGTAGCTGACATACGTCATTGAAAAAGCGATCTCTCTGAAATATTCATCCAACGACGCTGCGAAAGCATCTTGAACATTTTGCAACGTATATCCCGATGCAAGGACTACGTTCGCCGAAACATTGATCGGTTTGCCTGTCGCTGAAGCTACTGTGACAGACGCTCCGATCGGCCGCACTTGCTCGATATATTCTTGCACTTGACTAACCAATTCTGTTGTGGCCGGTCGCATATCCGTATTAACGATTGTAATTTTGACGGTGCCAGGGCCGTTCCAAAGTGGTGTTACTTTTGCTGCGCCCACACCAGCCACTTCTGTCGCCCATCGCTTATAATCCGCCGCATTTCCACTCGTTCCGGGCTCCCGTACCTTCTGCAAAAAACGTTTTCGAAGGGAGTCATCACTTTCTTCATCCTCACCCGGAACGAGGACATCTGCTAGTATCGCTGTTCCTAGTCCGTCAATCGGTTCGATCGGAAGCAGACTACCAAACTCTTGATTGCCCGCGCTTCCTAGTGTTTCTGCTTGCATACGGAACTGACCGTTGGCAATTTTTCCGATAGCTACATAGACCATGTCATTAAGTCGGAACCGGCTTCCGATCGGAACGTCAAATGGCACGCCCTCCTCATCCGTGAACACTCCTTTTCGAATGGCCGGCGTCGCTTGTTTTCTATACACACCAAAGTCCGCTGCACGTCGATCCAAATATTCACCCGTCGAGGTTTCTCCGAACGCAAGACGCAAAACAACGTCCAGTTCTGCATACATCTGTGCCAATTCCATCGCAGCCGGTGCTAACGCATCATAGATGACAGAACCTTCTTGTTTATCAACATCGTCAGGAACTCGATCAAGCATCCTCTGCAAAATTGCCTCAAACGTTTGGTCCTCAAACAATACCGCTCACCTCTTTGGACGCCTCTATCTTTCCATAGACAGTTTGGCAAACAAACGTGGCGATAGCTGAATCCGCCTGGAACTGAATGCTGATGTCTTCGACTGCTAGGATGCGCGCGTCTTGAAGCACCGCTTCTTCGATTCTCCGAGGCAATTCTGCTTGGACAAACAATCTTTCTTTGCCACTTAGATTTTCAAAGCCGTAATCATCGCTATAAATTAAATGCTTGAATCGTTCGGTGCTCAACATTTTGAAAATCGATTGCTTGATAGCTTCCAACCCGTCAATCATTCCGATGCACCGGCCTCTCTCAAAGTCGAGACGATACGTTTTGGTAGGAAAGACGGAAGTATCGACGATATCTGTATCATCCATCAAAATATCTTCAGAAGGTAATACTGCCATCACTTCACCACCTTATCTAAAACCACAAATTGCTGGCCTCCTTGAGCGCGAAGCAGGATTACTTTATCGCCGCCTTTTAGATTTGCTTGTTCCGCCTGCTCCGTAACAACCAAAAATTCTTCCGTCAGTTTCAATCGCTGATGTATTTGAATCGCAAGAGGGCTTTCGGATACAACCGTGCCAAACAACACATTAACCGGATTAGTCGCTTCCACAGCTTTCACAGCAACTGTTTTAATTAAATCTATCAAGCTCATCTCAAATCACCTTCAAATCTAATTGCATCGTGTGCACGCCGCCTTCCCAGTTGTGCGTGCATTCGTCAACGAGAAAATATTGCTTGATGCCGATCTTTTCGATGTACACAAACACAAAACAACCGGCGCGCACTTTCCAATGGCCGAGGCAGGTGAGTTTCAATGATTTCGTTTCACGGTTACGCAACTTGATTAACTTGTCCAACAAGTCTTTGATTTGCGCGGCCGTCATCCTTTCATCGACTTTGCGAAATTCTTGCAATCGTCCCCATTTAGCAATGTTCGCGCTGTCTTGGGCAATATAGACCTCGCGTTTTCCTGTTTTTTTGTTGTCTTGCACGATCTTGATACGATTGTACGTTTCCTCGTCGATTGACTTTTTATAGTCGAAATCAAAAAGCAGACTCTCTTCCCCAATGTAGAAGTCGTCTGCTCGAATGGCCATGTTATTGATATTTCGCAGTTCCAGTTTCCCAAAATGATCGAACAGTACATAGTTCCTGTTCGTTGCAATCAACGTTGAATCTAAAAACTTTGCCACCACATCGAGCGCTTTTTTGTTGTCTTCGACCATCGCTGGCACTTTGTATCCCGTTTCTTCAAACGTTCCAATTTTCAATCCTGCATCGGTTGCAATTTTCCTAATGCCGGCCGTGGCCGTTGTTGAAGAAAAGACAAAGGTGTCGTTGTACATCAAATATCGAAGCTGATCATACGCCTTAACACTAAAATCACTATCCGCATTGAATCCTGTTTCAAACACATAGCCGTAGAAAATCTTGTATGATCCGTCGGTGACACGAATCACGGCTCCACTATTGATGGAAAACTTACGCGGATCCTCTATCACCAACTTTGCTTCCAAGGTGCCGGCTTTCCCGATCCGGCTGGTTGTCCATTTTAAGCTGGCCGCGGGCATGTCCCATATGGTTCCGTCTCGATTATCGATGAACACTTCCATTTCATTTCACCCAGTCTGGCGGGATCTTTAGCACTAAGCCGATAGGCAATCGGCGCAATTGACTGTCCTTGATACCGTTCAATTTCTGCAATTCACGATATCTATGACCACTGCCCGTGTAATACTGCGCCACCTTCCATAAGCTATCCCCTCTTTTAAGCGTATAGGTTGTTGGTTTCGGCTTCGTATTTTGCCGAGTGGGGGTATTCTTCTTCACGATTTGTTTCGTTCCGTTTTTTGCCTTGGCGATTTTCATTTTTTTTGGGCCGAATGGTACATATTTTTTTAACTCAAGAGAAAAGTTGACGTCCTCGCTACCAAAAGACTCGTCGTATTCAAAACGCTCAATGGTCACCAATTCATTAATCGTAAACGGCCCATTGACATAAATATATCGAACGGGCTGTTTGTGATTCAGCCACTTTTCCAACAAACGAATATAATCCTTCGGCTTTTTAAAGACCGTCGCTGAATAGTGCGTCGGTTGTGCTGGGAAGTAGGACTCCAGAGTAAAACTTTTCAGCTTTGCTGGCTTCGGGACATTCACTTTCCCTAACGAGGCAATCGTAAATTCTTCTCCGTCCCCTTCTTCCTTCACATTCACCTTTTCGGGGTTAACCGGGAGACGGAAGAATTCCCGGTCATTCACGACAAAATATATGGCTCTTTCCGTCATGAGTACGCCCCTTCCGCCGACCGTGCGATTTCATTTGACATGAGCTGTTCAATACGTCGGATCAACTTGTTAATGTCGACTTCGCTGCGAATATCGCCGGTTTGAACTTGGACAGTCGGTGTCAGTGTGATGAAGTTCTGAATCGACTTGATTGTCGCCAACTCTTTGAACACTTCTAAATCTTCCTCAGCAATATTCACCTCATCATCAATCTTCCCAACCTTTCCGACCTTATCCAGTTTGCCGCCGGTCGGGTTTTTGCCTTTATCATTTCCAATGGGATTCTTCATGCCAGGGCTGTTGGCGATTTGATTACCAAGCGCTTGGGACGGAAAGGATTTGAACGGATTGCCTGTTTTCCCATTCGGAATTAGGCTTTTCGCTTTATCCCACACTCCTGCCAGCTTATCTGATACGTTTTTGCTGAAGTTGATACCGGCTTTATTCCCCGCGTCAAACGCTTTGGGAAGGCTGAGCAAATTCATCCGTGGAATACTAACCACATTTTTGCTGCTTGTCGGCGCTTGAAGATTTGCTGCCCAGCTTTTCAATCCACCGGAGATGTTGCTTACCGATCCGGCACTCAGTTTGCCGATCGTTCCGATGTTCACGCCTGGTATCATGTTCAGAGCTTTAATCAGCCCATTAATGGCGCCAATCGCAATATTTGCCCCAGCTACAAAAGCACGAGCCAACGCATTGGCCGCACGATCAAAAGACCCGGCGAGCGCCGCCATGTTGTCGATCACCATTTTGGCTAAATCGTAGAACAACTTTTTAACGGCGTATGTCGGATCGATAAACACGTTGGCCAGGAACTCAGCAAACGTTGCAAACAGATTCCATAGGTTGGCCACACTGTTCCAAATATAAGCCCCCAACGCCGCAAACAACCCTGTAATAAATCCAATCACCGCAGCTGTTTGTTCTCCCCATCTTACCGTTGCATAAGCAACGAATCCGATTAAAGCAATGATCGTCAGTAATACCCACGTGGCTGGGGAGCTAAGCATAGCTGCATCGTATACCCATTTTGCGGCTGCTGCCATGAGGGTAGCTGCTCGCACTACCAACCATTTCGCTGCAAGGCCAAGCAAAATTGCACCAATCCCAGCCAAAACAGAGCCAATGACCGTTAAAACTGGCGCAATCCACGACCAATTTTCTTCAAAAAACCGTCCAACGGCACCAACCATTCGATAGAAAAACTCCAGCGCATCAAAAGCAAGATCCATGCCTTTAATAAACACGTTGACAAAAAACATCGCATGTTCCGCCATCGTAGCGAACGCATCAGAGTTCACGAACTGGTTAAACCGAATCAGCAACGGTTCAAATGCGCGGAACGCCCAGTTTTTGAACATGGTCATCGCATCGGAGAACGTCAACGGCATGTTTTTGAATTTCTTTTCAATGTCATCGGCAGCTTTGAACAAGGCGTTTTTGATAATGTCGGCAGTAATCGTTCCTTCTGCTGACATCTGCTTTAATTCGCCTTTTGTTTTCCCTGTAAAATCCGCAATTGCTTGGGCGAGCAATGGCGCATTTTCCATGATAGAACGGAATTCATCGCCTTGTAGTTTTCCAGCCGCCATCGCTTGGGTCAGCTGATACATGCCGGCTTGACGTTCAAAAGTGGACGCGCCGGATACGGTGAACGCTTTTCCCATCAACTCAGAAAACCGGATCATTTCGTCATTATTTTTGAATGCATCTTCTGCCAACAACCCTAACTTTGCGACCGAGTTAGCCATATCAACGTAGCCGCTTCGACTGCGTTGCGCTGCTTGGTATATCTTTTCCTGTAACTGCGCTTGTGTTTGCAAACCGTCATTGATATTTGCCAAACGTGCCGATGTAGAAACATACGTATCCGACGCTTCTACAAATGTTTTCGCCCCTTGCTTGATCGCTTCCAATGCCATATAGGCCGCCGCGGAGCCGGCAAAAGCACTAAAGAATGCTCTGACTGCACTAGTTGCCTGATGAATGGGAGGGGGCAAGCTAGCAAATTTCGACTGGAGTGGCGTTAGAGCATCGACGGATTGTTTAGATGCCAAAACTAGACGTTCTAAATCAGCCGATGCGTTCGTAATCGCTTTACGTGCTTTCGCCAATCCTTTTGTATCTAATTGAGTCGCGCTCGCATCCATCTTTTCCATGACGCGAATGGTCGCGTCCATCGCGCGAATCATTTTCATGAGCGGCCCCGTCAATTTGTCATTTAACGCTAACGTCGTTTGGACTCCAGCCATTCGCTCACCCCCTCATTTTGCTTTTTATGCGATCGTGTTCTTCTTTCTCTTTTTTCAATTCCAACTGAATGCTCGCAATGACAAACGCCTTTTCTTTTCTGTCCATCTCTAAAAACTCACGAGGACGCCAATGAAAACGGTGGAGAGCGACATGAGCATAAAACGCCTCTCCACCTTCTTCAATTAGTTTTTTGCCTCTTCTACCTCTTCGTCCATCGTCTTATCAAGCCCGGAAATTTCCGTCACCTTCTCAAGAATTTGGTTTGCTTCTCCTAAAAGGAACATTTCTGCAAACAACTTGTCCGCTCCTAGCACCCCATACGACTCTTGTAGTTCGCGATCGTTCAAATCAGGATACACAATCGATGCCACACAAATTTCACGATTATATCTCACCACATCAAACACCCGTTCCATCTTCCCGCCTTTTCCTGGACGGAATTTAAAGCAGCGCTCATTGATGGCGTCCGCTTCGCCGGCCGTGAGGGGACGCAAAACGAGTGGTTCATCAAAACGTTCCAGCTTCAACTCTACATTTTCATATGGTTTTACATTCCCTTTTAAAAAAGCTTTAAACTTGCTCATGTCGTTCCTCCTTAGTTAATGGTTTTAAATTGGTCAAGCAGATCGAAGTCATCAAACGTGAACGATACTTCATCTTTCAGGACATCGTCAGAATCTCCATCAAGCTTAGCGATGAGTGTGCTGTCCGGCACAATATTTTTGATGATTGCTGTTTGCTTGCCGGCTGCACTCGTAATATCCGCATTGACCAACATCGCATCGAAAATCGGCGCCTTCCCTGTCCGTAGATATTCCAATGCCATAGCGCGAATTTCTGGGCGATGGTAGTAATACGTCATGTTCCCTTTTCCGTTTGCTCCAACGATTTTACTTCCATTCATACGTGCGCCTACACGTTTGACGTCAGCTTTGATATATTCAATCGTTGCGTCAAATTTCACAATTTCCGCGAACTCATATGACTTCCCGTCGATCGTAATGTATAGCGTCCCTTCCTTCGACGAGATCGCATCTTTTGATTCCATTACACGTGGCATATTTATCACCTCCGTTTATCACTTGCACGCCACTGTCATATAGAGTTTTTCCATGGCATCGACGAATTTAAGTCCTACATTGACCAACACAGCATCTTTTTCATCACCTTGTTCAACTACAATTTCATCTGGATTATATGGCTCTAAAGCACCGACTCGCACGAGAGGATCTAACACGGTTTTCATCACTTCTTTTTTGAACAAGTTTCGGCCGTCCTCGTTGTTGTTCACTTTTCCAATGAAATATTTGGAGTAGATATACTGCGTGTTGTCTGAAACGATATCCATTTCACGAATGATTTTGTTTTTGCGGAAATCTTGATTTTTTGTCGGTGTGAATGAACGGAATGTGTTAATGTCTTGTTCTACCACTACCGAATCCCGATTGAATGTATAGACGATATGACCATCTTTCAATGCCTGTTCGATTTCCTCATGTGTTTTGCGTTCACAGTCAACAGCACCTGGATACTCGGCATATGTCAGCGAGCTCGTTCCGGCATTCGCGTACGCTGCTGCGTACCAATACAGCGCGTCTTTGGCGGTTAGTTGTTCGCCCCCTTCAAGCGTGACGCCATTGAGAACCGACACCACACCTTCATGATCGGCCTCGTTATAGTTGTTGGTGACGAGCGTGACATTTTTGCCGTAATTAGCCCGCCATTCTTTCACTTTGAGTGCGAGCAGCGCCTTCACCGTCGAATCGTCCGTACCGACGGCTACCACTTTGAAGTCTTGTGTATCCAATCCTGCAGCAAATTCACTATAAGCGTCATTTGTTGCTGTTCCCGTTGTTCCTCCGGACAGCGTCAATGTCACGTCAACTGTTGGCAGTTGCCCGCTAAACGTAACAAATGCATTCGGCTGCAAGTCAGCAATGGTAGCTACCGTTTGTGTATCTACGACAGCTCCATCAAAATACGTTCTCACTGTTGCTGTGCCATCCAAATTCACCGTCACTACTACTGATAGTTTATTGCCATCAGAACCGGCGTACTTGGCGGTCGCCGTCAATCCTCCACCCGTTGCCGCGGCTTTATTCCCCCCACTATTCAAGTTAAAAATCAGTACTTGACTGGTTGCCTTGAACGCTTCACGGAGTGGAACGATTTCGTTCAAATTCTTCCCTAACACTTCTTTAAATTTGGTGTTCGGCGTGACCTTTACGAACTTTCTCGCTTCGCCCCAATCTAATTTGATGGGAATGGCGACAACCGTATTGGAGTCCGGCGTCGTTGTGTTCAGGCTGTTCGTTTCAAAATTGATATACGCGCCAGGACGAATTTTGTTTTGCGTCTTCCATGTACCTCCTGCCATTATTGAACCTCCTTCGCTTTCCATTCACTCAAGAGCGTGTCTACTTCTTCTTTCGTGTACGTTCTCGACTCATCAAGCAGCACTTCAAGCAGCAATCGATCTTTCGCATATTCGGTCGCGCCCAAAAATGCTGATTTCCCATATCGCACTTCTGCCGTGCTTTTTTCAGTTTGCCGCGCCAATTTCCACCCCTCCTAGCGTCTGCATCTTTGTTTCGTCCGCCTTCTCTTGAAGCCAAACGCTCACATCGAACGTGATCACCAGCACGTTATCGGTTTTCGTCCCTTCGACACGATTGACATGGTAGCGATTCGCGATGTATTGAAATTCGTTTTGAAACGTTTCAAACACGTCATCGCATTCTGTATCTACTTCTGTAGATTGAGGAAAGTACACTACATTGAACGAATACGACCGTTGCACTTGACCTTTGACTTTTCTTTCTTGGCCAGATCGAATGATACGCACAAGAAAAGCAGGAGTTTGAAGCCCCTGCTTGACTTTTTCATCGTATACTTTGATGTCGCCAAACACCTGTTTAATTTGCTGAATAATGAGTGTTTTAATCTCCAAAGATCCGCCTCATCTCCTTTTCGATCTCCCGTTGCCACATGTTCGGGGCGATTCGGCGCATGTCATCCATCGTTAGCTTCAACATAAACCGTCCTTCTACCCACCCGACGGTCTGTCCAGCCACCACGATACGATGTCCGTTTTCCACAAACGATGCATATTCTGCCTGGTTGTAAATGTGAATATATATCGTATCACCCTTGCTCATCACATAATACTTCCAGTTGTTTCGCAAGTTTCCGGTATCAACGGGCGTTAGTTTTTTCACCTTTCGAATGGCTAGCTGTGCGATGCGTCCGGCCACTCTCATTTGCACTTGATGAGCGATTTTATTTAACTCTACCAGTTGTTGTTTCAACAACCTCACTTCACTGAACTCGTACCCCATTACGCATAGCCCTTTCGAATGAGCAATACTTCTTGATGGGTGACATACACAAATGGCTCTTTTGCCGACTCATATCGGATCCCATCAATCACAAAAACATCGCCGGCCTGCACATCAATGTCACTAGATAGCAGCGCCTTGACATCATACTGAATGGCGTTTGCATCACCCTGCACAGCGTTATTGAGCGTCTGCATACCAACCGAAGAAAGGCGACAAGGCACGTTTTCGTGCTTTGTCGCCCACTGCATTCCGTCGGCGCCATTTGGCTTCTGATACGGTTCGTATCGTTGGATGGTAGCTGTTCGGTCATACAGCCGTTCGACCGCGGATTTGGCTTTGAGAAAGATGTCACGGGCCCGCATGCTACCACCTCATTTTGCGAAACTTATATAACGCATTCTTGTATGAATGAACAACACTCTCTACTTCTGTTTCGCCTTGGCTCTTTTCGTGGGTCGTAAACGTGACTTGCACGTCCCCTTCTTTGATGGATTGAACAGTCGGTTCGGCATCGGGAGTATTTTTCTGCCTCAAACGAATCAAATCTACAACCATGTTTGCGTGAACATATCTCAACTCGTCCGGGACGTCCTCCCGATTGCAAAACGTCTTGATCGCCTGGCCAACTTCATCGATGTACATCTCCAGGCGATCGTCAGACAGAGAGGTGTCCAATTGGGCTTTCACAATCTCAAGAACGGTCATCACTATTCAGCTGCCTTTTCTGATGCCTTTTTTGCCCCTTTTTTCGCCTCTTCCTCCACCACTTCTTCGTATCCAGCCTTTTTAAAGGCGGCCTCTTGTACATCGTTGTGCGCGACCAAAACAACGTCGCCTTTTTTAAATTTCTTCATGTCCCGTCACCCCTTACGCGTTTTTGTGCACGTAAATGGCGTTCTTTTTGTTCTCGAATACGAACGCATCGTAACGAATACGTCCTTCCACCAATGTACCGTTAATGCCTGGCGGATTTTCATGCGTGACATAGTCAGTCAATTTAATTGGTGCCACTGTCGCCATCGGATGCGTAATGAAGAACTCGACGTTGGCTGGCAAGTAAGAAGACGGCACCGTAATCAATGGAATCCCGTCAATGAGACCCACTTGCCCTTTCATTAGTGCATCCTGTGCGATATCAGACGCTTTAATGAAAGACGGGTCTAAGCGAATTTGTTTATAAAAATTCGCGCCAATATACGCTACGCGACCAACCAATGGCACTTTCAAGTCTGTAAGTGTCGTTGTCGCATCCAAAAACGCCTCATACGCATTATCCTTTGTAATCGGCGCCGTCGCCGTCGTGCCCGCATTGGCGCAAATGACTGCAAAACGATAGATGTCCACCTCCGGCACAACCACTTCGTCAATCTGACGGGCAAGCGCTTTGCCGGCCTCCATAACACCCATGGTATCTTGTTTCGATTTATTATCGATCGTAAACGTAAAGGACCGATCGCGTGTTACTTTCATTTCTTGCACACTGTTCTCCAGTTCGACCGGTGTGCCATAACGATTGTTTCCTGACGGCGTATAATCTTGCATCGGTGCTGTTGGGATCGAGAATACCTTGACCGTTTCGACCCCAACCCACTCCAAATCTTGATTTACAGCTCCACCCGAAAGAGATTGTTTTTTGAAACGCTCGTCGACATATGGCGCATACTTCTCCGCATAGTTAATTGGCATTGTTCATTACCTCCTACACATTAAATAGAATTAAATCCAGCTAAAAACGGATCCTCTGGATCCCCGCCAGTCGGATTGCCTTCAGCTGGTTTGATCCCCGTAATTTTCGGTTGATGGTTGTTTTCAGGCACAAATAAAAAGGACTTGGTTTCTTGCAGCGTCTTTAACTGCTCATCCAGTCCTTTCGTGATGTTTCCGTTTTCGTCTAATTCAATAGCGTCCTTGTCAAGAAGCGACGCAACCAAATCGGCGTCATGTACCTTTCCATTAATCGCAAGTTTAATCGCGCTGTTCAATTGCGTTTCTTTGATTTTCGCTTCATATACCGCCTTCTCCTCTTTATATCGCTTCTCTAAATCCGCAAGCTTCGTTTGTAGCTCTTCATTTCCCTCGGCTTGCTTTTTCAACTGTTTTAAGTCGTTGTCGCGCTGCTCTAGCTGTTTTTTCATATCGTCAAGGTTGGCTTTCAACTCATCGACTTTGGTCTTGTGAGCTTCAACCGACTTTCCATGCTCGGCCATAATTTTGTCAATGACCTCTTTCTCCAGTCCTAAACTTTCGAGAAATTCACGTTTCATTCTTGTTCCCCTCCAGGTTACGTTTTTTTACGTGGTTACGGCCACGAACCGCTTTGTTCTTTAACGTCTACAAATGCTAAAAAGACGAGGGAAAATAAAAAAGCACATAACCGTTTTGTTTGGTTAGGTGCTTATTCTATAATTTGAATTGACTTAATTTCTGGCTCACCAACACCGATATATTTTCCGTCGATAAACATGTCAAGACTATCATAATCATTATCGGTATCTTCTTGGTCGGTATAATCTTGGACAATCCCCTCTAATATTTCACCATCTTTGAGAGTAACTCTTATTTTCTTTCCTACATATTCCCATAATCTCAATGCTCCATCCCTCTTTCTTTTATTAAAGTTGGAACAATATGAGTTCCTGTCTTACTATAATGTATTTTAAAGTCTTTTGTTTTTACTTCTTCTCCCGTTGTTTGATCCACATATACCCCGATGTATTTATCACCTTTTATGAGTTCTTTATTTATCCATTCTCCTTTGCTACTGAATTGAAGTACACCAGTACCAGCATATTTTCTCACTAACTCATTAGCTTCCTCATAAGAAATCGTTAAATAGCTTGGCTTCTGCTTACCCTTTGCTTTATTTCTCTCTACATAATCAAGATAGCGTTTATGAGACGGATTATGCTTGTCGTAATGGTTTCGGCTGTGTTCCAATTTATAAACACCATTACGAATATCGGCTCGTATCTGTTCTTCTAACGCTTGGCGCTTCTCTCTTTCTTTACGTTCCGCCTCGAGCTTCGGTTTCAATACATGTTCATTATACCACTCTTCATAAGGAACCGAACCCACCAATCCATTCATGGACTGGCGTTTTTCGCCGTTTGTGTACTCCGACTCATCAAAATGCGGGATCGTCGTCGTTCGGCAGCGCACATGAAACGGCGGCGCATTCGTGCCTGGCTTATAATCTTTGACGTTATAAACCTTGCCGTCTTGATATCTACAAATATCTGATGTTCGCATATCGAGCGTGGCCAAAATCTCGTATTTCTCCATTCCTGCATCGCGATAGCTGTTGTGCGCAGCTAAATTGTGAAAGAAGCTCGCTTCCGTCCTAACCAACGCTTCGGCGCGCGAGTATGCAACGTCTGTCACTCTCACTATTTCTTTGGCCGTCCGATCGATGGACCGGCCGATGATGAAGCTTTGTTCGAGCGACTTTCGAATGTTTTGCATGGTTTCTTGTTCGTGGCCCCAAATCCGTTCAGAAAACTCTTTGCCACTCCAGTTGTACGACATCACTTCGCGCATGGTGCTGTCATCAAGTATTTGAACGTTTGCAGGGATGCCGGCCATCGCGAAATCATACATGAAGTGGTAGTACGAGTTTTGGTACACATCGACCAACCCCGTATAGGTGTACTCCTGCAATCCGTTTTTTCCGCCATAGAGGTGCAGCATCATCATTTCGATTTGCGCTAAAAGCAACTCTAATCGCGAAATCCGAACACGATAACTGACTGCGTTGAGCAAATTTTCGTATTGCGGATTTCCCGCGAGGGCCATAGCACGAAACCGGGCCAAATCGACTTGCTTAAATTCTTCAATTTCTTGGGACGTTAAAATCTTTTTCGCCTCATACAATGAAAGCTTGTTATCTCTCGCATACCTTGCGTAAAACGCTTCAATCTGTCGCACAATATCTCGTTGCGCTTCTTTCAGTCGCTGTTGCATCTGCGCTAAATATTTCTCGACAATCAACTGCGCTTCCTGTTCTCTTTGCGCGGCACGCTGCTCCCAATACTGCCGGCTATTCATTTACGTTCCCATCTTTCCTTTGTTGCTGGAACGCACCCTGGTAGCCGTTATACATTTGTTCTTGTTCCTGTTGCTTCTTCAATCGTTCCTCGACTTGCTCCGTATACCACGGATGATTTTCACGAATTGTCTGGTCATCGAGAATACCAACCGACGCCTGGCAGTTGGCGATCACCTCTGACTCATTAATGATGATGTCACGGTTGAAGATAATTGAAATTGGCTCATTCGTGAAATCGCCTTTTCCTGTCATGAGCAAATACTGGTCGATGAACCAAATCAAATGTTCTAGGCTTGATTGAAACTCGGTTTCAAGGATGTTGCAGTCCATATCTAAATCCGAATATCGGTATCGAAGCGCCACTCCACTGGCGTTGCCCAGGTTCTCATCCTGTGTATCAACCCCGCGTCCAAATTCATAGATGGCTTTGCGAATGCGCAACAACTCTTTTTCCACAGCATCTGTCTGCAAATCGGTTTGTAGCTTGTCTACATCACCGTTTTCATCTAACTTTACCGCCCGATATCGGTTCAAATCATTTAAAAACTCCTGCAAGTCCACGCCGCCGTAATTCACAAGCTTGTAGATGAAATTCGGGATATCAGCCAAAAGGTCCGCGTTCACAGAAGCCTGCAAATTGTAATCATCAACGAGCGACTTGATACAGTCGATGAGAGGTTGTTCCTCCTCATTGTATTTAAAAGGAATGAGCGGAATACGCTCCCACAGATACGGCTTTCCATCGATCATGAAATGATAGTTTGTTTCCACTCCAGCCAACACATCCGGAACGAGCGAATCGGCTTGCCAGACATAATAGTTAATCCCGTTTGGGTGGTGATACTCGACCTTCTTTTGTAGTTGTTTTTGTGTGTTCGTGTACACCACTTCTTCATACACCCGAATAAACGACACAATCTCTTCATGATCATTATCTTTCCAGAACGGAATAATTTGTTCGCTCGGAATTTTTTTGAAAGCTAATTCTCCTTTTTCGTCAATGTACACATATAAAAAAGCGATCCCTTTATTGATCGCTTCTTTGCCGAGATTTTTAATCACCTTTAACAGCCGTTTATCAAACATATCTTGCATAATTTTGCGGTATTCTTCGTTTTCTGTCGCGATCGTCGGCTCCTTTGAAAGCAAATAGCCCACCTTTTGATTGACGAGCTTCTTCACAAAGTCATGAGCCAATTTTTGATTGGAACGCCACGTGATTTCCTGATTTTTCTTTTCAATGTCCATCTTCGTGCGGTAATATCGATCGCCGAGCAACATCAAATTCCGCTTTTCGCTTGTCTCCCAGTCTTTGACGATCGCCGCCAAAAGTTGCTCATCTGTCATGATCCCTTTCGCAAGCTCCGCCAACGCCCGCTCATGCCATGGCGCCCTGAATAAGTCCTCAATCAGCACATGATCACCTCCCTATTTCAAAATTGATACGGATGGCCGTTTCATATCGTCTTCAAACGCATACCGTGTGGCATCGATCGTATGATTATTTTTATCCTCCAGCTTGGGCTTTGGATTGCCGTCTGCATCTACCTGATAGTCAATAGACTCAAATTCTCTTGCGATGTTTGGTGTTCTCTTTGGGTCAATGACGATCGCCTCTAGGTCATCCAGCCATTTCTCCCCGTACTCCACGCTTCCCGGCCCCTTCTTGGCTCCTTTGATTCGTGGTATGCCGTGCTCTTTCTTCATTTCATCTATCGATTTCGGTTCGGCACTATCGGCAATGATCGGTTCAAGATGATAATTTTTCGCTTTGATTTTTTCAGCTGCTTCCCGGTTCGATAACTTTACACCATATATTTCGTCAATCGCGTAAATCGTTCTCCTCGTTTTATCGTAGTGCCAGCGTACAAACGCGAACGGATCCACACCATATCCCCAGTCAATGCCCTGGCGGATGTTATCAAAGCTCTTCATCTCGTCATCCGTAATCGTCCGAAACACCAAGTTGTCAAACGGTACCACACCACTCCCGATCGGCTCGCCAAGGTATTCATGACGATACTTCATTTCATTCGTTCGCTTTGTGTGCTCCGCTTCCTCCATGAAATCCTGCGACAAAAACGGATTATCCAAATACGTCGAGTGATGAACGAACGTGTTTTCAGGAAGAAACTGCGTTTCGTATTTTTGGTTCACCCATGATTGCCTCCGTTTTGGCGGGTTATAGCTGTAAAAAAACGTATATCTCAACCCATCTGGAAGCTCTCCGCGCAACACCGACTTTTCGATGACAGACACTTCTTCTTCTGTCTTAAATTCAGCAAGCTCTTCGATCCACATAATTGCTAGTGGAAATTTCGATGCTTTAATGGATTTGATTTTTTGTGGGTCATCAGCACCGCGGAACAGAATCCGATTTCCTCGCGGCAGATACGTGATCCGCATCGGGTTGATCGTCACTTGAAAATACTCTGTGACACCCAATATTTCCATCGCTTCTTTCAGCTGTTCCAACACCGAATCCGCTAGCGTGTTCCCGACCCTGCGTACAACAAGAGCCGTCACCGGATACCGCATCACCAGCAATAACACCATCATTGCGATATGCGTAGATTTGGCGCTGGCCCGACCACCTTTCAGTACATAGCGCAAATAACGTTGCTGTTTCACCAGCGCCCACACTTTTTGGAACGTTGGTGTAAACACTTCAGAAAGCCTAATCTGCTTCATCGGACTCACCGATGTCATCGATAATTTGAACACCAAAATTGGCGTCGATTTGCTGGCGCTCGGTCCACATGGCGAAGCGCTTGCCGAGGAGCTCAGCGGCTTTGACACGATCCCGAATGCTTGGTGTCTTATCTTCCAATTCAAAAAATCCTTCGCCTTTTCCGACAGGGATTTCTTCCGTGACCTCACCACGCAGCACTTTTGTCAAAAACTCCAGCACCTCATCCTGCGAAGCGACGCGTGCTTTATCTTTTTCAGCTAAGCGTTGACCGATGTACTCTTTAATCGCAACATTTTGCAACAGTTTGTGCGCATGACCTCGAGCCGTAGCGTCGGAATACCCAGCCTTTCTCGCCGCCTCTTCTGCGTTTCCTAATTCGATATAATAATCCGCAAACGCTTTTTGTTTTGGCGTCAACTTCCGCATCTACATCCCACCTACCTCCTCCTCTATTTTCTTTTGATCGCCCCGCGATGTCGCTTGTACGTTGGCCGATTCACGCCCATGATTTCCATCCAATCGCGCCAGGTCATCTTGTCCCTCTTCTTCATACGACGCAGCTTTCGTTTATCTTTATCACTCAACGCCTCGTGCAACTTATACACGTGGATCACCTCACTTAAATAAAAAACGCCACCCGATCGGGTGACGCTGATCCAACATATCTCACGCTATCATCATATCATGTCTGACACAAAATAATCTGTCATCTTTCTGTCATTTTTCCGTCAGTTTTCCTTCACTTTTCTGTCACTCACAAAATAAAAAAGACACCTACACAGGTGTCTCTTCCTCTTTGTAAACCTCTATTCGTAAAGCGAAAGCCAGCTTGTAGAACGCCCTTTCTCGCTCGCGGTAGTATTTTGATTCACTGATACACATATCGTTGTATACATCATAATCACGCGGCTCCTCTATACTCATATATCGTTTGATAATCAATTCGCGTTGTAGCTTCGTCAACCGATTCACCGCACGTACTATCCTTCTCATATATTCATCACGTTCCCGTTCGAAATCCACTTTTCGTATTGCAACATCTTCTGTAGACGAATGAAACGCATTTGTCTGCGACGGCGGCACGAGAGAGTACGTCTGTGTCACGCGTGGCAGAAATTCGTCCGGAACCGTCAACATATACATGCGATATTTTTCAAGTGCTGCCTCGACTGCTTCTTTTGTTTTTTCTCCGTCCACATCGCGAAGGAATGACATCTGTTTATACTTTACCAACCGGACCACTCCCGTTATAATATTGTCAAGGATTCCCATTGTTCACCGTCTATTCACCGTCATTGACCGGGAGAAGTCCGGTCTTTTTTTATGTCCGAACCTTACATAATCACGCACCATAGACATCTTTTTGTAGTTTTTGTAACGTATAAAGCCGTAATGCTTTCAGTTCACGTTGAAGATTGACGCAATTGTCCGAGTATCGGTCATTATCCGCCATCGCGGTTTCGAACATCTCTTTCCAGCGCTCGACTTCCTGCTTCAACTGCTCGCATTCCTGCTCCTTCTCTGTCAACAGCTTGTGCGCGTGGATCGCTTCTCGTTTGAGCCATTCGATGCCGGCCTCTTCTGTTGTATCTTCAGTGATCGTTTCGCTATCGGCCGGCTCATTCTCTGCCGTTTCTTGCGATTCAGTCCCTTGTTGTTCCAACTCTTTTTCCAATTGAGCGATCTTCTCCTTCCGGAAGCTCTTCCAGTTATACAGCTGTTGTTTGGTGATATTCTTGATCGCTGCGATCACGGCATCACTGAATCCCTGGCGGCGCAAATCGATGTATTCCTCGACAGTCAAGTCAATTTTCTTGGCCACTTCGGTCTTCTCCCTCTTGTCTTGGATGCTCTTTTTCGATATGTTCATCCAGCTGGCGTTGCATTTCAAACAGTTTTTTTATGTTCATCTGTTTCCCTCCAACTTGGTTTATAGTTATTCACATAATCCACAATCCTGCTGTAGAGGACGTCCCCGATGCCGGGGATGTCCTTCATGCCCTCTACCAACTCCGCGATCATTTGCGCCGCCGCCATCGATGCCTTTTTCTCCGCTTCTTTCATTCCGGCATTGAACCCGCGCCAATAGTCTGGATTCATTTCTCCCCTCCACTTACCAGAAGAAATATCCGCGTTTTTTCGCTTCTTCCCACTCTTTTTCCGTTTCGATCACTTCGTGTTCTCTTACATCGCCGTAGCAATCCGTTATCACTCTGATTCTCAAGAATTTTTCATCAAATTCTTTTGTCCATTCCGCTTCATACGATTCAACACTGATAATCTCTTTAATGTAATATTCCAGTGCGTTCATTTTCCTCGCCTCCATTAAACCGGTTTATCTCCCTCGTACGCCGCCGTTTTATGTATGTCGGTACTTTCCTATTCCTCCTGCTGTCCGGCGGCTGTACGGGGCGAATACGGGCGTTTATGAACGTGTTAGTTTTTAAGCCTTGCTAGCGCTAAAATCATTTTCAAATCGTCATAGTCCAGCTCCTGTATCTCCCGTCCTTCATACTCGTGTATGCCCATTTCCAAGAGGCGGCGGATCACAAACTGCCGTTGCAACTCGCGCATGTGTTGCACTGATTTATAGAGTGTGCCCATCATTCATCCCCCTCCGGTTGCAAAAATCATGTCTATTTTGCAGAATGGTTGCAATTACATATTCCTTTCATAAAATCCGGCCAGCGCCGGGAAATGGATATGCTCTTTTTTCATATCCCGGAACGTGAGGAATTCCCGGCCGCGCGACATCGGAAAATCCAACGGGTACTGGTGACAGTTGTACGGCTTTCGTTTGAACTTCTGCTGGAAAAACTGAATAGCTTCTTTCTCATTTGCTGCGAATATGAAAGCGAAACGTTTATCATCATACTTGAGAGAGAAAATTTTTATATCGCTGAATCCGAGTTTATTTTCTCTAATCATCTGTGCAACTTTTTCATGATCGGCTTGCGTAAAATCGAGTGAGTCAGCATCATCCTCGAGGGACACTCGCCCTTCTTGAAGTAAATGAAGTATGTAATGGGCTAGTGTCTTTTCCTCATATCGGATGCTCTCCTCATACAGCTCTCTGACCGTAATCATCGATGATCTCTCCTGTGTGTTCGTTGTATTTGACGCGAACCGTTCCAACCGGGCCGTTTCGGTTTTTAGCGATGATAAGCTCTAACGTGTCGTCGTCCGTTTCCTTGTTGTAATACTTTTCACGGTACAGGAAGATGATGAGGTCTGCGTCTTGTTCCACGCTTCCTGATTCACGAATATCGGACATCACTGGACGCTTGTCCGCTCGTTGTTCAACCGAACGGTTCAGCTGCGCCAGTGTGATAACCGGACAGTTAAATTCCTTCGCCATTGCCTTGAGACTTTTCGAAATCTCCGTCACCTGCAAATGTGCGCTGCCGCCGTAAAAATTCGCTGGCTTGATTAGCGTCAAGTAATCTATAAAAATGACAGGCTTTCGGTCTGGGAAGCTATGAATCATTTTCCTCGTTTTCGCTCTCATTTCCATGATGGTTTGGCCAGCACCGTCAAAAATCTGAATGTTGGTGTCTGCCACTCTGCCAATGATGGTTGGCCACATCTTTTTCTGTTCATCCGTTAGACCCTTATAAAGGTTCCGCATCTTCATTCGATTGAATCGGCCTGTTGAGGCGATCAATCGGTCTGTAATGCTGCGGCTCGGCATTTCTAATGAGAAAACAATCGGTAAATACCCTTGCCATCCGGCTTGTTTAGCTAAGTGAATCATGACATCCGTTTTTCCCATTGAAGGACGCGCCGCAATCACCGTGACTTCTCCGTCCTGAAATCCGTTCGTTGTTCTATCCAATTGAGCAATGCCAGTCGGAACGCCTCTTCTCGTTTCTTGCGGTTGCCAAGGCGCTTCGTATATTTCCGCCAGCATATCTGTTATGGCTGTATGGTCATCCATTTTGGCTTCGTTGATCGCGTCTAGCGATGTGATGACTTTCCCGATCTCCCATCCTTCTTGGATTGCTCGCGTTAGGATATTGTTTTTCTCCCGTTCCTTCCAGGCTTCTAAAACAAGTTCCTCGTATTCTTCAATTTTTTCGGCATCGGCAAAGGAAGCAAGTTCGTTAATGTATGAGATGCCGCCAAGTTGATCTAACTCGGGAGCCGTCGATAAGGTAACCACATCGACAGGCTTCCCTTTTCTAACGAGCTGCAGCATGGTTTTGAAAAGCTTTTGATGACGAGTGTCTTCAAATTGTTCCGGTTTTAGTGTTGTGTCCTTTAGCAAGTAGTTGTGCCTTAGAAACGTCCCTAGCAGCGCTTTTTCTGCAATCATGCCCAATCTTCCCCAGCATTGATGTCATACATCAGCTCGTCGTAGTATGGTGGGACTTTTTCTTTTTGTTCTCGTAAATCCGCAACGGTAGGAGGAAACTTCTTCTCTTTCACATGAGCCTTCACGCGCTCCATGACTGCGTTAGCATCTTGGTCCTGCAAAAACTCATGCCATATATCCAGCTTTTCCGATGACACTTCGAAATTTGGATAGACGTTCGCAAGGATTTTAAATACTGTTTTTAGTTGGTCCCGTGTCATCTATAACGCCTCCCAATCGATGCTGGATTTTTTGTGTTTTTGGTTCTCAAACTCCACATCGAGAGCATATACATCATCTAGGGTCTTCACATTTTTGTTGAACCAGTTTCTCATGATTCCTTCTGCATAGCTAAAAGGTTTTTGATTCACTAAGGCACGTTTCATAGCCTCAATAACAACGGGATCGCTAAGGTCTTCACACCAACTGATGATCTTCTCTCTCATAAAGTCATTGACATACCCAAAATTACGTTCGAAAAATTTGACCGCATCGTCATCGACATCATCATGTTGTTCTTCTTCTTTTTCTTCTTCTTTTTCTTCTTCTTTTTCTTCTTCTTTTTCTTCCCCATAGTCTATGGATACCGTATCGATACCGTATGGATACGGTATGGATATGGTATCTGTTTTATATCCGAGCTTTTGGCAGCGACTAATGAACTCCATAACAAATTCCGGTGTTTTCACTTGTTCCAGCTCTTTTTTGATACAAGCCATGACTTTTGAACTGTTAATCATGTTGTATTTCGCCCAATTGAGGATGAAAATTTCCTTTGTTGCTTCGTTGTACTTGATTTTTCCGTAGTCGATAAATCGTTGTAAAAGCTTGTCCACTGTATCACGGTTATAACCCGTTTCCATCTCGATCACTTTTTTTGGCAACTCATAAATTCCGCATTGTGATGTTTTGCTATTAGTCATCAGGTAAAGGTAAAAGTATTTCTCCTCTGGTGTAAGATCGAGAACGAAACTGTCTTGCCAAAAGTTAACGTGTATTTGTCGGTATTTTGCCACTTTGTTCACCCCTTCCTGACACAAATCGCAAACCCATCCTGACACAAATCGCAAACCCATCCGCCACGCGTTTAACGGTAAGATCCGGGTATCTTCGCATATACTCTCGCACCAACTGTTTGAAGTGCTCTTTATCTTTTGCCTCCTCCCAAATCCAGCGTGGGAGGAGGACTTTATATGGGGCTTGGTCATTCAGCATCGAAGACGATCTCCTCTTGTTGAGCCGTTTCTTCTCGCAGCTGCAGATCGATCACCTCGTATGCCTCGGCTTCAATGTAGTCAACTGGTTCCGGATCAGCTGTGATGTCCTTCTTCACTGTCTCGTCTTGAACAACAGCTTGCTGAATCTCAATCGAAATCGGCAGGTACTTCCACATGTGCCGGATGACAGTCTTTTTGGCCATTTCCTCATAGTCCGTTACCCACGGACCGTTATTGGCTGCTTTTGAACGCTTGCGACGTTTTTCAATCTCCTCTTTAGGCATGAATTCGAATTGATAGCCGCCGTCTTTGAAATGCGCAACCGCATAAGCACCAATAAACTCACCGCGGTTTGTCATCGCTGGCTTATGAACGAGCTTTGGATGTAAGCCGTACTCATATTCGAACGTGTCGTTTTCGTAAACCGCATGAGCATAAATGCTTTCGATATTTCCGCTGCGCCGTGCTAGGTCGATCATGCCTTTATAGCCGATGATGAATTGCACATCGGATTGTCCTGTTTTTCCATTTTTGAACGGAACGAAGTAGCAATGTCCGATGAGCCCCGGCTCTAGTCCAAGCTGTGCTGCTTGCATAACCGCGCCGAGAAGTGAAGGAACAGAACATTCAAGCAATTTAGGATTCGTACGGATAGTTGTAAGAGCAATTCGCGCCATGCGATCGGCATCCATGTGCTTTGGAAGAGCTTTTTCGATCTCCGGCCCCATCTTTTTGAGATATGCTGCAATCGTTTGTGCTGGAGTAGGCGCTGCTGCCTCTGTTTTGTTCGCTTTGTTTGCAAGCTGGTTTTTTAGCGTTTGATTTGTTGCCATACATATGACCTCCCTTATTTAATTGCAAAACGACGAAATATAGATTCTTTAGTCACTTCTTGATAAATGTCCGGATACTTCTCTTTGAGTAACTTCGTATCAACTCGACTGCTGTGAACGTTTTTCCACGTGACGATACGGTCACCGGCAAATGCTCTTTCATAATCACCGAGCATAGCCTTGAGCTGATTTTCAGCTTCCTTGCGACGTTCAGCTGCTTCGGTCTCCTCTTGCTTGGCTTGCTCGTATTTGGCGATCAACTCGGTAGCATGAGGTGGAAGCTCAATCTCTTCATCGAACTTCGCTGTCGGATACAAAGCTTTTAGCAAATCACTCGAAGCATCCGAACCGTCAAACATCGGTGGATTTTTCTTGAGAACGTGATTGTTCCAGAAGTTCGATTCAATCTCGATGAGATACTGAATGATCTCCTCATCTCGCTCGATTTTCTTGTAGATGAATTTGTTTCCGCCGATGAGAACCGCAATCCACCAGGAATCAAAACCTGTGACGGCCATGTAGTGTTGGCATTGGATGATATATTGCGCCGGAACCTCATCGTCTTTCCACTCTTCCTTGAGGTATTCACTGGCTGTTTTGCACTCAAGCCCCTCTTTCCGGCCGACAATGAGGCGATCGACGTTCGCGATCATGAATGGATGCTCCGGATGTCGCAAGATCGCGTTCCGACGACGGACTTTCAGGCCTGTTCGCCGGCTGAATTCCTGTGCGACGATATCCTCCAGGATCGTCCCCCAGTAGGCTGCTTCACTCGGCACTGATTCCTTCACGCCTTCCACTTTTTCGTAATACACCTGGATCGGACTTTTATATTTGTTAAGGCCGGCAATGGCGGCCGCATCCGATCCGCCGATGCCTTTCTGACGTAACCGCAACCATTCAAGATGATCCATGTTCGCCGTCTCTGCTAGGATGATCGGCTTCATAGGATCACCTCGTCAAAATCAGTAGTTTCGATAAGATGCTCACCCAAGCAGACGGTGTCACAGAACAAATCACCTTCAAATTGAATTGCTTCACATCCCTTATATAGTTCAGCACCGCAGTGACGGCACTCGCCGACCGTTGGATACGACTGTGGATCTCGCAGTCCATAAGCAAACCGATCAAGATTCATAACTGATTACCTCCCTTGTATTTGGAAGGCCGGTGAAATATAATGGAATTGGCAGGATAAATATTCACCGGCCTCTTTTTTATGGTCGAACGGTTCTGTTGTCCAAGCAGAACCGTTTTCTGTTTTTCCACTGCCGGTAGGCTTCGTTTTCAAGCAACCAAAAACGTTCTTCCCAAGACATCTGCAACCAATCGCGAACTTTGATCATCATACCGGCATCCGGCCGCACAAACTCTTTCTCGCTTCGCGAGTTTTCCACACACGCGACCAAACCTGTTTAGCTCCCACTATATCCCCGCTGGCTTCAATTACTTCCACCAAGCCGATTAAAAAGATCTCCTCTCGTAGCAACTGCTTATATCGTTTTTTGCAAAATGTTTCTCTGTTTTGCAAAAACATCATTTCACCTCCTTCACTCGAGACCGAAGCGTTCCAAAAGCTCTGGGCATGCCTTAATCGCATCACGAATGGTACTCAATCCAACACTGTTGACCCACTCAACACCACGCCGACTGTGAATACCGATTTCCACGATGAAGTTTTTGCTGATCCCGTTAATGTTGTAGGAGATGTTTCCATTGCCGTAGTCAATCGCTTCTATGCTAAAAATGCTGATGATTCGCTCTTTGTCTATGATGTCACCCGCCAACTTCTTGGTCTCTTCCGGCAACTCATCGAACGAGACGCGTTTGATTTGCATGAGGATCCCCCTTTTTCGTAAAGATGTCTCGGAAATGCTTTTGCAAAAACTCCTCCATCTTCGAAGCGATGAAGCACCATCGCTCACCTTTTCGCTCCGGGTAGTACACAAAACCGCCATTTTCAATATCGAGCATCGGCTTGTAGCGAGGATGGAGCAGGATGTGCTCCTTCAGCCAATCCTCGCTGTAGCCGGTGTGTTCCTTTAGGTCTTGCATCGACCACCAGACTTTGCTTTTCACTTCGTCTCCCCCTTCACGCCGTTTCTTTCTTCAGCAATAACCGGAACGTCTCTCGCCCTTTCGGCGTGATGAGCGTCTGCACGTCTGCCTTGCCGTTTCGCTCCCACTCTTTCAGCTCGAATAGCTCGGGAACATACGCCGCGTATGGCTTGAGCTTCCCTTTCTGATCGCGATACACAAATTTGTTTTTCAGCAACCAGTCGATGAAGAAACGTTCTTTCACTTGCAATTCTTTCGCTGTATCGCGGAAATTCGTTAGCAAGTTCCGATCAACCAGCGCGTCGAAATACTCCACTTTCGGCTTCATCGCCGCGATCTGCTCATTTTGCCGACGCACCGTTTCCAGCACGCCACGGAACATTAGCTTCGTCTGCTCATCCGCAAACGGAAGATACGTATTGATGAACATGTCCTCGTTCGCGACGTAGCCGCCGGTTCGACGGATGGTTGGGAGGACTACTTCAAATATCCACTTTTCAAATTCCTCCGCCTTTTGTCTGATTTCCGGATTTTTGCTCTGATCAGCCGCCTTAATGATCAAGCGGTATATATCCCCTTCTGGGATAACTTTCACCGTTTGCTCTCCTCCATTAGTAAGGATGCGGTAAGTTACCGCCCCCTTGCAGTGGCTTGAAATTGCTTCGTGCGGCCGGCTGTACCCCAATGCTTTTGCAACATCATTACCAACGGCGTGTGGATTGTTGTTAATTTCGACGAATCGAACATCGCCGAACATCGGATGATTAAAAATCTGTAATTGGTTCACACTTTCCCCTCCACCTCGTTAATGTATTTGATTAACTCTTTGTTTTTGTGTTGATACGCAAGCTGTTTTGTCGCTTTAAGCGATATAAGCCATTTTCCGTTGTGATAAATGAACTCATTGTCCGGTACATCCTTAAAAATCGGGAACTGTCTTTTAAATTCCGATAAACTAACTGGATCCAACTGTTTCACTTCCTTCTTCCGATCCATTGACTGCATGTAACGGATCGTCTAAAAAAATATATTCTTCAAAATTCAAACCATTTTCATCGCAATACTTTTTCAATCTTCCTAAGAACTTTGGTCCTGCCATACTATTCGAATTTAAAACCCTGTATAAATGTGCTACATCCAGACCTAGCATTCTAGCAAATTTACGGTACCCTCCATTTGCCCTTTCTTCCATTAATCCTTTCAACTTATCTTTGTCAATGTACACTTTACCACCCCTTTCTAGGTGTTGTATGCAGTCAATGTTGTTTACATGTAAAATATAACACTATTTATTACATACAGTCAATACTTTTTTGTTATTTTTATCTTTTTGTTGTTTACAAACAACAAAAGATATGTAACATTGATTTCAGACAATACAAAACAGGAGGTTGTCAATATGTCCTTTGATAAACAAAAGTTTGCCGAGTTATTAGAAAAAGCAAAAGGAAACAGATCAATAAACCACTACGCCCAAAAATCAGGTGTTACATCTGCTCATATATCAAGATTACTTAGATGCTTACTAGACAGCCCTCCCACTCCACAGACGATAAAAAAATTGGCTGACCATGCACACAACGGGGTTACTTATAAGGACCTCATGGAAGCTGCCGGCTACATCGATGACAATACAAAAACAGATCTCCCTGAACTCACCGAGAAAGACGAGCGTGACGTGCAAAAAGAGCTGGAAAAGATCATCAAGGGGCTCAAGACAGGGAGTGGATTTGCTGCATTCGGCGGAGTAGACATCGACGAACTCGATGAAGAGGATCGGGAACTGCTGATTGCATCTTTGGAAAACTCTCTCCGCCTCGCTAAACGTATCGCAAAGCAAAAATTCACGCCGAAGAAATATCGAAAAGAATAACCATCTCCAGGGGGTTCGCTATGGCTGAGAAGATCAAACAAATTGTAGAGAAGATGATCCGAAAGCACGGCACGAACAACCCCTTTGAGATCGCATCACAGAAAGGCATTGTGCTGTTGTTTGAGCCGCTGGGCGGGATATACGGGTATCATCATACATTTCGCCGGATTCAGATCATTCACATCAATTCAGAGTTGGACGAGCCGATGAAACGCTTCGTATGCGCGCACGAGCTGGGGCATGCGGTTTTGCATCCCGAACTTAGCACTTCATTTTTGCGAAAAAACACACTTTTCTGCATGGATAAAGTGGAAAGGGAGGCGAATGAGTTTGCCGTGGAATTGCTCCTGTCGGATGAAGTGCTTTATACATATCGAGGTACTAATGCAACCATTTATGAGGCCGCCGCGGCGTATGGCATCCCCAAGGAGGTGGTGCATCTAAAAAATTTTGACTTCTGAACCAAACATACATTCTGCACTTCTGCAAAGGGAGGGAGAAGACATGGCCAGCATCCAAAAAACCAAAAGCGGCTGGCGCTATCGTGTTTCCTACAAAGAAAACGGAAAATATAAAACGAAAACGAAAGGAGGTTTTCGGACGAAGAAAGAAGCGGAGCTTGCGGCCGCTGAATTGGAGAAACAACTTCACAAAGGCTATGATATTAATGCCGCAGATCAGCTTTTCCCTGAATATATGCGGAATTGGTTCGAGCTGTACAAAAAGGGGAAACACAGTCCAGAGCATGATAAAAATGTGGAATACTCCGTTCAGCTAGTCGAGGAATACTTTGCAGGCGTAAAGATGAAAGAACTCACAAGGGATATGTACCAAAAGTTTATTAATGAAATAGCGGAAACGAGAACGACTGAAACCGTCAAAAAACGTCATACTTACATCAAGGAATGCATTAAAGCTGCTATCGAAGAAGGAGTTATCATTCGCGACCCTACCTATAAAGTGGTGGTGAAAGGGAAGAAAAAAGGGAAAGACGAGGAACTGAAATATTTAAATTATCAAGAGGCGAAACAATTAATTGCTGAAATCAAAAAAGATATGCGCCCGAAATATATTTCGCGATATATCATTCTCTTTGCATTGGCGACTGGCGCACGTTTTTCGGAAATATTAGGGCTCACATGGGACTGCATTGATTTCAAAAACAGAATGGTGACGATCAACAAGACTTGGGATTATAAATTTACGAATGATTTTGCAGATACGAAAACCTATTCATCGAAGCGAACCATAAAGATCGATGAAGACACCTGCAAAATATTGAAAGAACTGCGGAAAGCACAGAATGAGGTGGCCATGAAAACCGGATTGAGGAACGAGAAAAATCTTGTTTTTGTGAACACGAAGATGGAGTTAGTGTCCAATAACGCTGTTAACAAAACACTAAAAACGCTGTGTAGAAAACTTGGTTTAAAAGAGGTGACGATGCATTCCTTGAGACATACGCACGCTTCGATGCTGTTATACCGGAAAGCGAACATCAAATATATCTCAAAGCGTCTTGGCCATAAGGATATAGGGATCACATTGCAGACCTACTCGCACATTTTGGACGAGCTGGAACAAGCGGAAAATATGCTCCTCGATCAAATCATGGATGATCTATATCATGCAAAATAGCCGTGCAAAATTCGTGCAAAATTTTTTCGGATTCTATCGTTTTTTTCGGGATTTCCTGAAAATGAAAAACGACCGCAAACGCGGTCGTATCAAGGCTTCCACGACTTTTGGCCGTGGGCTATCGAATTCCAAGGATGCCGATGGTGGGAGTCGAACCCACACGGGCAAAGCCCACACGATTTTGAGTCGTGCGCGTCTGCCAATTCCGCCACATCGGCGCGACATGCATTATTTTATCACATTACTTCATGTCTGTCAACACTTTTTATATTCATTAGATGGAGGCGGCACCCGGATTCGAACCGGGGGTAAAGGTTTTGCAGACCTCTGCCTTACCACTTGGCTATGCCGCCTTGATCGAGAGCGGAAGACGGGACTCGAACCCGCGACCCCCACCTTGGCAAGGTGGTGTTCTACCACTGAACTACTTCCGCGTCATTGGCTGGGGTAGCTGGATTCGAACCAACGCATCACGGAGTCAAAGTCCGTTGCCTTACCGCTTGGCTATACCCCAACGCCGAAAAGTGAAGGGCGACTAGTGGGAATCGAACCCACGCATGCCAGAGCCACAATCTGGTGCGTTAACCACTTCGCCATAGTCGCCATAATGATAATCAAAATGGCAGGGGCAGTAGGAATCGAACCCACACCGGAGGTTTTGGAGACCTCTGTTCTACCATTAAACTATGCCCCTTCAATCATGGTGGAGGGGGACGGATTCGAACCGCCGAACCCAAAGGGAGCGGATTTACAGTCCGCCGCGTTTAGCCACTTCGCTACCCCTCCAAGGAATGGTGCCGACTGCAGGACTTGAACCCGCAACCTACTGATTACGATTCAGTTGCTCTACCAATTGAGCTAAGTCGGCATAATTATGATATAAATCGCGGCTCATTGTTCATTTGTTGTGTCCCTTCCTCTACCAGCCAACTCGAAGAAGCTGGATGCGTCGGGACAACTCGCAGCCGATTCGATGAAGTGGATGCTCGTCTCTACCAATTGAGCTAAGTTGGCATACATATGATGCACATTATGTTATATGGTGGCTCGGGACGGAATCGAACCGCCGACACAAGGATTTTCAGTCCTTTGCTCTACCGACTGAGCTACCGAGCCGTATTAGGTTTTATGCTGTTTGCTTGTCCTGGATTGTGCCTCTTCCTCTTCGAGCTAATTCGAAGATGCTGGATGCGTCGAGGCAACTCGCCTCTGCCGAGTAGGCTGCCAAGCCATCATGATTTTCCTAATTTTTGAACAATGGCGGTCCCGACGGGACTCGAACCCGCGATCTCCTGCGTGACAGGCAGGCATGTTAACCACTACACTACGGGACCAATTTGGTTGCGGGGGCAGGATTTGAACCTGCGACCTTCGGGTTATGAGCCCGACGAGCTACCGGACTGCTCCACCCCGCGACGATAGGAAAGTAAATTAATTTGCACAATGTTCTTAGCGTTGTTATCCGTTACCTCTTCCTCTACAAGCTGATTCAAAGATGCCAGATGCGTCGAGGCAACTCGAAGTGAATTCGATGAAGCAAAGGCTCGTCGCTCCACTCCACAACGATTGAAAATGGTGGAGGATGACGGGATCGAACCGCCGACCCCTTGCTTGTAAGGCAAGTGCTCTCCCAGCTGAGCTAATCCTCCACGAAGAAGTGACCCGTACGGGATTCGAACCCGTGTTACCGCCGTGAAAGGGCGGTGTCTTAACCACTTGACCAACGGGCCATGTTGATGAATCATGGCGGAGAGCAAGGGATTCGAACCCTTGAGGCGCTATTCACGCCTACACGATTTCCAATCGTGCTCCTTCGACCACTCGGACAGCTCTCCACGATGGCTCCGCAGGCAGGATTCGAACCTGCGACCAATCGGTTAACAGCCGATTGCTCTACCACTGAGCTACTGCGGAATGACATCACTTTAGACATTTATTATTATAATGATTCGCGTTGAGCTGTCAAGGACTTTTTTTCATTCCTTCAAAACTAGATAACCGTTTTGGGAAGAAGCCGGGGCGAACCGCTCGCCTCCGCTTTTCTTGGTTAAGCCCTCGATCGATTAGTATCCGTCAGCTCCACGTGTCGCCACGCTTCCACCTCGGACCTATCGACCTCGTCATCTTCGAGGGATCTTACCCGCCTGACGCGGTGGGAAATCTCATCTTGAGGGGGGCTTCACGCTTAGATGCTTTCAGCGCTTATCCCGTCCGCACATAGCTACCCAGCGGTGCCCCTGGCGGGACAACTGGTACACCAGCGGTGCGTCCATCCCGGTCCTCTCGTACTAAGGACAGCTCCTCTCAAATTTCCTGCGCCCGCGACGGATAGGGACCGAACTGTCTCACGACGTTCTGAACCCAGCTCGCGTACCGCTTTAATGGGCGAACAGCCCAACCCTTGGGACCGACTACAGCCCCAGGATGCGATGAGCCGACATCGAGGTGCCAAACCTCCCCGTCGATGTGGACTCTTGGGGGAGATCAGCCTGTTATCCCCGGGGTAGCTTTTATCCGTTGAGCGATGGCCCTTCCATGCGGAACCACCGGATCACTAAGCCCGACTTTCGTCCCTGCTCGACCTGTCCGTCTCGCAGTCAAGCTCCCTTGTGCCTTTGCACTCTCCGAATGATTTCCAACCATTCTGAGGGAACCTTTGGGCGCCTCCGTTACCTTTTGGGAGGCGACCGCCCCAGTCAAACTGCCCGCCTGACACTGTCTCCCACCCCGCTAAGGGGTGCGGGTTAGAATTTCAATATCGCCAGGGTGGTATCCCACCGCCGCCTCCACCGAAGCTGGCGCTCCGGCTTCCCAGGCTCCCACCTATCCTGTACAAGCGATACCAAAATTCCATATCAGGCTGCAGTAAAGCTCCACGGGGTCTTTCCGTCCTGTCGCGGGTAACCTGCATCTTCACAGGTAGTATAATTTCACCGGGTCTCTCGTTGAGACAGCGCCCAAGTCGTTACACCTTTCGTGCGGGTCGGAACTTACCCGACAAGGAATTTCGCTACCTTAGGACCGTTATAGTTACGGCCGCCGTTTACTGGGGCTTCGGTTCGCACCTTCGCTTCCGCTAAGCGCTCCCCTTAACCTTCCAGCACCGGGCAGGTGTCAGCCCCTATACGTCGCCTTTCGGCTTCGCAGAGACCTGTGTTTTTGATAAACAGTCGCTTGGGCCTTTTCACTGCGGCTCGTTCGGGCTCTTCACCCAAACGAGCACCCCTTCTCCCGAAGTTACGGGGTCATTTTGCCGAGTTCCTTAACGAGAGTTCTCCCGCGCGCCTTAGGATTCTCTCCTCGCCTACCTGTGTCGGTTTGCGGTACGGGCACCTCTTCCCTCGCTAGAGGCTTTTCTTGGCAGTGTGAAATCGGGGACTTCCGGATGACTCCGTCGCCATCACCGCTTGGCCTTACAATCCGCGGATTTGCCTACGGATCAGCCTTGCGGCTTGGACAGGCTCTTCCAGCCGCCTGCTCGCCCTATCCTCCTGCGTCCCCCCATCGCTCAAACGGGAAGGAGGTGGTACAGGAATCTCAACCTGTTGTCCATCACCTACGCCTTTCGGCCTCGGCTTAGGTCCCGACTAACCCTGAGCGGACGAACCTTCCTCAGGAACCCTTAGGCTTTCGGCGCAGAGGATTCTCACCTCTGTTTTCGCTACTCATACCGGCATTCTCACTTCTAAGCGCTCCACCAGTCCTTCCGGTCTGGCTTCAACGCCCTTAGAACGCTCCCCTACCGATGACCAACGGTCATCCCGCAGCTTCGGCGGCACGTTTAGCCCCGGTACATTTTCGGCGCAGAGTCACTCGACCAGTGAGCTATTACGCACTCTTTAAATGGTGGCTGCTTCTAAGCCAACATCCTGGTTGTCTTTGCAACTCCACATCCTTTTCCACTGAACGTGCACTTTGGGGCCTTAGCTGGCGATCTGGGCTGTTTCCCTCTCGACCACGGATCTTATCACTCGCAGTCTGACTCCCGGGCATAAGTCGTTGGCATTCGGAGTTTGACTGGGTTCGGTAACCCGATGAGGGCCCCTAGCCCAATCAGTGCTCTACCTCCAACACTCTCCATCCCGAGGCTAGCCCTAAAGCTATTTCGGGGAGAACCAGCTATCTCCAAGTTCGATTGGCATTTCACCCCTACCCACACCTCATCCCCGCACTTTTCAACGTGCGTGGGTTCGGGCCTCCAGCCGGTGTTACCCGGCCTTCACCCTGGACATGGGTAGATCACCTGGTTTCGGGTCGACGACGACGTACTTTTCGCCCTGTTCAGACTCGCTTTCGCTGCGGCTCCGCCTCTTCGGCTTAACCTCGCACGCCATCGTCACTCGCCGGTTCATTCTACAAAAGGCACGCCATCACGCATGAACGCGCTCTGACTACTTGTAGGCACACGGTTTCAGGTTCTCTTTCACTCCCCTTCCGGGGTGCTTTTCACCTTTCCCTCACGGTACTGGTGCACTATCGGTCACTAGGGAGTATTTAGCCTTGGGAGATGGTCCTCCCTGCTTCCGACGGGATTTCCCGTGTCCCGCCGTACTCAGGATCCGCTCGGGAGGGAACGAAGTTTCGACTACAGGGCTGTCACCTTCTCTGGCCGGCCGTTCCAGACCGGTTCGTCTACCCCGTTCCTTTCTCACTCCCACAATGAGCGGTCCTACAACCCCAAGAGGCACGCCTCTTGGTTTGGGCTGTTCCCGTTTCGCTCGCCGCTACTCAGGGAATCGCGTTTGCTTTCTTCTCCTCCGGGTACTAAGATGTTTCAGTTCCCCGGGTGTGCCCTCCATGCCCTATGGATTCAGGCATGGATACTGCCCCATTACGGACAGTGGGTTCCCCCATTCGGACATCTCCGGATCAACGCTTGCTTACAGCTCCCCGGAGCGTTTCGGCGTTTGCCCCGTCCTTCATCGGCTCCTAGTGCCAAGGCATCCACCGTGCGCCCTTTCTAGCTTAACCTACAGCGCTCTCGGCTTCTTCCTTATTGTCTAGCGTCGGCTCGCCGCCGCTCGGGGTCAAATAACCTTCGCCTTCCGGGTGCAAGCACCCTTGCAGGCGAAGAACATTTGCCCATCGCGGCAACCCGCGAGCCTCCGCTTTTCCGGTTATCTAGTTTTCAAGGAACGATTTTTGTCATTGAGAGAACATGACTCGTTCCCTCAAAACTGAACGAAACGAAAGCGCTGTGTATCGACAGTTGGCCATTGCGGCCTCCACTTTTCGTCTTGTCTAGCTCCAGCGCCTGGCTCTCTTCTGCCAAATAACCTTCCCCCTCGGGGTGCCAGCACCCCTCCGGGTGAAGAACATTTGGCTTCGAGAGCCGAACGCGGCGCTTCCGCTTTTCGTCCTTAGAAAGGAGGTGATCCAGCCGCACCTTCCGGTACGGCTACCTTGTTACGACTTCACCCCAATCACTTGCCCCACCTTCGGCGGCTGGCTCCCTTGCGGGTTACCTCACCGACTTCGGGTGTTGCAAGCTCTCGTGGTGTGACGGGCGGTGTGTACAAGGCCCGGGAACGTATTCACCGCGGCATGCTGATCCGCGATTACTAGCGATTCCGGCTTCATGCAGGCGAGTTGCAGCCTGCAATCCGAACTGAGAGCGGCTTTTTGGGATTCGCTCCCCCTCGCGGGTTCGCAGCCCTTTGTACCGCCCATTGTAGCACGTGTGTAGCCCAGGTCATAAGGGGCATGATGATTTGACGTCATCCCCACCTTCCTCCGACTTGTCGCCGGCAGTCCCTCTAGAGTGCCCAACCGAATGCTGGCAACTAGAGGCGAGGGTTGCGCTCGTTGCGGGACTTAACCCAACATCTCACGACACGAGCTGACGACAACCATGCACCACCTGTCACCCTGTCCCCCCGAAGGGGGAACGCCCAATCTCTTGGGTTGTCAGGGGATGTCAAGACCTGGTAAGGTTCTTCGCGTTGCTTCGAATTAAACCACATGCTCCACCGCTTGTGCGGGCCCCCGTCAATTCCTTTGAGTTTCAGCCTTGCGGCCGTACTCCCCAGGCGGAGTGCTTATCGCGTTAGCTGCAGCACTAAAGGGTGTGACCCCTCTAACACTTAGCACTCATCGTTTACGGCGTGGACTACCAGGGTATCTAATCCTGTTTGCTCCCCACGCTTTCGCGCCTCAGCGTCAGGTGCAGGCCAGAGAGCCGCCTTCGCCACTGGTGTTCCTCCACATCTCTACGCATTTCACCGCTACACGTGGAATTCCGCTCTCCTCTCCTGCCCTCAAGTCCCCCAGTTTCCAATGACCCTCCACGGTTGAGCCGTGGGCTTTCACATCAGACTTAAGAGACCGCCTGCGCGCGCTTTACGCCCAATAATTCCGGACAACGCTCGCCCCCTACGTATTACCGCGGCTGCTGGCACGTAGTTAGCCGGGGCTTTCTCGTGAGGTACCGTCACCGCGCCGCCCTCTTCGAACGGCGCTCCTTCGTCCCTCACAACAGAGCTTTACGACCCGAAGGCCTTCTTCGCTCACGCGGCGTCGCTCCGTCAGGCTTTCGCCCATTGCGGAAGATTCCCTACTGCTGCCTCCCGTAGGAGTCTGGGCCGTGTCTCAGTCCCAGTGTGGCCGGTCACCCTCTCAGGCCGGCTACGCATCGTCGCCTTGGTGAGCCGTTACCTCACCAACTAGCTAATGCGCCGCGGGCCCATCCGCAAGTGACAGCCCAAAGGCCGCCTTTCAACCGAAGACCATGCGGTCTTCGGTGTTATCCGGTATTAGCTCCGGTTTCCCGGAGTTATCCCGGTCTTGCGGGCAGGTTGCCCACGTGTTACTCACCCGTCCGCCGCTGACCGAATCAAGGCAAGCCCCAATCCGGTCCGCTCGACTTGCATGTATTAGGCACGCCGCCAGCGTTCGTCCTGAGCCAGGATCAAACTCTCCAAAGAAAGTTGATTGGCTTTTGCTTCGGCCCATGCGGACCTCCGCTTTTCGTATTGTCCAGCTTCGGTCCGCCGCCGCTCGGGGTCAAATAACCTTCGCCTTCCGGGTGCAAGCACCCTTGCAGGCGAAGAACATTTGCCCGTCGCGGCGACCCGCGGACCTCCGCTTTTCGTCGCGCTTCGTTTCATTCAGTTTTCAAGGAACGATCGCGCTGCTTGGATGCAAGGAATTTCACTTCCTCATCAACTCATTGTCTCTCGCAAGCAGCTCCTTCATACTAACATAACATCTTTTCGTTGTCAACTGTTTTTCTTGTCCGTCGCGTCCGAACTGTTCGTTCTAGCAGCGACGCTATTTAATATATCACCTCAAAAACAAAAATGCAATACCTTTTTTTATTTTTTTTTTTTGCGACGCTGCTGCCCCCTTCTTCCTTTATATCATATTGGAATACGACGCCCGCTGCCTTGGCAACTTGTCCGCCTAAGACGACGAATATGCGGAGCGGCGGGCGCATACATTTCAATAATATATCTATCATCACTTACTTGATTTTTACTTTCTTGAAGGAGGCATCTTGGCGTTGATTCGCATCTTGTCATCTCCGTCCGGTTTTCACGTTTCCGGCTCGTCCTCGCTTCCGCCGAATGAACAGCGCATTCTGCACGCCCTTGTGTCTTCCCCTGAACTATATACGTATCCGAACGAACAGCAACTGCTGTTTGAAATCAAGCTTCGCAGCCAGATCGTTCAAGCCTCGGTGGACTTGGCGAAAAGCCGGGCGCAGTTTGCCATTTTCCGTTTTTCGCGCTGCAACAGCCAGTTCTGGCTGCGGGATGAGCGCGGGGGGTTTCAGCTTCGGCCAGACGTTCTTCCATCGGACGCCATCAATGATATTTTTGTCAACAGCGAACTGTACGCCTTTGAGTGCGCGACGGCGATCGTCATCGTTTTTTATAAAGCGGTGCTTGAAGGGATTGACGTGTCGGCGTTCAATCGTTTGTTTGCCCATTTGCTGCTGTATGACTGGCATACGGACAAAGACCTCGGTATCGAAACGAAAAAGGGAGAACACTTTCTCCCCGGGGACTGCCTTTATTTTAAAAACCCGGACGTTGATCCGCTGACGCCGCAATGGCAAGGGGAGAACACGATCTATTTGGGCGATGGCTTGTTTTACGGACACGGCATCGGCATCGAGACAGCGGACAGCATCATCGCCGCCCTCAACCGGAGGCGGAAGCAGTGGGCGACGAAATCCGCCTATCTTCTTCCTCATATTACACAAATGAACTTCGCTTATTTATCCCAATTCGCCCGCCGCTTCGACGAACTCCGCCTGCCGCTCGGCCGTCTGCCATGGATCGCCGGGACGTTAGGGTCCGCTGCTTTCTTGTATCGTTAGCGGGCCTTTTTCGTTTTTCTCCCACAAATACAGCCCGATTCCTGTTAAAATAAAAATGCCGCTGATCCATTGAAACAGGTGGATCGGTTCATCGAGCAGCCAGTACGCCAACGCCGAAGCGCCGACCGGTTCAAACAAAATCGCCATCGACACCGTCGAGGCGCTCACCCATTTGACGGCCCAGTTCATCACCGAATGGCCGAGCAGCGTTGGAATGACGGCAAGGGCGAGAAAACAAAGCCAATCCGTCAGCTGATACGCCGCCAGCGAAAGGCGAAACAGCATCGCGTACAGCCACAACACCGCCGCACTAATGCCATAGACGATATATGTATACGTCATGAGCGACAACCGTTGGCGCACTTCTTGGCCGAACAGCCAGTACGCCGTCACCATCGCGCACGCCACCAACGCCAACATGTCCCCATAGAGCGCTTCGCCGCTGACGCGAAAATCGCCCCAGCTAATCAAGACGCTTCCCGCAATCGCCAAAACAGCGCTTGCGAGCGCGCCCGCCGTCAGCCGCTCACGGAAAAAGAGCGCCCCGCCCGCAAAGGCGAACAGCGGCTGCAGCGTCACAAGCACGACCGAGCTGGCGACGGAAGTATAGTCGAGCGATTCAAACCAAAGAATAAAATGAAACGCAAGCAGCACGCCGGAACAAATCGAAAACCACCAGTCGCGTCGGGAAATACGCTTCAGTTCGCGGATATGGCGAAGAAAAAACGGCGTCATGATGACGACCGCGAAAAAAAGCCGATAAAACGCGATAACGGCCGACGGCGCCTCCGACCATTTGACGAAAATGGCCGATGTCGACACAGCAAGCGCGCCGATCAATAACGCAGCATACGATTTCGCTATGCTTGGCGGCTTCATGTTTCCATCTCCTCACCAACATTTTTTTACATTCATTATACCATGAAAGAGGTGAGAAAAAATGATGTTTGATCCGTTCCTCAAATTAGGGATTTCCGCCATCCTCGGGCTGATTATCGGGTTGGAACGGGAATTGAAGCGAAAACCGGTCGGCTTGAAAACGTGCCTTGTCATTTCCATTTCCAGTTGCCTGCTTACGATCGTTTCGATCGAATCGGCGTACGTCTTTCCTCTTAAAGACCATATCACAATGGACCCGCTCCGCCTTGCCGCGCAAATCGTATCCGGGGTTGGGTTCCTGGGAGCGGGCGTCATTTTGCGCCGCGGCAACGACAGCATTACCGGGCTGACGACCGCCGCGATCATTTGGGGGGCGGCAGGGATTGGCGTGGCGGTTGGCGCGGGCTTTTATTGGGAATCGGCGTTCGGTGTGGCGCTGCTCATTGTCAGCGTCGAACTCATTCCATTTTTAATCAACTTTTTCGGACCGAAGCAGCTGCGCGAAAAAGAGGTGATGCTGCAAATTACGGTCGATGAGGCGAAAAACATCACCAAAGTGATTGACCATTTAAAACAGCAGCGCATCAATATTAAAACGATCCGCATTAAAGACGTTGAGGAACATGAGCATTTGCTGAAACTAAGAGCCGTCATTGACCAAAAGCGCTCGACCGCCGAGCTTTACTACATCATTCGCTCCATCGACGCCGTCGTCCATGTCGATATTGAAAGCGGCTGATGAAAAAAGGATTGCAAACAGCCGACAAACTATATATAATGGAACATGGGCAGATGATCCATACCGTTTGGGGCATTAGCTCAGTTGGGAGGGCGTCATTGTTAGAATGACTGCCCTCATTTACTAAAAATCGGTTCAAAGAGATTTTAAAAGTGATTTCTACCCGGTCTCTAAAAACAACGATTTTGTCAATTACTGTACTTAACATCATTTTCTTTTTTTCCACCGATGCCTTTTCAAATACTTCTCTCCATACAGGAATGTATCTCTGCAATTCCTCCATTTCAGACAGTTCTATCTTCTTGGATTCTAAATCTAATTTTGCTTTATTGATCGATTCTTCCAACTCCCTTAACTCATTTTCTTTCTGATTAATAAGGTCATTAACAACTTTTGCATCAAAGGAACTTTCCCCCATGATTATTTTGAGTGCTTCATCTTTTAACTTCACTAACGCAGAATTCACTTTGTCAAATTCGCTTTGGAGCTTTCTTAACGTTTTAACCTCTTTATCTGTATTGCGTTGCTTAAATTCTTGAATCTTACTAGTAAGGTCGATTGTTTCAAGTTGGTCTAAATAATCATAAAGTTCGTCAAGAACCACACCTTCAATCTTTTTCGGAGAATACAATGTCTGTCCATCGCAATCTACTTTTTTCTGTGCTTTACCCGAACATCTGTATTTAGCCTCACGCTTTACATATTCTGTTCCATCTTTACGAACATATTTCTTTTTATTATATGTTGTACAAAGTGGACTTCCACAATGTCCACATCTTACTAACCCCACAAGTAACAAAGAGCTTTTCGTAGTCGTAATAATACTTTCTTCTCCCCTATTTTTTACATTTTCAGGATTTCTCTTCTCACGTATACTCTGCACTTTATTCCACTTTTCCTCATCAATAATTACTAGTTCCTCTAATTTCTCTTTAGATACCACTTCTTTTTCAGTACCTCTTGCGTAAACCATGTAGCCTTTATACATTGGGTTCCTTAATACATTATTAACCGCTCCGGAAGTCCATTTTTTCCCTGTTTTTGATGGGATACCTTGATTATTAAGATATTGAGCTATCCTGCTTTGACCATATCCCTCCTCAAGAACAAGATCGTACATTTTTTTAACAACCTCAGCTTCTTCCTCATCAATTACAACCTTAAGTAATTCTTTTCCCTTTTTATTGAAAACCCCCGAATTAACCGTCTTGTAGCCGTAAGGCACTAGACCCCCTCTATAGATACCATCTTCCACCATTTGCGAATGCTTTTCGTTTACTCGTATTGACGTTTTTCTACTCTCTCCACTTGATTGCCAGAATCGAATATAATTAATAAGCCTATCAGCATGATCTTCTAGCTTTTGTTGCCCTTCTTTGACTGACCATACCTCTATTCCATTATTAATAAACCATTCAACTATGAAAGGAGTCTCATCATCTCTCCTACCCAGACGGTCAAACATAAATACTAAAAGAACATCAAACAAACCTTTTTCGGCATCTTCTTTTGCACGTTGAATAGCATCCCTTTTACTTGCGGATACCTTAAACCCTGAAACACCTTTTTCAATATACTCTTTTACCAATTCCCAATTACCCTGCTTCTCGATGAAAGACCTACAAGCATTTCGCTGCATAGGAATATCATCACCATCGAGCTGTCCTTTTGTCGATACCCTGTAAAGCGTAGCAACTCTTTTCTTCACACCATCCATTACCATTCAAATACCACCCTTAACTTTATATTTCATTTTATAGTTGTTAGTTACACTACCTTTGTGTTAACTCGCTACCTAGACCATGTCAATTGTTTGATTCTGTTTTTTGCCTTATATATTCTTGGGTTAACATTTCCAATAACTCTCTTTCCGCATTAACATTACTTTCCATAAACTTTACCACAACCCACATTCCATGCTTCTCATTAAATCTTTTAACACCGATGACTTCATCATTTTCGATGATTGGTAAATATTTTTGACCATCAATAACAACAGCTTCTAAAGTAGACATGTGACCATCACCCCATACCGAAAATTAGGGATTGACCCCATGCCTTATAAACAATCTCTTGAAACAAGTCTTGAATTTTAGGCTAAAAGCAGACGTTTTTAAAATATTTGTACCTTTTGTTTTCAGATGTCCTTAAAAGGTATTAATTACCCCCAACTAGAGTCAATATGTTCCAGAACATACTTAATGCTTCTTACTTACTCGGTAAAAAGGCAAAAAAAAATACACCTATTCTTTTGATGATATGTAAATTATCATCATTAAAAGATATAGGTGTATTTTTATCATAATAATCAACCAAAAAGATGAAATCATATTGATAAGTACATATCAATGTACTCAATAGCAACCTTTTCATCTTGTTCAATCGCAATTTCTACTGCTCGTTTAACTATTTCCAATAGGTTCTCGGATTGTTTTCTAAGATTGAAGCTTTCTGTAATCTTTAATCGGATTATTTCTTGAGCGTTTTTATCAATGATAGGTACTGGGATATTTAAAAACTCATTTTTATTAATGGCAGTTAGGATTGTTCCTGAGCAGTTTTGTTTTAAGATATTTTGCATTAGTTCTGACTTGAATAAAATCAAAAGTGTTTCAGAGTTTATCTTTTTCGAATTGATTACGTAGAACCCAGTTGAACATAGGGCATTATCATATTCTTTTGGAATTAATGCACAACTTTCTAAAGAACCCTCAATAGAAGAAATAATCACATCATTTTCGTTTACTTTTCTTCTTGCTCTTGTAGGCAATTCATTTCCTTTTGCAATAGTGCAACCAGTTATTTCTCCAGATTTACCTATATTAGATAACTCAATATACTTATACTCAATATTGTCTTCAGGGTTAAAATTCTTATCCTTTATATTACATACTGAACCTAAAAGGTCATACCCATTTGTATATTTATAAATTAAATTTATATAATCTTCATATTTAGGTTGATAATACTCGGCATCTAAACGACCTGTAGCAAGGAAGGATTCTTTAAAATTCTTAATATTTATATTTTCTTCACTTAACTTCAAACCCTTTAAACCTATTGCTTTTAATAGATAATTTTCCGCTTCTTGATAGGCTTTAACAGAACGATCTTTATATTTGATTGAGAGTTTATATAGTGATTCAAACTTATTTTCAAAATCATCCATGAATCTTGGCAACCCAATTTCGCCAATAGAAGGAAGAGTTAAATGGGGTTGCCCTGTCTGACTTGCAGTTCTCCATAATAAGTCCTGCCCATATTTAGAGTGCAAAAATGCCCACAGGAAGTATTTATTAATCTGTTTTATATTTTTTGTTCTCAACAATATTAAATCTCTACTCAAGGCATAATACGGATATTCATTCGTTACTAAACCTAATTTTGCTAAAGTATTACCCCCTTTTGCAATCACTATATCACCTGGATAAGCAATTGCTATTGTTGAAGGATTATTATCTAATACAAATTGAGGTAAAAATGCTGTTTCAGAGTTTATTGTAACTAAACCATTCTGGATATCATTTACACGTAGAAATGGAACACCCTCAAAATCAAAGTTATAGTACTCTGTGATTGAAGGGTAGAATGCACTACAATCGAGTTCTACATTAATATCTTTAATTTTAATCTTACCTATTGCATTTATTTTTTCTTCCAGTTTAAGATAAGAACGTTTGTAATATTCTGCATCAAGCCTACCTTTAATATTATCTATTTCAGACAGTTTAACTATCGAAAACTCGACTCGCCCTTTCAATAAAGCTTTATACTTCGCTTCATTGAAAGGGCTATCTAGAAAAAACTTAATTTTTCCTTCTTTGCGAATTCTATAAAGGCTTCAGCTATACCATCTTGTGTTAACCCATCATGATTATATAAATCATGCTTTACAATAAGATGACCATGAGAGTCTAACAAATACTCCTCTAAATTATCATCATTATCTTGGACAGCATTAGGGTAATCTTTCTTGCGTACATATATTTTTTCTCCACTATTATCTTTGCTTGGTTCTTGCATTGTAGCGAAGAAAATTGGATAATCGTCTACCTTCGGGCAAAGTTCATCATCCCATTTTTGAACTAGCAATACGCTCGTTTTTGTACCAGTATGTGGTTTAAAAACGTTTCCGTGAAGCCCAATTACCGCTAAAATACGGCAGTGTTCAGCAATAAACTCACGTATATACTTATCACTGCTATTGTTTAACCTACCTTGTGGTAGTATAATCGCCATTCTACCACCTGGTTTTAAGAAGTCGAGGTTACGCTCAATAAATAATATATCTCTTCCTACTTTTGATTGATAACCTCCGTTAGGTTTTTTCGCTAATTCATATTTAGCAAGAATTCTGCTTTCCTTTATATCTCCTGCAAACGGTGGATTTGCCATCACTATATCAAATTTAAACTCCCTATTACTATTTTTATTAGCTCTGAGCTTCTTTAATCTTTTCCACCCTTCATAATAGATGTCTCGCCAATCTTCATCTTCTATTTTTTCATCCCATCGCTCATAATCCAATGTATTTAAATGAAGCACATTAGTTTGACCATCACCTGCAATGAGGTTTAATGTTCTACCTACTCTAACTGCTTTTTCGTCAAAATCTATTGCAAATACTTTTTCTCTTGCATAATCAATGCAACGTGATGGTTTAACCTCTGAAGTAAATAAATGACTTTGATCTAATCCCTCATCCTTCAAGATTTGCTTCCATACGTGGAAAATCGTATGTACAGTGAAACCACAGCTTCCTGCTGCTGTATCAATCATCGTTTCATGCTCTTTAGGGTTAAGCATTTTTACACACATATCAATGACATAACGTGGAGTAAAGTATTGTCCTTTTTCACCTTTGCTGCTTTTATTTATTAGATATTCAAACGCTTCATCTATTACATCTAGATTGGAATTAAACAGTTTTACGTCTTGTAACGATGCAACACATACGGAAAGGTGAGAAGGAGTGAGCATGATTTTCGAGTCCTCGGAGAAAACCCCCTCCCATTTACTTTTCGCTCTGTCAAATAAATCCTGAATTTTCTCTTTTAATTCACTTTCTGTATACCCATAGTTCCTAAACTCTAAATGTCGATTTCGGTTTCTACCACTTTCCATCTCGTCATACAACTTTGTAAAAATTAATTTGAAAACCTCTTCGAATACATCAACGCCCGCATTTGCTAAAACCTCATCTTCCATTTCTAAAATGAGGTCTTTCAAAGATTTACGTTCAGTTACTAATTTATCTTTAGCAATAAGGTCGTCTATAGTCCAACGCTCTTCTAAAATGTCTGATAGTTTTTGGTCGGCTCTTGGTATAGTTGGGATATCCTCAAAATAATTAGGGTCTTTTCGATGGTAATAAGAAATGGAATCACCATTAGTCCAAACTCCTATCGGTGCTCCTGTAGCATTGCAGTAAGATTTAAGTTGTTCTTTCCCCTCTTTAAACTTAGGCTTCTTCAACTCAACTATTATATACGGTGCTGTTACTTTATCTTTATCAAAAATAACAATATCCGCTCGTTTTTTCTCTCTTCCAAAACTAACTGCATACTCTAATTCCATTCTATCAGTAGGATAACCAAAATCCTTGGTTAACACCAATACATACAATTGTCGAATGACTTCTTCAGGTGTCAATTTGACATCCTTATTACGTACTAAACACTTAAAATATGGTACCTTTTTACCCCGAACCTCTTTAACAATGATGTTCTCTTCAATAAAATTTATCTTGTCTTGACTAAATTGCGTTAATTTATAGTTGGAATCCTTTAAAATGTCAGCTATTTTCATCTCGATATACACCTTCCATAACATTTTACATATTGCTTATTGCTGTCCTTTATTTTATCAAATATCGAAAGTAAAATTCCATTTCATTTATAACCATATAAAGAATCTAGTCAGCAATGGATTAAAGTATATCAAAAATGATAACTAGACAAGGAAAACGTTACTAATCTCTGTATGACCGTTACCTCAATCTGCAACTACTATATACCGCAACAAACATAAAAAAATCAACACCTATACCTCTAGCTAACCTTTATAAGGTTAGTTACCGGTTGCTTAGGTGTTGATTTTTTACTTGTTATGAACCAACGATTTTTTAGGTACCCCTTTATACATCAGCTCTAGTCTACTCTAATGATATCTCTTCCAACCCTACTCACGAAGATTTCATCGAACATAGCAACATTTGTTTCCTCGTTTAACGTATATGCAGAGAGATAGCCCTGCTTTGCCTTGAAGATTGTATGCTCTACATATTCCTTTATCACTACCTCGCAAGGATTATCCATTAAATCTGGATCGATGTAAATCGCTTCTTCAAAGATATTCTTTGGAACATACAAATAACTCTTAATTGGCACTACCTGCTCGAATGTATTTACTTCAAATTCGCTCTGAATATCCGGCTTTTTCCCTAACATGATGCATGAAAACAATACATGGTAAACCATCAACCCGTTTTGATCTAATTCATCTATTATTTCTTTGTCTCTGTCTGTTACCCCTTCTTGGATTATCATTGTCGGTCTTAAACTGTTGGTGACCAGTATCTCTCCATTCTTAAAAGCATCTATAATACTTTCCTTGACACCTAGTGTCTTCATTATCTGCTCTGCTAACCTCAAACTCCTTGATGTGTAAGGTACTATTTTCGATACATCCCCCTTATTCCATAACCTCGAATCTCTCTTTCCAATCCTTTTTGGCATCCCTAAAACCTCCCTTAATTTGGTTCTTAACTAATTAAAACCTGCTTTACGCAGGTTTTTAATCGGTCAACTAGTTATAAGCTAGCTCGCGAGTTTACTCTTAAAATTCGCTTATCTCTAGCGTTTTGAAAAATTTTTCGGGTATTTTTTGATGAAATGCCTTTTTAAGAGCAAATACCCCTTTTATAGACAATAAACCACTGCCGCTAACGACCATAACTCCTTACAAATTCCTCTATTTTCTGCCGGTTTACTTTACCTTTATCAAAATCATATACTTTCCATACATCTATCGAAACCGCACCACTGTCGACTGCCTCTAATCGAGAAAAATACCTTTTTAAACCTTTTTCATACTCTGTGCGAGATACCGATTGAGTTCCTAACTTGTACTTTTCAGGCTCTGCCTCGCATCCATCGCATACATTAAATGGATTTGGTCCAGATGCGTAACTGATCTGCTTCGTGTAAATCGTGTCGCCTTCTAACTTTATTTCAAACAATCCACTGCTCCAACTATCTAGACCACTTGTGCCGTCTTCTCCGATAAATATGTAATGACCATTACCCCGATATAACGCTATGTTCGAATCCTGTACCGAAAACGCCCACATTCCAATATGAAAACGAGTCTTGCTCTCAATAGGTGCGCCCGATATACCTGCACCTTTATGCTTTAAATGTACGATCTTGCCACCTCTTACAGTTATCGCTACATTGATCGGAGATGTTAAACGACCTACCGAACCGCCTAAAAGCTCTGGAATCCCATTTATATCTAAATCGATTAATACTAACTCGTCATTCGGGTCGAGAAATGTATCTCTGGATTCGAAGATGCTATCTAAATATTTCACATAAACACTCTGCCAACTTTCTTGAGGGTGAAGAAACAACACCAGTGGCATTATCAAAAGCAATATAAGAAAAGACTTTTTCATTTTTACCCCCTCCCTTTAAAGACGTGTCTATGTTACCACGTTAAAGGGTACGGGCAAATAAAAAATAAAACCGTTCTGAAATAGAACGGTTTATATCACCTCCTCTGCTTTATTTTTTGCCTTCATCACACTAACAATTTTTTTAACTCTTTTAAATCAGACAAGTGTTTGCGAAGCTCTGCTTCCTCATGTTTATTAGTGACTACATTTAACTCATCTTTTATCTTCACTTCAGCAAATTTTATTGAAAATTCTGCGCCAATCTTTATTGCGTTACGTTGAGCCTCCTCAAACTGTTTTTGAGCATTCTCGAATTCTCTACTTATTCTCTCTAGACCAACCGTTAATGCTTTACGTTGAACCTCCTCGAAATTTGCTTTAGCATCACAATATTTATTGATTGCTCTTTGAATTCTCTTCAATAGTGCCATTAATTCATATATTTGTTCCTCCTCTTCTTTTATTTTGCGCATTAAGATACCACCATCATCAAACCCATTATCTTTAAGATATATTGCACTTAATGCTAATTTTTCTAGCCTATTTAACTTAAATGCTAAAAAATCACAACATTCTCCTGAATATTCAATTACTTGCAACATCATTTTGTTAAATTCCATTTAAACCCATCTCCCTTTTTATAGTTTTATTATTTGTTACATATTTTTTCGATATCTCTTGAATTTAATCTTGAAATAGAACCATCTCTTGTATTGTTTTAAAAATTTCATAAAAAATTTTTTAATGTCATAGAAAAAATCCCGAAGAACCCCCTTAACGATTTATACTCTTCCTATTCGAGAGTTACACTCTTCAAACCAACCACTACCTATCGCCCCTAAATAGTTCAACAAACAGCCTCTATACAACCTCTCTCCAAATAAAATGAACACCAAATTTATAGAAATGTTTCGTACTTAAACCTCATATCTATTAATGAAATTACAAATGAATGGAGGATAACACTATGAGTGAAAAGGAATTATTTGAAGTTGAGATTGAAACGATTAATAAGTGCTTTGAACAACTGGTCGACACTTTTAATAACTTCTTTCAAGGTGTCGAAATCAATGAAGCCCATATTGGAAGATTCAAAAAAGAACAAGGCAGAATGAAACAATTTGCTGATGGAATTAGTGCTCTTCAAAAACAATGGGAAGATTATCAACAACATATCATAGATATTAAATTAATCGTCAATCGGACTTCTTTAGAAGTCGATCACCATAACGGTATAGTGCGTATCCTTACCGAAGATCTTAGAACTGCTAAAATTAATTCAAACGTTTTATCTATCGATTTATTCCGTGATATTGTTCTTTGCACAGTTGAACAATTTACAAGTGGTAGACGAAATCCTAAGCCTATCGATATTGCAACATTAATGGAGGATGAAATTAGAAGCAGAAGTAGATATGATAGCAAGGATTCTCAACGAGTGTTGGTTTATCGGGTCTTTCTTGTGTTGCAAAATGAAAATGCTGATATATTAACTCAAACTGTTGATGGCGAATTTAATCTTAACAAATCAGTAGATGAAGTCAAAGAATGGTTGGATCGAGTATTAAGTGAAAATCGTTGAATGTATAAGAACCATTAGATGTTGCATCTAATGGTTCTTTTTCATGCGCACTTGTGAGGGTGCGCGGTTTGCTCGTTTTTATAATGAGGGATAAGGTGAAATGAAGTGTGGTGGAGTGGTGGGAGAAATCATTTCTAATGTAGTGAAATGCTCATAAAAACGCCTCATTGCTCGAGTTGAGGTGATCTAACCGAAATTTGTATATCATGTCTGTCTTTGCTCTGTTTTTTCTTCTATGCCTTTGCTTCTTCCTCTCCTGTCTATTATGAATAAACTCAATTTTTAGATGCTGAAATTGTTTTTTTTATTGCACATTTTTTAAAAATTTCTTTTGTTATATAAAGCTGTTTTCGTATATTGTATGAAAGTATCCTACAAAGAAAAAAATTTATCTAAAACGGAGAAAAAATTTTCCTCCACAAAATATTTACCCCACATCTAGGTCGCTAGACGAACTCTGACTGCTTACCCAAAGCTAAAAATATACCTAATCTGATATATAACGAACATTATTTAAAAAGGTAACCTGCCTTTTCTTTTTCAGGTTACCTTTTAACTCTTACCCATCACCGCATTATAGAGTTATCTTTCAATTTGGTTACTTAATTGAACTTTTCTTACTTCTAGTTCCCTCTTGCGTTCCTGTAAAACCTGTTCTACTGTTAAGTCTCTAATCTGGAGAGAGAAACCTTTTTGCCTTTTAGGTCTTCGAGTTGCTTGAATGTCGTAAAGCTTGTACTCTCGACCTTGCTCTGGGTAAACAACGAAGGCAACGTGCTCCTCAGTTGGTACAAGACCCATTCGCTTTAATTTGTTTTGGGTAAATAAGTGGTCAGGTACTTCCTCTGGAAGGTAACGCTTTAAATTGTCTTTAGTCATATTAACCTCCGTTAACTTATCAAAAAATTACACCTGTTATTTACAGCAGACCTATGAATAGTCAGTTTCTAAAATTATAGGTGCATTTTTTGTTAGTTCTCTATAAATTTATTTCACCGTATTTACTAAAACGCTTATTTAATTCATCCATTAGAAAGTTATACGCTTCTTGAGTAATACGAATGTGTGATCTTCTGAAGTGCATGCTTTGTAGGGTTTTATGGCTTACCTTATTCCTTTTTCTTAAAGACGGGAAGGCTGCTTTCCCAATACTATTATACAAATCTACCAAACGAATACCATTCTTAATAGGCGCATTAATTACTTTTCCACTTGTCAATTCAACATAGTATGGAAAACGATGTTTCCAAGGAGCATCTTTAATATCAGCATCGTCAACAACGTTATCCTTATTGAATCCTTCTGTCTTGGCATACCCTACAATCATAGGTGTAGGTTGACCATGTTCATCGTAACTAACAATTGTTAAGAATAAAGTATCATCCTTTGCAATTCCGCTTGGTCTGCGTGGAAAGTAAGTAGTCTTCAAATCTCGATTCCGTATACCCTTCATTTGTTGGTAATTCAAATCATTAGGAATTCTGTTCTCTCCGGTTCCTTCAAACTTTAACCAATAACCATTACTTCCCTCGTCTGCTTCATATGTATTTTCTAGAATTGACTCGAATAAATCAGGATGAACAATTTTCTTTAACTCTACACCTTTTTTCTTAATATTTGAATATGTAACAGTTTTATCCCTTTGATTTGCTGCCAACTGAGGAACATACCTCTTTTCTTCATCGATCCATTCTTGTGTAACAACTCCTTTATCCCCAGCTGCTTGAATTTGCTCTAACAAATCATAGAAATACTCTTGAGCTTTTTCTGCTATTTCTGGTTCATCATCCATTAGTACGCAAATTTCATGATTAGACACAAAACCACCTTTTGTAAAATTGGCTGAACCAATGATTGTTGAATGTGAATCAAACAGATAAAGTTTTGAGTGTAAATCAACTAATGCATATATATTTGCATTTGCATGTAAAAGGCGTTCTAGTCCGTATATACTGCTGACACGTTCAACAAAGTCTTCCCGATAAAATCGTGTAATGATATTACAAACTACTGAAGGATTCTTAATTAGCCAATCGGCTAATAAGTTTGCAGTTTGCGTTCCTATAAAGGGAGAAATAATATTCAATTCATTCTCCGTTTTCTCTAAAAGTTCTTGAAACTGATATAGTAGGTTTTTGGATATTAAACTGACAGGCATCTTTTACCCCTCCCACAATTAAAGCTGCAACTATTTCTTTTCGTTTCTTCCACCTGGGACAAATTCATTGCGGCACCATTTTACAAAGTTTCCTGAATGGAGCATGTATGTTCTTGCCGTGTTATCAGCTAACAGACCTTCTTTCGCTTTTTCTTTTACTTCATTTTCATATATTTGATGCAATTCTTCTAATTTCTTTATAAATTCTTGTGATGCCCTCATCTGAATCAGCTCCCGATTAATATTTTATTTAATTATATAAAATTTTTTCTATTTATATAAGTTGCAATAAAGATTTTCCGATTGTTCGATTCTGTTTTCCTTCATAACAAGTCATTTTGATAGAATGCAGCGGGCGTTCTACTGGATGTAAAACAAAGTTTCAACTTATATATTTAAGTAATTTGTAGATATGGTTTATGTGTTGGGAATTGAGATTGTGATCCAATAAAAAGTACCTAATCTTTTAGCAGTCCACAAATTGAACTACATATAAAAAGTTAACTCTTAAAAAATTAAAAGGTAACCTGCTTCGTTTTCAGGTTACCTTTATAAAATACCTTTTATCTACCTTGGTTGATTTCCATTTACTTCAAAAAGACCCTTCTTAGGGTTAAGATATAAATTCATATCAGGTTTAACGTGGACCCAAGAATCTGTCGCCATTCAAATGTATCATGTGGTCAGGGTTATCAGCAATCCAAATCTCTGTCTCCCATGCAATTTCGTTAATAAATTTTTTAAAACCATTCTCACTGCTCATATCTAAAAATGCAGTAACGTATATAATTCCGCATTCGCAATTCTCAAGCATCGCTTGAATTTCGTGCATTCGTTTCACAGAAATAGGTCCAACGGATGTTACGGCTTCAATAAAATACAACCAGTTTTTATCTGGTCTATATAATACAACATCAGGTAACTTATCATGGTCAGTAATGCGAACTCCTAATTCTTCTAATTTCTCTCTGTTTTGGTTCATCACCAAAAGTTGTACTTGCACCTGTCATGAAAGTATGTTAGCTGTTTCTAGCCGAACCCGCAATGCAAAACGCTGGATATTTCTGTATCCGTATCCCCGACGTTTCATCAGCTTGATCTTGTTATTTGTTCCCTCCATTTTCCCATTTGAATAAGGGGATAAAATGCACGATATGATTTCGTCTGTTCGTTTGACGAGTGATTTTGCGATGGCGCGAACAGCAGAACAAGGACAAAACAAATACCGATGAACCCAGGCGTTCAAACGACGTTTCGCTTGTCGCTCGTTTTGGCTTTTGGATACATAACGAAAATGTTGAAGGGATTGATAGACAGCCTGCAAGGAATCACTCTCTTTCTGCCACTCCCGCACCGTTTGGCGCTCCTCCTCGGTGAGTTTCTCGGGGCACTGGGTCAATAAGCGGCAAACATGCCGAACATGCCCATGTTTCTTGTTCCCTTTTCCGAAGGATTTGCGGCATCGATCCAACGCTTCCGTAAACAATTGAATCACATGAAAATAATCGACCACATGCTTCGCTTCCGGACACACCCCTTGAATGGCTTTTTTCATCGCTGGAGCCAAATCACTCACGACATACTGAACAGAACCAGACACAGGAGCCAACACACGTCCAATGGCTTCCTCGTTCTTTCCTGCTTCAACGGCATACACTTCTCCCGTTTCGGCATCCATGACTGCCACTCCGTAATCATGTCCTTTTCGAAACGCAAACTCATCGACACAAACTGCCTTTGGTTGGATGTCATTCGATAGGAAGGAAGGGGCATGGGTATAAAACCAGCGTTCAACGGTCGTGTACGGAAGCTTGAGCATACGAGCCACCGCCTGAATGGATGTTCCGATGCAAGATTGCGCCACCCATTGCTGAAACGCATCCGTCGCTGCACTTCGAGGGGAAATTCCGGGATAAGACGTGCTGAATGTCATGCCACATGTACAACAACGTCTACGCTCCACAGGGAGTTCCACCCAAAAGATGCCGATCCGTTGAGCATACCCATGCATCCATTGCTTCTTTTTTCCTGTCATTTTGATCGTGCGTTTCAAGCAAACAGGACATAACGGGCATTGTTCAGGAAGAGAAAGTTCGAAAATCCAACGTTCTTCTTCTTTTCGCACCTTTTGAATCAAAACATCTGGTAAATCGATGAGTTCTTTGATAAACTGAGCGTACATGCGAATTTTCCTCCAATGGTTTGGTTTGGACACCTTTACCATACAGGAAAATTCGCATTTTTTGTACCCTCTATTTTCTCTATGCACACCGATCTTCAATGATCAAGTACAACTTGTGGTGAAGAGCCTCTGTTTTTAACTAAATCTTTTTTTGCCGTGTCTCCAACATATAAAACCTCTGCCCCTGGTGCAAACCGTGGAGCAAATTCTTCTATTATTGCCTTTTGAAGCTGATTATGTTTTCCCGGACTGAACTGTAGCTCTTTTCCATTTACCTTTACTGGTATCATGGTCATTTCTCGAACTTGGCTATATTTCTCTACCAAGGTTTCATGGTTCTCCAACCATGCTCCCAATTTTTCTTCCCATTCATCCGTTCCATATGCGCGAATGACTTCCAACACTTCATCTGTTAAACGATAAGAATAACGAGGGCTGTTTGTTGCTCGTTCTTCATCGTCTACATTGCGAACAGTTATAGCTCCATCGCAAAATTGGTGGATGGTATCTTTGCGGATAGTTTCTCTTGTGTTAGGTTTATAAACTTTTCCATAATGTTCAGCCATGAAGTTCATCATATCAACAATTCTCATAGGTTTATTTGTAGCTGCATCCCAGTTGTCTTCCTCTTTTAATCCTGCAAGTGCTAAAAATGTATACGCACTTCTATCGTTGTACTGTTGCTTCGGCATTCCTAATGCTTTTAATATTTCTTTTGCTTCTTCCAGTTTCCCCACTTCAATCACTCCTGATTTACACAACATTTCTCTTTCTAGATCTGGTAACTATAAACATTTCATCAATAATAGTATCACAAAATTCAACGGTAATACTATCCAGATTCATCACTTTTTCTCCGATTTGAATAATGTCTGTAAGTGAAGGAAGTGGGATTGAGTTCATTTCTGTCGCATTTACTTGTGTACTTCCATTCAATATTCTGTAATAGGTATCAACATAACTGCTATTTAATATCGCAAATAATCCAAACATTTCTTCCCTTGTCATTTCTCCATTTAACTTTGTGATATAGTTTAAATGATTTTCAATGCCAACTTTTTTATAAGGGAAGTTTTCAGCGATGTATAAAGCGCATTGTACTCTTTTTCTCTCTTCTTTACTTGTAAATCGCTTTACGAGAATGTAATCCTTGCTGTCTAATAAAATCCCTTTACTATCTTCCGTATTCAGAATATATTGCGGATTTTTAGAAGCAGGAACAGGGAATGTTATTCGGTTGTTAGAAAAATGGTTTGACCAAAGAAGAGGAACGGTATTTTCCACTTCTTCTTCTCTTAAGAATTCAGTTGCTCTAAAATCCACAACGGGTCCTGTTTTTAACTTAAACCCCAAACTTGGTAGGTTATACTTCCAATTCTTCATCATGTTAAGTAACTGAACTTCATCTCTCGTTGTTGGAATCATGATAAAAAGATTATCCGATTCTATATCTACAACAGTACTATAAGGTACTTTATGAATAAATCTTTCACCAGTGTACATATTTTCACTTGCGGATATAAGAATCGTATCTGTTACTTGAGTAGTTTTAATGGCTTTTAAAATAATCGCTTCTTGTAGTACTTTATCATTATCAAATACATCTTCCCTTGAATGAAATAGGTGAAGATTCGTTAGGCGAACAGTATTTAGAAAATATTCCCGAAACTTTTTAAAGTAAAGTCCACTGGTAAAACTTCTTGGTGTAATAAAAATCATTTGCCCATTTTGTTTCAACAACTTTGCAGAAAGAGCCATGAATAAGAAGTAAATATTTGGTTGTCCATGTATAACGGAACTCATTGCCACAGATTCCGGTTCTGACTTTCCTATCTTTTTATACGGAGGATTAGAGATAATCACATCATATAGACTTTCTTCTTCTCTGTGTTCTCTACCATTCCAATAGTCACTATTATCCAAAATAAAATTTTCTTGAATGATATTATAAGAAAATCTTTTACCGTTCTTTTCTAACACTTCACGAACCAATTCCATGTTAGCTCTTAGCACTGGTAATACATTTTCGTCATTTTCATAAAGATCAATATGAACGGTATTAATATTGCTTTGTTCCAAAATCCTTTCGCACAATGCACCTGCAAGAATGCCTGTACCAGCCCCAGCGTCTAATATCTTAATCGTTGACGTGTTATGTTCCATTAAATTTGCCATATAAGTGGCAACAGCAGGCGGAGTAAAGAATTGTCCTATTTTCTTACGGTTACTTTTATTTACTCTTTTTCCGTAATCAATAGTTGTATCGTAAATATGATTGACTAACATTTTTTTACACCTCAAAATATCGTATATCCGTTCTCTTATTTTAACACAACGTGGTGATAAGATTAAATGTTGTAAGCACTATGCATGATAAAAGACGAATTGAATTATTGAAGATGTACTTAGGGAACAGATATTTTAAAATTTAAAAGTAAACAATGTAGCAATAATCTTTTTGAACTGGTTCGATAATTAAAAAAAAAGACATACAAAAAGAAAGACCGATTTATTTCGGTCTTTACCTTATAAAATACGTACCCCACTTCTCTATAATTAACCTCTTTCCCTTACCGCACTACTGCCCTTAAATAACTGCCCAGCTCAACAGGAGGTACATCACACTTCATATAATCATGATACAAGCCTATGTCATTTAAACGAGCACTTATATAATGCTTTATCATTATGGCATCCCGTTTTACACTACTCGGTCCTTTATAAACCGGCTGATTAAAAACATCTGTTTTTGTGTAAAACTCTAATGCATAATGAGCATCCTTTAGCACCTGATAAATATTCATATTATAGCCACGTATCCTTATTGAATCCAACACTTTGTGTAAATCCGATTTCCGCTTTACACAATTATTTAAACAAATTATCAAATGACTATCTGTATCTATAAAAACACGTTCCTTTTGTGACCTATTTGACAAGTCTACTCTCGGTAAAAATTCTCCATACGTACCTATTAACGTTTTGACATGCAACTTGCTGTATTTATCAAATACAACTGCCACTAGTAAATGATCAGGTCTCTTAATATAAACCATCTCTAATCACCTCATTCAGTTTTATAAAGCCGCTCCTCAAACTCAAATATTGGACATTGGTGACAGAAGTATGTCTGTAATAACGAATCAGGAGGGATTAAAAAACGACAACATACAGAACCACATAACACCAACAAATCACATAATTCTTGATAGTATTCGCTCTTCTTGAAATTTACAATGTCCTGTTCAGTTCTTAATGCTTTTATTTGATTCTTTAGCCCCGTAAGACTATAAGGCTCATAAATACCTCGATTTACCCCTATTTTTAATAGATACTCTAGTCTGCCTATAACTTTCAGATATTCTTCTCTTAAATACGCAACCTGCTCTTTACTCAACATCACCACTCCTCGAAATTACCTTTATCACGCTAAGGCTCACCACCTTTCTTGATGAAACCTAAAACTTTATTTCCCTGCTCTAAAAATCACTACGCTTAAAACTAATTATTTCTATTGATTATTACTTTTTTCTAATACCATTTCTTAAAATCGATGTCTTGTCTACCCAACTAACTGTTTTATTTTTACAACTTAACAAAAAAGACAGCATAAGACACTCGATCCACGAATGCTATACTGTCGTTTTTATTATTTTTTGCATAAAAAAAATAAGACCCCAAACAGAGCCTTATAATGATGCCTCGTATTCCTTTACCTTTTTATAAAAAGTCGGCTTCTTCATGTTTACTAAATTCATGAACTCCACCGCTTTGATTTCGCCTTTTTTCCATTTTTTATATAACTCATCCCATTCTTTAGGAAGTTCTAACTTTGGTCTTCCCATATGTTTCCCCCTAGCCTTAGCCGCTGCTATACCTTCGGCTTGACGCTGTAAAAGAGTTTCACGTTCTTGTTGAGCTAAAGTCGTATATACCTCGATTAATATAGAATTGACCATATCTAAAACCCATTCTTGACCTTCTGGATAATCCTGCATTGTTGTAGGCATATCTAAAATTTTTACCCGAATCCCGTTACGTTTAAAATACTCTAAATACTCTTTGATTTGTGCTTTATTCCGACCTAACCGATCAATCGATTTAATATACAACGTATCGCCAGACCGCATTGCTTTTAACATATTTTGAAACCCTTCACGTTCCATGTCTTTCCCACTAGCCTTATCGCTATAGATATACTTTTCATCGGTAACATACTTTTTTAACGCATCATATTGTCGATCTAAATTTTGCTCTTTAGAAGAAACCCGAATATAACCGAACGAGATATTCATTAGACGATACCACCTTTATTTGGAAAGTTATTTTTGGTTGTCTAATGATACCGTGATTGTTTATAAAGGTCAATTAGTTTTCATACGTTTATAAAGTTTAATTTTCTTAATAAATAGACGCTAAATAGATATGAAATAGTACAGTAAGAAAAGGGGTACCTTTATAGACTATTACGATAACAAATTCCTATACTTCTTAACCATTTGTTACCATTTGAGACAAAAAAGAAAAGGCTTTTAAAAGCCTCCAAATAAAACCTAATTTTTACATTTTTACTCTTCCTCTTTTTTAGCCACATTTAAGTTTAACTTTTCTTTAAGTGCTAACGCTACCAGTGTCGGTGCAGGAGGTAATTTCCCACCAGATATTTTTCGATACTTTTCAGTGTTCTTTAGCAATGCTCCAAATTTATCTGCATACTGTGGCTTGATTACCCAACTACCATCTGGCATATATACATCGATATCTACCATCCCTGCTTTTATCGACCTCCTACCGTATTTCTTATTGTAGTTAATTGTCGGAGTCGGAAGCTTCGCATCGCCTCTATAAAATGCAGGAGATTTTACAGAAAGATGTACCCCATCAGAATTCCCATATTCATCACAACAGAATCCTCCATACTCATCCCTTATGATTAAAAACATAAATTCATAAAGTGTAAGATAACACGAGTGTTGATTATCCAAAATTAGACATACGCCTTCCATAAATTTGGGCATACTCAAACAAAGCAGCGGCCATCCCGGATTTCCAATCGAGAGGAAGCTGCCCAGAGAAAAAACGGCGAACAAACGAAATGAAGGAAAGAGAGACGTTCGTCCGTTTTTTGGTTTGATCATACAGCCATCGCAGCAACACATACGCGATGAACGCCGCAAACAGTTGGTTGTATACCGCATTTTCCGTCGTGCCAAACAAGGTCGGGACATTCAGATATTGCTTCACCCAACGGAAAAAGATCTCAACAGTCCAACGTTGTTGGTACATGTCGGCAATGGTTTCCGCAGACGCATGGAAGAGGTTCGTCACGACCCGAATGTCGCGGCCATTCGCATCTCGAAAGATCACTACCCGGTGACGCTTGGTGGAGCGGTATTGTTTCGTTCCCAACTGGCACGTGAAGTCGGCTTGAACCGATGAAGATGCGCTCGGAAGGCGGTTCAAGCTTTTTTTCTGATGAAGTTCGATGTTGTCCTTCATCCGAATGACAAAGAGCTGATGCTGCTCCACAAATCGATCGAGGCGTTCGATTTTGAAATACGCCCGGTCTTCCACCAGCACTTGTTGAGCGTTCGTCAACTGTTCTCCCACCGGGCCATCATGACGCAGTCCGATGGTTTCCACCACGTCTGCCGGCAACGAGGATTCCGGCGAATACGCGACGTGCAGCTTCACTCCGGCGCGTTCGCCGTGATACGGAGCCCATGGGAGGCGGTTTTTCCCGACCGTGACGGTCGTCGAATCCACCACCCGAAGCGGTTTGGGAAACCGAAGCGAACGGCGGGTTTGGCGGTTGCACTTGGAAATGATCAACGCCAACAAGCGTTTCATGATGTCATAGGGAACTTCTTTCGCTTTCTTGGATACAGTTGAATAATGGAATCGCGGCAATCCATACAGAGGCCCCACATCGGCTCCGTGGCGAAAGCTTTTCCATTGATGCATGGCGGCCAGCAGGAAGAAGTGAATCAACTCGCGCAACGTAAAGGTTCGAGACGAATCACGATACCCAACCGCTTCGGCAATCAGTTGAATCTCTTCATCCGAAACAAGTTTTTGCATCAAATTCGGGAGTGTGGTATGCTTGTTCATAGAGAGCACCTCCTGGGTTTGTTTGTGTTGCTACTCACATTCTACAGGAAAGGTGCTCTTTTTTCTATACCCTTTGGATTTTATTGGATAATCAACACGCCTGTCTTCATATCTTGCCTTACACCAGACACAAATTCTTTATTTGCCTCATGCATTTCTTCAAAAAACCACTTAATATTTTTAAAAAACTCCATGTATTGTACCCCTCCCAAACTTACGGTATTGTCAAAAGTTTATCCTCCACACTCACGGTTTTCCCTTGAGTTTCAACGGTTGGAAGAAAAAAAGCTTGCCACCCCCGTTGTTTTCGGCCATCATTGAGGTAACGACACCCAACAGCCAAAACAAAGGAGTGACAAGCTTTGTTACCTCAATTATTAGCCTATTTGCTCGAAATAATCAAGACCCAATATCAAATCATTGTGTATTTGATGGGTGTGATCGTGGGAAAATCCTTGAATCTCGAGGACTTGGACGAACCCATCCAAAAGCCGTACCGGAAACTTCAGGTCGATGACCTTCCGATCATCGATGTGCCGGAAACCCTTGATTACCGAAAGCTGTTGGCAGACTATGAAGCCCAGCACGGACGTCCTTTACGGCCCATCCAGCGCCGCGCGAATGCGAAACACCGTGTTCCGGATTCGTTGACCTGCCCTCGCTGCCAGGCTCCCTCTTCTTACCTGTACGCCAATAACGGCGGAAAAGGGCAATACCAATGCAAAGTGTGCCAGTGCCGGTTCAACCACCGAAATCGGTTCACCAAGCAAGCGGTCTTTCGCTGCCCGCACTGCAAAAAGACGCTGGAAAAAATCAAGGAACGCAAAGAATACAACATCTATAAGTGCAAGAACAACGCTTGCCCGTTTTACCAGGCCAACCTTCGCCGGATGACGAAGAAGGAGCGCCAACAGTTTCAACAGGATCCTCAAGCCTTCAAGGTGCGGTATTTGTTTCGAGAGTTCTTGTTTGACTTTCTCCCGTTGGCTTCCTCGTCGCTCATCAAGCCGAAGGTCGATTTGTCCCGGCTGGCTGCGTCGCCGCACGTGTTGGGGCTCGTGTTGACGTACTACGTCAACTTTGGGATGTCCTCGAGGGAGACCGCCGCCGCCATGAAGGACATCCATGGCGTCTCGATCTCCCATCAGACGGTGCTCAACTACGCCAACAGCGTCGCGCTTTGGATCAAGCCCTTTGTCGACCGGTTCCCGTATGAGCTGTCCGGTTCGTTTTGCGGGGACGAGACGTATATTCGCGTCAAAGGGCGCTGGCATTACCTGTTCTTTATGTTTGACGCCGTCAAAAAGATCGTGCTGTCGTATCGCGTCTCGCCCAACCGGGACACGCTCTCGGCCATCAAGGCCATCGATGATGTCCTCAGGAAGCTAGCGTCCCTCCCAGACGACTTGTCGTTCGTCGTGGATGGCAACCCGATTTATCTGCTGGCGCAACACTTCTTCGCCCAACACGGGATTTCATTTGACGTCCGCCAAGTGATCGGGCTGACCAATGAGGATCCGGTCTCGGAAGAGTTTCGCCCTCTCAAGCAGATCATCGAGCGATTCAACCGGACCTTTAAAGGCAACTACCGCCCGACCCATGGGTTTGGTGCGGAAGAAGGCTCGGTGTCCTTTGTGACGCTGTTTGTGGCGTATTTCAACTTTCTGCGCCCACACAGCGCGCTCGAAGGCCGGGTGCCGGTCGTCATCCCGGAACTGGCGGATCTTCCGCATATGCCGGCCCGGTGGACGAAGCTGATCGCCATGGCACAAGCGTTTCTCCAACAAGAGGCGGCCTGACTTTTTTGTCCTCTGGAGCCCGTTGAACAGAACTCCTGCCGGATTCGGCGAAGCGAACCCTTGACCAACCGAACACCGCCAAAGGTAAAATTCGGTCATGGCAAGGGCGGCTTTCTTATTGCCTTCTTTTTTGTCCCCGTCGCCCTTGACGACTCTTCCGCACCTTTGGCGGGTGTTGGTCAAGGGCGAATCCGGCCCTCCGCATGCCCCACGATGCTCAATGGGATGATCTGTGTGGAGTTTTCATAGAACTTTTGACGCTACCAAACTTACTAATAAATTCTACTATATTTATACAATGTCCTTCTTCCACATTCCTGCCCGTTAATTAAAAATCAACATTATACGTTAACAACGAAGTGAAAAAATAAAAAAAAAGCGACATCACTGTCGCTTTTGCTAGTATGTATATGGAGCATATCGGATTCGAACCGATGACCTCTTCGCTGCCAGCGAAGCGTTCTCCCACTGAACTAATGCCCCATTCTTATGACACTTTTCATTATGGACACTACTTATATTATCATAAAAAACAGAAAAATATCAACTACAAAATGCACACCCATCCGTCATTTTACCCCACCCTTTTATAAAAATCATTTCTTGGATTGCCCGTCATGTTCACATAATAAATGCTATTTGCTATACTTTTACTTGAATAAAACACGAAGCTGTTTTTCAAGGATTTTGGGCAGTGTAACTGACAAGCGTGGGAGAGCGTCGTGCTGGCAGCGCGAAGGTCACCGGTTCGAGCCCGGTATGCTCCATCCGTCAAACCCTTGCGTGGCAAGGGTTTTTTGTTTTCTGATTTCGCGGAGAGGGGATCACGATGAAGCGAATGATGATCATGATCGTTTGTTTGGTGCTGATGGCCCCGATATATGCAGCCGCCCATCGTGGCGAACTAGATGAATTGGGCGGACATTTTCGCAACAGCGACTGCACGTACTTGCTGCATGAACCGACTGCGCTCGCGAAACAGGCGAAAACGAAAGAAGAGCTTGTCCAACTTATTCAGAAATACAACGGCAATGAACGATGCAAGCGAAACCTCACTCCTGACCGCATTGACCTCGACGGCCATGCGCTCGGGGGAAAAGAGGGCGATGCTTCGCTGCGGCTGGGCCGGACATACAAAGCGGCATTGGTAGGGTGCGTGGACGGTGACACGGCCAAATTCCGTGTGAACGGCCATGTGTATACAACCCGCTTTTTGTTCATTGACACCCCGGAAAGCACGATCGAAGTCGAGCCATATGGAAAAGAAGCGAGCCAGTTCACGTGCTCCCGCCTGCAAAAAGGGGACATTGTGCTTGAAACAGACGGGAATACGTTGTTCGACAAATACCAGCGGCTGCTCGCTTGGGTGTGGGTGGACGGTCGCCTGTTGCAAGAGGAGATTGCCAAAGCGGGATTGGTGGAAGACTTTTATGACTATGGCGATTACAAATACGAAGACCGTGTCCGCGCCGCGTTGAACGAGGCAAAACGGACGGGGACGGGCATGTACGGAAGGGGAGCGGCAGATGAAAAGCCAACGCCAAACGGGGCGGACCATCCGCCTGATGGCAACACGCCGTCAAACGAGAAGTCCGCTGGCAGCCCGGCCGCCGATCAACCGTCTGCTTCCGATCAAGAGGCGGCGCCGAAAGACCGCGCGGGTCATCCCGTTGTTTATGCGTTGCTTGGTTTGCTGGCGGCGGCCGCGCTCTATTGGTTCGTCCGCCGGGGGACATGACCGGTGCGGGCGGATGATGGCAGCTCGAAACGCCCGGCTGCCCGCATCTTGACGCCCTGCCAATGAAACAGCCTGTCCGGTGCGGACAGGCTGTTTTGGTGCGGGCTGCAGGACAACCCGCTGCTATTGTTTCGGGAGCAGTTCTTCAATGCCGCCTTCGTGGGCGGCCGTTCGCCCGGACGCCGCCTCGAGCCGGCGGAATCCGTATTCCTCCAAACGCGCAATTTGCCAGTCTGTGAGATCGGTGTACGCGATGACAGACGGCGTGCCGGACGATTTATAAATCAAATTGCCGGTCACCGGGCATTGAAAGGCGTCGGCGACAAATCCTTCGCCGTCTTGAATCGTAAACAGCCGAATCGGCATAACGTTCATGTCATTCCCTCTTTCTTGGCATTGTCATGATTATCCGTGCCCCATCGGACGCCATTCTATACAAGCCGTTTGCCGACGATGACCAAATCGCGTTCCACCCCATCCAGTTCCGCCACGCGCGGAAAATATCCCCACCGTTCAAATCCGAAGCGGGAGAAAAGCCGTAAACTTGGTTCATTATGCGCAAAAATAAAGCCGAGCAGCGTCTTTATTTCAAGCGCTGGCGCCTTGTCGACCGCTTGCTTCAGCAACTTCGTCCCCAATCCTTGACCGCGGTGCGATTCGGCAATATAAATGCTCACCTCCGCCGTATGGCGGTACGCCGGGCGGCCGTAAAACGATTGGAAACTGAGCCAGGCACAAATATCGCCGCCATCTTCCACCACCCAAAGCGGCCGATGGTGAGGATCATGCGCTTCAAACCACGCCTTTCGGCTTTCCACCGACACCGGTTCCAAATCCGCTGTCACCATTCGGCTTGGGATCGTTTCGTTGTAAATGCGGACGATGTGCGGCAAATCAGCCGCCGTCGCATCGCGGATCACCCATTGTTCCATCTGAAATCTCCCCTTTTCGATTTCTCTTTTGCGTCCAAAGCCGCTTTTTTTGCAGCGCATTTCGTTTCCAAAAACGAAACAAGCGGGGAGTATAATCAAAACGTATGTACAAACAAAGAAAGGGGAACAACGTCAACTACCCCCACTTCGCTAACGCTTGAAGTGGGGGCTTGCAACTCCCCAGAAGTGCAAACAGACTTCGTCCTCCTTCCTTGACTTGGGGTTGCATCAGGGCAGGTTGACAACTACCCAACGACGCAGGTCATGCCTGCATCGTTACCGATTCTCTCGGTGTGTCTGTTGGCAGTACTTGGCTTCCACACACAACAGACGGATCTACGCTCGATGTTTTACGGTTACAACGTTTCCTGTAACCAACTCCATACATCGAGTAGCAGTTATTGGAGTGCCTTTATTAAACGGTTTTCTCCACGCCTTTATTATATCATACACAAAAGAAAAGGGGAACGCGCATTCCTCTCCCACTTACTCCCTTTGGTCGTTGAAGTGGGAGTCTCCTGCGCGAAATAGGATGAAAATCGAATGACGTTCCCCACCCGTTCTCTCTCCTTTCGATATTTCCAGTCGTTGACCCATTAGTCATGACCATATGTTACCGACCGGACAGTCATATATCAAGAAATTAAAAAAACACCGGGGCAACCGCCGAACAGCGGGGCCAATAAAATAAGGTTACAGACATTTCGTCCGTAACCTTGCCGTTGCCAGCGAATTGGTTCGTCAGCGGTTTCTCGCCCGTCCTGCGGGTCATTCGCGCTCCTCAGTCAGCTCGGCGACCGGCACATCCAGGCGCTCATTGAGCCGGCCGTCGCGCAAATGGACGGTCGCCATTTGCCGTTCTTCGTCATACGCGTCGATCCAGACCGATACCCCGTTGTAATAGACCGGAATATCAGCGGGCGACGAAACGATTTGTTTGACGCGGTTCATCTCCATCGCCGCTTTCCCCCTTTCCGTCGTGCTCCGTTTCCTAGTATGCGAGGGAATAGGAATGATTATGCAAAAATGGTCCACACTAAAGGGAGAAAAATCCGAGAGAGGGAATGCGATGAAAACGAGGGATGTGTTGTTCGCATACTGGCGCTGGCCGGCCATCATCCGTTTGTTCGCCGCTGCGAGCGCCACGATTGTGCTGTTTGGCGCGCTCATGCGCCTCATTGAACCGGAGACGTTCCGCACCGTGTTTGACGGCATTTGGTGGGCGATTGTGACCGCGGCCACGATCGGCTACGGCGACATCGTGCCCAAAACAGTCGCTGGAAAGATAGCAGCCATCGTGCTCATCGCACTGGGCACCGGCATTCTCACCGCCTATTTCGCTTCCGTCTCCGCGGCGGCCGCCACCCAAGCAACGGCGCGCACAAGCGGGCGCTTTGAGTATCGGGACCAGGATCACGCCATCGTGGTCGGCTGGAACGAACGGGCGCGAGAAGTGCTGCTTCGCCTCGCCCGGCGCGAGCCGTCGCTCCGTTTTGTGCTGATCGACGCAACCGTGCCGTCCCACCCGCTCCCTGATGTTCCCGTTCATTTCATTAAAGGGTCGGCCGGCGATGATGCGGTGTTGGAGAAGGCGAACATTCAAAAAGCGCGGTTTTTGCTCATTACTGCGAATCCGCACAAAGCCGAGGCAGAAGCGGACAAAGACGCGATCGTGACGCTGCTGGCAGCCAAAAGCCTCAACCCGTCGGTGTACGCTATCGTCGAAATCTTAACGGCGCGCAACGTCGCAAACGCCTTCCGCGCCGGCGCCGACGAGGTGATTGAGACGAACTTGCTGGCGAGTTTCGCCATGGCCGCCAGCCTCCGCTCCCCGGGCGTCGCCAGCGCGCTTACGGCGATGCTCAGCCGCCCGGGCACGCAGACGCTCTCCTTGCTTGAGCCGGATGCCGAATGCATCGGACAGACGTTTCATGACGTGCAACAACGGCTGCTTGGGCGCCACATCACCGCGCTTGCCGTCGTCTGCGCCGACAACCGGACCGTTTCCGTTTCGCCGCAGCGCCTCATTGAAGAAGGAGACCGCCTGTTCGCGATCGTTCCTTAATCGAGCAGGCGGCGCTCCAACTCTTGAACGAGCGCTTTACCGACGGAAATATACCGCTCGGGAACGGTCGCATCCGGGTCTTGCGGTTCGGCAAACTGGTTGAACGTCGCCCCCACATTGCCCACATCGGCGAAATCATCAATTCCTTGTTGATATTTATGCGCAAGCAAAAACGGCCGCCCAAGCTCCACCGTCGTGCCATGCGAATCAAGCTGCCCGTCGACTGCCCGAAACGGCACGCGCAAAAACTGGTAACCTAAGTCGTCGGCGATTTTGTAGTCAAAATACCCGTGATCGTAATCCCAGCCGCCGCCGATCACATAACCGAGTGGTTTTAATTGCTCTTCCAAATGGTACAGCTGAAATTGCTTCCCTTCCAAACGCGACGGAAGTTCAATCATAGACAACCCCTCCTTCTTTTTTATCGTTTCCCGTTTGATGGGGATTATTTGACCGCGGCGACTTCAGACGCCTGGTGAAAAACGGCAGGGGGCGATATAGCCGCGCCCGGGCGCTAAGCAGCCAAACGGCTGGTTCACAACGGGGTCAGGCCAAAAAAAAACGCCTCTTCCCTCGCAAAAGGGAAGAGGCGTTTTTTTGGCCGTTTGGGACGCGTCGCAGCGGCGGACAGCGGTGAGCCGCGTTGTCATTTCAGCCGTTTTTCCAGCTCTTCTTTCAGCTGCTCATACCCCGGCTTGCCCAAGAGGGCGAACATGTTCTTTTTGTATGCTTCCACTCCCGGTTGGTCAAATGGATTCACCCCGAGCAAGTAGCCGCTCATAGCGCACGCTTTCTCAAAGAAGTAGACGAGATAGCCAAACGTGTACTCATCCAGTTTCGGCAAGGTGATGACCAAGTTCGGCACGCCGCCGTCCGTATGGGCGAGCAGCGTCCCTTCGAACGCTTTCGTGTTGACGAAATCGACCGTTTTTCCCGCCAAATAGTTGAGTCCGTCAAGGTCGCTGTCTTCCGCTTCGATGACTAATTCATGGCGCGGTTCTTCTAGCTTCAGCACCGTTTCAAACAAATCGCGGCGCCCTTCTTGAATGTATTGGCCGAGCGAATGCAAGTCGGTCGAAAAGTCGGCCGACGCCGGGTAAATCCCTTTTTGGTCTTTCCCTTCGCTTTCGCCAAACAATTGCTTCCACCATTCGGCGAAGTAGTGCAGCGCCGGTTCGTAGTTCACAAGCAGTTCGATCGTTTTCCCTTTGTTGTACAAAATGTTGCGGATGGCGGCGTATTGGTAGGCGGCGTTGTCCTCAAGCTCCGAGGAACTGAAATCGCTGCGCGCTTTCGCCGCGCCTTCCATCATCGCGTCGATGTCCGCGCCGCTGGCAGCAATCGGCAATAGCCCGACCGCGGTCAACACCGAATAGCGGCCGCCAATGTCATCCGGAATGACAAACGTTTCATACCCTTCCTCGTTGGCGAGCGTTCTTAACGCGCCGCGCTTGCTGTCCGTCGTCGCATAAATGCGGCGGCGCGCTTCCTCTTTGCCGTATTTATCCTCGAGCAGTTTGCGGAAAATACGGAACGCGATCGCCGGCTCGGTCGTCGTCCCCGATTTGGAAATGACGTTGATCGAGAAGTCTTTTCCTTCCAAGAAATCGATGACGTCTTTCATGTACGTCGAGCTGATGTTGTTGCCGACAAAAATGATTTGCGGCGTTTTCCGCTTCTCTTTCGGCAAGGCGTTGTAAAACGAATGATGCAGCATCTCAATCGCCGCGCGCGCGCCAAGATACGAGCCGCCGATGCCGATCACAAGAAGGACATCGGAGTCTGATTGAATCTTTTTCGCCGCCTCCTTGATGCGGGCGAATTCGTCTTTGTCATAGTCGACCGGCCAGTCAAGCCAGCCTAAAAAGTCGTTCCCGGTTCCGGTTTTTTCGTGAAGAGAATGATGCGCGACTTTCACCGCATCGCGCAAGTATGTAAGCTCATGTTCGCCAAAAAAGGCGAGCGCTTTCGAATAATCGAACCGAATATGGGTCATCCATTCCGCCTCCCTTTCATGTTCATTTCCTTCTTTCACTTTAGCGGAATAGACGGGGGAAATCAAGCCGCAGTCCGCGTTTGCAAACGGATTCAATTCCGACAATTTTCGCTGCGTGTTTTCGGACGAAAGCCGACGAACAACGGCGGTTTCGCCCAATTGAGAATTCTGCCACAAACGAAGAGGCAATGGCAAAGGGAGCCGCTTGTGAAAGTGCGTTTTGGCTGCCTTTTCCGACCCTTTTCCGACTCCTAGAAAGCCGGGCAACACAGCCATGCCCGCCAAACCGACGATGCCGGAGCGGCGAGAAAAGCAACATTTCCCGCTTTGAACACGGTCATGACGGCAGCTTTTCTCTTCCATCGCCAGCCTTGCCGGGGACGGACAGCAAACAGCCAGCTTTGGCCTAAAGCCGCCGGCTGGCTGTTGCAAAACCGCTTCATCTTGGAGAGCCCCCGCTTTTCCAGTAAACGACCCACCACCTACGCTTCGCTTAGAGGTGGGGGCTTCAAGCGACTTGTGCGTGTCCACCGAACAGCAAGCCACACACAAGAACCCTTTACGCTTCCCTTCGTTCCGAAGATGTCGGTTCGGACCATATTTTATCCTATTCGTTGGCTAACGCCAACCGACATTCATCTCCTACTTTCACTTCGTTTCGAAGTGAGAAAGATGTTAAAGCGACGCGCGCAAAATGGCGAGCACATCGTCACGGTTCAGCTTTTTGAAATGGCCGAACTCGCCGAACGCCATGGCTTTATCCGCCATCAGTTCGAGCTGCTCGTCGCCAATGCCGTAGTCCATCAACCGCGACGGCGCCCCAAGGCTTGACCAAAACGCCCGCAGCCGCTCGATGCCTTCAAGCGCCACATCGCGCTCCGCTTTTCCGGCCGGATCAACTCCGAAGACGCGCACCGCAAGCTGGGCGAAGCGGCTGACGTTTTCATCCAAAACATGCTTCATCCAGTTCGGAAACAAAATCGCCAATCCCCCGCCGTGCGGAATGTCATACACCGCGGAAACGGCGTGCTCAATGTTGTGCGTCGCCCAGTCGCCGCGCACGCCCATTTGCAGGAATCCGTTTAAGGCGATCGTGCCCGAGTACATGATCGTTTCGCGCAGCTCGTAGTTTTCCAGGTCATTGACCAGCTTCGGCGCCGCCTCAATGACCGTGTTGAGCACCGCTTCGCACATCCGGTCCTGAAGCGGCGTGTTCAGCGTGTGGTGGAAATATTGCTCAAACACGTGCGACATCATATCGACGATCCCGTACACCGTATGTTCTTTCGGGACCGTTATTGTATAGGTCGGATCCAAAATCGAAAACTGCGGAAACGTCACCGGGCTGCCCCAGCCGTATTTTTCTTTCGTCTCCCAGTTCGTAATGACCGAACCAGCATTCATCTCCGACCCTGTCGCTGCCAGCGTCAAAATCACGCCAAACGGCAACGCGTCGGTGACGACCGCTTTTTTTGTGATGAATTCCCACGGATCGCCGTCAAATTTCACCCCGGCCGCGATCGCCTTCGTGCAGTCAATCACGCTGCCGCCGCCGACAGCGAGCAAAAACTCAACCCCTTCCTTCCGGCAAAGATCAACCCCTTTCCGGACGGTCGAGACGCGGGGATTCGGTTCGACGCCCGGCAGCTCAACAACGTCGGCGCCAATGCCGGCCAAGATGGCCATCACTTCATCATACAATCCGTTTCGTTTGATGCTGCCGCCGCCGTAGACAAGCAGCACCTTTTTGCCGTAGCGCGTCACTTCCTGCCTCAGCTGTTCAATTTGCCCCTTCCCGAAAATGAGTTTCGTCGGGTTGCGGAATGTAAACGGTTTCATCTCGTTTCCCTCCTTTGGCTTCTATTATGGCGGCCGCGGCCATCGTTGTAAAGCCGATTGCTTTCCAAAGCAGCCGTGCATATTTTCAACCGCTATGATTCATTCTATAAGCGAATGAAAGATCTTGCCCAAAGGAGGTGGACACGATGGGAGCGTGGCAGCGGATCGCCTTGTTATTGACGATCATTGGCGCGATAAACTGGGGACTAATCGGGTTTTTTCAATTTGATTTGGTTGCCGCCATTTTCGGCGGCCAGGACGCCGTTTGGTCGCGCATCATTTACAGCCTTGTCGGCATCGCCGGCTTGATCAACCTGGCGTTGTTGTTCAAACCGGCCGAAGAGCTCGAGCGCACTGAACCGAAACCGACCCGCACCTGAACGGGGCGGGACACCGCAGTTTGCGGGCGAAACCGGACACTCACCGCTTGGCGGTGAGTGTTTTATTGTTTTGGCAAATCTTCCTTCTTCGACTGCTCGATCCATTCACGCAGCTTTTCTTTTAGCGAGCGGAATCCCGGCTCAAGCGGCATTTTGATGCGCGCCTGGCGCTTCTCCGCGCCTGGTTCAAGCGCCTTCAAGGACAAGCTCGCCCGCTTCATCTTCCAGTCGACATCAAGCACTTTGACGGTCACGTCATCGCCGACATTGACATAATCGCGCACATCTTTGACAAATCGGTGCGAAATCTCGGAAATATGGATGAGCCCCTGCATTCCGCCCTCAAGCTGGACGAACGCGCCGTACGGCTGAATACCTGTCACCTTCCCTTTCACAATGGATCCTCGTTTGATCGTTGGCAAGCAAAACACTCCTATTGGTGAATTTCATCGTTTCTGTATTATAACATAAGGGGAAGGCAAAACCCAAAAATGAGGGGATAGGCCCAAGCGATTGTTTTTCTTGCACGAATGTGCTTGCTCCGTGGCGCGCGGCTCGCCGCCAACTGCCGACCCGATGGATTTTTTCCTAAACCGGCCGCCCCCCGGTCGTGTCCTTGCCGCTCTTTCGCGCGTATAGGCGTCAAGAAAAAGCCGGCGCAAACAGCGGTTCCGAACCAAGCCGCCATTACCGCTCCGTATGGATGAGGGCGTGTGCATGCGAAAACGGAAAAAGGCGCCCCGCTTCCGCGTGGGCGCCTTGGCCGCCGGCTACAAACGCGCCAAAAACCGTTTTATTCGTTTGACGGCTTCCTGCAGCTGTTCAAGCGACGACGCGTACGAACAGCGAACATGTCCTTCTCCGCTTTGGCCAAAGACGCTGCCGGGGACGACCGCCACTTTTTCTTCGATGAGCAGCCGCTCGGCGAACTGCTCTGACGTCATGCCGGTATGCCGAATGGATGGAAACGCGTAAAACGCGCCACCTGGCATATGGCATGGCAAGCCGATTTCATTGAGCGACGACACGAAATAATTGCGCCGCCGCCGGTAGCTGCTGCGCATCTCGGCGACATCGCGCTCCCCGCTGCGAAGCGCCTCAAGCGCCCCGTATTGCGCCATCGTCGGCGCGCACATGATCGCATACTGATGGATTTTCAACATCGCCTGCAAAATGTCTTCCGGCGCCGCAGCAAATCCGAGCCGCCAGCCGGTCATCGCGAACCCTTTCGAAAACCCGGAAATCAAAATCGTCCGCTCGCGCATGCCGCTGACGGCGGCCATGCTCATATAGCCGCCGTCATACGTCAGTTCGGCGTAAATTTCGTCGGCGATGACAAGCAAATCGTGCTCTTTCGCCAGGCGGGCGAGCGCTTCAAGTTCAGCCGGACGGAGAACCGTACCGGTCGGGTTGTTCGGCGAGCAAATGATGATCGCTTTCGTCCGCGCGGTGAGCGCCTGCTCCAGCTGCGCCACATGGAGTTGAAACCCGTCTGCGCCCGTTGTCTGCACCGCCACCGGCGTCCCGCCGGCAAGCACGACAAGCGGCTCATACGCCACGAAGCTTGGCTCGACGACGATCACTTCATCGCCCGGGTCGAGAATCGCCCTCAGCGCCAAATCGATCGCCTGGCTCGCCCCGACCGTCACCAAAATTTCCGTCTCCGGCCGGTAGTCAACGTGAAACTTGCGGCGCAAATAGGCGGCGATCTCTTGGCGGAGCTCCAAAAGCCCGGCGTTTGGGGTATAGGACGTATAGCCTTGCTCAAGCGACAAAATGCTCGCTTCGCGGACGCTCCAGGACGTGACAAAATCCGGTTCGCCGACGCCGAGCGAAATGACACCCTCCATGCCGGAAGCGAGATCGAAAAAGCGGCGGATGCCGGACGGCTTCAAGGCGGCGACCGTCTTCGACACGTATGTGTTTCGCATTTGCGGCTTCATGGCGACACCACGATGCGGCGATCTTGATCTCCTTGACCAAAGACGATGCCGTCATGTTTGTATTTTTTCAAAATGAAATGGGTCGTCGTTGAAATGACAGAATCGAGCGTCGACAACTTTTCCGATACAAACTGGGCAATTTCTGACATCGACCGCCCTTCAATGACGACCGACAAGTCGTAGGCGCCGGACATCAAATAGACGGATGTCACTTCCGGAAAGCGGTAAATGCGCTCCGCCACCTCGTCAAAGCCGACGCCGCGCTTCGGGGTCACTTTCACATCGATCATCGCCGTCACCCCTTCATGACCGTCCACCTTCCGCCAGTCGACGAGCGCGGTATATTGGACGATCACTTTCTCCTCTTCCAGCTTTTTGACGAGTGCCTCCGTTTCCGCAACTGGCAGGCCGACCATTTTCGCCAACATATCAAGCGGCGTACGCGCATCTTTTTCTAATATTTTTACAATTTCTAGTTCTTTTTCACTCAGTTTCACTTTGTCTTCCTCCCTTTCATCCATTTCCGCAAACCGGCCGCTGGATGCCGTCACGGGAGCGAACAAGATGCGGCGTGTTTCAGTTTGAGAAGCCGGCGGGCGAGTTTTTGACAGTCGCGGGCAGGAATCGTTTTGTCAAACGCGAATTCATATATGGACTGAATACGGGCGGCCAGCGTGCGGGGATCATCCGTATCGTACACCGCCTGAAGAACGTCGACCGCTTCCACCTCGTAGGCGCCGTTTCCGAGACCGAACGGGTCCCAGGCGCCGATGGTCTCAAGAAGCAGCCGGTTCAACTGCTGTCCGTCCATGCTGTCCATCCACCTTTCTTGCTGCTATGATATAACCAATTATAAGCCATCGATTCGAAAAAAAGAAGGGAGAAGATGCAACAATGTTTCCGTCCGATGAGGGAAAAAGCCATGCCCAAAACGGGGAAGGAACGGCCGCGTCCCTGTTCGACCGCGTGATTGACCGCCGGGGCACGCTGTCCGTGAAATGGGATGATACAAAGCGCATATTCGGGCATGAAGACGTCTGGCCGATGTGGGTCGCCGATATGGATTTTCCGGCGCCGCCCGAAGTGCAGGAAGCGCTGCAGCGGCGGGTTGAACACGGCGTGTTTGGCTACACCGTCATTCCCGATTCACTCAAAGAAGCGGTGTGCCAATGGCTTGAACGCCGTCATGACTGGACGATCGATCCGTCTTGGCTCGTGTTTGCCCCTGGCGTTGTGCCGGCGGTCGCCGCTGCCATTGAGGCGTTTTCGGAGCCGGGGGATGGCGTCGTCGTGTTCTCGCCCGTCTATCGGCCGCTGTTTGATCTCGTCCGCCGCCACGAACGCACGCTCATATTCAGCTCGCTCCGGCTGGCGGAAGAGAACTACGTCATCGACTGGAACGACTTGGAAGCCAAACTACCCGGGGCAAAGCTGCTCATCCTTTGCCATCCGCACAATCCCGGAGGCAAATCGTGGACGGCCGCCGAGCTCGAGCGGCTCGGGGAGCTGTGCCTCAAACACGGCGTCTTCGTCTTATCGGACGAAATTCACGCCGATTTGACGCTTCCGCCGCACCAGCATGTGCCGTTCGCCGCGCTTCGTCCCGAGTTTGCGGCGCAAAGCGCCACATTCCGCGCGCCGACGAAAACGTTCAACCTGGCCGGCTTGCAGGCGGCCGAAGCGGTCATTCCCGACGATTCGCGGCGCCGGGCGTTCCGCCGCATCCAGCAGCGTCACGGCTTTTTTACGTTGAATGCGTTCGCCGTTGTCGGGGCGGAGGCCGCGTACCGATGCGGCGGGTCGTGGCTCGACGCCTTGCTTGCCTACTTGCAGGAAAACATCGAGGCGGCCGCCGCCTATTTGGCCGACCGTCTACCGGCGCTTCACCTCATCCGGCCGCAGGCAACGTATCTCATCTGGATCGACTGCCACGGCCTCGGCCTTTCCGAGGCGGAGCTGAAACGGCGGCTGTTGGAAAGTGGAAAACTGGCTGTTGAATTCGGCAGCAAATTCGGTCCCGAAGGCGCTGGCTTCATCCGCTTAAACGCCGCCTGCCCACGCCCGACGCTCGAAGAAGGGCTGCGGCGGCTGAGGGCGGCGCTAGGCTAGCTTTGCGCCAAAGAAGTGCGGCCAAGCGAATGGCGAAACGGAAACGAAACAGCACCAAATCCGTTGCGGGATTCCTCTATCCATGTCAATCAAAAAGGAAAAGGAAGCCAAACGATCGTTCCTTCCCGTTCTCTGTTCTGCCAACCATGTGCCGCAGAGGCCGTGCAACCGTCGCTTTCGCGCATTTGCCATGCGAAGAGCTGTCCCGGCAACGTGAAACAGGGGCCCGCACGCGAGCCCCTGTTTCATGACGACTTGATTTCCCCGCAGGCGATCCGCCCGCCGGCGTCGCCGGCCGGCTGGGTCATGCCGTCGTCTTTCTTGGCATGAATGACGATCGATGTTCCGTCTTTCGTCAAGAGCGTCCCTTTTTCCCCTTCCCGGAGCGTCACATTCGGCGCCGTCAGCTCGACGTTGACCGTGCCGTCCTCCTTCACAATGATGTTCGGCAAATCGCCGGCGTGCGCCCCTTCCGGATGGAGAAGGCCGTGCTTTTTCCCGTCCGGGTTGTAATGCCCGCCCGCCGACTGAAAATCAGGCGGCTGGCAACTTCCTTTTTCATGAATATGAATGGCGTGCTCCCCCGGCGGGAGCCCTTCCAAATCGAGCTTCAACCGCACTCCTTCGGCTTGCTCCGTCAATTCCACCGTACCGATCCGATCGCCGTCCGCATTGATCATCTCCACCGTCCGGCTCGTTCCTTCATCTTGCCCGCAGCCGGACAACACGAGCAGCACGGCGGACATGATCGCATATGATCCACGCAACACAAACTCCCCCCAGCTTCATATCCGTTATCCGCCATTATTGCCGGGAAAGCGCCGGTTTATACATGCGGCGGCTGTTTTTGTCTGTCCTGTTTGCCGAGCAGCTGTTCTTCCAGCTGCTTCGCCTCCTTCTCCTGACGCCGGGAAATGACGACGATGAGCCGCATGGTAAACACCGCCATCAAGAAAAAGACGGCAAAGGAAATCGCCGCCGGAATGTATTCACGCTTGTCTTCCGGAAAGTACAAAAACAAGTTCAACACCCATGGCCACATCGCAAACAACCTTTCTGCCGTAAAATCATCTATCATTATAGCATAAAAAAAAAAGCCGCTGCCAACGCAGCCGGCTATAACGCAAACTTTTTCCTCAGCTGGGTGAAATCGATCCGCTCGCCGAGCGTCGGCGGCTTCGTCTTCGCCAAATACTTTTTGTCGTTTTCGATGAGCCGGAAGATCGTGTAGGCGGTAAACGCATCATCGAGCGCGCAATGGGCTTTTCCAACTGCTTCGTTTCCATACTCTTGCACCGCTTTGCGTAAGGCGGTTTGGTTTTTGTTGCCGAAAAACCGTTTATACTCCAAAGCCAAATCGCGGTGTTCGCCGGTGAATGGAAATGCGACTTGCGCCGACTGACAGTTTTCCCGGAGCACTTTCATGTCCATGCCGCCCCATGTAATGACGGTCGTCGGGCGCTCTCGGTCATACCGCCGGAGCAAGGAAACGAGATCAAAAAAGCTCATGCCGCCATCAATTTGCGCTTGGGTGATGTTGAGGAACGATTTGCACCGGTCGGTGAGTTGCGGAAAACGGAGCGGTTTCACATAGGAGGAAAATTGGCTCACGATTTGCTCCTCAACAACCGCAACAAGGCCGACTTCGATAATTTCCGGGCAAAACCCACTCGGATTCGTTTTCGTCTCCGGCATCGTAAATTCGAAATCGAGAAACAAATATTGCGGGTCATCCATCGCCGCTTCCCCCCTTTCTTCCATACAGCCGTAATGGGTCTTACTTATTATTATATCACGTAGAAGCCATTGTTTATTTCTTTTTTCAGAAAAGGGCGAAAAAGAGGCGGATGCCGTGAAAGCGGAGTGGTCTGGAGAAACCCAAAGGACATCCCGCTATTTCTTCTCTACTTTGCGCTTTTCGTTATACGTTCTCTCCGTTCGGCTAAATCATCGCGAACCGTCCCTTCCCACGGGCGAACGCCGGAGTAGTACGCCGCACGGCTAATCAAATGAGCTGACACCGGAGATGTTAAAAAAAGAAAGACAATAGCCAACAACAAACGGGAATTGAAATGATCGTGCTTCAACCAAAAGTAAAATAACGTCCCCATTAAGATAAAAATCATCCCTAGAGTAGTGCTTTTGCTAATGGCATGGCTTCTCGTATAGACGTCAGGGAGGCGGAGGGCGCCGATGGCCGAAATCAACGTTAACAGCGCGCCAACCATGACGAGCAACATGATCACCCCATCAATGATTTCCGTCACGTTCAATCACAACCCCCTTTTGCAAAAACTTAGCAAACGCCACCGTGCCAAGAAATGCCAAAATTCCAATCAGCAAAATAATTTCTAAAAACACGCTCGTCTCCAATATGATGGACAGCACCGCCACAATGCCTGCCAGACAAATCCCAATCGCATCAAGCGCAATGACCCGGTCCGCCACAGTCGGGCCCTTGACAACCCGATACAGAAAGCAGATGACAGCAAGCGACAACAACGTCAGCGCGACATTGAACACCACCATCACCGGCTCACCTCCAAAATCGTTTTTTCAAATGATGTCTTGATTTGTCGGATGACTTCATCCACATCCGGAGCATCCATCGTATGAATATAAATCTCTTTCTTATCATCAGAGACGTCGATCACAAACGTTCCGGGCGTCAATGTAATCAAGCTCGACAACAGCGTAATTTCCCAGTTCCTTCTCACCTCAAGAGGAAGAGCGAAAATGCAAGGTTTCATGTCCAGCGACGGGGAAAGAACAATCTTCAAAACAGCCCAGTTGGCCAACAACAACTCTTTGATGAAAATGAGCGCCAGCTTTCCAATCACAAACAACGGTACGGCATAAAACGTCGTCGAGAAATATCTTCGCAGCACAAAAATGATGCCGAAACCAAGAAGATATCCAATGACAAACGATGATCCGCTAAACGAATCAGCAAGAAACATCCAAACGAATGCCAATATCACATTGATCAGCAATTGTTGCGCCATTTGCCTCTACTCCTTCAGCACGGACTCAATATATATTGACGGATCCGCCAACGTCGCCGCCGCCTGAGCGATATATGGACGAACAAATTCGGCCCCGACGCCGTATAAAACGGCCAAGGAAAGAAGCGCGACAATCGGCACATACAGCGGGGCGACTCGTTTTTGCTCATACCCGCGCGCTTCTCCCCAACAAGATTGAATAAAAATTTTCATCACCGAATAAAGCACAAGCAAGCTGGATAATAACACAACCAGCGCAAACAGAAGCTGTCCTTTTTCAAACGCCGCCCGAATAATGAGCGCTTTTCCGATAAACCCGCTGAACGGAGGAATGCCGCTTAGCGCAAGAGCGGAAAGGAATACGGTCCAGCTAAGCAGTGGATACGAACCGAGCAGTCCGCTGAACCGCCCGAGTTGATTCGTTCCCGCGACATACGCAATCGCCCCGATAATGAAAAAGAGCGCCGTTTTCATGACCATGTCTTGCAGCAAGTAAAAGATCGTGCCTTCCATACTTTCTTCTGTCATTAAAGAAATGCCAAACGCCATCACACCGATGGCCGCCACAATGTTATAAATGGCGATTTGCCGCATATCGCGGTAAGCCACGGCGCCAATGACGCCAAATACAACGGTCGCGATCGCCAACCACGCTAAAATCGTATGCGTATAGCCGACATCTTGACGGAAAATGAGCGTGAAAGTGCGCAAGATCGAATACACACCGACTTTTGTCAACAAGCCGCCAAACAACGCAAGCACAGCTGACGGCGGAGCGGAATAAGCCCCCGGCATCCAAACATAAAACGGAAACAACGCCCCCTTTAACCCAAAGACAATGAGAAAAAGCAAGCAAATGACCGTCAATACAGCAGTGTTGTCTGCTTGAGAAATCCGTACAGCTAAGTGCGCCATATTCAATGTGCCGGTCACGGCGTACAAATAGCCGACGGCGATGACAAACAACGCTGATGAAAACACATTGATCACCATATATTTCATCGTTTCCTGAAGCTGGATTTTCGTGCCGCCATGAACGAGAAGCGCATACGATGACATAAGCATCACTTCATAAAACACGAATAAATTAAAAATATCCCCTGTGGTAAACGCCCCGTTCACTCCGACAATGAGAAACTGAAAAAAAACATAGTAGTACATAGACGCCTGTTTCGAATCAATCGTGAAAAATGAATACAGGAGGCAAGCGAACGCGATCATGCTCGTTGTCAACACCAGGAGCGCTGTAAGCATGTCAGAGACGAGCGTAATCCCAAACGGTGCCGGCCAGTTTCCAACGTCCAGCTTCTGCATCCCTTCATGGTCGACAAGGCGCACAAGCCAAGCGCCCGCAGCGATGAGCACCCCTGCTGACACGAGGGAAATCATTTTTTGCGCTTTCAATGATTTCACACAAAACATCAAGATGACCGCTGTCGTCAATGGAATCGCAATCGGAAAAATTACTGCATTAGTCATGGTCTTCCTTTCCCCTCATCTGTTCAATATTGTCCGTCCCGATCTCCTGATAAGAACGATACGCCAAAACGAGCAAAAACGCCGTGACACCAAAGCTAATGACAATCGCCGTCAAAATCAGCGCCTGCGGAACAGGATCGACATAGTGTTCCGCCTGCACGTCAAGCAGCGGCGGCGCTCCTTTTTTCAATCCTCCCATCGTCAATAACAGCAAGTGCGCTCCATGGCTTAACAATCCCGTGCCGATAATGATCCGAAGCAAACTTTTGCTTAACATTAAGTACGTAGCGCCGGCAAACAAACAGCCGATGACAATAATCATGACGACTTCCATTTATTCATCCTCTCCTATCGTTTCGATAATCGTCATGGTCACCCCGACAACGACCAAATAGACTCCTAAGTCAAACAAGACGGCCGTATGGAGCGAAACATCCCCAAGCAGCGGCAGCATGACATGGCCATGGGCGTGCGTTAAAAACGGGACATCGAAGACTAAGCCGCCAAGACCTGTTCCTAAGGCAAACAGCAGCCCGACACCAATGAGCGTGCGATACGAAACCGAGATCATCGACCGGACGGTTTTGATGTCAAACGCCAGCAGCAGCAAAATGATGGCGCCGGCGGTAACGAGACCGGCAATGAATCCGCCGCCCGGGTAATAGTGGCCGGCGAAAAAAAGCTGAATCCCAAATAAAATGATCATAAACGTGACAACGGCCGTTACCGTCCGCAAAATGAGCTCATTCATATTTGCCGCTCTCCCCTTTCGGAGCTTTCAGCTTCACTAAAGCGTAAATGCCGAGTGCCGCGATCGCCAGCACACAAATTTCAAAAAGTGTATCAAATCCGCGGAAGTCAACTAAGATGACGTTGACAATATTTTTTCCAGCCGCTTTTTCATACGCGTTTTCAATATGGTATTGAGCGATCGATGCAAAGTTTTTCTCACTGTACGCCAACAAGGCGATCACGCTGACCAACGCGCCGACGCCAAGCGAAATAAGAGCGTTCCCAAGCCGGAATCGAACGCCTTTCTCATGGCGGCTGAGCTTCGGCAAATGATAAAAGCAAAGCAAAAACAGCGAAACAGAAATCGTTTCAATGACAAGCTGGGTCAATGCCAAGTCAGGCGCCCGGAACAACACAAAGAAAAGGGAAACCGTATAGCCGACCGAACCTAACGCGATAATCGCAACAAGACGTGATTTGGCCGCCACAGTCGTCGCTGTTCCGATCAAGGCGACCAACGCCAATATCAGTTCATGGATGCCCACTTCCGCTAAATGGCTTAGCGAGAGCCTTCCATCTACTTTCAAAACAATCGTTGCGACAAGCAGCACGATCATTACGGACAAAATATACAAGAAATACGTCCGAACATACCCGGTCATGTAACGGCTTGTCAGCGAATACGACTGCTCTTCCATCTGCCGCACGACCGTGTCATATAAGTGATTCAGTGAAAGCCGCTGCGAAAACGCGCCGTACACGCGCCTCCATGAATCAAACTTCCGATATAGCAACACGCCAAGGACAATCACTCCGATCGTCATCCACACTTCAATCGTCCATCCGTGCCAATGACTAATGTGCACGGAAAGCCCTTCCCGACGGAACAAGCCGTTAACAACAGCATCCACCGCCGGAGCAATCACCGTGTTGGACAACACATTCGGAAACAGTCCAAAACCGATGACAAGGACGGCCAGCACCACCGGCGCCACAAGCATCCCCACCGGGGCTTCATGCGGCCGTTTCGGCCATTCCGAAGGCCTCGGAGCGCCAAGAAACGTTTTCCCAACAAAAAGAAGGCTGTACAAAAAGGTGAACACGCTCCCCACCCAAGCGAGCACCGGAAACAAGATCCCCCAGACATCAAGCGAAAACAAATGGGCGTTCGCCACCTGCACCATGGCCGCAAAAAACATTTCTTTGCTTAAAAATCCGTTAAACGGAGGCACACCTGCCATCGACAATGAACCGATGACCGCAACGGTAAACGTGACGGGCATAACGCTGAGCAGCCCGCCAAGACGCCGGATATCCCGCGTCCCGGTCTCATGATCGACAATGCCGGCAACCATAAACAAGCTTCCTTTAAACGTCGCATGGTTGATTAAGTGAAACACTGCTGCCACCACGGCCGCCATATATAAACGACGATCGCCCGGATCGCCATGAAAAGCCAGCGCTCCAGCGCCAAGCAGCGACATAATCAACCCGAGCTGGCTCACCGTCGAATAGGCGAGCAATCCTTTCAAATCTGTTTGGCGAGCGGCATGAAACGATGCCCAACAAAGCGTCGCCATTCCAATGCCCATCACCAACCAAACCCATAGCGAAGAAACAGCAAAAATCGGAGTGAAGCGAGCCACTAAATAAATGCCGGCTTTCACCATGGTGGCCGAATGCAAATACGCGCTGACCGGCGTCGGCGCTTCCATCGCGTCCGGAAGCCAAATGTAAAACGGAAACTGCGCGGATTTGGTAAACGCGCCAAGCAAAATCAAGAGCATCGCCGGAAAAAATAACGGATGTTGCGGCCACGCATCCGCCATAGCCATCCAATCGCGAATACTGTACGACCCTCCACTCATGACCGAAAGCAATAAAAATCCTCCAAGCAAAGACAACCCGCCAAGCACGGTGATGAGCATCGATTTTTGCGCCCCATACCGCGAGCGTTCACGCTCATTCCAGTAGCCAATCAATAAAAAGGATGAAAACGATGTCAATTCCCAAAATAGATAGAGCGCCATTGCGTTGTCCGAAAGAACGACGCCAAGCATCGCTCCCATAAACAAAAGCAAATACACGTAAAAGTGGCCGAGTTTTTCCTTTTCCTTTGGCAAATAGTAAGTCGAATACAGCACGACAAGAGAACCGATCCCTGTGATTAGCAACGAAAAGAGTAGCCCTAACCCATCCATATAGACTTGAAAATCCATTCCTAGAGACGGAATCCAAGGGATCGTTTGTCCGTAGGGGGTAAGAGGGAGATGTTGAATAAAATATAAAAACAATAAGACCGGTAGTGGGAGCACAAACCATCCGGTATGAATCGAACGCACATATTTATACAAAAACGGAACGAATAAAGCATAAATCAGTGGTGAGACAATTGCCAAGTTTAACATGAACCATCCTCCTTCCCTATTGTTTCCCCTCACATCGCCCCGCTTATCCTACTTCGTATTGTATCATAAACTCCCGCCTCTGTCGGCACAACGGTCTGCTGAAAATCAAGCCAGACTTTCGCCGCCTATCTGTATACGAAAAATTCCTAAAAAAGTTTCCCCTTACGCTGCCAATCGCCAATCGCATCGTTTCGATCGAGCAGGTGATTTATATAGATGCAATTTAAAGATTTACCATTTGCAGCTTTTATCGACTGTCAGGCGACCGAACAACGCCGCTTCACAGACCCATATATGGGTCTGTGAAGCAGGTGGTTGTTCGGTCTTCCGTCACGCCTTGGCGTGACGGGGCAAGCCTATGGCTTGCCTTCGACAGTCGAAAATGGACAAACCGCTTTTCCGTCAAGGATATGTTAAACTTCTTCGTTGCATCTATATAGTGAAACATGCTGCTGGTCCCAGCCGCTTTTTGCATTAAAAAGCATGGTGAATCCCGTTTTCTTTTTCGGTGAAATGCCGCTGATTGGGGCGCGACAGCCTTTTTCACCGGTCTTCCATGGCACCGGCTTACAGCGCAACGAGTATAAATAAGTAGTAATCACGCAGAAAAGGAGGAGCAAGCCCATGGTTTATTTCCTGCCCCCTGCGGCATGGGCAAGGCCGTACCCGTCGGTCGACCCCGCCATCTTCTCCCAATCGGCTGCCACCGCCCAGACGCTCATGAACGATGCTGGAGTCATTTTAAAAAGGCTGGCCGAATCGCGCTCGTTTTCCGCCACGATCATGTCCGCCGCCCAAGAAGGAAAAACGGAGGAAGTAAAGCGCCTCATCCGCTCGCTCGGCATCCGCTCGCAAACTGAAGTGTATTTTAATCCCAACGGCATCCGCCTGACGCTGTCGCCGCCGCCTGGCGCATTTCCGTGCTGCCAGCTTGCCATCGGCTTGCGTTGGAACGTGTTTCCTCCATTTCACGTATAGCCTTCGCCATCGCAACGCGCAATCAGCAAGCGGCGTTCGCTCTTCACATTCCCTGCTTTGGCGGCTGCCAACATCCGTTCACGTCGGCCGCACCTGATGCGATAGCGCCGTTTCCAGACGATGCACGGCGCTGGAAGCGGTGTTGTCGTTTGAGCCTTGCTGGGCCAGAAGCTCCTTTCACACCAAAACGGTTCTCGCCGCCGACCTTCGTGAACCAAAAAAAAGACAACGATCGTCTCATCGCCGTCTGGCGCCTAAACAAACTTGCCGGGCACCCAACGCCCGGCGTCCCCTTCCATTCACTTTGCGCATCCGCTCACCCCGAGTTCGACAGTGACTAGGCAAACAAAATGCCTCTCAACCCTTGATACAAAAGGGACGGGAGGCATTTGAGCACACTTTGGGCGTGTATCTAGGCGCGAGGATGGATGCCTAGGATCTTCGGAGGAGGTTCCAACCCTAGAGCCGCAAAGAGTTGCGCTTGTTTGGCCGTCAGTTCGGCTCGCTGAGAAAGGCCGCCGTTTTTGGAAGAAAAATGTCCAAGCATAAGACGCTCACATTCGTCTCTTACGTTCGGCCACGATTCATGAGTTCGGAGAAGGAATCGCGAAATGCTTTTGGCCAGACGTTCCAAGACGGCGCGATCCACTTCATCTTCGCGCCCGAACGAATCCATCACCTTCGCTTTCGCCTATTTGGCCTTTGGATCCCATTCATTGTGAGCAAGCTGGAGATAAGCAACGGTTGTTCCATCCTTGTTTTTGCGTGTGACTCGTCGTATATACATGCCTATATTACAACTTATAAACTTTATTTTTAAAAGAAAAAAATAATAAATCGTGTGCCTATGAAATTCAGCGTTTTTTTCTAGGATCCGCATTACGAAACCCTTGATATAACAGCATTTTGGTCATTTCCATTTGCCTAAAATGACCTCAAAGCTGTCGAACTCGGGCTCACCTAGGTCGATAAATGAGATCCCCGACAATGATCGTGATCAACGAAATCAACATCGTCATCTTGACCACCTTATAGTCTAAAAAGCGCAGCACTTGTTCTTCAAACATGTAGACGAAAAAGAATATGACCATCAGCACGGCGAGAGCTAAGACAAATCTTTTTTTCGATTCATGGACAATAGATTCTCCTTCTATCAGAATGTATCCAATACATTGCCCGTCGTTTTGATCATATCGTCGGAAATAAATACTTTTTTCAGATTGGTGCGCTTGCTGTCGCTATAGACAAAGTGATACGCGTCATATATATACTGATCATAATAATCACTGTAATATCGTATGATTTTCACTGTTGTCCAGTATGGTTTTAGATTAATATATTCCCCTGCCAATGTACAAATCGAAGCAATGGTTGTTGCCGCTCCAGGGCCAAACGTATATCCAGCTAATGTAGCGATAGCAGTTAATCCTGTTTTTAATACACTGCTTACAAATTTAGCGGTATCGTTATCAAAAGAATAATATCTAGTTCCGATAACCGTTCCATCTCCTGGGTTAGGGATCACTTGAGGCTTCACTTGGTTGCTGTATGAACCTCCCCCACTTACGCCTGTAGGCGTTGAAGTGGGGGTTTCTTGCCTTTTTCTTTCCGGGTGTTTCACGATACACCGGGTTTCCCGTGTATCTCGTGACCAAGCACGGAAACACAACAGAAAGAAATAGCAAGCAACATCATGCCAAAGCATGAAGGGTGGGAACTCACCATCTACTACTTCTCGCTTACGCGATCCGTAGATACTTGTGGTTCGTTATTTTCATCGGTCGGAATTCTCCATATAAGTGTTTTGTAAGAATATTGCATGCCGAATGGACATCCCGATGCTGAGAATAACCACAAGCACAAATAAAATTTCTAGAAGAAGGTTTTTTCTTCTTCCCGCAAACAGGACATGTTTGCGTGGTATACGATTCATCCACTTTTTCAAAAGTGATGCCTTTAGCTTCTAGTTTGTATTTCAAATAGTCGTAGAGTTTGCCAAAACACCAGTTCGATAATTTTTGGTTCACCAATTTGGATCGCTTTTTCTTTTTGTTGCGCTGGACGCCTTCGACATCGCCTATCATGAAATGTTTGACGTTTTGTTCCAAACACCAATCGACCAATTGTTTGGTCGTTTTATGCAAGCAGTCTTTTAATTGCGCTTCGCTTTTCGATAAAATATATTGCTTCGCGCGGTTATATTTTTTCCATTTACGCGAACCTTTTTTACATTTGGACATCTTTTTTTGCAGTTCTGCTATTTTTTTATTTCGAAGGCGATGAATGCTTCTTATTTTCCTACCGGTGATGATGATGCTGCTTCCGTTTTCGCTGACGGCACTAATGGCGTGAATTTCGCCAGGATCACCGGCAGCGATAGTTCCTTCTTTTTTAGTAGTTGGTTGTTCACCGTTTTCATAACTGAGGCAAAGCATGAGTTTCCAATGTTTCGCATCAAAAATGAGTTCGATTTCTTTGACAGTGCCGTTTGGAATTTGTTCTTTATCGATTTTCACTACAATAGGAGGTTGGTTTTTTCTTTCCCAGCGACCCATTTTCAGTTCAATGGTCCCATTTGGGTGAATGATAAATCCGTTATTTGCCCATTTCGTGTTGAAATATTTTTTCTGTTTGTACGGATATTTGTTATCTAGCCCTTTTTGTTTGGCTTTTTTGGCGCTGTCTCTGGCGTTCAAATATTTATGGCATACGGCTTGAATGCTTTGGCTATGGATCGGGTATTTGCCCTTCGTTTGTTTTTGAAGTTCGGTTTGGTTGATCCATTTTCCATTATTCTTTAATGCATAGTTTTTGGCAATGACTAAACAGTCATTCCAAATTTGAGCCGATATTCGGTTGCATTCGAATAATCGATCGATATCTTTTTTTGATGTTTGAAAAGGTATTTTGACCGTTCGATACATCCTTTCACCTCCTTACTTATAATATAAAATATGAATAACTCACATTTCGCACCCTAACAAGGTCAAAACAAAGGATTTTTTATTTAGTTTTTCAGAATAACTTTTTGACCAACACGACGAGCGATGGCTATCCTTTTTTTACCATCGCTGGTCGTTCCGTATGACGTTACACGTAAATGCTCTCATCCAGCCCCAACCCCTGCAGAATCCTTCGTTGTTCAGGGGTGAGGGAGCGATCCAGTGAGCGTTGGATGCGTCCATCCGGCAGCTCCAGGAGGACGACGTTCACATATTGAAACAGCTGGAAAATCGCCTGCCCCGTCGGTCGGGTCAGCTTGCGGCCTCCAGGACCCTTCAACGGGTGTTCTGGAGTAATAAACTGACGCACTCGGCGCTGAAAAACGCGGTAAATCGCCAAGGCCAACAGAAACAAATAGCCCAATACCGCGACCCGTTCTGGTTTTTTGACGTAAATCTCATCCGTGAAAAACGGATCTTTCAAAAAAGCGAAGTTCATTTCCACCGAGATCTGCCCTTTATACAGCTTCAAGATCTCTTGGGCATCCATGGGTTGGCCCTTCCATTCCTTCGGAACGGTCGTGACGAGGACAAACCGGGACGCTTTCCGTCTTGCCTGTTCCCACGCGTTTTGGTCGAATTCGACGTCAAGGCGCAAGAGATACCGCGTCTCCATCTCGGGTTCCGCCCCTTTTTTCGGCCGTCCGCGCCGTTTTTTCGGGCGTACGATCTCTTCGACCGCGGCCTTGACCTGATGAAACCGTGGGCGAAGGGACGTCTTGAGGGACGCCAAGGCTTGTTCGGCGTCTTCCCGGCACGAGAAAGGGTGGCGCTCCCAATGGGCTTGTTCCTCGCGAAGAAGCTCCGCTTCTTTGGTTCGTTCTTTTTCGAGCGTCTTTCCTTTTCGCTGGTCGAGCGCACTCGATTCGACGACGATCAGCCGAACGGGGTGGCCTTCATAGGTGGAGGATGTTTCCCATACCCGGTACGTGGCGCCGTTTCTCTCCGCCAGGGTAAAGGGTTCGCTCCACGGGATGTGAGGCGAATCGGCCTCCGCTAATGCCCGTTTCACGATCCGAAGCGACGAAGGGCCTCGGGTGATCAAAAAGGCGTTGGCCGCTTTGGTTTGCGCCAGAGTGTCTTTTGTCATCGCGGCGGAATCGGCCACGTAAATCCATTCGTCTTCCATCTTGGCTTGTTTGAGCTGTTCGTGGACACGGGACAGCACCTCCGGATTCCACGTTTTGTCAGGCAGGTTGCCGTCGTGCACATCGCCGTAAAACGGGATGCCGTCCTCGTTGCCGACCAGTCCGAAGCCGATCTGTTTTTGCCAACGATGATGGCGGTTATAGCCATGTGTGATCTGCAAAGCCTCTAATGAGGCCGATTCATACGCGCCGTAAACCGTCTTGTCCGTCGTATCGGCGTGAAAGGCTCGGAGGGAAAGGCCTTCTTTGCGATAAATGTGAATCAAGCAAGTGCTGATCACCTTGTGAATATCGGCCTCATACAAGCGGTCGAGATGACGAGCCAAGGCATCGTCGTTCAACCAGGAAGGATGGAGACCGGGACGGATGAGTTTCTCTAGATCGATCTCCTGAGCCCATCGTTCCACGTGAACGAGGGCTTGCCGGCCGTCAAACACATTGTAGAGGATGGCCTGAACGGCATCGCTGACTCGAGTCTGGCACTGTGGATCAACGGGAACGAGATGGTCAATCAATTGGGGCAGGCCCAGTTTCTTGAATAGGGCACTTATTATATTCAAATAATAATTGCGATAGACCTTTTTGACTTGAACGTTCATGAGAGAAAAACTCCTTCACTTTCCTTGTATGTCAAGGATTCATTCGACGATGGACACAAAAAATCCTCCCGATTTTCGTTGGGAGGGTGCGAAATGTGAGTACAGCATTCGAGCCCGCAGCATTTTATCAGAACGACGAAACCACTCTAAGGGAACACGATGGGGAGACGGCCATCTTCCTCTTTTTTCGCTCGATCTTTCCGGACCAAGACGATTTTCTTATCCGTCCATCCGCGCCCCTTCTTTCACGCATTGCCGTTTTCATCCGTCGGCTGCCGAGCCCCGATTTCCGCCGGGTGCGCAAATCGTAGCCCTCGTCATTTTTGCTCGTATGAATGATGTCTTCGTTCGCTCCGATTTTGCTCGCCCGTTTCAGCTCCTCATCCGGCACGAACCGATCCATTGACAAGACCTCCTTTCACGCTCCTCGCCGCGTTGTCCACATGAAGCGCTCGAGGAGTCGTTTTTTCTTTATCATCCCCCCAAGCCGCTTTATCATCCGCCGAAAAAAGAGAATTGACAGCCTAGCGATTGTTCGGTACGATTTTGTTAACGAACAAAAAAAGGAGGTTTACATATGGAGCGACGGACTTCGCTTCGACCGATTGACATGACGCTCGCCGCCATGTTCGTCGCCTTGATGGCGATCGGGGCGAACATTACGTCGTGGGCGCCGTTTCTTGTCGTCGGCGGTGTTCCCATTACGCTGCAGACGTTTTTCTGCGTCTTGGCCGGAGCGGTGCTCGGGCGGCGGCTCGGTGCGGTGGCGATGATTGTGTACATGCTCGTCGGCCTCGCCGGTGTGCCGGTGTTTGCTAAATTCAACGGCGGACTGTCGATGATTTTCCAACCGACATTTGGCTTCATTCTTTCGTTTATCGTTGCCGCTTATGCGACCGGATGGGTCATCAACCGCGGCCCGCAGCCGGCGTCAAAAGCTCGTTTCGTCACCGCCGCACTCGTTGGCATGGTCATCAACTATGTCATCGGCACGAACTGGATGTACATGGCGTACAAACTATGGGCGGAAGCGCCGGAAGGGCTTTCGTACGGCATGGTGTGGGGCTGGATGCTTGCCCCGCTGCCGAAAGACATTTTGTTGTCGATCGTCGCCGGCTTGATCGCCCCAAGGATTTGCCGGGCGATCGGACGCTCCTCCGCCGCGGACCGTTCGGCGGCCTAAACACGAAAAGAGTCTGACCCAAAAGGGAAATTTTCCTTAAACAAAACACAACATAGGAAAAACAATAAGAAAGGGTGTCCCGATCTGTTGGGACACCCTCTTTCATTCGTTAGAAAAATAAACGGAGAACCTGGTACACAAACCCAGCAATCAACGCTGACACTGGCAAGGTGATGATCCATGTCAGCACAATGCGGCGGGCGACGCCCCATTTGACGCCTTTCACCCGTTGGGCGGCGCCGACCCCCATGATGGCCGAGGAAATGACGTGCGTCGTACTGACTGGCAAATGCAACAACGTGGCGGAAAAAATGACGAGCGCCGAGGATAAGTCCGCTGCCGCCCCATTGACAGGGCGGATTTTCATAATTTTTCCACCGACCGTTTTGATGATCTTCCATCCGCCGACAGCCGTCCCCAATCCCATGGCTAAGGCGGCAGAAATGCGCACCCATTCCGGCACGACATCTGAGTGGTGCATTTCGGCAGCGATCAGCGCCATCGTAATGATGCCCATCGTTTTTTGGGCGTCATTCGTTCCATGCGTATACGCCTGCAATGCAGCCGTTACAACTTGAAATAGACGAAACCCTTTGGTTGTTCTTGTTAAATTGGCGTCTTTAAATAAGAAACGAAACAAACTCATAATGACAAACCCAACACCCATCGCCAAAAATGGAGAAATAATCAATGATTCCAAAATTTTAAGAAAACCTTGGTAATGGATTACATCCCAGCCAGCGGCGGAAATGGCTGCCCCAGCGACCGAACCGATGAGTGCATGCGACGAGCTGCTCGGAATGCCATAATACCACGTAATTAAGTTCCAGGCAATGGCAGCAACCAGCGCTGCCAAAATGACGAGAGAACCGTTCTCAAGGGTGAATGGATCGACAATGTCTTTCGTAATCGTTTTCGCGACACCGGTGAAGGTGAGCGCGCCGATAAAGTTCATCGTTGCAGCCAAAATAATGGCTTGGCGCGGCGTGAGCGCTCTCGTCGACACCGACGTCGCAATGGCGTTCGCGGTATCGTGGAACCCGTTAATAAAGTCAAACGCCAACGCGAAAACCACAATGAATATCGTCAAGACTAAAATCATATCCATAAAAACAACGTCCCCTTTTACGCGTTGCGCATAATGATCGTCTCGAGCGTATTCGCGACATCTTCACAGCTGTCAGCAATCTCTTCCAACATTTCGTAAAGCTCTTTGTATTGGATGAGCTTAATCGGGTCTTTTTGCGTCACAAACAAGTTTTTGATCGAAGCGCGCAAAATTTCGTCGCATTTCGTTTCGTAATCCTTGATTTTAATGGCGTGCTGGCGCATGTCAAGCAACTTTTTGTGCGACAGCAGTTCGAGCGCATGAACGATTTCGATCGTGCTTTGGTAAATATAGTCGAAGAACTTCACCATATGTTCGTCAATGTCCGTGAATGAGAACATTTCAAACCGGGCGGAGCATTGTTCAAGCCCGTCAAGCACATCATCCATTTTCATCGCCAGCTGATGGATGTCCTCCCGTTCAATCGGCGTAATGAACGTTTTGTTCAATTGGACGACAAGCTCATGGATGAACGAATCGCCTTTCCGTTCATACTCTTTCATGACGCGGGCGAATTCTTTCAAGTCGCTCACGCCTCGGATTTTATACTCAACAAAGTATTGGGCTGCTTCCTTGACATTTTCCGAAATCTTAAACAACATGTCGAAGAAAACGTCCTTTTTTGGGGAAAAGATCATTGAGACCACCCTCCATCTCAGAATTCGAAAATCACCGCTACTTATTGTAGTAATTTACACAGCATTTACAATAAGACAATCAAAAATTTTACACAAAATTTACATTACCTTTACATTTTGTTCGCTTTTCCTGCCCATATATTATGTAGCGTGCCAAACAAAAGCCGAAGCTATGCACATTTGCTTCGGCTTTCCCATTCGACATCGCGCGGCCGCCGGCTCAGCCCGTCCTGCTTGAATTAGGCGATCGCAGCGCCGCTTGCGTCTTGCTTATTCAAACCGTTCAACAAACGCGGTGAGCGTCCGCACCATGACACCCGTCGCCCCAGCCGGGCCGAGGTCGCCATCTTTCTTTGCAGTCGCCGTGCCGGCAATGTCCAAATGCACCCACGGGGTGTCTTCGGCAAACTCGCCAATAAACGCCCCGCCCATAATGGCGTGCCCTTCGCGCCCCGGAGAGTTGTTCAAATCGGCGATTTTGCTGCTTCGCACCCGCTCGCGGTCGTGTTCGGTGATCGGCAGCCGCCAAATGAACTCCCCGGTTTCCATCGATGCTTCCAGCAGCTGCTCAAACAGCGCCTCGTTGTTCGTCATCGCTCCTGTTTTGTCCGTGCCAAGGGCGACGATCACTCCGCCTGTCAGCGTGGCGACATCGATGATATAGCTGGCGCCGTGCTGTTTCGCATAAGTCACCGCATCGGCCAAAATGAGCCGTCCTTCAGCGTCCGTGTTGCGGACTTCGATCGTTTTTCCGGACAGCGATGTGATGACATCATCCGGTTTGAACGCCTCGCCGCTGATCATATTGTCAGTCGCCGGGATGACGGCGAGCACGTTTTGTTCCGGCCGCAGTTCGCCGATCGCTTCCATCGCCCCGAGCACCGCCGCCGCGCCGGCCATATCCGTTTTCATATCAACCATGCTGTCGCGCGGCTTCAGGCAGTAGCCGCCTGTGTCGAACGTCACCCCTTTGCCGACGAGGGCGATCACGTCTTCCCATTTTTCTTTCCCTTGATATTTCAACATGATCAATTTCGGCGGCTGCTTCGACCCTTGGTTGACCGCGAGCAGCGCTCCCATGCCGAGCCGCTCCATGTCTTCTTTCTCCAAAATTTCATAGTCAAAATCGTATCGGTCAGCGAGCTTTACGGCATAATCCGCCAAATCGGACGCCGTCAGCAAATTCCCCGGCGTGTTGACGAGCGTGCGCGCCGAGTTCGTCGCCTTCCCGTATACCGAACCGACGAACAAGCTCGCCTCGATGTCCGCTGCGTCCGCCCCCGTATAAACGGTGAGCGATTTCATCTCATAGTCCCGCTCTCGCCTGTTTTGCTTGTATCCCGGGAACTCATACGTCGCCAAATAATACGCTTCAGCAAGCGCATGCGCGGCTTCGTTTTCGTCGACGTCCCCGGCCGTAAACGTGTCAAGCGCGACCGCCGCTTTCGTCCGCTTCGCCTGCTTCAACGCGCGAAACAGCTTGCCGAACACCTCGCGCAGCCGCGCAAACGTCAGCTCCTCTTTTTTGCCGAGCCCGACAAAATAGAGTCGTTTCGCCCCGGCCGGCAAAAGCGGGTGAATCACGGCGATGCTCCCCCGTTTCGCGGAAATGTCGCCTTCCTTCCACAGTCCGGACAGCTGTCCGCCAAGGCGGGCGTCATACTCGTCGGCAAGGCCGGCAAACGGCTGCCCCCCTTCAAACAAGCCGATGACCAACGCTTCCTCGTTCGTTTCGACAGACGGCAATGGCTTTACCGTAAACATCGTCTCATCCTTTCTATGATTATGCCTTCCCGTCTTCATTATAGCGAAACAAGCCAATTATTTCGATCATCTAATGGATGAATTCCCCATATTTAAAAACAAGGGGGGCGAAAGAGGGAAAAAGGCGGGATGGGGCGAATGGATAACCATACTCCGATGCAGAAAGGACCGATGCCGTTGAAAATCGTTTCCTTATGTCCAAGCAACACCGAACTGCTCGCCTATCTCGGCCGCCTTGACGATGTCGCCGCCGTCGACGATTCGTCCGACTGGCCGCCCGAGGTGAAGCAGCTGCCAAACGTCGGGCCGGATTTGCACATTGATATGGACCGCGTCGAGGCGCTCAAGCCTGACCTGGTCGTCGCCTCTTTAAGCGTGCCCGGCATGGAGCGCAACGTCGAGGAACTCAAACGGCGCGGGCTCCCGCATCTCGTGCTGGCGTCGAATTCGCTTGAGGACATCGCCAACGATCTCCTTCAGCTCGGCGAGGCGCTTGGCGAAACGAAAAAAGCGGCCGACCTCGTCCGCCGCTACCGCGCATTTCTCAGCGAATACCGCGAGCGGGCCGCAACGGTGGCGGAGCCGGCTCGCCTCTATTGGGAATGGTGGCCGCGGCCGATTTTCACGCCGGGCGGGGCAAACTGGCTGAGCGAACTAAGCGAACTCGCCGGCGGGCACAACGTGTTCGCCGACCTTCCAGAAGCGAGCGTCCAGACGGAATGGGAAGACGTCGTCGCCCGCAACCCGTCGCACGTCCTGCTCGTTTGGGTCGGCGTGCAGACGAAAAACATGAACGCCAACGCCGTTATCGCGCGCCCGCACGCCGACAAGACTGAGGCGGTCCGTGCCGGGCGCATCCACGTGTTGGAAGAAGCGCTCTATTGCCGTCCGTCTCCGCGCCTCTTGGTCGGATTAAAAAATTGTCGCCGCTTTTGCATCCGGCGCTGTTTCCTCCCGCTGACGACAGCGATCCGCTCCTTGGCGGCTGACGGGCGGGAGCCCTCCTTTAACTTTTCGATTCCAAATATTGCTGCCGGAACACTTGCATCGTTTCATCCTCGTTCAACCGCGTCAATTCTTCCTCCGACAGCTTGCCGTCCCCTTTTTGGATAATGTAAACTTGCACTTTCCTTTTTCCCCAATATTTATAGACATCTTCGACCGTTTCATAATATAAATCAAGATGATGGCCTTTGATCGCCCCGCCTTTGTCGGCGACGACGCCGAACCCGTATCCGGGGATGAACAAAATCGTGCCGATCGGAAAGATCGATAAATCGGCAGCAATCGTCGAATAAAGGTCGCGCTTCACGCGGACGCCGGAGTACGTGATGCCATACTCAGGGTGATCAGGCGTTTTCCCGGTCGATTCAATGCCGGCTGTATAGCCGGTGGCGACCACTTCAACGGAAGGATATTTTGACCAGTCAAAATGATCCTCAAGCCGCGGGGCGGAGCGACTGCCGCTTTTCGGGCGGCCGTTTGTCCCGCCACTCGGCTCATGCTCGACCAATAATGCGCTCGACAAGGAGCGGAGAACCGTTTCCGCCTCGACTCCGGAAACAGACTGGAACGTCGCGGTGAGCGCTAGGAAAAACAACACCGTCATCGCGGTCCGGCGTGCAAACTGCCTGAACCTATCCAATGATCTCAACTCCTCTCACACCTCTATTTATCTCCAACCAAAATCGAAATATTCATTGCAACGGCGGGCCAATCGAAAAAACGCATGACACCGGACTCCAAGCGCCTGTTCCGCGGCGCCCTCCGGCATCGCCGCAACATGAAAAAACGCCGCCGCAGACACGGTGGCGCGCAAAAATAAAAAACGCCCCCGCTTGCGCGGAGACGCCTGAACACCTTTGATACCCTTTTGCGAAAAATACAACCGATCGGGCAGCATGATCGATCCGAAATGTCTTAGAACATTTGATAGCCTTTCGCCCGCAGCGTGCGGATCGCCCATCCGGCGCAAAGGGCGCCGGCAAAGCCGCTCGCCAAAATCAACAAATCAGCCGTTTCCAGCGAGGCGATTTTCCGGCCGAGCGCCGAAAACGAGGCGGCCGGATCGGTCCAATACTGCTTCCATGGCACATCGTCAATAATGAACACCGCAATGACCGGAAAGCAAACAGCCATGATCCATGTCATGCGCAACAACATATTTAACAAAAATCCGATGCCGAAAAATAAGACGAAAAATAAAAGCATCGAAATGAGTACAACCGGCAAACTCATTTGCATCCGCCCTTCCCTACCTTACACCCTTTTTCAGTGTACTGGATGGGCGGATGACAAGTCAATGCTCATCGTCGTCTTCCGTCTCGCTTCCCGTCCCTTGGCAGCCGCAGCACGTTTCCGATCCGCCGAGCAAAAGCTGGACGTATCCGTGGCCACCGCAGTACACGCAATCGGTCGTCGTCGCCGTTTGTGCCATTCTTCTTCCCCTCCACTTCTTTTTTGTTAATATATCAAAATTTTCTGTAAAAAATAGCGATTCTTCTCTGTTTTCGTTCATGTAATCGAATACATCGGCGCCTCGCTTTCATTTTCTCCATTATTCTTATGATTTTGACGATTTTAAGTAAAGGCGGTACTTCGTGTACCCAAACCGGATCACCCGGGTTCAGCCCGTTATGCGGGGGAAGGGAGACGAGCGGCTCAAGCGCCAATAAATAGCGAAGCAGCCCGGACGTGTTCGGGCCGTCGCGGAACGCCGCCTTGCTTAAAAAAGCAGCGGCCGACAATTCGCCCGCCTGCACGGTAATGGCGGCCGACAATGGGCGGAGAAGAAACATCGCCAAATTGTCGCTGATCTCTCCGTCGATGACCCCGGTGCGCAAACCGAGAAACACGACCGGCTCGGCGTCGATTCCCGTCTCCTCTTTCACTTCGCGGACGGCCGCCTCGTCAAGCATCTCCCCCGGCTTGACGAATCCAGCCGGCAACGACCATTTGCCTTTCAGCCCGCTGTAGGCTTTCTTGACGACAAGCCATTCGCCCGCTTCGTTGATCACAAGCCCGGCCGAGGCAATCCATACGTTTCCGCGTTTGTGGTCCATCATCCTCATCCTTTTCCCATCGTTGTTCCTGTTTGTATTTCGACAAGAAAGCAGCCGTTCCCTGTCAGCCGCCATATAAAAAAGAGCCGGCCCGAACGGAAACATCCATGAGAAAAGGCGCCCCTGGCGATGGGAGCGCCCTCTTTTGGCCTTCATCAGAAAAACTTGAATTTCCCTTTTTTCATGACGAGCGATGCACCGCCGATCAAATACAAAGCGCGGTTGTCGACGACTTTTTTCATGAAGCTCGCTTTCGTTCCCCACAACTTTTTGCCGAACACAACGCCGATCGCATCGTCATGGCCGAGCGAGCAAACCGTCCCTTTAATATCCGGCTTAAACGGCTCCAGCTCCCCTTGTCCACGGATGAGCACCGCCAAGTTTTTCGCGCACAGCTGGCCTTCTTGCATGGCGATTTGTGCCGTCGGCGGATACGGGCGGTTCGTTTCTTCATCAATGACGAGCGAACAGTCGCCGACGACGAAAATGTCTTCATGCCCCGGGACACGCAAGTACGGGTCCACTTTAATGCGCGCCCGCGCCGCTTCAAACCCAGATTCCTCGATGACGCGGCTGCCGCGCACGCCGGCCGCCCAAATGACCGTGCCGGCTTTAATTTCCTCGACATCATCACCTTTCGCGACAATGATGCCATCCGGCGTGCACTCTTTAATGGCGGTGCCGATTTTAAACTCCACTCCTTTGCGCTCGAGCTGGCTCACCGCGTATTCGACAAGCTCCGGATCGAAGCCCGGCAGCGCGGTCGGCGCCGCTTCGACGCAAATGATGCGCACTTTGTGCGGATCGACGTCATATTCGCGGCACAGCTCCGGAATGCGGTTGACGAGCTCGCCCAAAAACTCGATGCCGGTGAACCCGGCCCCGCCGACCACGATCGTCAGCCGCTCGTCTTTCTTTTCCTCTTCCGTGTTGTACGTCGCAAACTGGTACTCGATATGCTCGCGGATTTGCCGCGCCGCGTTGATGTTGGCGATCGAGAACGCGTACTCTTTCAGCCCTTTGATGCCGAACGTCTCCGATTCGAATCCGAGGGCGATGACGAGATAATCGTACGTCAGCTCTCCATTTTCAAGCAGCACTTTCTTTTCGCCCGGCACGATTTTCGTCACCGTATCTTGGACGAATTTCACCTTGCTGCGATCAATGACGTCGCGGATCGGATAGCGGACGCGGTCATGGTGCAACGTGCCGGCCGACGCTTCATGGAGCCATGTCGTTTCATAATGGTAGTCATGTTTGTTGACAAGCGTAATGTTCGCCTCGTTCACCCCGACAAGTTTTTGCAGGCGGACGGTCGTCATGAGCCCGCCATAGCCAGCCCCTAAAATGACAACGTTTGGTTTTCTCACTTGAATCACTTCCACCCTTTTTAATTTTTTTCCACACGTTTCTGATAGCTTTTGCTTCGGCCCCCATTTTTATTGAGCGAAGTTTGTGAAAGTATTCACGTTAACCTTCAAAAAAATGTCGACAGATTGTCACAAAAAATTAACAATCTATCCACAACCATATTAGTTCTTTTTTTGCCTCTTTTCAAGCCCTTTTTTTCCGCCGGCCCGGCAAAAATTCTCCGTTATAACGGCGCGCATTTATGGTAAGATAAACTTGTAAGGCCATTATTTATATGCGGGGAGGAATGTCGGTGAAAGAGGATCGGAATCTTTATGACGTCACGATCATCGGCGGCGGGCCGACCGGGATGTTTGCCGCGTTTTACGGCGGCTTGCGGCAAATGAAAGTGAAAATTATCGAAAGCCTTCCGCAGCTTGGAGGGCAGCTGGCTGCGTTGTATCCGGAAAAATACATATACGATGTCGCCGGGTTTCCGAAAGTGCGCGCCCAAGAGCTTGTCAACCAGCTGAAAGAGCAGATGGACCTATTTTCGCCGACCGTCTGCCTGAACGAGTCGGTCGACACGCTCGAAAAGCAGGGGGACGGAACGTTTAAACTCGTCACCAATCAACAAATCCATTATTCGAAAACGATCATCATCACCGCCGGAAACGGCGCCTTTCAGCCGCGTCGGCTCGAAATCGAAAGCGCTCCCCGCTATGAAGGAAAAAACTTACATTACTTCATCAACGACTTGGGGCAGTTTTCCGGAAAGCGCGTGCTCGTCTGCGGCGGCGGCGATTCGGCCGTCGACTGGTCGCTCATGCTCGAACCGATCGCCGAAAGCGTCATGATTGTGCATCGCCGTGACAAATTCCGCGCCCATGAACATAGCGTCGAACAGTTGATGAAGTCAAGCGTGCACGTGAAAACGCCGTTTGTGCCGGTCGAGCTCATCGGCGATGACCAAGGCATCCGCCAGGTCGTCCTCGAGCATGTGAAAGAAGGCGCGAAAGAAACGATCGATGTCGACGCCGTCGTGGTCAACTACGGCTTTATTTCGTCGCTCGGCCCGATCAAAAACTGGGGGCTTGACATCGAAAAAAATGCGATCAAAGTCAACTCGCGCATGGAAACGAACATCCCCGGCGTGTATGCGGCCGGCGACATTTGCACATACGACGGCAAAATCAAGCTGATCGCCTGCGGCTTCGGTGAAGCGCCGATCGCCATCAGCAGCGCGAAAACGTACATCGACCCGACGGCGCGGATGCAGCCGGCGCACTCCACGTCGCTCTTTTAAGCGGCAAAAAAGCGGCGACCGCCGAAACGGATTCGCCTATAACACGAACGAAAAACAGTACTTGCCAAAACAACAGCCCGACGGAACCAGAATGTTTGACGCAAAAAAAAACGCGCCCTGCCAAATCGGGCGGAAACCGCCGCCCGGTCGCAGCAGGGCTCGTTTTTCATTGCGCTATTCTTTCGCGGCCGCCGTATCCAGCCGCTCTGTTTGCTCCAAAAGCGCTGCCAGTTCCTCATTTTTCTTTTCCGCCGCCTTCAACCGCCGCTGCAAGCTGAACAAGCGCACCCAACCAAGCATGCCGACAACGAGACCGCCAACAATCGCCGATCCGAAAATGACGACAATGAGCGGCAGGCGGGTTTCACCGGCCAAATAATGGATCGTCACTTGCTCGACATTGGCCACTGCCATAAGAGCGATGACAAGCGCCAACACGAGCGCCAGCAACAAATTCAACTGCCCTTTCATCGGCGCTCCCCCTTCCTTTGACGGCCGTCTGGAAACGGCCTCCGGCGACGGGCGGCTTCAGCCGTTCACTCGGCATTGCCCCGGTGCGCCGGGGACGATTGATACGTTGAACAGCGCATTTCATGCCATTCGGCTAACATTGCTCCGGCGTGCCGGCGTTCGTTGCGGTGCGGAACGACGAGCCGCAGCCGCATGTTGCGATGGCGTTCGGGTTGTTGATCGTAAACCCGCCACCAAGCAAAGACTGCTTGTAGTCGATGACCGTGCCGCGCAAAATCGGGGCACTGTCGCGGTCGACCAAAATTTTAATCCCGTGCTGTTCGAATTCAATATCATCATCGCGCCGCTCGTGCTCAAAGCCCATGCCGTACGACAGCCCGCTGCAGCCGCCGCCATGGACGCCGACGCGCAGGTAGGCGTGCTCTTCTTCCTGCTCCTTCATCATGTCCTTAATTTGAAACGCCGCCGCTTCGGTCAGCGTCACGATCGCTTCCGCCATTGGACTCTCTCCTTTCCATGTTCTCGTCTTTCCAACCGGTCTCGTTTTGCCTCTTTTTTCTCTTTGCTTATAGTATACCGCTTTCCCATCCGGGTGCTCAACCGTTCTGCCCGCTTTCGTAAAAATACACGCCAGTGCACACCGTCTCCGCCGGCCCGGTCATGCGTACACGCCCGTCATGCCCCCAGACGATGCGCAAATCGCCGCCGGCCAAATGGACGACCGTTTCCACTCCGCGCGCCGTTTTGCCGTTCAACACCGAAGCGACGACGGCCGCGCACGCTCCGGTTCCACACGCCTGCGTCACGCCGGAGCCGCGCTCCCAGACGCGGAAATGAAGCTCGCGTTCATTGACGACTTCGACAAACTCGACGTTCACCCCTTCCGGAAAGCGCGGATCTTTCTCGACAAGCGGGCCGAGCGTCGTCACCGGCGCTTCGTCAATGTCCTCGACATAAAAAATGACGTGCGGGTTTCCCATCGAAACGGCGGTAATTGTATATTCGCGCCCGTTTACCACAAACGGCTCGGCGACCACCTGCGCCGCTTCCGGCCCGGCCATCGGAATAGCGCTCCGCGCGAGGCGCGGTTCGCCCATATCGACGGTCACGCTCGCTACCTTGCCGTTTTGGACAGCGACTTCCGCCTCGACAAGCCCGGAGAGCGTTTCAATCAAAAACGAGCGGCCGCGGACGAGGCCGTGCTCATACGCATATTTTGCCACGCAGCGCAAGCCGTTCCCGCAGTTTTTCCCTTCCGAGCCGTCGCTGTTAAAGATGCGCATTTTCACCGGCGCCTCATCGGACGGGCAAATGAGGATCAAGCCATCCGAACCGATGCCGGTGTTGACATCCGACACGCGGCGGGCGATCGCCGGCAACTCGTCTTCCGGCAACGTTTCCCGAAACAAATCGACGTAAATATAACTATTTCCTAACCCATGCATTTTCGTAAACGAAAACGATCGCACGATATGCCCTCCCGAAAAATTTTTCACCTTTTGCGTATATTGAATCCTTTGTGTGGACAAAATGGGAATATCCCCCGTTTTTTCATATACATTGAAGAGGATGCCGCTTGCAGGCATCCTCCTTTTTTCAGTCAAAACATCGGATTTTCTTCCAAATGTTTATAAATATTTTCCACCAGCTGCTCCGGCGTCTCACCGCTGACAAATTCGCCGTTGACGAGCGCAAACAACGTTTCCGCACAACGCGTGCAATAGCTTAAGCAGCTGTATTCGATGATGTCCAAATTCGGGTCTTTTTCAAGCATTTCCATCGCTTTGTACGACCCGCTCGCCAAGTTGCTGATGCAAAATTCTATGACCGGCAAAATCATCGCCTGTTCACCTTCCTGCTTCCCATCGTAGCCGTTTTGCGGCGCGGCGTCAACGGACATGCTCACGAGAAGGGCGCGGAAAAAGAGCGTCCCTCCAGTTTGAGAAAATCAAAAGCGCTGGCGCAAGGTTTCTCAAGTTGAGAAAAGGCGCAAGCGACGGCATGACGCTGAACGCACGACGCCGACCGTCGACAGGGAAGCCGCCATGCCGCTTCGGTTGAGCGCTCTCAGCGCCAAACGATGCGGTTTGTCAGCTTATGCGCCTCCAAGGCGGCCGTCCAGAAAAATTGTTGTTCTTTTGTCACAATTCGCTATACTTTTCCGTGAAAATAATGAATCCATGAGCGGTTATTTTTATGTTTGGGTGGCGAGTAAAAGCTTACTCATGGATGTTTTTTATGTTTATGGCATTGGCGGCTTACGAAACTGGACACAAGCCTGCCGCATTTGCCAAGCGCCCAGCTCGCCGAAGCGCAGGCGGAGCAAATCGTCCAAGTGCTGCAAAAACGGTGGAACGGCGAAGAGCCGCCGAGCGAATTCCCGCCGATCAAGCTGAAAGGCATTCTCGGCTCACTCGGCAAAAAACACGGCTTCGGCCTCGTCGCGGACCGCCCGCTCACCGGACGCGTGCCGCGCCTGTTAAAGTCGGGCATTTTATGGATGTACAAGTACCATCATGGGTATTAACCTGCTGAGCAGGCGGCCGCTTTGGTGTAAATTATCACTTTATTTCGGAACAAAAGAGACATTTTTTTGCACATTCCTTCAGAAAGCCCTCTCCCCTTTTCTGAAAGAATGTGCTAAATTTTTTGTGAATTATTTCGGAAGAGAAAATCCATCGGTTCATAGGAGGGGGAGGAGGACGTGATTCAATTTCATGACTTTGGCATTGACGTTCAAACGTATGCAGAGCGTGGAAAAGAAAACGACTTCCCTCTTCTGAAAAAGTGTCCGCATTGCCGGGCCAAGCGCCCGTTGCACCGCCACGGTTACTATGAGCGAAACGCATTGACCCCACATGGCGATTATCGCATTTGGATTGTCCGGTATCGCTGTCGGGAATGCTTGAAGACGGTGAGTGTGCTGCCTTCCTTTCTCCTCCCGTATTTTCAGTATACGTTGTCCGCCATATGGCAAGTCGTGAAAGAGCAGTTGGGATTGACCGAAAGGACGAACCAGGCTCCGTTTCTCCCGACAAAGGACGGCATCATCTTTTATGTCCGACGGTTCTGCCGAAACCTATCAAGCCTTCATAGCTTTTTTGCGAGGCGGTGGAGGATCATAGGCCCTATCGTGAAAAAAGAAAAGGAACGGGCTTCTTGGTGGATCCAGACGTTAGAGGAACACGGTCTTGATTCGGCCATCAGAGAGATGTGGGAGGGCGGATTCCGACACCCTTTTGCGAATTAAATGGGATCCTGATTTTACATACATACCCTAAATTGGAAATAGTTTCGGTTCCCACAAACCTTTCCTATCGACGGAGAAAAAGCAATTCGGTACGATAAGGGCAGGAGGACCGGAACGGTCCTGATTCCAAGTGAGACCAGGAGGAGATTTGAATGAATGAGTCGATGAGACACGACATTGCCCTGTTTCGGTACGGGCTAATCGCTCCGTTGGTGAATGGGCAGGTGGAACCGAAGACGTATCTGAAAGAGGTGAGCGAGCGAGTGCACCATGTTCCCCACCAGGGAGACAAACGAATCGCAGCCAAGACGATCCTCGATTGGTGCACCCGATACAAAAAAGGGGGCTTTGACGCCTTAAAGCCGAAGCGCCGTTCGGACCGCGGCCACTCAAGGCGTCTGTCGCCCGATGATGAGGATCATATTTTAGCCCTAAGAAAAGAACATCCCACCATGCCCGTGACGGTGTTCTACGAACACCTGATCGAGCAGGGGGAAATCCCAGAAAATCATACCTCTTACTTTACTATATACCGATTGTTGAAAAAACACAACCTGGTGGGAAAAGAAATCTTGCCGATGCCGGAGCGAAAGCGTTTTGCGTATGACCAGATCAATGAGCTATGGCAAGGGGACTTATCCCATGGACCCACGATTCGCGTCCATGGGAAAGCCCAGAAAACGTTTTTGATCGCGTATATCGATGACTGCTCGCGGTTAGTGCCATATGCCCAATTTTTCCCTTCGGAGAAGTTTGACGGGCTGCGGATCGTCACGAAGGAAGCGGTGCTTCGTTGCGGGAAGCCGAAACGCATTTACTCGGACAACGGGAAAATTTATCGGTCCGAGGTGCTGCAGTATGCGTGCGCCGAGATGGGGATTACACTCATCCACACCCAGCCGTATGACCCGCAAAGCAAGGGAAAAATCGAACGGTTCTTCCGCACCGTACAGACACGGTTTTATCCACTGTTGGAGCTGAATCCGCCGAAATCGCTTGACGAGTTGAACGAGCGTTTTTGGAAGTGGCTTGAAGAGGAGTATCATCGAAAACCGCACGCCTCACTGGACGGAAAAACGCCGCATGAGGTGTTTCAATCGCAAGTGCATCTCGTGTCGTTCATCGAAGATGGCGATTGGCTGGATGCGATTTTTCTGAAACGGGAGCACCGCAAGGTGAAAGCCGATGGCACGATCACCCTGAATAAACAGCTATACGAAGTGCCGCCTCGGTTCATTGGGCAATCGATTGAGCTCCGCTATGATGAACGGGGCGTCTATGTGTACGAAGATGGAAGGAAGGTGGCGGAGGCCGTTCGGGTTCGTTTGGAGGACAACGCCTATGTAAAACGCCATCGGTCCCCGTTTGCGGCGATTCCGGCGAAGGAGGGAGAACACGGTGTATAAATCGTTTTACTCCCTTTCGCGGGAGCCGTTTGCGAAAGAAACAGACCCGTCCGAGGCGTATCAAGGGGCGTCATTTCAGGAAGCGTTGCGGGCGCTGGAGTACGTGAAACGAACCCGGGGGATCGGGCTGTTGATCGGAGAGCCGGGGGCGGGCAAGACGTTCGCCCTTCGGGCGCTGAAAGAGTCATTGAATCCATCATTGTATCATGTCGTCTACTTTCCGTTATCCACCGGAGGCGTGATGGATTTTTACCGTGGACTGGCCTTGGGATTAGGAGAGGAACCGAAGTACCGCAAGGTAGACCTCTTCCGCCAAATCCAGCAGGCGATCGAGCGATTGTATCATGAACGGCGGATCACGCCGGTGTTCATTTTGGATGAGATGCATTTAGCGAAGGATGCATTTTTACAGGACATCGCGATCTTGTTCAACTTTGAGATGGATTCGACCAACCCATTTGTCTTGATTTTGGCCGGGCTGCCCCATTTACAGGGGAAGCTGCGGCTCAATCAGCACCGCCCTCTCGACCAGCGGATCATCATGCGATACCGGATGGGGCCGCTGGAGAAGGAAGAGGTGGCGGGCTACATCGAGCATCGGATGAAACAGGCCGGGGCGAAGCATCCGATCTTCACCCCATCGGCGTTAGAGGCGATTGCCCTGCAGTCGCGGGGATGGCCTCGGGTGATCAACACGTTGGCCACGACGTGCCTGTTATACGGGTATCAGCTGAAAAAGGACGCCATTGACGAAGAAGTGGTGCGCATGGCCGCAGAGGAAATGGGGTATTAGCACGAAAGGGGCCGAATCGGCCTCTTTTGTGCTTTCTCTTTTCCATAGGTCCATCAGGCGCGCTGGAAATCTTCATCTGAAAGAGCGTGCAAACGTTCCGAAAGAATGTGCAAAATCTGGAACAATCCGCAAAAATTTTGCACATTATTTCCGAATCCGCCTGAAATAATTTGAAAAAGGGATTCTGAAATAATGTGCTAATTTACATTTGGCTTCCTGTTCATTCACGCCAACAAAAGCGGCGGAGGACTCCCCGCCTTCTCTTTAGATGGCGTTCACCTGCCGCTTACGATGAGCGGTAGCCGTATTTCTCCATTTCCGCATAAATCGACTTCAGCCGCGGATTGCCTTCGGCCACGACTTCCCCTTCCACGACCACGACCGGGTACACCCAATCTTCCTCAACGATCGTCTGCGCCAGTTTCCGCTTTGCCTCATCGTCAGCGGGCGGCGCGAAAATGTCGACGTACGTCATCACAAACGGCTGGTCGGGATATTTGCGGCGCAGCGCGGCCTCGAGCCACTCATACGTTTCCTTCGACGACGGCAGCTGCACGCACGACGGACAAATGATGTCGGCCCCGTACACACAAATTTCAACCGGCTTGAATGTCATCGTTGTCATCCTTTGCGAAAACAAAATTTATCATTACTGTAGATGAGCAAATTCACTTACATAAATTGACAACTAAACAAAAAAGGAGACATGAACCGGACTCCTTGGGTAAAATAGATGTGCTCAAAACCCATTCACACAAGGAGGTTCATGTCTCATGAATAGATTAGCACATCACCAAGGAATCCACAAGTTTTTCTTCACGCTGGGGTTGACGCTGCAGCTTTCCAAACCGGTCATCAAGCATCTCATTCATATTGTCGATGCCTTGACCACCAAGGGATTCTCGGGAACATTGACTGATATTCATTACTGGAGCTTTCATCCGAATCATCGAACGACGCTCCGTCACTTTTTCACGAAAAGCCCTTGGAACGAGGAAAGGCTGCTTGGGAAGCTTCAAGAGTGGATCCTTTCCCAGGTCGAACGACTGGCCAAACGGAAGAATCAACCCCTTTTTGTTTCGATTGATGATACGATTTGCCAAAAAACAAAGCCTTCGTCACGGGCTGTGCACGCCATTCAAGGGTGCGACTGGCACTACTCGCATAAAGATCATCAATCGGTCTGGGGGCATTCGCTCGTTTGGCTGATGGTGCACACCTTCACGCAGGCGTTCCCATTTGCGTTCCGCCTGTATGACAAGAAAGCGGGAAAAAGCAAGATCGACCTGGCGATCGAGATGCTTTCCTCGCTCAAGGTGAAGCGGGCTCAGCCGGTGTATGTGCTCATGGATTCGTGGTATCCGTCTAAGAAGCTCATCGAAGCCTGTCTGAAACAGGGATTCCATGTCATCGCGATGCTCAAGACGAACCGGATTCTCTACCCGAAAGGCATCGCCATCCAAGCCAAGCAGTTTGCCCGCTATATCGAGTCCAAAGACACCCGCCTCGTCACGGTGGGGCAGGAGCGTTATCGCGTGTATCGCTATGAGGGGGCCATCCATGGCCTCGATGACGCGGTGGTGCTGCTCTCCTGCGTGTACAGCATCGCCGAATCCCGACAAAACCTCTCCACCGGGCTGGAGCTTCTTCGGTCGCGGAAAGACCACAGCGTCGTCGAGTTCATTTATGACGCTGCGAAGCAAGATATTCCCATTGATGTGATCAAAAAACAGCTCCGTATCGCGTAAGGGGTACCCTGTTTGTCTCTCTAACCATGGAAATTATTGTAATGAAAAATGCTCATCTACAGTTATCTAAGATAGGTTTCACTGGATCCATTACTCTAGCTTTCCGGATTTGTTTTCTTTTCGTTGGGCTAAAGTCCTCCATCTCTGCATACTTCTTAATCGTTCTAGGATCATGATTCGTTCTTTTGGTAATATCTGAGTATGAACGCCCTTTTTGATTCGCCTCATATCTGATATAATCTATTTCAGCCACTGCTAACATCTCCTTCATTACCTCCCGTTGAACAAGTTGCCCAACTAGGAGGGTATGGTATTTAGGGAATGTTGGCAAGTGGTTTTTTTATTTATGTATGGCCGCTGGGGCCTACATAAATTAATTGCCATACACTACATTAATAGATTGCCACAAACAGCTCCGGGGGTATTTAAAACACCGCTTTTTGCCGGTTTACCGGAAAAGGCGCAGGAAGCACTGGCAAAGATGACGCCCTTTTCCCCTAGACTGGGACATCCAGAAGAATTTGCCAGGCTGGTTTGTGCGATCGTGGAAAATCCAATGTTAAATGGGGAAACGATTCGTCTTGACGGGGCAATTCGCATGCCGCCGAAATAGACAGAGGGGTGATGGAATGGGAGAGCTTGTATTCGTACGCAAGGACAAGCACATCGCATATTTGACGATGAACCGACCGGAAAAATTAAATGCTTTATCCGCAGATCTGGTCCAGGCATTAATTCGCGAATTGAAGAAGGCGGAAGCCGATGATGAAGTGAAAGTTATTATCCTCTCCGGAGCGGGGAAATCGTTCTGTTCCGGCGGAGATCTTTCGGCTTTTCAGAAAATGTCCGATATTGGATCAATCATCAACTGGATGAAAGAGGCAACAAGACTTGAGCAGACGATTGTTGAGTTAGATAAGTTGGTGATTAGTGCAGTTCACGGGTATGCTGCTGGCGCTGGTTTCAGTTTGGCATTAGCGAGCGATTTTATCGTTTGCGATAAGGATGCGATTTTTACCGCGAGTTTCGCGAAGGTGGGACTGATTCCCGATTTAGGGTTGATGAAAAATTTAGCGAAAAACGTACCGCTACCGCTGGCAAAGGAGTGGCTTCTATCTGGAAGTCGTATTACAGCTGAAGAAGCCTATCGAAAAGGACTCGTCAATCGAATTGCTGAAGGAGATTTACTGGAGGAGGCGAGTCGTTTTGCCAAGTTTATTGTGGAGGGACCGCCACTTGTTCAGCGTTTTGTTAAATATATGTTGAATCATGCCCATGAGTTCACCCACGATACGAATTTCATGCAAGAAGTAACGATGCAAGCCTTGCTTTTACAGACAGAAGATAATAAGGAAGGCGTGCGGGCATTTTTCGAAAAAAGAAAGCCAGATTTTAAGGGGAAATAAGTGAAAAGATGAAAAAAAGGCGGAGAAACATAAGGTTTTTCCGCCTTAAGTCATTTAGTGAGGAAACTATTCATGTGTCTTTAATACGTGTTTCCTTAGAGCATTTGCCACTCCATGTTGATCATGGTGATCGGTTGTAAACATTGCATGACTTTTTACGACATCATCGGCATTCTCCATTGCAATGCTAATACCTGCTGCTTTTAACATCGGAATATCATTGATTTGGTCTCCAATCGCGACCGTATTTTCCATAGGGATTTGTAAGTGACTGGCCAAGTAACGTAGGCCGAACCCTTTATTCGCATCTTTATGGGTAAATTCAATGGAAGGTGGTCCACCAGAACTAATGGATACATCGTTCCGTGCCATCGTTTGTTTTTCCAAGAGCGATAGTTTTTCCTGATTAAATGTATTTCCGCTAATTTTTGTAACGTTTAAGTTTAATAGATCAAGTTCTTCGACATCACGTACAAATATCATATTGTTTTGGCTGAATACGATATCCGCATGATGTCTGTAGTAGTCTTTATCAATAGCAGGAGATGATTTTGCCAATTCGTCAATCTCGTTGTATAGAAAACTCTTTGTATCTTTTTCCATGAATATACCTTGATCGGTATAAAGTTCAACGGGTATCTCATATTGACGGAGGGCGTTAATTATTTCCAGGACCGTTTGCTTGTCTAAAAACAATTGTTTTAAAAAGCCGTTATCGTAAATGCTTGAACCATTCCCGCTGATAATTGGTAAATGAAGCTTATATGGCTTTAAAATATGCAAAATATCATCATGATACCTTCCAGAACAAATCGCAATATGATGGCCCTGCTTCTTCACTTCCAGGATTGCCTGTAGATTTTCATCGCTGATCGAACCATCGCTCGATAACAATGTGCCGTCCATATCAATGGCGATTAATTTCATGAAAACATCATTCGCTTTCTTTGTATTTTTTGTTCCATGATAAAAATAGACCCGCACACCATAAGATAAGAGTTTTTGATAAACTTTTCGTATGGTGGCGGGTCTTACCTTAACAATTCTATCTATCTAAAATACTTCATTCGACATAAGCTATTTGTTACGATTCTTCAAGGGTTGAGTGAGTGATTTTGTCCAAATTGGAGGTCCTTCCGGGAATGCTGCTTGCATATATACGTACATGAACATTCCCGAAAGTTTTTTTATTTATTAGAGCTCTTCACCATTCGTTTCGATGACTTTCTGATACCAGAAGAAGCTGTCTTTCTTAATCCGTTCCATAGATGCGTTATCGTCCACATCACGATCGATATATACGAAACCGTAACGTTTTTGATACCCGTTTAACCAGCTTAATACGTCTGAGAATGACCATACAGTATAGCCGATCACGTCTGAACCATCGGAAATTGCATCCCGAATCGCGTTAATATGATCTCTTAAATAGTTAATTCGATAATCATCGTGGATTCTGCCGTTTTCCACAGTATCAAATGCTCCGAGACCATTTTCTGTAATTAATACAGGTAAGTTGTAGCGACTGGTGATTCTTGTGATGGCAATTCGTAAACCGGTCGGATCGATCGTCCAGTCCCAATCAGTTTTATCGGTGAATGGATTATCGACAATCCGATAAAGTCCCGGAATTCCTTTTTCCGGTGTCGTTCCTTTTTCACCGGTATTGTTAATTGCATAGTTCATTTGCACACCGTCGAGGGGATTGTAAGCAACGGTTGCTGTTTGATAGTAGTTGATACCCATAAAATCAGGTTTTCCTTTGGCAAGGAGCTCGAAGTCGCCTTCCTGGATATCCGGTGTCAAACCATTTTCCTCTAAATAACGCCATGCTCTTTTCGGATATCTGCCATGTACGTATACATCCATCCAGAAGTAATTGTGGAAGTCATTCGCATCGTCTGCTGCCAGTACATTTTCTGGTTTCGTATCTACAGGGTAGTACGGCATATAGGCAAAGCTCGGTCCAATTTTTCCATCTGGAACATATTTGCGGAATTCGTTTATGACAGCCGCATTGGCGAGATTGGCAATATGGTTTGCATTATACATTCTTTTTCTATCTTGTACTTTAGGAGGGTGGAGAGCAGATTCATAGCCATGCCCGATAAAAATATTTTGTTCATTTAATGTTACCCAGTATTTTACACGGTCTCCGTACCGTTTAAATAATGTAATCGCATAGTTTTTAAAGTCTTCGATGATTCTTCTCGATTCCCAACCGCCATATTCATCTTGTAGAGCTTGCGGTAAATCCCAGTGATAAATCGTTAATACTGGTTCGATATTGTATTTGAGTAATTCGTCGATTAAACGATCGTAAAATTCCAGTCCTTTTTCATTTACCTCGCCATATCCTTTAGGATAAATACGTGGCCAGGAAACAGAGAAACGGTATGCTTTAAGACCTAATTCGGCCATTAATTTTACGTCTTCTTTATAGCGATGATAGTGGTCAATCGCTATATTACCGGTTGTGTTTTTGTAAGTATTTCCAGGGGTCTGAGAAAATGTATCCCAGATGGACGGTCCTTTTCCATCCTCATTCCAGGCCCCTTCTATCTGGTAGGCTGCCGATGCAGCCCCCCATAAGAAATCTTTCGGGAAAGGTTTTTTCTTGAGATGCTCCATTCTAAAATCCTCCTTAATTTATTAATCAATTTTATTAGTTGTTAAATTGTTTTAATACAAAGTCAATCGCTTTCTTCGGATTGTTTGTCAATTCGATATATTCTTGACCACTGGTCGATACGAGTTTAATTCCTAAACGATCCGTATCTTTCTTGATCACTTCGTAGTTGGAAGCAACTTGTGGTGCGAGAATGACTAAATCAAAGTCTTTCAAAATATCATTGTGAGAACCGTATGCACCTGCTCCTGCAATAATCGGAACATTATATTCTGCAGCGGCTTTTTTTAATGCATTGGCGAGTAAACCACTAGTTCCACCACCGGCACATAAGACAAGGACGTTTTTCACATCTTTCATTTGTCCAGCGACAACTTCATCAAGCGCTGTATCTACTTCAGCCGTAACTTCTTCTTCATCTGATTCTGCAGTTTCCAGTTCTTTTTGATAGATTTCATTATCGTAAGCTTTAAAGAATGGATAGTAGATGAGGAAGTCAACAACCAGTAACAGGATTGCTAACACAAAGGATAATCCTGCAAAACCGGTACCCATTACTAATCCTAACGGACCGGGGGTTGTCCACGGTAATACGTAAATGAATCCATTCATATTTAAAACATCAACGAAAAATTTGAAGAGCCATACGTTTGCAATTGGTGCCAGGATAAATGGTACAAAGAATACCGGGTTTAAGACTAACGGTGCACCGAATAAGATCGGTTCGTTAACACCGAAAAGTACAGGAATCGTTGCTGCTTTACCGATTGCCCGGTTTTGTTCTGATTTGGCTAAGAATGCAAACATTAATGTAATGATTAATGTTGCACCGGTTCCACCTAAAGTGGCGACGAAATGTTGTAATCCAGGAGCTAAAACGTGTGAAGCGTGTTCACCAGCCTGGAATAATTTCAAGTTTGCTTCGATATTCACATAGTAAATTGCAGTAACAGCAGGTTCAACAATGGAAGGACCGTGAATACCGATAAACCAGAAGAAGGCCATGGCTCCGTAAATGAGCGCCAGTCCTAAATATCCATCAGCAGCTGAGAACAAGGGTTGGAAAAACTTAATAACTCCTTCTGCAAAGTTCATCCCGGTTAAGTTTCTAAACACCAAATCAAATAGCCAGAAAAATAATGTAGATAAGGCAAATGGAATTAAGTCCTTGAATGTTTGGGCGATATTTGGTGGTACTTGTTCCGGTAATTTGATCGTTACATCGTTTTTCACACAAACTTTATAAATATTACCAACGACAAATGCCGAAATGAAAGCTGTAAGTAATCCAGCAGATCCCATATAGCCACTGGAAAAACCGCCTTCAATGGCATCTGCGGAAACGAGCAAGAAACCAACAATGGAAGCTAACATCGTAGAAATATTGTTGATTTGGTTGTTACTCGGTAAATCCCGGTTAAATGAGTCGGTTAAATATTTTGCCGTTGTGGCAGTTACCAATACGGCCAAAATTCCCATTGAATAATTGTAGGCTTTTAACAGAATTGCTTCGATGTGTTCAGGCCAGTAGAATCCGAAAACATTTGGTACGAAAGCCACTAACATAAAAATACTGGAAAATAAGACAACAGGCATGGATGCGATGAAACCGTCTTTTACAGCTCTCAAATAGACGTTTCGAGAAATTTTTTCAAAAAAGGGTTTCATTTTTTCGATTTGTGCAACTAAGCCATTCATTTTTTCCCATTCCTTTCATGATTTTTATTCGATTTGTGCAACTAAGCCATTCATTTTTTCCCATTCCTTTCATGATTTTTATGAATTGTGATCTTTTCGGTAAATATTTATTAAATGCTGAACAATATCACTTAACAACAATGTCGTCATTAAATGATCTTGTCCATGGACCATGATGAAACCTAATTCTAAATCTTCGCCACTAGCTTCAGCTGATAAGACTTTCGTTTGAGCATTATGAGCTTTATTTAAGCTCTCTCTTGCTTCTTCGATTAACTGATCAGATACATCGAAGTTGCCATTTCTTGCTTCGTTGATTGCGTTGAGTAGCTTTGATCTTGCTTCACCGGCGTAGGAAACAATTTCAAAGCCTACTAAATTCACTTCCGTTTTATTCATGTTGTTTCTCCTTTCTAAAACATGTTTGCTATTTTTTGTATTTAATGTAAAGATTGATGGATTTTCTGGTTTTTCCGAACGGGCGTCCAAAAAGCGATCATGTATTCATCATACAGCTTCTTTTGCAAGTCTTGGCTCACATATCCTTTGTCACCAAGTGTATACGGATGAGGAAGTTGGGCCATCACGGTTTCCGCAGCTGTCCGGTCGTGACAGGATGCTTCGGTGACGACATATCCCATCGGAAGCGCTTGGTCAGTGATCTGGAGATGAAGCTTAAACCCATAGTAAGCCATCTTTTTGGATGCACAATACCCGATATCTGCGATTCCTTGAAACTCCAAATAAAGTGAAAGTGGGAGGAGTTCAGTTCAACGGATACAAAACGGCTTAAGCGCTTTCTTATAACCCATACAGAAATTCCGAAAGGATAACGATATTTTTTAGGTGCTCTTTTAAAAATCCTCCCTAATTTTTTTGACTTTCTCATTTCAAAGCATCCTAATGTTTCTAAATTCTATAGAAACACTTTGGTCAGTTAATGGCTTACTTACTGATTTTCATTGATCACAAACAATACCAAACGAATGTTATATAACTTCACTGAACAGCATGACCAAAAGATGTCTCACCGCATGAATTGATTTTTTGTCTGATGTCCCTTATAATTAAAACTATCAGTGACTTGTAATAATTCACTAATTACTTTCATCCTTCTATCACCTCCTCGATATTACAATACATCCAACTTTCAATTACCTTATTGATTTTCCACTTAAGGAATAAATTCTATCTACTATCATTTGATTGATAATATAGTCAATTTGATTGGTATCAATAAACCCCGTCTTTTCTTCGATAGCATTTAACGTTCCGAAAGCATTGCCATAGACCAATACTTGTTCAGGACTATAATTTCTCTGAAGGGCGACAGCGAATCCAGCGACCATAGAATCCCCTGATCCAACCGGATTGACCGCTTGGACCTTAGGCGGTGTAATTTTGTAAAAAACTCCTTGATGATAGGCAATCGATCCTCTTTGTCCTAATGAAACGACAATATATTCGATTTCATATTCCAATAAAGAATTTTGGATGGCTTCGATGACTTCTTCATCCGTTGTCACTTTTCGATTGCATAGTTGGGATAATTCATCGAGATTCGGTTTAACTAAATATGGCTTCGCCTTTATTCCTTCTCTCAAAGCTTCTCCACTTGTATCCAAAATAAATTTTTTTCCTTTTTTATTCGCAATCTCAATCAATGTTCGATAAAAAGACGGTTTTAACCCTTTTGGCAAACTTCCCGAAGCTGTAATGACATCGGCACCGTTGATGAGGTCTTGATAATTCTCAATAAATTTTTTTGCTTCTTCTTCTGATATCGCCGGTCCTTCTTCTAAAATTTCTGTTTGTTGTCCATCATGGAGAAGAGCTATGCAGTTTCTTGTGTTTCCCTTAATATCAACAAACCGATGTGGAATTTGGATGGAATCAAGCTCGTTTCTTATAAACTGTCCGTTTGTTCCACCGAGAAATCCCGTTGCACAAAGACTTTCATTTGTGCAACGGATAACCCGGGAAACGTTTAACCCTTTTCCACCAGCGGTTTTGATCACACGATTGCATCGGTTCACTTCGTTGATATGAAAGGAAGAAAGATGATAGCTCATGTCAATAGCCGGATTTAATGTGATCGTCAAAATCATCCATCTCACCTTTTTCAATAACGATTGACACTCATGCACATTTCGATTTTTTCTTTAACCACTTGTTTCATAGCTTGCTTGGCCGGTTCCATATATTTTCTTGGATCATTTGCATTAGGATGATCGATTAAATATTGTCTTAACGCATTGGAAAAAGAAATTTTCAATTCAGTGGCGATGTTGACTTTACAGCATCCTAATTCAATACATTTTCGAACATCCTCGAATGGGATGCCAGATGCCCCGTGCAAAACAAGAGGCACACTTACCACTTCACGAATTTCTCGTAATCGATTAAAATCTAATTTAGGGGCGGACTTGTAAAGACCATGAGCTGTTCCAATCGCAACCGCTAAAGAATCAACACCCGTTCTTTCCACGAATTCTTTGGCGGCTTGCGGGTCCGTATAATAAGAATCAGCATCATCTACCACTAGATCATCTTCTTGTCCGCCCAATCTTCCGAGTTCCGCTTCAACGGTTGCTCCATTAGAATGAGCCAACTCCACCACTTGTTTGACTACCTGAATATTTTCTTCAAAGGGAAGATGAGAACCATCGATCATGACAGATTTAGTACCCAATTCAATCGATTCCTTAATATCTTCGATGTTTTCATGATGGTCAAGATGAAGTGCAATCGGAATCGAGTATTTTTTGGCGGCCGTTTCAGCAATGGCTTGGATGTAATCTCGGCCCGCATACTTAAATGTGCCCGGTGTGGCAGCTAAAATCACCGGCGATCTTAATTCAGATGCTGTTTCGACGACCACTTGAATCGTTTCCAAGTTGTGAATATTAAATGCAGGAACCGCATAACCCTCTTTTTGAGCTTTTAATAACATGTCTTTTGTGTTGACTAAACAATTGAACATAATGATTGCCACCTTCTTGTTTTTCATTATTCATTCGGGTACTCGCCTTTTTCCCATTTTTCTAAGAATTCATCAAAAAAGTGTTCATCCCCGATCGATGAGTCCTCCTCAATCAATCCATCGATTTTTTCTATCCATTTCTTATTTTTTTCTGTTTCTTTATACTCTGTTTCAAGAAAGACGTCGATAATATTTTCCATCAACCCGATGCCTGTAATTCGTCCCCCCATTCCAATGACATTGGCATTCAATTGTTCTCTCGCATATTTGGCTGTGGCTACATCTCGAACCAATGCGGCTCGTATGCCTTTTACTTTATTAGCGCTCGTCGTAATGCCAACACCGGTACCGCAAATAACAATGCCTAAATCCGCTTCGCCATTTACAACTTTCTCGGCTGTTTTTTTGCCATAAATCGGATAATGAGTTCTCACTTTATCATAAGTACCATTATCAATCACTTCATAGCCTTTCTCTTTTAGATACTCAACTAAATGATCTTTAATTTCTGTGACAATATGATCGCAACCTATCGAAATTTTCACCGAAATCCCCCCATTTATGCCATTTTATTTAGCATATCCACGCGAATTTGATGTCTGCCACCGGAGTATTCCCCTTTGATGAAGGCATCGACGATCGATTCAGCCAACCGTTTTCCCACAATACCAGACCCCATAGTAATCATCGAGGCGTTATTATGCTCCCTTGTCATCTTGGCAGAATGTTCATCCGAGACTTCAGCACAAATAATGCCTTTATACTTGCAAGCCGTCATAAATGACCCAGCTCCATATTCGTCAATCGCAATTCCTCTGTCAGCCTCATTAGCTAAAATCGCTTTGGCTACACGAGTAGTCGATTCAAAAAAATCCAAATCATTTTCCGGCGTTTTATCTATCACTTTATGACCTTTGAGACTTAAATACTTTTTCAAATGTTCTTTTAATTCAAAACCGGCGGAATCTGCACCTATCGCAATCTTCATGTTGAGATCCTCCCTTACTTTCTATTTAATAATTTTGGTCCATTTCTTATAGTACTCTTCTATTTGGGGACTAATTTTCGTGTCTGTGATAATCGCTGTCACATTTTTTACATCATAAAAGGTACAAAATGCTTCCACCCCAAATTTAGAATGGTCAGCTAAAATGTATTTTTCTGCCGCATTGTCTAAAATGATTCTTTGTCCATTGCCTTCCTCTTCATTGGCTGTAGTCACTCTTGTATCAATGATTCCGTTTGTGCCGATAAAAGCTTTATTTACTTTGATCTCGCTTAATAATTTATTGGCAAAATAACCAATAAAGGTTCCTGTTCTTTCTCTAAATCTTCCACCGATTAAAATCACATCATACCGTGAATCGTGCTTAAAACGGTTAAAAACCGTAATCGAGTTGGTGATAACATCCACATTTTCTGCCTTGACATAATCATAAATTAATTCATTCGTCGTTCCCGGCCCAATAAAAACAATATCATGATCGCAGATTAATTCCGCACATTTTTGAGCAATATGTTTTTTCTCCTCTACATTGATCGTTTGTTTCTGAACATGGGATAACTCTACATAAGGGATGGTACCTTTCTTCTTCGCACCCCCGTGAACCCGCTCAATTAAGCCTTGTTCCTCAAGAGCATTCAAATCCCTTCGAATCGTCATTTCAGCGACATTCAATCGCTCCGCCAATTCCGAAACCTTCACGACATCTTTTTGACTAATCACATCTAAAATGAGCCGGTATCTATCCTCTTTTAACATCGTCACCTCCCTCCTTTCACAGTTCGAAAATGTTCATTTTTGTTATAAAATGTTTGTTTCTGTTTACACCTGAATCCGTGACAGCAGCTCATCAAAAGCACCGGAAAACGTAATCATATCAAGGGTTTAGCCCAGTTTCGGATGTTCACTTATTGAGTGAAAAGCAAAAAGTGTGATATTTGTTGATTTATCAAGCTTTCTCAGCAGTTTGAACGCGTTTTTATCACGGATTCAGGTTTACATTTATTATTTTATAACGAAAACGCTATCATTACAACTATTTTTTGTTTTGTTCAACCTTTTGTCAAAAAACAGACTGGTACCGTCAAGAATTTTGTGTAATGTAAATGGGGTAGGTGTTCTAGCAAAATGCTTTACACAAAATTTTATACATCATCGACAACGGTACCGTCAAGAATTTTGTGTAATGTAAATGGGGTAGGGTTTCTCTGAAATGGATTTGAATTGATAGGGGACTGATTTTCTCCACACAAGAGACTGAATATTCAGTCTCTTGTGTGGAAAGGGAGAATCCCCCTATTTTGTTTATTTACAGTATTTGGTTAATGATAACGTTCTTCAAACATTCGCTCGAGGGCTTCCTGCGCTTCGGCAAATCCTCTTAACTTTCGCCCTGCCCATTTCTCATTAAAATCTTGAATGGTTAAATACACGACTTTTTCCGCGGCTTCTAAACTGCTCAAACTGTTCATCGGCTTTAGACGTTTCCGAATTTCCTTGATCGTTCGTTCGATGGCATTGGTCGTATAAATCACACTTCGAATACTGCTTGGATCATCCATAAATGTAAGGAGGACATCCAACTCATTGGCCCAAGATTGAACTTCTCTTGGATATTTGCTGGACCATTTCGACTCAAACTGTTGAAACATTTGTAACGCCATCTCCTTATTCGGCGCGCGATAAATCAGCTTGAGATCCTCGGCCACTTCGAATTGGTCTTTTTTCCGAACACGGCTGAGGGTGTTGCGGACTTTGTGCACGACACAGCGCTGCACATCGGCTTTCGGATACACCGACTTAAAGGCTTCCTCCAGCCCCGGAAGGCCATCGAAGACGCCAAGAAGCACTTCCTTGACGCCTCTTTGGTAGAGGTGTTGAAGAATTTCCTGCCATACATAGGCGCTTTCTTGTCCTCCCACAAAGAAATCAAGAATTTCGCGATATCCTTCTTCGTTCACCCCTAACACCACATAAATGACTTCTTTCTCCACGGTTTCGCGACGAAGTTTTACGTATAAACCATCCAAATATAAGACGGAATAACGCTTGTGCAGTGGACGAGTGTGCCATTTCTCGATGTCTTCCTTCACTACATCGGTAATACGGCTGATCGTTGCAGGAGAATAGGCATTGCCTAAAATTCGTTCAATAAACTTGCCAATTTCACGCGTACTCATGCCACTTTGATACATCCTGATGATGGCTTCCTCAAGCCAGCCGGTGTGCCGTTGGTAAGGGGCAAACAACTGCGTTTGAAATTCCCCGTTTCGGTCTCTTGGAACCAAAAGACCCTCAATCCGGCCATATTGCGTATCTAGATTTCGCTGATAGTAGCCGTTTCTCATATTCGGCGTTCCAGCCTGTTCGATTTCAAGGAAATGTTTGATTTCTTCCCGCATAATCAGTTCTAATTTTTCTTTTACAAACTGACGAATGGCATTTTCCAGTTGATTTGCCCAGTCTACATTCGGTATACTTTTAGACATAGGTAGGGTTCTCCTTTCTCTAAGATTTTTGGTCCAATCAGAGAATACCCTACCTTTTTTCTTTTGTTCTAGCAAAATGCTTTACACAAAATTTTATACATCATCAACAGACTATTTAAGAAAAAACCTTATACTGCAGCTATTCGCTCTCTTTTCTGTAAATCAATTTATTTATCTTGATTGATCCCCAATCAAGAAAACTTCATTTCAAAACGTAGTCCTGATGGCTCTGTTATTGAGAGATACGCAAAAATAATGAGAATACAGTTGCAAATAACAAGAGAAAGGGAATCTGTTTAAGTGAGAAGGGAAGATTCAAATAAAAGATTTAAGGAATCAATAGGGCAAGGAGGTTCTAATCATCGCAAAAAGCTCGATCCATCCGATTATGTAATAACTGTAGATGAGCAAATTCACTGACATAAATTGACAACTAAACAAAAAAGGAGACATGAACCCGATTCCTTGGTTAGAATAGATGTACCACCAACTATCCACAAGGAGGTTCATGTCTCATGAATAGATTAGCACATCACCAAGGAATCCACAAGTTTTTCTTCACGCTGGGGTTGACGCTGCAGCTTTCCAAACCGGTCATCAAGCATCTCATTCATATTGTCGATGCCTTGACCACCAAGGGATTCTCGGGAACATTGACTGATATTCATTACTGGAGCTTTCATCCGAATCATCGAACGACGCTCCGTCACTTTTTCACGAAAAGCCCTTGGAACGAGGAAAGGCTGCTTGGGAAGCTTCAAGAGTGGATCCTTTCCCAGGTCGAACGACTGGCCAAACGGAAGAATCAACCCCTTTTTGTTTCGATTGATGATACGATTTGCCAAAAAACAAAGCCTTCGTCACGGGCTGTGCACGCCATTCAAGGGTGCGACTGGCACTACTCGCATAAAGATCATCAATCGGTCTGGGGGCATTCGCTCGTTTGGCTGATGGTGCACACCTTCACGCAGGCGTTCCCATTTGCGTTCCGCCTGTATGACAAGAAAGCGGGAAAAAGCAAGATCGACCTGGCGATCGAGATGCTTTCCTCGCTCAAGGTGAAGCGGGCTCAGCCGGTGTATGTGCTCATGGATTCGTGGTATCCGTCCAAAAAGCTCATTGAAGCCTGCTTGAAACAGGGATTCCATGTCATCGCGATGCTCAAGACGAACCGGATTCTCTACCCGAAAGGCATCGCCATCCAAGCCAAGCAGTTTGCCCGCTATATCGAGTCCAAAGACACCCGCCTCGTCACGGTGGGGCAGGAGCGTTATCGCGTGTATCGCTATGAGGGGGCCATCCATGGCCTCGATGACGCGGTGGTGCTGCTGGCTTGGAAGGCGGATCAGCCGATGGCGCCGGAACATCTTCATTGCATCTTGAGCACCGACCGGGAACTCGGGGACGAAGACATCTTGCGTTACTACGCCCAGCGCTGGACGATCGAGTGCTTTTTCCGGCAGGCGAAAGATCAACTGAAGCTGGATGGATACCGCGTTCGCCACATTCGGGCGGTGAAACGGTATTGGGCGGTGGTGCTGCTCTCCTGCGTGTACAGCATCGCCGAATCCCGACAAAACCTCTCCACCGGGCTGGAGCTTCTTCGGTCGCGGAAAGACCACAGCGTCGTCGAGTTCATTTATGACGCTGCGAAGCAAGATATTCCCATTGATGTGATCAAAAAACCGCTCCGTATCGCGTAAGGGGTACCCTGTTTGTCTCTCTAACCATGGAAATTATTGTAATGAAAAATGCTCATCTACAGTTATCATTAGATTTTTTCCGCTACCATGATTATAATAAAAAATAGGGAAAGGAGTCGATGAAAATGACGGATCAAGAAATCAAAGAACAAGTACAAGAAGTTTTAGATAAACTCCGTCCGTTCCTGCTTCGCGACGGCGGCGACTGCGAACTTGTCGATGTCGAAGACGGCGTTGTCAAACTCCGTCTCCTTGGCGCATGCGGCAGCTGCCCGAGCTCGACGATCACGCTGAAAGCGGGGATCGAACGCGCCTTGTTTGAAGAAGTGCCGGGCGTCGTTGAAGTGGAACAAGTGTTTTAATGAAAAATCCGAACAGCGACCGCTGTTCGGATTTTTTTTGTCGCCGGCGGGCGGACACCGTCCGCTTCCGGACGACCCCGAAAACCGGACTGCCGCTGGCGGTCAAGCTTCAAGCGCCAGCTTGTAGACGCGGCTGCCGCGCGGCTCGACGGAAAGACGCGCGATGTCGCACGTCGGAAAATGCGGGCGCAGCTGGTGCGCCAGCCGCTCTCCTTGACCCGGTTCGGCAAAGACGAGCACTGTCGGCCCCGCCCCGCTCAGCGCCGCGCCGATCGCTCCGTATTCCTCGGCAAGCGTCTCGGCCCGCGCCAGCTCCGGAACGAGCGGTTTCCGGTACGGCTGGTGGAACAAATCGGCCGCCATCATCCGGCCGGCGAGCTTCCAGTTTTTCGTGAGCAAGGCGGCGACAAGGACGTTGCTGACGGCGCTTGCCTCGACGGCGCGCGCCCGCGGCCATTGGGCCGGCAGCTGTCCGCGCGCTTTTTTCGTTTCCAGTTCATAACCGGGGATAATGGCGACGATCTCCACATCAAATTCCGGCACACGGACGACATCCACCCCCGCTTCGCGGCAGCAGCCGATGACCAGCCCCCCGTACAGCGAGGCGCCGACATTGTCGGGATGCCCTTCATAGCGGGCCGCCCATTCCATCTTTTGTTCGCGCGACAGGCCTAGCTCGAGCAGCGCATCGGCGAGCTCCACGCCGGCGACGACCGCCGCTGCGCTGCTACCTAGCCCGCGCGTAAACGGAATGTCGCTGTACACATCGACCGCGCAGCTCGGCAGCCGCCGGCCGTGCGCGTCCGCCACCTTGTCCGCCACCTCGTACACCAAATTGTCCGTCCCGCGCGGAATGCCGCTGACTTCCGGTGTTTTGGGCGCAAACGACCACGCTTCCGCCAAGCGAACATCAAGCGTCAAGTAACGGTTGACGGCGAGCCCGATCGAGTCAAAGCCGGGCCCTAAGTTCGCCGTGCTGCCCGGCACGATGATTTTCAACATCTCGTCTTCTTTCATGTGCGGACAACCCCTTGCAAACGCTCCAAGACAGCTCGTTCATCATTCGGCAGCACGACCGGCTCAATCGCCGCCGTCTCCAAGGCGATGGCCGGGTCTTTCAAGCCGTTGCCGGTCAAAACCGCTACGACGAGGCTGCCGCGTTCGATTTCGTTCCGTTCGCGCTGTTTGATGACCCCGGCGATGGCCGCGCATGATGCCGGCTCGGCAAAAATGCCTTCCGTCCGGGCGAGCCGCTTGTAGGCGGCCAAAATTTCGGCATCGCTCACCTCATCGATTTTTCCGCGCGATTCGTTGGCGGCCTCGACCGCTTTTTCCCAGCTCGCCGGATTGCCGATGCGGATCGCCGTCGCCACCGTTTCCGGCTGTTCAATCACCCGGTTGCGGACGATCGCTGCCGCTCCTTCCGCTTCAAAGCCGCGCATTTGCGGCAACCCGGTCCCTTTGGCCGCATGGTACTCCTTAAACCCTTTCCAATAGGCGGTGATGTTGCCGGCGTTGCCGACCGGAATGGCGAGCACGTCCGGGGCGCGGCCAAGCTGGTCGCACACTTCGAACGCCGCCGTTTTCTGTCCTTCGATCCGGTGCGGATTGACCGAGTTGACAAGCGTAATCGGCGCCGTTTCGCTCAGGCGGCGCACCATTTTCAGCGCCTCGTCAAAGTTGCCGTCAATCGCGAAAATCTCCGCGCCGTACATCGCCGCTTGCGCCAGTTTGCCAAGCGCGATTTTCCCGTTCGGCACAACGACGAGGCAACGCATGCCGGCGCGCGCCGCATAGGCGGCCGCCGACGCCGACGTGTTGCCAGTTGACGCGCAAATGATCGTATGGCTTCCTTCCTCTTTCGCTTTCGCCACCGCCATCACCATGCCGCGGTCTTTAAACGAACCGGTTGGGTTCGCCCCTTCAACCTTGACATACAAGGTGATCCCAAGCTCTTCCGACAGACGCGGCAGCGGAATGAGCGGCGTGTTCCCTTCGCAAAGTGACAGCCTCGGCGTCGCCGCCGTAAGCGGCAAAAACTCGCCATAGGCGTCAAGCAGGCCGTTCCATGCCATTACCGTTTCTCCCCTTCCACCCGATACGAACTTTGGACGCGCTCGACGATTTCCAAATCGCCCAGCTGCTGCAAAATGTCTTCGTAGTCTTGCTGCGAGGCGTCATGCGTCACGATCACGATTTCCGCCAGACCGTTTTCTTTCAGCGGCAGCTGCAAAATTTTCTCAAAGCTCACCCCGCGCTGCGAAAACAGCGTCGTAATTTTCGTAAATGCACCGACTTGGTCTTTCACATGAATGCGCAAAAAGTATTTTGAGAAAATTTCCGCTGGCGCTTTCAATTGCTTTTCATATTGCGGGGCGACCGCGGAATGGCCGTTGACGCCAAGGCGCATGTTTTTCATCACCGCGACCAGATCGGAGACAACGGCTGTCGCCGTCGGCAGGCTGCCCGCCCCCGGCCCGTAAAACATCGTCTCCCCGACCGCTTCGCCATACACATAGACGGCGTTGTATTCGTTATGCACCGACGCAAGCGGGTGCGAATCCGGCAAAAACGTCGGCTGGACGCTCACTTCGACCTTCTGCCCGTCGCGCTGGGCGATGCCGATCAATTTCATCGTGTAGCCAAGCCGCTTCCCGTAGTTCAAGTCTTCCTCGGTCACTTCGGTGATTCCCTTCACTTGCACATCGTCCAAGTCGATGTCCATCGAAAAGCCGAGGCGGGCCAAAATCGCCATTTTTCGCGCCGCATCGAGCCCTTCCACGTCTGACGTCGGATCGGCCTCGGCGAACCCGAGCGCCTGCGCTTCCGCCAGCACGGCTTCATACGAAGCGCCGTTTTGCGACATTTTCGTCAAAATGTAGTTCGTCGTTCCGTTCACGATGCCCATGAGCTTGGTGATCCGGTCGGACGCCAAGCCGTCGACCAGGCTGCGCAAAATCGGAATGCCGCCGGCGACGCTCGCTTCATAAAACAAATCGCAACGGTGCTCCGCCGCCACCCGAAGCAGCTCTGAACCGTAGACAGCCATTAAATCTTTGTTCGCGGTCACCACGTGCTTCCCTTGGCGGAGCGCCCGCAACAGCCACTCTTTCGTCTCCTCGACGCCGCCCATCACCTCGATGATGACATTGATGTCCGGATCGTCGATCACGTCGGCGGCGCTTGTCGTCAACAATGCGGGGTCGACGGCGACATCGCGCGGCTTATGTACGTCCCGGACGAGGATTTTTTTCACCTTCACCGGACAGCCGACTTGGTGCATCAATTTTTCCTGGTGGTTTTCGATAATTTTCACCACGCCGCTCCCGACCGTTCCTAGTCCTAACAATCCGACCAAAATTGGTTTTTCCATGATTCCCGCTCCTTCTGTTTACGTACAGTAGACATTTGTATTTTTATAGTAGACATTATAAAAGACGATCAGCCATTTGGCAATGAAAAGTTTTACGACAGCTCGTTCACCGGGGTCAACGGCGACCGGCCTTCCAAGACAGCGATGATGTTGTCGCGCGCCAACGTCATCATCGCTCGCCGCGTTTCGTATGTGGCGCTGCCGATATGCGGCAACGCCACAACGTTCGGAAGCGACAGAAGCGGATGATCGGCGGCGACCGGCTCTTTCTCAAACACATCGAGCCCGGCAGCGGCGATCTCCCCTGCGACAAGCGCCTCATAAAGCGCCTGTTCATCAACGACCGCGCCGCGCGCCGCATTAATGAAAATCGCCGATGTTTTCATTTGCCGAAACGCCTCGCGGTTGAACAAATGGCGCGTCTCGCGGGTCAGCGGCGTCAAGCAGACGACAAAATCGCTCTCGGCAAGCAAATCGGCGAACGGGCGGTAGACGGCGCCCAGCTTCTCTTCCGCCTCCGGACGGCGCGAGCGGTTGTAATACAACACATCCATGTCAAACCCTTTCGCCCGCTTCGCCACCGCCTGCCCGATGTTGCCCATGCCGACGATGCCGATCGTTTTATGATGGACATCGGCGCCCGCCAGCAAAAACGGGCTCCAGCTTTTCCATTTTCCTTCTTTCAAAAATTCGGCTGCTTCGACAAGGCGGCGGGCAGTGGCGAGCAGCAAAGCAAACGTCAAATCAGCCGTCGTATCGGTCAGCACATCCGGCGTGTTGCACACAAGAACGCCGCGCTTCGTTGCCGCCGGCACGTCAATGTTGTCATAGCCGACGCCCATGTTGGCGACGACTTTAAGCCCTGAACCGGCCGCCAGCACGTCCTCGTCGATCGGGTCGGACACCATCGGCAAAAGGGCCGCCGCCTTTTTCGCCTCTTCCACCAACACCTCGTGCGGTACAGCCACGTCCTCATGCGGCCACATGCCGACCTCGGCGACGGCGGCGAGCGGGGCGATCACCTCCTCCGGCAGCTTTCGCGTCACAAAGACGTACGGTTTCGTCATGAAACAGCCCTCCATCTCATTTTTTCTAAATCTTATCACAACTCCAGCTAAAAAAAACGGGAAGTTGTCCGTTCCGGTGGTTCGGAAAAGTCGGCACTCGTTCGTTGCGGACAAAAACGAAGACCCCCTGTCACGGAAAGAAAACAGGCCCCCATTCGCTTCGGCTGAAAAAAAACAGGGTGTTTCCTTTCTATAAAAAGGAAAATCACCCAGACCTGCTTCAGCTGAAAAAACGGGAAGTTTCTTCCCCCTCATGGCGCCGGCGGCAGCCATTCAACGGCCGGCAGCCGGATATGGTTGGCGATGCCGGCGATCTCAGCAAATGACGCCAAAAACTGCTCATACTCGCGCGATGCGTCAAGCAACTGCCGCAGCGCCCGTTCCTGCCTCGCCTGCTCTTCGCGGTCCGCCGTCGTATAATACGCCTCGATGCATTCAAAATACGGAAGCGGAAACAGCAGGCGCGCATAAACCAGCCGCCAGGCAAACGACGACAGCGGCGCCAAATGACCGTAATCTTGGAAGAACTGCCGCACTGCCCGTTGACAGCCTAGCCCACGCTTGTTGTACAAATGGCGCACCCATTCCGCCAAATCGCGGGCGCAATGGTCGTACACCCAATCGAGCGGCAGCTTCGCCTCCGTTCCTTCGACCCAGCCGGCTTGCGGCAGGCGCTCATGACAAAACGCCGCATAATCGACGCGCAGCGGTTCGTCGTCGAGCTCTGTGTCAGCCACATATTGCACGGCGTTTTCCGCCAATCCTAAATAGTACGGGAACGATTCAAGAAACAGGCGGTCAAACGGCGATGCCGGCCCCGCTGCCATCATGTTCGCCCAAAACGCCTCCATTTGGTCGATTCGCTTCGCCCACAGTTCGCGCCATTGGCCGATGCGCCGGCAGGATGTGATCGGCAGCGGGCAAGAGCGCCCGTATTCATGCATGAGCGCCAGTTCGCGGCCGAGCGAACGAAGGCGGGCGGCCGGAAGCGGCGCGCGGAGGAGGACGAACGGCTGGCCTTGGCAGGGGGCAATATACGTCCCATGTTTCGTTTTGACCAGCTCCCCGACGGCGTCCACCCCTTTCGCCCGCAAATAGCGGCTCATTTGCTGACGCTCTTCCAGCTCCTCCTCGCTCCGCCCATCCGCCGGCACGATGAGAAACCGCTCTTGTTTATGCCAAACGACCGTAGACGCTCCCCGCTGTTCCATCCGTCCGACGCGCATGTCATATTGCTCATATACCCATGTTTCCATGGCCGCTCCTCCTTTGTCTTTTTGGCTTGCATTCTTCCTCCCTCCATGTCGTCGCCGCCCCGATGCCGCCCGGACGGGAACGGACTTTTGCGCGCTGATTCCCGGGCCCATAGCCGCGGCAAGGGCAGCTATTGTTTATATATGACAGCAGGCGTCAAAAAAACCGATGAGCATTTTTCTTTATACGAAGGATACATTCATGGCATGATAACATATATATAACAAACGACTTTTTCAAAAGAATGGGTGACAAACCATGACCAAACCGGATATGAACAACCTTGAACAAACCGCCCGCCGATGGCTCGAGGAGCGGGGGGTGACGGTGGAAAAAATTGCGGAGCTTGTTTATTATTTGCAATCGAAATACCATCCGGATTTAACGATGGACGAATGCATTGAAAACGTCAACCGCGTCATCTCGAAACGCGAAGTGCAAAACGCGATTTTGACCGGCATCCAGCTCGACAAGCTCGCCGAGGACGGTCGGCTTGACGAGCCGCTGCAATCCATCATCCGCCGCGATGAAGGGTTGTACGGGGTGGACGAAATTTTGGCCCTTTCGATCGTCAACGTGTACGGATCGATCGGGTTTACGAACTACGGTTATATCGACAAACAAAAACCGGGCATTTTGCAATATTTAAATGACAAATCAACCGGCAAATGCAACACGTTTTTGGACGACATCGTCGGCGCCATCGCCGCGGCGGCATCCAGCCGCCTCGCGCATCGAGCCGCCAACGCCGAGTGAGCGGCGGCGCGAAGCATCCATGCAAAAGACGAAATAGCAGCACCCCTCAAGCCAAACACGATTTATTGGTTCGCATCGATGGCTTTGTTGCTGCACCCGGTCATGAGAAAGGGTGCCCCGAGCCTTTCGGGACACCCCTCTTGCTTTACAGGCGCTCCATCCATTCGCGGAGCGAATCAGCCGTATAGGTCGGCTGCCGTTCGTAGCGGGCGAGCATCTCTTTCGTCGTGACGCCCGTATGGACGAGCAGCGTATCGATGCCCGCGTTCATGCCGGCTAAAATATCCGTCTCGTAATAGTCGCCGATCATCAACACATCTTCCTTTGGAACGCCAAGCACCTTAAGCGCCTGCTCCATAATGATGTTTTCCGGCTTGCCGATAAACGTTGGCTTCACTTGCGTCGAAACGGCGACGACGGACGTGATGGCGCCGTTGCCCGGCAGCAGCCCGCGCTCGGTCGGCAAGGCGATGTCGCCGTTTGTCGAAATGAACATCGCCCCGTTGCGGACGGCAAGGCACGCGATGGCAAGCTTCTCGTACGTCAGCTGGCGGTCGATGCCGATGACCACCACGTCTGCGTCCTCCCCAGCGAAGCGGAACCCTTTTTCCGCCAACGCGGTGCGGATCCCTTCCTCGCCGATGACATAAACGGACGCGTCCGGCTTTCGCTCAAAAATGTAGTTCGCCGTCGCCTGGCTTGTTGTGAAGACATGCCTCTCTTCCGCCGGCACGCCGAATGAGCGCAATTTTTCCGCCACTTGCGCCGGCGTGCGCGACGAGTTGTTCGTGACAAACAAATACGGGAGGCTGCGGCGGTGCAGCTCGTTCACAAACTCGCGCGCCTCGGCGATGCATTCTGTGCCGCGGTACATTGTCCCGTCCAAGTCAAGCAAATAGCCTTTGTATCGTTTCAACGGTTGTCAGTCTCCTTTCCATCCATCGATTCGCTGCCAAACGCCGACACCGGGCCGAGCTCGCTTTCCAAGTAATGGCGCACCGCCTTCGGGTACGCCTCAAGCGCCGGCAGCTGTTCGTTCAAATCCGCGAGCAGTTTCGCGTGATCGACGTTCGTATAGTTTTGGACGAGCGCTTTCCGGTGGGCGATGAACGCTTTCAGCCGCTCGCCGTCCTCAGCCGAAATCACCTGCTCGTCAGTCAAAATGTCAATAATGTCGTTATAGCTCCCCGGGTCGCGCATAATAAAGCCGTCAATCATCGCGTTGCCGACATCGAGCACCGCCTCGATGAGGACATGAGCGATCCGCTCGAGCGCCAGCTGCTCAAGCGCGCCGTCCCAGTGGCGCTGCGCTTTGTAGTGCGCCATCAGTTGCTCCATGCAGCGAAGCCGCTCTTCCAATTTGTTTTGGTCGACAAAATACATGGCTCGTCCTCCTTTTTTCTTCCCCGCCTTCCTCCCTTTTTCGCCGTTCGTCTGCTATGATGGACATAGGCGAAAAATAAAGGGAGGAATGGAGATGAGGGAACGGTTTTACTTATACGATGATACGGTCGAGGCAGCGGTCCGGTTCGTCAGCTTTGTCGGCGAGCGGCAGCGGTTCGATTTGGCGTTAATTGAAACTGACCGCTTTTATGGGAAATATTTGGTGCTGGATTTGCAAAGCAACCGGTTTGCCATTCTTGGCCGCGACGATTTGGAGGAGCCGGGCTATATCGAACGCGCCTATGCACTCAGCGAACAAGACGCCGATGAGCTGCGCGCCTTTTTGGACGAATGCCTTTCATAACCTTCCTCGGTTTTGGACATCTTATGAAACACCCCCGACAGCAAGGAAGGTGAGACGAATGGCGGAACGAGAACAATATGCCGACTTTTCCGTCGTCGAAAAACAGCGCAACTTTTTAACCGCCGAAGAATTCCCGGAAGGTCCGTACGGCTCGCCGCGCCGCGATGACGCCCTGGTCGAGAACAAAAGCACGCCGTGGAAGGAAGGGCAGCGCCATTACAGCGCCTTCAACTATGAGTTCAAATCGTTTCACCAAAACATTCCAAGGCGCGATCCGGCCTCCCATCCGCCGCACGACGACCCGCGCCAAAGCGAGCAGTTTCCATACAACGAAGGCGAATGACGTGCGGCCGCCCGGCAGCGGGCGGCTGCCGCCTTTACCGCTTCACCTTGCGCAACACAAAATAGGCGCACCCAAAATTGCAATATTCATACAAATACTCAGACAGCGTGCTGATTTTCGTATCATACGTCGCCTTTTGGTTATGGTCATCGAAAAACCCGCGCAGGCGAAGCTGATTGTATCCCCAATCGCCGACAATGTAGTCGTACTTCCCTAAAATATCGGCGTATCGGGCGCGAAACGCCTCTTCGTTAAACGCGTTTTTGACGTTTTCAACCAGTTCATAACAATGGTTGTTAATGCAAATCACCGCTCTCACCTCGCCTTTCCACTTTCATCATAAACGATGAACCGCACCCAATCAATTACTGTTATCAAACAGCGAACCGCGTGCCACCCTAAAAGCGAGGGGGGCTGACGATGAACCGATGTTGGATCGCCGCCGCGTTCGGAACGGCGATCGCCCTGGCCGGCTGCGCGCAGACGGCGCAGGACGAAAACACCGACGTCTACAAACGGAGCGGCAATACGATCAATGTGACCGACCGCAATGAGCTGTACAACGAAAATGGGGTGCCAAACGGCGATGACACGCCGATGAACAACTTCGGCTACGTCCGCCATCAAAAAAGCCCGATCCTCGGCGATGCAAACGGCTATAACGACATGCCGTCGTTCAACCGCGAGCAAGCCGCCGATTTAATCAGCAAACTGTGCACGCAGCTACCGGGTGTCAACGATGTCGCCACGCTCGTCACCGATGAAGAGGTGCTTGTCGTCTATGACGCCGACACAAAAAATCGGCAGCAAACCGCCGACCAAGTGAAAAAGACAGCGCTGTCCGTCGTTCCCCGCTACTACCATGTGTATATCGCCGACAATCCACAGCTGATGAAAGACATTGAGCGCTTCGGGCTCCTTGATTCGAACGCGCGCAATATCGACCAACTTCTCGATGCCACGATTCAGCGGATGTTGAAATATCCGCAAGGGAAAAAGCTGAGCGACGGGGAAAATGAAAACGGCGAAATGATCAACGAGACAAACGACCACCTCGACCGCGACTTCCGCGACGGCACGCCGCGGCCGACGCCGGCCGGACGGTAGCGAAAGAAAACGGTCTGCCTGTTTCTTAAAGAGGCTCGACCGTTTCTTTTTTCCGGCAACAAAAGCCGCCAGTCAAAGTGTTTGCCGCCTGGGCGCGATGCCCGCATCTCCCCTCGCAGGCTGTTTGGCGGCAGCGAGGGGGGCGGACGCCGGCTTTGACTCCGCAAGCCCGGGCGCCTGCCATCTTCACGCCTTCAGCTGCCGCGCTTTCGCCGCTTCGTTCACCTGCTCGTCGGCATGGTACGACGAACGGACGAGCGGACCGGCCTCGCAATGGCTGAACCCTTTGCTCAGCGCGATTTCTTTCAGCTCTTGGAATTCGTCCGGATGGTAATATTTGACGACTTTCAAATGTTTTTTCGTCGGCTGCAAATATTGGCCGATCGTCAAAATGTCGACATGGTTGGCGCGCAAATCGTCCATCGCTTCGATAATTTCCTCTTTCGTTTCCCCAAGGCCGACCATGATGCTCGATTTCGTCGGAATGTCCGGCTGCAGTTCTTTCGCGCGCCGCAAAAACTCAAGCGAGCGTTCATACGTCGCCCGGGCGCGCACTCTCGGCGTCAGACGGCGCACCGTTTCGATGTTATGGTTTAAAATATCGGGACGGGCGTCCATCAGCGTTTTTAAGTTTTCATACACGCCGCCCATATCCGATGGCAGCACTTCAATCGTCGTAAACGGATTTTTCCGGCGGATGGCACGCACCGTTTCCGCAAACACCGCCGCCCCGCCGTCTTTGAGGTCATCGCGGGCGACGGCCGTAACGACGACGTGTTTTAAATTCATGATGCGCACCGACTCAGCGACGCGTTCCGGCTCTTGCCAGTCAAGCTCGGTCGGGAGCCCGGTTTTGACAGCGCAAAAGCGGCAGGCGCGCGTGCAGACGCTGCCCAAAATCATAAACGTCGCCGTCCGCCTTACCGCCCAGCACTCATGAATATTCGGGCACTTCGCCTCTTCGCACACAGTATGTAAACGATTTTCCCGCATCAGCTTCTTCAATCCGATATAATGTTCATTCGTGTTCAGTTTAATCTTCAGCCAGTCCGGCTTGCGGACATGTTCTTCGTTTGTTGCCATCGTTCTCACTCCACTTGTCGAGGATTGTTCCATTTTCATTATAAATGAAAAACGCGAAAAAACACAAAAAAATAAGCCGCTTTCCTCTTTTTAACATTTATGAATCGCCTGTTTCTCCCCAAACTAAACATATGAAATGGGCGAAAAGGGGGGATTCCACGTGCACCGATGGTTTGTCGCCCTATGGGTGGCGACGGTGTTGTTCATAGCGGCCAGCGCGGCTTCCGCGGCGGAAAACGACGACGCAGTATACGAACAGCGCATGGAGCTGTATAAAAAAGCGGAGGCGGTTTCGCTCATTCCATGGTATTACTTTGCCGCCATCGACCAGTATGAACGGAACATCCGGCAAGCGCGCCGCGACTTGCCAAAACCAACCGGCGTCCTCGGCATTTATATGAAACCGGACGTATGGGCCGGACCGCTGAACAAAAATCCGCACGATACGAACCCGTTTACGATTTCCCAGTTTGGCGGGCTCGGTGTGGACGGAGACGGGGACGGCAAGGCGCGGGCGGATGACGACGACGACGTCATCATGGCCATGGCAAGCTATTTGCAGACATACGGTATCGATCATCGCCATATTAAAATCGCGCTTTGGAACTATTACCAGCGTTCCAAAACGGTGGATTTGATTTTAGGAAAAGTGAAGATTTACAAAAAATACAAGACATTGAAACTGGATGACCATGTCTTTCCGCTCCCGTTGCGGGCGAATTACAGCTACCGCGACACGTGGGGCGATGCGCGCGGCTGGGGCGGGCGCCGCATTCATGAAGGAACCGACATTTTCGCCGGCTACGGCGTGCCGGTCCGCTCGACGTGCTATGGCATTGTCGAACTGAAAGGATGGAATAAATACGGCGGCTGGCGCGTCGGCATCCGCGACATCAACAACACGTACCATTATTTTGCCCATTTGAACGGCTTTGCCGCCGGGCTTCGCGAAGGGCAAATCGTCGAGCCGGGCACGATCATCGGCTCGGTCGGCAGCTCCGGCTACGGACCGCCGGGCACCGCTGGAAAGTTCCCGCCCCACCTCCATTACGGCATGTACAAAGACAACGGCTATACGGAGTGGGCGTTTGACCCGTATCCGCACTTGAAAGCGTGGGAGCGGGCCGAGCGGCAGCAACAGCGGCGCCGCTAGCAGCGGCGGCTGGACAAAAAAGAGGCCGATGTCGGCCTCTTTTCGTCTTTCTGCTTTCGTTAATGCCCGCCCAAATACGCCTGTTTCACTTGCTCGCTCGCCTGCAGCTCGCTCGCCGCCCCCGACAGGACGACGCGCCCGGATTCGATGACGTAGGCGCGGTCGGCGATGGAGAGCGCCATGTGGGCGTTTTGTTCGACAAGCAAAATCGTCGTTCCCGATTCGTTGATTTCCTGAATGATGCGGAAAATCGTCTTCACCAGCAGCGGCGCGAGCCCCATCGACGGTTCGTCAAGCAAGAGCAGCTTCGGGCGCGCCATGAGCGCACGGCCGATGGCGAGCATCTGCTGCTCGCCGCCCGAAAGCGTGCCGGCCAGCTGCTTGCGCCGCTCCTCGAGGCGCGGGAACAGCTGAAAGACTTTGGCAAAGTCTTGTTGAATGCCGTCTTTGTCTTTGCGCAAAAACGCGCCAAGCTCCAAGTTTTCCTCGACCGTCATATTGGCGAACACGCGCCGCCCTTCCGGCACGTGGGAAATGCCTTGCTTGACGATCGTTTGCGTCGCCTTGCCGGCGATCGAAGCCCCTTCGTAGACGATGTCGCCACTTTTCGGCTTCAACAAGCCGGAGATCGTTTTTAGCAGCGTCGTTTTGCCGGCGCCGTTTGCGCCGATCAGCGTGACGATCTCGCCTTTGTTCACCTCAAGCGATACGCCTTTTAAGGCATGAATGTTGCCGTAAAACACATCGATTGCCTCCACTTTCAACACGTCACGACACCTCCTCGCCAAGGTAAGCCTCGATCACTTTCGGGTTGCTGCGCACTTGTTCCGGCGTGCCGTGGGCGATCAATTGGCCGTGGTCCAACACGTAAATGCGCTCGCATATGCCCATCACAAGCGACATATCATGCTCAATCAACAAAATCGTCAACGCAAACCGTTCGCGGATAAACGCGATCAAGTTCATCAATTCTTTCGTTTCTTGCGGGTTCATGCCGGCGGCCGGCTCGTCAAGCAAAAGCACTTTTGGCTGCGCCGCCAGCGCCCGGGCGATCTCAAGCCGGCGCTGCTGGCCGTACGGCAAGTTTTTCGCTTTCTCGTGCATGACGCCGTCAAGCTGAAAAATGTTCAAAAACTCGATCGCCTTTTCTTCTATTTCCTTTTCCCCGCGGAAATGGGACGGGAGGCGGAGAATGGAGCTCGCGATCGAATGGCGGGCATGCGCATGGTAGGCGACTTTCACATTGTCGAGCACCGACAGCTCGCCGAACAGGCGAATGTTTTGAAACGTCCGGCTGATCCCTTTGCGCGTAATTTTATACGGCGGCAGTCCGTTCAACGTCTCGCCGTCAAGCATAATCCGCCCGTCAGTCGGCACATACACGCCCGTCAACAAGTTAAACAGCGTCGTTTTCCCCGCGCCGTTCGGGCCGATGAGCCCGACAAGCTCCCCTTGATATAGCTCCATCGTCACACCGGAGAGCGCCTTCAGCCCGCCAAACTGGATGCCGACGTTTTCTGCTTTAAGCAACGGTGTTTTTGCCGCCATGATTCATTCCTCCCTGCGCTGCCTTCCGCCATTTGAAGAGCGAAGATAGTTCTTTCGTCCCCATCAACCCGGTTGGACGGTACAGCATCACCAAAATCAAGACGATGCTGTAAATGATCATCCGCGTTTCCGGATAGTTTTGCAAGAACGTCGAAACGATCGTCAGCAACACCGCGGCCACCACCGCGCCGGATAGGCTGCCGAGCCCACCGAGGACGACGAAAATCAAAATGTCGAACGATTTCAGGAAGCCAAAGTTCGATGGCTGAATAATGTAAAAGTGGTGCGCATACAGCGCTCCGGCGATGCCGGCGAAAAACGAACCGATCACAAACGCCGCCACTTTGTAATACGTCGTGTTGATCCCCATGGCATCGGCGGCGATTTCATCTTCGCGGATCGAGATGCACGCCCGTCCGTGCGTCGAGTTCGTGAAGTTGGCGATCACCAAAATGGTGGCAAACAGGCAGGCGAACACCCACGGCCATGTCGTCATATGCGTCACCGTCATGCCGCTCGCCCCGCCGACGTAATCGATGTTCAAGAGCGCGATGCGGACAATTTCGCCAAAGCCGAGCGTGGCGATCGCCAAATAATCGCCTTTTAAACGCAAGCTCGGCACGCCGATGATGAGGCCGGCGAGCGCCGCCGCCACCCCGGCAGCCAAAACGCCGGCCGCAAACGGCAGCTGCAGCTTCATCGTCATAATCGCGGAGGCATAGGCGCCAACGGCGAAAAAACCGGCATGGCCAATGGAAAATTGTCCGGTGATCCCGATAATTAAATGAAGGCTGACGGCCAAAATGACATTAATCGCCATAAAAAAGAGGGTATTCACATAAAAGATGTTTAACGTTCCGCTTGCAATCAGCCACTCGACAACAACGAAAAAGGAGAAGGCCAGTATGACGGAAACCCAAAATCCACTCGTCCGCTTCCAAGTTGCCATTGTTCCCTACCATCCTTTACACTTTTTCTCGTACGTTCTTGCCAAACAATCCGGCCGGCCGGAAAATGAGGATGAGAATTAAAATGACAAACGCCACTCCGTCGCGCCAAAGCGAGTAGCCGAGCCCGCTGACGAGCGATTCGATGACGCCAAGCAAAAGCCCCCCGACCATCGCTCCCGGAATGATGCCGATTCCGCCCAACACGGCGGCGACAAACGCTTTTAATCCGGGAAGAATGCCCATCAATGGCTCGATTTTTGTATAATAAATGCCGAAAATAACGCCTGCCGCCCCCGCAAGCGCCGAACCGATGGCGAACGTGGCCGAAATCGTATTGTCGACGTTGATTCCCATTAACCGGGCCGCTTCCGCATCATGAGAGACGGCGCGCATCGCTTTCCCGATTTTTGTCCGGTGAACAATGAACTGAAGAAGGACCATCAAAACGAGGGACGTGCCGAGGATGAACAGCGACTGGCTGCTGATGACAACGCCAAACAGCTCCAAGTTCCGATCTGACAGCAACGTGCTCGGATACGCTTCCGGCTGCGCCCCACGCAAATAAATGATGACGTACTCAATGAGCAGCGATACGCCGATCGCTGTAATGAGCACAGCAATGCGCGTCGCGTTGCGCAGCGGCTTGTACGCAATCCGCTCAATGACTACCCCGAGCACGGCACAGGCGGCCATCGCCAACAACAGCGCTGGGAAAAAACCGACGCCGAGCATCGTCACAGCGTAAAAGCCGACGAATGAACCAATCATAAAGACGTCGCCATGGGCGAAGTTAATGAGCCGGACGATGCCATACACCATCGTATAGCCAAGCGCGATGAGCGCATAAATGCTGCCTAGCGAAATGCCGTTGACCAGCTGTTGAATGAGTTCCATGATTGCACGCTCCTTAACGAAAACTCGTCGTTGGCCAAAAGAAATGCCGGATGGGAGGGCGCCCCTTAGGGGCCTCCTCTGTCCACGCATCCATCCAGCCTTTTATTACGGATTCACTTTTGTTTTAAATTGCTGCTGCCCGTCTTTGTATTCCAAAATAATGGCCGATTTGACAGGATTGTGGTTTTGATCGACCGTAAATGTTCCCGTGACAAGCTGCAAATCTTTCGTTTGCGCCAGCGCGTCTTTAATTTTCACCGGATCGGCGCTGCCAGCCCGTTTGATGGCATCCGCCAAGAAGTATGCCGTATCGTAGCCAAGGGCGTTAAAGGCGTCCGGCGCTTTATTGTATTTCGCTTGGAACGCTTTGACAAATTCTTGAATTTTCGGATCCGGGTCGCCCGACGAATAATGGTTCGTAATGTACGTATTGTTCAACGCGTCTTTGCCAGCAAGCTCAATCAGTTTTGGCGAATCCCAGCCGTCGCCGCCCATGATCGGGATGTTCAACCCAAGCTCTCGCGCTTGTTTGACGATCAAACCGACTTCTTCATAGTAGCCCGGCAAGAATAAAAATTCCGGATTGGCCGATTTAATGCTCGTCAGCGTGGCGCGGAAGTCGGTGTCTTTCGCCACATACGCTTCTTCGGCAACAATTTGGCCGCCGCCGGCTGTAAATGTTTCTTTAAATGACGCCGCCAGCCCTTTCGAATAGTCGCTCGCGCTGTCGATCAAAACAGCCGCCTTTTTTACTTTCAAGTCGTTCAGCGCAAATTTGGCCGCCACCGTTCCCTGGAACGGGTCGATAAAGCACGTCCGGAAGACGAACTCGTTCACTTTGCCATCTTTGACGGTCACCGTTTCGCTCGTCCCAGACGGTGTAATAATCGGAACTTTATTGTCATTGGCAATTTGCACTTGAGCGAGCGTGTTCGTGCTCGTCGCCGAGCCAATGATGGCGACGACTTTATCCTGGCTGATCAACTTGATCGCGCCGTTCGTCGCTTCGGCCGCTTCCGATTTGTTGTCGACTTTCACCAACTCCAGCTTTTTGCCGTTGATTCCTTCTTTGTTGATTTCCTCAAGCGCCAAGTCGAGCCCTTCCGCAATCGACTGGCCGTATGACGCGGCCCCGCCGGACAGCTCAAGGTTGGCGCCGATTTTAATCACATCGCCGCCCCCGCCTCCGCCGCTGTTTCCGCCTGAAGAACTGCCTCCTTGCTGGTTGCCGCCGCAGCCGGCCAAAAGACCCGCCGTCAGCATCAATGAGAAAAAGACACCTGCTGCTCTTTTTTTCTTCATTTCTTGTTCCCCCATTGTTCAAAATGTTCTGTCACCAGAGCGCACACCTTTTTCTGCATACTATATCGATAGAGTCCGTATGCCTTGTGCGCTCGTGCGCCGCGCCGGATGGCGCCGCAAACTGATGCATGCCTTCCGATGCCGGCCGTTCATCCCCCCTCTCAAACTGATATATAAATAATAAAATTATTTTCAATTTAATATAATATTACAAAATTCGAACCAACTCGTCTAGTTGTTTTCTATTTAAAAAACAAAAAAGCTGTTTCCTCTTGACAAACGCCAGAGAAACAGCCAAAGCCCCTTCGCCGAGAAGAACACTTTTTTTGCATAACATTTCCATGTTTCTGTAAAAACCATTCCCAACGGCTGACGGGCACCCGTCAACCTAACGGAACTATATAGATGCAATTTGAAGCTTTGCCATTTGCAGCTTTTACCCGAGTATTTGATCGACTGTCGGGCGACCGAACAACGCCGCTTAAAGACCCATATATGGGTCTGTGAAGCAGGCGGTTGTTCGATCCTCCGTCACGCCTTGGCTTGCCTTCGACAGTCGAACGAGAACGATCGATTTAGGAAGATGACAGTCGCCGGCCTTTTAGAGGCGCACATTGACAGCCTTTCCCACTACCGCTTCGGAAGCTGGATGGACGGGCCGACTTGACCGCCGTTTTTGTTGTAAAATTGCGGCACTTCTCCCGGAATAAAGCGCATCACAACTGGAATATCTGTTGTCACATTGGAAATTTTCGATGCAAAAGGAATGACGACCTGGATGTCGACCGATACATGAATATCAATTTCAATAAAAAAACTGTTAATATCATACGCTCGAATTTCTTTCGTCACTTCCGATTCGACATTGCCAACGATCTGAAACTGCACCGGAATGCGCGGGCCGAGGTTGGCGAGCAGCACGTTGTTCGTCACTTGGCCGAGCGGGATATAGTAAATGATCCCGCGGCTGTCCCCTTGGCCGGATTCGACCTCAGGCAGCACCATCCGTTCGATCCGTCCTTCTGTCGCCGCCTTTAAGCTTTCCATCACATGATCATCCGTCTCCGATAAGATGCGATTGATCACCGCGGTGTCAAAATCGACCGACACAATTTTGCCGCTTTCGTCCTTTTGAACCGTGACCAGCTGCCGAAATTCAGGGTTGTCTTTTTGAAACTGCTGCTCAATGGCGTTATTGATCACCAAGTTGGCAATCCGCTTCGTTTCCGTTTCCGCAATTTCCATCAGCATCGGCTCAATGCCTTTATTCACGATCCAAAGCCCGGCCGCTGTGGAAAACATAAAAAAAACGAATGTCAATAAAAACACGTAGCGGAACGGAAGCGGCCCTCTCCGCACAAATCGGGGGCGCAGCAAAATGAAATCCCTCCTTTACAAGCTATATGTATGCTTGCAAGGAGGGATTTTTTCACCGCATTTTCAACAGCGCGTCTTTTCCTTTCATTCCCCGTTTGATGCCAAGCTCCTCGGCGGCGACTGTCACCGATTCGAGCGGCGCCTCAAGCAACTGCTCGACCGTGCGCACCCCGACCGCCCGTCCGGCGACAATGCCGCGGTCGCGCAGCTTTTCGTTCAATAACGCCACATCGAGCGCCCCGCACATGATGTACCCTTTTTCACTCGCCACCGCCAGCAAGTTCGTTTTCGGCAGCTGGACGGACACCGCGACAAACGGATGTCCCTCAATGATAATCGGCTTGACTTCCACCATCGCCGCAGTCACTCTCCTTTCCATACTCCAATGTATGAAGCATGGAAAAAGAAGTGCCTGCCTATTGGGCCAATTTCCAGGCGAGAAGATCGCGCAAAAACTCCGGCATATAGTACGTTTTCTCCGCTGCCCGCTGAATTTGCGGATAAAAATGACCAATGGCAAACATGTCGGTCGTCGCCACGTCATAGGTGCGCTCCGGCTCGAGCGGCTCGCCGTTGATTCGAATGGCGCGGATATGCCAGGCGCCGTCTTCTTCCAGCTCCGTTTCGATCTCGACGCCGTCGTACACCATTTCTCCCATCACTTCGCCGCGGAAGCCAAACCCTTTAAAACGAAAATGCTTCATCCGTTCCGTATTGGCCTCAAGGATAATCTCTTTGAGCTCCGCGCCGCGCAGCTTCACCTTGCACGGGTTGAGCGGATGCGGGCAAATGCGATGCAAATCTTTTTTCGTCACCGGTCCTCTCGCAAGCGGTTCAAGCAGCACCCCGGCGTTCACCATCCCGATGTCCGCCTGGCACCATTCGCGCAGCGCAGACGCAAGCAAACGGGCAAGCGGCGACGGAGCGAACCAGTCAAGCGGCAAGTCATCATGGAGCACGGCGACTTGTTCCGCTTCAAGCCGCGCCAAACTTTTCTGTTCAAGGGAGCGAAGGCGGCACGCCACTTCTTCGGAAAACGGCATCACACCAGCATCCAACACCTTCGCAGACGCCCGCCCAAGACGTCGCCCTTCCACTTCCAGCTTAACGACACCGACATATTGTCCGTATTTCCCAGCCGCGCAAAGAAGCGCACCGTTTACTTCCTTACCTTCTGGAAACACATGGTGGGTGTGAGCGCCCAACACAATATCCACGCCCGGAATCGTTGCAGCGATTTTTTCATCTTCATTCACCCCAAGATGAGACAGCACAACGACGCAATCGGCCTTTTGCCTTACTTCCTCCACCGCCGCTGCCAACATGTCAAACGGCGGAACGATCTTCCAGCCGAGCAGCTCGTAAAAGTGAGAAAACGGAGCGGTGGCGCCAACCACCCCAATGCGAAACGTCTCCGTCGCCGGGATGACGACATACGGAAGCGCCCAATGCGGCCGCACGCCATCGCGGCGAAACAAATTGGCGACAACGACCGGAAACCGAGCCTGTTCGTACAACGTATCCAGTTCATCATGATCAAGGGTGATCCCTTCGTTGTTGCCGATCGTCACCGCATCATAGTGAAGATCGTTCAATAAGTCCACATTCGCTTTTCCACGCGTCGCCTCGGTAATCGGGTGCACGCGATCGAGAAAATCGCCGACGTCAAACAACAGCATCGCCTCGTTGCGAGCGCGATGTTCCCGTCTCCGTTCCGACAAAAAGCGGACGATTTGCGGCCAATGTTCAAAATGGCTGTGCACGTCGTTCGTATGATAAATGTAGATAGTTTGCTTCAAAACGCGCGCCCCTCCTTCCATTACGCCAAACTTTCCCATACAAGCCGGGCCCCGAGCAGTACAAGCACTAGCCGCAGCACGACGACAAGCATCCGGCTTGGCATCCGCTTATTGATCCACGCCCCGGTTTTCGCGCCGATCCATACGCCGGGAATGAGGGCAAGGGCAAACGACCATTGCACATTTCCCATCGCGACATGGGTGAGTGAACCGACGAGCGAGGACAAAAAAATCATCAACATCGACGTCGCCACCGCCACATGGGGCGGAAAGCGAAACAGCACGATCATCGCCGGCACCATGAGCGAGCCGCCGCCAATGCCAAACAACCCGCCGAAAAAGCCGACCACAAACGCGATGGCGACCGCCATGAGCGGTTGATAGCCGTATGTGAACACCTCGCCGTTTCGGTCCGTGTACATTCGCACAACACGCCGTCGCCACCATGGCGCCGGCCGCGCCTGCTCCGCCGCTGTTCGTTCGGCCCCGTTTTCTTTCGCCGCCGCCGTCTCGTCAGCCGAACGCTTCGTTTTCTTTTGACTCAGCGACAAAAAGAGCGACATGGCGATTAAAAACAGCCCAAAATACAATGAAAAATGAGCGGCGCTCAGCGTATTGTTCACCCAAGCGCCGATGACCGCCCCGGGAACGCTGCCAAGGCAAAAGAGCAAGCCGCTTTGATAGTCGACCATTTTGTCTTTCATATACGACAATGTGGACGATAAGCCATTGAAAATAATGACGACAAGCGACGTGCCGACCGCCACTTGCGGCGTCACCGCCGACAGCCAGCCGAGCGCGCCGAAAAACAGAAGCGACGGCACGATGATCACCCCGCCGCCAAGGCCGGCCAAACTGCCGACCGTCCCCGCGATAAAGCCGATCAAGACAAGCAACGCATACGCCATCCTCCATCCCCCTCTTTCTCGCTTCAAAACAAACCAAGCTGCCGCGGCGCAAGGCCCGTGTACTCAATGCCAAGCAAATCGATCAATTGTTTGGCGTTGTCGGCGGCATCGCCGCCGGAGTTGTTGTTAAACAGCACGTAAATCTGTTTCGTTTTTTGTTTTAATACCTCTATATGGCGCACCCACTCGCGCAGCTCGCGCTCATTGTACCGGTATAAATAGCGGACCACCCTCCAGTTCTCGCCGGCCGTCGCCTTGTTCCAGCCGTGAACATTCCGTCCGTGCAGGCGGATGAGCGTCTTTTCCCGGTCGGTCGGATGCAAAACGGTCGGCACCGACCCTTCCCCCGCCTGCGGCTCGTCGCAAATTGTGTGAATCCACCCTTCTTCTTCCATAAAGTGAAGCGTTTTTTCATAAAAGCGCGGCGAAAACCACGATTGGTGCCGAAATTCGAGCGCCGCCGGCACCTCCCCCATCCGCGCTTTTGTCCAGCGCAAGTACGCCACATGCTCGCGCCGACAGTCAAACCACGGCGGAAACTGAAACAGCACCATCGCCAATTTCCCCGCTTCCTGAAACGGCGCGATCGATTCCAGAAACGCGGCAAACATCGCTTCCTTGCTTTCATACGGAATCGGGCCGCGCTCATGCCCGGTCATTCCTTGGTATGCCTTCACGATAAACTGAAACGGCGGCGGCGTTTCCCGAATCCATTTTTCCACATTCGCCCGCGGTTGAATGGCGTAAAAGTACGAATCGACCTCGACCGTCGGAAAATGGGCCGCATATTCCGGCAGTTTGTCCTTCGCAGCAAGGCCCGGCGGATACAAACTGTCATGATCGCCCCAGCCGGTCAGTCCAATATAAATCATGGCCATCACCAGTTTATTCAGCTTTCAGATATTTTAACTATACCATAAGCAGGTCGGCCATGAAATCAAAACGACTATTGGCACGTTGCTCTAAGGGGGAATGGCCTGCGACGCGGCAAGCAACGTTATTCTTGCGTCAAGTAATTGAAATGTTTATCCGTGATATAGGTGAGATCAATATCAAAATTCATCTTATCTAAGATCGGTTGAATGTACTCGATTAAATGTGTGCCAACCCCAAAATAATCAGGGAACTTCGTAATATAAAACGAATGATTATTATCACAATCGGGCTTATGTTCAACTAACCCTTCGATGACCTCAATGATTCGGTCCACCATATGTTGTTCTAATGTTTTCTCTGAAATGATGACCGTGTGGATATAATTCTCCGCGCCTTCAAATGAATCCTCATCCTCGATTCCCTTTAAAATGGGAAAATCATCGAGAACACTAGGTCTCCTGTAATCCAAAATCAATAACATACAAACCGTTTCACCATCTTGGTCATCTAAACGAAACAACTCCAGATCTCGCAACTTCAACATTCTGATCAATTTCCACATTCCTATCATCTCTTTCACGTTCCACTCTCTTTTTCATCGTTATATTTTCAAAATAATGAAACATCACCAATCCGATTATAGATCATAACAAAATATTCATAAATAACCATTCCTTCACAAATCTGAAATGGACGATCATCGTTATGGACGCTTTTAGCACGGATAGAGCATGCCAGCATAACAATGACCGCTGACACCCACTCCATGTGACTCAAAACATTGAGGATGAGACACTGAAGTGGGATCAGCGGCACTTGAAAAAAATGATGGGTGCAGCGCTTCGTTTGAACGCTGTACCCTTGATATGATCAAGATTATCCAATGCTTCCTTCCATCTCGAACTTGATCAAGCGGTTCATCTCGACCGCGTATTCCATCGGCAGCTCTCTTGTAAACGGCTCAATGAAGCCCATGACGATCATTTCCGTCGCTTCCTGCTCGGAAATGCCGCGGCTCATCAAGTAGAACAGCTGCTCTTCCGACACTTTCGACACTTTCGCTTCGTGCTCAAGCGAGATGTTGTCGTTTAAAATTTCGTTGTACGGAATCGTGTCCGATGTCGACTGATTGTCGAGAATGAGCGTATCGCATTCGATGTTCGAGCGCGAGCCGGACGCTTTGCGGCCGAAATGGACCATGCCGCGATACGTCACCTTGCCGCCTTGTTTGGAGATCGACTTCGAGACGATCGTCGATGACGTATTCGGGGCCAAATGGATCATTTTCGCCCCGGCGTCTTGATGTTGCCCTTTGCCTGCGATGGCGATCGACAGCGTCAAGCCGCGCGCCCCTTCGCCTTTTAAGATGACGGCCGGGTATTTCATCGTCAGCTTCGAGCCGATGTTGCCGTCGATCCATTCCATCGTCGCGTTTTCTTCGCAGACGGCGCGCTTCGTCACCAAGTTGAAGACGTTGTTCGCCCAGTTTTGGATCGTCGTGTAGCGGCAGTAGGCGCCTTTTTTGACGATGATCTCAACAACCGCGCTATGAAGCGAGTTCGTCGTGTAAATCGGCGCTGTACAGCCTTCGACGTAATGGACGTGCGCCCCTTCGTCCACGATGATGAGCGTCCGTTCAAACTGCCCCATGTTTTCCGAGTTGATGCGGAAGTACGCCTGAAGCGGCGTATCGACTTTGACGCCTTTCGGGACGTAGATGAACGAACCGCCCGACCAGACGGCCGAGTTCAAGGCCGCAAATTTGTTGTCTGTCGGCGGCACGACTTTGGCGAAATACTCGCGGAACAAGTCTTCGTTCTCCTTCAGCGCCGAGTCGGTGTCTTTAAAGATGACACCGAGTTTTTCGAGGTCTTCTTTCATGTTGTGGTAGACGACTTCCGATTCGTATTGCGCCGAGACGCCGGCCAAATATTTTTGTTCCGCCTCTGGAATCCCTAATTTATCGAACGTCGCTTTGATCTCCGCCGGCACCTCATCCCACGAACGGCCCGATTTTTCCGTCGGTTTGACGTAGTACGTAATTTCATCGAAATCGAGGCTTGATAAGTCGCCGCCCCATTGCGGCATCGGTTTGCTGTAGAAGATGTCGAGCGCTTTTAAGCGGAACTCGAGCATCCATTGCGGCTCGTTTTTCATCCGCGAAATTTCTTCGACGACTTCACGCGTCAGGCCGCGCTGGGCGCGGAAGACGGAGACGTCTTTATCGACGAAGCCGTACTTGTATTCACCAATTTCCGGGGCTTTTTTCGCCATCTCGGTTCACCTTCCTTTAGACTTAGTGGTGATGCAGTCCTTTTTCGAGCGCTTTCCACGCGAGCGTCGCACATTTGATGCGGGCCGGAAACTTGGAAACGCCTTGGAGCGCCTCGATGTCGCCAAGGTCGACGGAATCGTCGTACTCTTTCCCTTGGATCATATCGGAAAAAATGTGGGCGAGCCGAAGCGCTTCCTCCACCGTTTTTCCTTTGATCGCCTGCGTCATCATCGACGCCGACGACATTGAAATCGAACAGCCTTCGCCTTCAAATTTGACGTCGGCGACTTTTCCGTCTTCGACTTTCATCGTCAAGTGGATGCGGTCGCCGCACGTCGGGTTGTTCATGTTGACATCGACGTTCGTTCCTTCAAGCACCCCGCGGTTTCGCGGGTTTTTATAATGATCCATAATGACTTGGCGGTAAAGCTGATCCAACGGATGGTTAGAAGACATGGCTGAAGTACTCCTTCGCTTTCTGTAATGCGGCGATGAACCGGTCGATTTCCTCTTTCGTATTGTAAAGGTAAAAGCTCGCCCGGGCGGTCGCCGTCACGCCGAGCCATTTCATGAGCGGCTGGGCGCAATGGTGGCCGGCGCGGATGGCGATCCCTTCGGCGTCAAGAACCGTCGCCACATCGTGCGGATGCACCCCGTCGATGTTAAACGTCACAAGCCCCGCCCGTTCTTTCGGGCCATATACCGTGACGCCGTCGATGCCAGCCAGCCGTTCGAGTGCGTATTGCGCCAGCTCGTGCTCATGGGCGGCGATGGCGTCCAAGCCGACTTGTTCAAGGAAATCGATCGCCGCCCCAAGGCCAATCGCCCCGGCGATGATCGGCGTGCCTCCTTCAAACTTCCACGGCAGCTCTTTCCACGTCGAGTCGTACAGCTCAACAAAATCGATCATTTCGCCGCCGAACTCGACCGGCTCCATCTGCTCAAGCAATTTCTTTTTGCCATATAATACGCCGATTCCCGTCGGCCCGCACATTTTATGGCCGGAAAGGGCGAGAAAATCGCAATCAAGTTCCTGAACATCGACCTTCATATGCGGAGCGCTTTGCGCCGCATCGACGACGACGACCGCGCCGCGCTTATGGGCGATGCGGGCGATCTCCCGCACCGGGTTGATCGTCCCAAGCACGTTCGATACATGAGCAATGGCGACAATCTTCGCTGCTTCGGTGACGGTCGCCTCGACATCGCGCAGATCGATCGTGCCGTCTTCCTGCATTGGAATGTATTTTAACGTCGCCCCCGTTTGCTTCGCCAGCTGCTGCCACGGAATCAAGTTGCTGTGATGCTCCATGTACGTGATGACGATCTCATCGCCTTCTTTGACGTTGACGCGCCCGTAGCTGGAGGCGACCAAATTAAGCGATGCCGTCGTGCCACGCGTAAAGATGATTTCCTGCGCCGATTGGGCGTTTAAAAACCGCCGCACTTTTTCGCGCGCGCCTTCGTACGCATCGGTCGCCTTCGTCCCGAGCGTATGGACGCCGCGGTGGACGTTCGAGTTGTACTCGCGGTAATAGCGGTCAAGCGCCTCAATCACCGGCAGCGGCTTTTGCGATGTCGCCGCGCTGTCGAAATAAACGAGCGGATGGCCGTTCACTTGCTGATGCAAAATCGGAAACAACGCGCGAATGTCGTTCACATTCATGATTGAACTTTCCTTTCAATCACTTCAATTAATTGGTTTTTCACGCCTTCAAGGGGAATCGCCTCGACAACCGGCGCCAAAAAGCCGTGGATGATGAGCCGTTCCGCGTCGCGTCTCGGAATGCCGCGGCTCATTAAGTAATACAATTGGATCGGGTCAACGCGCCCGACAGAAGCGGCGTGGCCGGCCATGACGTCGTCCTCGTCAATCAACAAAATCGGGTTCGCATCGCCGCGCGCTTTTTCGCTCAACATCAAGACGCGCGACTCCTGCTCGGCGTTTGATTTTGACGCACCGTGCTCAATTTTCCCGATGCCGTTGAAAATCGAGGTCGCGCTGTCGCGGACGACGCCGTGTTTTAAAATGTGGCCTTCTGTATGCTTTTCGTAATGAATGACGCTCGTCGTAAAGTTTTGCACTTGCTCGCCGCGGCTGACCGCGACCGTTTTCGTATCGCCGAACGAGCCGTCGCCGACAAGGCGGGTGATGTTCTCGGAGACCGTATTGCCGTCATTCATCAGCCCGAGCGCCCATTCGATCCGTCCATCGCGCCCGGCGATGCCGCGCCGATTGACATACGTCGTGGTGCCTTTGGCCAAATGGTCGACAGCGGCGAAAAAGACGCTTGCGTTCGCTTGAGCAAACACCTCGGCGACCACATTAACGACCGCGTTTCCTTCGCGGCTTGTTGATATATAATTTTCGACAAACACGACGCGGCTGTTGTCTTCCGCCACGACGATGACATGGTTAAACAAGGCGATGTCGTCTTCGTCTTGAATATAGACCGCCTGAAGCGGCGTTTCAATCTCCACATTTTTCGGGACATAGACAAACACACCGCCGTTGAGCAGCGCCGCATGGAGCGCGGCAAGGCGGTGCTCATCCGGCTTGACCGCCGTCATCAAATAGTTTTTCAGCAAGTCGCCATGCTCGCGCGCTGCGGTGAAGATGTCGGTGAAAATGACGCCCTTCTCCTTCAACTCATCGGACAGCGACACATACGCCGGCGTATGGTTGCGCTGCACGTACAAATTTTTCGTTCCTTCGCCGGCTTGCATGAGCGCCTTGACCGCTTCAGGCAAGTCATCGAGGCCGGCATATGGCGCACTGTCAACGGCATGGCGTGAGAAGCCAGTGAAGTTCCAATTGTCGATTTTCGTTTTCTCCGGTTTCGGAAGCGGCAGCCGCTCCGCCAACCGAAGCGCCTCAAGGCGCCGCTCGGTCAGCCAGCCCGGTTCGCCGCGTCCGCTTGAGAACGTGCGGATGTAGGTTTCATCGAATGGGATTTTCGTTTCTGTCGCCATAGTCCTCCTCCTAACGCTTACGCTTCTTGTCCGACCGTTTCGTCTTCGATGCCGAGTTCTTTTTTGATCCAGTCGTACCCTTCCGCCTCAAGCCGCTGCGCCAGCTCCGGACCGCCGGACTTGACGATGCGCCCTTGCATCATGACATGCACATAATCCGGGGTGATGTAGTTGAGCAGCCGCTGGTAGTGGGTGATGATCAAACAGCCGAACTCGCTGCTGCGCATTTCGTTGACACCTTTGGCGACGATTTTGAGCGCGTCGATATCGAGGCCGGAGTCGATCTCGTCTAAAATGGCGATTTTCGGCTCAAGCATCATCAGCTGCAAAATTTCATTTCGCTTTTTCTCCCCGCCCGAGAATCCTTCGTTCAAGTAACGGTGCGCCATATCCGGGTTCATTTCGAGAAACGCCATTTTTTCATCGAGCTTGCGGATGAATTTCATGAGCGAAATTTCGTTGCCTTCGCCAAGCCGGGCGTTGATCGCCGCGCGCAAAAAGTCGGCGTTCGTCACTCCACTGATTTCGCTTGGGTATTGCATCGCCAAAAACAGGCCGGCGCGCGCCCGTTCGTCGACTTCCATCTCAAGGACATCCTGGCCGTCGAGCGTCACCGATCCTTCTGTCACTTCATATTTTGGATGGCCCATAATGGCCGATGCCAGCGTCGACTTCCCCGTTCCGTTCGGACCCATGATGGCGTGGATTTCCCCGCCTTTGACTTCCAAGTCCACTCCTTTTAAAATTTCTTTTCCCTCCACGGCGACGTGGAGATTGCGAATCGTCAATACCGCCATGCAGCATACCTCCAATTCTCAATTGAAAGTCAATTCACTCGCTTGTCTTCTAGCGATCGTTCATTCTCATTTTATTCTCATTATCATTTTATAACAAATGAAAACTACGTGCAACTTTCCCGCTCTGTTTTCACTGTGACCGTGTGAAAAAACAGCGCCTTTTACTATTTTACACGAAAACCGCAAGCTTGTACGAGTTTTTGCAAAAAAAGACCCCGTTTTTTCCGGAGTCTAGTGAGCCGCCCGCAGCTCGCGGAGGCATTCTTGCACAAGCGTCACCGCTTGGCTCATCGCCGCCCCGCCGCCAAACGCGGCCGCCACCGCGTATACTTCCAAAATTTCCTGTTCCGACGCTCCTTCATCAAGGCAGCCTTTCGCATGGTAAATCGTGCAATACTCATCTTGCGTCGCCAGGCTGATGCCAAGGGCGATCAATTGTTTTTCTTTTTTCGACAGCGCTCCCTCGGCAAAGCACGCTTCCGTAAACGCGTTAAACCGCTCGGCTACGTTCGAAAGTTTTTTGGGTGAACGCCTCTATCCCTTCTTTGTAGCGGTGAAGGGAGGATTCGACCGATGCATAAACGAATGGTATTGAAAGGGTGTGGAAACACCACCGTTTCGCCAACATCGACGGAATGTCATGATGAAAACGAATGGTTCTGTTCCACTCCCATCATCATAGGAAAGGGGGCAATGCCATTGATTCGTTGGGTTGTCTTTGCCTTAACCGCCGCTTTCGCTTCGTTTTTGGCATGGATCATCATCGGCAGCATTCTCGGTGAACACGGGGACGTCATCTTCAGTTTAACGACAGTGGTCGCCCTGCAAAACTGCGTCATCATCGTCATGCTCGCCGCCGTACTGGCGCGTTTGAACAACCGATGAAGCGCGGGAAAACAGACCGGCCGCGGCGTCTCTCCATCCAAAACGGTTTTGAACTTTCGGGCGGCTCTTTTTTGTGCAAAAAATAACGGAAGCGATTCGCTTCCGTTATTGATTGTTTGTCGCCGCTGGAATGACGGCGCCGTGGTATTTTTCTTTGATGAAATCTTGGATTTCTTTCGATTGCAGCACTTCGACAAGCGTTTTGATTTCTTTCCGGTTTTCATCGCCTTTGCGCACCGCCACAATGTTCACATACGGATTGTTTTTCGGCGACTCCACGGCGATCGGGTCTTTCGCCGGGTCCAAACCGGCGTCAAGCGCATAGTTGGCGTTGATCAAAACCGCATCGCCTTCGCCGTTTTTGTAAATTTGCGGCAGAAGTCCAGCATCGACGTCCGCTTTAAATTTCAAATGTTTCGGGTTTTCGACGATGTCGTTGACCGTCGCTTTCGTTTTATCGATGCCCGGTTTCAGCTTAATGAGCCCCTTTTCTTGCAGCATCGACAAAATGCGGCCATGGTCGGCGACCGAGTTGCTCATGATGATCGTCGCGCCGTCCGGCAGTTCTTCAATGCTTTTGTATTTTTTCGAGTATAAGCCGATCGGCTCGATATGAATGCTGCCGGCGTTGACGAAATCATAGCCGTACTCTTTCTTTTGCGATTCCAAATACGGAATGTGTTGGAAATAGTTGGCGTCGATTTGCTTCTCAGCCAGCGCTTTGTTCGGCAAGATGTAATCTTGGAACGTAATGATCTCCAAGTCGATGCCTTTTTCTTTCAAAATCGGTTTCGCTTTTTCCAAAATTTCCGCATGCGGCACGTTCGACGCACCGACTTTCAACTTCACCAATTTGCCGTCTTTGCCGCCTTCCGCGCTGTCGTTATTGTTGCCGCCGCATGCCGCCAAAGCGAGCACGAGAATGGCGGCGAGCAACACACCCAACCATTTCTTCATCAGTTGTTTCCCCCTTTATCGTTTATCGATTTTCGAAGTGACAAAGTCACCGATCAGCTGAATGATAAATACAATGACCAACACCAATACGGTTGCGACAAATGTCACATCGTTATGGTTGCGCTGGAACCCTTCCAAATACGCCAAGTTCCCAAGCCCGCCGGCGCCGATGGCTCCAGCCATCGCTGTATAGCTGACGAGCGACACCGCCGTCACCGTAATGCCGGAGACAAGCGCCGGCAATGACTCCGGCAGCAACACTTTCCAAATGATCGTCCACGTTGAGGCGCCCATCGCTTGGGCTGCTTCGATGACGCCTTTATCAATTTCGCGAAGGGCAATCTCCACCATGCGGGCGTAAAACGGTGCGGCCCCAATGATCAAAGCCGGCAGCGCCGCATTGGCGCCAAGCATCGTCCCGACGAGCCAGGTGGTAAACGGAATGAGCAAAATGATCAAAATAATAAACGGAATGGAGCGGAAAATGTTCACAAACGCCGCAATCACGGTATTGACAAACCGGTTTTCCCATAGGTTGCCCTTCGCTGTCAAAAATAGAAGCAAGCCAAGAACGATTCCGAGAACGAAAGTGGCCGCCACCGCCACTCCCGTCATATACAGCGTCTCGACCGTCGCCGCCCACATCGTCTCCCATTGGACGTTCGGCAGGAGGTTAGCGAGCATCGTGAATCACCTCCACCGCCACCTGCTGGCTTTGAATGTAGCCAAGCGCCCGGTCAATTTCATCCGCCGCCCCATTGATGTGCACAAACAGCACCCCATAAGCGCCTTGATGGGTTTGCGAAATTTTCCCTTGCAAAATATTCATATCGACGGCAAATTGCCGCACGACCTGGCTGATGAGCGGCTGGCCGGCCGCCGCGCCGACAAACGTCAGCTGCGCGATCAGCCCGCTCGGGTATTGGCCAAACAAATGGGAAATCGCCTCTTCCGTCTCTTCCGGCTCGACGAGCTGCTTGACGAACCGCTTCGTGATCGGCTGCTGCGGGTTGCGGAACACGTGCAACACGTCGCCTTGCTCAACGATTTTGCCGTTTTCCATCACGGCGACGCGGTCGCAAATTTTGCGGATGACGTGCATTTCATGGGTGATCAGCACGATCGTCAGCCCGAGCCGCTTGTTGATGTCAACGAGCAAGTCCAAAATCGCATCGGTCGTCTGCGGGTCCAACGCCGATGTCGCCTCGTCGCAAAGCAGCACTTTCGGGTTGTTGGCGAGCGCCCGGGCAATGCCGACACGCTGCTTTTGCCCGCCGCTCAACTGCGACGGATACGCCTCTTCCCGCCCCGTGAGCCCGACGAGCTCGATCAATTCATCGACCCGTTTTTGCCGCTCCGCTTTCGGAACACCCGCAATCTCGAGCGGAAACGCAATGTTTTCCCGCACTGTGCGCGACCAAAGCAAGTTGAAATGTTGGAAAATCATCCCGATCTCTTGACGCGCCTTGCGCAGCTCCCGCCCTTTGATGCGCCCCATGTCGCGGCCGGCGACGACCACCCGGCCACCCGTCGGCTTCTCGAGCCCATTGAGCAAGCGGATGAGCGTACTTTTCCCCGCGCCGCTGTAGCCGATAATGCCGAAAATTTCCCCTTCGCGAATCTCAAGCGACACATTGTCGACGGCCGTGACCGAGCCGTTAGCCGCTTGATAGATCTTTGTCACATGTTCGAGTGTAATCATCGTTTCACCTTCCTCCCCAAGGCGGCGGAGCGCAAAAAGAAAACCTTTCTGCCCGCAGAGAACAGAAAGGTATTGTGCACCATTCCGTCTCTTATCTCTCAAAGCAGGCCGCTTTGTGTGAATTGGCACCTTTTCAGCGCACGCGCTGACGGTTGCCGGGCTTCATTGGGCACATCCCTCCACCTCTCTTGATAAGAGCGCAACAATCGCCTATTCGATTGACTACAACTGTGATTGTATCACCTTGTGTCGAACATTGTCAATAAAAATTTCACCCAACATGCCGATATGGCTTAGCCAAATGGAGGAGCGACTCAAGCAGCAACAGATGACGAAAGCTTCCCGATACATGCACTTCGCGCAGCCGGACGAGCTGCTGCAGCTTCAGCTCGCCGTCTAAAAGCGAGCAAAGTGCTTTTTTGGAGCCGTGCACCGTCAAGACGTTCCGTTCATCAGGTTCCCTTCCGGCAGTAAGCTCCTTGCCGAGCGCCACCATGGCGGTCTCTTCCTCGCTTTCAAAGCGAACATACAGCTGCTCATCCGGCAAAATCGGCAACAAATGGCGCAACGTTTGCATCCGTTCCATAAACTGTCCTACCAACTCGCACATTTCCATTGAGCATCCTCCCCCCATCTCCTTTGTCCTTTTATTTCCATGCCGAAGGGGGAGAATCCTTTACAAAAATCTCGACAGCCGCCGTGGCGAACCAACGCCGTTTTTGTCATTTCCCATGAAATGTGTCAAACGGCGTCAAAAAATGGCGGATCGTCAACGCGGCAAACGGGCGCGGATTGCTTCGTACAAATAAGGGACCGAATGGAACGCATACCATTTGCCGATGATCTCTCCGCCGGCGAAAAGAAGCAAGCACGGAACGCTTTCAATTTTCCACGCCGCCGCCTGCTCGGGGATGTAGTTGATGTCCGTTTCGCAAAACGGTATGTCCGGAAACAATTGTTCTAGGACAACAAGCATGCGCCTCGCCAACTGGCACGTGCCGCACAGTGGGGTATACAACGAAAGAGCGAGAAGCGGCTCCCCTTCCACCATTCGCTTAATATCGTTTCGACCGATTGTGTTCACTCGCCTCTTCCTCTCATGAACGATTCGATACGGACGTCAAAATGGGCGCGCAGCAGCACATGCGCCAAATGCCAGATCGGGGCGGCGGCCACTTCGCGATACGCCCGGTCAATGTAAATATGCCCTGCTTCCGGAAACACCCGGCGGAACTGCCGGCGCAATTTTTCCCCCGCCTCGTCGGCATCGGCGAGCACGTACACATCCCGCCCTTCGAGTTCATCGGCCAGCTCCTCAAGGCGCGCATCGCTGATCGTGCCGTTCGTGCAAATGATGACAACCGGCTCGTTCAGCACGGCCGCCACTTTTTCCTTATCTGACCGCCCTTCCACAATAATCACTTTTTCCACCTGTCGCATGTCCGACCCACCTAACGTGAATGAGGATACAATATTGTATGGCAACAGAAAAGCAACGGCCATCCGCCGTTGCCTCCTAACACCAGCCCGCCTCCCCGTCGCAGTCGACATATTTTTGATCCGGTTCAACGGTAGCGGTGACCCATTTTCAAATTTTCCCATTTGTTCGCTTTATCCGTTTTTCCACGCTACAGCCGCAGGAAGCGGAAGGCGGCCGATGAGCTCGCCTCCCTCGTACAGTTCGATCGTGCGGCCGTTCCATTTGCCGGTGACCCGGTCCGTGACATCCAGTTGCTTCGTTTGCAACACCATCACGAGCACCCCTTTTTCATCACATTCCGGTATGTATAGGGGGCCCGGTTCGAAGCGAACTTTGCAGGAACGTTTATCCTTCGTTGATCATCGCTTCGTATTGTTCGGCCGTCAACAAGTTGTCCACTTCACTTAAGTCTTTCGGCTCAATAACGATCATCCATGCTTTTTCATACGGTGATTCGTTCACATATTCCGGATTGTCGTTCAACGCTTCGTTCACTTCGACGACCGTGCCGCTGATCGGCGCATACAATTCCGAGACGGTTTTCACCGACTCAACGCTGCCGAACGGCTCGTTCGCTGTCAGTTCCGCGCCGACTTCCGGCAGCTCGACAAACACGATGTCGCCCAGCTCCGATTGGGCGAAATCGGTGATGCCGATGCGCACTTTATCCCCTTCGACGCGCACCCACTCATGCTCTTTCGAATAACGGAGTTCTTTCGGCGTGTTCATTAAATCCCTCCAGTGCGGCAAGTTGTGTTCTTTTTCATCATAACCGATTTTTCGCCAAAACTCACTGAATTCATTTCATTTCGGCCAAATTTTTTATGTTTCCGTCGAAACGCGCCCGGCAAAACACGATTCGTAGTCTTGTTCGCGGAATCCGACCACGACCCGCTCGCCGTCCGTTAAAATCGGCCGCTTGACGAGCATGCCGTCCGAGGCGAGCCACGTGAGCATCTCGTCTTCCGAGGCGCCATCGAGCTTGTCTTTCAATCCGAGTTCGCGGTATTTCATGCCGCTTGTATTGAAAAATTTTTTGAGCGGCAGCCCGCTTTTTCGATGCAAGTCGGCGAGCTGTTCTTTCGTCAGCGGCTCGTCGACCAAATGCACCGTTTGCACCTCAATGCCGTGTTCATCGAGCCAACGCTTCGCCTTCCGGCACGTTCCGCATTTTGGATACCAGTAGAGCGTCAGCGCCATCCGCATTCCTCCCTTTCATTCGACGGCTTGGAATTCATGGAAAAAGAAGCACCAGGCAAACGCCTGGCACTTCCCATTATCACACAATATACCGTTCCGCTTCAATGAGGGCGGCAGCCGCCTCGCGTTTTTTCGCGATCACATTGATCGGCGTATGGCGCGTAAACCGGCGGAGAGCGGCGAGCATCATCCGCAGCGTGTCGCCTTGTTCGACGGCGACAAGCGTTTCTTTCGCATGCCCCTCAATTTCATCCTATTTCGCGCAGGAGACTCCCACTTCAACGACCAAAGGGAGTAAGTGGGAGAGGAATGCGCGTTCCCCTTTTCTTTTGTGTATGATATAATAAAGGCGTGGAGAAAACCGTTTAATAAAGGCACTCCAATAACGGCTACTCGATGTATGGAGTTGGTTACAGGAAACGTTGTAACCGTAAAACATCGAGCGTAGGTCCGTCTGTTGTGTGTGGAATCCAAGTACTGCCAACAGACAGACCGAGAGAATCGGTAACGATGCAGGCATGACCTGCGTCGTTGGGTAGTTGTCAACCTGCCCTGATGCAACCCCAAGTCAAGGAAGGAGGACGAAGTCCGCTTGTACTTCTGGGGAGTTGCAAGCCCCCACTTCAAGCGTTAGCTAAGTGGGGGTAGTTGACATAGGCGACCACATCCGGATCGGTATGCTCCGTCGGGATGATTTCAAGCAGCTTCAAATAGCGCGGCGGATTGAAGAAATGCGTGCCTAAAAAGTGTTTTTTGAAATCATCCGAACGCCCCTCCGCCATCGCAGCGATCGAGATGCCGGATGTGTTCGAGCTGACGATCGTCCCCGGCGTCCGCACCTCGTCAACACGGGCGAAAACGCTTCGTTTGACATCCAAGTTTTCGACGACGACTTCAATGATCCAATCAACATCCGCCAGCCGATGGAAATCGTCTTCAAAGTTGCCGGTTTCAATGAGCGCCAGATTGTCTTGAGCCATCAGCGGCGCCGGCTTTTGCTTTTTCATCCGCTCCAGCGCCTGATTGGCGAGGCGGTTGCGCACTTGTTTATGCTCGAGCGTCCAACCTTTTGCTTCTTCCTCTTTCGTCAATTCCCGCGGCATGATATCCAACAGCAGCGTCGGAATACCGACGTTCGCCAAATGGGCGGCAATGCCCGAACCCATGACGCCGAACCCAAGCACCGCAGCGCGCCGAATGCGTTTTCCCATTTCGGTTCCCCCTCACACCATTGAATGAATCATCATTCATTTTTTGGTGAAAAAATAGTCGTGAAAACGTTATCTATATTCAATATATAGTATGTTGTTAATTTTCGCGATATATTTGCGCACATTTTTTTCACATCGCCGCCGTTCTTTCAATCCATACTAACAACCAGGAGGTGAAGACGATGGCCCGGCTGAAAAAAAATCCGTCTGAACGCGGCGTCAGCGCGGCGAGCGTGAAAGGAAACGCCGGCCCGACGGTCGAAGCCGACGGCGGCGGCAAGCGGACGAGCCAAAATCAGCAGTACAAAAAGCACAACATGCAAGGGGACTGAACGCCTAAGGGCGTCCGTCCCCTTTTTGCCTGCTTGACTTTCGCGCTGCCGGGCGATGGGCGTCACTTACGGAACATGCCTTTGACGACGAACGCCACGTTGGCCGGGCGCTCGGCGAGCCGGCGCATAAAATAGCCGTACCAATCGGTGCCGTACGGCACGTACACGCGCATCGTATACCCTTCGCGCGCCAGCTCGACCTGGCGCTCCGGACGAATGCCGTACAACATTTGAAATTCGAACTGACTGTTCGGGATATTGTATTCCTTGACGAGCTGCTTCGTATATTCAATGATGGCGTCGTCATGCGTCGCCACCGCCGTGTAATTGCCGTTTAGCATATGCTGCTTGATGATCTTTTTAAAGTTTTCGTCCACATCTTTTTTGTCTGGAAACGCCACTTCCGGCGGCTCTTTGTACGCCCCTTTGACGAGCCGCAAGTTCGGGCGGTACGGCTTCAGATCTTCAATGTCTTGCTCCGTCCGGTACAAATACGCCTGCAGGACCGTTCCGACGTTATCGTACTCTTTTTTCAACGTTTTAAAAATGTCGAGCGTCTTTTGGCAGCGTGAATAGTCTTCCATGTCGATCGTCACGAACACGCCGCGCTCTTTCGCCGCATCCAAAATGCGGCGCATGTTGCGCATGACAAGATCATCGGAAATGTCAAGCCCCATCGACGTCATTTTCAGCGACAGTTGCGAATTCAGCTTCTCGCGGCTGATCGCGTCGATCGCCTCTAGGCAATGGTTCGCCATCTCGTTCGCTTCTTGCTCGTTATCGACAAACTCTCCCAAGTAGTCGACCGTCACGGCCAGCCCTTTTTCGTTCAACCGGCGGATGACATGCACCGCTTCCTCAATCGTTTCGCCGGCGACAAACCTTGACGCGCCGAAGCGGAGGCCGTATCGCTTCGCCAACCGGGTCAACGTCTTATTTTTGGACAAGAACAAAAAAAAGTCGCGCATCAGCTGTTCCACTGTTGCAAGCCCCCTTTGTACGGAAACGCATTCATAATCCTTATTGTACCATGTTTCCGCCCGATTAAATACGTTTTTTCCGCACGGTTTATCTTTTATATGTGAATAATTTTCCACTCACTGCACAATCTACAAGCGAACAAACCATGAAAGGAGCGAAACGCGATGCAGCAACAACCGCAAATGAACCCGCAGACTGCGATGCCCGAGCCGCCGCAAATGGTGTCATCAAAAGACGCCATGTATTTTTCCGATATGATGTCGTGGAACTTGCTCGCGGCGAAAAAGGCGCACTTTTTCGCCGCGCAATGCCGGGACCCCGAGGTGGTGCAGGCGATCGAGCGCGCCGGGCAAATGCATCAGCGCCATTACAACATGATTTTGCGTCATTTGCAAAACCCGCCGCAGCCGCCGGTGATGTGAAAGGAGGGACGCCCGATGAACCAAAAACAAGTGCAAAATCCAGAGACGCAAGTGCCGAAAACGCCGCAAATGAACGAACGCGATTTTTTGAACGACATGTTGACAACAGAAAAATACATGACGTCGGCATACAGCGTGTACTTGCATGAGGCGAGCAACCAACCGTTATATCAAGAAATGATGAACATTTTCACAGAAACACAAAACTGCCAGCGCGAACTGTATAACTTGATGTTCAAAAAAGGCTGGTACAAACTTGAAGCCGCCGATCCGCAAAAGCTTCAGCAAATGTACCAGCAGTTCCAAGGGTATACGAATCAGCTCCCTTATCAAGGGAATGTCATGCAATAACAAAGCAAGAGGATGTCCGAACAGCAAAAGGACATCCTCTTTCTCAATCCGTTAAGAAGACCGGGTGCAGAAAGGGGAGAAAGGGATGACAGCGCCATCCGAATCCGTGTGGAACATGCTGCAAACAGCCGACGTCCGCATCCGCGACACCGAGATCATTGAATAAGCACCCCTTCTTGTTCCACAGGGATGCTTATTCTTTCATGAATAGACGATCAATCCCACCAGTCTGGATACGGCGGATACGGCGGATATAGCAGATACGGCGGATACGGCGGATACGGCGGATACGGGTAAAACGGACGCGGAGCTAACGCGCCGCCGAGCAGTCCGCCCAAGAAGCCGCCGACAAATGGGGCGCCAAACAACAATCCTGGAAATGGCATCGTTCCTTCTCCTTTCCCCAAAGCTAGAATGCTACACTGTATTCATATGCAACAAACAAGAAAAGAGGGTGGGTCGTCCGCCCAACCCTTGCCGGTTTCTCACCACCAAATGGGGACATACCACAACGGATAGAAAAACAGCGGAACTAATGCGCTCCCGAGCAAACCGCCTAAAAAGCCGCCAAAAAACGGAGCGCCGAAGAAAAACGGGTGCGGCCGCCAAATGCGTTCATCCGCTGCTTGGAGATGGCTCATCTTGCTTTCCTCCTTCCACTTGCTTTAGTCCCACTGTATGCAGAAAAAACGCCCGTTGCTTAGGCCAGTACCTATATAAGTTGCAATAAAGATTTTCCGATTTCGTAAATGAGAAGATAAAAAAACCGGCGCCATTCGCCGGTTGAATGCGACAGAAACAGGAAGCCGCTTTTCGCTGTATTATTTTTGCACAACCATTTTCATCCCGCACTGGCAAAGCAATGAATGTTTCAGCCGCCGAATAGGCTGGCGGCATTGTTCACAAATCATCGGCTTGTTCATCGATCTTTCTCCCCTTTGCACTCCTTCTACATTCTATTATACACACTTTTTGTTTATAGTAAATATAAATTAAAAATTATTATTAAATGATAGTGCGGATGATTTTGTTCCGCTTCCCATTTGTGCTACACTCATAGTGTTAATATTCTAACAAATAACAAAGGGAGGATGCACGATGTACGACATCGCCATCATCGGCGCCGGGCCTGCAGGGGCAAGCGCCGCCATTTTCGCCGCCAAAGCCGGGAAGAGAACGGTCTTGTTTGACAGCGACAAAGGCATGACAAAGCGCGCTTGGGTGGAAAACCATTACGGCGTTCCGCAAATCAGCGGCCCGGAATTGGTGGAAACCGGGAAAAAACAAGCCGCAAAATTCGGAGCAGAATTGGTGGAAGCACAAGTGACGGATGTGCAAAAAACAGACGGGGGATTCCGTCTCGAAACAGAAGCTGGATCCTGTCAACTACCCCCACTTAGCTAACGCTTGAAGTGGGGGCTTGCAACTCCCCAGAAGTACAAGCGGACTTCGTCCTCCTTCCTTGACTTGGGGTTGCATCAGGGCAGGTTGACAACTACCCAACGACGCAGGTCATGCCTGCATCGTTACCGATTCTCTCGGTCTGTCTGTTGGCAGTACTTGGATTCCACACACAACAGACGGATCTACGCTCGATGTTTTACGGTTACAACGTTTCCTGTAACCAACTCCATACATCGAGTAACAGTTATTGGAGTGCCTTTATTAAACGGTTTTCTCCACGCCTTTATTCTATCATACACAAAAGAAAAGGGGAACGCGCATTCCTCTCCCACTTACTCCCTTTGGTCGTTGAAGTGGGAGTCTCCTGCGCGAAATAGGATGAAACGAAACACGTCATCTTCGCCACCGGTTTGGCGACCGATTTAGCGGAAAAAATCGGCCTGCGCACCAAACCGGGTACGGAGCCGCGCATTAAAACGGTGCTTGACGTCGACGCCAACGGCAAGACGAACATCGACGGCCATTTGGGCGGCCGGGACGGTCGCTGGCGTCAGCGTCCATACGATCATCACAGCGGGCGACGGTGCGAAAGTCGCCATCAACGTCATCAGCGAGCTGAACGGCGAACGGTACGTCGATCACGATGTATTGAAAAAATAACAACGAAGGTGTCCCAAACAGCGGGACACCTTTTCTAAATAGCGCCATGGAAACGGCCGAAATGCAAGATGACGGGCCTGAAACGTCTGTCGCGTCGTCCCCGCATGACAATAGCGGCCCCGATCCATCCAAGGGCGCTTATTGTCCAATGCTCCGGTACTTCCCTTCAAAAAACAAGAGCGGGTCGCCCGGTTCGTCTTTCATCAAAATATCGGTCACTTCCCCAAAGTAAAGCGTATGATCGCCGGCCACGTACGTGCTGTGGACGTTGCATAAAATATTCGCCAACGCCTCCGGCAAAATCGGATGGCCGTTCACCCAATCAAACGAAACGGGGCGCTCTTCTTTCAACTGGCCGGCAAACAAGCGCGACAACTCCTCTTGATCGCGCCGCAAAATGTTGACGGCAAATTTCCCCGTTTGCTTGACAATGTCATGCATTCGCGCTTTATGGCCAATGGAGACGACGACAAGTTTCGGGTCGAGCGAAACGGACATAAACGCGTTCGCCGTCATTCCTTTCGCTTCCCCTTGAAAGTCGGTCGTCACGACCGTCACGCCGGTCGCAAATTTTCCCATGGCTCTGCGAAATGTACGATCATCCATACGTTTCTCCCATCCTTCCCTTTTCGTCATCCAGCAGCCCTACGCCTTCAGCTGGCGGTTGGGCGGCTTTCCTTCTTGATGTTTCCACACGACGGGCGTTTCGTCCGACATCTTGCCTCTATGGCTAGGCCCCATTCATGCCGAAATGAGGGTCAAATCTACCCCCATCATAGCAGAAATAGGGGAAAGAAACAACGACGATATACGGCTGTCATCGGCGGCCCGCCGCTCCAAGGTACGCCTCTGCCACCCGCTCAGCGGAAGAAGGTCAGCGCCGCCGCTTAAACGCTTCGGCGGTGTTGATTTTGTGTTGACGAACGTATTGTTCGATTTCATGCGGCGGCGCCTGTTCACGCAACAGACGGATGATCTCTCGATGTTCTTCGATCGATGCTTTCGCCCGCTGCGGCACAAAGGTGAAGCCGTAGGCGCGGATGCGCTTCATCCGCTGCCAAATTTGCTTGATTTGCTCTTCAAGATAGGCGTTGCCGCAATGGGCGTAAATCAGAGAGTGAAATTCATAGTTCAGCTCGCTGAACCGTTCCAGCTCCAGCTCTTCAAGCGCCCGCTCCATCCGCTCGTTTACTTGCTCAAGCCGATCGATCGCCTCCTTTGTCAAATGGGGGGAGCCGAGCGCGGTCGCATAGCCTTCCAGCACAGCCAACACCGACAGCGTCTCGATATATTCTTTCTCGTTGATGTTGCTCACAACGGCGCCCGTATACGGTTTGAGCTCGACAAGCCCTTCCGCTTCAAGCTGGCGGATCGCCTCCCGCACCGGGATGCTACTGAGTCCAAGCTCGCGGGCGATTTGGCCGATGACGACCCGGTATCCCGGGCCATAGACGCCGTTTTCAATGCGAGAAAGAATATACTCGTAAGCCAATTGGGTTTTGTTTTTCGCTTTCGTTTCCATACGTTTATCATATACTAGATCGTATACATTGACTAGCCATTATGCCTGTTCGGCAGACAAGGCGGTCTGTTTCTCCCCTTTGCCGAATGCGGGGATTGGCGGATCGCCGACCGCGACGTGGACAACTTGCACTTCCGTATAGAAATCAAAGCTGTAATGCCCGCCTTCGCGGCCGATGCCGCTGTATTTCGTCCCGCCAAACGGGATGCGCAAATCGCGGACGTTCGGCGAGTTGACCCACGCCATCCCGCTTTCGATCGCTTGGGCGACGCGGTGGCCGCGCTTCATGTCGTTCGTCCAGACGTACGCCGCCAATCCGTACTTCACATCGTTCGCCAACCGAATAGCCTCTTCTTCACTCGTGAAAGACATGACGGCCATGACCGGTCCGAAATTTTCTTCCTGCGCCACTTTCATATCGTTGCGGCAGTTAAGCAATAATGTCGGGGGCACAAAGTTGCCGCGCTCCAGCCCTTTCGGAACGCCCGGGGCATAGACGTCCGCCCCTTCCTGTTTGGCGATCTCAATATAGCGGTTCACCCGCTCCCAATGATCGCGATGAATGAGCGGTCCCAGTTCGGTCGCGGGGTTCATCGGATCGCCGATGACGATGCGGTCGACGCGCTCTTTCAGCCGGACGACAAATTCGTCGTAAATCGACTGCTCGAGCAGCAGCCGCGAGTTGGCCGTGCACCGTTCGCCATTGAGCGAAAACACGCCCCACACCGCCGCGTCAAGCGCCCGATCGAGATCGGCGTCGGCGAACACGATGAGCGGCGACTTGCCGCCGAGCTCCATCGATGTTTTTTTCAACGTTGCCGCGCTGTTGCGGATGATCTCCATGCCGGTCGTCGTCTCGCCGGTAAACGAGATGAGGCGCACATCCGGGTGGGCAACCAATGCGGCGCCCGCCGTTTCGCCAAACCCGTGCACGACGTTGAACACCCCGCGGGGCAGCCCGGCTTCATCGATGATTTCCGCCAGTTTATTCGCCGTCAACGGTGACCATTCGGCCGGCTTCAAGACAACGGTGTTGCCGGTCGCCAGCGCGGGAGCCACCTTCCACGTTTCCAGCATAAACGGCGTATTACGGCGTAATGAGCCCGGCGACGCCGACTGGTTTATAAACGGTATAGTTTAAAAACTGACCATTCACATGATACGCCTCGCCAACAAGGCGCGTCTTCACCATTTCCGCGTAAAAGACGTTCCCGTGACGGAAATGCCGTGCGTGCCGCTTTCAATATGCCAATCGATGAGCGCGGCAAGCGCCGCAAAATCCACGTTTCCTTCCTCATCAAACGGCGTGTTGCCGGCGCAATGGAAGACCGGCCAAACCGCGTTATACATGCGCGATTTTGCGGATCGGCCGCTTCTCCTTCTCCACCGGGTGCACGGCGCCGGACAGTACGAGCGGGTCATCGAGGAATGCCGCCGCCATGGCTTTGAACCGAACGTTCTATGCGAATGCCCGGACGCGACCATATTGCTCTCCCTTGTCGCCCAAGGCCTCGGAGCCACCATTGTGCCGCAATCCACTGTAGCCTTGTTTCGCCTCCCCGTCATCAAGGTGCTGGAGATCATCGACTCTTCGATGACAGCGGAAGCCGCCGCCATCCTCGACCGACAACGGTATTTGCCAAAAAGCGCCTGAACATTCCTCGACGTGCTCCAAACCGCTGCGGCCCGCGCCGCCGGCGGACAACATGAAGAAAGATAGCGATTCCTCCAATCATGGACGCTCAAGTGAAGGGAAAAAACAACATTGGCGTCATCTCTTCGTTGCGCCGCCCTTTTTGTTCAACGACCGGCTTTCCAAAAAAAATCAGGCGCCGTTGGGCGCCTCATCACAACCCTGCCGACCGCTGCAGCCGCTTGGCGATTTCCAAAAAATCTTCGGCCGAAATCCCGGGAGCGAATTCTTCCGGCACTTCGTCCAAATCGGGGATCGCCCCCCCTTGGGGCGCTCCTTCGACCACCTCGAGCGGCTGGCCGTCGCTTGGATGGGTTCCTTTCCAAATGCGGACGATTTCTTTGTAATAGCGATCGCTGAACGTATAAAGTCGGCGGTGGACGCCTTGATCCTCATACTTTCTCGCCGCATCGAACACGCGGTTATCGAGGTTCGGGATTGGCAGAAGCTTCGTCACATCAACGCCCGTCGCCACTTCCAACGCCTTGGCGTACGCCAAAACATGAACGCCCCCGCGCACAAGCAAGTAGCCGATCATCTCGCGGGCGGTAGGGTGGTCCGTCATTTCATAGACGCGCATTTTATGCGTGCGCGCTCCGCATTCAAGGAAAAAGTTGTGAAGCAAATCCAAAATCAAGTTGCCGCTGTTGAACACGTACTCCCCCGTCCACGCCTTCCCCATCGAATCGCCGGGAAACGCCGTCTGCGCCGTCGCGATAAAATGATACGTATTGCGCTTGTCTTTCGCATCCTTCATCGGCGCTGTATCCGGATCACCTGGATGGGTGGAGCCGGTCAAGCAAAGGTTGATCGCATTGGACACGAGCTCGACATGGCCAAACTCTTCGGCGGTGATGCTCGCCACCAACTCGTAAAACGGGCGCAGCTTCTTTTTTTGCCGAAAATTGAATGACTGAAACAAATAATTGTTTAACGTCGACATTTCTCCGAAACGGCCGCCAAGCAGCTCCTGGACAGCGGCAGCCGCATTGGGGTCCGCGTATTTGGGCTTCGGCAATTCAATCGCCAGCCGGTCGATCCGCTGAAATACCACGACTCTTTTCCTCCTTTTCCATTAATCGCCGAGGCGAACAGACACCACTTGCGCCAAGCGGATGTAATAAACCGCCTGATTCGCTGAGATGACGATATGGTCCGGCTTCACATCCCTCACCGTTCCTTGGATCGAACCGCGGACGGTTTCCACTACCACTTCTTTGCCGTTCAAAGCTTGGAAAGCGTGGTACACATACGGGTCAACCAGGGCAATGAGCTGCGGTGACGAAGCATGGGACACGTAGGGCTGGTTCATTCTCATTTCCTCCCTTTTGATGCGTTGAAGAAGATTCCCTTTTATCCATATGCCGCCCCGTGCCAAACATGACAAAAAACCAAGCGCCCTAAAAAAGAAAGCGGCCTTGATGCCTACTCATCAAGCCGCTTCCAACGATGGTTACGCCGCGAGAAAGCGGCGAACGCTCGGAATCTTTTGCACCACAAAACGGTCAAACAGCCAAAAAACGGTGAGCAATCGGCGAAAATGGTGTGAAATGAAACGGCCGGACAGACCAGTCCGCCTCATCATCCGATCAACCCAAGACGCAGCGCTTTTGCCACCGCTTCCGTCCGATTTTTCGCGTTGAGTTTCCTTAAGGCGCTGGAAATGTAGTCGCGCACCGTAAATTCGCTCAAATAAAGCTGACAGGCCGCTTCCAATGTCGATGCCCCATCAGCGAGCAGCTTCAACACCTCGATTTCCCGCGGCGACAGCGGCTCATGCTCTCCCTCATCCTTTTTTCTCGCCGGCGCTTCGATCAATTTCAACAACAACTCCCCCGCGCTTTGGCCAAATTTCATCAGCGCGGGAAACAGACGGCGGTCAACGGCAAAGAAGCGGCCCGGTCCGCGGTCGAGAACGACGCCTCCAATCATCCGCCCTTCCGTCGGCACATACACCGGAACGATCACCAGTGAGGCCAAACCGAACAAATCCACATACAGGCGCGGAAACTGTTCGCTCGCCCTCGGCACATAAATCGGACGAAAATGGCGAAATTCATGCACTTCCGCTTTCAATTTCCCCACGCTTTCTTTCAACATCGGAATGCTGTCCAATTCCACGCGCAAGCGCTGAATTTGCCCATTGTCCACGCCATGCCCGTGCAGACCGATGGCTGTGCTCTCCTGATTGACAAATTGAAACAGAGCGCAGCGGCTGAAAGGAAGAAAATAGGAAAAACCAAAACAAATATGCGCCGCCGATTCCTCAAACGTCTGCGCCCGCAAAATCCATTCGTTGAACAAAATGACGGCATCTTTCCACAAGGATTCTTTTTTCCACGCGGAATCGCTACTGGGTTTGAATGATTGTTCATTCACTTCATACAACAACCATTCATTCCATTTGAAAAACAAATACCGCACGGCTGGGTGCAGCGCAGCAGCCGCTGACGCATGCGCCTTCAACACTTGATGAACCGTATTTTCCATTAAATTCAGGGAAAATATGACCATCTCCGGATGAAACGCCGCAATGCGTTCGAGCTGCCCATTCGCTGGATGTTCGCCCCCGTACGGGAGCAATCTTGCCTGAACGAATGCGCATAGCGTGGAAAACACCTCTTGAACCCGCGCATTCCGCTTGCCAAGCGCCTCGCCGATCCGTTTCCATTCCCGGTTCAATTCCGCCGCATACCTATGCAAGATGTCGGCCGCTTCATGAAGCAAACGAAGCAAATGATCATTTCATTCCTTCGACATCCACATCCTCCCCCCGCATCCCCGCTAGTGATCGACTACTTTGATCATCTACTTTCTTAATTCGATGGGTCAATTCCTTCTTTTACCCGTCACGGTTGTCCAACAGCACTAAAAAAATCCGACAAACATAGGGATGTAATGGAATGCATAATTATCATAAAATTTAAACATATTTAATGAAGCGCTTACAGGTCTGATCATTCAAAAAAGGGGGAGGAGAAACGCCATGGAAATGGCAACAAAACCGGTCATCAACGCAATCTGTTTCAAAATATGTTACATCTTCAAAAACAACGTACAATGCAAGGTAAAAACGCGGTGCAAAATCCGCGCAAAATTCTTGCAAATTCGATGGGCTTCTTTCGGATTCTTGAAAAAGCAAAAACGACCGCAAACACGGCCGTATCAAGAGGTTCACTATTTTTAATCCGAAACAGCAACATGTTGGAAATGGAGACGGTGGGAGTCGAACCCACGTCCAGAGGCATCGCCACTTAAGCATCTACGAGCGTAGTCGGTATATTTCGCTTCGCCGTCCGTTCCGCCTACCGACAGGCATCCCGGCGGCTAGCCTGGTTCGTCTCTTCCCTCATCCTCAGGCGGCGGATTTGGGCGTAGCCCGCTTCATATGAGCCCCTCGAACGCCACGCGGGCGATGGCGGGAGGAGCTAGCTGCAGCAATTAGGCAGCTAAAGCGTAGTTTTGTTTGCCAGTTATCTTTAGGTGACGTTTTTACGAGGACGTCCCCCTCGGCTCGCCGCTTAAGCTCGACCTACCCCTGTCGAATCCGGATCGTCCCCGCGGTGCGAAGAGATCGGAACAGCTTAAGCATCGGATAACTGGCTGTTGCACTTTTTATTATACCATGACGCGGTGCATTTTCAATGGGAATGTTTTCAATCTCGCCAAAAAACAGGCTCTTCTCCGAATGTTGTGCCGGATGATTGAGAACACGGCTTCTTGGCACTTGCCAAGAAAAATCAGCCCATCCCATTTTCCGTACACGGCGACGCAAGAAATGCCCCCGCTTGCCGCGATGAACCAAACATCCCTCCGCCGTTCCCAAACCGGCAATGCCCGCCAAAAGCCCGATGTTTCAGGCTCCCGCCCTCGACAAATGCCCGCTCGGCGGCTTGCCTCTCTACAGCTTTTGCCGCTCGCGGAACGCCCGCTCGATTTCGCGCTGCGCTTCTTTCCGCTTCATGTCTTCCCGTTTGTCGTATTTTTTCTTCCCTTTGGCCACTCCAAGCTCCACTTTGGCAAAGCCATTTTTAATATACAATTTCAGCGGCACGAGCGTATACCCTTGCTCTTTCGTATAGCCGATCAGCTTGTTGATTTCGCGCCGGTGCAGCAAAAGCTTTCTCGTCCGCAGCGGGTCGTGGTTGTAGCGGTTGCCTTGTTCGTACGGGCTGATATGCATGTTATGGAGAAACACTTCCCCTTTTTCCACTTTGGCGAACGAATCTTTCAAGTTCACCCGGCCGTTGCGGATCGATTTGATCTCCGTCCCTTGCAAAACGAGGCCGGCTTCATACGTTTCTTCGATGAAATAGTCGTGGTGCGCTTTTTTGTTTTGGGCGATCACTTTTCCTTCGCCTTTCGGCATCCGTTTTCCCCCTCCTCATTGTAGCGTTTCTTATTTTACCAAAAACGAAAAAGAAGGAAAAGCCGCCCGTTCGGCTTTTCCTCACCGTTTTTTCTTTTTCTTCTTTTTCGCCTTCGCGCTGCGGTTTGAGCCGCTTTGCGCTTTCGGCTCCGCCTTCGCTTTTCCTTTCTTTTGCTTTTTCCCTTCAATGACGACCGGCGCGGCTTTTGCCTTCGGCGGGCGGCGTCCTTTCATGCCGACGACTTCAAAATCGACGATCCGTTCGTCTTTGTTGACGTTGATGACACGGACGGTGATTTCATCGCCGATGCGGTACATTTTTCCCGTCCGCTCGCCGATCATCGCATAACTGCGCTCGTCATAGCGGTAGTAGTCGTCGGTTAAGTAGCTGACGTGCACCAGGCCTTCGATCGTGTTTGGCAGCTCAACGAACAAGCCGAAGTTCGTCACCGAGCTGATGATGCCGTCAAATTCCATGCCGATTTTGTCTTCCATAAACTCGGTTTTCTTCAGATCGTCCGTCTCCCGCTCCGCCTCAACGGCGCGCCGCTCCATATCGGAAGCGTGTTCCGCAATTTCAGGCAGCTTTTCCGCCCATTTTTGCTGGGTGTCAAGATCCATCTGGCCGTTAATGAGATACGTCCGGATCAACCGATGGACGATCAAGTCCGGATAGCGGCGGATCGGCGACGTAAAATGGGTGTAAAACTCAGTCGACAGGCCGTAATGGCCGAGGCTCTCGGCGTCATAGCGCGCCTGCTTCATCGACCGAAGCATGACGGTCGAGATCACCATTTCTTCCGGCTCGCCGCGCACCGCTTCGAGAATTTGTTGCAAAGCGCGCGGATGGATTTGGTTGCCCGTTCCTTTCACGACATAGCCGAAGTTCGTGATGAACTCCAAGAAACGTTGCAGTTTTTCCGGCTTTGGATCCTCATGGACGCGGTACATAAACGGTACGTTCAGCCAATGGAAATGCTCAGCGACCGTTTCGTTCGCCGCCAACATAAACTCTTCAATCAACCGCTCGGCGACCGACCGCTCGCGCAAGACGACATCGTACGGCTTGCCGTTTTCATCGACGAGCACTTTCGCTTCTTTGAAATCAAAATCGATCGCCCCGCGCTTCATCCGCTTCGTGCGCAAAATGTCGGCGAGCTCAGCCATCAGCTCAAACATCGGCACAAGCGGCGCGTATTTTTCCCGCAAGGCTTCGTCTTTGTCCACCAAAATTTTATTGACATCGGAATACGTCATCCGCTCTGTCGTGCGGATGACGCTTTGGAAAATGTCATGGCGGACGACTTCGCCTTGCGGGGTGATCTCCATCTCGCACGACAGCGTCAGCCGGTCGACTTTCGGGTTGAGCGAACAAATGCCGTTGGACAGCCGGTGCGGAATCATCGGGATGACGCGGTCAACCAAATAAACGCTCGTGCCGCGTTCATACGCCTCGCGGTCGATCGGCGAGCCTTCTTCGACGTAATGGCTCACGTCGGCGATGTGGACGCCGAGCTTATAGTTGCCGTTTTCCAGCTTCGTCACCGTCACCGCATCGTCTAAGTCTTTCGCATCCTCGCCGTCAATGGTGACGATCATCTCGCCGCGCAAATCGCGGCGCCCTTCCAAGTCTTTCTCCGTAATGACATCCGGCACCCGGTTGGCGTGCTCGATCACGTCTTCTGGAAATTGAAGCGGAAGGCCGTATTTATAGATGATCGCCAAAATGTCGACGCCCGGGTCGTTTTTATGGCCGAGAATTCGGACGACTTCCCCTTCAGCGCTCATCCGTCCTTCTGGATACGAGGTGAGCCGGACGACGACTTTATGCCCTTCGACCGCACCGTTCGCGGCATGTTTCGGAATGAAAATGTCGTTGACGATCCGTTTGTCATCCGGGATGACAAAGCCGAAATATTTGCTTTCGGTGTACGTGCCGACGACCTCTTTCACCCCCCGCTCCACAATGCGGACGATCGTCCCTTCGCGGCGCGCCCCCGATGAATCGGCCTGGACGCGCACAAGCACCGTGTCGCCATGCATCGCGTTTTTCAGTTCGGACGGCGGGATGAAAATATCATCCAGTCCCGGCTCCTCCGGTGTGACAAACGCGAATCCTTTCGGGTGGCCAATCACCTTGCCGCGCACGAGATTCATCCGCTCGGGCACGCCGTAGCGGTTGCTGCGCGTCCGGACGACGAGTCCTTCCTCTTCCAGGGCGACAAGCGTTTTGACAAACTCCTTGAATCCATCGGCATCCTCGATGCCAAACGCTTCTTCCAACTCTTCGACCGTCATCGGCTTATACGCCTCATCGCGCATAAACGTTAAGATGCGTTCGGCCAACACATGATCCATTGTCCATCCCCTCCTTTCTCCATTACCAATCTAACGATTCAAGAAATGCATAAATATCTTCATGCAGCTGATCTTTTTCTTGATCAAGCGTAATCACATGGCCTGATTGCTCATACCACTTGATTTGTTTGACCGGCGATTCAATTTCGTTATAAATGATGTTCGCGCTGTCCGGGTTGATCATCTCATCATGGCGCGCCTGCACAACAAACGTCGGGGCATAAATCAAATCAAGATGGTCACGCACATCGGCGATCAGCTCCTGCAGCGCCTTTAACGTCTTCATCGGCGTCTGCTTGAACTTCTCCATCTCCTGTTCGATCTGCTCCTCTGATTTTCCTTCCCGCTTTTTATACTCGCGCGCATACTCGAGCACGCCTTCGTACATCGTTTCCTCGCTTTTGATGTACATCGGCGCGCACATCGTCACAATGCCCTCTATAGGTACAGTGTAACCTAATTTCAATGAAAATACGCCTCCAAGCGACAGTCCGGCGACGGCGATTTTTTCGTAGCCCTTGTTTTTCAAAAACTCGTAGCCGTTCATGACATCTTGCCACCAGTCATCCGGCCCGGTGTGGACGAGCTCCTCAGGCGGCACGCCGTGTCCTTTGTAAATAGGCGCATGGCACGTATAGCCTTTGGATTCTAAAAAACGCCCGAGCATCCGAACATCAGCGGAATTGCCGGTAAACCCATGCAACAGCAGCACCGCCCGCTCCCCGGCTTCAAAGAAAAACGGCTTCGGCGGAACAATTTTCATCATTCGTTCTCCTTCCTTTCTTGCTGAAATAGAAAAGGCAGCCCGCTTCTCTTTGGACCGCCCCCGTTTTTTGCTTATGATGGTTGGACATAAACAACAAGAATCGCCAACACAAAGAACAAAACGGCCAACACAACCGTCACGCGCTGAAACACCGCATCGAGCCCGCGTGCTTTCTGCTTCCCGAACAATTTCTCGGCGCCGCCGGTAATCGCCCCCGACAGCCCGGCGCTGCGGCCCGACTGCAACAAGACCACCGCGATCAGCGCGATCGACACAATGACAAGCAGCGTCACAAGCAAGGCATGCATGCCTGACACCTCCAACGACCGACATTGCAATACTTTCATTATACCATAGATCGCCGTTGGCGGCAACTGGCGGGCCTGTCTCAACACGACGAAAGGCACAAATTCACTTTTCCGTGAAAATACATGCGCCTTCAGCGGTCATTTTCATGCCCGGGTGGAGAGCAAAAATTGCTCATGGAACTTTTCCGTGAAAATGCAGGACTGACGCGAGATTTTCATCCCTGGGTGGAGGGCAAAGCGTGCTGCCCATGGATCTTTTCCGTGAAAATCCCCACCACTTGGTGAGTGCGGTATACGCTCCTGATCCGTGAGGGTATACTGAAAATGGCCAAAAAAGGCAATAGGAAAGCAGAGGTGCCCGATTTTAGGCATCTCGTATAACCTGTCTGCCTTTTGGCTAGACTAAATAAGTTGTGGTTGGCGGAACGGCTCTTTGCGGGAGATCATGCAAAAGATGATCACCAACATCCGCCGAGCAATGGCGATGAGGGCTTTTTTCTTCCCGCACCGGGCCGCCAACGACCAAAACTTTCGGGACAAGGGATGCGTCTTGGATCGAGCTGCTGACCATGCCGCCTCGCATAACGCTGATCGGAGATGGGGATTGCCTTTTGTCGTGCGCGTGCTCTTTCGCTTTCCGGCGCTTTCATGGTTGCCGGGGGACAATCCAGTCCATGAAGCCGCCCGTTCCGGCGTTTCAAAGACGCTCATGTCGGTTCCCATCTCGGCGATGATGACGGCGGCGGTTTGTTTTTTCACTCCGGGCATGGTCATCAGCAGGTTCACTTCCTCGCGATACGGCTCGAGCAGGCGGTCGATGTGTTGGTCGACTTCTTCGATGAGCCGCTCCAATTCCTCAACGTGTTTCCACAAGAGGCGAAGGAGACGGAGCTCGTGTTCGGTCAAGGTGCCGAGCAGCGAATCGTACACCGCTTGCTTTTTCGTTTTGAGCCTTCCGCGCAGGCATTCATCCAACTCGTCCTTGTCCACGTATCCCTTCTCGAGCAGCCGGGCGAGGATGTCTTTTCCGGAAACGCCGAAGAGATCGGAGAGGACCGAGCCGAGTTTGACATTGGAAGACTCGAGCACTTTTTGAATCCGGTTTTTCTCCGAAGTCAGCTGTCCGACCCACTTTTTGCGGAGGCGGGTAAAATCCCGCAATTCGCGAATATCCGCTGGGGGGACGAAACTTTTTTCAACGAGTCCATGGCGGAGCAGCTTGGCGATCCACTCGGCGTCCGAGACATCGGTTTTTCTTCCCGGGACATTTTTGATCCGCTGCGGATTGGCCAGTGTCAAGTCGACATAGCCCTCGAGGAAGGCGAAGACCGGTTTCCAATACACGCCGGTGGATTCCATGGCGACATGGGTGACCCCATGGTCTTCGAGTCACTCAAGCAGGTCGCCAAGTCCTTTCGAGAACGTGGAGAAGGTTTGAATGTCCTTTTGAATGTGTCCATCTTCTTCCCATAGCGCGCAGGCGACGATGGTTTCGGCATGAACATCCAATCCTGCGCAGCGAGGATAGATGACATCCATGATGAAAATCCTCCTTTTCGATGATCGAGTGCGCAAACAGCGAATCCACGGGAGAAATGCGGCAGTTTTCCGTTCGTCGTCACCTTTCCTCTATCACAGGAAAGGGCGGACAATGGGTGGTGCACCCAGTGGATTCAAACACTTTTCTGTACAGGGTCCAAGCCACCATTAAGTATAACGTCCTGTTAAACTGTTTGCGCCTATTCTTCATTATGGGAAGAAAAGGGGGATTTTCATCCCTGGGTGGAGGGCAAACCATTGCCCATGGATCTTTTTTGTGAAACATTTTTGTGAAACATTAGATTGGAAAGCCCCTCATCTAAAAGTTTTAAAAAAATACAAGCCAGAAGATGCTCAAATGGAGGAAATCGATGAAATCATTGACGAATGCCTGGCAAAAATCGCAACGTATCTGACCTGATCTGATCGGCCTGGAGGCAACGGAAGAATGGAACGGTGTTGAAGGAAAGACTGCGTTTCCTGTCTTTGCAAGACAGCTGAATCGGAGGGCGGGGGCCAAAAAAATTCCCTGCCTCTACCCCTTTGCATAGATGGGGGAACGTTTCATCCTCCATCTGCTTGACGCTCCATGCCTCGGGCGCGGTATGATCATTGTCGTCCGCAGCCGAAATGCGTTACAATAGAAAGCAAATCGGCAACGACTGGAGGGACTTCAATGGCAAGACCGGACGAACGAGTCGTCATCGCGATTGACGGCTATCAATTCAAACGGGCGCGCGAGGCAAAGGAAGGGAAAATTTTCGTCACCTCGCCGATCGGGGCGAACTTTACGTTTGACATCAACGTCATGCGCAAGCTCATCGAGGCCATCGACCGCGACCCGGCGCTCGCGGAACAGTTCGGGCTTCCTTCCCGAGGGGCGAACGAATAAAAAGGAACGGCGGTTGGCCGTTCCTTTGTTGGTTTAGCGGAGAGAGGCCGAAGCTCCATTTTTTCCGCAGACGGCGGTGCTCCCTCACGAATCAAATCTTCTAGCGTCCTTGCCATGCCGCCCGCTCGCGGCCGAACGGGTCGTCCTCGACATGGCTGGCGGCCGAAAAGACAAAGGCCGCCTTGCGCTCGTTCGTATACGCCGGCCACGCTTCCGGCAAGTGAGCACCGTTCGGGTCTCCGGTGCGGGCAAACGAGAGCCAAGCGTAATGCATTTCATTGGCGATCGCCTCGCGCTCCGGCCGGTTGCCGACGAAATTCGCGACGCCCGGCTGATGGAGATTGTGAAACACAAACGGCAGCTCGAGCGCGTGGCATGCTTTCAGCTGGCCGCCGAACACCGGCGTCTCATAGTCAAAGCGGTACATGTACACATCCGCCCCTTGCGCCGCTTGGGCGTCCGCCGTCCGCAGCATCCCCTCGACAAATACGCGGTACGTCATGATGCGAAGCCACGTTTGCCAAGTAGGCTCCGACGGCTCCGCCGTTTCTTTGTAATAGCGGATGGCCTCTTCTGGCACCGGCCCGACTTCCCGGTTGATTCGGTCAAGAAGTTCCTTTTCGCCAAGCTTTGTCCATGACGGATCCGTCAAGGTAAACAAGTTGTACTCGTCTTTCGTCACGCCGATGAGAATCGGAATGCCGCTGGCCGCCCCGTAGCGGAGCGCTTCGATCGGATGGCGGCGCAATACGCGGCCATCCACCACCGGACCGTACATGACCCCTGGACCGAGCGACAGCGCCGCCCGCAGCAGCTCCTCGGCAGGAATCGACAACAGCCGTTCGCGGTCGCCCGGACGGATGCCAGCCTTATCAAGAATGCGTTCGGTCATCGCCATCGCGGTCTCCGGCGAACGGAGAAGAAGCGATCCCGAACCGCTTTGCAACATGGCGCGCCGAAACAGCCCGCTGGCCTCCGGAAGCGACAACAGCACGCCGACGCTCGCCGCTCCGGCCGATTCACCGAAAATCGTGATGTTGTCCGGATCACCACCAAACGCCGCAATGTTCTCCTTCACCCAGCGCAGCGCCGCCACTTGGTCCAAAATGCCGAGATTCCCGGCTTGCGCGTACGCTTCGCCGAACGAATCACCGAGATGCAAAAAGCCAAACACGTTCATTCGGTAGTTGATCGTCACGACAACGACATCGCCGTGTTTCGCGAACGCCGTCCCGTCATACCACGGCGAAGAACCCGAACCGAACAAAAAGGCGCCGCCGTGAATCCAAAACAACACCGGGCGCTTCTTCCCATCCGCCGCCGGCGACCAAATGTTCAAGTACAGCCCGTCTTCGCTCGGCGCCTCGCTCATCCGCCCGAGCAATCCGCTGAAAATCGGATCCGACGGCTGCATCACGACAGGACCGAACGATGTCGCCTCCCGCACCCCATCCCACGCATCGGGCGGCTCCGGCGGCAAAAACCGGCGCTCACCGACCGGCGCTTTCGCGTACGGAATTCCTTTCCAAACAAAAACGCCTTCATTCATTTCCCCGCGCAACCGTCCGTACCTTGTTTCAACAACGGTTCGCTCCATCCCCATACCTACTGAATATTCAAATGATTCAAGAAATATTATAAACCACCACCCCTCCCACGTCCATCGTTTTGCACCCGCATGAGAGGTGCTCATGCCGCTTCGAAAAGAGAGATGCCTCGCCCATGTACAAAAGTAAAGATAGCCGCAGCCGAAGCAGTGAACACCATGAAGGAGATGATTCGAGGCGCGATCACGCCAAAAACATTTTGTTTAAGTCACTCCATGCATGGTATCAAACTCAAGCCCCCAATGTATACGGATTTCCCGGACTGCCGCCAATGCCAGCGCGCCGGTTCACAATGTTGCCCCATGCGTCATACTCGTATTGGACAACGACATTTCCGCTTGCGTCCGTCAATGCCACGACATCTCCATGACCGTTCAAATGATAGTAGTAAGTGGCTCCGCCTTTCGTCATCGTGACCGGGTGGCCCAATGCGTCCCATGTATATTCCGCTGTGATGATGTTGTTGGCGTCTGTTTCAGCCGATAAACTAAGAAATACGTATCATCCCCTAAAAACAGATCCATGATGCCAATCCTAGCATCATGGATGCTCATTAGTTAAAGAAATGGACGATCCATTCCATATCTTCCAACTATAACACATAATAATCACATCGCTTTCGTTACACCATTCTCCTATGATTTGACGTTCTTCCTCCGTCAACTTCTCTAGGCATTAGCTCAATAACCGGCAAACGTAACGAACATTTCCGTGTTTCTTGCCCCCCTTTGTCCACATATTTGCGACAACGTTCTAACACATCGGTAAACAGCTGAATGACATGAAAATAATCCACCACATGTGTCGTCTCTGGGCAAACCCCTTGAATCGCTTTTTTCATCGCTTGGGACCCAATCGCTCACGACACACATGAGTCCATGCACGTCCAATGGCTTCCTGTTCTTTCCTGCTTCACTGGCATACACTTCTCCCGGCATCCATGATCGCCACTCCGTAGTCATGCCCTTTTCGAAAAGCAAACTCATTTTCACGAAAAGCCCTTGGAACGAGGAAAGGCTGTTTGAGAAGCTTCAAGAACGGGTTCTTCCCCAGATCGAACGCCTGGCCAAACGGACCCCAATCAGCCCCTTTTCCTTTCGATGGATGATACGATTTGCCAAAAAACGAAGCCTTCGTCACGGGCAACGCACGTCATTCAAGGATGTGATTGTCATGACTCCCATAAAGATCATCAAATGGTCTGGGGGCATTCGCTCGTTTGGCTGATGGTGCACACCTTCACGCAAGCGTTTCCGTTCGCGTTCCACTTGTATGACAAAAAGGTGGAAACCAGCAAAATGGACCTGGCAATCGAGATGCTTTCCTTGTTCAAAGGGAAACGGGCTCGTCCGATGTATGTGCTTATGGATTCATGGTATCCGTCCAAGGAACTCATCGAAGCCTGCCTGAAACAGGGATTCCATGTCATCGCCATGCTCAAGACGAACCGGATTCTTGATCCGAAAGGCATCGCCATCCAAACCAAGTCGTTGGCCCGCTATATCAAGCCTCAAGCCCCCGCCTCGTCACGGTGGGTCAGGAGCGTTACCGCGTGTATCGCTATGAGGGGTCGATCCATGGCCTCGATGACGCGGTGGTGCTGCTGGCTTAGAAGGCGGATCAGCCGATGACTCCGGACCATCTCCGTGTCTTCTTGAGCACCGATCGGGAGCTTAGCGACGAAGACATCTCGCGTTACGATGCCCAGCGTTGAACGAGCGAATGCGCTTTCCAGCAGGCGAAAGAGCAACTGAAGCTAGATGGATACCGCGTTCGCCATGTTCGGGCGGTGAAACGGTATGGGGCAGTGGTGCTTTAGCCTGCGTGTACAGCATTGCCGAATCCCAACAAACCCTTTCCGCTGGGCTGGAGTTGCTTCGATCGCGGAAAGGCCACAGCATCGTCGAGTTCATTGATAACGCTGCGAAGCAAGATATTCCCATTGATGCGATCAAAAAACAGCTCCATGTCGCCTAAGGAGTACCCTGTTTACCTCTTATGACATGGAAATTATTATAATGAAAAATACTCATCTACAGATAAAAAAACTATTTGGCTCTTCACCACAACATGTACTTGACAAGCAATACAGCTTCCTGCACAAAGATTTGAAAAAATCACGGATTTGTTGATTTTCCCTTACAAGCGTAAATAGAGTTCAGAAAAAATCAAGTACAACTTTTGGTGAAGAGCCAACTATTTAAAACATTTCTATATTTTGTTAAAATTATATAAAAGATTTTGTTCAATCCATTTTCCAGTAAAAGGTGAAAGTGTAAATGAAGAAAATAATTCTTCCTGTCACGAGTGTTGATTATCCAAAATTATACATACGCCTTCCATAAATTTGGGCATACTCAAACAAAGCAGCGGCCATCCCGGATTTCCAATCGAGAGGAAGCTGCCCAGAGAAAAAACGGCGAACGAACGAAATGAAGGAAAGAGAGACGTTCGTCTGTTTTTTGGTTTGATCATACAGCCATCGCAGCAACACATACGCGATGAACGCCGCAAACAGTTGGTTGTATACCGCATTTTCCGTCGTGCCAAACAAGGTCGGGACATTCAGATATTGCTTCACCCAACGTGTAAATTAGCACATTATTTCAGAATCCCTTTTTCAAATTATTTCAGGCGGATTCGGAAATAATGTGCAAAATTTTTGCGGATTGTTCCAGATTTTGCACATTCTTTCGGAACGTTTGCACGCTCTTTCAGATGAAGATTTCCAGCGCGCCTGATGGACCTATGGAAAAGAGAAAGCACAAAAGAGGCCGATTCGGCCCCTTTCGTGCTAATACCCCATTTCCTCTGCGGCCATGCGCACCACTTCTTCGTCAATGGCGTCCTTTTTCAGCTGATACCCGTATAACAGGCACGTCGTGGCCAACGTGTTGATCACCCGAGGCCATCCCCGCGACTGCAGGGCAATCGCCTCTAACGCCGATGGGGTGAAGATCGGATGCTTCGCCCCGGCCTGTTTCATCCGATGCTCGATGTAGCCCGCCACCTCTTCCTTCTCCAGCGGCCCCATCCGGTATCGCATGATGATCCGCTGGTCGAGAGGGCGGTGCTGATTGAGCCGCAGCTTCCCCTGTAAATGGGGCAGCCCGGCCAAAATCAAGACAAATGGGTTGGTCGAATCCATCTCAAAGTTGAACAAGATCGCGATGTCCTGTAAAAATGCATCCTTCGCTAAATGCATCTCATCCAAAATGAACACCGGCGTGATCCGCCGTTCATGATACAATCGCTCGATCGCCTGCTGGATTTGGCGGAAGAGGTCTACCTTGCGGTACTTCGGTTCCTCTCCTAATCCCAAGGCCAGTCCACGGTAAAAATCCATCACGCCTCCGGTGGATAACGGAAAGTAGACGACATGATACAATGATGGATTCAATGACTCTTTCAGCGCCCGAAGGGCGAACGTCTTGCCCGCCCCCGGCTCTCCGATCAACAGCCCGATCCCCCGGGTTCGTTTCACGTACTCCAGCGCCCGCAACGCTTCCTGAAATGACGCCCCTTGATACGCCTCGGACGGGTCTGTTTCTTTCGCAAACGGCTCCCGCGAAAGGGAGTAAAACGATTTATACACCGTGTTCTCCCTCCTTCGCCGGAATCGCCGCAAACGGGGACCGATGGCGTTTTACATAGGCGTTGTCCTCCAAACGAACCCGAACGGCCTCCGCCACCTTCCTTCCATCTTCGTACACATAGACGCCCCGTTCATCATAGCGGAGCTCAATCGATTGCCCAATGAACCGAGGCGGCACTTCGTATAGCTGTTTATTCAGGGTGATCGTGCCATCGGCTTTCACCTTGCGGTGCTCCCGTTTCAGAAAAATCGCATCCAGCCAATCGCCATCTTCGATGAACGACACGAGATGCACTTGCGATTGAAACACCTCATGCGGCGTTTTTCCGTCCAGTGAGGCGTGCGGTTTTCGATGATACTCCTCTTCAAGCCACTTCCAAAAACGCTCGTTCAACTCGTCAAGCGATTTCGGCGGATTCAGCTCCAACAGTGGATAAAACCGTGTCTGTACGGTGCGGAAGAACCGTTCGATTTTTCCCTTGCTTTGCGGGTCATACGGCTGGGTGTGGATGAGTGTAATCCCCATCTCGGCGCACGCATACTGCAGCACCTCGGACCGATAAATTTTCCCGTTGTCCGAGTAAATGCGTTTCGGCTTCCCGCAACGAAGCACCGCTTCCTTCGTGACGATCCGCAGCCCGTCAAACTTCTCCGAAGGGAAAAATTGGGCATATGGCACTAACCGCGAGCAGTCATCGATATACGCGATCAAAAACGTTTTCTGGGCTTTCCCATGGACGCGAATCGTGGGTCCATGGGATAAGTCCCCTTGCCATAGCTCATTGATCTGGTCATACGCAAAACGCTTTCGCTCCGGCATCGGCAAGATTTCTTTTCCCACCAGGTTGTGTTTTTTCAACAATCGGTATATAGTAAAGTAAGAGGTATGATTTTCTGGGATTTCCCCCTGCTCGATCAGGTGTTCGTAGAACACCGTCACGGGCATGGTGGGATGTTCTTTTCTTAGGGCTAAAATATGATCCTCATCATCGGGCGACAGACGCCTTGAGTGGCCGCGGTCCGAACGGCGCTTCGGCTTTAAGGCGTCAAAGCCCCCTTTTTTGTATCGGGTGCACCAATCGAGGATCGTCTTGGCTGCGATTCGTTTGTCTCCCTGGTGGGGAACATGGTGCACTCGCTCGCTCACCTCTTTCAGATACGTCTTCGGTTCCACCTGCCCATTCACCAACGGAGCGATTAGCCCGTACCGAAACAGGGCAATGTCGTGTCTCATCGACTCATTCATTCAAATCTCCTCCTGGTCTCACTTGGAATCAGGACCGTTCCGGTCCTCCTGCCCTTATCGTACCGAATTGCTTTTTCTCCGTCGATAGGAAAGGTTTGTGGGAACCGAAACTATTTCCAATTTAGGGTATGTATGTAAAATCAGGATCCCATTTAATTCGCAAAAGGGTGTCGGAATCCGCCCTCCCACATCTCTCTGATGGCCGAATCAAGACCGTGTTCCTCTAACGTCTGGATCCACCAAGAAGCCCGTTCCTTTTCTTTTTTCACGATAGGGCCTATGATCCTCCACCGCCTCGCAAAAAAGCTATGAAGGCTTGATAGGTTTCGGCAGAACCGTCGGACATAAAAGATGATGCCGTCCTTTGTCGGGAGAAACGGAGCCTGGTTCGTCCTTTCGGTCAATCCCAACTGCTCTTTCACGACTTGCCATATGGCGGACAACGTATACTGAAAATACGGGAGGAGAAAGGAAGGCAGCACACTCACCGTCTTCAAGCATTCCCGACAGCGATACCGGACAATCCAAATGCGATAATCGCCATGTGGGGTCAATGCGTTTCGCTCATAGTAACCGTGGCGGTGCAACGGGCGCTTGGCCCGGCAATGCGGACACTTTTTCAGAAGAGGGAAGTCGTTTTCTTTTCCACGCTCTGCATACGTTTGAACGTCAATGCCAAAGTCATGAAATTGAATCACGTCCTCCTCCCCCTCCTATGAACCGATGGATTTTCTCTTCCGAAATAATTCACAAAAAATTTAGCACATTCTTTCAGAAAAGGGGAGAGGGCTTTCTGAAGGAATGTGCAAAAAAATGTCTCTTTTGTTCCGAAATAAAGTGATAATTTACACCCAACGGAAAAAGACCTCAACAGTCCAACGTTGTTGGTACATGTCGGCAATGGTTTCCGCAGACGCATGGAAGAGGTTCGTCACGACCCGAATGTCGCGGCCATTCGCATCTCGAAAGATCACCACCCGGTGACGCTTGGTGGAGCGGCATTGTTTCGTTCCCAACTGGCACGTGAAGTCGGCTTGAACCGATGAGGATGTGCTGGAAAGGCGTTTCAAGCTTTTTTTCTGATGAAGTTCGATGTTGTCCTTCATCCGAATGACAAAGAGCTGATGCTGCTCCACAAATCGATCGAGGCGTTCGATTTTGAAATACGCCCGGTCTTCCACGAGCACTTGTTGAGCGTTCGTCAACTGTTCTCCCACCGGGCCATCATGACGCAGTCCGATGGTTTCCACCACGTCTGCCGGCAACGAGGATTCCGGCGAATACGCGACGTGCAGCTTCACTCCGGCGCGTTCGCCGTGATACGGAGCCCATGGGAGGCGGTTTTTCCCGACCGTGACGGTCGTCGAATCCACCACCCGAAGCGGTTTGGGAAACCGAAGCGAACGGCGGGTTTGGCGGTTGCACTTGGAAATGATCAACGCCAACAAGCGTTTCATGATGTCATAGGGAACTTCTTTCGCTTTCTTGGATACAGTTGAATAATGGAATCGCGGCAATCCATACAGAGGCCCCACATCGGCTCCGTGGCGAAAGCTTTTCCATTGATGCATGGCGGCCAGCAGGAAGAAGTGAATCAACTCGCGCAACGTAAAGGTTCGAGACGAATCACGATACCCAACCGCTTCGGCAATCAGTTGAATCTCTTCATCCGAAACAAGTTTTTGCATCAAATTCGGGAGTGTGGTATGCTTGTTCATAGAGAGCACCTCCTGGGTTTGTTTGTGTCGTTACTCACATTCTACAGGAAAGGTGCTCTTTTTTCTATACCCTTTGGATTTTATTGGATAATCAACACGCCTGTCTTCCTGTAATTTTATTTATCAATCTTGTTTTTATAGTGGGTTACCTCATAGATACCGGGTTCCCCTTCGGTTCTTTATGGCTGGTATGGCTACCCTTTTTCGTTGCTGGTATCATCCTGTCCATTATGTTTCTAGTTCGTTATAGAAAGGAATCCAATGCCAACCTATTTTTATCGCTTGCTGTCTTGTTAAGTAGCCTTAGTTCTTTAGGTCTTTGGAGTTTTTATTATTATTTAGCCCGTGTTATGGGAGGATAAGAGCACGAAAAGAGAAGGTTGGAATAGACCTTCTCTTTTCATAAAAACATTTAGAAAATGCTACCTAATTTTCCTTGCGAGCACAATAATCCAAACTCGACAACCATCCACCAGTCCGGATCATAAGTAGCGTATGCACAGAGATATCATTCGTAATCGCAACCATCGTCTCCTTTCCCAAAATTAGCCCAACAACGATCGTGAGCTTGGCAGCATCGGTCTAATGCGTTAATTGGTGTTCCACTTCTACACTTAGCTCCAAAGTAATTTTGGTAACAATATTTTTCATTACCAGAACCATAGGAAACTAAGCATCCCTCATACCAGGCTTCGGGTGCGATTTCACCTTCCATTATTTTATCAGTCCCCATTGGTTTTTTAAGCTCTTCTACAAACAAGAAGTAAGAAGCTTCAAAAGGAATTTCAACTTATCTCTAGGAGCCCGGTGATTTACTTAGCAACGAGGTAAAACCTATATTTTCTCAAATTCAGAAACCTTGATAAAACGTGCTTTTGTTTCTCATTCAGCTTCGTCGATTTCTCAAGTATCCTCGTTTTTCACCGGCCTTCTAGAGACAAAGATGTGATTGTTTAAGTATGAGAGTGAAATCATGGGAAATATTTGCAAGAAAATTAAAAAATATAATCAAATCAAAATTGATCTTCTCAAAATAGTTAAGTGTATTGATTGTTGTACGGAAGATGAAAAAGAACTTTACCAGAACAAAGAAGTGACAAGCTTGTTGCCCAAATGATTCGCCGATTTGTTTGAAATCCCTAAGACCCAATATTCAATCACTGTGTATGTAATGGGTGTAATATGGGAAAACGATTGCCTTCTTTTTGTCTCCACCGCCCTTGACGATTCTTTCCCACCTTTGTCGGGTGTTGGTCAAGGGCGACTCCATCCTTGAACATCCCTCCGATACTCAAGGGGATGGTCTATGTGGAGTCTTCATAACGCGCTTTTGACGCGACCCTTTGCTATCCTCGCCCGCCGCAAAAAAAGGCACCTTTCTTGGCAAACAGCCGAAAGGTGCCTGTAATGATTCTGTTATCGGTTATTTTTTCAAATTGTAAAACGAACGGATGCCTTGGTAAATGGCCGTATGGCCGAGTTCATCCTCAATGCGGAGCAGCTGGTTGTATTTCGCGACGCGGTCGGTGCGCGACGGCGCGCCTGTTTTGATTTGGCCGGCGTTGGTGGCGACGGCGATGTCGGCGATCGTGCTGTCTTCCGTTTCGCCGGAGCGGTGCGAGACGACAGCCGTGTAGCCGGCGCGTTTCGCCATTTCGATGGCGTCAAACGTTTCGGTGAGCGTGCCGATTTGGTTCACTTTGATCAAAATCGAGTTGCCGACGCCTTTTTCAATGCCTTCGGCCAGTTTTTTCGTGTTCGTGACGAACAAGTCGTCGCCGACAAGCTGCACTTTTTTGCCGAGCCGCTCGGTCAGCAGTTTATGGCCTTCCCAGTCGTTTTCATCGAGCCCGTCTTCGATCGAGATGATCGGATATTTCGATACAAGCTCTTCATACCAAGCGACCATTTCTTCCGACGTTTTCACAACGCCTTCGCCTTCAAGATGATATTTGCCGTCTTCTTTGTTGTACAGCTCGGATGAAGCAACGTCCATGGCGAGCATCACTTGTTCGCCCGGTTTGTAGCCGGCTTTTTCGATCGCTTCGATGATCGTTTGCAGCGCTTCTTCGTTCGATTTCAAGTTCGGGGCGAAGCCGCCTTCATCGCCGACCGCGGTGTTGTAGCCTTTCGATTTCAGCACCGCTTTTAAGCTGTGGAAAATTTCCGCCCCCATGCGCAGCGCTTCGCGGAAGCTTTCCGCGCCGACCGGCATGATCATAAATTCTTGAATGTCGACGTTGTTGTCCGCATGCGCGCCGCCGTTTAAAATGTTCATCATCGGCACCGGCAGCGTTTTGGCGTTAAAGCCGCCTAAGTATTGGTACAGCGGCAAACCAAGCTCGTCCGCCGCCGCGCGGGCCACGGCAAGCGAAACGCCCAAAATGGCGTTGGCGCCAAGTTTGCTTTTGTTTTCCGTGCCGTCAAGCTCAATCAACGCGCGGTCGATCGCCACTTGGTCGGTCACTTCAAGGCCGATGATTTCCGGCGCGATGATTTCGTTGACGTTTTCGACCGCTTTTAACACCCCTTTGCCGAGGTAGCGGTTTTTGTCGCCGTCTCGCAGTTCGACTGCTTCATATTCCCCAGTCGAGGCGCCGCTCGGCACCAGGGCGCGGCCGAAACCGCCTTCTTCTGTATACACTTCCACTTCTACGGTTGGGTTGCCGCGCGAATCGAGCACTTCGCGGGCGTAAACATCAATAATCGCAGACATGAACACACACTCCTTTTCCTTCGTATCGTTATTTGACAATCAACGATTTCCCTGTCATTTCGTTCGGCTGCGGCAAACCGAGCAAATCGAGCATCGTCGGCGCCAAATCGCCTAAGATGCCGCCGTCTCTAAGCTTGATGCCTTTTTTCGTCACGATGACCGGCACCGGATTCGTCGTATGAGCCGTTTGCGGCTTGCCGTCCGGCGTCAATACTTCATCGGCGTTGCCGTGGTCGGCGGTGATGATGGCGATGCCGCCTTTGGCCAAAATGGCATCGACGACTTTGCCGAGGCATTCGTCCACTGCCTCCACCGCCTTGATCGTCGGTTCGAGCTTGCCCGAATGGCCGACCATATCCGGGTTGGCGTAGTTCAAAATGATCGCATCGTACTTATCGGCTTCAATTTCCTTGAGCAGCGCATCGGTCACTTCATAGGCGCTCATTTCCGGCTTCAAGTCATACGTCGGCACTTTCGGCGAGTTGATCAAAATCCGGTCTTCGCCTGGAAATTTCTCTTCGCGGCCGCCGCTCATAAAAAACGTCACGTGCGGATATTTTTCGGTCTCGGCGATGCGCAGCTGGCGCAGTCCGTGCTGCGACAGCACTTCCCCGATCGTGTTGTCCAAGTTCGTCGGCTTGAACGCCACGTACCCTTTCACCGTTTCGCTGAAATGGGTCAAGCAGACAAAGAACAAATGCTTCGGATGTTTCGGGCCGCGGTCAAACTCGCGGAAATCTTCGTTCGTAAACGTGTTTGAAATTTGGATCGCCCGGTCAGGGCGGAAATTATAGAAGATAATCGCGTCATTGTCTTGAATCGTCGCCACCGGCCGGCCGTCTTCGCGGACGATGACCGACGGCAGGACGAATTCGTCGTAAATGCCGTGTTTGTACGAGTCCTCGATGCACTCGAGCGGGTCGCGGTACGTCGGCCCTTCCCCGTACACCATCGCCCGATACGCCTTTTCGACGCGGTCCCACCGCTTGTCGCGGTCCATCGAGTAGTAGCGGCCCGATAACGTCGCGATTTCGCCGACGCCATATTCCTTGATTTTTTCCTGCAGTTCTTTGATGTATTGCGGCGCTGTTTGTGGGCCGACGTCGCGGCCGTCCAAAAAGCCGTGGATGTACACGCGCTTCACGCCTTCTTTCGCCGCCAAGCGCAAGAGGGCGTACAAATGGTGAATATGGCTGTGCACCCCGCCGTCGGAAAGCAAGCCGAACAAATGCAAACTTGTCCCGTGTTGTTTCACATGGTTCATCGCCGCCAAAAACGTTTCATTTCGGTCAAACTCGCCTTCGCGAATGGCAATGTTGATTCGCGTTAAGCTTTGGTACACAATGCGCCCGGCGCCGATGTTGAGATGGCCGACTTCCGAGTTGCCCATCTGCCCTTCCGGAAGCCCGACCGCCTCGCCGCACGCCTTGAGCGTTGTGTGCGGGTATTCGTTCCAATAGCGGTCAAAGTTCGGTTTGTTCGCCTGAGCGACCGCATTGCCGTACGTTTCGTCGCGCAGCGCAAATCCGTCTAAAATGATGAGCGCAACCGGTTTTTTACTCATGACGCCCCGCCTCCACCAATTGCAAGAATGAAGCCGGCTCGAGGCTCGCCCCGCCGACTAAGGCGCCGTCGATCTGTTGTTGCGCCAAGAAGTCGCGGATGTTGTCTGGTTTGACGCTGCCGCCGTATTGAATGCGGATCGCTTCCGCCGCCTCCGGGCCAAACAGGCGCGAAACAACCGAACGGATATGGCCGCAGACGCTGTTGGCGTCTTCCGGTGTTGATGATTTGCCCGTCCCGATCGCCCAAATCGGCTCGTAAGCGATGACCGCTTGCTTCACTTGTTCCGGCGTCAAGCCGGCGAGCGCTTTTTCCACTTGCGAGGCGACAACCGCGTTCGTCTGCCCCGCTTCCCGCTCCTCAAGCGATTCACCGCAGCAAATAATCGGTATAAGCCCGCGGGTGAAGGCGGCCAACACTTTTTTGTTCACGGTCTCATCTGTTTCGGCGAACATTTGCCGGCGCTCCGAATGGCCGAGGATGACGTACGTGACGCCGAGGTCTTTCAGCATGACCGGGCTCACTTCGCCTGTGTACGCCCCTTGATCGGCAAAGTGCATCGTTTGCGCCCCGATTTTTAAATCCGTGCCGTCTGCCGCTTGCACCAACCGATCCAAAAAGAGAAACGGCGCGCAAACGACGGAATCGACTTCGTCGGCCGGCGGCACGTGCCCTTTTACGTCCTCGACAAATTGAACCGCTTCCGCTAATGTTTTATGCATTTTCCAGTTGCCTGCAATGATCGGTTTTCTCATCGTTCACCCTTCCTTTCAATGGGCGGAGTCAGCCGCCATGCGCCAAATCCGGCGCCGTGGGTCATTTGTCTTCGAGTGCGACGACACCCGGCAGCTGTTTTCCTTCCATAAACTCGAGCGAAGCGCCGCCACCGGTGGAGATATGATCCATTTTGTCGGCCAAGCCGAATTTCTCAACCGCCGCCGCCGAATCCCCGCCGCCGATGACCGAATAGGTGTCGAGCGCTTCCGCCAGTGCTTCGGCGATCGCTTTTGTCCCGTGGGCGAACGCGTCCATTTCAAAGACGCCCATCGGGCCGTTCCAGACAACGAGCTTCGACTCGCGAATGACATCGCGGTACAATTCGCGCGTTTTCGGGCCGATGTCAAGCGCCGACCAATCGGCTGGAATCGCGTCAATCGGCACGACTTTCGTGTTGGCGTCGTTCGCAAACCGGTCGGCGACGACCACGTCCACCGGCATATAAAAACGGACGCCTTTTTCTTTCGCCTTTTCCATAAACGATTTGGCGAGTTCGATTTTGTCCTCCTCAAGCAGCGACTTGCCGACGTCATGGCCGAGCGCTTTGACGAACGTATACGCCAGTCCGCCGCCGATGATCAAGTTGTCGACTTTTTCAAGCAAATTGTCGATGACGCCGATTTTGTCTTTCACTTTCGCCCCGCCGATGATCGCTGTAAACGGGCGGTCCGGATTCGAAAGCGCCTTGCCAAGCACTTCAAGTTCTTTTTCCATCAAAAATCCGGCCACCGCCGGCAAGTAATGGGCGATGCCTTCCGTCGACGCATGAGCGCGATGGGCGGCGCCGAACGCATCGTTGACATATAGATCCGCAAGCTCCGCAAACGCTTTGGCGAGCTCGGGATCATTTTTCTCTTCGCCAGGGTAAAAACGGACGTTCTCAAGCAAGAGCACATCGCCTTCGTTCAAACGGTCGACCGCCGCTTTCACCTCATCGCCGACCGCTTCATTCGTTTTGGCGACCGGCCGTTCAAGCAGCTCGCCGAGCCGCTTCGCAACGGCATCCAAACGCAATTCTTCGACCACTTTTCCTTTCGGGCGGCCGAGGTGGCTCGCCAAAATGACTTTCGCCCCGTGCTCGATCAAATAGCGGATCGTCGGGAGTGCGGCGCGAATGCGCGTGTCATCGGTGATAGCGCCTTGCTCCATCGGAACGTTGAAATCGACGCGGCAAAAGACGCGCTTTCCCCTCACATCAACGTCGCGGATCGTCTTCTTGTTCATCGTTCGTGCCCCCTTTTGGCTACAGTTTGGACAAGGAAAAGGAGTGGGGATCATTTCCCCGCTCCCCTCCATTTTCCTATTATAGACTTGAACAGGCGGAAAACTCAGCGCCAAGCTGGTTTTACAGCCCTTTCGAGGCGATGTAGGCAGCCAAGTCGACGACGCGGTGCGAATAGCCCGTTTCGTTGTCATACCACGAAACGACTTTCACCATTTTGCCATCAATGACCATTGTCGACAACGCGTCGATCGTCGACGAAACGGTGCTGCCATTGTAGTCGCGCGACACGAGCGGTTCTTCGCTGTAGGCCAAAATGCCTTTCAGCTCGCCTTCAGCTGCTGCTTTCAACGCGGCATTCACTTCTTCGACCGTCACTTCTTTTTCCAATTCCGCCACCAAGTCGACAACGGATACGTTCGGCGTCGGCACGCGCATCGCCATGCCGTTCAACTTTCCTTTCAATTCCGGCAAAACGAGCGCGACCGCTTTCGCCGCCCCGGTCGTCGTCGGAATGATCGATTCGGCCGCGGCGCGAGCCCGGCGCAAATCTTTATGCGGCAAGTCCAAAATTCGTTGGTCGTTTGTGTACGAGTGAACGGTCGTCATCATGCCGCGGACGATGCCGAATTGTTCATGCAGCACTTTGGCAAACGGCGCCAAGCAGTTCGTCGTGCACGACGCGTTCGAGATGACATGATGGGCTTTCGGATCGTATTTGTCTTGGTTGACGCCCATGACGATCGTAATGTCTTCGTTTTTCGCCGGGGCGGAAATGATCACTTTTTTCGCACCCGCTTCCAAATGTTTGGCGGCGTCTTCGCGTTTCGTGAAGCGGCCGGTCGACTCAACGACGATGTCAACGCCGATCTCGCCCCACGCCAAGTTCTCCGGATCGCGTTCCGCCTTGACGATGATTTCTTTGCCGTTGACGACCAAGTTGTTGCCGTTCACTGACACTTCGGCATCCAAACGGCCATGGACAGAGTCGTACTTCAACAAATGAGCAAGCGTATTCGCATCGGTTAAATCGTTCACCGCCACCACTTCAATGTCCGGGTTTTTCAATGCCGCGCGGAAGACGTTGCGTCCGATGCGGCCAAATCCGTTGATTCCCACTTTGACTGCCATCTTATTTTCCTCCTTGCGATTGGATTGTATCAGCAAGGGAGATTACTCCCCTACGAACGCTTTTGCGGCTCCTTCGTCCGTCACCAATATCGAGTGCGGCGCCCGTTTCATGTACGCGCGAATGGCTTTCGCCTTCGACGCCCCTCCGGCGACGGCGATGACATGCTCGACATGCGGGAGGTGTTCAAGTTGAATGCCGACTGTTTTCACTTTATGGACGACGTCGCCGTACTCGTTGAAATAGTAGCCGAACGCCTCGGCGGCCGCATGGCGGGCGATGATGTTCTCCATCTCTACAGGCGGCGTCTTCCGCCGCTTGGCCATCGTCACCGCTTCACCGATGCCATGGACGACCATGCGGCATGATTGGATGAGCTCAAGCACTTCTTTCACCGCCGGCTCTTCGACAAGCGACGCGTACGCTTCATCGCTCAGCTGGTCAGGCACGTGCAGCAACCGATAGCGGCCCATCGCTTTTTCCGCCATTTTCGCACAAATCGTGTTCGCCTGATTCTCGACATCTTCGCCAAGGCCGCCGCGCGCCGGCACGAACAACACATCACGAAGCTTCGAATCCGGCGTCATCATCTCCGCGACCGCCGCCATCGTCGTTCCGCCGGCCACGGCGACGATGTCCCCGGGCTCAAGCAGCTCCTTCATGCAGGCGACACACGCTCTACCCATTTCTTTTTTTACCCAAGGGGAACGGTCGCTATCCCCGGCAACGACAATCACCCGCGGAATGCCGAGCTGTTCCTGCAGCGCGGCTTCCAGCTCTTTGAGTCCGAGCGCTTCCCGCATCAAATCATTGAGCGTATGAAGGAGCGCCTGGCCTTCCTCCGTCAACCGCATGCCCGACACATCGGTGGAAAGCAAGTTTTGTCCTTTCAAAAATTCTGTTTCCGACCGGAGAACCCGCTCGCTCATGCCGAGGCTCGCCGCCAGCGCCCGCCGCCCGATCGGCGCCATAAGCGAAATAGAGTACAAAATTTGATATCGTTTTTGCATAACGTCAAGCAAGTCGGGCGATAATTTTTTTAATGCCTCTACTAACGGTTGCATCGATCCTTTCCCTTAGCAGAACATAGGGACGTTTTTTGTCCCGGTATGACATATTATGTCCCGCCAATCGATAAAAAATTCCTCCCGCGCTATTTTCATTATAGCAGGAGGACGATAGCAGTTCAACTATTTTTTGCCCGCCGCAACCGTTTTCTCACCGTTTCTTTTTCAATCATCCCATACCCGATTTCTTCCCCGTCAAGCTCGACGACCGGAATCATCAACTGATATTTCTCGAGAAGCGCGTCGTCTTCATAAATATCGATCTCTTCCATCGTAAACCGATAGTCTGCCTGCAGCTCCGTCAAAACCGCTTTCGCTTTGTCGCAAAGCGGACAGTTCGTCTTCGTGTACAACCGGATGTGCATCGCGTTCTTCCTTTCTTTCACCGGTCGCATCAAGCTCCGGTGTATTGCTTTCGTTTCGCCGAAGAAGGAATGCGCAGCTGCTCGCGGTATTTGGCGACCGTGCGGAGCGAAATGGCGATGCCGTATCGGCCATGAAGCAAATCAGCAAGCTGTTGGCCAGAAAGCGGCGTCTGTCGGTCTTCCGCCGCGATCAGCTCTTGGATGATCGCTTTCACTTGAGCGGAGGAAAGCCACCTCGATCGTTTCCGCCAGCTCGTCGCGCTCAGGAAGACGTTCAAGCTGCAGCAAGAGGCATTCCGCCAAATCGCGGGCGCCGACTCCCGGCGGGTCGAGCGACTGCACAAGGCGCAGCCCCCGTTCCATCTCTTGTTCCGATGCGGAAAACCGCGCCGCCAGCTCGGCAAGCAATGAAAAACGACCGCAAACGCGGTCGTATCAAGGGGGTTGGGAATCTCAATCCGAACTTGTCAGATCGTTGGAACGCCCTCGGCAGGATTCGAACCCACGCTAAGAGAACCGGAATCTCTCGTGCTATCCACTACACTACGAGGGCATGGAAGTTCATGATTTCTCTATTTCGTTCCGTTGCATGTTCTATTATAGCAGGATCGTGCAAAAATGCAAGGGGAAAATGCAATAAAAAAACAGGAAAAATCAGGCCTTTGTTCCTTCCACATCAATGCCACCGCCACAGGCAACTGGTTAAAAAAATAAAAAAGCGGTTATGATGAAAAGAGGGATGTTCCCGCTAGCCGCGAATATGTTATAAAGAATGGGGAAGGTCGTTTTGTTTGACCTTCATTGACCATTCGTGTATGATGAAGGCGTACATATTGATCCATTAGGATGGAAAAGGAGGCGTTTTGGGATGTATTTGATTCCGACTGTCATCGAACAGACGAACCGCGGGGAGCGGGCGTACGACATTTATTCGCGCTTATTGAAAGACCGAATCGTGTTCCTTGGCAGCCCGATCGACGACCAAGTGGCCAACTCGATCGTGTCGCAGCTGTTGTTTTTGGCGGCGGAAGACCCGGACAAAGATATTTCCTTGTACATCAACAGCCCGGGCGGCTCGATCACAGCTGGCCTGGCGATTTACGACACGATGCAGTTCATCAAACCGGACGTATCGACAATTTGCATCGGCATGGCCGCTTCCATGGGGGCGTTTTTGCTTGCCGCCGGTGCGAAAGGGAAACGGTTCGCCTTGCCAAACAGTGAAATCATGATCCACCAACCGCTCGGCGGCGCCCAAGGGCAGGCGACGGAAATCGAAATCGCAGCGAAGCGCATTTTGTTCTTGCGCGACAAATTGAACCGCATTTTGGCGGAAAACACCGGCCAGCCGATCGAAGTGATCGAACGCGATACGGACCGCGACAACTTCATGACAGCGCAAAAAGCGATGGAATACGGCATTATCGACCGGGTGCTGACGCGCGCTGATGAAAAATAAGGCATGCACACGTTGGTAGAACCGCTATAGAGCTGCGCCTGCACCGACATTGACGAAAAAAGGCTGCTTCCGACAAAAACGGAGCAGCCTTTTCCATTCCTTTCCCCGCCAGCCCCACACGCTGCTTTACTTTTCCTTTTGCACATAGGCGGCGAGCTTTTCGATCGCTTCTTGCTCATCCGGACCGTCGGCAATGAGCGTGATCACCGCTCCATGGCCGATGGCGAGGCTCATCAAGCCCATAATGCTTTTCGCGTTCACCTGTTTTCCATCTTTTTCCAAAAATACATCAGCGGAAAAACGGTTCGCTTCTTGGACAAACAACGCCGCCGGGCGCGCCTGCAGCCCGGTTTCTAATTTTACTTTCACTTGTTTTTCCACCATTCTCCATCTCCCCTTTACAGCGATTTATGGAAATCGATCGGCTTTCCAGCCCGCAGCCGCTCCGCGATCTCATCAATTTTGCGTAGCCGGTGGTTGATGCCGGATTTGCTGATTTTGCCGCCGGCGACCATCTCGCCAAGCTCTTTCAGCGTCACGTCTTGATGCTCGATGCGAAGCTTCGCGATTTCCCGCAGCTTCGCTGGCAAGGCGTCGAGGCCGATCGTCTCGTCGATGTAGCGGATGTTTTCCACCTGGCGAAGCGCAGCGCCGATCGTTTTGTTCAAATTGGCCGTCTCGCAATTGACAAGCCGGTTGACCGAGTTGCGCATATCGCGGACGATGCGGATGTCTTCAAAGCGGAGCAGCGCCTGGTGAGCGCCGATGATGTTCAAAAACTCGGCAATTTTCTCTGCCTCTTTTAAATACGTAATAAACCCCTTTTTCCGTTCCAACATTTTCGCATTTAAAAAAAAGTGGCTGTTCATCAGTTCACATAAAGAGCGGTTATGATCCTCGTACAAAGAAAAAATCTCCAAGTGATACGAGGACGTCTCCGGATTGTTGACCGAGCCGCCGGCCAAAAACGCACCACGCAAATACGAGCGCTTACAGCATTTTTTCTTGACAAGTTCCGGATCGATGTCATGAATGAACGAAAAATCGCCGTTCCAAATGCAAAGATCACGGAGCAGCGGGGCGGCGCCGTCGGTAATGCGGACGATATACACGTTATTTTTCTTTAAACGCATTTTTTTGCGGACAAACAGCTCAACCGCGACGTCATACCCTTTTTTCAACAGCGTATAAATGCGCCGGGCGATCGCCGCATTTTCCGTTTGGACATCGACCGCCATCCGCCCGCCGGAAAACGACAGTGAGCCGTTCATGCGCAACAGCGCCGACAGCTCGGCCCGCAAGCAGCAGCGCTTGACCTCTAAATTCGTCAGCTCCTTCTTCGTTTCGGACGCAAAAGACATGATCGTTCCACCTCCATTCGCTCCCGTACCGGCCGGTTGGAGGTGCCCAACTCTCGGCGCGGCCATGCGGCCGCCGCCCCTCGCGCCCCGTCTCCTTGGCCTATGCGTATGCGGATCAGGCACACAGCGCCCGCCGTCTAGCAGCGGGGAAGCAGCCCGAGAAGGAGGGCGGCGACTTTCCCTGTATTATGGCGAATGACCCCATCATCGTACGTAACAATATCGTCACGGATCACCTGCACGCCGAGCGTGCCGCTGTCATCATGCACCGGCTCGGCCCGCTCCTCTTCATACCGGCGGCGGATGGATTCCGGAATCGCCCCGCTGTTGACGATGACGGCATCCAAAAACGGGACGCCAAGATGGTCATGAAGCGCCTTCACATGGTCGCTCACCGTATAGTGCGGCGTCTCGCCGGCCTGGGTCATAATGTTGCATATATAGACTTTTTTCGCCTTCGCCTTGCACACTTCCTGCCCGATTTTCGGCACGAGCAAGTTCGGCAAAATGCTTGTGTACAGACTCCCCGGGCCGATGACAATCAAGTCGGCGCCGCGGATGGCGGCGGTCGTCTCCGGCAACGGTTCAATATCTTCCGGGGTTAAAAACACCCTCTTAATTTTTTTCCCCGCGCCAGGAATTTTCGACTCGCCCGAAATAATGGTACCATCTTCCATTTCCGCGTGCAACACGACGCTTTTGTTCGCCGCCGGCAACACTTGGCCGCGTACGTTCAACACTTTGCTCATTTCGCGGATCGCCTTCACAAAATCGCCGGTGATCGATGTAAGCGCCGCCAAAATCAAATTGCCGAGCGAGTGTCCCGATAAGCCGTTGCCGTTTTGAAAACGGTGTTGAAACAGCTCAACAATAAGCGGTTCGACATCAGACAGCGCGGCGAGCACGTTGCGCACATCCCCAGGCGGCGGGATGTGCAGTTCGTCCCGGAGCCGCCCGGAACTCCCCCCGTCATCGGCGACGGTGACGATAGCCGTCAAGTCAAGATCGTGCTGTTTCAGACCCCGAAGCAGGACGGGAAGCCCAGTGCCGCCGCCGATGACGACGATCTTCGCTGCTCGTTTGTCTCTCATCGATGCGCTTCCTTTCTCCTCTCCATGTCCCGGTGCGAGACAACCGTTTTATAATTGGCGGAAAAATGGCGGGCGATATGCTCAGCGAGCGCCACGGAACGATGCTGACCGCCCGTGCAGCCGATGGCGATCACCAGCTGGCTTTTTCCTTCGCGCTGGTAATACGGCAGCATAAACGCCAGCAAATCAATCAGCTTTTCCAAAAACTTTTGCGTTTCTCCCCATTTGAGCACATATGACGCCACTTCCTCATCGAGCCCGGTTTTCGGCCGCATATGCTCAATGTAGTGCGGGTTCGGCAAAAAGCGGACATCAAACACCAAGTCAGCGTCAATCGGGATGCCGTATTTAAATCCAAACGACATAACGTTGACCATAAAGCCGGACTGGGCGTGCGATGAAAACTGGCGGACGATTTTCTCCCGCAGTTCGCGCGGCTTGAGCCCAGTCGTGTCATAAACGATTTGCGCCCGCCCTTTGAGCTCCTCAAGCAGTTTCCGCTCCAGGCGGATGCCTTCAAGCGGCGGCTCATTCGGCGCGAGCGGATGCGTCCGCCGCGTTTCTTTATAGCGGGCCACAAGCGTCGAGTCTTGCGCATCCAAAAACAAAATTTGCGGCATAATCCACGCCTGCCCGGCCAACTCATCGAGCGCGGCAAACAAGTGGTCGAAAAAGTCGCGGCTGCGCAAATCCATGACGAGCGCGACTTTATTCATTTTATTCCCGGACTCTTTCACAAGCTCCAAAAACTTCGGCAACAGCGTCGGCGGCAAGTTGTCGACACAAAAAAAGCCGAGGTCTTCAAAGCTTTGGATCGCCACCGTTTTGCCTGCCCCGGACATGCCGGTGATGATAACGAGTTGAATCGGTTGCTGCGCCCCGTGTTTCCCCATTTTTCTGCTCCCCTTCCGCTAACTTGGATCAAGACGATATGAAAGCAACTCAAACTCCTCCGTATATACAAACGTTCCGTACATGACCCCTTTGCCTTTGACAGCGTATTCTAAAATATGGTAGTCTCCTGGGGCCATCGGCAACGTGGACAGCGCTTCAACCTTATGCCAAGCGAGCGTCCCTTCTTCGGAAGACGGCACGTTTTCGCCGATGAAGTCGTCGGCGAAAAACGTAAACATCATCCACTCCGATACTGTTTCATTCCCGTTTTTCATCACGATCGTAAAGACGCCTTTCAGCTCTGGATTTTTCAAATAAATGCCCGTCTCTTCCCGGTATTCACGAATGCATGCTTCGCGCACCGTCTCACCGGGCTCCATTTTCCCGCCCGGAGCGACCCACCAGCCGCGCCTCGGCTTTTGCAACAGCAGCACTTGGCCGTCTTTATATAATACGCAGTTTGTCACCCGTTGCAATTCGTTCACCCCAACCATCCGCAAACACGCACATAATCATCTTTATTTTACCATAAATAGTTAGGCCGCTCCACCTTCAAACCGCTGGAAACCGTCCGCTTCCCGTCTGCAAAAACCTCGGGGCCCAACATTCCGCTTCCAGCCGAAAGACGCCATCCCCGCCGTTTCAAGCGAAACGGCAGGATGCAAGCGCCCGGCAAAAAAAGAGACGCGGACAAACGCCCGCGCCAAAAAGGATCTATATAAAAGGGGGTCAATTACTTACTTATAGCATACGACAAATGTGTTGCGCCCGTGTTACATCTGGGTTAAATAACCATTACGATTTGATTGCGATTTGGTTACCGGATCAGCTGACCCCTTGCTTATGGAGCTTTTCTTTCAGTTCCTCAACGTAATGCTGGGCGCTTTGCGCGGCGATGCTGCCGTCGCCGGTAGCCGTCACGATTTGCCGGAGCGTTTTTTCCCGCACATCACCGGCGGCGAAAATGCCCGGCACTTTCGTCTCCATCTTTTCGTTCGTGACGATATAGCCGTTTTCATTCGTGATGCCAAGATTGGCAAACGGCTTCGAGAGCGGCACCATCCCGATGTAAATGAAAACGCCGTCGCACGGAAATTCGCGCTCCTCGCCCGTTTGCGTATGCACAAGCGTCACGCTGCCGACTTTTCCGTCCTTTTCGTTGATTTGTTTCACCGTATGGTTCCAGATGAAATCAATTTTTTCATTGGCGAACGCCCGGTCTTGCAAAATTTTTTGCGCCCGCAGCTTGTCGCGGCGGTGAACGATCGTCACTTTATTGGCAAACCGCGTCAAATAGACGCCCTCTTCGACCGCTGAGTCGCCCCCGCCCACGACAACCAAATCTTTCCCTTTGAAAAACGCCCCGTCGCACACCGCACAGTACGAAACGCCGCGGCCGCCGAGCTCCGCTTCACCCGGTACGCCGAGTTTTTTATATTCCGCTCCGGTGGCGATGATGACCGCGCGGGCCTTGTACTCTTTGTCGCCGACGATGACCGTTTTGTACGCCTCGCCATCGATGATTTCTTTCACATCGCCGTATGCGTACTCCGCGCCGAATTTTTTCGCATGCTCAAACATTTTCGTCGCCAATTCCGGGCCTAAAATCGTTTCAAAGCCAGGATAGTTCTCGACTTCCTCAGTGTTGACCATCTGCCCGCCCGGGACGCCACGCTCGATCATCAGCGTCGACAAATTGGCGCGCGATGTATAGACAGCCGCCGTCAGCCCAGCCGGCCCGGCTCCGGCAATAATGACATCGTAAATTTTTTCGTCTGCCACACCGTCCACTCCCTCGCTTGAGAATCATTCCATTTTCATCGTATAAAAGTCGATTCGCCCTGTCTATTGATTTGCTCATGTATAGAGACGGCGCGCTTTTTGCACGTATTTTTGCACCGTCGACGCCGAAACGCCGTATTTGGCCGCCATCTCTCTTTGCGTCACACGCTCTCCTTGCTGACGACGCCACATGTATTCAATCGCCGCCGCCCACGCCGCTCCGTTCGCAAACCGTTCGCCATCGGCCAGCGGATGGACGGCAATCGCAAACGCAAAGCGGCAGAGTGCTTCCTTTTCTTCATTATTTGCCGAAAGCGCATCGACCATACGGCCGACGTTCCCCGCCCGGGCGGACGAGCCGTCGGTCAAGCCAAATAAAAACGAGTCGATGAATGGACGCAAGCGCGGGTCGGCCGGCAACAAGCGGCAGATCGCCAGCGACATGGCCGTTTCCTCCGCTTGCTTCGAGCGGCTGAACAAATATAAGCCGTACAACTGGTCAGCCAATCCTTCCTGCTCAATCCAGCGGATGATGCGGGCAAACGCTTCGTCGAACGACGGAACAGCCCACGGCTCCTCGCCGCGCTTTTCCGGATGAAACACGAGAAACTCTTCCCACATGTTCCGAGCGAGCGATTCATGCCCCGTATGGTAGGCGGTGCAGGCGAGCCAGTAGTAAAACGGCCCGTCGCCGCGAAAGCCGCTTTTGTACAGGCGGTGCAGCCAGCGGAACGCCAAATCGAACCGCCCGACAAGCGCGAACGTCGCCCCGAGCTTGTATTGATGCTCATGGAAAAACGGATAAAGCCCGGCGAGCGTCCGGCAAAGGGAAGAGACTTGCTCCTGATCATGCAAGTAATACGCGAAAACGAGCGCATTGCAAAGCGCATGCAAATTGCCGGGATCGCGTTTGAGCACTTCACGCACTTTCTGTTTCGCTTTGTCGACATCGCCGCTGTAAAAATAAGCAAGCGCCAGGTTGTTGTGCGCCGCCCACACGTCCGGATAGCGGACGACAATCGCCTCGAGCGCCTCAATCGCTTCCGCAAACCGCTCCTCCTCAAGCAAACGGCGGGCCCGATCCTCCAGCACCATCAGTTGCTCCTCTTCTTCCGTCCATTCTGAGCCATCGAGCCGAAGCAGCTCAAGCAAGTCGGCGGCATCGTCGGCAAACTCCCCGTCCGGCTCATTCGCCAAGTACTGTTCAGCGTATTGCCGAGCCTCGCGGAACAAGCCGAGGCAGGCGAAATTGTTCGCCAAAAAATACAAACAGTCGTCCATCGTTTCATCGAGATCATGAATAATTTTGAACAGCCATTGGTTTGAAAACTGGTATTCACCAAGTTCGGACAATACTAGCGCCAGCTGCAGGGCAAACGACGCATCGCGCTCATCCAAACGGACAGCGCGCTCGAAATACTTCCTCGCCTTATGCAAATCGCCCCGATCGTATGCTTTCATTCCTTTTTTGAAAAAATACTCTCCGTTCTGGATAAACGGCACAATCGTCGCTTTTCGTGATGACTGCTTCAGTTGTTTTCCCATTCTGTCCTCCGTTGTCCGTAAAATTCGTCGAGCAACAGTATATCATATTGGCCGCTGAAACAAACAACAAAACTCAGCTCAAAAACATGGCAGCAGCGCCATTGCCGTCCGCCAAACGGCGGAGACGTCAAAAAAGGATGCCCCGCCCTCCGGCTGCCTCCGCGGTTCGCTCACGCGAGCCATGAGCCCGGCAGTCTGAGTGGCGGGCATCCCGTTTTTCCATTCCTCCGTTTCCAATCGTTCCCGTGAACAAGCCTTCGCCAACCATCGGCTTACGATTAGGTTTGTTCCGCTGCTTCCGTTTTTTGTGCGTGCCGCTCGGCAAGCGTTGCCAGCACGGCGTCAAGCGGCAACTTTTGTTCCCGCAACAGCACAAGCAAATGGTACAACAAATCAGCCGCTTCCCATTTCAGCTCGTCATGACTCCGGTTTTTCGCCGCAATAATCACTTCGGCCGCTTCTTCGCCGACTTTTTTCAAAATCTTATCGACGCCTTTTTCAAACAAATACGTCGTGTACGACCCTTCTGGCCGTTCGGCGTCGCGCTTGGCGATGATCTGTTCGAGCTCGTTCAAAATGGCGAACCGGTCGGCCTGCGGCGCGCGCGCCGCGCCGTCCAGCGAGCGGGAAAAGCACGAATACGCGCCCGTATGGCACGCCGGACCCGCCGGCTCGATGAGCACGAGCAACGCATCGGCGTCGCAGTCGTAGCGGATGTCGACAACGCGCTGCACGTTTCCAGATGTCGCCCCTTTATGCCACAACTCTTGGCGCGAGCGGCTGTAAAACCATGTTTCTCCGGTCTCGATCGTTTTTTCGAGCGACTCTTTGTTCATATAGGCGAGAGTGAGCACTTCCTTGCTTTGCGCATCTTGGACGATCGCGGGCACCAGCCCTTTTTCATCAAAGCGAATGTCTGCCGTCATCGCACGTTCACCCCTCTTTCTTTCAAGTACGCTTTCACTTGTCCGACCGACGTTTCTTTGTAATGGAAAATCGATGCCGCCAGCGCCGCGTCCGCTTTCCCTTTTTCGAACGCTTCGAGGAAATGCTCGGCCTTGCCGGCGCCGCCGGACGCAATGACCGGAACGCTGACCGCTTCGCTCACCCGCCGCGTCAAGGCAATATCAAAACCGTTTTTGCCGCCATCGGCATCCATGCTCGTCAGCAAAATCTCCCCGGCGCCAAGACGGACCGCTTCCTGCGCCCACGCGACCACTTCCCATTCGGTCGCGTTGCGGCCGCCGTGCGTATAGACGCGCCATGAACCAAGCGTTTCATCGTATTTCGCGTCAATGGCAACGACGATGCATTGCGAGCCGAAAAAGTCCGCCCCTTCCGCGATCAAGGCCGGATGGAGCACCGCGGCGGTGTTGAGCGATACTTTGTCGGCCCCGGCGCGCAGCATCCGCTTCATATCGTCAAGCGAATGAATCCCCCCGCCGACCGTAAACGGAATGGCGAGCTCGGCAGCGACGCGCTCGACGACATCGACCATCGTTTTCCGGCCTTCATGGGAAGCGGAGATGTCCAAAAAGACGAGCTCGTCCGCCCCTTGCTCATCGTACGCCTTCGCCAGCTCCACCGGGTCGCCGGCATCGCGCAGCTGGACAAATTGCACTCCTTTGACGACGCGGCCGTCTTTCACATCGAGGCACGGGATGATGCGTTTCGTGATCATCGCTCGCTCACCGCCTTTAACGCTTCCGCTAGCGTAAACTGATTCGTATAAAGCGCCTTGCCGACGATCGCACCGCCGATGCCTTGTCCAGCATATTGGCAGAGCGCGCGCAAATCGTCAAGCGAGCTGACGCCGCCAGAAGCAATCACTTCTTTTCCCGTCGCCTCGGCCAACCGGACCGCGGCGGCGATGTTCGGGCCCGACAGCGTGCCGTCCGTTGCAATGTCCGTAAAGATAAACGTCTCCGCCCCCGCCTCGGCGAGCATCCGCCCGAGTTCTTCCGCTTTCACGTTGGACGTCGCCAGCCACCCTTCCGTCGCCACGAAGCCGTCGCGGGCGTCAATGCCAATCACGATGCGGCGGCCGTATGTTTGGAGCATCTTTTTCACAAACGGCGGATCGGCAATGGCCGCGCTTCCTAAAATGACGCGGGCGACCCCATTTTCTAAATAATACACGATATCCTCTTCCGTCCGGATGCCGCCGCCGACTTGCACGTTGACGCCCAGGCGGGCCGCTTCAATGACAAACCGGTCGTTGACGCGCCGCCCTTCTTTCGCCCCGTCCAAATCGACCATATGAATCCACTCCGCCCCTTGGGCCGCGAATTGCTCGGCCATCGCGACCGGCGAATCGCCGTACACCGTTTCTTTGTTGTAATCGCCTTGCAGCAGGCGGACGCACTTGCCGCCGCGCATATCGATCGCCGGATAAATCGTAAACGCCGCCATCAGCCGTTCCCCCTTCCCGTGGCGATGCCGACATAATTGTTCAAGATGCTCATGCCGACCGCACCGCTTTTTTCCGGATGAAACTGTGTGCCAAACACACAGCCGCGCCCGACGACCGCCGGAACATCAACGTCATATTCACTGCTCGCGAGCACGACGTCCTCATCCCCTGGAATGACATAATACGAATGGACAAAATACACATGCCCTTCCTCGACGCCATGAAGAAGCGGCGACGGGCGATGGAAACGGAGCCGGTTCCAGCCCATGTGCGGCACTTTGTATGGCTCGCCGGTTTTCGTGACGCCCGGAAAACGGACGACGCGGCCGCGAAGCAAGCCAAGCCCTTTTGTCGGCCCGTTTTCTTCGCTTTCGTCAAACAACAGCTGCATCCCTAAACAAATGCCAAGCAGCGGCGTGCCGTTTTCAACCGCCGAACGGATGAAAGCAGCTAGGCCTGTCTCATTTAAAATGTGCATCGCATCGCGAAACGAGCCGACACCGGGCAAAATCAGCCCGCGCGCCTGCTCGAGCTCCTCTTTGTCGCCGCTCACGATATACGGGCAGCCGAGCCGCTCGAGCGCTTTGCGGACGCTGTATAAGTTGCCCATGCCATAATCGATGATCCCGATCATCGTCATCCCATTCCTTTCTTCCCTGATCCATGCCCATCCCCTTGTTCAATGAACAACGGTATGGCGGCATGCTTTTTTACGGCGCTCCTTCCATGTGCAAACCTCTCCTTGGCATCCGGTCGCCTTTCCTGCATCCATGGAGCTTTTCCCGCAGGAAGCGCTGCCTCGATCCGACCGCCTTTCCTGCGCCTGCGGAACTCTTTCCCCACGGGGGGCGCCCCACTCCATCGGCTACAGCATCCCTTTTGTCGACGGAACGCCTTTGACGCGCGGGTCGATCATCGTTGCTTCATCGAGCGCCCGCCCGAGCGCCTTAAACACCGCTTCGACCATATGGTGCGTATTGCGCCCGTAATGGACGATGACATGCAAGTTCATCCGCGCTTCAAGCGCCAGTTTCCATAAAAACTCATGCACGAGCTCGACATCAAACGCGCCGACTTTCGCTGCCGGAAACTCGCCGCGAAACTCAAAATGCGGGCGATTGCTCAAGTCGATCACAACTTGCGCCAAGGCGTCATCCATCGGCACAAACGCGTTGCCGTACCGCTTGATTCCTTTTTTGTCGCCAAGCGCTTCCTTGATCGCCTGCCCGAGGCAAATGCCGATGTCTTCCGTCGTATGGTGGTCGTCAATATGCGTGTCGCCTTTCGCGTCAATGCGCAAATCGAACTGGCCGTGCTTGGCGAACAAATCGAGCATATGGGTTAAAAACGGCACGCCCGTTTCCAGTTCGGCTTTTCCTTCGCCGTCAATCGCCAAACGCAGCTCAATGCTCGTCTCGTTCGTCGTTCTTGCGATCATCGCTTCCCTTGCCATCATTCATTCCCCTTTCTCGAGCCGCACCTCAATGGCGCGCGCGTGCGCCTCCAGCCCCTCGAGGCGGGCAAAGGCGGCGATTTTGTCGCCATGTTGTTTCAATGCGGTTTCACTGTAAACAATCACGCTTGATTTTTTCACAAACTCGTCAACGCTCAAGCCGCTTGAGAATCTGGCCGTGCCGTTGGTTGGCAGCACGTGGTTCGGCCCGGCGAAATAGTCGCCGACCGGCTCGGAGCTGAAGCGGCCGAAAAACATCGCTCCCGCATGGCGGAGCCGGCCGAAAAGCGCGAGCGGTTCTGCCGTCATCACTTCCAAATGCTCCGGGGCCAGTTCGTTCACGACATCCACCGCTTCCTCAAGCGTCTCGGTGACGTAAATGGTGCCGTAGTTCTCGAGCGCCGCTTGGGCAATGTCGCGGCGCGGCAGCGTTTCCAGCTGCCGTTCGACTTCGCTCGCCACCGCCAGCGCCAATTTCATCGACGGCGTCACCAAAATGGCCGACGCCCGCACGTCATGCTCGGCTTGCGACAACAAATCGGCCGCAATCTCATCCGCATGCGCCGTCTCATCGGCGAGCACGACAATTTCGCTCGGCCCGGCGATCATGTCGATCGCCACATGCCCAAACACTTCCCGCTTCGCCAATGCCACATAAATATTGCCCGGCCCGAAAATTTTGTCAACCGGCCGGATCGTTTCCGTCCCGTAAGCAAGCGCGGCGATCGCCTGCGCGCCGCCGACTTTGTAAATTTCCGTCACGCCGAGTTCATAGGCGGCGGCCAGCACCCCAGCCGGGAGCGTGCCGTCTTTGTTTGGCGGCGAGGTGATGACAATCCGTTTCACCCCCGCCACTTGTGCGGGAATAACGTTCATCAGCACAGACGACGGATAAGCGGCCGTCCCGCCTGGCACGTACAACCCGACCGCATCGAGCGGCGTCACCTTTTGTCCGAGAATGGTGCCGTCTTCTTTCGTCATCCACCATGATTCGCGCTTTTGCCGCTCATGGTAGTCGCGAATGTTCGCCGCCGCTTGGCGAATGATCTCTAGCATCTCCGCGTCCATCGCCGCATGCGCGCGCTTCATTTCCGCTTCCGTCACCTTGAGCGAATCCAAGCGGACGCCGTCAAACCGTTCCGTGTATTCTTTCAGCGCTTCGTCGCCGCGGGTGCGCACAGCGGCGATGATATCGAGCACCGCACGCCGCTGCTCCTCCGTTCCGCTTTCAATCGTCCGCCTTAGCGACACGCCACCTCGGATCCGTTCGATTTTCATCGTTCGCTCCCCTTTCTATGGCATCGATCTTTCTATGGCATCGATCCGTTTTCCTCCACCAAGCCCCCATCAGCGCCGCGGACGCCGTTCCGCCAACGCCGCGCCGAGCCTCCATCAAGCTCTCTGCGGACAACCGCCCGTTTCCATCTTTTTCTATGGTTGTGGAATCACCGCCGCCAATCGGTCGACCAACCGCTCAATGTCCCCGCCGTTTAGCCGGTAGCTCGCCGGGTTGACAATCAGGCGCGACGTCACCTCGGCGATTCGTTCCAGCTCGACAAGTCCGTTTTCTTTCAACGTCCGTCCGGTCGAAACGATATCGACGATCCGGTCGGCAAGGCCGATCAGCGGGGCGAGCTCGATCGAGCCGTTTAGGCGGATGATCTCAACTTGCTCACCTTGTTCGCGAAAATACGTCGACGCGATGTTTGGATATTTCGTCGCCACCCTTGGCGCGATTTCATTCATCTTGGCACCGGGCAGCCCGGCGACCGCCAAATGGCAGCGGCTGATGTGCAAATCGAGCAGCTCATAGACGTTCCGTTCTTCCTCCATTAAGACATCTTTTCCCGCTATGCCCAAATCCGCCACCCCATGTTCGACATAGGTGACGACATCCATCGGTTTCGCCAAAATAAAGCGCATCTGCTCCTCCGGCACGTCAATGACGAGCTTGCGCGACTCGTCAAATTCCGGCGGCAGCACATAATCCGCCCGCCGCAGCAGCTCGACCGCCTCATCAAAAATGCGCCCTTTTGGCATCGCAATCGTCAGCATCACTCTTCCTCCCTGCTCGTCGTCATGTGCAAACGCGGCGCTTTTCCGCCAAACTCTCCCTCTCGCCGAACTAGCGCAGCCGGACACCCTCGTGGCTTTAGCCGTTCCATCTCCCGCCTCATCGACAGCCGTTCCAGTCGTTCCTGTTCGAGACGTTCTCCTCTTTTTGCGGCATTCATTGCCCGCTGCGGCCAAGCAAATAGACGATCGACCGGTAGCGCTGGCTGTAGGCGTCAATATCACGAATGCCGGCAATATGCTGCAAGACGACGCGCTTGCCTTCCACCCGTTTCGCCTCGGCGAGCTCCACCGCTTCCGCCAGCCGCTCTTGGCTAAAGACGATGCACTCGATGTCGCCGCGCACATCCGTTTCCCCAATCGCCTCAATCAACCGATCGACGCGCAACCCAACCCCCGTCGCCGGCGCCGGGCGCGAGAACTTCGCCAGCAAATCATCATACCGCCCGCCGTTGCCGATCGGGAATCCGACTTGCTCGGCGTACACGTCAAATAAAATGCCGGTGTAATAGCTCATATGGCTGACAAGCGCCATATCGAGCTTCACCGCCTCGGCCACCCCATACGTCCGAAGCGCTGCCATGAGCGCCGCCAGCTCGTCAGACGCCCGCCGCCCCTCCTCGCTTGTGACGAGCGTTTTCGCCTGTTCGATCACGTCCGTTCCGCCGCGCAAGGAAAGAAGATCCAACAGCCGCTTTTGATCGATCGACGAAAGCGGCCACGACTTCACATGTTCGCGGTAACCGACGTAATTTTTCTCATATAAAAAACGGCGCAATACACTCGCCCGCTCCTCATTCCCTAAAATCTCCAAAAACAGCGCATTGACATACCCGATATGGCCGATGGCCACCGAAAAGCGGCCCAACCCCACGCGCTTCAACAACGCGACCATTAAGCTGATGACTTCGGCGTCGGCGGCCACCGTGCCGTCGCCGATCAGCTCGACGCCGATCTGCTCAAACTCCGCCGGCCGACCGCCCTCGCGCTGCTGGGCGCGGAACACGTTGGCGTTGTACGCCAACCGGAGCGGATTGCCGTCGTCATAAAGCCTTGACGCCGCCACCCGGGCGATCGGCGCCGTCATATCGGGCCGAAGCACGAGCGTATGCCCTTGCTGATCGAGGAGCTTAAACAGCCGATGATCGGCAATCGCCGACGCCGCCCCGACCGTTTCATAATACTCAAGCGTCGGCGTTTCGATAAACTCGTACCCCCAGCGCTCAATTTCTTCCGCCATCACCGAGCGCACTTGCTTTTTCAACTCATATAAAAACGGCAGCGTATCGCGCATGCCCAACGGTTTTTCAAACATGAACAGCTTTTTTGCCATGTCCCCACGCCCTTTATCGAAATACTTCAGGAAATACTTTAGTTTGCTAATATGGTAGAGAAGTGAAGTTATTAGTAGTTTACTCCTTTGCGGCCACAGCGTCAAGGGGAAAACGCTTTGCCAATAACAAAACGGACAAGATCGCTTCAAAAAACTAGAAGCGCTTGTCCGTTTCGTTCCACACGGCATAGGCAGTGATCTGCACTCTAATGAAAATAGCGGCGATCCATCTTGCCAAAATCCCCAATTCTCCTTTTTTGTTTCTTTCCTTTTTTCCTATTCCAACATGGAAAACCGCCCCCGTTCAATCGGAAGGCGGTTCACTCCGGCGAACGATGCGCATCGGGCAGCCGGCGACCATCGCTCCGGGCGGGACGTCTTGATGAACGACCGTGCCGGCGGCGACGACGGCGCGGTCGCCGATCACCACGCCGGGCAAAATGGTCGAGTTCGCGCCGATCATCACCTCATCGCCGATCACGACATCGCCGAGGCGGTATTCGTCAACCAAATATTCGTGGGCGAGAATCGTCGTGTTGTAGCCGATGACGCAGTTGCGGCCGATGCAGATTTTTTCAGGGAAGAGAATATCTGGCATGACCATAAAGGCGAGCGCGGTTTGCTCGCCGATGTTCATGCCGAGAAACGTGCGGTACAGCCAGCGTTTTAGCGGCAAAAACGGCGTGTAGCGCCCGATTTGAATGATGATGACGTTTTTCAGCACTTTCCAAAACGATACGGTGCGGTACAATTGCCAGAGCGAGTTCGCTCCTTGGACAGGGTATTTGGTCGTTCGTCTCACCGGGAGGATGATTCCTCCTTTCATTCGTTGATGCCGACAATGGCGAGCAAGTCGCTCATTTTCTCGAGCATATAGTCCGGTTTATATTGTTCCAAATATTGGCGCCCTTTAATCGCCCACGCGACGCCGGCTGTTTTGACGCCGGCGTTTTTGCCGGCCAACATGTCGTGGTAGTTGTCGCCGACCATGAGCGCTTCGTCCGGTGTTGACTGCAGCACCTCAAGCGCCTTGTAAATCGGCTCGGGGTCCGGCTTTGGCCTCGTGACGTCATCGAGGCCGATGACGCACGAGAAAAACGGCGCCAGCCGCGTTTTTCTTAACCCCATTAGGGCGGTGTCGTGCATTTTCGTCGTCACGACGCCAAGGCGGAAGCCATGGCGGTGGAGCGTTTCGATCGTTTCATACACGGTGTCAAACTCGCGAATCAGTTCGTCATGATGGGCGTGGTTGAACGTGCGGTACGTCTTCACCATCTCCTCGACCCGTTCCGGATCGAGCGAGCCGAACGTTTCATAGAGCGACGGGCCGATGAACGGCAGGACGTCCTCACGTTTGTAACGGCCTGGATAGTACTTCTCCAACGTATGCAAAAACGACTGGATGATGAGCTCGTTCGTATCAATCAATGTGCCGTCAAGATCAAACAAAATGGTGCGAATCGTCATGAAGCGGCTTCCTTTCTAGTCGGTTGTTCAAAGCGGCGCCAAACGAACGCCACCGCCATTGTCAGCAATACGGCCGTCACCAAGCGGATGAAAAGCAGCGGCCAAACAGAGATGCCAAGCGGGACGAAAATGAGCGTATCTTCGACGACCGCATGGCAAGATACGAGAAAAATGAACGCCAGCGTCAAGTCGCGCTTCGAGACGCCGTCTTCTTTCGCCGCCTGAATCATCACCCCCGCCCCGTACGCCAAGCCGAACACAAACCCGGCAGCGAGCGTGAGCGATGTGTTCGCGCTCATGCCCAGCATCTTCGTCGCCGGCGCCATCCAGCGCGAAACGGCTTCGATCCAATGGCGTTCTTTTAAAATTTGAATGACCGTCATGAGCGGAATGACGATCGCGACAAGCTGCACAATGCCGGCGGCCGCTTTTTTCAGCGCCGCCAAGATGATCTCTCCCCAGCCGGACGGCGGGGCGGCTTCATGCGTGACAAACCCGTATTGGGCGATCTCCTGCCCCCCGTCCCATAGATGGGCGATCAACAAACCTGACACGACAGCGAGCCCGACGCGCACGACGATCATCAGCCAGACGCTCATGCCGGTGCGCGAGGCGACGGATGACTCGACGATCAAGTTATGGGAAAAGGAAAGCATGACCGCGAGAATGAACACTTCCTTCACCGTCAACTCGATCGTCAGCATCGCCCCGATCGCCGCGTACAATCCAAGCAAATTGCCGAGCACAAGCGGCACAGCCGCATCGCCGGATAAGCCGAACCATTTCATCAGCGGCGTAACCCCATCAATGATCCATGAAAAAAGCGGCGTCGGCTGCAGCAACGCCAACAGGAGCGTCACGGGGAAAATGATTTTCCCCAGCGCCCACGATGTCTTCAGCCCGGCGAGCACACCGCGCTGCAACGTTCCTGTCATGGTCTCCTCTCTCCTTTGCTTGCCTTGATCACCGCGATGCGGTGAAACCTTGATTCTCTGGATGCCGCGCACCGCATCTTGTTCATCCGTCCGCACCTAACCGAAAAAAGCGGGAATGCAGCTCCCCGACAAGATTGTTCCCGCTGCGAAGCGCGGCGGCGAAGGGGCTGCATTCATCGCGGTTTCCCGAAAACCGAACAAGTCCGCAACGTTTCGCCGCCTCAAACGGCTATTCATCCCGATAGCGCGCGTCCGCCCAGCCTTTTGTCCGGCGCACGATCCAAAGCGCGACGGACAAAACGATGAGCGTCACGGACACGACTTGCGCCGCGCGCAGGCTGCCGGCGAGCATCAAGCTGTCGGTGCGCATCCCTTCAATCCAAAAGCGGCCGATCGAGTACCAAATCAAATACGACAAAAACAGCTCTCCGCGCCGCAAGTTGACGCGCCGAAGCCAAAGCAAAAGACAAAAACCGGCCAAATTCCAAAGCGATTCGTACAAAAACGTCGGATGCCAATAGCGCCCGTCAATGTACATTTGGTTGATGATCCAATCCGGCAAATGCAAATTTTCAAGAAACTGGCGCGACACAGGGCCGCCATGCGCCTCTTGGTTCATAAAATTGCCCCAGCGCCCGATCGCCTGGCCTAAAATGATGCTTGGTGCGGCAATATCGGCGAGCTTCCAAAACGACAGCCCGCGCGCGCGGGCGAACACCACGCCCGTCGCCACCGCCCCGATCAAACCGCCGTGAATGGCGAGGCCGCCTTTCCAAACTTTTGGAATCTCTGACAAATGCTTTGAATAATAGTGCCATTCAAACAACACGTAATACGCCCGCGCGCAGACAATGGCGATCGGCACGGCAAACAGCACTAAATCGACAAACGTCTCTTTCGGCAAGCCGAGCCGCACCGCTTCGCGCGTCGCGAGCCATAGCCCAATCAACACACCGGTGCCGATAATGACCCCATACCAATAAATCGTAATAGGGCCAAGGTGCAAAAACACGCGGTCAAGCGGCTGAATCGTCGATTCCATCGTTTCCACCTCCTATGCTCCATGCCCAAACGAGATCCATTCCTTTGACGCAAGAAACGCCGACGATCAGTCGTAATCGTGCGCGCCGTCTTCGATGGCGTCGCTCAATCGCGCCGAAAACTCCTCAGCCGCGTTGACCCCGAGCCGCTTCAGACGGAAATTCATCGCCGCCACTTCGACGATGACCGCCAAGTTGCGCCCTGGGCGGACCGGAATCGTCAATTTCGGCAATTCCGTGTCCAAAATTTTCACTTTCTCTTCTTTCAACCCAAGCCGGTCGTACTGTTTGTCCGGGTCCCACAACTCCAAATCGATGACGAGCGAAATGCGCTTATGCGTCCGCACCGCCCCGGCGCCGAACAGAGTCATCATGTTGATGATGCCAAGTCCGCGAATTTCGAGCAAATGTTCAATCAACTCGGGCGCGCTGCCGACGAGCGTATCTTCATCTTCTTGGCGGATTTCCACACAGTCGTCGACGACCAACCGATGGCCGCGTTTGACGAGCTCCAGCGCCGTTTCGCTTTTGCCGACGCCGCTTTTGCCCGTGATCAACACCCCGATGCCGTACACATCGACCAACACCCCGTGCACCGCGGTGGTGGGGGCGAGCTTGCTTTCCAAATAGTTTGTCAATCGGCTTGACAGGCGGGTCGTTTTCATCGTCGAGCGCATGACCGGCACCGACTGGCGCTCAGACGCTTCGATCAGCTCCGGCGGAACCTCAAGTCCACGCGAGACGATGATCCCTGGCGTAATGTCCGTGCAAAGCCGTTCCATCCGCGACTTTTTTTCTTCCGGCGTCAACGTTTCATAAAACGACAGCTCCTTCCGTCCGAGCAACTGCAGACGCTCCGCCGGGTAATAGGCGAAATAGCCGGCCATTTCAATCCCCGGCCGCGACAAATCGCTTGTCGTAATCGGGCGGTAAATGCCCTCCGCGCCGCTGACGAGCTCGAGCTGGAACTGTTCAATGATGTCTTTCGTCCGCACTTTTGGCATACGTCGCCTTTCTCCCCTTTCTTCATCTTTCTTCCATTGTAACACGTTTCGTTCCGCCCTTGAATGGAAAACATCGGGGAAAACAAAACAGGGACGGCTCACCCCGTCCCGATCAAGCCAAACACATCAAACCGAAACGATCTTCACCGCATCGTTTCTCCCATTGCAACCTCTTGCCGCATTCGCCATCTTTTCACACGATCACGGAAAACCATGGCGCCACCGGCCTTCCAATGGATCACGCCCCGTTACGACCGGTTGTGGAGCGGCTCGATCACCGCTTTTTGCACAAGCAAATGGAAAAACGACAAGACGATCGACGCAAGCAGCGCCGTGCCAAAGCCGCCGATTTGAAACGCATCGCCCATCAGCCCTGCAGTCATCATGAGCGTGATGGCGTTAATGACAAACAAAAACAAACCGAGCGTCAACACGGTCACCGGCAGCGTCAACAAGATGAGCACCGGGCGAACGACGGCGTTGAGCACCGCCAAAATCACGCTCGCCAAAAACGCCGCGCCGATGCCGCTGAAGTGAATATCGTCAAAATAGCCGTCAATCGCCATGAGCAACACCGTATTGATCAACACACCGATCAGCCAATTGAGCATTTCATCACCATCTTTATTCGAGTCTCGCGCCCGCCGGCCACACCTTGTTACAGTCCCAAAGAAACGGGGCCACGGCATTCGCCGGCAAACGGGCGCTTTCTCTTATTTTAACACTTGAATCCCTTTTATGACATTCCAAACAATGACAACAAGATTCACCGCCCCAGCAACGAGGAACCCAAGCCAGACGAGCCCGCCGCCAAAAAGAAGCGATTCCTCGCCCCAATGGCCGAACAGCACCGGCGACGCGGCCAACGCAATGAACAAGAGGATCGTAACGGCCGGAATCAAATGCGACACGAGCGACCGCTTCGCATGGCGTTTGACTTCAAGATCTTCGACAACAAAATAGACGACAATCGGCAAAATGAACGGCGCAAAAAAGACGCTGAAATAACAAAGCGCGGATAACACTTTGTTCGTCGACAATCGGCAATCCCCTTTCCAAGTTTCCTTTACCTGTATATACGACGGCCGCTAGGAAAAGTTTCCTGCCGACGGCAAAAAAAGGCGGAGGCCGCCGGTGTCCCAAGCGGCGGACAAAGCCGCAAAGGCCTTTACGCCTTCGCCGCTTCATATTGCGCCTGCATGCGCGCCCGGTCGCGTTCGAGAATCGGTTTTAAGTAGCGGCCGGTGTGCGATGCCTCGACCTCGGCCACCTCTTCCGGCGTGCCGACGGCCACGATTTGCCCGCCGCGGTCGCCGCCCTCTGGGCCTAAATCAATAATATAGTCCGCGGTTTTGATGACGTCCAAATTATGCTCGATGACAAGCACGGTATCACCGTTGTCGACGAGCCGATGGAGCACGTCAAGCAGCCGGGCGATGTCATCAACATGAAGCCCGGTCGTCGGCTCGTCCAAAATGTAGAGCGTCCGGCCGTTGGAGCGGCGGTGAAGCTCAGCGGCGAGCTTGACGCGCTGCGCCTCGCCGCCGGAGAGCGTTGTCGCCGGCTGACCGAGCTTCATATACCCAAGCCCGACGTCATAGAGCGTCTCGAGCTTGCGTTTGATTTTCGGGATCGAGGCGAAAAAGTCGAGCGCATCTTCGACCGTCATGTCCAAGACATCGGCGATGTTTTTCCCTTTATACGTCACCTCGAGCGTTTCACGATTGTACCGTTTGCCGTGGCACACTTCGCACGGGACGTACACGTCCGGCAAAAAGTGCATCTCAATTTTGATGATCCCATCGCCATGGCACGCCTCGCAGCGCCCGCCTTTGACATTGAAGCTGAACCGCCCTTTTTTGTAGCCGCGCACTTTCGCTTCGTTCGTTGAGGCAAACACGTCGCGGATGTCGTCAAACACCCCGGTGTACGTCGCCGGGTTCGACCGTGGCGTGCGGCCGATCGGCGACTGGTCGATGTCAATCACTTTGTCGAGATGCTCCAGCCCGCGGATGTCGCGATGCTCGCCCGGCTTGGCTTTCGCCCGGTTGAGCTTTTGCGCCAGCGCCTTATACAACACTTCGTTGACAAGCGTGCTTTTGCCCGAGCCCGACACCCCGGTGACAGCGACAAACGTGCCGAGCGGGATGTTCACCGATACGTTTTTCAAGTTATGCTCGCGCGCGCCGACCACCTCAAGCCAACGTCCGTCCGGACGGCGCCGCTCGGCCGGAATCGGGATGAATTTTTTTCCTGACAAATACTGGCCGGTGAGCGAGTTCGGATTGTCCATCACCTCTTCCGGCGTGCCGGCGGCGACGACCTCGCCGCCGTGGATGCCCGCCCCCGGGCCGATGTCAATCAAATAGTCCGCGGCTAGCATCGTATCCTCGTCGTGCTCCACGACAATGAGCGTATTGCCGAGGTCGCGCATGCTTTTCAACGTCGCGATCAAGCGATCGTTGTCGCGCTGATGAAGCCCGATCGACGGCTCGTCGAGGACGTACAGCACCCCCGTCAGCCGCGAGCCGATTTGCGTCGCCAAGCGGATGCGCTGCGCCTCGCCGCCGGAGAGCGTGCCGGCTGAACGGCTGAGCGTCAAATAGTCGAGGCCGACGTTTTGCAAAAAGCCGAGCCGGTCGCGAATTTCACGCAAAATAAGGCGGGCGATTTGCGCCTCTTTTTCGGTCAGCTCGAGCCCGTCAAAAAAGGCGAGCGCCTCGGTCACCGACATGGCGGTGACCTCGCCGATATGCTTGCCGCCGACAAGGACGGCCAGGCTTTCTTTTTTCAGCCGGTAGCCTTGGCATGTCGGACACGGTTGTTCCGCCATATACTTTTCCATCTGCTCGCGAATGTAATCGGAGCTTGTCTCCCGGTAGCGGCGCTCGATGTTGCGAACGACGCCTTCAAATGCGATGTATTGTTCACGCACTTGGCCAAAATCGTTCGTATAGCGGAAATAAATCGGCTCACCGCCGCTGCCGTACAAAATTTTCGCGAGCTGCTCTTTCGGCAACTCCTTCACCGGCACGTCCATCGGGATGCCGTAGTGGCGGCACACAGCTTCGAGCAGCTGCGGGTAGTATTGCGAGCTTTGCGGCTCCCACGGAGCGATGGCGTGTTCTTTTAACGTCAGCTCATCGTTCGGGATGACCAAATCGAGATCCACTTCGAGCTTCACCCCGAGCCCGTCGCAGTCCGGGCAGGCGCCGAACGGACTGTTGAACGAAAAGAGGCGCGGTTCAAGCTCCCCGATCGAAAAGCCGCAGTACGGACAAGCGTGCTTTTCACTGAACAAGAGCTCCCCCTCGCCGATCACGTCAACGACCACTTTGCCGTCGGCGAGCTTCAGCGCCGTCTCCAACGAATCGGCAAGCCTTGATGCGATGCCGTCCTTGATGACAACCCGGTCGACGACGACATCAATCGAATGTTTTTTGTTTTTTTCCAGCTCAATGTCCTCCGTCAACTCGCGCATCTCACCGTCAATGCGAACGCGCACATACCCTTGTTTGCGAATATCCTCCAATGTCTTGGCGTGCGTCCCTTTTTTTCCCGAGACGATCGGCGCCAAAATTTGCATTTTCGTCCGCTCCGGGTAAGCAAGCAGCCGGTCGACCATTTGCTCGATCGTCTGCGATTGGATTTCAATGCCGTGCGTCGGACAAACAGGGCGGCCGATGCGGGCGAATAGAAGCCGCAAGTAATCGTAAATTTCTGTCACCGTGCCGACGGTTGAGCGCGGGTTGCGGCTCGTCGTTTTTTGGTCGATCGAAATGGCCGGCGACAATCCTTCAATCGCATCGACGTCCGGTTTTTCCATCTGCCCTAAAAACTGGCGGGCGTACGCCGACAGCGATTCGACGTAGCGTCGCTGACCTTCCGCGTAAATCGTATCAAACGCCAGCGACGACTTCCCCGACCCGGACAGCCCGGTCAAGACGACGAGCTTGCCGCGCGGGATTTCAACGTCAATGTTTTTCAAGTTGTGGGCGCGCGCCCCTTTGACAATGATTTTCTCCATTCCGTTCACCCGGCCATCATCCTTCCGCTTTCAATTCGAAAATGACGTCGCGCAGCTGGGCGGCCCGCTCGAAGTCGAGCGCTTTGGCCGCCTCTTTCATCTCCGTCTCGAGCGTTCGAATCAGCTCTTCCCGCTCTTGTTTCGTCATCGCTGCCGCCGGCTTCGCCTCGTACATCTCCGTCTCTTCCGCCGCATACGTCGCGCGGATGACGTCGCGAATCTCCTTTTTCACCGTGCGCGGCACGATGCCGTGCTTTCGGTTGTACTCTTCTTGAATCGCGCGGCGCCGCTTCGTCTCTTGAATAGCGATTTCCATCGATTTCGTCACTGTATCGGCGTACATGATCACATGGCCGTTCGCGTTGCGCGCCGCCCGGCCGATCGTCTGGATGAGCGAGCGCTCCGAACGCAAAAACCCTTCTTTGTCGGCGTCCAAAATGGCGACAAGCGACACTTCCGGAATGTCCAATCCTTCCCGCAGCAAGTTGATGCCGACCAGTACATCGTATTTGCCGAGCCGCAAATCGCGGATGATTTCAATGCGCTCGAGCGTCTTAATTTCCGAATGCAAATACGCCACCTTGATCCCCGCTTCTTTTAAATAATCGGTCAAATCCTCCGCCATTTTTTTCGTCAGCGTCGTCACGAGCGTCCGTTCATTCCGCTCGACGCGCTCATGAATTTCGCCGATCAAATCGTCGATTTGTCCTTTTGTCGGACGGACGTCGATTGTTGGGTCAAGAAGCCCGGTCGGGCGGATGATTTGTTCGACAACGCCCGGGCTGTGCTCGAGCTCGTACGGCCCCGGCGTCGCCGAGACGTAAATAATTTGATGGATTTTTTGCTCGAACTCTTCAAACGTGAGCGGTCGGTTGTCGAGCGCCGACGGCAGACGGAAGCCGTGGTCGACGAGCACTTGCTTGCGCGCCCGGTCGCCGTTGTACATGCCGCGCAGCTGCGGCAAGGTGACGTGTGACTCATCGACGATAATCAAAAAATCGTCCGGAAAATAGTCAAGCAATGTATACGGCGTCGATCCCGGCGGCCGCAGCGCCAAATGGCGCGAGTAGTTTTCGATGCCGGAACAAAAGCCCATCTCGCGCATCATTTCCAAATCATAGCGCGTCCGTTGCTCCAGCCGCTGCGCCTCCAACAGCTTTCCTTGGGCGCGCAGTTCGGCGAGCCGCTCCTCAAGCTCTTGTTCGATGTTTTGAATGGCGAGCCGCATTTTCTCCTCGCGCGTGACGAAGTGCGACGCCGGGAAAATGGCGACATGCTCGCGCTCGCCGAGCACTTCGCCCGTCAAGGCGTCCACCTCGCGGATGCGCTCGATTTCATCGCCAAAAAATTCGACGCGAATGCAATGTTCATCGCGCGACGCGGGGAAAATTTCGACCACATCGCCGCGGACGCGGAACGTGCCGCGCCGAAAGTCGATATCATTGCGGTCGTATTGGATGTCAACGAGCCGCCGCAGCAGCACGTTGCGCTCGATTTCCATCCCCACGCGCAATGAAACGACAAGCTCGCGGTATTCTTCCGGCGACCCTAAGCCGTAAATGCATGAGACGCTGGCCACGATGATGACATCCCGGCGCTCAAACAACGCCGACGTTGCCGAGTGCCGCAATTTGTCGATTTCATCGTTGATTTTCGCATCTTTTTCAATGTACGTATCCGTCTGCGGCACGTACGCTTCCGGCTGATAATAATCGTAATAGCTGACAAAATATTCGACGGCGTTGTGTGGGAAAAACTCTTTCAGCTCGCTGTACAATTGACCGGCGAGCGTTTTGTTGTGGGCGATGACAAGCGTCGGCTTGTTGACTTGGGCGATCACGTTCGAGATCGTAAACGTTTTGCCCGTCCCCGTCGCCCCAAGGAGCGTTTGATGTTTCACACCCCGCTGCAAGCCGTCCACAAGCTTGGCGATCGCCTGCGGCTGATCGCCTTGCGGTTCGTACGGCGACACTAATTGAAAACGGCCCTCCACCGTTTCGCCTCCTTCTTCAATCCATCTTTCCCCATTGTATCATATCCTCTGCGCAGATGCACAAAAAACGCGAACTGGTATTCGTTCCAACCTGCACAGCGATTTCCATTCCGTCAGGCCGCTTCCAGCTGCATAGATAAAAAAGCGGACCGCTGCAGATGGGTCCGCTTCTCTGTCATTTCTTTAAGTTGTCCAACATTCGCCCCGCCAACAGAAAACCGGCAATCGTCGAGGCGATGTCGGCGACGATTTCGTGCAGCTCGTCCGTATACCCTTTGGCATACGAGGCGACAAGCAAGGCAACGGTCAACAACAACGCAATGTAACGGTTGTACGTCACCCGCGCAAACAGCAGCAACAAAAGGCACGGGATGATAAGGGCCGCGAGAAACCACATACGTCTAGTCTCCTTTACGACACAGCTTCGGACGCCGAAGAGCCTCGTTGATGAACGAACAGCAGACCAAGTTCGTGGTGGCCGTCTTCATACACCGCTCCTTGAACGAAGCGGATCTCGCCGTTATGGCTGATGACTTCCAGCTTGCAAAACGCGCGGTTGCGCTGGAGCGCCTCGTAAAACTCGGCCTCAGTCTGCACTGGAACGCCGTTCGCTTTTACAATCACTTCACCAATGCTTAACCCCATTTGTTCCGCTTTGGAATTCGGGAGCACCCCGACGATCACCACGCCTTGCGGATGGCGGGCAAACCGGGGCGGGCGGGCGCGGTCGGCGCGGTGACCGGAAAAGGCAATCCACTCCCGCCCAATGATGGCTGCAGCTCCTGCGGCAGCCCCTAGCAACGGATGCCATAATCCGAAGACGGCCAGCACGGCGACAAGCCAAGCGAGGCGAAGCACGCGCCGCCCTTCTTCACGAGCTGCTTCCGCCGGCAGCACGTGCTGCCGGCGCTGCGAAAAGCCGAGAAGAAACGGCACAAGCCAAAACGAATAGCCGTCCCCAGCTGGAATGAGCGGCCACCACGAAACCGACGGCAACGCGCCGTCGGATATCGGCAGCACGACCGGCACAAACCAAAACCGTTGCGTCCACTGCATGCCGACAATCATTCCACGTTTGCTTCTCGCAAGCTGCGGCGAGGCCGCCCCATTTCGCGAGCGGAGAATCAGCCATCCTTCCGCCAACAGCAACAACACAAGCAGGGCGGCAAGCGCCCCTCCATCCGCCGCACCGTCTGACAACAGATGAGCGGCAAGTCCGCTTGGCCCCGCCAAGCCGAGCAAGACGAGCGCTCCGCCCACTGTATAAGCCGGTGAAAGGAGGCGCGCCTCCATCGTCAGGCCAAGCAGGATCGTCAACCCCGTCACCGCCCACACCGCATCCGGCGGCAACGCGAGCCCGATGCCGGACGCAATGACAGACAGCACAGCGCCCGCAACCCATCCCCACGTCCAAAGCCCACGCCATTCTTGCCCCAGCCGATAGACGCGCACATGAAAATCGCGGCGCTCCCGCTTCACCCGCCGCCAGCCGGCACCCCAGGCCAACAGCAGGCCGTAATACAAGAGCGGCTGCCGCCACACATCGGCGACGCCTTCCAACCATTCCAATCCCCAAGTTGCCATCCGCCTTCCCCCTCGCTTCGTTCCCCATTCTTTATCTCCTGAATCCGTGATAAAAACGCGTTCAAACTGCTGAGAAAGCTTGATAAATCAACAAATATCACACTTTTTGCTTTTCACTCAATAAGTGAACATCCGAAACTGGGCTAAACCCTTGATATGATTACGTTTTCCGGTGCTTTTGATGAGCTGCTGTCACGGATTCAGGTATCTTCTATTCTACCAAATGACTGGGACAAATCCCATGCCTGCCGCCATCTTTTTTGCCTGAATGGCGAATTTGCGCTGTTTTCCACTTTCTTTGCCGAATGGACACTAGTTTTGTCGCCCGGGCAGGATTTCTTATGCCAATGAAAAAAGGGATATAGAAGAAGACAAAAAAGGAGGAGTGGAACGATGGAGTTAAAAACACCCGACGTTGCCGCCCGTCTCGGAGTGTCGCCAAAAACGATCCAGCGCTGGGTGCGGAAATACAACATTCCGCTGCAAAAAAATGAAGCCGGCCACTACTTGTTTGACGAAAAAACGATCGCCCTGCTTGAGCGGGTCAAATTTGAACAAGGCGCCGCGCTGGAAACGCAGCCGAAAGCAGAACCGAAAACACCGCCGGCCCCTAGCCGTCCTTCAACATCGCCGCCGAACGTTCCTATTCATGCCCTGTTTCAAGAATATGTCGGACCGGAAATCAGCCGCGTCTCCCTGCGCCTTGATCAACTCGAGCAGCAACTGGAACAAAAAGCGGATGACGTCGTTTCCGTTCAATTGCTGCACCACCGACGGGAGATGGAAGAAATCACCGCCCGCCTGACCGCCTTGGAACAGCTCGTTGCCCGCCTCGAGCAACAGCTGAATCACCAGCCGCCCGCCCCGCACAATCCGTCCGAAGAACCGAAGCGGAAACGGCGCGGCCTCGGGCGGGTGATGAACTTGTTTGTCTAACCGTGCAAAGGCACAATCAGCCCCACCAAACAGGCAACGAGTTTATCGTGCGCTCTGCCTTAGGCAGGGCGTTTTTTCTGCCCTTCCTTATGATCCGTCCTTTTCCTTCTCTTCACTGCTTCTTTACTCTTTTTTCATTCTTTTTTAATCATCGTTCTTTATAATCTGTAGATGAGCAAATTCACTGACATAAATTGACAACTAAACAAAAAAGGAGACATGAACCCGATTCCTTGGTTAGAATAGATGTACCACCAACTATCCACAAGGAGGTTCATGTCTCATGAATAGATTAGCACATCACCAAGGAATCCACAAGTTTTTCTTCACGCTGGGGTTGACGCTGCAGCTTTCCAAACCGGTCATCAAGCATCTCATTCATATTGTCGATGCCTTGACCACCAAGGGATTCTCGGGAACATTGACTGATATTCATTACTGGAGCTTTCATCCGAATCATCGAACGACGCTCCGTCACTTTTTCACGAAAAGCCCTTGGAACGAGGAAAGGCTGCTTGGGAAGCTTCAAGAGTGGATCCTTTCCCAGGTCGAACGACTGGCCAAACGGAAGAATCAACCCCTTTTTGTTTCGATTGATGATACGATTTGCCAAAAAACAAAGCCTTCGTCACGGGCTGTGCACGCCATTCAAGGGTGCGACTGGCACTACTCGCATAAAGATCATCAATCGGTCTGGGGGCATTCGCTCGTTTGGCTGATGGTGCACACCTTCACGCAGGCGTTCCCATTTGCGTTCCGCCTGTATGACAAGAAAGCGGGAAAAAGCAAGATCGACCTGGCGATCGAGATGCTTTCCTCGCTCAAGGTGAAGCGGGCTCAGCCGGTGTATGTGCTCATGGATTCGTGGTATCCGTCCAAAAAGCTCATCGAAGCCTGTCTGAAACAGGGATTCCATGTCATCGCGATGCTCAAGACGAACCGGATTCTCTACCCGAAAGGCATCGCCATCCAAGCCAAGCAGTTTGCCCGCTATATCGAGTCCAAAGACACCCGCCTCGTCACGGTGGGGCAGGAGCGTTATCGCGTGTATCGCTATGAGGGGGCCATCCATGGCCTCGATGACGCGGTGGTGCTGCTGGCTTGGAAGGCGGATCAGCCGATGGCGCCGGAACATCTTCATTGCATCTTGAGCACCGACCGGGAACTCGGGGACGAAGACATCTTGCGTTACTACGCCCAGCGCTGGACGATCGAGTGCTTTTTCCGGCAGGCGAAAGATCAACTGAAGCTGGATGGATACCGCGTTCGCCACATTCGGGCGGTGAAACGGTATTGGGCGGTGGTGCTGCTCTCCTGCGTGTACAGCATCGCCGAATCCCGACAAAACCTCTCCACCGGGCTGGAGCTTCTTCGGTCGCGGAAAGACCACAGCGTCGTCGAGTTCATTTATGACGCTGCAAAGCAAGAGATTCCCATTGATGTGATCAAAAAACCGCTCCGTATCGCGTAAGGGGTACCCTGTTTGTCTCTCTAACCATGGAAATTATTGTAATGAAAAATGCTCATCTACAGTTTATAATGTATAATGTCCCGTGTTGCCAATGCTACACCTGTCCAAAAAGGGGGAGCAACAAGTGAAACAGATTGAACGCAGGGCCATCGCCGCTTCCTTTCTTATCTTAGCGCTCTATCTTTCCCCGCTTTACCTTCTCGGCGAGCATGCTCACATTCGTGTCCATGACAATATGGACTCAAACATCGCCTGGTACCGCGTGCTTGCCCGAAGTGGACAATTGTTTGGCCCGCTTGACGCCGTGATTCCGCAAGTGATCAACGGGTTGCCGCGCAACGCCTTCGGCACTGAATTCAGCGGCATCGTGTGGCTGCACGCTTTGTTTCCCTCCATGGTGGCGTACGCCATCAGCCAAACGATCACGAGGGTATTCGCCTTTTTAGGCATGTATTGGCTGCTCAGGCGCCACTTTTTGTCTTCACCGGAATCATGGCTCATTCGCGTCGGGGCGGCGCTTGCTTTTGCGCTGACACCGTTTTGGCCGTCCGGCATGTTAAGCACGCTCGGCATGCCGCTGGCGCTTTGGGCGTTTCTGTCGATCCGCAACGGAGAAGTGACATGGAAAGAATGGCTGGCGATCATCTTGCTTCCGTTTTACGCCAGCTTTGTGCTCGGATTTTTCTTTTTCCTCGCCGCGATGACGGCGGTGTGGCTGTTTGACGGCGTTGTCCGCAAGCAATGGAACAAGCGGTTTTTCGCCGCGATCGCCCTCATGACTGGCATCTTTTTGGCCATCGAGTACCGCCTCGTGTACTCGCTTGTCTTCAGCGGCGAACCGACGAGCCGGAACGAGTTCCTCTCCTCGCGGCTCAGCTTCGTCCATTGCCTTCGTTTAACGTTGAAAAATTATGTGCTCGGCCATACGCATGTGATGACCGTCCATGGGCCGATCATCTTGCCGGTGCTTTGGGCAGCGTTTTTTCTCGTTTTGCGCCGCCATCAGCGCGGGCCATTGGAGCGACGCTTCCTTTTGTTGTTTTGGTTGAACATCGCCTTATCGGCTTGGTATGCGTTTTGGTTTTACAAAGGGTGGCAGCCGCTGAAAGAACGAATTTCCCTTTTGAATACGTTCAATTTCGCCCGCTTCCATTTTTTGCGGCCGATGGTCATTTACATCGATTTTGCCTTGGCCTTGCAAATCTTAGCCAAGGAACGGACCGCATGGCGGCGCCTCGTGCCGATCGCCTTGGCGCTGCAGCTGCTTTTGCTTGGCGGGTTTAATGAAGAAATCCGCTATCGCCTCGCTGGCACCCCATCGTTCGAGCAGTTTTATTCCGAACATTTATTTACCAAAATCAAGCAATACATCGGCAAGCCGGTATCGTCCTACCGCGTCGCCAGCGTTGGACTTCACCCGGCCATCGCCCAATACAACGGGTTTTATACGCTCGATACGTACAACAATTTTTACCCGTTATCGTATAAGCGGAAGTTCCGCCGCATCATTGCCAAAGAATTAGACAAAAGCCCCGTGCTGAAAGACTATTTCGACCATTGGGGCAACCGCGTCTATTTGTTTTCGGCAGAGCTCGGGAAACATTACATGTTCACGAAACGCTCGCATAAGGTCATCCGTCATTTCGAGATCGACACAAAGGCGTTCAAACAGCTTGGTGGCAAGTACATTTTTTCCTCCGTTCCGATCGAAAACGCCCGCGACATCCATCTCCGCTTCTTGCGGGCGTTCACTGATCGACAGTCAGTCTGGAAAATTTATGTGTACGAAGTGGAGTGAAAGGGAGGTAAGAAACATGGTGGACAAACCATTGTTAGCCATCGTCGTCCCCTGCTACAACGAAGAAGAAGTGCTGCCAGAAACGGCCCGGCGGCTGACCGCTTTGCTTGAGCAGCTGCTCGAAGAAGGAGCAGTCGCCATCGGCAGCCATATCGTGTTTGTCGACGACGGCAGCCGCGACCGGACATGGGCGCTCATTGAAGAAGAAAGCGAGCGAAATCCTTTCGTGGCGGGCATCAAGCTCGCGCGCAACGTCGGCCATCAGCGGGCGCTGCTCGCTGGACTCGAAACGGTTCGCGCGTACGCCGATTGCGCCGTATCCATTGACGCCGATTTGCAAGACGATGTGGAGGCGATCCGCGAATTTGTGCAAAAATACCGCGAAGGATATGACATCGTGTATGGCGTGCGGCGGAGCCGAAAGACAGACACGTGGTTCAAGCGTACGACCGCCCAAGCCTTTTATCGGTTCATGAGGGCCATCGGAATCGAGCTGATTTACAACCATGCCGACTTCCGGCTGATGAGCAAGCGGGCGCTCGATGAACTGAGCCGTTATACGGAAGTCAATCTCTTTTTGCGCGGGTTGGTTCCGCTCGTCGGCTTCCGCTCGACGTGCGTCTTTTACGACCGGCATGAGCGGTGGGCTGGACAGTCGAAATACCCGCTCAAAAAGATGCTTGCCTTCGCCTTTGACGGCATCACGTCCTTGAGCGTCGCACCGATTCGCGCCATTACGCTCATCGGTTTTTTGGCCTTTCTCGCGAGCGGTGCATCCGGGCTGTACGCCCTCATCAGCAAACTTCTCGGGCACGCCGAATCAGGCTGGACGTCGCTCATGATCTCCATTTGGTTCATCGGCGGGCTGGTGCTCATGAGCCTCGGCCTCATCGGGGAATACATCGGCAAAATGTATCAAGAGGTGAAACGGCGGCCCCGGTTTGCGGTCGAAAAAACCGTGCAGCTGCCGCTTCCATCAGAAAAGGAGAAAACACCAGCCCATTTGTAGGAAGCCAGCGATAGTCCACAGGCAAATCAGTCACAAAGAAAAGGGTGCCTCTGCGTTGTCAGAGGCACCCTTTTCTCTTTACTCGTCATCATTGGCTCGCGCGCGACGGAAACAACACGCCAAGCGCTTTTTTCAACTGCACATCATGCTTCGGATCGCGGACGGCTTCCATGATTTTCGTTTGCAACACATCCGCCGTCGTCTCATCGATTCGCCCCGTAACCGGGAGCTGATTCGCTTTTTGGAACGCTTGGACGGCTTGCTCGGTGTCTTTGCTGAAGTAGCCGTCCGTGCGGCCCGGGTTGAAGCCAAGCCCTTTGAGCATTTTTTGCGCATTGGCGATTTGCTCGTCGTTCATGTCATACCGAAGCGGTTTTTCGACATGAAGCGGAGCGACGTGGAAATAATCCGGCTGCGCCACCGCGACATCCGGCTTGATCCCTTTTTTATGGATCCAATGCCCGTCTGGCGTCAGCCATTTGTACAGCGTCAATTTGATGTTGCTGCCGTCGCCCATCGGGATCGCCTGCTGCACCGTCCCTTTGCCGAACGTTGCCTCGCCGACCAGCTTGTAGCCGCCCGCTTCCTTCATCGCTCCGGCCAAAATCTCTGACGCCGATGCGCTTCCTTTGTCGATGAGCACGACGATCGGGTATGGCTTTTTCGCCGTTAAATCGGAATAAAACTTTTGCCGATCGCCATCGCGTTCTTCAATTTGCACATATGGTTTGCCTTTCGGGATGAGTTGCTTCAAAATTTCCTCAACGCTTTGCAAATAGCCGCCCGGGTTGCCGCGCACATCGATGATCAAGCCATCAATATGTTCGGCCTCAAGCTTCGCCAGTTTCTTTTTAAAATCGGCGGCCGTGTTTTCCGAGAATGATGTAATTTGCAAATAGCCGGCCTTTTTGCCTTCATACGTTTTGACCGACTCATACACCGTCTGAATCGGAATTTCGTCGCGGACGACTTTGACTTTCATCACGTTTTTGACGCCCGGGCGCAAAATGTCAAGCTCCACTGTCGTCCCTTTTTTGCCGCGGATTTTCAGCACCGCTTCATACAAGTCAAGCCCCTCTAGGCTTTCCCCGTTCACTCGCAAAATTTGGTCGTTCGGCTTCAGCCCCGCTTTTTCCGCCGGCGAATTTTTGATCGGAGCGACGATCGTCACCTTGCCGTCGATCATGCTCACTTCGGCGCCGATTCCTTCAAACGACGAGTCGAGCGACTCATTGAACTGCTCCGTCGTTTCCGCATCCATGTAGACGGAATACGGATCATGGAGCGTGTCGATCATCCCTTGAATGGCGCCTTCCGTTAATGTTTCTTCATCCACTTTTTCCACATACCGGTTTTTAATGAGTTCGTACGCCTGGCGGATTTTTTTCATTTCGTCATGATCGCTGGCCGTCTTGGACAGTTCCTCAGAAATGGCCTCCGGCATCGGCCCGTCTTCTGCTCCGCCAGCCAGCTGCAAACCGGCATACGTCCCGCCGGCCCCGATGAGCATCGAGATGGCCATGAGTGCGGCCGTTGTCGTTTTCTTCACGTTGTTTCCTCCTCACCCTAAACCTGCCCTTTCCATTGCCTGCAACGGAAGGGAAAGGGGGTCTCTTCGTTCTCCTTCGGCGAAACAAGCGGATGCCTCTAACGCCAATGAGAAAAGGAAAAGCACCGCCCAAACGCCGTGCCATGCCTTTATCTCCATCATATGTTAGGCTTGTACCGAGTATGCTCATTCGTTGTCTATCCTTTACTAGTTTACACGCTGCGTTTTGATTTCTCAACTCATACGGGCGCGGAAAAAAGAGGCACCCCCCGCCATTTTGGCGAACGATGCCTCTTTTTGATTCGTCTTTTTAGCCGCATCCGAAGTGGCCGTCAAACGAATGAACCGCACAAAAACGAAATGCTCTTACTCCTCTTTGGGCAAATCAATGAGCATGAACTGCGCTCCTTCGTTCGTCACCAAGCGAAGCGCCGGCGTGTCCGTAATACGGGCCGCATCGCGCCGTTCGAGATGGGCCTCACCGTTTAACGCCAAATCCCCCTCAATGACAAAGACAAAGATGTTCCGCCCTTCCGGCTGGGTAAACGTCAGCTCATGCCCGGCTTCCAAATCGGAAAGATAAACAGTGTACTAAGGTACAGAGTCAAGGGGGGATGTGGTGCAGCCAAACCGTTTTCCTTGATGTCAAATCAATCAAAAAAATACGCAACTTGTCCGTCTCATAGACAGACAAGTTGCGTATAGCAGAATTTAGAAAGCGATGTAATTACGCGGATCGACCGCATTCGTTTTTCCTGGGTTCCAGCCGCCGCGGTGCAGTTCAAAATGAAGGTGCGGACCGGTCGAATTTCCAGTATTACCCATATAACCGATGACTTGTCCTTTGCGAACGTGCTGCCCTTCGCCGACAAGACGCGCTTCTAAATGAGCATACACGGTCGTATAGGTTTGCCCATTAATCACATGGCTGACGAAAATGACGTTGCCGTAGCTGCTAGAATAGTAGGAGCGGAACACAATGCCGTCCGCTGCCGCGACAACCGGCACAACAGGAGCTCGCTTGCCAATGTCGACCCCGGGATGGAAGTCCGTGCCGCCAAACCGGTAGCCAAAGCCCGAGGTGATCGGACCGTTGGCTGGACGGGTGAAGGCCCCGCTCGACACAGGCGGTGTGCTGCCGCCCGATGGCGCTTCTTCTGATGACGATCCTCCATCGTTTGGCGCGGTATATGTACGTCCCTTCTGTTTCGCTTCTTCTTCGGCCCGTTTTTGCCGTTCGAGTTCGGCAAGCTGCTCTTTCACCGCCGCTTCTTGTTTGGCGATCAGTTCTTTTTCTTCTTCAAGCGCCATCTTATGATCATGCTCTTCTTCCTCTTTTTGCTTCAAATCGGCCATCAGGCGATTTTTTTGTTCCAGCTGGCCAGCCAGTTCAGCCTGCAGCTGCTTCAATTCTTGCAAATCCGCCTGCAGCTTGTTCCGCTTTTCGGTCAATTCTGTTTCCTTTTTTTCTTTCAGCGCTTTGTCCGCTTCCTGTTCACGGATGATTTGCTGGTCCGCTTCCATAATCGTGGTGACAGCGCTCATCCGGTCGATGAAGTCGCTGAAGCTTTGGGCGCCAAGCAATACTTGCAAGTAGCTGATCGCCCCGCCGCTTTCCTGAAGCGAACGCATCCGCCCTTTTAAAATTTCGTTCCGCTTTTCAATCCGCTCTTGAATTTCGGCAATCTCTTGTTTCAGTGTCTCGATCGCCTGCTCGGTTTCATCAATATCTTTGCTGACGTTGCGGATTTTGCCGCTCGTTTCGTCAATCGCCACGTTGAGTTTTTGAATGTCATTGGCAACTTGGCGCTGTTGCGAGCGAAGCGATTCGATCGTTTTTTGCGCCTCATTGATTTTTTGCTCGACATCGGACCGCTTCGAACGCAGCGAATTCATTTCATCCCGCTTCTGCTCGATGTCGCGCGTACTGACGGCGTTCGCTGCCGGCGGGAGAATGCCCAGCCCAAGCGCCCCGGCAACAGCGAGCGCCAACATGCGTTTCTTTTTCATCTTTCCCCTCTCCCTTTCTATCATTTATACTTTTAAAAACTTGCGCACAGACATAACGCTTCCCCAGACGCCGATGCCGGCGCCAATCACTAGCAGCAGCCCGCTTAACTGCCACATAAACGGCGAAAACGGAAGAAGTTCAAAAAACGGCAAGGAAACCCACTGTTCATACACCTGATACACGTTGTAGTACACGATCGAAAGCGCCGCGATCGGGAAGAGAGCGCCGAGCATTCCAAGCCATAGCCCTTCCAAAAAAAACGGCCAGCGGATAAACCCGTTCGTCGCGCCCACGAGCCGCATGATTTCAATCTCGCGGCGGCGGGCGAAAATCGTAATTTTGATCGTGTTGGAAATGAGAAACATCGCCGTAAACAACAATCCGAGAATGAGCACGAGCCCAACGTTGCGCGCCACTTTCAGCGCGTCAAACAGCTTCTCGACCGTCCCTTGGCCATAATTGACTTTATGAACGAACGGCAATGTTTCGATTTGTTTGGCGATTTTCACTGTATCTTGCGGATGGGTCGCTTTCACGACGTATACATCGCTTAGTGGGTTGTCCTGTTCAAATAAGCGGAACGACGAGCCTTCGTCCCCCATGCTTTTGATCAGCCGCTTCAGCTCTTCGTCCTTTGATGAATAGCGCACTTCCTTCACGTTTGGAATGGCTTCAATTTGCCGGCGCAAGGCGTCTTTTTGCCGGCTGTCAGCGGTCAGCTCGATATGGACGCGAATTTCGACATCGTTTTCGACTTTTTTGGCGAAATGGTTGATGTTAAACATGACGACAAAAAAGACACCGACAAGCAACAACGTCACCGTGACGGCGCTCGCGGACGCAAATGTCATCCAACCGTTGCGGCCGAGGCTTTTCATGCTCTCCCGAACGTGGCGCTTGAACGTATTAAGCGTCATAACCGTATTCCCCCTTCGCCTCGTCACGGACAATTTTTCCGTTTTCGATGGCGATGACGCGCCGACGAGTCGCGTTGACGATCTCTTTGTTGTGGGTCGCCATCACAATCGTTGTGCCCCGGTCGTTGATTTTCTCAAACAACTCCATAATTCCCCATGACGTTTCTGGATCCAAGTTCCCTGTTGGTTCATCGGCAATGACGATTTTGGGGGAATTGACAATCGAGCGGGCAATCGAAACGCGCTGCTGTTCGCCCCCGGACAGTTCGTTCGGGTAAGAGCGGACTTTATGTTTGAGGCCGACTAAGTCGAGTACTTCCATCACTTTTTTGCGGATCGCTTTCGGCGATTCTTCAATGACTTCCAACGCAAACGCCACATTTTCATAGACATTGAGCTTCGGAAGCAGCTTGAAATCTTGAAACACAACGCCGATGTTGCGGCGCAGCAACGGGACTTTGCTGTCTTTGATTTTAGCGAGGTTCACGCCATTGACGATGATTTTGCCGCTCGTCGGCTTTTCCTCGCGGTACATCATCTTAATAAACGTCGACTTTCCAGCTCCGCTGGGTCCAACGACATAGACGAATTCTCCTTGCTTGATGCGAACGTTGATGCCGTTTAACGCCACAACGCCGTTTGGATACGTTTTGTATACATCTTGCATTTCAATCATCATCATCACCTATTTTCGACTTTCCTGTTGCCCTTTCTCGAGCTGTTTCGAATGAATCCTGCAAAATTCCGCAAAGATTATTATAACACGATTTTCTATTGTCGAATTTTACATTTATATTTCAAATGGCCAACAAAAGCAAGAGTAGGAAAAACGGCCCAAAAAAACACACCGTCTGGTTTTCGGTTCAACCAGACGGTGCACATGCGGTGATCCTTTTCATTTTTTCGAAGCGAGCCATTCCGCCACTTTATCAGCGTCTTCCCCTTTAATGATTCCGGCCGGCATGGCGCCGCGGCCGTTGGCAATGATCTCTTTGATCTGCTCTTTGGAGTACTTGCTTCCAACCTTTTGCAAGTTCGGGCCGACCCCGCCCGACAAGTCTTGTCCATGACAGGACGCACAGTTTTGTTTATAAATTTGCTCGGCGGACGCGGCGGTATCTCCTCCACCATTGTTGCCGTTGTTGTTCCCAGCGTTGTCCCCGCCACCGCCGCACGCGGCAAGCGCGAGCGAAACGCCAAGGAACATCGCAGCCAACTTCCACTTCATGGCGAACTCCCCCCAGAAAACAAAAATTTCATTCTCTTTTATTATAACCGATTTTTTCCGTTTTACGTACGTTGAAATCCCTCTCCAAGCACTTCGACGGCGTTGGCCACGACGACAAACGCTGTCGGATCAATGGTTCGGACCAATTGTTTCAATTTCGTGAACTCGGATTGCGCGACGACGCACATCAGTACCGGCCGTTCGTGTTCGGTGTAACCACCGTACGCCGGCAGCCGCGTCACCCCGCGATCGATTTCGTGCAAAATGGCGCGGCGCACTTTTTCCTCTTCATTGGTAATAATCAAGGCAATTTTCGAATAGCCAAGCCCAACTTGGACGAGGTCGATCGTTTTGCTCGTCACATACAAGGCGATCAGCGCGTAGAGCGCTCGCTCAATGTCAAAGACAAACGCCGCGGTCAACACGATCAAGCCGTCAATCAAAATCACACACATGCCGAGCGATAGCCCGGTATATTTATGGATGATTTGCGCCGCCAAATCGGTGCCACCCGTCGAAGCGCGGCCGCGAAATACAATGCCAAGGCCGAGCCCGACACCGATACCGCCAAAGATCGCGCCAAGAAGCGGATTCGTCGTCGCCGGCTCCATCCCTTTCGTCATGTAGACGACCAACGGCAAAAACACCGTCCCGACAAACGTCTTGACGCCAAACTGCCGGCCTAGCAGCACAACGCCAGCGATAAAGAGCGGAATGTTGAGCGCCCATTGGACGTAGGCAGGCTCAATGCCAAACAGCGCGTGCATAATCGTGCTCACGCCGCTTACCCCGCCCGAGGCGATCCGATTCGGCAGCAAAAACACGTTAAACGCCACCGCGACAACTGCCGCGCCGACCAGAACATACACATACTCCAAAGCTCCCTCCAACGTCGGAGGCATGGTCTTCTCTCTTCGCTTCCGCATGCTTCCCCACCTTCCTCTGTGAGTATAGCATGCCCGTTTTGGCAAGTAAATGACAGCCAGTTAACGCGATAACGGTCTGCTATGATAAAGGAAAAAAGGACGATCCGATGATCGCCCTAGCCAAAAAATACAAGCCTCAATACACATCCCCGCGGTTGCCGATCGCCTCAATATAGATGATTCGTTCATCATGATCGATGCGAAACAACACACGATATGTTCCGATTCGCAGCCGATATAATCCATCCTGCCCCTTCAACTTTTTAATATCCCCCTGTGGTGGGATCGCAAGCAGACCTTGCAACCCAGAGGCCAACCGTTCTTGAACCTCTTTTTCTTGCCTAGCGATGAATTTGACTGCAGCCTTACGGTAAATCAACTTGTAGCCCGAATTCACGCTTGGCTTCTCCCCCGGTGATATATCCTTCATCGCTTTGCAGCTGCTGGCGCTCTTCTTCCGTCAACGCTTCTTCTTCATCTGTTTCGTCAATCCGCTCCCATACCATTCGTTCCTTTCTGGACCGATCAAGCAAGTACATCAAAAAATCGTACGCGGTTTGATGATCCGTTTCATCCAACCGGTCAATCAGTTCGTAAAGCAATTGTTTGCGCACAGCCAAAGCCATCGCCCTCCTTTTTCCTTATCATTACCTTCAGCGTATCACGAAAGCATAGATGCGTCAAAAGGCCAAAACACGATTTTGAAGCAAAAAAAGGACGATCCGATGATCGCCCTTTACTTCAACTTCGCACGCAAATACGCGTCAATAAACACATCAATTTCCCCATCCATCACCGCTTGCACATTGCCGACCTCGACGTTCGTCCGATGGTCTTTGACAAGCGAATACGGATGGAAGACGTACGAACGAATTTGGTTGCCCCAGCCGATTTCTTTTTGCTCGCCGCGCAGCTCAGCGAGTTCGGCCTGCTGTTCCTCGAGTTTCTTTTGGTACAATTTCGCCTTCAACATATTCATCGCTTTTTCGCGGTTTTTAATTTGCGACCGCTCCGACTGACACGTCACGACAATGCCAGTCGGCAAGTGAGTGATGCGCACGGCCGAGTCGGTCGTGTTGACGTGCTGCCCGCCCGCTCCGCTCGAGCGGTACGTGTCGATTTTCAGCTCTTCCGGCCGGATCTCAATTTCAATGTTATCATCCATCTCCGGCACGACTTCGCACGAGACGAACGACGTATGGCGGCGGCCCGAGGCATCAAACGGGGAGATGCGCACAAGGCGGTGCACCCCTTTTTCCGCTTTTAAGTAGCCGTAAGCGTTATGCCCTTTAATGAGCAGCGTGACGCTTTTAATCCCCGCTTCCTCGCCCGGGAGGTAGTCGAGCGTCTCGACTTTGAACCCTTTTTTCTCCGCCCAGCGCGTGTACATGCGCAACAACATCGACGCCCAGTCTTGCGACTCCGTGCCGCCCGCGCCCGGGTGGAGCTCCAAAATAGCGTTGTTTTGATCATACGGCTCATTGAGCAGCAGCTGCAACTCAAACTCGCTGAAGTCTTTTGTCAGCTTTTTCGCTTCCTCGACCAGCTCAGCTTGGAGCTCGTCATCCGGCTCCTCCTTGAGCAATTCGTACGTCACTTCCAAGTTGTCAAACCGTTCTTCCAGTGAAGAAAATTCCTCGACGAGATCTTTGAGCGCATTCGCTTCGGAAATGACCGCCTGCGCCGCCTTCTGGTCATCCCAAAAGTTGGGCGCGGCCATTTGCTCCTCTAATTCGCGAATGCGCTCCTGCTTCGCTTCGAGGTCAAAGAGACCCCCTGATTTCCGCTAATCGCTTAGCCATTTTCTCAAGCTCTTGCTTAATTTCCACCAAATCGATCATGTTGTCCTCACCTCATCATGAATATAGTATGTCAATGGTTCATATCTGCCATTCAAAAGGGAGGCAGCGCCCCCCTATTATTTATAAACCGTTACACCGTTCTTCCGCAACAATGTTTATATTTCTTCCCGCTCCCGCACGGGCACGGATCGTTGCGGCCGACGCGCACCGCCTTGCGGACCGGTTTTTTCTTCGGCTCTTCGCCGTCTTCTTTCGGGTGAACCGCTTCGCCTTTGGCCACCTCTTGGCGCTCAAGGTTATGGTGGATTTCCGCCTTCATGATATAGGTGGCGACTTCCTCTTCAATCGCGGCAATCATGTTTTCAAACATCGCATAGCCTTCCATTTGGTATTCGCGCAGCGGGTCGACTTGCCCGTAGGCGCGCAAATGGATGCCTTGGCGGAGCTGCTCCATCGCGTCGATATGGTTCATCCATTTCATATCGACGGCGCGCAAGACGACGACGCGTTCAAACTCGCGCATTTGTTCCGGCGGGATTTGCGCTTCTTTCTCATCATAGCGCACTTTTACTTTTTCCCAAATCAGCTCGATCATCTCTTCGGGCTCTTTGCCGCGCAAGTCAGCTTCCGTTACATCCCCTTCCGGAAGCAGATGGGCGTTGAGATACTCAACGAGCCCTTTCAAATTCCATTCTTCCGGAACCTCTTCTTTCGGCGTATGAGCGTTGACGACGCGCTCGATCACCGATTGGATCATCTTTTCGATAATGTCGCGCAAGTTGTCGGAATCAAGCACTTCATAGCGCTGGCGGTAAATGATTTCCCGCTGTTCGCGCAGGACATCGTCATATTGAAGCAGTTGCTTGCGGGCGTCGAAGTTGTTGCCTTCGACCCGTTTTTGCGCCGACTCAACGGCCCGTGTCACCATTTTGCTTTGGATCGGCTGCGAATCGTCCATCCCCAGGCGGTCCATCATCGCCATCAAGCTCTCGGAACCGAAGCGGCGCATCAACTCATCCTCAAGCGACAAATAGAACTGCGACACCCCCGGATCGCCTTGGCGTCCCGAGCGGCCGCGCAGCTGGTTGTCAATCCGCCGGCTTTCGTGACGCTCCGTGCCGATGACGGCCAATCCGCCAAGCTCCTTGACCCCTTCGCCAAGCTTAATGTCCGTCCCGCGCCCGGCCATGTTCGTCGCGATCGTCACCGCGCCTTTTTGTCCTGCTTGGGCGATGATCTCCGCCTCTTTCGCATGGTTTTTCGCGTTTAAGACGTTGTGCGGGATGCCGCGTTTTTTCAACATCTCCGACAACAGCTCCGACGTCTCGATCGCCACCGTGCCGACCAACACCGGCTGCCCTTTCGCATGGCGGGCGGCGATGTCCTCAACCACGGCGCGGAACTTCCCTTCCATCGTCCGATAAATCAAATCCGGACGGTCCTCCCGGATCACCGGGCGGTTCGTCGGAATGACGACGACGCGCATGTTGTAAATGTTGCGGAACTCTTCCTCTTCTGTTTTCGCCGTCCCCGTCATCCCCGCGAGTTTTTCATACATGCGGAAATAGTTTTGGAACGTAATCGTGGCCAACGTCATCGACTCGTTTTGAATCTCGAGCCCTTCCTTCGCCTCAATGGCTTGATGAAGCCCATCGCTGTAGCGGCGGCCATGCATCAAGCGCCCGGTGAACGGGTCGACGATGATCACTTTTCCGTCTTGCACGACGTAGTCGACATCGCGCTGCATCACAACATGCGCCCGCAGCGCCAGCTGAATATGGTGGTTGAGCGTCACGTGCTTCAAATCAAACAAGTTGTCGATGCCAAACGCCCGCTCGGCTTTGTTCATTCCTTCTTCCGTCAGCTGGACGCTTTTCGATTTTTCATCGTATGTGTAATCGACATCTTTGCGCAGCGTGCGGACAAACGCGTTCGCCTGCACATACAGCTTGGTCGACTTCTGCGCCGTCCCTGAAATGATGAGCGGCGTCCGCGCTTCATCGATCAAAATCGAGTCAACCTCGTCGATCACGGCAAAATGCAGCGGCCGCTGCACCATATGCTCCTTATAAAGCACCATGTTGTCGCGCAAATAGTCAAAGCCAAACTCGTTGTTCGTCCCGTACGTAATGTCGGCGTTGTACGCCGCTTGCTTCTCCTCGCGCGACATGCCGCTTAAGTTCAACCCGACAGTCATGCCTAAAAACTCATACAGTTTGCCCATTTCCGTCGCATCGCGCGTCGCCAAGTATTCGTTGACCGTCACGACATGCACGCCGCGCCCCGTCAAGGCGTTCAAATAGACGGGCATCGTCGCCGTCAACGTTTTCCCTTCACCCGTTTTCATCTCGGCGATGTCGCCCTCATGCAAAACGACGCCGCCCATAATTTGCACTTTATATGGGTACAAACCGAGGACGCGCTTCGCCCCTTCGCGCACAACGGCAAACGCCTCGACAAGCAAATCATCGAGCGATTCGCCTTGTTGGTAGCGGGCTTTGAATTCCTCGGTTTTTTGCCGCAACTGTTCATCGGACAGTCGGGCCATCTCCGGACCGAGCGCGTCGACTTGATCGGCAATTTTCTCAAGCCTTGCCAAATGACGCTTGTTCGGGTCAAATACTTTTTTTAAGACTCCAAGCATAGGAAACGCTCCTTATTTTTCATGGACTCACTTCTTCATCATCATATCATTATACAGGGATCAGTGACAACTGTTGCACAGGCTTCAAGAGGGGGCATGTCCAAGAGAGGGGATCACAACTTGGACTGAAGTTGCTCAATCGCCGCTTCCGCATGGTGAAGCCGCCGATTCAGCGCATAAATTTCAAAACTTTTCTCCTCCACTTTTTCGTGAATTTTGCGAAGCAAGATTTGCACATCATCCACAAGCTGCGTTTCGACGCGATAAAGCGTTTCTTTCACTTCCGTCAATTCAGTTTCCACGCCATCCAATCGGGTCTCTACGCCGCCCAATCGCGTTTCCACGCCATCCAATCGGGTCTCTACGCCGCCCAATCGCGTTTCCACGCCGTCCAAGCGGGTCTCTACACCATTCAACCGCGTTTCCACGCCGTCCAATCGGAACTCTACACCATCCAACCGGGTCTCTACGCCGTCCAATCGGGCCTCTACGCCTTTCAACCGCGTTTCCACACGGTCTAACCGCTCTTTCACCGCGCCCATTTCCCGTTCGAGGCCGACGAGGCGTCCGTTCATCTCCGTCAAACGGCCATCCATCTGCTCAAACCGTTGGCGAGTTTCTTCTTGGAACACCAAAAACCCTTTTTCCATGTTGTCCAACTTGGACAAAATTTGACGCAACAATTCCTCCATTGCTCTCCCCCATTTTGATTTTTCTCATGCATATTATAACATCCCCTGCCCAAAAAAGCAGGGGATGCGCACAAGAGGCAACCGTTTAATTCGCCTCGATCAATCCGTATTTTCCATCTTTGCGGCGGTAGACGATGTTCGTCCGGTTCGTCTCGGCATTCGTAAAAATGAAGAAGTTGTGCCCCAACAAATTCATCTGCAAAATCGCTTCTTCGCTGTCCATCGGCTTCAAGCTGAAGTGTTTCGTGCGCACGATTTCAAATTCCTCGTCGTCCTCCGCCGCAGCAGCGCCGCTTGGCACAGGGGCGGCCAGCTTCGCTTCTTTCTCGCGGTCGCGCAGCTTCCGATTGACTTTCGTTTTATGTTTGCGGATTTGCCGCTCCAGTTTATCCGTCACTAAATCGATCGCCGCATACATATCGTTATGGCGCTCTTCCGCCCGAAGCAACAAATGCGGCATCGGAATGGTCACTTCGATTTTCCCTTGTCCATCGTTGTAGACTTTTAAATTGACATGGACATTCACGTCATCGGTGCGGTCGAAATAGCGCTCCAACTTGCCGATTTTTTTCTCCACGTACTCGCGCAGCGCTGGCGTGACTTCAATGTTTTCCCCGCGAATGTAATACATCATCGCTGACCACTCCTTATTTTCAAACTATAGATCCCTACATTCTTTCATTACCCATCAAACCCCTGCTTCAATCAAAAATATTTTCGAAGATTTTGCGAAAACTGTAGGAAAATATGGTAAAACAGGCATGGGTGTTTTTTCTTAATTGGTGTGGAAAGTACGGAGTGTGGAAACGATGCGAAAAATCCATATTTCCCATGCGAAAAGCGGTGACGTGCTCGCTGTCGACTTGTTCGCCGCCAACGGCAGCGTCCTTTTGTCGCGCGGCGTGCGGCTGACAAACGGCTACATCCGTTCGTTGGCGCAAAAAGGGGTTCAATACATTTATATTATTGACGACAAACAAACCTATGACATCCGCCCGCGCCCGCTCATCAGCCCGACCGTGCGCCAGCAGGCGGTGAAAAAAGTGTACGAGACGATGACGGCCTTGATCGAGCAAAAAAAGCTGCTCAGCCGCGTGTCTTCCCTCGATTTAGGAAAAGAGTACGAAAACGTGTTCAAAGACATTTTGGACTATTTGCTCAAACAAGAAGATTTGCTCATCAACTTGTCGGATTTGGTCATCTCAAACGGCTACTTTTTCCACCATTCGGTCAACGTCGCCACGACCGTTAAGCTCAACACCGGAGAAGTCGGCGTCGTCTCGCAAGTGTTTCCGGGCTTCCCGCTCCGCCCCATCGTCCGCGTCATCAAAAATCCAGCGGGCGAGGAGCTGAAAAGCCCGTATGAAATCGACTTGCGGAAACAGATGAACATCACGATTGTGAAAGCAGTTTGAAGCGAAAAGGACAGCACGGCGCTGTCCTTTTCTTTATCGCTTTTTATCGTAAAACATCCCGTCAATCGAAAGCGGCTGCTCGTACGGATGAACGTAGCAGGCGTTCGCCTGCCGCTTCGCCTCGGTGATCCGCAAATCACTGCCAATCTCATCGCGCACTTGACGAAGCCGCGCTTCAATCTCTCGATTCCAAGCAACGATCTCGCGGCCAAGCCGCTGCTCTTCCTCGCTGTATGGCGGCCGCAGCTTCCGAAGCAGCTCCTCACGCTCCCGAAGCAGCCGATCGACCGCCGCAAGCCGCTCTTCGCGCTCCTCGGACGGCCACGGCAGCGCCGTCGCCTCAAGCAACTCCTTCGTTGCGCGCCAAACATCGTGCACAACGCCCATTACGCCTGCCCGCCTTCCGCGTATTGGCGCTGCCGGTTCAGCTGAATCACTTGCTTCCACGTATCGCGAAACTCGACGACATACCCTTCCACTTCATCCAAAATCGCCGCATCGCTTTTCACATTCGCCTCGATCAGACGGCGGTAGATGTAGTCATACATCGTCATCATCGACTTCGCAACCTCATACTCCATCTTCAATGTCTTCATCAGTTCCAAAATGATGTTTTGCGCCTTAATCAAATTTTCATTGCGCGCCGCAATGTCCCCTTTCTCGATCGCCTGGCGCGCAAGCTTGATAAACTTCAAGCACCCGTTATACAGCATCAACGTCAGTTCACCAGGAGACGCCGTCCGCACCGCGTTCGCTTGGTAGTGTTGATACGGATTGTTTGTCGCCATCTTCCGTCACTCCTCTTCTATGATGTTCACCCCATCGCAAAGCCATCATCTGATTCAACGGGCCGCGCCGAACGCCCTTCATCTGTTGCCATCCGTGAGCGTGGTCGCTTCTTCCCCCACTGTCACCGCGACAGCGCCTGAGCCTTCAAACCGCTTACCCCTGCATGCCGCCGCCAAAGGCGTTCATCAAGTACATGCTTTGCTGGTTGGCGCGCTGAATCGCCTCTTCCATCGCCGTGAATTGGCGATAGTAGCGGTCTTCAATTTGTTTCAAACGGTCTTCGAAGCGGTCAATTTGGTCATTGATTTCGATTAAATCGCGCCCGATCGCAAACTGCTGGTTCGTCCAAATCGTCTTCCCCGCTTTTTGCTCAATCTTCCCGATCGTCGCTTTGATCGTATCACGCAGGCGGCGGGCGATCCCTTTTTCCGCATCCGTCGCCCCGTCTTGGTTAAACAGTTGATAGACGGCATCCGGGTTTTCCTTGATTTTCTCCCGCAGCTTCGTCTCGTCAATGATCAACTTCCCACCGTCAAGGTAATTCGACGACGTCGTAATCCCGATTTGCGCGAGCTGCGAGAACCCGCTCGGGATGTTCGCCCCTTCCACTTTCGTGTACACATTCATCCGCATTTGGCTTAAGGCGCTCGACAAAATCGAATCGCCGCGAAGCATCCCGCTGCGCGCCTTTTCTTCCCACAGCTCCACTTGTTTTTCCGTCATCGCTTCTTTTTGCTCATCGGTGAGCGGCGGATAGTCGCGATAGCGCTCTTCTTTCAACTCGGCGTTGATTTTGGCGATCACTTCATTGTATTTATCGACAAACCCTTTTATCGCGTTCACCATCGCGTCGACATCGGTCGAAACCGACACCGTCGCTGTCCCCGTCCCTTTCACCGTATACGTCACACCGTTGATCGTAAATGTGTTCGATGAACGGGTCGTCGTCAAGCCGTTCAACGTCACTTGCACGTCTTGCCCCGCTGTTTTTCCTGTCAAATCCTGCCCTGCCGCGGCTCCCGTAAACCCAAGCTTTTGCGCGAAAAAGTCAGCCGTCGTCTGATCAGCGAGCACCAAGCTCGCCTGCGCCCCCGTCTCTTTTTTCATGATCGAAATCCGCCCGGTTTTTTCATCGTAAAACGCGCTGACGCCAAGATCCGCATTGTTGTTGAGCTGGGCGATCAACCCGTCCAGCGTCGTTCCTTGTTTTACCGTGATCGTCGCCTGCTTCGTGCTCCCATCCCCGTTCGTCACATTGATCGTCAACGTCGTATCAGCGGCAACGGAAAAACTCGCCTTGTCCACCCTTACCGCTTCATCGGACAGCCAGACGGCCGATGTGGCCACTTGATTGACTTGAATCGCCGCCGCCACGTTCGCCGCACTCGAGCCCGCCGTCGCTGTGACGACCGATTCGTTCGAACTCGAGACAGTTTTTTTGAACATGCTGCTTTGGAGCGTGATGTTGCTGAACAAATAGTCGTCAAGCCCCTGAAGCAACGTGTTCATCGACCGGTAATCATCGCGCTGCCACTCGAGCAGCTGCTTTTTCTGCTTCAATTTATCAAGCGGCATCCGTTCCACTTTCATTAAGTCCTTGACGATCTGGTCGATATCCATCCCGCTCGCGAGGCCGCTGATGCGCAACGTATTCGCCATGTCGACTCACCACCGTTAAATTTTTTTATCCACCAAAAGCCCGACAAACTCCATCATCGCCGCGTACATATCCAACAGCTTCTTCGGCGGGATTTCTCGAATGACCTGATCCGTTCGCTCATCAATGATTTGTACGTAATATTCCTGCAGCTCGTCATGCAGTTCAAACTTTAACGACGTATGGCTTGGCTGAAGGAATTCGTTTAAGCCTTTCACTACTTCTTCTAGTTTTTCTTTTGGAATGTTTTGCTGCGGTGCTTCCGAAGTGCTAGCATGATTCTGCTTTTGCGACTCGATCACGCTGCTTGCCTTTTCATTGCGAACACTTTCATACAAATAAGAAGGAGAATGCGAAGAGACCCTTTCCACCGACATAACGCCCGCTCCTTTGCATGAACACTATCTATGTTTTATATCGGATAAAGATGGAGAATTGTGAAGGGGGAGCAATAAATGCAATCCATATAAAAATCAGGAGATGATGATAATTTCATTTCTTGTGTATAATACTTGTCAATTGTTGAAAATAGCGGGGGTATCATAAGCAAAAACTAACGAGGGGGAAGTAGAAACTTAAAAGGGGAATATAAAAGAGTAAAATCACATTAAAACAAAAAAACAAGATGAGGAATATAAGCACAAAACATTCTTGGCAAAACTCAAACATTGCTTTTATCCATATTTAATAATGAAATTTTTAAAATCAATAATCATTCCCGTTCTCTCCATAAAGTCTACGCCTAAAATTCCGTCAAAACCATATATTTCTTTAGTCATTCCCAGTTGTAATAAAAATGATGCTAGCTCCTTTCCATCAATTATAACGTTGTTTACGATTTGTTCATAACAAATCTCGCTGTATCCGCCTACTCCGTACATTCGTTTTGTTCTTCCATTAATAATATCTAATTCGATACCAATTTGTGCGAGTGCATCCGTATCAAAAATGGTCGTAGCACAACCTGTGTCCAACAACACGTCTGTTAAAAGAACAGTTTTTTCACCACACTTTATTTCGACAGAAACAATAGGTAATCCATTTTCTATTCTTATATTCATACTCTCCCCCGAATCCCTATAAAATATTGTTCTTCTACCTCTATTTGCTCCTTACTTGTGTGAAAAATATATAATTCTTTCTCTGGAAAAGTTTTGTGTTGCTGCTTATAACCATTCCATGCATCAGACACACTATGGTACCGATCGATCACTACCATTTCCTCAATGATCCGTTTGCCATTTTGCGAATAAGCCGAAATGGCCTCCACCAACACAAATTGATTCGGATATTGCTTACGTAACTCTGACCATTTCATTTGTTTGCCTCCCTTTTTATTATCGGTATTGTCAAAAGTTTATCCTCCACACTCACGGTTTTCCCTTGAGTTTCAACGGTTGGAAGAAAAAAAGCTTGCCACCCCCGTTGTTTTCGGCCATCATTGAGGTAACGACACCCAACAGCCAAAACAAAGGAGTGACAAGCTTTGTTACCTCAATTATTAGCCTATTTGCTCGAAATAATCAAGACCCAATATCAAATCATTGTGTATTTGATGGGTGTGATCGTGGGAAAATCCTTGAATCTCGAGGACTTGGACGAACCCATCCAAAAGCCGTACCGGAAACTTCAGGTCGATGACCTTCCGATCATCGATGTGCCGGAAACCCTTGATTACCGAAAGCTGTTGGCAGACTATGAAGCCCAGCACGGACGTCCTTTACGGCCCATCCAGCGCCGCGCGAATGCGAAACACCGTGTTCCGGATTCGTTGACCTGCCCTCGCTGCCAGGCTCCCTCTTCTTACCTGTACGCCAATAACGGCGGAAAAGGGCAATACCAATGCAAAGTGTGCCAGTGCCGGTTCAACCACCGAAATCGGTTCACCAAGCAAGCGGTCTTTCGCTGCCCGCACTGCAAAAAGACGCTGGAAAAAATCAAGGAACGCAAAGAATACAACATCTATAAGTGCAAGAACAACGCTTGCCCGTTTTACCAGGCCAACCTTCGCCGGATGACGAAGAAGGAGCGCCAACAGTTTCAACAGGATCCTCAAGCCTTCAAGGTGCGGTATTTGTTTCGAGAGTTCTTGTTTGACTTTCTCCCGTTGGCTTCCTCGTCGCTCATCAAGCCGAAGGTCGATTTGTCCCGGCTGGCTGCGTCGCCGCACGTGTTGGGGCTCGTGTTGACGTACTACGTCAACTTTGGGATGTCCTCGAGGGAGACCGCCGCCGCCATGAAGGACATCCATGGCGTCTCGATCTCCCATCAGACGGTGCTCAACTACGCCAACAGCGTCGCGCTTTGGATCAAGCCCTTTGTCGACCGGTTCCCGTATGAGCTGTCCGGTTCGTTTTGCGGGGACGAGACGTATATTCGCGTCAAAGGGCGCTGGCATTACCTGTTCTTTATGTTTGACGCCGTCAAAAAGATCGTGCTGTCGTATCGCGTCTCGCCCAACCGGGACACGCTCTCGGCCATCAAGGCCATCGATGATGTCCTCAGGAAGCTAGCGTCCCTCCCAGACGACTTGTCGTTCGTCGTGGATGGCAACCCGATTTATCTGCTGGCGCAACACTTCTTCGCCCAACACGGGATTTCATTTGACGTCCGCCAAGTGATCGGGCTGACCAATGAGGATCCGGTCTCGGAAGAGTTTCGCCCTCTCAAGCAGATCATCGAGCGATTCAACCGGACCTTTAAAGGCAACTACCGCCCGACCCATGGGTTTGGTGCGGAAGAAGGCTCGGTGTCCTTTGTGACGCTGTTTGTGGCGTATTTCAACTTTCTGCGCCCACACAGCGCGCTCGAAGGCCGGGTGCCGGTCGTCATCCCGGAACTGGCGGATCTTCCGCATATGCCGGCCCGGTGGACGAAGCTGATCGCCATGGCACAAGCGTTTCTCCAACAAGAGGCGGCCTGACTTTTTTGTCCTCTGGAGCCCGTTGAACAGAACTCCTGCCGGATTCGGCGAAGCGAACCCTTGACCAACCGAACACCGCCAAAGGTAAAATTCGGTCATGGCAAGGGCGGCTTTCTTATTGCCTTCTTTTTTGTCCCCGTCGCCCTTGACGACTCTTCCGCACCTTTGGCGGGTGTTGGTCAAGGGCGAATCCGGCCCTCCGCATGCCCCACGATGCTCAATGGGATGATCTGTGTGGAGTTTTCATAGAACTTTTGACGCTACCTTATTATCATTTTATCAATAATCACCTTACACACATATAAAAAATCGTAGAAAGCAACATCTTTAATTTAAACGATGACAGTTTTAATCCTAAAAGTTTCTCTCCTTTACTGTAGATGAGCATTTTTCATTACAATAATTTCCATGGTTAGAGAGACAAACAGGGTACCCCTTACGCGATACGGAGCTGTTTTTTGATCACATCAATGGGAATATCTTGCTTCGCAGCGTCATAAATGAACTCGACGACGCTGTGGTCTTTCCGCGACCGAAGAAGCTCCAGCCCGGTGGAGAGGTTTTGTCGGGATTCGGCGATGCTGTACACGCAGGAGAGCAGCACCACCGCCCAATACCGTTTCACCGCCCGAATGTGGCGAACGCGGTATCCATCCAGCTTCAGTTGATCTTTCGCCTGCCGGAAAAAGCACTCGATCGTCCAACGCTGAGCATAGTAACGCAAGATGTCTTCGTCCCCGAGTTCCCGGTCGGTGCTCAAGATGCAATGAAGATGTTCCGGCGCCATCGGCTGATCCGCCTTCCAAGCCAGCAGCACCACCGCGTCATCGAGGCCATGGATGGCCCCCTCATAGCGATACACGCGATAACGCTCCTGCCCCACCGTGACGAGGCGGGTGTCTTTGGACTCGATATAGCGGGCAAACTGCTTGGCTTGGATGGCGATGCCTTTCGGGTAGAGAATCCGGTTCGTCTTGAGCATCGCGATGACATGGAATCCCTGTTTCAGACAGGCTTCGATGAGCTTCTTAGACGGATACCACGAATCCATGAGCACATACACCGGCTGAGCCCGCTTCACCTTGAGCGAGGAAAGCATCTCGATCGCCAGGTCGATCTTGCTTTTTCCCGCTTTCTTGTCATACAGGCGGAACGCAAATGGGAACGCCTGCGTGAAGGTGTGCACCATCAGCCAAACGAGCGAATGCCCCCAGACCGATTGATGATCTTTATGCGAGTAGTGCCAGTCGCACCCTTGAATGGCGTGCACAGCCCGTGACGAAGGCTTTGTTTTTTGGCAAATCGTATCATCAATCGAAACAAAAAGGGGTTGATTCTTCCGTTTGGCCAGTCGTTCGACCTGGGAAAGGATCCACTCTTGAAGCTTCCCAAGCAGCCTTTCCTCGTTCCAAGGGCTTTTCGTGAAAAAGTGACGGAGCGTCGTTCGATGATTCGGATGAAAGCTCCAGTAATGAATATCAGTCAATGTTCCCGAGAATCCCTTGGTGGTCAAGGCATCGACAATATGAATGAGATGCTTGATGACCGGTTTGGAAAGCTGCAGCGTCAACCCCAGCGTGAAGAAAAACTTGTGGATTCCTTGGTGATGTGCTAATCTATTCATGAGACATGAACCTCCTTGTGTGAATGGGTTTTGAGCACATCTATTTTACCCAAGGAGTCCGGTTCATGTCTCCTTTTTTGTTTAGTTGTCAATTTATGTAAGTGAATTTGCTCATCTACAGTCCTTTAGTAACAATGAGAGCAATGAACATGAAGCTGCATCCCATTACTAATCAAAAGGGACACAATTCTTTGAAAACCTTTTTCCCGAAAATCATCAGGCATGATCACAATCAACGTATAATCGGCGAGCGAATGGTAAAACTGCATTTTTCGGTCCGCCTTCTCCGTATACCACTTGTAACGCGTCGAACCATATAGTCCGAAATATTCGACAATCCACTTTCTGCCGTTTTGTTCAATCACCCAGTCAGGGATATATACTTCGTCCAGGCGTGTTGATTATCCAATAAAATCCAAAGGGTATAGAAAAAAGAGCACCTTTCCTGTAGAATGTGAGTAGCAACACAAACAAACCCAGGAGGTGCTCTCTATGAACAAGCATACCACACTCCCGAATTTGATGCAAAAACTTGTTTCGGATGAAGAGATTCAACTGATTGCCGAAGCGGTTGGGTATCGTGATTCGTCTCGAACCTTTACGTTGCGCGAGTTGATTCACTTCTTCCTGCTGGCCGCCATGCATCAATGGAAAAGCTTTCGCCACGGAGCCGATGTGGGGCCTCTGTATGGATTGCCGCGATTCCATTATTCAACTGTATCCAAGAAAGCGAAAGAAGTTCCCTATGACATCATGAAACGCTTGTTGGCGTTGATCATTTCCAAGTGCAACCGCCAAACCCGCCGTTCGCTTCGGTTTCCCAAACCGCTTCGGGTGGTGGATTCGACGACCGTCACGGTCGGGAAAAACCGCCTCCCATGGGCTCCGTATCACGGCGAACGCGCCGGAGTGAAGCTGCACGTCGCGTATTCGCCGGAATCCTCGTTGCCGGCAGACGTGGTGGAAACCATCGGACTGCGTCATGATGGCCCGGTGGGAGAACAGTTGACGAACGCTCAACAAGTGCTGGTGGAAGACCGGGCGTATTTCAAAATCGAACGCCTCGATCGATTTGTGGAGCAGCATCAGCTCTTTGTCATTCGGATGAAGGACAACATCGAACTTCATCAGAAAAAAAGCTTGAACCGCCTTCCGAGCGCATCTTCATCGGTTCAAGCCGACTTCACGTGCCAGTTGGGAACGAAACAATACCGCTCCACCAAGCGTCACCGGGTAGTGATCTTTCGAGATGCGAATGGCCGCGACATTCGGGTCGTGACGAACCTCTTCCATGCGTCTGCGGAAACCATTGCCGACATGTACCAACAACGTTGGACTGTTGAGATCTTTTTCCGTTGGGTGAAGCAATATCTGAATGTCCCGACCTTGTTTGGCACGACGGAAAATGCGGTATACAACCAACTGTTTGCGGCGTTCATCGCGTATGTGTTGCTGCGATGGCTGTATGATCAAACCAAAAAACGGACGAACGTCTCTCTTTCCTTCATTTCGTTTGTTCGCCGTTTTTTCTCTGGGCAGCTTCCTCTCGATTGGAAATCCGGGATGGCCGCTGCTTTGTTTGAGTATGCCCAAATTTATGGAAGGCGTATGTCTAATTTTGGATAATCAACACTCGTGTACTTCGTCATATTCTTGGTTCACAAAACGACATCCTTCTCTTTCCACTTTCCCATCAACGACCTCGCGAATCAAAAAGTTATGGATTTCTAGTTCTTCTTTTGAATCACACAATTGCCCGTCAATCCCAACTAGCAAATTAAATTCCTCAGGCTGAAATGTATATTCGGGGAATGATTCCATAATCCAACGGTAAAATTTGCTGTCGTAATGACGATCGACCATGCTGATAAACCGTGGAAAATGCTTGCGAAAATACGCCCGGTTTAACCTCGGCAACTCCTCGCGGCCGATCCCCCGCTTGGCACAAAACGTCCGCAGCGCCTGCACCCGGTTTTGCGGCGAATGCCAATGTTGGTTCGGCACACGCTGAAACTCTGTCACATCATACTTCCCCGGAAACACCGCCTCTATAATCTCAATCGGCGAACCGTGATATTCATGTAACAGACCAGTCAGCCCTTCCGCCATCAGCCGCTGTTTCGTCATAAAGCGCGGGACATCCTGCTCGGCTACTCCCTCCCTTTCAATCAAATCAATAATGACCTGTCTGACATTCTTGATATCTTTCCAATAGCCGTTTGGTTTTGTGTGAAAATCATCGAGTGAAAATTGGTTAGGGAAAAGATACTGGATGAACGCTGAAGGAGATCCGCGGTGATGTTTTAACGCTGCGCTAAAACGATATTGCAAAAGCATTTGCTGCGTCACTTTCTTCGGCACGTCTTCGAACCGGATCTTTTCCTTACGAAGCATGTCCATAAACTGCTCTTTCAAAAATTCGCGGTTTGTTGCATAACCTTGAGGAATTTTTTTAAAATCCGTTTCTTTAAAACGGCCGGGGTATAGGGCGTTCATAAGGCGAAATGGGGAATAACCATACCGCTTTAAAGGATTGGAAAACCCCCATTCGACAAGAACATAGCGGTTTACTTTTTGAGGGATCTCCTCAATCTTGATTCTCTCTTTCTCTAAATACCACTCCAAGCGTTTACGTATATTCTCCACATTGCCCCAATAATCAACCGGAACACGGCGGAAGTCGAATTCATTATATTGGTTAGGGTAAACAAACTCAATGAGCCGACGGGGAGATTTAAACCGATTCAAAACTCCCCAAAGTTTTTGTTCTCCAATAATCTTTTTATGGTTCATCACCAAAAGTTGTACTTGCACCTGTCATGAAAGTATGTTAGCTGTTTCTAGCCGAACCCGCAATGCAAAACGCTGGATATTTCTGTATCCGTATCCCCGACGTTTCATCAGCTTGATCTTGTTATTTGTTCCCTCCATTTTCCCATTTGAATAAGGGGATAAAATGCACGATATGATTTCGTCTGTTCGTTTGACGAGTGATTTTGCGATGGCGCGAACAGCAGAACAAGGACAAAACAAATACCGATGAACCCAGGCGTTCAAACGACGTTTCGCTTGTCGCTCGTTTTGGCTTTTGGATACATAACGAAAATGTTGAAGGGATTGATAGACAGCCTGCAAGGAATCACTCTCTTTCTGCCACTCCCGCACCGTTTGGCGCTCCTCCTCGGTGAGTTTCTCGGGGCACTGGGTCAATAAGCGGCAAACATGCCGAACATGCCCATGTTTCTTGTTCCCTTTTCCGAAGGATTTGCGGCATCGATCCAACGCTTCCGTAAACAATTGAATCACATGAAAATAATCGACCACATGCTTCGCTTCCGGACACACCCCTTGAATGGCTTTTTTCATCGCTGGAGCCAAATCACTCACGACATACTGAACAGAACCAGACACAGGAGCCAACACACGTCCAATGGCTTCCTCGTTCTTTCCTGCTTCAACGGCATACACTTCTCCCGTTTCGGCATCCATGACTGCCACTCCGTAATCATGTCCTTTTCGAAACGCAAACTCATCGACACAAACTGCCTTTGGTTGGATGTCATTCGATAGGAAGGAAGGGGCATGGGTATAAAACCAGCGTTCAACGGTCGTGTACGGAAGCTTGAGCATACGAGCCACCGCCTGAATGGATGTTCCGATGCAAGATTGCGCCACCCATTGCTGAAACGCATCCGTCGCTGCACTTCGAGGGGAAATTCCGGGATAAGACGTGCTGAATGTCATGCCACATGTACAACAACGTCTACGCTCCACAGGGAGTTCCACCCAAAAGATGCCGATCCGTTGAGCATACCCATGCATCCATTGCTTCTTTTTTCCTGTCATTTTGATCGTGCGTTTCAAGCAAACAGGACATAACGGGCATTGTTCAGGAAGAGAAAGTTCGAAAATCCAACGTTCTTCTTCTTTTCGCACCTTTTGAATCAAAACATCTGGTAAATCGATGAGTTCTTTGATAAACTGAGCGTACATGCGAATTTTCCTCCAATGGTTTGGTTTGGACACCTTTACCATACAGGAAAATTCGCATTTTTTGTACCCTCTATTTTCTCTATGCACACCGATCTTCAATGATCAAGTACAACTTGTGGTGAAGAGCCCTTTTTATTTATCTTTGGAATTTGTTCCCTTGATAAACCAAGTTGTACTTCTAACACATAGCGTACCAAGATAATGACATTTTCGTCCTTTTCCCATGTCCCTGCCGGAAGCGCCTTTCTCTTTCCAGCTAGCAATTCTTTGTACACACCTATAATCGGGAATTGCTCCAATTCGTAACAAGGAATTGTCCGATATTCATTTGTATCCGTCACTTGAATCACCCCCTTCGATTATAGCATATATACAAACATATGTTCTATATGCTTTTAAAATTTTTTGTCTTATCATCCTAACAAAAAACATACCGAGGAATCCAAATGTCCCTCGGTATGTTTTCTCGTATTAACGAAGCAATTGCAATACCCCTTGTGGTTGTTGGTTGGCTTGCCATGCCTCAACGTCTTTCGAACGTTGTGTAGACTACATCTTCACCTTTCCAGCTTGCCGCTGGCGAAGGGCTGGGCGCTTCGGTTCGGCATTTGCCTCCCCTACGGACTTCATCACCATAGCGTTTCGCCTTAGGTGGTATGTCCTAGTCGTTGAACCTTCTCCACCCTTTCGGGACAGGAGCTTGGCTGCTGATTGCCCATTGTTCCATCTTTCCTTTTTTCAAGCCATCACGCCTGCCGTTTCCAGCTTCGTTGTGGCAAGGAAAGCTTTAGGGCTTCCCAGCAATTCACCCAGTGATCCTCTTAGCCGTTTCCAGCTAAGACGCCCTTCTAATCAAATTACCGAAGCAGTTGCAACACCGCTTGCGGAATTTGACTAGATTGAGCCAACATCGCTTGTGCTGCTTGAGAAAGGATGTTGTTCTTTGTGAACTCCATCATTTCTTTGGCCATCGTGCCACCCTCACTTTCGTGACGGGACCAGACTACATCTTCACCCTCAGCTTTACCTGTTAGGGGCCGGGCGCTTCGAATGATACAGGACGATGAAAGAATCCTGTTCACCCTACGGACTTCATCGCCATAGCTTCTCGCCTTAGGCGGTATGCCCTAGTCGTTGAACCTTCTCCACCCTTTCGGGACAGGAGCTTGGCTGCTGGTTGCCCAATCCTTTGACTTTTCAAGCCATCACGTTTGCCGTTTCCGGCTGCGTTGTGGCGTCAAAGGCTCTAAGGGGTTTCCAGCAATTCACCCGGTGATACTCCTAGCCGTTTCCAGCTAGGACGACTGTGCCTGTCGCCATTTAAGCGGCTAAGGCATAATCTACGTCGCGAATGCGGGATTCAGCTGCTGTTAAGTTTTCAGATGCTGTTCCTAAGTTGTTAATTGTATGCTCGAGACGGTTTTGAACCGCACCAAGTTTACCACGTTCTGCTGATACAGTTTGAATAGCTTTATCAATAACTACAATAGCTCTAGAAGCATCCTCTTTATTTGAAATATTTAATGCCGCTTCCGTTTTAATATCATTTGTGCCATTTGTTACTGTATTTGTAGAAGTAAAGCCTGCTTGACCAGCATTACCTGTAATACCTAATGCAGCCGCACGCATATCGTTAATTGTTAAGGACATAGATTGACCAGTATTTGCACCAATTTGGAACTTCGTAGTATAACCTGAACCTTGTGCACCAGGTCCAACTACTTGTTGAACATTCTTAACATCACTAAAATTACTTTCACCTAAGGATTTCAAAGCATCGCTACTAACATTAATCGTAATATCTTTACCTGTTTCTGAAATAAATTGAAGTTTGTTGTCTTTGGATAGAGCAGCAGTAACTTTATCCGACAATCCAGCTTCTTGTAATGCTGCATTAATATCTTTTACGAAGCGCTCCATTTCAGCTTTTGCAACATTTGCATCAGCATTTGTAACATCGTATTTTTTAGGATCTGTGCCTGTGTTAAGATTTACTTTGACAGCACTATCAGAACCTACAGTAACTTCAAAATAATCTCCAGATAAAATTTGTAATTCGCTACTTCTAGTTCGGATAATAGAAGATCCGTTAGTTAAGCCTGTTCCAGTATCAGCATTTGAAATTGTAATGTCTGCACCATCTAAAGAGATAAGGTCAAATCCATCATTATTGGAGTTTGCAACTACTTGAACTTTACCAGATCCTAAAGCTTTATCAATTTTGGATTGAACATCAGCTATTAAATTGTTTAAACTATCATAATTTTTGTCTAAATCAATCTTTTTTGAATTAATTGTAAAAGATTTAGTGTTCGAAGTAGCGCCCGAAGACGCAAAATTTAATTGATTACCAGTAGCATTACTATCAGTATCGATAGTTCCACCTAAAACAACTTTCATCTTGTCTAATGCTAGAGCTGATTCTACACCAGCTCTCTCCATAGTCGTAGGACTACCCACTGCACTTGTTGTTCCCGTTGTCAAAACATCGTCAACATTAGCAACATCATCTGTCGCTCCTGTCAGAATAATATCAATTGAGCTCGTCGCTCCTTCTGATTTGGCAGTAAATTTAATATGTGTATTACCGCCAGAAGTAACCTTCTCCAAATTAACTAAATCAGATAATTTAGTTCCACCAGATGTTACCTCATTTAAAGCATTAATTACATCATCAACAGTTTTACCTGTCCAGTCCCTTTTGAGAGCGGAAGTTACATCAAAAGTAGTGTTGTCGACTTTAATTTTTGCTGTAAAGTTAACAGAAGACAAATTTTGAGCTGCAAAGTTTACAGTACCAGTTATTGAAGCACTTCTTGCTTGGGTAATTTTTGCACTTTCATTAGAACCGATTCCACCATTTAATAATTTTTGAGTGTTAAATTCTGTCGTATTACCAATACGGTTAATTTCGGAAGTTAAGTTGTTTAATTCATCTTGAAGAGCCGCACGGTCAGCATCTGTTGCAGTACCGTTTGCTGCTTGAACAGCCAATTCACGCATACGTTGAAGAATAGAATGAGTTTCATTTAAAGCTCCTTCTGCCGTCTGGAGAAGCGAGATTCCATCCTGTGCGTTGCGCGCTGCCATCTCCAATCCGCGAATTTGCCCGCGCATTTTTTCCGAAATCGCAAGGCCTGCCGCATCGTCGCCAGCACGGTTAATGCGAAGACCAGATGATAATCTTTCCATGTTTTTCGCTGCTGCGTTTTGACCGATCGTTAATTGACGATACGTGTTCAACGCCGCAATGTTGTGATTAATTCTCATATCCTTTTCCTCCTTGAAATTTTTTCTTCCACGTCCTTGTGGAATGATAGATTCGCGGATAGGAAGAAAGTCGGCCGCCTTTCTTCGCTATACCGCGTTCACTTTTTATATCGGTTTATTTTTTTTAAAGTTTAATAGGTTGGAGAAAAAATTCTTAGATTTTGATGTCGAGAAATTGGGAGAATGGCGAAGGCTGCTGGATCTCTTTGATGATGCGCGCTGGGTCGTCTTTATGTTTGTTGATCATTTCGTTTAAGGCTTGTTCGGCAATGGCCTTATTGTCTTGCACAATGCGCGCGACGACGCCTTGGACTGGCACTCCGCCGATGCTGACGCTCATCACTATTCCCCCCCTTTCCAGTGTTTCAGTTGTTCGTTTAGCTGCTCGAGCGATGTTTTGGAGGCGAAGGAGGCAGCGTTATTTTCTGCTTGGATGGCGAGATAAATTTCTTTGCGATGAATTTCAACATGTTTTGGTGCGTTAATGCCAAGCTTCACTTGGTCGCCTTGGATGGCGAGGACGGTGATTTCAATGTCATCGCCGATTTGAATCGCTTCCTTCAGCTTGCGCGTTAGTACAAGCATACTTGCCGCCTCCTTTATTTCGCCACTTTTTCGGGAAAGAGACGATGTTTCGTTTTATAGTTTGTATTCGTTAAAATAACTTGCTTGCCAAGACGCTTATGGACGTTAATGACAATCGGCGCCTGCAAGTTCGCCGTCGTGTCGTCGAACGGATCGGCAACAGTAAGAATGACATACACGGCTACTTCTTTTTCCGAAGACAACTGCAGTTGGGTAACTGACTGCTCATCAAGCTCGAAGTCATAATCTTTAAAGTAAATAAACGGATCAATCATCGCAAACCCGAGCGCTGGCGTTTTGATCGATTGCAAAATAACAAACGGCGTATCTTCAAGCGGCAATAGAACAAATTGTTTTTCGTCTAAAAAGCCTGGAATGCCGTGCTCGAAATGAAAAATATCCTTTTCGTTAATTTCAATTTCACCATGATATTTTGTACGAATTTTCATCATTTCACACCTTTTTATTAAATTGAAATTTCAAAATTAGTACCAACAAACTTTAAGTTGACGAAATCGATTTTTAATGAATTGCGCTGTCCAAGATCCATCGTCACTTTCCCCGGGGTATAGTGGATCATCGGCTTGTTTATTTTGGCGCGAATAATCGGTTGTTGGACTTTTACATCAATATGCACTTTCGCTGGTTCGAAGTTCGTTTTGACACTGAAGAGAGAAGGAATCCAACCAATATTGAAGTCATATATCGGATCCTCGCTGTTTTCTTTTGCCTGCTCGGCAAGTGGATTGCCGCCATCTTCAATTCTCATCAACTCATCTCCCTGGCGAGATACGCGGGCAAGTCCTTCCAGCCAGTCTTCATAACCTTGTTGCGCAAATTCTTCAATGCGGCGGAAAATATGTTTTAAATCCATCTCTTCCCATGCTTTCGTTTGGTCAATGGTCAGCTTGGCCGGTGTCGTTTCAATCTTCATTTCTGCCGGAGGTTGCTTCAGGTCAAGCTCTGCTGGCGGTTGTTTAATTTCCTGTACAGGCGGTGTTGTCTTGATCGCGATCTTTGCAAAGGTAGACTGCAAGCGAATTTGCGGCAGTTGCATATTTTTCTCCCTCCTAGAGGAAAAGCTATCTTGTCCTCGCAAGATAGCTTAACGCAAAAAGTCAAGAAGCGTCGGTTGAATAATGCGGGCACCGACACCTAGAGCGGCGCGATGTACGCTTTCTTGCGTTTTTAAATCAGTGATGACACGTTCAATGTCGGCATCCTCATTATCGGAGAGAATCCGATGAGCGATGACTTCCTGCTGATCCACTCTCTCTTCCATTAACTCTACTCGATTTAAACGAGCCCCCAATTCCGCACGAGCACTAAGTAAATTATTAATATGCTGATCAATATAACTAAGGTACTGGCTTATATCTTTTCCTGATTTTGTCGCATCATTTAAGTCGTTATTTAAAAATTCTAAATCACTAAATAATCCGTTTCCTTTTGCGGTATTGTCGTAATTAAATACTTTTGTCGGATTCACGTTTACAGGAATATAAATCCCTTTCGATAATTCGATTTTTATTTCATCCGTGTTCTGCGATACAACTGGCGGAGTTCGGCTTAAATCTACTGGTTGTTTCAGCGTATCCGTACCATTAAAAATATATTTATCTCCGACTTTTGTATTGGCAATAGAAGCTAAGTGTTCCGTTAATTGTTTAATTTCCTCCGAAATCGCTGCACGTTGGCTTACTTCATACGTATCGTTGCTCGCTTGCACCACAAGCTCGCGAATGCGCTGCAACGCTTGTGTCGCTTTATCAAGCGCTGCATCCGAGTTTTCGATCCAGTTGTATGCTTCGGAAAAGTTGCGCTTAAATTGCTCAACTTCTGTTAAGTTTGTACGGTATACCATCCCTTTCATTGCGATAACTGGATCATCGGATGGACGATTAATTTTTTTTCCTGTTGCCAGTTGATCTTGATATTTGCCAAGCCGCGCATAGCTGGCGCTTAAATTCCTAAGCATATTCCCTGTCAACATCCCTTGCGTTACGCGCATGTTTGTTCACCTACCTTCCTACAATGCCCATGCCGTTAATAATTTTATCGAGCATTTCATCGATGGCGGTAATTTGGCGTGCTGCTGCGTTGTATGCATGTTGAAATTTAATCATGTTTGTCATTTCCTCATCTAGTGATACCGAGCTGACCGATTGACGACGTTCCTCTACAGACTGACGTAACACTTCACTGTTATTTTTCAATCGTTCAGCTTGCTGTCCATCCACACCAAGCTTTCCAATCCATCCTTGGTAATTAGATTGAATCGTACCTGATGTTAAAGGAAGTGAGGTCGGCAAACTTATTGATACATCTATTAAGTTCACTGTTCCAGACGACAATAGTATTTTTCCAACGCTTGCTAAGTTAAGAGCATTGTTTCCATTTCCAGAGACGCCCTGTTTGGTGGAAGCTGCAATGTTAGAAAGATCATCGATTGCCGATGATAACTTAATGTTCTTAGCAGCTCCCGGAACTGTTACATCAAAAAATGCAGGAGCTTTTGCAGCACTGTTCAGTCCGTAACCCTCTTTATGAACAGCGTTGAATACTGTTCCAAACGTATACGCTAGATTATCCAAATTGTTAATCATCTCAGGATAAATGCCTTTTACATTTCCTGAAGAATCTTTATAACCAAACGATTCTATCAATCCTAGTAATTTTCCAGATGGAAACGATGTGATTGAAATGGAAACTCTGCCTATTTGCACATTGTCAATATCACTTATCGGAGTTTCTTTAACACCATCTCCGTCAATATCGCCTCCGATTCCATTTGGAAGAGAAAATGCATTCGTATGATTTCCTTGAACTAAGTAAATTTTTTGGTTGTTACTATCTAAAATCGGATTCCCGTTACTATCCACTAGATAAATATTATACGTTCCTTCTGCTATCTTTAACGCGTTTCCACCGCTTGGAACTTTCTCAACCTGTACGTTCACTAATTTTGACAGTTCGTCAATCAAGCGGTCGCGCTCATCGTATAAATCGTTTGGTAAATAGCCATTCGGCTCGACTTCGCTGATTTGTTGGTTGATTTTGCTGATTTGTTGTGCCAGAGAGTTGATTTCTGTAATCGTGACACCAATTTCATGACCTAAATCATTTTTAATTTGTGATAACGAGTCATGTAAATAATGAAACGTTTCCACAACCGCCAATCCGCGTTGACGAACGACCGAACGCGCCCCTTCATTTTCCGGATTCACGCTTAAATCTTGCAGCGCTTGCCAAAACTGATCCATCGTTTTCGATAAGCCACTGTCCGATGGTTCGTTCATGATATCTTCCATTTTTTTTAGGGCGTCTGCTCGCGCTTCCCAGTAGCCAAGCTTGTTATTTTCCCCGCGATATTGAATATCTAAAAAACTTTCACGCACCCGCTCAATCGACCCCGCCTCGACCCCCGTCCCCATCTGTCCCGGAATTTGCGGGCGGTTGAGGGAAGCCGGCGGGTACGGCTCGCTTTGGACAAAATTGACACGCTGACGGGAATAGCCGAGCGTATTGGCGTTGGCAATGTTATGGCTGGTCGTGTATAGCGCCATTTGCTGCACGGCCATGCCGCGCTTGGCGACTTCAAGCCCGTGAAACGTCGATCCCATCGTGCCCCTCCTTTTCATCTTCTAATGATTGTCCGCTGTTTTCTGCCTAGCGGCTCTGTTTCGTTTTGACGGCTGTTGGATGGATCGATCTCTCCTTATTTTCCGTCGGTGACTTGTGCTGCTATGCTTTGGAATCAAAGAGTGAACGGCTTCGTCCATGTCCATATTGTCTCGTTGATTGGTTTGGCGCGGTATAGTTCACGTTGGGCGGCTGCGGCATCAATTGGTCCAACATCAGCGTCACCCATTGCAGCGACTGGCGGATGAGCTGCCCATTCAGCTCGTTGACTGCCTGGAGTTCGTTGATCACGTCGAGCAACTCGCTAGCCAACTGTTCGGCTTTTTGCCGCTCCTCCTCGTCCATTTTCGGCAAGCAATCGGCCAATGTCAGCGGATGCCCGCCATCGGACCATGCGGCGACGAGTTGTGCCCGCTCGCGCTCGAGCTGCTGGATGGCGGCGATAGCAGTTTGTTCTTTTTGGATCAGCTGCATTAATCCGTCCATATCGCCTCGTTTTAATACGTCCGTTTTTTGATAGGCCAATTGAAGCAAATGCCGGTGCAGCGTCAAGTGCCGGTCAAGGAGCGCCATCAGCTGCAGCGCTGGCGCACGCTGTTCATCATCGGTTCGGCGATTTTCTACCCTTGTGTTCATTGGCCATCGCCCTTATAGAACTTGTATAGTTTCTCCGCAATGGCGCGGGCATCGATCTCATACGTTCTGTTGTCGATTTGTTCCTTCAACCGGCGCACTTTCTCTTCCCGCTCGGCGGCCCAAGTGGAGCGTTGCTGCAGCTCTTTTGCCGCCTCGGAAATTTCGACGCGATCCCGCCGCCCGGGTTGCCCTGTTTTTCCTTGTGGGATGCCCGAGTACTGACGGTAGGGATGAACGCCAATCAAAAACCGGTTATCGATTCTCACTGCGATTCCTCCTATCCGTTCCGCCCGTTGTTGCCTTACTACTATTATCGGTCAATCCGTTCATTTGTTTAGCGGCCATTTCGCTCTTCGTCGGTGTAATACGTGCGAAACACTTGTTTTTTCTTCTGTTCTTCTTCTTTTTTCGCCATTTCCAGCTGCCTTTGCAAATCTTTTGAACAGTCAGCGCACATTCTGCCTTCGCGGATCAGCTTGCCGCAACGGTCGCACGGATATCCTAAATTCGGCAGCTGCGCCAACGTTAAGCGGCCGCTTTTGATGAATTTGACCAGCAGCGTCTCAGGCACCCCTGTCGCATCGACAATTTGCTCCATCGTCGCCAACCGGTTTTCCCGGCGCCGCAAAAATTGGACCACGGTTTGAAATTGCCGTTCTTCTTCTTCATGACAAGACGGGCAAATATCGCGAAACGGCGAGCGGACAAACAGACGGCCGCAAACCGGGCAATTTTCTAAGTTCATCATTCTCCCCTCCCAATGTGCCCATTACGTATACAAATTGACGATCAACCCTTGAATTTCCCCCAACGTCTGCAGCAAATCAATCCTCGGCCGTTCTTGCTCGAGCACCGCGTTTGTGACGTCCAGCAGCTTTTGGTCGATCGTTTTGACGATATGATAGACGCGGGAACGGCCGCTCCAATGGAACCCATACTGCTCCGTCAGTTTCAAGCCATGGTTCACCGCTTCATCGAGCATTTGTCTGACGAGCTGTTTATACCGCCGCAAATCGTCAACCGTCCGCAACTTGGCCAGTTTTTTTCCCTGCTGTTCGATTTCATCCGCCAGCTGCCTCAGCCGCTCGTTTCGCAGCTTTTCCTGCTCCTTGGCGGTCAGCTCGGCAAATGACACGGATGGCGAAAAAGAAGCCGCCGCTTTTTTGCCGATTGGAACCGATGGGGTGTTGGCAATTTTATTGATCTCCATCTTCTTCGCTCCTACCGCCTTGTTCATCAAGCTTCTGAATCCATTTTAAAACTTCCCCGATCACCGCGTAAAGCTGCGGCGGGACGCGCGGCACCGGATCGACCAGCTGTCTCAGCAACTCCCGGTCATGGGGCATCGGAATGCCCGCCCGCCCCGCCTTGTCGGCCACCTCATCAGCAAGCTGCCGCGGCTGTCGGCCAAGATGTTGCTCATATGATTTGAAAGCAGGGGCGTAACGGTGTCTGTTCATATCGTCCACTCCCACTGGCTCGTTGGTATTGTCAAAAGTTTATCCTCCACACTCACGGTTTTCCCTTGAGTTTCAACGGTTGGAAGAAAAAAAGCTTGCCACCCCCGTTGTTTTCGGCCATCATTGAGGTAACGACACCCAACAGCCAAAACAAAGGAGTGACAAGCTTTGTTACCTCAATTATTAGCCTATTTGCTCGAAATAATCAAGACCCAATATCAAATCATTGTGTATTTGATGGGTGTGATCGTGGGAAAATCCTTGAATCTCGAGGACTTGGACGAACCCATCCAAAAGCCGTACCGGAAACTTCAGGTCGATGACCTTCCGATCATCGATGTGCCGGAAACCCTTGATTACCGAAAGCTGTTGGCAGACTATGAAGCCCAGCACGGACGTCCTTTACGGCCCATCCAGCGCCGCGCGAATGCGAAACACCGTGTTCCGGATTCGTTGACCTGCCCTCGCTGCCAGGCTCCCTCTTCTTACCTGTACGCCAATAACGGCGGAAAAGGGCAATACCAATGCAAAGTGTGCCAGTGCCGGTTCAACCACCGAAATCGGTTCACCAAGCAAGCGGTCTTTCGCTGCCCGCACTGCAAAAAGACGCTGGAAAAAATCAAGGAACGCAAAGAATACAACATCTATAAGTGCAAGAACAACGCTTGCCCGTTTTACCAGGCCAACCTTCGCCGGATGACGAAGAAGGAGCGCCAACAGTTTCAACAGGATCCTCAAGCCTTCAAGGTGCGGTATTTGTTTCGAGAGTTCTTGTTTGACTTTCTCCCGTTGGCTTCCTCGTCGCTCATCAAGCCGAAGGTCGATTTGTCCCGGCTGGCTGCGTCGCCGCACGTGTTGGGGCTCGTGTTGACGTACTACGTCAACTTTGGGATGTCCTCGAGGGAGACCGCCGCCGCCATGAAGGACATCCATGGCGTCTCGATCTCCCATCAGACGGTGCTCAACTACGCCAACAGCGTCGCGCTTTGGATCAAGCCCTTTGTCGACCGGTTCCCGTATGAGCTGTCCGGTTCGTTTTGCGGGGACGAGACGTATATTCGCGTCAAAGGGCGCTGGCATTACCTGTTCTTTATGTTTGACGCCGTCAAAAAGATCGTGCTGTCGTATCGCGTCTCGCCCAACCGGGACACGCTCTCGGCCATCAAGGCCATCGATGATGTCCTCAGGAAGCTAGCGTCCCTCCCAGACGACTTGTCGTTCGTCGTGGATGGCAACCCGATTTATCTGCTGGCGCAACACTTCTTCGCCCAACACGGGATTTCATTTGACGTCCGCCAAGTGATCGGGCTGACCAATGAGGATCCGGTCTCGGAAGAGTTTCGCCCTCTCAAGCAGATCATCGAGCGATTCAACCGGACCTTTAAAGGCAACTACCGCCCGACCCATGGGTTTGGTGCGGAAGAAGGCTCGGTGTCCTTTGTGACGCTGTTTGTGGCGTATTTCAACTTTCTGCGCCCACACAGCGCGCTCGAAGGCCGGGTGCCGGTCGTCATCCCGGAACTGGCGGATCTTCCGCATATGCCGGCCCGGTGGACGAAGCTGATCGCCATGGCACAAGCGTTTCTCCAACAAGAGGCGGCCTGACTTTTTTGTCCTCTGGAGCCCGTTGAACAGAACTCCTGCCGGATTCGGCGAAGCGAACCCTTGACCAACCGAACACCGCCAAAGGTAAAATTCGGTCATGGCAAGGGCGGCTTTCTTATTGCCTTCTTTTTTGTCCCCGTCGCCCTTGACGACTCTTCCGCACCTTTGGCGGGTGTTGGTCAAGGGCGAATCCGGCCCTCCGCATGCCCCACGATGCTCAATGGGATGATCTGTGTGGAGTTTTCATAGAACTTTTGACGCTACCGGCTCGTTTCGTTTTCCGTCTTCACTCTGTCTGTCGCCGCCCGCTCTTGGTCTTGGGAGTTCATCGGTTGGAAAGTGAGGCGTTGCACCCGATAACCGATCTGTTCCAAATGATCTTTGACTGTCGCCGCATATGACTGCAACACCGCCGCCAACCGCTCGTATTCTGTTTCCACCGTTACGGACAGCTGCCGTTCGATCGCCTGCAAGGAAATGCCGACTTTGCCTTGATTCGTGTCCAACAAAAAGTAGAGGCGGCAGTTTTGCCAGTCAAGCTGTCCGTCACCGCTGCGAGCGTTGACGTGCACATGTACGGTCGCCATCTCACCATGAAGCGAGAGTGGCCACTGGTACAACATAGTTTGGGTGTGGCTGTCAACAGTAAATTTGTTGAGCAACTGTTGGCCGGTAAGATTCATGAGCAGCCGTTCCGCCTGCGCGGGAGCGGTTCCTTCCTCAACCCATGACAGCAGCATCGCCTTCAAATTCTCGACCGGCTGTAATCGCTCTCCGCTCAAGAGCGCACGGGCGGTCTCTTGTTCATGGAAAAAGCCGAGGCGGCGCAGCGATTCAAAGACTCCTCTCGCCGATAATGCGCCATCGTTGGGCGCTTGGTCCACATGTTTCAGAAGGCGCGACAGCTGCTCGTGCGGCTTCGTGCCCTGCCACGCTTCCGATTCCATGAAAAACCGCTGTACTTTTTGTTCAGATGGCTGAAAGCGGAGCGACTCCAACAACGCTTTCACTTCACGCGCCGTCTTGGCCGCTTCGTCCGTCTTTCCTTCAGCAAGGCCGCGTTTCGCTTCTGCCAATTTCGCCCCCGCCTCAAGCAACTTCGTTTCCGTTTTCATGTCAGTAAACAACAACCATTCCCCGTGCAACAGCATGCGGTCGAGTGAATGAATGAGCGACTCAACAAGCGGCGCGGCTCGCTCTGTCGACTGTTGGGCAGCGGCATGCGCAAATTGTTCGAGCTGACGGACCATATCACGCTGCCAAACGCGAAAATCGTGGACCAATTGCCTTATTTTTTCTGTCACTGCCGTCATGACAAACGTCCGAGCCTCTGCCGTTGGAAGAACCAGCTCCGATGCAACCGCATACGCGCGCGAACCTTCCAATCGCTCCGTTTGTTCACGAACAGGCGCCGCTTTTGCTTCATGGGTTTCTTCCGGTTCCGTTTTCGTCAACAACGGCGCCAACAGGTCTCCGAGCGGCGGGCCATGGAGCGCTTCATGCGCTAGGCGCAAATGCGTCTCGGTCACCTCGAGCTGTTTCGCCGCCAAAGCAGCGAAGGTTTCCTGTTTTTTCTTTATCGAGCCGCCTTCCGTCTCCCAAAAACGACGAACGGCTTCTTTTTCCTTTTCGGTCAGGCGAATGCCACGGGCCGACAGCCATGAATCGATTCCATCGTCCAACGAAGATGGCAGAAACCGCCCTATAGATGATAGTGGCACCGCTTGCGCCATCCAAGTTCCACCTTCTTGCTTCACAAGCCGCACCATAAACGAACGTTCGCTTGGGACGCCATCCACAAAGTGGACGCGTACATCCTGTTGGCCGATGGCGACCACGGCCTCTTGATCGTTGAACCTTTCTTTCATTACCGCCATCTGCACGCTCCCCGGCTGCAATGAAACAGCCGGTGCGGCGACCTCATTGGATCGTTGATCGTGATGGATACGCATCATCATTCTTCCTCGCTCTTTGTTCTCCTACTTTATTATATCGGCACGTAGGCTTCCAATGTTTACACTGTTACGCGCGAATGAGCGTCAACGCCCCCACCTCTGCCGCCCCCGCTTCAAGCAAAACAAGGGCCGCGTGGCGGACGGTGATGCCCGTCGTGTAAATGTCATCGATGAGAACGATTCGTTTTCCGTCAATCGGCGGATGTCCGGAGAGAAAAAACGGGTTGTCGGTCTCCATCCGCTCGCGGCGCGATTTTTTCGATTGCTTTTCGGAATGTTTACGGGCCAGCCAAGGGAAATACAGGGATGGAAGCAGGCGGGCGAGCGCTTCCGCTTGGTTGAAGCCGCGCTCATACAGCCGTTCGGGGCTCAGCGGGATTGGGACGATGTGCCAATCGCGGCCGAAATGTCGGCGAAACGCTTGGGAAAACGGACGGCGGAATGCCTCGACGATGACATAGTCGCCGCGGAATTTCCATAAGGCGACGACGTCTTTCATCCAGTCGTTGTATAGATAGACGGATCGGTTTTTCACGAGCACCCTCCCCCATTGTTCATCTTCCTGCCACCGAAGGCAGTCGGCGCACAGCGATGGCTTGGCTTCCTCGAGCGGGCGGCCGCACATCTCGCAAAGGCGGCCGTCAATGAGTTTGAACGACCCGCGGCAGCGCGGGCAAAGGACGTCTGGGTCTTCAAGAAGAAACAGCTGGCGCCAGCTCGTGATCGGGTTGTACGGAGAATGGCAAAGGAGGCAGTTCATCGATGCAGCAACCCCCTTTTCTTCGCTGTCTCATTCATGCGGACAATGTGGCGGCGCGCCCGCACCATCTCGTTCGTTTTTCCGTGATGGAAAAAGCGGACGTCGCCATCCGGAAACGCCGCGTGGCGGCCGACGCGGCCGGCGATTTGCACAAGAGCGCTTTCCGTAAAGATGCGGTCTTCGGCACCGAGAACGGCGACATCGATGTTCGGCACCGTCACTCCCCGTTCAAGGATCGTCGTCGTCACAAGCAGCGGAACGCGCCCGTCGCGAAACGCCTGCACATGATCGGCGCGATCCGGGGCTTCGGCATGAACGCCGACGATGCGGGCATCGACTCGTTGCAACAGGCGGGTGACAGCTTCAAGCTCATCGATATGGGGAACGAACAAAAACGCCTGCTTTCTCTGTTCCAAACGATGGAGAACCCACGCAAGGACGTTTTCGGGCAAGCGGCCGCGCTCTAACCGCTTGCGCCAATTGCCGCACCATTCAAGCACGGGGACGGGGAGCGGATGGCCGTGATAGCGGGCGGGGATGACGACGGCGTTCCGTTTGCCACGCGCAATGTCACGTTGCCAAGCGCGGGAGGGAGTGGCGGTGAGATAGATGAGGCTTGATCGTTCTTTCCGCGCTTGACTGACGGCGTATTCAAGCATCGGTTCAACCGAATACGGGAAGGCGTCGACTTCATCGACGATCATAACGTCAAATGCGCGGTAGGCTCGCAGCAACTGGTGGGTGGTGGAGAGGACCAAAGAAGCGATCCGCCCGCGCTCATCGCTTCCGCCGTGCCATACGGCGAGCGAAACGCGCGGGAACGCCTGGCGGAAGCGCGGAGCGAGCTCGCGGACAACGTCCACTCTAGGCGTGGCGAGGCCAACGCGCCAACCTTCCTCCAAGGCGGCAGCGATGGCGGGAAACAACATCTCGGTTTTCCCTGCCCCGCATACGGCCCAAACGATCAGCTCGCTTCGGTCCAGCACCGCCTGTCGGACAGCCTGCGCGGCCTCCGCTTGGGCGGCGGACAGTTCCCCGTCCCAAGCGAGCGGCGCTTCGTGCGGCTCGGACGGAAGCGGCATCGTCACGTGCACAAGGTGAGTGCAGGAGCTGATGCGCCCCATCACGAGACACTTGCGGCAATACGCACAATCTGCCCCGCAGCGGGCGCACGGAAACGCGGCAAAAAGATGAGGATCGTTATTTCCGCAACGGACGCAGCGCCAGGCGCGCGCTGTTTTGATGAGCCCGGGCTGTTCGTGAAGCAAACCGGTCTGGATGGCGGCAGCGACTTCTCCATCGGGAAACGGCAGCTGCTCCCGCGGGAGACGCTGACCGTTCAGCCAGGAAACGAGCGGCGAAGCAACAGAAGATGGGAGAATGTACAATGAGCATCACTCCTTTTGAAATTCAAGAAAAGCATGTTCCCGAGCTGGGAGCCAAAAAGAGCGGGTGGCGCAGTGATGCGGTAAAAACGCGCTCCCCCAGGTTGAAAGGCTTTGAGCGCATCAATGAGCCAGTGTTATGGAGAAAGAGCAGAGCTGACGATGTTTTTCCCTAAAAGGCGGGTGGAAAACCGCTGTTCCCCTTGATCGATGAGTTGAATGTGTGAAAAGAAGGAACGACGCTACAAGGTTTTTCTAGTTGAGAAACGAAGCGAGAAAGCGGTTGTGCTAGCAAATCACCGCCCTTCTAACAAAATGATGAAAAGATGGGGAGGAAGCAAAAAACGGCAGCCTTCGATCGGCAAAGAAAGTGGAGGCAAAAAGGGCTTCCCAATGGAGTCAAGATGTGGTTTGACCCTCTTTTTCACGACATATCGACCTTCGAAAGAAAAGGATAAAGCGAAATCCGACAACATCAAAGATCCACAGAGAGTCATCGAGTCGATCGACAACGTGTTTCGACAACATTCCCGGGGAAATAGCGACAAATTTTTCAGGAAAGGAAAACGGTTCGACAAGTTCGGCCAGCCCCACATCTCCGGTCCGTTTCATAAGGAGGTGAGAAAACGAATGTAAAACAAATTCGCCGCCGCACAAGGCGGAGCACACCGTTCCGCCTTGTGCTCGGCTGCAGCGCCTCGAGGCGGCGCTTTGCGGCCTCGACTTATGGCTGATACCACGTCAGCCCGAGCGCCCCTTCGCCGACGTGCGTGGCGATGACGGGGCCAAAATAGCTGATCGAAAATTCGACGTGCGGATAGCGGGCGGACAGCTCATCGCGCCAGCGGTGCGCTTCATCGGGCTGGTTGGCGTGGATGATGGCGGCTTTGAGCGGCACACCCTTTTCCGCATCTTCGGCGAACAGCTCTTCGATGCGTTGCACCGCCTTTTTGCGCGTGCGGATTTTTTCAAACGGCACGATCACTTTGTTTTCAAAGCGAAGGAGCGGCTTGATTTGCAAGAGGCCGCCGATGAACGCCTGCGCGCCAGTGAGCCGTCCGCCACGCTGCAGGTGGGACAAGTCGTCGACCATAAAATAGGCGCGCAACGTCCGCTTCATCTCATCAAGACGGGCGAGAATCTCCTCCGGCATTTTCCCCGCCTTCGCCATCTCGGCGGCTTCGATGGCGTAAAACCCTTGCGCCATGCAGCTGATTTCCGAATCATAGGCGTAAACGCGCAGACCATCGACCATCGTTCCCGCCGTCACCGCGCCTTGATACGTGCCGCTGATGCCGCTTGAAAGGTGGATGCTGATGACAGCGTCGTACCCTTCCTCACGAATGGCAGTGAACAAGTTGACAAATTCGCCGACTGAGGGCTGCGATGTCGTCGGCAGCTTAGGATTCTGCTTGATTTTGACAAAAAATTCATCCGCCGTCATATCGATCTCTTCGCGATATGTTTCGTCCCCAAAAATGACGCTGAGCGGAATCATCCGGATGCCGAGCCGCTCGCGCACGTCTTTCGGCAAATAAGCCGTGCTATCGGTGACAATCGCAATTTTCACAGATGCCATTCCTTCCTGATTCAGCATTTTCTGCCATTATACCAAAAAGACTCGTTGTCCACCACCGCTCGATGCATGAGGAGGCAAAGAACGCGGGCAGACCGTGAAGCGGAACATCGTTGATCCTCATGCAACGCTTTGCCCAAGCCGCTCCTTCGCCGCCAAACGGCGCATCGATGCCACAGGAAGCCGCTTCGATCGTCAACGCACCGCTGCAAAGACTGGCGAGAGCCCCCGTTCCGTTCAGCGCACCTCCACCCAGCCGTTTTTGATCGCGACCACAACGGCTTGCGTCCGATCATTGACGTTTAACTTTTGCAAGATGCTGCTGACGTGGTTTTTCACTGTTTTTTCGCTAATGTACAGCGCTTCGCCGATGGCGCGGTTGCTTTTGCCGTCGGCCAACAGCTGCAGCACTTCGCACTCGCGCCGCGTCAATAAATGCAGCGGACGACGCACTTCTTGTTTGACCACCACGCCGCCTTTTTCCGACGTCAAGCGGCGGTATTCGCGAATCAAGTTGTGCGTCACTTTCGGATGCAAATACGATCCGCCTTCCGCGACGATTCTCACCGCCTCAATGAGCGTATCGGCATCCATCTCCTTCAGCAAATACCCCGTCGCCCCCATCTGCAAAGCGCGCATCACATAGTGTTCATCGTCATGGATCGACAACACGACGACTTTCGTATCAGGGTAAGCTTCGATCAGCTGTTTCGTCGCCTCCACGCCGTTGATGTCCGGCATATTGATGTCCATCAGCACCAAATCGGGGCGGTATGTTTCGACGATCGAAAGCACTTCGCTTCCGTCGCTTCCTTCCGCCACGACTTCAAAATCGCCCTCAAATTCCAAAATGCGCTTGATGCCCTCGCGAAACAGCTGGTGATCGTCGATAATCGCGATGCGTGTTTTCATCGTTTCCTCTCCTCCTTGTTCGTTTCGTCAGTCGAACGGTCGAGCGGAACGCGAATGAACACGGTCGTTCCGCTGCCAATCTTTGAGCGGATGTCGAGCGTGCCGCCGAGTAGCTCCACCCGCTCCCGCATGCCAATCAAGCCGAACGCATTTTCTTTTTTGACCAATGGATCAAATCCTTTGCCATCGTCTTTGACACTGACAAGCAGATGGTGGCACGTCACTTCCATTTTGACGTCGATGTGGCGCGCTTCGGCATGCTTCAAGGCGTTTTGCACCGATTCTTGGACAAGGCGAAACACGGCCGCCTCCATCCGCGACGGCAGCCGAATTTCTTCGCCGATATGTACAAAGGAAATGTGGACTCCGTTATTATATTCTTCGGTCGTTTGCAAGTATTTTTTTAGCGTCGGAACCAATCCTAAATCATCAAGCGCCATCGGCCGCAAATCGTAAATGATGCGGCGCACTTCGGACAAAGCCGAATGCACCATTTTGCGAAAATCACGAATCTCGGCGATCGCCGCCTCTGTCCCTCGCTCTTTGATCACCTTTTCGACGAGATCCGATCGAAGCAGGACATGCGCAAGCAGCTGCGCCGGGCCGTCATGGATTTCCCGCGACAGCCGACGCCGCTCTTCTTCCTGGGCTTCGGTGATTTTCAGCCCAAATTCCTGCTTTTGCTTCGCTCCTTCAACGAGCTCGCTGACCTGGCGGAAATCGCTGTTTAAGTAGTGGAGCACGACCGTAATTTGCCCGACTAAATAATCGGCGCGTTCGATAATTTGCGCAAAGCTCGCCAATCTCCGCTCGAGTTCATCACGGCGCAGCCGCAGCTGTTTCTCCCGCTCGCGCACCATCGTCAGCTTCATATGCAGCTCGTGCGCCGCTTCATACGCCTCGCGAATATCTTGCTCCGAGTAGGTCGAAAAGTTTTGGCTCACTTCCGACAGGCGGCGGCGCGCCTGACGCGCCTTCATTTCCAGCTGATCCGCTTCTCCGATCGCCTGCACGGTCAGCCGCTTCACCTCCTCAAGTTCGCGAAGCAAATGGTCGTGCTCTTGACGCGACTGCTCCCCGATGCGGAAAATTTCGTCTTTGCTATGTTGAACGGTGTCAATCATTTTTTCGACAATCCGATCTAACTGCTTTACGTCCCACTGTTTTGCCTTAGCCATTTGCCAACCTCCAACAGCGCTGCCAAGCGGTGCGCATGGGCGCCAGCAAAATTTGTTTGAAGGAAAAAAGTTGTCGATTTATAATAATAAAAGCATGCTCTATTTTTAGTTTACCATAATGAGAGTAGAGCGCTAGCCGTTCTTGCAAAAATAAACAAATAAACCGTTTGCACGATGTTGATCGTTGAGGTGTTTCGTTTTGTTGCAAAAATATTACACGGTTAAAGGATACGGTGAACACGAAATCGTAATTGAAAAATCACGGTTTATCTGCTATGTCAACCGCGCGGAAACGGAAGAAGAGGCTATCGCCTTTATTCAACAGATCAAGAAGAAGCATTGGGATGCCACCCACAACTGCTCCGCCTATTTGATTGGGGAGCATGACCAAATCCAAAAAGCGAACGATGACGGTGAGCCGAGCGGCACCGCAGGGGTGCCGATGCTTGAAGTGCTGAAGAAAAAAGGATTGAAAGACACCGTCGCCGTCGTCACCCGCTACTTCGGCGGCATCAAGCTCGGTGCGGGCGGCTTGGTGCGTGCATACAGCCGCGCCGTCTCAGAAGGCCTGAACGCCGCAGGCATCGTCGAACGCCGGCTCATGCGCGTCATGCAGGTGATGATTGACTATTCGTGGCTTGGGAAGGTGGAAAATGAGCTGCGCTCTTCCGTATATACTATTAAAAATATCCAATATGCCGACCGCGTCACGTTTGATGTTCTCGTTCCCGAGGACAGCCAGTCTTCGTTCGGCGAGTGGATGACCGAACTGACAAACGGAAGGGCGGACATTCAGGCGGGAGCGATGGAGTATGCCGAACGGTTGCTTCCGTCTTCCTAAAACGAAACTGGAAAGGAAAGAAGGGTTAAACGATGAATCATACAAGAAAAACGGTGAAAAAGCGAAAGAAAAAAAAGCGGCTCCGCCGATTATTTTTGCTCGTGTTTCTTCTTTTGCTCGGGGGTGTCGGCGCCTTTGGCTACAATATTTACTCCGAGACGAAACAGGCGTCAAGCAAAATGTATCAAGCGCTTGATCAGCCGGCAAGAAACATTGAGGTGCGCAAAGACCCATTTACCGTTCTGTTAGTCGGAGTGGAAAACCAGTACCACGACGAGGAGGGGCGGTCTGATGTCGTCATGCTTTTGACCGTCAATCCGAAGACGAACAAAGTGTATTTGTTGAGCATTCCGCGCGACACGCGCGTTTACATCCCGAGCGAAGGGCGGAAAGACAAAATCACCCATTCTTACAGTCAAGGCGGCATTCAATCGACCATTGCAGCCGTCAATGAGCTGATCGATGTACCGATTGACTATTACGTGACAACCGATTTTGACGGGTTCCAGAAAATTGTCGATTCCTTAGGCGGCGTCACGGTGGATGTTCCGTTCACATTCAAAGCCCAACTGACCGGCTCCCTCAAATGGCATACGTTCCATAAAGGCAAACAAGAGTTGAATGGCAATGAAGCGCTCGCCTATGTGCGCATGAGAAAATCGGACCCCCGCGGCGACTTTGGCCGAAACGAGCGGCAAAAACAAGTCATTCGTGCCATTATTGACAAAAGCACATCCATCACCTCGCTGCCGAAGCTGGATGACATCATCGCCGATTTAGGGGATCACGTGCGGACGAACATCCCTCCGGCCGATTTGTTATCGTTCATCTATGTCTATCAAAAAATGAAAAACGCGGATGTAGAAAATTTGCATTTGAAAGGATACGACGAAACAATCAACGGCGTGTACTACTACATCCCCGACGAGCAATCGGTCAGCTCAATCAATGAAACGCTGCGGCAAGCGCTCGAGACGTCCAACGCCTCCCTCACGCGCAGCAATTCACCATCCACACAAAACCAAAATTAACGATCACAAAGAAGGTGCTCCCAAAAGCAATGGGGCGCCTTTTTCCATTTACAGCGTATATCATGCCGCAATGATGATGAAAGAACACAACTTTTCATGTCCTCTGTTTTTTTCTCTTTTTCAACAAAACTTTTCATTTTTTCTCATAATAGGACTGAATTCGGGTTGGATAAAACGGCAAAATTCGCTATGATAGTATAGAAAACGCAAACTTGAGAAAAAAGGGGGGATCGAATCCTTGAAAAAAACGCTTCTTTCCGTCTTGTTAGCGACTTGCCCGCTGTGGCCGTCGGCCGCCTTGGCCGCCGATGGAAGTCCGTCCTCATCCTCACCGACACTCATGGTCGCGGAGCATAACGCTTTGCTGAGGAGAGGAGCGACGGATTCCTATCAAATCGTCGAATCCATTTCCGCTGGCCAACAAGTAAAGGTCATCGACAAGTTCCAAAACGCTGCTGGCGAAACGTGGTATCGCATCGAATATAAGGGCATCACAGGCTGGGCGCGGGCAGACGACTTTTCTGAAGCGCATGTCTCTTCCGCCTTCCCTAACGTGATGTTCGCCAAGCAAGACTCGTTGCTGAGAAGAGGGGCAACCGATTCATATCGGTCCGTTGGCTCGATTCCCGCTGGCCAACAAGTGAAAGTCATAGACGAGTTTCAAAATGCCTATGGTGAAACGTGGTACCGCATCGAGTACGGAGGCGTCACCGGCTGGACGCGTGCGGACAGCTTTTCTAACCAACCGCCTTCCATGCTCGTCGGAAAGCGTGCGGTGATCGCCGCCAACGACATCGCGATGCGCAAGGGGGCATCCCCTTACTATCCGGTCGTCAAAACACTGTCTAACGGCGATGTCGTCTCCATCATTGCCGAGTTCACCAATTCGCTCGGGGAACAGTATGTGCGTGTGGAGTGGGCGGGAGTCAAAGGATGGGTGAAAACGGAACAGATCTACATACTCAAACAGCTTCCGACACTTTTGCCGACATTCATGAACGTTGTGCAGTCCTCCCCGGTTCGCCGCGGGGCGAGCGTCCATTACCGCGCCGTCGCTACAGTGTCACGCGGTCAATCTGTCAAAGTGATCGATTTGTTCGTCACAAATGGTCAGGAACTTTGGTGCCGCGTTGATCTCGGACATGTCCGGGGATGGGTGTCGGAAAAAGTGTTGACGATGTCATCAACCATGTCGGTTCCAAGCGGTGTCTCGGATACGTCCAGCGTCTCAGGCCAGCCGCTGACGGTCAGCGTTTCGGTCGCCAATGTGCGGCAAGCTCCATCTTTAAAAGCAAAAGTCGTCACCCAACTGAAAAAAGGAACCAAACTGAACAGCCTGTCAAGCGCCAAAGATGCGTCGGGAGCGCTTTGGTACAAAGTGTCCCTCAATGGAAAAACGCTCGGCTGGGTGCACGAGACGGTTGTAACCAAATCCTACCTTTCCCCACCAGCCAGCCAGGGGATGCAAAAGCAGGTGACAACCACTAATGCGGCGCTGTTTGCCGAACCTTCGTTGAGCGCCGCCGTCATCGAGCGGATTGCGAAAAACCGAACGGTCACGGTTTTGAAGACGACAGAAGCATCTCCGTTCGACTGGGTGCAAGTCACCTCTGCATCGGGGAAAACGGGATGGATGCCGGTGTTTGAAGTAAAAGCCCCATCCTACGTATACGTCAAACAGGCGGGCACTCCGCTGCGCCGAGGTGCATCTTCGAACTATCAATCGTTGAAGGCGTTGGCAGCGAATGAGCGGCTTGCTGTCCTTTACGAATATCATGGATGGCTGAATGTCGAAACATCCAATGGCGTCCGCGGATGGGTGGAAGAATCGAGCACCTCTACCGTCGCCTTAAATAGTCTCGTGGAACCGACGTTTTCGACCATCAACGACAATGCCTATTTGACATGGAAAAAAACGTCTAATTTCCGCGTCTCCTATTCGTTGTTGCCGGGCAATCGTCTGAAAATCACCGGCTCGTTTTCCTACGCTGAAGTCCCGTCGACCGATATTCCAGGCATACAAACCGTGGAATGGACCGGCAGCAGCCTGCTCATCACCTTTGAACCGGGGTACACGTTCACCCTTCGCCATTACAGCGACCGATTGGCGCTGAAAATTCTCGAGACCGGACTCAAGGGCAAAAAAATCATCATTGACGCAGGGCATGGGGCGCACGACACCGGGGCGATCGGCCCTGGCGGCACGCGGGAAAAAGATATTACTCTCGACACCGCCTTATTGCTAAAAGAAGAATTGGAGCGGGCCGGAGCGATCGTGAAATTGACGCGAAGCACCGACATCTTTTTGGAGCTGTCTGAACGGACATGGATCGCCAACAGTTCCGACTACGACGCCTTTATCAGCATTCACGCCGACTCATACTCGCGGACATCTCGCGGAACGACAACGTACTACAACGTATCGAGCAACTTCAATGGGCCAAAAAGCGAGCAGTTGGCCGCCATCGTGCAAAAACATCTTGTCCAACAGCTCGGAACATATGACCGCGGCCATAAAACGCAAAACTTTTACGTCAACCGGAAAAACGAGCTGCCGAGCATTCTCGTTGAGCTCGCCTTCATCTCCAATCCAAATGAAGAGGCGCAGCTCAAAACGAAAGCGTTCCGCCAAAAAGCGGCCGTCGGCATTCGCGAAGGACTGGAAGAGTATTTCAGCCAATTCTAGTTTGTTCGCGTTCGGAGAATAATAGCATGAGAAGGCCGGTAATGCAACGGATTGCAAAGCTTTACGACGGAGTTCGTCAAACTGAGAAACATGGCAGCATCGCGTTTTCATTCCTTGCGATTCCTCATGAACCGAGCGAATCCGTTGTTTTTCACCGGCCTTTTAGGAAAGCTATTATTCTCCTTTCTTTCCATATCCAAAAACGGGGGAGATGAAACATGATGAAACGAAAAGCCAAATGGGCCGTTGCTGCCAGCCTGGCGGTCGGAATGACGGCAGGCGCCCTCTTGTTTACGCCATCGGCGATGAAAGCATCAGAAGAAGTCGTGTTAGCGAGCGTCGACTGGGTGACTTCCCAGCTCAACCCGATGAAAAACGACATTGCCAACCTGAAAGCACAACTGGCCGCCCAGCAACAACAAATTCAACAACTTCAACAACAACTTGCTAGCAAACCCGCTTCGCCTTCTTTGCCTTCTGTCGTCTATGTAGTGAAAAACAATGCGGCCGTCCGCAGCGGAGCGGCAACGAGATACCGTGTCATCACTTATAAACAGAAAGGGGCTTCACTGCAAGTGGTCGGGGCGCACCTTACTTCCCAAGGATTGTGGTACAACATCATCCTCTCCTCATCGTTGAAAGGTTGGATTTATTCCGGCGATGTCTCGACATCCGCCGTCAGCAGCGACAGCACCAAGCACGTCATCGCCACGGCCGCGGTCAATATTCGAAAAGGAGCGACGACTTCTTATCCGATTATTGCGACCGTTCCAAAAGGGACAGAGATGGTCTATATTCAGCCGTTTACCAACAGCAAAGGGGAGAAATGGTACAACGTGCAACTGTCTGATGGGCGTCAGGGTTGGATGGCCGCTGAATTTGGTGAGGTGAAGTAGACGGTGAAAAAATTGGCGTGGTTGGCCGTCGGCCTGTTTTTGCTCATCGTCTCTCCTTCCGCGTCGAACGCCGCTGGGGTGAAAACGTACAACAATCCCGTGCAAGTCCTTTTATATAAAGGGACATCGGTGACAGCCGCCGTCGAAGGAAACTATCAAATCGTCAATAAAGAGACGTTGACGATCACCCCGCTGCCAAGCGGGACAAATCTGACATTTCAGTCTTCCTCTTCGACCGTGTTTGTCACGTACAATGGAAAGACGGATTTTTCAAGCACCGGATTTACCATTCAAGAAACGATCGGCGCGGCGCCGTTGTCGCTTGTCAAGGTGAACCAAACGCGGTATCGGGGAAGCGTCGACATTCGCCTGCAAAACAGCGCCTTGTATGCTGTCAATATTTTAGATATGGAAGATTATTTAAAAGGAGTCGTGCCGAGCGAGATGCCTGCCTCTTGGCCGCTTGAGGCGCTGAAGGCGCAAGCCATTGCGGCCCGAAACTATGCCTATAAACATAAAACAAGTTTGACGACCAATCCAAACACACAGACGTATAAAGGATATGATGGAGAATCTCCACGATCGAACGCGGCAGTGGATGCAACAAGAGGATGGTATCTGAAATATAATGGCAGTATCATTGAAACGTATTACCACTCGACAAGCGGCGGCAGAACCGCCAATGTAAGCGACGTCTGGAACTCGTCGCAAACCGCCTACCCATATTTGGCGAGCGTCGATGACCCGTATGAATCATCGCCGTACAGCCGATGGTCATTCACCTTCTCCCCAGCTGTGCTGTTGCGTTCGTTCGGGTTCAACGATCCATCGGTTGTTTTATACGACGTCTCGATCGCCAAAACCGGCGCGAACGGAGAAGTGGGGGCCGTCACGATTGAAACCTCGGCAGGCGAAAAAACGGTGAAAGGCAATGAAGCGATCATCCGCAAACTGTTCCCGCTAGACGGCAATCAATTTTACGGCATCTTGCCGTCCAACTGGTTTGACATTCAAGTGCAAAAAAGCGGCCCATCCGTGTCGATTCAAACGGCCAGCGGCAACATCGCCGCCTCTTCCTTGTCATCTTACTCCGTCCAAACAGGGAGCGGAACCGTTTCGCTCGCCGGCGTCGAAGGAATCAAGGTGCAAACAACGGATGGCATCGTGCCGCTTTCCGCCTCGCCGTCAGGGGTTAGCTCGATCACTGTCACGGGAAAAGGATGGGGGCACCGGATCGGCATGAGCCAATACGGAGCAAAAGCATTTGCCGAGCGCGGATGGACGGCAGAGCAAATTTTAGAACACTACTTCCCCGGTGCTGAAGTCTCGTTCTAGCGACAGAGTCCATGATGTCATACGGGATTTTGCTCTCCACCTCGGCATCACTCGGGAACAAAAAAGGGCGTCCTTCTTTGTGAGCGGAACGCCCTTTCTTCTTTTTCTATTTTTCTGTCCATCTGACGGATTCGCGTTTTGTTTCATCGCCAAGGGCGTGAAGCAAATCGTCGACAATGCGAATCCATGAGTATTGCTCCACCGCCAACTTACGCCCATTTTCCGCCATCTTTTCGTATTCCTCGCTCGGAAGGCAAAGCAACTCGAGAACCGCGGCAGCGATCTGTTCAGGATTTTCTGGAGGAGCGATTTTTCCGCAATGGTATGTTTCTAAAATCTCGGCGCTCTCCCCTTCGCCGCAATACAGCACCGGGGTTCCGGTGGCGATCGCCGGGAAAATTTTCGACGGCCTTGCCCCTTTAAACAAATCGATGTTGCGCAGCGAAACGATGCTGTAATCGGTGATGGAGAAAATCTCCGGCATCTTCTCAACCGGAACGGATCCGTAAAACGTCACATTGTCAAGGCCGAGCTCTTCTTTTAACGCCATCAGCTTTTCTCGCTCTTGGCCATCGCCGACAAACAGGAAATGCGCCCGTTCATCTTTTGCTTTGACGATGGCCGCCGCCCGCAGCACCGAATCGAGCCCTTGGGCGTATCCCATCGTTCCGGCGTACGTAAACACCACTTTTCCTTCGAGCCCTAATTCCGCAAGCAACTCTTTGTTTTTCGGCAGCGGGCGAAACACATCCGTGTTGACGCCGTTCGGCAATAAAAAGACATCCTCGGGCGCCTTTCCTTGTTCAATCATATAATCGCGAATGCCTTCTGTCGCGGCAGCGATTTTCCAAGCCTTCCGGTATAAAAACAGCTCGAGCCACCTCGCCATTCGGATGAACAGCCGATTTTTCAAAATGCCGAGCTCAACGGCCGATTCCGGCCAAATGTCAGCGACGTTGAAGACAAACTTCGCCCGTTTCAACTTCGCGCCCACGTACCCGGTGATCCCTAAAAACAACGGCGGGGAATTGCAAATGATCACATCCGTCGGCTTCGCTTTCACAAGCAGCGAATAAAACGAGCTGAACGTAAACGAAAAATACGAAGCGAGTCGCTTCCAAAAGCTCCCCTTTGGCGACGGATAAATCCATGTCCGATGAACGGGAATGCCCTCCCATTGTTCGAACAAATAAAACAGGCCGCGGTATGGCTTGGGGATGACGCCGTGCGGATGATGCGGGAATGCCGTAAGCACTTCCACTTGATGCCCCCGTTTGATCAGCTCTTTGCTCACCTCATACACACGAATTTGCGGTGCGCCCGTTTCCGGCGGGAAGTGTTGGCATAGGTAAATGATCCTCATCGTCCGCTCCACACCACTTTCCCCCAAAATCGCAAACGAACGTTCCATTTCGAGCGCCAAGAGGCGAGCGCAAACGAGGCGTGGAAAAAGGGCAACGCCCCCCTGGCATCGTTCCGCTGTCCTTGGATGTATAGTCGTTGCCGTAAGCCAACGGCCATCACGAGCTTGCCAACGGAAAGCCGCCGGCTTCGCGTCCTAGCCGCCGCTTTCGGCAACAAACGAGCACCAACCGCGGCGGCTGATATGACGGCTTTGTTCCTCATCGACTCCCTCCACCGCCTTTCAACGTTTGTTCATACAATCGGATCATGCGCATCGCATTTTCCGTCCAATCGTAATGTTCATGAACATGGTTGACGCCGTTTTCCCCCATTCGTTGCCGCAGCCTCTCATCAAGCAACAGCCGTTCGAACGCCTCCGCTAGCTTTTCCGGACTGTTTTTCGGCACAATCAACCCCGTTGTTCCCTCACGGACGACTTCCGGCAATCCACCGACGTTGGAGACGACAACGGGAACGCCGCACGCCATCGCCTCGACGGCGGCAACGCCAAAACTTTCGCTGTCTTCAGTCGAAGGCACGGCGAAAATATCCATTTGATTGATGTACAGTGGCACTTGTTCGTTCGGAACTTTGCCGACAAACGTCGTCACGGATTGGATGCCGAGGCGGGCGCACAGCTCCTCGTATTCACTTCGCTGCGGCCCATCGCCGACGATCAACAGCTCCGTTTGTGGATGCCGCTCGTGCACAACGGCAAACGCTCGAATCAAATCAGCGATCCCGTACTTGTCCGAAAGAGCTTTCACTGTGCCGATCGTCACGGTCCGTTTCGGCTGTTTCGGCAATGGTTTGAAGCGGGCGACATCCACCCCAAACGGCGTCACCTCGATCGGTTTGTCCGTATACTTTCCGGTTTCTTTCGCCATCACATGACTTGTCGAACAAATGACATCCGCTCGCTGCAATGTATATTCAAGCATCCGTCGGTTCCAGCGATTGGCATTCGGAAACTGATACACGTCGCGTCCCCAGACGGAGACGTAAAACGGATGATACGAAGCAAGCGCCCCGATCAACCCGTAGCTGGAGGCATAATGGGCGTGCAAAATATCTGGTCGAAACGAAGCGAGCAGCCGCTTTAATGAAAAGACAGTGGAAAAATACGACAACTTCCCCGGCAGCCATTTCGGCAGCACGACTGTCTCGACTTCTTTCGCTTGCTCCGGCCCGTAATGGTCTTTAAACGTCACGACTTTCACATCGATGCCTTGCGTTTGGTAAAAGCGGGCCCACTTATGCGTATGGATCGATTTGCTTGGAGCCAATAAGGCGACTTTCATCGGAGGCCCCCCACCAACGTTTCTTTCACCTTTTCCACTCTCGCTTCCCATGAATGTTTCGCCATAAACGTCCGCGCAATGCGCAAGCGGCACTCCTCGAGCATGTCCGCCATCTTGGCGATCGCTTCTGCCATCGACGACGGGTTGTCGTCGCAAATGACGCCATACCCATCCGCTTCAATCAATCGCTTTTGCGCCGAGCAAGCGGTGGCGACAATCGGCAGGCCGCTCGACAGATAGTCGACCAGTTTGACGGGAACGGAAAAATCATTATACTCGCTCCGCCGCCGCGGGATGAAGGCGAAATCCATCTCCGCATACAAACGGTCGAGCGCTTCGCCGCTGACGTGCTCGACGCGCACTTGCAAGGCGGCAAGCTCTTCTTTCACCGCAAGCGGCTGCCGCTCGTACTCGTCTTTTCGGCAGACGACGGTGAGCGAAACAAGCGGCTTGCGGCGGTTTGCTAAGCGAATCGCCTCAAGCAGGAGCAAAAGCCCATAGTCAGCATTGTTGATGCCGCCAACATAAATGGCATTCAGCGGCTGTTTCGCCGTCCCGAACCGCTGAAACGGCTTTTGCTTCCCACCCGGCGGCAAATCGACCATCGGGCGGCGGATCGCGACATATGTTCCCATTTCGAGACTCGGCAAAAAGATGACATCGCAGTACCGCTCGTAAAACCGTTCTTCCCAACGGTACATCATTTGCATGGCCGCTTTTTTCCAACCGCGGAGCGGATACAAATCAGGAAACTTCCAATAGACGTCGCGATAAAAGACGCCAATGGGAACGTTGCGGCCTTTCAGGTAGCGGAGCACATCCCGATCGACGAACGGACGTTGCGGCCGGTGTCCTGGGTCCGTGAGCCAAAGCGGAATCGTCTGGTTTTCCATATAACAAAACCAGACATCATCGAGCTTGCCTTGGCTGCGGAGCTCTTGAAATTGCTTCTCCCGCTCGGCTGACGTGCCGGCGATCAGAAGAACGTCCACTCCCTCTTTCGCTCCCCAGCGCAAAAACGCCTGATGCATTTCATACGGCCGCAGCTTTGACCCGCTGTTTCGTTCCGCGACGAGTGAAAACGGGTAATAAATCAATACGGTTTTCATCATTCATCCCTCATCCGTGATTCGCCTTTTCGCTGCAAACCATGCCCGTAAATCCCCCTGCACCCGCAGCCACAACGCCATTCCGCCAAACAATGCCACGAGCAGCACCCAGGTCGGATTGAACAAAAAATCGGTGAACCCACCGACGAGCGTGCGGGGGATGTTAATGGAAAAATAAACGAACAAACTTAAAAACAAAGGATTTTTTGGCAGCCGTAGAAACCCAATATACAACAGCTGCGTCACGACACCGACATACAGCGTGCCGATGACGATCCCCACATAACCGAAATTGGCATACGCCTCAGCAACAAAAAGGGTGTTCAACACTCCCCCTGTCCCGTCTTCAATCCGCTCTGGGAACACGTGCGCCATCACGAGGCGGGCGGAGCGGACATTCTCGACGTCAAACAACCCTGTTAAAATCGAGGGCAAGCTTTTTCCATAAAGAAATGGCAGCGCTTCGCCGAACAAATTCAAATGAAGAAACATCGGCGCGATTTGCGCCAAAATCATGCGGCCGATCGGGCCTTTGTTGTAAGACAAAAAGGTCGCAACATCTTGCACCCCTTGAATGACGATGTACATGCCGACGAGCACCGCCGCCCCCACTCCCCCATACAACGCCAATTTCGCCGCCGACAGCCTTGTTTTTCCAATGTAGATGCGAATCAGCAAAAACATCATCACGTAAAAGAAAATCGGCGATTTGGCCAAATCATACACATTGACGAACACCGCTCCGACAAACAGACAGATAAACAGCAGCTTCCACCGCCACTCGTGCGTCAGCTCGGCAAACAAATAAGCGATAAACGACAAAAGCGGCGTGAGCGTAATGGCAAAAATATTGCGAACGAGCACGTTTCCGGCAAAATGGCGCGACGCCTCAATGCGCAACGCAGCCAAGCTCTCATCCGTCCCTGTCAAGAGCGCAAACACCGGAATCGTCGGCGTTTTCCAAATCATATACGCAATGGCGGCAAAACTGAGGAGCGACAGCGCCAAAAACGCATAAAACACTTGGCTGCCCGTCGCTCCAGCCAACGGAGAAAGCGGCTTTTGCAAATAGGCGCGAAACTCCTGCCTCGCTTCAAATCCGCACAGCCTTGAAACGACCACCATCGACAGCGGGAACACGATCATGACAAAGCATACGACAGCAAATCCAATCTGCCGGTATTCCTCGGGCCGAAACAGCTTGCGAATCATGTAGTAATCGTCCATCCCCAAGGCGATCAGCAGCGCGCCGATGAAGCTTGACAGAAGGAACGAGTAATAGTACACAATCGACACGAGATTCGGCGCCGTCCATGAAAGCGTCCCCGCTGCATAGCGAAACATCAAGGTGGAGACGACAAGAACAATCAACCCAATCAACACGTCCAACATGCCGACGCACCCTTATCGCTGTCCGATCGCCGCCACGATTTTCTCCGCCGCATGCCCATCGCCAAAGACGTCCGCATAAACAGGGGCGACTTCCTTGTGGACCGCCGCGACGATCTTCTCGCGGTCCGTGCCGGTTAAGATGTTCGCCCCGCCTTCGAGCGTTTCCACCCATTCGGTTTGTTCGCGCACCGTCACGCAAGGCACACGAAGGAAATACGCTTCCTTTTGTACGCCTCCTGAATCGGTGATGATTTTTTTCGCGCCGCTCTCTAACCGAAGCATGTCCAAATAACCGACCGGATCGATCAGCCGAAGCCCTGGAATCGCCGAAGCGTCCAAGCCGTACTCTTCAAGCTTATGCCGCGTCCGAGGATGAATCGGCCACACTTTCGTTCCGTCAATATCCCGAAAAGCAGCCAAAATGGCTTTCAATTTGTCGGGGTCATCGGTATTTTCCGCTCGGTGAATGGTGATCAAGTAGTAGGATTGTTCCGCCAGCGACAAATCAGCCAAAATCGTCGATTGGCGCTGTGCGAGCTCCTTGTTGTACAAAATGGCGTCATACATGACGTCGCCGACATTCCAGACGTTTCGCGTAATATTTTCTTTTCGTAAATTTTCCACGGCCGTCTCCGTTGGACAAAATAAGAGCTCGGAGACATGATCGGTCATGATGCGGTTGATTTCTTCCGGCATCTGCTTGTTGAAGCTGCGCAGTCCGGCTTCGACGTGGATGACGGGAATATGGAGCTTCGCTGCGACAAGAGCGCCCGCGAGCGTCGAGTTCGTATCGCCATAGACGAGCACATAATCCGGTTTTTCCTGCATGACAATTTCTTCAATTTTCATCAGCATTTCGCCCGTTTGCTTTCCATGGCTGCCTGAACCCACCCCTAGATAGTAGTCAGGCGTCGGAATGTTCAACTCCTCAAAAAAAATGGCCGACATATTCGGGTCATAGTGCTGCCCGGTATGGATCAGCACTTCGGTATATTGTTTTCGCAAGACGCGCGAGACGGGGGCAGCCTTGATAAACTGCGGTCTGGCGCCTAACACGGTGGCGATTTTCATCCGAAGCACCTCCTAGATCAGATGAGCGGTTATCAAGTATTTTGCGCATTTTCATCCTCGATCGTGCGCACCGGACGGCGCAAATCACGATCAACCCGGCTGGCAAAGAGTGTGGCGGCAAACAGGCCCCAACCAGCGAGCACCCAGCCGTCAGCAATCGGCGCCTGCTGAACGTAGACGATGACGATGAGGGAGAGCAATGTGCCGACCAAAACCAAAGCCATCTTTTTCCATGACACTGGCACAGGATACACTTGCTGGCTTTTGCGAAAAATGAAAGCCACAGCGACCATATACGTCATGAGGCTGGCCGCGACCGCCCCCCAGCTGAGCCAAAGCGGCACCAAAACGGCGTTCAATGCAAGATGAAGAAGCGCCGCTAGCGTGAACACCCGTGAAATATAGCCGGTTTCCTTTGTCAAAAACAAGCCGGTGGAAACAATCAGATAATAAAAGTTCAAAAACGTGACGGCCGATAAAAACGGGATATAGGACGCTGCATCGCGATATTCCGGTTTGAAAAAGGTTTCCACAAGCCACGGGCTCGCCGTGGCGATCAAAAGCAACCCAAACGCTCCAATGAGCAAAAGCGCCATATACACTTTCGCAAACAGCGCACGGCTTTCCGGCCGGTCTTTCATCGACATCGAATACGGACGCCACGCCATCTGCACGCCGCTCGTGATGAGCGTGATCACGGTCGCGAGACGCAAGGCAACCCCAAACACCCCGACTTCCTCCAACGACGCAAACCGTTGGATGAAAAACGTGCTGACGTTGGCGATCACCCAAAAGGCGAGCGAAGTCGGCACGAGCGGGGCGGCGTAGGCAAGCAGCTCCTTTAACACGTCAAAGCGCACGCGCCACACCATATACTTTACGGTCAAATGCAGCATCAACAAAAACACGAGCGCGCTGCTCACGAGCCGGCCGATGAGCAACCCTTCCGGCGTCGCCGCGAACCACCGGAGCGCCGCATACGACAGCACAGCGACAAGCAGCATTTTCACGAGCGTCCAAATCACGACTTTTTTCGTCTGAAATTCAAACCGCAGCACCGTCGTCGCCATGACGAAAATCGTATCGAGCAGCAACGTCGCGATACTGATGTACAGCAAATCGACATAGCGAGGTTCTTGAAACAGCGCGCCTGCGATCCACGGACCGGCCAAAACGACAGCCAAAAATAAGATGGCGACGACAAACAGCCGGAAGCACATGACGTTGCGCACATACAAAAGGCGCTTCTCTTTGTCGTCCGTGTCGTAATAGTAAAAAGAGAGCGCCGAATCCGTACCGAAAATGACGAGAAATGTCAGCATCGACGTCCATTGGTCGATCAAGTAGACCGCCCCGTACTGCGCCTTGGACAAATAGCTTGTATAAATCGGCAGCATCAAAAAGGCAATCATCTTCGTGCCGACGTTCATAAACGCGTAAAGGAGCGAGTCCGCTCCTAAACGCTTGAATGCCGAGAACAATTTATAACAACTCCCGCTCGTCGACCATTTTGCTGAAGCGCGCCGGGAATCCTTTCACGACCGTCCTCGGTTCCGTATCTTTTGTGACGAGCGCCCCAGCGGCGACAAACGTCTCTTCCGCCACCGTCACGCCCGGCAGCAAAATCGCTCCGCCTCCGACGCGCGCCCCGCGCTTGACGGTCGCCCCTTTGATTTTGGCGAACCGTTCTTCCGTCCGCCCCATGTAGTTGTCATTGGTCGTCGTGACGCACGGGGCGATGAACACATGGTCTTCGAGCGTCGTGTAGGCCGTGATGTAGGAGTTCGACTGGATTTTCGTCCGATCGCCGATTTGGACGTGGTTTTCGACGCACACCCCGCGCCCGACGATCACATATTGGCCGATGTGCACGTTTTCGCGCACGCTCGCCAAATCAGCGATCAATGTGTAGGCGCCGATCACTGCTCCTCGATAGATGACAGCGTTGGCGCCGATCGTGCAATGGTCGCCGATGACAAGCGGCGGCAGCTCGCCCGACAGCTTGACGGTGCTCGTTTTCGCCGGCTTCGGCGGTTTGCCGAGCACCGCTCCGTCGGCGATCGTCACGCCGTCGCCGACGACGGTTCCTTCGTGAATCGTGACGCGATGTCCGATTTTAACGTCGTTTCCGATTTTGACATTCGCCTCGATGACCGTGAAATGGCCGATTTCGACACGTTCACCGCAAACAACAGAGGGATCGACAACGTTCATGGTTTCGTCTCCTTCGCTTACAATTTGACGTATTTGGCCGGTTTCGACACATCTTTCATAGCATTGCGTGTGTCAAACACGACCCGGCTGTGACGAGCGACCATTTCATAGTCGATGTTGGAATGATCCGTCGTAATCAAGACAAGATCTGACTGTGCAAGCAGTTCCGGCGTCAGCTCGACCGTCTCAATCACCCGGTTGCACGCCCGGAACGACGGAACATACGGGTCGACGACGGAAAATTCCGCTCCGTATTGCTCGAGCAGCTCGACGATTTTCAACACTGGCGATTCGCGCACATCATCAATGTCTTTTTTGTAGGCGACGCCGAGCACCGTCACCTTCGAACCGCGCATCGCCTTCCCTTCTTCGTTCAAAATGAGCATTGCGCGATTGACAACGTATTCCGGCATGGCATTATTGATTTCGCCGGCCAGCTCGATCAGGCGCGTATGGTAGTTGTATTCGCGCGCCTTCCATGTCAAATAAAACGGGTCGATTGGAATGCAATGGCCGCCAAGCCCCGGGCCCGGGTAAAACGCCATAAATCCGTACGGCTTCGTTTTCGCCGCCTCGATCACTTCCCAAACGTCAATGCCCATCCGTTCGCACAAAATGGCCATTTCGTTCGCCAACGCAATGTTGATATGGCGGAACGTATTTTCAAAAATTTTCTCCATTTCCGCCACCGCCGGACTCGACACTTCGTGGACATCGCCTTCAAGCACAGCTCGATACATGGCCGCTGCCACTTTCGTGCACGTCTTTGTCACGCCGCCGACGACTTTCGGCGTATTTTTCGTCTTAAACTGCTTGTTGCCCGGGTCAACCCGCTCCGGCGAATAGGCAACGAACACCGTTTCCCCGACGACGAGCCCCTTTTTCTCCAGCGCCGGTTTCACGATTTCTTCCGTCGTGCCTGGATAGGTGGTCGATTCCAACACGACAAGCATCCCTTCATGGGCGTATTTAGCGATTTCCTTCGCCGAGTTTTCGACGTAGGACGTATCCGGCTGATGATGCCCATCGAGCGGGGTCGGCACCGCGATCGCCACGGCATCGACTTCCGCGATCCGGGCGTAATCGGTCGTCGCCACAAGCCGCCCTTGTTTGACCATCTCATGCAAATCTTCATCGACGACATCGCCGATGTAGTTGATCCCATTGTTCACTTGATCGACGCGGCTTTGTTGGATGTCAAAACCAATGACATGAAACCCTGCTTTTGCTTTTTCGACTGCCAGCGGCAACCCGACGTAGCCAAGCCCGACCACACCGATGACCGCGTCGCGTTTCTCAAACTTTTGCAACAGCCGTTCCGCGTATTTCATTCCTCTCATTCCTTTCTACTCAGATAGTTGCACTCTTGTCCCCGTTTCCGCCGAACGCAAAATCGCTTCGATCAGCCGAACAGGAGCCAATCCGTCCAAACCCGTGACGATCGGCTCGCGGTCTTCGCGAATCGCTTGCACCATATCTTCAATGATCCATTGGTGCCCCGGCTTGCCAAACGGGTCGGCGTTGATCTCATCGATGAGCTTTGCCCGTTCTTCCTCGCTGACGCCTTCCGCTTCCCACGTTTCGATAAAGTTGGCCGTCCGGCCGCCGATTTTCACTGATGCCGTTTCGCCGAAAATGGCGATCGATTCCTCCAAGTTTTGCGGATAAATCGTCGTCGCTGCCTCAATGACGCCAAGCGCCCCGCTTTCAAACTCGACGACCGCCGCCGCGACGTCTTCCGTCTCAATCTTGCGCAGACGGGTCGCCGCCATCGCTTGCACCGCCTTGACCGGCCCCATCAGCCAAAGCAGCAAATCCAAATTGTGAATGGCTTGATTCATCAAGACGCCGCCGTCAAACTCTTTCGTCCCCCGCCACGCCGCCTGGTCATAATAGGCTTGATTTCGATTCCAGCGCACCGTGGCGTTCGCATGGCTCAGTTTTCCGAACATCCCACGCTCCATCGCCTCTTTCAGCTTCCGAATAGCCGGACGGAAGCGGTTCGGATGAACGACCGCGAGCTTCACGTCGTATTCTTTCGCCGCGCGGATCATCTCTTCAGCGTCGCTCACACGGAGCGCCATCGGCTTTTCCACAATGATATGACGGCGATAGCGGGCCGCCAGCTTGGCCAGCCGCGCGTGCAATCCAGACGGAACACAAATGTTGACGACATCGATCTGTTCGTTCTCCTTCAACATCGTCTCCATATCAGTATAAACAGGAACGTCCGACACGTCGCGCAAACGTTCCGGATTCGTGTCGCACACGGCCGCCAGCTCGGCGCCGTCCGCCTTTTCAATGGCATCGATATGTTTTTTGGCGATATGCCCCATGCCGACAATGGCAAAACGGATCATGAAGAATAGTACCTCCTCGCGTCCAATATATACTTCCAAAGCACGAGCCAAACGACCGTCAAAAACAGGCCGAGGACAAGGCCGACGGCCATCAGCTGCCCCGTATACGTTTTCGATTTCGCCACCGTTTCCGACAATACGGCCGGTTTTTCGTAAAAGACAAGATTGCCGCGGATGCGATTGACACGCTCCATCACTTCAGTCAAGTTGTTTTCCGACTCGACCAACAAGGCGCTGATGTCATAGAGCTGTTCTGGATTCAAGCGGCCCGACTGTATTTGTTCGCTATAATAATCGACTTTTTGTTGCAAGGCGCGTTCCCGTTCTTCCAGCGCATGCAAGTATTTCGTGGTGACATCAATCCGCTCTTGCGAATGGCGCTTGAGCTCCTGGCTGTATTCCGACACAACAAGCTTCAATTCTCGACTCACGTCTTGTTCATCGTCGCCTTTGACCGTGATTTGCACGTACTGTTTCTCAGGAACGACGACATCCAAGTTTTTTACATCTGGAAACTTCGCTTCTATATTTTTCGGATCCGTCAACTCTTTTACATCAATCGATCCGGTAAACACGACAGCTTTCCCCGTATACTTCTCCCCCTGCAGCAAAAGCCGCCCTGCGATGACGGTCAACACGATCGTCGCAAGCGGAACGACAAGAAACCACCATTTTCGCTGCCAAAAAAAGCGCAAATATTCGTACAGCACAAACGGTCGTTTTTCCGCCGTCAATCCGGCCACCATCCCTTATCATAAAATAACAAAGTGTTGTGAACAAAACAAATGATCCAACGCCAAAGGAAACGCCATTGCTGTGCGCAAGTGACGTTTCCTTTGGCCGGTTGGACGATCAAGCGAAATGACGGTAAAATTCCGCGATTTTCTCGACGACGTACTGTTGCTGCTCCTCTTTCAGCTCTGGGAACATCGGCAGCGACAGCGCTTCTTTCGCCGCTTTTTCCGCCTCCGGCAGCTGCCCTTCCTTATACCCGAGCGAAGCAAACACCGGCTGCAAATGCAGCGGCAGCGGATAGTACACCATCGTCGCGATCCCCTGTTCTTTCAAAAACGCTTGCAACTCGTCGCGCTTCGGCGCTCGAATCGTGTATTGATGGAACACATGATAGCGACCGTCGACTTCTTTCGGCGTCACAACAAGGTCGCCGACCGCCTCCTCGAGCAGGCGCGTATACGTCGCCGCATGCTTGCGCCGCTGTTCCGTCCACCGATCCAGATGCGGGAATTTGACGCTTAAAATCGCCGCTTGCATCTCATCGAGGCGGCTGTTGTAGCCAAGTACATGATGGTAATATTTCGGCTTGCTGCCATGAACGCGGATGACCCGGCATTTTTCGGCCAGTTCGTCATCATTCGTAATGATCATGCCGCCATCCCCATAGGCGCCCAAGTTTTTCGTCGGGAAGAAACTGTACGTCGCCGCCGTCCCAAGCTCGCCAACGCATTTCCCGTTGTATTTCGCGCCGATCGCCTGGGCGGCGTCCTCAATGACAACCAATCCATGCCGCTTGGCAATCGCGGCAATCGCCTCCATATCCGCCATTTGCCCGTACAAATGCACCGGGATGATGGCTTTCGTCTTCTCCGTCACCGCCGCTTCAACTTGCGCTGGATCGATGTTGAACGTCACCGGATCGATATCGACAAACACCGGTTTGGCGCCGGCCCGCGCAATCGATCCTGCCGTCGCGAAAAAGGTGAACGCCGTTGTGATGACTTCATCGCCCGGCCCGACGCCGGCTGCTTGCAAAGCAATATGTATCGCATCGCTTCCGTTGCCGCAGCCGATTCCGTGTTTCGCCCGGCTGTAGGCAGCAATATCTGCTTCTAGCTTTTTGACATAATCTCCTAAAATAAAGCGAGAGGAGCGCATCACTTCATCCAATACGCGCATGATCTCCGGCTTCAATTGTTCATACTGTTCGCTTAAATCCAACATTGGCACGTTCATCGCAAGTTCCTCCGAATCCAAAAAATATGTAGAATAACCATGTTTAGTTTATCATATTTTTGCGTCAATATATAATGACAGTTTTGTGGCAATCTTGGCCTTGCCGCAAAAAAATCAGCGAAGGAACGGCAGAAGCTGCATAAACAACGAAAAAGAAGGGCATAATTTTCCAAAGACGGGGCATTCCTGAAAAAAGCCGTTTGTCCCTTTCATGGCACAAACGGCTCATTTGCTATTTATCGGTCATTTCCGTATACTTTTCGGCTTCCCCGAAGCAGCTTACGAATAAAAGTCATAAACGGTTTGTACTGATCATTGACCAAGCCGATCAGTTCAGCCAGCAGTTCCACGAAGACGATCAAGGCAAAGACGATGAGAATGGACTGCCATAACGTCGAGGCGGAGAACAAAATCGCGCTGATGGCAAACATCAAGCCAAACGCATAAATGAGCAGCACCGTGTTGCGATGCGAAAAGCCAAGGGCCAGCAGCCGATGATGAAGATGCAACTTATCCGGCGCCGAGATCGGCCTTTTATTCACAATGCGGCGAATAATGGCAAATGTCGTATCGAAAATCGGCACACCCAAAATGATCACCGGAACGACGAAGCTGAAGAGCGTCACGCTTTTGTAAAGCCCTAGCACCGACAGGACGGAAATCGCATATCCTAAAAACAACGCGCCGGTATCCCCCATGAAAATTTTCGCCGGGTGGAAATTGTAAAACAAGAACGCGATGACGCTGCCTAAGAGGATCAAGCAGAGCGTGAAAATGAGCATTTTGCCTGCCATGCCCGCCATAACGGCAATGGCCGCAATCCCAATGGCGGAAATGCCCGCGGACAATCCATCCAATCCATCGATCAAGTTGATGGCGTTCGTAATCGCGACAATCCAAAATATCGTGATCGGGTAGCTCCACAGCCCCAACTCAAACGTGCCGACAAACGGAACGGTCAAAAGATCGACCTTCAACCCGGAAGCAACAACGACGAACGCCGCCAGCAGCTGGCCGGCCAGCTTCACTTTTGGCGACAGCTCGTACAAATCGTCGAGCATCCCGACGAGCACGATGATGATGGCGCCGACCGTCATCCCCGTCACTTGCTCTTTATACACCCCGCCGACAAAATAGCCGACGGCGACACCGATAAAAATGGCCAATCCGCCAAGCCTTGGCATGACTTTTGTATGCACTTTTCTCCCGTTCGGCCGATCGACCGCGCCAATTTTGACCGCGAGTTTGATCACGAACGGGGTGATGACCAATACTGTGATAAACGAAGCCAAACATGCGGCAAATGCTTCCATATTCATATGCAATCACCTTGGCCTTATAAAATCGCGGAAACACACATCATCTTTATGTTACCATATACGATGAGTAAATCAATCTTTTTTTACACCCCTTTTTTGTCCCCAAGGATGGAAAATTTCTTTTTCCCTTGCCGCGAGAAGCTCCGAGCGCCAATCCGGCGGACGATTCCACATTTTACATCCTCCCTCCACAGGAAACATCTTGTGCTATAATTAGGTTTAGAGCACTTGGTGTGAATCATGCCTGTCTAGGAGAGGAATGGACATATGTTTGCAAAAGTAAAGCAACTATTTGACGAAAGCGCGCGAGACGTGCAGCGTCTTGCCAAGCTGGCGGCGCAAATCAATGAATGGGAACCAACCATTTCTTCGCTGAGCGATGAACAACTGCGCCAAAAAACGGTTGTCTTCAAAGAACGGCTCGAACGCGGCGAGACGCTCGATGACATAAAAACCGAGGCGTTTGCCGTCGTCCGGGAGGCGGCGCGGCGCGTGCTCGGTCTGCGCCATTACGACGTGCAACTGATGGGCGGATTGGCGATGCATGAAGGAAACATCGCCGAAATGCAGACCGGGGAAGGAAAGACGTTGGCGGCCACTTTGCCAAGCTACTTGCACGCCCTCCTTGGAAAAGGCGTCCACATTATTACGGCCAACGAATATTTGGCGCGCCGGGACTGCGAACAAATGGGTCGTGTGTTCCGCTTTCTCGGCTTAACCGTCGGCCTGAATGTGTCGCAAATGACGGCCAGCGAGAAAAAAGAAGCGTACGCGGCCGATATCACGTACGGCACCGGCACCGAGTTCGGCTTTGATTATTTGCGCGACAACATGGTGTACCGCCTCGAAGATAAAGTGCAGCGCCCGCTGTATTACGCCATCATCGATGAAATCGACAGCATTTTAATCGACGAAGCGCGCACCCCGCTCATTATCGCCAATAAATCGGGAATCGGAGCCGAATTGTTCCCGATTATGGCGCGCATCGTCCGCACCTTCGAAGAAGGAAAAGAGTATGAACGGTCTTTGGAGACGAAACAAATTTTCCTCACCGAAGAAGGGGCGCAAAAAATCGAGCGGGCGTTTGGCATCGACAATCTATACGACTGGGAGCATCACGTGCTGCTCCATCATGCGATGCAGTTGCTGCGCGCTTGGTTTATCATGCGGCGGGATGTCGATTACATCGTCAAAAACGGCAAAGTGATGATCGTTGACCCGTTCACCGGCCGGGTGATGGAAGGACGCTCGTTCAGCGACGGCCTGCATCAAGCCATTGAAGCGAAAGAAGGTGTGGAAATCACCGAAGAAAACGACATCCAAGCCACGATTACGATCCAAAACTATTTTCGCATGTATGAGAAGCTAGCCGGGATGACCGGCAGCGCTACGCCGTCGAAAGAAGAATTTTGGCAAACGTACCAGCTGCGCGTTATTACGATTCCGACAAACCGGCCATCCCGCCGCACCGACTGGGACGACCTCGTCTACCAGACGTACGAGGCGAAAGTACGGAAAATTATCGACGAAGTGAAAAAAATGAATGCCATCGGCCGTCCCGTTCTCATCGGCACGACATCGGTCGCACAGTCGGAACGGTTGTCAGCGGCGTTTTCGAAAGCAGGCATCCCTCACCACCTGCTCAATGCCAAAACGGAGGAAGAAGAAGCGCGCATCATCGCGACCGCCGGGCAAAAAGGGCAAGTGATGATCGCGACCAATATGGCCGGGCGCGGGACCGACATTTTGCTTGGAGAAGGCGTCAAGGAACTTGGCGGGCTGCACATCATCGGCACAGAGCGGCATGAAAGCCATCGCATTGATATGCAGCTGCGCGGCCGGGCAGGACGCCAAGGGGATCCGGGGTCTTCCCAGTTTATCATTTCGCTGGAGGATGATTTATTTCAGCTGTACGATCAAGAGGAGCTGGAAAAATGGCGAAGCAAAGTCAAGACGGATGAAACCGGGCTCATCGTGTCGCCCGACCCGATCAAGTTCGTCCAAAAAGTGCAAACAACGATCGAAAACGCCCATTATTCGGCGCGATTGCATTTATTGAAATTGGACACCGTGATCGACCAACAAAGCAAAGTCATCTACCATATGCGCGATCGCGTCTTGGCGCTGAAGCAAGCAGAGGTGCTGTCCGAGCTCCTTCGGCACATTCAGCGTTATATCACGCAAACGATCGACCGTTATTGTCCGGAAAACGTCTTTTTTGAAGAGTGGAACATCGAAGGACTGCACAACGAGCTGCGCCGTGCCTTTTTCCAGTTTGCCTATCCGATTGATGATCTTCGCCATAAGCAAAAAGAAGAAATCGCCCAACTTGTTTGGGACGAATACCAATCGCTTGAAGCGGCGCTCGCCGATCTTCCGTGCGACGAAGAACAAACGATGCGGCTTAAGCATTTGATGGTTGAAACCATCGACGCCCACTGGATTCGCCACTTAAATCAACTGAATGTATTAAAAGAGGGGATTCATTTGCGCAGCTACGGCCAAGAGGATCCGTACCGCGCCTTTGAAATGGACGCCTACCGCGAATTCGTCGCGCTGCAGCAAGCGATCGACGCCGGCATTTGCACGACAGCCATGAACTATTTGAAAAGCCAGTTTGTCATCGATGACGAAGCGGCCGCCGCGAACGAACCATAACCGCGGCGCAGCACGCCGCCTCGTAAAGGAGCATTCCCGTTAGGAGCTTTTCCGGGGACTTGATCAAAAAAAGCCCTCTTGGTATGATGCAGGGGTGTCAACCACATCACTCACCATACCAAGGAGGACTTCAGATGAATTGTACACAAAACTATAAAATTGATCAAGTTACGGAACAAACGCTTGTCGTGGGCATCGATATCGCGAAACGAACCCACTACGCCTGCTTCGTGGATGACCGGGGGCGCGTGCTTCGCAAGTCGTTCCCGATCTTCCAGTCGAAAGAGGGGTTTCAGCAGCTGTATAAAGCGATTCAGGAGGCGATGCAAGCGTTTGGGAAGTCAGAGGTGATCGTCGCGGTGGAGCCGACCGGGCACTACTGGTTGAACCTGGCCTACTTCCTCGAGGAGCACGGGATCCCGTTGGTCATGGTCAACCCGGCGCATGTGTGCCGGTCGAAAGAACTTGATGACAACCTGCCGACGAAACACGACGCCAAAGACGCCCTGGTCATTGCCAGACTGGCAAAAGACGGACGATTCCTCGTTCCCCGGCTGCTGCACGAGATCGAAGCCGATTTGCGCGTGGGAAGCACGCTCAAAGAGAAGCTCCGCAAGGAACAGACGGCGGTGAAAAACGCGATCGTCCGCTGGACGGATCGGTATTTTCCAGAGTTTTGGACCGTGTTTCGTGACTTGGGGAAAACGGCGCTTTCGGTGTTGGAGTGGACGCCGCTTCCGGCTGATATGGCCGGTCGGACCGCCGAGGAGCTCATCGAGGTGTACCGGCAAAGCGAAGGGATGAAATGCCCGCAGAAGGCCAAAATTCAGGCGTTGATCAACACCGCGAAGGACTCGATTGGGGTGACGGAAGGGACAGCGATGGCCCGGTTTGAGATCGCCGCGCTCGTCCGCCGATACCGCCAATTGGAGGCGGAGATCGCTGCACTGGACGCCGAGTTGAAGGCATTGGTTCAAACGACGATGGAGTACCAATGGTTGAAAACGGTCGACGGGTTGGGAGACGCCACGATCATCGATCTGCTGGCGGAGATCGGCAGCTTCGCCCATTATCGGGACCCGCGCCAATTGGTGAAGTTGGCGGGCCTGACGCTCAAGGAGAACTCCTCCGGCCAGCGCAAAGGGCAAAAGCACATCTCCAAACGGGGACGGAAACGGTTGCGCTCGGTGCTGTTTCGGGCGATGATTCCGCTGATTCGGCATAACAAGGCGTTTCGCGAGCTGCATGAGTATTATACGACCCGATCCGTCAATCCGCTGACCGGAAAGCAGTCCATCGTCGCCTTGTGCCGGAAGCTGTTGAATGTGCTGTTTGCGATTTGTACGAAGAAACAAGCGTTTGACGCGGAGCGAATGAAACAGGACGTCTTGTCCCAGGTGCAACGGGCGGCCTAAGGCCTCCCCCTGCGAACGGAAGAATCGTTGGACAACGAGATGACACCGGAGAAGCTGGCGTGATTTCATCCATTCGACCTTGAGTCCCTAAAGGAGCTTGGCCGGCCTCCGCCTGATGACGAGACCGAACGAGGGAATGTTGGCGCGAAGACGCCCGGAGACATGGGAGGGTTCGTCCTCATCAGCGACGCGGAGATCCAAAGGGTGCATCGAATATGCTTCCCCCCCGCGGCAGGAAAATATAACCAGCCGTGGCCGCGAAGCGCACCCTAGGTCTGTAAGATATCCACAAAACTGAAAAAGGATGTAAGGGATTTTGTCGAAAAATATTTTTTGGACACCCCTGAGAGGCCGAAAAGCCTTGATAGATCAACATTTCTAGAGGGAGGTTCCCTATGATTTTCCGACGAAAACAACGCACGCAACCGGAAGCCGAGCTGCCGGCGCAACATGTCAAACAGCCGGAGGTCGGAACGAAAACGACGCTGTCGTTTCATCCGGACTGGCAGCTGTCTCCGGAAGAAACGTACGTCTATCGCTTTTACCACGAACAGCTGCCGCCGCTTCAGCCAAACCAAATTTCCATTTCCGGCGTCAAGCTGGTCGAATACAACGATGGGTTTGTCGCTGTCGCCATTTTGCGCAACACGCTGCCGAAGCCGGTTCGCTTTGAACGAATCCGCCTGTTGCTGCTTGACGAGGATGGCACGGCGATTGCCCGCAAAGAGTTTGATATGAGCCCATTCGGCGAACTGCCGCCAATGACGGCCCGCCCGTGGCGGTTTTTGTTCGCCGCCGAGGACAAGCTCGTCGATCAGTTGCCTCAAGATGGATGGAAGATCGCCTTTGAACTGACACCGCGGCATCGGCTCGATCTAGAGGAAAGCTGGGAGCAGACGCTGTCGGCCAAGCAGCGCCAACAGCTGCAAGCCCTCGTTGACTCGGTTCCGCCTCCCGCTCCCGGAGAGGTGAACTTCATGGGCATTGAAGCGAAACAGCTGCCTTCCGGTGAACTAGGCGTCACGTTGCTCATTCGCAACGGCAGCGACAAACATATCCATTTTGAACAAATCCCGCTTGAAGTGCGGGATTATGCTGGCGATATCGTCGCCCGCGGATTATTTCCATGCCATCTGGAAGTGAAAGCCCACACCAGCAAACCATGGACGTTCCTCTTCCCACCGGAATTGCTGCGCAAAGCAGAACCGGATTGGACGTCCTGGAAGGTGACGATCCCATCCTCCCCGGCACAGAGCGAAAAGCAAGAAACGCAATCAAGCGAGGAGTAACCGGCAAAAAGCTGGCCCCCATGGTCGCCAAACGACCGATGGAGGCCAGCTTTCTTTGCATCGTTCCGTTCAAAACGACCGCGCTCCCGTTGTCCGTTGAGCCTTAGACGCAACAGCCGAACATTGCATCATCAAGAACGACGGCTATCCAACCCATCTCGACGGGAGGGCCTTATTTCGTAGAAGCAGCGGTTTGAATCTCCATGTAAGCACCTTTTTTCATCGCCACGCCGTCTTTGCTTTTCAACACCGGCGGAATGACCAATAAATAGCTCTGCCCTTTGGCCAGCTTCGCTGCCGGTTTGATCAAAAGCTCCGTCCCCCGGCGGATTTGCGCCGTCACCGCCGCTTCCCGTCCGCCTAATTGATACAATTTTACTCCGCTTACCGCGGTATTGGCGAGCGGACGAGAGAAGCGGACGACAAACGTCTTATCGACCGGCGCATTGCGCAGCTTGCCGAGCGACTGATACCCTTTCAGCTGGCCAATCAGCAAATCGCGGTGAGCGGCATACAGCTCTTTCCCAACAACCGTCGGCACATCCGGCTTCACCCCAACATGATGAATCGGCGTCCCTTTTGGCGAGAAAAAGTGGGCGACGGTCAACTTCAACATGCTGCCGTCCGACAGCTCAAACATTTCCTGCATCGATCCTTTGCCAAACGTCCGTTGCCCATACAAAACGGCCGCCTTTTGCTCCTTCACCGCCGCCGCCAACATTTCCGACGCGCTCGCGCTCGACGCGTTGACAAGCAGCCGGATCGGACCCGCCATTTGCACCGGCTGTTTGACAGCGGCATACACTTCTGGGTGATTCGAACGGTCGCGCAACTGAAACGCCTGTTTCACATTCGGGAAAAAGCCGGCGATTTGCTGCGCCGTTTCCACATATCCCCCCGGATTGTCGCGGAGGTCAAAAATCCACCCTTTCACCCCGCTTAACGAGCGAATGGCGCGTTCGATCTCAGCAGGCGCTGTCTCATCAAAACTATATAGCTGAATATAGCCGATATTCCCTGCCAGCCGTTTGAACTCCACGTTCGGCCAGTCGATTTTTTCCTGCTTGATGGTGACGCTGACGGTTTCCTCGGTCGACGGCCGCCAAACGGTTACGGCCACCGTCGTTCCTTCTTCCCCTGCGATCAAGCTCAATACTTTTTCCATTGTCTCATTCGTTACCGGCTGCCCGTCAACAGCCTGAATCACATCGCCCGGCTGCAGTCCGGCGCGGGCGGCTGGCCCATTGTCCAAGACAGACATGATGTGGACGCCGTTCTCATCTTCCTCAATCATCACGCCGATGCCGACAGACTCCATATCAATCCACTTCAAAAATTCCTCGTATTCTTCCTTTGTCATATAGGCAGAATACGGGTCAAGCTGTTTGACAATATCTTGCGGGGTGCTCGCCTTCAGCACTTGATCGCTCACTGGTTCCACATAATACTGGCGGACAATTTTCCGCACTTCTTCGAGCACCTTCGTTGACGCCGGAGCCGTCGCCGCCTCCGCCGGCGGACTCCAAACCGAAAATGAGGCCGCAAGCAATAGAAGAGCCGCCGCCCATCGCTGAATCACCTTCATATCCATCTCTCCTCTCCCGACATGCGCCAGTTTATTCGATATCGACATCTAAGACAACCGGCGCTTTAAAATCATCGATATACACCGCCAGCTGCTTGCGCGTCGCCGCATCCACCACGTTTGGCAGCCACCGGTCGCAAAGCGACAGCAACCGCTCCGCCCGCGCGATATCCCCTTCATCATACGCATCAAGCAACTTGTCCATGGCTTTCATAATATTGATGGGATCATACGCGCGCTGCTTGACAGCCAAAGCCGGGCGTTGAAACCATCCTTCCATCTTTTCGCGCAGCGACGCTCCCGGAACGCGGCCGATGAGAATCGCTGTTTTGCGAATTTGATATTCCAGCGGACCGTAGGAATCGTACACAACATCCACATCCCCCGTCCGCAGCGCCCAGTCGACGTTGGCCGCCAAGGCGCGCAATCGCTCCCCGCTTTCGACCGCGCTGATATAGGCGGAAGCCTTTTTCATCGTCTGTTCTCCGGCCGCGATCCGTTTTTCCAACTGCGCCCTTGCCGTTTGCGGACGCACGCGCGCCACTTCTTTTTTTGCCGCCTCATAATCGCGTTTGACTTGGTTGAAGAGACGGTACGGCTTGGACCATTGATTGGCTTTCATCGCCCGCTCAAGCTGGGCGGCATGCTGTTCAAGCCTATCCACATTCGGGAACGAGGCCGCTTCCACCTGAACAGTCAACAGCGAAAACGACAACCAAAACACCGCCAGCCATCCGATGATGGAAAATGCTTTTCTCCGTTTTCTCCTCACACTTTCACCTGCTATCTACAAAAATATAAAACATGTACTTCAATTTTACTGGAAAAGACACAAAATGAAAATATGTTCTGAAAAAAATCGAACTTAAGCCCTTCCAAGCATAAATAAGGCTGACTCTTCAGCCACCTTTTTGACTGTCAGAGCCAGCCTTGATCAACGAAAGTCCGGCCAGTTCGTTTGCTGCTGATCCCCGTCGATTTTGCTTAGCGTCCGGTAGCGAAACGGAATGATGGCCTGTTCTGGCTTTCCAAGAAACTCTTTCGCCCATTCGAACGGAATCAAATCGAACTGTTCCTTGTTTTCGGCAATGAAATAGACGCCGACGACTCTTCCTTGTTGATTGAGGTCAATTGTCAAAAAAGCCGGGTAATACGTGCCGTCTTGCGCCCACAGCACCGCTTTGGCCGTCACCAGGCCGTCCCCTTCGTCTTCCACATCCGGATTGGCGATTCGCTCCAACACTTTGATCGCCCATCCTTGTTTTTTATATCCTCCGACCAGCTTCGGCGGGTTTTTCCGCAACTGCTCCAACAACGTTTGTTCGTCCATCGTCAAGCTTTTGCCTCCCTTGCGGTTTGCCTATCCACTCGTTTTATAATATATACAATACTTTTCAGAGAAATGCAAATGCCCAGAAGAACAGGAGTCAGTCAAGACTTTGTGGAGAACATTTTTTCGGTTCACTACGGGTGTTGTCAATCACTAGTTAGCGAACCATTTTCAGGAATTCATTCGTAAGCGCTTTCGGACTCTCATCCCTCATCTTGAGGCGATGATACGATATTCCATTTTTTTACACCCAACCACCATCCCGGAGCGCCGACAACGCTTGATGGATCGGCGTCCCGGATGACCGCTGCAGACACGGTAGATTCTGACGCACCACATCTGCCCACAACCGTCCGGCCTTCCGTTTGGCCTGTTCGATCCGCTTGGACTTTGTTGAGGCCGAGGCCGCCGTTCGGGTCTCTTCTTCCTCCACCAACTGCCCATTTCTCCGCCAAATCCCGTCGATTCGGGCCGCCATCGCCCTCAGAAACGCCCGAAGCCCTTGGTCTTTCCAGCTGCGGCGGGATTTCACCCGATGCGCAAACCGGCTCATCACGCTCTCGGCGTGGCCCATCGGACGCATGCCGGTCGTCTCCACCCCTTGCTCCGACAGCCACTCCCGATAGTCCCGGATGCATCCCGGCATCGACTCGATCCGGCGGATCATGGCAACCATCTGCTTCTCTTTCGCTTCGTCCTCCAACGTGCCGACCGCGCTGTTCAGCTCCACGAGAAGCCCCTCTTCGTCTTGTTTCGCCAGCTTCTTCCGCACCTCCCGCCAACGCGGATGGCCGGACAGACACTGACGCAGCTCCCGCGCCACATGAAATCGATCCAGCTGAAAGCACGCCCGCTTCCCAAAATACTCCCGGCAGGCCGTGATCCACGACGCCGCGTCGCCGTTGATGATCAAAAGGTCCCGGCACGGATCATAGGCATATTCGTTCATCAGCCACTCTTCAAACCGTTCCCACACGTCTCCCGCCCCTTCATGGAGGTAGTGGCGCCGGTTCACGAGCTCGAGCTGCGAACCGTTTCGTTTCCATCCCTCGTGAACCGCCAGGATTTTCTCTTCTTTCGCCCGTTTCCCTTTCCCCTGGCGGGAAATGAACAGCCCATCCGCCTCCACAAATAGCACTCGGCCGTGCCGTTGGGAAACAGGGCGGTGCAGCGAGACAGGGGCCTCCAGCACCAGTTGGCGAATCGCCTCGTGGCTTAGGACCGCATACCCCACGATCGACTCCAACGTACGGGCCGCTTTGCGGTAGGAAGAGCACTCTACGGCCAACTCGACCGCCGTTTCCTCGAGGCAAGGGCTGATCGACTGCGCTCCATCAAAGCCCAGTTCGGCATCCAGCAAGAAGGTATAGTTCCCCGTTTGCCGGTCATAGTAGTAGTTCCGTCGAAACGTCACTTCTCCAAACAGCGTTTGGATCGTAGTCGGCCGTTTGTCTTTCAGCTGATACCGCCGCTTGTCCCGCGCTTCCGCCAGTTGTTGATCAATCTCCTCCAAAAGGGTCGCCAACAAGACAGCGAACACCTTTTGAAGAGTTCTGACTAATTGTTCCTCCAGCTCCCTCTAGAAATGTTGATTTATCAAGGCTTTTCGGCCCCTCAGGGGTGTCCAAAAAATATTTTTCGACAAAATCTCTTACATCCTTTTTCAGTTTTGTGGATATCTTACAGACCTAGGGTGCGCTTCGCGGCCACGGCTGGTTATATTTTCCTGCCGTGGGGGAAGCGTATTCGATGCACCCTTTGGATCTCCGCGTCGCTGATGAGGACGAACCCTCCCATGTCTCCGGGCGTCTTCGCGCCAACATTCCCTCGTTCGGTCTCGTCATCAGGCGGAGGCCGGCCAAGCTCCTTTGGGGACTCAAGGTCGAATGGATAAAATCACGCCAGCTTCTCCGGTGTCATCTCGTTGTCCAACGATTCTTCCGTTCGCAGGGGGAGGCCTTAGGCCGCCCGTTGCACCTGGGACAAGACGTCCTGTTTCATTCGCTCCGCGTCAAACGCTTGTTTCTTCGTACAAATCGCAAACAGCACATTCAACAGCTTCCGGCACAAGGCGACGATGGACTGCTTTCCGGTCAGCGGATTGACGGATCGGGTCGTATAATACTCATGCAGCTCGCGAAACGCCTCGTTATGCCGAATCAGCGGAATCATCGCCCGAAACAGCACCGATCGCAGCCGTTTCCGTCCCCGTTTGGAGATGTGCTTTTGCCCTTTGCGCTGGCCGGAGGAGTTCTCCTTGAGCGTCAGGCCCGCCAACTTCACCAATTGGCGCGGGTCCCGATAATGGGCGAAGCTGCCGATCTCCGCCAGCAGATCGATGATCGTGGCGTCTCCCAACCCGTCGACCGTTTTCAACCATTGGTACTCCATCGTCGTTTGAACCAATGCCTTCAACTCGGCGTCCAGTGCAGCGATCTCCGCCTCCAATTGGCGGTATCGGCGGACGAGCGCGGCGATCTCAAACCGGGCCATCGCTGTCCCTTCCGTCACCCCAATCGAGTCCTTCGCGGTGTTGATCAACGCCTGAATTTTGGCCTTCTGCGGGCATTTCATCCCTTCGCTTTGCCGGTACACCTCAAGAAGCTCCTCCACCGTCCGGCCGGCCATATCAGCCGGAAGCGGCGTCCACTCCAACACCGAAAGCGCCGTTTTCCCCAAGTCACGAAACACGGTCCAAAACTCTGGAAAATACCGATCCGTCCAGCGGACGATCGCGTTTTTCACCGCCGTCTGTTCCTTGCGGAGCTTCTCTTTGAGCGTGCTTCCCACGCGCAAATCGGCTTCGATCTCGTGCAGCAGCCGGGGAACGAGGAATCGTCCGTCTTTTGCCAGTCTGGCAATGACCAGGGCGTCTTTGGCGTCGTGTTTCGTCGGCAGGTTGTCATCAAGTTCTTTCGACCGGCACACATGCGCCGGGTTGACCATGACCAACGGGATCCCGTGCTCCTCGAGGAAGTAGGCCAGGTTCAACCAGTAGTGCCCGGTCGGCTCCACCGCGACGATCACCTCTGACTTCCCAAACGCTTGCATCGCCTCCTGAATCGCTTTATACAGCTGCTGAAACCCCTCTTTCGACTGGAAGATCGGGAACGACTTGCGAAGCACGCGCCCCCGGTCATCCACGAAGCAGGCGTAGTGGGTTCGTTTCGCGATATCGATGCCCACGACAAGCGTTTGTTCCGTAACTTGATCAATTTTATAGTTTTGTGTACAATTCATCTGAAGTCCTCCTTGGCATGATGGTAGGTATTGTTTGACACCCCTGCATCATACCAAGAGGGCTTTTTTTGATCAAGTCCCCGGAAAAGCTTCTAACGGGAATGCTCTTTTAATAAAGGCCATTCTGTGGTAAGATGTTTCATGGACTCTCTCCCTCCTGTTTTCGGTTGATGTTGACAATCACCATCATAGCAGGGAGAGAGTCCTTTTTGCATGACATTTGCTTTTTTCTACCGCGCTTCGCTTGGTGGCCCCGACGAGCGTCGCGAACAAAAGTTCGCAACCCTCGTCGGGGATCATTTCGGAATGTCACCCACAAATATTTTACTCACACGAAGAACAGCATGCAAGGACTTTCACGATTTCGGAACCACTATCGATGAGCAACATCCCTTGTTCATTCACCATCCTTCTAGGCAAGCAGGGGAGGCGCGCCCATCAGCGGAAGAGGGCGCGAAGGCCGTCGATGTAAATCGCTCCGGCGTTTTTCCGTCCGATATCCGTTTCCATATAACGCACCGGCATCTCCAGCATGAGCGGAAGCGCGACATCGCTAGGCACAGCGGCTTCGACATATTTCCAACCGATCCAATCGACATGGCGGGCAAAATCGATCCAAATGCGGCGCCCGCTTCCATCCTGCAGCTGGGCGCGCAGCCAATGGCCGCTTCCGTCTCCATACACCCACATGCCAATCGCTTGCGGCCGTTTCGAAATCCAAATCGCTTCCTCCCGACTAGCATAGACGCCGGATGTCCCTGGCATCCCGCGGAAATCGTATGAAATTTTCAGCGCCTGCTTTCCTTCTCTCACCTTTTCTGTCGTCCGCTCGACCGCAGCCCCCACATAGTTGACGCCCGATGCATTCCACTTCAACTCGTTCTCAAAATCATCAAGCACTTCTTCGCTTTCCCCGTTCTCTTGCGTCTCTTTGTACACAACAAGAAGCGCATTCGCCACCGGACGCGCAAATCCATCAGACGGCTTGTTTTCGACTTTGAGCTGCCCGTTTGGCTGGCGGACGACAAAGGTCGAAGAACCGCCGCCATCGAGCGTCATCGCATCGACGGCGCCAAGCTCATGCATCAGTTTGGCCAGCTCATTCAACGTCATGCCTTGGCTATGAGCAGGCTGGCGGCCATCGACAACGACGAGCATGACATTTCCGTTCTTGTCAATGCCGACGGCTGTACGCGGATGGACTCCTTTAATCGAAAACGGCTGCACTTTTCCATCCGCCACCAACCGGTATCGGCCGCCGAGCGCTTCTTTCACCCCACTCCATTCGGGCTGGTCATACTGAAGGGAAATTTCCACCGCATCCCCTTCTTTCGCCTGCCGCAAATAGTCACTCGCCCGGCCATGGCCCGATAGCACGAGCTCTCCAGGCTGGAGCGGTTCATTGCCTTGACCGACTACCACTTTCTTCACCGTTCCGGTGACCGTTCCATTCCCGTTCAACACCCCTTGTACATTCGTCAGCACGACTTCCGTCCCAAGAGCGTTCGTTTTCGTGGAGGCAGCGAAATACGGGGTGTACAAAATCAACTGATGAGCGCGCCGCGGCTTGTTGATGCCATCGACGGGATATGAGCCTCCTTCTCCAATTCGAACGCCAATTTGAACATCTGGGTTTCCAATCATCGGCTTTCCATCAGCGCTGATGCCAAAAATCGTCCGTTCCGCCGCCGGCGTTGTATTCGTCATCACGATCTCTCCCCGGTGCACCATCAAATCGGTCGGCGAACCATCCTCTTTGAAATAATCGCCGTTCACCGCCGCCAGTACGATTCCGTCGCGGCCATCGTACCGTTTTGCCTGCTCAAGCACCGGTTCAATGCCAAGCACTTGATCATTGGACAGCGCCGTCTCAATGGCCAGCCTCTCATTCGACGTATCGATGTCAAGCTTGTACACATGCTGCTTGCCGCGCGCGCCGACGATTTCCATTTCCTCTTTTTCCACCCCGGAGGCGATGCGCGTCGACACCTCCTTTACCACCGTGCCGACCGCCAGCTGCCTTGCCCCATACTTCCCCGGATTGACAAGCTTCAGCTTCTCCCTCGACGGCGTTTTATACACAACATGCCCTTTGATATTGGTGACGTAATATCCACCGCCAACCCCGTATTGGCCGCCAAACGCCTCGTCATACGAATACACCCGGTACTGTTCTCCAGGCTGCAACACGCGGACAAACGTCAGCACCCCGTTTTCCCGTTTCCATAGGTTAATCGGTTTCACGATCTCCAATTTTCCAATTTGCCCCTGCACGAGGCGCATGCCTTCCCAGTAGACGACATTCGCTCCGGCATCCGCTTCTGCCGCCTGCAGCGCCGTCCATGCGGCCAACACCGCCCCGACCCCAATGCGGATGATGTTCTTCGCTTTTCCCACTAGTCCTATTTTCCTCTCTTTCTATCATTTTGTTGCCACTGATTCTATTATACGACAAACTTCTACAAAATGGGGGATCATTTTCCATTTATTTAGTCCAAAAAAAGAACGTCCCAGCACTGCTGGGACGCCCTGTAGAAGCGAAAACATCATCCGCGGTCACGGAGTATAAAACTCTTGAGAGTAGTAGGGTTGATGAAATGAATTGAACGCCACCCCAACGCCGAGGCGGGTAAAGTCCGGATATAAAAGGTTTTGCCGATGACCGAGCGAGTGCATCCACGCTTCATGGACAAAAATCGCATCGTATTGTCCGTAGGCGATGTTCTCTCCCGCCACGCGATACGCGATGCCACGGCGCTTCAGGCGGTCAAACGGCGACAGGCCTTGCAAGTTCGTATGAGAGAAGTAGTGATGGACCGCCATATCTTCGCTATGTTCACGGGCGGCCGCCGCCGCCTTCGCATCCCACGCGAGCGCCGGAAGTCCGTGCAAGCGGCGCGCCGCGTTTGCTAAATCAAAAATTTGATATTCATAGGCCGTGCGCAGCTCCTCCGTCGGCGTTCCGTAAAACCCGGGCTTTTCATCCTCGAGCGCCCGATTGACGACAAGCACGCCATCCACCCGGTTGTTGTTGTACCGGTCATAAAAGAAGGTGACGTAGCGGCCGTTGACAAGATAGGTCCCGTATTCGTCATTTTGAATGTCGTAGACGGCATCCTTTTTTTGGATGAAGGCGAGCGGCCGACCGTAGCGCGCTTCCACCACCGTTTTCGCCGTTCCGATGCCCGTTCCTTTTTTCGTTTGGACAATCGGCTGATTCGTGTACATCGCCGCCACCCGATCACGGTCATAGCTCACCATCAAAAAGTTTTTGTAACCGCCTTGATCATACGCCTCCCAATATAGGCCGTAGGCGTTTTTCGTCTTGCGCTTCGCCGTGCCGTACATCGCTTCGACCTTGGCGCGCGAGTCGCCGATCGCCACCCCGTTCATCGTGACATCCGCCATGCTTGTTTTCGCCTGCTGCACGCATAAAGCAGCGGCCAACTTCTCTCTTGACGGCGTTTCATAGCGGACGCGGGCATCGTTCTTGATCCCATATCCTCGGCCGACACCAAAATAGCCGCCGCCTAGCGCGTACACGCGATACACCGCACCGCTTGGCAGCGTCTTCACTGCTTTGTTCGACAACCATAGCTCTGTCGGCGCCACCACCGTCACCCGGCCGATTTGCCCGGGCTTCAGTTCAGCACCGTCCCACCACACTTTTTCCGTGCCGACACGTTCTCCGCATCCCCCCGCCTTGACCATGGATGAACTCGGCATCCAAAGCCATCCGGCCGCCGCCAACAGCATTCCAATTGCCACGGCCTGCACCCATTTCCTCACTTCCGCCCGCTCCTTCCTTTCTCTTTTTCTTTCATCATAGAGGTCTTTCCGTCAAAAGAAAAGAGAAAAAAGAATGATTTCGAAGAAAAAGAGGGGGCTTTGGTGGCGCAAAGGTCAACATTTCGTCAAACAAGCTTCTCACCGGACTTGGCTAAGGGGCGAAATATAGGTTAAAATGGATCATATTATTCTTCCACACGAGTGTTGATTATCCAAAATTAGACATACGCCTTCCATAAATTTGGGCATACTCAAACAAAGCAGCGGCCATCCCGGATTTCCAATCGAGAGGAAGCTGCCCAGAGAAAAAACGGCGAACAAACGAAATGAAGGAAAGAGAGACGTTCGTCCGTTTTTTGGTTTGATCATACAGCCATCGCAGCAACACATACGCGATGAACGCCGCAAACAGTTGGTTGTATACCGCATTTTCCGTCGTGCCAAACAAGGTCGGGACATTCAGATATTGCTTCACCCAACGGAAAAAGATCTCAACAGTCCAACGTTGTTGGTACATGTCGGCAATGGTTTCCGCAGACGCATGGAAGAGGTTCGTCACGACCCGAATGTCGCGGCCATTCGCATCTCGAAAGATCACTACCCGGTGACGCTTGGTGGAGCGGTATTGTTTCGTTCCCAACTGGCACGTGAAGTCGGCTTGAACCGATGAAGATGCGCTCGGAAGGCGGTTCAAGCTTTTTTTCTGATGAAGTTCGATGTTGTCCTTCATCCGAATGACAAAGAGCTGATGCTGCTCCACAAATCGATCGAGGCGTTCGATTTTGAAATACGCCCGGTCTTCCACCAGCACTTGTTGAGCGTTCGTCAACTGTTCTCCCACCGGGCCATCATGACGCAGTCCGATGGTTTCCACCACGTCTGCCGGCAACGAGGATTCCGGCGAATACGCGACGTGCAGCTTCACTCCGGCGCGTTCGCCGTGATACGGAGCCCATGGGAGGCGGTTTTTCCCGACCGTGACGGTCGTCGAATCCACCACCCGAAGCGGTTTGGGAAACCGAAGCGAACGGCGGGTTTGGCGGTTGCACTTGGAAATGATCAACGCCAACAAGCGTTTCATGATGTCATAGGGAACTTCTTTCGCTTTCTTGGATACAGTTGAATAATGGAATCGCGGCAATCCATACAGAGGCCCCACATCGGCTCCGTGGCGAAAGCTTTTCCATTGATGCATGGCGGCCAGCAGGAAGAAGTGAATCAACTCGCGCAACGTAAAGGTTCGAGACGAATCACGATACCCAACCGCTTCGGCAATCAGTTGAATCTCTTCATCCGAAACAAGTTTTTGCATCAAATTCGGGAGTGTGGTATGCTTGTTCATAGAGAGCACCTCCTGGGTTTGTTTGTGTTGCTACTCACATTCTACAGGAAAGGTGCTCTTTTTTCTATACCCTTTGGATTTTATTGGATAATCAACACGCCTGATTCTTCCATTTTCGTGAGAGAGGAGCATACTTTATGAAGATCATGAAAAAATTTCTAACAGTCTCAGCGCTAAGCGCCGGAATCCTTCTGTCGCCATTTCACGCCCACGATGCGCAAGCAAAAGTTTGGTGGAATGGCATGGAATTGGTGCAGGGACAGATCGGCAAATTAACTGTTTTGAAAGATACCGAGCTTTATAAGTTACAAGGAGAGAAGAAAGTCTACGTCAGAACGTTAAAAACCGGCGGAACCTACCGCATTTACACGTTTAAACCGGGCATGTTAGGTTTAGGCGGCGGATATTATGTCGATCGCGATGCCCGGGTAAAATACGAAACTCCTTCCAAAGCAAAACTCAATCAAGTTAAAATGGAACAGCTGTTCCGTGGAGTAAAACTCGGCATGTCCACTTCTCAAGTCAAGAAGTTGGAAACCGCAAAATTTATCCTACAAGAAAATATAGACGGCGGCCAAGCCTGGGTCTATTCGACTTCTCTTTTCGGATATCATACGCTGCTCGTCTATGGATTTGAGAACGGAAAGCTTGCCTTCTACGGCTACTCGTTCGATGACGGCCAGGAGTATACAAACGATCAGCTCACAGCGATTTATAACAATCTGAAACAACAGCTCATCACGCTATTTGGAAACCAGTATGAACAGTCCGATTCTGGCCAAGGCTACCCGCCTGCACTCGCATTTCACAAAGACGGCCTTGTGATTGCCCTTTCCTATGATGCGGACGGGTTGGCGGTTACGGTCACGAGTGAACAATAACGTGCAAAAAGCGAGGCTGCCCTATTGATTCGGACTGCCTCGCTTTCTGTTTTTACTTCCCATTCACCAACTTCAACTTCTCCTTTGACGGCGTTTCGTAGCGGATGTGCGTGTCGATGTCGGTCACGTAATACCCGCCGCCGACCGCGTACTGCCCGCCGAAGCGCGCATCATACCCGTAGACGCGGTACACTTCCCCAGGCTGTAAGATGCGGACGAACACAAGGCGCCCATCCTTCGTCCGTTTCCATAGATTGATCGGCTTTTGCACCGTCAAGCGGCCGATTTGCCCTTTTTTCAACTCCACGCCATCCCAGTAGACTTTTTTCACTTGGCCTGGAGGAGTGGTTGGCTTTCTCGGTTTCTCTTTTGGTTTCGATGGAGACGGTTTTTGCGGCGGTGCTGATGGAGGCGCTTCGTTTCCCGGTGGAGCTGTGCCGCCCGGCGGAACGCTCCCCCCAGGGGATGCTCCATCCGATGGACCACCGCTGCCCGGAGAGGTGCCGTTGCCTGGTGTTGCCCCTCCGTCATGGGACGGCGTTTCGCTTCCCGGAGAATCGCCGTTGCTTGGCGGCGTTGTCAACTTCCCTTCACGCAACTGCTTCGTCTCCAAATTTAGCACGTAATCTTTCGTATTTTTCGCAATGGCTCCACCGTCGTTTTTGAACACGGCTGCTTTGCTTTCCGCTGACGGTTCGATATGGATCGCCACTTCTTTTTGCTGCGGAGCCGGCGTAAAGGTGTAGACAAATGCCATCTGATCATTGATCGGCACCCGCTCGCCATTGATCGTCAAAACACCGTTTTTAATGGCATTGCCCTTGATCGTCACTTGACTCCCTTGTTTTTTCACCTCTTCGATGACCACCGGCATATCAATCCAGCGCAAAATGCGGTCTTCCACAACCATCGTATTGTTTCCTTCATTGTGAACGGTCACTTTCAAATCCGTGCCGATCGAGCCGTATCCATAATAACTGACATCATCATCCCCATTGTCTGCAGGCGTATGATCAGCCAGCCCTTCCTGATCCCACGACCCGCCTTTCACATACTTATACGTGATCGTTTCCCCTTCTTGCACTTCAGTTGTAAATTGCCAATCAGGCGTCACCGCTCCATTGCGCGACATTTCCCATGCCCCTGTGTTCCAGCCGTTCAGGCTGTTCGGAATCGTAATGCGGGCATCGAGCGGCGTATAATCCGGCGCTTTCACTTTAAAAATCACCTTCACCATCACAATGTCCGGCGTCACCTTGACCGTGTTCGACTCCACAACATTGCCGGCGCGGTCATACAACTTGACAACATACGTGTACTCGGTGCCGTTTTCGACATCGTAGTCTGTAAATGAATCGCCGATCGAAGTGGTTGTATGCACGATATCACCGTTGCGCTCGATGACTAACAAATAAGCATCTCCATCTTTTTTCCCAACAAACGTCCATGATAAATTCACTTGTCCGGATTCAACCGCAGGCTGCCGCAGCTCGATGGCGTCTGCTGGCGCTATTTGGTCGCTGCTGTCTGCCGCAAACGTCACTTGCTTCTCTGCTGTATACACCCATTCCTTGCCGAGATTGGTCGTCAGCGCATAACGATACGTATACGTCCCTGCGGCGAGCGGAGTGAAGGAAGCCCGGAACACGTTGGCGTCGCCGTCTTGTCCTTGGTAGGACGCTCTGTATTCTTTCCATTTTTCGTCATGCGGGCCTTTCACTTGCAACACCGCTTGCAACCCATCGGCTGCTCCTTTGCTTGTCACACCGTCGATGTTCACTTTGACATCGATTGGTTGCGGCTGGGACAAGTCGAGTGTGGCATTGCTTAACGTGGTCACGAACTGGACATTGTCGCTCGTCAGCGGATAATGAGGAACGACGCGATTCGTTTCCACCTTTGGCGACTCATTCCCGTTCTCATCGACGGCGGTAACGGCAAAGTAATACGCAGTCCCGTTCGCCAACGAATCGATCGTCACGGAAGTCTCGTTCGTTTCCACCGCTAACGTATAACCAGCCCCTTGAATGGTTGATTGGTACACCCGATACTTCGACGCTTGCCCTTCCCAAGTAAGCGTCACGCGACCAACCGCGGCGCTTGCCTCCAAACTTCTGACCGCGGCAGGTATTTTCACCGTCACCGTCCCAAACATCATCCGTCCATCCAGGGCCGGAATCGTGACCGTCAACGTTCCGCCAGCGACCGTGGCTTTCTCGCCATCATGCAACTCATCCGTGAGTACGGTGCCATTCGGAAGCAACGAAGCGACGTCAAGCGCCACCGTCTTGTCCTCATTGCCGCGGTTGACGGCAATGAGCGCCACTTCACGCCCGTATTGGCGGGCAAATACGTATACATCCCCTTGCGCATACACCGTCTTGATGTCGCCATGGGCCAACAACGATTGATGGCGCTGGCGAATGTGCCCCACTTTCTGATAATGGGACAACAGATTTTGATCTTCTTTGCCCCACGGATACGTGCGGCGGTTGTCTGGGTCTTTTGAGCCTGTTACTCCCGCTTCATCGCCGTAATAAATCGTCGGCGCCCCCGGATATCCCATCTGCAAAATCGCCGCTAGCTTGAGCCTCTTTTTCCCAAGTTCCTCATTATAATTCGGATCAAGCTCCGCCCGCTCGGATGAATCCGTTCCGTTCCCAAGCAGAAAGACCGCCCGCGCCGTGTCATGCGAACCGATTAAGTTCATCAGCGCATAAAACGCTTCACTTGGGTAGTCTTCTCTTATGGCCGTCAGCCGTTTGTCCGCCTCTTCTGCATTTCCGTTTTTCAAAAAGTCAAGCACCGCCCCGCGGAACCGGTAGTTCATCACGGAATCGTACTGGTCGCCTAGAAAATATTTCGATGCGTCATCCCAAATTTCCCCTAAAATGAGCGGCTGCTCCCTCTCTTTTAACGTCGGACCGCGGTCGTACGACCCTTGAAGCAATTCTTGGCGGAACTCGCGCCAAAACGCCGGATCCACCTCATTCGCTACATCCAACCGCCACCCAGAGGCGCCGCGGGCAATCCAGCTTTTCGCCACCGAATCCGATTCACGGAAAATGTAATTCGCGAGCGCATCGTTGTTTAATTCACTCGGATACGATACCTTCTCCCCTATCACGGACTTAAACTCAGGCAAGCTGTCATAGCCCCACCATGACTGATACTTATAACGACCATCGACTTTTTCGTTTTCAATATTGAACCAAAGATGAAACCCATACGGGCTGAACGTCTGTCCCTCTTGTTTGAACTTCTCTTCCACTTGTCTCCGCGCTTCTTCCTCGCTCAATCCTTTTTCATTCATCAAATCGTAAACCGCTTCCCAATATTCATACGCGCCGACGGTCGGATAGCGGTGGTAGCGGTCAAAGTAAATCGAATCGTCGGATACGTGGTTGAACACCCCGTCTAAGATGAGATGCATTCCCCGGTTCGCAAGCGCTTGCACAAACGATTGGAATTCTTCCGGGGAACCGAACATCGGATCCAATTCTTTGTAATTGCTCGCATCATATTTATGGTTCGATGGCGCATTGGCGATCGGATTTAAGTAAATCGTGTTCACCCCAAGCGACTGCAAATAATCCAACTTTTGTTCAATTCCGGCGATGTCTCCGCCGAAAAAGTCATTCGACCATTCGCCGTCGCCATCGTAGCCGCTCGTTCCTTTCAGGCGCGGATTATCGGGCAAATCCGACCAATCGCGATGCTCAATCGGCTGCGCCCCGCGTGCCTGCTGCTTGCTGTTGTCGTTGGAAGGATTGCCGTTAAAGAACCGATCCGGGAAAATTTGATACACAACCGCTTCTTTCATCCAGTCGGGCGTCCTGTAATCCGGATCATACACCGTCAACTGGAACAGCTCTGCACGGCTGTCCACGGCTTTCCCCCATTGCCCTTCTTGCGTATCTTCGCCGTATTCCACTTTCGTTCCGGCATCTTGAGCAATAAATTTATACCCGTACACCCCGGGCGTCGAAGGGGTGAACACAGCCTCCCAATATTCATCATCCCCGAGCACGCCGACTTTTTCCATCGTGTAGACGTTGGCCGTGCCGGTCGTCGTATTTTTCACATACACATCCGCTTTCGTCAAATCGCCTTTTTTCGCCGCTAAGCGAAGCGTCACCTTCGTTCCTGCTTTCACCGCCCCAAACGGCTGGCGGTACAACGTATCCCATGTATTGTGTTTTAATCGGTCTTTCTGAACAACACCGTCAGAGCCATTGGGGTTGTAGTCGGTGTACACCTCTTTTGTTTTCGCATTGAAGAAGAATGTAATGATCGTCGTTTCCAAAACATTTAAGCGTGCATTCTCTTGTGGGTAGCTCTCATTCCAATTGTTTCCGAGGACAATTTTATATTCATACGATCCTTTCGGCACCTGCGCCTTAAACGTGTACACCGAGTCAAAATCATCATCGGTCAACAGCGTCGTCGATGTCCCCGGAGTCCATCCGTTGCTCTCCCTCTCATAGCCGATGGCCGGCAGCACCGTCCCGACAAGACGCGGCTGTTTCTCCTTCGCAATCGCCGTATACCATGTCGAATCCGCGATCGCATGCGTCCGGTCATTGTAATAAAACGTCACCTCGGTTTGCCGATCCAGCTTCAACACCAGATTTGCGCCATTGCGCCCACCGGCGCCGTAATTTTCATCCCAGCTGCCGTTGACCGCAATTTTGTACTCATAGGTCCCGGCTGGCAGCGTCCCGGTGAATGTATAAAGCCCATTCCCTTCATCATGCATCCTCGTCGCCAATGCCCCCGGGTCCCATTCCGCCGTATGGCCCAACTCATCTTGCAAATTGCCGACTAGCGTGATCGTCCGTGGCTGCGAGGCCGTGGATTCGGCCGTCCACCGATGCTCCCCATTCCCTAGAGCGCTAGAACTTCCTGTTTCGTTCGCAGCGGCAACCGCCTGGAAAGGAGTCAATGCCAGCAACAACACCGATGCCAAAACCAATGATAGCATTCTCCTTGCCCTCTTGATCATCCCCTGCTCCCTTCTCCTTTGTTTGGCCAACTTCCTTCTCTCCTCTCCTTTTTATTTCTTTGTGCAATCGTTTGCACAAAATGGTTGGTGCAAACGATTTCATCAATCTTTATCTTATACCAATAAACAGAATATTTCAACTATATTCCCCTCTGTTTTTTTATTTTCGATTCACTCCTAACTCAAAATCGTTTAAATTCGATATTGAAAACGATCACAAATAAAAATTATAATAGACGTAACCGTTCGAGGTTTTGCTTCCTGTTTACTCTTTTTATGCAATCATTTCCCTTCATTTTTTGGAATCCAAACCGTCGAATGTAACATTTGATTAAGGGGGAAGGGCATTGTGCTAACGTTTCACCGCATCATTCGAAAAGGATGGATGTTCCTGCTCGCGTTTTTGCTCACTGCCTTGCTGTTCTGCCCAACCGGACAGCCCGCCAAGGCTGCCGCACCGTTTAACGGCACCATGATGCAGTATTTTGAATGGTACTTGCCGGATGATGGCACGTTATGGACCAAAGTGGCCAATGAAGCCAACAACTTATCCAGCCTTGGCATCACCGCTCTTTGGCTGCCGCCCGCTTATAAAGGAACAAGCCGCAGCGACGTAGGGTACGGAGTATACGACTTGTATGACCTCGGTGAATTCAATCAAAAAGGGGCCGTCCGCACAAAATACGGAACAAAAGCTCAATATCTTCAAGCCATTCAAGCCGCCCACGCCGCTGGAATGCAAGTGTACGCCGATGTCGTGTTCGACCATAAAGGCGGCGCCGACGGCACGGAATGGGTGGACGCCGTCGAAGTCAATCCGTCCGACCGCAACCAAGAAATCTCGGGCACCTATCAAATCCAAGCATGGACGAAATTTGATTTTCCCGGGCGGGGCAACACCTACTCCAGCTTTAAGTGGCGCTGGTACCATTTTGATGGCGTTGATTGGGACGAAAGCCGAAAATTGAGCCGCATTTACAAATTCCGCGGCATCGGCAAAGCGTGGGATTGGGAAGTAGACACGGAAAACGGAAACTATGACTACTTAATGTATGCCGACCTTGATATGGATCATCCCGAAGTCGTGACTGAGCTGAAAAGCTGGGGGAAATGGTATGTCAACACAACGAACATTGATGGGTTCCGGCTTGATGCCGTCAAGCATATTAAGTTCAGTTTTTTTCCTGATTGGTTGTCGTATGTGCGTTCTCAGACTGGCAAGCCGCTATTTACCGTTGGGGAATATTGGAGCTATGACATCAACAAGTTGCACAATTACATTATGAAAACAAACGGAACGATGTCTTTGTTTGATGCCCCGTTACACAACAAATTTTATACCGCTTCCAAATCAGGGGGCACATTTGATATGCGCACGTTAATGACCAATACTCTCATGAAAGATCAACCAACATTGGCCGTCACCTTCGTTGATAATCATGACACCGAACCCGGCCAAGCGCTGCAGTCATGGGTCGACCCATGGTTCAAACCGTTGGCTTACGCCTTTATTCTAACTTGACAGGAAGGATACCCGTGCGTCTTTTATGGTGACTATTATGGCATTCCACAATATAACATTCCTTCGCTGAAAAGCAAAATCGATCCGCTCCTCATCGCGCGCAGGGATTATGCTTACGGAACGCAACATGATTATCTTGATCACTCCGACATCATCGGGTGGACAAGGGAAGGGGTCACTGAAAAACCAGGATCCGGACTGGCCGCATTGATCACCGATGGGCCGGGAGGAAGCAAATGGATGTACGTTGGCAAACAACACGCCGGAAAAGTGTTCTATGACCTTACCGGCAACCGGAGTGACACCGTCACCATCAACAGTGATGGATGGGGGGAATTCAAAGTCAATGGCGGTTCGGTTTCGGTTTGGGTTCCTAGAAAAACGACCGTCTCTACTATCGCTTGGTCGATCACAACCCGACCGTGGACTGATGAATTCGTCCGTTGGACCGAACCACGGTTGGTGGCATGGCCTTGATGCCTGCGATCGCGTTGTAAAGATATTCCGCTCTATCATTGAGACAAAAAACACGGCCTTGCCCGCCATGAATGGCGGCACAAGGCCGTGTTTGATGTTACCATCCATTTGCTTGCTTCAACTTCTCCTTTGACGGCGTTTCATAGCGGATGTGCGTGTCAATGTCTGTTACGTAATACCCGCCGCCGACCGCGTACTGCCCACCGAAGCGCGCATCATACCCGTAGACGCGGTACACTTCCCCAGGCTGTAAGATGCGGACGAACACAAGGCGCCCATCCTTCGTCCGTTTCCATAGATTGATTGGCTTTTGCACCGTTTGATGATTGTACCGTGATTTTCTTCGCGAGGAAGTGAGACGAAATGACGATTTTCGACCTTTGAACCATTTCATATATGTCTCAAACATTCCTGGGTTACCATTAAATCCCTAGTTGAAATTCGTGTACAGTATATTTGCTTTTTGTCACAACTCCCGGGTGCCGCAATGTTTCATGCACGTTCTCATGATACAACCGAACGTTTTCATTCATGACCTTCCACTCAACCGATCGTTGATGGCAAAACCCATCGATATCATTGTCGAGATGTTTCACATAGCGATAGGGGCTAATGATCCCAATGCTGAGCCATGCTCCATTGCGAACCAACACGATATCCCCTTGTTCCATCGTATGGACAAACGCCCAGATTGCGCCAAGAGCGTTGCCAAGCTTCGCCCCCGAATAATGGTACACGTTGCGCAATCGCTCTTTCCGTTCATCTTTGCTTATGCCGTCCAAATTGCCAATCAGCGGCCAGCCAATCCCAATGACCTGGTCGCGAATGAATTCGTCGTACCGCTGAAAAAAAGCGGTACACGTTGATCGCCGTCAGCCAGTTTTTCTTGTCTAATTTTTGTCAGGCTCTCAGATATTACTGCTCCATTCATTTCGTCTACCCTATGCTTTTCTAATTTTTGAGCTGTTGTCTTCTTCGTTACTCCCATTTAAGAGTCCGGCTATTCCACATTTTCCAATATTCATTTTCTTTTAAAATTGAGTCATATACAGGAAAAAGAAAATCTCGAATTTTCTCCATGACGAAGGGAAACTGTAGATCTTCTTTTATACCCGTTCTTTGCAAAAATGCCTTCCACTGTTTGTTTCGGCTCTCATCTTCTGCAAAAGAAGATGAAAACACAGGATGTTCTTTTTCTAAATTCGTTCGACGTCTTTGAAAGGTTTCAAATATGGCTTCCCATAAAACACGTCCATCAAAATTCTCGGTTGATAAAAGCGTGAAAACATCATAAAAATCCTTCATTCTACTGTTGACAACAGATAGTGAGATCATCGCCTCAAACTTTTCAGCTATTACTGAATAAGTTGAGTAGACTCGAATCTCCGGGGGCTTCATATTTAATAAAGTAGGATACTGCATCTCTTGTGGTTTTGGGATCACGACATCACCAAATCCAATATCCAGTTGCAATTGCTTTTTTATTTTGCCAAGTGCTGCCGGAATTTTAATACGAATCCCTTCATAATCAGCACCCTCTTTAATTCGTTCAGCCGTAATGCCCTTTACATCAAATTCGACTCCATCTTCTTCAGTGGCTAACGCACAAATGGACTCAAACGCAGTTTTGATATATTGAATATCATTCGAAATTTGTCTGGCTAAAAAGTCAATATCTTTGGTTGGCCTAGATTTAAATTGTGTTAAGGAAAATAAAAAGAGACCGCCTTTTAGAACAAATTGATCCCGATAATGAGAAATGGAAAGTCGATATAGCAACCTTTCTTGAAAATACAACAATAAAATGAAATCAAAGGTTTTTCCGCTTTGTTTAGCAATATTCTTTAGTCTTTCTCCAACTGAAGCAGGTATATTTTTAATATTTCCCATTATAAAAGCACCTCTAAGTATTTTAATAAAACCGTCTTGATGCGCATTTTCTCAGCACATTCCACCAGTTTATTTATGTTTTTTTCAGGACTTTGTAAATAATTTCGCAAACCTTCTTTCATTAAATCGATTCCTATTTTTTCTCTGTATCGAATAATGTCGCAAATCGTTTTTTCACGATTATAAATGCTTATTTTATGGCCGCCTATTTCCACTTCTTCAATTCCATATTCAAACTGTTTTTTTGAAAAATAGAAAATTTTAATTGGCGGATAATCGGGCAAACTGGGTTTCCTTGATTTTCTTTCAATAGCAATTTGGTACTCCCACGGGTTATAAGTTGTTAACTCATAAAAAGACAATGCCGACAAAAGACAAAGAACACCATTCGGGATCACTTTTGATACTTCAACCACTTCTTCATTTTGATCATTTTCAAATGCAGCATAACGGTACAGCCCACGTTTTATCCTAATGATGTCTCCATTTTGCTCGAACTTTCGAATATAATATTTGCTCACTCCTTTTCTGGTTAAGTCTTCTGTCTTCGCAAATCCTTTTTGACGCACAAAAATATCTTTTATGATTTTGCTTACTTCTTTATTCATTCATGATCACCACTCTTTTCACCTAAAAGTCGGCATTTATCATTCATTGCAAACATTTCATATACTTATTCTCCATTATTCACAATATCCCTCTTTTTTTCACCTTAATGCATTCACTTATTATTATATGCCGACAATAAGTAAAATTCCTACCGTTATTTTCACATATAATACTGAACCATTTCGCTCATGAAAACGTGATCCACTCCACTCCCGGAAAGACATCGTGTTAATATGGAGGGAGAGACATGATCGGCTGGTTGCCTCATATATCGCCATTCAAGCAAAATAATGCCTATGGAGGCTCCATACCATACTGACTGTGTTCCAAACTGTCCTTGGTCAACCGCAATGTCTATGGCTACACTTTAACAGCGACGTCACTGCCACTGACTATTACTCCGTCAAATGATTTAAACTGTGAGCATCATAACACCTTCATTCATTACCAACTAACTTGAACGCTCTCCCCCTATGCTTGCACTTAGAGGCGGGAGATTCTTGGGAACCCCCGCGGCAGGCTATGAACCAAGCCATCCCCGTGCATCCCACGGTTCAGCGATCTTACGAAGACAGCGATTCATCCCCCACTTATGCTCACGCGTAGAAGTGGGGTCTTCTCAATTCGGAATGATAAGCATGCAAAAAGCGAGGCTGCCCCATTCATTCGGACAGCCTCGCTTTCTTGCTTACTCCCCATTCACCAACTTCAACTTCTCCTTTGACGGCGTTTCGTAGCGAATGTGCGTGTCGATGTCGGTCACGTAATACCCGCCGCCGACCGCGTACTGCCCGCCGAAGCGCGCGTCATACCCGTAGACGCGGTATACTTCCCCAGGCTTTAAGATGCGGACGAACACAAGGCGCCCATCCTTCGTCCGTTTCCATAGATTGATTGGCTTTTGCACCGTCAAGCGGCCGATTTGCCCTTTTTTCAACTCCACGCCATCCCAGTACACTTTTTTCACTTGGCCTGGAGGAGTGGTTGGCTTCTCCGGCTGCTTTGGCGGGTTGGGCTTTTCTTCCTTCCAAAGCGGCAAGGCAAATTCATATTGGGCAAATCCGCTCGGCAAGGCGGTGACATAGCGGATGCTGCCGTCTTGCGGCAAGTATTTTTGCGCTTCCGGCGACGATTCAAACGTGACGGTCACCGGCGCTTTCCCTTTCACTGGCGCAAACCGCCAGTTGCCATCCGCTGACGGGTTGATCGTTCCGTTTTCCCGAATGTAATCGATGATCACTTGCCGGTTTTCATCCGGCGCAGCCAAAATCGTGTTTTTCCCGCCCGGATTGATGATCCGGTTTGTCGTCGCCCGATAGTTGTTCGTTGCGACGATAAATTCCATGTTCGGCGTCACTGGCTTGCCTTCGAATTTCAAGTTTTTAATCCGATTCGCATTCGGATTGATCACATTTTGGTTTTTGTCGTATTTCGCCGGCTCGGTGACATCGATCTCGTACGTCACGCCATCAATAATGTCGAAGTTGTACGTCGGGAAGTCGTTGTTGATAAGCGGCTGAACGTCTGTCTTGTTCGGGTCGATTTGGTTGAATTGCCCCGCCGACCACTCAAGCCATTCTTTCAACTCGGCTCCCGTAATTTTCAACGCATACACCGTGTTCGGATACAAGTACAAATCGGCGACGTTTTTAATGGCGATTTCCCCTGCCGGAATATCCGTGTAATAGCTCGCCCCGCCGCGTCCGCCGGCTTTGAACGGAGCGCCGGCCGACAGCACCGGAAGGCCTTCATATTTCGTCCCTTTCAACATCTTTTCGACATACCATTTTTGCGCATTCGTGACGATTTGCACGGACGGATCGTCTTTGATAAGCGCAAAATAGCTGTTGATCGGGCTCGTTGTTTTTCCAACCGGGCTGCGGACGTACTGAATCGTCGCTTCATGTTCCGCTTGGATCGCCTGCTCCACGGCCGGGTCGCTGTCAACCAACGGCGTTTTCGTCGCCTTGTCGTACACCGGGCGAAGCTGGGCTTTCGCTTGCGTCACTTTCCATTTTCCATCGATTTGCTCAACCGTCAAATCAATAACCCCAAGCGTATCGCCCCACGCCCCCGGCATCGTCACCGGAACACCGTTGATCGTGCCTGTTTCATTGTTGATACCGTTCCCATCCGGAAAATCGGGCGTCGTTCCCGGAAGCGCCGGGAATTTTTTATGCTGGTGGCCGGTCAACACGGCGTCGACCCCCGGAATTTGCGTCAAATAATAGGAGGCGTTTTCCATATTCGGGCTGTTTCCGCCGGTCTCAATGCCCGAGTGCGATAGCACAACGATCAAATCGGCCCCTTCCGCTTTCATTTTTGGAATATACTTTTGCGCCGACTGCACAATGTCTTTCGCAATCACTTTCCCTTGCAAATTCGCTTTGTCCCAATCCATAATTTGCGGCGGCACAAAGCCGATGACGCCGATCTTCAGCGTATGCTTCTCCCCGTCTTCATCAACGACTTCTTTCGCTAAAATTTGATACGGCGTGAAATAGTTGACATCGTTATCCGGATTTTGGTCATGATCGTCACGGTACACGTTCGCATTCACGATCGGCAGCTTGGCATCGTCATACACTTCATTGAGGAAATCCAAGCCATAGTTGAACTCATGGTTCCCAACCGTCGCCGCATCGTACTTCAACAAATGCAACAGTTTCACCGCTGGATGCACTTCGCCGTCTTGCAGCGGCTTCACTTTCGCCACATAGTCGCCAAGCGGCGTTCCTTGAATCAAATCCCCGTTGTCAAACAGAAGCGTATTCGGCTGCTCAGCGCGCGCCTGCTCGATCAAACGCGCCGTCTTCGACAACCCAAACTCATTCGTCGGACTATCTTTGAAATAATCGTAGTTGACGAGATTCATATGTACGTCCGTCGTCTCTAAAATGCGCAGCTTGACGACATCTCGGTCTTCCGCGCCCGCTGCGGTCGGCAACACAGCCGGAGCAAGCAGCCCCAACGCCAACACCACGCTCGCCGCCGCGTATTTCTTCCGTTTTTTCAATGTCCATCCCCCTCACTCAGATCAAATCATTGTCATCTCTATACATATTACCATAAAAGCAACAAAATTTTGATAGAAAAAACCAGGCGTGTTGATTATCCAATAAAATCCAAAGGGTATAGAAAAAAGAGCACCTTTCCTGTAGAATGTGAGTAGCAACACAAACAAACCCAGGAGGTGCTCTCTATGAACAAGCATACCACACTCCCGAATTTGATGCAAAAACTTGTTTCGGATGAAGAGATTCAACTGATTGCCGAAGCGGTTGGGTATCGTGATTCGTCTCGAACCTTTACGTTGCGCGAGTTGATTCACTTCTTCCTGCTGGCCGCCATGCATCAATGGAAAAGCTTTCGCCACGGAGCCGATGTGGGGCCTCTGTATGGATTGCCGCGATTCCATTATTCAACTGTATCCAAGAAAGCGAAAGAAGTTCCCTATGACATCATGAAACGCTTGTTGGCGTTGATCATTTCCAAGTGCAACCGCCAAACCCGCCGTTCGCTTCGGTTTCCCAAACCGCTTCGGGTGGTGGATTCGACGACCGTCACGGTCGGGAAAAACCGCCTCCCATGGGCTCCGTATCACGGCGAACGCGCCGGAGTGAAGCTGCACGTCGCGTATTCGCCGGAATCCTCGCTGCCGGCAGACGTGGTGGAAACGACCGGACTGCGTCACGATGGCCCAGTGGGAGAACAGTTGACGAACGCTCAACAAGTGCTGGTGGAAGACCGGGCGTATTTCAAAATCGAACGCCTCGATCGATTTGTGGAGCAGCATCAGCTGTTTGTCATTCGGATGAAGGACAACATCGAACTTCATCAGAAAAAAAGCTTGAAACGCCTTCCGAGCGCATCTTCATCGGTTCAAGCCGACTTCACGTGCCAGTTGGGGACGAAACAATGCCGATCGACCAAGCGTCACCGGGTGGTGATCTTTCGAGATGCAAATGGCCGCGACATTCGGGTCGTGACGAATCTCTTCCATGCGTCTGCGGAAACCATTGCCGACATGTACCAACAACGTTGGACCGTTGAGGTCTTTTTCCGCTGGGTGAAGCAATATCTGAATGTCCCGACCTTGTTTGGCACGACGGAAAATGCGGTATACAACCAACTGTTTGCGGCATTCATCGCATATGTGCTGTTGCGATGGCTGTATGATCAAACCAAAAAACAGACGAACGTCTCTCTTTCCTTCATTTCGTTCGTTCGCCGTTTTTTCTCTGGGCAGCTTCCTCTCGATTGGAAATCCGGGATGGCCGCTGCTTTGTTTGAGTATGCCCAAATTTATGGAAGGCGTATGTATAATTTTGGATAATCAACACTCGTGAATTGAATCATTATTTTGTTTCTCATCTTTTTTCTCCTTTAATAGTTTCTACCTGAATCCGTGAAAGAAGTGTATCAAAAATGCTGGGAAACCCAATCGTGTCGAGACTTCGACTCCATTTCGAATGTTCACCTATTAGGTGAAGAACCCCGAGTGCAATATTTTGTTGATTGATCCAGTTTTCTTGGCAGCTTTGAACGCGTCTTTATCACGGATTCAGGTTCTATTAAAATATACGCATCTTACCAATCTATTGAGGGGTTTGCTCTATTCTCTTCTCATTCTTTATTTAAATACTGAATAAGGAACTTTCACTTCCGGCATTCCCGCTGCATAAGGCGCCACTTCGTATTCATAAAACTTAATAACGATTCCATTCGCGGTAAAATAGAACGGACGTTGGCTGTTAATCTCTATACCAGACAACTCTTCTGTAAAAATGGCCTCGCCGCGATTTGCCCGGTTTGTTAAATCAGTAATCGCATATTTTTTAATCTTATTCAAAGCCGACTGGCTTTTTGCCACATCGCTTAAATACAAACGCTGGCCAGTCAAAACGTTAAAATTATACGCGGTTACTGTAGACATTCCATGTGCGCCGCCAGTATACATATAATCGTAAATTAAAATGCTAAGCAGATTGTTCTCATTATATTTCACTTCATAGGACATTTTATATTCGTAATCTAACATAGATTCTGGAAAATCCCCGCTATATTGCTCACGGTGTTCTTGTTCCGTTCGTTCTAGTTCCATATAAGCGTTATAAGAGGCACGAACGTGCTTTGCAAGTGTTTCATTAATTTTATCTTGGGCAGATTTGCTGATTAATCCTGTCACTTGAGGGTAATCAAAAGTATCCTTATAGGTGCGTTTAATAATTTTTACTCCTAACGCCTGCAGCTTTTCTTTCGATGGAGTCTGATATTTGACCCGATTGTCCCGATCAATAAAATATCCGCCGCCAAGGCCAAGTTTTCCTGGTAGAAACGTATAGATGCGGTACACCTCACCCGGATTTAATTTGCGAACTACTTTTTTTGTTGTTCCATTCAACTTGTAGAGCTCTGTCGGCTTAATGATGGTAGCTTTGCCAATCTGTCCTTTCTTTAATTCCATTCCATCCCATAGTACTTTCGCTAAAGCTTCATTATAAAAAGGACTCGCGAACATAAATAAAAAACAAACAACTACAGACGTAATCCACTTTTTCACGAATATTTCCTCCCCACAAAGATGAAATAAACAGGTGATAATAGCACCATAAAAATTTTACCTCATTTTTTATATAATTGTAAATGTTTTTTATAGATAAGCTACCAAAGTAAAAGATAGCACCGCTACTAAATCGGTACCGTCAAGAATTTTGTGTAATGTAATGGGGTAGGGTTTCTCTGAAATGGATTTGGAATGAATAGGGAACTAGTTTCCTCCACACAGGAGACTGAATATTCAGTCTCCTGTGTGGAAAGGGAGAATCCCCCTATTTTGTTTATTTACAGTATTTGGTTAATGATAACGTTCTTCAAACATTCGCTCGAGGGCTTCATGCGCTTCGGCAAATCCTCGCAACTTTCGCCCTGCCCATTTCTCATTAAAATCTTGAATGGTTAAATACACGACTTTTTCCGCGGCTTCTAAACTGCTCAAACTGTTCATCGGCTTTAGACGTTTCCGAATCTCTTTGATCGTTCGTTCGATGACATTCGTCGTGTAAATCACACTTCGAATACTGCTTGGATCATCCATAAATGTAAGGAGGACATCCAACTCATTGGCCCAAGATTGAACTTCTCTTGGATATTTGCTGGACCATTTCGACTCAAACTGTTGAAACATTTGTAACGCCATCTCCTTATTCGGCGCGCGATAAATCAGCTTGAGATCCTCGGCCACTTCGAATTGGTCTTTTTTCCGAACACGGCTGAGGGTGTTGCGGACTTTGTGCACGACATAGCGCTGCACATCGGCTTTCGGATACACCGCCTTAAAGGCTTCCTCCAGCCCCGGAAGGCCATCGAAGACGCCAAGAAGCACTTCCTTGACGCCTCTTTGGTAGAGGTGTTGAAGAATTTCCTGCCATACATAGGCGCTTTCTTGTCCTCCCACAAAGAAATCAAGAATTTCGCGATATCCTTCTTCGTTCACCCCTAACACCACATAAATGACTTCTTTCTCCACGGTTTCGCGACGAAGTTTTACGTATAAACCATCCAAATATAAGACGGAATAACGCTTGTGCAGTGGACGAGTGTGCCATTTCTCGATGTCTTCCTTCACTACATCGGTAATACGGCTGATCGTTGCAGGAGAATAGGCATTGCCTAAAATTCGTTCAATAAACTTGCCAATTTCACGCGTACTCATGCCACTTTGATACATCCTGATGATGGCTTCCTCAAGCTAGCCGGTGTGCCGTTGGTAAGGAGCAAACAACTGTGTTTGAAATTCCCCGTTTCGGTCTCTTGGAACCAAAAGACCCTCAATCCGGCCATATTGCGTATCTAGATTTCGCTGATAGTAGCCGTTTCTCATATTCGGCGTTCCAGCCTGTTCGATTTCAAGGAAATGTTTGATTTCTTCCCGCATAATCAGTTCTAATTTTTCTTTTACAAACTGACGAATGGCATTTTCCAGTTGATTTGCCCAGTCTACATTCGGTATACTTTTAGACATAGGTAGGGTTCTCCTTTCTCTAAGATTTTTGGTCCAATCAGAGAATACCCTACCTTTTTTCTTTTGTTCTAGCAAAATGCTTTACACAAAATTTTATACATCATCAGTGACATACTCCCACCACCTACGCTTCGCTTAGAGGTGGGGGCTTCTCGGGTAATCCCATCTCATGATGGGAAGTTGACCGAGCGATCCCCGTGTGCCCCACGGTTCGAGGACAAGTTAGACGATCGCGAATCGTTTCATGCCCTCATGTTTGATATTGATGGCCGCATTGACGTCCCTGTCGCTCTCGAATCCACATTCACAGCGGAATGTACGCTCAGAAAGCGATAGAGACTCCTTGACTCGACCGCAGCACGAACACGTTTTGGACGAGGGGAACCATTTGTCGATTTTGATCAGTTTCTTCCCCTGTTCTTCCAATTTGTACCGAAGGAAAGAGGTGAACATGCCCCAGCCGTTGTCATGAACGCGTTGACCGAAATGGAGGGCTTGGGACATTCCCTTCATGTTGAGGTCTTCGATGACCACGCAATCATACCGTTTCGCTAATTTGTGCGACTCCTTATGCAGAAAGTCTTTTCGTTGGTTCGCAATTTTTTCATGCAGCTTTGCCACTTTCAGACGCTGTTTATGCCAACGATTCGAGCCTTTCTTTTTACGAGACAATTTACGCTGTTCTTTCGCTAATGTTTCCAATGCTTTGCGATAGAATCGAGGATAATTGGCTCTCTTACCCTCGCTATCGACATACAGCGTACTCATGGAAAAGTCAAGCCCAACCACCGTTTGTACTTCTTTTGGGGCAGGTTGATGTTCGTACTCTGTGAGAATAGAAATATAGTATTTTCCTGTTTTGGTTTTCGTGATCGTACAAGACTTGATGATATGGTGGGCAGGAATCTCCCGGTGTTGCTTGAGCTTGATCCATTTCAGTTTGGGCAGCTTGATATAGCCATCTGAAAGCTTGATGTTGCCATTTACCACATTTGTGGTGTACGACTGTTTCGCCTTGCGGTTTTTGAACTTGGGAAATCCAGCGCGGCCAGAAAAGAAGTGTTGAAACGCTTTCTGCAAATTCAATTGGGCGTTTGCCAGCGCAAGGCTGTCCACTTCTTTTAGCCAAGGAAACTCCTTTTTGTACTTGGCAGGGGTCGGACATGTTTGCTGTTTCAAGGATTCTTGATCGTCCTTGAACTTTTCAAACATTTGTATGCGCTCTTCAAGCATTTTGTTATACACGAAACGGACACAACCGAAGGTTTTGGCGAGCAGTTGTTCTTGTTCTTTTGTTGGGTATAGACGGAACTGATAGGCTTTGTTTGCCATATCGACACCACATCACTTCATACCTTGATTTTCGATATATTTTTTCTATAACTGATTATATTGTAATACACAAAAAAGAGACAATTTTAGGCTATACCTAACCGAAATTCATCTCCCACTTTCACTTCGTTTAGAAGTGGGAGACTTCTTTCGGAAAGATGTTAAAAGAAAATCTCTATTTTCCTCTCTTCTATCCATTTAGCGAAATTTGCATTTTTAATTTCTGTATGGAATGACTGTCCATCTAACGAATAAATGACCTTCCTTGACTCGTTTCGACCGCTGCTGTGCACAAAAGCATAGATTTCTTCGGAGCTTAATTTCGTATTTTGAATGGATAATTGTAGAATACGGTCATAAGACAGCAGGATGTATTGCTCTTTAAACATCAAAAAATCATCGACACCTAATATTCGAAATAAACTTTCGTTATTTACAAAAGTATTATACATCGTATATACACCTTTGCCGTCATCACTACATATATAGGCAGGACCGTAGTACTGATGAACAAGCAATAATGAGAAAAAACAAATAAAGCGCTCTCCTGCATTATTTCCGTTATGTAAAATGATTTGTCTCAATTTCGGAAGATCCGAAAAAGAGGATAATTCACATCGTTCCAGATTATTAATAATATCTCTATTTACTCTGAAAGCTTCCAAAGCTAGTTGTTTCATCGCATCAAATATGTATTGCTTTTTCGTCATTCCTTTTTCTAATTGATAAATGGTTTCCATCGATATAATGTATAGCTGTTTCTTCGCCGATAATTGTTTGAAAAGCTCAAAGTAATAATTATTATACCGTTCCTTTGTGGGTATATTCCTAAAAGACTCTTCTAACACTACATCAGGAATAAGAAAAACCGGGGACTGATGAAACGCCTGCAGCAAAAGCGGCAAATTTGATATTTGTTTTCTTAATTTCGTTAAGATCATATTATCTAACATATAAAATGCTTGATGTTCATTTAGTGACTGGTACAGTTGGACCGTATTATCTGAAATAAACGGGCGAACGGATTCTAAAACAGGGGAATCGAGGACCTTCATCCTTTCGTCCCCCTTTGATCATGCACTGACGCCAACACTTGTTCATATAGCTTATCATAAGATTTTTTAATCGATTGAAGATCCTCCTCATACATCAATCCTTTTGCTTTTTCATACAATTCATCAAACCCGCTGATGTTTATTGTATAACTAGGCTCGAAAAATGATTTGTCTATATCATGAGGAATACGATTTCTATAATCATAGTCCAATGCATTTTTCGCTTCGTTAATCGTGATCAATTCGTTTTGAGCAAGTTTAACAATTAACGCTTTATACGGGATCTGGAAGATACTGATTAATCGCATAATTTTTTCTGGGAGAGATTGTTTCGTATGAGCAGTTTCTAAAAATTGAAAGCTTCTTTCTAACACAAAGTCATTAATTAAAAATTCGGAAGCGAAGAGATTAGGAAGCCGCTCTTTTTCATCATAAATATGATCAATCATGATAAAATTTTGGTCAGGGTTCTTAATTTTATCTCTGTCAAAAAAGAAATGATAAAACTCGTGCGCCCACATGAAATTTTCATATATTCTCGGCTGTGCGGTATTAATATGGACATAATAATCACCGTTATAGTAATACACAAGCCCACCATAGTCAGCATTTTGAATCGGAAACTGCAATACATTTGCATGCTCGTAAAGATAAGTTTTTATAAAATCAAGCGGCTTTACATGAGCAAGAGGATCTCCGAGGGAGTAAATACGGTCCATCGCCTTTTTAATTTTCGGCAAATGTGTTTTGTTATGCTCTAGAATCATTTCAAGATTATCTTTTGCAATCAATGGACTACCCCCTTGGATGTTCGGAATTTGTCACTGATTTTAACACATCGATCAGTTCAACAAATTCGCTGAAAAGATGCATGCCCTTTTTGAATTCTTCGTCCTCTGCACCGTGAAACGAAAGGGCCACATAATTCATAAATGAATCAGATCGGCTACGGTCAAACGTTTTTTCTTTGAATTCCATATCTGCCTTGTAAAAAAAGAACGGATCTTTAATGCGGAATAGCTTATTGATCTTTGCAACATACTCCTCCACATTTCCTTCGCCTTTCAAGAAATTATAATAAGCTGTCTTCTTAATACCAGTGCGTTCCATCACCCATGAATGTTTAATGCCTTTCCCTTCTATATATTTTTTGACATTCTGACCTACAATTTTGTTTGTATTTACCATACACTTCACCTCCCGTATATCTAACTCATATTTCGCAACCTTTGCATAATATACAAAAAATGACCAAAATATTCGCATAAAAATAAACTTTTATACAGATATTGTAAAATAACTAATTTTTATTCGATGAAATCAGGTTTATTTTGAATTTTTATTCAAGGTGCGAAATGTGAGATCTAAAATGACGAATCCAACCTTGAACATCCCTGCGATGCTCAATGGGATGATCCGTGTGGAGTTTTCATCAAACTTTTGACCTTGCTTCTACAATCAATTATAAACTGAGAACAATTGATTTTCCATGTATTTTTCCTCAAAAAGCGGAATATATGATTAGTTTATGTCAAAAATCATGCAAAAGTTCTTGATTAAATTCATTTTTTCCTTAAAAACGGGAATAAGGACGTCCTTCCGTTAATGCAAAAAGGCGCCCCAACGTTTGGGACGCCTTCTCCCTTGATTTCTACAGCAACTGAAGCAACGCCTTTTTGTTCGCTTGCACTTGGTCGTTCAACGCCTTGACTTTTTCTTTTACCTTCTGAATGTTTGCGTTGTTGGCGCCGACTTTCTTTTCAAGGGCGCGAATCTAGTTCACCATTAAATCCCTAGTTGAAGTTCGTGTACAGTATATTTGCTTTTTGTCACAACTCCCGGGCTCCGCAATGTTTCATGCACCTTCTCATTATACAACCGAACGTTTTCATTGATGATCTTCCACTCCACCGATCGCTGGTGGCAAAACCCATCGATATCATTGTCGAGATGTTTCACATAGCGATAGGGGCCAATGATGCCGATGCTGAGCCATGCGCCATGGCGAACCAACACGACATCCCCTTGTTCCATCGTATGGACAAACGCCCAGATTGCGCCAAGAGCGTTGCCAAGCTTCGCCCCCGAATAATGGTACACGTTGCGCAATCGCTCTCTCAGCTCATCTTTGCTTATGCCGTCCAAATTGCCAATCAGCGGCCAGCCAATCCCTATGACCTGATCGCGAATGAATTCGTCGTACCGCTGAAACCCATGCGGTTTCGTTTTCATTTGAAATACATGCGCCATTTCCAATCCCCCGTTTCCCTTTCAACCTCCGCCTTAGCCACACCGTCCCATCCATCAAAAAGCGACAGGCGCGTAACCACTTCAACTTCTTGCATGCTTCTTAAGAACGGCGGTAATCGCCTCAATCGTTTCTTTGGCGCCATCCGTCAACGCTTCAAACTTAAAAGCAATCGACTGGGCGTTTGGATTGATGGATGGTTCTTCGTTTTGATCTCTGCGAAACGCCGTGATCGCCTCCAAGTCTTGTTTGAGCCCATCGGGAAGCAGCGCTCGCTCGAACCTCCAACTGACAATGCAGGGCTCTTTCGCTGTGTAATCGTTGGATCCTTCATATTGTATAGCCCCAATGCGCTTCTTCTCTTTCTCAGAAGCGGCATCATTCGTGAACTACCCCCACTTAATTTTCTAGCGAAAATTTGAAGTGGGGGCTTCCAAAGAAGTTTGACTGCTTCAAGCAATCCTTATTCTTTGAGGCGTGTCCACTTCGCCGCTAGAGCATAAGACACTCAGGTCTACAGCTTTACTTTTCTTTAAGATGTTTAATGCGCCATTGACATCAGCATTCATTAGTTTGCCAGACTTTGTTCGATACAAGCCGCGCTTAATACGTTTGCCGCTGAACTTATATTCTTTTGGATTGTCGGCATTATATTCAGGAATCTCATCGCCGTCAAAAAAGCTGGCTTGAGACGTATAGGATTCTTCCTGTTTCAAGAATTCAATGCCGTAAAATTTACAAAGATATTCTAGCACGAGTGTTGATTATCCAAAATTAGACATACGCCTTCCATAAATTTGGGCATACTCAAACAAAGCAGCGGCCATCCCGGATTTCCAATCGAGAGGAAGCTGCCCAGAGAAAAAACGGCGAACGAACGAAATGAAGGAAAGAGAGACGTTCGTCTGTTTTTTGGTTTGATCATACAGCCATCGCAACAGCACATACGCGATGAATGCCGCAAACAGTTGGTTGTATACCGCATTTTCCGTCGTGCCAAACAAGGTCGGGACATTCAGATATTGCTTCACCCAACGGAAAAAGATCTCAACAGTCCAACGTTGTTGGTACATGTCGGCAATGGTTTCCGCAGACGCATGGAAGAGGTTCGTCACGACCCGAATGTCGCGGCCATTCGCATCTCGAAAGATCACCACCCGGTGACGCTTGGTGGAGCGGCATTGTTTCGTCCCCAACTGGCACGTGAAGTCGGCTTGAACCGATGAGGATGTGCTGGAAAGGCGTTTCAAGCTTTTTTTCTGATGAAGTTCGATGTTGTCCTTCATCCGAATGACAAAGAGCTGATGCTGCTCCACAAATCGATCGAGGCGTTCGATTTTGAAATACGCCCGGTCTTCCACGAGCACTTGTTGAGCGTTCGTCAACTGTTCTCCCACCGGGCCATCATGACGCAGCCCGGTCGTTTCCACCACGTCTGCCGGCAACGAGGATTCCGGCGAATACGCGACGTGCAGCTTCACTCCGGCGCGTTCGCCGTGATACGGCGCCCATGGCAGGCGGTTTTTCCCGACCGTGACGGTCGTCGAATCCACCACCCGAAGCGGTTTGGGAAACCGAAGCGAACGGCGGGTTTGGCGGTTGCACTTGGAAATGATCAACGCCAACAAGCGTTTCATGATGTCATAGGGAACTTCTTTCGCTTTCTTGGATACAGTTGAATAATGGAATCGCGGCAATCCATACAGAGGCCCCACATCGGCTCCGTGGCGAAAGCTTTTCCATTGATGCATGGCGGCCAGCAGGAAGAAGTGAATCAACTCGCGCAACGTAAAGGTTCGAGACGAATCACGATACCCAACCGCTTCGGCAATCAGTTGAATCTCTTCATCCGAAACAAGTTTTTGCATCAAATTCGGGAGTGTGGTATGCTTGTTCATAGAGAGCACCTCCTGGGTTTGTTTGTGTCGTTACTCACATTCTACAGGAAAGGTGCTCTTTTTTCTATACCCTTTGGATTTTATTGGATAATCAACACGCCTGATATTCTAGTTTTTCTTTTATGTTACCGAGAGGAATATTGACAAAGTTTTGATTTGTCTTTTTTCCTAGATTCATATTGCGTTGCCATGTTTCCGCATAGCCAATGACAAGTTTTCCAATTTGATTTTCAATACAGTAGTTAATGATGTAACGGCAAGTCTTGTTGATATAATCATTCACTTTATTATTGCGATTCATAGCAAGCAAAGCCTGTTTACGAGTGGTGACTTTGATTTTTTGCTTATCTTTTATGCTTTGAAGTCTGGCATTTTCTTTGTTAAACCATTGATTTATACTTTTTAATCTCCGCCCATCAATGATGAATGATCTGCCGTCTGATGTGACACAAGTGGCAAGATTGTTTAATCCTAAATCAATTGCCAGTGCTTTTTGGTCGTTTAATTCTCTTTGATCTTCAGGCATTTCATATTTGTACTGAATCTCAAAGAACCTGGCATGATGCTTAGGAATGATTTCAATCTGCTTAATCTTTTTGTCCAGTAACACAGGCGGAATCGTTATCGTGATAGGCTTGTGAGTCTTTTTAAATAGGCGAGAATACGGTATCGTGAATTTGTTGCCGTCTATACGAATCTGGCCAATGATCAGTGAATGAAAGCCATCTTTTTTAAGATATTTTGGAATACTGATAGCCTTGTGGTCATATTTTCCTTGTTTGGCAAGACTGATCAAACCAAAGAAAGATTTAAAGGCTTCATTGACCTTTTTTAAAATTTGCTGTGCCATGTTGCTGTTTAACAGCTTATAGTTTTCGTTAGTTTTTGCAAGATGATAATTTTTCTCATAATTAAGAAATTCCTTGTGTTCAAAATAGTATTGTCTGACATTGTACAATCCGACGTTGTACATGTTCTTGGCAATATGGCACAGTTCTCGAAGAGTCAAGTATTCTTCTTTGGTCAAACCATTTAGCTGTTGTTTGATACAAAAATACATTTTTTCACCTCCCATCTAACTATATTATACTATATTTTACTGATGTAAACTAGCACATTATTTCAGAATCCCTTTTTCAAATTATTTCAGGCGGATTCGGAAATAATGTGCAAAATTTTTGCGGATTGTTCCGGATTTTGCACATTCTTTCGGAACGTTTGCACGCTCTTTCAGATGAAGATTTCCAGCGCGCCTGATGGACCGATGGAAAAGAAAAAGCACAAAAGAGGCCGATTCGGCCCCTTTCATGCTAATACCCCATTTCCTCTGCGGCCATGCGCACCACTTCTTCGTCAATGGCGTCCTTTTTCAGCTGATACCCGTATAACAGGCACGTCGTGGCCAACGTGTTGATCACCCGAGGCCATCCCCGCGACTGCAGGGCAATCGCCTCTAACGCCGATGGGGTGAAGATCGGATGCTTCGCCCCGGCCTGTTTCATCCGATGCTCGATGTAGCCCGCCACCTCTTCCTTCTCCAGCGGCCCCATCCGGTATCGCATGATGATCCGCTGGTCGAGAGGGCGGTGCTGATTGAGCCGCAGCTTCCCCTGTAAATGGGGCAGCCCGGCCAAAATCAAGACAAATGGGTTGGTCGAATCCATCTCAAAGTTGAACAAGATCGCGATGTCCTGTAAAAATGCATCCTTCGCTAAATGCATCTCATCCAAAATGAACACCGGCGTGATCCGCCGTTCATGATACAATCGCTCGATCGCCTGCTGGATTTGGCGGAAGAGGTCTACCTTGCGGTACTTCGGTTCCTCTCCTAATCCCAAGGCCAGTCCACGGTAAAAATCCATCACGCCTCCGGTGGATAACGGAAAGTAGACGACATGATACAATGATGGATTCAATGACTCTTTCAGCGCCCGAAGGGCGAACGTCTTGCCCGCCCCCGGCTCTCCGATCAACAGCCCGATCCCCCGGGTTCGTTTCACGTACTCCAGCGCCCGCAACGCTTCCTGAAATGACGCCCCTTGATACGCCTCGGACGGGTCTGTTTCTTTCGCAAACGGCTCCCGCGAAAGGGAGTAAAACGATTTATACACCGTGTTCTCCCTCCTTCGCCGGAATCGCCGCAAACGGGGACCGATGGCGTTTTACATAGGCATTGTCCTCCAAACGCACCCGAATGGCTTCCGCCACCCGTTTGCCATCTTCGTACACATAGACGCCTCGTTCGTCATAGCGGAGCTCAATCGATTGCCCAATGAACCGAGGCGGCACTTCGTATAGCTGTTTATTCAGGGTGATCGTGCCATCGGCTTTCACCTTGCGGTGCTCCCGTTTCAGAAAAATCGCATCCAGCCAATCGCCATCTTCGATGAACGACACGAGATGCACTTGCGATTGAAACACCTCATGCGGCGTTTTTCCGTCCAGTGAGGCGTGCGGTTTTCGATGATACTCCTCTTCAAGCCACTTCCAAAAACGCTCGTTCAACTCGTCAAGCGATTTCGGCGGATTCAGCTCCAACAGTGGATAAAACCGTGTCTGTACGGTGCGGAAGAACCGTTCGATTTTTCCCTTGCTTTGCGGGTCATACGGCTGGGTGTGGATGAGTGTAATCCCCATCTCGGCGCACGCATACTGCAGCACCTCGGACCGATAAATTTTCCCGTTGTCCGAGTAAATGCGTTTCGGCTTCCCGCAACGAAGCACCGCTTCCTTCGTGACGATCCGCAGCCCGTCAAACTTCTCCGAAGGGAAAAATTGGGCATATGGCACTAACCGCGAGCAGTCATCGATATACGCGATCAAAAACGTTTTCTGGGCTTTCCCATGGACGCGAATCGTGGGTCCATGGGATAAGTCCCCTTGCCATAGCTCATTGATCTGGTCATACGCAAAACGCTTTCGCTCCGGCATCGGCAAGATTTCTTTTCCCACCAGGTTGTGTTTTTTCAACAATCGGTATATAGTAAAGTAAGAGGTATGATTTTCTGGGATTTCCCCCTGCTCGATCAGGTGTTCGTAGAACACCGTCACGGGCATGGTGGGATGTTCTTTTCTTAGGGCTAAAATATGATCCTCATCATCGGGCGACAGACGCCTTGAGTGGCCGCGGTCCGAACGGCGCTTCGGCTTTAAGGCGTCAAAGCCCCCTTTTTTGTATCGGGTGCACCAATCGAGGATCGTCTTGGCTGCGATTCGTTTGTCTCCCTGGTGGGGAACATGGTGCACTCGCTCGCTCACCTCTTTCAGATACGTCTTCGGTTCCACCTGCCCATTCACCAACGGAGCGATTAGCCCGTACCGAAACAGGGCAATGTCGTGTCTCATCGACTCATTCATTCAAATCTCCTCCTGGTCTCACTTGGAATCAGGACCGTTCCGGTCCTCCTGCCCTTATCGTACCGAATTGCTTTTTCTCCGTCGATAGGAAAGGTTTGTGGGAACCGAAACTATTTCCAATTTAGGGTATGTATGTAAAATCAGGATCCCATTTAATTCGCAAAAGGGTGTCGGAATCCGCCCTCCCACATCTCTCTGATGGCCGAATCAAGACCGTGTTCCTCTAACGTCTGGATCCACCAAGAAGCCCGTTCCTTTTCTTTTTTCACGATAGGGCCTATGATCCTCCACCGCCTCGCAAAAAAGCTATGAAGGCTTGATAGGTTTCGGTAGAACCGTCGGACATAAAAGATGATGCCGTCCTTTGTCGGGAGAAACGGAGCCTGGTTCGTCCTTTCGGTCAATCCCAACTGCTCTTTCACGACTTGCCATATGGCGGACAACGTATACTGAAAATACGGGAGGAGAAAGGAAGGCAGCACACTCACCGTCTTCAAGCATTCCCGACAGCGATACCGGACAATCCAAATGCGATAATCGCCATGTGGGGTCAATGCGTTTCGCTTATAGTAACCGTGGCGGTGCAACGGGCGCTTGGCCCGGCAATGCGGACACTTTTTCAGAAGAGGGAAGTCGTTTTCTTTTCCACGCTCTGCATACGTTTGGACGTCAATGCCAAAGTCATGAAATTGAATCACGTCCTCCTCCCCCTCCTATGAACCGATGGATTTTCTCTTCCGAAATAATTCACAAAAAATTTAGCACATTCTTTCAGAAAAGGGGAGAGGGCTTTCTGAAGGAATGTGCAAAAAAATGTCTCTTTTGTTCCGAAATAAAGTGATAATTTACAACTGAATCTATCCTATTTTCAGCAAAATATAGTTAAGGCGATTCATCTCCCACTTACTCCGCTTCGCTTCGTTGAAGTGGGAGTCTTCTCGCCTAATTAAGATAAACAACTGCACGGTTTGCTTTGCATGGCCATCACATAAATGCAAGCCTGCTTCCATCGATTTGTTTGCGATGAAATGGAAAATGGGTGCAACGGCAAAGCGGTACTCGAGCACCTTCATCTTTTCGTCTCCTTTCTTTTCACGCAATTTTTTGCTACGATTAACTTCAGGCATTGTGAGCATCCTCTCCATCCGTCAACATTTAGTTATGCGTTCACAACTTCCACAGTAGAGGAAAGGTTAGGAACTGGCAAGCCTTTTTTTATGCCATGAAGCTCTGCACTTTTTTGTTGCAGAACTCTGTACTTTCATTTTGCACTAAACACACAAGATAGTTGTCCAACTCTTCGTGATAGAATTCGTACGCTTCATAACCCACCTCGTCAATGTTCGCTGCTACGTTGAACGTTCTCTTCATTGTCCTTACAAACCAATCCATGTGTAACATCTTCTCGTCTCCTCTCAAATATATCCTTTTTCTTTCAGCGACAAATATCGTTCAGCGCAAACAATCAAATGGTCTAGCACATCAATTCCAACGATTCTTCCAGCCTCGACTAGGCGTTTCGTTACTTCAATGTCTTCCCTCGACGGCTCGCAATGACCGCTGGGATGATTGTGCGCAACGATGATAGAAGCCGAGTTGGAGAGAATGGCAGCCTTCATCACCTCCCTCGGATGCACGATGCTAGCGTTCAGACTTCCGACATGGCAAACGTTGATGGCAGTCGGCTGTTTTTTCGTGTCAAGGCAGACAACGACAAACTTCTCACGGTCGGCTTCCGCAAGAAACGGCTTCAGTAGCTTGTACGCGTCTTCCGGCGACTTGATTTGTCGCTCCTTGTACAGCACGCTAGAATCCCGAACGAGCTTCAGGCTTACGATGTTGACGCGCTTCGCTGGCTGCTTGGCAGATACCTCTCTTTCTAGCAACTCTAGCTGATGGTGGTTGATGGTTTGATACTTGCTCATCCTTTTCCCTCCTAAAATAGAAATAGCCTCAATTCCCCGAAAGGAATTGAGGCACCATGACTGTAGGTTCAAAATCATAATATATATTTGAAATCAAGCTCGATACAGATTTGGGCAAAAAGAAAAGCCCCGCAGAGATTTCTCTCCGCAGAGCTTTTCGACATACTTCGGGGCGCGACAGTGGAGTGAGCCTTTAAAAGTAGACATGTATAAATCGGGAAAAAGATGTCCATACAGAAGACAGGAAGGAGCCGATGAACATGTCGAAAAAACAAAGAACTTATGTAACTATTCAGCCACATCATAAAGTGAGCTGAATATTTTCTTCTTTCCTTGTCTATGATGTGAATATTGATAGACAAGGAGGTGAATCACATGTTGACGGTACAACAAGCTGTATTTACAGTTGAGGGCTTAATCGGCAAAGTCCAACAACAAAAACAGCTCATTCATCAACTCGTTCAAGAAAATGAACATTTGCGTCACGAAAACAAACAACTACGCAAAGAAAATGAACAACTGAAGTACCGTGTTCAAGAGCTGGAAGCACGCACGAAAAAAACAGCTCCAATAGCCATTTGCCCCCATCTTCTGACCGTTTTGCCAACACACGTTCTTCCCGTCAACCATCTGGCAACAAGCCAGGCGGACAAGAAGGACATCAAGGAACGACGCTCCATCAAGTAGAACATCCACATCATCGTGTCGTCCACCGTGTGCATACGTGTCAAGGATGTGGAGCTTCTTTGCGTGAAGTCAAACCGTTCAAAGTCGATATCCGTCAAGTGTTTGATGTCCCTCCTGTGGCGATCGAGGTGACACAACATGAACGTGAAGTGAAATCGTGTCCACATTGTCGATGCGTGCAACAAGCCGAATTCCCATCCCATGTCACGAATCATGTGCAATACGGTCCACGGCTCACGGCGCTCGTTGTTTATTTACATCATATCCAATTGATCCCGTACAAGCGTTTAAGTGATACAATCGAAGCGTTATATCAACACTCGATTAGTACAGGAACCCTTGCCAATATGGTGAAACGAGGACGCGAAGCGCTGGAATCAAATATGGACATCATCGAAGACGCCTTACTTGAATCCAACATCCTGCATGTCGATGAAACGAGTTTGCGCATCAATGGGAAACTCGCATGGGTGCATGTCGCGTGTACATCGAGATATACATACTTGGCTCCTCACGCTTCTCGTGGAAAAAAAGCGACCGATGAGATCGGGATTCTTCCCCGATATGAAGGGACGATGATGCATGATGCGTTCGGTACGTATCCGAAATACACACATGCCACCCATGCCCTTTGTCATGCCCACCATTTGCGTGAGTTAAAAGGATTCATCGAACAAGGGCATACGTGGGCGATGCGCATGACCACGTTTCTGTTAGCCGCCAAGCAAGCCGTCGAAGCCCATCACGGTGCACTTTCCGAAGAAGAAGCGAGACGGTGGGAACGAGTGTATGATCGCATCCTAGAAAGAGCACAACACCGATTAGAAACGATGACGCCTCTTCCGAAAAAAGCACTCGCTTTTGTTCGACGCCTTCAAAAACGAAAGGAAGAAGCGCTGCGTTTCTTACGTGAAGTACATGTTCCCTTTGACAACAACCAAGCCGAACGCGATCTTCGCATGGTCAAAGTCAAAGAGAACATTTCGGGTACGTTTCGCGAAGAAACATTCGCGCAGTCGTTTTGCATCGCAAGAAGCATCGTTTCCACACTGACGAAACACGAAAAAAACGTGTGGGATTCGTTATGTCTTCTGTTGACGGGTGACACGCTTGATCGCGTTCTTTCTACCACTTAGGGCATTTTCTATTACGGGGATGCCCTATTTGTGTTGCGCTTCTTTACATACTACTATCGGAGTGAATAGTTACGAACTTATAAAAGCTATTCTCCAGAATTGAAAATGGAAGCCGTTCAAAGAGCCTTGGCGGGAGAGAGTGTAAAAGTCATTGCACATCATCTTGAGATTACAGATCCTGACTATATTTATAAATGGATAGATCAATATGAAATGTACGGGGAAGTAGGACTAAAACGAAAAATTAGAAATCATCCTGAAATGGACAAGGATTTCATCATACGAGAACTAGAGATGGAGAATGAAATTTTAAAAAAGTATCTGCAAATTCTGAAAAGGGAGGGAAAACAGCGAAATTCAAAGTAGTAGACGAGCTCAAAACAAAATTTCCAGTCGTTAAAGTATGTGAAAAACTACAGATTTCAAAATCTGGTTACTATAAATACTTGAAAACGAAGGGTAAGAAGAAAAAAGAATCTAAGAAAGACTAATCATTAAAAGAATATATCTCTTTGATTTTCCATGAACATAAAGGGAGATATGGATATCGCAAAATTCACGCAGTTTTAAACAATCAATATCAACTACCTGTAAGTGAAAAAGTTGTACGTCGACTAATGAGAGAATTAGGATTAAAATGTCAATCTCGCATGAAACGAAAACAGCCAGTCAAAGTGAAAAAAGCAACTTCCGCTGGATATATTTATGAAAACCTATTAAAAAGAAACTTTTCCACGACACGTTTAAATGAAAAATGGGTCACAGATGTCACAGAAATTGCCGTGGAAGATAAAAAACTATTTGTTTCTGCCGTTATGGATTTACACAACAATGAAATTATTGGGCATCAGATTTCATCAACACACGATGTTCAACTTGTGGAAGATTCCCTATTGTATGCATTAGAAATCAGACACATCAAGGATTCTTTAATTCTTCATTCAGATCAAGGAATGCCATATCGATCAACAAGATGGAAAACGCTGATGGATACATTTTCAATCACACCAAGTATGTCGAGAAAAGCGAATGCGCTTGATAACGCATGCATAGAAAGCTTTTTCTCCTACCTTAAAACAGAGATGGAACAGGACTTGCGACGTACGAAAAGTGTGGAAGAGGCAACACAGCTTATCCATGATTACATTCGCTATTACAACCACCAACGGATACAAGGTGTTCTTCGTTATCAGACACCGACTCAATATGCAAAGGCTAGTTAACAACGAGCACCAGTGGGCTATATTTCCTCCTTCTCGTCTTACCAACCTCTCCTCAGAACTCCGTGGGGCTGTCAAGTGCTCTCCTTGACAGTTTCACGGGGTTCTGAGACACTAGGAAAAAGACGAGAAAAGGAAAGGAACCAGAGCTTTACCACTCTGATTCCTTCACGTGAACTGAATTTATACTGTCTACTTTTCGGATCGCAGTGCACAGGCATGCATCCCAAATTTTAGAACTCCATCAGTAAGAGTTAATTGCTCACCTTAGCTTGATCCTCTGCTTTTTGTTCAGCAGCTTTATTCTCTGCTTTTTGTTCAGCAGCTTTATTCTCTGCTTTTTGTTCAGCAGCTTTATTCTCTGCTTTTTGTTCAGCAGCTTTATTCTCTGCTTTTTGTTCAGCAGCTTGAGCTGATGAATAAGCTGATGTAGCTGTTACTTTAACTGGTCCTGCAGTTAAAGTACCTGCAGATACTACTACGTTAAACACAGAGTCTTTTGGAATTTCAGTTACTTCAGCAGACGCAGTACCATTGTTTACAAATACCAATTCGCCATCTACTTTATTGAATGTCAACGTGCTTACAAATTTAGTTCCATCAGGAAATTCATTGTTAGATCCAGTCAATACAACTCGTACGCCATATTGGTCCGTTACGACAATATCAGCAACATCTCCAGCTAAAACAGAGAAGTCAAATGGAGCATTTACCTTAGCCGCATCATAAGAAACATTTTCGAGTGCAGCAACTGTTTTACCAGCAGCTAAATCAGTAGCCTTACCATTAGCCACAACTTCTAGTTTTGTTACTTTTGGAGTTTCTTTAGAAATTGTCACTTCTTGTGTAAGTTTTTCACCAGTAGCATTGATTGTAACTGTTAATGGAAGTTTAATTTCTGTTTCATCTTTTCCGTATGTGAATGCTTTATCAACATCGATTGTTCCATCAGCAACATCAGTATTAAATGTAGCATTTGTAGACGAAACAGTGTAGTCAACCCCATGTGTTAGCTTTACTTTGCTTCCATCATCAAGCACACCATATACTTCAACTGCTTTATCATATGCACCATTATCAGTTTTACCAGCAGCTGTTTCATCATACACAGTGCCGACAGGTTTCACTTCATATGATTTATACTCTGTGCCATCTGTTACACGGAAGGTAACTGATTTTTCGCTGCCTGTAAGTACCTCATTTTTTTCTACATCTTTAATTGAAATTGTAACTTTTTCTGTACCTTTAGCAATTGGAGCAATTGTGTTCCTATCTGTAATGTTAACTGCACCTTCACCAGTATTCGGCTTTTCATCTGTGATTACTAAAGAGTATTTAGCTTTGTTACCAGTAAAGTAATTTGCTTTTTGGGCGGCTGACATTTCGCGCTCATATTGGTCAATAATCTTCACATTATCTACAGAAAGTGTTTGAGCAGATGAACCTGTAAGAACTGTTGTCTTAATGTCAGATGTTACACCTTCAACCCGCACAGGTTTTGCTTCTGCTTTAACTTGAATGTTTGCAATAGTAGATTTTCCAGTAGAAGATACTGCTACTAAAGAAATGTATCCTTCTTTAACATTTTCAGCAGGAACTTCTACGCCAATTTTTCCATCTACTTTTTTAACAACTGCATTTGTAAGACCAGATACTTTAATGCCTCTTGTTGCATCGTTTAGAACTTTTTCATCTGTAACAAGATTACCTTCTTTATCAAGAACTTGGATTGGTACAAATAGTTTTTCCTTAGCTACAACTAAATCTGGAACTTCAAAAGTTACTGTATCAGTACGTTGACTTTCTGCTACTTTCACTTTAAATGTAGCATTTTTACCGCTCGCAGTAGAGATCAGCATAACAGTCGTTTCGCCAGCTGTAACTGGACCATTTAGTTTCAATGCTGTTACATCTTTTCCATTTACTTTAATTGTTTCAAAATCAGTTGCTACCTTAGCAATTAAAGGATTCGTGTTATTAATCAGTACAGCATTGGAAGCATCAAGAGTAGCTTCGTCTACTACGTTACCATATTGATCTTTACCTTCTACCAATAAGTAGAATGCATCTTTAGAAAGATCAGTGGTTTCAGTTAGAGCCTTACCATCTTTGTTGTAAAGACCAGTAATAGCAATTTCAGAAACTTGTGCTTTTGGTGATACTTTTACCGTTGCTGAAGCTGATTTTCCACTAGCAGCATGCACAAGTGTTAAAACAATTGAATCTCCTTCTTTAACACCATCTTTAACAGGTATAGTAACTACACCTTTTGAAGGATTTGCATTGCCACCAACTACTGTACCAGCTGCATTAGCTGTTAGTGCAGTTGTAGCCGTGATATCTTCACCGTATTGGTTCTCTACTTTATAACCAACAGTGACATTTTTACCATTTTTATCTAAAACTGCATTTTCACTTAAAATTTTTACAGTTTCAACTCTTTCATTTTCAACAGTTGTAGTAGCTGTTAAAGCTTGATCAGTTAAGCCAGTGACGTTGACAGTGTACTCGCCAGCTGTTAATTTTCCTGTTAATTCAATAACAGCTTCAGTTTTATCAGCATTAAACGTGATGGTTTCAGTATTAACTTTTACAGAACCTTTTTTCACTTCAAATTTAGCTTTGGTAGTATCAACAACTTTGTTAAATTTAACTTTTAAAGATTTAGAAGTAATCGCACTTACACTCTCAACCTTCGGCGTCAATGCTGCTTCATACGCCGCCTTGGCGTCTTGTGCTGCTTTTTGCAGTTCAGCTTTGAACGCATCGGTTACTTTCGATACGTATTGGTTGACTTGGTCAAGCGCGGCTTTCGCTTTGTCCAAGTTGCCGGCTTTGACAGCGTCTTGCGCTTCACGCGCTTTCATGGCAACGGTGATGTCGTAGATCAAGCTGTCGCGCAATGCTTGAGCATCGGCTTTGAACGTCGAACGGAGGAGTTCGCGCGTCGATTGGCCGTAGACGCGGTCGAGAATGACCGTGCGCGTTTTGAGCTCGTACGAAATTTTGTGGTAGAGCTCTTCTGCTTTTTTCAGATCTTTCGCATCGACGGCTGCTTTGAGTTCTTGGCGCATTTTGTCTAATTTTGTCGCATAGTTGTAAGCGTCGATGTACGTAGCCACGCGCGCTTCGCCCGATTTCGGGTTGGCTTTGAATACATACGTTTCGTATGTAGCTTGCAAGTCAGCCAAATACGCGTCTTTTTTCGCGCCGCCGGCTTTGTTCACGACAGCGACAGCGTTTGCATACGCTTGTTTTGCTTTGTTGTAGGCGGCATATACATCTTTAATGTCCGGGAATTGGCCCGTTTCCGTTACCGTATGGCTGTACGTATAGTATGCTTCTTTCATTTGCGCTTTCGCTTGGCTGACGACCGTCGCCACGTCCGTTGCTGCTTGGGAAGCATGCGGGTTGGCGGCGACGAAAGCGCTCGCTGCTACAGCGCTGGCTGTGGCGAGTTTGACTGCTTTCTTTTTGTCCATAAAGCCTAAAATCCCCCTTCGTTTTTATGAAACTTTAAGACAATGATCCTAAACGGCTGCCGTTTAGTAGATTCATTGCCTAAAAGGTGCTAACATGAACCAAGATCATCATGTGTGTCCAGATGATAGACTTATTAGCAAGGCTATCATTCAGTGCTAGCACTTTCACATCATTCCTTAATGTTCTACGTCTTCTATAATAATACATTTTCTTTCTAAATTCTAGCCCTAAATACAAATTTTTTAGAGAATATGCCATTGAAATTATTTCCATCGATGGCGACATTGATATGAATATGCCTGTAACAGAAATTTAGAACAATATTTTGGCAGTTTGATGGTTTTGGTTGGCAAACATTTTGTGCAAAAACATCAATCGTTTTTCTTCACCGTGACGTCCATCGGTTGGCCAAGCGTCATTTTGACGACGTCATAGCGGTCATTCAAGTACAAATCGAGAAAGCGGAACTGTCCTGCGAATTGTTCCGGACTGTTCGTGATGGAAAATTGCAGCTGCATTGCGTAATCGCCGCTGTTGGCGAGCTGTTCGGCGATTTTTTCGATCTCTTCCTTCGGCACGTTGTACGCTTTTAAGTAAGAGATCGAGTCGGCGATCGCTTCGGCGTTGTCGTTGAAGAAAATGGAGAGCGTCACCGTTGCGCCGTCGATGCGGCCTTCAAGCGGCAATGACATATTTTGGCCGTATAAGTACCAGCCGAACAGACGATTTCCTTTTTGCCGCTCAATGACGAACGGGACGGATTCATTTCCTGCCTGAAGAATGTATTGCCCTTTCAATGAGCGGGCGACAAGGGCGAGAAGTTCGTCTTTTGTGAACGGCACGTATTGGATGGCGTCCCCTTGTTTGGCATACAGTCTACCGCCGAGGCTGTAATAGACGGTGCCGCCTGCCCGTTTTTGGCTGTAGACGCGATACTCGCGCCCTTGTTTCGCCGTCATGGCGGACTGCCATGCCGCTCCGTTCAGGCGGTATAGAGGCGTGTCGCGCAAAATGACGACTTTGCCGATCATGCCTTGTTTCCATTGGACTTGCCCCCATTGGACGGCGGCGTCAACTGTTTGTCCATTTCCTCCGAGGGCGATGGCGGCGGCGAGGCAGATGGCGGCTGCCATTTGGGATGCATGTTTCATCTTCGTTTTCCTCCTCATTTTGGTCATCGTTGTCGTTCCAGCATGCTAAAAGAACCGCTTCGCCCCCAAGTACCGCTGTTTCCAATACGGTTGGTCGAGGCGGCTGATCGTCACTCCAGTCGAAGCGCCGCTATGGATGAACTGGCCGTTGCCGATATAGATGCCGGCGTGCGATGGGCCGTTGGTGGTCGTGGCGAAAAAGACGATGTCGCCGACTTCCGGGGCGGAAACCGATACGCCTGCATTCCACATCAAGGCGACGGTGCGCGGGATGGGGACGCCTTGTTGCTGGAACAGGTAGAAAATGAAGCCGCTGCAGTCAAATCCCTCTTCCGGTGTCTCGCCGCCCCAAACGTATGGGGTTCCGAGCAGCTCAGCCGCATCGGCGACGAGTTCGATGACGTCCAGCTTCGCCGCAGGGGCTTGTCCGATCAGGCGCTCGTATGTTTCGCCGTCAACAATGCCGGTTGCGGGGAGTTGGGCCGCTTGTTGGAAACGACGGACGGCATCGGCGGTGGCGGTTCCGTAGTAGCCGGTGATGTCCGTCCAGAAGTAGCCGAGCTCTTTGAGCTTCGTCTGAATGCGCTTGACGTCGTCGCCGAGCGCGCCGATTGAGAGGCGAACCGCCAGGCGCTCGCGCTCGATCGGTGCAGGGGAGGTCGTTTTCGCTTTTACTGCGCTCGCGAGGCGGGCAACGGTTTGGTTGTCGACCGCGCCGGTCACTGGCAGGCCGTTGTCGCGTTGAAAGCGGCGGATGGCGTCGGCGGTCAGCACCCCATAGTAGCCGGTGATGTCCGAATAGGTAAAGTAGCCGAGTTGTTTAAGCTGCTGCTGCAGCTTGCGGACGTCGTCGCCGCGCGAACCGATCGTCAGCGCGTCAGATAACGTGGCCGGCTGACTTGTTGCTTTTTGCTTCAGCCGCTCAAGCGTCGCCCGGTCCGCCCGCCCGGTGGCGGGAAGCCCGTTCGCCCGTTGAAACTGCTTCACGGCATCGGCCGTCACCGCGCCATAGTAGCCGGTGATTTGCGGATAGCGAAAATAGCCGAGCTGTTTCAGCCGGCGTTGCAAATCACTGACGGCCGCACCGCGGGAACCGATGGCGAGCGTGTCGTTTGACGCAGGCTTTTTCAGCTTCGCGTAGGTGGCGTCATCGACGATGCCGGTCGCCGGCAAGTTCATCGCCCGTTGGAACGCCTTGACCGCTTTTTCGGTGATGGCGCCAAAGTAGCCGGTCGCTTGCGGATACGTGAAAAAGCCTTTTTCTTTCAAGCGCTGCTGGAGCTGTTTGATTTCAGGGGAACTCATGCCTTTTTTCCATTCCGCCGCCTGGCTGTCATCCGGGGCAAGAAAAAAGGACGAAACCATGGCAGCGGCAAAGAAGGCGTGATTCGGTTTCACGGATGCGTCCTCTCCCTTCGCCGCTCCTTCCGTTTGTTGTCGTCTTGTCCTGAGTGGATGTTCAAGATGAGGCGCGGCAATGTTCTATATTTTCAGTATATCGTACGAAAGCCATGAAAGGAAATGCTTTTTTCCATTGGGAGAAGAAAGAAGATCATGAACCGGAATGGGGTGTTCCCCGTTTCGGACGCGACAGATTGGCGAACAAGTGCGATACATGCCGGTCATCGACAAGGTAAATCGACTGCAGCACTTCATAAATGAGCTGTTTTTCCATCTCCAGCCATTCATCTGCGCGGATCGGGATGTATTTTTGCCTCGGTTCGTTCCATTCATAAAGGGCGACGGTAAACTTTTTTTGGCGAAGATCGAGCTTGACGATAAACATGTAAAGCTGGCTCGTGCATTTAAATACAAAATAGAGCTGGGCTTCCTTTGAGCAGGTGATCGTGCGGAACAGCGCCTCGCCTTCCGATGCAAAACGCATCCGTCCACCTTCGTTTTTCAGCGAGCGCAGCGAATCAGTGAAACTGGCCGGGGCGATCGTTTTCAGCCGCACGGAAAACGGATTTTTCATTTCCTTAATATAGATATGGTACATTTTTTGGGCGTGCTTCTCCCCGTTTCGTTCACAAATGACAAAATCGGCAAGATAGATGTTCACCTTGACCCCCTCTTTTTGGTTCATAATTTCCCATTTTTAACTAATTGTACTATGTCCTTCCTGGGCAAAAAAAGAGGCCGAACGACGAAATCACGGACAAATCCGTTCTGATTTAGAAACAAAGAGAGAAATGGGCGAAAAAGGAACAATCATTGGCTCCACGCTTTTCTATCTTTAAATAGTAATGATGAAAAGCGTGGTGACGAACGATGACAAACTTGGGGGAGACGCTCAAACAACTGCGAAAACAACGGCGCTGGACACAGGAACAGCTGGCCGAGCAGCTGAACGTGTCCCGCTCGCAAATCAGCAAATGGGAAAACGGCAGCCTGCTTCCTGACATTCAATCGCTCGAAAAGCTATGCCATTTGTTTAACGTCAGCGCTGATTTTTTACTCGGCAGCGAACTCGGACAGCGGGAAGTGCTGCGGGAAGTGAAGCGGCTGTATGGGGAAACGGAAATGGGTGAAAAGACGCTCGCTGTCGTCGATTATGTGCTGCGAAACCGCGAGATCAGCGACGCGGTGTACACGTTGGCGAAATTGCCGGAGAAAAAACGAAAACATGTCGAAACGATGCTGATCACGATCATTAAAGAGTGCGCCGAAGCCCTCGGCTGACTCCCGCCCTTCGACAAAAAAAGCGCTAACATCGGCTGCTAGCGCCATCGTTGGGGAGTCTTGCGAGGACACGTTCTTTCTCTTGGGGATTCGTTAAGAAAGGAATGAATGGGGAAACAAATCATCAAAACGGGAGAAAGGGAACGGATTCAGTGGCCCTTTACGGAAGTCGCGAATCCGTTTAGACGTGCTCCGGCCATTCTGGTTTCTTTCCGGAGTGGAGAAATTGGACGGACTCCGCGACGACTTCGGTGACATAGACGCGTTGACCGTCCTTATTATCGTAGCGGCGCGTTTGGATTCTCCCCGTCACCGCCACCATCGATCCTTTTCGGCAATAATTGGCGGTATGTTCCGCTGTTTTCCGCCATAAGACGCATGGAACGAAATCGGCATCAATCCCTCCTTCCGCGTTGCGGAAATTTCTCGCCACCGCCAAGGTGACGGTCGTCACGGCTGCTCCTTCGGCTGTGTAACGGAGCTCCGGGTCTTTCGTCAACCGCCCGACAAGCACCACTTGATTGACCATACGCCGGCGCATCCCTCCTTTCCATCCACCGCATCCTTATGATAAACGATCGCGTTTTTTGCCGTAAAACTGCGATTTTTGCATTTTTCTGCGCAATCTATAAGTACAATCCTCGTCAAATGCGGACAATGCGCCAGCAATAGCGCAGCAAAATGGCGTTTTTGGCATTTCGCAGCAAAATATGTGGATGGCTTTGGCGGAGACAGGCGCATCATCCTGTTTTTCTTCCCTTCGTTGGCTATGGTATAATTATGAATAGACAATCGTGATGAGGTGGGCGACCATGAAAACGTTCAAGCTTGTCGGGCTCTCGGTGATTGACGAGGGGATGCACCGCCGGGACATTCCGTTTATTGACGGCCTGATCATCAATAAGGAAGACGGGCAAAACCGCTGGCTCGTCGAGGCGTATTTGGATGATGAATACGAACCGGTATTTGCCGGATTGAAGGAGCGGACTGAGTTTCAGCTGCAAGTGACGATCACCAACCCGGGCAACGATCCGGCGAACATGCTTGTTGCCGTCCGTTCGATCACGAAAATGAACGGCCATATTAGCGTGCTGATGGAAGGGTTGATGATCCCACGGCGGACTCATTTGGCTGAAATGGTATTGGCCGGCCTTGTTGAGAAAGGATTGCAAGGCGAGGCGCTGCTCAAAGAATTCCGCCAGCAAATGGATGAGCGGCAAGGCGTGAGAGCGAGGGACGGACGGACATAATAAAAGGCTAGAGAGCGCGACTCTCTAGCCTTTTTGTATATCCATCGAGATCGGACGGCCATCAAACGTGGGCAGCGAAATCGACATGCACGAACGAAACCGGACAGTGTGGGCAGGTCGCCGATACGCGCCATTGACGCGCGACAGCTTTCATTCACTGACGCATCCCTCGCCAAAGCGAATGCTGTCCATGTCCATTGGCATGGACAGCTTACCATTCATTGTGAACGCGTTCCAGCGAAACGGTCTGAACCGGGCGGGCGGTGACGATGTAGCGCTTCGGGGCGCGGCCGATGAGACGGAACGGATAGCACGTCGTCACCGTCAGCGTTGGGCGCGCTTTCTCGACCAAAACGGTCCGGTCGTTGTCATCGACGATGCGAATGTTGACGATGCGATAATGAACAGCTGTGTCCGCCGCCCGGATGACGAGAGCATCACCGATCCCTAGTTCCCCAAGGCGGCGAAACACCGTGTCGCGATGCCCTGACAGCACGACATGCCCCTTTCCCCCCGGCCAAGCGCTGGCCGGGTAATGGCCGGCGCCGCGGCGCAGCTCTTGCTCGCGGACGCCTTCGTATACCGGGATCGCCACCCCGAGCTTCGGAATGACCAGCTCGCCAAGATGCGCCCCCAGCGGAGCAGCGGCTTGTTCAACCGGACGGCGGGACGCGTGGGCGGCTTCGGCCGCCGATGATGGAGACGAGTCCAAGGCAGGCAAGCGGACCGCCTCTTGATTCGCTGCTTTCCAGCCAACGATGTACCAATAGCCGTTCCAACCTGCTGTTGCCGCTCCGATGGCGAAAACGGCTGCGGCCGCCCAGCGGGCAGCTTTGCGTTTCCATCGATACCGAGGCGCATCTTTTTTCCACACTGTCTGCTCCCTCTTCACAGCCGCTCACCCTTTAAGGCGCCCCGCCCGCCGGTAAAGGAGAGCGCCTGCGACAGCCAGCAGCAACCCGGCCGCCGCCTGCGGCAAATACGGCGACGCCGTATCCGGCAATTTTTCTCCTTGCATCATCCCCTTCATCTCAAGCGCCAGCAGCCCGGCTTCAATCCCTTTCTCCCCGGCGCGGACGATGTAGCCGGACGTCAACATGTCCCTTGTCATCGCGATATCGGCCATTTCTTCACCTTGGCGGTTATACAATTTCACGTCGATCGTCTTCGTATCGGCTGCAGCGGCCGCTGACGGCTCCATCTCCCGCCCGTTGACATAGTACTTGGCCTCAAGCTGCAGCAAACGAAGCGCTTTTTCCCAAAGGGCTCGCAGTTCGCGACGTTGCTCATCCGTCCACGGCCCCTCGGTCTGCTCAAACGGGCGCAGCTGCGCACGAAGCGCCAAAAGCCGCCCAGCCAATTGCGGGTCGTCAATCGAGGCGATATGCCGGGTGAAGGCGCGTACTTCTTGTTCCGTCATCCCGAGCACCCCAAGCAAGTCGTTGATTTGCTGCATGGCGGCGTTATGCTGTGAGTAAAAACGGACGGCCCGGTCCAAGTCTTCAACAAATGTGTAGTCTTGCACCGTTTCGCCAAACTGGCCGAGCAGCGCCTCGAGCTCCTCGACCGTCAGCCCGTGCCGACGCAAAACGGCATGAAGCCGCTCGTCAGTGATGGGCGTGCCGAGCCATTGTTTCATCTCATCCATGGTGCGAAAATCGGCGGCTGTCAAGCCGTATTGATCCAAATAAGCCAACAGGTCGCTCACTGTCCAGCCGACACTCTCAGCATACTGCTCAAGCTCGCTTCGGCTGATGGCCGCCGCCCCAGCCGGAAACGAAGCGAAAACGGCGACAAGCACAGCCATTCCTAGCCATTGCCGCATTCGGTCTTCCTCCCTTTCGCTTTCTTTGACGTACATTGGTAGTATTTTCCGAACATGCCGCTCTTATGTACGCCAACCAGCGAAAAAAGAAGAAAGCTTGGCCTAGAGCGCTTGAACGTTCTCCCACCTACGCAAACGCTTAGAGATGGGAGATTCTCGGGGACACCTGCCATAAGGCAGACTGCCAGCCAGACCATCCCCGTCTGTCCCTGTGACTTGGCTGTTCCAACGAAGTCCTTCTTTCAAGATATTTTGAGCGGCGTTAGGGGACATCCATGATGGAAGACGCTGATTCATTCCCCCCTTCGGCTGATCGCGTGAAAGCGGGGGCTTCTCGGTACATAAGAACAGGCGCCCGAGTTTCGGACGCCTGTTTCGTGTTAGGAAAGGTGGCTTACGGTTGCCTGTTGGAAGTAGGCGTTGTACAATGCGCGCACCGCCTCGTTGACGACGTCTTCTTTGACGCCGAACATCATGCTCACTTCGGACGATCCTTGGTTGATCATCTCTAAGTTGATGTTGGCATTGGCAAGCGCCGTCACCGCTTTGGCCGCCATCCCGACCGTTTTTTCCATCCCTTCGCCGACCACCATGATGAGCGCCAGTCCGTATTCCACATTGACTTCGTCGACCGCCAGCTCCTCGCGAATGCGGGCTAAAATGCGCTCTTCTTTTCCGTCAGCGAGCTGGCTCGCCCGCAAAATGATCGACATGTTGTCGATGCCGGATGGCGTATGTTCATATGAAATGCCTTCGTCTTCTAAAATTTGCAGCACGCGGCGGCCGAATCCGATTTCGCGGTTCATTAAATATTTGCTGATGTTGATGCTGCAAAAGCCTGTGTCGCTCGCAATGCCGGCGACTGGTTCGTCGATATGATTGCGCTTGGCGACGATCCACGTGCCCGGAGCCGCCGGGTTGTTGGTGTTTTTGACGCAAACGGGGATGCCGGCGCGGTAGACGGGCTCCAGCGCCTCGTCATGGAAGACGGAAAAGCCGGAATACGACAGCTCGCGCATTTCCCGATACGTAATTTCCTTCAACTTGCGCGCATCAGCGACGATCGACGGGTTGACGCAATAAATCGAATCGACGTCGGTAAAGTTTTCGTACACGTCCGCTTTGACGCCCGCGGCGACGATTGAGCCCGTAATATCCGACCCGCCGCGCGGGAACGTGACAATATGGCCCGATCGGGAATAGCCGAAAAATCCCGGGATGACCAAAACGCCGCGACGTTCGCGCAGCTGCTTCAGTTTGTCGTACGACTCCGGGAGCACTTGGGCGTTGCCTGGCTCATCAGTGACGATGATGCCGGCTTCCAGCGGGCTGACGTAGCTCGCCTCAAGCCCAAAATCTTGCAAATAAATCGCCATCAGCCTTGCGTTATGGTCTTCGCCGCTCGCTTTCATGGCGTCAAACAGGCGGGGCGGATCGTTCCGATAGGCGCTGATTTTGGATTGTAAGTCATCCACAAGTTCAGCCAAAAATCCATCAGCTTCCAACTCAAGTTCATCTACAATGTCGGCGTATCGTTTTGTGATTTCTTGCATCGTTTGTTCATACGGCTCATCCGCTGCCACCTGTTCGGCGAGCCGAATGAGCATATCCGTCACTTTCACATCATCTTTATACCGCTTTCCAGGAGCTGATACAACGACGATGCGGCGCTCGATATCCGAGCTGACGATGTCGGCCACTTTACGGAATTGTGCAGCGCTCGCCACCGAACTTCCACCGAATTTAGCTACTTTCATCGTTCATGACCCTTTCTGTCGAAAGTATCTATAATTGTTTATCATATCACATTTTTCCGCCCATGGAACTATTCATTTTTTAGAAATTTCCGCCAACGTCCCAAAACGCCGCCATCGCCGGCCATGACTCTCTTCAAAACAGATGGCGCCGTGCTTCGTCAATGGAAAGACGGTGCTGCAACAGCCCCCCCGCCTTGACAAACGGATGATGGTTCAGCACAGCGCCGTTTTTCCATCGTTCCTCCTCAATTTTTTCCGAAAACGGCCGCTCTGCCTCACGTTTGTGCCACATTGCCGCGGCGGACGTTGGCGATTCCTTCTTTGCAGACGCCATACGGCAGCCACGAGCAGTTGCGGCATAACTCGTCCAAATCATCCGGCTTGACCCGTTCCGCCGTCCGCCGGATCAGTTCAGACTTCCAATACACATTGCCCGGCTCCAAACCTAAATGGCGAATGACGTTTCCGTCAAGCGAACGGACGTGGGCATCGGAATTGGGGCCGGCTTCACACGTTGTCTCTCCATGATGCGGACAGGCGAGGCACGCCTCATCGAGCGCCGCGACGACTTCAATCGGGAAATCGTCGTGTTCATCGCGAATGCGGGCCACGATCTCCCACATTTTTTCCACGAACGACGGGCTGTAGCCCATGCCGCGAAACCCGTGCACACAAAGCAAATGGTGGCCGCGCAGACGCAACGGCTTCATGCTCCTCTCTCCTTTCCTTCGTCTCGTTCGAGCATATGACAGGCGCGTGAAAATATGCCTGTCGCGCCGTTCTTTCATCTCTAAAATCATCATACGCCAACTGGTCCCTAGCAGCAATCATGTATTTGACCGGCGCCTTTCCAACTTCTTTTTCATTCAAGGATGGGGAGCAACATGGTACAATGAAAGCGGCAACTTCGCAACGAAAGGAATGGCGAATGATGACGAAAGACGAAGCGGCACGTTGTCTTTCCGTTTTGCTTCACGAACTGACCAAACCATGGCGAAAAGAAAAAATCCATTCCGATGTGCTCGAAATCATTATGAAACTGCGCATCCAGGCAGCGGATGACGAACGCTATATGAATAATTTGCTCAGCAACATCGCCTTCGCCGGCGAATCGGCGCATGCGTTAAAGCAAATTTGGAGCTACATGCTGCGTGAGCAAACGTTTCTATCGCCACAGACGATCGAGGCGATGCTCACGGACGCCCAGCAAGCGATCCGGCGCCGGCTGCCGGAGCTGACCGCCCGCTATGAGCGTCCGTTTTTGTCCATCGATGACCCGCTCGAGCGGAAACGCCAGCTTGAGCGCTCCTACGGTGCGCTTCTTTTGTTCAACCGGATCGCCACCGACTTTTTGCTTGAGTTCGTCCGCGAAGAAAACGAAACGGCAGCGAGCGTCTTTTTCGCCGCCGACCCGAACGAGGCGATCGAAGTGTTCCATCATCTTTGCAGCGTCTACGCGAGCCGCTGGCTGGAAGGCCTGGAAGTCGATTGATGGACAAAGACGATGACTTTCTTGATAAAGCGCTTGAAGGCTTCACGATGTTCGCTCTAAACCAAGGCGAAGTGTGCACATGCCCGTCGCGCGCCCTCATCCATGAGTCGATTTACGACGCCTTTATGGAACGGGCGCTTGAACGCGTCAAGCAAATCAAGCAAGGCAATCCGCTCGATACGGAAACGATGATCGGCGCCCAAGCCTCCTCCGAACAGCTCGAGAAAATTTTGTCATACATCGACATCGGCAAACAGGAAGGCGCCGAACTTTTGATCGGCGGCGAGCGGAACATGCTGGAAGGGGAACTCGCCGACGGATACTATGTCAAGCCGACGATTTTCAAAGGACATCACAAAATGCGCATCTTCCAAGAAGAAATTTTCGGCCTGGTGCTCGCGGTCACGACGTTTAAAGATCATGACGAAGCGCTTTCGATCGCCAATGAGACGCTGTACGGCCTTGGCGCCGACGTCTGGACGCGCGACATCAACACCGCGTACCGCTTCGGCCGCGGCATCCAGGCCGGCCGCGTGTGAACGAACTGCTATCACATTTATCCGGCCCATGCGGCATTTGGCGGCTACAAGATGTCCGGCATCGGCCGCGAAACGCACAAAATGATGCTCGACCATTACCAACAAACGAAAAACTTGCTCGTCAGCTATTCGCCGAAAAAACTAGGCTTGTTCTAATACTCACCCACCCACTCTTTCATCGCCTCCCCGTTTTGAGGCGAAGAGCCCACCATGTTGACAAGGTGTCCCGGTTCCGTTCGGGACACCCTCTTTTGCCTTGACGACACTGCTGTTGTCTCACTCGTTCTCCGCCAAGCAGCGGGCCGCCGATTGACCGCCCATACTGAAAACAAACGAAATGCATGAATGCAAAGGAGGGACACCCAATGGCTGAAGAACCGAAAGTCATCGCCACCGAAGCAGCGTTAGCGTTAATCGAAAAGCTGAAAGCCAAGTACGGCCCGCTCATGTTCCATCAATCCGGCGGCTGCTGCGACGGCAGCTCGCCGATGTGCTACCCGCTCGGTGAGTTGATCGTCGGCGATTCCGACGTGTTGCTTGGCGAAATCGGCGGCTGCCCGTTTTACATCGCCAAGGCGCAATACGAATATTGGAAGCATACACAGCTCATCATCGATGTCGTTCCGGGGCGCGGCGGCATGTTTTCACTGGAAGGCCCGGAAGGCGTCCGCTTTCTCACCCGCTCGCGCGTCTTCGGCCAAAGCGCGGATGCAGGTGCGCCGTAGCTGCCCATTGCGGGATGCCGCTGTGAACCCGCCATGTGCGATGCATGAATCGCTTGGCCAATGAAAAGCACGGAGCTCGACCGCTCCCCTTCGCCCCCGTTCCCAGATGCTTTATCCCCTTCGGAGCGGTTTGTTCGTCGCAACAAAAAAATGGCGGTCCGCCACCTGACCAAATGAGGCGCGGTCCGCCATGTCCTTTTCTTTACAGACCCGCGAGCGAGAAAGCCCACTCCTTGAGGAGTGGGATGAAAGCGAGCCGTTTTCTTATATTGAATGATGATGAAAAAAACGGTATCATGTAATCGTCGCAAGGAGGTGAATCCATGCCGACCATCACACTAAGGCTGGAACTGCACAACCCAACGAAAGTCAAACAGGATATGTATGAACGGATGACAGAAGTGAATACCGCGTTTGCGAATTGGCTGTTGGATCATCCCGAGCTGAATCAAGCGACGAGCAAAATTTTTAAAGCGTTTTCGTCGCAGCGGTTTCCTTCCGCCGTCGTGAATCAAACGATTCGAGAAGTGAAGTCCCAAAAGAAAAACCAGAAAACAAAGAAGTTTCGAACATTCTGGTGTTGCTTTAACAACCAAAACGTAAAGGTGGAAAAGAAAGGAGCGTTCTACACGGTTTCCTTCCCCACACTGGAGAAGCGAATTGGCGTGCCGGTCGTCACGCGCCCCTATCAAGAAGCATGGCTGAATCGGCTGCTTAACGGAACTGCTAAACAAGGGGCAGCCAAGCTCTACAAAAAGAGAAAGAAATGGTACTTGGCGATCGCGATCACCTTTGAAGTCAAGCCGCGGCACGAAACAAAGGTGATGGGCGTTGACGTTGGGCTTCGCTATATCGCTGTGGCCAGCGTGGGAACGAAATCACTGTTTTTCAAAGGGAACCAATGCGCCTTTGTACGCCGACGATATGCGGCTTTGCGGCGAAGGTTGGGCAAAGCGAAGAAGCTCCATATGATTCGCAAAATCGGCCGCAAAGAGTCCCGCTGGATGAAGGATCAAAATCACAAAATCAGCCGTCAAATCGTGAATTTTGCGCTCGCCAACGGTGTTGGCGTGATTCGAACGGAAGCGTTGACGGGGATTCGCAAGCGGGCAACATCGGCCAAAGAAGCGGGGCGAAGCCTTCATGCTTGGGCGCTTCATCAACTGCAAACGATGATTGCCTATAAGGCGGAAATGGCGCGCATTCGCGTTGAGTGGGTGAATCCAACCTACACGAGCCAAACGTGTAAATGTGGTTATCGAGAGAAAGCGAACCGAAACGGCATCCGCTTTCGATGCCAAAGGTGTGGATACACTCTCCACGCCGACTTGAATGGCGCCATCAACATCGCCAAAGCGATTTCGGGCTTCGCCGTCTAACCTAGCGCACTGGTCACAGGTGCGCCGCCCATGGGGGTACATCCTAACCCGATGGGATGGGGTGATGACACACCCCTGAACTTGGGCGTTGTCCGAACCAGAAATGGATGAGGACGTGAGCGACCCAAGAATCCCACGCCTTTAGGCGTGCGGAGTGTCAATCAGCCTCTTTTGCCTGCTTCATCGCCTCTGCCCGATCAGACAAGACAATCCGTTTCAAGCCGAACACGAAAAGCAAGCCGACCGCGATAAACGTGAGCCCGAACCAAAAGACCGCCTGCAGGGAATCGACAAGCGACTGCTTCAGCACCGGCACGAACATGTCCCGAAGCGGCGCTGGAATTTTCGCCATCGCTTCCGGACTGAGCAAGACAGAATACAAGCCTTGCGGGTCGGTATGGATCATATCGGCAAAGCGGTCGACAAGCCCTTTCGCCTGCGCCGGCAGCGCTTCAAGCTTTGGCATGAGCCGCTCGTCAAGCAAGACGCTCGACCGATGGTTCATGATGGCGCCAAGCACTGTCATCCCAAACGTCCCGCCAATCGAGCGGAAAAATTGGCTTGAAGATGTCACCACGCCAAGCTCCGATTTCGGAAAGCTTTCTTGCAAAGCAAGCGTTAAAATCGGCATCACGAGCCCTGTACCGAGTCCAAGCACGATCATATACAGCGTTGCCGTCCATTTTGACGTATCGACATCCATCGTGCCAAGCAAGCCAAACGCTGACAACATAATGGCCATGCCGACGATCAGCTGTGTTTTCACACCAATTCGGTAAACGAGTCGGCCGCCAACGACACTGCCGATAATCATCGTAATCATCATCGGTGTCATAATCGTTCCTGACTCTGTGGCACTTACCCCAACCACTCCTTGCATAAAAAACGGGACGAACATGATGGCTCCGAACATACCGACGCTCATGAAAAAGCCGATGCCGTTTAACAACGTAAACGTCCGGTTGCGGAAGAGCCAAAGCGGAATGATCGGCTCCTCCGCCCGTTTTTCCGCCCAAACAAACAAAGCGAAAAAGACAACCGCGGCCGCAAACAACGAAACGATTTGCCACGACCCCCACGGATATCGGTCGCCGCCAAACGTCAACCCCAACAACAAGCTGACGACGCCCGCCGTCAACGTCGCCATCCCGGCGATGTCAAATTTCACCGGCCCTTCGGCTTTATATTTGCTTAACCCCATCGCAATCAGCACCGTGGCGAGAATGCCGACCGGCAAGTTGATGTAAAACACCCAGCGCCAGTTCAAATGGTCGACGATAAAGCCGCCGATTTGCGGGCCGAGCACTGAAGCGAGACCGTACAAACCGCCGAACACCCCTTGCCATTTCGCCCGCTCCTTGCCGGTAAACACGTCACCGATGACAATCATCGCCATCGGCATCATAATCCCGCCGCCCAGTCCTTGAATGCCGCGGTAAACGATGAGCTCGGTCATATCGTTCGCCATGCCGCAAAGCGCTGAACCAACCATAAAAATGACCAACCCGCTCACATAGACAATCCGACGGCCCAATAAGTCGGCGAGCTTGCCGGCGATCGGCACGACCGTCGTCGACGTCAACATATACGCTGTCGTCAGCCACGTCATAATCCCCAATCCGTGAAGCTCCCCGACGATGCGCGGCATCGCCGTGCCGACAATCGTCCCGTCTAATGCCGCAAACAGCATGGCAATGATCAGCCCGGTAATGAGCAACGGGCGATGACGAATGGTGCTCGTCGGCACTGCTATCGCTTTTTCCATACTTCTCTCTCCCATCCGTTTTGTCGTTGGTATTCATCCATTTCTTTGACCAATGCATCCAAAGCCGGTGCGAGTTGAGGCGTTTGTTGATGACGCAAATACAACAGCAGCGCTTCGACGATATAGACGCGGGGCGGCGCGTGCCGTCCAAGCAGCTCCTCCTCCAGCGCTGCTATGGCTTCGAGCACATCGCTTGCCTGCTTTGGATCGAGATCGTTGACAGCCTCCCGGACGGCGGCGAACGCGGAAGCCAGCCGCTCCCGCTGACGCTCTCGCTCCTGCTCCTCCATCTTCACCCATGGCGCAAACGACTCTTCCGTCAAAAGCGGACGCTCCTCAGCCGTGAAGCTAGCGACAATGGCATCAAGGCGGCGCATGAGAAAACGAGCCGCCTCGTCCGCATCAAACGCCTCCTCGCGAAAAAAGAAGTAAAACAAATATTGCCGGATGATGCCGTTCGTCATCATGGCCACATCATACACATACGGACCAACCGCCTCGCCATAGACCTCCGTTAGGCGCGTGCAATACCATAAAAAAAGGCGCCCATGCTGGCGAAACATATACCGCTCCACTTCCGGATTGACTTTCGGCAATTGTTCCGACATGATCATGCGCAAAAAGTCTTTGTACTCGCGAATGTGAGAAAAATGGGCCGCCAACTGGCGGACAAACCGCTCCTTTTCCGGGCCATCCCCGCCGGATGCCGTGAAATCTGCGACCATTTTTTCGCTGTAATAGCGAAGCACTTCAAGCAATAATTCCTCCTTCGAGGCGAAATGATGGTAAAACGCCCCTTTGGAAATGCCCCACGCCTCGACCAAATCTTGAATCGAGGTGGCATGATACCCTTTTTCCGCAAACAGTTTCATCGCGGTTTCAATAAAGCGAACGCGCCGTTCATCCATGGCAACGACTCATTCCTTTCCCATTCGCTCTCATCCATTGCCGGTACGACGGCAACACCGCGCGCGGTTTCACGACATCAACCCGTACGCCGCGCTGTTGCAGCCATTCTACCAACCGTCGAACATGGATCATTGTCCTCGCCTCCATATCACTTATGACCAAATGGTCAAAATAATTATAAACCAACGTCATAAAGATACGCAACTCAAAAACGATTTTTTTGACCAATAGGTCGATTTTTTGCTAATTCCATTGAACAATCGGTCAATATCCCTGCCTTCAAACAAAAAACGGCCCCACCGCCTGATTGAAGACGGTGAACGGCCGTCCTTGCTATTCGATCGCTCTCGCCGCAAGCGCCAACGCGCCCGCGATGCCGGCGTTGTCGCCAAGCCCTGGGAGGACGATGTACTCGTCGATCTTCTCGAGAATCGTTTCGTGCTGAACATACCCATTGAGCAACTCCTGCACATGACGGCGCACAAGCGGCAACACGTGCGTCTGCTTCATGACGCCCCCGCCCGTGATCACCTTTTTCGGCGATAAAATGAGGATGTAGTTGGCGATCGCTTGGGCTAAGTAAAACGCCTCAAGCTCCCACACCTCGCTCCGGTCGGCCAGCTCCGCCCCCTTTTTCCCCCAACGCCGCTCAATCGCCGGGCCGGACGCCATGCCTTCTAGACAGTCGCCATGATACGGGCAGATGCCGGCAAACGCATCATCCGGATGGCGGCGGACGAACATATGTCCCATTTCTGGATGAAGCATCCCGTGAAGCAGACGCCCTTCCACGACGGCGCCGACACCAATGCCTGTCCCGACCGTCATATATAGGCAGCTATCCAATCCTTGCGCCGCCCCCCCAGCGCAGCTCGCCGAGCGCCGCCGCGTTGACATCCGTGTCAAAGCCGATCGGCACGGGAAAATGCTGCTTCATCGTGCCGACAAAATCAAACTGCGCCCACGCCTGTTTCGGCGTGCTCGTAATGTACCCGTACGTCGGACTGTCCGGACGCAAATCGACTGGGCCGAATGACCCGATGCCAATCGCCTCGATGCGGTGCGGACGGAAAAAGTCGATGACGTGCGCCATCGTCTCTTCCGGCGCCGTCGTCGGAAACACCGCTCGTTCATGGATGTTCCCCTGTTCATCGCCGATGGCGCAGACAAATTTCGTGCCTCCAGCTTCAATGGCTCCTAGGATCATATGTACGCCTCTCTTTCTTCATCTGCTCTTTTCTTGTATCTATCTTACTAGAAAAAGGGAGAGGGCATCAATGACAAAAAGCCGCTGATCAGCGGCTTTTTGAAACATAGCGCAATCGATTCTATTGTCTACCGGGTTTGTTGATCTACACTGCTGATTGGCTCACCCCTTCACCGAACCAGCCAACAACCCACGGACAAAATATTTGCCAAGGAAGATGTACACAAGCAAGGTCGGCAGCGCCGCCAACAGGGCTCCCGCCATTTGCACGTTCCATTGGACGATTTGACTGCCGGATAAGTTTTGCAAGGCGACCATGATCGGCTGTTTGTCCGATGTCGTGATCGTCACGGCGAACAAAAACTCGTTCCAAATGTTTGTAAACTGCCAGATCGCCACGACGACAAATCCAGTGATGGACAAGGGGAGCATAATATAACGAAAAATACGGACAAACCCAGCGCCGTCGATTTTCGCCGACTCAATCATTTCATCGGGGATCGCCGCGTAGAAATTCCGAAACATCAGTGTGGTGATCGGAATGCCGTAGACGACATGGACGAACACAAGCCCCGGAATCGTGTTGTACAGCCCGATTTCGCGCAAAAATTGGATGAGCGGAATGAGAATGCTTTGATACGGAATGAACATCCCGAACAAAATGAGCGTAAAGAGCGTATCCGCTCCTTTAAACTTCCATTTCGACAGTACATAGCCGTTGAGCGACCCCAGCAGCGCGGAGAGCAGCGTCGCCGGCACGACGAGCAAAATCGAATTCCAAAAGTTCGGGGCGAGCTTGTCAAATGCCGTCGCGTAGCTGCTCCAATCGATCGTTGACGGCAGCTTCCACATATCGGCCAATGTCACTTCATCGAGCGGCTTCAAGCTCGTTGTGACCATGACATACACCGGCAACAGGAAAAACACGCTCATGACGAGGGCTAACAAATACAAAAACGGCCGCGCCCACATGGATCTCGCCATCACGATCCCCCCTTGCGGCTTGAGATGAGATACGGAACGATAAAGATGGCGACCGACAGCAGCATCACGATCGCAATCGCCGCGCAGTTTTTGGTCAAGCAAAATGGCAAGCAGTTGGCCGAGCACAATGACGGCGGCGATAAACAACACCGTAAACACAAGTGTATTGCGCAAGTCGGCCTGGAAGCGGAAATCATGAAACAAATACAGATAGTTTTTCAACCCGGCAAACGACCAATCCGGCACGAGCGAATTCCAGTTGCTCAAGGACACATACCCCGTCCAGCCGATAAACCCGTACACAAATAAGAAAATCAGTACGACCGACGGTGCCAAAAACGCCGCTGCCAGCCAATGATCGGCCGTCCATTTCCGCTTTTTCCGCACCGCGGGGACATATGCTGTCTTCTCGGCTGGCGTGATGTTGACCGTTTCCACTAAGATCCCTCCTCATGATGACGAAAAGGGGAAGAGAATGGCTCCCGTCCCCTTTTCCCGATTACTTCTTCAGTTCTGCGGCGGCCGATGCCAACGTGTCGATGAACGTCTTCACATCTTTTTGCGTCACGAAAATGTTGACGGCCTGATTGACCTTCGTGACAAACCCTTCCGGCGCTGCTGAACCGTGCGCTAAGCTCGGCGCCAGCTCCGCCGTCTTGAAGTCTTGCATCGTTTGTTTGCCGTATTCATCGTACTTGGACGGATCCGCGTCGATGCGGGCCGGGATGGAGCCTTTCAGCGGGTTAAACGCATCTTGCCCTTCCACCGAACCAAGCACCGATAAGAACTTCTTCACATCGTCCGGGTTTTTCACGCCTTTCGGCAGGCCGAACGTATCGGTGATGACCATAAACTTGCCATCGGTGTTCGGTGTCGGTACGTAGCCGAAATCTTCGTTCACTTTTAATTTTAGGTCGTTGACGAAATAGCCTTTGGCCCAGTCGCCCATCAAAGTGCGGATTGATCTGGCTTTGCAAGCTTTTCAGTTCAAGTTCTTTCACGAGCCGGTCAAGCTCCGCTGCTTCTCGATGACAGCAAAAGCTTGTATAGATATAGATGCAACGAAGAAGGTGAACAGATCCTTGACGGAAAAGCGGTTTGTCCATTTTCGACTGTCGAAGGCAAGCCTTTGGCTTGCCCCGTCACGCCAAGGCGTGACGGAAGACCGAACAACCACCTGCTTCACAGACCCATCTATGGGTCTGGAAGCGGCGTTGTTCGGTCGCCCGACAGTCGATAAAAGCTGCAAATGGTCAATCTTCAAATTGCATCTATATGAACAAATAGGGGTCAGTCTGGCCGTCATCATTCGCCATGCGGCGGTGGCCATGCCCATCATCAAGTGCAGAGCGAGCAAAAAAACCCCGTTCCGAAACAAGCTCGCTGCATCGGAACGGGGTCTCTCCACTCGTTTATCCTTTCAACTTTTCCACCGCCTCCACTGGCAGTCCGGTCAACTCACAAATCGTTGGCACATCATATCCTTTCCCTAACATCCGTTTCGCAACGTCCATCTTGCCTTTTTCCATCCCCTTTTCCACCCCCCGTTGCTCGTACGACACGATGAGATCCATCACTTTTTTCGCTTCCTTCGTTTCCATTTCGTTCACCTCGTTTCGCAATTCGAGTTCCTCTTGTTCGGACAACCGCAAATACGTCTCAAAAAAGCCAAACAACAGCCGCTGTTTCGCTTCATCAAGCTCCAAACGGACGAGCATGCGCAAAAATTCTCTTTTCACGGCCACTCTTTCACTTTCATTATACCCCATTTTGCTTAACAGAGCGGCGGCGACCGGGTTATCGCGGCGAATGTACTCGCGCCATGGCAACTTGCGCAGTTCAACGGTAAGAAAGCGGAAATCGACAACGGTTAGGAACGAAAACTGGATGGTGAACGAGGACGGTTCATCGCGGTGTTCGTCATAGCTGAAGATGGCAATGGGAAGAATGCGACGGCGGTATTTTTGAAACAAACGGCTGACATAAATGAACATGCGCTCGGGAAACGTCGGCTGCGTGTAACTTTGGTGTTCGATATGGACGATGATCAGCCCATCTTCCCCTTTCAATTTTGTTTCCACCAATAGATCGACACGGTGCTTTTCGCCGGCTGCCACATCCGTAAACACCTCTTCGGACAAAAAGGAGATGTGGCGGAAGTCGACTTGTTCATACACATGCGGGAAAAACAGAAGCAAAAACTCTTCAAAAAACGTCGACAACAACTCCTTAAACAGCCGATCATGGTCGATTCGCGTTTCGGACACGGTCTCCCTCCTTGTGATATTTGAACTTCCTTTATTTTCTTCGCCGCGCCTTAGGCAAAATCCTGCCGAAAAGGCTGGTGAAAAGCATTGATTTTGTCTAAAATAAGGGGAACGTGAACGGGAAGAAAGCCCTTGTGTTGTGCGGCTTTTCACGATGAAATGACAAAGCCGCCTGTCACTGGCGGCCTTGTCAGTCCACTATAGCTTAGTTTCCAGCCGCTGCTTTGGTCTGTTTGAAAAACTGCGGCAAGTATTCTTTATGCGCTTCAAGCATTTCGTCCAACATTTGTTTGGCGATGGTGTCAGACGGCACAAGCGGATTGATCGTCATGGCGACGAGCGCCGTTTGGTAGTCGCCGGTGACCGCCGCTTCGGCTGCGACGCGCTCGAACGACTTGATTTGCTGGACGAGCCCACGCACCGCGACCGGCAAATCGCCGACGGCGATCGGTTTCGGTCCATCTTTCGTGATGACGCAGTTTACCTCCACCGCCGATTCCGGAGGGATGCTCGCAATGGCGCCGTTGTTTCTCGTGTTGACCGGCTGAATGTCGCGCTTGTCGTTGTAAATGGAGCTGATCAAGCTGCACGCGGCGTCGCTGTAGTACGCCCCACCACGCTGTTCGAGCTGCGGCGGCTTGATGGCCAAGTTCGGGTCTTTGTACAGCTCGAACAGCTCTTTTTCGAGCTGCTGCACAACCTCGGCGCGCGTCCCTTTCGTTTTCGCCGCCTCCAGCTCCTCGGCGAGCATTTTGTCTGTTTGGTAGTAATACCGGTGGTACGGGCAAGGCAGCACCTTCAACCTTTTTAAGAAATCCGGCTCCCAGCCAAGGTCAACGATGTTTTTCATCGTCACACCGGAGCGGTCTGGATGGGCGACGAGATCAATCACCTTTTCGGTCACCTCGACGCCGTCCAGATAGACGTGCAAGCCAAACACCATATGGTTCAAGCCGGCAAAATCAATGTGCACGCGGTCGGCATCAACGCCAAGCAGCTTGGCGACGCCCATGCGCATGCCGATCGGCACGTTGCACAACCCGACGACTTTCTCCTGCTTCGTATAGCGCAAGACGGCTTCCGTCACCATTCCAGCCGGGTTTGTGAAGTTGATCAGCCATGCATCGGGGCAAAGCTCTTCCATATCGCGAATGATGTCCAAAATGACCGGAATCGTCCGCAATCCCTTAAACAATCCGCCCGGGCCGTTTGTCTCCTGGCCGATCACCCCGTATTGGAGCGGGATGCGCTCGTCTTTCGCCCGTGCCTCTAGGCCGCCGACACGAAATTGCGTCGTAACAAAGTCTGCTCCTTCCAAGGCCCGGCGGCGGTCTAGTGTCAAATGAATCTCAATGGGCACACCGGCTTTTTCGACCATCCGTTTGGCCAGTGCGCCAACGATTTCGAGTTTTTCTTTGCCTTCCGGAATATCGACAAGCCACAATTCCCCGACCGGCAATTCATGATAACGCTTGATCAACCCTTCGACCAATTCCGGCGTGTAGCTCGACCCGCCGCCGATCGTCGCCATTTTCAATCGTTTATCCATACTCCTCTTCCCCTTTCGCCCTGTTGGGCATGGTATAATCAATGTAGGAATCAACCAGTGGGCTTGGAAGCGCCATCCTTTCCCAGCTATCGCACGTTCCGTCCCATGAAAGCGAGGTGTCCCGATGTTCACTCCTGAACAAATCGCCCAGTTCTCCGAGCTCGACTACGCCATTTACGACTATGTGATGAAACATCCTCATGAAGTCGCGTACATGCGCATTCGCGAGCTCGCCGAGGCCGTCCATGTCTCGCCGCCGACCGTGCTCCGCTTTTGCAAAAAGGTCGGATGCGAAGGGTTCAGTGAATTTAAAACGAAATGGAAGCTGTATTTGCGCGAGACAAAGCGAACCGCGATCATCAGCAGTCAAGAGGCGCTTAAGGAATTTTTCGAACGGACGCTGACCGCCGATTACGAGCGGACCATTCTGGATGCGGCAGCCGCGATCGCCCGGGCGGATCACGTGATTTTTGTCGGCTCCGGCAGCTCCGGCATTTTGGCTGAATACGGATCGCGCTATTTTTCTGCCTTTCAAAAGTTTTCCGTCTACATCAAGGACCCGTTTTTTCCGATTTACGGCCATTATTTCCACAACTGCGCCGTGATCGCCTTGTCGGTGTCTGGAGAGACGTCATATACGCTCGCCCAAGTGCACCGGTTCAAGGAAAACGGCAGCACGATCATCAGCATCACCAACCGGAAACATTGCACACTCGCGAACATCTCGGACTACAACTTGACGTATTATGCCACCGCCGAGCGGATGGGACAGACGGATGTGACAACACAACTGCCGGTCGTTTATTTGCTTGAGCGGCTCGCGAAGGAAATGTACCGGTTGCTGCCGGCGCAGACTGACCGCGGGCCGAGCGGGCGGTGACAAGGCTACAGCTCGGCACCGTTCGTCGCAATCACACGCTGATACCATTTGTTCCCTTAAACGTTCGGCCCGGCTGTTTGGCAAACACATCCCATACCGATAATCCTTTTCCATCTTCGTTCCACGCCCCTTCGACTTGATACGCAGCTGATGCTGCGCCCCATAAAAACTCAGGCGGGAACGGTTTAAGATGACGATGCTCCATTCAGATCGTCTCCTTTCTCGCAACAACGTCGATGAATCATTCTATCACCAATAAACCGTGTTTGGCGAAAAAAGTAAAGGGCGCGGCGGCTTTTTGTAACGAGACGAACGTGAAAAACAATTGTTTCTTCGGAGTAACAAACTGTTACAAAAAGGATAAGAAAAGCAAGCGCGCAGTATGCAAAAAGCAACCGTGAGGACGTTTCATGAAATGCGAGCAACGGCACTCTCCATCCTTGTAGAGAAACACAAGAAGAAAAAGGTGCTCCGTTCCATTGAGAGCACCCTTTTCCCCATAAAGGCCCGTCTTCAGCCCATTTATGTTTGGGAGAAATATTCAACCTAATCCATCGAGCCGCCATACAGATGAAGCGTTACGGCAAAAAGATTTTCCCCGGATTGAGAATGCCGTTCGGGTCAAACAGCTGTTTCAACCGTTTCATCCAAACGACGGCGTCGCCTTTTTCCTCGCGCAAAAACGTCCGTTTGCCAATGCCGATGCCGTGCTCTCCCGTGCACGTGCCGCCGCGCGATAAGGCGTAGCGGACGATATGGGCGTGCACCTGCTCGATCCGCGCCATCTCCTCGGCGTCATTCGGATCAAAGGCAAGCACGGTATGATAGTTGCCATCGCCGACATGGCCGAAAATGGCGGCAGTCATCTTCTGTTCATCAACAAGCCGACGCGTATCGGCAATGGCGCCGGGCAGTTCGGACAGCGGCACGCACACGTCGGTGGAGAGCATCGACTTGCCTGGATAGGCGGCTTGAATGGCAAACGCCGCATGGTGGCGCGCTTCCCACAGCTTCGCGCGGGCGAGCGAGTCGGTCTCGACCACAAACGAAACCGCCCCCTCCGCTTCGCACAATTCGTTGACAAGCTTTGTCCCTTCCTCGACGCTTGACGGGCTGCCGCTCAGTTCAATAAACAGCGTTGGTTTCACTGGATAATCGGTTTTTTTGTACGCATTGACCGCCGCGATCGTCGCCTCGTCAACGAGCTCGATTTTGTCGGGGCCGACGCCGGACCGCAAAATGGCAAACGCCGCTTGCGCCGCCGCCTCAAGCGATGGAAAACACACTTTGATCGCATTGGTCGCCTCTGGAATGCCATGCAGGCGGACGACGAGGCGGGTGAACACGCCAAGCGTCCCTTCCGATCCGACGAACAAGCCGGTCAAGTCATAGCCGTCCGACGATTTCACCGCCAAACTTCCCGTCTGAATGACTGAACCGTCCGCGAGCACCACCTCTAATCCGAGCACTTGATCGCGCATGACGCCGTACTTGACGCAGTTCGTTCCGCTCGCATTCGTCGCCGCCATGCCGCCGATCGTCGCGTCGGCCCCCGGGTCGACTGGGAAAAACAGTCCGTATCGCTTCAGCGCCTCATTCAGTTGCAGCCGCGTCACCCCCGGCTCGACGATGGCGAGAAAATCGTCCGGGCGAATGTCGATGATGTGGTTCATCAACGTCAAATCCAAACTGATGCCGCCCGCAACTGGAATGACATGCCCTTCCAAGCTCGTGCCAGCGCCAAACGGCGTCACAGGGATGCGGTGCTCGTTGGCAAACGCCATCACCCGGCTCACTTCCTCCGCCGTTTTCGGAAAGACGACGACATCTGGCGCATGCGGCGCATGGTAGGCGATGCCTTTGCTGTGGTGTTCGAGCACCGTTTCATTGATGCTCACCCGCTCGCGGTCGCCGATCAATTCCAGCAGTGATTCGTATACGTTCATCGTTCTCCTCCTCACCCGATCGGATCAAGCGGTGCCATCCATCGATGCGCCACCTTTTCTCTTGACGCACTCTGATGGTGGATCGATCGACCCGGATGGCATGGTTCGTTTAGTAACGGAGCAACGTTTCAATTCCTTCCGCAATCCGCTCGGCGTTCGGCAGCCAATCATCCTCCACCGACGGCACCGGGTACGGCGTGTCGTAGCCGGCGATGCGCACGATTGGAGCTGATAGAGAAAACAGCGCCCGCTCGCTGATCAAGGCCGCCACTTCCGCGCCAAACCCGCCTGTTTTCACCGCTTCATGGACGATCATCACCCGCCCCGTTTTTTCGACCGAGGCGAGGATGGCATCGATATCGAGCGGCTGAAGGCAGCGCAGATCGATCACTTCCGCGTCAATCCCTTTCGTCCGCATCTCATCGGCCAGTTTGGCGACAAGCGGTACGGTCGGCCCCCACGTGAGGATCGTCACATCTTCTCCTTCTTTGACGACCCGCGCTTGGCCGAGCGGAATCGTGTACGGTTCTTCCGGCACCTCCATCCGAAACGCCCGGTACAGCTTCATCGGCTCCAAAAACAAAACCGGGTCTTCATCGCGAATGGAGGAAATCAATAGCCCTTTCGCATCGTAAGGATTGGACGGCATGACCACTTTTAAGCCTGGGGAATGGGCAAACAGCGCCTCGAGCGCATCCGAATGCAATTCGGGCGTCCGCACCCCGCCGCCGTACGGGCTGCGCACAACGATGGGGCACGAAAACCTCCCGGCGGAGCGGAAGCGGATGCGCGCCGCCTGGGCCGCCAGCTGGTCCATCGCCTGGTACACAAACCCGAGAAACTGAATTTCGGCAATCGGCCGCATGCCATTGATCGCCAAACCGATTGACGTGCCGATAATGCCCGATTCCGCAAGCGGCGTATCAAACACACGCCCCTCGCCAAATTGCTCAAGCAGCCCGTCCGTCGCCCGGAAAACGCCGCCGTTTTCGCCGACATCCTCGCCAAGCACGATGATGCGCGAATCGCGCTCCATCTCCTGGCGCATCGCTTCATTGATCGCTTCAATCATCGTCAGCTCGGCCATTTATCTCACCCCGCTCCGTTGTTTGCGCCGCATCACTTCTTCTTTTTGCTCGGCAAGCAATGTTGGCGCTTCGCTGTACACGTAATCGAATACATCGACAATCGAACCGGACTTGCTGGCGATGGCCGCCTCGTACGCCGCCGTCACTTCGTCATTCACTTGGGCGACAAGTGCTTCTTCTTGCGCTTCCGTCCATAATCCGCGCCGTTTAAGCAGCACGCGCAGACGGTAAAGCGGATCTTTCGTCCGCCATGCTTCCACCTCTTCCGGCCGGCGGTATTTCGTCGGGTCGTCCGCCGTCGTGTGCGGCCCAAGCCGATAGGTGAGCGCCTCGATCAACATAGGACCCTCGCCGCGGCGGGCGGCTTCGACCGCCTGTTTCATCGTTTCATAAACCGCCAGCACGTCATTGCCGTCAACGAGCACCCCTTTCATTCCGTAAGCGAGCGCTTTTTGCGCGATCGCCCGGCTTGCCGTCTGTTTCCGGTACGGGACGCTAATGGCGTACTGGTTGTTTTGGCAGAAAAAGATGACCGGCACGTTGTACACCGCGGCAAAATTCATCGCTTCATGAAAATCGCCCTCTGACGTCGCGCCATCGCCAAAATACGCCACCGATACGTGCGATTCGCCTTTCAATTTCGACGCCCACGCGCAGCCGACCGCATGCAACGTCTGCGCCGCGATAATGATTTGCGTTGGGAAAATGTTCAATCCTTCCGGCATCCGCTTTCCCGACAGGCGGCCCTGCACATAATGGAAAAACTGCTCAAGCGGCATGCCGTGCATCAAGCAGACCGCCACTTCGCGGTAGCTCGGGAAAATCCAGTCGTCTTTTCGAAGCGCAAGGGCGCTGCCGATTTGCGCCGCCTCTTGACCGCTAAACGGGGCATACGTCCCGATCCGCCCTTGCCGCTGCATGCGCAAAAGCCGCTCATCAATGACGCGCGCCCGCCGCATTTCCCGGTAGGCACGAAGCAGCCACTCATCGGAAAACGCCGCTAACTTCTCCTCATCGCCATTTCCGTTTTCATCGAGAATTCGCACGATCTCGACCGACAATTTGTCCGGGTCAAACATGGGCTTCCCTCCTCATCATTTTTTCATCACGGCCCAGCTGCTTCTCTTTGGCGCTCGCTCTCTTCCAGCACGAAGACATGTCCTCCTAACCGAGCGCCGCCTACCGCACGTCCAAGAGCAACACTTCCGGATTTTCCAAATAGTGCGCCACCGTCCGCATAAACCGCCCGGCCGGCTCGCCGTCAATGACGCGGTGGTCAAAGGTGAGCGACATCCCCATCATATCGCGGATGACGATTTCATCGCCGACGACAACCGGGCGCCGTTTGATCGCATGAGCCCCGAAAATCGCCACTTCCGGATAGTTGATGATCGGCGTCGCAAACCAGCCCCCGCCCGCCCCGGTGCTCGTGATCGTAAACGTGCTTCCTTGCAGCTCCTCAAGGCGAAGCGCCTGGCGGTGCGCTTTTTCTGACAGTTCCGCGATTTCGATGGCGAGCTCGCGGATCGATTTTTGATCGGCGTCACGGATGACGGGGACGACGAGACCGGCTTTCGTCGCCGTCGCGATGCCGATGTGATACCGTTTCTTCAACACGATTTCGTTCGTTTCCTCATCCAGCACCGCATTAAACATCGGATATTGCTTCAGCGCCCTTGTCACCGCTTTAATAATAAACGGCAAATACGTCAGTTTGATACGTTCTTCCGCCAATTGATTGGCAAGGTGCTTGCGGATTTCCACCAACTTCGTCACGTCCACCTCGTCCATGCCGGTTACATGCGGCGCCGTGTACATCGATTTCACCATTTTTTCGGCGATTTTTTTGCGCAAGCCTCGAAGCGGGATTCGCTCTTCTTCTTCAAACACCGCATCCAAACTCGCGATGGATGTCCATGAGGCTATACTCTCCTGCCGTCCTCCGGCCGCACTCGCGCTGCCGGTCGGCAGAACGCCGGCTTCGTTCGCTTCCCTTCTTGCCGCCTCCGCCACCGAAGCGGCCGCCTCGCGCTCCCTGATATACCGCTCCAAATCGGCGAGCGTCACCCGACCGCCTTCGCCCGTTCCTTCCACTTCATCGATCGGAACACCCATCTCCCGCGCCCGCTTGCGCACAGACGGCGCGGCAATCGCCCGCTTGCGCCCCACCGTTGGGCGCGGGGCTTCTATATGAACAGCAGACGCAGGCTCCTGAGCCAAATGGTCAGTCGGCGCCGCTTCGGCCGCCACCGCCGCCTCGGTTTCCACGACAATCAACGGCTCTCCAACCTTCACCGTCGCCCCTTCCGGCCTGGCAAGCGCCACCACTTTGCCAGCGACCGGCGTCGTCATTTCGACCATCGCCTTATCGGTTTGAATTTCGGCAATCGGCTGATCCGCCTTGACCACATCCCCTTCCCGGACAAGCCAGCGAATGATTTCCGCTTCATGCAGCCCTTCACCGATGTCGGGCAATTTAAATTCATAGATCATGTGATATCCCCTTCCCCTTGTTCTCATGCTGTGATGGGAAACAAACACAATGGTGCAGCATCAATTGGTGCGGCGATCATGAGGAAACATAGAAGTTAAGCGCTTACAAAAAACGTGGTGACCATTCGTTTTTTCTACCAAAATATAAAATGAATATTTTAAATTTTCCAACCTACAAGATTTATGATAGTCTATAGATTGTCAAACTGTCAATATAAGGAGAGCAGACATTTTTCGCCCGCTTCGACAATCAACGACAGCAACTTCCATTATCGCAACATAACATTTTCGATTTCATTTGTCCCCAAACACCGGGAACGGGTCCAAAACGGCGGGGAGGCTGTTTTTCCCAGTATGAGCCATACAGGCGCCAATCGGCGGCATTGGGTGAAAAAGAAGTTGGTTTTATAAGGTTTTTCTAATTGAAAAATAAAACTAGTTCAACGGCATCACCCGTTTATATAAGGAGAGGGAGGAATTGACATGCGCCTTGCCACGATTCACCATATCGCTTTGATTTGCTCGGACTATGAACGATCAAAACGATTTTATACAGAAATTCTCGGATTTCGCCCCATCCGGGAGCAATACCGCGCTGAGCGCCGTTCGTACAAACTCGATTTGGAAGCTGATGGCGGCATTCAGCTTGAGCTATTTTCCTTTGAAAACCCGCCGAAGCGCCCAAGCTACCCGGAAGCGTGCGGACTGCGCCATCTTGCTTTGGCGGTGGACAACCTCGATGAAGCCATTGCCTACTTGCGCCAACACGGCATCGATCCCGAACCCGTCCGCGTTGATGAAGCGACCGGCAAACGATTCACCTTCTTCCAAGATCCGGACGGGCTGCCGATCGAGCTGTATGAAAACTAGAGAGAAAAGCACAGTTGCTCCATGACGATGACAAAACGAAGCCTCTCCGTTGATTTGTGGTACAATGGGGGCGATACAAATGAAGGAGGCCAAACAACATGATTCGAGTCGCAACCATCGGCACAAACTGGATCACCGAAGCATTTCTTGACGCCGCGCGCCTCGTCGATTCCTTCGAACTCGCCGCGGTCTACTCGCGAACCGAGGAGACCGCAAAGCAGTTTGCCGACAAAGTCGGGGCGCCGCGGACGTTCACGGACTTGCAAAAGCTGGCCGAAAGCGACGGCATTGATGCCGTCTATATTGCCAGCCCGAACGCACTTCATGCCGAGCAGGCGATTTGGCTCATGAACCACGGCAAGCACGTCTTATGCGAAAAACCGCTCGCCTCCAATGCGAAAGAAGTCAAAGCGATGATCGAAGCGGCCAATCGAAACAGCGTCGTATTGATGGAAGCGATGAAGGCGACGTTGCTCCCCACTTTCCGATCCATCCGCGAGCACTTGCCGAAACTCGGCCGCATCCGCCGCTATGTGGCAAACTATTGCCAATACTCATCGCGCTATGACGCCTATAAGCAAGGAACGGTGCTCAACGCCTTCAACCCCGCTCTCTCGAACGGGGCGTTGATGGACCTTGGCGTCTATTGCCTGTACCCGATGGTCGTTTTGTTCGGCCAACCCCGCAGCGTGAAGGCGCAAAGCGTGAAGCTCGAATCCGGCGTTGATGGCGAGGGCTCGATCGTGCTCGATTACGGCGACATGGACGCGGTCGTCTTTTATTCGAAAATCACGAACTCACACTTGCCTTCGGAAATTCAAGGGGAAGACGGAAACATGATTATCGACGCCATCCACACACCAGCCAAAGCGGAAATCCGCTACCGCGACGGACGCGTCGAGGACATCACCGCGCCGCAGGACAAGCCACCGATGTATTATGAAGCACAAGAGTTTATCCGTTTGATCGAAAACGGAGAACGCGAATCGTCCGTCAACTCGCACCGCCATTCGCTTTGGACGATGGAAATCATGGACGAAGCGCGAAAACAAACCGGCATCGTGTTCCCAGCCGACGAGCGATAATAAAAAGGTTCCAACCTAGTCTTCCTGGGGCTCGGTTGGAACTCTTTTTCTTTCTGTCTCATTGGATTTCCTTGGCTACCGATAAGCCATGGCTGTCACCTTCTGCTAAAATACGGGCCAAGCCATCCGCTTTCATGCGTCATGACAAACGTCCAGTTGAACTCACTGTCCACCACATATAGATCGATTTTGTCGTTTTCCGTTGCCAGATCGGCGGCTTTCAAGCCGGACGCATCCTCCACGGTGAACGCATCGTCGCCATGTTGAAAGAAAAGATTAGCAACATGTTTTCTCTTCTTGATCAAACGCCATTTCCGCTTCTTCTCCTGTGAAACAGCCTCTCATCCCATAGCTGAACACATGCCATAAGTAGCCGTTGACTCCATTCCGATTATGAAGGTGGATGTGTTGTTTTTCTTCCTCGGTCAAATGGCCGGCAAACACCTCTTCCCACTGTTGTCGCCATTGCGCTCCGAAACCGGACTGTTTACGGATTTTGATGTTTCGGCGAGCTAACTGATGAAATAACTCCATTTCGTTTCTCCTCCAGTGACCTAATGTGGCACCGCCTTCATCGATGTGCTCATTTCGTCTATCAACAAGATGGCTTCTCACCATCTTCGTCACACCGAGCGGTTTTCGTCCGCCCAGCCACTTCCCTGTTTCCGTCCGCACTTCGACGAGCAGTTGCTGCGCACCCTATGCAAGATAGTTTCCCCGCTCTTTGCGCCTGCCTTGCTGCACCGCCCCTATTCCCCCGTCTCGGCAAACCGGCGGATGCGCGCGCCGATTTCATCGCGGACGCGGCGGAACACCGCGAGTTTCTCCTCTTCGGTCCCTTCCGCTTTCGCCGGGTCGTCAAAGCCCCAATGGACGCGCTTCACGTGCGGCGGTGTGACCGGGCAGTGGTCGGCCGCATGGCCGCACAGCGTCACGACCAAATCAGCGCGGTTGAGGAGATCCGGGTCGATGACATCAGACGTTTGGTTCGAAATGTCGATGCCGACTTCCTTCATCACTTTCACCGCATTCGGATTGAGGCCATGCGCTTCAATGCCGGCGCTGTGCACTTCCCATTCCTCACCAAGAAGTTGTTTCGCCCAGCCTTCCGCCATTTGACTGCGGCACGAGTTGCCGGTGCATAAAAAGTATATGACTTTTTTCTTCATCGCTGATTCCCACCTTTACGTTGATGTTGGATTGCCCGAAGAAAAATACTTTCGCTGAAACGCCAATGCTACGTTGACAAGCGCCAGCATCACCGGCACTTCAATGAGCGGACCGATAACTGCCGCAAACGCCGCGCCCGAATGAATGCCAAACACCCCAACGGCGAGGGCAATGGCCAGCTCAAAGTTGTTGCTCCCCGCCGTAAACGCCAGCGTATGAACCTCCCCCACTTATCGAAGTGGGGGTTTCCTGTTTCCCCTTCGGAGGTGGATGCATGATAGGCTGGTTGGCAGCCTATCTGCAGGCAACACCTGGCACCCGTCCCGTTGGGAGCCACAGGCAACATGAGTATCCATGATACTCAAGGGCGGGAACTCGCCATCTACGACTTCATACCTAAGCAATCCGTCGATACGTAAACGGTTTGACCGTAAATTCCAATGGGCGGATTTCACCATAATATACTTTGGCAAATAAATTCATTGCCCCATGGATATCACGGTGTCGTTTGTACCCGCATTGACATGTATAATTTCTAGAAGAAGATTTATTTTTCTTCCCGCAAACAGGGCATGTTTGCGAGGTATAACTTTCATCTTTTTTCTCGATTTGAATTCCTTCGGCATTCAATTTGTATTTGAGATAATCAAATAATTTTCCAAACGACCAATTGGATAATTTCTGAGTTTTTGGGTAACTTCTTTCTTTGCCCGAAAACGGGTTTTCAGCGTTCGATACATGGTTTCACCTCCTATGTTTATTGTATTCTATTGCCATCCAAAGAAGAAAGAAAAAAACAGAAAAACCGAACGCCATTCATCCCCCACCTGTAGAGGTGGGGGACTTCTGGCTGATTTATGTTAAATAATGATATAAGTTAACCATGATGTATCGACAAAAGCAAGAAAAGCGAGCGTGCCGCATGTTTCCGCCGTACGCCCGCCAATGTCAGTCCATCCGCTTTTTCGCCGCCGACAGAAGATCGATTGCCTTCGTCCCTACCCCGACGAATGTTTCCAAAATCGCTTGCGCCCCAGCGATCGAAAAAATAAAAATGAACGGCATGGCGATCTTCGGGATGAATAAATACCCAAGCGCGAGAAAAATCGCGCTCCACACCCCCGCGCACCAGTAACAGTTCAACAAATAGCCGAATTTCGATTTCGGCACTTTTTTGATTTCCGTATGGCCGTCCTCACGCCGGATTGTCTCTTTTTTCATAAACGGATTGCGAATGAATTCGGTGATCTTATCAAAGACGATCAAGTGGGTGAACCTATAGCTGGCCAAAATGATCATGATGTACGTCATCCAGTCGAGTTCGCGAAGCATGGTGGATTCCTTTCTTTTTCCATCTTTTTCTTTAGTATGAACCAAGATGCGTTTCTTTATGACCTCCGATGGTTAATGGAGACGGTCGAGGGAACAAGCACGTTGTTCATCCCATGCGCCTCCAACGCCCCTAAGGCCATTTCGTCATTATGGGCAAAGACCGCTTGAATGTCTTTATGGCTTTGCAAAATATTTTCCATGACCGACAATCCTTTAGCTCGGTCAAAATCCGCCGCCTGTTTGGCGACGACTTTCATCCTATTTCGCGCAGGAGACTCCCACTTCAACGACCAAAGGGAGTAAGTGGGAGAGGAATGCGCGTTCCCCCTTTCTTTTGTGTATGATAGAATAAAGGCGTGGAGAAAACCGTTCAATAAAGGCACTCCAATCACGGCTACTCGATGTATGGAGTTGGTTACAGGAAACGTTGTAACCGTAAAACATCGAGCGTAGGTCCGTCTGTTGTGTGTGGAAGCCAAGTACTGCCAACAGACACACCGAGAGAATCGGTAACGATGCAGGCATGACCTGCGTCGTTGGGTAGTCGTCAACCTGCCCCCTGATGCAACCCCAAGTCAAGGAAGGAGGACGAAGTCCGCTTGTACTTCTGGGGAGTTGCAAGCCCCCACTTCAAGCGTTCGCGAAGTGGGGGTAGTTGACATTGGCTGCTTTGTCGATCACTTGGTGGAATCCTTCTCCCCGTTCACGTGCGGCCGAGGAGCCCGGAATCCCCTCCAATTCCACAATGTTTCCGCCGTTTTTCAAGTGGTCGACGATAAACTGCGCGGCCATTTTTCCTCCCGCCACATTGGCGGAGGCGATATGGGTGACCACTTTCCCGCCGTCCGCGCTGCGATCGACGGTAATGACCGGGATGTTGGCGCTGTTGGCGGATTCAATCGCAGACGTGACAGCGCTTGAGTCCGTCGGGTTGACCAGCAGCAATAAAAGCATAGGATAAAAAACAGGACATTGACAACTGCCAATGCCCTGACCAACACGCACAGCGACCGCAAAAAGTGCAACGATCTAGAAATAAGCAGAATCGCCCCACCCCCACCTACACCTAGTAGAGGACTTTTCTTTTGATACCGCACAACGACTGTCGCGATCAACGACGCAAACGAAATGATCAGCGACAACCACAGCAGCCATCATCCATTAGCCCCTTTTTATCAAGGGAGTTGCCGCTGCTGCCGTGCATGAAACCGTGCATCTGTATTAACCAGCATGTCTTAGAACACCTAAGGCGTTCGATCATTGCCTAACGCCCCTCTGCAAGCTTCTCACTTTTCCCTCCACCGTTCGCTTGCTTCATCCGCCCGTTTCGCCACCGCCATCATGCTCATGATGACGAGCATCACAAACGAACCCACAAACATTCCCGCGATAAACGCGACCATGGCCCTCTCTCCCTTTTCTCGCAAACTCGTTATTGGCCATTCTTTCCGTTTACATCTAAATCTATACGATGGGAGAGCTTTGTTCTATTATACGCCGCGTTTGACCGCCCGATGCTTGGTCCTTGCCCAACAGCGGCAAGCCCATACAATCAAAAGCGCCAGGAGCGCCCCACATGAATCAATCGCCACATCTTTTGGCGTCGCCGTCCGCCCCGGTTCAAACGATTGGTGCCACTCGTCGGTTGCCGCATACACTGTCGCAAACAGCCAAGCGCCCGCATACGCAAACCGTTTTGGCGCAAGCGCCCGCCACACAAGCGCGGCCAAAATGCCAAACTCGGTCAAATGCGCCGCTTTGCGAATCAAAAAATTCAAAAATGACGACCCCTCTTCATCCCCTCCGCCGAACGGCAAGTACGACAAAATCATCTGCAGCACATGCGCCGTATTCGCCCCAGTGAACGAGGAAGACTCGCTGAAGCTGTAAATGACGAGGCACCAGAGAATGACGGGAAGCCAGCGGGAAAGGAAAGCTCTCATCGTTTCACCTGCCAACAACCTTTTTCCCAACAAAACAAGGTACCTACACAACAAACGAAAGTAGACACCTTGTTCGCTGAACCCTTTATCATCATAACAGGAAGGGTGATCTTTTTCCATTTTCTTTTTTGAAAGCTGCTTTACCATTGTTGTGACATACTCCCACCACCTACGCTTCGCTTAGAGGTGGGGGCTTCTCGGGTAATCCCATCTCATGATGGGAAGTTGACCGAGCGATCCCCGTGTGCCCCACGGTTCGAGGACAAGTTAGACGATCGCGAATCGTTTCATGCCCTCATGTTTGATATTGATGGCCGCATTGACGTCCCTGTCGCTCTCGAATCCACATTCACAGCGGAATGTACGCTCAGAAAGCGATAGAGACTCCTTGACTCGACCGCAGCACGAACACGTTTTGGACGAGGGGAACCATTTGTCGATTTTGATCAGTTTCTTCCCCTGTTCTTCCAATTTGTACCGAAGGAAAGAGGTGAACATGCCCCAGCCGTTGTCATGAACGCGTTGACCGAAATGGAGGGCTTGGGACATTCCCTTCATGTTGAGGTCTTCGATGACCACGCAATCATACCGTTTCGCTAATTTGTGCGACTCCTTATGCAGAAAGTCTTTTCGTTGGTTCGCAATTTTTTCATGCAGCTTTGCCACTTTCAGACGCTGTTTATGCCAACGATTCGAGCCTTTCTTTTTACGAGACAATTTACGCTGTTCTTTCGCTAATGTTTCCAATGCTTTGCGATAGAATCGAGGATAATTGGCTCTCTTACCCTCGCTATCGACATACAGCGTACTCATGGAAAAGTCAAGCCCAACCACCGTTTGTACTTCTTTTGGGGCAGGTTGATGTTCGTACTCTGTGAGAATAGAAATATAGTATTTTCCTGTTTTGGTTTTCGTGATCGTACAAGACTTGATGATATGGTGGGCAGGAATCTCCCGGTGTTGCTTGAGCTTGATCCATTTCAGTTTGGGCAGCTTGATATAGCCATCTGAAAGCTTGATGTTGCCATTTACCACATTTGTGGTGTACGACTGTTTCGCCTTGCGGTTTTTGAACTTGGGAAATCCAGCGCGGCCAGAAAAGAAGTGTTGAAACGCTTTCTGCAAATTCAATTGGGCGTTTGCCAGCGCAAGGCTGTCCACTTCTTTTAGCCAAGGAAACTCCTTTTTGTACTTGGCAGGGGTCGGACATGTTTGCTGTTTCAAGGATTCTTGATCGTCCTTGAACTTTTCAAACATTTGTATGCGCTCTTCAAGCATTTTGTTATACACGAAACGGACACAACCGAAGGTTTTGGCGAGCAGTTGTTCTTGTTCTTTTGTTGGGTATAGACGGAACTGATAGGCTTTGTTTGCCATATCGACACCACATCACTTCATACCTTGATTTTCGATATATTTTTTCTATAACTGATGTAACTATTCACCCCAGTGCTAGTGTATAAAAAAGCCCAGCACAAATAGGGCATTTCGGTCATAGAAAATGCCCTAGGTAGCGGAAAGAACTCGATCGATCGTTTCGCCTGCCAACAGAAGACATAACGAATCCCACACGTTTTTTTCGTGTTTCGTCAGTGTGGAAACGATGCTTCTTGCGATGCAAAACGACTGCGCGAATGTTTCTTCGCGAAACGTACCCGAAATGTTCTCTTTGACTTTGACCATGCGAAGATCGCGTTCGGCTTGGTTGTTGTCAAAGGGAACATGTACTTCACGTAAGAAACGCAGCGCTTCTTCCTTTCGTTTTTGAAGGCGTCGAACAAAAGCGAGTGCTTTTTTCGGAAGAGGCGTCATCGTTTCTAATCGGTGTTGTGCTCTTTCTAGGATGCGATCATACACTCGTTCCCACCGTCTCGCTTCTTCTTCGGAAAGTGCACCGTGATGGGCTTCGACGGCTTGCTTGGCGGCTAACAGAAACGTGGTCATGCGCATCGCCCACGTATGCCCCTGTTCGATGAATCCTTTTAACTCACGCAAATGGTGGGCATGACAAAGGGCATGGGTGGCATGTGTGTATTTCGGATACGTACCGAACGCATCGTGCATCATCGTCCCTTCATATCGGGGAAGAATCCCGATCTCATCGGTCGCTTTTTTTCCACGAGAAGCGTGAGGAGCCAAGTATGTATATCTCGATGTACACGCGACATGCACCCATGCGAGTTTCCCATTGATGCGCAAACTCGTTTCATCGACATGCAGGATGTTGGATTCAAGTAAGGCGTCTTCGATGATGTCCATATTTGATTCCAGCGCTTCGCGTCCTCGTTTCACCATATTGGCAAGGGTTCCTGTACTAATCGAGTGTTGATATAACGCTTCGATTGTATCACTTAAACGCTTGTACGGGATCAATTGGATATGATGTAAATAAACAACGAGTGCCGTGAGCCGTGGACCGTATTGCACATGATTCGTGACATGGGATGGGAATTCGGCTTGTTGCACGCATCGACAATGTGGACACGATTTCACTTCACGTTCATGTTGTGTCACCTCGATCGCCACAGGAGGGACATCAAACACTTGACGGATATCGACTTTGAACGGTTTGACTTCACGCAAAGAAGCTCCACATCCTTGACACGTATGCACACGGTGGACGATGCGATGATGTGGATGTTCCACTTGACGGAGCGTCTTCCCCTCATGTCCCTCTTGCCCACCAGGCTTTTTGCCAGACGGCTCGCGGGAGGAACGCTTTTTCTCAAAACGGTCAGAAGATGGGGGCAAATGGCTATTGGAGCTGTTTTTTTTCGTGCGTGCTTCCAGCTCTTGAACACGGTACTTCAGTTGTTCATTTTCTTTGCGTAGCTGTTTGTTTTCTTTCAACAGTTGCTCAATGACTTGTTGCTGGTGAGTAATGAGCTGCTTTTGTTGTTGAACTTTGCCGATTAAGCCCTCAACTGTAAATACAGCTTGTTGTACCGTCAACATGCGATTCACCTCCTTGTCTATCAATATTCACATCATAGACAAGGAAAGAAGAAAATATTCAGCTCACTTTATGATGTGGCTGAATAGTTACTAACTGATTATATTGTAATACACAAAAAAGAGACAATTTTAGGCTATACCTAACCGAAATTCATCTCCCACTTTCACTTCGTTTAGAAGTGGGAGACTTCTTTCGGAAAGATGTTAAAATCGTTCGCTCACAGGCTGGAAAGAAGATTTCTTTTCCGTTCCCCTCTTTTCTTTCGATCATTCCCCTTTTAAGGGAGATTCTCTCCCTAGTTTATGTTTTCATGAACAAGGGTATGGGTATAGTAGTAAAAGGAAAATGTGTACATTTTTTTCGGTCAGCATTATAATTTTTAGAAAGGAGAATCAATGAGGTGATCGATATGCCTTCCGCTTTGGAAACGAAAATGAGGGTGACACTGTCTTGCACGGAACAGGCCAACAAACCAGATAAGGATCTTCCATTTGCCGAATTACGGAAAAAAATAGCCAAACCTTCTCCCTTTGGCAAAAAATTAGTGGACATCTACAAACAAGGACGGTAGCCGATTATGTCGTTTGTGATGACATATGAAGATGCCATAGATGAACATTTTGGACAAGCGTCTATATACATCGATGCTTGCCAACATTCAAGATTTAGCCTTGGCTCAAATGCGGCTGTTCCAGCTCGAAGCCTATGATGCCTTGCATTATGCCATTGCAACATACCACCATTATGGCTACTTCGCTACGCTTGATGGCGATTTTGTCCATACTCTTTACAACCAAGACCCCGACCCAGCGTCGATTACAAAAATTATAAAAATCGCCTAGCCTTGACGTTCTTGATCGAGTCGGGGTTGAAAAAGTAAGGGAGGCAGAGAACTCTATGCCCTCCTTCATTTCTTCTCCACTCACGCGAGCTGCACCAAGTTCAACCATGTGAATTGGTGACAAAGAAAGAGCATGCAATACATATCGATCCGCCTTTATGATGTACAAAAAAGCGGAAGCATCCTACTCTGCTTCCGCCAACAGTTTCAACGTCGCCGCGACAAACATTTGCACGCCAATCTCAAGCGCGTCTTCGTCGATCGTAAAGCGCGGATGGTGATGCGGGTAAACGATGCCTTTTTCTACATTGCCCGCGCCGACGTAGAAAAAGCTGCCCGGCGCTTTTTGCAAGAACGCCGAAAAATCCTCGCCGCCCATGTTCGGTTTCAAGCGAGCCACTGCCTCTTCACCGAACAGCTCGCGCGCCGTTTCTTCGATGACGCGGGTCACTTCATCGTAGTTAATGACCGGGCGGTAGCCGTAGTCAAATTGAAACTCATACGAGGCGCCGTGCGCTTCGGTGATTCCTTTGACAATGCGCTCCATCCATTGCGGTACCGTCTGGCGCAGCTCGGCGTCGAACGTGCGCACTGTCCCTTGAATTTCGACCTCCCCTGGCAGGACATTATGCGCCGTACCCGCCACAAATTGCGTCACGGACAGAACAAGCGGCTCGAGCGGGTCGACATAGCGCGAGACGATGTGCTGCAAGTTCGTCACGACTTGCGCCCCGATGGCGATCGCATCGATCGTTTGGTGCGGCATCGCTCCATGGCCGCCTTTGCCGATGATGCGGATGAAAAAGCGGTCGGGTGCGGCCATCATCGGTCCATACACAATGCCGATTTTTCCACGCTCAAGCGGCGACCAAAGGTGAGTGCCGATGACGACGTCCACCCCGTCCATGACACCCGCTTGCACCATCTCCTCCGCCCCACCCGGGGACAGTTCTTCCGCGTGTTGGAACAAAAAGCGAATCTCACCATGAATGTGATCGCGAAGCTGGGCAAAAATTTTCGCCGTCCCCAACAGCATCGCCGTATGGCCGTCATGCCCGCACGCATGCATGACGCCTGGGGTTTTGGAGGCAAATTCAAACGTGTTTTCCTCTTGAATCGGCAGCGCGTCCATATCGGCGCGAATGGCGACGACCCGGCCTGGCTGTTGGCCAATAAGGCGCGCCATGACGCTCGTTTTCGTCGGACGGGTAATCTCGAGACCGCCGAACGATTGCAGCGTCTCGTAGACAAACTGCGCCGTTTTCTCTTCCTGGAACGACAATTCGGGATGGGCGTGCAAGTGGCGGCGCCAGGCGATGACGTCCGTTTTCACTTCATCGACGAGCCGTTTGATTTCTTCCTTTGTCATCACGTTTCCCCCTCTTTTCCGCTTTCCTAATATTATAAACGGAAATTTTTGAATTTTCATTTCTCTATATTCATGAAGAAAGGCAGCCCGCTGCACGTTTAGTGAGTGAGCTGCTGTCCCAAACGTCATTCGTGATGCTCCACCGTTTCCTTTATCGCGCTTTGCCATCCGACCACCCCCGGCCGCCCAATCGACTCGTAGATTAAGCCGGCGGCTTCGGCCGCCTTCGGGTCGTAGCAATTCCGCCCATCCACCACAAGCGGTGTTTTCATCAGCGTCTTGTAACGGTGAAGGTCAAATTGCAGCACAGCCGGCCATTCGGTGAAAATGAAACAAACATCCGCGCCGCGAATGGCTTCCTCGATCGTCTCGCAACAAACAACCGCATCGCCAAAACGGCGGACGACATGTTCGAGAGCGGCTGGGTCCCAGACGCGCACGACTGCTCCTTCGGCAATGAGCCGCTCGATGTTCGCCAAGGCAGGAGACTCGCGCACATCATCGGTGCCCGGCTTGAATGCGGCGCCAAGCACGGCGACCGTCCGGTTGCGGAAATCCCCAATGTGCAGACGCGCTTTGTCAAGAAGTTTCCATTTTTGTTTCTCATTGACGTCGATCGCCGCCCATACCGTTTTGAGCGAATAGCCGTGGGAAGCCGCCAAGGAATAGAGGGCATTTGCATCTTTCGGCAGGCATGAGCCTCCATACCCGACGCCGGCGCGCAAAAAGCGGCGGCCGATGCGCGGATCCATGCCGATTCCTTCCGCCACCGCCTGAATATCAGCGCCTACCAACTCGCATACGTTGGCGATCTCGTTGATGTACGAAATTTTCAACGCCAAAAACACATTGGCCGCATACTTGATCATCTCGGCGCTTCTCCGGTCCGTCACGACGTACGGGAGGGCAAACGGGGCGTACAGCTCCTTCATCACCCGTTCAGCCCGGTCCGAATCCACTCCCAATACAATGCGCGGCGCCTGCAGTGTATCGCGCACTGCCGTTCCTTGCGACAAAAACTCCGGGTTGGATACGACGTCGAATTTCACCTCCAGCCGTCCGTTTTCCGCCAAAAAACGGGCGGCTTCATCGCCAGTGCCGACGGGCACGGTCGACTTGATAACGACAAGGCAATCGCGTTCGGCCGCCCTGGCGATGCGTCGCAATGCGCCCCATACATCATCAAGCCGCACAGACCCGTCCGGCTGCGGCGGCGTGCCGACGGCGATCATGATCACTTCCGCCCGTTGATACGCTTCCACATCGTTGGTCGTAAAGCGAAGGCGAACGCCGTTTCGCTGAATAAGCGAGTCAAGCCCCGGCTCATAAATCGGGACGATCCCTTCATTTAATAGGCGAATTTTCTCTTCGTTCACATCGACGCATGTCACATCATGCCCTTTATCGGCCAGACAAGCCGCGGTCACAAGTCCAACATATCCCGTTCCCGCAATCGCTATCTTCACGATTCCTCACACCTTTTCATCCATTGCGGCGATCGTCGCTTGTCCTCATTATATCGAATCGCCTTCCGGTTTTCACGGGTTCCGCCCCATTGCTCGAACAAAAAACTATTTTCCACACAAAAAAGAGAATGCCCCAAAAGCAACGAGGCATCCTCCCTTCTTCCATATATATACATCAGATTATTCCCCCGACCGGGCGTACATGACCTTTTGAGTCAGCCCTTTACGCCGCATGTTTCCGTTTCGTTGCGGACGGCCGATCGATCATCAAGCCAAGCGCAGCGCCGATCAGCGCAGGGACAACCCAGCCGAGCCCGACTGAAAACAGCGGCGCCCATGAGAGGAGCGGTTCTAACCATGCCGTCTCCAGCCCGATCGTTTTCAAACCGTCATACAGGCTGAACATGCCGGTAAAGAGCAACGCCATCCCGTACACTTTCGCCGAACCATGGTAAAAGCGGCGGAAAAACGACAGGGCGACGAGCACGATCGCCAATGGATACAGCATCGTCAACACTGGAACGGAAACAGCGATCAACGCATTTAAGCCGAGGTTTGACATCAAAAAGCTAAATAAGGTTAATACAATGACATACGTTCGGTACGAAACAGTCGGGGTGAGCTCTTGAAAGTATTGCGCACAAGCAGCGACTAGACCAACCGCCGTTGTTAAGCAGGCAAGCGCCACGATCACGCCCAACAGCAACTTCCCTCCGCTGCCAAACAGCAGCGATGACACGTATGACAATAGCTCGGCTCCGTTGGCAAATGAGCCGACACCAGCCATTCTAGCACCAATGGTGGCAATACCGCCATAAACGAGCGCGAGTCCCAATCCAGCGATCAATCCGGCTTGCACCGTGGCTTTTGCCTGCAACGCCGGCCGGTCCACCCCGCGGTCACGGAGCGCATGAATGACGACGATGCCAAAGGCAAGGGCCGCGATCGTATCCATCGTTAAATACCCTTCCAGCATCCCTTTCACAAACGGCGCCGAGGCATACTTCTCAGCCGGCATCGCCTGTGGGTCGTCAAGCCGGATTAAACCGGTAAGGCAAAGCACAGCAATGGAAAGCAGCAACATCGGCGTCAACAGCTGGCCGATTCGATCCACAAGCTTCGAGGGGTTTAAGCTGAGCCAGTACACAAGGGCGAAAAAGAGACCCGTAAACAGCCACATCACCAAAGATCCGCTCTCAGGGAAAAACGGCTTCGCTCCAATTTCATAGGCGACGCTAGCCGCGCGCGGAATGCCGAAAAACGGGCCGATCGCCAAATACACAGCGAGTGAAAAACAAAGGCTGAACAGCGGATGAACAGCGTTGCCGAGCGAACGGATGCCGTCTTTGGTGAACGCCACCGCCGCGACCGACAACAGCGGCAGCCCAACACCGGTGACGATAAATCCAAGAACCGCCGGCCATACGGCCGTTCCCGCTTCCATCCCTAAATACGGAGGAAAAATCAAGTTGCCCGCGCCGAAAAAGAGGGAAAAGAGCATCAATCCAGTAAACAGCACATCTCTCGTTTTCATTTTATCCCCCATTTCTATTATTTCGAAAAAGAATTTAATATTCTGGTATATAATAAAACAATAGTGTTAATTAGGATAACAGTCGATTATTATTATCCTAATCCTTTATAAATATTAAACTTTTTTAACTATTGCGTCAACCAACTTCCACCCTTTCGCCCTTGCAGCCCTCAGGCAAACGCCTTGAAAAGCTAATGGCCCTCTATGGTCAGCCAGCGGTGATCCAAACAAGGCGAGGCGACAAAAAGCGCCCCGAAAATCCGGGGCGCTTTTTGTCATGCCGCAGTAGATCCGTTATCCACTTTTTAGAAAAGGAGCGTACTATTGAAAATAATGGCGCATGGCGTTCACGATGGCCGTCGTCACCGCTTCTTGATAACCGTTTGTCGCCACAACCGCAGCGTCCGACCGATTGCTTAAATAGCCGAGCTCAAGCAACACGGACGGCTTCTCGTTTTCTCGCAACACGTAATAGTCGCCAAAGGCGATGCCGCGAAACGGCAATGCGGAAAGTTGCCTGAACAGCCCTTGGAACGATTGCGCCAATTCGTAGTCTGCAAACCGATCGTAATAGTAAATGGTGATGCCGGACGCATCTGGATCAGCGGCGCTGTCGTAATGCAGGCTAATAAACGCGTCCGCCTGATACAGGCGGGCGGCGGCAACACGCGCCGACAGCGGCACATACTCATCGCCGGAGCGCGTCAGCACGACGCGAGCGCCGTAAGATTGCAGCTTGTTTTTTAGAAGCCTCGCCGTTCCCAACGTCAACTCCTTTTCCTTAACGCCAGCGACACTTTTCGCACCGCCGTCTTTGCCTCCGTGGCCAGGGTCAAGGACGATCGTTTTTCCGGCCAGCGCCTGAACAGGACCGCTCGTCCAGCTGTCTGCATAAAGGCGCGAGTCGCTAGGCGCGATGATGGAAGGCAGCGAGCGGCCAGCCGACTGGGGCACTTCCGCTTCCTTTTCATTGGCTTGTCCACCCTTTACCTGCACATACGCGGACGAAACCCAGCCACCAAGCCCTGTTGAGGAGGCAATTTTGTACCATCCCGGCTTCTTTTCCACAATGTCAACTTCTTCGCCACGAACAAGACGGCCGATCCGCGGGGCGTGAAGCGACGGTTCAGCTCGCACGTTGAGTGAATCGGCGGCCACCGTTCCAGTCTGTTGTGAAATCGAGCGGGCCTCGGCTGGCGCCAAATACGATGCAGCGGCCCAACCGATGGCGTCTTCCGTCACGACCTGTTTCCAGCCGCCTTCTTCCCCAATCACCAACACCGTTTCCCCTTGCGCCAAATGTCCGATAATTCGCCCGTCTCGGCTCGGCTCTTGGCGAAGGCGGAGCCGGTCTTCTTGCACGACGGCTGTCTCTTTTGCCAACGCGACGTACCGCGCCGCGAGCCACCCGGTCCGATTTTTCTCCCATTCAATTTTCAACCAACCGTCTTTCACATCCACCAACCGGTACACGTCACCGCGGTGGACGCTTGCCACCGGGTGGTACGGCACCCCCGGCCCTTGGCGGACATTCACGCGATCCGCCGTCACCACCGCCAGACGCTTCGTTTCTTCCGTTTCTTTTTCTCCTTTCACTCCCGACGGCCAAAGGACCGCCAGCAACCAAAGCAAACAAAACGATGCGGCGAGCCATCCCCCCCGCCTCATGCGCGCTCCCTCCTAGTTCCCTCTCATTCTACTATATGGTTCGCGCACAATAGGCCATTTCCTGTCTGTCGGCCAGGAAAACCGCTCGACAGAACAGGCGCCGCCAACGTCCATGAACCGACAATGAATGCCCTGTTTCCGCACAATGTCCTCCAGCGCGACAGCCGCCAACAAACAAGACGCGAATGCTGCCGAGAACGCAACAATGGCGCAAATCCCGTCTGCACAAGCGCCCTTCGATGCCTCAAATTGGCGCAATCGCACGGCTGCCCCATTTCCTCACAAGCGCCCATCATAGAAAAAGAGGATGCCTCGTGTCGAGACATCCCCTTCCCCTTTACACCTTGGCGGATGGCCGGTCAAACCGAACAAACGCCTCCATGTAAGGAGCGGCCTGCGGCGGGTAGACACGTTGGACGGCCGCCAATGCGCCGTTGTTGGTGAACGCGGCTTCCAAGCACATGCCGGGCTCGACGTACGATTTCACCGATAGCGGCAAGCGCCAGTGGAACTGTTCGCCCGTCTCCAACCAGCGGATCGCGGCCTTTTCCCGTCCGACGCTCACCACCTGAAACATCCCGGTTCGATACTCCTCTTTCCTTTCTACCATTCCCTTCCAAATAATGTCAGCCATCCCCATTGGCAAATCAGGGCGATGATACAATCGAAGAAGGCGGACCGCTTTTAACAACGGCTCCTGCAATTCCGTCACGAGTTGGCGCACGACCCGGGCATGGCTTGTCCGATAGCGGCCGTCCAGCCATTTCGTGAACGCCTGAACGCCGCTTAATACTTGTTTCGCTTGATTGATGCTTATGTCAGGAGAAAACATGACGTAGTGAAATGCCAAACATTGCTGCCAATGGCGCGCTTCTAGCGCATCCCACGATGACAGCGGCGTCGTCTGCAAGTAATGGCCGACCGCCGTCACACCGAGGCGGTATTTCGCTTTCGTCGCCTCTGATTTTCCTTCCGTTTTTTCTTGGTAAAAACGGACGAGGTCGGCGCCGAAAAAGCGCATTTTCCATTCCGCCGGCATGGCAAAATATCCGCCCTCATCGAGCCGTTGCAATACTTGAACAGACGTTGTCCGCTTGATCTTAGGCGTCACAAATGGCGAGAGCGGCAAACCGTAGCGGGAACGGATGCTGTTCGTATCGACCATCACCGGACTGCCTTCTTGGCGGAGAAGTTCGAACGCATGGTACTCATATGCGCGCAGCCATTGCTCCACTGTTTCCTGCTCGCCGCTCATGGCCAATTCGTGAACGGACCGTCCCCCCCATTCTTCATGCGGCACATGCAGCGTCTGCTCTAACATCACCGCACTGTTGGCAACGAGCGCCATATATGACGGCTCACCCGGCGGCAACTGGACGTCGTATGACAGCAACTTCACTCCTTTAGGGACAAGGTGTGTCTTCGCTGACCGCGATACAACCGTCGCCGGCAGCCCCATTGCCTCAAGCGTCTTCGTCAGCACCCTCTCGGCGTCCGCATCAAAGGTGGAGAGCGTCATCGTCCGCCCCTGCCCCTCTACAAAGCCAGCTAATTCGTTCAGATAAATCGGGCTGGAGGCAAGATCATCGCAATATTCATACGTCACACCGCGCAGTGAACCTTTGACGGCTTCGTCCGTTTCCTCATCCACGATCACGATTCCATGTCGTTCCAGCTGACGGAGGGCGTTGCGCGCATCAGGCATGTCGTAGACGACCGTCCATTGTTCAACTGCTTCCGTCCCGCGCTCCTGTAATGAAGAAGCACTGTGACACGCGTCGACAATATCAAGAAAACGGGAAAATGCCAACTCTTCGTACGGCATGTTCGTCTCTTGAAGGAGAGAACGCATTCGTTCCTCGGCCTTCTTCACTCCGTCCGGCCCAACGATGGAGGCAGCCCCTTGGATATAATGACCGCCGTCAAACGGCTCGAGAAACGCAAACATACCGCCCCAAGGCACTACATCCGGCATCGTCTCGCTAAATGGCAGAAACAACGTTTCCCCCGTCAATCGGTCGACCGCTGTCCCCCCGTCTTCACCGCGGTCCACAAACTGAACGAGACGCGGAACAAGCCGAACCCACCGGTCAAGCATGTTTCGCAGCTCCAACGATAAACGGCGTCCTTTCTCGCGCCGAAACCATTCAACGCCGCGCATCCCGTTTGGGAAACGGTGAACGAACAAGTACCAAAGCGTTTCAAGCGGCTCAAGCATCTCACTGTGTTTCATTTCCCGAACGGCCTGACGGAACGCGTGCTTTATCGCCCGTTGTTCGGCGTAGGAGAGCGCCTCCTCTAAGAAACGGTGCACTTGTTGCGACAGCTCATACTTCTGTTCAAAAAACCGATGTTGCCGCGCCCTTTTCGCCTCTTCCTCCATCGCTTTGTTCATGCAGCATTTTTTATACTTTTTCCCGCTCCCGCACGGACACGGGTCGTTTCGGCCGACCGACATACGGCTCCCTCCTTGAATCAATTTCGTTTTCTAATTTCTATCACCATTATTATTATTTTGATTCTTTCAGAAACAGGTTAAACTATAAGTATACAAAAACAATCCTAAAAAAGGAGACGATATTCATGGAAGAGAAAAGACTCATCGACTTGATCGACGAATTGATGACGAAGCTTAATTCAACGAAAACTTCCCATCCGCACGGTCGATGGACGGAAACACCAAAAAGCAAAAGCACGACATCAAAGAAACCGCGTCGCTCCAAAACCGCCTATCAGTTAAAAATATCCTTAAACGGCATCCGTCCGCCGATTTGGCGGCGCGTCCTTGTTCCCGGACATGCGACATTTCACGATCTTCATCTCATCATCCAAGAAGCGATGGGATGGGAACAAGCCCATTTATACGAATTCGATTTCGGAAGCGTTCTCATCGGCATCCCTGACGGCTGGGATTCGTTTCAGCTGGAAAAAGAACTGATGGACGCCCGCCGCATTCAATTGCAGCAATGGCTGACGGAAGAAAAACAAAAGTTTCTGTACATTTACGATTTTGGCGACTACTGGAGCCATACCATCACCGTCGAAAAGATTGAAACACTCCCCAAACCGCTGGAACGCGCCACTTGCCTGAAAGGGAAACGGGCATGCCCTCCCGAGGATTGCGGCGGCGTCTATGGTTATTTGGAGCTGCTCGAATCAGCAGCAAACCAAGACTCCCTTACGGATCCGGAACTGCTTGAACGACTTGACTGGATGTATGACATGAAAGGCGAAGATTTTGATCCCGATGCGTTTAACATCGAGGAGGTGAACAAGCGGTTATCCTACATCCATCTGTAGCAAAGGGGGAGAAGGCGCCCAAACCAACGGCTGGGCACCTTCTCCCATGGATGCGCTGTATGTTCTTAACAAAACCCCCGTCCCGCAAATGTTTGCCAGACGAGCTCCTCGAGTTCTTCACGCAGTTCGGCTTCGTCGACTCCCTCAAGCAAACCGTCTTTTTTCCATGTTCGCATCGCCTTGTCAATCAAGCGGCGGACTTGATCGGTGTCCCAACCTTCGTCGTCAAACAGTTCTTCGACTTCGTCAAGCCATTCGTCAATCGCGGCATCCAACTCATCGCCGTCTATCATGCCTTCTTCGAAATCCCACTCATCATCAAGCCATTCCTCATCGTCATCATCCCACTCGCCATCCTCATCGCGATCCAGCATCTCGACCGCGAACAAGATAAATTCCATGGAAGTTGATTCGACTTCCTCAGCCGCCACTCCGTAGCGTGCAGCCGCTTCCTCTGCATCCATGAACTCCTCTTCCGCCATCTGACCGGCAACATGGCGAAGCGCGGCTGCATACACGACCGGGTCATCGATGGCCGGTTCATCTTGTTCGCAATACATGCGCCAAAAGAACGCCGCATGGCTAAGCACCCGGGGCGATGTCTTTTCTTCTCTCCGCTTCAGCTCGTGAAGAACCGCTTCTTCGTCAGGATCGTTCCACTCCAATTCAGCCGACAGCTGCCATAGCCATTCGTGAAGAGCCAGATCGAGCGCTTCTGGAAACGATGTTCGCCAAAACGCGTCTGCCGCTTTCCCGCTTCGTTTTCTCTCCGCCTCAATCGCATGGGCGAGCCGTGTTCTTCCGTTCTTTGGAAACGGCAGAGCGGCTATAAAGTACGTAAACTCTTCCCCATATGGAAGGAGGAAGCCAAGCAAAACGTCCCCTTCTTCAGCCGGCGGAACGGGCTCGGACGTTAAAAAACGGACGCGTTTTTCTTCCCCGCTCACAAGATCGCGCACCATGAGACGCCGCTCTTCGTCGAAACGGACGATCTCACCAAACGACGGAATCCCCTCCGTCCATCGCTCCAAATGCGCTTGCACCGCCGGCCGCCAACGGTTGCGGCGCCGGTCTTGCATGTACGCCGAAAAGATTGTTGTCCCCTTCTCATCCACCGGCCGGCAAAAAACAGCCCAATCCGTCAACAATAAATGAGCGCCCACCTCTAACTCTTCCGGAAACCATTGAAACGAGCATTCTGCCATCGTTTCCACCAACACGTCCTCGTATCGCTCCGACGCAAACAAGACCACATCCTGCATGCATTCGACCAGCTCGCGCTCAATAATAGATGCAATCGATACCGCCTCTTGCTTCCCACAACAATGCTTGTACATTTTCCCACTGCCGCATGGACAAAGATTGTTTCGCGATGCCTTCACCATATAGCTACCTACTTTCTTTGTATCATAGTCATTGAACGTTCTCCCCCTCTACGCTAACGCTCGGGCCAGCTAAACACTTTGGGGAGACATTCACGATCAACGTGTGATGGAACTGCTTTCAGCAACACATATCGCAAGCACTTTGGGACTTCCGCCGCTCATGTCGAGAACAGTGATTGGAGTGCCTTTATTGAACGGTTTTCTCCACGTCTTTATTCTATCATACCACAAAAGAAAGGGGGAACGCGCATTCCTCTCCCACTTACTCCCTTTGGTCGTTGAAGTGGGAGTCTCCTGCGCGAAATAGGATGAATGACTCTTACCATTGGGCTTGCCTGCATAATGGAGAATCATAGAGGCCGAGCCGAGAGAAACAAGCGCCCCGTCATTCATCGGGACGCCTACGGCCGGCGAAGCAAACGGGACAACGAGGCAAGCAGGCGCTCTTGAAACACAGCCCGTTCTTTCTCCACCTTGTCTGGCCACTCTTGCAGCGCCTGAAGCCACGGCTCTACGTACGGTGAGAAAGACGGCGGATATACGCGGGCAAGATCGTCCAGCTTGCCGTTGCGATCGGTCGCGGCGACGATATACATGCCCGGCAACAGATGCGGCTCTGCCCGCTTCGGAATGTCCCATGTCACCGTTCGGTTATGGGCAAGCCAATCCAGCACCGCCTTCCCCTGTTCCACACGCTTGACGCGGAAAAACGAGAAACCGACGGAAAGGGGAATAGGCAAACCAAACAAACGAGCAAGCTGCCAAGCCATCAGTTCCTCATCCGCCTTTCCGTTCTCGCCCCTCCATTCATCCAGCAAAGCAAAGCAATGTTCCAATTCGCTTCTGACCTCTTCCAGCACGGCACAAACAACAGTTCGATGATTCGTTCCATAACGGCGGTCCAGCCAATCGGCCCACTCAAGCAACATATCGAGCGCTCGGCTCACCACTTCCCATGAAAACGAACTCCATCTTGACGGGATTTGCTCGACGATGCATTGTTTCCATTCTTCTTCTCCTACGTCCTCCCACGATGAAAACGTCCGCCCGGTCATATATTCACACACGAGCAAAATCACGGCCCAACACGCCTCTTTGGCCTCTTTTTCTCCGCTCACGATGACTTCGTTATAAAACGCCAATGCGTCATCGGTAAAATACATCCCTTCCCATTCCGCGCGAATCAACAATGTCTCGGTTCTTTCCGGCCCCATCCATTTCATTTTCCATAAGTCCGAAAGACGATGTGATGAGCTAAACGGAGATGGGGGCAATCCATAACGGGAGCGAATGGGATTCACTCCGATGAGCACCGGCAAATTGGCTCGTTCTTGCATGTTAAACAAATGGAATTCATACTCTTTCAGCCACACATCCACTTCCTGCACACGCCCCTCGCGCGCCATTTCGTGAGGGGTTTTTCCATTCCATTTCTCAAGCGGGGTGTGAAGGGCTTTTTCCATTTGAACATCCAATCCGGCCATCGTTGCCACCCAAGGGGGAGAGTCTGGGTCTGAATCAATATGAAGCGAAACGTTTTCGATCCATTTTCGGCGCAAAACGGCTTCTGTCCCCCGTTTTCGTTCTTTTGGGGAATACCCAAACGCCTGCAGCAGCGACACGAGCTGTTCGGCCGTCCCTTCCTCCTCGGTAGACAACACGAGACGCGACCGATGAGCGGATAATGACCCGCCTAATTCAAACACATGAATCGGCTTGGGAGAAATCACTCCGACATAATGGTACACATTGGTGCACCATGAACCTTCCACTTTCTCCCCATCGTCATGATCAATGTGAGCGCGTCCGATCGAAGCAAGCTTCCTCATCGCCTCAGCGGCTTCCTGGCATTCGTATTCATACGTCCATCGCGTGCGCTCCTCTTGCATATCGTCCGCCCTCGGAGGATAGCCTGCATCAACGATATCGAGAAAATGTTCAACGGCTACCTTTTCATACGGCCAATCGGTTTGCGTCAACAAGACGCGAATGTTCTCTTCCGCCCGTTCCACGCCCTTCGGATCCACAATCGATGATACACCGCAAACGTAATAGCCGCCGTCAAAGGGCTCCAAAAAGGCAAACATGCCGCCCCAAGGGCGCACAACCTCCAATGTCTCGCAATACGGCATGAGAAGTTTCTCGCCCGTCAACCGGTCGACCGCCACTCCTCCTTCATCATCCAAATCGACAAATTGCACAAGGCGCGGCACAAGTCGAACCCAGCGGTCCAACATTTCCTTGAGCTCCGGAGACAGACGACGCCCTTTTTCCTGTTGAAACCATTCAACGCCGCGCAATCCATTCGGATAACGATGGAGGAAAAAACGCCAAAGCGTCTCAAACACCTTCAACTCTTCACGATGATCCTTTTGTTCGATCATTCGGCGAAATGTACGGTTGACCGCTTCGCGTTCATCATAAGACAGCGATTCATCCAAAAACCGCTGCACCATTTGCGACAGCTCATATTTTTGGTCAAAAAAGCGGCGCTGCCGCACCCGCTTGATTTCACGCTCCTGCTGTTTGTTCATGCAGCACTTCTTATACTTTTTCCCGCTTCCGCACGGGCACGGGTCATTTCGGCCGATTGCCATGCAAAATCCTCCCTTCTAATCATTCCTTTCCAAAACGGCGACCAAGATAATGAACCTCCCCCACTTATCGAAGTGGGGGTTTCCTGTTTCCCCTTCGGAGGTGGATGCATGATAGGCTGGTTGGCAGCCTATCTGCAGGCAACACCTGGCACCCGTCCCGTTGGGAGCCACAGGCAACATGAGTATCCATGATACTCAAGGGCGGGAACTCGCCATCTACGACTTCATACCTAAGCAATCCGTCGATACGTAAACGGTTTGACCGTAAATTCCAATGGGCGGATTTCACCATAATATACTTTGGCAAATAAATTCATTGCCCCATGGATATCACGGTGTCGTTTGTACCCGCATTGACATGTATAATTTCTAGAAGAAGATTTATTTTTCTTCCCGCAAACAGGGCATGTTTGCGAGGTATAACTTTCATCTTTTTTCTCGATTTGAATTCCTTCGGCATTCAATTTGTATTTGAGATAATCAAATAATTTTCCAAACGACCAATTGGATAATTTCTGATTGGTCTTTTTGTTTCGTTTCTTTTTCGTATTCCGTTGGATTCCTTCGATATCTCCAATGACGACTTCTTTCACTTGGTTTTCCAAACACCAACGAACAAATTGTCTCGTGGTTTTGTGCAGTGCATCCTTTAGTTGTGCCTCTGATTTCGAAAGTACATATTGTTTCGCCCGATTGTACTTTTTCCATTGTTTGGAGCCTTTTTTGCATCTGCTCATGAGTTTTTGCAGTTCTTTTAATTTCTTGTTTCTCAACCGATGAATGCTTCTTATTTTTCTTCCCGTGATAATGAGGCTTTCCCCATTTTCACAAATGGCTGCGATGGTGTGAATTTCCCCTGGGTCAATAGCAACACGGTTTTTACATGGATTTTCTTTTGGTTTTTTCCCATCTTCATACGATAAACAAAGCCACAAACCACGGTCATAGACCAACTCGATTTCTTTGACTTTTCCGTTTGGAAGTTTCTCTTTGTCGATTTTCACCACCAAAGGAGATTGTCGTTTTCGATTCCAAATTCCTAGCGACAGTTCCAACGTTCCGTCTTCATGCAAAACAAACCCATCTTTTGCCCATTTCGTGTTGAAATGTTTTTTCTTTTTGTATGGATATTTGATTTTTTCTCCTTTTTTCCGTGCTTCTTTTGCCCCATCACGGGCAAAGATATATTTATGCACAACCGCCTGGATGCTTTGGCTGTGGATAGAAAAACGACCTTTTGTTGCTTTTTGCAGTTCCGTTTTGGTTATCCATTTTCCTGTTTCCAAATGATGTTCTTTTGCCAAACGAAGGCATTCGTTCCAAACTTCTGCGGAGATACGATTGCATTCAAATAGTTTTTGGATAACTTCTTTCTTTGCCCGAAAACGGGTTTTCAGCGTTCGATACATGGTTTCACCTCCTATGTTTATTGTATTCTATTGCCATCCAAAGAAGAAAGAGAAAAACAGAAAAACCGAACGCCATTCATCCCCCACCTGTAGAGGTGGGGGACTTCTGGCTGATTTATGTTAAAAACGGTCGGAATCGCGCACAAAGCCATTTTTCCCAATCCATTATGGATTCGGTCAAAACCGATCGTTCCCCGCCGCTTTTTTTGGAGTTTCACGAATGGAACGCATTCCATTCCCTGTTTCTACTTATAGAGGGCTTGGGTTGAGCCCAATGATGTTTGAATGAGAGAGCCCTTGTGGAACCGGCTTTCCTTTCTGACGAAATGCCGCTGACTTGCGCGCAGCGCCCGTTTTTCTGCCAGTTTCTAGATGAATCCCCGATCGGTGAAGATCTCCCACGCTACATCGCGGAGTTCTTTACGCAATTCTTTTTCATTCACTTCCTCAAGCAGGCCCTCATTCCTCCACGAACGGATGGCGCGGTCAATATGACGGTTGACTCGCTTCTCGTCCCATCCTTCACGCATCAACATCAGATCGATGTCATCGATCCATTCATTGATGCGCGCATCAAGCTCATCCCCTTCCTCTTCGAACCAGTCTTCCTCCCAGTCATCGAGCCATTGCTCGTCGTCTTCATCATCAACAGCCATCAGGAAAAAATCCAACGCCGCCGATCGCACATCTTCTGGCATCACGTCATACCGATCGGCGATGTCTTCCACCTCCGATCCTTCCGCCTTCATCAAATGCCCAGCCACATAGCGGAGCGCCGCCGCGTAGACGGGAACCGAATAAGGGAGGCGGGATGTTTTTCCGCAATAGATCGCCCATATGGCGAACGCTTGATTGAGCAGCGCCGCTGGCGCCTCCGGCTCGTTTTCATCGAGCTCGCGAATGACGGCCGCTTGTTTCGGATCATCCCATTTGAACTGTTTGGCGAACTGCCAAAGCCACTCCAAGAGCACATCGGAAAGCACAGCGACGAACCGATCGCGCATCCATAAAGCCGATGGCTGACCGCTCCACTCCCCTTCTTGTTGAATCGCCCGAAGCAATCGATCTTTCCCTGACGCCGGGAGCGGAAACACCGCTGTGAAACACGTGAACACGTCTTGGTACGGCACAAGGAAGCCGAACACCACATCTCCTGTTTCGATCACGCTCGGCCATTGATGGGAAGCCAATAAATGAACGATCTTTTCCCCTCCCGTCAACAAATCCCGGACAACGGGGCGATTGTCGTCCTCATAGCCGATGAACTCGCCAAGCGACGGAACGGCTCCTTCCCACCTCTCGATGTGAGCCTGAACGGACGGGCGCCACCGCTCCCAATGACGGCTTTTCCGGTAAGCAGAAAAGATCGTTTGTCCTGTTTCATCAAGCGGCCAACAAAACAACATCCAATTCACCGCCATGATCTGCACGCCAAGCTCGAGTTCCTCCGGCATCTCATCAAGCGGGAACTGGTCTAAAAGCTCTTCCGCCTCCCTCTCATACCGCTGTAAAACAAACTGACGCATATCATTCATGCATTCGATCAACTCGCGGTCAATCAATGACGAAATCGAAACCGCCTCTTTTTTTCCACAACAATGCTTGTACTTTTTGCCGCTGCCGCACGGACAAAGGGCATTCCGCGACACCATCATATCGTCACCCGCTTTCCTTCGATTCGGCCTTGCCGTTATGTTCATTGTATCATAACAGAGAGAAAAGCAGGAATAAATCTCACGCCAAACAAACATAGCAACGGTACAATCCGCCATGCTATAATAATGTAGATATAAAGAATGAACGGAAAACGGGGGCTTTCTTCGGGAACCCATGATGCACAATGGACGGAAAGGACGGACTGATATGTTGCAGACCGCAATCTCCAAACCTCTGTTGCAAAAAGCCGCTGCCGACTTGCAGCGGGAATGGTCGTTTTCTCTCTTCCAACATGTCATCCAAAAAGGGCGGGAATTGTCACGGCAAGGGTTGGTGTATAACGTCACGGTCATAGACAGCGATTTTATCGAAGGAAAAGTCATCGACACCGCCATTCATGACGTGACGCTTGATTTGTCGGACATCTCCCTCCACAGCTGCACATGCGGGACGGAAGATCTTTGCCCGCACGTACTGGCGCTGTTCTTTTACGTGTACGGAAATGTATTTGACAACGGCGAGTTGTTGCGGCAATGGAAACAAGGAAAGAAAAAACCGAACCGGAAAGCGGCATCGGTCCAAACACCGTCTGAACCAAACACAGCGGAATCGGTCGCCCAATGGCGGAAGCAGTTCGCCGACCTATTGGACGAGTGGAGCGCCCGCCACCGCCGCCGCAATGATTGGCCGTACCGCTTGTCCCATCAACTGTTTCCGCGACTCGTCAAAAACAGCCCGAAACACAGCGCTGTCCGTTTGTTGCATCGCTTTCATGCGGCCTTGTTTTTGCTTGACCATTTGTTCGAATACGGACGCGAACGCGGTTGGGACCGTGGGCTGTTGTTCGGATCATACGAGCAGTTTTCGTGGCAACAAGACGTCGATTATATCGCCGACGAATGGTTCGAAACGTTGGAACGGTTTCCGTCCGAACTGCTGCCCCCGTCTGTTGAAACGCACATCGAACAGACGATCCCGTATGTACGGGAGTTGTTGCTGCGGTGGGGAAAGGCGTCCCCTTCACTCGTCTACAGCCTATACACAACCGCTTGGGAGCTGCTGTTCACGAAAGAAGCGCAGCGCCGGCAAGAGAAAGAAACGCTGATCCGCCTGGCAACGGAAAAACAGTCAACCACTCTGTTGCTAGCTGCCGCCCATCTCGCCTTTTTACTCGGCGAAGATGACGAAGCGCTCGCCATCTACCGCCAACATCCCAAGGAAGCGGCTCCGTTTTTTATCGATTGGATGGAGCGGTTCGCATCCTCGCATTCGCCGGAACGTTTCGCATCATTTTGGGCGAAAGGAAAGCAAGAGCTTGCCTTCTACATATCCGCTCTTCCAGAGATGGAGCGGTCGCCGTTTGTCAACGAAATCGGTCGGCTGTACGAATCATACGCTCGCCAACACAACAAATGGGACGACTATGAGAAGCTGTTGGCCGCATGCTTCCCATACAGCGCGAACCGCTACGTTCATTGGCTGCTCGATCAAAGGCGCTACCATGATGTAGTCGACTTATACTTATGGGGGGACGCCACCGCCCATGACATTGATCCAACATTTCTCGCCATGCTGCAAAAACAAAACCCGGCGCTCGTCTTGCCATTGTATCACCGAGCGGTCATGCGTTTTGTCGAGGCGAAAAACCGCGCAAGCTATCGCGTCGCCGTGCAATATTTAAAAAAATTGCGTGCGTGCTACCGATCGTTGAAACGAATGAACGAATGGCAGATGTATCTTGAACAGCTGTTAGCCAAAACAGCGCGCATGCGCGCGTTTCATGAAGAAGTGGAGAAAGGAAAATTGCTTCTATGATGGAACAAGCGTTGCAGACGATTACCCTTTCATGTGAATGGAGCGAAGAAGGACGATGCTTCTGGCTCAGCGGCCCGGACCGTGTTTCGAGCTGGGCGCCGCTTGTGTTCGCCTGGCATGAAGAAACCTTTTACGGCACCTTGCTTGATGTCGCGACCGTCCACGGACGCGACGCGGTGCGGCTGTCCCCGTGGCAGGCGCTCACGTTTTTCGCCTGGCGCCCGTCCAACCGTTTTCTTTCCATCAAATGGGGAGATGAGTTCACCGCCCAGCTTGAAACATGGGCGAAGCAAATCATCGACGATGTGCGCACACGCTGCTTCCGCCCCGATTTCTCGGCGTGGAAACAAGGGCAGCCGTCTGAATGGGCCGAAGCTGAGCGGACGCGTTGGCGCGGGCTCAAAGACGATCCGCACCCGCTTGTTGCGGCATGGCGGTCGCTGGCAATCGCCGACTGGCTGTCGCGCGACCCAGAGCTGCGCGGCATTTGGGGCGACATCGTTCGCGCTTATCCATTAATCGCCTCCCCCAGCGGCCAATGGATCGGAACGGAAGACGATTGGCTGGAACAAATCGGCTGGCTCGGCGACCGGCCGCCGTTTACGGTCGGGCTTCGCCTCGTCGAGCCGCCTGAGGACGGCGACGCATGGACGCTGGAAACGGTGTTCATCGCCATCGACGACAGCGTCATCGCCTCTGCCCGTGATATTCCGCGCGCCTGGCGCCCATATGAATCATCGATCCAGCGCGCCATTCGCCGCATTTGCGCGATCGTGCCGTGGCTTGACGCCGGGGAGGGTCTGCGGACGGAACTGTCTAATGAAGAAGCGTGGCGTTTTTTGTCCGAAGACAGCTTAAAGCTCACCGAAGCGGGCGTACGCCTCTTGCTTCCCGACTGGTGGCACGACATCCGCCAGGCGCAGCTGTCGATCAAAGCGAAACTGTCGCCTTCCGTCAACGCCGAATCACTGTTCGGCCTTAAGCGGCTCGCTGATTTCGATTGGCGCGTCGCGACCAACGGGATTGAGCTGACGGAAGAGGAGTTTGCCGCTTTGGCGGAACAAAAGCGGCGCCTCATTCGCCTGCGCGGCCAATGGCTCATCCTTGACCCCGCCCTTGTCCGCCGCGCCCAGGCGCTCATGGAAAAGGCGAAAAAAGAAGGCGTGCCGATCCACGATATTGTGGCGCAAACGCTGCTTTCGGAAGCAGAGGAGCGTGAAGAGGCAACGGACGAATCGATCCCGATCCACATTGACGTCCATGATCAGTTCCGCGCGTTCATCCGCCAGCTCCAGCAGCCGGATGGATTGCCGAAAGCGAATGTGCCGCCGTCGTTTCGCGGCACGCTCCGCCCGTACCAGCAGCGCGGTGTCGACTGGCTCGTCTTTTTGCGCCGATTCGGCTTTGGCGCCTGCTTGGCCGATGACATGGGGCTAGGCAAAACGGTGCAGCTGCTTGCCTATTTGGCCTATGTAAAAGAAATGGAACGTCCAGACACGCCGGCGTTGCTCATTTGTCCGACCAGCGTGATCGGCAACTGGCAAAAGGAATGCGCCCGCTTCACCCCAGACTTGCGCGTCTACGTGCACCATGGACCGAACCGGGCGAAAAACGATGCGTTCGTGCAAACGGCAGGCGAGGCCGATCTCGTCATTACGTCTTACAACCTTGCTCATTTGGACCAAGACGATTTAAAACAGATTCATTGGCATGCGATTTGCCTTGATGAAGCGCAAAACATTAAAAACGCGCAAACAAAACAAGCGCGCGCCATCCGCCGCTTGAGCGGAAAACATAAAATCGCCTTATCCGGCACGCCGGTTGAAAACCGTCTCGGCGAACTTTGGAGCATCTTCCACTTCCTCAACCCTGGCTATCTCGGCAGCCGTGCGGAGTTTGAGCGGCGCTTTGCCGGGCCGATTGAAAAAGAAGGAGATGCCCGCAAAAAAGCGGCGCTGCAGACGCTCATCCGCCCATTTCTCTTGCGGCGGACGAAAACGGATGAAGCGGTTGCGCTCAACTTGCCGGATAAGCTTGAACAAAAAGAGTATTGCCCGCTCACGGCCGAACAGGCTGCCTTGTACGAGCAGCTCGTCAACGACACACTCGAACGGGCAAAGGAAGCCAGTCCGTTTGCGCGGCGCGGCTTGATTTTGCAAATGCTAAACGGTGTGAAGCAAATTTGCGACCATCCGGCGCTGTATTTGAAAGAACGCCGCCCCCGCCAGCTCGTTGAACGGTCGCACAAGCTCGAAAAGCTCATCGAACTGATCGAGCAAATTCGCGCCAACGACGAATCGTGCCTCATCTTCACGCAATACGTGCGAATGGGCGAGATGATCCAACAGCTGCTTTCCGACCTGTTTGATGAGCGGGTGTTGTTTTTGCACGGAGGCGTCCCGAAACAAACGCGCGATCGAATGATCGAAGAGTTTCAAGCACGAAAAGCGCCGATTTTCCTTTTATCGCTCAAAGCAGGCGGCACCGGGCTCAACTTAACAGCTGCCAACCACGTCATCCATTTCGACCGTTGGTGGAACCCGGCGGTGGAAAACCAGGCGACCGACCGCGCCTACCGCATCGGACAGACGAAATTCGTCCACGTCCATAAATTGATCACCGTCGGGACAATCGAAGAAAAAATCGACGAGATGCTCGAACAAAAACAAGCGCTCGCCGACATCATCACCGAAGGCGAGGCATGGATCACCGAACTGTCCGATGACGAACTGCGCGACTTGCTCGCCTTATCGGCCGCAGCGAAAGGAGGCGCTTGAGCATGGCGGAAGAAAAACGAAAGCGCAAGAAAAAAACGGCGGAAAACCCGTGGGAAAAGCTGCTGAAGCGGATGGAAGAAAAGTTGAAAGAGCGAGAAAAGCGGCAAACGCAACGGGAAAGGGACACCACGCGGCTGATGAGCGCCGCCCCGACTCCATTGGACAAACAAAAAGCTCCATGAGCACGTTTTTGTCCTTCCCCGGCATGAAAATGATGCGTTTAGGCACGCGCATTTTCATGAAAAAATTCCGTGGGCGACGTTTTGCCCTCCCGCCCGGGCATGAACATGCCCCGTCAAGACGCGTGCCTTTTCATGAAAACAGCGTGGGATTCGTCCCACGCTGTCCGCTTTTAACGTCCTCTTGTCAACGAAACCATTCCGTCATGTCGATTTCAAGCCCGGGAACATGAACGGAGCGAACCGTTCCCGTTTTCACTTGAACATCGCCTGCTCATATAGCCGTTCCTCATTGAGCCGGTATCCCGTCACAGCTGGCTTCATCGGATTGACAATCCCGCATTCGTGAACGCCGCACGCCATGTACAAATTGAACGTTGCGACAAGATCATGCGCCTGGTTCCACGGACGTGAACTACCCACCACCTACGCTTCGCTTAGAGGTGGGGGCTTCAAGCGACTTGTGTGTGTTCGCTGAACGGTAAGCCACACACAAGAACCCTTTACGCTTCCCTTCGTTCCGAAGGTGTCCGTTCTAGCCATATTCTATCATATTCGTTGGCTAACGCCAACCGAAATTCATCTCCCACTTTCACTGGTGCTGGCGCACCTTCACGTTTAGAAGTAGGAGACTTCTTTCGGAGGGAAGTTAAAATCTCGACAATCAGCGGCGGAACCTCAATGTACTTCGTTCCATCCAACTCTTTCTCACCGCAAATGACCGTCAAATCGGGAACCATCGCCCATTACCGGCCAAAACGAAAAAAGGCCGGCCGCCCCCCTCTCATCAAAAGAAGGTGGGACGGCGCCGGTCCTTTTCCCTAAACGGAAGCATACATCCGATTAAGCTCTTGCGCTTCGTATTTCGCAAACGGGTCGATGAGCGAAATTTTTTGCGCCTCGGCGTCGCCGACGCCGGCGTACAGCTCAGCCGTGCCGTCGCCTTTGCGGATGAGTCCGCCGCTAAAGACAACGTTCGCCAAATCCGGCCGTTTCGCCGGACCATCCAAAAAGTGGGAGCGAAGCGCAAGCAATTGCAGCTCTGAACGCTCCATCGTCTCCGGGTTCAACACGAACACCATCGGGTAGTAATGGCGGTTGCCGTGCTCGTCAAAGCAAGCGATATGGCCAAGCGCCCCCACAAGCCCGTTCGCCAGCAAATGCGCCTCATTCACGCCGCCCCATTCTTCATCCATAAATTGGGCGTCCAAAATCGGCGCGGCCTCAATCACGTCCGGCGTCAACTCATCGAGCGAGAAAATGCGGGTGAACCCGATTTTCCCGCGTCCGCCTTTTTCCCCTTGCGGCCGGGTGAACACGCCGATCGAGCCATCTTTCAGCTCGACAAGGCGAATGTCCTTCATTCCGTCCGGCCCTTCGGCGAACTTTTTCAAACTGCGAATATTGCGGCCGCGGTAAAAGACCGTCCGCCAGCTCAGCTCGCCGTCAAACACCGGATGCGGAAACGTCTCCACGCCGCCGAACACCAACTGACCGTGAATGCGCGCCACAAACGGATCCTGCAAGGCGAACACCGGCGCCCCGTCACGAGGAACCCAGACGCCGTCGCGCTCGACGAAAAAGTACACTTCCGATTGCTCGCTGTCGCGCGCCTCGACGCGCCCAGCGATCACCCATTCTCCTTCATCCACAAACGGTGCGGAAATATTATAAACGTCCCGGTCCCCGACACCCGAAAAGCGAAGCTTTTCCGGCTCAAACGGCTGTGGGGCCGAACGAAATTCGTCTACTAACACTTGACATGTCTTTAATGTTGGCAATGAGAATAACATGATTCATCCCTCCGGATGGCGCCAAAAACGCCCACATTGGCATTTTTGGCTGTTTTTCCTGATCGCGGTTCGAACAGGAAACCGTCACTTTCTTTTCACACCGGCTTCGTCATTCGGACACCAAAGGCGATGCCACCTCCCGTCGGCCGGATGAGAAAGTCAATGAAACTCATTCTTTCGTGTGCTCCTATTATAATATGATATGAGAAAGAAGGAAACACGTTATTCATTGCCAAAAAAGCAGGGCCAAGACGAAGTCAAGGCCCTTTTTCTCCCTTTATTGGCGCTGTTGGACAAAACGGATGAATGCTTGATCAATATCCACCACCACAAACTCCACGTCCTCGACCGGACCCAACACCTCGACAAACAACTGCGCCACGTTTTCTTTGTCAAGCCTTCCGACGCCTGTCCCTAGTGCTGGCAACGCCACCTTCTTGATTCCGTTCTCCCGACAGTGCGCGACGAGACGCTCGAGACACGCCCGAACGATGTCATACGACGTCGCCCCTGCAGGCTGCTTCATCGTCACTAAGTGAAGGACCCCGCGAAACGGCAGCGAGCCTGCTCCTGTCACGTACAAATCGCCGGGCTTAGGGTCTTGCGCTTGACAGACGCGGATCGCTTCCTCCTCGATCACACGTCCCCCCGCCCGACGGATCGCCGCCGCCACGCCGCCGCCCATCGGCCCGATGCCGTTGGCGGCATTGCAAATGTACTCGACTCCTTCCACTTTGGTCAGATCGCCGACCATGGCACGAATCATCCGAACCCCTCCTTAGCCATGTTTATTCCCCCGCTTCCTCCGCCTCCATAAGCTCATCCAGAACACGGTTGATGGCAGACGATGCTTCATCGATGGCTTCCACTTGTATGAACTGCAATTCATCATCGATAATGCTTCGATAGCAGAATCTCCTTTTTGTCTTCATCCCTAAAAAACGACAAGCTGTCATGCAAAACATGAAATGCGACCGACTGATGGTTGAATTAGCTGCTCTTCGATCCCTTCGCCTCGGCCACCACCCGCTCCAAAAACGAAAGCAAATCGGCGCGCAGCTCCTCGTTTTGCAAGGCAAATTCAATCGTCGTTTCGATAAAGCCGAGCTTCTCGCCGACATCGTACCGTTTTCCTTCAAACTCGTAGGCAAAGACACGCTGAATTTCATTCAGCCGCCCGATCGCATCGGTGAGCTGAATCTCCCCGCCTGCGCCGACTTCCTGCTTCTCCAAAAACAAGAAAATTTCCGGCGTCAACACGTACCGCCCGACGATCGCGAGGTTCGACGGCGCTGTGCCCGGAGCGGGTTTTTCGACAAAGCGGCGCACTTGGTAGCGCCGTCCCTTCTGCTCGAGCGGGTCGATGATCCCGTAACGGTGCGTCTCTTCCTCCGGCACGCGCTTGACGCCGATCACCGAGCTGAACGTTTGTTCGTATTGCTCAATGAGCTGTTTTAAACAAGGTTTTTCCGCTTGGACGATATCATCGCCCAACAACACCGCAAACGGCTCGTCTCCGATGAAATTGCGCGCGCACCAAACAGCATGCCCCAGCCCTTTTGGCTCTTTTTGGCGAATGTAGTGGATGTCCACTTTTGATGGCTCTTTTACTTTCTCAAGCAAGTCCAATTTTCCTTTTTGCTTCAGCAGCTGCTCGAGCTCAAACGCATAGTCAAAATGGTCTTCAATCGCCCGCTTCCCTTTCCCGGTGACGATGATGATGTCCTCAATGCCTGATGCCATCGCCTCTTCAACAATATATTGAATCGTCGGCTTATCGACAATCGGAAGCATCTCCTTCGGCATGGCCTTTGTCGCCGGCAAAAACCGCGTCCCAAGGCCCGCTGCCGGAATGATCGCTTTGCGTACTTTTTTCATCTCCGATGGTTCCTCCTCTATCCGATGATCATCTGTTGTTTCGAGTCATGGCCAGTGTCTTTCATTGCCCAGCCGCAAACCGCTCTGCCGACCTGACCGATGAATCGGCGTTGTTTTTATTATACCAAATCCTGTTGAACGGAAAAGAAACGAAACGACGCAATGAGCGTTGAACGCTCTCCCACCTGCGCTCACGGTATGTTCGCGGCAAACCAAAAAAGAAACGCCCGGCCATCCAGGCGTTTCCGTTCTTACACCGCAACGTGCGGGCAACTTCGCTTTCATACTTTCACAAGCGAATCCAAAATCTCGCTAAGCTTCAGCTCGACGCACGCCATCGACGTATCCGCGGCGCCATAATACATTTTTACGATATCGCCATCGACAATCGCCCCGCATGAAAACACGACGCGGCCGAAAAAGCCGTTCACCTCATAATCCGCTTCCGGCTCGACAAACGGCTGCTCCGAGCGGGCGAGAACTTTGGATGGGTCGTTCAAATCGAGCAGCACCGCCCCCATGCAATAGCGGTGGTCATCCGACGCGCCGTGGTACAACTCAAGCCAGCCGCGCTCCGTTTTGATCGGCACCGCTCCGCCGCCGATGCGGGCGCTGTCCCACTTCCCTTCGCGCAGACCGAACAAAAAGCGGTGATTCCCCCAATGAAGCAGATTCTCTGACTCGGCAATCCACACCTCAGGGCGGCCGTTGCTTCTCGGCACCGGGCGATGAAGGGCGTAATACTTGCCGTTGATCTTCTCCGGAAAAATGAGCACATCTTTGTTTTCCGGCGCGAAAATCATGCCGTGGTGCGTCACCGTCTGAAAGTCTTTTGTCGACACCATCACCTCGCCGACTCCTTTTGGCGACACGGCGCTGAAATAAATGTAATACGTGCCGTCAATGCATGTAATGCGCGGGTCTTCAATACCGAATGTCTCGAGCTCATTCGATGGATAGACGAACGGGCGGTCGTCGATCACAAACCGCCGCCCGTCCCGACTGCGGGCGAGGCGCAAATACGAAAGCGACGTCAAATAGGCGAACCGCTCCGCCCCCGCCTCTTTAATAACGCGCGGGTCGGAAAAATCGTAGCGCGGATCGTCTTGGCGAAATTCGTAAACCTCGACCTTCCCCGTCTTTGGATTCCATACCGGCGCTTTCACGATGTTCGGGTCATCCGACACGGGGCGCTCCGCCACCCGAAGAAGCAGCAACACTTCCCCTTGAAATTTCGCCACCCCAGCGTTAAACGCCCCGATCACTTCAAACCCGTCGTGATACGGCGGCACATCGTTCGGCGTAATGAGCGGGTTTTCTTCATAGCGGTAAAGGTGCATCGTCACCCCTGCCTTTCGTATTTCGTAAATGGATCCACGATCGTGAGTTTTTGCGCTTCTGCGTCACTTGTTCCAGCGTAAAAATCGGCCGTGCCGTCCCCGTTGCGAATCAGTCCGCCGCTAAACACGACATCCGCTCGGTGAAAATGCCAAACATCAAACCGACCGCCAAAATCGTCACGGTATAAAACAAAGGGTACAGCATCGGAATCGTCACGTGCCAAACCCGCTTCCAGCCAATCGCGCCGTCCATTTCCGCCGCTTCATACACTTCTTTCGTGCAGCTTTGACAACGGGCAGCTGTCGCAAATCGCGACGCCGAAAATCACGACCGTCGACATCGACCTGAAGCGCTACGGCAAACGAGCGGTGGAATTGTTGCGATGGCGGTGGGACAACCCGAACGAACCTTTTCAGGAAGTGCTATTGTCTACGAAACTGATCAAACGGGAATCCACAGCAGCAAAACCAACGCGCTAGGGCGGGGCTGGCCTTTTGCCCCACCTGTTTGATTTCCATTCACTTGAAGCCGCTTTGTTTCATTTCCTCAATCTCCGTCACAGGCAATCCGGTCAGTTCGTGAATCGTCTGCGCATCAAACCCTTTCATCAACATCCGTTTCGCAATGTGCCGTTTTTCTTGTTCCGCTCCCTCTTTGCGCCCTTCCTCCCGTCCTTCCTTTCGGCCTTGAATTTTTCCCTTTTGCTCGTACGAAATGATCAATTCCAGCACGCGTTCTTTTTCTTTCGTCTCCATTTGTTCCACCTCGCTTCGAAGCTGTTGTTCTTCTTCATCGGACAGCTTCACATACGTTTCAAAAAAGCCCATCAACAAACGCTATCTTGCCTCGTCTAGCTCAAGACGCACCAACATGCGCAAAAATTGCTTTTTCAGTTCCACTCGTTCACTTTCAGTATAACCCATTTTGCTAAGCAGCGCAGCCGCCACCGGGTTGTCGGTGCGGATGAATTGGCGCCAGTTTTGCTTGCGCAACTCCACGTGGAAAAAGCGAAAGTCAAGCACATCGCCAAACGGAAAGGAGAGCATGAACGAAGAGGGTTCATCTCGGATGGCATCATAGCTGAAGACAGCAATCGGAATGATCGGAGTGCGGTATTTTTCAAACAAGCGGCTGAAGTAAAGAAACATTCTTTCTGGAAATGACGATTGAACGTACGCTTGGTTTTCTACGTGAACAATGATCAATCCGTCTTTTCCTTTGAACTTCGTCTCGACGAGCAGGTCAACGCGGTACTTCTCCCCAGCCGTTACGTCCGTAAACAGCTCTTCGGACAAAAACGACAAATGGTTGAAATCAATATGCTCGTGCATATCCGGAAAGAAGAGAAGCACAAATTCCTCAAAAAACGTCTGCAACAACTCCTTGAACAACCGGTCGTGATCGATCGCCATACATTCACCTCACACGAATACGTTTCGTATTCTCTTTTTCGACATCATCAAGCAAAATCCTGCCGATGGCACAAAAATGGCTGTCCCTTTTCAAGAAGAGACAGCCAAGACGCCGACCGCAATGTGAAGCCCCCTCCATTCCTGGATATGAATGTTTCGCCACTTGCACGCAAGGCCTAGAAGTGGGGGATTCCAAGGCGGCTACATCCCCGCCTTCCTTCCCCCAGCCGCCACTTTCGCCCGGCGGAAACGGGCGATCACGTTATCCATCCCCCCGCTGCCGAACAACACGCCCGCGACGATGAAAAGAAAACCAGCCAGCTGCATCGGCGAAATCGGCTCGCCCAGCAGCCAATGCGCCCCAAGAAGTGAAAAAAACGGATTGAGATTGATGAACACCGCCGACTCAGCGGGACCAAGATGTTGAACAGCCTGGTTATAAAACATATGGCCAAGCGCCGTCGCGACGACCGCCGAAGCAAGGAAAATCATCCAAAGCGGAAGCGTTCCTTCTTTCAAACTCGATAGGCCGCTCGGCTCGAGCACGAGGCTTAAGACAAACAGCCAAAGCGACCCGAAGACAAGCATCCACCCAGTCATCAACCGCGCCTCGACCGTCGCTTTTTTGATCATAATAAAGCTGATCCCTTGCGCCAAAACAGCCAAAAAGACGTACACATCCCCAATGGACAAATGGCCAAGGCCCCCGTCGCCGCTCGCGACAACAAACACGACGCCAAAAAACCCAAGCGCAATGCCAAGCAGCCGAAACAACGTCGGCCGCTGGCCTAAAAACACGATCGCCAACAGCGCCGTCACAAGCGGCACAAGCCCTAACACAAGACCCGCATTCACCGCTGTCGTCCTCGCAATTCCTAACGCTAAAAAGAAGTGATGGGCCACGACGCTGAACAAGGCGGCCACGCCAATCTGTTTCGCCTCCTTCCAACTGACTCGTTCCAGCTTGCCGATCCCCCATAAAAACAAAAGCACGACCAACCCGGCCGTTAGAATGCGCAGCGCTGTCAACGCGACGGGTGAAAAATGCTCCACCAAAACTTTCAACGCCGTCACATTCAGCCCCCAGGCAACCATGATCCCGACAAGCAACACATAAATGAATGATCTCTTCATCCCTCTCTCCCTCTCCTGCACGTTCGGTTTTTCTCAACATGGAAAAGGAAAAACGGAGCCGATGGACGCTCCGCTTTCCCACCCGTTTCCACATAGAACGAATGAATTCAATTCCGCTGCAATGGCTTCTGCCCTCTATTTTACTACACCACAGCGGATTTTTTGACTCAAAAGCACCGTCATCTCAAGCCCGCGGCATGTTCTTCCTTTCTCCGCCCATATCGGCCGTCCATCGTGCATATCGTATAACAGAGAGGAGAGAAGACCCCATGTTCCCACGCTACCGTCAAAAAACGATCCGAGCCAGGACGGGGGTGGCGGTTCTCACCGCCGCCGCTGTGTTGGTGGCGATCTTGTCTCTGTTTCTTTCGAACGAACAAAATGAGGCGAAGGAAATCGTGGACACGTTTTACCGCTATGAACAGGCAGGGGATTTTGGCAGCTCTTGGGAGCTGTTTCACCCGCTCATGAAAAAGAAATTCCCAAAAGACGTCTACATCCAGCGCCGTGCCCACGTCTTTATGCAAGACTTCGGCGTCGAGACGTTTGACTACCGCATCGATGAGGTGGAAAACCTGTCGTCATGGTCGATGTCTGATGAGAACAAACCGCTTCACGACGTGTATCGCGTCCGCGTCATTCAGACGTTCCATAGCGCTTTTGGCGTGTTCGAAATCCATCAAGACGTCTTCGTCGCCACAGAAAAAGGGGAAAAGAGCATTTTGTTCCCTTACCGCCCGTAACCCCAACATCGACGCGGCCCCGATATCGACCGGGCGCCGCTTTCACCGCTCCTTCCATTCCTCGATGATCTCAAGCGTCCGATTCATGCCGACATTGTATATCAACAGCTTAAGCAAGTTTTCCCGCTCCTCTTTTGCAAAAAAAGAGATCGCCGTCCATGATCTCAAGCGGGACAGGGGAGAGTTCGGCATACAGCTCATCATCAACCTTCTGTCCTTCCTCTGGTTTTAGGACAAACGTTCTCATTCGCGCCATCCTCCTTTTTCCCCTACACGTTTTGACAAGAAACACCCGTTAGGCAACGCTCCCTGTCAAGTATAGACTAACGCACAGCGCGTTCATACGGCATTGGCGGCCGCATGCCATGCGCATGAGACTCTCTTCCCATTTGAGCAACCTTATTCGAATCTTCTCATACACTAATGTATCATCAATCGTAGCTATTTTCTCCATCCAGCGAAAAAAAGGAGCGAAATGCCATGTACAAACATATCGTCAAACGCGGGGAAACGATCGCCTCCATCGCCCGCGACTACCGCACATCTGTTGAGGCGCTGCTTCGCGCCAACGGCCTCACCGCCTCGTCCGTCATCTTTCCCGGGCAAGCGATCATCATCCCCCACCTCCCGGCGAAAGGCTCGATTCCGTATACGATCCATGTATCGATCAGCCGCCGCCAGCTGACGTTAAAACACCGGGGACGAACGATCCGCACCTACCCCGTCGGCGTCGGCAAAATGGTCACCGCCACGCCTGTCGGCGATTTTGTCATCGTCAACCGCCAGCCGAACCCGGGCGGTCCGTTCGGCGCCATGTGGCTCAGCTTATCCAAAATCCATTATGGCATTCACGGCACGAACGACCCGTCCTCGATCGGCAAATACGTATCCAAAGGCTGCATCCGCATGCACAACAAAGACGTGCTCGAACTCGCCTCCATCGTTCCGAACGGAACGGAAGTGTTTATCCGGCCGTGAGGGCAAAACAGCGTCATTCATCCGTCTGTTCTGAGTCACAACCCGTTTTATTTTTCAAGAAGATGTCATTCACTCCCACCGAACGAACACCGTGTTTCCGCTCACGATGGCAGCTGACAATCGATCGGGCAAGTAGTATAATTAGGTCAAAAGCGAATGGAGTGAAGACGATGCCAGGCGGGATCTCGCATCACGCCAAAGACATTTTGTTCAAGTCGCTGAGCGCATTGTACCAAAACCAAGCCCTCGATGTGTACGGACTTCACGGACTCCCGCGGATCAAAGCACTGCTTCCAACCGAATTTCCGTCTGTACGGGCGGATGAACGGCGCGCCGACACCGTGTTTCTTCTCGAAGACGATTCCATTTTGCTTCTAGAGTACGAAAGCAACGAACGATTTCTCGACAACCATTTAAAGTATCTTGATTATGCCTGCCGCATCCTTCACACATACTATCAACAGGAAAAACGAATACGCCCGATTCACATCGTTGTGATCTACACAAGCGATGTCACGAGCGCCCGCGAACAGCTTGACGCCGGCGATGTGTTTCTTTCATCCAAAGCGGTGTTGCTTGGCGAATTCAACGGCGATGCGATTTTCCATGCCATTGAAGAAAAAGTCCACAACGGCGAACCGCTCACTCCGGAAGAAACGATGAAACTCATCCTCGTGCCGCTCATGCACACCCGCTTCGACCGGCAAACGATGATCGAAAAAACGATCGAACTGGCGAAAACGATCGACGACGAACCGAAACAGCTGCACATCATCGCCGGCGTCCTGACCGCCACAGACAAATTCATCGACCGGTCATACGCCGAAAAAGTAAAGGAGTGGATCAAAATGAACAAAGTGTTTCGCCTGTTAGTCGAAGAACTTGAACAAGAAAAAGAAGAAATGTTGAAGAAAGTGATGCAGGAAAAAGAACAAGCAGTGCAAAGAGCGATACAAGAAAAAGAACAAGCAGTGCAAAGAGTCATGCAAGAAAAGGAGCAGGCGATCAAGCAAACGGAAAAACGGAAGGCCATCGAAATCGCCAAAAATTTGCTTGATGTTCTTCCCATTCACGAGATCGCCAAACGAACCGGACTGACCGTCGCCGAAGTCGCCGATCTTGCAAAGGAAATGGACAAATAGGCAGCACAAAAGAGCCGCAACCGCGCGGCTCTTTTCATCTTCCCTTTGCTGCTTGGCAAGATCTCAATTTCTTTTGTTTCTCCAGCCAAAATAGTATAATGGATATAAACATCAAGGAGGGAAAGAAAAATGAGTACTTTGTCCCGCAAAACAGAAACCCGAAAGACAGCCCCCCCACCTCTTCACGAAACTGTACTAAGCGACAACGTTCGACGTTATGTAGAATTGGTCCAACAGTCGCTTGAACTTGAGAAGCGAAAAAAAGAAATCTATTCCAACCTAAGCGACCAGGAAAAACAGAGCGTACGGCATATTCTTACCGAAATGGCGGAACAAACAATTCCAGATGATCTCCATGTCCGCGATGTGGCTCTTCTGCTTGATGTCACGCCGCAAATGGTGCGTCGTTATTGCGCAGAAGGAAAAATCGAGGCTTACCAACGGCTTGGAGACAGTGGAAAATGGATCATCCCGGCCGCACAGTTTTTTCACCACCCAAACTGGCCTTCATTTCTCCAAATGAGAGAACAGCTGAAAAGCCAGTCGATTCGTATCGCGGAAAAAATGGAAAAAGAGTTTGGAGAATAGGAGAAAGTTCTTCATGAGCGGAAACGGCACGGAAACAAAAGCATATTTGCTGGATACAAACGTATTCCGATACAAGTCAAGCCCATCTGCCCACACGAACCACAAAAAAGCCGCCAAGCGTTTTTGGAAAGATGTTTTGCAGGAAGTTCGCCATGAAGAGGCTGTGCTCTATATCCCTAAAGAAGTCATCCGAGAGCTTGAATTGCAATCCTACACACTTGGCGAAAAGGAAAGGCAACGGATCTCGGAATTGTTGGAAAATATAACGATAACGATTCCCGATTGGACAACTCCCGATATGGAACATCAAGTAAGGAAAATGGCGGCTTATATTCGCTCTGAATACCAGAGGAAAATCAATGCCATGAGAGACATGGAATACGGCAGCGTGTCTGATGCCCGTATCCTGCTAACCGCTTGGCAATACGACTGCATTCTCGTCACAGCCAATATAAAAGATTTTGCGCTTTATCCTCTTCTGTTTCCTCAACACGAACATAGACTGCTTAATCTTTTATCAAATGATTATATCACCATTTCCCCGAGCATATATGACACCATTCATCATGACCCAATATTCACGGGCATGCTCCAAGAATTGAATGACTTCATCAACAGATGATTTAGACCGCATCGTCTTCCTAAAAGCACAACAAAGTCATTTCTCTATTTTGCCGGTCGCCAATGGCAAACCGCAGAGCCGATCAAAACGAAACAAGCATTCCTTGTTATCACTTCCTCCCAGAATGATGTTCCTGATGTCGGAAACAACAAAGCGAACCGGGCTGACCGTCGCCGAAGTCGCCGACCTTGCAAAGGAAATGGACAAATAGGCAGCACAAAAGAGCCGCAACCGCGCGGCTCTTATCACTGGTCTTTTCCCTATGGCTCTTGGCGTGTGGAACAAGCAACAGTCGGACTTTTCCCTTGGCCTTTGGCCGCCAAAGCGAGCGCACTTCCCAGTGTGTCAATCCCTCTACTCGCCGCTTGCCAATCGCTGACGGGCTTCATCCGTTAACAACAAATACGGACGGCGTTTCCCCTCCTCCTGGCGCACCACTTTCTCCGTCCACGGGTGAAGCAAAAACAGCCCTAACTTTAGACGGGATTCTGGGTCCACCATTTTTTGCCGCACGCCATCTTCATGGGCGATGAGTTTTTCAATCACGTTGAGCATCGCCTTCTTGCTTAGAAACACTTCCTTTTCCTTCGAACTCAAGCGCACGGTAATCCCCTCATCGGAAAACGAGACGACGCGAAACGCTTCCTTCCCTTTGAACGTCGATACGATTTTTCCTTCGTACAGTTCAACCAACAACGATTTCCACATGTTCTCGACAAACGTTTGTCGATCCATCCGTTTCACCCCCTATCCTTCTTTATCCCTCATTCCATTCGCCCCATCCGCACCGCTCGAACTGAACGAACGCCGAACATCCGCCAATTGCAACGCCAGTTTTTCCAATTCATCAGCGCAACCGATCGCTTCCACAAACCGCTTCGGCAGCTGGCTGTATCCGATTTCCAGCCCTTTCAGTCCTCCCGCAATGGCTGCAATCGTATCGCTGTCTCCACCCATATTCGCCGCCGAAATGACGACATCTTCGAACGAGTCACAACGGAGCAGCCAATGCAGCACCCACCCCATCGTATGGACGACATACCCGTCAGGAGGGTAGACAGGCGTCACCATAAGCAGCGGCTCATAACGGGTATGCTCCACTTCTTTCCGAATCGCCTTGGCGAGCGGCTCTCCTTGAAGCACCCGAAAGGCGACCCATGTCCGTCGATGTAGATGTCCGTTGTTTAATTTCGACCTTTTTCCTCAGAACCCTTTTCCTTCCATAAAATTTTTAAGAACGAAGACCCAGGACATAGGGACTTCCCAGCATTTCGGTGTTGACTAGTTCACAGATTTTTTCCCATAAATAAACCGCCCTATCATCAGGACGGACTTCCCGTTGGCATATGGTTCGTTATACGATGTTCGTTTCCATAGATTCGCCAATCCCTAACATTTATGCGCCATCGTTCGCCCGCCTTTGCCGTTTGACTGCCCGACTGCTCCCCATCTGATCCAAAATCCCCAGACAGGACTTTGCATTCCTATGCCTCCCAACATACAAGTTAGGCAAGACCCCTCCGCAGATACGCGGCAAACGACAATCAGCAACGCATGCTTGGGCCTCTCCCCCCATAGCCATCAAGTTAAGAAAACAGGAATAAATGACAGAAGGAAGGACAATGGAAACAGAAGGCGAAACGAAAAGGGGCCGCGTACGTGACGCGACGCCCCCACTCAATATATGTATATATCACCAATATTCCAGCGATTGATACCTCTTTGCACGACATTCATACGCTGTATTCTCTTCGCTGGCAAATTGAATTGGTATTTAAGACATGGAAATCCCTCTTTTTTACTTTAAAAAGAGGGCTCGGACTCCTTATAATAAGAGTTTTCTAACTCCTTCTCTCCTCTTTTTCCTACGTTTTTAAAAACCTTTAATGGATTTCAAGGCAAGTCCACACGGTAATTTCGAATCATAGTGCACAGGCGCGCAAGAAAAAAGAAGAGCGCACCGCCTTCGCGGAAACGCTCTTCCGATAATCTTCATAGGGAAATCAGACGTTTGTCATTTTAAGTTGCCCGGAACGGATTTAGAAAGTCTTCCCGAGTTGGACGCCGCAACTGGCGATACCGCTGGACGTAAAATGCGCATATCGTTTCACCTCCTCCTTTGCCATCCCGTTAAGCACTCAAACCGCCTAACAGCGCGGCATCATCGCACCGACGTTACTTTGATTTCGATTGCTGCGCATGAATCAAGCGCAGTACCTGTTTAATTTTTCGTTTTTCATAAGGACAAGGACGCTCTCCTTTACGTATGCGATACAACGGACAATGATTCCCTTGGCATGCCGGGCGGAAAAAACAGGCTTGGCACATTTCGTCTTGTTCTTCTCCCGACGTGACCCATAAGGCCAATTTATCAAAATCAATATCCATCGTTCCATCGGCATGAAGCCATCCGACATGGTTATATTCCTCGCCAAGGAAACACGTACATTTATACACTCGACCGTTGGCCCCAATGACGAACGAATGCGGCTTGGCCGCGTAACAAACCGCCCCGGAAGGCATAAGCATCGACTCAATAATCGAGCTCATATGCAACCCTTTGTTGATCCCTAATTCCGTAAACTCCCATATTTTCGTTTCCGCGGTACGATGGTCGCAGATCGGCAGCCCTTCATCGTTCGCTCCGCCCCATCTTCCAACAGGACGGCAAAAAATTTGAAAGCGCGAGTCTCCGGCAAAATAACGGGCCAACTCCTCTAAAAACGCTGGAACGTGGGAAAGATTGTCTTCATCAAAATTAATACGAATGTAAATTTCAAACGAATCATCTAACGTCTGGATATCGAGCAAATGGTTGACGATCGTCTCGTACGTCGGCCCCCGATTCGCAAGAGCCCGGCGCGAATCATGCACGTCTTTGCTTCCATCCAGCGTCACCATAAAGCGATTCACTTTATATTTCAATAAACGCTGCAATGTTTCTTTGGATAAATAATAGCCGTTCGTGGACATTTCCGCTTGATACGTGACGCCGTGCCGCTTTGTCCATTCGACGATCGCTTCGCTTAACTCTTCGATGATGTCCAGCGCCAGCAACGGTTCACCGCCAAACCAGCTGACCGTAAGATGCTCGAGCCGCGGAATTTTCTTTTCCAAAAAACGTTTTAACCCATTGATCACATCACGGCTCATATTTCCGCGCGAAAAATCTTGATAACAGTATGTACAGCGAAAATTACACGCTTCTGTCGGAAGGACAATCAGATGCATTACATCCGTCCGATGCAGCGTCTGATGCAAAAACCGCGCGCGCTGTTCCTCGTTTACGCTCTCTGCGACGAGAAATCCGCATTCGACAAGCGTTTTTTCAACAGGCAATAAGTCCCGCTCGATGCCGCTTCTCTTTAACGCTTGCATCACCGTTTTTTTCTCTTCCTCCGCTACAACGCCGATCGCCCCTGTATAACTGTTGTAAAGAATGAGCTCACTGTCTTCTGTTTGCGAAATCGCATTAAATCGAGATGGAATCCACTTCATGCTTCTCTACACCCTTTTAACATCATAATAAAAATTTGCCGCTGTCCGCTGTTACATCGGTCACAACACCAACTTTCACACGCAGCGCCGCTAATTATTGTAAAAAAACAAACAGCGAGAAACCCATCTTGTTTTTGAATATTAGGTCTGTAGATGAGCATTTTTCATTACAATAATTTCCATGGTTAGAGAGACAAACAGGGTACCCCTTACGCGATACGGAGCTGTTTTTTGATCACATCAATGGGAATATCTTGCTTCGCAGCGTCATAAATGAACTCGACGACGCTGTGGTCTTTCCGCGACCGAAGAAGCTCCAGCCCGGTGGAGAGGTTTTGTCGGGATTCGGCGATGCTGTACACGCAGGCCAACAGCACCACCGCCCAATACCGTTTCACCGCCCGAATGTGGCGAACGCGGTATCCATCCAGCTTCAGTTGATCTTTCGCCTGCCGGAAAAAGCACTCGATCGTCCAGCGCTGGGCGTAGTAACGCAAGATGTCTTCGTCCCCGAGTTCCCGGTCGGTGCTCAAGATGCAATGAAGATGTTCCGGCGCCATCGGCTGATCCGCCTTCCAAGCCAGCAGCACCACCGCGTCATCGAGGCCATGGATGGCCCCCTCATAGCGATACACGCGATAACGCTCCTGCCCCACCGTGACGAGGCGGGTGTCTTTGGACTCGATATAGCGGGCGAACTGCTTGGCTTGGATGGCGATGCCTTTCGGGTAGAGAATCCGGTTCGTCTTGAGCATCGCGATGACATGGAATCCCTGTTTCAAGCAGGCTTCAATGAGCTTTTTGGACGGATACCACGAATCCATGAGCACATACACCGGCTGAGCCCGCTTCACCTTGAGCGAGGAAAGCATCTCGATCGCCAGGTCGATCTTGCTTTTTCCCGCTTTCTTGTCATACAGGCGGAACGCAAATGGGAACGCCTGCGTGAAGGTGTGCACCATCAGCCAAACGAGCGAATGCCCCCAGACCGATTGATGATCTTTATGCGAGTAGTGCCAGTCGCACCCTTGAATGGCGTGCACAGCCCGTGACGAAGGCTTTGTTTTTTGGCAAATCGTATCATCAATCGAAACAAAAAGGGGTTGATTCTTCCGTTTGGCCAGTCGTTCGACCTGGGAAAGGATCCACTCTTGAAGCTTCCCAAGCAGCCTTTCCTCGTTCCAAGGGCTTTTCGTGAAAAAGTGACGGAGCGTCGTTCGATGATTCGGATGAAAGCTCCAGTAATGAATATCAGTCAATGTTCCCGAGAATCCCTTGGTGGTCAAGGCATCGACAATATGAATGAGATGCTTGATGACCGGTTTGGAAAGCTGCAGCGTCAACCCCAGCGTGAAGAAAAACTTGTGGATTCCTTGGTGATGTGCTAATCTATTCATGAGACATGAACCTCCTTGTGTGAATGGGTTTTGAGCACATCTATTTTACCCAAGGAGTCCGGTTCATGTCTCCTTTTTTGTTTAGTTGTCAATTTATGTCAGTGAATTTGCTCATCTACAGTTAGGTTGATATTTTCCGAAAAAAATTTGACAAGGAACAAACAAGAGGAAAAGATCCATGGGCAGCACGCTTTGCCCTCCACCCAGGGATGAAAATCTCGCGTCAGTCCTGCATTTTCACGGAAAAGTTCCATGAGCAATTTTTGCTCTCCACCCGGGCATGAAAATCCCCCTTTTCTTCCCATAATGAAGAGTAGGCGCAAACAGTTTAACAGGACGTTATGCTTAATGGTGGCTTGGACCCTGTACGGAAAAGTGTTTGAATCCACTGGGTGCACCACCCATTGTCCGCCCTTTCCTGTGATAGAGGAAAGGTGACGACGAACGGAAAACTGCCGCATTTCTCCCGTGGATTCACTGTTTGCGCACTCGATCATCGAAAAGGAGCATTCCCGTTAGGAGCTTTTCCGGGGACTTGATCAAAAAAAGCCCTCTTGGTATGATGCAGGGGTGTCAAACACATCACTCACCATACCAAGGAGGACTTCAGATGAATTGTACACAAAACTATAAAATTGATCAAGTCACCGAACAAACGCTTGTCGTGGGCATCGATATCGCGAAACGAACCCACTACGCCTGCTTCGTGGATGACCGGGGGCGTGTGCTTCGCAAATCGTTCCCGATCTTCCAGTCGAAAGAGGGCTTTCGCCAGCTGTATGAAGCGATTCAGGAGGCGATGCAAGCGTTCGGGAAGTCAGAGGTGATCGTCGCGGTGGAGCCGACCGGGCACTACTGGTTGAACCTGGCCTACTTCCTCGAGGAGCACGGGATCCCGTTGGTCATGGTCAACCCGGCGCATGTGTGCCGGTCGAAAGAACTCGATGACAACCTGCCGACGAAACATGACGCCAAAGACGCCCTGGTCATTGCCAGACTGGCAAAAGACGGACGATTCCTCGTTCCCCGGCTGCTGCACGAGATCGAAGCCGATTTGCGCGTGGGAAGCACGCTCAAAGAGAAGCTCCGCAAGGAACAGACGGCGGTGAAAAACGCGATCGTCCGCTGGACGGATCGGTATTTTCCAGAGTTTTGGACCGTGTTTCGTGACTTGGGGAAAACGGCGCTTTCGGTGTTGGAGTGGACGCCGCTTCCGGCTGATATGGCCGGCCGGACGGTGGAGGAGCTTCTTGAGGTGTACCGGCAAAGCGAAGGGATGAAATGCCCGCAGAAGGCCAAAATTCAGGCGTTGATCAACACCGCGAAGGACTCGATTGGGGTGACGGAAGGGACAGCGATGGCCCGGTTTGAGATCGCCGCGCTCGTCCGCCGATACCGCCAATTGGAGGCGGAGATCGCTGCACTGGACGCCGAGTTGAAGGCATTGGTTCAAACGACGATGGAGTACCAATGGTTGAAAACGGTCGACGGGTTGGGAGACGCCACGATCATCGATCTGCTGGCGGAGATCGGCAGCTTCGCCCATTATCGGGACCCGCGCCAATTGGTGAAGTTGGCGGGCCTGACGCTCAAGGAGAACTCCTCCGGCCAGCGCAAAGGGCAAAAGCACATCTCCAAACGGGGACGGAAACGGCTGCGATCGGTGCTGTTTCGGGCGATGATTCCGCTGATTCGGCATAACGAGGCGTTTCGCGAGCTGCATGAGTATTATACGACCCGATCCGTCAATCCGCTGACCGGAAAGCAGTCCATCGTCGCCTTGTGCCGGAAGCTGTTGAATGTGCTGTTTGCGATTTGTACGAAGAAACAAGCGTTTGACGCGGAGCGAATGAAACAGGACGTCTTGTCCCAGGTGCAACGGGCGGCCTAAGGCCTCCCCCTGCGAACGGAAGAATCGTTGGACAACGAGATGACACCGGAGAAGCTGGCGTGATTTTATCCATTCGACCTTGAGTCCCCAAAGGAGCTTGGCCGGCCTCCGCCTGATGACGAGACCGAACGAGGGAATGTTGGCGCGAAGACGCCCGGAGACATGGGAGGGTTCGTCCTCATCAGCGACGCGGAGATCCAAAGGGTGCATCGAATACGCTTCCCCCCATGGCAGGAAAATATAACCAGCCGTGGCCGCGAAGCGCACCCTAGGTCTGTAAGATATCCACAAAACTGAAAAAGGATGTAAGAGATTTTGTCGAAAAATATTTTTTGGACACCCCTGAGGGGCCGAAAAGCCTTGATAAATCAACATTTCTAGAGGGAGGATTTTCATCATGGATGTCATCTATCCTCGCTGCGCAGGATTGGATGTTCATGCCGAAACCATCGTCGCCTGCGCGCTATGGGAAGAAGATGGACACATTCAAAAGGACATTCAAACCTTCTCCACGTTCTCGAAAGGACTTGGCGACCTGCTTGAGTGACTCGAAGACCATGGGGTCACCCATGTCGCCATGGAATCCACCGGCGTGTATTGGAAACCGGTCTTCGCCTTCCTCGAGGGCTATGTCGACTTGACACTGGCCAATCCGCAGCGGATCAAAAATGTCCCGGGAAGAAAAACCGATGTCTCGGACGCCGAGTGGATCGCCAAGCTGCTCCGCCATGGACTCGTTGAAAAAAGTTTCGTCCCCCCAGCGGATATTCGCGAATTGCGGGATTTTACCCGCCTCCGCAAAAAGTGGGTCGGACAGCTGACTTCGGAGAAAAACCGGATTCAAAAAGTGCTCGAGTCTTCCAATGTCAAACTCGGCTCGGTCCTCTCCGATCTCTTCGGCGTTTCCGGAAAAGACATCCTCGCCCGGCTGCTCGAGAAGGGATACGTGGACAAGGGCGAGTTGGATGAATGCCTGCGCGGAAGGCTCAAAAAGAAAAAGCAAGCGGTGTACGATTCGCTGCTCGGCACCTTGACCGAACACGAGCTCCGTCTCCTTCGCCTCTTGTGGAAACACGTTGAGGAATTGGAGCGGCTCATCGAAGAAGTCGACCAACACATCGACCGCCTGCTCGAGCCGTATCGCGAGGAAGTGAACCTGCTGATGACCATGCCCGGAGTGAAAAAACAAACCGCCGCCGTCATCATCGCCGAGATGGGAACCGACATGAGCGTCTTTGAAACGCCGGAACGGGCGGCTTCATGGACTGGATTGTCCCCCGGCAACCATGAAAGCGCCGGAAAGCGAAAGAGCACGCGCACGACAAAAGGCAATCCCCATCTCCGATCAGCGTTATGCGAGGCGGCATGGTCAGCAGCTCGATCCAAGACGCATCCCTTGTCCCGAAAGTTTTGGTCGTTGGCGGCCCGGTGCGGGAAGAAAAAAGCCCTCATCGCCATTGCTCGGCGGATGTTGGTGATCATCTTTTGCATGATCTCCCGCAAAGAGCCGTTCCGCCAACCACAACTTATTTAGTCTAGCCAAAAGGCAGACAGGTTATACGAGATGCCTAAAATCGGGCACCTCTGCTTTCCTATTGCCTTTTTTGGCCATTTTCAGTATACCCTCACGGATCAGGAGCGTATACCGCACTCACCAAGTGGTGGGGATTTTCACGGAAAACTATAAAGCATAACCAGCGGTATCGAAACTGCCTTTAAGCCACGTTCACTTCATTCGCTGCAACAATTGATTAACCGCCTTTCCACCTGAATGGAGACTCGTAAAGGACGAGAAACAACTGTTTCTTGCCACACAATGTTCTCAAGAGCCATCGAGAGGAACATCAAATCGTTTTTCCAACTACATCACCATCCTTATTCATGCCATGAAGCACATAAAATGGCCCTTGTCTATTCGACAAGGGCCATTGTCATGATCAAATACTTTTTCGTTCACTTCATTTGGCGCATGGTTGATCGTGTATCTTCTTGAAAAAACGAAATCTTTTCGCATCGCGAGAAAAGGAATGCTTGATACATAGTGACGTCAGCCGGGAAAGAATCTTAAACCATTTCATAGCTTTTTCTCGGATCGCCTACCAAACCGTGGTTCTCTCCCATTCATCATTTCAAATGACCAGGCACTGATTTCGTCAGCCGCCCAGAATGGGACAACGCAACAGGCGATGCGGCAGGACGCAAAATACGCATATTCTCACCTCCCTTTCCCTTCATCTCGTACGAATGACTGCGCATCAATCAGCCGGAGCACTTCTTTGATTTTTCGCTTTTCGTGAGGGCAAGGACGATCCCCTGTTCGCAGGCGGTACAACGGGCAATGATTTCCTTGACACGCTGGCCGGAAAAAGCAAGCTTGGCACTGTTCATCCGTTTCCTCGCCTGACGTTACCCATAGAGCGAGCTTATCCATATCGACATCCATCGTTCCATCGGCATGCAGACGGCCGATACGGTTATATTCCTCGTCAAAGGCGCATGTGCATTTATACACTTGGCCGTCGGCCCCGATGACGAAGGAATGTGGCTTCGCCGCATAACAAACCGCCCCAGAAGGCATCAACATCGACTCCACCATCGAGCTCATCGAAAGTCCTTTCTTGATTCCGTATTCCGTCAACTCCCATATTTTCACCTCTGCCGTCCGATGGTCACAAACCGGCAACCGCTCATCATTCGCCCCGCCCCATCTCCCAACGGGACGGCAAAACAGCTGAAAACGCCGGTCCCCGGCAAAGTAACAAGCCAGCTCGTCTAAAAACAGCGGAATCCGGTCAAGGTTGTCTTCATCAAAATTGACCCGGATGTCCACTTCAAATGATTCGTCAAGCGTCTGAATATCACGCAAATGGCCAAGAATCGTCTCGTACGTCGGTCCCCGATTCGCCAGCACCCGCCGCGCATCATGCACGTCTTTGCTTCCATCAAGCGTCACCATAAAACGGGTCACTTCACACCGCAACAAACGCCGCATCGTTTCTTTCGACAAACCGTAGCCGTTCGTTGACATGTCCGCTTGATACGCAACGCCATACCGTTTCGTTTGTTCGATGATCACCGTGCTAATCTCTTCAATCACATCGATCGCCAACAGCGGTTCGCCGCCAAACCAGCTGACCGTCAAATGGGTGAGACGCGGAATCGTCTTCGTCAAAAAACGTTTCAACCCGTCAATGACCTCACGTTTCATCTGTCCGCGCAAAAACTCTTGATAACAATAGACACAACGGAAATTACACGCCTCCGTCGGCAAGATCACGAGATGCATCACATCCGTCCGGTGCAACGATTGATGCAAAAACTGCGCCCGTCGCTTCTCATCGACGTTCTCAGCGACAAGAAACCCACACTCCACCAGCGTTTGTTCCACCGGTGACAGTTCGCGGTCAATCCCGGTTCTCTTGAGCGCCTCAAGCACGGCGGCTCTCTCGCCTTCCGCCACCGCGCCAATCGCCCCTGTATAGCTATTGTAGAGAATCAATTCACCTTGCTTCGTTTGCGCCATCGCGTTAAATCGGGACGGAATCCACTTCATGTATCCAACACCTTTTTGTTTACCATTCTATCAATCCTTGCCGTTTTCCGCTGTTAAATCGGTCACATTGGTACTCCTAGACAACCTCATTCATCAAGCTGCGGCACAGGCTAGACCGGCCATCGCCAAAGCGGCAAAGGCAATGGACAAATAGGCAACACTAAAGAGCCGCACAGTCAGCCGCCCTAGGAGCTATGATCTTCTCGTATTTTAACGATAGCCTATTCTGGGTCATTAACCGTATGCTTGGAATAAAAGAAGTGAAAGAACAAATTTTAACATGGTCAATTCCAACAACTCTTGCATGGGATGTATCCTTAATCATGCTACTAATCGTTAATGCATTTTTGGATAATATATAACTCACATTTCGCACCCTCTCGACGAAAATCGGGAGGATTTTTTCGTTCCGATGTCGAATGAATCCTTGAGAGTGCGTCAGTTTATTACTCCAGAACACCCGTTGAAGGGTCCTGGAGGCCGCAAGCTGACCCGGCCGACGGGACAGGCGATTTTTCAGCTGTTTCAATATGTGAACGTCATCCTGCTGGAGCTTCCAGACGGGCGCATCCAACGCTCACTGGATCGCTCCCTTACCCCTGATCAGCGAAGGATTCTGCAGAGATTGGGCATGGATGAGAGCATCTACGTGTAACGTGATACGGAACGACCAGCGATGGTAAAAAAAGAATTGCCATCGCTCGTTGTGTTGGTCAAAAAGTTATTCTGAAAAACTAAATAAAAAATCCTTTGTTTTGACCTTGTTAGGGTGCGAAATGTGAGTTGTATCAAGGGGCGAGAGGCATTTTGTTTGCCTAGTCACTGTCGAACTCAGGCATGTCTTTCGCGGTCATATTGCGGACAATTCCCCTTGTTGATACGCTTTGATCAATATATGTTTGAAACACTCGGTTTCTGGTCACAGATTCTTTTTCTTCGTCACAACAGTCACCTCCAAACATAAATAAGCCTCCCGCTGAATTACTTCAACAGGAGGCTTTGAATTTACTTAGTATTTCGGCTATGCCACTTCCACGCGCTTGCAATAATCTCCTCAAGCGAATATTCCGCTTTCCAGCCAAGTTCTTCGTAAATTTTTTGCGAGGAAGCGACAAGGCGCGCCGGGTCGCCCGGGCGGCGGTCAGTGTATTCGATTACCGCTTTGCGACCAGTTACTTTTTCACATGTTTCAATCACTTCTTTGACGGAATAACCTAAGCCGTTTCCAAGATTGTAAATGGCGGTTTTCTTTTTGCCTGACAATAATGCTTCGAGCGCTAAAATATGCGCCTTCGCTAAGTCGGTAACATGGATATAGTCACGAATGCATGTCCCGTCTGGTGTATCATAGTCCGTACCAAAGACAGAAATTTTGTCACGCTGGTCTAACAAATGCTGCAAGACAAGCGGAATCAAATGTGTTTCCGGGTTATGGTCTTCGCCAATTTCTCCTGACTCGTGCGCCCCAGCCGCGTTAAAGTAGCGAAGGACGACATAGTTCAAACCATACGCAGAAGCAAAATCCGCTAAAATTTGTTCGATCATTAACTTCGAACGGCCGTATGGGTTAATTGGATTTGTTGGGCAATCTTCCGTAATCAATTCGACATTCGGAATCCCATACGTCGCCGCGGTTGATGAGAAGATAAAGTTTTTCACATTATATTTCAGCATCGTTTCTAGTAACGTTAAGGTAGCAGCAACGTTGTTTTGATAATACTTCAGCGGATTCACCACCGATTCGCCGACTAAGCTGTTCGCCGCAAAATGCATGACGGCTTGAATCGGGTATTTTTCAAAAATCGGCTCAAGATCCGCTTTGTTCCCTAAATCCCCTTGCACAAACACCGCGCGATCATCCACTAAATAGCGATGGCCAGTCGATAAGTTATCAAGCACGATCACTTGCTCTTTTTTCACTAATTCTTTCACTAAATGACTGCCGATATAACCGGCTCCGCCGACAACGAGAATCATGTACAATCCCCCAATTATACATTAACGATTTGATGGACTATAGCCATTACCGCGTTTTCTAATGCGGCAACTAGTTCTTCGCTCTCTTGTAACGATGTTCCTCTCACGCCAAAATAAAACTTCGCTTTCGGCTCTGTGCCTGATGGACGCAAGCAGAACCATGAGCCATTCGCAAGATGATATTTCAACACGTTCGAACGAGGCAAGTCAATCGTCTGTTCTTCCCCTGTCGCGACAATGGTGCGCTTGCTTATCAAATAGTCTTCGATCGCGACAACGCTAACGCCAGCGATTTCTTTTGGCGGCTCTTTGCGGAAAGTCGCTAGAATATTGGCAATTTGCTCGGCGCCATCTTTTCCTTTTAACGTTAGCGAGCGCAATGATTCACGATAGTAACCGTATTTTTCAAAAATCTCTAATAACCCTTCATACAATGTTTTTCCCTGCGCTTTATAATATGCCGCTACTTCCGCGGCAAAAATCGCCGATTGCACCGCATCTTTGTCGCGGACAAAGTCACCGATTAAATAGCCATAGCTTTCTTCATAACCGAACTGGAACGTGTATTCTTTCGTCCGTTCAAACTCGTTAATCTTCTCGCCGATAAATTTAAACCCAGTCAACGTATCGATCGTTGGCAAGCCATAATGCTCGGCAATCGCGCGGCCGATTTCGGACGTCACGATCGTTTTCACAACGACGCCGTTTTTCGGCAAAATTCCTTTTTCCTGCTTTTGCGATAATAAATATTCCAGCATCAACGCGCCCATTTGGTTGCCTGTTAACACGACATATTCACCATCTAAATTTTTCACCGCGACACCAAGCCGGTCCGCATCCGGGTCGGTCGCCATTAAAATGTCGGCATCGATTTTTTCGCCGTATTGAATCGCTAATGCAAACGCGGCATGCTCTTCCGGATTTGGCGAGGCAACAGTGGAAAAGTTCGGGTCTGGAAGTTCTTGTTCTTTTACAACCGTCACGTTTTCAAAACCAAATGCTTTTAAACCAGCGCGGACTAGCTTATTGGCTGTGCCATGCAAAGGAGAAAAAACAATTTTTAACTCTTTCGCTACTTCCGCAACTATTTCTGGATTGAGTTGAATCGTTTTTAATTGCTGAAGGTAGGCTTCATCGATTTCTTCGCCGATATAGGTAAGCAATCCGTTTTCCAGAAGTTCTTGCTCGCTTGCTACTGCAACCGTCAATTCATTTTCGACCGCATTGACGTATTGAATAATCGCATCCGCCACAGCTGGCGGGATTTGTCCGCCGTCTTGTCCATACACTATGAACCTCTCCCACCTACACTCCGTTTAGAGATAGGAGTTTCTTACCACTCGCCCGAAGAAGCTTCGGCGCAGAAGAAGGCTCTCTTCTCCCGCTCGATGCACGCATCGGAAGTCTTCCCGGCCGATTCGGTAAGCAACATCGGCTTTTGACCGATGGGGCGGTCCGGCCCGTCTACTACTTCTTGCTTACGCAATCCGTAGATACGTGAGCTTCGTCGGTACCGACCAAGGAAGAATATGTCCATGCACCGCCTTGCTCAAGATATTTCGGGCTCCATGAACGTCCCGATGTTCTTTATATCCACAAGAACAGGCAAAAATTCGGCCCGACACTTTTTTTCGTTTCCGGCAGACAGGACATGTCTGGCTCGTATACGATTCGTCCATCTCTTTCAGGCGAATGCCGTGCTGGGCTAATTTGTAGGTCAGATAGTTCTTGGTTTTCCCGAATGACCAATTCGAGAGCTTTTGCGCTTGTTTCCGGCTGGCCCGTTTTTTCTTTCGCGTGTGCCGCTGGACTCCCTCGACATTTCCGATGTACACATCGGAAACCGATTGGGCACGGCACCAATCGACAAACTGTTTCGTTGTTTTATGAAGAGCATCGCGCAGCTGGCGTTCCGATTTCGATAAGATGTACTTCTTGGCCCGTTCATACTTTTTCCATTGCCGGGACCCTTTTTGGCATCTCGATTGACGGCGTTGAATCTCGGCTAATTTTTTGTTTCGCAGCCGGTGAAGCGAGCGCACCTTTCGCCCCGTGATGAGGAGGGCTTGGCCGTTTTCGCAAAACGCCCCGATCGTATGGATTTCGCCAAGATCGATGCCAACCGCATGCCCCGGCTGGTACGCTTTCGCTTCCTGGCCATCGTCATAGGTGATGGCAAGATACCAGCCATGATCATAACAACATTCGATTTCTTTGATCGTTCCCTGCGGCAGCTGTGAGACGTAGACGATAATCGGTTTTTCGCGTTTTCCACCATGGATGCCCATGGACAACGTGATTTTCCCATTTTCATGAATGGTGAATCCGTCTTTTGCCCATTTGGTGTTGAAAAATGTCTTCTGCTTGTACGGATAACGAACGTGGCGATGTCCTTTCTGGATAGCGGCTCGAGCGGATTGCCGGGCGAAGAGGTATTGGTGGCAGACGGCTTGAATGGACTGGCTGTGAAGATGGAATCGCCCTTTCGTTTGTTTTTGCAGCTCGCTTTTCGAGATCCAGCGGCCGTGTTGAAGGAAATGCTCTTTGGCCAATCGGAGGCATTCATTCCAGACGCGAGCCGACTCGCGGTTACAGGCACGAAGCCGCTCGAGGTCCGCCTTCGATGCCCGGAAGGCCACTTTTTGCCCACGAAGCATGGTGGATCCTCCTTTCACCAAATCATGGATAAGAATAGTGTAGCACATATGTTCTATTTTTAGGAGAAAAAACAACCGATTCCTCTCCCACCTACACTTTGTTTAGAGGTGGGAGACTTCTCGGTAAATATGTTAAACCCGTTATACTCCGGCGGATTATGACTTGCGGTAATGACAACACCGGCAAACGCCCCAAGATAACGAACCGCAAACGACAACTCTGGCGTTGGACGAAGCTCTTTAAATAAATAAGCTTTAATTCCATGCTTCCCAACCGTCTTTGCCACTTCTAACGCAAACTCCGGCGACTTATGGCGGGAATCATAGGCAATCACGACACCGCGCGCTTTCGCTTCTTCGCCTTGTTCCACGATATAACGCGCTAATCCTTCCGATGCTTTGCGGATTGTATAGATATTCATTCGATTCGTCCCAGGACCAATTTCCCCACGCATACCGCCTGTGCCAAATTCTAAATTTTTGTAAAAGCTATCTTCAAGGGTTTTTTCATTATGCTGCATAGAAATTAATTGTTGTTTCAATTCTGCATCTAGCTCTGGATATGAAAGCCATTTTTCTACTGTTGATTTCCATGTCATTCCTTTATCTCTCCTAGAGTAGTAATAAAATAGTATTGCTAGTTAATGCATGGGAATATTAAAGTTGATTATATATTCGCTTTCCTCATAAAAAATTTCCTTAAAAATAAATATAGAAAGGGACTTTCTCACAAATTATGAGAAAGTCCCTTTCTAACACAGGTGTGCTTAATATACTGTTCTAGGATAAAACGAACAAAAAACTCATTTAATAATTTCTAACTGTAGATGAGTATTTTTCATTACAGTAATTTCCATTCCCTAAGAGACAAACAGGGGACCCCTTAGGCGACATGGAGCTGTTTTTTGATCACATCAATGGGAATATCTTGCTTTGCGGCGTCATAGATGAACTCGACGACGCTGTGCCCTTTCCGAGACCGAAGAAGCTCCAGGCCGGAAGAGATGTCTTGTTGAGATTCCGCGATGCTGTATACGCAGGCTAACAGCACCACGACCCAATACCGTTTCACCGCCCGAACGTGGCGAACACGGTACCCATCGAGCTTCAGCTGGTCTTTTGCCTGCCGGAAAAAGCATTCGATCGTCCAGCGCTGGGCATAGTAACGCAAGATGTCTTCGTCACTCAGCTCCCGGTCGGTGCTCAATATGACATGGAGATGATCCGGCGTCATCGGTTGATCCGCCTTCCAAGCCAGCAGCACCACCGCGTCATCAAGACCGTTGAGCGCGCCTTCGTAGCGGTAGACACGATAGCGCTCGTTCCCCACCGTGACGAGGCGGGTGTCATTTGGCTCGATATAGCGGGCAAACTCCTTCGCTTGGATGGCGATACCTTTCGGGTAGAGAATCCGGTTCGTCTTGAGCATGGCGATGACATGGAATCCTTGTTTCAGACAGGCTTCGATGAGCGCTTGGGACGGATACCATGAATCCACGAGCACATACACCGGCTGAGCCCGCTTCCCCTTGAGCGAGGAAAGCATCTCGATCGCCAGGTCGATTTTGCTTCTTCCCGATGTCTTGTCATACAGACGAAAGGCGAACGGAAACGCTTGCGTGAAGGTGTGCACCATCAGCCAAACAAGCGAATGCCCCCAGACCAATTGATGATCGCTGTGAGAGAAATGCCAGTCACACCCTTGAATGGCGTGCGTTGCCCGTGACGAAGGCTTCGTTTTTTGGCAAATGGTATCATCAATCGAAAGGAACAGGGGTTGATTCGTCCGTTTGGCCAGGCGTTCGATCTGGCGAAGAACCCACTCCTGAAGCTTCTCAAGCAGTTTTTCCTCGTTCCAAGGGCTTTTCGTGAAAAAGTGGCTGAGCGTGGTTCGATGATTCGGATGAAAACTCCAGTACCGGACATCCGTCAATGTCCCCGAAAATCCCTTGGTCGTCAAGGCGTCGACAAGATGAACGAGATGCTTGATGACCGGCTTCGAGAAATAAAGCGCCAATCCCAGCGTCATGAAAAACTTGTGGATTCCTTGATGATGTGCTAATCTATTCATGAGACATGAACCTCCTTGTGGGTAGTTGGTAGCACATCTATTCTAACCAAGGAATCGGGTTCATGTCTCCTTTTTTGTTTAGTTTGTAAATTTATGTTAGCAAATTTGCTCATCTACAGTTTCTAAGAAACTTTTTAAAGAATCTCGCCAATTCGGCATTTCTTTAAAACCATTCAGTCTTAATGCCATATGCTCAAACACTGAGTAAGCTGGCCTTGGCGCTGGTCTTGGAAAATCTTTTGTCGTACAAGGATTTACTTTAACCTCAATCCCAGCTTCCTCAAAAATTGCTTTCGCAAATTCATACCAAGAACAATGTCCAGAATCGGAAACATGGTAAACTCCGTATTTTTCCGTTTGAATCAGTTCCAAAATACAATTCGCTAAATCAACTGTATAGGTTGGACAGCCAATTTGGTCATACACGACCATCAATTCATCGCGTTCTTGTGCTAGTTTTAACATCGTTTTGACAAAATTGTTCCCATGCTTTCCGTATACCCAAGACGTTCTGACAATAAAAAACTTCGAATGTAAATCACGAACAAACTGCTCACCGGCTAATTTGCTTTTCCCATATACGCTGAGCGGGTTTGTCGGTGCAAACTCATGATATGGTACATTCGCCGTTCCATCAAAGACATAATCGGTACTTACATACACTAGTTTCGCTCCTACTTTTTCCGATGCGACTGCGACGTTTCTCGTTCCATACGCGTTAATGGCAAACGCTTGATCTGGCTCTGATTCTGCTAAATCCACTTTTGTATAGGCTGCGGTATGAATGACAACATCAGGGTTAACTTTGCCAATAATCTGTTTTACTTGGTCAAAGTTTGTTATATCTAACTCTTCTCGTCCATAACCGTACACTTCATACCCTTTATCCGTCAGTAAATGGACTAAATCAGTGCCAAGCTGACCCTTTGCACCTGTAACAATCACTTTCATAGCCTGTCACCGTACTGTTTTTGATAGTAGTTCATGTACTCACCGGATTTAATATTTTTCCACCATTCCTGATTGTCGATATACCATTGGATCGTTTCGACAATGCCTGTCTCAAATGTATATTGGGGCTTCCAACCAAGCTCGGTCATAATTTTCGTCGGATCAATCGCATAGCGGCGGTCATGCCCCGGGCGATCGGCAACATACTTAATTAAATCTTTCGAAACCCCGAGTTTTTCTACGATTAGATGCACGATTTCATTATTCGTTCGCTCATTGTGTCCGCCGATATTGTATACTTCCCCAGGTCTTCCTTCATGAATGACTAAGTCAATCGCTGCACAGTGGTCTTTAACATGAAGCCAGTCACGGATATTTTGGCCGTCACCATAAATCGGGAGCTCTTTCCCTTCCAACGCGTTGGTGATCATTAACGGAATAAGTTTTTCAGGGAAGTGATATGGTCCATAGTTATTGGAACATCTCGTAATGTTCACATTTAGCCCATAGGTTTCATGATACGCTCTTACAAGTAGGTCTCCACCAGCTTTACTTGCCGAGTAAGGGCTATTCGGTGCTAATGGTGTTTCTTCTGTAAAATATCCCGTTTCTCCAAGCGTACCGTACACTTCATCCGTTGAAATTTGCACATATTTTTTAATATGGTTGGCTTTCGCCACATCTAATAACGCTTGCGTGCCTAATACATTTGTTTTTACGAAAATATCGGGATCTGTAATACTTCGGTCTACATGCGATTCAGCCGCAAAGTTCACAATAACGTCAATCTCGTGTGTTTTAACAAGATAATCCACTAGTTCACGGTTATTGATGTCACCTTTCACAAATGTATAGTTCGGGTGATTTTCAACATCCTTTAAGTTTTCAAGATTACCAGCATAAGTTAATAAATCATAATTGACTACTTTATAATTTGGATATTTCTCAAGCATGTAACGGACAAAGTTGCTGCCAATAAAACCTGCTCCGCCTGTAACTAAAAGATTCATTATTATCTCTCCCACTCAAAGTTGATTTCGGCATCTGCTAATAGAGGATGTTTCGTGTCTTTGTCGGAAAGAATTGGATTCGATGTCGGCCAGTCAATTCCTAACGCCGGGTCATTCCAAAGAATGCCACGATCATGTTCTGGAGAATAGTATTCATCCACTTTATATTGTACTTCTGTATTTTCTACTAACGTACAAAAGCCATGAGCAAAGCCCTTTGGTACGAGCAATTGCCGCTTATTATCCGCACTTAAAATAAATCCTTGCCATTTTCCAAAAGTCGGTGAACCTTTACGAATATCAACAACGACATCGTAGATAGCTCCTCGAGTAACGCGAACTAACTTCGTTTGCGCCTTCGGATTTAACTGGTAATGAAGCCCACGGATCGTCCCCGCCTGTTGGGATAACGAGTGGTTATCTTGAATAAAATCAAAATCAAGCCCATATTCCACAAAAAGCTTTTTATTGTAGCTTTCCATAAAAAAACCACGATGATCACCAAATACTTTTGGTTCAATTAACAACACACCGGGTAATGAAGTCTCCGTAATTTTCACAACTAACACTCCCACCATTTTATAAATAGATTGGTCGTTTCTTCTGATTAGCAATATCAATTAAATATTGACCATACTGATTTTTCTTTAATGGCTCAGCTAACCTTAATAATTGTTCTCTCGTAATATATCCTTTAACATAAGCAATTTCCTCAATACAAGCGACCTTTAAACTTTGACGTTTCTCGATTGTTTCAATAAATTGCGAAGCTTCAAGCAATGACTCATGTGTACCTGAATCTAGCCAACAGAAACCACGACCTAAAATTTCAACATGCAATTCGCCAAGTTCCAAATATTTTTTATTCACATCCGTAATCTCTAGTTCCCCACGTGCAGAAGGTTTAATACTTTTAGCAATTTCAACAACACGATTATCATAAAAATACAACCCAGTTACCGCGTAATTGGACTTAGGATTTTGCGGTTTTTCTTCAATGGAAATTGCCTTTCCATTCTCATCAAACTCCACAACACCAAAACGCTCAGGATCCTTGACATAATAGCCGAAAACCGTTGCGCCTGTTTTTCGTTCAACAGCATTCTGCAACAAATGGGTTAAACCGTGACCATAGAAAATATTATCACCTAAAATAAGCGCGACATTATCATTACCAATAAATTCTTCACCAATAATAAATGCCTGTGCAAGACCATCTGGAGAAGGTTGCACGGCATAAGATAATGAGATTCCTAGGTCTGAGCCATCTCCTAGTAATTCCTTAAAACGCGGTGTGTCACTAGGAGTAGAAATAATCAAAATATCACGAATGCCAGCTAACATTAAAACAGATAACGGGTAATAAATCATCGGTTTATCGTAAATAGGTAACAATTGCTTAGATACTGCCTTTGTTAAAGGATAAAGGCGGGTACCACTCCCGCCTGCTAAAATAATTCCTTTCATAATAAAACTCCTTTTTAATTTTAATTTAAGTTTGTTAAGTTTGATTCCAATAATCTTTATGCATACTTAGCTTCGATTTAAGGAAGTTGGGAATATAGTTTTCCATACGCCCTAACTTATAACCTAAAAACCTCACACCATTCCTGAATATAATATTAGGTAATAAATAAGATTTCTTCTGTTTGAAAGCATAAGCAATTTCAGATTTCACATAACGAATCCCTTCCCTCTCAGCTTTAGCAAATTCATTAAGAAGCCATTTTTCTCTGTTATGGAAAACACCCGTATCAAAATAACGCTTAAACTCTTGCCATATTGAATAATTGTGAGAATGATAAACTATTGCATCAGCCACATAGGATATTTTATATCCCTTTTTTAGGATTTTTGCCGCTACATAAGTATCTTCTCCTAATATAACATTTGATGGAAATCCTCCTATTTCAAATAATACATCCTTTTTATAAGCAGCAAAAGAATTAGAAACAAAGATCGATTTAATTCCTAAATATGGAACATCTTTTATCGATTTTAAACTATTTTCATTCGGGTAGTTAAAGTAACGAGCAAAGGCGCTATAAAAATTTGCATCTTTATGTGGAATTTGTCTTCCATATGCAAGGCCAACTTCTCTACTCTCTATTAATGGCTTTATAATATTTTCAATTGAATTTGATGTTGGAATAGCGTCCTGAGTTAAAAAAACTAAAATATTTCCCTTCGCTAATTTAGCGCCTAAATTTCGAGTGCTTCCATGATTAAAAGATTTTTTAGATATGGTTATGATATTTAAATCATATTTACGCAATAATTCTTTGGTTTTATCTGTTGAAGAAGAATCTATTATAACAAAATCATAATCCTTATCTATCATATATTTTTCTAATATAGGCAAACTATGTTTTAGATATCTTTCCCCATTATATGTTGGAGTAACTATTCACCCCAGTGCTAGTGTATAAAAAAGCCCAGCACAAATAGGGCATTTCGGTCATAGAAAATGCCCTAGGTAGCGGAAAGAACTCGATCGATCGTTTCGCCTGCCAACAGAAGACATAACGAATCCCACACGTTTTTTTCGTGTTTCGTCAGTGTGGAAACGATGCTTCTTGCGATGCAAAACGACTGCGCGAATGTTTCTTCGCGAAACGTACCCGAAATGTTCTCTTTGACTTTGACCATGCGAAGATCGCGTTCGGCTTGGTTGTTGTCAAAGGGAACATGTACTTCACGTAAGAAACGCAGCGCTTCTTCCTTTCGTTTTTGAAGGCGTCGAACAAAAGCGAGTGCTTTTTTCGGAAGAGGCGTCATCGTTTCTAATCGGTGTTGTGCTCTTTCTAGGATGCGATCATACACTCGTTCCCACCGTCTCGCTTCTTCTTCGGAAAGTGCACCGTGATGGGCTTCGACGGCTTGCTTGGCGGCTAACAGAAACGTGGTCATGCGCATCGCCCACGTATGCCCCTGTTCGATGAATCCTTTTAACTCACGCAAATGGTGGGCATGACAAAGGGCATGGGTGGCATGTGTGTATTTCGGATACGTACCGAACGCATCGTGCATCATCGTCCCTTCATATCGGGGAAGAATCCCGATCTCATCGGTCGCTTTTTTTCCACGAGAAGCGTGAGGAGCCAAGTATGTATATCTCGATGTACACGCGACATGCACCCATGCGAGTTTCCCATTGATGCGCAAACTCGTTTCATCGACATGCAGGATGTTGGATTCAAGTAAGGCGTCTTCGATGATGTCCATATTTGATTCCAGCGCTTCGCGTCCTCGTTTCACCATATTGGCAAGGGTTCCTGTACTAATCGAGTGTTGATATAACGCTTCGATTGTATCACTTAAACGCTTGTACGGGATCAATTGGATATGATGTAAATAAACAACGAGCGCCGTGAGCCGTGGACCGTATTGCACATGATTCGTGACATGGGATGGGAATTCGGCTTGTTGCACGCATCGACAATGTGGACACGATTTCACTTCACGTTCATGTTGTGTCACCTCGATCGCCACAGGAGGGACATCAAACACTTGACGGATATCGACTTTGAACGGTTTGACTTCACGCAAAGAAGCTCCACATCCTTGACACGTATGCACACGGTGGACGACACGATGATGTGGATGTTCCACTTGACGGAGCGTCTTCCCCTCATGTCCCTCTTGCCCACCAGGCTTTTTGCCAGACGGCTCGCGGGAGGAACGCTTTTTCTCAAAACGGTCAGAAGATGGGGGCAAATGGCTATTGGAGCTGTTTTTTTTCGTGCGTGCTTCCAGCTCTTGAACACGGTACTTCAGTTGTTCATTTTCTTTGCGTAGTTGTTTGTTTTCGTGACGCAAATGTTCATTTTCTTGAATGAGTTGATGAATGAGCTGTTTTTGTTGTTGAACTTTGCCGATTAAGCTCTCAACTGTAAATACAGCTTGTTGTACCGTCAACATGCGATTCACCTCCTTGTCTATCAATATTCACATCATGGACAGGAAAAGCAAAAAATATTCAGCTCACTTTATGATGTGGCTGAATAGTTACATGTTGGAATAATAACAGATACTTTCAAATCCCTACCCCTTTTCCCTAATAATATATGAAATTATGAAATACTAATCCGAATTAGCTTCCAACATGAAATTCTCTTCTACTTCATATCTTGATAGTTTTGGTAATTTTTTGATTTAAAAAGGGTTCATCACCAAAAGTTGTACTTGCACCTGTCATGAAAGTATGTTAGCTGTTTCTAGCCGAACCCGCAATGCAAAACGCTGGATATTTCTGTATCCGTATCCCCGACGTTTCATCAGCTTGATCTTGTTATTTGTTCCCTCCATTTTCCCATTTGAATAAGGGGATAAAATGCACGATATGATTTCGTCTGTTCGTTTGACGAGTGATTTTGCGATGGCGCGAACAGCAGAACAAGGACAAAACAAATACCGATGAACCCAGGCGTTCAAACGACGTTTCGCTTGTCGCTCGTTTTGGCTTTTGGATACATAACGAAAATGTTGAAGGGATTGATAGACAGCCTGCAAGGAATCACTCTCTTTCTGCCACTCCCGCACCGTTTGGCGCTCCTCCTCGGTGAGTTTCTCGGGGCACTGGGTCAATAAGCGGCAAACATGCCGAACATGCCCATGTTTCTTGTTCCCTTTTCCGAAGGATTTGCGGCATCGATCCAACGCTTCCGTAAACAATTGAATCACATGAAAATAATCGACCACATGCTTCGCTTCCGGACACACCCCTTGAATGGCTTTTTTCATCGCTGGAGCCAAATCACTCACGACATACTGAACAGAACCAGACACAGGAGCCAACACACGTCCAATGGCTTCCTCGTTCTTTCCTGCTTCAACGGCATACACTTCTCCCGTTTCGGCATCCATGACTGCCACTCCGTAATCATGTCCTTTTCGAAACGCAAACTCATCGACACAAACTGCCTTTGGTTGGATGTCATTCGATAGGAAGGAAGGGGCATGGGTATAAAACCAGCGTTCAACGGTCGTGTACGGAAGCTTGAGCATACGAGCCACCGCCTGAATGGATGTTCCGATGCAAGATTGCGCCACCCATTGCTGAAACGCATCCGTCGCTGCACTTCGAGGGGAAATTCCGGGATAAGACGTGCTGAATGTCATGCCACATGTACAACAACGTCTACGCTCCACAGGGAGTTCCACCCAAAAGATGCCGATCCGTTGAGCATACCCATGCATCCATTGCTTCTTTTTTCCTGTCATTTTGATCGTGCGTTTCAAGCAAACAGGACATAACGGGCATTGTTCAGGAAGAGAAAGTTCGAAAATCCAACGTTCTTCTTCTTTTCGCACCTTTTGAATCAAAACATCTGGTAAATCGATGAGTTCTTTGATAAACTGAGCGTACATGCGAATTTTCCTCCAATGGTTTGGTTTGGACACCTTTACCATACAGGAAAATTCGCATTTTTTGTACCCTCTATTTTCTCTATGCACACCGATCTTCAATGATCAAGTACAACTTGTGGTGAAGAGCCTTAAAAAGATAGTTGACAGTAGACAAAGACCGAGGATAACCACAATTCATAATTTATTCAAAGGTATAAATATAACTACTTGATGGTGTTGCAAAACTATAATAAAAAATCTAAATCTCGCATATAATTATGCGTAATTATACATGAAGTAAATATCGGTTAAACATATACCAGCGATGTTGTTCAAATCCGCAATTCCTTAACTGATTAAACATATGCTTAATGATATTGTGGAACCAAAACAATCATTTTCCGAATTCCTTCTTTAGAAACCGAGAAATCACCCGACCATAGGGATCTTTTCTCTCCTCGTCATTACGCGAATTAATGGGAGAAATAAAAAAGATTTCTGTTTGTTCCACAGCTTGGCGGACTTCTTTGGCTATCGTACGCTGTGTCTCCGAGCACAAACTTGATTTTCCATTTCTTCAATAATGAAAACTGGCGAGCCACAGCGGCATCATTCCAATTCGCTGTTGTCAAGATATTAGATAAAATGGTTATTTCTATGGTTGTACAGAAATGTAGTTTATAGCCTTTAAACCAATTATATCGATTGAATTTTTCCCATCTATCTTAAGAATCGTAAAGACTGCTGGAGAGAGGTACTGTCGATTATGACTACTTTTAGATACCGAACCCCCCCTAAGTCTTTGAGAAGTTGGGTATGGAAGGAAGCAAATCTTTGTTTTTGAAAAACCATGTACCGACACGTGAAAAAAACCACAAATATGTTGGAAATATTTTAATGATTCAGTTTCGCACTAACTGACGTAAAGGACTCAATAAAAAAAGAACATTTCAGTATCAGTTTTTTTTGAAATCATCGAGTGACCCGTTACATATGGTGTTTGTGGCAAAGAAAGTTAGTCCAAAGCCTGTAAAAAATGGGGCACCTTTGCTAGAAAAAGCATCCACGATGACAAAATTGGAAATCATAATAGTGCCCACCCCTTGGAGGTTAATTTACAGATCACTATATATAATTTCCAACAGGATGAGCTTTTTATGTTCATTGATACACTCATTATGAGTTTTGCAACACGTTCATACTTGGTAACTGATTAATATCTTCTAAAATTTTACTATATATCCAATTTCCCGTATTTCCCTATAAATCCATGATAGAATCCTTTTAACATAAATTTTATTTTTTGAAATTTTTGGTTTTCAAACATTATGACTTTAAATATATCGTAAATACATGCTAAGATATCAAACAAAAACCATGAAAATTGCTTAAGTGCATATTTCTTATAGGTATATATCCTATTTCTTTCTATATAATATTTTCTTAAAACACTATGGTTTGTCGGAATAAATTTAAGAGGACCCAACTTATAGATTCTTCTTTTTCCTAATCTATGATACATAATAGCTTCTGTTATAACATAAATTTTAAAACCATTTTCTAGAAGTCGCAGACACATTTCGTTATCTACATAGTCTATAAACAGCTCCTCTTTAAAAAAACCAACTTCCTTAAATACGGAAGTTTTCATTAAACTACCCGAAGTTATAACTGTTAAGACCTCAATATAATCCCCCGAGCATTTTACTCTTTTAAACCCCAAACCACATTTTTGCACAAAAGGACTCATTTCACCTGTATTAACATCCTTATAATTAGGTGCTACTATGCCCACCTTTTTATCCTGTAAGTATTTAAAATATACTTTAAACCATGCCATTTTCAACTTCACTATCATGATCAAAAGTTATTACCCATTCATACCCTCTTCTCATTGCTTCTCTTATTCCTTGATTTAATGCACTTGCTATACCATTATTAGTTTTATTTCTTATAATGGTAATACTAGCCTCGTTATTTATTTGTTCTTGAATCTCATTAATAATTGAAAGATTGGAACCATTGTCAACAATTATTACATCATCAACTTGTGATTTATAGCTATTAAGGCATCTAATGAAATCTTGGGGGTCGGGGTTAAAAGTTACAACAATTGCACAAACTTTTTCGTGCATACTCATTCCCTCTCTCTAAACCGTTTACGAACTGTGATTTGATAAAATATAAGTGGTAGATAAAACATGTAAAGGGTACCTACAGTATTATTAAATAAAGAAACTACTAAAAAACCAGAGCATAATGAAACACAAGTAAGAAGAAAAAGATTAGATATCTCCAAAGATAGACTATGAAAATATTTCCAAAATATTATAAACCATAAAAGAAAGAAAAATAGTCCTATTAAACCATTATAAATAACAAAGGCAATGAACAAATTATCTATTACAAGATTATTGCTTACTTGTTCAGATTGTACCTCTCCTAATCCAAAGAGAAATGAAAAAAGGTTCATATTTTTAATTATTTCTATCCAAGTATCTTTCCTTACATTTAACGTTTCATTATTTAATAAGGATGCCCCAGATGTTTCATTTGATATTATTGTGAGAATTAGAACAACTATTAAAAACGCCAAATATGGATAATAATGTAAAATTAAATTCAATTTTATTTTCTTTCTATAATAGTACAAAACAAGAAATATATTCGAAATAATCATCCATAGAATTACATTTCGTGTCAAAGTAGACCAAATCGAAATCTGCGACATTATATAAGTTATAATTCTGATAAAAAGTCTATTTTTGTAAAGTATTATTCCTGCTAACGACATTAAATTAACAAAAACCGAGAAAAAACCATATACTAACGGACTTTGAAATAATGAAAAGGCTCTAATATTTTGTCCTAAAAAATAACCAAATATTATTGTGTAGTCATCAGTAATCTTATGAACATATTCCCATCCTAATCCTTGAAATACTAAGGGTGAATTATACAAAGTCTGAAGATATCCTATAAAAAACAACGGCCAAGATATTATATATATATATTTTTCAAATTTCGATAAGTTAACTGAGACATTCGCAAATTTATTCATTAATAAAAAAGGAAATGTTATAAAAAACCAACCTACCATATAATTTAAGGAATATATACTACGTTCCAAAGAATAGCCATATACCAATATATGAACCATTACGGAAATTAAACCATAAATCATATTAATAATTGTTACAATTAGTAAACCTCTATGGCACGGAATTAACATTTTCCTATTTAAAATAATAATTATCCATAAATAAGAACTAAATAAAATAGTCAACTTTGCTATTGTTACTGGAAAAATAATTGCCCCAAAAAATTTATATTGTAAATAATACAGAGGACCTGATAACAAAATGTAAAAAAAAGACATTATATTTATCAGCATTATAAAATTGCTAAGCGTCATTTTTTTTTTGTTAAAATTATAAGTATTATTAATAGTTAGTTCATTAGCAGACAAAACATTTTCTATATTACTGTTGGAGATATTATTTCCTAAAATCATATAACACCTCTACTTCAGCCCAATTATTTAAACTTTTCATACATATAATCATAAAATTTCCCTTCAACTAAATCATTAAATAAATTATATTTTACAAAATCATGTTTTTGTTTAACTTCTTCAATAATACATAATAATTCTTTAACTCTATTATCCCAATTGTATTTCAAGCTAGTATTTACACCTTCCTCCACGATTTTCCTAACTTTATCCGGATTCATTATTGCCCACTCAAGTTTTGATGCCATATCCTCAATTTTTCTTGGTAAGGTAACTAGTCCATTTTTATTATCAATCATATAATCCTCTACTCCATATTGAGTAGATAAAACTAATGTTCCACAGGCCATTGCTTCAATAGGTGGTAATGGAAAACTTTCATACCATGATGTTAATAAAACTATATCTGCAGAAGCATAAAGTTTGGCTAAATCTTCATTAAATAATTTCCCTACATATTCAAATTCTGTTTCATATTTTTTACTTGGAGGATTTAAACCAAAAACTTTCCAATTAACTTTTATATTTTTTTTGTTTAATTTTTCCCTAAGTAATTTAACAGCTGATACAGCGTCATCAAATCCTTTCCATTCCCTTTCCTCATCAAAAAAACTGACAATAGTCCAATTATCCTTTGAAATATACTTTTTTAAATAATCTCCATCGTTCTTAAATACACTTAAATCAATCCCTGGATTTAGCAAATATGAACTGACATTAAAGTTTTTATTCAATAGATTTTTTAACCATAGGGAATTAGATATTTTAAATATTGGTAAACTATAAGTCATTCTAGTTATTAACCTTTTAAATAGATCTTTAAAAAAGATTTCTTCAAAATGTTGCATATGATATATTGGAACGGTTTTATCAGATAATGCGGTTGCAGCATATGCAGTCCAACTAAAAGTTGCTATAGTAACATCTGATTCTACCCAATTATTTAACAAGCCACTTATCATTTTCTTTAGAGACGAAATATCTTTAAAATATTTATCGTTATGATTTAATATCAGATTTATTTTATCGTGAACTTTTAATTTTAGTTTTTCGAGTGTAAATTTTTTCGAAAAAACTTTTTCATCTGCAATTATCTTTTTCCAAATACCAATCTCCCATTTAAGTGAACCGTTTGGGGTAACAGCATAAACATCATGACCATACTCTACTAATTTATCCATAAAATTATATAAAACAATTGAACCCCCAGTTTTTCCAAATCCTATCAATAAGTAAGATATTTTCAAAACTAAATCCCCACTTTCAATAAACCAGATTCAAAAGTTTTTAAAGATTTAGCCACGACCATATCCATATCATAATATTGGTACTCTGCTAAACGACCAATGAAAATTAAATTATCATATTTTCTTGCTTCCTCTTTATATAGTCTATATAGTTCCAAGTTATTTTCATTCTTAATCGGATAATAAGGAATATTTTCTCCTGGAATATACTCTTGGGAAAACTCTTTTACAGTTGTTGTTTTGTCAGAAGATTGATTTGTTAAATGTTTAAATTCAGTTATTCTTGTAAAATTATAATCATTTGGGTAATTGACAGTCCCTACTTCTTGTACTTTTTCTTGATTGAACTGTTCAAATACAAAATTTAACGAACGATAAGGTAACTGTCCAAATTTATAATCAAAGAAGTAATCAATCGGACCCGTATAAATAATTTTTCCATTAAATTTTTGCCCGAATAAACTTGCTTCACCTGTTTCAAAGTTAAATTGTAACACTTCTTTATAATCAGTATTCAATAAAATCTTAATATTTTCGTGATCTAGCATTCTTTCGAATAGCTTGGTGTATCCTTCTTTCGGCATCCCTTGATAAGGATCTTGGAAGTAGCGGTCATCCCGGCTAATGTATACAGGCACCCGTCCTGTGACAGAAGGATCTAACTCTTCTGGCGTAACACCCCATTGCTTTGTTGTGTAACCAAGAAACACTTTCTCATATATATAATCGGCTAAAAACTTCAAATCCTCATCTTCAACTTCACGAAGTTTTAAAATAGGTACTTTTTTATTATAACCAAAATTTTCGATAAGTTTTTTCTCTAAACGTTCAGCTAAATTTTTAGGGAATACTTGATGAATAGAGTTCAAATTAAATGGAATCGGTACTTTTTGTCCATCAATAACCCCAAGTACTTTATGATGGTATAAATGCCACTCCGTAAAGTTTGATAAATAATCCCAGACTTTTTTTACTTTCGTGTGAAAAATATGAGGTCCATAGTTATGGATTAAAATACCTTGACTGTCATACGAATCATACGCGTTTCCTCCAATATGATTGCGTTTTTCAATCATTAATACCTTCTTATTTAATTGTGTTGCAATTCGTTCTGCTAGCACGCTGCCAGCAAATCCTGTTCCAATAATCACATAATCAAACATGTTTACCCTCCAGAAGTTTAATTCCTTTCGAATGTAAATACATAAACATTGCCAAAGTAACAAAAAACTCCGAAATAGCGACACCAAAAGCTGTTCCTATATGTTTAAACAAAGGTACCAAAATGATAGCTAAGAAAATATTTAATATACTAGCTAGCATTAAAATATTTGAAAAAGCTTTCTTGTATCCTAGAGTCAACATCGTTTGGATGCCGAAAATGTTACTTAATCCTATTATAAATGGTAAAAAAGCAATAATTTTTAGCACTATCCTGAATCCGTGACAGAAGTGTATCAAAAATGCTGGGAAACCCAATCGTGTCGAGACTTCGACTCCATTTCGAATGTTCACCTATTAGGTGAAGAACCCCGAGTGCAATATTTTGTTGATTGATCCAGTTTTCTTGGCAGCTTTGAACGCGTCTTTATCACGGATTCAGGTTTATTTGTTTTTTTGTACACATAAATAGCAGGAATAGTTAATATTATGAAAGTAAATAAAACTACTTTACTTGGGTGTAAAAGTTGATTTTTTTTATTCAATATGAAACACCACTACTTCGCTTTTTTATGATAAACCTTAATCAGTTTAATTGTAATTTATATCTTACCTAGTTGAATCTTCCTAATTTATTTTGAAAACCATCTTTAATTCCTTTTAAAATATATTTAAATTTATTGATTTTTTCATCTTCAAACAGGGCAACTCTTAATAGATCATATAGAAATGCTGTTACATCGTAGATAAACCACGGAAAATTCTTCTTTGCATATTCTTTATATAAATATATTCTATTTCTAGCATTATAATATTTCCTTATAGGAGAATAATTAGTAGGATAGAAAGTATAACCTAAAAATACTTTCTTATTGCGATTACCTAAATGATGTTTCATCTTAATTTTATCTGTAACTACAATCTTGTAACCCTCCTGATTTAATCTTAGGCATATTTCATTATCAACGTAGTCAATAAAGAGATCTTCCCTAAATCCACCAACTTTTTTAAGAACTGCTAAGTTAAAAAGACTACCTGACTGGATGACTATAAGTGGCTCAATTAACCCCTCACAAGTTTTCCTTCTGTAAAAAAAGTTGTTTGATGTTTTCATGAGAAATTTAGCTCTTTCTCCAGTGTTTCCATCAAAATAATCTGGAGCCAGTATTGCTATCTCTTGCTTATTTTTTATGTTAGTGTAAATCTCTTGGAAAACATCTATGAAATTTTCAGGTAAAATACTATCCTGATCCATTGTCAATAACCATCGAAAATTGTTTTTAACAGCAAAATCCATTGCTAAATTTAGCGCTTTACCAATCCCGAGATTATCTTGATTATAAATAATTGTTAATTTATCATTTTTTAGAGAAGTCAACCTTTTTAAAGACTCTTTGTTAGATCCATTATCTACTATCACAGTATGTTTGACTTGATTTTTTATAGATTTGTATCCTTTTATTATAGTTTCATCACAATTGTAAGTGACTATAACAGCACATACTTCGTTCATCATCACTTTTCATATACCTCTTTTGTTTCCATATCTAAAATAGCCTTTTTAAAACTAAAATATTGGTTATAAAATTTTGAATCTGTAGACCAAGGAAATTGAACGATTTTGTTTGAATAAATATGGTAGTGTGGTTTTATTATGCTTCTCGTATCCGAGTGATTTATCACAGCAATTTTAATATTTTTTTCATTATAATTTCCAATTCTTTCTATTAAACTTTTTATAGAATAACCGGTGTCCAAAGCATCATCTACTATTAAAATGTTGTTGAATACTGACAAATCTGGTAATTTCTCAATATATCGTTTATTATTTTTCTTGTGAAACCCTATTTTTATTTCGATAAACCTCAATGGCTCTTCACCACAAGTTGTACTTGAGATTTTAAGATAGGTATGCATAGGGAAAATAGAGGGGACAAATAACAAGATCAAGCTGATGAAACGTGGGGGATACGGATACAGAAATATCCAGCGTTTTGCATGGCGGGTCCGGCTAGAAACAGCTAACATACTTTCATGACAGGTACAAGTACAACTTTTGGTGATGAACCACCTCAATATATATTTCACTTTATCTGGAAGTATTTTCGAAAACGAGGCTAACCTTTTTTTACTTGAAGTTAAACTTCTACTTACCTTTACTCCATAGCATGGAACGTTGAATTTTTTCGATAATCTGTATCCAATAAGCCATCCACCTGATTCTAAATAAACAATAGCATCAGGTATATACTTTTCTTTTTTAATTACCTCATACAACTGCAGACAACACAGTTCAACGTCCTTAATACTCATACTTATAAAATTAGCCATTTTCTCACCACTAAACAAATAATTTTTTTAACCGCTTTGCTACTCTAGTATACTGGTGAACAATCTTAGGCGAAGGTTCACTAACTTGTTTAGCTTTCATTAGATTTTTTAAAAATTCATAAGGTGTATTAAAAGGATCTATAATCTGATAACTCCTTCCAATTTCTGCAACAGTATGCGAGTCACTACCTACCGCACTAATTTTATTTAATTCCTTACATAATTTATAGGCTTTATCATTAAATTTTTGTTGTCTAGTTCGTGAGTTAAATGTTTCAATAATATCAATTTCATCTTGAAGTGATAGTATCTTCTCTAGCTCTAAACAACTCTTAATTCTATCCTTATCAAATGGATGGGGTATATATACAATTCCCCCTTGCTCTTTAATCTGGTACACTGTTTCTTCAGGAGATAACCCAGGTTCTATATTTTTTTCTAGAAACAAACCTATAATTTCTCCTTTATCCGTAAAAATTTCTTCACCAATTATCACATTTATTTTTTTAGAGTACTCTTTAAACCACAAAGCCCCCTCAATGGTATTGTGATCGGTAATCGCAACACAATTAATACCTTTTTTTAACAATATATTCTCAAGAGCTTTAAAACTTAGTAATGAATCATGGGAAAAAAAGGTATGGACATGTAGGTCTACTTTAATAATATTAATCCCTCCCCAGTTTACTTGATTGATCCGTTATATTTCCCTAATTTATCAAAAAAACCATGGTATATTCCTTTAAAAATATATTTAAGTTTAAGGATTTTCGGTTCTTCAAACATAATAACTTTAAATATATCATAGAAAAAGGACATTATATCATACATAAACCAGTTTAAATTGCTAAGTGCATATCTTTTGTAAGTATAAATTCTATTTCTAGCAACATAATACTTTCTTAAAACGCTGTGATTTGAAGGGATAAACGTTAAACTACCAATCCTAATGATCCTTTTTTCCCCTAATCTATGAAACATTAATGCATCAGTAATAATATATATCTTGTATCCCATTTGAGTTAATCTGAGACAGTACTCATTATCTACGTAGTCAATAAACATTTCTTCTTTAAAAGGACCCACATTTTCAAAAACCTTAGTTTTCATAAGACTCCCAGATGTTATAACAGTTAAAGGTTCTATAAAATGCCCTTTAGCCTTAATTCTCTTAAATTTCCACTTATCCTTAATAACAAAGCGCATGCTATCCTTAGTGTTAATATCAATATAATTCGGAGCCAAGATTCCTACCTTATCCTTATCAAGATATTTTTCATAAACATCAAACATCTTTTCAAGCATATCATTTTTAACTTCCGTATCATGGTCAAAGGTTATGACCCATTCAAACCCTTTATCTATGGCTAGTCTAATTCCTTGATTTAATGCAGCTGCTATTCCCATATTAGTCTCATTGAATATAAAACTCACATTCCGATTTCTTAAAGAATTAATCAGCTGTTCCCTTATTTCAGTAGAAGAACCATTATCGACAATTATCACTTCCTTTACTTGATTTATATAGGAATTTATGCATTTCAAGAAAAATTTAGGGTCTGGATTATAAGTAATTACTACTGCACAAACATTTTTGAACATTAGGATAACTCTTTCTCCTTACATTATATAAGTGGCAATTTTGTTTTACATGGCATTGTTCGCTCTTCTTGTCACCGTGCCAGCTTGTTAGGTGATAAAGTAAAGACGGGACATGGAGGTCGGAAATTCTTTATTACAACCTATATAGATTTATAAATTTCTTTTAATTTTCTCTTCAAAAGTTCTCAATGCTTTTCCTACTACCATATCCATATCATAATACTGATATTCTGCCAATCTTCCCACCATTATGACCTTGTTATATTTTCTAGCCTCTTCTATATACTTTCTATAAAGTTCTAAGTTGTTGTCATTTTTGATTGGATAATAAGGAATGTTCTCACCTGGAATATATTTTTGTGAAAATTCTCTAACAACGGTTGTTTTGGTTGATTTTTGGTTAGTTAAATACTTAAACTCAGTGATTCGGGTAAAATTATAGTCATTCGGGTAATTTACTGTGCCTACTTCTTGAACAAACTCGACATCATATTGTTCAAATTTAAAATTCAAGGAACGATAAGGCAATTGTCCAAACTTGTAATCAAAGAAATAATCAATTGGACCAGTATAAATAATTTTTCCGTCAAATTTTTGTCCAAATAAGTTCGCTTCGCCGGTTTCAAAATTAAAGTGTAATACTTCTTTGTAATCTGTATTTAATAAAATCTTAATATTTTCGTGATCTAACATTCTTTCAAATAGTTTTGTATATCCTTCTTTTGGTATACCTTGATAAGGATCTTGAAAATAACGGTCATCTCGACTGATATATACAGGCACCCGTCCTGTCACAGAAGGATCTAGTTCTTCCGGAGTGACACCCCATTGCTTTGTTGTGTAACCAAGAAACACTTTCTCATATATATAATTGGCTAAAAACTTCAAATCTTCATCTTCAACCTCACGAAGTTTTAAAATAGGCACTTTTTTGTTATAACCAAAATTTTCGATAAGTTTCTTTTCTAACCGCTCCGCCAAATTTTTAGGGAATAACTGATTGATGGAATTTAAATTAAATGGAATCGGAACTTTTTGTCCATCTATAACTCCGAGAACTTTATGGTGATATAAATGCCACTCTGTAAAGTTAGATAAATAATCCCAAACTTTTTTTATTTTCGTATGAAAAATATGAGGCCCATAGTTATGGATTAAAATACCTTGACTGTCATACGAATCATACGCGTTTCCTCCAATATGATTGCGTTTTTCAATCATTAATACCTTCTTATTTAATTGTGTTGCAATTCGTTCTGCTAGCACGCTGCCAGCAAATCCTGTTCCAATAATCACATAATCAAACATGTTTACCCTCCAGAAGTTTAATTCCTTTCGAATGTAAATACATAAACATTGCCAAAGTAACAAAAAACTCCGAAATAGTGACACCAAAAGCTGTTCCTATATGTTTAAACGCAGGTACCAAAATGATAGCTAAGAAAACATTTAATATGCTAGCCAGCATTAAAATATTTGAGAAAGCTTTCTTGTATCCTAGATTCAACATTGTTTGGATGCCGAAAATGTTGCTTAATCCTATTATAAATGGCAAAAAAGAAATAATTTTTAGCACTATAACAGATTGCCTGTAATTATCTCCTAAAACAATATCTACTATGTTTTCCGTAAATACAAAAATCATTAAAGATATTAGGAAGGTACAACCACCGACTATCAAAAGAATTTTTCTTATAAAGATTAACCCTTTCTCAGGACTTTCTGACATTAATCGGCTAATATAAGGATAAATCGTTTGTGAAATTGGATTGATAATCCCAGTTGCAGCATTTATTATTTTTTCAGCGCTTGCATAATATCCTACAACTGTATTATTAGTAAATAAACCGAGAATAAATGTATTGCTAACTGTATATAAGCTAATAGCTACTGTAGAAATAAATACATGCCACCCTTCTTTTAATTGGTACTTAATATCGCTCCAACTAGGGTATACAAAATTTACGCCAAAAGTTCTTTTTATCATGCCTAAAGATATGAATCCAACTAGTATGGTCCCGAGGGAGTTAAGCAATGGAACAAATAGGATATCACTGCGCTGCTTTACCAACAAGAAAATGCCTATCGTAAAAATTGTTTTGGCAATGATATTAAGAATAGTTATATACCTCATTTTTTCTATTCCCTGGAAAAACCAAATAGGGAAAAGAACGTTACCGATAACCATTCCGAATGTTGCTATATATACTAGTTTATGGTTTTGAAATTTTGGGAATAACAAGATCAATAAACAAAGTATAAAGAAACTTATTATCATAAAGAATAACTTAATAGTCATCACCGTACTAAAAATACTTTGAACTCTTTTTTTATTATCTCTATAAATCGCAATTTGATTTGTAGCAGATAGATTAAATCCATAGTCAACTAAAATAATAAAAAACTGAATGAATGATTGAGCAAACGCCACTAATCCGTAGTTGTCCGGACCTAAAACCCTCACTAAATAAGGTAGTGTAAGCAAAGGAAGTATATCACGAGTGTTGATTATCCAAAATTAGACATACGCCTTCCATAAATTTGGGCATACTCAAACAAAGCAGCGGCCATCCCGGATTTCCAATCGAGAGGAAGCTGCCCAGAGAAAAAACGGCGAACAAACGAAATGAAGGAAAGAGAGACGTTCGTCCGTTTTTTGGTTTGATCATACAGCCATCGCAGCAACACATACGCGATGAACGCCGCAAACAGTTGGTTGTATACCGCATTTTCCGTCGTGCCAAACAAGGTCGGGACATTCAGATATTGCTTCACCCAACGGAAAAAGATCTCAACAGTCCAACGTTGTTGGTACATGTCGGCAATGGTTTCCGCAGACGCATGGAAGAGGTTCGTCACGACCCGAATGTCGCGGCCATTCGCATCTCGAAAGATCACTACCCGGTGACGCTTGGTGGAGCGGTATTGTTTCGTTCCCAACTGGCACGTGAAGTCGGCTTGAACCGATGAAGATGCGCTCGGAAGGCGGTTCAAGCTTTTTTTCTGATGAAGTTCGATGTTGTCCTTCATCCGAATGACAAAGAGCTGATGCTGCTCCACAAATCGATCGAGGCGTTCGATTTTGAAATACGCCCGGTCTTCCACCAGCACTTGTTGAGCGTTCGTCAACTGTTCTCCCACCGGGCCATCATGACGCAGTCCGATGGTTTCCACCACGTCTGCCGGCAACGAGGATTCCGGCGAATACGCGACGTGCAGCTTCACTCCGGCGCGTTCGCCGTGATACGGAGCCCATGGGAGGCGGTTTTTCCCGACCGTGACGGTCGTCGAATCCACCACCCGAAGCGGTTTGGGAAACCGAAGCGAACGGCGGGTTTGGCGGTTGCACTTGGAAATGATCAACGCCAACAAGCGTTTCATGATGTCATAGGGAACTTCTTTCGCTTTCTTGGATACAGTTGAATAATGGAATCGCGGCAATCCATACAGAGGCCCCACATCGGCTCCGTGGCGAAAGCTTTTCCATTGATGCATGGCGGCCAGCAGGAAGAAGTGAATCAACTCGCGCAACGTAAAGGTTCGAGACGAATCACGATACCCAACCGCTTCGGCAATCAGTTGAATCTCTTCATCCGAAACAAGTTTTTGCATCAAATTCGGGAGTGTGGTATGCTTGTTCATAGAGAGCACCTCCTGGGTTTGTTTGTGTTGCTACTCACATTCTACAGGAAAGGTGCTCTTTTTTCTATACCCTTTGGATTTTATTGGATAATCAACACGCCTGGAAGTATATAATTTAGTCCTTGCAAAGTTGCTAAAGATAGAAAGTTTTCAAATAATCTTTTTTTATCAGACATACATACTTTTCTCCTATAATCAATAAGCTCCCTTTCTTAAAAGGACCATCAAAACTGTTTTTACGAGAATCACTATATCTAAAAACAACGATTGGTTATATACATAAAATAATTCCACTTCTACTCTTTCAGGATACCCGACTTCACTTCTTCCGCTTACCTGCCAATAACCTGTAATTCCTGGCTTAACTGATAAAAACTTTGAAACCTCTCTTCCGTATTCTTTTAGTTCTTCTTCAACCACTGGTCTCGGTCCAACTAAACTCATTTCCCCTTTTAACACGTTAATCAGTTGGGGAATTTCATCAAGACTCGTTTTGCGTAAGAAGCGTCCTAAATTTGTAATTCTTGGATCTTCGTGCGGTTCTAACTTATAATTGTTTCTTACATATTTTTCATACAGTTCTTTATCTGCTTTCAGTTTTTCCTCTGCATTGACAATCATCGAGCGAAATTTATAAATATGAAATCTTTTTCCGTTTTTTCCTACACGAACTTGTTTGAAGAAAATTGGGCCTTTCGATTCACCGAATAAGTAGAAGATGCTGATAATCAAAAAAAGTGGACTTGTTAAAACAAGTCCAATGATTGCTCCAACAATATCCATTGTTCTTTTCGTAATAGCGTATAGTTTAGATGTATCTTCTAAACTTTGAAAGAAAGTGTATTCTACTCTTTGATTAGAAACAACCGCATCCTGTGCGGTATTCGACTTTGCCAACTCCCCGGTCCTCCCTCTAGAAATGTTGATTTATCAAGGCTTTTCGGCCTCTCAGGGGTGTCCAAAAAATATTTTTCGACAAAATCCCTTACATCCTTTTTCAGTTTTGTGGATATCTTACAGACCTAGGGTGCGCTTCGCGGCCACGGCTGGTTATATTTTCCTGCCGCGGGGGGGAAGCATATTCGATGCACCCTTTGGATCTCCGCGTCGCTGATGAGGACGAACCCTCCCATGTCTCCGGGCGTCTTCGCGCCAACATTCCCTCGTTCGGTCTCGTCATCAGGCGGAGGCCGGCCAAGCTCCTTTAGGGACTCAAGGTCGAATGGATGAAATCACGCCAGCTTCTCCGGTGTCATCTCGTTGTCCAACGATTCTTCCGTTCGCAGGGGGAGGCCTTAGGCCGCCCGTTGCACCTGGGACAAGACGTCCTGTTTCATTCGCTCCGCGTCAAACGCTTGTTTCTTCGTACAAATCGCAAACAGCACATTCAACAGCTTCCGGCACAAGGCGACGATGGACTGCTTTCCGGTCAGCGGATTGACGGATCGGGTCGTATAATACTCATGCAGCTCGCGAAACGCCTTGTTATGCCGAATCAGCGGAATCATCGCCCGAAACAGCACCGAGCGCAACCGTTTCCGTCCCCGTTTGGAGATGTGCTTTTGCCCTTTGCGCTGGCCGGAGGAGTTCTCCTTGAGCGTCAGGCCCGCCAACTTCACCAATTGGCGCGGGTCCCGATAATGGGCGAAGCTGCCGATCTCCGCCAGCAGATCGATGATCGTGGCGTCTCCCAACCCGTCGACCGTTTTCAGCCATTGATACTCCATCGTCGTTTGAACCAATGCCTTCAACTCGGCGTCCAGTGCGGCGATCTCCGCCTCCAATTGGCGGTATCGGCGGACGAGCGCGGCGATCTCAAACCGGGCCATCGCTGTCCCTTCCGTCACCCCAATCGAGTCCTTCGCGGTGTTGATCAACGCCTGAATTTTGGCCTTCTGCGGGCATTTCATCCCTTCGCTTTGCCGGTACACCTCAAGAAGCTCCTCCACCGTCCGGCCGGCCATATCAGCCGGAAGCGGCGTCCACTCCAGCACCGAAAGCGCCGTTTTCCCCAGGTCGCGAAACACCGTCCAAAACTCCGGAAAATATCGGTCGGTCCAGCGGACGATCGCGTTTTTCACCGCCGTCTGTTCCTTGCGGAGCTTCTCTTTGAGCGTGCTTCCCACGCGCAAATCGGCTTCGATCTCGTGCAGCAGCCGGGGGACGAGGAATCGTCCGTCTTTTGCCAGTCTGGCAATGACCAGGGCGTCTTTGGCGTCGTGTTTCGTCGGCAGGTTGTCATCGAGTTCTTTCGACCGGCACACATGCGCCGGGTTGACCATGACCAACGGGATCCCGTGCTCCTCGAGGAAGTAGGCCAGGTTCAACCAGTAGTGCCCGGTCGGCTCCACCGCGACGATCACCTCTGACTTCCCAAACGCTTGCATCGCCTCCTGAATCGCTTTATACAGCTGCTGAAACCCCTCTTTCGACTGGAAGATCGGGAACGACTTGCGAAGCACGCGCCCCCGGTCATCCACGAAGCAGGCGTAGTGGGTTCGTTTCGCGATATCGATGCCCACGACAAGCGTTTGTTCCGTAACTTGATCAATTTTATAGTTTTGTGTACAATTCATCTGAAGTCCTCCTTGGCATGATGGTAGGTATTGTTTGACACCCCTGCATCATACCAAGAGGGCTTTTTTTGATCAAGTCCCCGGAAAAGCTCCTAACGGGAATGCTCCTTTTATTTCTCTTCTACTTTCAGATCATTTAGTACTCTCTCCATGAATTGAATAAGATCTTCTCTTAACTCCTCATGCTGCAACGCAAACTCAATCGTCGTCTTAATAAATCCGATCTTTTCTCCGACGTCGTAGCGCTTGCCTTCGAATTCGTAGGCGAAGACACGTTGAATTTCGTTCAATTTTTGAATCGCGTCGGTGAGCTGGATTTCGCCGCCGGCACCGGCTTCTTGTTTTTCAAGGAATAAGAAAATTTCCGGTGTAAGTATGTATCTTCCCATAATCGCTAAGTTGGACGGTGCAGTGCCTGGCGCTGGTTTTTCGACGAATTGGCGGACTTGGTAACGGCGTCCGTGTTGTTCGATTGGATCGATAATGCCGTAACGGTGCGTTTCGTTATCAGGCACTCTTTTGACACCAATAACGGAACTGAGAGTTTGTTCATATTGGTCAATTAATTGCTTTAAGCACGGTGTTTCCGCTTGGACGATGTCGTCGCCAAGCAGCACGGCGAACGGTTCATCGCCGATAAAGTTGCGCGCGCACCAGACGGCATGTCCCAACCCTTTCGGCTCTTTCTGGCGGATGTAGTGGATGTCGACTTTCGATGGTTCTCTTACTTTTTCGAGTAAGTCGTATTTGCCTTTTTGAATTAAGTTTTGTTCAAGCTCAAAAGCGTTGTCGAAATGGTCCTCGATCGCGCGTTTCCCTTTCCCCGTGACGATGATGATATCTTCGATGCCGGAGGCGACCGCTTCTTCGACGATGTATTGAATTGTTGGTTTATCGACAATCGGGAGCATTTCTTTCGGCATCGCTTTCGTCGCCGGCAAAAATCGTGTGCCGAGCCCCGCCGCCGGGATGATCGCTTTGCGCACTTTTTTCATCTATATGTAACCCCCTATGTATAGTTGGCCCCTATGCCCCCGCGCATCGGTGCAACCGCAGCTGCGCCGATGCGCCGATGCATATGGGCATAAAAAACAGCCCCTTTTCGGGACTTAGTTTGGCATTTTTGATTTCAGATTCAAGATTTCTTTTTCATGATCGATCAGTTTGTCAAACATCACATCGGATCGGCGCTGCAAGTACGAGACGGTGACATCGACGGATTTTCTTATGCTGGTGACATCGTTTAAAATGAGTGCTTGATTGTGTTTGGAAATGCGCAGCTCTTCGAGGATTCGCTCTTGCATCTGCTTCATGCCGGCCATCTCGTGTTCTAGTGTTTGTTGGCCTTGTTGCAGCTGGGTGATGTCTTTTTGGATTTGAGAGACCGTCGTTTCCAATGTCCGTTGGCCTTCTTGGAGCTGGCCGATCTCACGCTGCAATGCATTCTGGCCTTCTTGCAACTGGATAATGTCTTTTTGAATTTGGGAAACCGTCGTTTCCAATGTCCGTTGGCCTTCTTGCAGTTGGGCGACATCACGCTGCAACGCATTCTGCCCTTCTTGGAGCTGGGCAACGTCCTTTTGAATTTGGGAAACCGTGGTTTCTAATGTCCGTTGACCTTCTTGCAGTTGGGTGACTTCCTTCTGAAGCTGGGATACATCTTGCTGCAGCTGCGATACGTCTTGACGAATGTGCCCGACTGCGCCTTCCAACCGTTCGAGCCTGTCGTGGACTGGTTTCAGTTCTTCTTGCAAGACGGAACGAAGCAATTCTTTCAGCTCTTGGCTCATGGCTTCACCTCCTTGACGCCATTATAGCATGGCGCGGCAGGGAAACGTTACAACGTGTATTCTCCTTGTCCGGAGTTATTCAGTGGAATGCGTTGATGAGGAACTTCATACCCCAAAATGACAAGGCTTGGATCATCCCAGTCCGCATACGGCGGCTTCTTCACAGGTTTGCCCACCGGCTGCCGAAACAAAGCTGGATCTGGCGAGTTTTTCGATAAATGGTCATCCTGGTAGGCCGTGTATACACATATTTTTGAAAAAGGCGGAAGATCCAAAAGCCCTCGTAACATATAGGCATGAAGCATGCCTCCTTCAAACTGCTGTTTCGCCTTTTCCCAACTCTTCACTCTTACTGTTTTTTTACATTCAAAAATGTGCAGTTCCCAACATTGCTTCTCTCTTCTGACAAAGACGATGCCATCGGGTGTGTTTTTGGTTCGAAGATAAGGGAATCCGTTGTTAGGCTTGATCGAAAACACTACGGCTTCGTTGGAACAGTGGAGCGTTACTTGTGCTTCTCCCGATTTTTCCTGCTCGATCACATATAACGTTCCGCCTGTTTCCCCCGTTTTCTCATAAAAGCTTCGCTCAAGGTATTCGAGGTTATTCATCCTCTCCATCCTCTTCCCCGATCTGGAATGCATACGTCTCTTCATTCAACTGCCAAATGACTTCATTGAACGTTTCCGCCGGAAAGCCGTTTTCGGTCGGAATGAGCGGCATGATGATCGTGTCTTGGCCTTGCATGCGGAACTGGTACGCCCTCACCTTTTTCGGATCAATCGCGTCCTCATCGACATAGCCATACGTTTTCATCAACTGTTCTCTCTTTGGATGCTGGTGAAGTTTGATCAAATTGTTCACCTGTTGGAACAAAATATCGCTATGGGTGGTCAACCACACCGGCATGCCTCGGTTGGCCAACTTGACAAGCGCTGTCGCTAATATGCGCTGGACGCGTGGATGCAGATGCGCTTCTGCCTCTTCAAAAAAGAGTGAACGGTACGTTGCTTTTGATTTTAAAAACAAAATGAGCGGCGACAGTTCAGTTACAAGCGACGATGTGACGTATAACGGCAAGCGCTCTTGTTTGCCTTGTGGGCAATAGTAGAACGATGGAATCGGTCCTTTTTCTTGGTCCATGGTTCCGTTGGCAATCTCGGTTTCAATAAATCGTCCGATGTCCGCATATTTCGACTGTCCGCTTTCCTCCAAACGCAACAACGCTTGCAAGAATCGATAGACAGGCAACGTGAAGTCAAGGGATGGTTCCTCATGTTCTTCGTTGATCATCCGTTCCATCATCTCTTGCACCAGCGCCTTGTAAGACAACATGAACCCTGTTCTCGAAGCGGGCAAATACAGCGCTTCGCCAATGGCCCGCCCTTGGATGCCGCCTTGTCTGGATGGTGGGTAAAACGGCGATGTAAGTCCATCCATCAGCAAATTCCACGTAATGTATTGAGCCATGCGATACCGCTCTGTCGCTTGTCCCTTGCTTCGATCCGTATACGGGATGCGAATATAGTGTTTCCCCGTCGAAAAACGAGCGCCTTGGAGCGAATCTTTCTTTTCAAAGATGATTCGCAGCGGTTCAGAACGGCGGTACCGCTCGATGCTTAACGAACCGATCGGGATTTTGCGCCGAAAAATCGTTCGAACCAACTCGCTTTTTTTGTTTCTGAGAACATCATTAAACCATTGGACAAACAGCTGCGCTTCACGGTCTTGGATGAGGCAGTCATCGCCGATAGACGATTCAAGAAAGCGATCGATTTCCTTGTACGTGGACGTGTTCGGAGGGTCTTTTGGAAACAGCTTGCGCCCCTCGGACAACACCCCCCAAAGAAGCGACATCAAATAGCTTTTCCCGCTGTTGTTGTCGCCGACAAACAACATTAACGGGGCAATATCGATTTCCCCCTGTTTGATCTTTCCGAATCGCTCAACCTTTAACGCCCAAGTTTGTTCCATGCGCGTATCGCCTCTTTTCGCAGATTACGGATCCTCTATCTTTCTATTATAAACGATACGCCTGACTCATAATCACTGAATTAGATAAAAACGAGTGAAAAATCGGGCATCTAACCCGCCCTCACGCCACACCCTCGACGACAGGCGTCTAAGGTGCCGGGACCGTCATCGTCCCCACCCACGGCATGGCCGAGTGCCTCCATTGATAACGGTAAGGAGACATCACCGGAAAAAGCGCGAAGCAAGAAAAAGGCCTGTCTTTAAGACAAAGAAGCCGCTGCTAGGAATCTCTCGCCGCGCGCCGAATTGTCTTAAAGAAAGAGCCGCTGCTATTGGATGCCGTTCGACATGATCCTGAATCGTTCTACAAGAAACAAGCCATGTTTCGACACCGAACGGACAAAAAAAGAAGTATCTCTTCTACTTTTTTATATCATACTCCCAACTATTTCTAAAAGAGGCCGAGGAACTTTTTCTTTCTCACTCGCTGCGGCTCATCGCGGAATACGGCTTGGCCGCGGATGAGCTGCTCGGCGTTTTCGCGGAAGTAGTAGAGCGCCTCGGTGCCGAATTCTTTGCGGACCGTTTCGTACGCCTCGCGAAGGTGGAACGGCCGCGTTTTCGTGTTATGGACGTCCGAGGCAATGAAGTGGGCCAAGTTCGCTTCGATCAGCTGAAAGGAGAACGTTTTGATGTTCTTGCCGAAATGGCCTGTAACGCTTGATGCCGTCAGCTGGGCCAAGGCACCGCGTTTGACGAGCTGGTACAGCCGCTCTGGATATTCGATGATTTCAACGTTTCGCTCCGGATGGGCGATGATCGGGATGAACCCTTTTACTTGCGCATCAAAGAGGAGCTGCTCCGCATACTTTGGTACATGATCGGGCGGAAATTCGATCAAAATGTATGGCGTATCGGCAAGCGTCATCACCTCGCCGCGAGCCAGGCCGTCAAGCAAGTCGCCGTGGATGCGCACTTCCTGGCCAGGAAGGACGGTGAGGTCGATGCCGCGCCGTTTCAATTCGTCGTTCAACTCAGCCGCCAAGGAAAGGACAGCTGGTCTTGGGTTTTCATACGTCCCATTTTGATGATGGGGAGTGGCGATGATCGTCGTGATTCCTTCCTTGGCTGCAGCCTGCGCCATGACGATGGCGTTCTCCATCGCAGCCGCTCCGTCGTCAACGCCGGGCAAAATATGGCTGTGAATGTCGACCATCGTCCACTCCTCCTTTTTTCGCTCTACTAAACACCTATTATGTTAACATAGAAAAAACAAGCTATCAATGGGCGATATTTGTCGAACATTATCGAAATGGAAGGAAAATTCCACCGATTAGGGGGCAAGCTGGAACGCCTTCCAATGCGGCTGTCAGTTGTCTTCTTTTCGAAAACGGTCTATAATCGAAATGGCATGCACGAAAATTTCGGAATGGAAAAGGAAGAGTGCGCATGAGAGCAGAACGTCGAAAAAAGAAGAAAACATGGCTCCGCTGGGTGGCGGGATTGCTTGTTGTGTTATTCGCTGGAGCGGGAATATTCGCCTATTCTATTTATCATCATGTGAAACAGACGGCAAACCAAATGCACGAGAACGTCAACTGGAAGTCGGAGAAGCGGAAAGAGGACGTTTCGTTTGAACGGAAAACGCCGATTTCCATTTTGTTGATCGGTGTCGATGAACGCAAAGGGGATCGCGGGCGTGCAGATACGCTGATTGTCATGACGGTGAATCCGAACAAGCAGTCGATTGAGATGGTGAGCGTGCCGCGCGACACAAGGACCGAAATCGTTGGAAAAGGGACGGAAGATAAAATCAACCACTCGTACGCCTTTGGCGGGGTGGAGATGACGATGGCGACGGTGGAGCATTTCTTAGATATTCCGATTGACTATTACATTAAAGTCAACATGGAAAGCTTCCGCGACATCGTGAATGCCGTCGGCGGGGTGACGGTGAACAACCCGTTCGCGTTTACGTATGAAGGAACGCATTTCCCGAAAGGCGAGATTACATTGAACGGAGACGAAGCGCTGAAATATTCGCGCATGCGCTACGACGACCCGCGCGGCGATTTCGGGCGCCAGGACCGGCAAAAGCAGATCATTCAAGCGATTATTGAGAAAGGCGCCAGCTTCTCGTCGCTCACAAACTACAGCGATGTGCTCGCGGCGATCGGGAAAAACGTGAAAACGAACTTGACGTTTGAGGAAATGAAATACATTCAGGCGAATTACAAAGACGCCCGCAAGCACATTAAGCAGCTGCATATTACGGGACAAGAGACGAAAATCAACGGCATTTATTACTTGCTTGTGCCGGAGAGCGAACGGTTGGCGATTTCAAATGAGTTGAAGGAGCATCTGGAGTTGAAGGCAACAGCGGCGAAGTAAATGCGACGCGCACCTTGTAAGGTGCGCGTTTTTATTGGGCGATGAAGCGCTTGGCGAGCGCATTGGCCCACACGTTGGCGCCTTCTGCGGTCGGCAGGTCGGTTTGCGGGTCGACATAGCGGTTCAGTTCTTCGCTTTGATCGTCGGGCCAGGCGGGCCAATGGTTGAGATACGGATAGCCGTTCTCATTGGCGAACGCTTCGAGCCGTTCCACTTGACGCGGATAGTAGGTCGCGTTGTAAATCGGGTTCGGCGGCTGCAAGATCACGACCGCATTCGGGGCCGCGGATTTGAGCCCGGCGAGGATCGATTGGATGTGGGCGAGCGTGTCGTCGATCGTCACGACGCCGTTGTCGTTTAATAAAAACGGTTCAAGCAAGACAAGATCCGGCTTATCCTTGGCCCAGTCGGCGGCGATGCGCTGCCGATCGGCGTCGGCGGTCGTCAAACCCTCGTATTCGTGGACGGTGATGTGAAACACGCCTTTCCCGTACGCTTTGTCGAGCGCCTGTTTTAATAAATCAGGCCAGCCGCCGTTCTCTGGCGTTGATTCCGAGCCAGCGATGACAAGGCGGATTGGGCGTTTTTCCTCGACAGCCCGTTTAATGGCAGCTTGTGCGGCCGCGGGCAGCTGCTTGGCGCGGGCGAGGATCGCTTCCGTTTGGCTCGTCTCCGTTTCCTGCTTGGCGGATATTTCGACTTTCGCCCGCGCCGCCTGCACGGTGGCGTCGATTTTTCGTTCCCAGTACAAATGCCCGGTTATGATGAAGGCAAGGCAGGCGGCGGTGAACAACAAGATCAAGATGAAGTTTCTCAACGGCTCTCCCCCTTTTCTCTATCAGAACGGCTTCCCGCGGTCGGGAAGCCGTTTTTGGTTACTTGTATTGATAGTAATAATAATACCCGCCGTCGCGGTGCTTCCGCTTGTTCAAAACGACGCCGAGCAGCTTGGCGTTGGCCGCTTCGAGCAGCTCCTTCGCCTTGACGGCCGCCTCGATTTCCGTGCCGCCGCTTTCGATGACCAAGACGGTGCCGTCGCATTGATTGGCTAAAATTTGCGCGTCTGTCACGGCCAAGACAGGCGGAGTGTCGAAGACGACAAGGTCAAACGTCTCATACAGCTGTTCGAGGCATTGCGCCATCGCTTTCGAGCTGAGGAGCTCGGCGGGGTTGGGCGGAATCGGGCCCGACGTCAAAACCGACAAGTGATCGATTTCGGTCGCTTGGCACGTCGGCAACAGCGGCGCCGAGCCTGTTAAGACGTTCGTCAGCCCCATGTAGTTGTTCAGGCGAAACGTGTAATGCACCGTCGGTTTGCGCAAATCAGCATCAACAAGTAGCGTCTTTTTCCCTTGTTGGGCGAAGACGACAGCCAAGTTCGCCACGGTGGTCGATTTCCCTTCGCCAGGCCGCGTTGACGTGACAATTAAGGAACGAAGCGGCGCATCAATGAATGAAAACTGGATATTCGTCCGGATCGTCCGATATTGCTCTGCGATGGGCGATTTCGGATTGTCAAATGTGATCAGCTTCCGCTCCGCTTTGCGGATTGATGCTGCTGGTTTACGAGCCAATGGTTTCACCTCTTGTTTGTGGAATGACGGTTTCGTGTTTCGCTTTTTTCCTACCTTCCGCCGTGATCAAACTGACCGCGCCGAGCACCGGCAGGCCGAGATGTTTTTCGACGTCTTCTTCCGTTTTGATCGTGTTGTCCAAATATTCAAGCAAGAACGCAAGCCCTACACCCGTCATCAAGCCGACGACAAAGGCGATGGCCATGTTCAGCAATGGCTTCGGTTTGACCGGGGCTTGATGGTCTTTCACTTCCGCTTTCGAGAGAATCGTTACGTTGTCGATGTTCATGATTTTGACGATTTCGTTTTTGAACACTTCCGCGGTTTTGTTGGCGATCTTGACCGCCAAGGCAGGATCGGGATCTTGGACGGTGACGGAGAACACTTGCGAGTCTTTTTCGCTTGAGACTTGAATCTGTTCGTTCAGCTCGTCGATCGTCCGGTCAAGGCGGAGCTCGTCTTTCACTTTTTCCAAAATGGTCGGGCTTTTGATGATGACGCTGTACGTGTTGATGAGCTGCACGTTCGTTTGGATTTCATTGAAGTTGTAGAGCTGCTGCTCCGATTTCGCTTGGTTGACGAGAATTTGTGTCGATGCCTGATAAATCGGCGTTAATAGAAAATAGCTGACCACACCGCTTACAACGGTCGCTAGCGCGGTGATCAGCACGATGAGCCAAAGCCGTTTGCGCAATGTTTCGAACAGCTCACGCAGGCTGATCGTTTCTTCCACCAGTATTCCCCCTCTCTTGTCTGTCTCCTTCTTGGTTGACGTTCGCGGTACGTACGCCCCCTCTGATGCAAAAGGGAAGGTTGTACAAATGTTTCCTCCGCAAGAACATCCCGATGTTCGACCTCTGTCCCGATCTTTCGAACATGAATCGACATTCCCATTATAGCGAATGAAGCGAAACATATCTAGCCTAAATCAGTACTAATTTTGGCGAAACGAAAAGGCCGCCTCGATCGGCAGCCTTTTTTCGTTATTCGTCTTTATTGTCTTTGTCGTTAGCGTCTTGCGGGTCTTCAATTGGGTCTTCGCGGTCCGGAACCGTATCGTGCTCATCGTCGCCCGGTCCGTTGTTCGTGTCGTCTCCCGGCGGGAGTTGATTGTTTTGGTTGTCGTTCAAATCAGCATCGCGGTTGTCCGGGATGCCGTCGTTGTCTTTGTCGTTGTCGACGTCATCGTTTTGGTTGATGTCATCGGCCGGGTTCACGTCTAGGTCGTTGACATCGTTTTGATTGTTGTTCGGCGGCGGCGGATTGTCTTTGTCGCCATTGCATCCGGACGCTAAAAAGAGGGCGACGATGGCGCTGAACAGTTTGAACAGCAACGCCTTTTTTTTCATGGCACCTTCTCCTTTCTTCGTGTTGTTGTGACCTTATGTAAGACCGGTCCTTGTTTATCTTTCCCAGAAGAGCGCATTTCATGCAAGGGGAATGAAACAAATGCGGAGGTGGCGTTTAGGGGAATGAACATACGCGCCCCGCAAAGGAGCGCGCGTTGGTCAGCCGTTTGTTTTCTCACCAAGGGCGAACATGAGCTCTGTTTCGCAGACGAGTTCGCCGTCGACGGTGGCGGTGCCTTTGCCTTTGCCGATGGCGCCGCGGGCGCGGAGAATTTCGACTTCCAGGCGAATTTGGTCGCCTGGTTTCACTTGCCGCTTAAAGCGGCAGTTGTCGATGCCGGCGAAAAAAGCGAGGCGGCCGCGGTTTTCTTCGCTTTGCAGGAGGACGACGGCGCCGACTTGGGCGAGCGCCTCGACGATCAACACGCCGGGCATGACCGGGTATTCGGGGAAGTGGCCGGCGAAAAACGCTTCGTTGGCGCTGACGTTTTTGATGCCGACGGCGCGCTTTCCTTCTTCGATTTCCAGAATGCGGTCAACAAGCAAAAACGGATAGCGGTGCGGGATGATCGCTTGGATTTGTTGGATGTCAAGCATAGAAACACTCCTTTTTCATGATCATCAAGACGATGACGCGGCGAGGTGCTGCTTACGTCCCTTTTTCGACAAAGTCGAGGATGTGCTGCCACGTCGAGGGGCGGAACACGTCAAGCCACGCTCCGTCGCCGATGGCGCTGTAGCCAACGACCGCGCCGGCGGCGAGGCTTAAGGCCATCAAGGCGGCGACGATGATGAGCCGGGTGCGCGCGAAACGGCGCGGCGCGGCCGCCTCCTCTTCAGCCGGAAGGGCTTGGGCTTCCGGTTCAGCGGGAGCCGGCGGGCTCTTTCTCACTCGGCCTTTCCGCCTTGCCATCCGGGAAGACGGCCGATGCATACGCTCTTGATGCCTCTCGTCACTCATCGCGATCCTCCTTATGAGGAGCGCATGCCGTTAATCAGCCCGAGCATTTGTTCCGAAATGGAAATGGCGCGGGCGTTCAGCTGATACGCTCGGTTTGTCGCCATTAGGCCAACCATTTCTTCGCCAAGGTCGACGTTCGACTGTTCCAAGGCGCCTTGCTTGACGCCGATTTGGCCACGCAAATTGCCGTTGAGCTCCCGAGCGGCGCCAGGGACATCCGGCAAGGTGAAGACGTTGTCTCCCTGGGCTTCGAGAAGCTGCGGACGGTCAATGGCGGTGACGCCAAGGTTCACGCGGGCAACAACCGCACCGCTGGCATCAGTGGCCGTCAGCATCCCGGTTGGGGAGAGCTGAAAGCCGGTTGTGCCGGTGGGAAATTCGATGGGCCGATTCGCTTCATCGAGCACCGGGCGGCCGTCGCTTGTCACGAGGGCAAGACGCCCGTCCATAGGAGTGACAGAAAAGTTGCCAGCGCGGGTGTAGCCGATCGTTGTGTCACCGTTGGCATTGGCGACTTGAACGCGAAACCATTGGTTGGCGGCGGTGAAGGCGAAATCGAGCGCGCGGCCGGTCTCGACGAGCGTTCCTTGAGCAGACACAAGCATCGTCGAGGCGAGGCGCGCCCCGTTGCCGTAACGCACGCCGGCCGGCGTCTCACGTGGCGCTTCGTCGGCGGGGAGGCGGTCGACTTGCTGGGCGAGGAGCTCAGCGAAGCGCGCTTCGCGCCGTTTAAAGCCGACGGTGTTGCTGTTGGCGATGTTGTGGCTGATCGTATCAAGCCGCTCTTGCAAGGCGTTCATCGTGTTGGCGGCGGTGAGCATCGAACGAAGCACGGGCTTGTCCTCCTTTTGTCATCATTTCAGGCGGCCGACTTCATTGACGGCCTTGTCCAAGCTGCGGTCGTACGCTTGGATGATTTTTTGGTTTGCTTCAAACGTTCGGTAAGCCGCGAGCAAGTCGGTCATCGTCCGCTCAACGTCCACGTTCGACCGTTCGAGAAACCGCTGCTTGACGGTATACGTGACATTGCCGGGCGCCTGCGGCAATGGCCCTGCCGTGCTGCGGAACAGGCCGTTTCCTTCCTTCACCAATGTTTGCGGGTTGGCGGCGAAGGCGACGCCAAGGCGGGCGATTTCCCGGTTTCCGGTGATGATCGTCCCGTCGTCGCGGACGGCGAACGTTTCATTCGGAACGGCGATGCGCTCGCCATTGCCATCGAGCACATACCAACCGTCTTGCGTGGTTAAATAGCCGTCCGGGCTCACGGTGAAATGGCCGTTGCGCGTGTACCGGATGTCGCCTTGGCCGTTTTCGACGGCAAACAAGAGCGCCCCGCGCTGCCCGCTTGCCGGGTCGACCGGGACTTGTCCATCGACTAAGGCTACATCAGTGGAGAGACCGGTTTCTTTCATATCCCCTTGGCGGAAGTTCGGGATGAGTTCTTGCATATAGACACCCGTCTGGAGCGGCCCGATCGCCGTTTGCGTCAGAATGGCGCGCGGCGGGGCGGTCGGAATCGGCTCGTCCTCGAGGCGGCTCATCAACAGTTCCGGAAACGCTCTCATCGCTCCTGCATCAGCTTTGTATCCCGGCGTTTCGGCGTTCGCCAAGTTGTTGGTCAGCATCTCGACGCGCCGCTCCTGGGCGAGCATGCCGCTCGCGGCGGTATACAATCCTCTTAGCATGACAGCTCCCTCGCTTGTCCATGAAAATTCGTGGCAGAAAGCCGCTGCCGGCGTTGGCGGGCGGCTTGTTGATTCCATTATAGGCGGGCGGGGGCGGCAGCCGCATCCCCTGCTTTTCCTTTTTTACACCAACTGCGATTTCGACGCGCGGTCGATGTTCTCAAGCATCAGCCCGGTGCCAAGGGCGACGCAGTCCATCGGATTTTCGGCGATGAACACCGGCAGCTTCAGCTCTTCGGCAAGCAACTGATCGATGCCATGCAAGAGGGCGCCGCCGCCCGTTAAGATGACGCCTCGGTCGATGATGTCGGCCGACAGTTCCGGCGGCGTGCGCTCGAGCACGCTTTTCGCGGCTTGTACAATCAAGGACACCGGCTCGCGAAGCGCCCGTTCGATCTCCTCCGATCGAACGGTGATCGTGCGCGGCAGTCCGGTGACGAGATCGCGGCCGCGGACGTCGATTTCTTCGGTCCGTGCGCCTGGGAATACCGTTGCGACTTTGATTTTAATCTCCTCGGCCGTTCGTTCCCCGATGAGCAGCTTATATTCGCGCTTGATGTAGTTTAAAATTTCCATATCGAACTTGTCCCCGGCCATTTTAATGGAAGAGGCGGTGACAATGTCCCCCATCGAGAGAACCGCCACGTCGGTCGTGCCACCGCCAATATCAACGACCATGTTTCCGCACGGCTGAAAAATGTCCATTCCGGCGCCAATGGCTGCGACTTTCGGCTCTTCCTCCAAGTACACTTTTTTGCCGCCGCTTTTTTCTGCTGCCTCTTTGATCGCTTTCCGTTCGACCGATGTCGTGTTCGTCGGGCAACAAATCAAAATGCGCGGTTTGGCGAAAAAGCCTTTTAGGTCGAGCTTGCTTAAGAAATGCTTCAGCATCGCTTCTGTAATGTCAAAGTCGGCAATGACGCCGTCTTTGAGCGGCCGAATGGCAACAATATTCCCAGGAGTACGTCCGACCATTCGTCGTGCTTCTTCGCCGACTGCGAGTACTTTGTTCGTGTGTTTATCAATCGCCACGACGGACGGCTCATTGAGCACGATGCCTTTGCCTTTGACGAAAATGAGGACGTTCGCCGTGCCTAGGTCAATGCCGATATCTCGTGAGAACATACATGCTCCTCCTTGCCTCTGCCTTGAAATCATTCCTAATAGATTATTCTACCATATTTGCTCCCCGGAATGATACTGCAAACGGCAGATGGCAAGGAAAAAGTCAGTTGTTTTTCACCGTCTGCTTTTTATACTTTTTCTTCGTTGCCTCCCCGCCCCGCAAATGGCGGATCGATTTATGGTAATCGAGGATTTGTTTCACTTCTTGGGCCAGCTCCGGATTGATCTCCGGCAGCCGTTCGGTCAAGTCTTTATGCACGGTGCTTTTCGACACGCCAAACTCTTTCGCGATGACGCGAACGGTTTTCCTCGTCTCCACGATATACTTGCCAATCTTGATCGTACGCTCTTTGATGTAATCGTGCACACCACTCGCCCTCCCTAAGTTGGATGTGAGAAGTGAGAAGTGTGAAATGAGACTCGTCTTGCCACTGATGAGCGCCGCTTTCGTTGGATGTCTTGGAAGCGTCTTCGCCGCGTCGCTTGCCGGTTGTGAACGATCCCCACCTCAACCACTCTCATTGCTGTTCAATTTGTAACATTTTATTAGACAAAACGGGAATATATACCAGAAATATCAAGGCGGACAACGGTTTTTTCACAATTTTTTTGCGGTTTGTAACGGAAGGGAAATGGGAAACGACTATGTATAGAGAGGAAAAAAGGAGGATCTGGCATGGGCAAAGGAAAAATGATCGGCGTCGCAGCCGTGTTGGCCGGGGTGGCGGCGGCGAGTGCGCTGTTTATGTATAATAGCGGCAACGAGCGCCCGCAGGCGAAAGATGATTTGCTTGGCTCCGCTCCAGCGGGCAAACCAGCGCCCACAGGCGGGAAAGGGATCATCGCCGGAACGTTGGAGCCGTCACTCACATACGAAAAGCAAAACGATGCTTACGTGTTTACGTTTACGGTCAAAAACCAAACGGAGCGCGTGCAAACGGTGACGTTCACGAGCTCGAAAAAGTATGACTACATTTTGTACCGCGATGGCCAAAAGGTGAAGCAGTACAGCGAAGGGAAGATGTTTGCACAAATTTACGAAGAGCGCACGTTAAAACAAGGGGAAGAGCTGTCGTTTCAGGAGACGTTCCGCGGCCTGGAGCCCGGAACGTATACGCTTGAGTGGTGGCTCGCCGACCAAAACTGGCCGAACGCGCGGGCGAAAGTGACGTTTACGGTGCAATGAGGCTTCGGGCGAATGACAAGTCAAACGGCCGGCCGCATGTGGCGCATGCCAAACGCCGCTCGTGCCGAGTTGGCCAACAGCCCGGTGAGAGAGGGCGCCCGTTCGCCTGTCAACGGCAACAATGACGACAAGAGGGAGGCTTCCGTCACTGTGAGGAAGCATCCCTTCCATCTTTCTTTAGCCATAGAGGCCATTCATGGCGAGAGAAACACCGCCCCGTACACGAGCGCCAAGGCGATGACGTACGCCGGATGGAGGCGCCATTTGCCGAACATCAACAGGGCGCTGGCGGCAGCGAGACACACCATTTGGACGAGCCCGGCTCCTTCGTACGACTCGCGAAAAAAGTCGATCGCCATGATCCCGAGCATGACGACGCGAAAAAAAGCAAGAAATAAATGCCATTTGTTCATCGAAGTCATCCCTTTATCGTGAGTCTCACCAAGCGGCGACCGCCCCGTCCGTGTGCGGCTCCGTCCCGGCGGCAAGCACGCCGGTGTCAGGATCGCGCCAAATGATTTGTCCGCGGCCGAACGGACCTCCGTCTAAGGCAAAGCGAATGTCATGCCCTTTGCGGGCGAGCGCTTCGGCGATATGGCGCGGGAAGTGCGGCTCGACGAGCACCGTTTTTTCTTCCATCCACTGCCAGCGTGGCGCATCAAGCGCCGCTTGCGGGTTCAAGTCAAAATCGATGGTGTTCATGATCACTTGCAAATGCCCTTGCGGCTGCATAAATCCGCCCATGACGCCGAACGGGCCGACCGGTGCGCCGCCTTTCGTCAAAAAGCCGGGGATGATCGTATGGTACGGCTTTTTCCTTGGCGCCAGCCCGTTCGGATGGCGTTCATCGAAGACAAAGTTATGGCCGCGGTTGTGCAGGGCGATGCCCGTGCCTGGGACGACGAGGCCGGAGCCGAAGCCCATGTAATTGCTTTGAATATAGGACACCATATTCCCTTCGCCGTCGGCGGCGGCCAAATAGACCGTGCCGCCTTTGGGCGGCGTTCCCGGCTCCGGCGTCAGCGCCTCCGCGCCGATTTGCGCCCGGCGCATGGCGGCAAACGACTCCGACAACAGCTCGTCTGGGCTGCAGCTCATATAACGGCGGTCGGCGATGTACGCTTTTCCATCGGCAAAGGCCAGCTTCATCGCCTCGATTTGCCGGTGGTGCGTCTCGACATCCGGGACGCTTGGCACGTCAAACCCGTTCATGATGTTGATGGCCATCAACGCGACAAGCCCCTGCCCGTTCGGCGGGATTTCCCACACTTCATAGCCGCGATAGGAAACGGAGATCGGCTCGACCCATTCCGGTTCGTACTCGGCGAGGTCGTCCGCCGCCAAAAAGCCGCCGTATTGCTTCGAGAAGGCGGCGATTTTTTCCGCCAGCTCGCCGCGGTAAAAGCTTTCCGCCTCCGTTTCGGCAATGGAGCGCAGCGTCGCCGCATGATCCGGAGACGCCCACACTTCCCCGATCTTCGGCGCGCGGCCGCCCGGCGCAAACGTCGCAAACCACGAGGCGAACTCCGGCCCGTTCAGCGCTTCTTTGTACACCCGATAAGCGTTCGCCCAGTATTTGCCCAGCACCGGCGATACTTGACACAAAAGTGCTTGCACAAGCCAAGTTACACGACATGACCTATCGTCTACTTCGATCAAGCGTGCCAAGTACAAACGAATGCGAAAAACCCTCCAGCAAAAAGGGACGGCTTCTGCGCGTCGGAAGTTGAAAACAATCGGACAACGAGAAAACCGTTGGATGACGGATGTGAACCATGCTGTCACGAAGGCACTCGTTCGTCAATATGGAGAACGTACCCTTTTGGTCGCTGTGCTTCCCCGTTTGGATTTCGAAACATCAAAACCAAAAAGACCCGCCCGCTTGTCTTGGCAAACGGACAGGCCTTTTCGTCGCGTTTTTCGTTTCCTCTTGCTCGACGCCTTGTCGATTACGCTCTCGCCATGCCGATCGAGGCGTCTGGCGTTTTGTAGGAAGACGCGTCATCATGTTGGTCTTGCTCATGGTCGCTTGGCGCCGTTTTGTTGTCATCAGCCGGCGTTTGTTCGGTTTCCTTGGCCGGGCTTTGTTCACTCGGCGCGGTTTCGTCGCTTGGCGTCACGTTCTTCTCTTCGCTTGCGTTGGCGTTATCTGTTCCGGCGTTGTCTTCGGCTTTGTCGGTCAAGGCGGTCAACGGTTTGTCGATATAGTCGATCGGGTTGACCGGTTTGCCGTCTTTGCGAATTTCAAAGTGGACGTGGATGTCTGCTTGTTTGTTAAACTCGCTTTGCCCTGCCTTGCCAATCACTTCGCCTTGTTTCACCGTATCGCCTGCTTCCACTTTCACGTCGGCCAGCGATTGATAGACGGTCGTGACCCCTTGTTCATGATTGATTTCCACAACGTAGCCTAAAATCGGGTCTTTTTCCGCTTTCGTTACCGTGCCGCTTAATGCAGCCGTAACGTCAAACGTTTTGCCGTCTTGGCGCACAAGGTCGATCCCTTGGTTCGGATGGTACGTATGATCGTAAAAGACGAGGGCTGCTTCCTGTTCCTGTTCTGATGCGTTGTCATCATAGAACGGTGTTTTGACTTGCACGGCGTTCGGGTCAAGCACAGGCATCGCGATGTTTTCGACCGTTTCATTGACCGGAACAGCCGGGTTTTCCTGCTGGGCGGTGCCGTTTTTCACGGTGTCGTTTTCACCCGACTTCTCTTGTTTGCCCGCTTGGAACCAAAGTGCGCCTGCGACGATCAACGCTGCGCAAGATAGATAAATAGCCGGAAATACCCAACGCTTGCGGAAGAAACGCTTCAGCGACGGTTGTTTTTGTTCCTCTCTCATGTTCATCACCTCAGCAACCATTTTGAACAGAAAGAGGAAAAGATATACACGCCGAATACAATTTTTTCGCTTATTTTTTGATATTCCCCCGCATTTTATGCAAAAAAAAAAAAAAAATCGGAGCGGACGCCCCGTCATTGTTTGGCGGTCAACTTGTTCAAAAAGGCGGTCGCTGAAGAGATGCGGACGCCTCGGTAATAATGCTTCACGATGTCGGCGTACGTTTTCCCTTCTTTGGCCATAAAGTTGGCGCCGTATTGACTCATGCCGACGCCATGGCCGTAACCTTTCGTCGTAATGATGATGTCATTCCCGCTACGCACCCAGGTGAAATCACTCGACGGCAAGCCGAGCCGTTCACGCACTTCGCGGCCCGTGAACGTCTTTCCGCCGATTTTCACCTCGCCGACTCGACGGCCGGGCGTGCGCGATAAAATGACACCGACGGATCCGTCTTTTGGCAGCACGATTCCGAGCCTCCGCTCAAATTCGACGACAGACATCGTTTTTCGCTGATAAAACTTCGGGGATTGTTTGTCCCATAGGCTGACGACGCTTTTTAAATACGGGATATCGTTTTTCCAGTACGCTTCAGAATTTTCTGTATACCCGTTGCTTGTGGAAAAGAAGAGCGCTTCAATCGGTTCGTTGTTGTACGTTAAAATTTGCCCGCGCGTATCCAGAACCGCTTTGGTCACTTTTTTGATCTTCCAGTCGTAATCGCTTCCCCATAACTTCCGCAGTTCGTCATCGCTGTAATACACTTGGTGCGCCACTGTGTCGGTCACATTCGCTCCTTGCGGCAGGCGGAACGGCTGGTTGGCGAGCATCTGTTTGACGATGTACGTTCGTGCCGTTAAGGCCTGCGCCTTTAACGCCTCGAGCTCAAATTCGGCCGGCATTTCCGCCGCCACCACTCCGATGACGTACTGTTCAAGGGGGATTTTTTCCACGCGCTGTTCTTTGCTTCGGTAAACCGCCACGTCAATGGACGGCCCTTCGGCTGCCTGCGAACGCTGGAGTTGTTCGTGCTTCTGCAACTGTTCCGTCAATTTCGCCACCTTCCCATCGTAAAACGGCAGGACAAGCGCTGCAGGAATGACGAGGATGGCCACAAACAGGCATAGTGCAAGTACGATGACCGGTTTCAGTCGTTTCACCATAGCCGAGCCCCCAATATGCATTTTCTAAGCCCAAGCGGACATGATCAATCAATGCCTGCATGGCTTCCGTTCGTTACTTATAGTTATGGGCTCGGACAAGTATATATGACTGTTTTCTTTCGCGTCTCCTCCTGTCCTTGAACGAGCGGATGCGCGCCCTCTTCCGTGCAGCGGAAAGCGGAGAGCCGGCATTGGCCGGCCAAGCGGGGGGGAGAGAATGCAAAAAACGACCATTCGATAAGCGTCAATTCCCGTTTTTAGGTCTAGGCGTGAGAAAATGCAAAAAACGACCATTCCCCGCCGAAACAGGCAGTTCACGGTCGTTTTTTCGCCATTATCCGTTCCATTCGATCGCTTGGATCGGGTCGAGTTGTTCTGTTTCTTCCCGAACGCGTTCAATGTCAGCGCCAAGCGCGGCCAGTTTTTCATGAAAGCGGACATAGCCGCGGTCAAGATGACGAAGCTCGGTCACGCGCGTGTAGCCGTCCGCCGCAAGTCCAGCCAAAATCAAAGCGGCGGCAGCGCGCAAATCGGTGGCCGCTACTTCAGCGCCTTGCAGCTGGCACGGACCGTTAATAATGACAGAGCGCCCTTCAATTTTAATATCCGCGTTCATCCGGCGGAATTCTTCCACATGCATGAAGCGGTTTTCAAAGACAGTCTCGGTGACCATGCTCGTGCCTTCCGCTTTTAACAGGAGCGCCATCATTTGCGATTGCATGTCAGTTGGAAAACCTGGGTATGGCATCGTTTTAATGTCGACGGCTTTCAACGTTTCCGGACCGATGACGCGCACACCGTTTTCTTCTTCGATAATCGTCACGCCCATTTCTTCCATTTTGGCAATGAGCGAACTTAAATGCTCGGGAACCGCTCCTTGCACGAGGACGTTGCCGCCGGTGATGGCGGCTGCCACCATAAAGGTGCCAGCTTCAATGCGATCCGGGATGACGGTGTGGGACGTGCCGACGAGCTCGTCAACTCCCTCGATTCGAATCGTGCCGGTCCCGGCGCCGCGCACTTTGGCGCCCATCGCGTTCAAAAAGTTCGCCAAATCGACAATTTCCGGCTCTTTGGCGCAGTTTTCGATCACAGTTGTACCTTCCGCGAGCACCGCGGCCATCATAATATTTTCCGTTGCCCCAACGCTTGGAAAGTCCAAGTATACTTTGGAGCCGCGGAGACGGCCGTTCACTTCTGCATCGATAAAGCCGTTGCCGACTTTCACGAAGGCGCCCATTGCTTCAAATCCTTTTAAATGTTGATCGATCGGGCGCGAACCAATGGCACAGCCACCCGGCAAGGCGACGCGGGCGCGGCCGTTGCGGGCCAACAGCGGTCCCATGACGAGCACGGAAGCGCGCATTTTCCGCACATATTCAAACGGCGCTTCCACCGTCAGCGGAGCGGTCGCATCGACCGTTACCGTATTGCCGGCGATTTGCACATCGGCGCCTAAATAGCGGAGCACCTCACTGATTGTATATACATCGGAAAGAGCAGGCACATCATGAATCGTGCTAGTTCCTTTTGTCGCTAATAAGGTGGCAGCAATGACGGGCAAAACGGCATTTTTTGCGCCTTCCACTTTGACGGTGCCGCTCAACCGGTTTCCGCCACGGACGATGATCTTTTCCAAGGTATTCCCCTCCGCGTCCAATTTCTCTATATTAATATTCAATGGTAATGATTGGGGTTCCAACAACGACGCGCATCTTGCCGTCCAATCTTTCCCTCAAGGCGAGTTGCAGGTTGATCGGCTGTTGCTTGGCGGCCGGGAGAACGTTCTTCCACTGCCCAGTATATGCAGACAGGGAAACGAATGACTCTTCCCGCAACCACTCAACCGGTTTCGCTTGAAAGTCGCGCACCAGCCGAGAAGCCTGATCGAACAAACCACCTTTCATATTACCATTGAACTCGCCTTCAATACAAGCATAAAATGTAGGGGCGTTCACAAATAGGCCGTTCGTCTTCATTTGAATCTGGCGTGCTGCTTCTTTCCACCCAATCCGGCTCCATTTGGGGCCCGTTGCTTCATAGAGGATATACGTTTGCGGCGTACCGTTTGTGACGGTCATCACGAGCTGGATTTGTTCTTGGAAGAAGGCGTGCTCGTTTTTGCCGATCGCTTTTTGCCAATGTCCGCTTTTGGCAAACGACCAGTGAAACGAACGATATGTTTGTTTCAATTCCGCCATTTTTTTGAAAAAGTCCGCATCATTTTGAATATCGTGGGCATACTCTCTTGTGTAAATGACCCAGCGGCCAAGCGAAGCACCGTGTTGCGCCAGCGTGTGCGCCATCGTTTCCATCGGTTTTGACCATTCGTCCCCCTGCGCGCCTTCTGTCCGGTATTGCCAGGCGGCGAAAAACAGGCTGGCCAGCATGAGCGCCAGCAGCCATTTCATCCGGTTTTTTCTCATCTTCGTTCCCTTCCTCTCCTTACTTGTTATTGTTGCCACCAGGACAGGGAACATACGTCCAAAAAATCGACAACCGGCGATTTTTGAAATCGTTTTTATGCATAAAAATAGAGTGGACGGATCGTCCACTCGGCCGAAAAAGACCCGGCCACCCATGCAGATCAATGGCGCCATATGGAAGATGCGTCGGCCGCGCGCGGCCGATCGCATAGCCTGTTGCGGCCAAAACGAGCGTGTCGGCGGCATGAAGCCTGCCCTGCCGCGGACGGGGCGCTGCTAGTCGCGAAACAAATACGGCAAATCGGTCGACCATGCCCAATAGTCGAGGAAAAAGTTCGCAACCGTTGAGCCGATCGCAATCGTCAATAAAATGTACAGCAGCCGCCCTTGGACGACGCGGTTCGGCTTCAGAAGCACTTCAAGCCGGACAGCTTGCAGCGTCCACCACGTCACCGCCATGAACACTAAATGAATGATAATCGACAGCAGCGCCTGTTGACCGATGATGGGCATCACCGCGCTCCACCTCCTCCTAAACCATGCAAACGTCCCCCATCCTCTTGATGAGGCGGTTTCCCCTCTGTTCAACAAAAAAGAGGAGAGGGTTCCCTCTCCCCTTATTGTACCGTTACGGCAAAAAATCGCCAAAATGCCCAAATTGGGCGGAGTCAGTCAAGACTTTGTGGAGAACATTTTTTCGGTTCACTACGGGCGTTGTCAATCACTAGTTATCGAACCATTTTCAGGAATTGATATCGTAAGCGCTTTCGGACTCTCATCCCTCATCTTGAAGTGATGATATTGTATTCCATTTTTTTACACCCAACCAAAATCCCGAAGCGCCGACAACGCTTGATGGATCGGCGTCCCGGATGACCGCTGCAGACACGGTAGATTCTGACGCACCACATCTGCCCATAACCGTCCGGCCTTCCGTTTGGCCTGTTCGATCCGCTTGGACTTTGTTGAGGCCGAGGCCGCCGTTCGGGTCTCTTCTTCCTCCACCAACTGCCCATTTCTCCGCCAAATCCCGTCGATTCGGGCCGCCATCGCCCTCAGAAACGCCCGAAGCCCTTGGTCTTTCCAGCAGCCTAATTCGGCATCCAGCAAGAAGGTATAGTTCCCCGTTTGCCGGTCATAGTAGTCGTTCCGTCGAAACGTCACTTCTCCAAACAGCGTTTGGATCGTAGTCGGCCGTTTGTCTTTCAGCTGATACCGGCGCTTGTCCCGCGCTTCCGCCAGTTGTTGATCAATCTCCTCCAAAAGGGCCGCCAACAAGACAGCGAACACCTTTTGAAGAGTTCTGACTAATTGTTCCTCCAGCTCTTTTAATAAAGGCCATTCTGTGGTAAGATGTTTCATGGACTCTCTCCCTCCTGTTTTCGGTTGATGTTGACAATCACCATCATAGCAGGGAGAGAGTCCTTTTTGCATGACATTTGCTTTTTTCTACCACGCTTCGCTTGGTGGCCCCGACGAGCGTCGCGAACAAAAGTTCGCAACCCTCGTCGGGAATCATTCCTGAATGTCACCCACAAATATTTTACTCACACGCAAAGCTCCGCGGAGTATGATGCCAATGCCATGGCTGCAATGATGCCCCTTGATCGTTGCCGCCTCAAAGGGGAAAGGGGGAAAGGACGAGGAATGACGCATGTTTCGGCTTGCAGAAAGACCGCAACGCAGAGGAGAAAGCCGCAGCTTCAAGTGATCTGGCAGTGAACTACCCCCACTTAATTTTCTAGCGAAAATTTGAAGTGGGGGCTTCCAAAGAAGTTTGACTGCTTCAAGCAATCCTTATTCTTTGAGGCGTGTCCACTTCGCCGCTAGAGCATAAGACACTCAGGTCTACAGCTTTACTTTTCTTTAAGATGTTTAATGCGCCATTGACATCAGCATTCATTAGTTTGCCAGACTTTGTTCGATACAAGCCGCGCTTAATACTGTAAACTAGCACATTATTTCAGAATCCCTTTTTCAAATTATTTCAGGCGGATTCGGAAATAATGTGCAAAATTTTTGCGGATTGTTCCGGATTTTGCACATTCTTTCGGAACGTTTGCACGCTCTTTCAGATGAAGATTTCCAGCGCGCCTGATGGACCGATGGAAAAGAAAAAGCACAAAAGAGGCCGATTCGGCCCCTTTCATGCTAATACCCCATTTCCTCTGCGGCCATGCGCACCACTTCTTCGTCAATGGCGTCCTTTTTCAGCTGATACCCGTATAACAGGCACGTCGTGGCCAACGTGTTGATCACCCGAGGCCATCCCCGCGACTGCAGGGCAATCGCCTCTAACGCCGATGGGGTGAAGATCGGATGCTTCGCCCCGGCCTGTTTCATCCGATGCTCGATGTAGCCCGCCACCTCTTCCTTCTCCAGCGGCCCCATCCGGTATCGCATGATGATCCGCTGGTCGAGAGGGCGGTGCTGATTGAGCCGCAGCTTCCCCTGTAAATGGGGCAGCCCGGCCAAAATCAAGACAAATGGGTTGGTCGAATCCATCTCAAAGTTGAACAAGATCGCGATGTCCTGTAAAAATGCATCCTTCGCTAAATGCATCTCATCCAAAATGAACACCGGCGTGATCCGCCGTTCATGATACAATCGCTCGATCGCCTGCTGGATTTGGCGGAAGAGGTCTACCTTGCGGTACTTCGGTTCCTCTCCTAATCCCAAGGCCAGTCCACGGTAAAAATCCATCACGCCTCCGGTGGATAACGGAAAGTAGACGACATGATACAATGATGGATTCAATGACTCTTTCAGCGCCCGAAGGGCGAACGTCTTGCCCGCCCCCGGCTCTCCGATCAACAGCCCGATCCCCCGGGTTCGTTTCACGTACTCCAGCGCCCGCAACGCTTCCTGAAATGACGCCCCTTGATACGCCTCGGACGGGTCTGTTTCTTTCGCAAACGGCTCCCGCGAAAGGGAGTAAAACGATTTATACACCGTGTTCTCCCTCCTTCGCCGGAATCGCCGCAAACGGGGACCGATGGCGTTTTACATAGGCATTGTCCTCCAAACGCACCCGAATGGCTTCCGCCACCCGTTTGCCATCTTCGTACACATAGACGCCTCGTTCGTCATAGCGGAGCTCAATCGATTGCCCAATGAACCGAGGCGGCACTTCGTATAGCTGTTTATTCAGGGTGATCGTGCCATCGGCTTTCACCTTGCGGTGCTCCCGTTTCAGAAAAATCGCATCCAGCCAATCGCCATCTTCGATGAACGACACGAGATGCACTTGCGATTGAAACACCTCATGCGGCGTTTTTCCGTCCAGTGAGGCGTGCGGTTTTCGATGATACTCCTCTTCAAGCCACTTCCAAAAACGCTCGTTCAACTCGTCAAGCGATTTCGGCGGATTCAGCTCCAACAGTGGATAAAACCGTGTCTGTACGGTGCGGAAGAACCGTTCGATTTTTCCCTTGCTTTGCGGGTCATACGGCTGGGTGTGGATGAGTGTAATCCCCATCTCGGCGCACGCATACTGCAGCACCTCGGACCGATAAATTTTCCCGTTGTCCGAGTAAATGCGTTTCGGCTTCCCGCAACGAAGCACCGCTTCCTTCGTGACGATCCGCAGCCCGTCAAACTTCTCCGAAGGGAAAAATTGGGCATATGGCACTAACCGCGAGCAGTCATCGATATACGCGATCAAAAACGTTTTCTGGGCTTTCCCATGGACGCGAATCGTGGGTCCATGGGATAAGTCCCCTTGCCATAGCTCATTGATCTGGTCATACGCAAAACGCTTTCGCTCCGGCATCGGCAAGATTTCTTTTCCCACCAGGTTGTGTTTTTTCAACAATCGGTATATAGTAAAGTAAGAGGTATGATTTTCTGGGATTTCCCCCTGCTCGATCAGGTGTTCGTAGAACACCGTCACGGGCATGGTGGGATGTTCTTTTCTTAGGGCTAAAATATGATCCTCATCATCGGGCGACAGACGCCTTGAGTGGCCGCGGTCCGAACGGCGCTTCGGCTTTAAGGCGTCAAAGCCCCCTTTTTTGTATCGGGTGCACCAATCGAGGATCGTCTTGGCTGCGATTCGTTTGTCTCCCTGGTGGGGAACATGGTGCACTCGCTCGCTCACCTCTTTCAGATACGTCTTCGGTTCCACCTGCCCATTCACCAACGGAGCGATTAGCCCGTACCGAAACAGGGCAATGTCGTGTCTCATCGACTCATTCATTCAAATCTCCTCCTTGTCTCACTTGGAATCAGGACCGTTCCGGTCCGTCTGCCCTTATCGTACCGAATTGCTTTTTCTCCGTCGATAGGAAAGGTTTGTGGGAACCGAAACTATTTCCAATTTAGGGTATGTATGTAAAATCAGGATCCCATTTAATTCGCAAAAGGGTGTCGGAATCCGCCCTCCCACATCTCTCTGATGGCCGAATCAAGACCGTGTTCCTCTAACGTCTGGATCCACCAAGAAGCCCGTTCCTTTTCTTTTTTCACGATAGGGCCTATGATCCTCCACCGCCTCGCAAAAAAGCTATGAAGGCTTGATAGGTTTCGGTAGAACCGTCGGACATAAAAGATGATGCCGTCCTTTGTCGGGAGAAACGGAGCCTGGTTCGTCCTTTCGGTCAATCCCAACTGCTCTTTCACGACTTGCCATATGGCGGACAACGTATACTGAAAATACGGGAGGAGAAAGGAAGGCAGCACACTCACCGTCTTCAAGCATTCCCGACAGCGATACCGGACAATCCAAATGCGATAATCGCCATGTGGGGTCAATGCGTTTCGCTTATAGTAACCGTGGCGGTGCAACGGGCGCTTGGCCCGGCAATGCGGACACTTTTTCAGAAGAGGGAAGTCGTTTTCTTTTCCACGCTCTGCATACGTTTGGACGTCAATGCCAAAGTCATGAAATTGAATCACGTCCTCCTCCCCCTCCTATGAACCGATGGATTTTCTCTTCCGAAATAATTCACAAAAAATTTAGCACATTCTTTCAGAAAAGGGGAGAGGGCTTTCTGAAGGAATGTGCAAAAAAATGTCTCTTTTGTTCCGAAATAAAGTGATAATTTACATAATACGTTTGCCGCTGAACTTATATTCTTTTGGATTGTCGGCATTATATTCAGGAATCTCATCGCCGTCAAAAAAGCTGGCTTGAGACGTATAGGATTCTTCCTGTTTCAAGAATTCAATGCCGTAAAATTCACAAAGATATTCTAGTTTTTCTTTTATGTTACCGAGAGGAATATTGACAAAGTTTTGATTTGTCTTTTTTCCTAGATTCATATTGCGTTGCCATGTTTCCGCATAGCCAATGACAAGTTTGCCAATTTGATTTTCAATACAGTAGTTAATGATGTAACGGCAAGTCTTGTTGATATAATCATTCACTTTATTATTGCGATTCATAGCAAGCAAAGCCTGTTTACGAGTGGTGCCTTTGATTTTTTGCTTATCTTTTATGCTTTGAAGTCTGGCATTTTCTTTGTTAAACCATTGATTTATACTTTTTAATCTCCGCCCATCAATGATGAATGATCTGCCGTCTGATGTGACACAAGTGGCAACATTGTTTAATCCTAAATCAATTGCCAGTGCTTTTTGGTCATTTAATTCTCTTTGATCTTCAGGCATTTCATATTTGTACTGAATCTCAAAGAACCTGGCATGATGCTTAGGAATGATTTCAATCTGCTTAATCTTTTTGTCCAGTAACACAGGCGGAATCGTTATCGTGATAGGCTTGTGAGTCTTTTTAAATAGGCGAGAATACGGTATCGTGAATTTGTTGCCGTCTATACGAATCTGGCCAATGATCAGTGAATGAAAGCCATCTTTTTTAAGATATTTTGGAATACTGATAGCCTTGTGGTCATATTTTCCTTGTTTGGCAAGACTGATCAAACCAAAGAAAGATTTAAAGGCTTCATTGACCTTTTTTAAAATTTGCTGTGCCATGTTGCTGTTTAACAGCTTATAGTTTTCGTTAGTTTTTGCAAGATGATAGTTTTTCTCATAATTAAGAAATTCCTTGTGTTCAAAATAGTATTGTCTGACATTGTACAATCCGACGTTGTACATGTTCTTGGCAATATGGCACAGTTCTCGAAGAGTCAAGTATTCTTCTTTGGTCAAACCATTTAGCTGTTGTTTGATACAAAAATACATTTTTTCACCTCCCATCTAACTATATTATACTATATTTTACTGAATCTATCCTATTTTCAGCAAAATATAGTTAAGGCGATTCATCTCCCACTTACTCCGCTTCGCTTCGTTGAAGTGGGAGTCTTCTCGCCTAATTAAGATAAAAAAAGCAGAGGAACATCCGCTCCTCTGCTTACTTCATTTCCGCTACATTCAAGCGGTTCAAGGCGCGTTTCAACGCCAGTTCGGCCCGGTTGAAGTCGATGTCATCCTGCTGGCTTTGCAGGCGGCGCTCCGCCCGCTCTTTCGCCGCTTTGGCGCGGAGGACGTCAATGTCCTCCGCCCGTTCAGCAGCTTGAGCCAAAATCGTCACGTTGTCCGGGCGGACTTCCAAAAAGCCGCCGCTGACAGCAATGTATTGCGTTTTGCCGCCTTTTTTCAGCCGGGCCGCGCTGATCTCGAGCGGGGCGACAAGCGGGATGTGCCCCGGCAAAATGCCGAGCTCGCCGCTTTTCGCTTTGATGCTGACCATTTCAACATCGTCTTCGTACACCGGGCCATCAGGAGTAACGACGCTCACGTGGATCGTTTTCATTGTCCAATCCCCCTATCCCGGGTCACACTTCGACACCCATCGCTTTCGCTTTTTCAACGACTTCTTCAATGCGGCCGACTAAGCGGAACGCATCTTCCGGAAGATGGTCGTATTTGCCTTCCAAAATTTCTTTAAAGCCGCGCACCGTTTCTTTGACCGGCACGTAGGAGCCCGGTTGGCCCGTGAACTGCTCCGCCACGTGGAAGTTTTGCGACAAGAAGAACTGGATGCGGCGGGCGCGGTGAACGACGAGTTTGTCTTCGTCCGACAGTTCTTCCATCCCTAAGATGGCGATGATGTCTTGCAATTCTTTATAACGTTGCAGCGTTTGCTGCACTTTGCGGGCGACTTGATAGTGCTCCTCGCCGACGATTTCCGGCGCCAGCGCGCGCGACGTCGAGGCGAGCGGGTCAACGGCCGGATAAATCCCCATCTCCGCGAGCTTCCGCTCCAGGTTCGTCGTCGCATCCAAGTGCGAGAACGTCGTGGCCGGAGCCGGGTCCGTATAGTCGTCGGCCGGGACGTAAATCGCTTGAATCGAGGTGATCGAGCCTTTCGCCGTCGACGTGATCCGCTCTTGCAATTGGCCCATCTCCGTCGCCAATGTCGGTTGGTAACCAACAGCCGACGGCATGCGTCCTAACAATGCCGATACTTCCGAACCAGCCTGCGTGAAGCGGAAAATGTTGTCGATAAACAGCAGCACGTCTTGCCCTTGCTCATCGCGGAAGTACTCCGCCATCGTCAAACCGGTCAAGGCGACGCGCATCCGCGCCCCCGGTGGCTCGTTCATTTGCCCGAACACCATGGCGGTTTTGCTGATAACGCCGGAGTCTTTCATTTCATGGTACAAGTCGTTCCCTTCGCGCGTCCGTTCGCCGACGCCAGCAAAGACGGAAATCCCGCCGTGCTCTTGGGCGATGTTGTGGATCAGCTCTTGAATCAAGACCGTTTTTCCTACGCCAGCGCCGCCGAACAAACCGATTTTTCCGCCTTTAATATACGGGGCAAGCAAGTCAATGACTTTAATCCCCGTTTCCAAAATTTCGACTTCGGTCGCCAATTCCTCGAATTTTGGCGCCGGACGGTGAATCGGGTCGCGGCGGGCGTCAGCCGGAATGTCGCCTTCGAGGTCGATCGGCTCTCCCAAGACGTTGAACACGCGGCCAAGCGTGACTTCGCCGACCGGCACCGAAATCGGTGCACCGGTATCGATGACTTCCATGCCGCGGATGAGGCCGTCTGTGGACGCCATCGCGATCGTCCGTACTGTATCATCGCCAAGGTGCAAGGCGACTTCCAATGTCAAGTCGATGTCGACTTCGTTTTCGTTGCGCGCTTGATGTTGAATTTTCAGGGCGTTGTAGATCGCCGGCAAGTGGCCGTTCTCAAACTTGACGTCTACAACCGGACCCATGACTTGGATAACGCGTCCTCTTGTCATCGTTTTCCCTCCTAACTTGCTAGTCCGCTATTGCAAGGCGTTTGCTCCGGCGACAATTTCCGTAATTTCTTGCGTAATCGCCGCTTGGCGAGCGCGGTTGTAGGAAAGCGTCAATGTGCGAATGAGCTCGTTCGCATTGTCCGTTGCGTTCTTCATCGCCGTCATGCGGGCGGCGTGTTCGCTTGCTTTTGCATCGAGCAATGCGCCGTAAATGAGGCTTTCCACATACTGCGGCAATAAGACGTCCAAAATTTCTTCTTGCGACGGTTCAAATTCGTACACCGTGCGCTGCTTATTCTCCGCCAAGTCAGTGAGCGGAAGAAGCTTCCGTTCCGTCACCTCTTGCTGGATCGCGCTCACGTAATGGTTGTAATACATATACAGCTCGTCAAACGTACCGTCGGCGAATAACCCAACCGTTTTGCGGGCGATTTCTTTAATATCGTCAAACGACGGCTGGTCCGGCAAGCGGGTGATGTCGAGAATGACCGGCATGTTCCGCTTGCGGAAAAAGCTCAACCCGACGCGGCCGATGACAATGATCGCATATTCGTCCGGAGAAGCATGGCGTTTTTGGATCGTTTGGTACACGAGGCGCAACACGTTGCTATTGTACGCGCCAGCCAGACCGCGATCCGACGTGATCACGAGATAACCGGTTTTTTTCACCGGGCGCGAAACGAGCATCGGATGCGAAGCCCCTCCGGCGCCAAGCGCCACATTGGCCACGACTTCTTGAATTTTCTCCATATATGGAACGAACGATTTCGCGTTTTGCTCCGCGCGGTTCAGCTTCGACGTCGAGACCATTTCCATCGCTTTTGTAATTTGGCTTGTCTTCTTCGTCGCATTGATGCGCGTTTTAATATCGCGTAACGATGCCAAAGGTTTCACCACCTTTTTGCTGCACGGGTTCTAACAGGCATGAGGGGGCGATATGCCCCCGCCGGCCTTATTGTGAAACGACAAACGTTTTCTTGAACGCTTCGATCGCTTGATTGAGATCGTCTTCGTTCGGAAGATCTTTCGTCGTGCGGATGTGCTCAAGCAAGTGTTGGCCGTTTTGGTCGAGCCACAAGTAAAACTCTTTCTCGAAACGGCGCACATCTTTGACCGGAATGTCGTCCAAAAAGCCGCGCGTCAATGCATAGATGATCAACACTTGTTTTTCGACCGGAATCGGCTGATGCAAATCTTGCTTCAGCACTTCGACCGTGCGCGCCCCGCGGGCGAGCTTCGCCTGCGTCGCTTTATCGAGGTCGGAGCCGAATTGGGCGAACGCTTCGAGCTCACGGTAAGCGGCCAAGTCCAAACGAAGCGTCCCGGCTACTTTTTTCATCGCTTTGATTTGTGCTGCCCCACCGACGCGCGAAACGGACAACCCTGCGTTGATCGCTGGGCGGACGCCGGAGAAGAACAAGTCCGATTGCAAGAAAATTTGCCCGTCCGTAATCGAGATGACGTTCGTCGGAATGTAGGCGGAAATGTCGCCCGCTTGCGTTTCGACGAACGGAAGCGCAGTCAACGAACCGCCGCCTTTGGCATCGCTCAATTTCGCTGCGCGCTCAAGCAGGCGGGAGTGCAAGTAGAAAATATCCCCCGGATACGCTTCACGACCCGGCGGACGGCGAAGCAAGAGCGACAATTCACGGTATGCCGCGGCTTGTTTCGATAAATCGTCATAGACCACTAACACGTGTTGGCCTTTATACATGAAATACTCGCCCATCGCCACACCGGCATACGGCGCCAAGAACAAAAGCGGAGCCGGCTGCGACGCCGAAGCGGTGACGACGATCGTATAGTCGAGCGCGCCGTGTTTGCGGAGCGTTTCGACAACGGTGCGGACCGTCGATTCTTTTTGCCCGATGGCGACATAAATACAAATCATGTTTTGGTCTTTTTGGTTGATGATCGTGTCAATGGCGACGGACGTTTTCCCCGTTTGCCGGTCGCCGATGATGAGCTCGCGCTGGCCGCGGCCGATCGGCACGAGCGCGTCGATCGCTTTAATCCCGGTTTGCAGCGGCTCATGCACCGATCTCCGGTCCATAACGCCCGGCGCCGGGCTCTCGATCGGGCGCGTTTCGGTCGTTTCCACCGGGCCTAAGCCATCGACAGGCTGGCCGAGCGGGTTGACAACGCGGCCGATGAGCGCCTCCCCGACCGGCACTTCCATGATCCGGCCTGTGCGGCGCACTTCGTCTCCTTCTTTGATGCCGGTATACGGCCCTAAAATAACAATCCCGACGTTGTTTTCTTCCAAGTTGAGCGCCATGCCCATCACGCCGTTGGCAAATTCAACAAGCTCGCCGGACATGACGTTATCAAGCCCATGAGCGCGCGCGATCCCGTCGCCGATTTGGATGACGGTGCCGACATCGCTCACTTGGATTTGCGATTCGTAGTTTTCAATCTGCTGCTTAATGAGCGCGCTGATTTCTTCCGCTCTAATGCTCATGCCTTTCACCCCTGTCTCCAAATGTTAACCAATGAGCTGCCGCTGAATCCGTTCAAGCTGCCCGCTGACGCTGCCGTCATAAATGCGGTTGCCGATGCGCAGCTTCACGCCGCCAATCAGTTCCGGCTCGACGATATTTTCAATGTGGAGCGTTGCTTTGCCAACCTTTTTGGCAAACACGTCAGAAAGCGCCTGCAGTTCTTCGTCCGTCAACGGGCGCGCCGAATAGGCGATCGCTTCAGCGATGCCGCGCGCATCGTTGGCAAGGGCGATAAACTGATCGGCCAGTTCAGGCACAAGGCCGAAGCGATGGCGCTCAAGAAGAAGCAAAAGCGTGTTTTTCACCGGAGCAGAAACGCCGGCGAACACTTCACGAACAAGCGCTTTTTTCTTTTCTAAAGAAAGATTCGGGTTGGAAAGAAGAGATAAAAACTCGCCGTTTTCCGCCAACGCTTGGCGTACGGCGCGGACGTCTTCCTCGATCCAGTCAAGCTGCTGTTGTTCGAGCGCGATTTGGAACAAAGCGGATGCATACCGTTTGGCGATCACTTCTTGGTTCATCGCGCTCCTCCTGCCTCTTGAACGTCTTTGATGTACGCTTCGATCAGCTTGCGTTGATCTTGCTCGGTCAACTCTTTTTCAATCACTTTCGAGGCGATGAAGACAGACAACGACGCCACTTGTTCGCGGAGCGCGGCCATTGCCTGTTCTTTTTCGCGCTCGATTTCTTGTTTCGCCGTTTCTTTCACCCGTTCCGCTTCCGCACGGGCCGAGGCGACGATTTGTTCTTTCTGCTCTTCGGCAAACTTGCGCGCATTTTCGATGAGCGCTTGCGCTTCTTGACGCGATTGCTTCATCAGTTCACGCTGCTCTGCCAGCAGTTTTTCCGCTTCTTGGCGGCGTTTTTCCGCTTGGTCGATTTCGTTCGCGATATGTTCTTCACGTTGTTTCATGATATTCATTAACGGCTGCCAAGCGAATTTGCGCAACAAGGCCAGCAAAATAATGAACATCAGCAATTGGTAAATAATCGTGCCGCCGCTGATGCCATGCGCCGCTTCGCCGAGCACCAATACGTTTGCCTTCCACAACACCGCGTTTCACTCCTTTCGACAGCTATCGCACCGACGCGGTCTCGCAAAACCGCACATAAAGGAATGGCGAAGGTGGTCGTTGACACGAACTTCGCCATCACTTTCCATATCGATTTCTTATCGACCTAAGTAAATGAACGAGAAGACGACACCGATGATCGGAAGCGCCTCAACCAACGCGACCCCGATGAACATCGTCGTTTGCAAAACCGGACGCAATTCTGGTTGACGAGCAATCCCTTCGATGGTACGGCTGACGATCAATCCGTTGCCGATGCCGGCGCCTAACGCCCCTAAACCTACCGCAATCGCAGCTGCAAGTACACCCAAACTCATGTTGATAGATCCTCCTTCACCATGTTAAAGTAATGTTTCAAGTCCTTAATGAAATGATAAGGAATGCTCAATGGTCATGACTGACCTTATGAGCCATATAAACCATGGTTAACATCGTAAAAATGAACGCCTGAATCGTTCCGACAAAAATACTGAACGCTTGCCACACCATCATCGGAATGGCTGCGCCAACAGCGCCAAGCACACCGTAATGCGTGCCAAGGCTGGCGAGCAAGCCAAGCAAAATTTCCCCGGCGTAAATGTTCCCGAAAAGACGCAAACCGAGCGTCAGCGTGTTGGCAAACTCTTCGATGATTTTAAGTGGGAACAACCAGGCGACTGGACGGGTGTAATCGCGCAAATAGTCGGATGCCCCTTTCATTTTCACCCCATAGTAGTGGGTGAGGGCGACGACCATCACCGCCAGCGTCAACGTAACGGTCGCATCCGCGGTTGGTGATTTCCACCAAAGTTCGCCGTTGACATGGACGGAAAACGGCAGTCCAAGCATATTGGCCACAAACACATACATGATGAGCGTGACCCCCAGCGTCAAAAAGCGGCCGCCCGTTTGCCAATCCATTGTGCTGTTAATGATGCCTCTAACAAAGTCAAAGACCCACTCCATAAAGTTTTGCATCCCCGTCGGGCGCAACTGAAGCGAGCGAGTAGCCGCAACAGCAATGATGAAAACGATCAAACAGGTGATCGTAATCATCAACATATCAGATAAATTAAACGTAAGGCCTAAAAATTCGACAAGCGGCGCTTTATGCTCCATCCTCTCTCACCTCGCTTTCTACACAGCTGATTAGTCATTATGTAAAAAATGATTTGCTACCAATAGGATATATGGGGTGGCCAAGCCGAGGACGACCGGCATAACGGACAAATGTTGGGGATACCGGGACACAAACAGCGCAACGGCGGCAGCCAGCGCAAATCGAATCATGGTCCCAAGCGAAGGAGGGCGCCGTCCCTCGGCCATCGCTTCTCCTGCTTTTATGACACGCCGGGCCAGCAAGCGAATGCTGTACAGCCCTGTTGCTGTTCCAATGAGCAAACTAAAAAACCACGCTTCATAACTGGTCAATATCCATCCTACCGCATAACCCACCATTAGCACCGACGATTGCTTTTGTATTCGTTTTATGATCCTATCAATCATTGTTTCTTATTCCCCAAAAAAACGCCGAATTGTTTTCAGCGTGGCGAACACCCCCGCTGCTAAGCCGAGCAACAAACCAATAACAAGGAAAAGCGGTTCACTGTCCAATTGTCGGTCAACCCATCTGCCGCCAAATAAACCAACTAATGTACAGCCGACTAGCTGTGATGTGATCGCTGACATCAAGCCGATGGCCCGAAAAGGATGACGGTTATTTTTTTTCATAATGGTTACCATACCTCGCCCGTTTAGACCAGAGATCATTTCCGACAGTGAAAACCTTCTCAATCTACCTAATTGTAAGCATCTACCTATTGTAAGCATACAATACCGCTTGGTCAATGTCAATGTGTTCCCACATAAAACATCATTCACACAGAGTAAATATTAATAATTTGGGACAATTCCTCATTTTCTTTTCACAAAAATGGTGTATAATGATATATTTTTTTGGACACTTCCCTGCCTACAGCAACCGACTCACTCTGGACGCGTCCCTGTTTCGATGTCGAAAGAGGGGGCCCCGTTTGGACGCGGCCCCCACACCCGTCAAGTTTAGCGGTATAAAATTTTTAAGACGATACTCGTGTTCATCCCCGCAGTGAATGATGGGGATCACATCCATTATTGGGCATACCAAATCCCCCTCCAGAAGAGGGGTGTTTGGTATTTATATCCATATCTAATTCTACCATATCTCTAATTTCGTTACGATATCTGATGCCGTTTCTTCCCCTTTCCTTCGACCTTTCTTGGCATGTTTTCGTAACAGGGAAAGGAGAGAGAAAAGGTTGATTTCCGCCATATGCGAACGCAAAAGCAACTGGTGCCAATACGATTGGAGAAGATCGAGCGCTTTCCGTTCACTGATTTCAATGTCTTCCTTTTGATGCCAATACATCCGAGCTTGAAACATCCCCATGCACAGAGAGTCAGAAAGGCTTCCGCCGTTAACGAACGCTGCCGCCGGATAAAGCCTGTTTTCCGTGCGAGACGGGTTCATTCTTCGGGAGAAAAGAGTTGACGAATGGTTTGAATCCATGCTTTCATTTGTTTTTCCATGAAAAAAATCCTTTCTAACGTGGAGTGTTCGTTAGAAAGGATACCGTGTTTTTGACGATGCACAAAGACCAAAATTCTTAACTTGATGGGTATGGACACGGCCCCCTCTTTCGACCGTACGGGCAACGGCCTGCTTCGGGTTATTTCGTGCCAAACAGCCGATCGCCGGCGTCGCCAAGACCAGGGACAATATAGCCGTGGTCGTTCAACCGCTCATCAAGGGCAGCGATGTAAATGTCCACATCCGGGTGCGCGGTTTCCACCGCTTTGACTCCTTCCGGCGCCGCGATCAGGCACATAAATTTAATGCTTTTCGCACCCCGCTTTTTCAGCGCATCGATCGCCGCCACCGCTGATCCGCCGGTTGCGAGCATCGGGTCGACGATGATAAAATCGCGCTCTTCGACATCGCTCGGCAGCTTGACGTAATATTCGACCGGCTTTAACGTTTCCGGATCGCGATACAAGCCGATATGGCCGACTTTCGCCGCCGGGATGAGCTTCAGGATGCCGTCAACCATGCCGATGCCGGCGCGCAAAATCGGGATGACGCCGAGCTTTTTGCCGGCAATTACTTTCGCTTTCGCTTTGCTGACGGGGGTTTCGATCTCGACTTCCTCAAGCGGCAGATCACGTGTAATTTCAAACGCCATCAACGTCGCCACTTCGTCGACAAGCTCTCGAAATTCTTTCGTGCCCGTATTCTTGTCGCGAATGTAGGTCAATTTATGCTGGATGAGCGGATGATCAAAGACGTACACTTTTCCCATGGGTCAACTCTCCTCTTCCGTATGTATGCACTACACTTCTATACATTCTACTGGAAAACGAGCGCCTATTCAACTGCCGAACGAACGGAAAAAGGCGCACCGCCAAATCCGGAGGCGGTGCACCGTACGGTTTCGGACGAAGCGGCGGCGCTTAGTCTTGATAGAGCGGAAACTTTTCCGTCAAAGCGGCGACGCGTTGGCGCGCTTCCTCAAGCGCTTGTTCGCTGCCGACGTTTTTCAGCACAAGGCCGATGATCGCGGCGATTTCGTCCATCTCTTCCAATCCGAAGCCGCGCGTCGTCACCGCAGCCGTGCCGATGCGAATGCCGCTCGTGACAAACGGGCTTTCCGGATCGTACGGAATGGTGTTTTTATTCACTGTAATGCCAACTTCATCCAACACTTTTTCCGCCGTTTTTCCGGTCAGCTGCTGCGGGCGCAAATCGACAAGCAATAAATGGTTGTCCGTGCCGCCGGATACGAGGGTGAACCCTTCGTTTTGCAGGGCGGAGGCAAGCCGTTTGGCGTTATCGACAACGCGCTTCGCGTACGCTTTAAAGTCGTCCTGCAACGCTTCGCCGAACGCCACCGCCTTGGCGGCAATGACATGCATCAGCGGCCCGCCTTGAATGCCAGGGAAAATGGCTTTGTCGATCTGTTTGGCGAACTGCTCCTGGCATAAAATCATCCCGCCGCGCGGGCCGCGCAACGTTTTATGCGTCGTCGTCGTGACGAAATGGGCGTACGGCACCGGGTTCGGATGGAGACCTGCCGCAACAAGACCGGCAATATGGGCCATGTCAACCATTAAATAGGCGCCGACTTCATCGGCGATTTCCCGGAATTTGGCGAAATCGATAATGCGCGGATAGGCGCTCGCGCCGGCGACGATCAGCTTCGGCCGATGAAGGCGCGCTTTCTCGCGCACGTCGTCATAATCGATGACATGGGTTTCCGGGTCGACGCCGTATGCGACAAAGTTGTATTGCACACCGCTGAAGTTGACTGGACTGCCGTGCGTCAAATGGCCGCCGTGCGACAAATTCATGCCAAGCACCGTGTCGCCGTGCTCAAGAACGGTGAAATAAACGGCCATGTTCGCCTGCGCCCCCGAATGCGGCTGGACGTTCGCATGCTCCGCCCCGAACAATTGCTTCGCCCGCTCGCGCGCCAACTCTTCGACGATGTCTACGTACTCGCAGCCGCCATAATAGCGGCGGCCCGGATAGCCTTCCGCGTATTTGTTCGTCAGCACCGATCCTTGCGCTTCCATCACCGCGCGGCTGACAAAGTTTTCCGAGGCGATGAGCTCAATCTTGGCATGCTGCCGTTTCCGCTCTTGCTCAATGGCCGCGAACACTTGCGGATCTTGTTGTGGCAAGTAGTTCATCAATAGCTCCCCCTTATGCGAAATCAGTGAATATTCATTTTTATTTTATCAGCTTCAGCTAGGCAAGTTCAAAGGAAAATGAATGAAATTGTTAGAAAGAACAGAAATTGTTCGGGTTTTCTAACGTATAGACGGCGCGGGCGCCACCGATCAGCTTTGGCCGCGTCTTCGCCAGCGTCACGCACGCCGATCCAATGTGCTTCACCGAAACGCGCACGGGAACGGCAACCGGCTTCAAATGCATACCGATGAGCGTATGGCCGATGTCAATGCCGGCATCGGCGCGAATCGCCTCGACAACGACCGGGTCAGCGAACTTTCGATAGGCGTAGGCGGCCATCGCCCCACCCGCTTTCGGCACTGGAACGACCGAAACGATCTCCAGCCCGTGAGTTTTGGCGGTTTCCCGTTCGACAACAAGCGCCCGATTTAAATGTTCACAACATTGAAACGCGAGCGCAATGCCGGTTTCGCGCCGCCACGCGTCAAGCTCGGCAAACAGCATGGCGGCAACGTCCATCGATCCAGCCGTGCCGATCCGCTCGCCAAGTACCTCGCTCGTACTGCAGCCGATCACAACGACATCGCCGCGGCCAAGCGGAGCCTGTTTGCGAAACTCATGCAAGATGGCTTGCCATTGCTCCCGCCATTCGGTCAATCGTGCGTCCATTCCTTTCCCTCCTTCGCACGGTGTGCCCCACACGATCCTTGACGAACACTAGAAGTCTAGTGATATAACGGAAAATGTGGCTCCATCACGTTGCTTTTCAAATGGAGAAACCTTATACATGCTGCTCTTCCTTCACTTTAGAATCATCCATTTCAAAAAACGGCTGTTTTTCAATGGCCTTCTCTATAGATGCAACGAAATCGTTTAACATATCCTTGACGGAAAAGTGGCTCATCCATTTTTGACTGTCGAAGGCAAGCCGTAGGCTTGCCTCCGTCACGCTAAGGCGTGACGGAAGACCGAACCACGACTCGCTTAAAGACCCATTCATGGGTCTTTAAGCGGTGTTGTTCGGTCACTCGACAGTTGGATGAAATGATCGGTCAAAACGAAAAATGTTAAAGCTTTAAATTGCATCTATTATATAGTATTTTCACCAATGATTCGCGAAAGATGAACGGCGTTTGTTGTGAACATCGCCGGATTCCCAGCCTTTGCGCTGCTGCCCTCATGAAGCTAGACGCCCACACCTTTCGCTTATGGCCCACAGGCCACATCCGCTCCGATGCGGCCCTGGTTCTGCCTACAAATGCTTGTTTTCATAGTCGGCGATTTTGCCGATTCGCCGCGCATGGCGTCCGCCTTCAAATTCGGTCTCAAGCCATGCCTTGGCGATTTCGCGCGCCAGGCCGGGGCCGATGACGCGCTCCCCCATCGCGAGAATGTTGCTGTCATTATGCATGCGCGTCAGCTTGGCGCTGTAGACGTCGTGGCAAAGGGCGCAGCGCACCCCTTTCACTTTGTTGGCGGCAATCGTCATGCCGATGCCGGTGCCGCAAATCAAAATGCCGCGGTCAAATTCGCCGCGCGCCACTTTTTCCGCGACAGGGAGCGCGTAATCCGGATAATCGACCGATGTTTCACAATCGCAGCCGAAATCGGTGTACTCGATTCCCATTTCATCCAACAGCGCTTTAATTTCCTCACGAATGCGAACTCCACCATGGTCAGAAGCAATCGCAACTTTCATCACATTCGGACGAGGAACCCTAGGCTTCGCCGTGATAGCGAAAGCCAGGGAGGAATCGCCCTTCCTCCTTTCGACAAATCATATTTGCCTGTACATCAACGGGTGCGAAACCGGGCAACAGCCGCCTGCAATTGTTCGGCCTGTTCCACCAACTCGCCAGCCAGTTGATGCACATCGTTGATCGATGCAGCCTGCTCCTCGGTCGCCGCCGCCACTTCGAGCGCGCCGGCGGACGTCTGCTCAGCAATCGCCGCCACTTCTTGCGTTTGCGCCGCGGCCCGCTCCATATGCCCCATTTGACGCTTCGCCAGCTCAGCGATGTCATGGACGGCGCGGATCACTTCATCAGCTGAGGCCGCCATGGCCGCAATGGCCTCATTCGTGCGCTCCCCTTTCGCCGCCTCAGCGTTGGCAGCAGCCACCTGCTTGTCCATTTGCGCCACCACACGGGCGACTTCATTTTGAATGTTGCCGACCAGTTCCGCGATTTTCTTGACCGCCTTGGCGCTCTCATCCGCCAGCTTGCGCACTTCCTCGGCGACAACGGCAAACCCCCGGCCGTGCTCGCCGGCGCGGGCTGCCTCAATGGAAGCATTGAGCGCAAGCAAGTTCGTCTGTTCGGCGATGTCCGCGACAAGCAACGTAATGTTGCCGATTTGATTGGCGTGTGCTTCGAGCTGCTTGACAGCCGCCCGCGACCGTTCTTGATCGTCAGCCAGCTGATCGATGCCGCTAATGAGCGAATCGGTGATATCGCGGCTTGCCTTCAACGTTTCGGCCATCCCATATACCGACTGTTCCGCTCGCTCGGCTGTTTCTTTGACTTGCACGGCGATGGCAAGCACATCCTCGGCCGCCGCAGCCGCTTCTTGGATCGCCTCGGCCGAAGACGCCGCCCCTTTGGAAATGTCGTCAATCGTCGCTGCAATATCGCGTGCACGGCTTGACGCTGTTTCGGACGCCTGCCTCATTTCCACCGTCTTTTCCGTCGTGCGCGCTGCGCTCTCTTCCACATTGGCGACGACGGCGCGCAAATGGCCGAGCATCCGGTTGAACGCGACAGCCAGCGAGCGAATTTCGTCATGGGAAGAGGGCAGCGGAACATCCTCATCGATATGCCCTTCTGTCGCCTTTGCCGCCGCTTCCTCGAGCCGTTGCAGCGGCCTTGTAATCCAGCCAGCGGCCAAATAGGCAAGCACTCCGGACCAAAAGATGCCAAGGAGCAACACGATCATCGTGAACACGCTTTTGTTCCATGAGGCGAACCACTGATCATACAAAACGTACAAGAAAAAGGCGCTCGTTGAATACGTGATCAGCGCCAACGCTGTCGTAAAGACGACGAGCTTCAGGCGCAAACCGAACCGATGACTTGTCCCCCCCATTTGTGTTCTCCCTCACTTCTTTACCTCATTGTTCTGTTTGCAACTTTTCCGCCAAGCGGTCAATGAGCGTCTCCAGCTCATCGCGCGCCGCCCGGTACACTTCAATCGGCCCGCCGAACGGATCAGCGATGTCGCCGTCTGTTCCCGAGACGAACTGCTTCAACGTAAACGTTTTGTCCTTCGCTTCTGGGAAACGCTCGACGATCATGTCTTTATGGCCGGATGTCATCGCCAGCACGTGCGTCGCCCAGTCGATATGCTCTTTTTTCAGCTGCGAGGAGCGGTGGGCCGCTTCGATTCCTTTTTCCTTCAACACCATCTTGGCATGAACCGACGCCTCGCTCCCTTCCGACGCAAACACGCCAGCCGATTTCACCTCGACGCCTGGCAGCTGCTTATTCTCCAGCAGCGCAGCGGCCATCGGGCTCCGGCATGTATTGCCCGTGCAAACGAACAAAATGCGATATGGCATACAACCACCTCTTCACATCAATGACTTACCATCAATATACAATAGGGAAAAGAGCAAAAACAAGCAGGCATCCCGCTTTTTCCCCGACTGGGAAGAAAAAACCGGTCCGCCCCGTTTGTTAAGAAAAAAGCAGCTTCAGCCCGAACGCGAGCAAAATGCTGCCGCCGAGCGCTTCGCTGTACGAGCCGAGCCATTGCTGAAAATGGCGGCCGACAAAGAGCCCAAGCCATGTCAGCACCGTGCTGAACAGGCCAAACAGCAAAATCGTCACCATCGTCCGCGCTCCGAAAATGCCGAGGCTCAGCCCGACGGAAAAGCTGTCTAGGCTGACGCTGAACGCAAAAAAAAGCAGCCCGGCGCCGTGCGGAAATAGTTGCGACCCGTCCTCCCGCTGGAACGAAGCCATAATCATCTGCGCGCCCAGCCATAGCAACAGCACCCCGCCCGCATATGTCGCGATGCTTCCAAACTCGCGCGACAACAAACGGCCGACCAACATGCCGATTAGCGGCATTACAATATGAAATAACCCGATCATCACCCCGATATAAAAAATTTGCCGGAGCCGAAGGCGCAGCAGCCCCATCCCTAGGGCGACCGAAAAAGCATCCATCCCTAACGCCAGCGCCATCAGCGACAAGGCGATGATCTCGCCGATTAACGCGCCCATTTCTCTTCCCTCCCGGACTGGCCTTACTGCTAGCATATGCGCGTCCGGAGCTCTTTAGAAGCGGCGCGTGGCCCAGCCGCTTCCTGCCAACCCAAAGGCGAATGGCGGCGTTGTCCCGCCCTGCACGCCCACGGAACGGCCGCAGCCCGGCAAAGCAGCGATGGACAAAAAAACGACGATTTCCAAAGGCCGTTGCCACCGCCCTTGAAAACCGTCTCCATTTTGTTGCGAGCCGCGCGGATGAAAGATAGACCGCCCCCAAACCGTCTCCGTTTTGTTGCCGGTTCAGCCCGACGGCGCCGCTTTTTCTCGCCTGCCGGCCGCGTCATCCATCATCTAGCCGCTGATCACGCGCCCCCCGGCCGCTTTGCGCAGTCGGTTCATAATCGCCGCGCCGAGGCCTTCTTCCGGAAATGCCTCGCTGTAAATGAGATCGACGTTCGTTTCATCAAATCGGCGCAGCGTGTCGTACAGCCGGCTCGCGACCGTCTCAAGCGCCTGGCGCGTTCCGCACGGCAGCACGACATCGGCCGCATACCGGTCCTTGTTTTCCTCGGTCGTCAACACGCCGACCGTTTTCCCTTCCGCCCGGCTTTCGTCCACGAGCTGCTGCAAAAACGCCGGTGGGCCGGCGACAATCCAAAGCGGCGCTTTCGGGGCATAATGCGTATATTTCATGCCGGGCGCTTTCGGCGCTGCCTGTTCGTCCCCGCCGCCGGCCGCCTCGGCGACATGACCAATCACTTCGCTTAACATTTCTTTTGTCACCCCGCCCGGACGCAAAATCACCGGCACGTCCCCGCTGCAGTCGAGCACGGTCGATTCCACGCCAATGCCCGTCGGACCGCCGTCAATCACCCCAGCGATTCGCCCGTTTAAGTCCGCGAGCACGTGCGCGGCTGTCGTCGGGCTCGGCCTGCCGGAGCGGTTCGCGCTTGGAGCGGCAAGCGCCAGACCGCTCGCCTCGATCAACGCCAGAGCCAGCGGGTGATCCGGCATGCGCACCGCCACCGTCGGCAGCCCGGCCGTCACTCGCTCGGACACGGCCCCCGCTCGTTTCGGCAAAACGAGGGTGAGCGGCCCCGGCCAAAACCGCTCCATTAACGTCTCAGCCACTGGCGGAAGCGGCGTGGCGACCGCCTCCGCTTGCGCACGACTGGCGACGTGGACGATGAGCGGGTTGTCGCTTGGCCGCCCTTTGGCTTCAAAAATTTTCTCCACTGCCGCCGTATTGGCGGCATCCGCTCCTAAACCGTACACCGTTTCGGTCGGAAACGCGACTACTTCCCCCGCCCGCAGCCATTCGGCCGCCTCTCGTATTTGTGGATAAACTTGCTGTTTATCAACAATATTATCCACAATCCAAACACGTGTTTTCACTCGTTTCACCTTCTCCATCGCCGTGATTCATCTTGAAAATGGCGGATTTTTTTACAAGCGTCAGATCGCCGCCCGATTTCTTTCCACAGTTATACACAAATTGTGAATAAACTTGTTATTTTTGTGGATAACTTTGTGGATAGATGCTTATGGAATGAGATGGCTGAGCCATTCTTTGAAGAAAAATTTGACTTCCACCGGCTGTTCCGGCTCGGCCATGACGACGAAGGACGATTCTTGATCATCCGTGTCCCCTTTGTCCTTCTCGCCATCCGCATGGATGGACGAAGCGGCGCGATCTTCGGTTTCCGCCATCGCATCCCTCTCCTCTTTCGGTTCGTCCTGCTCGATGGCCTGCTCGCCGCTTCGCATCGCCTCAGCTTCCGCTTCGGCGGCCTCGCTGTTTTGCGTCGACCCGGCTTCCATTGACCGGACGCTCTCAGCCGACACCGGTTCATTCGTTCCGGCGGGCGATCGGTTCGCCGCCATCATGACCGCATCGCCGTTGGAAAAATCGAGAAAACAAAGCGGTGGAAACAAGACGCACCACCAGTTTGCCCCTTTTCCTTCCCCGAGCGTAATGAGAAGGGCATCATACGTGCCGGCTGGATACACATAATTGCCGTACACTTTCGTCGGAAACTGAACTGAGCCAAACTGCACATGGTACGACTGGCTGCTTTGCTCTTCGCGAAGCACGCGGGCGACTGTTTGCTCGATCTCCGGCAAGTGCGAGCGGATGACGCGCTTCGCTTCGTCCACCGACGTAAGCTCCGCCACCCAGCCGTTGATTTGCGCATTGACCGCATCGCGCACTTTTCGCTTTAGCTGTTGGTCTTTGTCGGCGTCACTGTTCGCCAAGATGCGCAGGCGAATCGCCTCATCGGGAATGGCGACAACGGCGTTTGCCCCGGCGTTCGTCTGCTGGCCGTACAAGTGAACGAGCACACCTGTGATTAATAGAATGATATATAAACAAATCGCGAGCGAATGTCCCTTGATCACCATGATCGGCACCGTCCTTTCATCTTCCATTGTGGACGGCGCCGCTTCATTTTAAACCTATCAATCTAATTTTTTTCTTGTCATATATACCATCCGCTCTTTGCCGTTCAAATCAACGGCGACCTCAATCTCAGCATCTGGAAACGCTGCAGCCAAGAGCGCCGCCACCGCTTTTCCCTGCCCGGCGCCGATTTCAAATGCCGCGAGCGAAGGGACACTGAGCACAAGCGGGAGCTCGCGGGCAAAGCGGCGGTAAAAGTCAAGCCCATCGCGGCCGCCAAACAGCGCCGTATGCGGCTCATGCTCTTTTACGACAGGCGAAAGGACCGCCGCATCCATCTCCGGGATGTACGGCGGGTTGGACACGACAACATCAACCGTCTGTCCGCCTTGTATAAACGGCTGCAGCAAATCGCCGCATCGAAATGCGACGCGCGCGCCAAGCCGTTCGGCGTTTTCCTTGGCGACAGCGAGCGCTTCTTTGGAAATGTCGGTAGCGGTCACGGACAGCCGCTCGTTTTCAAGCGCCAGCGTGATGGCGATCGCCCCGCTACCGGTGCCGACATCAACGACATCGATCCGTCGGCGGCCGGCAAACAGGCGGGGAAGGCGCTCGAGCACCCCGAGCACAAGCTCTTCCGTTTCCGGACGCGGGATCAACACGTGGCGGTTGACGAGAAACGGCCGTCCATAAAACCATTCATAGCCAATCAAATATTGAATCGGCACATGCTCCATCGCATGGCGACGCACATCGGCCGCAAACCGTTCGTACAACGCTTCCTCAACCGGCTCCCGCCAGCGGGCGAACAGCCCGGCCCGATCGACGGCCAAATGATGGCACAGCAGCCACTCCGCCGCCCGTTCTTCTTTTCCATGGGCGCGCAAAAAAGAAGAAGCCCAGGCGAGGACTTCGTGGACGTTACGACGCATCGTTCGCTTGCTCCAATTTTTTCGCCTGATCGTCCAAAATGAGCGCCTCGATAATTTCGTCGAGGTGGCCATCGAGCACTTGATCGAGCTTTTGGATCGTCAATCCGATGCGGTGGTCCGTGACGCGGTTTTGCGGGAAGTTGTACGTCCGGATGCGCTCGGAACGGTCGCCGGTGCCGACTGCCTGCTTGCGCGTTTGGTCATATTCGGCGCGCGCTTCTTGCTGGTACTTGTCATAAATGCGGGCACGCAATACTTTCATCGCTTTTTCTTTGTTTTTGATTTGCGATTTTTCGTCTTGGCACGTGACAACAATGCCGGTCGGAATATGGGTGAGGCGCACGGCCGACATTGTCGTGTTGACGCTTTGCCCACCCGGTCCGCTTGAGGCGAACGTGTCGACGCGAATGTCTTTTTCATTGATTTCGACTTCGATTTCTTCCATCTCCGGCAGGCAGGCGACCGTCGCCGTCGACGTATGGATGCGCCCGCCTGACTCCGTTTCCGGGACGCGCTGGACGCGATGCGCGCCGTTTTCAAACTTGAGCTTCGAATATGCGCCTTTTCCGTTGACCATAAAAATGATTTCTTTATAGCCGCCGAGGCCGGTCGGGCTCGCTTCGATCACTTCCGTCTTCCACCCTTGCGATTCCGCATAGCGCGTATACATCCGGTACAAGTCGCCGGCAAACAGCGCTGCCTCTTCACCGCCGGCGGCCGCGCGGATTTCCATAATGACGTTTTTCTCATCGTTCGGGTCTTTCGGCAAAAGCAGCACTTTCAGCTTTTCAACAAGCGCCTCTTCCCGTTCTTCCAGCTCGTCAATTTCCTCTTTCACCATCTCCCGCAGCTCCGGATCGAGCTTTTCCTCAAGCATCGCCTTCGCTTCCGCGAGTTGGTCGCGAACCGATTTGTATTCACGGTACGTTTGCACCGTTTCCGCCAAATCAGCCTGCTCTTTCGAATAATCGCGCAGTTTTTTCGGATCATTGATGACTTCCGGATCCATTAAAAGTTCATTCAGCTTCTCATACCGTTGTTCGACAGCTTCCAACCGGTCAAACACATCACTCACCTCTGTTTTTCCACACAGTCTAATTTCAAATTATATCATGAAAAAAGGCCAAACAAAAACTCCCGCTGTTCGCAAGCGGGAGCTTTTAGTTCAAGCGCACAACAATTTCGTATGTCGGAATCGCTTTTGTCAACAATTTGTCGATGCGGCTCGCCTCGCGCCGCCGCTCTGTAGCAGACAACTCATCCGGCACATCGACGGTGACATACATATTGCCGCCGTGAAACCAAACGGAAACGGGGCGATAGTCGGTGTGCCGCTCGATCAGCTGCATTGCTTTGCGCGTATCGGCGCGCTGATTTTCGCTTCCTTCGGTCAAACTGATGAAGTTCGGATTTTGCCGCGTTTTTTCCGGATCGTCAAAGTTGTTGTACAAGTCGCGGTCGGCATCGATTTTCGGCCGTCCGTCCGTCATCAGCCGCGTGCCGTTTTTGTCTTCGCTTTGCTGACGGTAGGACGGGTGATCTGGGTTGAGCGAGCAGGCAGAAAGAAGCAAAACAACCCCTAACAGCCAGATGCATTTCATCATTTCGCCTCCCTGCTGTTAGGATGTCCGCAACAGGCAAGAATATGTACGCCTTCATTCGCCTGCCCGTTCGGAAAGCGGGCGGCCGTACCATTTGTTCGGTTTGCCCGGCACTTCATGGTGATGGCGGCAGCGCGGTTCGTACGCTTCGCTGGCGCCGACCAAAATGACCGGATCATCATAAGAGGCAGGCGCCCCGTTAATGAGCCGCTGCGTCCGGCTGGCCGGGGAGCCGCACACCGTGCATACCGCTTGCAGCTTCGTCACCGACTCGGCGATCGCCATCAGCGCCGGCACCGGCCCAAACGGTTCGCCGCGGAAATCTTGATCCAACCCGGCGGCGATGACGCGATAGCCGCGGTCGGCGAGCGTTTGGACGACGTCGATAATGTCATCAGAAAAAAATTGCACTTCATCGATGGCGACGACATCGGTGGCGGCGGAAATGTAACGAAACATTTCCGCAGGCGTCGCGACCGGAATGGCGATCACCGAATTGCCGTTATGCGACACGACGGCATCTTCGCGGTAACGGTTGTCGATCGTTGGTTTGAACACCTTCACTTCCTGTTTGGCAAACTGAGCGCGGCGGATGCGGCGGATCAGCTCTTCCGATTTGCCGGAAAACATGCTGCCGCAAATGACTTCGAGCCAGCCGGACTGCGTCATCACGTACATCGGGCCCTCTCCTTTCGCTCCACACTGTCATCGAAACGATGAGCGCCCCTGCCAGGCCAGGCCAAAACGGCCGGGGCGCCCTGGCGACAGGGGCCGTCCATCTAGTTTCACGAAAAAGCAGGCAAGCGCACCGCTTGCCTGCTTTCGTCCGTCCTTGATTACTTAAGGCCGTATTTTTTATTGAATTTATCGACGCGGCCCGCTGCCGAAACGAATTTTTGTTTGCCCGTGAAGAACGGATGGCATTCCGAGCAAATCTCAACGCGCAGTTCGTCTTTGACCGAACCGCTTTCGAACTCGTTTCCGCATGCGCAGCGGACGATTACTTTTTTGTACGCTGGATGGATCCCTTGTTTCATCGTTTTCATCTCCTTCCGCCCTGTATCTCATCGAAACAGAGTTATTCGTTCGCGCGGGCTCAGCCAAGCCAAGACTTCTCCCGGTTTGGCCGGGCGCCGCGCATGGAACGGCCGGGGCTTCGCGGAAGCGGCCCGGCCGGTGCAGACGGTTCATCGTATGAACACATCGATGTTGGTCCAAACACACATGTTAAGATTATAACAGCTTTTCCGCTCATTTGCAACGGGCGATTCCCGACAAATTCCGCCAGCTTGTTATAGGCGAAGCGGGCCGCCGTTTCTCCATTCTTGCTCAAGCAGCGCGAAAAACTCTTCGTTTGATTTTGTGCGGCGCAGTTTGTTCAAAAACCGCTCGATAAAATCCGGCGAGTCGGCCATCGTTTTGCGAATCGCCCACAGTTTTTCTAAATGTTCTTTCGGGATGAGCAGCTCCTCTTTGCGCGTCCCGGAGCGGCGAATGTCGATGGCCGGGAAAATGCGGCGCTCGGCGAGCGAGCGGTCGAGATGGAGCTCCATGTTGCCCGTCCCCTTGAACTCTTCGTAAATGACGTCATCCATGCGTGACCCGGTGTCGATGAGGGCGGTCGCCAAAATCGTCAAGCTGCCGCCTTCTTCAATGTTGCGCGCCGCGCCGAAAAAGCGCTTCGGCCGATGAAACGCCGCCGGATCGATCCCGCCCGAGAGCGTGCGCCCGCTCGGCGGAATGACCAGGTTGTACGCGCGGGCGAGGCGCGTGATGCTGTCCATCAAAATGACGACATCGCGCTTATGTTCAACAAGCCGCATCGCCCGCTCCAGGACGAGTTCAGACACCCGGATATGGTTTTCCGGCACCTCGTCAAACGTCGAGCTGACGACTTCTCCTTGCACCGACCGCTCAATGTCGGTCACTTCTTCCGGCCGCTCGTCAATGAGCAAGACGATCAACTCGACATCTGGATGGTTCGTCGTAATGCTGTTGGCGATTTCTTTCAGCAGCATCGTTTTCCCAGCTTTTGGCGGCGCGACGATCAATCCGCGCTGGCCGAAGCCGACCGGCGCGATCAAGTCGATGATGCGGGTCGACAGCTTGTCCGGAGTCGTTTCGAGCTTCATTTGCCGGTTCGGATAAAGCGGTGTCAACGCCGGAAAGTGGACGCGTTCCTTGGCGATTTCCGGGTCTTCGCCGTTGACCGCTTCGACATGAAGCAAGCCGAAGTAGCGTTCGTTCTCTTTCGGCGGCCGCACCTTGCCGGATACTTTGTCTCCATTGCGCAGATCAAAACGACGGATTTGGGAAGCGGAAATGTAAATGTCTTCCGAGCTCGGGGAATAGCCGACCGGACGCAAAAAACCGAATCCTTCCGACGGAATGATTTCGAGAACGCCTTCCATGAACGAGAGGCCGTCTTGTTCGGCACGTGCTTTCAAAATGGCAAAAATAAGCTCTTTTTTCGTCAACTTGCTGTAATAAGAAATTTTGTATTGCTTGGCGAGCTCATACAGCTCTTTGAGCTTCATGTTTTCTAAAGCCGCTAACGTTAAGTCCATTTTGACACCACACTTTGCAAAGTTTCCTATTCTCCCATCGTTTTTGTTCGGGCATCGTTCGACAGGCGAAGGGATCATTTCGTATAAGAAGATAATGAAGGCTGAAATGAAGTAGAATGGCAGAGCTTATTTTTGCATAAGCAACACGACTATTTTACCCTTTTTTCCGCTTTTTAATCAATCTTTTTTTCGTTCCGGGCAAAGCGGCGCCTCTCGATGCCGGCGCCGCCAAGACGGATGGAAAGGAAAGCCGCGGGATTGTTGTCGTTTGATTCCAATGAGCGGTGTAGGCGCTCCGGCCCGTCGGCGGAACGTCTCACTTAAAGACCAAATTCGGTTTTTTCTTCAAGCTGTGCCGCCCTTCGATAAAGCGGACGGTGCCGGATTTGGCGCGCATGACGACCGAGTGGGTGAGGCCGTACGCCCCCTTGAGCTGAACGCCGCGCAACAGTTCGCCGTCCGTGACGCCGGTGGCGGCAAAAATGGCGTCGTCCCCTTTCACCAGGTCGTCCATGCGCAGCACTTTGTTGACGTCAATGCCCATTTTCTTGCAGCGCTCGAGCTCGGCCTCGTTTTGCGGCAGCAGTTTTCCTTGCAGCTCGCCGCCGAGGCATTTTAACGCAACCGCCGCGAGCACTCCTTCCGGCGCGCCGCCCGAGCCGAACAAAATGTCAACGCCGGTATGGTCGAACGCCGTGTTAATGGCGGCGGCGACATCGCCGTCATTGATGAGCTTAATGCGGGCGCCGGCTTCACGCAGCTCATGAATGAGACGCTCATGGCGCGGACGGTTGAGAACAACCGCGACGACGTCTTCAATATCTTTGTTTTTCGCCTTCGCCACCGCTTTTAAATTGTCGATGATCGGCGCCTCAATATCAATCATGCCGACCGCTTCCGGGCCGACGGCGATTTTCTCCATGTACATATCGGGCGCATGAAGCAAATGGCCGTGGTCGGCGACCGCGACGACCGCCAAGGCGTTCCAGCCCCCGGACGCGACGATGTTCGTCCCTTCAAGCGGGTCAACGGCGACGTCAACGCGCGGACCGTAGCCGTTGCCGAGCTTCTCCCCGATATACAGCATCGGCGCTTCGTCCATCTCCCCTTCGCCGATGACGACCGTCCCTTTCATCGGCACGGTGTCAAACACATCGCGCATCGCCGACGTCGCGGCGTCATCAGCCTCATTCTTTTTCCCGCGCCCCATCCAGCGGGCGGCGGCAAGCGCCGCCGCTTCGGTGACGCGCACGAGTTCCATCGATAAGCTTCGTTCCATCGTCGTTCTCCCTCTCCCCTTTGTCGACTGGACGTTACGCGTTTTTCACTTGCTCGATTTCTTCATCGGTCATTTTTTCGCGCCAAATGACGGCGCCGAGTGCGGACAGCTTCTCGACTAAGCCGCTGTAGCCGCGGTCGATATGCTCGACGCCGGTAATTTCCGTCACCCCATCAGCCATCAGTCCGGCAATCACAAGCGCGGCCCCGGCGCGCAAATCGCTCGCCTTCACTTTCGCCCCTTGCAATTGGACCGGGCCGGTGACAATGGCCGAGCGGCCTTCCACTTTTACGTTGGCGTTCATGCGCCGCAGCTCATCGACGTGTTTGAAGCGGGCGCTGTAAATGGTATCCGTGACGATGCTTGTGCCGTTCGCTTTTGTCAATAAGGCGGTTAACGGCTGCTGCAAATCGGTTGGGAAACCGGGGTAGACGAGCGTCTTGACGTCAACCGCTTTCAAAACATCAGAGCCGCAGACGAGAATTTGGTCTTCTCCCTTCTCGACGCGCACGCCCATTTCGCGCAGTTTGGCCGTCAGCGATTCGACGTGCTGCGGGATGACGTTGTCGATGACGACTTCATTGCCCATCGCTGCAGCGGCAATCATGTACGTGCCGGCTTCAATCCGGTCCGGAATGATGGCGTGGCGGCAGCCCGATAATTTTTCGACGCCGTCGATGCGGATGACATCGGTGCCTGCGCCTTTAATTTTCGCGCCCATGTTGGAGAGCAGCGTTGCCACATCAATGATTTCTGGCTCTTTTGCCGCGTTTTCGATAATCGTCCGCCCTTTGGCGCGCACCGCCGCCAGCATGATGTTGATCGTCGCGCCGACGCTGACGACGTCCAAAAAAATGCGGGCTCCGCGAAGCTCCTCAGCGCGCAAATAGATGGCGCCCTGCTCGTTCGTGACGGTGGCGCCGAGCGCTTCAAACCCTTTAATGTGCTGATCGATCGGGCGCGGTCCGAGGTGGCAGCCGCCCGGCAGGCCGACGACCGCTTTTTTGAAGCGTCCGAGCATCGCGCCCATCAAATAGTAGGAGGCGCGCAGCTTTTTCACCTTTCCGTTCGGAAGCGGCATGGAAACCATGTTCGTCGGGTCGATGACCGCCTTCTTGCCGTCAAATGAAAACGAACCACCGATTTCTTCGATCAAGCTTCCTAAAATGCGCACATCGGAAATGTCCGGCAATCCTTCGATCGTCACCGGCGACTCGGCCAAAATCGCTGCCGGAATCAAGGCGACCGCGCTGTTTTTCGCGCCGCTCACTTTGATTGTTCCCTGCAGCCGATCCCCGCCGATGATTTTGATTTTATCCATCGTCGTCTCCCTTCTTTGCTCGGAAGTGGCTTCACCTTTCGGATGAGAAGACAAGGCCGGGCGGGGTGAGCCCGCTTGCCTTTAGAGGCAAACGCCTTATTTTCATTGTTGCCGATTCCAGTCGGCAAGAAACTTCTCGATTCCTTGATCGGTGAGCGGATGGTGGAACAATTGCATCAGCACTTTGTACGGGACGGTGGCGATGTGCGCCCCGCGCAACGCTGCTTCCGTCACATGGTGCGGGTGGCGGATCGAAGCTGCGATGATTTCCGTTTCGATGCCGTGAATGTTGAAAATGTCCGCAATCGTGGAAATGAGCTCTAAGCCATTATGGCCGATGTCATCGAGGCGGCCGAGGAACGGAGAAACGTATGTCGCGCCGGCGCGCGCCGCCAATAGCGCCTGGTTGGCGGTAAACACGAGCGTCACATTCGTTTTAATGCCTTTTTCGCTGAACGTTTTTACCGCTTTTAACCCTTCCGGCGTCATCGGCACTTTAATGGTAATGTTCGGAGCGATTTTCGCCAGCTCTTCTCCTTCCTCAATCATGCCGGCCGCATCGGTCGAAATGACCTCGGCGCTCACCGAACCGGAGACGATGGATGTAATTTCGCGCAGCCGGTCATGGAACGAAACGTTTTCTTTCGCCACTAAGCTCGGGTTGGTCGTGACGCCGGCCAAAATGCCGAGCTCATGGGCGTGTTTAATTTCTTCCAAATTGGCGGTATCAATGAAAAATTTCACTACGTATCCCTCCTTGTCATTATTTGGACGCAGGCAGGCAAGCCCGGTTGACGACCGAAAGCTGCCTGCCAGGCCGATCTTGCCGTTTGCTCGTTATTGCGCCGCTTTTCCGGACGAGCCGAATTCACGCATTTTGCCGATGACCGTCGCTTTGATCGCGTCGCGGCCCGGACCGATAATTTTGCGCGGATCATAGACGTTCGGGTCTTTGGCAAGCAGTTCACGGACCGCTTTGGTAAAGGCGATTTGGTTTTCCGTATTGACGTTGATTTTCGATGTGCCAAGGGAAATGGCGCGCTGAATTTGTTCAGTTGGAATGCCGGTGCCGCCGTGCAAAACGAGCGGAATGCCGGTCAAATCGCGGATTTGCTCCATTTCGGCAAACCCGAGCTTCGGCTCCCCTTTGTACGGGCCGTGCACCGAACCGAGCGCCGGAGCAAGGCAGTCGATGCCTGTCCGTTTGACAAGTTCTTCACATTCTTTCGGATCGGCGTAAATGACGCCTTCGCCGACGACGTCATCTTCCTGCCCGCCGACAATGCCGAGCTCGGCTTCAACCGAGACGCCGCGCGCATGGGCGTACTCTACGACTTGTGAGGTAATGCGGACGTTTTCCTCAAACGGATGATGGGAGGCGTCAATCATGACCGAGGTGAACCCAGCATCGATCGCCGCTTTGCATTTTTCAAAGCTCGAACCATGGTCAAGATGGATGGCGACCGGAACGGTGATGTTCATGTCTTCCATTAAGCCTTTTACCATGTTGACGACCGTTTTAAACCCGCCCATGTAACGAGCCGCCCCTTCGGAGACGCCGAGAATGACCGGCGATTTTTCTTCTTCGGCGGCCGCTAAAATCGCTTGCGTCCATTCCAAGTTGTTGATGTTGAATTGGCCGACCGCATATTTGCCGCGCAGCGCCTCGTTGAGCATCTCTTTCATCGATACTAACGACATGGTTCCATCCTCCTTAGTTGATTATCGTCTTTGTCGCCATGGCGAAACATAGGCCGACAGGCGCAAAATGCATCTACGTTAATAAGCATACCAACTTGCCGGCAAAACAGCAACCATTCCCTTCGTTAGTGCAGCTGACACAAAAAAGAGCTTTACGAAGAAAGATGGCTTTTGACGGCGGCGCGCAAGTCGTCGATGTCAAATGGCTTGGCAAAATGCATGAGCACCCCAAGCTCTTTCGTTTCCTGAATCATATCCAGCTCGCCGTACGCGGTCATAATGATCACTTTGATGTCCGGGTCGATGTCTTTGAGCCGCTTTAAAATTTCAATGCCGTCCATGCCGGGAATTTTCATATCGAGAAGCACGAGGTCGGGATGGTGTTTGCGGACGATTTCCAACGCCTGCATGCCGTTGGCCGCCTGATAAGTCACGTACCCTTCCCGCTGAAACACTTCATTTAACAAGATGCGGATGCCGTACTGGTCGTCGACGATTAAAATTTTGTTTCCCACATTTATGCACCTCTATTCCCTGTTTTCTCCCTATTAATGTTTCGCATTTCCTGAACGTATTTCCTGCTTGCTTTTCGGATCATTTACGGATTTTGTATAATGGCGGAGAAAGGAGGCCAAGTGATGAAAATTTTGGCGACGCAAACGATCGGGTTGCTGCAAAAAATCGCGGCGGACGAGGAGTGGGCGCTTGAGGACGGGGCGCGTCTGCTCGCCCAGGCGATCGTCGGCGACGGGCGCATCTGGCTGTACGGAGCAGGCGAATTGGACGCGGTTGTCACCGCCGCGCTTCTCGGTCCGGATCGGCTGCCAAAGGCGGCCCGCATCGAATCAAGGGAAGTGGGCGATTGGAACGAAACGGACCGGGCGCTCGTATTCGCCCGTTTTTCCAACGACAACGAAGCGATCCGCCTCGTGGAACAGCTGCAGGGGCACGGCGTTGATACGGTTGCCGTCTCAGCGCTCGTCAAAGACGAGCCGGGCTTGGCGGAGCTGGCCACTGTCCATATCGACAGCAAACTGTCCCGCCCGCTCGTGCCGACGGAAGACGGGCGTCGCATCGCCATGCCGACCGTGACCGCCGCTTCGTTCATCTACTATGGGCTTGTCGTGTTGCTTGATGACATTTTGCAAGAATATGCCTAAAAAGAGAGGGTGTCCCGTTGCGTTGGGACACCCTCTTTCTTGCTGCGCCGCCGGAGGCTATACCGTCCCCTTGCCTAGGGCGTCATATCCTTCTTTTGATTGCAGCGCCGCTTTGACAAACTCGCGGAAGAGCGGCTGCGGCCGCGTCGGGCGCGAGGTGAATTCAGGATGGAACTGCGCGGCGACAAACCACGGATGGTCTTTCAGCTCGATAATTTCCACAAGCCGTCCATCCGGGCTCGTGCCGGAGAAGACGAAGCCATGCTCTTCTAATAGATGGCGGTATTGATTGTTGAATTCATACCGATGGCGATGGCGTTCGTAAATGACTTCATCGCCGTACGCAGCGTAGGCGAGCGTTCCTTCCTGCAGCTTGCACGGATACAGGCCGAGGCGAAGCGTGCCGCCTAAATCTTCGACATCCTTTTGCTCTGGAAGCAAGTCGATGATCGGATGCGGCGTATTCGGGTCAAACTCGGACGAATGGGCGCCAGACAACCCGACAACATGGCGGGCAAATTCAATCGAGGCGAGCTGCATTCCTAAGCAAATGCCCAAAAACGGCACGCGCTGCTCGCGGGCGTAGCGGATCGCCTCGATTTTCCCTTCCACGCCGCGGTCGCCAAACCCGCCCGGAACCAAAATGCCGTCCGCGTCTTTCAGCAACTCCGCCACATTGTCGCGCGTGACGTGCTCCGCATTCACCCATTGGATCTCAATGCCCGTATCAAATGCATAGCCGGCATGGCGAAGGGCCTCGACGACCGAAATGTAGGCGTCCGGCAGTTCAACATACTTGCCGACGAGGGCGATTTTCGTCGTTTTCGACAAGTTTCGCACTTTCTCGACGAGCGCTTTCCACTCCGTCATATCTGCTTCACGGCAGTTGAGGCGCAAATGTTCACAGACGATTTGATCGAGCTTTTGTTCTTGAAGCATAAGCGGCACCGCATAGAGCGTGTCCGCATCGCGGCACTCAATGACTGCCTTCGGGTCGATGTCGCAAAAGAGAGCGATTTTGTCTTTCATCTCTTGCGGCATCGGCATTTCTGTACGGACGACGATGACGTTCGGCTGGATGCCGAGGCTGCGCAGTTCTTTCACGCTGTGCTGCGTCGGCTTCGTTTTCATTTCCCCGGCTGCCTTGATGTATGGCACAAGCGTGCAATGAATGTACATGACATTTTCGCGGCCGACGTCGCTTTTGATTTGGCGGATGGCTTCCAAAAACGGCAACGATTCAATGTCGCCGACCGTACCGCCGATTTCCGTAATGACGACATCGGCGTTCGTTTCCCGGCCGGCGCGGAAGACGCGCTCTTTGATTTCGTTCGTGATGTGCGGAATGACTTGCACCGTGCCGCCGAGGTAATCGCCGCGCCGCTCTTTGCGGATGACGGCGGAGTAGATTTTCCCGGTCGTGACGTTGCTGTATTTGTTCAAATTAATATCGATGAACCGCTCATAATGGCCTAAGTCCAAATCCGTTTCCGCGCCGTCATCGGTGACGAACACTTCGCCGTGCTGATACGGGCTCATCGTTCCCGGGTCGACGTTAATGTACGGGTCGAACTTTTGAATCGTCACGTTCAGGCCGCGATTTTTCAAGAGCCGCCCGAGCGACGCAGCTGTGATCCCTTTCCCGAGCGAAGAAACGACACCGCCCGTCACAAAAATGTATTTCGTCATTTTGTCTTCCCCCTTGCCGAAGTTACAATAACAGTGTTTGCGAAAGGGCAAATAAAAAATGCTCCACTTACCATATGTAAGGGAGCGACTGATGAATTCGTCCATTTTTCAAGAGCCCAACACACATTGTACTGAGTTCCTCAAACAAAGTCAAGCGGTTATTCGTCTTCCTCCGCTTCCTCGAGATCCAGCTCTTCGTCAAGCGGTTCATCGTCCAAATCAAACGGTTCGTCGTCGAGAATGTCCTCATCATCAAAAGCAACGTCTTCGTCCAGATCGAATTCCTCGTCTTCGAGCAGCTCTTCGTCGTCAAGCTCGAGCTCTTCCTCATCGTAGTCATCAAGATCGTCGTAATCGAGATCCTCTTCGTCAAGCAACTCTTCGTAATCATCGTATTCATCATCAAGCGCTTTTTTCTTCTTCGGCTTGACGATCGTCACCGTTTCGTCTTCCGTCTGGTCAAACGGATACCACGCACGCAGCCCCCAGACGTTTTCCCCAACGCAAATAAACCGCCCGTCGATGTTTAAATCGGTATAATATTGGGCAAGCCGCGCGGCGATGTCGTCTTCCGCCATGCCGGTTAATGCCGCGGCTTCGCGGACGATTTGGTCGAACGGCAGCGCCTCGCGCTTGTCAAGCAAAATGAGGTTCACCAGTTCGACGAACGACATCTCCTGCAATTCCTCTGGCGAGTATTGCTGCTGCAGGCTCAAGTTCAGCACTCCCCTTCTATATAATGAAACAAATGAATGCAAGTGGAATACATACCATTCATTATAAACAAATTGTCGGGGTTTATGCTACATATTTGGCGAAAAAAGCAAAAGAGAGGTTCGGTGACAATTTCTTTGTCCCGCACTTTTGTCACGAATGTCTTCGCCGCATATTTCGCTTTCGTCTCTTCCCATGTCGCCAAAATGCGCTTCGATTCGGGCGTCAGCTTCGCTTCGTAATCGGCTTTGAGCGTTTCGAGCGCGCGGATCACGTCTTCAGCTTCGTCCCGTTCCTTCGCCGCTTCGATGGCCCCTTCGATTTGGAAGAGGCGTCGGGCCACCTCGACTTGCTGCTCGGCGCGGCGGTGGTACGAGCGGACCGTCTCCGCAATTTCGCGCAAATAGTAGCGGCGCTCATTCGGGATGATGACGTTATGCTTTTCAACGTTGGCAACGGTTTTCAAATTCGTCTTCCAGTTCGTTCCCGTTTTCCGGTTGATCGTATCGACAAGTGCGACAAAAAGCGTATTCGTGCCCGGGTCGTTAAACTGGCTGGCGATCGTGCCGTATACCGGCATTTCCGATAGATCACGGTCAAACAGCTGATGGCTTCGTTGATACTGCTTCTGCACTTGCCGTTTTGCATCTTCCGAGCCTTTGCGTTCAAACTTGTTAATGGCGATCAAATCGGCGTAATCGATCATATCGATTTTCTCAAGCTGCGTTGGCGCTCCGAATTCGCTTGTCATCACATACATCGAAACGTCGCATACTTCGGTAATGGCGGCATCGCCCTGGCCGATCCCGCTCGTTTCGACAATGACGAGATCAAAACCGGCCGCTTTGACGACCGAAATGGCGTCGCGGATCGCCGGCGACAGCTCAGAGCGGGAATGGCGCGTCGCAAGGCTCCGCATATAGACGCGCGGCGAATGGATGGCATTCATCCGGATCCGTTCGCCTAACAGCGCCCCGCTTTCCACGCAGGTGCGCAAAATATGCTCAAAAATGGCTGGTTTCCCCAACCCGGGAAAACGCGCCAGCGATGAGCGAGGCGCCCGGTTCGCTCCATGTCGCTTCCTCGCCATGCCAAATCATGCTCATGCCGTTGCCGGGCCCGTGCAGCGGAACGTCAAGCAGCGAAGAACGCGGACAGGTCGGAAGCGGGTGTTCGCTCTGCTATTTTTGCGCGTTGTAGGACACATTAATAAGTACTGAAGCGACGCACAGGAGGGAAAAATATGCTCATCATTGCCGTTATTGTGATCATATTCGCACTCGTTTATCTTGATGACAAGCTTGGCCGGCTGATCCTCCGCAACGGGCGCAAAAAAGTCGTGTACCCAAAGCGGCGGAGCGATATGGCCTTGTATGTGAATGGACGGCATTTATTTGCCGATTATTTTGCCGAGCTGCGCCGCGCCCGCGATCATATCCATATTTTGTTTTATATCATCAAGCATGACGAAACGACGGCGCCATTTTTCCAACTTTTAAAGGAAAAAGCGGCGGAAGGGGTGGAAGTGCGCTTGTTGACGGACTGGGTCGGCAGCCTCGGGTTGCCGAAAACGCTCATCCGTTCGCTGAAGGCAAGCGGTGTCGAATTCGCCTACGCCCGCCCGCCGCGCTTTCCGTTTTTCATTTACCGCCTCAACCGCCGCAACCACCGAAAAATTACGGTCATCGATGGAAAGGTCGGGTATATGGGCGGTTTTAACATCGGCCGCGAATACAGTGGAAAGGACGCTAACATCGGAGAATGGCGCGACTATCACTTAAAAATCAGCGGAGAAGGGGTGCACGACTTGCAAGAACAATTTTTGCACGATTGGGAGGAGGCGACGGGCAAAACCGTCGCTGACAAACGCCGCTACTTCCCACCCCTTCACGCCGGCGCCATCCGCCACCAGCTTGTCGCGACTGACGGCGCCGCGCTTGAAGAGCAGTATATCGATGCGATCCGGCAGGCAAAACGAGAAATTATGATCGGCAGCCCCTACTTTATCCCGAGCCGGCCGTTGTTTGACGAGCTTATGCGCGCGATCCGGCGCGGGGTGCGCGTCACGGTCATTGTGCCGCTGCGGGCGGACCATTTATTTGTCCGCGAGGCCGCTTACCCGTATTTTTATCAAATGCTGAAGGCCGGAGCGCGCATTTACCGCTTTTACCAAGGATTTTACCACGCCAAAACGATTGTCGTCGATGAGGAATGGTGCGATGTCGGCACCGCCAACTTTGACCGGCGCAGTCTGTTTCTCAACGGCGAAATCAACTGCTATGTATTCGACCGCGCGTTCACGCAGGTGGTCAAGCGGGCGATCCAACGCGACCTGACGCGTGCCGAGCCGCTGACGCTCGATTTTTGGCGGAAGCGTTCGCTCCTTGACCGCGGCAAAGAATCGATTTCCCAGCTGATTTCCGCCTGGTTGTAGGCAACACGAAAAAAGCCGGCGATGTTCATCACCAACCCGCCTAACAGCGGCTTTCCCCGAGTAGGAACTTGGAAAAATCAGCCTTTTTTCGTGCAAAACCCGGCGCTTGGACGAACGCCCGGACAAAAGGGCAAAGGAATCCCGGCCGAAACCGCCAAACAAAAAACCCGGCCGGCTCCATGTTGGCGATGTGAGATCGCTGCAGGCGCCGGCCGGGATTGAATCAGTTGGCCATCCTGTATCTTCTATTCATTTCCAAAACAATGTCAACCATTGAAACAGCCGCATCCCAAGATACACTCCAACAATGCCGGCAATGCCAGCCAACGCCGGAGGGGCCGGAATCGGCAGGCGGAACAGCGTGAACAAAAAACCGACAACGATGCCGGTGACAAGCGACAGCACCACTTCTTTCACAAGCAAATCCTCCATCGTTGTTTTTCCTTATGATGCCCAGACAAAAAGGGAAGTAGTCGCTTCCCTCCTTTGTTGCATCTGTTACATTTGTTCCGGGGCGGAAACGCCGATCAACGCCAACGCGTTTTTCAGCGTAATTTGCACCGCCTTCACCAACGCGAGGCGGGCTTTCGTTTTTTCGATGTTGTCCAAATCAAGCACTTTTTCCGCGTTGTAGAAGCTATGGAGCGCCGAAGCCAGCTCAAACGCATAGGCGGTGACGCGGTGCGGCATCCGCTTGAGCGCTGCCTCGGCGACGACGTCCGGGAAGTCGCCGAGCACTTTGAGCAGCTCGATTTCTTTTTCCGTCTCCACTAAATGATGCAAAGCGAGGTCGCCTTCGTACGACACGTTTTGCTCTTCCGCTTGGCGGAGAATGCTTGAGACGCGGGCATGCGCGTATTGGACGTAGTAAACCGGATTTTCATTCGACTGCGACACGGCCAAGTCCATGTCAAAATCCAAATGTGTATCGCCCGAGCGCATCGCAAAGAAATAGCGGACGGCATCGACGCCGACTTCTTCCATCAGCTCGCGCATCGTCACCGCCTTGCCGGTGCGCTTGCTCATTTTGACGCGCTCGCCGTTTTGGTATAAGTTCACCATTTGGATGATTTCGACTTCGAGCGCCTCCGGATCGTAGCCGAGCGCGGCGATCGCCGCTTTCATGCGCGGAATGTAGCCGTGGTGATCCGCTCCCCAAACGTTAATCAGCTTGGTAAATCCGCGCCGCAGCTTGTCTTGGTGGTAGGCGATGTCCGGAAGCAAGTACGTATACGTGCCGTCCTGCTTAATTAAGACGCGGTCTTTGTCGTCCCCAAACGCCGTCGAACGGAACCATGTCGCCCCGTCCTGCTCGTAAATGTAGCCGCGCTCGCGCAAAGTGGAAAGCGCTTCGTCGATTTTGCCGCTTTCATAAAGCGATGTTTCCGAGTACCAGACGTCGAACGGAACACGGAATGCGGCCAAATCTTGTTTAATTTTGTCGAGCTCATAACGAAGGCCGTATTCGCGGAAGAAAGCAAGCCGTTCCTCTTCATCGGCGTGGACGAACCGATCGCCATATTCCTCAGCAAGTGTTTTGCCGATTTCGACAATGTCGTCGCCGTAATAGCCGTCCTCCGGCAACGGCATATCGACACCGAGCGCCTGGAAATAGCGGGCTTCGACCGATTTCGCCAAGTTGTAAATTTGCTTGCCGGCGTCGTTAATATAGTATTCGCGCGTCACGTCAAACCCGGCTTTCGCCAAAATGTTGCAAAGCGAATCGCCGACCGCCGCGCCGCGGGCATGGCCCAAATGCAAGTCGCCGGTCGGGTTGGCGGAGACGAACTCGACTTGCACTTTTTCCCCGTTGCCGACGTTCGATTCGCCATACGCTTGTCCCGCCTGCAAAATCGCCGGCACGACCGCCGTCAAATAGCGGTTGTCCATGTAAAAGTTAATAAATCCCGGCCCCGCCACCTCAATGCGCGCCACCGATACGCGCTCGCGATCAAGCTGCCCGACGATGGCTTCGGCAATCGCCCGCGGCGGCTTTTTCGCAATGCGGGCAAGCTGCATGGCGATGTTCGTCGAGTAATCGCCATGCGTCTTGTCGCGCGGCACCTCCAGCAAGACGTCCGGCAGCTCATCAGCCGAAACGAGCCCGGCTTTCACCGCCGCCTGGCGAATTTCTTCTTTCAGCTGTTCTTTCATTTGTCCGACAATGTTCATCGGCTTATACCCCCTTAAATGTCAACGTCAACGTATGGCGTCCGCTCCGCTCGTTTTGCAAGAAAAGCTCGTAGGAGAGAAAGAGCCGCCCCCGCTTCCGCTTATCGTCATAGTGAAACTCGATCGCATCCGTTTTCGCCGCCATCGCCCACCGCCCAAACACCGTTCCGTAATGGCCCGGCGTTTCTTGCCGGCGGCGGAACGTTTGCCGCATCTCGACCGCTCCGGAGCGAAGGATGGTCACCTCGTCAGGCGCGATTTTCACAATGTTGTTCACCCGCCCGAGTTCGTTTTCCTCCTCAAACTGCAAATAGCCTGTTTCCCCTTTTATGTAATACACCCCGTCCGCCTCAAGCACAACCGTCTCTTGGCGCGGACCGTCGCGAATGACAGCCACTTGGCGGAGGCGCGCCGGGATGCCGTTTGTTTCCTTCATATCGATGAACACACCTTTGCGAACAAACAGTCATAGTTTATAGTATAATGAACTGTTCCGCTCCATTCAAGAGGGGACAAACCCGATGGCAGATTTCCGCTCCAGTGGGCAAAAAAAGGGCTGGCCCAAAAGGTTGTTTTTCCTTAAACAAAACACAACATATTGTTATCTTAATGATTGTTTTATGCCTACATACGGTAATAAGAAAAGGTGTCCCGATCCTTTTGGGACACCCTCTTTGTTCCATCGGTATTTTATGATGACGCCCGAACATTTTTTAGCACGTTAATAGCAAAAAGAATGACACCTATCACGACGAGCACCCCGCCAATCGCTGTCACCGGCACGAACGCTTCGTTACCGTAAACGACGAAAATGAGACCGATCATCATGACCGGCAGGCCGATATTGTGCAGCCAGAAATGCACTTTCGCCCATTTCGCCGCCGCCGCTTGTGGAAATAAATGATAGATGATGCCAGCAAGCGTCAAGGCCGTCCAGCCAAGCAAGTTGATATGGACATGGACCGGGGTCAGCGCAAACGAATGGGTCATCGACATGCCAAGCCCAATACAGACGCCAATGACAAAGTACACAACAGAAATTTTGATCAGCTTCACGCCCATCTTCATTCCCTCCTTCCCTTTCTCTGTAAGAACATTACATGTTATGATCCTCCGTACGCTCATATTCCTGCATCTTTTGTCCCGCCAAAGAAAAAAGCACCCTCGCAAACTTGCGATTTAGGCGCTTTTTCTCATTTTTCACTTCCCTACCCAACCAAGCAGCATTTCCCGCACAAGCTTACTCGCCGTATTGGCCGTTTGTTCGGAGTGGTCGTAAATCGGCGCGACTTCCACCAAATCGGCGCCGACAACGCGGACGTCGGAGCGGGCGATCTCATGGATCGCGGCTAGCAGCTCTTTCGATGTAATGCCGCCGGCATCGACCGTTCCCGTTCCGGGGGCATGGGCCGGGTCAAGCACATCGATGTCGATCGTCACATACACCGGGCGGCCAGCGAGCTTTGGCAACACGGAGCGGAGCGGTTCAAGCACCTCAAACTTGGCGATGTACATACCGTTTTCTTTCGCCCACTCAAACTCCTCTTTCATCCCGGAACGGATGCCGAACGAAAAGACATTCGTCGGGCCGATCAAGTCAGCGACTTTGCGGATTGGCGTCGCGTGCGACAGCGGCTCGCCTTCGTAATGTTCGCGCAAGTCAGTATGGGCGTCCATGTGAATGACGGCCAAATCCGGGTAATAGTCGTACACCGCTTTGATGACCGGCCAAGAGACGAGATGTTCGCCGCCGAGGCCGAGCGGAAACTTGCCGGCGTCAAGCACCTTTTTCACGAACTGCTCAATCAGCTCTAAACTGCGGGCCGCATTGCCAAACGGCAGCGGAATGTCTCCAGCGTCAAAGTAGCGGATGTCTTTGAGTTCGCGGTCCAAATATGGGCTGTACTCCTCAAGCCCGATTGACACTTCGCGGATGCGGGCCGGGCCAAACCGCGAGCCAGGCCGGTAGCTGACCGTCCAGTCCATCGGCATGCCGTAAATGACCGCTTCGCTTTCTTCGAAGTTCGGGTGGCTGCCAATAAAGACGTTGCCTGAATAAGCTTCATCAAAACGCATCGATCTGCCCCCTTATTTCACTAGGTCCGCGACAAATTTTGGCAAAACGAAACACGCCTTATGCAATTCTTTCGTGTAGTATTTCGTCTCAATGTCATGGAACCGGTCGTCGCTCACCGCAAGCGGGTCGTATTGTTTCGAGCCGAGCGTAAACGTCCAGAGCCCGCTCGGATACGTCGGAATGTTCGCTGTATACAAACGGGTAATCGGGAAAACTTCTTTCACATCGCGGTAGACGTTGCGGATCAAGTCCGCTTTAAACCACGGGTTGTCCGTTTGAGCGACGAAAATGCCGTCCTCTTTCAGCGCGTTGGCGATGCCGGCATAAAACCCTTTTGTGAACAAGTTGACCGCCGGGCCGACTGGTTCCGTCGAGTCGACCATGATGACGTCGTATTCGTTTTCGCTTTGCGCGATATGCATAAACCCGTCATCGACTTTCACTTCGACGCGCGGATCGTCGAGTTTTCCGGCAATTTCCGGCAAGTATTTTTTCGAATACTCGATCACTTTGCCGTCAATTTCGACAAGCGTCGCTTTTTTGACGCTCGGGTGTTTCAGCACTTCACGAATGACGCCGCCGTCGCCGCCGCCGACGACAAGGACGTTCTCTGGCTTCGGATGGGTGAACAATGGGACGTGGGCGACCATTTCATGATAGACGAACTCGTCTTTTTGCGTCGTCATCACCATGCCGTCTAAAATGAGCATGTTGCCAAACTCCGCCGTTTCGACCATATCAAGCTTTTGAAACGGCGTTTGTTCTGTATGTAAAGTGCGGACGATGCGTGCGGTGATGCCAAAATGCTCCGTTTGCTTTTCGGTAAACCAAAGTTCCATCGGTAACATCCTTTCTCCGAGCGTTGCTTACTATACAAGTTTTCCTTAGCCAACGAAAAACTAAACACGAAAAAGTATAGAGCAATCTAGCAAAAATGCAAGAGGAACAAGTTTAAAATAAAAAATTTTTTTTCATACTGGTAAGAAAAAGCGGAAAACCTCGCTGGCGAAGCCTTGACAAAAGCAAGGCGGCACATCCAGCCAGGCGTCCGCCCGCATGTCTAAAACAACGCCAAAACCGTTGAGGTGATGCGCAATGGAACCGATCCCGGGCAGCCGTTTTCGCGGCACGTGGAAATATGTGCGCGCCGCCGTCTTTATCGGCTTTTTTCTCGCCATCTTTGCCTTCGCCGCTCTCGGGAGCTTTATTTTGTTTGCCAAAATCGAAGGCGCCCCGCCGGTCGCCGTGCCGCAAACAACGATTTTTTATGCGGACGACGGCCGCAAAATCGGGGAAAGCGACCATGGACAAAAGCGGTACTGGGTTCATCTCGGTGACATTTCCCCGCACGTCATCGAGGCGACGATTGCCGTTGAGGACCGAAAGTTTTACGAACACCACGGATTTGACTTGAAACGGATCACCGGCGCGGTGCTCGCCAATCTCAAGGCCATGGACAAAGTGCAAGGAGCGAGCACGATCACCCAGCAATATGCACGCAACTTGTTTTTAACACATGAGAAAACGTGGTCGCGAAAAATCCAGGAAGCGCTGTACACGATCCGCCTTGAAGCCAATTACAGCAAAGAAAAAATTTTAGAAGGCTATTTAAATACGATTTACTACGGCCATGGCGCCTACGGCATCGAGGCAGCAGCGCGCTATTATTTCGGTAAGCACGCGAGCGAGCTGGCGCTCAGCGAGGCAGCGATGCTCGCCGGCATTCCGAAAGGGCCGTATTACTACTCGCCGCTTGTCAACGAGGCGCGGGCAAAAGCGCGGCAAAAAATCGTGCTCACCTCTATGGTGGAAGCCGGCTACATCAGCCGCGAAGAAGCGGAGCGGGCGTACCGTGACAAGCTCGTTTACATCCGCCACCGCGAACGAGAGCAGCCTGTGGCCCCGTATTTCCAAGATGTTGTGAAACAGCAGCTGCGCACGAAGCTTGGATTTGATGAGCGGACGATTGAGCTCGGGGGGCTGCGCGTCTACACAACGCTCGACCGACGCCTGCAGCGAATCGCCGAAGAACAAGTTAAGCAAGTCATCAGTCCCCATTCTGCCATCCAGGCGGCATTGGTGGCCATGGATCCGCGCACAGGGGAAGTAAAGGCGCTCATCGGCGGACGCAACTACGAAGAAAGCTCGTTCAACCGCGCTGTGCAAGCGGAACGCCAGCCAGGGTCGACATTTAAGCCGTTTTTGTATTACGCGGCGATCAAGCAAGGATTCACCCCATCGACCCAACTGCGCAGCGAGCTGACGACATTTACGTTTAACGGCGGCCGATCGTCGTACACCCCCCATAATTACAATGACTACTACGCCAATGGCCCGATCACGCTCGCTCAGGCGCTCGCTGTATCCGACAACGTCTTTGCGGTGAAAACGCTCCAGTTCATCGGCGCCGACAAACTCGTCGAAACAGCGAAAGCGCTTGGCATTACAAGCAGATTGAAAGCAGTGCCGTCATTGGCGCTTGGCACCTCGCCCGTGAAAGTGATCGACATGGTGGACGCGTACAGCACGCTGGCCAACTACGGCAAACAAACCGAACCGGTGTTTATTCAAAAAGTCGTCGACGCGAACGGAAACGTGCTGTATGAACATAAGCCGGAGAGCCGGCAAGTGCTCGACCGCGACGCAGCGTTTGTGACGACCCATTTAATGACCGGAATGTTCGACCCAAAGCTTAACGGCTATACGACCGTCACCGGGCAATCGATCGCCGATGAAATGACGCGCCCGTACGCCGGCAAGTCCGGAACGACGAAAACGGACAGCTGGATGATCGGCTTCGCCCCGCAGTTGGTCGCCGGCGTCTGGACCGGCTACGACCGCGGCGAAACGATGAGCCGCTTTGACGAAAAGCAATACGCGAAACAAATATGGATCCGCTTTATGGAGAAAAGCCTCGCCGGCGAGCCGAAAAAATCGTTCAAGCCGACCAAAGGCGTCATCGGTGTCTACATCGACCCGCAAAACGGCAAGCTGGCAACCGATTCGTGCCCAGTGAAGCGGAAAACGTATTATATCGCTGGCACAGAACCGGTTGACTATTGCACCGATCATGTAAAAGAGGAGAAGAAGAAAAAAGAAGACGGAAAAAGCTGGTTCGAGAAATGGTTTCCATGGTTTTAAACAAGAAAATCCCCTGCGTTTGCCCGCAGGGGATTTTCTTGTCCTAGTTTTCCTGTGTTATACATTTAGATTTAGTTTATCCTTTTTTCCAGATAAGAACAAGCCCTTAGGCAAACATGTTCACAAAACCGTCACAATTCGCCTTCGAGTCCTTTTTTCAGTTCATCGCTCGAGCGGTTCCACATCCCGATGTCGTGGCCTTTCAAAAAGTCGGCGAGCACCCGCTTCGACTTAGCGTCCATATGATCGACGATGATATGCCGTTTCAGCGATTTATCGAGCCGGTTCACATGTTCCGGCAATAACTTATAACCAAGGCGCGCCTCACGGTCGACCGTCATTTCGCACGCCGTCACCCCGGCGTAATACGGACCGTCCTCGCGGCGCTCGATCGTCACCCAGACGATCCAATACGGCTTGCCGTTTGGCACGGCGGAGCGATCCGGCAAAAACTTGATGCCGCGCTCAACAGAGCTGCGGGCATGCATCGCCCCCATATCAACGAACGCTTCACCCGCTTCGACGTCAATGATGACCGGCGACACGTTTTCTAGGCTCAACGCCCCGGCGCCAAAGCCGCGGTGCCCGTCGGTCGGGTCGTCTTTGATGATATTAAAGCCGATGTTTTTTTTCTTTTTTTGCTCCATCCGCTTGTTCCTCCTTCCTACATAAACAAGCTGGCCACAAGTGACTGCAAGTTCTCAAGCACAAACGGCAGCGCCACTTGAAACACCGGCTCAATCGTATAGCGATCGAGCGGCGTCAGCACGAGAACAAGGAAAATGAGCGCCCCGTACGTTTCCCACTGCGTCATTTTCGCCCGCAGCCCATCCGGGGCCAAGTCTTCAATAATACGATACCCATCAAGCGGCGGAAATGGCAATAAATTAAACACAAACAAGACGGCGTTCAAGCTGATAAAAATTTGGAAAAACAGATCAAACCCGGCCGCAAACCAATCCGGCAGCGCCCGCATGATGCCGAAATCGATCATGGCGTACCAAATGACAAATCCAAGCCCGGCGAGCGCGAGGTTGCTTAGCGGCCCTGCCACCGAGACAAGAATGCCGGCAAGGCGCGGGTTTTTGAAATAAAAGCGATTGACTGGCACCGGGCGCGCCCAGCCAAACCCGGCGAGAAAGATCAGCAAAGTTCCAAGCAAATCCAAATGGGCAAACGGTGACAATGTCAGCCGTCCCTCGTTTTTCGCCGTCGGATCGCCGAACTTGTAAGCAACGTAGGCATGGGCGAACTCATGCACAGAAAACGCCAGCGCCAGCGTCAACAGCACGTACGGAATTTCGCTTAACGAATACGGCAAAATGTGTTCCACTTGATTAACTCCTTTTCCCCTGTATTCACTATCCTTAGTATACATGATTTACCGCCAAAAGTGGACTGAACTTCACGGTTCCATGGTATAATAAGCGTGATAGCACTCGACAAGGAAATGGGGGGAATGATGATGCCGTATGTCACGATCAAAATGCTCGCCGGCCGCACGGATGAACAGAAGAAAGCGCTCGTTGAAAAAGTGACGGACGCCGTCGTCGAGACGACAGGGGCGAAACGGGAGAGCGTTGTCGTATTTATTGAAGAAATGACGAAAGACCATTACGCCATCGCTGGAAAACGGCTGAGCGACGCGGAGTAACAAACAGGGGGACGCCATCGGGCGTCCCCATTGCTTTTTGAAATAAAAACGAATATTATTATAGTTGTCTTTCATATTGTTCGTCTTTAGGAGGTTGCCTATGATTCGTCTTCCGCACCATGCCAGCAATCGCAAAACAGAGGTTCTCGCTGGCCTGACGACCTTTTTCACCATGGTGTACATCATCGTCGTCAATCCGATCATCTTATCAGACGCCGGCGTCCCGTTTGAACAGGCGTTCACCGCCACCGTCATCGCCACCGTCGTCGGCACGCTGTGGATGGCAATATTCGCCAACTATCCGATCGCCATTGCCCCCGGCATGGGGCTGAACGCGTATTTTGCCTATTCCGTCGTCGGCTCGCACGGCGGCATTTCGTACGAAACCGCGTTTTCCGCTGTGTTTGTCGCGGGATTGCTGTTTTTGTTGCTGTCGCTCACCCCGCTCCGCAGCAAGCTGATCGAAGTGATCCCCGACAGCTTAAAACATGGCATCACCGCCGGCATCGGGCTGTTTATCGCCTTTATCGGCCTGCGGCTGACCGGAATTATCCAAGCCCATCCGCAAAATTTGGTCGCGCTTGGCAACTTGCATGCCCCGTCGGCCGTGTTGACGCTCATCGGCCTGGCGGTGACGCTCGTTTTCATGATGCGCGGCGTCAACGGCGCGCTCTTTTACGCCATGGTCGTGACCGGCGTCATCGCCTACGCGACCGGTCAGCTTCACTTTGACAAAGGTATCGTCTCGCTGCCGTCGCTGCCGGAAGGGCTTGTCGCCGCCAATCCATTGACGGCCGTTGGCGATGTCATCAGCCACAGCCTGTACGCTGTCGTCTTTTCCTTTTTGCTTGTCACGCTCTTTGACACGACCGGCACGATGATCGGCGTCGCCCAGCAAGCGGGACTGATGAAAGGAAACACACTGCCGCGCGCCCGCGAGGCGCTCTTGGCCGACTCCGTCGCGACCACGATCGGCGCCATGTTCGGCACGAGCCCGACATCGGCGTACATCGAGTCGTCAACCGGCGTCGCCGCCGGCGGCCGCACCGGCTTGACCGCGCTCACGGTCGCCGTCTTGTTCATCGCAGCCGCCTTTTTCAGCCCGCTTGTCGGCGCCGTCGCCGGGCTTTCTGCCATCACCGCCCCAGCGCTCATTGTCGTCGGCAGCTTGATGATCAGCAACATCGCCCATATCAATTGGCGCGAACTGGACGAAGCGTTCCCAGCCTTTCTCATCATCTTAAGCATGCCGCTCACGTCCAGCATCGCGACCGGCATCGCGCTCGGCTTCATCTCGTACCCGCTCTTAAAAATCGCCCGCGGCCGCTGGCGCGATGTGCCGTTGCTGCTGTACGTGCTTGCCGTGCTGTTCTTTTTGCAGCTGGCGTTTTTGCCGCATTAATCCAAAAGAAGAAGGTGTCCCGGAAACAATGGGACACCTTTTCGTCTATGGCCAGCTGATGGTGTGTTGAAACAGTGTTTTTCATCTTCTTTGGCGAGGAGACCCCGACTTCTAAGCGAGAGCGAAAGTCGGGGAGGAATCGCCCTTCCTCCTTTCAATTAACAATGTACTAGCATGCTCAACTCTTTTTAACTTTTTCCAGCTTGCTGAAGCATGCACTTTTGTGCCATCTAACAGCCGAAGGTCAAAATAACCACTGCTTCTTCTGCCAAATATAAAACATTCTTTCCTTTCGTATACCACCTTGTCAAACAGTTGAAACCCTTTGACAAATCGTGGAGCTTTGTTTGATTTTCGTTTTCCGCCTTTTAAGATGGTTGCTTTATGCAATTGACGGTTGTTTTTTCGAACGAATTTTAGAAGATAAACCGTGCCACTTGGCTTGGCTAGTGGATCTCCACTAATACAACGAGCATCCACCATATGAGATTTAGACAGTCCATTAGCAATGCGAATACATTTGGTGATATACCCGTATGTGATATTTGCATGCGAGTATTTTTCTCTTATCCTACTAAACATTGCCCATCGCATGGCGGTCATCTGACTAGCATCCCTCATAGGCGGTCGTTTGCGTTGAAATATATGCTCAAGCCCTTTTTCGTGAATTTCATGGTGGCATGTTTTGCATAGAGTGATCAGATTATCTGGTGAATCACCTCCTGTCTTTCGACTTTCAATATGATGCACTTGGAGAACAGGGTCTTTCTTTTTTCCTTTGCAATATTGACAAGTATGATTGTCTCTGTATAGAACATACTCTCTAACATTCCAAAACCCCATTTGTTCTCCTTGTTGATATTCCACCCCTCGGATATTTAGGTTTTTTAATTTCTGTGTATCGAATGCTGCTACCTCAATAGTGACAGATGTGACAGGGAGAATATTGTGAACTAAGTCAATCAACTTTATATGCGAGTTGATTTTGTGTTGAATAGATGGTGGTAACCATCCCTCTGGTTTTCTTCTGTTAAGAAATCTGGCTTCTCGGTAGCGAGTCTTTCTGTTTCTTCGACTTCTACGGAACTGTCTCCGTATAGCAAGTAATTCCACAATATCTGTTCGAAGTTGCGCTTCCGCTTCAAACAGCACATCTTTCTTTGTTGTTGCAGAAATTCCTACATGTCGTGTCCCCATGTCAACACCCAATGACACGGGTTGTTTGTAACCACTGCTACCATATAAAAGCTGGATGGTAAAAGGTGTCCTTCTTACTACTTTTGCTTTCTTCTGTTTTAGCAAAAGTCTTGCTTTCCTTGGTGAGCATGGCATGAGTGGTTTTCCATGCTTATTGATAATGTACACGAACAAGACGTGTACCTCCTTTCAGGAGTGAGTTCCTCCTCCCCAATGTTGGAAGGGCTTGTTCGGCAGACAGCACCGCTCCTACCCATCAGAGCTTTTAACCATCTGCGACAGGGTTACGGACTGGAGGAGCATCCGTAAGTGTCATGACCCTTCCAACGTAGCCATTGAATGGCTGAGGGTAGTCAACTAGGGCTTGCCAAGCCCCCACTTCAAAAGCCGTTAGGCTTTAAGTGGTGGGTAGTTGACCTTCCCTACACACAAGCGCCCTTGTTGCAACGGCTCCGCAGCGCCTCAATATACGCATACGCCTCTTCGATCTCGTCCTCCGTATAGCGCTGCTTGCTTTTTACGACAGCGATTTTCTCTTTTACCTCATCTTTTGACAAATGTTCAAAATAGAGCACCGTGGAGACAAGCTCCAAAAAGCGTGCGTTTTGTCCGTTCATCGCCTGCATGCATTCGGCAAGGCCCGGCATCTCCCAGTCGTAATGGCGCAAAAACTGTTCGCCCGCTTCGGTCAGTGTATAGCGGTATTGCACATAGCCGCTCTTTTTCTCTTTCACTTCATGCAAAAAGCCGAGCGCGCACAGCTCTTCGATGCGGCACGTCAACTCTTCCGAATACGGGCCGTAAAAGTGGAAGTCGAACTTCTCATAAAACGGAAAGTCGAGCTTTTTGGCGATGTAAATCATTTTTTGCAGCTTTTTGCGGCCGACAATTTCCCCGGCGGCCGCCAACGCCTTCATTACTTTCGCATGCTCTGTGAGCACTCTCCGTCATCTCCTAACCCTTTAAAATTTCCATAATCTTTTTCTTCACTGTCCGCTTCGTCGACAAGTCTTCCAGGAAATCAGCGGGGAAATAGAGCTTATGGTCGGTGCGCCGCTTGCCGGAAATGGCGTCAACCAACACCGATTCGCGCGACAGCTCGCGCAGCTCCCCGTTTGGCATCAACAAATAAATCGGCAGGCGCTCGCCTTCCTCGCCCGGCCGGTAAAAATCGTACGGCAAGTCGGACGATGAATCGACGACCAAGTAATAGTCTGGATCGATCCCGGCCTTTTTGAACAAGCCGGTCAGCTCGATCAGCTTCGCCATTTGCTCGTTCGTCGGATGGAACTCCGTATATTTGAACAGGCGGCGGTGGACAAACCGCCGGCACAAATCGCTTAAAATCGGATCTCGCTCATATTGCCATTGCTGGAAGTAAAACAGGATGATCGCTTCATCGAGCGCCAAATAGTCGCCGAGCGTTACATGGCCGGCAAAAAACGATAAAAAATGGGTTGGCTTCGTCGCAAACGTATACCCGTCCTCGTACAGCTTTTTCGCCCGATGCAAAATTTTCGTCAAAATGACTTCCGCACTGCGCGTCACAGGATGGAAATACACTTGCCAATACATTTGGTAGCGGCTCATAATGTAATCCTCGACCGCATGCATGCCGCTTCGTTTGATGACGACTTGGTCTTCGCGCGGGCGCATGACGCGCAAAATGCGCTCCATGTCAAAATAGCCGTAACTGACGCCGGTGTAGTACGCATCGCGCAGCAAATAGTCCATCCGATCGGCGTCAATTTGGCTCGAGATGAGACTGACGACGAGCTTATTCGGGTACGTCTTGGCAATCACTTCCGCCACTTTTTGCGGAAAATTGCCATCAACCGCGCGCAGGACGGCGTTCACTTCCGTATCGCCTAAAATGATGGCCTGTGTAAAATCTTCGTGGTCGAGGCGAAACACCTTTTCAAATGAATGGGAAAACGGGCCGTGCCCTAAATCGTGCAAGAGCGCCGCGCATAGGCAAAGAAGGCGCTCGCTATGATCCCAATGATCGCGGCCAACAAACACGTCGTCAATGATGCGGCGGATAATTTCGTAAACGCCGAGCGAATGGTTAAACCGGCTGTGCTCGGCGCCGTGAAACGTCAAATATGTCGTGCCGAGCTGCTTGATGCGGCGCAGGCGCTGAAATTCTTTTGTGCCGATCAAATCCCAAATCACTTTGTCGCGAACATGTATGTATCGGTGCACTGGATCTTTAAACACTTTTTCTTCGTCAAGCTGCCCGCCGGAATACATCGCGTCCTCCTCTTCCGTCTCCAACATACGTCTATTATACGCCGTTTCTTTTGGCAAAGAAATAGTTGACTTTTTTCTCCGTCTTTCTCCATTATTGACGGAAAAAACAAAAAATCACCTTCTTTCGGCAAAGAAGGTGATCGGTTATCGCTTTTTCAACCTTTCAGCAATTTTATCAATCAGTTCGTCTTCCGTCAGCGCCGCCACCGGACGGTTGTTGACGAAAGCAAACGTCTTTTTCCGCCCTGGGCCGCAATACGACTGGCAGCCGATTTTGATGACCGCATCCGGATCCAGCTTTTTGAGGCGCGGAATCAATGTTTTTAAATTCGGCGCCTTGCAGTCGTCGCAAACGCGAAACTCATTCGCCATCACTCGTCATCCCTTTCCGCAGCGTTTGCTTTGTGTATTCTACCGCTTTCGTGAGAAAATTGCAAGTTGGCATGCTTTCACCCTTGTAATTTGCCAATCCCATAAACTTGCAACGTATAATTTTTTTCCTTTTGGTCCACCCTTTTACTAGCATGGGAAAAAGGAGTGGAGAACAGTGAAACAACGGCAAGACGCTTGGACGGAAGAAGACGATTTATTGTTGGCAGAGACCGTATTGCGCCATGTGCGTGAAGGGAGCACCCAGCTGAACGCGTTTGAAGAAGTCGGCGACAAGCTAAATCGGACATCGGCCGCCTGTGGCTTTCGCTGGAATGCCGTCGTCCGCCATCAGTACGAAGAAGCGCTGCAGCTGGCGAAAAAGCAGCGAAAAGAGCGGCTGCGGCTGCTGGCCAAACAAGGCGGCGCGAAAAAGCGGCGTCTGTACGAGCCCCCGATGCCCTCACTTGAGGAGCTGGGAGAGGTGATGCAGCTGCCTGCCGTCATCCCATCCTCCCCGCCGCAACAAGTGACGCTGGATCAAGTGATCGCTTTTTTGAAAACGTTCCAATCCCATGAACGGAAACGGGAGACGCTGATCAAAGAAAACGAGCGGCTGCGCCGCGAAATTGAAGAATTAAAGCAAAAAAATAAAGAACTTGAAGAAAAGGTTGCGAAATTAGAAGAAAATTCGTCGACCGTCCAAGAAGATTTTGAGACGCTCGTGAAAATCATCAACCGAGCGCGCAAAATGGTGTTAAAAGAGGAAGAAGAGCGGGGACTGACCTTCCGCATGGACCCGAACGGCAACTTGGAAAAAATCGCGGAGTAAATAAAATAAGGATGCCCTGTCCATGGCTGCGCCTTGATCGCACTCTCTCCGGTGCGGCCGAGACACGGAGCATCCTTTTTGCCTGCCGGCGGCGTCAGGCGATGAACGCAGGCTCTTGCTTCTGGGCGGACCGCCCCCTTATTCTCCTGCTAGGAGCTCGCCCTTGAGCGCCGTTTCATTCCGCTCGACGATGCGCGCCCAATACTGCTCATACCAATTCCATTCGCCGTTCTCGAGGGCAGACGAATATAGCTCGCCGCCAAACGACTGCAGCGTGCGCCAAAGGGTGACAAGCAGCTCATCGATCGACAACTCGCAGCCGAGAAGCTCAGACAGCGACGCCATGACAGTTGGGACAACATCGGGGTAGGCGAATTTCGTTTTCTCTCCTTGGCGGCCGAGCTCATAAAAACAGCGAATAAGCTCAGCCCGCGCGGCTCCGCTCCCGTTGACGCAAAGGTAGATTTGCACGGCAACGCCGCCGCGCACGCGCCGTTGCGAAATGCCGGCAAACTTTTTGCCGCCAATGCTCAAGTCATAGTTCCCCGGGCAATACGAACCGACGATTTCCCCCGCCTCAACGCGGGCGCCGTATGAGGCAAGCATGGCGGCCATGAGCGCATACATCGCCTCATACCCTTGCTCGATGGCAATCGTGTTTTTCGTTTCCGGAAAAATGAGCGAAATATTCAACACCCCGCTGTCAAGGACAACGGCCAACCCGCCGGAATTACGGACGACGACGCGATACCCTTCCTGGCGCAAAAACGAAATGGCCTCATCGATGTACGGAAGCTTCGTATCAGCGGCGCCTAAGACGACGGTATTCTCATGCACCCACGTGCGGACGACCGCATCCGACTGTCCCGCACCAACCGCGGTGCATAATGCATCATCGATGGCAAACGATTGTTTCGCATCAAACAGCGGACCGAAATGCGACTGGTCGATGACCCGCCATTTCGGCTGCCGCAGCAATTCATGGCTCATCGCAACAAACCCCTTACGTTGAACGTTCCGCTCTCATTATACCACATCAAACTGGAACGATTACGGCCAATGAACCTCCCCCACTTACGCCCGTAGGCGTTGAAGTGGGGGTTTCTTGCCTTTTTCTTTCCGGGTGTTTCACGATACACCGGGTTTCCCGTGTATCTCGTGACCAAGCACGGAAACACAACAGAAAGAAATAGCAAGTAACATCATGCCAAAGCATGAAGGGTGGGAACTCACCATCTACTACTTCTCGCTTACGCGATCCGTAGATACTTGTGGTTCGTTATTTTCATCGGTCGGAATTCTCCATATAAGTGTTTTGTAAGAATCTGTAGATGAGTATTTTTCATTACAGTAATTTCCATTCCCTAAGAGACAAACAGGGGACCCCTTAGGCGACATGGAGCTGTTTTTTGATCACATCAATGGGAATATCTTGCTTTGCGGCGTCATAGATGAACTCGACGACGCTGTGCCCTTTCCGAGACCGAAGAAGCTCCAGGCCGGAAGAGATGTCTTGTTGAGATTCCGCGATGCTGTATACGCAGGCTAACAGCACCACGACCCAATACCGTTTCACCGCCCGAACGTGGCGAACACGGTACCCATCGAGCTTCAGCTGGTCTTTTGCCTGCCGGAAAAAGCATTCGATCGTCCAGCGCTGGGCATAGTAACGCAAGATGTCTTCGTCACTCAGCTCCCGGTCGGTGCTCAATATGACATGGAGATGATCCGGCGTCATCGGTTGATCCGCCTTCCAAGCCAGCAGCACCACCGCGTCATCAAGACCGTTGAGCGCGCCTTCGTAGCGGTAGACACGATAGCGCTCGTTCCCCACCGTGACGAGGCGGGTGTCATTTGGCTCGATATAGCGGGCAAACTCCTTCGCTTGGATGGCGATACCTTTCGGGTAGAGAATCCGGTTCGTCTTGAGCATGGCGATGACATGGAATCCTTGTTTCAGACAGGCTTCGATGAGCGCTTGGGACGGATACCATGAATCCACGAGCACATACACCGGCTGAGCCCGCTTCCCCTTGAGCGAGGAAAGCATCTCGATCGCCAGGTCGATTTTGCTTCTTCCCGATGTCTTGTCATACAGACGAAAGGCGAACGGAAACGCTTGCGTGAAGGTGTGCACCATCAGCCAAACAAGCGAATGCCCCCAGACCAATTGATGATCGCTGTGAGAGAAATGCCAGTCACACCCTTGAATGGCGTGCGTTGCCCGTGACGAAGGCTTCGTTTTTTGGCAAATGGTATCATCAATCGAAAGGAACAGGGGTTGATTCGTCCGTTTGGCCAGGCGTTCGATCTGGCGAAGAACCCACTCCTGAAGCTTCTCAAGCAGTTTTTCCTCGTTCCAAGGGCTTTTCGTGAAAAAGTGGCTGAGCGTGGTTCGATGATTCGGATGAAAACTCCAGTACCGGACATCCGTCAATGTCCCCGAAAATCCCTTGGTCGTCAAGGCGTCGACAAGATGAACGAGATGCTTGATGACCGGCTTCGAGAAATAAAGCGCCAATCCCAGCGTCATGAAAAACTTGTGGATTCCTTGATGATGTGCTAATCTATTCATGAGACATGAACCTCCTTGTGGGTAGTTGGTAGCACATCTATTCTAACCAAGGAATCGGGTTCATGTCTCCTTTTTTGTTTAGTTTGTAAATTTATGTTAGCAAATTTGCTCATCTACAGTAAGAATATTGCATGCCGAATGGACATCCCGATGCTGAGAATAACCACAAGCACAAATAAAATTTCTAGAAGAAGGTTTTTTCTTCTTCCCGCAAACAGGACATGTTTGCGTGGTATACGATTCATCCACTTTTTCAAAAGTGATGCCTTTAGCTTCTAGTTTGTATTTCAAATAGTCGTAGAGTTTGCCAAAACACCAGTTCGATAATTTTTGGTTCACCAATTTGGATCGCTTTTTCTTTTTGTTGCGCTGGACGCCTTCGACATCGCCTATCATGAAATGTTTGACGTTTTGTTCCAAACACCAATCGACCAATTGTTTGGTCGTTTTATGCAAGCAGTCTTTTAATTGCGCTTCGCTTTTCGATAAAATATATTGCTTCGCGCGGTTATATTTTTTCCATTTACGCGAACCTTTTTTACATTTGGACATCTTTTTTTGCAGTTCTGCTATTTTTTTATTTCGAAGGCGATGAATGCTTCTTATTTTTCTACCGGTGATGATGATGCTGCTTCCGTTTTCGCTGACGGCACTAATGGCGTGAATTTCGCCAGGATCACCGGCAGCGATAGTTCCTTCTTTTTTAGTAGTTGGTTGTTCACCGTTTTCATAACTGAGGCAAAGCATGAGTTTCCAATGTTTCGCATCAAAAATGAGTTCGATTTCTTTGACAGTGCCGTTTGGAATTTGTTCTTTATCGATTTTCACTACAATAGGAGGTTGGTTTTTTCTTTCCCAGCGACCCATTTTCAGTTCAATGGTCCCATTTGGGTGAATGATAAATCCGTTATTTGCCCATTTCGTGTTGAAATATTTTTTCTGTTTGTACGGATATTTGTTATCTAGCCCTTTTTGTTTGGCTTTTTTGGCGCTGTCTCTGGCGTTCAAATATTTATGGCATACGGCTTGAATGCTTTGGCTATGGATCGGGTATTTGCCCTTCGTTTGTTTTTGAAGTTCGGTTTGGTTGATCCATTTTCCATTATTCTTTAATGCATAGTTTTTGGCAATGACTAAACAGTCATTCCAAATTTGAGCCGATATTCGGTTGCATTCGAATAATCGATCGATATCTTTTTTTGATGTTTGAAAAGGTATTTTGACCGTTCGATACATCCTTTCACCTCCTTACTTATAATATAAAATATAAATATGAATAATCGAAAATCTATATTCTTTTTTCATCGATTCTCCCATTTTTTTACTTTTTTGATCAAAAGTAAAAAAAGGACGCCGCGTATCCCCCGCCTACGCTTCGCTTAGAGGCGGGGGACTTGCGGCGTATGGGTTGTTAAAAAAGAAAGCGGCTAAACAGCAGCCAGCCGCCTTCTTTGACACGAATCCATGCATGAAACAAGAGATCGCCCATTCTTTGGCAAAACGAACCGGTTCCGACTCCTCTTGCTCAGTTCGCCGCCTCTTTACTCCCCAAGCGACTGCGCCGCGGTGATGAGCGCGAGCTTGTAGGCGTCTTCGGCGCTGCAGCCGCGCGATAGGTCGTTGACCGGCTTGTTCAGCCCTTGCAAAATCGGGCCGACCGCTTCAAAGCCGCCAAGGCGCTGGGCGATTTTGTAGCCGATGTTGCCCGCCTCAAGGCTCGGGAAAATAAAGACATTTGCGTCCCCTTGAATGACCGAGTCCGGCGCTTTCTTTTTCGCCACCTCTGGCACAAACGCGGCGTCAAATTGAAACTCACCGTCAAGGATCAGATCCGGCGCCATTTCTTTCGCCAACCGCACCGCCTCAACGACTTTTTCCGTCTCCGGCGACGAGGCCGACCCTTTCGTGGAAAAGCTTAACAGCGCTACGCGCGGCTTAAGGCCGAACATTTTGGCCGTCCGGGCGCTCTCGACCGCGATTTCAGCCAAATCTTGACTGTTAGGAGCAATGTTGATGGCGCAATCGGCAAACACATATTTTTCGTCGCCGCGCACCATGATGAACACGCCGGACGTTTTGCCAACGCCTGGCTTCGTTTTAATGATTTGCAAGGCTGGTCGGACCGTATCCGCCGTCGAATGTGCCGCCCCGCTGACGAGGCCGTCGGCCGCTCCCATATAAACGAGCATCGTACCGAAATAGTTTTCATCGAAAAGCAACTCGCGCGCCGTTTCTTCTGTCACTTTCCCTTTGCGCCGCTCCACAAACGCCGAAACTAGCTCATCAAACCCGCCGTAGCGGCGCGGGTTGACAATCTCCACCCCTTCAAGCGGCAAGCCAAGCGCAGCTGCTTTCACCCTTATCGCTTGCTCATCGCCAAGGACGATCGGCTGAAGCACTTGCTCCGTCGCCAAACGGCTCGCCGCCGTTAAGATGCGGTCATCGGTTCCCTCGGGAAACACGATTTTTCGAGCCGTACCGGTTACTTTCGCTTTTAATGCCGTAAATAAATCGGTTGTCACGATTCATGCCTCCTTCACGGTTGGCCCGCCTGTCTCCAGGCATCAGCCTTTCTCTACATTAAGCATACCGCTTCTCGCCAGAAACGCAACGCAGGTAAGCCTTCACAACAAATAATTCACCTTTTGCCACAATTCAGTCTACTTCCACTTTGATGCGCTGATAGCCGCTTTTTTGGCCAAACTATGATATAGTGGTACTGTACAATTGATTGAATAAAGGAGTGACGATGATGAGCGAAGCGGCCCAAACGTTGGACGGTTGGTATTGTTTGCACGATTTCCGCACGATCGACTGGAGCGCGTGGAAAACACTTCCAAACGAAGAGCGCGAGGCAGCGATCAGTGAGTTTTTAGCGCTTATCGACCAATGGGAGACGACGGAAAGCGAGAAGCAAGGAAGCCATGCCGTCTACACGATCGTCGGGCAAAAAGCCGATATTTTGTTCATGATTTTGCGGCCGACGCTGGATGAGCTGCATGAAATCGAAACAGCGCTTAACAAAACGAAACTCGCCGACTATTTATTACCTGCGTATTCGTACGTTTCGGTCGTGGAGTTGAGCAACTACTTGGCGTCCGGCAGCGAAGATCCGTACCAAATTCCAGAGGTGCGCCGCCGTTTGTATCCAATTTTGCCGAAAACGAACTACATTTGCTTCTATCCGATGGACAAGCGGCGCCAAGGCAACGACAACTGGTACATGTTGTCGATGGAACAGCGGCGCGAACTCATGCGCGCCCACGGCATGACCGGCCGAAAATACGCCGGCAAAGTGACGCAAATCATCACCGGCTCCGTCGGCTTGGATGATTTTGAATGGGGCGTCACCTTGTTTTCAGATGATGCACTCCAGTTCAAAAAGCTCGTCTATGAAATGCGCTTTGATGAAGTGAGCGCCCGCTTTGGCGAGTTTGGTTCATTTTTCGTCGGCACTCGCTTGTCGGTGGAAAAAGTTCCTTCGTTCTTCCATGTATAGAAAAGAGGGGCCCAAACGCGGCAGGGCCCTTCGCTTATTTTCCTGTTCTTCAAGCAACCGGCGAGCTCCTCCCCCTGAAAGGTCAGCCAAACGAGCGATTTCTTCCGCCGTCATCCCTTTGCACATCATGTTACGGGTCTTTCTTGCGCAACGGGTTTCCCTTTTTGGTCAACCCCCCCTGTTTCTGTCATATCCAGCCCAACTGCCCCATACATATAAATCAGAAATTCCTCCGAGAAATCGCCTGTCTGTCTGTCACCATTTTCCTGTTCCATCAATAGCCTATTACTGTCGAAATTCACAACGACTGAGGTGACGATATGGGTCAGATCGCTCCCTCCATTGTAGCCCACACAGAAGAGGAAGTGAAGTTGTTGGCTCGGCTCATGCGAGCCGAAGCGGAAGGAGACGGGCGGCTTGGGATGCTCATGGTCGGCAACGTCGGCGTCAACCGTGTCATCGCCGACTGCCTTGACTTCCGCGGCATCCGCACTATCCGGCAAATGGTGTTTCAAAGCCCGGGCGGCTTTGAGGCGGTGCAAAAAGGATACTTTTACCAACGGGCGCGAAAATTGGATATAGGCCTAGCCCGCCAAGTGCTCCGCGGTTGGCGCTACCACCCAGCGACAAACGCCCTTTGGTTTTTTAAACCACCTGAAGGTCAACCGTGCCCACCGCAATGGTTTGGCCAGTGGAACGTCGGCCGCTACAAATCGCATTGCTTTTTTGCACCGACTCCATCCGACTGCCCACGTGTCTATTCTTAATATTGAGGAGGGTTCTTTATGCCGAACAATCCAGAAAATCAATTTTATCCACTTGATGAGGAGCAACAATCATTTTATTATTCGCCGTTCGGTCAAGAACGGCAACAACCGTATGCATCCTATCCATACGGCTATCCGTATCCGCAGCCGTACTATCCGGCGGCGTACCCGTATTATTACTATCCGCAAGCGGCTGCCGCTCCAACGTTCGGTTTGCAGGCGCCGACGTTTACGGCCCCGACACCGATGCCGACCACCACCGGCCCATCGATTCCAGGGATGCTGCCGATTGAAGAATCGTACATTGAAAACATTTTACGGTTAAACAAAGGAAAAGTCGCCACTATCTATGCGACGTTTGAAAACAACCGTGAGTGGAATGCCAAGGTGTTTCGCGGCGTCATTGAAGCGGCTGGACGTGACCATGTCATTTTAAGCGACCCACAAACAGGCACACGCTATTTGATCCCGATGATTTACCTCGATTACGTCACGTTTGAAGGAGAAATCGCCTACGAATATCCGTTTGCCGGTGCCTCCGCCACGCCGCTCGCCTCCTATTCGCCGCGCTGAGTGCAAGCGAAAAACCGATGTTCGATGAGCAGGCTGCCCCAGGGTAGCCTGCTTTTTTTCATCCGATGCGACGTCCATCACAAGTTGCTGACGCCCAGTTGTCTATCATGGTGGCAAACGAAACAAAAAAGGTGCCTTCTATGATTGGGACGGCGCGTGATTTCCTGTTCGGGGTACACCTTGCCCGCGCTTCGCTTACAGCCATTTCAACGCCGCATAGCCGATCATCACCCAGGCGACCAAAAAAGCGACGCCGCCAAACGGAGTGATCGCGCCAAGCGGCTTAATCTGCGTTACACTTAATACGTACAAGCTCCCGGAAAACAACACGATGCCGGCGAACATCACCCAGCCCGCCGCACCGATCAGCCCGACATTTGGCGCCTTGCCAGCGAGCAATCCGACAACAAGCAGCCCTAATGCGTGGAACATCTGATATTGGACCGCCGTTTTCCAAATCTCCAAATAACGATCCGGAATCTTCCCTTCCAGCCCGTGCGCGCCAAACGCTCCCAATGCGACGGCTAAAAACGCATTGAGCGCGCCGAGAAGGACGAATGTTTTCATAGCTGTTCCGCCTTTCTAATGAAAGATTGTTTTCCCTCATTACATTAATATAATGGAAATGTTCCTCGATAACAAATGACGAATAGGTGTCAGCCATTTCACTCGACAGAACCGGTCAATCGGGAGCGCCACCGGCAAGACCCGCATCCAAGCCGGTGAACCGCTTCTTGTTTTTTGGCGCAAACAAAGGCAAGCGATTCAACGGAGTTCTGTTGATCAACATTCCCCGTGGAGAAGACCGTTTTCCACGGTGTTTCGTTGCCCCCTCAAAAATCCAACAACGACTCCCCGTTCGCCTCATCGTCAATGTCGGGAGAACGTCCTCCGACAGAAACACCCCCAAGCGAAAGCCCGCCAGCAACCGAAATCGGCCCGCCGACGGCAAGCGACTCTGTCGAGACAGACGGAACGGACGGCTGCGGCTGGCCTGTCGTTTCCAGCATCAAATCGCATAAAACGCGAATGGCAGCGACATGTTCACGCATCCGCTGCGGGTCATGGGCCGCCTTTGCCTTGCGCAATTCGTCTTCCATTTTGGCGACAACCGCCGCCAAAGAGATCGTCATGATATCTTCCCCCTTTCTTCATTCAGCGCGGGCGCCGATGTTCTCGATTTGCCAATCGATCGGTTCGCGTCCGTGCTTGGTTAAAAACGCGTTCGTCCGCGAAAACGGGCGATGACCGAAAAAGCCGCGCGCGGCGGAAAACGGGCTCGGGTGCGGCGCTTCAATAATCAGATGGCGCGGATTCGTAATCCGTTCTTTTTTCTCTTGCGCGTTCCGGCCCCAAAGCAAAAAGACGACCGGATCGTCTTTTTCGTTGACGAGCTCAATGACGCGGTCGGTGAAATATTCCCACCCTTTGCCGCGATGGGAGTTCGCCTGGCCGCGGCGGACCGTCAACACCGTGTTTAACAACAGCACCCCTTGCTCGGCCCATTTGACGAGATAGCCGTTATCTGGTATATAGCAGCCAAGGTCGTCATGCAGCTCTTTAAAAATGTTCGCTAAGGACGGCGGCACCGGCACGCCCGGCTTGACGGAAAAACTAAGCCCGTGCGCCTGTCCCGGGCCGTGGTACGGATCTTGCCCGAGCAGCACGACTTTGACGTTTGCATACGGTGTATAATGAAGGGCGTTGAAAATATCGTGCATATCGGGATAGATCGTCCGCGTCCGGTACTCCTCTTTTAAAAACTCGCGCAGCTTTAAGTAGTACGGCTTTTGAAACTCCTCTTCAAGCAGCGGAGCCCAGTCGTTTTTGAGAATCGGCATTGCGAGCAACTCCTTTGCCATCGGCTTTTTCCCTTTTATCATTGTAGCCCAAAAGACACCAGCGTCAAAGCGAAGTGAATGTTCAGATTGAGGCAACCATAGCGAAACCTGTTTCCCCAATAGGAAATGCGCCAATCCCCTGCCGCAGCCAAACCGGAACACGCCGGTCGCGGCAGGCGGAATAGAGGACAAAAATCTCCTTTTTTATTCTCTTCGCCCATTGTTTCCATCTTTCCATCATCATGTCCCCTTTTCATTCGACATTCCCTGTTTCAACAAGTATAAAATATGGGTATAGAAAGCGTAAACACCAAAGGCCGGACAAGCTAAACCGTCGTCGCCAACGCAACACGGGATATCCATCAAACGCACAGTGGGGTGAAAGAAATGGATCAGAAACAATTCCATCTTGTTCATGACGAACAGCCGGATCGGCACGTTGTATACATAAAAGGCGAACTGGACCTGGCGGCAGCCGAGCAATTTCAACACACCGTCGAACCGCTCGCCGGCGATGCATCCAAACCGCTCGTTCTTCGTCTCGAAGATTTAACGTATATTGACAGCACCGGGATCGGCATGTTTGTAGCGCTGTTAAAAACGCGGCATCAACTCGGGGCGCCGTTTGCCATTGAAAACGTGCCGCCGAAAGTGCGGCGTCTGTTCGATTTAACTGGAGTATCCTACTTTTTTTCCGAAATGAACGATGCGTCAGAAAGGATCGGAGGCCAATCATGAAAGAGCACGAAACGATCGTACAGCTGTCGATTCCAGCCGATTCACAGTTTCTTGACATCGTGCGTTTGACGTTATACGGGCTGGCTGCCAAAATGGGATTTTCCTATGAAGAAATCGAAGATATGAAAGTCGCCGTCTCCGAAGCGTGCAACAACGTCGTGCTTCACGCCTACAACGGAAGAAGCGGCGATATTCACCTCCGTTTTAAGATGAGCGCCGATGCGCTTTCCATCGTCATTAAAGATGAGGGAAAAGGGTTTGACTACAAACGGGCGATCAAACAGGCGGCGTCGCTGTCCGGCAAGCCACTCCAAGATGTGAAAGTCGGCGGCCTCGGCCTCTTTTTAATGGAAGCGCTCATGGATGACGTCCGCGTCACGACCAAAGGCGGAACGGAAGTCCGCCTAACGAAATTCCGCCTTCACGGCGAAGGAGAGCATGCCCATGACTGTATATCCCCCTCCTCTGTCCAAGAGCAAGCTTGACGCCCTTATTTCCGCCTATCAACAAACGAAGACGGAAGAAGCGGCGACAGCGTTGCTCGTGCGTTTTGAGCCGCTCATTGCGGCCGCAGCGAAAAAAATGGCGCGCAGCCGCCCTGATTTTTACGAAGACTTGTTTCAAGTCGGCCGACTGTCGTTTTTGCGCCTTCTTGACCATTACGACCCGAACCAAGGAACAAACTTTGAATCGTATGCGATGAAAAGCTTGATCGGCTATATGAAAAACTATTTGCGCGACAAAGCGTGGTATATCCAAGTGCCGCGCCGGGTGAAAGAGAAAGGAAGCAAAGTGCAGCAAGCCATCGACGAACTGACCGTCAAGCTCGAGCGGTCGCCGAACATAGATGAAATTGCCGCCCATTTAGGCTTATCGGTGGAAGAGACGATCGAGATTTTAGCCGGCCGCGACCATTACCAGGCGATTTCGCTCGACGCCCCGGTCCAAGACGGGGAAAAGGATGCGACGACGATCGGTGAATTCGTCGCAGATGAAGCGAACGAAATCGAGTCGCTGATCGAGCGAATGGATTTAGAGCAGGCGATCGGCAAACTGAGCGAGCAAGAACAAATCGTCATCGACGCCGTCTTCCGCCGCGGCGAGACGCAACGTTCGCTCGCTGAACGGCTTGGCGTCTCGCAAATGACGATCAGCCGCATTCAAAAGCGGGCGATCGAAAAGCTGAAACGGCAGCTGGCCGCTGCCTACCCGTCGTAACAGCCAAAAACGCCGCCGGCCGGCTAGGGCGGTATTAGCGGCGGCGGAGCAACAACAACGTCTGGTCGTCTTTTTGTTCGTATTGGTGGTACGCCTTGATATGCTCGTACAAATCGCAGACGATTTGCGCTGCCGGCTGGTCCAAATTGACGCGGGCAACCATCGAGGCGAGGACGGAAAAATCATCGTCCGCCTCTTCGCCGCGTTTTTCGGTCACCCCATCGGTGTACAGCAGCACAAAATCACCCGGCTCGAGCACTACCGACTTCGTCTCAAACGAAAATTGCGGAAACAACCCGAGCGCGCACCCTTTCGCGTGAAGCGGCACGCATTGTTTCGTTTTCGCCCGGTACCAAAGCGCCGGTTCGTGCCCAGCGCACGCGTACGAGAACGTATGCGTCTTTTCGTTGTAATTGCCGACAAACATCGTGACAAAAATCGACGGCTCGGTGTAGTCGTAGGCGAATCGGTTCAGCAGGTCAAGATACACGTGCGGCTGCGTTCCGTAATGAACGGTCCGGTCCAGAATAAATTTCATCAGCGTCATGAGCATTGCCGCTGGAATCCCTTTTCCCGATACATCGGCAATGCAAGCTGAGACCGATGTTTGATGGACGGCAAAGTGGTAGAAATCGCCGCTCAACACTCGGGCAGGGACGCTGAGGGCGCTGATATCGACGTACGAAGGCAAATCCGCCTTCGACGATGTCTGCAAAAGCGCCCGTTGCATATTCGCGGCAAGCGACAGTTCAAAGTCGAGCTGTTCCCTCTCGCGCTCGAGCCGATCTTTTTCTTTTTTCTCCGTCATGTCGCGCAAAACGGCGACAAGCCCTGTCAGCGCACCGTTTTCCATCACCGGTGCCAGCGTGTAGCCGACCGGCAGGCACACGCCGTCATGGCGGCGAAACGGCTCCTCCTCGACGCGAATCACCTCGCCGCTTTTCAGCTGTTTGACAACACGGCGCAGCCGCTTCCAGTCCCACGCGGACCCATCCGGCCCGGCGAGCGAGACAAAGGAAAACAGCGGCTTCCCTTTCGCTTCCTCCGGATCAAGGCCAAGCAAACGGCCCGCTTCCGGGTTCATCCATACGATCCGGCCGTCGCGGTTTAACATCATCAATCCCTCGCCAAGGGCGTTCGCCATCATTTCCAGCTGCTGTTTGTGCTGTTTCAGCTCCACGTACGGTTTTTCGACCGTCTCGACGTACATTGCACGCACGACATACAAAAATCCGGTCATTTCATACAGCTGCCCCCATAGCGCATGGCCGCCGCCAAGCATAAGCAGCCATTGGCCGAGGGCAAACCACCATAACGCCAGCAGCCAGTACAGGAAGGATCGGGAACTCCCTTGCCGCCAACGACGCCATACAAGCAAAGCGGCGCCCGCATCGAGCAAACCGGCAATCCCTTCGCCGGCCTTCCACCAGAGCGGCCAGCGGCTTGTCCCGTCTCCCGGCCAAAGCGGCGCTACCCAATGGATGAATAGCCCAACGACCGCCGCATAAGCAAAAGCGGCGAAAAACGCTTGCCACCGTTGCCCGCTCCTCCGCTCCATCACCTCATCGCGGCGCGAAAACAGAAAAAGAAGCCCCCAGGCAAGCGTCAATCGGGCCGAGAGCGAAAAAGGGGACGCTTCCACACCATCAGATGCAAAAGACAAGACAACATGCAGCGAAAACAACAAGCCTGAGGAGAAAAACAGCGCCCCCATCATCAGCCGCTCCATTGACAACGTATGCGGAAACACAGACCATCCTTGCACGGCGACAAGCCAGCAAACGACCGTCACGGCGAGCCCTAAGGCAAGATGAATAGAATGATAGAATTCGGGCGAAACAGGCAACCGGCTGGCCGCAAACAGAAGCAAGCCAAACATTCCGGCCGCCAGCACGGCCATCGCGCTGTGCAGACGCACCAGGCGATATCGTTCGTATTCCTTCACCAACGAGGAACCTCCACTCTTCATTCTATATGGCTTATTATACCATACGGCTCCCCGCCACGTATATGAACGTCACGGCCGTTTGGTTTGTCCAATAAAAAAGGAGCCTCTCCGGATGAAGAGGCTCCCAGGCCAAGTTTGCAACCATTTCCCGCGCAATACTCGGCCTCCCGTTAAAACGTGTGCGCCAAGTCTTTCGCCCGGGCGATGGCGTTCGCTTTGATTTCTTCCGCCTTTTCCGGCACCGCCGCATGCCCTTCGACAAATACCATTCTATTGGTGATGGGAGATATCCTGCAACGACAAAATAATGGGAATGTATAGCGCAAAAAAATATTGCAGCGTGGCCGAACTTTAAGGACAAGATGTGATACAATCATGAGCGTGGCGGTGTGAACTACCCCCACTTAATTTTCTAGCGAAAATTTGAAGTGGGGGCTTCCAAAGAAGTTTGACTGCTTCAAGCAATCCTTATTCTTTGAGGCGTGTCCACTTCGCCGCTAGAGCATAAGACACTCAGGTCTACAGCTTTACTTTTCTTTAAGATGTTTAGATGCTATTCAACGCGAACGATTACGTTTAAACAAAGTGGACAAAAAGGTAAAACTAGATGAATGGCATCCAAAGAAGATTGCTTTAGCAAACGAATGGATTGAGAATGAGCAAACGCAGATGAAGCGCCCGATCATACGAGGAGCTATTTTCACTTGTGAACTCGGGGAAAATATCGGCACAGAACAAAACGGAGAGCGGCCGGTGCTTGTTCTTTCTAATGACTGGATTAACCGCACATCCGGAAACGTTAAGTGTAAACTAGCACATTATTTCAGAATCCCTTTTTCAAATTATTTCAGGCGGATTCGGAAATAATGTGCAAAATTTTTGCGGATTGTTCCGGATTTTGCACATTCTTTCGGAACGTTTGCACGCTCTTTCAGATGAAGATTTCCAGCGCGCCTGATGGACCGATGGAAAAGAAAAAGCACAAAAGAGGCCGATTCGGCCCCTTTCATGCTAATACCCCATTTCCTCTGCGGCCATGCGCACCACTTCTTCGTCAATGGCGTCCTTTTTCAGCTGATACCCGTATAACAGGCACGTCGTGGCCAACGTGTTGATCACCCGAGGCCATCCCCGCGACTGCAGGGCAATCGCCTCTAACGCCGATGGGGTGAAGATCGGATGCTTCGCCCCGGCCTGTTTCATCCGATGCTCGATGTAGCCCGCCACCTCTTCCTTCTCCAGCGGCCCCATCCGGTATCGCATGATGATCCGCTGGTCGAGAGGGCGGTGCTGATTGAGCCGCAGCTTCCCCTGTAAATGGGGCAGCCCGGCCAAAATCAAGACAAATGGGTTGGTCGAATCCATCTCAAAGTTGAACAAGATCGCGATGTCCTGTAAAAATGCATCCTTCGCTAAATGCATCTCATCCAAAATGAACACCGGCGTGATCCGCCGTTCATGATACAATCGCTCGATCGCCTGCTGGATTTGGCGGAAGAGGTCTACCTTGCGGTACTTCGGTTCCTCTCCTAATCCCAAGGCCAGTCCACGGTAAAAATCCATCACGCCTCCGGTGGATAACGGAAAGTAGACGACATGATACAATGATGGATTCAATGACTCTTTCAGCGCCCGAAGGGCGAACGTCTTGCCCGCCCCCGGCTCTCCGATCAACAGCCCGATCCCCCGGGTTCGTTTCACGTACTCCAGCGCCCGCAACGCTTCCTGAAATGACGCCCCTTGATACGCCTCGGACGGGTCTGTTTCTTTCGCAAACGGCTCCCGCGAAAGGGAGTAAAACGATTTATACACCGTGTTCTCCCTCCTTCGCCGGAATCGCCGCAAACGGGGACCGATGGCGTTTTACATAGGCATTGTCCTCCAAACGCACCCGAATGGCTTCCGCCACCCGTTTGCCATCTTCGTACACATAGACGCCTCGTTCGTCATAGCGGAGCTCAATCGATTGCCCAATGAACCGAGGCGGCACTTCGTATAGCTGTTTATTCAGGGTGATCGTGCCATCGGCTTTCACCTTGCGGTGCTCCCGTTTCAGAAAAATCGCATCCAGCCAATCGCCATCTTCGATGAACGACACGAGATGCACTTGCGATTGAAACACCTCATGCGGCGTTTTTCCGTCCAGTGAGGCGTGCGGTTTTCGATGATACTCCTCTTCAAGCCACTTCCAAAAACGCTCGTTCAACTCGTCAAGCGATTTCGGCGGATTCAGCTCCAACAGTGGATAAAACCGTGTCTGTACGGTGCGGAAGAACCGTTCGATTTTTCCCTTGCTTTGCGGGTCATACGGCTGGGTGTGGATGAGTGTAATCCCCATCTCGGCGCACGCATACTGCAGCACCTCGGACCGATAAATTTTCCCGTTGTCCGAGTAAATGCGTTTCGGCTTCCCGCAACGAAGCACCGCTTCCTTCGTGACGATCCGCAGCCCGTCAAACTTCTCCGAAGGGAAAAATTGGGCATATGGCACTAACCGCGAGCAGTCATCGATATACGCGATCAAAAACGTTTTCTGGGCTTTCCCATGGACGCGAATCGTGGGTCCATGGGATAAGTCCCCTTGCCATAGCTCATTGATCTGGTCATACGCAAAACGCTTTCGCTCCGGCATCGGCAAGATTTCTTTTCCCACCAGGTTGTGTTTTTTCAACAATCGGTATATAGTAAAGTAAGAGGTATGATTTTCTGGGATTTCCCCCTGCTCGATCAGGTGTTCGTAGAACACCGTCACGGGCATGGTGGGATGTTCTTTTCTTAGGGCTAAAATATGATCCTCATCATCGGGCGACAGACGCCTTGAGTGGCCGCGGTCCGAACGGCGCTTCGGCTTTAAGGCGTCAAAGCCCCCTTTTTTGTATCGGGTGCACCAATCGAGGATCGTCTTGGCTGCGATTCGTTTGTCTCCCTGGTGGGGAACATGGTGCACTCGCTCGCTCACCTCTTTCAGATACGTCTTCGGTTCCACCTGCCCATTCACCAACGGAGCGATTAGCCCGTACCGAAACAGGGCAATGTCGTGTCTCATCGACTCATTCATTCAAATCTCCTCCTGGTCTCACTTGGAATCAGGACCGTTCCGGTCCTCCTGCCCTTATCGTACCGAATTGCTTTTTCTCCGTCGATAGGAAAGGTTTGTGGGAACCGAAACTATTTCCAATTTAGGGTATGTATGTAAAATCAGGATCCCATTTAATTCGCAAAAGGGTGTCGGAATCCGCCCTCCCACATCTCTCTGATGGCCGAATCAAGACCGTGTTCCTCTAACGTCTGGATCCACCAAGAAGCCCGTTCCTTTTCTTTTTTCACGATAGGGCCTATGATCCTCCACCGCCTCGCAAAAAAGCTATGAAGGCTTGATAGGTTTCGGTAGAACCGTCGGACATAAAAGATGATGCCGTCCTTTGTCGGGAGAAACGGAGCCTGGTTCGTCCTTTCGGTCAATCCCAACTGCTCTTTCACGACTTGCCATATGGCGGACAACGTATACTGAAAATACGGGAGGAGAAAGGAAGGCAGCACACTCACCGTCTTCAAGCATTCCCGACAGCGATACCGGACAATCCAAATGCGATAATCGCCATGTGGGGTCAATGCGTTTCGCTTATAGTAACCGTGGCGGTGCAACGGGCGCTTGGCCCGGCAATGCGGACACTTTTTCAGAAGAGGGAAGTCGTTTTCTTTTCCACGCTCTGCATACGTTTGGACGTCAATGCCAAAGTCATGAAATTGAATCACGTCCTCCTCCCCCTCCTATGAACCGATGGATTTTCTCTTCCGAAATAATTCACAAAAAATTTAGCACATTCTTTCAGAAAAGGGGAGAGGGCTTTCTGAAGGAATGTGCAAAAAAATGTCTCTTTTGTTCCGAAATAAAGTGATAATTTACAGTTAAGGTAGCTCCTTTATCTACAAAATTAAAAACCAAAACCGTTACAGATCGGAAAGGGAAAACCAAAGTAGTGCCTCGTTTCAAGACACATTACTTTCTTCGAAAGGAAGTTTATCCTTTTTTAGCTCAGACTTCCGCGGTAAAGGTAGAAGAATTAACGACCGTAAACAAAGTACGATTAAAGCAACATATCGGCAATATAAACGAGGATGACTTAAATAAGATTATGAACCGTGTAAAATGGGTATTTGACCTGTAACGTATTTACAATGTATTGACGACGTATTTATGACGTATTGACATTTCCCTAGGTTTTTTCTATACTTAGAGTACAAAATAAGTTGTCTGTCTCGTCACAGACCATTTCACACGTGAAAAAACGTGGATTCGTTTGTTTTGACAACGGAGAGGAGCCTAAATGGTTCCTCTCTTTGCATATTATCGCCAAGAGAATCATAACCTAATGATAAGTTGCCTGCCGCGTCGCAGGCCATTTCACCCCGTCAGCGGGGAATTCATGGTTTTTGCCCCAGTACTTCGGTGCTGGGGTTTTATGTATTTATCGAGGAAAATTTCTCACGAAGAAATAGGGACTTTATTGATCAGGCTATACCATACGGCTCCCCACCAGCGTATATGAACGTCACGGCCGTTTGGTTTGTCCAATAAAAAAGGAGCCTCTCCGGATGAAGAGGCTCCCAGGCCAAGTTTGCGGCCATTTCCCGCGCAATACTCGGCCTCCCGTTAAAACGTGTGCGCCAAGTCTTTCGCCCGAGCGATGGCGTTCGCTTTAATTTCTTCCGCCTTTTCCGGCACCGCCGCATGCCCTTCGACAAACAACCCTTCAAATGACGGAACACCGAAAAATTGCATGATGACGCTTAAATACCGATGGCCCATTTCCATTTCCGCCGCCGGGCCTTCGGAGTAGAAACCGCCGCGCGCTTGAATGTGGAGCGCTTTTTTATCAGTAAGCAATCCGACCGGCCCTTGTTCCGTATATTTAAACGTCTTGCCGGCGACCGCCACGGCGTCAATGTACGCCTTTAACACCGGCGGGAACGAAAAGTTCCACATCGGCGTGACGAATACATATTTGTCGGCGGAAATAAACTGCTCGCACAGCTCGTTCATCCGCCCGACTTTCGCTTTTTCCTCGGCCGAGAGCTGTTCAAACGATTGGCCAGAACGGAGCTTGCCCCATCCACTGAATACGTCGACATCGATTTCCGGAATGTATTCTTTATACAAGTCGAGATGAATCACTTCATGATCCGGATGCACTTGCTTGTACGTGTCGATAAACGCCTTCCCGACCGCCATGCTGTACGATTGTGTATCGTCGTGGGGATGGGCGGTGATGTACAATACTTTCGTCATGATGCATACTCCCTTTCTTGATGATCTCAGCATTTTAGTGTTTGCCGTTTGTAAAAACGACATGCATTTATCTCTACTCCAAATATCTCGAACAAGAGATAATTATAGAAAGAAGATGCGAATTTGGCAAATCATTTGCCCAAAAAAAATTGCCCTTGAGGCAATTGACGTGCGGATCGGTTATTCGCTTTGTTCCACGACAAACGGGTTGCCGCTGATTTGTTTTCGTATCTCATCGGTGAGCGCAAACGGTTCGCTTTTGACACCGCTTTCATTTTCGCTAGGCAGATGACCGCTGCCATCGTAGTAGATCGGTTTTCCTTCCATGATGGCTAACCTCCTTGATTCGTGCAGGATACAGGAACTAGTCTGTGCTTCTATTTTACCATTTATGCGGCGGGAATTCGATCGTTTTTTGAAATTCGAGTCGGCCAAGACTTGGTGGAGAACGTTTTTTGGCTCCCTATGGAATTTTGAAATCACGGGTGATTGGGCCATTTTCAGGAGTTTATATCCGTAAGCGCTTTTGTACTCTCATCCCTCATCATGAGGTGACTCCGTTTAGTCTCATTTTTTACATCCAACCACCATCGCGAAGAGCCGGCAACGCTTGATCGATGGGCGTCCCCGATGACGGTTGAAGACACAGGATGTTTTGTCGCCTCACATCCGCCACCGCCGTCCTGCCTCCCGTTTGGCCTGTTCGACTCACTTGGCCTTCTTCGGGGCCGAGGCTGCCCTCTGGGGTTCTTCCTCCTCCAACTTCCCTTTCTCCGCCCTATTCCATCGATTTGGGTGATCATGGTCCATAAACGCCCGAAGCCGCTTCCCTTTCTCTTAGCGGGAAACAGAGTCCATCCGCTTCCACCAACAGCACCCGACCATATCGTTGGGAAACAGAGGGGAGGAGCGAGACAGGGGCCTCCAACACCAGCTGACGAATCACCTCATGGCTGAGGACCGCATCTCTCACGATCGACTCCAACGAACGGGCGGCTTTGCGGTAGGAAGAGCACCCCACAACCAACTTGACTGCCGTTTCCCCCTAGGCAAGGACCGATCGGTTAGACTCCATTAAAGCCCTGTTCAGCATTGAGCAAGAAAATATAGGCGCCCACTTGTCGATCGCAGTCTTAGTTCCGTTGAATGGATTAATTTTATTTTGCGGTAATCGGATTGGAAAATATCTTGTTGCGGAAGACGTATTTTGGAAATATTTTGGTGATGGGGTCACGAATGTCGTTAATCGGGTTGCCATAAGGGATAATATGTTCAAATAAAATTTCTAAAACCCTCTGCTTTCGATATAGGTTTTGACAAACTCGCCGTAAGCTTTCTTATCTATATAAGTTGCAATAAAGATTTTCCGATTGTTCGATTCTGTTTTCCTTCATAACAAGTCATTTTGATAGAATGCAGCGGGCGCTCTACTGGATGTAAAACAAAGTTCCAACTTATATATTATCGGATTCACATAATCTAACTTTCGATCTTTATAAGTATAGTTATCTCGAATCCAATGAAAGTCTTTATCGTTATTACTAACTAATATGGCATTATGTAGAAGAGCTGCAGCTGCAACAAGAGCATCTGGTGCTTTAATACTCTTTTTGCGTGTACTGTCCGCTCTCGCTTTTCTTCTTATGTCAGCTGCTAGCTCCATATCTTCTCTAGTGACTTCATAGATTTGATCAGCCATTTGAATATATCCTTTTCTATTTTCTCTTATATCAGGATCTGTTTCGATTTCGAAATGAGACATGATCTCCATCTCAATGAAGGTAGTCATAATAATCTCTACCTCATCTTCAATCAGCTGTTCAATGAACTCTACTGCATCAGGGTAACCCATTTCATGTGCTGCGTATATATTTGTATCGATTAGTACTTTGGTTGACAATGCTTAATCCTCCCACTCTTCTCTATTTGCAATTCTTAATGATTCCAACACGCCTTCTTTGCTAAATAACTTCGTACTGCCAGCCAGACGTTTGTGTAACGCTTTCTTTTCTTCCTTGGTTAGCTTCTTTTTTTTAGATCGCACTTGAATGACCTCCTTCATTTGCTCTTCTGTTAGAACAGATGGTCCAATTCGGTAATGATGACGGTTTTGACGCACTATTCTCTTTAAAATTGGGCGTTTTGCCGTTCCAGTTGTTATATGATATGCGCCACGGCTCCTTTTTTTGTTAGTGCTCATTTGCATCCCCACCTTGGTTGAGGTTTTATACATAATTATATCATGTTTCAAGAAGTCAGGTTATTAATTTTACTGTAGATGAGCAGGCTCTTCACCACAAGTTGTAAATGAACCTTCATCATTTACACTCCCGTTTCCGTTTTTCGATGTGCTCCAATTTCAATTTCTTGCAGTTGAGTTGCGTAAACAAAACTGGCGTGATTACATTTGCCATGACAACCCCATCGCGGCTGCGTTGTTAAGCAAAATGGCGTATACTGAGTTTGAAACATGTATCATACCTTCAAATGTTTCTATTTCGTTTTGAAATTGGTGGGACTTTTAGCGTATTAGGGCGAGAAGACTCCTGCTTCACCGGAGCAAAGCGAGGATATGCCGCGAAAACTCCCTGACACGCCTGTTCCTTGACAACATGATCATTTGTCCGGGAAGGCGATCGGCAGGGAGACTTGCCGGTCTTACCTACTGTACGTCAAGTTATCAGATCCATGTTGTCTATCAAAGGGGAATTTACACAATAATTTGGACTTAACCTATGTGTTTCATCGCTATTTACTGCATGTACCGTTACGTACTCTTATGCACAATTTTGGGTTTTTACTCTAGAAGGTTGGTGAAAAACCGTTGTTTGCCTTGATCGATGATGGAACGCGTGAACATAGAGGCTGATGCAACAAGTTTTCTCTACTTGAGAACTGATTCCCAGAAGCGGTTGTGCGAGTCAATCACCGGCCTCCTAGAAGGCCGATGAAAAATGACTGCCATGAGCAAATCAACGGCATTTCGCCAAAAAAGAAGGCCGATTTCACCAGGCTTTTCTAACTGAGACACAGATGGAATAGCAGGATTTTGTACGAGATCATCGCCTCTCTAGGATCCGCATGTGAAATCTTTGCGAGCAAAGCATTTTGGCTCTTTTAGATGACCTCAAACCGTCAAACTCAGAGGGGTGAAGGATCAAAAAAAGAGGCTGTCTGCGAAAGCTCGGTTTCACGATCTTTTGAGACAGCCTCCGTTCCCGTCATCAAAAAGCGATTTTTTCCTCTAAAAAGGCTTTGAGCTCCCCAATCGGCAGCCGCACTTGCTCCATCGTGTCGCGGTCGCGCACGGTCACTTGGCCGTCTTGTTCAGACTCGAAATCGTATGTGATGCAAAACGGCGTGCCGATTTCATCTTGGCGGCGGTACCGCTTGCCGATCGAGCCGGTTTCGTCATAGTCGACCATGAAATGTTTCGCCAGCTCTTCATAAATGCGGTGCGCCCCGTCCGCGAGCTTTTTCGACAGCGGCAAGACAGCCGCTTTGTACGGCGCAAGCGCCGGATGCAAGTGCATCACCGTTCTCGTCGTGCCGTCTTCCAGCTCTTCTTCGTCATAGGCGTCGATCATAAACGCCAGCGTGACGCGGTCAGCGCCAAGCGACGGCTCAATGCAGTACGGGATGTAGCGCTCGTTCGTTTCTTGGTCGAGATAATGGAAATCCTCGCCCGAGTATTCCATATGCCGCTTCAAATCGTAATCCGTGCGCGACGCGATGCCCCACAGCTCGCCCCAGCCGAACGGGAAATGGTACTCGATGTCCGTCGTGGCGTTGCTGTAGTGGGACAACTCTTCTTTCGCATGGTCGCGCAGGCGGATGTTATCCTCCTTCATGCCGAGCGACAGCAGCCAGTCCTTGCAAAACTGTTTCCAATAGTCAAACCATTGCAGCTCCTCACCGGGCTTGCAGAAAAACTCGAGCTCCATCTGTTCGAATTCGCGCGTGCGGAACGTGAAGTTGCCCGGCGTAATCTCGTTGCGGAAGCTTTTGCCGATTTGCGCGATGCCAAACGGCAATTTTTTGCGCATCGTGCGCTGGACGTTTTTGAAGTTGACGAAAATGCCTTGCGCTGTCTCTGGACGCAAATAAATTTCGTTGGCGCTCGACTCGGTGACGCCTTGGTACGTTTTAAACATTAAGTTGAACTGGCGCACGTTCGTGAAATCGCGGCTGCCGCATTCCGGGCAGGCGATGTCGTATTCCTTGATGAGTTCATCCATCTTGGCCAGCGGCAACCCGTCAACGATCATCTCGATCCCTTTTTCCTCGAGCGCCTTCTCAATCAGCTTGTCGGCGCGGTGGCGCGCTTTGCACTGTTTGCAGTCGACCATCGGATCGTTGAAGTTGCCTAAGTGACCGGACGCTTCCCACGTTCTCGGGTTCATTAAAATGGCGGCGTCAAGCCCGACGTTGTACGGTGACTCTTGGACGAACTTTTTCCACCACGCCCGTTTGATGTTGTTTTTCAGCTCGACGCCAAGCGGGCCGTAATCCCATGTGTTCGCCAGCCCTCCGTAAATTTCCGACCCCGGAAACACGAAGCCGCGATGCTTGGCATGTGCGACGATTTCTTCCATTGTGACAGCCATCGTGTTCATCCTCCTTCAATGTGATGTCCACCAATCAAAAACGCCCTCGCCCCTAGGCCTTGTGCCTAGGGACGAGAGCGTAGCTCCCGCGGTTCCACCCTAGTTGATGCGCAAATCACGCATCCCCTTTTTGCCATTTCCGCTCCGGACTGCCGTTTCATTAACCGTCTTCACCGGGCTCCCACCGCCCCCGGCTCGCTTGGGAAGAGAGGGTTAACTACTATTGATCCGTCATCGCGATCCATATATGATTTTGTCCACTATCATAGCAAACCAGAAAGACCTATGTCAATGGTCGCTCGCATTTTTTTGCGCCCAAAACCGCGACACGACGGGCTTCCCGTCCCAGATGACTTCGCTTTTCGCCCGGCGCTTCGCGACTTCCGGCTCGTCAAGCAAGAGCCAAAAATTTTTCATCGGCAAGTCCCCAAGCCCATGCTTCTCGCAAAGCCGCCGCAAATATTGGCGCCGCTTGTCGTTCATATGTCGCGACACGTTGTCGCCGTCCGGGCTGAACGCGTACAACACGGTCGCCGCCGCGACACGGGCGACGCGGCATACAGAGGCGGCCCGCAAAAAGAAGTCCCAGTCCCAATAATGGTGGACAGTCGTGTCAAAGCAGCCGATCTCGTCATGGAGCGATTTTCGATACACGCTTCCAGACGGGACGTACGTCGAAAACGTCCGCATCGCTTCCAAATCATACTCATAGGCAAATAAAAAACGGGCGGATGGAACACGCTGGTCGTTTTCCACCCGATACTGGACAATTTCCGCATCGGCATAGGCGAAGTCCGCATGCTCGAGTGCCGCGGCCATCCGCTCGAGATGGCACGGCAACACTAAATCGTCGTCGTCGCAAAGCATGATGAGGTCGCCACGCGCCGCCTTGACGCCTTCGTTGCGGGCGGCGACATGTCCTTCGTTGTCGCGGCGGTCGATGAGACGAACGTCAAGCTCCGGGTACAAGGCGGCGACATCATGAACGGGGATGCCGCCGTCATTGACAATGATCACCTCAAAATGGCGGTATGTCTGCCGGCTCAACGCCTCGAGCAGCTCGGCAAGCGGATACAGGCGATTGTACGTCGGGATGACGACCGATACGAACGGGCGCAAGGAATCCACCGCCTCTCTTCATGATCCGAACAAAAAAGGGCTTACCCTTAAGGTATAGCCCTCCGTTTGATTTGTCAACTTAAGCGAGCTCTTGCTGCTTCGTCTCTTTGCCGAGGACGGCGACAGAAAGAACGGCGACAAGAACAGCGAGGCAAAACAGCGTGAAAATCATCGTCACCGACACCCCTTGGGCGACAAGCGAGCCGACCAACAGCGGGCCGAAAATGCCGCCGATGCGGCCAAACGCCGCCGCCATGCCGGCGCCGGTCGCACGAATCGATGTCGGATACTGCTCCGGCGTATACGCATACAGCGCTCCCCAAGCGCCGAGGTTGAAAAACGACAAGAAAATGCCGGATGCCATCAGCCCGACGAGCGACTCGGCCGTGCCGAAAAAGTAAGCGCTCAATGCGGTGCCAAGCAAGTACGTGACCAAGACAAATTTCCGCCCCGCCCGCTCGATCAGCCATGCGGCGCTGAAATAGCCGGGCAATTGCGCCAGCGTCATGATGAGCACATATTCAAAGCTTTTAATTAAGCTGAATCCTTTCATGACCATGACGCTTGGCAGCCATAAAAACATGCCGTAATACGAGAAAACGACACAAAACCAAAGGATCCAAAGCATGACCGTCTCTTTCCGATAAGGAGCGGACCATACGTGGACGATGTTTTTCCATACCGTCTCTTCTTTTCTTACAGCCGCAAACCGCGGCGAATCAGGCAGACGGAGGCGCAAATAGATCGCATACAGCGCCGGGATCGCCGCCAGCCATAACGCCGTCCGCCAGCCGTAAGCCGGAATGACAAAATAGGAAATGAGCGCCGCCAGCAGCCAGCCGCCGGCCCAAAAGCTTTCAAGCAGCACGACAGCCCGGCCGCGATCCTTAGCTGGCACCGCTTCTGAGACGAGCGTTGACGCGACCGGCAGCTCGCCGCCAAGTCCCATGCCGATCAAAAAGCGGAGCGCCAAAAACGCCGCCAACGTCGTCGTCAGCGCCGACAGCCCACTGCCAAGCGAGAACAGCAACAATGTGAAAATAAAAACGTTTTTCCGCCCGATCCGGTCCGCAAGCAATCCGAACACGAGCGCCCCGACCGCCATGCCGATCGAGTTGACGCTGCCGATCCAGCCGACTTGGCCGGCCGTCAAATTCCAGTCTTTTTGCAAGGCCGCCATCAAAAACGACAACATGCCGACATCCATCGCGTCAAACAGCCAGCCAAGGCCGGCTATGCCTAACAGCTTGCGCTGGGAAATCGCGGTTTGGTTCATGTGTATCTTCCTATCATTATTAGTGTAAAGACATATTCATTATAAAAGAAAATCATTGGCCTGTGCACTATACGGTTGATAATTTTTGCGAAAAATCAGCTCGAAGCCTTGAATAACAGGATCAAACACCAACATCGCGATCCAGCCATCGTTCCATGGTTGGAACAAAAAGTTCGGCTAAAATCAGCTGCCATGCTTTTCATGATAGGCGCCAGTACAACCTTTTGGCAAAGCATCAAATCCTTTCTTCGTTCCCTCGTTCATGATGTTGATTTCGACCTCACATTTCGCACCCTTCCGACGAAAATCGGGAGGATTTTTTCGTTCCGATGTCGAATGAATCCTTGACACACAAGGAAAGTGAAGGAGTTTTTCTCTCATGGATGTGCAAGTCGAATCGGTCTATCGCAATTCTTATTTGAATATCATAAGTGCTCTATTCAAAAAACTGGGTTTCCCCCAATCGATTGACCATCTCGTTCCCGTCGATCCGCAGTGCCAGACTCGAGTCAACGATGCCGTTCAAGCCATTCTCTACAATGTGTTTGACGGCCGGCAAGCCCTCGTTCACTTGGAACAATGGGGGCACACGATCGACCTGGAGAAACTCATCCGTTCCGGGCTCCATCCTTCCCAGTTGAATGACGATGCGTTGACCCGTCATCTCGATCGTCTGTATGAGGCCGGCATTTACCGCGTCTTTCAGCGCCGGGTGCGTCCGTTCATGACTCCCGAACACCCGTTGAAGGGTCCTGGAGGCCGCAAGCTGACCCGTCCGACGGGACAGGCGATTTTTCAGCTGTTTCCATACGTGAACGTCGTCCTGTTCAAGCTGCCGGATGGACGCATCCAACGCTCACTGGATCGCTCCCTCACCCCGGATCAGCGAAGGATTCTGCAGGGATTGGGCATGGATGAGAGCATTTACGTGTAACGTGATACGGAACGACCAGATATGGTAAAAAAAGGATTTCCATCACTCGTTGTGTTGGTCGGAAAGTTATTCTAAAAAACGAAATAAAAAATCCTTTCTTTCAACCCTGTTAGGGTGCGAAATGTGAGTACTAATATGGGTTATATGAACTTTTTGTGAACGACAAATTGCGACATACTTTTACTTTTTTAACCTTTTATACTGTAGATGAGCAAATTCACTGACATAAATTGACAACTAAACAAAAAAGGAGACATGAACCGGACTCCTTGGGTAAAATAGATGTGCTCAAAACCCATTCACACAAGGAGGTTCATGTCTCATGAATAGATTAGCACATCACCAAGGAATCCACAAGTTTTTCTTCACGCTGGGGTTGACGCTGCAGCTTTCCAAACCGGTCATCAAGCATCTCATTCATATTGTCGATGCCTTGACCACCAAGGGATTCTCGGGAACATTGACTGATATTCATTACTGGAGCTTTCATCCGAATCATCGAACGACGCTCCGTCACTTTTTCACGAAAAGCCCTTGGAACGAGGAAAGGCTGCTTGGGAAGCTTCAAGAGTGGATCCTTTCCCAGGTCGAACGACTGGCCAAACGGAAGAATCAACCCCTTTTTGTTTCGATTGATGATACGATTTGCCAAAAAACAAAGCCTTCGTCACGGGCTGTGCACGCCATTCAAGGGTGCGACTGGCACTACTCGCATAAAGATCATCAATCGGTCTGGGGGCATTCGCTCGTTTGGCTGATGGTGCACACCTTCACGCAGGCGTTCCCATTTGCGTTCCGCCTGTATGACAAGAAAGCGGGAAAAAGCAAGATCGACCTGGCGATCGAGATGCTTTCCTCGCTCAAGGTGAAGCGGGCTCAGCCGGTGTATGTGCTCATGGATTCGTGGTATCCGTCCAAAAAGCTCATTGAAGCCTGCTTGAAACAGGGATTCCATGTCATCGCGATGCTCAAGACGAACCGGATTCTCTACCCGAAAGGCATCGCCATCCAAGCCAAGCAGTTCGCCCGCTATATCGAGTCCAAAGACACCCGCCTCGTCACGGTGGGGCAGGAGCGTTATCGCGTGTATCGCTATGAGGGGGCCATCCATGGCCTCGATGACGCGGTGGTGCTGCTGGCTTGGAAGGCGGATCAGCCGATGGCGCCGGAACATCTTCATTGCATCTTGAGCACCGACCGGGAACTCGGGGACGAAGACATCTTGCGTTACTACGCCCAGCGCTGGACGATCGAGTGCTTTTTCCGGCAGGCGAAAGATCAACTGAAGCTGGATGGATACCGCGTTCGCCACATTCGGGCGGTGAAACGGTATTGGGCGGTGGTGCTGTTGGCCTGCGTGTACAGCATCGCCGAATCCCGACAAAACCTCTCCACCGGGCTGGAGCTTCTTCGGTCGCGGAAAGACCACAGCGTCGTCGAGTTCATTTATGACGCTGCGAAGCAAGATATTCCCATTGATGTGATCAAAAAACAGCTCCGTATCGCGTAAGGGGTACCCTGTTTGTCTCTCTAACCATGGAAATTATTGTAATGAAAAATGCTCATCTACAGCTTTTATAGTATTCATTGAAATAAATAAACCGATAAAAGGGAGGGGGAATTTATGAAGCTGTCTATGAAGTTGTTCAAAAGAATTTTATCTCCTGTTTTAGCTCTGTCTGTTTTGGCGGTAGCAGTACCTACTTCTGTTTTTGCCGCAGAGACAAACACGGTGTCACAACTCACCCCTTCTGTGGCGAAGGTCAACACAGTGTCGCCAAAGGTAGAAACACAGGGTATCAAAACTGCAGCTCTCAAGAAAGCGGTATTGACGTTAGCAGACATGCTGGAATCGCAAGCCATTAAAAAATTGCTCGACTTTGTTGAGGACTACGGCAGTAAAAAGGTAGCAGATACTATCAGGGAATATGCCGATAATATTGCTGATACCTTGCGGACCATAGCTTCTTGGAAAGACCTTTCTATCCAAATCATTCAAGATCAAGTTAGCGGGGCGTTATATGATCTGGGAGTACCACTGAGTACAGCGAGACAGGTTGGTTGGGTCATTTCAAAATTCGTAGACTGGGTATTACTATAGTACAAGGAGGGTGCTATGAACGAGGAAAGAATCAAGGATCTTGAAGCAAAATTGAGTCTAGCCACCGACGCAATTACGTTACTCTTAGATATGGTGAACAAGGAGCACAAAAGCTTTGCGATTCTGGCCTTAGCCACTGGCTTTACTGCCGACGAGTTGGAACGCCTGGAAAAGCTGTTTTATCACGCTGGCAAATCACAGTGGGACAAGGACACATTTGTGGCAGAGTTCGAGAAGCAGCTTCCCAAAAGAAGTGCAATGTTGAGAAGCATTTTGGAAGGGCTAAAGTCAGATGGAAAGTTCGTATCGTTATGCGAGAAGTATTTGGATTGACAGAAAAAACCCGCCCATGTCGAGGCGGGTTTATTTTTCTTCAAAACATCCAAATCTTCACCAAACGATTCTGTCAATGTCAAGAGAGTATGGAGATCGCGAAACTCAAAAACCTGTCGCTACTGGCCAGCATGACCGGCGACGTTGAGTGGCAGCATGAGTTGTGCGCGAGGCTGGAGAAGTTGTCGGGATGAAAAAGGAGCCCTTCTCGCTTGATATTATCCCTCTAGTGTAGACAGTTGGGAAAATGCCCATACTGTCATGAAAAACACTGGAGGGATTTGTTTATGTTCGAGACCAAGCAAACACCGAAAGGGAAGACCACCTATTCCGTGGAGTTTAAATGGAGGGCTGTCCAGATGTACATCGAAGAAGGATGGGGATATAAGCGGATATGCCAAGAGTTATAGGGATTCCCTGCACGAAAACGATCAGACTTTGGGTAAAACGTTATCATGAACATGGTCGAAAAGGGCTCGAAGAACGGCGCGGGACATCCAAGTCTCCATTCAAGGGAAGACCCCGAAAAAAAGAGTGCAGTTTAGAGGAAGAGAATCGAAGACTGAAAGCTGAGGCGGAGGCGCAAATAGATCGCATACAGCGCCGGAATCGCCGCCAGCCATAACGCCGTCCGCCAGCCGTAAGCTGGTATGACGAAATACGAGATGAGCGCTGCCAATAGCCAACCGCCAGCCCAAAAGCTCTCGAGCAGCACGACAGCCCGGCCGCGATCCTTAGCTGGCACCGCTTCTGAGACGAGCGTTGACGCGACCGGCAGCTCGCCGCCAAGTCCCATGCCGATCAAAAAGCGGAGCGCCAAAAACGCCGCCAACGTCGTCGTCAGCGCCGACAGCCCACTGCCAAGCGAGAACAGCAACAATGTGAAAATAAAAACGTTTTTCCGCCCGATCCGGTCCGCAAGCAATCCGAACACGAGCGCTCCAACCGCCATGCCGATCGAGTTGACGCTGCCGATCCAGCCGACTTGTTCGGCTGTCAAGTTCCAGTCTTTTTGCAAGGCGGCCATCAAAAACGACAACATGCCGACATCCATCGCGTCAAACAGCCAACCGAGACCGGCGATGCCTAACAGCTTGCGCTGGGAAATCGCGGTTTGGTTCATGTGTATCCCCCTGTCATTATCGATGTAAAGACATCGTCTACTGTTCATTATAGAGGGGGACGGAAGTAAATTCAATCCCGTATTGCTCATTGTCTCACAAAAGGAACTACAACAGTAATAAACAAGCCGCCGAAAAGCGAGTGCTCTCGGCAGCTTTGCTCGTGCCAATCCGTCTTATAATTCCCATTTCTCGATGTCCATCTGAAGATGCCCATGAGCGCCAAAGAAAATCGTTTGGTCGTCCGGATGCGGAAAAAACCGCGCAGTGAACGTCTCTTCGCCATCATTGACGAACAGTTCGATCGATGACGTATCAAGGAAAACATGAAGCGAACGAAGACGTGGCAATCGACATTGCCGCTTCTCCGTCAGCCCGTTCACAAAGCTTTTCCGTTCAAGCGTCAATACCCCTTCGTCACTATTGTAAACAAGGCGAGCCGCATGGCGAAAGTAAATTTCCATCATGCTTCCGAACAGTTCGATATTGTCGAGGCGAAGTTCGATCGCATCTCCCTCGAGTCCCGCCCATGACCTCAGCTCATTCACCACAGTGGCGCTTGGATATGCTACTTTTTGTTTGCGCAACTGTTTCAGCTCTTCCACTGGCGTCTGTCTCAGCTTGCCGCCAGTGAGGCGAAGTTCGCGCGGCAAGGTGAGCGCGTGCACCCAGCGGTGGCTCACTGTCGGCTGACGGTCTTCATCCTGGTCCGGCACGCCCATCCAGCCGATGAGGATGCGCCGCCCGTTCCGGTCAAGCATCGTTTGCGGAGCGTAAAATTCAAAGCCGCGATCAAGCTCCTCAAACGTCCCGTGAAGGAATTCGGCCCGTTCGTAGTCGAAGCGGCCGACAAAATAACCTGACTGGTAGACGTTTTGGTAGCGCATGCCGTCCGGTTTTAATCCTTGCGGGCAGACGATGAGCACGTCTTGCCCATCTAATGGAAACAAGTCTAGGCATTCCCACATATAGCCAAACGGACCAAGCCCGTTCATGTTGCCGCCAGCAATTGGGCCAAGATGCTCCCAATGACAAAGATCAGCGGAACGAAACAGCACCGCTTTTCCATCGCCGCTTTCGCTTTGCGCCCCCAAGATCATATACCAATGGCCCTGATACCGCCATACTTTCGGATCGCGGAAATGGGCCGTATATCCGTCCGGAAGTGTAATGACGACACCTTTTTTTGTAAAATGAATGCCATCTTCCGATACGGCCATGCATTGGTACGTTTGGCGGTTTCCTTGTTCATCTTTCACATTGCCAGTGTAAAACAGCACGAGTTTTCCATCGCAACTAATCGCACTGCCGGAATAGCAACCATCTTTGTCATACCATTCGCTTGGCGCTAACGCAATCGGCGCTGCTTGCCAATGAACCAAGTCTGGGGATGTATAATGCCCCCAGAACTTGGCGCCATGGCCGGTGCGAAACGGCATCCATTGGTAGAAGACGTGATACGTTCCGTGCCAGTCGATCAGCCCGTTTGGATCGTTCATCAACCCGACAGGAGGCATGAGATGGTAGCGAAGCCGATACCGGTCACGATTGACAAGAGTCTCATATTTTTCGACTTCAGCGTATGCTTGTTCAATAAGTTTCTGTTCCCGTTCGGATTTCATCCGCTTGTCCCCTCACTCTTCTTCTTCACGGAACTTTAGAAGGAATGTCGCCACAAACGCTGAAACGACGGCAATGGCAAAACCGATTAAGTAGTGCATTAAGTTCGTGAGCCCTTCCGGCGCAACGATGGCGATCATCGGGATGCCGGTCAACCCGTAGGCATTAGCTACTACATTCGTAAATACGACGTACGCTCCGCCGAGCGCGCCGCCAATGGCCGCAGCGATAAACGGCTTCCGGTATTTTAAGTTCACCCCGAAAATGACTGGCTCGGTAATGCCTAAAAAAGCTGACAAGGCCGCCGGTAACGCAATCTCTTTTGTTTTTGTCCGCTTCGATTTGACAAATACAGCCAAACCGGCGCCGCCTTGGGCGACGTTGGCCATCGACCAAATTGGCAGTAAATAGTTGACCCCAAGTTTCGCCAACAAGTTCGCTTCAATGGCATGAAAGCTATGATGCACACCGGTAATGACGATCATCGAGTACAATCCGCCGAAGATAAGGCCAGCTAACGCACCGCCATAATGGTAAACAAAGTTCAACACCGTCGTAATCCCATCGCCAAGCAAATTGCCGAGCGGACCAATGGCCAAAATCGTAATAAATCCCGTCAAAATGACGGTCACAAATGGAACAACAAGCAAACTGACCGCATGGGGAACAACTTTTCGCAATCCACGCTCCAATTTGCTCATCACATACGTCGCCAGCAAAATCGGCACGACCGTCCCTTGATACCCGACCATAGCGATATCAAAGCCAAGAAAATGCATATAGTTTGGCTTGGCCTCGGCCAATCCCCACGGGTTTAATAGCGCCGGGTGAGTCATAATACCGCCGATGACCGCCCCTAAAAACGGCGTGCCTCCAAATTCTTTCGCCGCGCTAAAGCCGATTAAAATTGGCAAAATAATAAACGCCGCACTCGAAAACATATCAAGCAAAATATACAGCGGGCTGTCTGCCGCCACCCATTTGAACGCCTTCATCATCCCAAGCAAACCCATTAACAAACCGCTCGCGACAATGGCTGGGATGATTGGGACAAAAATGTTTGACAACGTCTTCGCAAAGCGGGCGAGCGGATTCATTTTTTGCTTGATGGCTTCTTGATGAGCATCAGCATCACCTTGCTGTATCCCTGCTTCCCGGACAAACGCCTCATACACTTTATTCACCACGCCGGTGCCAAAAATAATTTGAAACTGTCCGGAGCTGGAAAACGCCCCTTTAACCCCTTCAATGTTTTCAATGTCTTTCGCCTCGGCCTTTTTGTCATCTTTTAAGACGAGGCGAAGCCGTGTCGCGCAATGAGTTACGCTAATGATGTTTTCTTTCCCGCCAAGGAGCGGGATGAGTTGTTTAGCAATGTGTTCATAATTCATCGGTGAACTCCTCCCCTTCTGAATGATGGTGAAATGAAAAACAAAAAAGACCTAAAACATACAAAGGGCGATCTAGCGGCATGACTCACTTGCCGTTCCCTTCATACGTTTTAGGTCTTGCCTGCTCGAAGCAGTTACAATCCCGCAATATTTCGTTGTCTGTTTTGCATTATACGGCAACTTGCTGTTTTTGTCAACGCTTTCGCAACCGTTGGATATGGAGGACGATATAGGCGAGTTCCTCCTCCGGAAAACGGATGCCATATTCCTTCTCTGCATAGCTTGCCGCTTTTTGTGTACACGCCCATTCCCTTGCATATTTTGTCTGAATGAGCGCAAGCATCTCCTCATCCATCGAATGAATCGGCTCCCCGTTTTCGATGCGGCTTAAGGCAAAGCGCAAATGAGTGAGCAGCCGCTGGTATGAAATGCTTTCCTTATCGATCGATATGCCGAGCTCCGTTTGGATAAGGTCAACGAATTCATGAATGAGCGTCGTCTCGCGCATCGTTTTGTTCATGCTGGCGGCATCGAGTTTCGCCGTATGAATATGAAGGGCGATATGGGCCACCTCGTCATCGGGAATCTCGATGCCAAGCCGCTCTTTGATCAACTGTTTCGCCCATAGCCCAATTTCATACTCCGCCTTATATAGCACTTTAATTTCATTGAGCAATTTGTTTTGAATGCGGTAACCTTGCTTCAACCGCTCGATGGCAAACGACAAATGGTCAGTCAGCGCAATATGAATATGGTCGTTGAGCGGTGCTTGCAGTTTGCCTTCCGCATAGCTGATAATTTCTTCGGCAATATCGATATGTTCTTCTGGCAACGTGCGAAGCAATTGCTGGAACTTCTCATTTTCTTCTTCCATGACGAAAATTTTCTCAATGCGGCCCGGGGGGATGAGATCGTTTTTCCGCTTTTGAAACGCAATCCCCGGGCCCATGACAATTTTCTCTTTGCCTTCGTCGAGCACGACAACAGCGTTGTTGTTTAAAATCTTATGGATGCGAAACGCCATATGTCCTCCCTTCCGCCCTTATTTCATTTTCACATGAAATAAGACCGTCTCGCCTTTTTTGGCTGATGCCTCGGCCTTTCTCTCAAGGCTTTTGAGGGCATCCCCGTTCGTAATGATGATGGGCGTCACCGCGCTTTTCGCTTTCTCGCGCACAAGTGGCAAGTCGACAGAAAGAAGCCGATCGCCCCGCTTCACTCGGTCGCCGGCTTTGACATAAGCGGTAAACCCTTCCCCGTTCATCGACACGGTGTCGATGCCGACATGGATGAGCAACTCCACACCCGCTGCCGAACGCAAGCCGATGGCGTGTTTCGTCGGAAAGAGCTGAATGATTTCGCCATCGACCGGAGCGACGACATCCCCATCCGCCGGGTCGATGGCGATACCATCGCCCATCATGTTTTGCGCAAACACCGGATCCGGCACGTCTTCAAGCGGCACAATCGTCCCGTCAAGCGGTGCGGTGATCATCTCTTCCTTCGGCTGTTGCTTGCCAAACCATTTTTTGAACAACGAACATCATCCTTTCTTTTGCAGTTCATCTGAAAACAGTATACCGAAACGGAAGAAAACCGCAAGCCGTGCCGCCAAGATTCGGCGTTTTGATGCCATCGGCGGTAACATCTCCAATCGTTTTTAGCAACAAGGCGCCGAGCTCTTCTTCAACGAAATGGTCAGACATCAACTTCGCTGTCTAAATTTGCCCGATCGGATTGGCGATACCTTTGCCGTAAATATCCGGCGCCAAACCGTGCACCGGTTCAAACATTGACGGATATTTGCTGTTGACGTTCATGTTCGCCACGAGAACGGCTTTCTTGCCAATTCCGTCGCTGGGAATGACGGCAATGTCCCATTTTTTCATTCTTGGGAGAATTCCTTCTTTCCTTCCTTGGACAGAAAGCGCAGCCATTCCTTTCTTTCATCATACAATAACGGTGGTGGATTCACATTTATGATAAAATGAAACTACAAATCATATGGACGATGCGAGGGAGTCAATATGTCTTATGATACCGACCCGTTCCGCGGCGAATTTGACAGCCTTGAAGAGTTTGCCGACCGCGTCAGCGACGTGCTGAAATGCCCGGTGACGATCGAAGATGCGAACCATCGGCTCATCGCCTACAGCGCCCATGACGATTACACCGATCCGGCGCGGACGGCGACGATCATCAGCCGGCGCGTCCCGGAAAAAGTGATCAACAGCTTATGGAAACAAGGCGCCATCCCGGCGCTGCTCAAAAGCCGCGAGCCGGTGCGCGTACCGCCGATTCATGACGTCGGCCTCGGCAGCCGCGTCGCTGTGTCGATCTGGAAAAATGATGAGGTGATCGGTTTCATCTGGGTGCTGGAAACGAACCGGACGCTGTCGCCTGAGGAGATGGAATGGCTCAAGCTCGCCGCCAAGGCAGCGAAAAACAAAGTGTTGCAGCTGTATATGCGCAAAAACAAAAAAGAAGAGCGGGTGCAGGAGCTGTTTTGGAAGTTGCTGACGAGCCATATCGCGGCCGAAGACGAGATTCGCGCCCATCTCGCTGCCATGCAAATCCCGACCGCACCGCAGTTTGCCGTTGTCGTCTTCCGCTTTGCCGCTGATTTGACCGCCGAAATGGAGCGGCAAATTTCTTATCTCTTGCAGACGACTCAGCAACTCCCGCTCCTTCTTTATACGACCGACGGCCGCGATGTGATTTTGCTTGGGGCGCCCAAAACTGACCAGCCGCTGAAAGAGCTGAGTGCATTCATCGAATCGTTCGCCGCCAAAATGAAAGAACGATTTCACATCCACGATGTGCAGTGCGGATTTGGCGGCGTGTACAGCGTCTGTCGCCTCATTGAAAAAAGCTACCGCGAAGCGCTCGGGAAAACGTTGGCCGCCAACTAACCATGATGGACGCGGCCGACAACGCGCGCTGCCGGCCGCCTGTTCATCATTGTCCATTCCCATGATCGCCCGCTCATAGCGGGCGGCTTTTTTTATCTTAATTAGGCGAGAAGACTCCCACTTCAACGAAGCGAAGCGGAGTAAGTGGGAGATGAATCGCCTTAACTATATTTTGCTGAAAATAGGATAGATTCAGTAAAATATGGTATAACTGTAGATGAGCAAATTCACTGACATAAATTGACAACTAAACAAAAAAGGAGACATGAACCGGACTCCTTGGGTAAAATAGATGTGTTCAAAACCCATTCACACAAGGAGGTTCATGTCTCATGAATAGATTAGCACATCACCAAGGAATCCACAAGTTTTTCTTCACGCTGGGGTTGACGCTGCAGCTTTCCAAACCGGTCATCAAGCATCTCATTCATATTGTCGATGCCTTGACCACCAAGGGATTCTCGGGAACATTGACTGATATTCATTACTGGAGCTTTCATCCGAATCATCGAACGACGCTCCGTCACTTTTTCACGAAAAGCCCTTGGAACGAGGAAAGGCTGCTTGGGAAGCTTCAAGAGTGGATCCTTTCCCAGGTCGAACGACTGGCCAAACGGAAGAATCAACCCCTTTTTGTTTCGATTGATGATACGATTTGCCAAAAAACAAAGCCTTCGTCACGGGCTGTGCACGCCATTCAAGGGTGCGACTGGCACTACTCGCATAAAGATCATCAATCGGTCTGGGGGCATTCGCTCGTTTGGCTGATGGTGCACACCTTCACGCAGGCGTTCCCATTTGCGTTCCGCCTGTATGACAAGAAAGCGGGAAAAAGCAAGATCGACCTGGCGATCGAGATGCTTTCCTCGCTCAAGGTGAAGCGGGCTCAGCCGGTGTATGTGCTCATGGATTCGTGGTATCCGTCCAAAAAGCTCATCGAAGCCTGTCTGAAACAGGGATTCCATGTCATCGCGATGCTCAAGACGAACCGGATTCTCTACCCGAAAGGCATCGCCATCCAAGCCAAGCAGTTTGCCCGCTATATCGAGTCCAAAGACACCCGCCTCGTCACGGTGGGGCAGGAGCGTTATCGCGTGTATCGCTATGAGGGGGCCATCCATGGCCTCGATGACGCGGTGGTGCTGCTGGCTTGGAAGGCGGATCAGCCGATGGCGCCGGAACATCTTCATTGCATCTTGAGCACCGACCGGGAACTCGGGGACGAAGACATCTTGCGTTACTACGCCCAGCGCTGGACGATCGAGTGCTTTTTCCGGCAGGCGAAAGATCAACTGAAGCTGGATGGATACCGCGTTCGCCACATTCGGGCGGTGAAACGGTATTGGGCGGTGGTGCTGCTCTCCTGCGTGTACAGCATCGCCGAATCCCGACAAAATCTCTCCACCGGGCTGGAGCTTCTTCGGTCGCGGAAAGACCACAGCGTCGTCGAGTTCATTTATGACGCTGCAAAGCAAGATATTCCCATTGATGTGATCAAAAAACAGCTCCGTATCGCGTAAGGGGTACCCTGTTTGTCTCTCTAACCATGGAAATTATTGTAATGAAAAATGCTCATCTACAGTTATGAAGCAAAGGAGTGATGATGATGACGATGCCAAAAGCGTTAACGATCGCCGGCTCGGACAGCAGCGGCGGCGCCGGGCTGCAGGCGGACTTAAAAACGTTCCAAGAGCTTGGCGTTTACGGCATGACGGCGATCACGACAATCGTCGCCATGGACCCGCACAACCGGTGGGCGCACCAAGTGTTCCCCGTTGACCTAGCAACGATCGAAGCCCAGCTTGAGACGATCATCGTCGGCGTCGGCGTTGATGCTCTCAAAACGGGGATGTTGCCGACGACGGACATCATTGAACTGACCGCGCGGACGATTGAAAAGCATGGTTTGAAAAATGCGGTCGTCGATCCAGTTATGGTGTGCAAAGGGGCGGATGAGCCGCTCCACCCGGAAAATACGGTGTGCTACCGGGAAACGCTTGTACCAAAAGCAACGGTCGTGACGCCGAACTTGTTTGAGGCGGCGCAGCTAGCCGGCCTGCCGCGCATTGAAACGGTTGAAGACATGAAAGAGGCGGCTGGACGCATTCATGAGCTCGGAGCTCAATATGTGATCGTCAAAGGCGGACGGAAAATTCCGCACGACTATGCGGTTGACGTCCTTTATGACGGCCAAACGTTCGAACTGCTTGAATCGGAACGGATCGACACGACGTATACGCATGGCGCTGGCTGCACGTTCTCAGCCGCCATCGCCGCCGAACTGGCAAAAGGCCGGCCGGTGAAAGACGCCATCGCCACCGCCAAGGCGTTCATCACCGCCGCCATTCGCCATTCGTTCCCGTTAAACGAATACGTCGGCCCGACGCATCACGGCGCGTACCGACGCTATGAAGGAAAGTAGGCCACGTTTCGATCCTTGTCTTTTTTCACAAGACAGCCCGCTCCCGGAGCAATAGCGCTAGCTTCTTTTGCAAGACAGAGAACCGGCGTGCCCATGCCTAAAAAATGGATGCACAGGACGGGCTTGGCCATAATCAAATAGGCATTATGCGCCGCGACAACATGGAGAAAGGAGAGTGCCGCCATTGCGCGTATCCGCTGTCCAATATCATTTGCATACGATCCGTTCGTTTGACGAATTTGCCGCGCAAGTGACGCATTACGTCAAAACAGCGCAAGAGTTTGACGCCGAGTTTGTCTTGTTCCCAGAATTTTTCACGACCCAATTGCTTTCCATTCCACTTGATGACGGACGTCAAGCAGCGATCGACGACTTGCCGGACTACACGGAGCCGTATTGCGGGCTGTTTACGTCGCTCGCCAAAGACACGGGCATGTATTTGATCGGCACGCATGTCATCCGCGAAAACGGCAAGCTGTACAATGTCGCCCACTTGTTTGCGCCGGACGGAACGATCCATCGCCAAGCGAAGCTGCACATCACCCCGACCGAGGCCAACGAATGGAACATCGCCCCGGGTGACGGACTGCACGTCTTTGAAACGGACAAAGCGACGATCGCTATTTTGACGTGCTATGACATCGAGTTTCCGGAAATCGTTCGCCTGGCGCGCGCGAAAGGGGCGGACGTCATCTTCTGTCCGTCGTGCACCGACGATCGGCACGGGTTTTATCGTGTACGGTATTGCTGCCACGCGCGGGCGGTCGAAAACGAAGTGTATGTCGTCACGACCGGCACGATCGGGTCGCTTCCGACGGTCGACTTTATGCGCGCCAATTTCGGCCAAGCGGCCGTCATCACGCCAAACGACATCCCGTTCCCGCAAGGCGGCGTCCTTGCGGCGGGCGAGATCAACAGCGACATGGTCATTACGGCTGACCTTGACTTGTCGCTCCTTCGCAAAGTGCGGGAAAAAGGATCGGTCGCGACATGGCGCGACCGGCGCACTGATCTGTATCCAGACTGGAACACGATGGCGTAACAGCGGCGGCCCTTCGCCCCGCCTCCGGGCGGAGGTGCCAAGGGGGGCGGCGGCCGGACTAAAAGGGTGCGGCGCCGCGACATGTGTTGGCATCCGAACCAAAGCAGGGTGCGGCACCCCTTTGCCTCGTCTTAAAGCTGATCATGGCGACACCGCCTCAACACTGCCATCGCCCAGCCGAAACAGCATAGCGACGCGGCGACACGGTAAGGCGGTCGGACGAATTGCGAGGCCGCAACAACGCCTATATGATGAAGGACAAAATGCCGATCATGACAACAGGGTGTCCCCACCGAGGAACACCCTGTTCATTTCGCTTATGACAGCGATTTCTTAAACTGATCAAACTGTTCCGCCACTTTCCCTTCCGGCGCTTTCGTCAACAGGCTCACGACGACAATAGCGGCGAGGCTCGCGGCGAAGCCCGGAATCATCTCATACAACAGCCCTTTCAAATACTCCGACTGCGTCCACAAAATGACCGTTGCCGCCCCAGCGACCATGCCGGCGAGCGCCCCCCATTTCGTCATCCGCCGCCAGCATAAGCTAAGCAAAATGACGGGGCCAAACGATGCGCCAAATCCAGCCCACGCATAGCCGACCAAGTTTAAAATGGTGTCGTTTTTCGTGTACGCCAGCGCCGTTGCGACAATGGCGACAAGGAGCACCGACAAACGCCCGACGAAGACAAGCTCCTTATCCGAAGCCGCGCGGCGGAACACGACTTTATACAAGTCTTCGGTCAGCGAGCTCGACGTGACGAGCAACTGTGACGAGATCGTGCTCATAATCGCGGCTAAAATCGCCGCCAGCAAAAACCCAGTAATAATCGGATGGAACAAAATGTGTCCGAGTTGAATAAACACCGTTTCCGGATCATCAAGCTTCATGCCGCGCTGCGAAAAATAAGCGATTCCAAAAAGACCCGTCAACATCGCTCCGACAACGGAGAAAATCATCCAGCCCATGCCGATGCGCCGGGCGCTTTTCATTTCTTTCACCGACTTAATGGCCATAAAGCGGACGATAATGTGCGGCTGGCCGAAATACCCGAGCCCCCAGGCGAATAACGAAATGATGCCAAGAACACTCGTTCCTTTCCATAAGTTCAACAAGTTGGGATCGATGTCGCGGATCGTCTCCATCGTATCTACTGGCCCGCCTGTATGGAGCAGCGTCACGACTGGCACTAAAATCAACGCGATGAACATAATCGTCCCTTGGACAAAGTCCGTCCAGCTGACGGCCAAAAAGCCGCCAAACAGCGTGTAGGCGACAACAACACCGCCGACGATCCACAATCCCGTATGGTAGCTAACACCAAATGAGTTTTCAAACAGAACGCCCCCCGAAACGAGGCCGGACGAGACATAAAACGTAAAAAAGACCATAATGACAATCCCAGATACCATTCGCAACAATTTCGTGGCATCCCCGAATCGGTTTTCCAAAAACTCCGGAATCGTAATCGAGTCGTTCGCTACTTCCGTATAGACGCGCAAGCGCGGCGCGACAAACAACCAGTTTGCATAAGCGCCAAGCGTCAAGCCGATGACGATCCAAGCGGCGCTCACCCCATCGACATACATCGCCCCCGGCAGCCCCATGAGCAGCCAGCCGCTCATGTCGGAAGCCCCGGCGCTGAGCGCCGTCACCGCCGGTCCGAGCGTCCGGCCGCCAAGCATATAATCAGACAAATTGGACGTCCGTTTATACGCCCAATAGCCAATCCAAAGCATGCCGACTAAATACACAATGACGGAAAATAAAACCATATGGGCTCTCCTTCCTCTACTGTCTTGTCACCACTTTCATCATAACGAAATTGATAGTATTTACACAATAGTATTTATTTTTCCATACCTCTATAATAAACAAATTGACAAAACCTTTGCCAACTCTACCCTCTTTCTGGTATAATATTCTGTAAATTCAAAATCAATCGTTTATGTCTTTTTATACATAAAAAATTATTTTATAAAAATGCACACGAAATGATATTAGCCATATGCCCTTCAGTTAATGTGGCGAAAAACATTGAAAAATGCGCCTTTTCCCCATTTATACGGCGCGCCAAAATGTTCAAACAATTATTTTTATAAAACCTATTGCATAATAACAAAAATATTGATAGTATGATAATCGTTCATCGACAATGATTCCAAAGGGGGATTTTATAGGATGTTAAAAATGAAGAAAGGTTTGATCGTAGCGGTCGTTGCTGCGTTGTTTATGGCGCTCGCCGCTTGTGGCAAGTCGACAGAAACAAGCTCTCCGTCAGGCGCTGAAAAAGAAGGGAAGCAAAAAATCACCGTCGGGACGGACGCGGCGTTTGCGCCATTTGAATATATGCAAAAAGGAAAAATTGTTGGGTTTGACGCCGACCTTTTGGATGCGGTGATGAAAGAAGCCGGCTTGGATTATGAATTAAAAAACATCGGCTGGGATCCGCTGTTCGCTTCGCTGCAAAGCAAAGAAATCGACATGGGCATTTCCGGCATTACGATTACGGACGAACGGAAACAATCTTATGATTTCTCAGCTCCGTACTTTGAAGCAACACAAGTCATCTTAGTCAAACAAGGCAGCCCGGTGAAAAACGCCCTTGACTTAAAAGGGAAAACGATCGGCGTTCAAAACGCGACAACCGGTCAAGAAGCTGCGGAGAAGCTATTTGGCAAAGGCGATCATATTAAAAAATTCGAAACGAGTGTTGTTGCCATTATGGAACTGCTAAACGGCGGTGTTGATGCTGTCATCACGGACAACGCGGTGGCAAACGAATACGTGAAAAACAATCCCAATAAAAAACTGCAAGTCATTGAGGATCCAAAAAACTTCGCTTCAGAATATTATGGTATGATCTTCCCAAAAAACAGCGAATTGAAAGCAAAAGTGGACGAAGCATTAAAAAACGTCATCAACAGCGGCAAATACACTGAAATCTATAAAAAATGGTTTGGAAAAGAACCGAAGCTTGATCGATTAAAACAACAATAAGCGTGCGAACAAAGAAAATGCGTAACTACCCGCAAGTTACGCATTTTTCTTAGAGAAAGGTGAGATCGATGGATTTTCGTTTTGATATTATTGTTGAATACGCCCCTTACTTTTGGAAAGGGCTGCTCGTAACGATCGGCGTATCATTAGCCGGCATCGTGTTCGGCCTCATTCTCGGCCTGTTCATCGGCCTTGGCAAAATGTCGTCCAACCCGATTATTCGTTTGCCGTTTTCGTGGTACATTAACTTTTTCCGCGGTACGCCGCTTGTCGTGCAAATTTTGCTCGTCCATTTCGGCGCCATGCCGCTCTTTTTCGCCCAGCCAAATGCCGTCGCTTCCCTGGCCGTCTCGCTGTCGCTCAACTCGGCCGCGTATGTGGCCGAGATTTTCCGCGCCGGCATCCAGTCGATCGACAAAGGGCAAATGGAAGCGGCCCGCTCGCTTGGGATGACGCATGCGCAGGCGATGCGCTACATTATTTTGCCGCAGGCGTTAAAGCGAATGATTCCGCCGTTTGCGAACGAGTTTATCGTCTTAATTAAAGATTCGTCGCTTGGGATGGTCATCGCCGCCCCGGAAATCATGTATTGGGGGAAATCGGCCGCGGGTGAGTATTACCGTGTTTGGGAGCCGTATTTAACAGTGGCGTTCATCTATTTGCTCTTAACGCTTTCGTTAAGCAAACTGTCACACTATCTTGAAAGGAAGTATTCGACCCAATGATTGACGTACGCCAGCTGAAAAAATCGTTCGGTTCGCTCCAAGTTTTAAAAGGAATCGATGTCCATATTCGCGAAGGAGAAGTCGTGGTCGTCATCGGCCCATCGGGGTCGGGAAAATCGACGTTTTTACGCTGTTTAAACTTGCTTGAGGATTTCGATGAAGGTGAAATTATTATTGACGGCATTAATTTAAAGGCGAAAGACACGAACTTAAATAAAGTGCGGGAAGAAGTCGGAATGGTGTTCCAGCGCTTTAACTTGTTTCCGCATATGACGGTGCTGAACAATATCACGCTGGCACCGATGAAAGTGCGGAAATGGCCGCGTGAAAAAGCGGAAGCGAAGGCGATGGAGCTGCTCGCCAAAGTCGGGCTGCAAGACAAAGCGCACGTCTACCCGGACTCCCTCTCCGGTGGACAGGCGCAGCGCGTCGCCATCGCCCGGGCATTGGCCATGGAACCGAAAATCATGCTGTTTGACGAGCCGACGTCAGCGCTTGACCCGGAAATGGTCGGGGAAGTGCTCTCGGTCATGAAGCAGCTGGCCAATGAAGGGATGACGATGGTCGTCGTCACCCACGAGATGGGCTTTGCCCGTGAAGTCGGCGACCGCGTCTTGTTTATGGACGGCGGCTACATTGTCGAGGAAGGGAAGCCGGAAGACTTGTTCGACCACCCGCAGCATGAGCGGACGAAAGCGTTTTTATCAAAAGTGCTGTAAAACGTCGTCTTGCCTGTTTGAGGCAAGACGACTTTTTTAGGCACATATCATGCCCCCTATAATGCAACCACGTTACCTCTCCATCTCTTCAATGTTCCGTCAACGGCTCCCCCATTTCAGGCATCTATGACACCACAAAAGCCCTTCTGAACATAAAAAGCCGGCCGAACCCCGGCCAGCCTCGCTTTACAACACAAACTGCATCACCCAAATCGAACCGGCGACAACGACAACAGCAATAAAGAAGCTGTATACCATGTTGAACGTTTGCACTTTGCCGCTGTCGCTTTCGTTGACGTGCATGAATAGAAACAGCTGCAAGCTCGCTTGGATGATCGCGAACAAGACGATGATGACGATCACGGCTTTAAGCGGCAGCCCAGACGAGAGCGCCACCCAAAGAGCCGCAAACGTCAAGACGAGCGACAACAAAAACCCAATAATATGTTTCCACGGAAATGATTCGCGATGGCTGTTTGCGCCCATGTTAGATCACCATCCCTAACAAATAGACGAGCGTGAAGATGAAAATCCAAACGACGTCCAAAAAGTGCCAGTACAAGCTGACAATAAACACTTTGCGCGCTGTTTTCGGCGTAAAGCCGCGCTGGAGAAGCTGGATGATGATCAAAATCATCCAGCCAATCCCTACACTGACGTGGGCGCCGTGCGTGCCGACGAGCACGAAAAAGCTTGATAAAAATGCGCTCGTCTGCATCGTCGCTCCTTCATGGACGTAATGGATGAACTCGCGAATTTCAACCGTAATAAACCCCAACCCAAGCAGAAGCGTCACGAGCAGCCAAGCGATCAGCCCGCTCATGCGGCCGCGGCGCATTTCAAAAATGGCCAACCCACATGTGAAACTGCTCGTCAACAGCAACAACGTTTCGATCAAAACGTCTTTTACCTCAAACAGCTCCGCTGCCGTCGGCCCCGAGCCGGTCCGTTGGAACAAGACGAGATATGTCGCAAACAGCGTCGCAAACAGCGCGACTTCCGCCCCGAGGAAAATCCAGAAACCCAATATGTTCAACCGACTTTCTTGCGTCCGATACTCCAGCGGCACCGTTTCCTCATAGCGATGTGCAGCTTCTCCCATTCGTCACGCCCCCTTCCGCACCGCTCGTTCCGTCCGTTTGATTTCGTCAACCGGAATATGGTAGCCATCATCGTCTTCAAATGAGCGGAGAATCAATCCAAGCACAATGAACAACGCACCAACGATAGCCAACGCAAACCACTTGAACACAAGGCCGAACCCGGCGACGAAAAACGCCACCGACATCCAAAACGGGCGTCCTGAGTTGCTTGGCATATGGATCGGCTTCAAGTCTTCTTCTTTCACGTGGAAGCCGCCATACTTTTTCTTCATCACCCAATACGCGTCCACATCTTCGACAACCGGCGTCACCGGGAAATTGTAATGCACCGGCGGCGACGCGGTCGCCCACTCAAGCGTCCGTCCGTTCCACGGGTCGCCGGTCATGTCGCGCTCGCCGTAGCGGGCGCTGTAATAAATGTTGTAACAAAGCACGATAAACCCGATGCCCATCAACACCGCCCCGACCGTCGCGACGACGTTGAGCGGCGTCCAGCCGAGACCAGCCGAGTACGTGTACATGCGGCGCGTCATCCCCATCAATCCTAGGAAATACATCGGGAAGAAGCAGATGTTAAAGCCGATCATAAACAGCCAAAACGTCCACTTGCCAAGCCGTTCATTCAAGATATGGCCGAACATTTTCGGATACCAATAATGCAAACCGGCAAAGCAGGCGAACACCGTACCCGCGATCAACACGTAATGGAAATGGGCAATCAGAAAATAGCTGTTATGGTATTGATAATCGGCCGCGGCCATTGCCAGCATCACGCCTGTCACGCCGCCGATGACAAAGTTCGGAATAAACGCCAGCGACCAAAGCATCGCGGTTGTAAAACGAATTTTCCCTTTTCGGATCGTAAACAGCCAGTTGAAAATTTTCACCCCGGTCGGGATCGCGATCGCCATCGTCGTGATCGAGAAGGCAGAGTTCACGGCCGGCCCTGCGCCCATCGTAAAGAAGTGGTGCACCCAAACGATAAAGCTTAAAAACGCAATGCCGACGATCGAACCGACCATCGCCTTATAACCGAACAGCCGTTTCTGCGCAAACGTGCTGACCACTTCCGAGAAAATGCCGAACGACGGCAAAATGACGATATACACTTCCGGATGGCCCCAAATCCAGAACAAGTTCGCCCAGAGCATCGACATGCCGCCGTTGGCCATCGTGAAAAATTGCGTGCCAAATACGCGGTCGAACGTCATTAATGCCAAGGCGACCGTCAACACCGGGAAGGCGAAAATAATGAGCACGCATGTGATGAGAATCGTCCACGTAAACATCGGCATGCGCATCAACGTCATGCCCGGCGCACGCATTTTTAAAATCGTGACAAGGAAGTTGATCCCGGTCATCAATGTTCCGATCCCGGAAATTTGTAAAGCGACAGCGTAATAGTTGTTGCCGACGCCATGGCTGAATTCGTTGCCGGCAAGCGGGAAGTACGCCGTCCAACCGGCGTCCGGCGATCCGCCGATGACGAATGAAATGTTAAACAGCAACGCACCGAAGAAAAAGAGCCAAAAGCTTAACGCATTCAAATATGGAAACGCGACGTCGCGCGCCCCAATTTGCAGCGGAACGACAATGTTCATCAAACCGATGATGAACGGCATCGCCATAAACAAGATCATAATCGTCCCGTGCGTCGTAAATATTTCATTATAATGTTGCGCGTCAAGAAACTTCATGTTCGGCGCGGTCAGCTGCGCCCGCATCAAAAGCGCATCAACGCCGCCGCGGAAGAGCATCAAAACTGCGCAAATAATGTACATGACGCCGATTTTTTTATGGTCGACGGTAGTGAGCCATTCGTTCCACAGCCATTTCCATTTTTTAAAATACGTCAAGACGAACACAATGCCGATTATCGTTAAAACGATCGCGACATCAGCCGCGTAAATGAGCGGCTCTCCGGTTACGAAAAACTCGCTCCATTTCATCTTTCGCTCCTCCTTTCCTACTCCCCATGATGGTGACCGTTTGTCATCGTTTCATCATGTTGATCGTCATTTTTCATTGGCTTTCCATCTCCATGATGGCTGTTCTGTTTCGCATGGTCAATCCATTGCAAGTGGGTGTTCGAAAACGTCATTCGCCCAACAAGCCCCGGTTTTAAAATTTGTGTGTATTTTTCCTCATCGAGCTTCGGGGCGGTTTGTTTCACTTCATTTATCCATTTGCGGAAGTCCGTTCCCGTTTGGGCGACAACCTCAAATTCCATATGGGCGAACTTTTCCCCGGAAAAGTTGGCGCTCCGCCCCATATACGATCCTGGTTTATCAGCTTGTAAAATCAGCTCTGTCTCCATGCCGTCCATCGCATATTTTTGTCCGCCTAGCTCCGGCACCCAAAACGAATTCATCGGTCCGACGGACGTGAGCTTGAATTTGACCGGCACACCGGCCGGAATATGGACGTAGTTGACCGTTTCAATGTTTTCTTCCGGATAGCTGAAAATCCATTTCCAGTTCGCCGCCGTCACATGAATCGTGATCGGTTTCACGTTCTCGGTCGGCGGCTTTTCCAATGCAAACGTCGCCTTCACTGTTGGAACAGCGAGCGCAGCGACAATCAAAATCGGAATGGCCGTCCAGACGACTTCAAGCAACGTGTTTCCTTCCTCATCCGGCGGCTCATAGCCGGCATTTTCCGGCTTCTCGCGATAACGAATGAGAAAAACGGCAAACAACGTAAATACAACAACAATAATGAACAACATAAAGCCGACAGACCACATGATCAAATCATACTGCATGCGCGCCACCGGCCCTTGCGGATTTAACACCGCTGTGCGCTCGACGCAACCACCAAGCAAAAGCAAAAACGGCAAGGCTAACATGACGCGCCATATCGCCTGTTTCATCGCTCTGTATCCCCCTTTATCCGTCCCCGATATCCAGGGCGTCTTCCATCCAATAATTTATTTGTTTTCTACCATATCAAAGTTGAAAATATTTGAAACCAACACACGCAAAAGTTCATAAATCAGCAAAATATTTGTCACAAACTGTTCAATCATTGTTCAAGAAATCGCCACTTGTTTTCCTCGTTCAGGGAAATATTGATGGGAAAAGGGATTGAAGGAAGAAAAAGCCATCAAAAAAACGGCCGGATTCCTACGTTCCAAAAAATCCGGCCGTTTCTTGTATGTGAACTACCCACCACCTACGCTTCGCTTAGAGGCGGGGGCTTCAAGCGACTTGTGTGTGTTCGCTGAACGGTAAGCCACACACAAGAACCCTTTACGCTTCCCTTCGTTCCGAAGGTGTCCGTTCTAGCCATATTCTATCCTATTCGTTGGCTAACGCCAACCGACATTCATCTCCCACTTTCACTGGTGCTGGCGCACCTTCACGTTTAGAAGTAGAAGACTTCTTTCGGAGGGAAGTTAAATGGTATACCCTTGCAGCTCAAGCTGTTTGCGGATGCGCGGATTCAACGTTTGCCACATCCATTGTTGGTAGAGCGCTTTTTTCTCATTCGACGATAAATAATAGCGCGTTCCGGCTTGGCGGCGGGCGCGCTCAGTCACATCGTACAGCGCCAGCGCCGCGGCAACGGAAATGTTAAAGCTTTGGACGAAGCCGTACATCGGGATGACGAACGTCCCGTCTGCGAGTTTCAGCGCCTCATCGGATACGCCGCTATGTTCGTTGCCAAATAAAAGCGCCGTCGGTTTGGATACATCGATGTCGGAAAGAGGAATCGTCCCCTCGCCAAGATAGCTGGCATACACTTGATACCCTTGCTGTTTTAAGTCGTTGATGGCGGTTTCGATATCAGGCTGCCGGTGAAGCGTCAGCCATTGGTCAGCATGGCGCGTCACGAGCCGGTTTGGCGAAAATGGCGCTTTTCCCGTGACGATATGGATGTCTTGAACGCCGAACGCCTCGGCTGTCCGCAGCACCGCTGCCTGATTGTGCGGGTCGTCGACCGCTTCAATCAAAACCGTAATATAACGGGTGCGCTCGTTAAGAACGTCATACATTCGTTTTAATCGTTTCGGCAAAATCATTTCCCAAACCGGACGCGTCTGCTCGGTCAGCAACCCTTCTTGCTGCAGCTGGGCAAGAAACGTCTTCATGTCCCGTTCTTCCATGTCGATCACCTTCGCTCCGTTCCTCTTCGCCTGTGCTTTCCTATTGTACAAAATAGGATGCCGCTGGGCAATCTCGATCATTCCCTGAACTATTCAAACTATTCTATAAATAATATTTTGGAAACATTGTTCATTTACAAACTATCATTCATGCGGCTGCCGGAATCATTAACTTCGTCGTCTTGACTGCGGCTTTATCGTCATGCAACAACGGCATTTTCAGCACGAGCCGGACGCTGTTCAACCTCGCTGAACAGCAAGAAGCACCAACCGCATTCGGACGGTTAAACAGCCCGTTTCCTTTTCATTTGTTGGCAACTGCACAACCCGTCCCTCATCTTTCTTTGACGCCGATGTACGCCTGGCGCGGGTGGTTCGGCTGATCCGGATATTTCAATCGGATTTTCCCTTCGTCGACCAGCTTCCCTAAGTAGTTGGTGCGCAGCCCATCCGGCGTCCGTTCCAACAGCGTCGCCAACTCTTTCAGCCGCAGCGGTCGCTCGCAGCACAGGCGGACGATCATCTCTTCCATAACCGCCGGAGCCAACCGCTTTTTTCGACGTGCCAGTTCTGCCATCTCCCACAGCCGCTCATCGATCGCCTCGTTTCTCTCTTCTTCCTCCCTTTCATCAACAGATATAGCATTATTTACGGAGTTTGGCGTTTTATTAACGGAGTTTGCACCTTTATTAACGGAGCGTGACGGGATATTTACGGAGTCAACTTCGTTTTTTACGGAGTTTGCCTCCCTATTCAAGGAGTTCGTCGAGTTGTTTACGGAGTTTTGTTCGATAATAACGGAGTTGAGCTCCTTATTTACGTAGTTGGCCTCGTTACTTCCGAAGTCCACGTCATGTTGATCCGCACCGTGTTCTATCCATGCTTGTTCTTGCTGTTGCAATGATTCATTGATTTCTGTTTCAATTGTCGCCCCCGCCTCAGCTGGAAACAACAATGGGCATAACGTCACGATCGTGCGGTCTGGATTCATTTGCTGCAAAATATCGACCGGCTGGACAAGCGCCCGTTCCTGCCAATCATGCATGCGCTTCAAACCGGATCCTGCGCGTTTGCATACATCGATCAACAAAAACATTTTAAAGATGTTCGGATTGCGCAGATTGCTCATTTGTCCAGCCATAGCGGCTTCAATTGGCAGGCGGAACCGGCCCGGGTTGGCAAATCGAAACGCCCCGTCCTCTTTTTCAACGGTAATGCCGCCTTCTTCCCCGTAATCGGCATGAACGATGGCATTAGCGAGCGCCTCGGCGAGCAGATCACGCCCTTCCTCAAGCCAAACGTGGCGCTCCAACTCCGCCAACACGCGGAAATAAAAATCATAGGCGTTGCCGGACCACGTTCCATCCTGCGATGTGAACCGCTTCGCCCATCCTGCCGCCTTTGCACCGTCATATTCCCGGTATTCTAAAAAATATTGCGGCAGCACCTCGGTAATGATCCGCTCTTCGCTGAACATCACGAGTCCGGCGAGCGTCAGTCCTTCTTTGCTGCTGTCGCGCAGCTTGCCCCAAGCGCCGATTTTGTATAAAAACTCTTTCGTCTCAAGACTGTTCCATGGATGCCCCGGTTTGGCGCGGGCAAACTGCTCCCGGTAATGGCTGACGGTCTCAAAATTGAGCTCGCTCAAGCTGTAATGCTCTAAAATAAAGCTGTCTGCCAACCCATTGGCGCGTTCATGAAACGAATGTGTATATTTATTCACTCTTGATCTTCCTTTAACATTATTTTTGCAAAACAGTCTTGACCTCTTTTTTTCTATTGTACCATCTTTTATTCTCCTTGCGGACGATTGCCAAAAAAAGAAAAGGGTTGTGGATATGTGGAACGAGCACACGCCGGTCGCCGACATTGAACAAGGAGAGCGGCTGTCCGTCGTGACGCGCAGCAAACGGCGGGTCACATGCGACCACGTCGCCGTCTGTTCCCACTTTCCGTTTTATGACGGCGGATTTTATGTTTCCCGCATGTATGCTGAGCGCTCGTATGTCATTGCCATCACAGCTGCAGAGCCATACCCGGGAGGCATGTACTTGAGCGCCGACAACCCGAAGCGCTCGGTCCGTTCCGCAGCGGCAAATGGCGAGACGCTTATTCTCATCGGCGGGGAAAACCATAAGACCGGCCAAGGGGTGCCGACAATGCGCCATTATGAGGCGTTGTCCTCGTTCGCCTCGCAGTTGTTTACGGTAAAAGACATTCGTTACCGTTGGTCGGCCCAAGACTTGACGACGCTTGATAAAGTGCCATATATCGGCCCGATGACGGCAGGGACGCCAAACATTTATGTCGCGACAGGGTACCGGAAGTGGAGGATGACAAACGGCACAGCGGCGGGGATGATGTTGTCCGACCTCATTCTCGGCCGCGACAACCGGTATCGCGACTTGTACTCTCCGTCGCGCTTTTACGCCGACCCGAGCGTGCGGCAATTTTTCACGACAAACCTCGATGTCGCCAAACACTTGATCGTTGGAAAAATCGAACTAGCTGTTCGCCAGCCGCAAGATTTGGCGCGCGGAGAAGGGGCGGTCGTCTCGGTCAACGGGAAACGGGCGGGCGCCTATAAGGACGAGGCGGGAACGCTTCATGTCGTTGATACGACGTGCACCCATATGGGCTGCGAGCTGGAGTGGAACAGCGGCGACAAGACGTGGGACTGTCCATGCCATGGCTCGCGCTTCTCGATCGATGGCGATGTGATCGAAGGACCGGCGAAACAGCCGCTCGCGTGCATTGAACTTGATGACACGAAGTGACGCGCTGACGCGAGACGGCGGCGCATGCAGAACATCGTTGCAGTGGACATGTCGACCTTGAATTCCAATGGGGGTTGGGAGCGTATATTCCTAACCCCCTTATCGTTTTCATTTGCCGATCGCGCATTTCGTGATAAGATGAAAATGAGAGTGGACTGTACGTTACATGATGTTTTCGGGAGGGATGACGCATGGACTTTGAACCGATTTTTCTCACCCCTGTCTTCCAAGAACGGATTTGGGGCGGCACGAAGCTCGCCGAACGATTCGGCTACGACATTCCGTCTTCGCAAACAGGGGAATGCTGGGCGGTGTCCGCCCATCCGCACGGACAGACAGTCGTCGCCCGCGGACCGTTTGCCGGGATGACGCTTGGTCAATTATGGGAGGAACGCCGCGATTTGTTCGGCCACTTCCCGTCTGATCGCTTTCCGCTGTTGACGAAAATTTTGGACGCCAACGCCGACTTGTCCGTCCAAGTCCACCCGGACGATGAATACGCCAAAACGCATGAAGGCGGAGAGCTCGGCAAAACGGAATGTTGGTACATCATCGATTGCAAGCCGGGCGCTGAGCTCATTTACGGCCATTACGCCGAGACGAAGGAGCAGCTGCGCGCCATGATGGAGGCGGGGGAGTGGGAGCGCTTGCTCCGGAAAGTGCCGATCCGCCCGGGCGACTTCTTCTATGTCCCAAGCGGCACGATCCACGCCCTTTGCGAAGGAACGCTCGTCCTCGAGACGCAGCAAAGCTCGGACACGACATACCGCGTCTACGACTACGACCGTGTCGACAGCCAAGGGCGCAGGCGGGAGCTTCATCTTGACAAAGCAATAGATGTCACGACTGTCCCGCACCGCGACATCGACATCCGCCCCCATGTTGCCGAATTCCCGGGCGCGACTGTGATGACATTCGTGGAAGGCGACTACTTCGGCGTCCAAAAATGGGACGTCCGTGGCGCGTTCGAATCAGAGCAGGCAAAACCGTTTCTCATCGTCAGCATCCTCGAAGGCGAAGGCGAGCTTGTCCGCAAAGGACAGACATACTTGCTTCGCCGGGGCGACCATTTCATTTTGCCGCATCAATTCGGCCGTTTCACCATTCGCGGCTCCCTCCAGGCGATCGCGTCGTGGCCGCGGACAGGCAAATAAACGACTGACTTCCTCAACCAATGGGTTGCAACATACAAAAAAGGTGTCCTCTTGCCTTTGGGACACCTTTTTCTATTGTCCACCCGAGAAGGGGACGGCTGAACAGAACATGCCGTTCAACAATAGGATTTCACCCATGAAGAAATCCCATCATCTTCCCCGCTTAGGAGAAAGATGTCCCTTTCATTTGACCGAGACGATACACAGAGGCAATATGCCGCGCCGTTTGCGTCACATACTGTTCCGCCTGCTCGAACGCTTTCTCAAACGGAATGACGCCGGGAACAATTGTAAAGAGGGCGTCAATGCCATGGTCTAAGACGACCGCACTGTCGTCGCCTAACGAACCGGCGATGCCGATGACCGGGACGCCGAACTGCTTCGCCGTTTTGGCGACACCGATCGGCGTTTTTCCGAATATCGTCTGTCCGTCGATCCGTCCTTCACCGGTAATGACTAAATCGGCGCCTTTGACGCGCTCCGCGAGCTGAACCGTCTCGATCACAATATCAACGCCGCGCTTCAGCTCAGCCGGGAGGAACGCAAGCAACCCCGCTCCCAAGCCTCCGGCCGCGCCGGCGCCGGGAATGTCGCCGACTTGTTTGCCGAGTTCGCGGCTGATGACGTCGGCATAGTGCGTCAAGTTCTGGTCGAGAACCGCGACCATATCCGGTGTCGCCCCCTTTTGCGGGCCGAAAATGGCGGACGCGCCTCTCGGTCCGGTGAGCGGATTATCGACATCGCATGCGACATCAATGCGCACGTTCTCTAGACGCGGATCGAGCCCGGACAAGTCGATCGACTGCAAATAAGCGAGCGCTCCGCCTCCCGGACCGATGTCCCGGCCGTCTTCGTCCAAAAGCCTTCCCCCAAGCGCCTGCACCATGCCGGCCCCGCCATCGTTTGTCGCGCTGCCGCCAATGCCGATAATCAAATGAGTGGCGCCGGCGTCAAGCGCTGCTCGGATCAGTTCTCCCGTCCCCCGTGTCGTCGTCACCAACGGATTACGCCGGTCGCGTGGGACAAGGTGCAGCCCCGAGGCAGCCGCCATCTCGATGACCGCTGTCTTCCCGTCGCCGAGCAAGCCAAAAAACGCCCGCACCGGCTCACCGAGCGGTCCGGTCACGTTCACTTCCACGATGCGGCCGCCAGTCGCATCAACAAGCGACTGCACCGTCCCTTCCCCGCCATCGGCCATCGGCACTTTCACGTACTCAGCCTCTGGAAACACCGACCGGAACCCGCGTTCCACCGCCTCGGCGACTTCGAGCGCCGAGAGGCTTTCTATGAACCTCCCCCACTTACGCCTGTAGGCGTTGAAGTGGGGGTTTCTTGCCTTTTTCTTTCCGGGTGTTTCACGATACACCGGGTTTCCCGTGTATCTCGTGACCAAGCACGGAAACACAACAGAAAGAAATAGCAAGCAACATCATGCCAAAGCATGAAGGGTGGGAACTCACCATCTACTACTTCTCGCTTACGCGATCCGTAGATACTTGTGGTTCGTTATTTTCATCGGTCGGAATTCTCCATATAAGTGTTTTGTAAGAATATTGCATGCCGAATGGACATCCCGATGCTGAGAATAACCACAAGCACAAATAAAATTTCTAGAAGAAGGTTTTTTCTTCTTCCCGCAAACAGGACATGTTTGCGTGGTATACGATTCATCCACTTTTTCAAAAGTGATGCCTTTAGCTTCTAGTTTGTATTTCAAATAGTCGTAGAGTTTGCCAAAACACCAGTTCGATAATTTTTGGTTCACCAATTTGGATCGCTTTTTCTTTTTGTTGCGCTGGACGCCTTCGACATCGCCTATCATGAAATGTTTGACGTTTTGTTCCAAACACCAATCGACCAATTGTTTGGTCGTTTTATGCAAGCAGTCTTTTAATTGCGCTTCGCTTTTCGATAAAATATATTGCTTCGCGCGGCACGAGTGTTGATTATCCAAAATTAGACATACGCCTTCCATAAATTTGGGCATACTCAAACAAAGCAGCGGCCATCCCGGATTTCCAATCGAGAGGAAGCTGCCCAGAGAAAAAACGGCGAACAAACGAAATGAAGGAAAGAGAGACGTTCGTCCGTTTTTTGGTTTGATCATACAGCCATCGCAGCAACACATACGCGATGAACGCCGCAAACAGTTGGTTGTATACCGCATTTTCCGTCGTGCCAAACAAGGTCGGGACATTCAGATATTGCTTCACCCAACGGAAAAAGATCTCAACAGTCCAACGTTGTTGGTACATGTCGGCAATGGTTTCCGCAGACGCATGGAAGAGGTTCGTCACGACCCGAATGTCGCGGCCATTCGCATCTCGAAAGATCACTACCCGGTGACGCTTGGTGGAGCGGTATTGTTTCGTTCCCAACTGGCACGTGAAGTCGGCTTGAACCGATGAAGATGCGCTCGGAAGGCGGTTCAAGCTTTTTTTCTGATGAAGTTCGATGTTGTCCTTCATCCGAATGACAAAGAGCTGATGCTGCTCCACAAATCGATCGAGGCGTTCGATTTTGAAATACGCCCGGTCTTCCACCAGCACTTGTTGAGCGTTCGTCAACTGTTCTCCCACCGGGCCATCATGACGCAGTCCGATGGTTTCCACCACGTCTGCCGGCAACGAGGATTCCGGCGAATACGCGACGTGCAGCTTCACTCCGGCGCGTTCGCCGTGATACGGAGCCCATGGGAGGCGGTTTTTCCCGACCGTGACGGTCGTCGAATCCACCACCCGAAGCGGTTTGGGAAACCGAAGCGAACGGCGGGTTTGGCGGTTGCACTTGGAAATGATCAACGCCAACAAGCGTTTCATGATGTCATAGGGAACTTCTTTCGCTTTCTTGGATACAGTTGAATAATGGAATCGCGGCAATCCATACAGAGGCCCCACATCGGCTCCGTGGCGAAAGCTTTTCCATTGATGCATGGCGGCCAGCAGGAAGAAGTGAATCAACTCGCGCAACGTAAAGGTTCGAGACGAATCACGATACCCAACCGCTTCGGCAATCAGTTGAATCTCTTCATCCGAAACAAGTTTTTGCATCAAATTCGGGAGTGTGGTATGCTTGTTCATAGAGAGCACCTCCTGGGTTTGTTTGTGTTGCTACTCACATTCTACAGGAAAGGTGCTCTTTTTTCTATACCCTTTGGATTTTATTGGATAATCAACACGCCTGGTTCCTTCTTTTTTAGTAGTTGGTTGTTCACCGTTTTCATAACTGAGGCAAAGCATGAGTTTCCAATGTTTCGCATCAAAAATGAGTTCGATTTCTTTGACAGTGCCGTTTGGAATTTGTTCTTTATCGATTTTCACTACAATAGGAGGTTGGTTTTTTCTTTCCCAGCGACCCATTTTCAGTTCAATGGTCCCATTTGGGTGAATGATAAATCCGTTATTTGCCCATTTCGTGTTGAAATATTTTTTCTGTTTGTACGGATATTTGTTATCTAGCCCTTTTTGTTTGGCTTTTTTGGCGCTGTCTCTGGCGTTCAAATATTTATGGCATACGGCTTGAATGCTTTGGCTATGGATCGGGTATTTGCCCTTCGTTTGTTTTTGAAGTTCGGTTTGGTTGATCCATTTTCCATTATTCTTTAATGCATAGTTTTTGGCAATGACTAAACAGTCATTCCAAATTTGAGCCGATATTCGGTTGCATTCGAATAATCGATCGATATCTTTTTTTGATGTTTGAAAAGGTATTTTGACCGTTCGATACATCCTTTCACCTCCCTCTAGAAATGTTGATGTATCAAGGCTTTTCGGCCCCTCAGGGGTGTCCAAAAAATATTTTTCGACAAAATCCCTTACATCCTTTTTCAGTTTTGTGGATATCTTACAGACCTAGGGTGCGCTTCGCGGCCACGGCTGGGGATATTTTCCTGCCGTGGGGGGAAGCATATTCGATGCACCCTTTGGATCTCCGCGTCGCTGATGAGGACGAACCCTCCCATGTCTCCGGGCGTCTTCGCGCCAACATTCCCTCGTTCGGTCTCGTCATCAGGCGGAGGCCGGCCAAGCTCCTTTAGGGACTCAAGGTCGAATGGATGAAATCACGCCAGCTTCTCCGGTGTCATCTCGTTGTCCAACGATTCTTCCGTTCGCAGGGGGAGGCCTTAGGCCGCCCGTTGCACCTGGGACAAGACGTCCTGTTTCATTCGCTCCGCGTCAAACGCTTGTTTCTTCGTACAAATCGCAAACAGCACATTCAACAGCTTCCGGCACAAGGCGACGATGGACTGCTTTCCGGTCAGCGGATTGACGGATCGGGTCGTATAATACTCATGCAGCTCGCGAAACGCCTCGTTATGCCGAATCAGCGGAATCATCGCCCGAAACAGCACCGAGCGCAACCGTTTCCGTCCCCGTTTGGAGATGTGCTTTTGCCCTTTGCGCTGGCCGGAGGAGTTCTCCTTGAGCGTCAGGCCCGCCAACTTCACCAATTGGCGCGGGTCCCGATAATGGGCGAAGCTGCCGATCTCCGCCAGCAGATCGATGATCGTGGCGTCTCCCAACCCGTCGACCGTTTTCAACCATTGGTACTCCATCGTCGTTTGAACCAATGCCTTCAACTCGGCGTCCAGTGCAGCGATCTCCGCCTCCAATTGGCGGTATCGGCGGACGAGCGCGGCGATCTCAAACCGGGCCATCGCTGTCCCTTCCGTCACCCCAATCGAGTCCTTCGCGGTGTTGATCAACGCCTGAATTTTGGCCTTCTGCGGGCATTTCATCCCTTTGCTTTGCCGGTACACCTCGATGAGCTCCTCGGCGGTCCGACCGGCCATATCAGCCGGAAGCGGCGTCCACTCCAACACCGAAAGCGCCGTTTTCCCCAAGTCACGAAACACGGTCCAAAACTCTGGAAAATACCGATCCGTCCAGCGGACGATCGCGTTTTTCACCGCCGTCTGTTCCTTGCGGAGCTTCTCTTTGAGCGTGCTTCCCACGCGCAAATCGGCTTCGATCTCGTGCAGCAGCCGGGGAACGAGGAATCGTCCGTCTTTTGCCAGTCTGGCAATGACCAGGGCGTCTTTGGCGTCGTGTTTCGTCGGCAGGTTGTCATCGAGTTCTTTCGACCGGCACACATGCGCCGGGTTGACCATGACCAACGGGATCCCGTGCTCCTCGAGGAAGTAGGCCAGGTTCAACCAGTAGTGCCCGGTCGGCTCCACCGCGACGATCACCTCTGACTTCCCAAACGCTTGCATCGCCTCCTGAATCGCTTTATACAGCTGCTGAAACCCCTCTTTCGACTGGAAGATCGGGAACGACTTGCGAAGCACGCGCCCCCGGTCATCCACGAAGCAGGCGTAGTGGGTTCGTTTCGCGATATCGATGCCCACGACAAGCGTTTGTTCCGTAACTTGATCAATTTTATAGTTTTGTGTACAATTCATCTGAAGTCCTCCTTGGTATGGTGAGTGATGTGGTTGACACCCCTGCATCATACCAAGAGGGCTTTTTTTGATCAAGTCCCCGGAAAAGCTTCTAACGGGAATGCTCTTTTTAGCATCGCTTCGTCAGCGCTGAAGTTGTCAGAGGTCAGATAATAGGAGAGAGAGTCGACATGTTATTCCGAGCGCGACCGGTTATTTTTTCCGTTTTTTTCGCATCGATTGCTGTTGCGGTTATGTCAAAACCGCCTTCCTTCGATCGTACATATATGATCGCCTTGCTGTTTTATTGGCTGTTTTCCAGCTTGTATTCGCACTTGCGCGTCGTCGATAAAACAAAAAACAATATCCCGGTTGACTACGGCATCAACTACAGCTTATCGTTCTCCTTGTTTGCTGGCCCACTCGGGCTGCTTATTTTTGAATCGCTGTTTTGCTTGACTGAACATCTGACAAAGAAATATTTAAAAACAGCGGAACCGGATGAATGGCTGCACACGTTGTACAACATCGGCTCATTTGTGACGTTCAACTCATTGGCGTTCGCTCTATACAACCTCCTTAACCCGCTGTTTCAATCCGTTCCGCTTATCGGTTTTTGGCTGCTCGTTTTTCTGCTCGTCGTCATCGTTTCATTGCTGACTGATTGCTGTCTCATCATCGTTTTTTATCTCACCGGCGATATTCGGACACAAGGCGAAGCGCTTGAGTTTATTAAAACAAGAAGCTGGACGGACATGGGAAAAACGGCGCTGACAAATGGTCTGTTATTTCTCTTTTTGCAAGAACAGCGGTGGGATATGCTTTTAAGTTTGTTTTTGCTTAATTACTTTGTCAGTCGCTCGTTTTTTTCCAAATCGCAAAGCATCCGTCATAAACTGGAGCGCGATCAGTTTGAGAAGATGGCGTACACCGATTTTCTCACCGGCGTCCATAACCGCGCCTACATGGACAAAACGATCGCCAAGCTGAATGGGACAGGCGAATGGATCGGCGTTGTCGTCGCAGATATTGACAATTTTAAATCGATTAATGACACGTACAACCACGCTGTTGGCGACGAGGTGATCCGCCATTTTGCCTCAACCTTGAAACAGTTTCTCAAAGAGGGCGATTTTTTGTTCCGCAGCGGCGGTGAAGAATTTACGATGTTTTTGCGTCATCGCACGTTTGAAGAGAGCGTCCGGCTTGTCGAGGAGATTCGAGAAGCCGTGCGCCGCAGCACCGTGTTGGTCGATTATATGGCGGCGAAACGTCCCATTGCCTATACGTCGTCGTTTGGTCTTTACTTTTGTCAAGCAGAAGGAACGATGTCAATTGAAAAAGCGTACATTTATGCCGACCATTTATTGCTCCGTTCGAAAGAAAGCGGCAAAAATAAAGTATCAGCCCAATGCGGGGGAGTTGCGTGACGGGGCAGCTCCTTTTTGTTTTCTCCGCACCGTCCGGCCTAAGCAAAAACGGCGCAGCCACCATACATTAACGAAAAAATGGGGCTATCCTCGGCTGCACTGCCAAGGCAAACTTCTTCATCCTTTTCAGTAATGGATGACAGAAGAGGAATAGTTCAATAAGGTGGTGAGGGCCCTTTGATTCATCTTGTTACGGCGACTAACGACGCATACCCCTTGCCTCTTGGGGCGATGTTAAAGTCGTTGTTTGCCGATAAAACGTCCGAACATCGTGTCACCATTTATGTATCACACGAAACATTATCGGAACAAAACCAGCTAAACTGAGAAAAAAGTATTAAAAAAACATCCCCCAAAGTAAAAGGGGACGGCTCACTTGTGATACGGCTCCCCCCGGTTGATCCGAAATGCGCGGTAAATCTGCTCGAGCAAAATGAGACGCATGAGCTGGTGAGGAAACGTCATTTTCGAAAACGACAACGCCTCGTCAGCGCGCGCCATCACTTGTTTGCTTAAGCCAAGCGAGCCGCCGATGACGAACACTACCTTGCTTTTGCCATAGGTGGCGAGCTCATCGAGACGGGCAGCAAATTGCTCGGACGATTTCATCTTTCCTTCAATCGCAAGCGCGATGACGTGGGCGTCATGCGGAATTTTCGCCAACAGCCGCTCGCCTTCCCGCTGTCTGATTTGCTCTTCCTCAAGTTCGCTTGCCCGTTCGGAGGTTTTTTCATCGGCGACCTCAATGATCTCAATTTTTGCATATGCGGACAGACGCTTTGTGTACTCATTGATCCCTTGAATTAAATATTTTTCCTTCAATTTGCCCACAGCAGCAATGGAAATATGCACACATCATCCCCACCTTACAAACAACTTATCAACAATATTTATCCACATATACACAACACATATCCACATATTGTGCAAAAACATCAGCATCCTACGGCATAGACAGCCTTTTTCTTGCAAAAACGGCACAGTTTTTCGCTGTTATCCACAAACATGACATCAGGGGCCTGCTCCGTCTCATCCACATATTCGTCAATGGCCATATCGATGTGCTCCTCACATGTGAATATCATCATTCTCGCTCCTTTCCTTGTGGAAAAAAGAAGGAGCGTTTCCGCTCCTCCATCGTTTTCGTTTAATACGACTCACGCGTCAACTTCATCGTGACCGTGCGTTTTTCCCCATCACGATAAAACGTGACTTCCATCCGGTCGCCGATCGATTTTTTCGTATACAAATATTTGCGCAAGTCGAGCACATTGCGGATTTTTTCGCCATCAAGCGCCACGATGACATCAAACTGTTTTAAGCCTGCCTGGGCGGCTGGCGACATCGGCACGACTCGGATGACCGCAGCCCCTTCTGTTACATTCGGCGGCAAATGAAGCGTCGCCTGCAAATGGTACGATGGGATGTCGCTCAGCGAGCGAAGTTCAACGCCCATATATGGACGGCGCACTTGTCCGTATTTTTCCAAGTCCGAAATGATCGGAATGGCTGTGTTGATCGGGATCGCAAATCCGATGCCTTCAACCGCCTCTTGGGCGATTTTCATCGAATTAATGCCAATGACTTGCCCTTTGATGTTGACGAGGGCGCCGCCGCTGTTGCCCGGGTTAATGGCTGCGTCTGTCTGCAATACTTCCGCATTCCAATCCGGAGAGCCGTCCTGGTCCAAGTCAACTTCCACCGTCCGGTTCGTCCCGGAAATAATGCCTTGCGTCACCGACCCGGCAAACTGCAGGCCAAGCGGGTTGCCGATGGCGATGACCGGCTCTCCTGGCTTTACCGCGTCGGAGTCGCCGAACTCAGCCACCTTTTTCACATGCTTTGCATCGATTTCCAGCACAGCCAAGTCCATTAGCACATCGCTGCCCAGCAGCTTCGCCGGCACTCTCGTCCCATCTTTGAGGCTCACTTCGAGCTGACTGGCGTTTTCAACAACATGATGGTTCGTGACGATAAACGCCCGTCCTCCCGCTTTCTTGTAAATGACGCCCGATCCGACGCCAGCCTCGCCTCCTTGCGACCAGAAGCTGGCTTCTTGAATGTTGACAACGCCGACAACCGCATCCGATACTTGGTCGATCGCCTTTGTCACCGCCGTCGTCACATCGACGGAAACGCTTTGCCGAACCGCAGGAGCTTCACTTTCCCCTTCCGGCTTCCCTCGTTCCTCTTGCGACGGCACGACGTCGTACGGGAGGACGTCCCAACGGGAAAGCGCCGGAATGGACATGAGGACAAGCAATCCTCCTAACACAGCGCCGACAAGCGTGGACAAAAACGAACCGCTGCGCCGTTTCCGTCTCGTTTGCCCGTGCGCTTCGTAATGGTCATCGTAATATCCCACATTCACCACCCTTTCCACATTCGTCTTCATCCCTCATTATAATCATCAATAGAGAAAAAAATCCAACAAACACATTTTCCCCAGTTTAGCCAAAACGCCTCTCATACATACGCCAACGCGGTCGCCCGACGGGGATCGGTGTCGTATAAATGAAAGCGGGCGCCGACTGCCAGCCCTCTTTGTTCCAATATTTGCGCCACAGTCATGCGCGCCAGCTCTTTCATATTGTTATCTTGACTTAAATGAGCCAAATACACTTGTTTTGTCCGCTCCCCGATCACATCGGCAAGCGCCAGCCCTGCTTCCTCGTTCGAAATATGGCCGACATCGCTTAAAATGCGGCGCTTGACGCTCCACGGATACCTCCCCATCCGCAGCATCCCGACGTCGTGGTTGCTTTCAAACACGAACACATCCGCATTTTCGATCGTCTTTTTGATCCGCTCGCTCACGTAGCCGGTGTCGGTGAGCAACGCAAGCTTTTTTCCCCCGTAGTGAAAGACGTAAAACATCGGTTCAACCGCATCGTGAGAGACGCCAAACGATTCGACATCCACATCGCCGAACGTCCTCACCGCGCCGAGTGGAAAGACAAATTTTTGTTCGGCCGGAATGTCGCCGACGACCTGTTCCATCGCCCGCCATGTTTTTTCATTCGCATACACAGGCAGGCGGTATTTGCGAGCGAGCACCCCAAGCCCTTTAATGTGGTCGCTATGTTCATGGGTGACAAGCAGCCCATCAAGCTCCTTTGGATGGCGGCCGATTTCGGCAAACAGCTGCTCAAGCTGCCTGCCGCTCAACCCGGCGTCGACGAGCAAGCGTTGGCGGTCCGTTTCAACGTAAAACGCGTTGCCGGTGCTGCCGCTGGCCAGTACACTAAATCGCATCGTCATTCAAGCTCACTCCAACACACTTCCTTCATCGGTAATGACTTGTCCTTCAAACGCATTCACAAAATAATCTTCTTTCCGATTGACGACGATATGCCATGTCGGCGTCAACACTTGGGAAGCGGTAAACTGGACGAGGCCATAGTAGCCAAGCTCCACTTTCGTGACGCGGTCGCCCGGCTGCAAATATCCTTTCCGGTACAGCGTCTCAAGAGCTTTAATGGCCGGAACGATGTCTTGTTTCCGCTCGTATTTTTCCAAGTCATCGAGCATCGTCTGTTCATAAGAAACCGCTTTTTGCTGCTTATTGACATGAATGATGAGCTTGCTGTTTTCGTTGCCATAAATCATTTTGCCTTCGTACACTTGGTAACAAATTACCGTTCCTTCCCCTTCATCAAATGACCAAAGGGCGTACTGCTCCCCATCCAAAATATAGCGCCGCAAAAACTCGCGCAACTGGTACGGGTCGCTGACATTTAAAGCAATGGGATGGAGAAACGTTCCTTTCAATTTCGTTTCTCCTTCTTCGATTTTTGCTTTTTGCGCGGACAGTTTTTTCGTATCGGCGGCGGTAAACTCTCGGCTTTTGCCGCTGACGTACGCCGCTTTCGTCACTTCTTTCGGCAGCTCCACATACGTGATGCCGTTCGCTTCGAGCTGCTCTTCAATGGTCGTTTCCAAAATGACATCAAGCTGGCTGCTGTTTCGTTTTTCCATAAACTGATACACTAAAAAGCAGTCGAGGATGAGGAACACAATGATGAAAATCGTCTTCGTTTTACTCCAATCCATTCGTTCCCCCTCCTCCGCCGTCCCCATCGTCGCTCACTTTTTTCCACGTTTGCTCGTACAAATAAAACCACGCCGGTTCCAGACGAATCACTTTCTCCCGTTCCGGATCTTTGACGAGCTCGTAGCCGATGGCGATATCTTTCACGAGCGATTTACGAACGCCTTTCGCTTGTTCAAGCTGTTTGACGATCTCACGGCCGGACGGCAGCGTTTTCGGGGTTCGGGTGCGGTCGGGGATTTCCAGACGGAAGAGCGGACGCTGATATTTCATTAAATCGCTCGCCCCCCACGTCTCCACGATTTCCGACATGCCGTATTCATTAAAAACCGGATACCCGTTGACAACAAGCCGGAAAATGACTTTCCGATCTTCTTCACTCCAACGGGCAAAATGGTATAAATCAGTCCAGCCGCCATGTTCATTGACAAAATCAATGCTTTTTTGAATGAAGTGAGTTTCTTGATCAGTTTGGCCCATATTGGAGACACGGGCTGCCGGATTGACATACAGCAGCATGCGCTGAAAGAAATCGACGTCCATCAGCCGCGAACCATCGGTGTACTCCTCGCCAAACGGAATCAAGTCCTTTTTCACAACGCTCGGGTCGCTAAACAGCGCTTCTTTAAACTTATCGGCGTCCAACTCATCGGTGTAGTATTGCAAACTGCTAAGCTCCACTTCTTTTTCCGGCAAATAAAGCTGCTTCGTCTCACTGACCGGATAAGCGAAATAACGGGGAAAATGGTTGGCCTCCTTCGCCAGCCGGCTGATGGCGTCCTGCGAAGCGTCACTGGCGGTCGCCTTATAAATTTTGTGCTTATCGGTTGCGATAAAATAGACTGGGAATTTATCCCCTTCACTGAATGGAACGAGAATGCGGTCAAATGCCAAGCCATCAAGCCCTCTATCTTCCACCGTGAAGATCAACCGGTAAATATCGATCGGCAGCTCGTCTGGGTAAATGATTTCCAGCCGCTCTTTTCCGTCTAAAAACGACAAAAACTTTCCTTGCGGGACGGAAGATGAAATGTTCTCAAAATCGTCGAGCGCCCATTTTTTGACTTCTTTCAGCACTTCATTTTTCTTTTCCTCTTTCGTGAGGGCGTAGTGGGCTCCGCCTTTATGGATGAGCACCTGCTTTGGCTGCACGACCATCTCCGTATCAACTTGCGTATTGCTGACGGAAACGTGCTGAATATACTCGTCGTTTTGCAGCACGTCATATTTAGGATGATACGTCCATAAAGCAAACGTCATCATAATGCTGATGAGCACAAGCGACGTCAACACAACTGTTTTGATCGCTTCATACATCGTACCAGTCATCCTTTTGCTCCCGTTCTAGCGGTAGCGTAAAATAAATCGTCGTCCCTTTATGTTCTTTGCTTTCCGCCCAAATCGTCCCGCCATGGGCGAGCACGACTTCTTTGGCAATGGCCAGTCCGAGGCCGGTGCCGCCCAATTTGCGCGACCGCGCCTTATCGACCCGGTAAAAACGCTCAAAAATTTTCGCCAAATCGGCCTTCGGGATGCCGACCCCTTCGTCGCTGACGCTGACAATGATCTCGTCGGCCAGCTCGCGGACGCGGAACGTGATCGTCCCGCCTTGCGGAGAGTATTTCAACGCATTGGAAATGATGTTGTCCAATACTTGTGTGATTTTGTCCTCATCCACTTCGATGAAAATCGCCTGGCGCGGAATTTTGCGAACGAACCGGATGTTATCGCTTTTTGTCAGTTCAAAACGGTCAATCACTTTATGAAAATAAGCCGAAAAATTGATCCATGTCTTTTTCAGCTTGTAATCTTTGCTGTCGAGCTTCGACAGATGAAGCAAGTCGTTGACGAGCCGAATCATGCGCTCCGTTTCATTTTGCACGACTTGAATGAACCTTGGAGCGATGTCTTTATCTTGCCAGGCGCCATCCGCCAATGCCTCTAAATAGCTTTTCATTGTCGTCAAGGGCGTGCGCAGCTCATGCGAGACATTGGCGACGAACTGCCGCCGCTCGCGGTCGATTTTTTCGTGCTCGGTGATGTCGTGCAAAACGACAATCAGCCCGTTGACAAACCCGCCCTCTTTTTGAATGACCGATAGTGACGCCCGCAAAATGTACAATTCCTCATCGGTGCTGAAATCCAAAATGAGTGAGTCGCGTTCCTCGAGCAGCGTTTCAAACGTATATTGGTCAGCGATGCCGAGCACGTCGACGATCGAACTCGACAGCACTGTTTCACGTGAAACATTCAAAATGTTTAACGCCGCATCATTAATGAGAATGACGCGGCCGCGGCGGTCGGTCGCGATCACGCCATCGGTCATGTGCGTCAACACCGACTCAAGCTTGCGCCGTTCGCCTTCCGTTGTCGCCTGCGCTTCCTGCAGTTTTTTCGTCAAGTTGTTAAAGGTCATCGCCAGCTGGCCGATTTCATCATAGCCGTACACTTTGACTTTGCGGGAAAAATCGCCCCTTGTCATCGCCAGCGCTTGCCGGCGCATATCGGAAATCGGCCGGGTGATGGTGCGCGACAAAAAAATGCCGAGCACGGCGGTAATGGCGAGCGCGATCCCCGTCCCAGTCGCCAAAATCATGTTGATTTGCCGCATTTGCGAAAAGACGTTTTCCATTGAGGCAATAACGTAAATGACCCCTTTGACTTCCCCGCTCGTCTTAATCGGAGTCGAGGAAATGTACATACGATGGCCTGTCCTTGAATCAAGCATCATCCGGTCGACAGTTTCGCCGGTGACGAGCGAACGCTTCACGTAAATCTCCGTCGTCCGCTTCCCGACGATGTTTTGCATATACGGATTCGACGTCGCCAACACCTTCCCTTTGGCATCAATGACGCGCACTTCGGAAATATCTTGGGAAACGAAATCATGAAGAAGCGAACGGATGTCTTCTTCCAATGTCGGGCTTTTTTCATCGCGCTCCCGATTCATTGCCTGCTCGACGTTATAGGCGAGCAGCGTCACCCGTTCGTTCAGTGAGTTTTTGAAATTTTGCACAAGCTCCGTTTCCAACTTACGGACAAAATACACGCCGATGATTTGCATGGCGACAAGAATGAGCAGCACATAAATAATAACAAACTTAAAGCGGATCGAACGAAATGGCCCTACTTTTTTCATGCCGACTCATGACTCCTGTTCCGGGTTGCGCAAATAATAGCCGACGCCCCGTCTTGTGACGATCCACGACGGATGGGAAGGGTTGTCTTCGATTTTTTCACGCAGCCTTCTTACCGTCACATCGACCGTGCGCACATCGCCGTAATAGTCGTAGCCCCAAACCGTTTGCAGCAAGTGTTCGCGCGTCATCACTTGGCCGATATGTTTCGCCAAATAGTGGAGCAGTTCAAATTCGCGCTGGGTCAACGCGATCGTCTCCCCCCGTTTTTGCACGACGTACGCATCTGGACGGATGACAAGCGGCCCGATGACGATTTCATTCGTTTCATTCTCCACTTCCTCTTGGTTGGCTGTTTGCGCATGGCGGCGCAAGTTCGCTTTGACTCGCGCCAGCAGCTCGCGCGTGCTGAACGGCTTTGTCACATAATCGTCCGCCCCCAGCTCCAAACCAAGCACTTTATCAATCTCGGAATCTTTCGCCGTCAGCATGATGATCGGCATGTCGTATTTTTTCCGCACCTCGCGGCATACTTCCATGCCGTCTTTCAGCGGCAGCATAATATCCAATAAAATCAAATCCGGCATCGTTTCTTCCACTTTTTGCAGCGCTTCCTCGCCGTCATAGGCGCAGATGACTTCGTACCCTTCTTTTTGTAAGTTAAATTGCAAAATATCGGCAATCGGTTTTTCATCGTCAACAACTAAAATGCGTTTTTCCATCTCGCTCACGCCCTTCCTTTTGCGATGGAATGCTATCATTATTAATTTACCACGTTATAAAAACGAAATCATCCTTTGCCCGCTGCCATTTTGAGGAGCAAACCATATATATAGATGCAATTTGAAGATTTACCATTTGCAGCCTTTATCGACTGTCAGGCGACCGAACAACGCCGCTTCACAGACCCATATATGGGTCTGTGAAGCAGGTGGTTGTTCGGTCTTCCGTCACGCCTTGGCGTGACGGGGCAAGCCTATGGCTTGCCTTCGACAGTCGAAAATGGACAAACCGCTTTTCCGTCAAGGATATGTTAAACTTCTTCGTTGCATCTATATAGATGCAATTTAAAGCTTTAACATTTTTCGTTTTTACCGGTCATTTCATCCGAATGTCAAGTGACCGAACAACACCGCTTAAAGACCCATGAATGGGTCTTTAAGCGAGTCGTTGTTCGGTCTTCCGTCACGCCTTAGCGTGACGGAGGCAAGCCTATGGCTTGCCTTCGACAGTCAAAAATGGATGAGCCACTTTTCCGCCAAGGATATGTTAAACGATTTCGTTGCATCTATACAGTGAAAAGGGCATAGACGCACGCGCATGACACCGACCACGGACGGAACCGCTTTTCCTCCGCGAATGAAAAAAGCATAGACGCATGTGCATCTATGCTTTGGTGTTCACCGCTAGCCGCTTATGCATAAACGCTGCGGACGACGTTCGTTTGCGAGCGGTCCGGACCGACAGAGAAAATCGAAAGCGGGATGCCGGTGAGTTGGGAAATGCGTTCGACATAGTGGCGGGCATTGGCCGGCAGCTCGTCCAAGCTTCTCACCCCGGTGATATCTTCCGTCCAGCCCGGCAGCTCTTCGTAAATCGGCTCGCATTCCGCCAAAACTTTTAAGCTGGCTGGAAACTCCTCGATCACTTCACCGCGATATCGGTAGGCGACGCAAATTTTCAACGTTTCAATGCCGGTCAACACGTCAATCGAATTGAGCGACAAGTCGGTGATGCCGCTCACCCGGCGGGCATGGCGAACGACGACGCTGTCAAACCAGCCGACGCGGCGCGGACGGCCGGTTGTCGTCCCATATTCGCGGCCCACTTCACGAATGCGGTCGCCGATTTCATCATGCAGCTCGGTCGGGAACGGCCCATCGCCGACGCGCGTCGTATAGGCTTTTGCCACTCCGACGACGTGCTTGATTTTCGTCGGGCCAACGCCAGCACCGATCGTCACCCCGCCGGCCACCGGGTTGGAAGACGTAACAAACGGGTACGTCCCTTGGTCGATATCGAGCATGACGCCTTGCGCTCCTTCAAACAGGACGCGGCGTCCTTCATCAAGCGCGTTGTTCAATACGACCGATGTATCACAGACGTATTTTGCGATTTGCTGGCCATACTCGTAATACTCTTCAAAAATGTCCTCGAAGCGGAACCCTTCGGCACCGTACACTTTTTCGAACAACATGTTTTTCTCTTCCAAGTTGCGGGCCAGCTTTTCCGCAAACACATCGCGGTCGAGCAAATCGATGATGCGGATGCCGATGCGCGCTGCTTTATCCATGTACGCCGGCCCGATTCCTTTTTTCGTCGTGCCGATTTTATTGGTGCCTTTCCGCTCTTCCTCAAGCCCATCCAATTTCAAATGATACGGCAAAATGACATGGGCGCGGTTGCTGATGCGCAAATTATCGGTCGAAACGCCGCGCTCATGCAAATAGGAAAGCTCGGCGACAAGCGCTTTCGGATCAACGACCATGCCGTTGCCGATGACGCAAATTTTGTCTTTATAAAAAATGCCCGACGGGATTAAGTGAAGCTTATACCGCTCTCCGTTAAACACGATCGTGTGTCCGGCGTTGTTCCCTCCCTGGTACCGGGCAATGACTTCCGCGTTTTCCGATAAAAAGTCTGTAATTTTCCCTTTTCCTTCATCGCCCCATTGCGTGCCGACAACAACGACTGACGACATGGCGAGCACCTCCAGTTTCCTCGGTCTAAACATTGTCAGTGTATCAGTTTTTCGGTGCAAAGTCAATGAAACACGAACATTTTAAACAGTTATAAACTTTTTGTTCGTCTATTAAACCCGAAAGGAGGCGCCTGCCGCCAACGTGAGCCGGTTTACGCCCCCGGCGGAATTTGCGCCTCATCGAAGCGGCGCTCTAGGTTGACAAACTTATTATACTCTTTAATAAAAGCGAGCTGCACCGTTCCGACTGGACCATTGCGCTGTTTGGCAATAATGATTTCAATGATGTTTTTGTTCTCAGAATCTTTGTTGTAATAGTCATCGCGGTACAAAAAGGCGACAATGTCGGCGTCTTGCTCAATGCTTCCGGATTCACGAATATCGGACATCATCGGCCGTTTGTCTTGGCGCTGCTCGACGCTGCGCGACAGCTGCGACAAGGCGATGACCGGCACTTCAAGCTCGCGGGCGAGCGCCTTCAGCGAGCGGGAAATTTCCGATACTTCCTGTTGGCGATTTTCTTTGCTACGTCCGCTCCCTTGAATGAGCTGCAAATAATCAATGACAATCATGCCGAGCCCGCTTTCCTGCTTAAGCCGGCGGCATTTGGCGCGAATGTCGCTGACGCGGATGCTCGGCGTGTCGTCGATATAAATGCCGGCGTTCGATAAACTCCCCATCGCCATCGTCAGCTTGCCCCAGTCTTCCGGCGTCAATTTGCCGGTGCGCAAGTTTTGCGCGTTAATGTTGCCTTCTGCACAAAGCATCCGCATCACCAGCTGCTGGGCGCTCATCTCCAAACTGAAAATGGCGACATTTTCATTCGTTTTCGTCGCTACATTTTGGGCAATATTTAAGGCGAACGCTGTTTTCCCAACCGACGGCCGGGCGGCCACGATAATCAAATCGCTCCGCTGAAAACCGGACGTCATCCGGTCAAGCTCGGTGAACCCGGTCGGGATGCCGGTGATTTCCCCATCCCGGTTATGGAGCATCTCAATATTGTCATACGTTTGCACGAGAATGTCCTTAATATTTTTAAAGGCGCCCGAATGCTTCCGTTGGGAAACCTCCATAATTTTGCGCTCAGCTTCATCAAGCAAAACGTCGATCTCGTCTTCCCTTGTATATCCGTCTTGCGCGATCGATGTCGCTGTGCGGATGAGGCGGCGCAGCACCGATTTTTCCTCGACGATGCGAGCGTAATATTCGACGTTGGCCGCTGTTGGCACGGCGTCGGCGAGCTCGCTTAAGTAGGAGACGCCGCCGATTTCCTCAAGCTGCTCGGAAGCGGCGAGTTCCGCCGTCACCGTCACCAAATCGACCGGCTCCCCCCTGTCGGCGACGCGAAGCATGGCGTGAAAAATTTTTTGATGGGCTGCACGGTAAAAATCCTCTGGGATTAAAATTTCCGAAGCAGGCATTAACGCAGCGGGATCCAAAAATACGGCGCCAAGCACCGCTTGCTCAGCTTCAATGCTTTGTGGAGGAATTCGTTCTGAAAACAGCTCGCTCATCGTTTCACCACCTTTTCCCCCGTTGTATCTTTCTCTGTTGCAGCTAATAAGCAAAGGAGCCCCGCCGCAGCGGGCGGGGGCATCTTCGCTTCCTGAAATGAGACGTCGCCGTTATTTTTGTTCTGTCACATGCACTTTCAGCGTCGCCGTTACCTCTGGGTGGAGTTTCACCGGCACGTTCGTGTATCCAAGCGCGCGAATGGCATCGGCAAGCTCAATTTTGCGCTTGTCGAGCTTCAAGCCGTGTTGGGCTTGCAGCGACTCGGCGATTTGTTTGCTCGTAATCGAGCCGAACAAACGGCCGCCTTCGCCTGCCTTTGCTGGAATGGTTACTGTCAGCTTCTCAAGCTGTTCTTTCAATTTTTTCGCATTCGCCAGCTCCTCGGCCGCCTGGCGCTGCTCTTTTTGTTTTTGCGCCTCGAGCGCTTTTAAATTGGCTGGCGTCGCTTCAATGGCCAGCCCTTGTTTAAATAAGAAGTTGTTGGCATAGCCGTCGGCGACATTTTTGATTTCCCCTTTTTTCCCTTTTCCTTTGACATCCTTTAAAAAGATGACCTTCATGATGGCTTACCCCCCTCAAAATAGTCATGAATGGCTTCCCGCAGTTTCCGCTCCGCCTCTCCGACCGTCACCCCGGACAGTTGGGCGGCAGCATTTGTCAAATGTCCGCCCCCGCCCAACTTCTCCATAATGACTTGCACGTTGATGTCGCCAAGCGAGCGGGCGCTGATGCCGACCGTCCCATCTGCCCGCTTGGAAATGACGAAAGAGGCGGCGACGCCGCTCAGCGTCAGAAGCGTATCGGCGGTTTGCGCGATCAACACTTGATCGTGCACCTCGTTCTCGCCCCCCTTGGCGATGGCGATGCCGTGTTCATCAATCACCGTCCGCTCGACCAATTTCGCCCGTCTGACGTAATTCGTTACGCTTTCCCGCAGCAATTTTTGCACAAGCACCGTATCCGCTCCTTGGGCGCGCAAATACGACGCCGCATCGAACGTGCGGGAACCGGTGCGGAGCGTAAAACTCTTTGTGTCAACGACGATGCCGGCAAGAAGCGCCGTCGCCTCCAGCATCGACAGCTTCACCCGCTTCGGCTGGTACTCAAGCAGCTCGGTGACCAATTCCGATGTCGATGAAGCGTACGGCTCCATGTAGACGAGAATCGGCGCTTCAATAAACTCTTCGCCGCGACGATGATGATCGATGACGACGATATGATCCATGCGGTACAGCAGTCGTTCTTCAACGACAAGCGACGGACGGTGCGTATCCACGACGATGAGCAGCGTATCTTCTGTCACGAGCTCAAGCGCCTGCTCCGGTTTGATGCATCTCGACCATAAATCAGCATGTTTTCTCATTTCTTCGAGCAGCCGTTGCGCACCTGCATCCGTTTTTGCCTGGTCAACAACAATAAACCCTTCCTTTTGGTTTGATTGAACGACCTTTAAAATGCCAATCGCCGCCCCGAGCGCGTCCATATCCGGATATTTATGACCCATAATGAGCACCCTATCGCTTTCAGCGATGAGCTCGCGAAGCGCATGGGAAATGACGCGGGCGCGGACGCGTGTCCGCTTTTCCATCGGGTTCGTTTTTCCGCCATAAAACTTCACTTTTCCGTTTCCGTGTTTGATCGCTACTTGATCGCCGCCGCGCCCGAGCGCCAAATCCAAGCTCGATTGCGCAAGCGTCCCAAGTTCTGGCAGTGGGGATACGCCGGCGCCAATGCCGATGCTCAACGTGAGCTGGGCTTGGTGTTTGGCCGTCTGCTCGCGAACCTCATCCAAAATAGAAAATTTGCTTTTTTCCAACCGGGTCAATATGTGCTCATTCAATACGGCAATGAATCGATCCGACGACGTTCGCTTTAAAAAGATGCCGTAATCGTTCGCCCATCGGTTCAACACAGAGGTTACAAGGCTGTTCAATTGGCTTTTCGCTTGATCGTCCATCCCTTGCGTAATTTCATCATAATTATCAAGAAAAATGATCGCCATCGCCAACCGCTCTGCCTCATATTGCCGTTTCAGCTCCATATGCTCTGTAACATCGAAAAAGTAAAGAAGCCGTTCGTGGCGGCGGACGATGACTTTCAGCTGTTTTCCGTTCAGTTCCATAATCTCCTCGTCCGCCTTTCCTTTTTTGACGAAAGCGGCCAACGGTTCGGACAGCTCGGCAAGCGAGCGGCCAACCAACGTCTGTTCCTTAAAGCAGGAGGCTAAAAACCGGTTCGACCATTCGATTTTCCCTTCCTCATCGATGAGCATGATGCCGATCGGCATCTGCATAAGCGCTTCCTCGCCGACTTTCTTCACCCGATACGACAGGTTGGAAATATATTGCCCCAGCTCTTGATACAAAGAGCGCTGTGACCAAATGACATAATAAAGCGTAAACCCAACGGTGAGAAAGCCGATCAGCCCAAGCAGCCAGTGGAAATAAAACAGGCCGGCCGCCATGAGCACCGCCAAGGCGGCTAACGCATAGGATGGATAGCGGTATGCTTTCCTCTCGTAAAAATGGGACATTCAAGTCAGCTCCTACACTGAAGAAATGGCTCACCTTATCCAATTATTTATAGGCGGCGGCGCAAATCAAATCCTAAATCAATTATACCGAATATCGCCACAAGATAAAGTAGAAAAGGCAGGAATAAACAAACAACCGTCCCAGCGATCACCACGCCTTTCGCAATGCCTTTTTTGTAGGCGGCGTAATACAAAAACGAAAATCCTTGTACTGCCATGGCAAGCTGCAGCACATAAGAGAGGTTCAATACAGCAATATAAGGGAAAGTTCCCTCGGCAAACGGAAACATGGAAAGAACAAGCACCATGATGTATATCCATAGCACGCTTTTTGGCAAGGAGAGCTCACGAAACGGCGGCCACGTGCCGACCGGGAGCTTCAGCCGCTTCATAATGGGCAGCGAGACCATGATGGTCACGTAGGCGAGCGCCAACGCAGCGATGACAAACAGCGTCGGAACCATGTAGCCGATCAGTTCGATTCCTTGTTCAAGCTGCTTTTGCATCCCAGCTGGCGGCTTTTGGCCCATCGCTTCCATCATGCGCATCGCCGTATCAAACGACTCGCGCACTAAACCAAGCGTATCCCGGATCATGTCAACTTGGAAAAATTGAATCGAAATGATGTAATCAAGCACGATGTTGGCTAAAAACACGAGGGCGCCGACAAGCCAGATGAGATAGCGGTTTTTCTGTTTCGCCAACATCGCGCCGACCGTTATGCCAACAGTGCCAAACATAAGCGCCATCGGCAGCGACAAAAACGAACCGATAAGGCTGGAGACAACGAGAGCCGCAACGAGCAGCAACCAGGCAGGGGCAAGCCCGTGACGCATCGTAAACACCATAAATGGAAGCGCTAAAAACAGGGCAGCGACAAAGCCGATCACCGGCACGTACAACGCCATCAAAAACAAAACGGCAAACAGCGCGAGTTCGATGGCTGCTTCAGTGAGGGCGTGCGTTTTCCGCAATGAACGTTCTCCTTTCCATCTAGTTTACTCAGCATAAATAGAAAAAGCAGTAAGGTCCCCCTTACTGCTTTTTTCAGCTCACTCATCGGCAACGTACGGCAACAGCGCCATTTGGCGCGCCCGTTTGATTGCGACCGTCAGTTTGCGCTGATATTTCGCGCTCGTTCCCGTCACACGGCGCGGTAAAATTTTGCCGCGTTCAGAGATGAATTTTTTCAGCAAATCAACGTCTTTGTAGTCGATGTGCGTGATGTTGTTTGCCGTGAAATAACATACTTTGCGGCGTTTGCCACGACCGCCTTTCCGTCCTGCCATGCTTCGTTCCTCCTTTCCGCTTCTATCGTTTCCATGATCGTTCAAAACGGTAAATCATCGTCGGAAATATCAATCGGCTGGCCGTCATTGGCAAAAGGATCTTCGTCGAGGAGGCCAACCCCTTTCTCGCTTGAATGACGGTGGTTCTGATCTTGTCCGAATGGGAACGGATCCCCATAGTATCCGCCTGCTGCTGCCCCACGCTGCTCATTGCTTCCTTTTGGCTCAAGAAATTGGACGTTGTCAGCCACCACTTCCGTCACATACACACGTCGGCCTTCCTGGTTTTCATAGCTGCGGGTTTGCAGCCGGCCGTCAACCCCGGCCAAGCTCCCTTTTTTCAAGAAGTTGGCGACGTTTTCCGCTTGGCGGCGCCAAACGACGCATTGAATAAAATCCGCCTCCCGCTCGCCCTGCTGATTCGTAAACGGGCGGTTGACCGCGAGCGTGAACGTGGCAACAGCCACTCCGCTTGGAGTGTAGCGCAACTCCGGATCTTTCGTTAACCTGCCGACCAAAATGACGCGGTTAATCATCAGAACCACCTCGTACCATATACAAAAAATTATTCTTCTTCTTTCACAACGATATGGCGGATAATGTCTTCGCTGATGCGCGCTAAACGGTCAAATTCTTGCACCGCTTTCGGCTCTGCCGTGACGTTGACAATCATGTAGTAGCCGTCGCGATATTTTTCAATTTCATAGGCTAAACGGCGTTTGCCCCAATCCGTCACATTCGTAATCTCCGCACCGTTTTCTTTCAACACGTTGTTAAACCGCTCGACGAGAGCTTGTCTTGCTTCATCGTCCATGTTCGGGCGGATGATGTACATGATTTCGTATTTTCTCACGCTCGTCACCTCCTTTTGGTCTAAACGGCCCTTCCCGTCGAAGGGCAAGGAGCAATAATCATTACTCACATTCGTTGATTATACCATGACTGGCGGCAATAAGCAAGGCTATTCCGCTTCATTCCGATGACGGAAACATTCGCCAGAATTAGCACTGGAAGTTCACCACGCCGCCAACCATTTTCCTTTCTCCGCGGCATTGCACATGGAACTCACGCAGTCTGCCGCCCCTTGGCCGCGGACTCTGTCGACAATGGCGTTACACATTGAACCGGAAGTGCATGATGTCGCCGTCTTGCACTTCGTAATCTTTCCCTTCCAGCCGCACTTTGCCGGCTTCGCGCGCCGCCGCCATCGAGCCGGCAGCGACTAAATCGTCGTATGAAACGGTTTCAGCGCGAATGAACCCGCGCTCAAAGTCAGAGTGAATAATACCGGCGCATTGCGGCGCCTTCATCCCTTTGCGAAACGTCCATGCCCGCACTTCTTGTTCACCGGCGGTAAAAAACGTCGCCAGCCCAAGCAAGCTGTAGGCGGCGCGAATGAGCTGATCGAGGCCGGATTGTTCAATGCCGAGCTCTTGCAAAAACTGCTGTTTTTCCTCATCGCTGAACTCGGCGATTTCTTCTTCAATTTTTGCACAGACGACAATCACTTCCGCATTGTCGCTTTTGGCAAACTCACGCACTTCCGCGACGAACGGATTGCTCTCCGGATCAGCGACATCGTCCTCGCCGACATTGGCGACATAAAGCATCGGTTTGGTCGTCAGCAAGTGCAGCTGCTTGACGACTTTCATCTCTTCATCGGCAAACTCGATCGTGCGCGCCGGCTTGCCGGCTTCGAGCGTCTCTTTCAGCCGCAGCAAAATTTCGTATTCAAACGCCGCCTCTTTGTCTTTTTGCTTGGCGATTTTGCCCACCCGCTCCACTCGTTTGTCGACCGTCTCCAGGTCAGCAAAAATAAGCTCTAAGTTGATCGTTTCAATATCGGCGAGCGGATCGACTTTGCCGGCGACGTGGGTGATGTTTTCATCGCTGAAGCAACGGACGACTTGGCAAATCGCATCAACTTGGCGAATGTGCGACAAAAACTTGTTTCCAAGCCCTTCCCCTTTGCTTGCTCCTTTCACGATCCCGGCGATGTCGGTAAACTCAAAAACCGTCGGCACGGTCCGCTTCGGCCGGAACATGTCGGTCAGGACGGTCAACCGCTCGTCCGGCACTTCTACGACGCCGACGTTCGGTTCAATCGTGCAAAACGGATAATTGGCCGATTCGGCACCTGCTTTTGTAATGGCGTTAAACAACGTCGATTTGCCGACGTTTGGCAACCCGACGATTCCTGCTGTCAATCCCATTCGTTCCACTCCTCTTTCCCGTTCGCATCTTCCCTCATTATATGGGCTGGCACAAAAAATGACAAGCTTCAATGCGCACAGTTTGCAGCGCCGGAACGAGAGGGTAATGCTGAGAATGGTTTGAACGGAGCGGATGGATCGTCAACAACCGGTACGGATACTTGGCGGCCAATGCCGGATGAGCTTCTTCCGACTCAGCCGGGTACATGATTTGCAGCCGGCCGTCCATTCCTTTTTGCCGGGCAATGTTCGAAGTGAATTCATATTTGCCGCTTGGCGTTTGGAAACGGCGGTCATGCCATGGCACCGGCTCGACGGGCAGAAGAATGCGATGCTCAGCTTTGATCCGCTCGAGCGTAATCCCTTGTGTTTCCAACGGGCGCAGCGCCATGGCGAGAAACTGCTCGCGCGTATAGGCGAACACATCGCCAAAGCCAAGCCGTTTGGCCAGCTCCGTCCAAATCCAAAGATCAGGCTTCGCCTCGCCCGGCGGGTCGACGAGCTTCGGCCCGTAATTCAAATACGCATGGTACATTGACGAACAATAAACGTCTTCTTCCTCAAACGAAGCCGCAACCGGAAGGACATAATCAGCAGCGGCGGCGGTATCAGTCATAAACTGTTCAAAGACAACAACAGTGTTGACCGAGGCAAACGCCTCTTTCATTAAATTCGTATTCGGGCTGACGCAAAAGCCCCTTTTTGATGAGATGCAACCGAAGTATGGGAAAGAGACCCCCCTCCTGAAACCCTTGGCTTTACCGGATGTTTCGTGGCGGTCTATGTTTCCATGCTGCTCCAGATAGGAGCGTTACCGCTCTTTTGGATCAGCCCCTTTTGTCATTCTTCATGCCTGACTAACACTTTTTTCATTTTGCGAATAAACTCTTTGCGCGGCAACAGAACGCTGTGGGCGCACCCCTCGCATTTGATGCGGATATCCGCGCCTAAGCGGATCACTTTCCAACGGTTCGTGCCGCACGGGTGCGGCTTTTTCATCTCAACAATATCATACAAGCCAAATTCCTTCTCTTCCATCTGCTCACCTCCATGATTGTCATGATTTCTGCCCTTGCCATTTGGCATCAAGCGGCTCCTCTCCGCTTCGCCGATGCAACACGAACCTTGGGTATGCCATTTCGATTCCGCGTTCGTCTAAAAGCATCTTTACTTCTTTGCGGATGGCTCTTGCCACACCGACATGGCACATCGGCTTCGTTTCGCATGTAATACGAAGCACCATTTCCGAGTTTACTAAGTTTTGCACGCCAAGCAACTGCGGCGGTGCGACCATATCCTCGTATTTGTCCGGCAACTGCGGCAGCAGTTCACGAATCGCTTTTTCTGCCTCTTCAATATCTTCTTCATAGGAGATGCTGATGTCCACTACCGCCAAACTGTTGTGAAGTGAATAGTTCGTCACTTGCGTAATGCTGCCGTTAGGCAAAATATGCACTTCTCCCGTCCAGCTTTTAATTTTCGTCACCCGAAGCCCGATCTCTTCCACATACCCTTCAAAATTGCCGATGCGGACGTAATCGCCGACCGCAAACTGGTCTTCAAAAATGATGAAAAACCCGGTGATGATGTCTTTTACTAAGCTTTGCGCCCCGAAGCCGACGGCCAGGCCAACAACCCCGGCCCCAGCCAACAACGCTTTGACCGGAACACCAAACGTATCTAAAATCATCAACAGCGCAATAAAATATAGTACGTACGTAATCACATTGTCTAACAGCCGCGTTAACGTCATCTCTCGCCGTTCCGAAATGCGGATCGGTGCTTTCTCCCGCACTTTGAACATATTATGAACGGCTATTTTCAACACTTTCACTGCTGCGGCGCATATGAGTAGGATAAGAACAATCTTAAGCGCCCCTGTTCCAATTCGAAGCCATAGCTTCTCATTCGTCAACAGCTCGAGCAGCCGGTTAACCGTTTTTTCCATCGCATTCAATGTTGACGACACCTCAACCTTTTTCTATTCTGCGCTTTTATTTTAACAAGATGGACCGCCGATTTGTAGTCAAATGCAGGCAACGGGCGAAAAAGAAAAGACAAGAAAACAAACATCGAGATGTATATGATTCTTTTATTTTCCGTATACTGTTAATAATTTTGAACCGAAAGTAGGAGTGAATCGCATGAGCATACCGTCGATATTTTTCTCTTCCCGGGAAGAAAGGAATCGCGTTTTTTATGATGAACAGGGAGCGGCATCGTCCATCGCCTGGCGAATCACTTCGCTGCTTCCCGATCCGCTCGTTCAACCGATTGCCGTCGTCTGCATCGGCACGGACCGTTCGACCGGCGATTCGCTTGGACCGCTCGTCGGCACGATACTGAAGGAGAAGCCATTGGCCCGTTTTCACGTATACGGAACGCTTGAAGAGCCGATTCATGCGGTCAACTTGGAAGAAAAAGTGGGGGCCATTCAGCTGATTCATCGCGATCCGTTTATCATCGCTGTCGACGCTTGCCTCGGACGGTTGAAAAGCGTCGGGGCCATCACCGTGTCGAAAGGGCCGGTTCGCCCCGGAGCCGGAGTGAACAAGCAACTTTCCCCTGTCGGCGACGCCCATATTACTGGAGTCGTCAATGTGAGCGGGTTTATGGAATTTTTCGTCTTGCAAAATACGCGTCTTCATCTCGTCATGAATATGGCGAAAACGATCGCCAACGGCATTTATGAAGCGGAGCGGCACATCATCCGCAAAGAGCGAGCCACCCAACCGCTTCTGAAAGACCGGCATTCCTTATGGTAAACAGCAAAATCCCCTCTCATCCGGCTGTTGTTCTTAAAGAGGGGATTTCTTTTGCGCGCCTTGAACGCCCGGTTTAGGCGCTCCCTCTGCACGGACGTCGTTTGTCCGCTCTCGGCCGAAGAGGCGGCCGTCTATTAGACGAATGAAAGAACACACACGGCAGCCGCCACGACAAGAATGCTCGGCAGCAAATTCGCCACGCGAATGTTCGTCAAACCGAGCATATTCAGCCCGATGGCCATAATTAAAATTCTGCCGGTGGCCGTTGATTCCGCGATGAATGAATCCAGCACTTCCCTTGGCACGAACCGTTCAATTTGCGTGGCCAGCAGCGCGATGCCGCCTTCGTACAGGACAACGGGCAGGGCGGAGAACATGACGCCGATGCCGAGCGTCGTCGTCAAAATGACGCTCGCAAAGCCGTCTAAAATCGCCTTCGTATACAAGACGCTATGATCGCCGCGCAGTCCGCTGTCAAGCGCCCCAACAATCGCCATCGCCCCGATGACAAACAACAGCGTCGCGCTCACAAATCCTTTGGCACTGCCGCTTTCTCCGCTGCCGCCGACTTTCTTTTCCAGCCATCGTCCGAGCCGGTTCAGCTTTTCCTCCCAATTCCACCATTCGCCGAGAATGCCGCCGAAAACAAGGCTGAAGATGACAATGAGAAACTGTTCGCTTTTCATTCCCATTTGGATGCCAAGGAGCGCCACCGCCAGCCCGATTCCTCCCATCACCGTCTCTTATACCCGTTCGGGAATGCGGTGAAACCATTTTCCAATCAATGCCCCGGATACAATGCTGAGCCCGTTCACAATCGTTCCTAGCAATACCATGATGTTCAACCCTCTCTAGCTCCAGCAAAAATAAACCGGCCCTTATTGCCAGACCGCTCTACTCGTCGAACTGCACATCAAGCAGTTCCAATATTCTTTGCAAGTCTTCCGGAGAAAAAAACTCGATTTCAATTTTCCCCTTTTTCTTCGTCTGTTTGATCGTGACGTTTGTGCCGAATTTTTCGCGCAACAGCGATTCGCTCTCACGGAGAAACACGCTTTTTTCCGGCGGTTTCCGTTTCGATGTTTCACGTGAAACATTTTCGTTGATTTGCCGGATCAGTTTCTCGAGCTGGCGGACGTTCAGCCCGTCGCGGACAATCCTCTCGATCACGAACTTCATTTTGCTTTTTTGCTTCAGCCCGAGCAGCGCACGTCCATGGCCCATTGACAGCGTTCCATCGGCAAGCAGTTTTTGCACGTCGGGAGGAAGCGACAAGAGGCGCACATGATTGGCGACGTGCGGGCGGCTCTTTCCGACACGGCTGGCGACTTCCTCCTGGGTCAGATGCAGTTTGTCCATCAACATTTTATAAGCCATCGCTTCTTCAATCGGGTTCAAATCTTCGCGCTGCAAGTTTTCCAAAAGGGCAAACTCCATCATTTGTTCATCGGTCAGTTCGCGCACGACGACCGGCACAAACTGCAGGTTCGCCTCTTTTGCCGCCCGGTAGCGCCGCTCGCCGACGACAATTTCAAACCCTTTGACCGACTGGCGGACGATGAGCGGCTGCAAAATGCCGTGCTGCAAAATGGACTGTTTTAACTCTTCGATCGTTTCGGGCTGAAATGTTTTCCGCGGCTGGTATGGATTCGGATGAAGGACATGAATGCTGACCTCCTGCACCACTCCCTCTTTTCCGTCGAGTTCGAGGTTGTGAAACAGCGCATTAATGCCTTTGCCAAGACCTTTAGCCACGCTCAAGCACCTCCTTCGCCAACTCTAAATACACTTCCGCCCCCCGCGATTTGACATCGTACAAAATCACCGGCTTGCCGTGGCTTGGCGCTTCGCTCAGCCGCACGTTTCTCGGGATGATCGTTTCGTACACCATTTCGCGAAAATACTTTTTGACCTCCTGAATGACTTGCAACCCTAAATTCGTCCGCGCATCGAGCATGGTCAACAAGACGCCTTCGAGGCGCAAATTATAGTTTAAGTGGCGCTGCACAAGCCGAATCGTGTTCAGCAGCTGGCTGAGCCCTTCAAGCGCATAATATTCGCACTGGACGGGAATCATGACGGAATCGGCCGCCGTCAGCGCATTCAGCGTCAGCAGCCCTAGCGAAGGGGGGCAATCGATAATGATAAAGTCGTACATGGCTTTCAGCGGCTCAAGCGCATTTTTGAGCCGGATTTCTCGGGAAATGACCGAAACAAGCTCAATTTCTGCACCGGCAAGTTGGATCGTCGCCGGGATGACATATAAGTTTTCAATGTTCGTCGGCCGAATGACCTCTTTCGCCTTCATATCGCCAATAATGACATTATAAATGCATTCGTCGACATCGCCTTTTTCAATGCCGATGCCGCTTGTCGCGTTTCCTTGCGGATCGGCGTCAACGAGCAGCACTTTTTTTCCGAGATGCGCCAAACAGGCCGACAGGTTGACAGCTGTTGTCGTTTTTCCGACTCCGCCTTTCTGATTTGCAATAGCAATGACTTTGCCCACGGTGCCACCTACCTCTATTCCTTACTCGTAAATTCTATTTTACCATGAAAAAAGGAAAATGACTTTGTTTTCTGAAAGAAAAAAACCTCATCAGCTGCGCTTGATGAGGCAAAAGGCGACTTGATGATTATTTTTTCGCGATGCGAATCGTAATTTGATAGTAATCGTCAAATTCCTCTTCTTCGGAATGGACGGATACGCCGCTGTTTTCCACCATGGAGAGCGATTGGCGGATCGTGTTGACGGCGATACGCATATCGCGGCTGAACGCCTTCCGTTTCGGCTTCGGCTTTCGCTCGCCAGCCTCGAGCATCTTGACGACCCTGTCTTCCGTCTGCTTGACGTTGAGCTGTTTGTCGATGATTTCTTGCAACAGTTTCAGCTGTTTCTCTTTATCTTTCAACACAATTAACGCGCGTGCGTGGCGCTCAGTGATCGTCCGCTGCAACAGCGCCTCTTGCACTTCCTGAGGGAGTTTTAGGAGACGCAGCTTGTTGGCGATCGTTGATTGCCCCTTGCCAAGGCGCTGGGCGAGCGCCTCCTGCGTCAAATCGTGCAGCTCGATCAGCCTGGCGTACGCCATCGCCTCTTCGATCGGCGTCAATTCCTCGCGTTGTAGGTTTTCGATGAGGGCGACGGAGGCGGTTTCTTTGTCGTTTAAGTTTTTCACAATAGCGGGGATTTCCGTCCAGCCAAGCTTTTGCACCGCCCGCCATCTCCGCTCGCCGGCAATGATTTCAAATTGGCCGTTTCCGCATTCACGCACAACGATCGGTTGAATAATGCCATGCGTGCGGATCGTCAACGCCAATTCATCGATTTTCTCCTCATCGAACACAGCGCGCGGTTGGAAACGGTTTGGAATAATGCTGGAAATGGGAATATGGCGCACTTCTTCCCGGTCTTTGTCTTCTCCCATTTCTTCTTGCTCTTTTTCTCCAAAGCTGAACAAGCGCGAAAACGTATGCTTCATCCCCCTACACCACCTTTGGACATACTTGGCCGATATTCTCTGTTTTGCCCGGCATACGCCGCTGCTTTAGGCCGTCTTTTGTTTCCCTTGGCATAGGACGCAAAGCGGAGGGACGGACCCCCGCGCCGTCTGCAAGGGGTTTTATTGAATCGGTTGTTTGCTCGGCATTCCCGGCTTGCGCGGATATCGAGCCGGCGTCTTTTTCGTTTTGCGGACGAAAATGATCGTCCGTTCGCCCTCTTCGAACGGCAGCATGAACGTTTCCACCGCCGCCACCTCCCCGCCAAGCACAGAAATTGCCTTCTCCCCCTCTTTCAGCTCTTCCGGCGCTGAGGCAGCTTTCATCGCAATGAATGTACCGCCTGTCTTCACAAGCGGAAGACAAAGTTCAGCAAGCACCGGCATGCGCGCCACCGCTCTAGCCGTGACGACATCGAACGATTCGCGCATCCCCTTTTGGCGGGCGAACGTCTCGGCGCGGTCATGGTACAGCGCTACATCCGCAAGTTCCAGCTCTGCTGCGAGATGCTCCAAAAAGCGGATGCGCTTTTGCAGCGAATCGACGATCGAGATGCGCAGCTGCGGAAAGCAAATTTTGAGCGGAATGCTCGGGAACCCCGCCCCGGCGCCGACATCGCAAAGCGATATAGGCGCGGAAAAATTGTAATAGAAAGCCGGAGAAACCGAATCAAAAAAATGCTTTACATAGACGCCGGGCTTGTCCGTAATGGCAGTCAAATTCATTTTCTCATTCCATTCCACAAGCAGTTCATAATAGCGCTCAAACTGCGCAAGCGCCCGGGAAGAAAGGGAAATCCCTCTCTCTTCAAGCATGGATTGAAATTGTGTCGCCTCCATATGCCAATCCCTTCCCTCATGATTTATTCATTCGACACGCGCGCGATTCTTCCTTGTTCCAAATACACTAATAATATCGAAATATCGGCGGGATTGACGCCGGAAATGCGCGATGCCTGGGCAATTGAGAGCGGCCGCACTTGCTTCAGTTTTTGCCGCGCCTCGGTCGCCAGCCCTTGGATGGCGTCGTAATCGATATCTTCCGGGATTTTTTTGTTTTCCATTTTTTTGAGCCGCTCGACTTCCTGCAGCGATTTTTGGATGTAGCCTTCGTACTTGATTTGAATTTCGACTTGCTCGGCCACTTCCGGAGCGATGTCCTCGTCCGCCGGCGCCAGTTTTCGAATATGTTCATACGTCATTTCCGGACGCCGGAGCAAATCAGCGGCGCGGATGCCGTCTTTCAGCTCGCTTCCGCCCGCTTCGCGGATGACTTCCTGCACTTTTGGCGTCGGTTTGATGATCACCGTTTGCAGCCGCTTTTTCTCCCGCTCGATCGCCTCTTTTTTCGCCAAAAATTTTTGATACCGCTCTTCGGAAATGAGGCCGATCCGATAGCCGAGCTCGGTCAGGCGCAAATCGGCGTTGTCGTGGCGGAGCAACAACCGATATTCAGCGCGCGAGGTGAGCAAGCGGTACGGCTCGTTCGTCCCTTTCGTCACCAAATCGTCGATTAAGACGCCAATATAGGCGTCCGAACGGCTTAAAATGATCTCCTCGCGGCCGAGCGCACGGTGGGCGGCGTTAATGCCGGCCATAATGCCTTGGCCCGCCGCTTCTTCATAGCCGGACGTACCGTTGATTTGCCCTGCGGTATACAAGTTTTTCACAAGCTTCGTCTCGAGCGTCGGCCAGAGCTGGGTCGGCACGATCGCATCGTACTCGATCGCATATCCCGCCCGCATGAGCTGCGCTTTCTCAAGCCCCGGAATCGTTTCAAGAAGCTTGCGCTGAATATGTTCCGGCAGGCTCGTTGACAGTCCTTGCACGTACACTTCTTCCGTTTCCCGCCCCTCCGGCTCGAGGAAAATTTGATGGCGCGGCTTGTCATGGAACCGAACGACTTTATCTTCGATCGATGGGCAATAGCGCGGTCCGGTTCCTTTAATCATGCCGGAGTACATCGGCGACAAATGCAAATTTTCATCGATGATTCGGTGCGTTTCCTCCGTCGTGTACGTCAGCCAGCACGGCAGCTGATCCGTGATGTATGTTGTCGTCTCGTACGAAAACGCCCGCGGCTCTTCGTCGCCCGGCTGAATTTCCGTTTTGCTGTAATCGATCGTCCGGCTGTTGACGCGCGGCGGCGTGCCCGTTTTAAAGCGGACGAGCTTAAACCCAAGCTCCTCTAAATGCTCGGACAGCTTGATCGACGGCTGCTGATTGTTCGGTCCGCTCGAATATTTAATGTCGCCAATGATAATCTCCCCGCGCAAAAACGTCCCGGTTGTGATGACGACCGCCTTGGCGTAATAATGAGCCCCCGTTTGCGTAACGACGCCTTTGCAGACGCCGTCTTCCACGATGAGCCGCTCAACTTTGCCCTGCAGCAGCGTCAAGTTTTCCTGCCTTTCAAGCGTCTTCTTCATTTCCCGCTGGTACAGCACTTTATCAGCCTGGGCCCTCAGCGCGCGCACGGCCGGGCCTTTCCCGGTGTTGAGCATCCGGATTTGAATGTATGTTTTATCGATGTTTCTTCCCATTTCCCCGCCGAGAGCGTCGATTTCACGCACGACGATCCCTTTCGCTGGGCCGCCGATCGACGGGTTGCACGGCATGAACGCAATCATATCAAGGTTAAGGGTGATGACGAGCGTTTTCGCCCCGATGCGCGCAGCTGCCAATGCCGCTTCACAGCCAGCATGGCCGGCGCCGACGACGATGACGTCATACGATCCTCCTTGGTAATCCATGCTTGTTTCCTCCTTGCTTATTTTCCTAAACAAAATTGAGCAAACAGCTGATCAATCAAACTTTCGTGCACTGTATCACCCACGATTTCGCCAAGCAGCTCCCACGCCCGGCGCAAATCGATTTGCACAAGATCGACCGGCATGCCGGCGTCAATGCCGGCCAAGGCATCGTCAATCGCCTGTTTCGCCTGCTCGAGCAAGGCGATATGGCGGGAGTTGGAGACGTATGTTAAATCGCCGGCTTCCAGTTCGCCGCCGAAAAATAAGTCAGCAATCGCCTGTTCCAATTCATCAATTCCTTGTTCGCGCAACAACGACGTCGCCACAACCGGACGGCCGGCCGCCAGCTCGTTCACGCGCTCCATGTCAATCTTCTTGGGCAAATCGGTCTTATTCACAATGACGATGACATCCATCCCTTCCGTCATCGCAAACAGCCGTTCATCTTCTTCTGTCAGCGGTTCGTGGTAGTTTAAAACGAGCAAAATTAAATCGGCCCGCTTCAACATTTGCCGGGAGCGCTCGACGCCGATTCGTTCGACAACATCTTCCGTTTCCCGGATACCGGCCGTATCAATCAAGCGGAGCGGCACGCCGCGGACGTTGACATACTCCTCAATGACATCGCGCGTCGTCCCCGGGATATCGGTGACGATCGCCCGATTTTCATGGGCGAGCGCATTTAACAGCGAAGACTTGCCGACGTTCGGCCGTCCGATAATGACCGTGGCCAACCCTTCGCGCAAAATTTTCCCCTGATTGGCGGTCGACAAAAGCTTTTCAATTTGCCGGCGCACATATTGCGCCTTCTCCTTTAGCAGCCGCGGCGTCATCTCCTCGACATCATCGTATTCGGGATAATCGATGTTCACTTCAACATGCGCCAGCGTCTCCAAAATCGTCTGCCGCAGCTCGCGGATGAGCTTGGAAAGACGCCCCTCCATTTGCTGCAAGGCGACATTCATGGCCCGGTCCGTTTTCGCTCGAATCAAGTCAATGACCGCCTCCGCTTGGGACAAGTCAATGCGCCCGTTTAAAAACGCCCGCTTCGTAAACTCGCCCGGCTCGGCAAGCCGCGCTCCGTTGGCGAGCACTAACTGCAAAACGCGGTTGACGGAAACAAATCCGCCATGGCAGTTAATTTCCACCACGTCCTCGCGTGTAAATGTTTTCGGCGCCCGCATGACCGACACCATCACTTCTTCGACGACCCGGCCGCTTTTCGGGTCGACAATATGCCCGTAATGGATCGTATGCGACGGGACGTCTTTCAGCCGCTTCCCGCTCGGGCTCCGAAACAGCCGGTCAGTGATCTCCACCGCCTCATCTCCGCTCAGCCGGACGATGGCGATCGCCCCCTCGCCCATCGGCGTTGAAATGGCGGCAATCGTATCCAATTGTGTCACCGCTTTTCACCTCGCTTTTCTCCGTTTCTTCTATATCCACAGCCTTTCTCAGCCGCATGCTCCCTGTGCATAGTTGTTTAGTTCAATTTTAACTTATCCACATGTGAATAACAATATGGCACGCTCAGCCCCGCTGTGGAAAAATATATTGCTGGCCCATTTTCGCGCAGCCGCAAGTACACAAGCGAAAGAGGGCAAAAAAAGAGGCCTCCTCCACATTCGTTAGAGGGGCGTCCTTTTCGTTGGCGATTTTTTGCTTGTTATCGGGGAAACAACAATAAGGCGGTGCGGGTCAACTCCAACCGAATAGGTAGAGACATGCTTATGGCCGGCCAACGCAGCATGGATGATTTTGCGTTCATGGGCGGGCAACGGCTCCAGCCTCACTTCTTTGCCTGTCCTGACCGCCTGAGCTGCCAGTTTGTGCGCCAGTTCCACAAGCGCCTTTTCCCTTCGTTCACGATAATGCTCCACGTCAACCGCAATCGACACATATTCCTCCGCATGGCGATTGGCAACAAGCTGCGCCAAAAACTGGAGAGCATTTAAAGTTTGGCCGTGTTTGCCGATCAACAAACCGACCGGCCCCCCATGGATGTGGAGCGTCACTTGCTTGCCGCAGCGGACAGCTTCGACGTATGCCTCTTCCGCTCCCATATGCGCAATGACTTGCTGCAAGAAGCGCACCGTCTCCTCAACCGGATCCATTTTCAACACCGCTTTGACAACCGCCGGCCGGCCGCCAAACAAGCCAAACCAACCTCTTTTCCCTTCGTCGATCACAACAATAACCGCACGCTCTCGAGGCACGCCAAGCTGCGCGAGCGCCAACTGCACCGCCTCTTCGACTGTCCGGGCAGTCGCGGTCACTTCTTTCACTTTTTCGCTCCTCCTGAATGGGCGGCAATCTCCGGCCCTTTAATGAGATACGTTTGCACAATGGAGAAAATATTTCCGACGACCCAGTAAAGCGACAAAGCAGCTGGGAAGTTGATCGCGAAAATGACGATCATAATCGGCATCATCCAAAGCATCATCGCCATTTGTGGATTTTGCTGAGCGGAGCCGGCCATCATGATCTTTTGCTGGATAAACGTCGTCACCCCGGCAATGACCGGCAAAATAAAATACGGATCCTTTTCGCCAAGGTCAAACCATAAAAAATTTTGTTGGGCAATTTCCCTTGTCCGCATAATCGCGTGGTAAAAACCGATTATAATCGGCATTTGGATTAAAATCGGCAAACAGCCGGCCATCGGATTGACCCCGTGCTTTTGGAACAAGAGCATCATTTCCTGCTGGAGCTTTTGCTGTGTCTGAGCGTCTTTCGAACTGTACTTTTTACGCAACGCCTCTATTTCCGGCTGAAGCGCTTGCATCGCTTTGGCATTGCGCGTCTGTTGGATCATCAGCGGCAAAATCAACAAACGGATTAAAATAGTGACGACAATAATCGACAACCCAAAACTTCCGCCGAGCAGCCCGGCCACATATTTGATCAGCCAGGAGAGCGGATAAACGATATACTCATTCCAAAATCCTTTGCTTTCCGGAGTGATCGGCTGATTGATTTCCGTGCATCCGGCCAGCATGGCAGCCAATGCACCGATCAAAGCAATGAATAGTATTCGCCTTTTCACCTTCTTTTTCCTCCCACATGTACAAGTTCACTGTATGTATTTTATCATCTTTTTCCGCCCTTGTGAGAGCGTTTTTTCAGGCTAAATCTGGTGTTCAGCCTCCTTTTTCAGCCCCCCGGCTTTCCGCAGCACATGGATCAAACTTTTTTTCACTTCCGCGTAGCCCATTTCCGCCGCAGGCTGCCTGGCAATAATGACATAGTCCTTGCCAGGGGCGACCTCTTCTTTCAATTCAAGAAAGCATTGGCGGACGTATCGTTTGATCCGGTTTCTGACAACCGCTTTGCCAAGCTTTTTGCTGACTGACAGCCCAATGCGAAAATAAGGCTGCTCAGGACGGTCAAGCGTGTAGACGACAAACTGGCGGTTCGCCACCGAGACGCCCTGCTGAAACACCTCTTGAAATTCCTCGTTTTTTTTGATGCGATATTTTTTTTTCATGCCCCTAAAACACTCCATTTGCCTAGTTTCCCGCCGCCAAAACATTGAGAAAAAAGACCACTGAAGCTTCAGTGGCCTATTATGCAGACAATACTTTTCTTCCTTTGCGACGGCGGCGCGCCAATACTTTTCTCCCATTTTTCGTGCTCATGCGCGCGCGGAACCCATGCACTTTGCTGCGCTTCCGTCTATTTGGTTGATACGTCCGTTTCATCTATGACACCTCCCTGAAGGAATAACTGTTACGGGCAGTCTTTCTCATTATATTGAACAATCTCAGCAAATGTCAACCGCCCCTTTCTCTTTTCTTGAGGCGGCCTTGATGTGGATAAATTTTTCTGTCCTCAACCACAATCCACAACATTTATCGACATTTTTTTCACATACGCAACGGTGTGGATAACGTTTTTTCACAACCTGTCCGTTTTGTGGATAATCAAAAAATTCCGTTGCAACAAGCCGTTTTATTTGCTATTATTATTGTGTTTTCACTATGGTCGACAATGGATAACTGTGTGGATAAAAAACATATCCACACTTGTGGATAGGTTGTGGATATGTTTTTTCACATCTTGTTTATAATGTTGTCCACAGTTGGTGGGTTTTGTCGAAAAGCCGTCTTTTTTCCTTAATATATCTTTTCCACAAACTTATTTTTTTAAACAAATGATTATCCTCTGAATTAAAAGGGAGGGGCAACGG